>QULP01000001.1 GCA_003481745.1 Firmicutes bacterium OM04-13BH
TGTAAAAAGTTTATCAATACCTACTCCGGGAAGTCTCGGCTGTGTTGACTTTGCTCCTGGAGAAAGAATCAGCTTATCATAGTTTTCTTCAAATATCTCATCATTCTCCAAATTTTTCACTGAAACAGTTTTGCGATCCGGATGTATGGAAACAACTTCATGATGAATTTTCATGTTAATACGGAAGCGTTTAAAAAAACTCTCTGGTGTCTGTAGTGTAAGTTCTTCCGGGTCTGTGATCACGTCTCCAATATAATATGGAAGCCCACAATTCGCATAGGATATGTATCCGGATCTTTCAAACACAGTAATTTCTGCATGTTCATCCAGTCTTCGTATTCTTGCTGCAGCTGTAGCTCCTCCGGCTACACCGCCTATGATTATTACCTTCATCTTATTTTTCCACCTTTCCTGAATAATCAGCAATGCCACCGATATTATTTACTTTAGAATATCCCATTCGTTGCAACAACCCTATTGCTTGACGACTTCGGGCTCCGGAATAACAGTATACAAACAGTGGAATTTCTGTATTCTTCACTACTGAAACAACATTGTTAAGTTGTTGTAACGGTACATTTTTACTTTCTGGTATATGCCCTTCCTGATATTCCTGCGGAGTACGTACATCCAGCAGAACTGCACCAGCAGTCCTTTTATATTCCTCTATCCCTTGATTAATATTCGCCTGTTTAAGGAAATCAAAAAATCCCATTAGTGCACCTCCTCCTTAAAACATTTCTAAAATTGCATTCTTAGGTCTCGCACCTGAAACCTGTTGTACGATCTTCCCATTCTTCATAACCACCAAAGTTGGGATACTCATAATACTAAATTCACTTGCCAGTTCAGGCTGCTCATCCACATTGATTTTACCAACTTTGATATCAGGGCGTTCACCTGCAATCTCCTCTATGATAGGAACCACCATACGACAAGGAGCACACCAAGGCGCCCAAAAATCCAAAAGGACAGTTTTATCAGAATTCATTACTTCGTTTTGAAAATTATTTTTATTGATATTAATTGCAGTCATTTTATAATCCTCCCTATCATTTCTTTGTGGCTTTATTATAATCTGAATTTTATTTCTTTTCTGTGATGACATCACCATACCACATTGACTTAACTTCTTGCCATACCATCTACACTTAGTATAACACCTGTAATATAACTCGCTTCATCTGAAGCAAGAAACACAAACGCATCGGCAATATCTTCTGGCTGTCCAAGACGACGCAATGGAATTCTTTCAATCATAGGTTCGATAACTTCCTTTGGCACGGCCTTCATCATATCAGTTTCTGTAATCCCAGGTGCAACTGCATTAACACGAATACCTTTAGGTCCTAATTCTCTTGCTAATGATACAGTCAATCCGTTTACTGCAAACTTGGACGCAGGATAAGCAAACCCACTTGGCTGTCCAGAAATACTCACCATGGAAGAAGTTGATAGAATGACCCCCTTGCCTCTTGCCACCATACATTCTGCAACTACACGAGTAGTATTAAATACTCCTTTTACATTTAGATCCATGACTTTATCAAGAGTCTCCTCTGTATAATCCATAAATGAGGTGTTTTCTGAAATTCCTGCATTATTTACCAGTATATCGACACATCCGTATTTTTCAATTGCCTCTTTAAAAGCCTTTCTGACAGACTCCATGTTTGAAAGATTTGGACTAATTCCAGCAACTATTGCATTGGGATATTTTTCTTTTAATTTATCTACAGCAGTATCTACCGATTCCTGTGAACTTGCTGCCAATATAACTGTAGCACCTTCCTTCAAGAATTTATCAGCTGTAGAAAAACCCTATGCCACGGCTTCCACCCGTAATGATTGCAACTTTATCTTTTAATCTCATTTAGACTACCTCCTTACTTAATTTCTAGCTACATTATAAGCAAAAGGTAGATTATTTTCTGTGATATCATCACATAATATCGCAATAAAAAACCCTGTTGCTCACGCACCAGGGTTTTTGTTTATCTCTCCGTATTAAAAAAAAGATTAGGCTTCTATTCAACTTCTGAAAACTGATCTTTTCCAACATTACATAATGGGCATTCAAAATCTTCCGGAACATCTTCCCATTTTGTTCCTGGTGCAATACCACCTTCCGGGTATCCAACCTCCTCGTCATACTCCCATCCGCAAACATCACATACATATTTCATTATTGAATCCTCCTTTTAAAATATTGTTCATTCATAGCTATTTTGCTTTTGTATCCTTATTACTCTATAGTATTCGTATGTACAAAGTTTATTTTAACATTTCCATAATTCATGTAAATTGCAGTATGCATATACTTCCTCCACCTGCTCTCCGTCACAAAGACAGAAATCTGCAACCGGCTCCTGTCCTGGATTTAACTGTTTTCTATAAACGCTCTGATTGGTATTTAATGTAATCCATTCAATAAAGTGTTCTTCAAGCATTGGATGTTTGATTTCTCCAACAACAACATGAACCAGATTACCGTCTAGTGTATATACCGGTACATGCTTCTCGACAGCAGCATCTGTCACTCCGGCTTTCAGTTCCGGCATCAGCTCTCCACAACAAATTACAGGTACACCTTTGTCTTTACCTTTTCAACAATGTTTCCACAATGCTTACATACATAATATTTTACTTCCATGTCTATTCTCCCTTAATAATTCTCTGCACGTACTTCAAAATAACTCTGCGGATGATTGCATACCGGGCATACTTCTGGAGCCTTTGTTCCGACTACAATATGTCCACAGTTACGGCATTCCCATACCTTCACTTCGCTCTTCTCAAACACCTGAGCAGTTTCAATGTTCTTAAGAAGTGCACGATATCTCTCCTCATGGTGCTTTTCAATTTCTCCTACTGCTCTAAATTTTGCTGCAAGCTCAGGGAAACCTTCTTCCTCTGCTGTTTTAGCAAATCCATCATACATATCTGTCCACTCGTAGTTCTCTCCTTCTGCAGCAGCAGCTAAGTTTTCTTTTGTATCACCAATTCCTGCTAATTCCTTGAACCACATCTTTGCATGTTCTTTCTCATTATCTGCAGTCTTTAAAAACAATGCTGACATCTGCTCGTAACCTTCCTTTTTTGCTACAGAAGCAAAATAGGTATACTTATTTCTTGCCTGTGATTCCCCTGCAAATGCCTCCTGTAAATTCTTCTCTGTCTGTGTTCCTGCATATTTGTTTGCTGCCATCTCTTTTACCTCCGTTTTCTTTACTACTTTTTCAAAATCTGATGCCGGGTGTTTGCACAAAGGACATATAAAGTCATCTGGTAATTCCTCGCCTACATATTCATATCCGCAAATTCTGCAACGCCATATTGTCTGACTGTCCTCTGTTTTTCCAACCTCCTGTGGCTTAGGCTTAATATTATTCTGATAATAATCATATGTTACTGAAGGAACATTGCTTAAAACTTCCATATCGGTTATCTCACCGATAAACATCGTATGTGAACCCAAGTCCTCTGTTTTAGTAACTGTCACAGAAATGTATGCATTTGTACCTTCTGTAATATAATAAATACCATTTGTGCCCCTGGCACACTGCTCAAATGCTTCAAACTTATTGGTATCTCTTCCTGATTGGAAGCCAAAATGTTTGAACAATTCAAATTGTGCCTTCTGACTTAAGACTGATACAGTAAATTTTCCGGTTCTTTGAATCATATCATGCGTATAATTTGCCTTATTTACACAGATACTTAACTGGTTTGGTTCCGAAGCTGCCTGAATGGCTGTATTAATGATGCATCCGTTATCTTTTTCTGCTTCTTTAGCGGTCAATATAAACAGTCCATAACTCAACTTATACATTGCTTTCCTATCCATGCTGTTCCTCCTTTACCTTCTCCCTGCATTTCGGGCAAATGCCTTTAAATGAAATATCATAATCCACAAATTCAATTCCATGAGTGTTATGAATTCTTTCCAGCAAATCCGGTATTTGATCCATATCCACATCAAAAATTTCACCGCACTTTATACATCTTACATGGTAATGATTTTTCAATATAAAATCAAATCGGTTCGGTCCATCCGGAACTTCAACCTTTCTTAATGCACCTTCCTCTACCAATATATCAAGATTTCTATATACAGTTCCTTTTCCAATTGTTGGATATGCTTCTTTTATAAATTCATACACTTCATTTGCCGTAACGTGTCTTCTCATTTCGTATACGGTATTTCTTACAAGATCTTTTTGAATGGTATTTCTCCTACTTGTCATTCGTCCTCCTTATTAGGATTAGTTCTTAATAAGGATTATATACCACTATTATCCTGTTGTCAATAAAAATAGTAATAATTCTCATTATTATAAAAGCCGCCAAACTGAGCATCTTTTACCTGAATAACTATTTTATTTTGCGTTCAAATACATATTCTGAATCTGAAGATAAATCAGACCTAAACGAATATCCGAGTCTGTCAAATTTCTGAATCTCCACCGGATTTTCAATATTATTTTCTGCTATGAATCTGACCATTTCACCACGAGCCATCTTGGCATAGGTACCTTTTGTTACCAATTTATCTCCGGATAACTCACAAAATACAATCGTAATATATCTGTCCTGTGGTGTCAGATACTTTTCTATACATTTTGAGTATTCTTTTGATGCAAGATTAATGATAATCCTACTGTCATCGATTACTGAGCGGTATAACAATTCTCCCCAGTACTCATACAGATTTTTTGCATCTCCAATTCCAACCTTTGCCTGCATTTCAAGACGATAAGGAGTCACACCATCCATTGGTTTTAAAATGCCATAAAACGCAGACAAGATTCTTAAATGATTTTGCAAATACTCAAACTGCTGGATTTCAAACACAGATGGTGCCATATATTGAAATGCAATCCCTTCATATGCTAAAACAGCCGGAGTAAGCCTGTTATAAAGATCCATATTTTCCAATCTGTTAAAGTTCTGCTCTGCAATCTTGTCATTACATTTCCAGATAGCTTTCAGTTCTTCTTTTGATTTGCTTTTCATCCAGTTTAATACTTCTGCTGTCTTATCAATATAGACAGGCAGTTCAACCGGTGCTAAGTTATCGGTATCTACAATCATCTTTTTTGCAGGTGATAAAATAATCTTCATTATGCCAATTCCTTAAGCATGTTTTCAGGATCATCTGCCGCCTTGACTTTATCATTTGCCTTTATAATGATTCCCTGCTCATCAATAAGATATGTAGTTCTTACTACACCCATAGATACTTTTCCATAATTTTTCTTTTCTTTCCAGACATCATATGCTTCAATAACTTTACGCTCCGGATCTGCTAATAGCGTAAATGCCAGTCCGTATTTTTCTTCAAATCTCTTGTGAGATGCTACAGAGTCCTTGCTTACTCCGAGAATAACAGCTCCCTTCTCAGTAAACTGTGGATAACGCTCAGAAAAGCCACATGCCTGCTTCGTACATCCTGGTGTATTATCCTTTGGATAAAAATATAAGATCACTTTTTTTCCTGCATAATCGCTTAATTTATGCACTTCTCCGTTCTGATCCGGCAATTCAAAATCCGGTGCTTTTATTCCTAACTCTAACATTTACTATTCCTCCGCTTTTGTATTTTTCACCTGTTTTCTTGTTCTTTTATTACCTAAAATCATTTTATGACCAGAATAGACTGCCATAATCATGCATATCAGAGAGCCAAATGCAAAGTATTTGTGTGCTGCTTTTAACCCTTTATATCCTGTATAAAAAGTTCCAATCATTGTGATTAAAGCTACTACTGACCAATATTTATGTGCTTTCATGTAATTTCTCCATTTTTCAGTGTATTCAATTCTAATTATACGCTACCACATTCCTATGTCAATTTGATAATAGAGCATTCCTATAAAATTTTTCAGAATATCATGGTTAAAACTATGTATTGTTATCATTTAATTTTTCTTTGAAAAAATCTGACAAAAAGCTTTCTTTCAGGAGATTACTATTTAATCTCTTTTCCATCTATATAGTTGAAATTTATCAGGATTATTGACTACATCATAGTCCTTTCCGTATTCTACAGGTCTATATTCGGCTGTCATTACCGATTTCCCATCTTCAATATCCTCTTTCCATAAATAGATGTTCATATCAAGGCTCGTCGCATATCCCCTGTCTGTGGAGAATTTTGTCGAATAAAAAGAAGCATCCTTGTATATCTGCAAAAGCTCTCTTTCAAACGCTTCTCTATCCTCAATATTTTTCCGGTTAGCGACCACGGTTAAATTTTCATCCCGATTTACGGAAAATGTTCCAACTACATCCGGTTCACCTTCCTTATGACCAGATTCAAATTTCCCATAAATACTTCCTGCAGCAATTATCAAGATGACTACTCCTGAGATCACTGCAATTATCTTTTTCTTCATATTTTCATTAATTTCCTTTTAATTGTTTTACTGCGTAATTGATTACTTCTTCCGGTGTGGTTCTGTCTCCTTTAAGTGTCATTTTCTTCCATTCTTCCTGCACAGCCGGATCGGGATTATCAAATCCTACATCTATGGCTATCTGCATTTCTCTGCGTACCTCTTCTGGTGTTGTGTTGTACTTTTCTGCAATCTTCTCATAAATAGTTTTCTCTCTCATTCATTTTTTTCCAATATATAAGTAGAATTACACCTTGTTCTATAGAACCAATTTAGCATATTTCTATTATCATGAAAAGACACTTTACAACTTAAAGCGGAATAAAAGGTCAAAAAAAGAAGAGCTACTTGCTCTTCCCAGTTTGTCATATCACTCTTCCAATAATGTGTGAATTACTTTGATGATTTTTTTCTGCTCTTTGATCGGAAGTTTTCAATTTTCTCTGTCAACTCATTAGTAACACCTGTAACTGAATGTGCCACAACATCAATCAAAAGAGTATCTGCAGAAACATCTAATGCATTTGCAATTGCAACAAAGGTATCCAATTTTGTAACTTTCAAGCTTAAGATTTTTGGAAAAGTAATCGGGAAATGCAAAGGTGCAGAAATTCCGGGATTTCATTAGATTTCAACAGCAGGTTCATGATCCTGCTGATAACAATAAACAAAGGAAGTGATTGAATGGCAATCAATAATACACTAAAAGATATTCGTGAAGAACGGAATCTCATTCAAGCAGATTTGGCTGAAGCCATAGGTTCCTGCAGCCAGACTATAGGCCGCATCGAACGTGGAGAACGTAATCCCTCTCTTGAGATTGCAATCCGGCTGGCCCATTACCTGAAAGTGCCTGTAGAAGATATTTTTCAAGTTGAAGACTGAAATACAACTGCCAGAAAACCGAGGAGTAAAATCCCCGGTTTTCCTTTTGCTCAAAAATCAGTGTAATCCTTTTACGAAGTCCGCTGCGTTTTTCATATCTTCTTCATTCGGATGGTCTTTAGCAATACCTCCAACCAGTTTAAATGGTCCGAATGTGTCATACCCTTTACAGCCAAATTTTCCAACCACACTGGCATGTTTTTTATCCAAAATCTGCTCTATGGATTTATAATTCGCACTTCCACCATAAGTACAGATCAGAACTATCTTTTTGTCGTTCGGTAGATTCTTCTCTGCAAATTCCAATATCGACTGATGAAACTTTGAAAAATAGATTCCTGATGCAAAACCAATCATATCATAACTGCTCAGATCTGCATCTGGCTGTATCACAGCATCAATCAAATCCACCTGACATTCTTCTGCGATCCTCTTTGCTAATTTTTCTGTATTTCCATGATGCACAGATGCGTATACTATCGCTGTTCTCATTTTTCTTCCTTTCTGTCTGTTCCGTCAATCAGGTCATAGCTCATATCTAAAAAGTCCAATGTCTTTGCTTCACTGACTGAACCATCCAGTAAAATCGTGATCCAGTGCTGCTTATTCATATGATATCCTGGTAAAAATCCATAAGTCTGAATAATCATGCTGGTCATTTCTGGATCGCACTTTACGTCCATGATGTCAACCAGCTCATTTCCCTCTAATCCCAACTTAGATTTCTCAACTGTCATGAATACTGCATACCATTTTCCATTTTTATGACGAAGTACCGCACTGTCTGGCGATTTACTCCATAAATATTCCGGAACTGTACCGTACTGTTTCTGCACGTATTCAAAGATTTCTTCCGTCTTCACAATCTTTTCAACTCCTGATTCTTCTGATATCCTGTCCATAATCATACCACATTTTCGTATGTCATACTACATGCCAAATTCTTTTGCATTTTCCCGGTTCTCCTGACTTTAACTAATAGAGGGATAAAACAGCAAGGACAGGAAGTGAGGATACACTTCCGGAAAATCCCAATTCAGGGTACCCTGCCCTAAATTGAAAAAACGCAGAAAACAACGATACTACTGCCCTCTCAGAAAGGAGAACCCACCAATGGCTGAGAGAAAGAGAAACAAAGAAATCCATTTTTATGTTACCGAAGAAGAACGAAAACTTATCCGCAGGAAGATGATTGAATCAAAGACCAAAAACATGGGAGCTTATCTTCGTAAAATGGCAATCGACGGCTACATCGTCAACACAGATACAACTCCTCTGAAGAAACAGTATGAGGAAATGCACAAGATTGGCATAAATATCAACCAGATTGCAAAAAAGGTAAATACCACCGGAGATCTATATCCGGAAGAAATGCAAGAATTGAAAGAGATGGTGAAAGAACTATGGCATATATTAAGATCTTCCCCATTAAAGTAACAGACAAGAAAGCTCTGGACTATATCACGAATCCAGACAAGACTGATGAAAAACTGCTGGTTTCCAGTTTTGGCTGTTCCCCGGAAACTGCTGATCTCGAATTTTCCATGACTAGAGAAATGGCAAAAAAGAATGGAATGGACAAAGGTGATAACCTGGCATTTCATCTGATCCAGTCATTTAAACCTGGAGAAGTTGATGCCGAAACTGCCCATCGCTTAGGACAGCAATTTGCAGCCGAAGTACTGAAAGGAAAATATGAATACGTGATCAGTACCCATGTTGATAAAAAGCACATTCATAACCATATCATCTTCAACGCTGCAAGCTTTGTTGATCATCACAAGTATGTTTCCAATAAGCGGAGCTACCATAAACTCTGCAGAATCAGTAATCGTATCTGCCTGGAAAATGGACTTGCCACCAGTATGCCAACCGGAGAAAAAGGAAAAAGCTATAAAGAGAACATGGAATATCATCGTGGCACCAGTTGGAAAGCCAAGCTACGTGTTGCAGTTGATAAAGCAATCTGGACTTCCATCAACTATGAGGAATTTCTACAAAAAATGCAGTTAGCTGGATATGAAGTCCGGCAGGGAAAGCATCTTTCTTTCCGTGCACCGGAACAAAAAAATTTCACTTATATGAAATCTCTGGGAAGTTATTATACGGAAGAAAACGTCCGCATCCGCTTAGCTAAAAATCGTAGCAAAGTGAAAACTCCAAAACATCTGTCCAGAGAAGCTCGCCTGTATATCAATATCTCCACGTATGTAACGACTGGCAATCGAGAAGGATTTGAACATTGGGCAAAACTCAATAATCTAAAAGAGGCAGCCCGCACCTTCAACTATCTTTCCGAAAATAACCTACTGAATTATGAGGATTTCAGGCAGCATGTTTCTGATGTTGATGCTTCTGTTAAAGCGGCTGATCAGAGAATAGCACACATCACCAGTGAGCTAAGCACGCAGAAAGTCATTCAGAAACACTGTGATTCTTACCGGCTCTGCCGTAAAGTGATAGAAGATTGCAAATCTGCAAAAAATCCAAAAGAATACCGTTCCAAGCATCTGGCAGAATACCAACTCCACGATTCACTAAAAAAAGAG
Source organism: Firmicutes bacterium OM04-13BH (assembly GCA_003481745.1). Taxonomy (GTDB): domain Bacteria; phylum Bacillota; class Clostridia; order Lachnospirales; family Lachnospiraceae; genus Blautia; species Blautia stercoris. The sequence continues at coordinate 9,833 of QULP01000001.1, forward strand.
CTTCAGGATCTCGGTGTTACCAAAATCCCTAGCTCTGAAAAAATCCAGAAGCGGATTGAAAATCTTGAATCTGAACAAGCTGCTACCATCCGGGAAAAACAGAAATTACAGAAAAAGCAGAAAACACTGGATATCATTCAGCAAAATTTCTCTGTGCTGCTCGATGCTCCTGAAATCAATTCAGACTTACTTCCGGCAAAACGGGAACCTGTTTCTGTCACAAGAGATAAATAAGATTGCACTGACAACTCAATTATTCTCTTCCAAATCTTCCCAAGGTTTCAGACCCATTTCCTCCCAGGTGACACCATACGGTGCACCTCCGGAGGTATAACCGGCAATAACGAAAAATCTGTCATCTTGCAAGATTTCTTCTTTAGCCAGATTATCTCTTGTTTCTTGTTTCCGTCTTGCTCGCCTCTGCTGCTTCTTTTGTTTCGCAACAGCTGCTTTTTCTTCCGGCGTTTTCTTATGTTTTTTTGCCATAAGTGTTTCTATTATAATTCCATTCTGAATGTCTCTCAGGATACGTTCTTCATAACTCTTTTCACGCTTTTCAACAATTTTATAAAATTCTTCATATTCCGTTTTAGGAGCAAGCGATTGAACTGCCGTAAACAAACTTTTGCATATATCATTCATTTCAGTAGCATCCGGCATTCGCTGATTCTCAAGATAAAACTTCAAGTGCATTTTGTATGTTTTATCTGCTATTGCACTCTTCTGTTTTTGTTTTAAGTCTTTATAGCTTCTGTCGTTCCTCTGCATCTACAATTCCTCATCTGCCTTCTTTCTCCCGTGCCATCAAAAGCATTTTTTCAAAAGACTGAGCGAATCTTTCATCATCTTCCTCCGTCCGCTTCTTCGGTCCCTTGACATGACATTTACGGGAACTTCTTCTGGCTTTTTTACTCAGGTGACGTTCCATTAGCATCTGATCAATATTATCATCCGTGTACCATTTACCTGATTGATGAATAGCATAAGCACCTTTTCCCAATGCCATTGCAGCCACACCATAGTCCTGTGATACGACAATATCTCCTTTATGGCAGATACTAATCAGTTTATAATCTACTGCATCTGCTCCTGCACCGACAACAACAACTTTACTATAAGTCGATGACAGAACATGGTTTGTATCACACAACAACATTACCGGAACACTATTATCTTTTGCAATCTTTTCAATGATCGCAACCACTGGGCAGGCATCTGCATCAACAAATATTTGCATCTTTCTATTTCTCCTCTGAACCATTATAAGAATAAGCTCTGCTGTTCGTATTCTGCCTCTCGTTTTAGCTGAACCGGTACCTGATGCAGAATTTGCTCCATTTTCCTGTCATCGAACCAATCTTTCAGCTGTCCTTTTTCCAATATCAGCGGCATACGATCATGTACTTTTATCATAGATTCATTGGCTGCTGTAGTCATAATCACAAATCGTCGTTCATTCTCAAACCAATCACAGAAGCCAGCCATATACAATACTGGTGCATCATATCTGGAAAATGTATTTTTCTCTTTTAACCGATTCCATTCATAGAACCCACTTGCCGGTATCAAAATGCGGTGATAGAGGATTCCATTTCGAAAAGAAGGTTTGTCCATAACAGATTCTGCTCTTGCATTTATAACCAGATTCTTTCCTTGTGACAATGGATATCCCCACTTGCAAACATCCAGTTTCAATCCATGTTCTGATTTTTCAATGATCGGTGCTACATTGGTTGGAAAGATATCTCCTGCAAAATGTTCCTGCCGGATCCGTTGGTCTATATCATGCACTACTTTTTCGATTTCATCTGCCATATCAGAATCAATATAATATCTACCACACATAATACTTCCTTCACTTATAGATTCTATTTCATCAAATATACATCATTTATTTCTAGGCACTTTAAACTCAGTTAATCTATAATTTTGAATCCACCCCATACATTCTTCACCATCTTCATTCTCCCAAATTATCTGTCGCCACTTTTTATATTTATCTATAATTCTAACAACTTTCCCTTCCTCAAGCTTTTCAATTACAATCGAATGGCAGTCATGCTTCAGTCGTACAATAGATTCTCTATTAACGATTCTATATTTAGTCGTATTTAGCTCCTTCGCATCATATCCCATTCCAACGATGTAATAATTATTGACTTGTTGTGTATAATTGTAATTATTTATCGTTGTTGCTGAAGAATTCGTAACTCCCAAAACAACTGATATAATCGTAATAATAAAGTTCAGCCATTCTCGTATTTCTTTAACATCTATCGTTCGTTTTTCTTCTATTGGCAAATTCTGCTTCTCTTTATTTATCGAAAGATTCGTTGCTCTTTCATATTCCGATGCAATAGTTTCTGACACCGTATCAATATCCCATTCTTCGGATTCTGAGAAAACTTGATCGGTAACTCTTCCCAATAAATTTATATGAGGCTTCTGGCATAATGGTGGAAGCCTAACACCATAAATTAACAACACCATATTGAAAAAACACTTGTGTCCTTTAATGTATTAACTGCGAAGAAAAACACAAAAGGAGTATTCACAAGTGGCTTCAGTTAATACATTATGCAAAAGTGTCCTTAATGTCAAGAACACAGTTATAAAAAATTGTAATCTTTACTCTGATAAGAATGGAGTTAAACATATTCGTATCCAAGCAAGACCTAATAAATGGCACGAGAACGACTGCCCATTCTGCCATAAATCATGCCCTGTTTATGATAAACATTCCAGTAGTATAATGCCGAGATATTACGAAGATAACTCGTAGAAAATGCAAAGTCCAGTCGCAAGTTTAGACACGATATTGCTCTTAACAGTCGTATAAAATCAACATTTGCAGGGATTTATCAAATTCCGACATACCGTCTTAGAAAATGAATAATCCCTCGCAATTCATTATGAACTACGAGGGACTGCTTACTGACTGTTAAAGCGGTAGCCGATCTCACGAACACTATCTATGGAAAAGTGAGAGTTTGTATCACAAAGTTTTTTACGAAGATTCCGAATGTGAAAGCCTACGGTATCCTTTTCATTGCCTGCTGATATTTCGCCCCACACCTTATCATAAATCTGCTCGTATGTAAGAACACGACCTTTATTGGCTGCGAGCAAGCAGAGTATATCGTACTCTTTGACGGTCAGTTCAATTTCCTGACCGTTATTGATAACTCTGCGCCGGCTCAAATTGATTTCTAAGCCGGAAAGGGATAATGTCGGCTCATATGAAATCTCTAATTTTTCAAAATCAGGGTGCTGTTTTACAAAAGCCAGCATATCGTCAAAGGCTGTTGAGTCTTGTGCTTTGAACTCCATTATTACGATTCGTCCGATATTATCACCCCCCTTGGTTAGTTTTTTTGTCTTGGACAACATAAGATTTATTGCGTGAGATAATACGATTCATCAATCGTTTTCAGAATAAAATTCACATCGTCATAACGAGAGGAATCGGACTGAGAGCCTAAACTGCATATCAAAAACTCTTTTCCGTGCTGCTGATAAAGCACAATCAAGTTATAGTCGTCAGACAGAGAGCCAGTCTTAATTCCGCATACATTTTCGTTGTAATATTCGGATGTCGGATCAAGGAAGGCGTTTGTATTCTGCCATATTTGTGTACTGCCATCAGGCAGTGTTGCCGTATAAGTGTTTTGAGATACAATTTCTCTAAACCACGAGTATTCCAACAACCGATATACTACTTCTTTCAAATCTAAAGTGGTGGTAAGTGCCTCCATATCAAAACCACTCGGATCATATAAAACTGTGTCTAAGTACCCCTGCTGTTGCAAATGCAGGTTTAAGTTCTCCATGAAAATCCTCACACGCTCTTGACAGCTTTCTGCTTGCGGCGAAAGTAATCCTCCACAATAATCAGCAACCACATAAGCTGCGTCATTCCCTGACGGTACTAACATTGCCGCAAATAGATTGTGTAAAAAGTATTCTTTTTCCTTGATTTGAGCAACAGACGAGCCAGGTTTCGTGAGTGAAATAGCACCATAGTCTGCAACAACGATACTATCAAGGTCTGCTAAAGTTGACGCATACTCAATAACAAACAGCTTGGCTAAACTTGCAGGAATTTGTGGCTCGTTCTCGTTTTTTGAAACAAATATTTCATCATCAGAACAATCCACCAAAATCAGCGATTTTGCATTATAAGAGTCAGGAAAATCTTCTTTGTAGAGAAAACCATTTATTTTATTCTTTACCTCTCTGAAATTTTCCGGCTGCATTGCCCACGGCACAAACATTATACCTATGCCGATACAAACTACAAGCAAAAACAAAAATACTCCAAATCGTTTTTTCTTACGGCGTTTTCTCTGCATATATGTGCTCACCTCCCAACACCAAAACTCCTATGTGCCATTTTTAATCGGCATAATTTGCCTGAATACACTCTGTAAATCCAGACGGATCTCCCAACTTAGCTTTATCAATATTATCACGAAGATATTTGCGTGTGGCGTCATCACAGCGATCTGTTCCCATATAAGGCATATCAAAGGCTTTTTCGAGTTCAGCTAAGGCTTTTGCCGCCCTTTCCGAATCCGTATTGTAAGTATCAAGCCATTCCTGCATCCAAGAATATTCCCAAAGGTTAGATGCTCTTGTATCGCCATATCCTATCTGAAAAGACGCTCCCGTATCTTCGCCTTCCAAAGCATCAGGCGGCGTAAAGCCCTCCGGCCAATTCAAACTCTCAATGGTCGTTAGGTATTCTTCTTCAATGGTAGCAAAGTCCGTGAAACCTCTTGTGTTTGTGTCGGAGTCCGAAGAAGTGGAGCAGCCTGCCAGCATAATCACCAGCAAAGAAATCATAACACACAATAACAGTCTGTACGGTCTTTCGGATTTTGAGATTGTTCGTTTCATTTTGTTTCCTCCTTGAATTGAGTTTTATTATCTAAGAGCCAATGCAGGCTCTAATTTTGCTGCTTTCAATGCTGGTAATAATCCGCCCAATAATGCTGTAAGCACAGACACAGCAACTGCAACAACAGCAACGCTGATTGGATAACTCGGTGTTCCCACCGGGGAATCCACAGGGAGCAACGCTCCAATACAATGCACCAAAATCAGCGAAATCAAAATAGCTGCAAAGCAAACGAATATTGATAAAATCAACTGTGAGCCTAAAACCAATGCCACAATATTTGTTCGTGAAGCACCTATCGCTCTGCGGATCAGCAACTCATGTGTGCGCTGTTCCAATGAAGATAGTCCGATATTGATCTGCCCTAATACGGAAACAAACAGCAACAAAAGCGAAGTAACCAAAAGCCCTAATTGCAGTATGGACAATACCGAATCATAGGTATCTCCAATATCACTCCGCCCAGCACTTTCCCAGTAACCGCCAATGGTATCAGTCAAAATGTCGCCAAGGGCAGAATGTATCTGTTCGATTGTCAGTCCTGTTGTGGGATGCCAATACACATTTGCATTTTGTACTTGCCACATTGCTGGTGCGAAATTGAGGATCGCCGCAGAATCCGCATAGATAGTCGGAAAATCCCTGCCATCGTTTACTACTCCGACAATATTGAATGGGGTTAACGAAAGTGTGCTTTTTACATTTCCTGCAGCATAGGGCGAATCATTAAAATAGTTTTTAGCTTCTTTGTTTATGACCACTTCAAGCGATCCGCCCTCACTCGAAGGCTCTAACCATCTACCGGATGTCATTGGAAGATTATAGACTTGACTATATGCCTCCGTGGTGCAAACTAAATCAAAAGCCATCAGGTTTTGGTAAACATCATTCGGCGGTATTGGCGTTAAATCTTTCATTGGTGCAAATCGAATATCTTCTCCCATAGAAAAAGTAACAGCGGCTACATCATCAATGGCTTCAAATCTCTGGAATAATTGTTCCATTTTATTTCTATCGTGAAAATCGGATTCCGTTATCACGAATGAGTAAGTAGGTGACCAGCCATATACCTGTGCGTTTACGGAAATCAAATACTCCCGTCCAAGCGTACCAACTAATACCGATCCAAGCATTGCGATAATGCCTACAAGCATTGAAACACTTGTCAGAATACTTCTAAGTGGAGACAGACGAAGGTCTTTAAGTATCATTTTTAGCACAAGTTATCCTCCCTCCATCCATTTCAAAAATCGTATCACAGGTATCTGCAATATCAGGATCGTGCGTAACCAACAGCAGCATAATTCCATTTTCTTTTACGACGCTGTGCAACAGTTCCATAATCTGCGTTCCCGTCTTTTTATCCAACGCTCCCGTAGGCTCATCACATAAAATGGCTTCCGGAGATACTGCAAGCGCCCTTGCGATTGCAACTCTTTGTTGTTCACCGCCGGACAAATTGATTGGGTAATCATTTTCCTTGCTTTCTAAGCCGACACTTTTTAGCAAGCCTGTAATTATCTCGTGACGCTGTTTGGCGGTAAACGACTTTTTGGCATAGAGTAGGGGTAATTCGATATTTTCCCATACCCGCAAGTGCTTAATCAGAGAGTAGTTCTGAAATACAAATCCGATATTATTGGCTCGCAGTATAGACAGATCACGGTCTTTCAAAGCAGAAATAGATATACCATCATAAAGGTACTCGCCCTCATATTCCCGATTTAACAAGCCAATAATGGATATAAGGCTTGTTTTGCCTGAGCCGGACTTTCCGACAATGGCATAACTGCGCCCTCGTTGCAATTCCATATTAGCGTTGGTTACTGTTGTCAGCATATCGCCATTATTCAATTTGACGCTTGCTTTCAAATCCTTTATTTTGATTAAAGTCTTTTCGGAAATTCCTTTCATTTTATCAAATCCCCCTCGGATCAAGGTTTGGCGGAGTAGCAGAAACTACATCGCCCTCCTCTAAGCCGGACAGTATTTCTATATTGGCTCCGTCTGTCACACCCAATGTCACTTTTGTTTCCACTCTTTCTCCATTCGGAGTAATTACAGTAACCAATCCCGTCCCTTGTCTACCCGCTATTACCGACAGCGGCAATATAAGGACATCATTTCTCGTTGTCGCCGTTATGACTACCGTTGCACTTTGCCCCGATTTCACATCGACTGTTTGACTGATCAAGCATTGCAGAATGCCCTCTTGCGGCACGATTCCCGTAAACGCATTTTCATCTGCGGCAGGCGACACCACGGCAATCATATCGGTTGGTCCTACACCATCATATACTTGAAATTTTGCTTTCAACTCTGCATACTCCGGTAAGGTACTCAAAAAATTATCTGCCTCTACATTGAGGGCAAATCCTGTATAATGCACTATCGCTACGGGATAATTACTCGGTACGCTTTCATTGGATGGGGCAATAGAGGTAATTGTACCATCCACCGGAGATTTCAATTCTTTGCCGTTCACAGTTCCAATAATTTGCCCGGCAGTGATTTTTTCTTCTAATTCTACCGCTGTATTAAATATGCCATTTTCGGGTGAGAAAATAATAAACGGTACTGCCGGAACAATAGTCGTTTGCGTTGAAACGGTTGGAGTAATTGTCCCTCGTACAACTGATACCGTTTTTTCTGCGGATGTTGCGCTATCTGTAAGATTGTTTTCGTCTGTCTGCCCAATTGCAGAGCAGGCAGATAGCGTAAATACAAGAAACAAAATAGAACATAGCAGCATTTGTTTTCTTAGCAACTTCATCATTCCTCCTTATGCTGTATCACAAAAAATACGAGCCTCTATCTTGATACTTTTATTGTACCAAAACAGAAGCCCGTATTTTCTTGATTGCTCGTAAGATATTCCTCTTTTTTTCTATGCAAATTCTTACAATTTTCCTACGCCAACGGCAAAGTAATTGAAAACTTGTTTTGATCCTCTTGGCTCTCTGCAACGATTGTACCATTGTGTAGTTCAACAATCTGCTTTGCAATCGCCAAACCTAATCCAGCTCCTCCACTGCTTGTACTTCTCGCTGCGTCAAGCCGATAAAACTGCTCGAAAATCCTGTTTAACTTTTCTTCCGGCAGAGTATCGCCGTGGTTACAAAAAATAATGCTGACCGTATCTTCCTGACATTGTGCGCTGATCGTGATATCCGTATTTTCAAAACTGTAGATAACCGCATTTCTCAAAAGGTTATCAAAAACACGCTGAATTTTGTCTGCGTCACATCGAAGCATTATATCATCATCAACACAAAGATTACATTGCAAATTCTTTGATTTGAGCATAGGCTTAAATTCATATACAAGTTGCTCCAGCAGGCGAGTTAAATTGATTTTCGTGTATTGTAATGTAATATCGTATATATTGAATCGTGTTATCTCGAAAAACTCGTTAATCAGATCCTCTAACCGTTCTGCCTTACCAAGAGTGATTGAAAGGTACTTTTCTCGAAGTTCCTTTGAGATTTGCGACTCATCACGCAGTAAAGTAAGATACCCGATTACAGAAGAAAGCGGTGTTTTCAAATCGTGTGCAAGATACATAATCAGGTCATTTTTTCGCTGCTCATTTTCTTTTGCAAGCCTTGCATTACTTTCAGCCTCTTGTTTTAACTGATTGATGTTAGCGGCGATTTCACTCAACTCCGGGGACATTTCAATGTAACTGACATTCTGATCGAACATTTTTCCTGTCGCAGCCTGTACCTCGTACACATAGGCGACTACTTTTTTCAAAAGTAGGTATGTCATGTATATAATACAGCCACCCCACACGATTACAGCCACTATATAAAGATATACTGTTCTGTAATACAAGTAATAATACAAAACATACTTGCGGAGAATTTCCTCTGCCATAATTCCTAAAAGAAAAGTACCGCCAAAAATAAGCACAGAGCAAATCGCACATTGAATTACATACCCTTTGAACAAGGTAGAGAGCAGATAGTTTTTTTCTTTTTTATTCAATTTCATACCCTACCCCCCAAACAGTTTTAATGAACTTCGGATTTTTTGAAGGTTCATTCAATTTTTCCCGAAGCCGCCCAATGTGCGCCATTACCGTATTGTTACTGTTGCGAAGATACTTTTCTTTCCACACGGCTTCAAATAACTCCTCCGAGGCGACAACTTTACCCTGATGTTCGCACAGATACCACAGAATAGAAAACTCCAACGGAGTCAAGGCTATTTCTTTGCCATACAAGTAGCACTTGTGGCTGACTCTGTTTATCAGTAGACCTCTGATGTCATACTCGTCTTTTTCTTCGGATTGGCTCAAATTAGGACTGTTATAGCTCTGATAACGCCTTAATTGCGTCTTTACTCTTGCCACAACCTCTAAAGGATTAAACGGTTTCGTTATATAATCATCCGCACCAATCGTAAGCCCCATAATCTTGTCGCTATCCTCAATTTTGGCGGTAAGCATAATAATAGGGAAGTAAAACTTTTCCCGAATTTTTTGGCAAAGTCGAAAACCATCAATATCCGGCAGCATAATATCAAGTATCGCTAAATCAATCTGCGACTGTTTGATACATTTCATCGCCTCTAACCCATTATAACATTTATATACTGAATAACCATCGTTACTCAAATACACTTCAAGCAGATCAACGATTTCTTTTTCGTCATCCACAATTAAAATCTTCTTGTTCATTGATCCTACACCTCATTTTCGGGTACGGCTTCCATTATGTCGCCAAAATCACACTCTAAGTATTCGCATATATTCAACAGCACGGGAAGGGTAACATTTTCATTTTTTCCGAGTTTCGCAAATGTACTTTTGCTTGCCCCGACCGCTTCTCGTAATTGACTCTTTTTCATTCCCTTGTCAATCAGAAGTTTCCAAAGTTTGTTGTACCGTACTTTCATTTCCGCACCTCCACCCAAATATAGTTTGTATTATAGCACTTTGAGAGTGAAATCGCAATTATTAAGTCTGTATTTTGAGACTTTTAGTTTTCAAACCGGCACAATATCTTTCTGATATGTAATCCAACCGCCTGCAAAATGCAGGCGGCTTGTGTATTTTAATAGGCAGGTGCGCCATAGCCAAGAATCTCGTAATAACCGATAGAATACTCATTGACTCGGCAACTGTCGCCGGAGTTGCCCTCGACCGTATAAACCTTGCCGTTTTCGACCTTTTGAACAATACCCGTATGGTCGGATAATCCATCCTGACCACTTTCGTCTGCCCAATCGAAGAAAATAATCATTCCGGGGGCAGGCTCGGCGCTGCCATCCAGCCATTGTCCACGATCCTTAAACCATTGTACTCCGTTGACACAGCCTGCATATTTTGGGATAACTCCAGCGTCGATATAGCCGCACTCGTTGGCACACCAAGATACAAAGCAAGCACACCATTCTACACGGGAGTTAAAACCGTACCACGACCAATACGGCTGACCGCCCACATTGCCAACCAGAGAGAGTGCAACGGTCACGATCTGTCCGTCGCCGCCTGTAATGCCGTAAAGCACCTGTGACCAAAGGTAATTGTTTTCATCTGCAAGCAGTTCAGCGAGGTAGCCTTTCTGTTCTTCGTTAAAACCATATTGCGCCGCCATTTCCTCGGCAGTCTTGTGGCTGACGGTAATATACAGATAGGTTTGTGTGACCGTGCTTTCAGTTTCCACGATATTACCGTGTCCGTCATCGGTTTCGGTAATAACTGTTTCGGTCTTGCTCTCTGTTCGGGAAGATATTTGATTCATCTCCCAAAAGATGTCTTTTAAGAGTTGCTTTTTGCCATCGTCCATTGTGGCAACCTCTTGGGGGTTATCTTGATCCGTATTCGTTTTTACAGAGTAAACGGCAAGCACCTCTTTCCAAACGGCTCTGCTGCCACTCATTTCAAGAACATCATAGGATACCGAGTTCTTTTCCTCTTGCAGCTTGGTATCGTATTCGGTATTGATTTCCTGCACAACGGTCTGCATACTCATTCCAGTGCCGGAATCTTCGTCTGAGAAGAAAATGCCAAATACTGAGCCGAGGATCATACCAATCAGGCAAATCACGATAATAACCAAAACCGCCACCCAGCCGCCTGCGGCGATAGCGGCAATCAAGGCTTTCGTTCCGGCAATAATCGCTTTAATGGCAAGTGCGGTCGCTTTGGCAATCGCCTTTACCGTAACCACGGCGGCTTTTGCCGCAGCCCTTGCCGCTTGTGCTGCTCTCTGTGCAGTTTTAACCGTAATGATTGAATCCACCTAAAAATCCTGGATTGCTATGCCCCCGCTTATGCCCCTTGTCATCATAATGGTTTAAACCGCCAAAGAATCCTGGTCGACTCTCACCTACTTTATGCCCGTTATTGTCATAATGATTCATACCACCAAAAAAGGAAGGCGAACTATGTCCGATTTTCTTTCCATTTGCATCATAGTCGTTCATACCACCAAAGAATCCTGGTCTGCTCTCGCCTACTTTTTTCCGTTTGCATCATAATGGTTTATGGATCCAAAGAATCCTGGTCTGCTATATCCTTTTTTACTCATAATGTCATCCTCCTGACTCTATTAGCCTCTTGTTTGATCTCAGAATAACACACTTTTCTCATTTGGAAGTCGCATAACAGGCGACATTCTTTTATCGCATTTACATTCATTATACCATTTATAATTCTTCCGACAATACGCAATAAAGCCGGAAGCCACGTTATCATCCATGACCTCCGACTCGTTCTGCTTATTCTACACTGTCCTTACACCCAAATCAACTCCTCTCTCCGTTTTATCTTTTCCCTGCTTTTCTTGAATAATCCTCTTATTGATCTCAAGCCGTTCATGAATGGATAATTTCTTATCTTTTCCATCTACCGCCTGCTTCTGCTGTGCCGGTTTTCTATCTGTTTTTCCTACATCCTTAACAACTTCATTCGCTTCGGTACTTGTTACCCTCTCATCTGCTCTTCCTTCATATCTTTCTGCTATCTGCTGTTCTCGTCTCTCCTTCACACCTTTTTCCTCCAGATTGCAAAAACTCTGCAGATACGGAAGCACATGATTCTGCATGTCTGTCAGATCTTCCATATACTTTTGGAACTCTTCACTTCCTTTGCCTTTCTGGTAATTGATCCAATACTCATCTGTAAGCTTCATTTCATTATCATACTTCAACTGACTCACAATACCGCCATGTCCATTTCCAATATCCATTGACTTCTTAAAATGATGCAGCATCTGTTCACCTTTTTCCGCATAATATACAGTCACATATATCTTTGCAATTTTTGTAGGTTCCTCTGTCTTCGGATCACGTTTTGCATACCATTCTTTATCCATTTCTGCTGTTTTTGCATCCAGCTCAGACAGCTTCTGACATCTTGGATTCATGAGATCACTTTCTTCACAATAGTTTACATACACCATCGGCTCCAAATCTTTTGGAAGCTCCGGTTCATAGGCTTTCAGTCTTTCCAGCAATACACCTGCACGAACAGACTGATCGCATTCTTCGTCTACAATATCCTTCAAGTAAGAAACATAGTAATGAATATTACCGCTTTGTAAATCCAGCATTACTTCCTGTACCGTATTTTCTCCCATCTCAACATTATCCCGATACTCATACGGATCAAAAGCTTCTGCAATCTCATCCAATGCCTCTGCCAGCTGTTCTGTTGTCATCTTCTCTGGATACATCGCTTCCCGAACATCCCGCATCGGTACATACTTATAGTCTGGCAATGCTTCATGAATTTTCTCAATCCCTTCCCGTACTAGTGCAAGTTCTCCATAAAACCGAACATCATTCATCAGATTACCAAATACAGTATTTCCTTTTACGATTGCAAATTCGGCTTCATCATAGTAACTGTCTTCCGGATCACGATAGCTAATTCCCATTCGTAGGTCTTCCCAGCTCCTACTACGTGTGCCAGAAGTACATTGTCACCATAAGGCTGGTGTGCGACAGCGTTTTTCTGATGTGGGCGAAGTTCTATTTCCGGATTCATTCCTGGAAAAGTCAAATGACTGCCATCGTATTCACGGGGACGGATGCTGTTAAATCGTTCATTGTACACCTTTACCAGACGTTCACGCCTCTGCTGATCTTTAAAAATCCAGTCCCTGCGATTTCATTTTGTGTACGTACTACATATTCCTGAAAATTTTCTTTTTTTGCCATAATCAACTTCCTCCTTTTGCTGCTATATCTTTTCACTCCTTCGCTGTCCGTATAACTTCCTGTGCGGATTCGTCCGCTGATGACGATCTTGGTTCCTTTTTTCAAATAGATTTCCGCGAACTCTGCGTTCTTTCCGAATGTCACGCAGGGAATAAAATCTGCTTCCCTTTCCCGGTCTTTTCCATACCTCCGGTCAACCGCTAACGTATATCGCGCCATTGCAGTTTTGTTATCATCCTGCAAATATTTGATCTCCGGAGCTTTTATAAGCCGTCCCATTAAAATCACTTTGTTCATCTCATCTTCCTCCTTTCTTTGTTCTGATTTACTTGTTCCATATGAATCAGGCCTGGATTCAATTGAGAGCACAAAAACAATTTATTACCACTGCATCAGACTTTCTTTTTTACGCCCTCATATAACGAAACGCTCAGAGGGTAAAATACAGTGGGCAAAAACAAAAAATTTTATTTTTTTGTTTTTATCTCTCACATATACAAAAGAAGAACGGTGTTTTTACAGGGTGTTGGAGAATTTTTTTTATTTTTGCGCAAAAAAATAGCTATAAGACTCCATTTTTTGAAATCTTATAGCTTTGCTATTGATAATATTAAGTTACTATTAGTTTTAATAATTAGAATTATTTTATCAACTTATAAATTTTTTCCAAGTTCATATGCCTTCTTCATTATATCCACATGATCCTCAGCTGTATTTGCTGCATCAATTCCACCGCCACCGACCATGCCTTTTAAGGAAGCCTTTTCAAAACAATCTACCCAGCCTTGCAGCCCATTATAGGCTTTCTCAAATGCACTTTCCTCATTCTCTGCCGCAGTTGCAATCATATAAATATCTCTGAATAAATAATCTGCCGAATATAAAGGATTCAATCTATCAAGAAGTGTTTTCATCTGACCGCACATCTCATAATAATAAATTGGGGTTGCATAGACAATAACTTCTGCATTCTTTACCTTTGCCATAATATCTGCAATATCATCCTTCTGTACACACATCCCAGTCCTCTGGCAGGATAGACAACCGATACAATATTTTATATCTTTTCCTTTCAAAGAAAGAAGTTCCACATCATGCCCCGCTTCTTTTGCTCCCTTTGCACACTCATTTGCAAGTATATCAGAATTGCTCCCTCCTCGAAGACTTGTCGATATGATCAATACTTTTTTTACCATAATTAACCAACTCCATTTTCTTCAAAAAATTTCTGGATTTTATCAAATGGGATTACATCCAGATTATCGTAAAGATCTGTATGAACAGCCCCTGGAATTGTTAGCAGCTCTTTATTGGATGTGTACTTGCTGTCCTTAATCATATTTTCATAAGCATCTTTTCCAAAATAATAGCTGTGTGCTTTTTCTCCGTGAACAATGAGGACTGCACTTCTGATTTCATTACTGTACTTTAATATTGGCTGATTCATAAATGACATACATCCAATACTGTTCCAGCCATCATTGGAATTCAGGCTTCTTTTATGATAACATCTGCCTTTATAATACTCACTGTAATCTTTTACAAAGAAAGGGGCATCCTCTGGAACCGGAAGAGAAACACAACCACCAGCTCTGGAATATTCGCCTTTACAGTATTCTTGTGTTCTGAGGGTATTCAGCGACTGCTTCTTCGCATAACGTGCTTCTTCACTGTCCTCAGAATCAAAGTACCCATTCGCATTTACCCTTGTCATATCATACATGGTAGATGCAACCGTTGCTTTTATTCTTGTATCGAGTGCAGCTGCGTTAAGAGCCATTCCACCCCAGCCACAGATTCCAATGATTCCTATTCTATCTTGATCTACCTCTTCCCGAACAGAAAGGAAATCAACAGCAGCCATGAAATCTTCTGTATTAATATCCGGAGAAGCCATGTATCTTGGATTGCCTCCACTTTCTCCCGTAAAAGAAGGATCAAATGCAATAGTAAGGTATCCTTTTTCAGCCATCGTCTGCGCATACAGTCCGGAACACTGTTCTTTGACTGCACCAAATGGTCCACTTACAGCAATCGCTGGATATTTCCCAGATGCATTTTTCGGCTTATACAAATCTGCAGCAAGTGTGATTCCATAACGATTTGCAAATGTCACTTTCTCATGATCTACTTTTTCACTTTTTGGAAAAGTTTTATCCCATTCAGATACTAGTTTTAATTCTTCTGTTTTCAACATAAATATAACCTCCATATGCAAATTGTCTTATAAATATACTTTTTTCAACCTTCCTATTTTAGTTTTCTATATTCTTCATCACTTACCGGTTCAAGCCATTCATTGGAACTATTTTCGCCCGGCACTTCTATTGCCAGATGTGAAAACCATTCATCCGGTGCGGCTCCATGCCAGTGCTTAACACCTGTAGGAATATTGATGCAGTCACCTGGCTTCATTTCTACAGCGTCTTTGCCTTCCTCCTGATAATATCCTCTTCCGGCAACACATACCAGGATCTGTCCACCTCCGCTTTTTGCATGATGGATGTGCCAATTATTTCTGCATCCAGGTTCAAATGTCACATTAAAAATTCCAACCTGAGAAGTGGAAATCGGTGCAAGAAAACTTCTGCCAGAAAAATACTGTGCAAAGCCATCGTTTGGTGCACCAATTGAAAATACCATCTCTTTTGCATGCGCCCGCATTGCTTCCTCTTTGTATGGTAAATCTCCTTCGCCTGTTTCCCACACTTCCTTTGCAAGATTGAAAACAGCCCATGCTTTTGGCCATCCTGCATAGAATGCAACATGTGTGATCACAGCAGCAATCTCTTTTTGTGTCACACCATGATTTTTTGCATTTTGAAGATGATATTTTAAAGAAGAATCCGTAATTCCGGAAGCCATCAGCGCAACCACTGTGATAATACTTCTTGTTTTTACGTCGATATCCTGGTTATTCCAGTTTTCGCCGAAAAGTACATCATCGTTAAAATGTGCAAATTCCGGTGCGAATTCACCAAGTGTATTTCTTCCTGCTGTCTGTACTATTTTTCCCATATTCTGTATACCTCCATAACGCTGTTGTTTATAAAGAGTTTACCCATTCACAGATTTCCTGTTTTGTTCCACGATTTAACAGTCTGCCTTCTGTAATAATTGCGTCTGGTGCAGATGACTGCAATTCTTTCACAGTGTTCCCAAATCCACTTCCTCCGGATGTTGCAAAAAGCACAATCTTTTTACCACTGAAATCATAAGCTTCTAAAAATGTATTGATGATTGTCGGAGCCACATACCACCAGATCGGGAATCCCAGAAGGATCTCGTCATAAGAACTCATATCCATCTCTTTTTTCATAATCGCCGGTCTATATTTTTTATCATTCATTTCCACACTGCTTCTGGATTTTTTATTCATCCAGTCAAGATCAAGCTTTGTATATGGAACTTTCGGCTCAATCTCAAACAAATCCGCTTTTGCTTCCTCTGCGATCATCTGTGCTACTTTTTTTGTTGTTCCGCTTGCACTGAAAAATGCCACTAATTTTTTACTCATAATAAAAAGCCCCTTTCTATACGTATTTTTCACAAAAAAATAGATGTATAAGATTTACATTCATCTTACACATCTATTTTAAGCTCTATCGCTTCATTATGTCTAATGCTTATATTGAATTTTGTTTTATGCCTGAAAAGCATTAATCTCCTCAATCATTTTACGGACTGCCAAAGAATATGGGATATTCCGTCGCCAGGCAATCACCGTACTGGTCGTGATTTCAGGAGAAATTCTTCGCTGTACAAGAATATCCTCTCGCCAATACTTTGCAGCACCCTCAATTGAAATTGGATACCCCAGTCCATTTGCCGCCATAACTCCGGCATTCGTTCCAAGATTACTCGTAAAAGCAATCTGTAATTTTGAAAAGTCTTTTCCAAACCAGTTGGCAAGTTCACTTTGAACGTTCATTCTTTCTGGCAGGATCAAGGGCTTTCCAATAAGATCTTCTTTTTTTATAAACTCTTTTTCTGCCAGCGGATCATCCGGCCGCATTCCGACACACCAGTGATCACAATCTGTGATTCTAATATAATCCAGCCCTTCGGTGTCCACCGGCTCCATGAATAATGCAATATCTACAAGTCCTTTGTTCATCATCTCATACACTACATCTGCTGTTGCAGTATGCAATACAATCTGAACCAGCGGATATTTTTCTTTATACGTTTTACATATCTTCGCCAATGTCTCCACTGCCGCAAATTCACCGCATCCAATGGTTATCGTGCCCTCTACAACCTCTTCTTTTCCTTTCAGTTCCTCCAGCGTCCTTTCCTCAAGATTAAGGATCTCCAAGGCACGCCTTTTTAATAAAATTCCTTCATCAGTGAGCGATATTTTCTTCCCGTTTCGAATAAATAATATTATTCCCAGGTCCTCTTCAAATGCCGCCATTTGTCTGGAAAGCGTTGGCTGGGTAATATGCAATTGTTCTGCTGCTTTTGTAAAGCTCTGTTCTTTTGCTACTGTTAAAAAATAACGTAATAATCTTAATTCCATATCTTTATATTCCTGCACTTTTTTGTCGTATTCATTCTATTCAGAATATAACGACGTACTTTATGTACCGGAAGATTCAATCCCTTTCCCAGTAATTTTGCATACTCTGCTGTACTTCCGGTATTTGATGTATATATGATTGCTTTCATTCTTATTTGACCTCCATAATATAAACGACACAGTGCAAAACTGTAATATTACAATCTGCACTGCGTCTTAGCGTCTGGCTTCCTTTACTATAAATTTTTCTGCATTAATCAGGCTTTCTTCTTTGCATTTTGGACAAAGCAAAGAAATTTCACTCACTGAAAATAATATTTCCTATCTTCCTATCGTCTGCCTTCACCTTCTGGCAGCAATGTAACAAAATAATAAATAATTCCAAATACAGCTATACTTCCCATCATAATGCCAATCATCTGATTTACACTTACCACATTTCCATGAAATACCGGATTGCAATCAAGAGTGTCTCTTATCGCTTCAACCATTTCATCCGGATAATGTTTTCTCTCCATCTCCCTGAACACTCCGTGAAGCATATGATTCTTAATCAATGAAGTGGCATATGTGCTCGGAAGATAAGACAGTGCCTTCTGAAGACTTGATCCAAAATTTGAAATCGGCATATAAGCACCACATATAAAACCATATCCTGCGCTGACAATTGTACCCACAGCAGAAAGTTGTCCCTGTGTTGTCAACGGAAAGCTAATGATACTTGAAAGTGTACTTCCAAACAGGACGAGCAATATCATATCAAATAGAACCCATAATACGTCTGCTGCATTCATATACCATCCCATTTTAAATAAATATCCCAGGCATAATACAAATGCAAGTGCATTGACCATCAAAGAATTAGCTACTGTTGACAGAAAATATCCTAAATATATTTTTCCTCTACCAACCGGTGAAACATTAAAATCTTTCCTTGTTCCATTTGCCTTGTCCTGCACCATAGTCAGATTCACACAAAATGTTACAGTGATACAGCTTACTGCCATAAGTGATGCTGTCAGCTGTGCTGCTACTGTTCCATTAATGAGCTTATCCGAAATTTTGATCATATCCGGAATTGCAGATGTAAAAGAATCTCTGAAAACCTTTGCAAGAAACGTAGCATACAAAACAATCAGAATGACGGGTGTGAGCATTGATGTAAACAACATGCCTTTATCTTTAAAAAACAGTTTCCTGTTCCTGTTCATTAATGCCAATACTGTTCTCATCAGCGTTCACCTCCAAGCTTTTTCCCTGTGACTGCAAGAAATACATCATCCATACCGCCTTTTACTACTTCATAATCCGTGAATAGGTCCTGATGCTCTACAATAAGCTTCGTTGCTTCCTTCGTATTTCTTACTTTTATCTGATATCCGTCACGTATTTTTTTATATTCTCTGTTCAATGACTTTATTTCATCTTCGGAAACACCATAAACAGATACGATATCCTGTACATAATCATTTTTAAGTTCAAACGGTGTACCTTCCGCTGCAATACTTCCTTTGTCAAGAATTACAACATACCCGGCATTAGCAGCCTCTTCCATATAATGTGTAGTCAGAAATACTGTCATATTTTCTGTTTTCTGAAGCTTCTCGATAACATTCCAGATTAACTGCCTTGTCTGCGGATCAAGCCCTGTAGTAGGCTCGTCAAGAATCAAAATCTCCGGTCTGTGCAATAATGCACGGGCAATATCAATTCTTCTTCTCTGACCTCCTGACAGCTTACCTACAGGTCTGTTTAAAAACTCGTCAAAATCCAAAATCTCGACCAGCTCCTGTAATCTCTTATTAAGAACATTTCCAGCAATGCCGTACAAAGCAGCTCTGCTCATTAGGTTTTCTTTCACTGTAAGCGGTTTATCAAGTACGCTATCCTGAAATACAACACCAATCATCCTTTTTGTCTGTGCACCGGCTTTGTCAGTTTCTATTCCGTTTATCTGAACAGTTCCACTGTCTTTTTTCAGCAATCCACAGAGAATAGAAATGGTTGTACTTTTCCCTGCACCGTTTACTCCAAGAAACGCAAATAATTCTCCTTTTTTCACACGAAAGCTCAGATCCTTTACTGCCTTTACTTCGCCAAAGCTTTTATTCAGATGACTGATTTTAATTATATCTGACTCCATATTTTCTCCTTTTATTTGAACACTTCATCTATTTTTACCTTCATATCTGCCATAAGTTATCGATTGGTTACTTAGTATTATAATAACAGTTTCCCGGATTATTCGATTCTCTTCTGATAATCAAGCTGCTTCGGTTCTGTCAGTTGTGCTTTCATCAACTAATTATATCCCAGTATCACATTCATTGGCGTACGGATATCATGGGACATATTATTCAGAAATTCTGTTTTGGCTTTTCATCTTCTAAAAATAATGTTGCTTATCGTGTGCCTTCACCTTCTGTCAACAATGTAAGAAAATAATAAATAATTCCAAATACAGCTATACTTTCCATCATAATACCAATCATCTGATTTACACTTACTTCTTTATTTGCATGATTTTTCTGATGCTCCAGACACCTGATTCAGATTCTTCTGTAATGTACGGAGCAACTCTTCTATAACAATTGGTTTGGATAAGAAGCCATCCATACCACATTCCATTGCCTTCTTTTTGTCTTCGTCAAAAGCATTTGCGGTCATAGCAAGGATGGTAATTTCCGCCAGTGTCGGATCATCCAGAGCACGGATTTGCTTAGTGGCCTCATATCCATTCATTACAGGCATCTGCACATCCATCAACACCAGATCATAATTACCTGGCGTCGAATTCTTAACTTTCTCCACTGCCTCAGCGCCATTTTCGGCAGTGTCAACCAGAAAACCATACTCATTAAGGATCTCCACCGCAATTTCGCTGTTTAATTCATTATCCTCCACAAGCAGTATACATCTGCCTCTGAAATCCGAACTTGCTTCAGGAAAAATAGTATCCTCCTGCTCAACCTGCTTCTGACCGATAGCAGTCATCAAGGTATCTCTGATATCTGACATGAACATTGGTTTCGCACAGAAAGCAGTTACCCCAGCCGCTCTGGCCTCTTCTTCGATATCGGACCAGTCATAAGCCGTCAGGATAATAATCGATGTATCATCACCAAGACTACGGATCTGGCGTGTAACTTCAATGCCATTCATATCTGGCAGACGCCAGTCGATGATATAAGCATGGAATGCATCCCCAAGTTCCATAGACTGCCGTGCACGGAGAATAGCCTCCTTACCAGAAAGTGTCCATTCCGAACGCATTCCAACCCTCACAAGCATTTTTGTCACACTGTCACAGGTATTAAAATCATCATCTACAACCAGTGCCTTAAGACCCTCCAACTCAGCGATCTTCTCTATGTGTTTGTGCTCAGACTGAATCCGAAATGGCAGACGAACAATAAATTCCGTACCTTTGCCCTGCTCTGTCCTGACCTCAATTGTTCCACCCATCATATCCACAATATTCTTGGTAATAGCCATGCCAAGCCCTGTACCCTGGGTTCTGCTGACTGTGGAAGTCCTCTCCCTCTCAAAAGGGGAAAAAATCTTCTGTACAAATTCCGAACTCATGCCGATTCCGTTATCTTTTACCCGGATCTCGTACAGTTCCCTGCCTTTTACTGTCCCTGGGTACTGTTTGAGCCGAACAGAAACTGTTCCTCCTGCCGGTGTAAACTTAACCGCATTGGACAAAAGATTCAGCAACACCTGGTTGAGTCGTGTCTTATCACAATAAACATCCTCATTTGTAACATCCATTGCATCCATATAAAGCTCCAGCTGCTTTGCATGAATTTGTCCGCTAATAATTGTCTTCAGATCATGAAGCACATCCGACAGACTGACCTCTGTCTCTTCCAGATGGAGCTTTCCACTCTCAATACGGCTCATATCCAATATATCATTGATCAGTGAGAGCAGATGATTACTGGAAGAAAGAATCTTACCCAGATAATCCCGAACTCTTTTTTTATCGTCAATATTACTTACAGCCAGTGTGGTAAAGCCGATAATCGCATTCATTGGTGTCCGGATATCATGAGACATATTGGAAAGGAACGTACTCTTTGCCCTGTTTGCCATCTCCGCCGCATGTACTGCCTCAGAAAGTGCCTGATTCATTTTCCAGTCAGAGGTACGATCCGACATAACCAGGATATATTTCTTTTCTCCGTTTATCTCACTTCCCATTGCAATATTATGGAACCAGCGTTTTTCACCTGTCTTCTGATGAACACATTCAAAATCCCATTCCTTCTGTTCATGAATCTGGATTTCTTCCAAATAATTTTTCTCCGAATCTTCAGATTTTTCCAGATGCAGTCTTTTCAGAACATAAATGTCTTTGCAGATCTGTTCTACTGTAATACCCAACAGTTTTTCCACATTCGGGCTGACATAATCTGCCTGATGTGTTTTTGCATCCAGCATCAGAAAAACATCATCCACATTCATTGAAAGCTTTTGGAACAGCTCATCCCTGTACAAGATCTCCGTATCTTTTTTCCTGAGATTTATTCTACCTTTTTGAATAATCAGACTAATAAGAAATGCAGCAATACAGAATACAACCATACTGACAAGAAGTATCGTACTACGCTGCAGACTGTTCATACTGGCATTGACGATATCTGCCTGGACAAGTCCCAGAAATATCCAGTCCTGAATATCCGATTTTTCATAGACCAGATAATAATTTCTTCCATCCAGATTTACCATCATCGCATCGGTACATCCCGCTTTAAACTTCTCCAAAAGCTTATTGATTTCTTTTTCAGACATATCCGAGTGTTCTCTCAGAAGACCAAAGAAATTATACACGTTCCCCCATGATTCAGAAGAATGATCCACCACAACACGACCGTCCGGATGAACAACAAAGCTCTGGGCATTTCCATTGAAAGCAGAAATATCCAACACATCTACGATATCAGAGTTTTCATAAGCAATGGCAATCGCATCATATTCAAATCCCTGATAGTTTCCATGAGCCTTGGGAGTGGCAAAAACAAGCAGCTGAGATTTTCCTGGGACTGCTGCATTTGTTATCACATCATTTCCCTGCCGGATGTCTTCTTCAATATCTTCCTGTAATCCAAGATACCCTGTTTCCCCTGTTACCATCTTGTAATTCCCACCTGTTGATAGAAAATAGAATTCTAAAAAACCTGCATCTTCCTGTGCTTTCTCTATATAATCACAAATTTCATCTTCACTGGAGGTATTCTGAAGATTCTCACCCCACATATGGAGATAGGTCAGATTTTTATTTATCAGTTCCCTCAACATATTATCAGACTGATGAAAGACCTCCGTCAGATGAGAAACACTTTCCTCATAAACAGTTGCGGACACAAACTTGAAATATTGGAAAACAGCCGAGATGATTCCTATAAAGAGAACAATAAAGACAGCTATCTTTAACCGTTTTTTTATAACACGTTTCTCTCTTTTTGTATTACGATTCTTAACTTTCATTTTTATATCCATTCCTTTTTATATCCATTCCTTTCGCTTCGCTTAGGCACAAAATGTTATAAAAATGTTTTCCTGAGCCTGATTTTTCTTTATAACTCTCTGAACTTCACGATTCTGAAGGGAGCCCCTTCTTATGAGAGCCACCGTGAGATGGCTTGTGTGTTGTGCGTTTAAAGCAATGGATACCCTCTACTTTTCTTTTTCAATTTTCTCACTTCAGAGTCATATAGTCTTCAGACTCTGCAAGAATGGCATTACCCTCTGAAACATATTCTGTCCAGGTATCTTTCACAGAGGTATCTCCTCCATTAAATGTAATATTACCATCTGCCGGATAAGCTTCCATGTGTTGTGGTATTGCCAGACAGGTTACCATGAAAGTATCATTGTCCTGAATTTTTTTTCCATCCTTTATAATTTTGCTCAATGTATAACCATCAGCTGTTTCTTTGACTTCCACTGAAATGCCGCTGACCACAGGAAGGGAACCACGATTAAACGGAATAAATCCCCCTTGGTAGCCTTCTACAAAATTTCTAACTGTCTCTTTCAGCTCAGCTCCACTCATCTTACTATTGTAAGCCAACAGACCATTTGGCATGATCATATCACCTGCCATTTTTTCTGTATAGCCAGCTTTCAGCACGCTTCCCGTAAAGCTGTTTCCAGTTGCGATTAGCACATCCGTCCCATAAATGCCACGCAGCGTGTTTGCCATAACCGAATAGGCTGCATTGCCTCCACTGCTATGAAAGCGGTTGGAATAAGATTTCTGTGAATTCAATACTACATTTTCAGAAGTGGCTTTTTCCTCAAGAAGCCGAGAATTAAATGACTGATAGGCCTGCTCTGCATCATATTCTCCTGAGATCATCTTAGAAACTACATCCTTGGAAACAGAAAAAAAGTCATTTGACGCAATGCGGATATACATATGATTTTCTTCGATCACAGATTTCACGTCTTTCAGATATTCCGTAAGCTGCATATCCACATCCTGACTGTAGCTTAACAGATCCTGTCCATCACTGATAATCTGGTTCTGCGCATCCTCTGAAAGCATTGTACTCAATACTTTCATTGCTTTCTTTCGGCGTGTTTCATCCTTTGTCAGGTCACGGTTTAAAGCCACCTGGAAATATGGGGTTGTCATCAGCCACTTTTCACCGTTTTCCTGAAAGAACGGAAGAAAGGTTGTGTTAATGCCCTGATCCTGAAACATTTTTACTCCGGAAGAACTGCCAAAGTACATGGCAAGCTTGCCACTTTGGTACATCTCAACTATATCATCATAATTCATGTCCAGGTCATCCTGACTTAACCCGGTATCCTGAATAAACTGCTCCATACGTTCAAAAGCCTCCGGCCAGACGGTACTGTCCAGACCTTCTCGCTTTGTACTATCCGGATCGCTGTAGGTGGTACGCCATCTGCGTCCGTCTGCAGAAGATAACTCTGACGCTGACAAACCCTGCAGTGTTTCCATACAGGTGTAATCATAATAATAGTCTGCGGCAAAACCACGGATTCCCATCTCTTCAAATACCTGACAGGCAGAAACAAAGCTTTCATAATCAGTTGGCAGAGGAATATCATACTTTTCAAAAAGATCCTTGTTGACTACAAAACCATGTGCATCCGCACACACCGGAAGCCAGTTTACGCTTCCATCCTCATTCATAAAATTCCTGAGGTATGTATCATAGACAGCACCTGCCACATTGGTTGTGGAAAGATCCATCAGACTATCTTTCAGAGGACTTGCATCATGCAGTGAAAAGCGACAGCAGGTTATAATATCCGGCAATCCACCGTTTTCCTTAAGGAACTTGTAGAAATCCAGATCATTATTCCCTACTACAAATTCAACATTGATATCCGGAAGCTGCTCCTGGATGTATGGTGCATATTTTCCATACAGGTTTGTGCTCCATAAATACACCGTTATTGTTTCTTTATCTTCTTTTTCCGCACTCTTTCCGCCACATCCTGACAAAAGTGATACTGCCGTCACCATTGCCAAAAGCACAGCCAGTATTTTATTCCATTTTTTCTTTTTCATTACGAATCCCCATTCTGAACTTTCTTTGTATTTATAAATGAATTAGCTTTTAAACGTATGCAGACAATCTGGTTTTATTATACTCTAATGCCCTACTATACACAAGAAAAACCTCTCCTATTTAATTAACGCTTAAAAATAAAAAAAGAACAGCCGATACATATATTCGAACTGTTCTTCTCCTTCCAAAATCCACGCAACATTGACATTACTGTTTCCTGCTCGTTTGTACTCAGATCGTTCCCTATCCTTAGTGGTTCTATGTCAAGATTTAGTATAAGTTAAAATAAAACGATTGCAGCATGCCCTTTTTACCATTCTTTTGATTACCGTTTATTACCATAAATCATAGCATTCCATACATTCTTTATTTCTATATTCATGTTTTTCATAGTAACCAATTAATTTTCCATTTTCTCTAAGCGCTACCATGTATACATCTTTATTCTGTTTTTCGTTATAAAACGTATATACCAGATTATGATTTTCATCTGCTGCAAACCAGTCTACAATTTCTTGTATCCGCTTTACAGATTCTGCATTGTGACAATTTAAAAGACTCCGTCCAATCAGTTTCTCCCCGCCACGTTTTTCATAATTCTTTATGGCTGTCGGATTCATGTAGACAATTTCATGTTTTAAATTACAAATAACAATCGAACTTCTGTCTTGGTCTATTATGCTTTTAAAATAGTTGATATAGTTTTCATTCATTGAAATTTTCACTTCCATCCATATTCATTCCCACCTTATTATCAGCTTAATTTGGTTAAATTCTCTCTGTACTCAGCCATTTCAAAAATTCCTGTTTTACTTTCTGCTCTAATTTTAGTTTCTTTTTTTGTGGCAGAAATGCCGCTTCTACGCTGTTTTCTGCAAGCTGAAGTAGCATTTCCTCCGAAAGCTGAAATGTCTCTTTTAACAACCGATATTCTCTTTTTAACGAAGTATTCGAAACCGTCATATTATCAGTATTAATCGTCACTAAAATTCCTTTTTTTAAAAATTCTATAAGCGGATACTCACAAGAATTTTTTACAGCTTGTGTCTGGAGATTGCTGGAATAGCATAATTCCAGATATATTTTTTCTGCTTTTAATCGTTCTAAAAGCTCCGGACTTTCTATTGAATGAATTCCATGACCAATTCTGACAGCTCCGCACGCTAATGCTTCTTCTACACTTTCTGCACCGGCAGCCTCTCCTGCATGAATAATAATCGGCACATTTTGTTCTTTTGCCAGTAAAAATACATCTTCAAACATTTTTGTCGGATAAGCCGACTCATTTCCTGCCAAATCAACTGCACAGACACCCTTTTCTAAAAATTCTTTTGCAATTTTAACTGTTTCTAAATTTTCAGCATGATTCGCCTCTCCACGCATACAACATAAAATCAGCTGCGCTTCTATCGGGAATTCTTTCATTGCTTTTTCGAGTCCTTTGACTGCTGATTCTACTACTTCTTTTTGTGTTAAGTTTCTTTGTTGGTGCAGTTGTGGTGCAAAGCGGATTTCTGCATAACAAAGTCCCTGTGCTTGTAACTCTTTTAGCAATTCATAGACTGCATACTCCAGACATTCTTTTGTCTGTAATACCTGAAGCGGTAAATCAAATTTTTCTAAATAATCTCCGAGATTTTTACAATCTGGCTCTACCATCATCTGTTTTTTTAATTCATTTTCTTCTGTAAACGATAGTTTCACACCTGACATTTCTGCCATCCAAAGCATGTTTTTCGGATTCAAAGAGCCATCTAAGTGTAAATGTAAATCAATCATCTTATCATCCTTTCTATTTCACCATTTCCAGTACAGCATACAAAAAATAACCACTATCTCGACTTATCTGATTCAGTTAAATCCTTCCTTCTAACCGAATTCAGATTTTCTGCTCTTTTTTACAGATTTCCTGATACACATCCGGTTCATTAATATTGGTAAAATACCATTCTTCTGCCTGTGTATCATAACAGTCATAACCAACCTGATTTAAAAAGCGAAAAACAGATGCCTGCCCCGTTTCCAGAAATTGTGCTATTTCCTGATATAAACTACTTTCATACACTGACATCAAAGATTCCTCTTTTTCGGCATGTCGAAGCAGAACCACTCTGTTTTCACTTTCTTTTTGTGCCTTGTCAACTAAACTTTTTAATTCTTCTTTTGGA
The DNA here is from genome assembly GCA_003481745.1 of Firmicutes bacterium OM04-13BH. Lineage (GTDB taxonomy): Bacteria > Bacillota > Clostridia > Lachnospirales > Lachnospiraceae > Blautia > Blautia stercoris. The sequence goes on from QULP01000001.1 coordinate 37,151, forward strand.
ACAAGCGGAGTATCTACCCCTAATACCAGACAATGCGAAAAGCCCTCTTCTGATGCTTTTCTAAAGCAGGCTTCCAATCCTCCGAGCGGTCCTCGGTTTTTGATACGATCCATTACAATTTCTTCCGTACAGCGCACTCCCTTATAACCGGAAATATAAATTTTTTTGATTCCAAGCTGTTTTCCTTTTTCTATCTGTATCTCCAAAAAAGTATTTCCATTCAAAATCAAATCACTTTTTTCACGTCCCATGCGACTGCTTTTTCCACCGGCTAAAATCACCAAAGCGGTTTTATTTTCTGGCACAGTTTGAAGCCTCCCCGCTTAAAATCTGTAATCCATGCTCCAGAGCCGGAATAATATATTCCAGACTTTCTCTTACCGCTTTGGGACTTCCCGGAAGATTGACAATCAAAGTACCTTTTCGGATTCCTGCTGCGGCACGGCTTAACATGGCTCTTGGCGTAATTGTCATACTGTAAGCACGCATTGCTTCCGGAATTCCCGGTACTTCCCTTTCTATAATATCTTTTGTTGCCTCTGGCATACAATCTCTTTTTGAAAATCCGGTTCCACCTGTCGTTACAATCAATTCTGCAATCGCTTCGTCTGCAATTCTTTTCATCTCTTTTGCAAGCATTTCTCTTTCATCCGGAAGTAAAATGGCATGAACGACTTCATATCCATTTGCCTCCAAAATTTCACGAATCACCGGACCGCTTTTATCTTCTCTTTCTTTTGCATATCCAGAATCACTGGATGTAATAATTGCTGCTCTCATTTTTACTCCTCTCCGACAAACACGCCTTTTTATTTCGCCTTCAGCCACCTATCTGTGACATCAGTTTCATCTCGTCTTCTTCAATGTTCCCTGAGGTAAAATGATGCCCAACCGGCTTTTCCCATATCACTTTTTTCATTGCTTGTGTTAATTCTTCATCCGTACATCCATTTCGGATTAAATCTTCTAAACTGATTCCTGTCTGGTACTGCAGACAGGCTTTTAAATATCCCTCTGCTGTCATTCTGACACGATTGCACTGGTCACAGAATTTATGGGTCATTGCACTGATAAATCCGATTTTTCCTAAAAATCCGGAAATTTCATAGTAATGGCAGGGTCCATTTCCATACCTCATTGAAATTGGAGTCATTCTGCCATAAGCTTTTTCTAAAATTTCACAGATTTCACTTTCTCCTCGAAATAAAAATTCTTTTCCATAACCAATCGGCATCATTTCTATAAACCGGACATGTATCGGATATTCTTTTGCAAGTTTGGCAACTGCCACCAGATTTTCAGGTTCTTCAACTACCGGAACACAATTAATTTTCAGACCTATATTGGGATATTTTAAAGCTTCTTCCAATCCTTCCAACACTTTAGAAAGTCCTTTTCTTCTGGTAATTTTCTCAAACTTTGCTTTATCCACAGTGTCCAGACTGATATTAATGTTATCAATCCCAGCCTCTGCCAACTCTTGTATCTGTTCTTTCAATAACATTCCATTCGTTGTCAAGGTTACTTTTTCAATCTCCGGAAGTTCTTTTAACATTCTTACCAGGGTCGAACAATTTTTTCTTGTGAGCGGTTCTCCGCCGGTCAGTTTTATTTTTTTTATTCCAAGCGTTGTAATACAGGAACAGATTCTTTGAATCTCATCATAAGTTAAAATTTCTTTGTGAGAAACCTGACAGATTCCATCTTCCGGCATACAATAAATACATCTCAAATTACATCGGTCTGTAATTGAAATTCTCAAGTAATCAATTTCTCGTCCATATTTATCTTTCATAATTTACTTTTCTGTTTCTCCATCCGTTTTTTCTTCTATATGAATCTCATCCCCCTCTTCAATGATTCCTCCATGAAGCACTCTTGTAAAAATACCTTCTCTTGGCATAATACAATCTCCCATAATTTTGAAAATTTCACAGCCACTGTGACATTGTTTTCCAATCTGAGTAACTTCCAGCAACACCTCTCCACAGCGAAATCTTGTTCCAACCGGAAGACTTTTTAAATCATATCCGCTTACGATTAAGTTCTCTCCAAATGCACCATCATCAATCGGCGCACCTTTTGCTTTAAATTCCTCTATTTTTTCATAAGAAAGAAGGCTGACCTGACGATGCCATTTTCCCGCATGTGCGTCATTTTCAATTCCAAATTCTTCAATTAATTTTGCACGATGCACATTCTTTTTTTGTGTCCCTTTCTTCTCACTAATATTGACAGCTATTATTTTTCCCATCTAAAATAAATCCTCCTTTGTTCTCTGCTTTTTTTATATTTTCCCTCTTTTGAAGCAAAGACATTTCTGTTATACTATTATCATAACACATAGAAAACATGAATAAAAGAACTCTTTTTTGCATTGGAGAAATTATGTATATTAACGAACAATACCACGATTTACCATTATTAGAAACAAAAGAATACCGGTTTATCAGCCGTGATGGACAACTTATTTCAAAACAGGAACAAATTTTAAAAGAGCATCTGATTGACGTCTATTTAAATGACCATTTAACGATGAAACTCGTTTGTCTCCCGCAGTATCTGACAGAATTAGTTCTTGGTCGGCTTTTAACGGAACGAATTATTGATTCCATCTCCGATATCGAACAGATTTATATCTGCGAATATGGAAAACGGGCAAAGGTTTATTTAAACAGAACATCAGAAACACTTCCGCAAAATACCGAAAACAATCTTTTTATAGAAATCACTCCTACCTGCTGCACCGGAAACCATATTTTAAATGATTATTTTGTTTCCGGACAAACGCCAAAGACTGTACCTTCTATTAACTGGAAACCCGACTGGATTTTTCAGATGGCAGATGCCTTTGCTGACGGCATGCCGCTTCACAGCACAACTTTCGCCACTCACAGCTGTTTGCTTGCAAGAAACGGTCAGATTTTATTTTCCTGTGAAGATATCGGCCGGCATAATGCGCTTGATAAAGTGATCGGTTATGCACTTAGAAATCAGATTGATTTACGCGAATGCATCGTTTATTCAAGCGGCCGAATCCCAACCGACATGGCAATGAAAGCGATTTATGCACAAATTCCAATTCTTGCCAGTAAAGCTTCTCCTACTGTAGAAGCGATTGAACTTGCGAAAGAATATCATTTAACTTTAATTTGTGCTGCACGGCGAGACCGCATGAAAGTATTTTCTTAAGTCTTTGTCAAACAAAAATTTTTGAATCGAAGATTTTTCTTGATTCGGTTAAATAGACCGGGGGCTGTAAAGCGGACATTCGCAATCTGCTTCGCTACTTGCTCATGAACGCAGTCGCTTTGCGAGCTGTCAGTGGGAGCTTTCAACTCCCACTGACAGAAGCATTCCCCCGCTTCAAGTGCGCAGAGCACTAAGCAGCGGGGGAATGTTTATCTGCGTTCAAATAAAGAAAAGACACCCTGTCATTTTTACTGATAACTGTCAAAATATTTTTCAAATACATTCTGACTTATCTGTTTTACTTCTTCCAACATTTCCTCATATCGTTTTATAAATTCTCTACCCTCTTCTGTAAGGATCGAAGTTCCTCCATGTGGACCACCATTGTAACGATTTAAAAACTGAAATCCCATCTGCTCTTCCGCACGATTTAACAATTTCCAGCATTTTGAATAAGAAATTTTCATCTTTTTTGATGCCGCATGAATCGAACCAGTTTCATCAATAAACTGAAGAAGATGAAACAGTCCCGGTCCAAAAAAATCTTCTGTTTTTGTAATGACAAGCTTCGTTTTTACCCCAAGTTTTGTCTCTCTTTTATTTTCTGTCATACTGTTCTGCTCTTCCATTTGATTTACTGCTCCTTTTCACTTTTTTCAGATTATCTTTTCTGGATTTCTTCCCATAATTGATAAATCCATTCTGCCAAAGACCCTGCTTGATTTAAATCAAAAATCTTTATCTGTTTCTCCCATTTCTCTGTTTCTAATATTTTTTGTTCTTTTAATTCCTCTTTTTTAAAATCTGTCACAATTCCTAACAGCTTTTTACTGTCACACACAGATTTTGCCGAGTTGCCTTTTCGTATGAGTTCGATTTTTGAGTAATTTGAATATTTAAATCCCTCCAGCAAAATAATATCTGCTCTCGGGAAACTGGCAAGTAGATCTTCTTCTGGTAATACCGTATCATAATGAATCATCATATATTTCGTCTTTGAAAACACAAGAGTACCATCTGCACCTGCCTTTGCAAAATTCCAGCTGTCTGTTTCCGGAACATCTGCTTCAAAATCATGTCCATCATGCTTGATAACCGCCACATTCAAGCCTTTCGCTTTTAAAAAGGGCAATATTTTTGTAATTAACGTAGTCTTCCCTGAGTTTTTTACTCCGCTTACTGCCAGTATAAACTGTTTTCTCTGTGTTCTTTCTGCTTTCATTTTTCTTTTATCCGGTTTTTCTGTACTTTCATTTTAATGTCAAAATCCAAAAATCAAATTTTAAGTCAAATCGAATCTACAACAAAAGCACTTCTGTCTCTTCTCCTGCATGAATCCCTGGTCTTCCCTCCTGCATATCAATCAGACAGTTACATCCTGCCATTGTCGCAAGAACTCCATTGGAATGAAGTCCACATGGAATCATAACTCCGGTTTCGTCTACAAAAGCACGTACATATCGTCTCCCTTTGATTTTCTTACTGAATTCATTTTTTAATACACATTTTTTATGTACAATCGCAAGTGTTTCATCCTGTGTCATTTTATGTAACATTGGTCGAATCAGTACATCTACGCTGACCGCCACACCAAATGGATTTCCAGAAAGACTGACAATCGGAACATCATGATATACTGAAAACAAAGTTGGCATTCCCGGTTTCATTAATACCCTCCAGAAAATTCGCTCTGCCCCAATCAGACGAAGTGCCTCATGCATAATATCTTTCTTGCCTACCGATACAGCTCCTGTTGTTACGATTAGATCTACCTGTCCTGCGATTTCTTTGATTGCCTCTGCCATTTTCTGTGGTTCATCCTGAATCGTATCAATACGTACCAGTTCTACATCAAAATCCAACAGACGAGTCGCCAGCAGGCTCTGGTTTGAGTTATAAATCTTTCCCGGAAGCAAAGGTTGCCCCGGAGTCATAACTTCATCTCCGGTCGTTAAAACAGCAGCTTTTACTTTTCTTTTTACTAAAACTTTTGCTCTGCCCATACTCGCAAGGATTCCAGTTTCAACAAAACCGATTTTTGTACCTTTTTTTAATAATACGGTATCTTTCTTAAAATCCTCTCCTTGAAAGCAATAGTCTTGCCATTTCTTTTTACTTTTAAAAATCTTTACCGTATCTTCTCCATAATCAGTGTCTTCCTGTCTTACACAACAGTCACATCCTGTCGGAATGGCTGCTCCTGTCATAATACGAACAGCCTCTCCCAATTTTATTTCCCGATCAGAATATTGACCTGCATCTATTTCCTCTATTACTTTTAAACACACTGGTGTATCACTTTTTGCTTCACTTAAATCTTCAAAATGACAGGCATATCCGTCTACCGGAGAACGGTCAAATGGCGGATTATCAAACTCTGCTTTTTCATCTTTGGCAAGAATTCTTCCTCTTGCCAAAAGCAACGATACCTCTTCCGTTTCTTCTATTTCTTTTGTATGACATAATAACTGTTCAAGCGCCTCTTCTACCGTCAGATTTTCCATGTCATTTCCCCCTTTTTTCTTAATGTGCTCTCGAAATCTTTTTATACTTGATTATTTTAAACACCTTTTCCAAAACTGCAGTTTGGATAATGACATTCTTTACATCCTAAGCAAAATCCGCCATTTCCCATGTGTGCCAAATCTTTTTTTGTCACTTCAATTCCTGCTACAATTCTTGGTAAAACCAAATCAAATACCGTTGCCTTTGCATACATTACACACCCCGGAAGTCCCATAACCGGTGTTCCATCTTTTAAGTAAGATAGTAAAAACATTGCACCTGGAAGCACCGGTGCTCCATAAGAAACAATCCTTGCGCCTGTTGCCTTGATTGCTCCTGGAGTTTTATCATCAGGATCTACACTCATTCCTCCGGTACAGACAATCATCTCTGCCCCTTTTTCCTTTAATTCTAAAATTGCTTTTGTGATTTTTTCCATATCATCATTACATACGATATGACCACATACTTCAATTTTGTACTCTTTCATTTTTTCAATGATAACCGGTGTAAATGTATCTTTAATTCTTCCATAGTAGACCTCATTTCCTGTTGTCACAATTCCAACGGTCTTTTTCTTGTATGGAGTTAAAGAAACCAGCGGAGTCTCCCCTGCTGTTTTTTTTACCTGTTCCATTTTCTCTTTTGCAATCACAAGCGGAATAACTCTTGTTCCCAGCAGACGGTCTCCTTTTTTTACCGGAAAATTTGTATGCCTGGTTGCAATCATAATTTCATCAATCTCATTGATAGCATCCAGTCTCTTTACATCTACCTGAAATACTCCATCGCAGTCTGCAATCAATTCAATTTTACCCTCTTTTACATCGGATGGATGCATATTGTCATTGATACATACGTCACAGAGAATCTGAGCTGCTTCATTTTCATGCAGAGTATTCTCATCTTTTTCCCATACATATAAATTATCTTTTCCAAGCGATAAAAGTACCGGAATATCCTTCTCTTCTACAATATGTCCTTTTCTGAATGCAGTATCTTTTACCACATCTTTTACAATCCGCGTAATATCATGGCAGAGTACATGACCTACTGCCTCTGTTGTCTTAATACATTTCATCGTCTTTTCCTCTTATCTTTTTATTTTCAAAATTTCTCTTATTTTGATTTTGAAATTATTGTAGCATAGTAACAAAAAAAGCTCAACCTTGACCACGTTTTTGTATAAAAATAATCATTTGATGCAAAAACGGGAGATATTCTCTTTACCGCTTATGAGAATATCCCCCATTTTTTTATATTTTATAACCAGTTCTACTACTGCTACAGCAGAAACTTAAGTTTGCTGTACTACGCTTTTTCAATGCGAATTGCACATACTTTATATTCCGGAATTCTTGCATACTTATCAAGCGCCGCATTTGTCAGCCAGTTTGCATTTCCATCCGGGAAGTGGAATGGCATCCAGGACTCTCCTTTTGATACTTTTGTACCAACACGAGCCGTAGATTCAATCTGACCACGTCTGGAAGTCAGACGAACTTTATCTCCATTCTTAATGCCAAGTGCTTCTGCATCTTCCACATTCATTTCAATAAAGGATTTTCCTTCAATCTCCATCAGTTCCGGAGTTTTTCCGGTCATCGCTCTTGTTGTATAGTGATATAAAATACGTCCAGTCATCAGAATAATCGGATATTCTTCATCCGGAAGTTCTGCTGACGGAATATATTCTGCCGGATAGAACCAGCCAAGACCTCTTGCAAATTTACCAACATGCATAATCGGAGTACCCGGATGGTCTTTTGTCAGACATGGCCACTGAAGCCCTTTTCCCCCAACTTCTTCACTGTCAAGACGTGCATGACTGATTCCTCCAAAGGATGGTGTCACAGATGCTACTTCATCCATAATCTGTGCTGAGGTCAGATGCGGCTGAGGATAACCCATACGATTCATCAAATCAATGATAATATCGGTATCTAATCTTGCATTGCCAGGAATTGTTACTGCTTTACGCACACGCTGTACACGACGTTCTGTGTTGGTAAATGTTCCTTCTTTTTCCGCATAGCTGACACCAGGAAGAATAACATCTGCATAAGCCGCAGTCTCTGTCATAAATAATTCCTGAATAACAAAGAAGTCCAGACTTTCCAGTGCTTTAATAATATGATGCGTATCCGGGTCTGTTACAACAGGGTCTTCTCCATAAATATACAGTCCCTTAATTTCTCCTCTGATTGCTGCCGGAAATACATCTGTTGCATGAAGTCCTGGATTTGGATTCAACTTGGTATTCCATGCTTTTTCAAATTTCGCAACAACATCCGGATTTGCCACTTTCTGATAGCCTGGGAAGTCAGTCGGCGAAGCACCCATATCACAGGCTCCCTGTACGTTATTCTGACCACGAAGCGGATTCACTCCACAACCTTCACGACCTAATTTACCAACTAAAAGAGCCATATTTGACATCGACATAACGCCTTCTGTACCGGTTGAATGTTCGGTTACACCAAGACAATAAATAATTGGTGCCATCTTTGCTTTTGCATACATAATTGCTGCTTTTCTTAAATCTTCTGCATCAATATGACAAATCTGAGCAACTCGTTCCGGTGTATAATCTTTTACGATTTCTTTGATTTTTTCATAGCCTTCGGTTCGCTCAGCGATAAATTTATCGTCTTGAAGTCCCTCAGAAATAATGACATTCATAATACCATTTGCAAATGCAACATTTGTACCAGGTTTTAATTTCAGATGAATATCTGCATGTTTTGCAAGACCGATATCACGCGGGTCTACTACAATCAATTTACATCCACGCTGAACTGCCTGACGAATCTGCATTCCAACAACAGGATGTGCTTCTTCCGGGTTCGAACCAACCAGCATAATCACATCCGGTTTCTTTGTGATATCTTCAATCGGATTGGTCATGGCGCCAGAACCAAGTGTCATAGCCAGACCTGCTACGGAAGCAGAGTGACATACACGGGCACAGTTATCGGTATTATTGTTTCCAAAACAGGTACGAACCATTTTCTGTACCATGTAAATATCTTCATTCGGTGAACGGGAACATGCAAAACCAGCTAAAGATTCTGTTCCATATTTCTTTTTGATTTCCATAAATTTGGATGCAACCAGATCAAGCGCTTCATCCCATGTTGCTTTTTCAAATTCACCGGTTTCTTTATTTTTAATTAATGGGTCAGTAATTCTTGATGGATGGTGTACAAAATCAAAGCTTCCGCTTCGCCCTTTTACGCAGAGCAGACCTTTATTAGATGGTCCATCATACGCCTCTGTATCCACAATTTTTCCATCTTTTACTAACAGATAATACTGGCATCCAGTTGCACAATGTGGACAAGTCGTCAACACTTTCTTTTCTACTTGATAAGCACGGTATTTCTTTCTGCGCTTCATGGTAAGAGCGCCTGTCGGACATGCCTGAACACAGTTACCACAGGATTCACAAGTACCATCTGCCCATTTGCCTTCTCCATTTCCAATAATAGACTGGAATCCTCTTTCCATTGTGGCAATTGCGCCTCTTCCTACGATTTCATTACAGGTATTGACACATCTGTGACATAAAATACAAAGGCTCGGGTCATAAGTAAAAAACTTATTGGAATCGTCGATTTCTCCACCGCTTTTTTCACCTTCATAACTGGAACAATCCAAACCATACTCATAAGCATAATCCTGAAGCTTACAATCTCCGTTTCCCCCACAGGAGAAGCAGTGAATGTTATGGTCTGATAAAAGTAAATCTAAGGTCTGTTTTCTTGACTGGATTACTTTTTCAGACATCGTAAAGACTTCATCGCCCTCTGATGCCTGTAAAGTACAAGCCGTATCAATTTTTGTTCTTCCGTTATTTTTTACTTCCACTACACATAAACGGCAGGAACCGTCCGGCAGTAAATTTTCTATGTAACATAATGTAGGAATCTTGATTCCTACCTTTTTCGCTGCATGAAGGATGGTTGTGCCTTTCTCCACTTCAACAGGATTTCCATCAATCATTAAATGAATCATGTCATCCTCCTCCTTTTCTTTTTTTCAATACACTGATTTTTTAGCTTACACTGATTGCATCAAATACACAGTTTTCCATACAAGTACCACATTTAATACATTTAATCTGATCAATGATATGCGGTTCTTTCTTTTCTCCCGTAATTGCGCTAACCGGACAATTACGTGCACATTTTGTACATCCCTTACATTTTTCAGGGTCAATCGTATAAACTTTCATTACCTCACAAACATGAGCACGGCATTTTCCTTCTACGATATGCTCTTCATATTCGTCACGGAAATTTTGCAGTGTACTGATAACCGGAAGCGGTGCACTCTTACCAAGTCCACAAAGGGAACGAGACTGAATAAATTTCGCCGTTTCCTCCAGTTTGTCCAGGTCTTTCATTTCACCTTTACCACCTGTAATTTTCTCAAGCAGTTCAAGCATACGTTTTGTTCCGATTCGACATGGACCGCATTTTCCACAGGATTCTCTCTGTGTAAATCCCATAAAGAATTTTGCCACATCTACCATGCAGGTATTTTCATCCATAACAACCAGACCACCAGAACCGATAATCGCATTAAACTTCTTAACAGAGTCAAAATCAAGCGGTTCATCCAAATGTTTTTCTACCAGACATCCACCAGATGGTCCACCAATCTGAACAGCCTTAAATGCGGCTCCTTTTTTAATACCGCCACCAATATCATAAATAATCTGACGAAGAGTTGTTCCCATCGGAACTTCAATCAGACCTGTATTTTCAATTGCTCCGGTTAAAGAAAATGTCTTTGTTCCTGAACTGCCTTCTGTTCCAATTGAACGATACCAGTCTGAACCATCTAGAATGATTCTAGCTACATTTGCATAAGTTTCAACATTATTTAAAACGGTTGGTTTTTCCCAAAGACCTTTTTCTACGGTACGAGGTGGTTTTACACGAGGCATTCCTCGTTTACCCTCAATTGATGCTGTCAGGGCAGAACCTTCACCACAAACAAATGCTCCTGCTCCACGGTTGATATGTAAATGGAAGTTCACACCTGAACCTAAGATGTTATCTCCTAAAAGACCATATTCTTCTGCCTGAGCAATTGCCAGTTTTAATCTTGCAACAGAAAGCGGATATTCCGCACGCACATAAATATAACCATCATGAGCGCCAACCGCATAAGCAGCAATAATCATGCCTTCCATTAATTTATAAGGGTCACCTTCCATAACGGAGCCATCCATAAATGCTCCAGGGTCACCTTCATCACCATTACAAACAACATATTTTACATCGGATTCAATTCGTGCCACCTGACTCCATTTTTTACCCATTGGGAAACCGGCACCGCCTCGACCACGGATTCCGGATTTTGTAATTTCATCAATGACTTCTTCCGGTGTCATCTCAAAAAATGCCTTTACAACCGCCTGAAAACCACCAGCGGCAATGTATTCATCAATAGATTCCGCATCAATATTCCCACAATGCTCTAGTACAATTCTGGTCTGCTGGTTCAAAAACGGAATATCTTCCGGATGTTCACATGGTTTTTCCTCATGTTTATAAAACAGCCGTTCAATCGGCTCGCCTTTTAAAACAGTTTTTTCTACAATCTCTTTACAATCATCCATCTGGACATGCACATACTGTAAATGCTGTGGTTCAATACGAACTAACGGTCCTAATTCGCAAAGTCCCTGACAGCCTGTTTTTACTGTACCAATATGCGGTACGTCTTTCTGCATGCTGACTTCTACATTATCTAATCCTTCACAGAGTTTCACCATTTCATCATAAATTTTCTGTGAGCCGGAAGCCACACATCCGGTTCCTGAACAGACAAGAATACGACAGGTGTAAGAATCAATCTTTTCCTGAGCTTCTTTTTGCTTGTTCAACAGGTCTTCTTTGCTTGCAATACTCATTCCTGATTCCCCCCTCTTAATTCTCTGATTAATTTTACAGCCTTATCCGGTGTCATCTTTGGATGGACATCTTCATTTACCATCATAGTTGGTGCTAATCCGCATGCGCCAAGACAAGATACAGTCTCTACGGTAAACATCATGTCATCTGTTGTACATTTTTTCCCCTCTAATCCCAGTTCTTTTACAATTGCATCTTTTACCGGCTGAGATTTTCTAACATGACAGGCTGTACCATCACACACCTTAATGATATATTTTCCTTTTGCATCAAAAGAAAAGTTTTCATAAAAAGTCGCTACGCTGTACGCTCTTGAACGGGTGACTCCGATTTCATCTGCCACATAATTTAACAGCTCTCCCGGCAAATAACGGTATTCTGCCTGAATATCCTGCATAATCGGAATCAGTGAGGCAGGCTTACGACCATACTGTTCAATAATCGCATCCGCCTTTTCATAGTATGATTGGTCTAACATTCCGTTTCCTCCTTTATTAGGTTATATATCTTCACGATATTACATTTTTTTATTCCCCTATTTATATTCATTATACCGTATTATTTTTTATAGAGCAAGAGTTTTTTTGTGTATTTTGCTGATTTTTTTCTGTTTTTTATCCGATTTTTTGTATCATTTTTAAAAACAAGTCGGTAAGTTCAAACTAATCGTGTGCGTGTATTCTAAAATACAGTATATCAGATTTGTTCCGACCGATAATCTATAAGCAAAATTTTTTTATTTTCTTATTCAACTGACAAAGTCTTTACTCTGCTATTATCTTTTTTGCTTAATAATAATACAGCTGTTAAAATTGCTATAAGCCCCACGATATCAATTCCTGTAAATTTTGTCTTTAACCATAATGCTGAAATAGTGGTAGCTGATACTGGCTCTACACATGCAATCATACTTGCCTTTACCGAGCCGATATCGCTCACCCCTTGTAAATACAGTGTAAATGCAAGTGCGGTCCCAATCAAAACAATTGCTCCTACACCTAAAACAAGTGGTAAATGAAAAGCAATTTTATAATTCCAATATCCAAATACAAAAAATAAGAAAATACCACCTATCATCATGCCAAAACCAACAATTACGGTACTTCCATAACGACTAATTAAATTTCCTGGCAGCATTGTATAAAGTACCAGTGCGACTGCGGAACTCAGTCCCCAGAATAATCCCTCTTTCGAAATTACAAGTGTTCCTGGATTTCCATGTGTTGCAAGCAGAAATGTTCCGGTAATCGCAAGCAAGATTGCACCCAGTTCTTTTTTCGAGGGAAGCCTCCTTCCCATCACGCAGGAGATAATCATAATCAAAGCCGGACCTAAATACTGCAATACAGTAGCCGTTCCCGCATTCGAATAAGCAATTGCAGTCAAATACATATATTGACAATTGGTAAGTCCCAAAATTGCAAATAAGACAAGTCTTATTGCATCTTTTTTGTTTTTCCAGACTGCAGTCATTTCTTCCCGATGACTGATGGCAGATACACCAAGCAAAATAATTCCGCTAAATAACATTCTTGTTACTGTCAGCCATTCCGAATCTAAATCTTCAAATGTAAACAGGTACTGTCCACATGTTCCGGAAAATCCCCATAAAATCCCACCAAACAATGCAAATAAGAAACCTCTTATTTTTTGTTTTTCTGAATTTTTTCTTTTTTTGGTCTGCATAATTTATCCTCTTTTTATTCCCATTTTCAGTCAATTAAATCATTTTGAAATCTTGATAAATGCTCATAAGGAAGAATCAAGCGTCCTCTGTACAATCCACATCCATCATTAATCAGCCTATTATCAACTGCTGAGAACATATTCACATCAAGTTTTGATAAATCCAGTTCCAAAAGACGCATCCCTCGTTCATATGCCTCATCAAAATACAGACATTCGCCTTTCGGAATCTGGTTTCTTTTTCTTCGTTCTTTTTCCTGCTTTTTTTCATATACACGATGATTTGCTGCTCCAATTTCAGCCACATCATCCATCATCTTGGTCCGAAGCTGTACTTCCATATAACTTCGTGAACTATTATCATAAAATGTAATGTGAAGAGACTGATACTCATTTTCTTCATGATTAGATACATAATCCCTGTAATAAGGCTTCACTTCCGGATTTAATAAAGATGAACAGCTTTCCTGCACACCATTTGCAGGCTCTGCTGTAAATCCACGCTCCTCTAAAAATTCCGGCAGTACATTTGCAATCTCATACAAACAGTTTAATTCAGCATCTCTTCTTTCCTGTTCACTTTTAAAATGACATTTCGGCATAGAAATTACAATTCGATAGGCAATCAAATCTCGAAAACAGCTTAATTTCTTTTTTAATTCGGAGACTGGCGGATAAACCTGATGTTCGGAATAATATTCATAAATATATTCCATCACATAACTGTTGAATTTTTCCTCCGCCCGAATCAAAGATTTGATTCTTCCCTTAAAAGTAAAAGCAAGATATGGATATTCCTTTGCCATATATTTATAAAATTCACGGATTTTCTGAGACTGTGCCGTCAAGAAATCATTATGTTCAAGAAGTTCACGAATCTGAATCAGAAAATGACTGTGAATCCGGTCAATTTCATTTTGATTTTCTTTTGCACTTTTTTTTAAATCATTGATATATTTTTGCAAAATGCGAAAAATCGTATCTCCATCATATAGATAATCGTTTAGCGTAATCATTTTATACTCTCCATTTCCATAAAAACGGCCATTTAACTAACATAAATGACCGTTTTTTTAACATCTTCCACAATTTTGACATGGATTACATCTTTTCTTTTTTAGCTTTGGATACCACATACAAAATTCAGCTTTTATCTCTTTTTCTTTCAGATTATATTCTGCCTTATCATAACGAGTGACAAACGTTATCTTCTCTCCATCCTGTTCTACTTTAAGTGGATAAATCGTAACCTGTTCTGGATGCATACAGCTTTGATATAAAACAGGACTATAAACTTTGTCATTCACCTTCACAGACTGGCTGATTGTGCAGACACTCCAATGTGTGTCATTTGTTCTCGAAATTGTCTCTATGCCATAGCACTGATACTCTTTTGGAACTTTGTATGTATCAATCTCAAATGTACCCATTCTTGTTTTTAATTGTTTCATTTTTCTTTTTATGACAGCAGATTTTTTACCATTTCAGCGTCAAATACTACTTTAGATACATGATTTACCTCGATTTGATAAAGTGCATTTGCTGCAATATGTTCTGCTGCCTGCTCCAAGTCACGAATTCCACTTGTGTTTTCGTGCATTTTAATTACCATATCTAAAGCTTCTTCTGTCACAATACATTCATTTTCTTTCATACTCATTCTTCTAAGCACTTTTGGGAGTGCAAATTTAGAAAAGATAATCTTTTTCTCTTCTGGTGTATAATCCGGAATATCAATTACCGCAAAACGAGACATCAAAGGTGCACTAATCTGTGATTTATCATTTGCCGTTGCAATCGGATAAACTCCTACAGTAGGAATCAGACATTCGATATAGTTATCTGTAAATCCAAGATTATCAAGCAGGGTTAAAAGCACATCCGCCGGATTTCCATTTCCTTTTCCGGATGCTGCTTTATCTAACTCATTGATAATGAAAACCAGATTTGACTCTCCTGACATCGCAAAGGCTTCCATGATGATTCCAGGTTTTGCATTTGCATAAACACGAGAACTTCCTGTTAACTGTTCTGGGTCATTGATGGAACTCATATCAAGTGTTGTCCACGGTAATTTTAAGATACGGGCAACCGCATAAGCAATCTGTGATTTTCCTGTTCCTGCCGGACCAACTAATAACAGACCATAAGCCGGAAGCGTATGCGTACGATTAATCTGAATAATGGTTTCCATAATTCTCTGTTTGACACGTTCCATTCCATAAAGTTCTTCATCTAAAATCTTACGAGCTTCTTCCGGGTCAATGGATTCAAAATAATTACTCTTCCACTGAATATTCATCATAATAGAAAGCGCTCTTTGTGCATGGCGTCTTTCTTCCGGTGAAACTTCATGAGAACGTGCAACTGCAAGATTTCGTCTGGCCCAGAGACGGATATTATCCGGCATCGTCTTTCCTGCACAGTTCATAAAATCTGTAATACTCTGAATACTGGTCAGTTTCATATCATCGCCGACTTCTTCCTCTTCTTCATCACTGACTTCCTCTGCCGGTGCATCACTTGCCAACAGACGGTCAATCATAAACTGGAGAAATCCATCTTCTGCTGAAAGTTTTGTTCCACCTCCAAAAGCAGTTTCACGAATCTTATAGACTGCATAACCATTTTCCTGATTCTTTCCAGAAAGCCGGACGTTGATATGGTTTTCTCCCATCCAGCGTAAAAGACTTGTAAAACGAGCATCAATCTCTAAGATATCTGCTGTAAAAACTCCATCTTCTTCTTTAAACTCAAACGTCGTACGTTTACTTGGATTGGTAAAAATTCCGCCGGAATGATGTTTCCACTGACGGGCAGAATTATCTAAAATTAAAATTGGTTTCTCCGGTGTTGCTTCTGATTCATTTGAATAAAAAACCTCATAAGTACATTCCGGATCTTTTTTTTCATTTGGTGTATCACTAAAGTCAAATACTGGCATTTTCTTTCTCCTTTATCTATGCTCTTTCTTTTCTCTCAATTTTTTAGTGTATCATAGATTTTCTTATTCAACAACCATCTGTTTTTGCCATTCCAAGCTGCCAAAACGCTACCGCACTTGCTGCCGCTACATTTAACGAATCCACACCATGCATCATTGGAATCTTTACCGTATAATCACAAGTTGCGATGGTATGTTTTGCCAACCCTTCTCCTTCTGTTCCAAGCACAATTGCAAGCTTTTCTTCTGCCATAAGATTTTTATCATCAATACTGACCGAATCATCCGTCAATGCCATTGCTGCTGTTTGAAATCCCATTTCTTTTAACAATTGAATTCCTCCATCCGGCCAGCTCACTTTCTTTTTATCAAAAAATGTCCACGGAACTTGAAATACTGTCCCCATACTGACGCGGGCAGCCCTTCTATAAAGAGGGTCACTGCAAGCTGGAGTTAATAATACCGCATCCATATTTAATGCCGCTGCCGAGCGAAAAATTGCGCCCACATTAGTTGGATTTACAACATTTTCTAAGACTGCAATTCTTCTTGCGTTTTTGCAGACCTCTTCTACACTTTTTAAAGACAAACGCTCCATTGCACACAACATTCCCCTTGTCAACCCAAAGCCTGTAAGCTGTTTGAGCACTTCAAATTCTGCTGTATAAACCGGAACAGATTCCCATCGTGAGAAAATTTCTTCTGCCTGTGCTCCTATCTCTTTCTTTTCTATTAAAAAAGAAATCGGATGGTATCCGGCATTTAATGCCCGTTCAATAACTTTTGGGCTTTCTGCAATAAAAATCCCAGGGTTTGGCTCATTAAAATGTAAAAGCTGGCTTTCATTCAGTCGTGCATAAACATCCAGTTCTGGAAATTCAAAATTTGTTATCTCAATTATTGGATTCATAATTATCCTCATTATTTTTCTTTTTATTTCTTTTATTTTCTGTTTTTTATCATACTATACCCACAAGAGAAACTCAATATTTCCTGTCAATTTCTCTGCTGTTTCATTGCTTTTTTCTCTCTAAAATGCTACTATGATTTTAAAAAGATGTAAAAAAGAAAGGAAGTTTCTTATGATTCAAATTCCTGAAAAAACAATACCTGCCTTTCATTCGCAGACTATTTTGTCGCTGAATACCCAAAAAGTACGAACCGCAAAGTCTTCTCAGACAATTTTACAGTTAAACCAAAATTTGCACTCTCATTCACCTGCTCCCACTACTCCTTCTTACAGGCATCCGACTTTAAAAAACATCGTACAAAAAGGTCAGAAAATTGCACTGTTTACAAATTCTGTTTCTCCATCTGTCGACGTTCTACTAGGATGGAACGTAAAAAAAACCGCCTGCGATGTGGATGTCTCTGCATTTTTATTAGGAGCAAATCAAAAAGTCTTAGGAGATTCCTGGTTTGTTTTTTACGGTCAGCCACAAAGCCCTGATCGATCTGTTTCATTTGAAACGCTTTCAACCAATCAATGCGAAAAAATTCATATTCAGCTAAATCAGTTAAATTCCGTTGTGCAAAAAATCGTATTTGTATTAACTATAAACGAAGCACTTACAAGAAATTTAAATTTCAGTATGATTGAACATGCGTATATCCAGATTATAGATTCTAACCAACACGAATTAGTCAGCTTTCCAATGAGTGATTATTATGAATCTGTTACCTCCATGATGATTGGAGAAATCTATCTGCATAATGGTATCTGGAAATTTCATGCTGTTGGAAATGGGGTAAAAGAAGACCTTGCCGGGCTTTGCAGACGTTATGGTGTTAATGTATCATAAGCGTTCGATTTAACCTCAGCTCACGCTACACTCACTTATACTTAGGAGGAACTTTGCTATGCTTACATTTGAAACTGTAAATGAATTATCTTTAAAAGTAACTTGTTCTGGTTCTGATACACTTTTTGTAAAAGCCGGCGCTTTTATTGCCGGAGATAACCCAGGAAACAAAAATTATCGTTTTGAAAAAGTACTGCTCGGTCCACAACAAAGTCTTGCGCAAGCTGCCTTTGGCTCATTGATGAGAAGAGCGACCGGTGAAAACTTCCCACTTATGAAAGTTACCATGAATGGAGATTCTGTCACTTATTATGCAGATAAAGGTCAGCATGTCGTTATCTACCAGCTTGCTCCAGGAGAAGTTGTTTCTGTAGAATCCGAAAATATTCTTGCCTTTACACCGGACTGTAATTATCAGGTGCGCTTCATCGGCAGTGGAATTTTCTCTCAAAAAGGACTTGCCACATCAACCTTAACAGGAAAAGGTCCAAATGCTTATGTCGCCCTGCTTTGCAATGGAAATCCAATCGTTTTAAGCAATGTAAACAGTAATTCCACTCTTTGTGTAGACCCTGATGCCGTAATTTGCTGGTTCTCCCAGCGTGGATACTGTGATCCGCAGATTAAAACAGATCTTTCATGGAAAAACTTTATCGGACAGGCTTCCGGTGAATCTTACTCTTATGAGTGGAATTCCCACCAGCCAGTTACTGTTTTAGTTCAGCCAAATGAAAGAATCGGTGGAATCCGAGTTGGAATCGATTAATCTCAGGCTTAAAAAGCAGATACCGGAATCCTCTACGATTCCATGTATCTGCTTTTTATTTTAATGTTTTTTATTTACAATTGCTTTTCGGATTAAATCTACCGGTATCATAGTAACCGCTAAAAGAATCACTGCAATCCAGCCCTTAATTCCAAATGGAACACAACTGAACATTTCACCAATCCAATCAAATACGACAAATGGAATCAAACCTGCATTTACAATCACTGCCTGTACTAAAATAATTGTAAAGAATACTTTTAAGAATCCTGGATTTAAATTCAGCCCTTTGAAAATTTCAGCTCCGTCATCTCTTACATTAAATCCATTAAACAAAGCACTTACGATGAATAATACAAAATATCCTGTTAAATGCTGTTCTTCGTTTTCAAATAAATTTTTAAAGAACGGTGCTTTCAAATACACAAAACTGACAACCGTAAGCCAAAGACCCATTGTTAAAATCTGTCCCATCATCTGTTTACTGATGATGCTTTCATCTCTGCGTCTTGGTTTTTCATCCATATATTTCTCAAGTGCCGGTTCATTTCCAAGCATGATTGCGCCCAAACCATCCATAACAAGGTTTACAAACAGTAAATGAGTTACTTTTAACGGTTCTTCTACACCAAAGAACGGTGCAATCGCACTGACCACTACTGCCGTTACATTGATTACAAGCTGGAATTTACAGAATTTCAAAATATTATGATAAATCGTTCTTCCGTATAAAATTGCATCTTTAATGGATTTAAAGTTATCATCCAAAATAACAATCTCACCGGCTTCTTTTGCAGCTTCTGTTCCACTTCCCATTGCAAATCCGACATCTGCACGTTTCAGTGCCGGAGAGTCATTTACTCCATCTCCTGTCATACCCACAACAAGATTCATTTCCTGACACAGACGAACCATTCTGGATTTATCTGTAGGAAGTGCTCTTGCAATGACACGAATATGAGGAATGATTTTCTTTACTTCATCATCGCTCATCTCATTTAACTGTGCAGAAGAAAGTGCCTTATCATCTTTATTTTTTAACAGACCCGCATCCTTTGCAATTGCAACGGCTGTTTCCAGACGATCACCAGTAATCATAACAACCTGAATTCCCGCACCCTGCACTTCTGCAATCGCTTCTTTTGCTTCCGGGCGAACATCATCACGGATTCCAACTAAACCAATAATTACAACATCATCATTGATTTTATTTTCCGTCATAGTTCTCTCTGAATATCCAAAAGCAAGGACACGCATTGCTTTTACTGCCAACTCATCAATCTTTTTATTTACTACATCCATATCCAGCGGTTTTACTGTTCCGTCTGCATCCAGATAATGCTTTGCGGCTCCCAATAAACGTTCCGGAGCTCCTTTATAAAATGTCTTTCCAAGACTTTCAATTCTAGCCTGACTAAATTTATTAGAAGAGTTAAATCCCTGCTGTTGTGTAATTACACACTCTTTATCACTTTCAAGTGCACGGAAAGTAGATTCTCCGATAAATTTCATCAATGCCTGGTCTGTCGCATTTCCACCAATTACTTTATGAGATGCATCAAACATAGACTGCGTATTCTTTCCAATTGCAAGATCCACAAGCCCTTTTACTTTTCCATGATTTTTTAACTCACTAAGAGCAACCGATTTTCCATCTCCAAAGAAGAACTCAACAACTTCCAGTCGTCCTTTTGTAATCGTTCCTGTTTTATCACTGAATAAAATATTTAAAGAACCTGCTGTTTCAATACCCTGGGCTTTACGGACAAGTACATTATGGTCAAGCATCTTACTTGTATTTTGCATCAAAACCAGAGAAATCATAAGAGGAAGTCCCTCAGGTACTGCACAGACAATAATTACAATTGCAAGAGAAACCGCCTGAATTAAATCTTTTAAAATATTTTCAAATCCCTCTGCAAAATAAGCGGACGGACCTCCGGCCAAAACAATAAAATAAGCAAAATAGAGCACTGCAATTACAATTGCACCAATATATCCAAAGGTAGAAATCTGTTTTGCAAGTTTCGCAAGTTTTACTTTTAATGGGGAATCCGGCTCATCTTCCTGCATCTCTTCTGCCATTTTTCCCATCATTGTTTTCAAGCCGACTTTTCTGACATCCAAAATTCCCTCTCCATCAAATACAATTGCACCACGGAAAAGAGAATGTTTATCTACGAAGGTATCTCCTGTGATTTCATCTGCAAGCTGGAATGATTCATCTGCCTGTGTTTTCTTGCATTCCTCTGCTTCTCCATTTAACGCAGAGTTATCGACACGAAGAGAACCATCAATTAAGATACCATCTGCCGGAATTTTATCACCAGACTGAAGAAGTACCTTGTCGCCTACTACAACATCGTCCACATCAATAATGGTAATTACACCGTTTCTGTGAACTTTACATTTATCTTTCTCTGTACTTTCTTTCAACTCACGATATTTTGTATCGCTGGCAACACCTGTCTTTGCTGACACAAACGCAACAATTAAAACTGCAACAATCGTTCCTAATGGTTCATAAATCTCAGCATACCCAAAGAAAAACATTGCAATCATAAGGGCTGCAATTGCTAACAGAACTTTAATCATCGGGTCACTAAAAGTTTCCTTGAATTCATCCCAAAATGTGGTTGGTTCTGAATCAGGAATCATATTCGAGCCATGTTGCTTTCTGGACTCTTCGACTTCCTTGTCTGATAAACCATTGTACTTCATTTTTCTGTCTCCTTTTTAAGTTTTTTATAGTATAAAAGAAAGAGAAACCGGACTTACAGCTTCTCTTCCTAAATACCCGATTGCTTTACGTTTTCAAGCAGACATTCGCAATCCACTTCACCACTTGATTCGGTTAAACAAATCGATTTGCAAGCTCTCCAAGACCTGGATCTTTGGTTGCCTGTCCAACTGCACTAAATTTCCATTCACCGTTATGACGATAAATTTCTCCAAAAATCATAGCTGTCATTCCATCATAATTCTCAGATAAATTATACTTACATAACTCTCTGTTTCCTCGTGCATCCACAATACGGATAAATGCATTTTCAATCATTCCAAAATGCTGGTTTCTCTGTACTGCTTTATAAATGTTTACAACAATTACAATTCTATCATATTCTTGTGGAATCCGCAATAAATCTACGATAATCTGTTCATCATCGCCATCTCCGGCGCCTGTAAGATTATCTCCCTGATGCATTACTGCATCACTTTTATGACGAAGATTTCCAAAATAGACCAGGTCCTCTTTTCCGAACAATTTTCCATTTTTTAATAAAATCGCAGAAGCATCACAATCAATTGCCTGTGGCTTTCTTGAGAACAAACCGCCTTTTCTTTTTACTTCATCCCATCCAAGCCCTACAATAACCTGTGCAAGCCCCTGATTATCTTTTGACAGACTTACTTTCTGTCCTTTTTGTAAACTGACTGACATATCTTTGTCCTCCTGTTGACTCTATTTTTTTCTTTTTATTGTCTTTTCTTATTCTACATCTACTCCAAAGCTTCCACAAAGCGCAGCCAGTCCACCTTGATAGCCGCTTCCAATTGCATTAAATTTCCATTCTGCTCCATTTTTATAAAGCTCACCAAAAACAACAGCGGTTTCAATTGAAAAATCTTCACCTAAATCATAACGAAGCAGTTCTTCCCCTGTCTCTTCATTGTAAATTCGGATAAATGCGTTGGCAACCTGTCCAAAGTTCTGTCTTCTCGCTTCTGCCTCATAAATTGTAGCAGTAAACGCAATTTTAGAAATCTCAGCAGGAACTTTTGTTAAATCAATCTTAATCTGCTCATCATCGCCCTCGCCTGCACCGGTACGATTATCTCCCATATGCTGAACGCTCTGTGACGGATGAACGAGGTTTCCATAAAATACAAAATCTTCCGACTTTGTTACTTTTCCATTTTCACCTAACATAAAAGCAGCTGCATCCAAGTCAAATTCTCCGCCCGTATCAAACACATTGATATCCCAGCCGAGTCCGACTACTACATTTTTTAATCCTGGATTATCTTTCGTAAGACTTACTTTCTGTCCTTTTTTTAAACTAACTGGCATAACTTTTTCCTCCTGTATTTTCTAAATATATTCTTAAAACAATTGTCAAGTGGATATTCGCAATCCGCTTCGCTACTTGCTCATAACCAAATAGCTGCTACGCAGCTTATCAGAAGGGGCTTGCCCCCCCTCCTGATACAAGCAAGTCCCCACCCATGCTTATTGCTTTTCGCAATTGAAGCAGGTGACTTACTTGATTTGGTTAAACTACTGTTTCTGTTTTACGCAACCTGAATTCCATAGTGACCACAAAGTGCAGCCAATCCACCCTGGAATCCACTTCCGATTGCATTAAATTTCCACTCGCCATTGTGACGATACAATTCACCAACCACAATTGCTGTCTCAATTGAGAAATCTTCGCCTAAATCATAACGAATTAACTCCTGATTGGTATCCTCATCTACAATTCGGATATACGCATTGGAAACTTGTCCAAAGTTTTGTCTTCTCTCCTGTGCTTCATAAATGGTAACAGTAAAGGCAATTTTATCAACACTTTCCGGAATCGCTTTTAAATCCACAAAAATCTGTTCATCATCGCCATCGCCTTCACCTGTTAAATTATCTCCCTGATGTTTTACTGCTCCACTTGGATGCTCCAAATTTCCATAAAATACAAATTCCTTTTCTGTCGGGCATTTTCCATTTGCACCACACATAAATGCAGAAGCATCTAAGTCAAAATCAGCACCTGAATCAAAAGCATTGACATCCCAGCCAAGTCCTACCATGATATGCTTTAAAGATGCATTTCCTTTTGTTAAATCTACTTTCTGTCCTTTTGATAAATTAATTGGCATCGTTTTTTCCTCCTTGCGCTTTTATTTTCAATCTTATTTATACGACTGATTCGGCATATGATATTTCTGGTTGAATTCCTGTTTGATTGTCTCCAATCGTGCCTGGTCTTCAATCCTCTGCTTTCTTGCATTTTCCTGAATCTGTCTTGTCTCATCTATTCCATTTACAATTGTCTTCCAGGTATTTTCCAGTGTTTCTGTTTTTATGGAACTCCCTGAAGCTAATTGTGCCGTGAGCTTTGACTGCTCTACAGTATTTCTTGCATTACGCATTAATAACTCATTCGTTTTCTGGTCAAGCGCTGACATTGCTTCTGCCTGCACACGCTGACGCTTCAACATAATTGTCTGTGCAAGTGCCTGCTTGAATACCGGAAGTGTAATGATAAACGCTGAATTAATCTTTCGAACCAGATTCATATTACTAAATTCCATGGTCTTAATCATTGGAATGGACTGCATTGCCACATTTTCTGCTGTACGCAAATCTTGGGTTCTCTGCTCTAACATCATTAAGGACTGATTTAGACTGGTAATTTCAAACTGAATTGACTGATCACCGGTTGTTTCCATATCCGCCTGACGCTCGGCGATATAATTTTCAATTTCCTTACAGCCCTGCTCTCCTGCCAGAATATATTTTACCAGTTCATGATAATAATTGACATTCGCCTGAAACATTTCATCCAGTTTTCGGTTTGATTGCCGGATTTCCGCTTCGTATTTCTTTAACTGAACATAGATTTTATCAACTTCATCCCCCATGGTATGATATTTATCTATAATTTTATCCAGCTGTTTTCTTAAATTCCCAAACAATTTTCCAAACAGACCCGGATTCTCTTTCAACTCATCAATATCAAACTGATTCATAATTTTTGTGAGTGTATTCAACAATTCACTGGAATCATCCAGTTGCGACATGTTTGTATTATTTAACACAACATCGGAGGCACGAGAAATTTCTTCTGCAACTTCAGAACCAAACGATACAATTGTGTCTAAATTATAGACTTCTATTGTACTGACAATATCATCTACTTCTTTTGAGTTGGTGAGCGTCGTATTTAACTGCTGACGGTCTGCAACAATATCATATTGTTTTACCTCTTCTATCTCATTTTTTTCCGGAACAACAACATCACCTGTCATTGCCTCTGGTTTTCCAAAATCAAGTCCCATACCTCATACTCCCTTTCCTAATAGTTTATCCCGCCATTTTCTTACCCATGTATTTCCCAGAAAATGATTAAAATCCGGAATTTGTAAATCATATTTATACTCTCCTATCTGATATTCATCAAATAGTTTACGATTAAAATATTTTTCAATACTCTGATAACCGGTTGGTACAAAAAACGCCACATCAAATCCTGCCAGATTTAAAAATGCGGTTAAAATGGTATCCTCCAGTGAAATCATTTTTTCTCCTGTGTGAATCAGAACCGCTTTCGGGTTTTCTTTTGTAAAATCAAATGCCTGTAATAGCCTTACTACTTCCTTTGGCAGATTTAAAACCGTCGATACAATCGTATACTCTGTCCCATTTTCAAATGTTCCACTAATAACCCTGCTTTTTATTAACTGCTCCAGCTTATCTAAAATATAATCCTGCATCTCCTCTCGAAGCATTGCATAAGGATAACTCGGATGATTCTTTATCTTATTTTTATGAAGTCTCTCATTTTTCCAAAATTCTGTTGCATAAGGCTTCATTAGGTTTTCATCCGTTGCCTGTAAAAAAGGAAAATGCTTTACTACAAATGTATTTTCTGTAATTAATTCTTTTATTGAAGTCCAATATGCTGTTTCATCTCCGTTTTTTATGCCACACACTTTTGCAAAAATCACAGGAAGATTGACAATATCCTGTGTAGTACTGAAATTCGGACGATATTTTAATTCCTCTTTCCATAAAATTCCAATCTCTTCATACGTTGTTTTTAAATTAATCACACTAGCATTTTGATACTGTTGATTTCGATAAATTCCGGTATCCTGATATAAAATCGTATCCAGTTCTCGTTCCGCCTGATATGCAACGGTTCCCATTTGAACATCTACATTTTCCCTTGGAATTTTTTTGATATTCAAAGTTTCAGAATAATTTTCTTCATATAATAAAGGATCTTCCAACTCTCCCTTTCCTGTTCTCTGTGGATTTAAAATCAATACATCTACCGGAAGTCTCGCCAACATCCGAAGAAAAAGAGCTTCATTCTCTGTAACCTGCGCCGTCATATAAAAAAAGCAGGCAATCTCAGGCATCTTCCAGTTTTTAAATAGTATACTTTGATATCTCTTAGTCCAGCAAAGCAGATACACTGCCTGATTCAGCAAACGGTTTAAATTCACTCCTGACTTTTTACTCTCCGAAAACATCACATCCATAAACGCTTTTATCAATAGTCTCTGCAATTCTACATTTTCAGGAACTTTTAAATTAGAAGATAAATCCAATAACATCTGTTCTAAATTCATATAATTTTTTCTTCTGACAGATGAAATTTCCTCTGGCTGTGGAAGTGGAATTTTCTCATCTATTGCAACCAGATTTCGCTTACTTTCTGCTATGCTTTGGTAAAACAAAAATAATTGATTTGCATATGTCAGCTTATCTTCCACTCCATTTATCAGACAATAACAATTATAAAAGAAGCTGTTATCTGTCCCTCTCGTTGAGACATTTTTCTGTATATCCTCTAAAGCCTTTCCCTCTATCCACGCATTTGTACAATTTTTATAAGAAGAAGCTCTTCCATATAAACGTTCTCGTTCAAACGCTTCCTGCATCTGTATTCTTAACTGTTTCAAACTAAAATCAGCTGGAAAATTTGTTAGATCTGGGGCTTTCCATTCCTCGGACAACTGACTGGTCGAATCCAATTTGAGATAACAGTTATCTCCATGATATTGAAGTAAAACAACATCACATCCAGCTTTTGCCAACACCACAATTAAAAGCAGTTCATACTGACTGATTTCACCCTCGTACAAAATTTTTGGTACTTTCTCTGTTCCAAGCAGATTCACAATCCTCTCAAACTTATAATAAAGCCAGCACATAAATTTAATATATGCATTTTTGAGCATATTTTCATTTTTGCCGGATTTTCTTAAACTATCTAATGTATCATAAATAGAATATGCAACATTCTTTCTCTGAAAACTATTCATTCTTGGAAGCCATTTTTTAAGTGCAGTTTCAATAAATACCGGATTCATCTGAAAATCCATTCCCATGATTTCATTATAATATGCCAGGTTTTTTTCATCTGGATTTGGAATTTTTCCCTCAACTACAACTCCGGCTCTTCTTGCGGATTCGTAGTAATTTTGAATAAAAGTTTTAATTTCATTCGAATAGCCATTAAGTCGGTAAAAATAAATTCCTTCCTCTGGTCTTTTATGAAGTTCTATGAAAAAATCATTTAATGTATTTATCTTTTTGTGTTCAAACATCTTATTTTTTCACCTTCATTACTTGTTTTAAATAGTCTGTAATCTTAACAGAAATTATATCATAATTGAAGGGATTCGACAAGAAAATTAGTCTTAATAAATCTTAATTTTAAAAATTTTCTGAATATGTAATACAATTTTCACAATATTTTAATATTCCAGTTTGAGACACTTAAAAATATATAACAATATCAATGAAGCGAAGATTGCAATTGGACAATATATCCACACCTACTATTTTGAAAGGTGTCATTCTTCCCTTGATTATCATATACCGGCTAAATGCTATTACCATATGCTGCTTAGCATGTGTATGGATTTGAGGAGGGCCTTTTAACATTTCTCCAAGAAACAGGTAACTCATTAACCATATCAGTTCATTATAAAAATGTTAGATTTTGTCTTGACAACTGAACCACTATAATATGATAAGGGGTCAACCAAGAAGAACCTTGCTTCTATCTTTAAATTCCACTGTGATTCTATTAATATTCAATAACGTTTTGCGTTTTAACACCCTTGTAAACATTTAAATTCCACTGTGATTCTATTAATATTCATTGCCATAGTTTTGCGCCCATCCAAGTGTGCATTTAAATTCCACTATGATTCTATTAATATCTTGAATGGTTGATAAGATCATTTCTGTTGACGAATTTAAATTCCACTGTGATTCTATTAATATGCGCCGACAATGCTTCTGACGCTTATTTCCTGATATAATTTAAATTCCACTGTGATTCTATTAATATGAACGGATGAAGCGAGAGGGCGGCACGCAAGTGACAATTTAAATTCCACTGTGATTCTATTAATATCAATTCATCAATTTCCTGTTTCATTTTTTTAACAGAATTTAAATTCCACTGTGATTCTATTAATATGTGAAGATATATAAGAAAACATAGAATAGAAAAGATTTAAATTCCACTGTGATTCTATTAATATAGGAACGCTTATTGCAATTTCAATTAATCTGAAGGCATTTAAATTCCACTGTGATTCTATTAATATATGCTTACGCAAATGAAGCTTGTTACCAGCGAATATAATTTAAATTCCACTGTGATTCTATTAATATCACACCCGAACACTCCGCTGTCTCTTCAAAAAACAAATTTAAATTCCACTGTGATTCTATTAATATCCTGTGGCTCCGTATTGTTTAAAACCTCAATAACAATATTTAAATTCCACTGTGATTCTATTAATATTTAAATCCGGATAGCCCCGATTTTGGAGCACTAGCACTATTTAAATTCCACTGTGATTCTATTAATATGCAATTGTGCGTCCTGAAATTTTTAGAGATAAATTATTTAAATTCCACTGTGATTCTATTAATATTCATCCTCGTCATTATATCCCTCCCAAAAATCATATTTAAATTCCACTGTGATTCTATTAATATTCAAAATACTTTTCCTCTTCGCTTTTAAATCCTTCATTTAAATTCCACTGTGATTCTATTAATATGATGACTGAAGTCAATTCATTAACTTCTTCATAGTGATTTAAATTCCACTGTGATTCTATTAATATCAACAGCGGTGATTGGAACAAGACTAACTTTTCCAAATTTAAATTCCACTGTGATTCTATTAATATGCATACCGTAGACAACCGTAACCACCTTATAAATCAATTTAAATTCCACTGTGATTCTATTAATATTGTCAACAGCGAATACGCAGTAGCACTCACAGAATATTTAAATTCCACTGTGATTCTATTAATATAGAAATGATCTCATCTCTGTAATTCTGCCAAAACTGATTTAAATTCCACTGTGATTCTATTAATATACAGGCAGACAACACATCAGAACAACTGGACGAGAATTTAAATTCCACTGTGATTCTATTAATATCAAGGAAGCATTTAAGCTGATGAAACAGGGCTATCATTTAAATTCCACTGTGATTCTATTAATATAGTGTTCCACATCCGAAGTCAGGAACCCCGAAATGGGATTTAAATTCCACTGTGATTCTATTAATATTGTAGCCGCATTAAGCCAAATGGGATTTTATTTGGAATTTAAATTCCACTGTGATTCTATTAATATATAAGAAAACGATTGACGGTTTCTTTTGGAGCAAAGAATTTAAATTCCACTGTGATTCTATTAATATGGTTATCGACAGAGCTAAAGCCTACGGAGAAGCTACATTTAAATTCCACTGTGATTCTATTAATATTTTCTATCACGAATTGTGATTTTCAGAGAGATAATATATTTAAATTCCACTGTGATTCTATTAATATACTTTAACACGAGATGAAGAAATTTCTCAATTTGTATTTAAATTCCACTGTGATTCTATTAATATCAAGTCTCATTTTATCATAAAACCGTGCTTATGCATATTTAAATTCCACTGTGATTCTATTAATATAAAAAGTGAGAATATCACAAAAAACTATTGACAAAATTTAAATTCCACTGTGATTCTATTAATATCGTCCGCCTGCGTCAATGCTTCCTGTGCCGCTGTTTATTTAAATTCCACTGTGATTCTATTAATATAGCTGTCAAGGAAGCTTTGAAGCGAAAAATGGGAAAATTTAAATTCCACTGTGATTCTATTAATATAAGGCGACGTCTACGAGATTGATCGTTACGACCCCCATTTAAATTCCACTGTGATTCTATTAATATGTTGATTATTTTCTAATAGTTGCTGATTATGTAAATATTTAAATTCCACTGTGATTCTATTAATATCTGGTGCTTGCATTTTCTCACCGCCAATGTCAAAATTTAAATTCCACTGTGATTCTATTAATATTTGACTTAACGATTATTAGTATTGAGAATAGCCCTCATTTAAATTCCACTGTGATTCTATTAATATTTTTTCTTCTGTTACATTAATTAAACGCTTATTTTATTTAAATTCCACTGTGATTCTATTAATATACGTGAAGCAGCACCCAGAGATGGCATTAGAAATCATTTAAATTCCACTGTGATTCTATTAATATGTTTTCTATTTTTTCCTAAAATCAGCATTGCTCCGTCATTTAAATTCCACTGTGATTCTATTAATATTAGTTAAGAGAAAAACATCTGAAAAGTATAAAATTAATTTAAATTCCACTGTGATTCTATTAATATGTCATGGGAAATGATTACCAGGAACGAAAAGCATATTCATTTAAATTCCACTGTGATTCTATTAATATTGTTAGAGAAGTCAGGAATACTCGGGACAGACGTATTTAAATTCCACTGTGATTCTATTAATATGAAGTGAACTATCGTGTCACTTTTAAAGAGTACGGATTTAAATTCCACTGTGATTCTATTAATATATAGAGCAAGCTGCGATTGATTACGTTGACTTACTGAATTTAAATTCCACTGTGATTCTATTAATATCCGATTGCATCATGCTCACAGTTCACGATATCTCATTTAAATTCCACTGTGATTCTATTAATATGCGGAATATACTGCCGAAGCAGCTTATCCGGGTATATTTAAATTCCACTGTGATTCTATTAATATCCGTGCCTATACACTACTACTTTTCTCTTAGTTTTTCAACCCTTTTTTGTCGACCTCTCACTTTTTCTCAAAAATTTTTGATTTTCCTCTTAATTCTTTTTCATCTTTTCCTGCATTTCCTATGTTCTTTTAATTGTCGACCTCCCCATATTTTTACATTATCGGAGGTCGACAATTTTTTTACAGCAAAAATCCAGTTTTATCCTCCACCTTACCAAGAAATTCTTTGTCTAACCATTTTTCCTGACGGCTTTTAAAAATAATAACTGAATCAAGTTCATTATTTATGTAAGGTCCTAATTCATTTTTCATTTTCATCAACTGTGCTTTTGATATTTCTCCTTCAAAAACAGAATTCTGAATATGAGACAGATATTTCTTACATATTTTAAATATTCTTGACCATCTTCTTTGTCCTTTTTCGTCTTGACTGATATCATACACTAACACGATATACATCTATCTATCACCACCATATCCGAAAACCTTCATATTCCTTTTCGCCAATTAAGTGTTTAATTAATTTATATGCTTCTAGGCGTATCAAATATTGATAGGAAACCTGTCTTCCTAAATCTCTATGCATAATTGTTTGTTTCAAACGTGCTTCTAATTCTGTAACAATTAACTGTGATGCCTCCTTCTTCAAGTGAAGAAAATTAAATTCTTTTGTAAAGCTATTCTCCGTAATCTGTCTGCGATTAAGTAATGAAAAAATCAACCGATCTGCTATAAGAGGTTTAAAAATCTCTGATAAATCCAAGCATAAAGAAAAACGTCTTGCACCTGGCTGATGCAGATAACTAATCGTAGGATTCAATTGAGTATGATACACTTCACTTAATGTTTTTGCATAAATCAGAGAATTCACAAATGAAATTAAAGAATTAATCATATTATCTGGTGGATGCATCACTCTTTTTTCAAATTTAATTTCTTGATTTACAATTTCATTCCAGGCTGAATAATAGGTTTTCCGGATATTTCCCTCTATTCCCATTAATTCTTCTATTGTTTCTGCTTTTGATAGCTGTCGCCTTAAATAATCAATTTCCTGCATAGCACCTAAAACATCTTTTTCTCTTGCCTTATAATAACGCAGATTTCGATAAATATTATCTGCTGCTGCTTCAATAAATTTTTTAGCTAATGTCAATCTTTTTTCATAATCTTGATAATGCTCTACCTGCTTTATCAGCAACTGACCCGCCAAAAGGCTTTCCTTCGGATAATAACTTCCTACATAATAATTATAATAGTTAAAGAAATGCATTGTAATTCCATACTGGGAAATATAGCTAATGAATGGCGTATTAAATGACATTTCAGACATCACATAAATGTCGGAGATTTTTTCAATCGGAATATCTCTTTTTTGTCCTTCATACGAAGTAAATCGCAGTGTATTATCTTTTCTTTTTAAATCTCCATTATTATATACATAAAAACTCTGCTTCATAAAAAATCAAATACCTCCTCCCCTAAATAAAGCACAAATCATGGTATGCACATTTCTTACAAATTTTTTGAGATGAAAATTCTGGTGGAATTTCTTTTTTACAAATCTTTATCATCTCTTCCAATATTATCTTCATTTTTTCTTCATCCTCTTTATTCAATGTCACATCTAAGTGCTGTTTCAACAGAGGATAATCAATCCGTGCTTTTAATCCTGTTACACCCCGTTGTTTCAAATAATACAAATAGTATTTTGTCTGCCAGACACCTGCTTCTTCAATTGCTTTGCTCTTTTTTACTTCGTGCAGTTCCTTATATTCACGAATAAAGTCAATATTAATTGTATCATCAATATTAATATGTTTTTCATCTCTCTTAAAACTGCCCTCATCTAATAGTTTTCCTAATATAACACTCTCATTTTCGCTTTCCATATTAATTTCATTACTAAAATACCAAAGCTTTCTTTTACAGACAAAATAATAATAAACCATAGTTCCTGTTACTTTTTCTTTCATAAATTCCCCCCTAACACATCATCATTTCATCTTCTATTGTCCTTTCTTTATAATTTAATGGATAATACCCTTTTTCATCATAATAACAATCCATAATCGGAATCTTTTCATATTTACTTATTACAACGTATCCAAATCTTTCCCAGATTTTTTCCATATAGTTTTGGTATTCATACTTTGGAATTGAAACTACAAATTCTTTTAAATTTTGTTGACAGTTTAATCGTTCCTTTAAATACTGTACTCTTTCTTCTCCTTTACTTTTTCTAAGCTGTTTTTCTATTTTTCTTAATCGGTCCTGCTGCTCTAAAATAAACTCCTTATTCTCATCAAATACCAATTTAGGAATAATATCCTGATTAAAAATACTCCTTAATTGTTCTCCTTCCTCAAAATCACCAATCCGCAATTCCATAAGTTGATTATAAACTTCTCGATACTTTTTCATAAATGAGCTGTCTCTTACCTGTTCCATAGTAAAATACCGATTAATTAAATCCATTTTCTTCTCTTCACTTAAAAGTCCATCTACTTCTTGTAACGCTTTTCTTGATTGTTCATAAAAAATCGGGTCTAAAAATCCTTTTTGTCCTCTTTTTACTTCTTCTCCTGCGCAATAAACAAAACAGTTATATTTATCCAGATTTTTTACACCTTTCCGATTACATCTTCCCATTCTTTGAAACAAACCGTTTAGTTCAGATAACTCTGTAAATAAATAGTCAAAATCAATATCCAAACTAACTTCCACAAGTGACGTAGAAATCCAGATTCCATTCTGACAATCTAATATTTTATGTTTTTCATCACAATATGTTTTTCCAAATCTGCGAATTTCTTTTTCCAGCTTTTTTCTATCCTGTCGTATATAACGACTATGGAATAAATTTAATTCTTCTATTTCTCCCAACTGAGTTTTTAATTCTTCATACAGTGCCTGCGCTTTTTTTATTGTGTTACAAACAATCAGAATCTTATTAGATTTTCCAGATTTCTTATTTTCCAAATATTGTGTAACAATATCTTCCGCCTGTATTGCACCATCTTTTACACTCACACTATGACGTGTTTTATCTAAAATAAAATCTTTTTCTTTAAATTCAATTTCAGCATCCTCTTTTAAAAGCTGTTTTATAAAAGGAGCCAGTGTTGCCGTAACAATTGCGATTTTCCCACCCAATCTATGTATCTGTCCTAATCCACGGATTAATACTGCTAGTAAATCTGGTTCATACATCTGAATTTCATCGATTACTATTTTGGAATATGATAAAGTTGCTAATTTTGTCTCATAGCCTTTATAACGAAGAACAAAATTAAATAATTGGTCTAATGTCGAAATACTTAAAGGCAAAGAAAGATGTTTTCCTCGGTCAAAATATTCCGTAATATCAAGTTCTTCAACATTATCATTATAATATTCCAATGCTTCTGAATGTAGCAACGCCACTCTTTCTTCAAGCTTTTCTTCCTGAAGAATTTCTTCTCTTACTCTGTCATAAATCGCATTAATCGCAGTTCGCACCGGCAGTATGAAAAATCCTTTTTGGTCTCCTATCCATAAAAGACCTGCTTCTGTCTTTCCCATTCCAGTGGACGCAACTGCAATTATATCCGTTTCCCTGTTTTCTATTGCAAACTTTTGCAACTCATTCCAATCAGCATTCTCATTTTTTTCTTTCCAGCGTTGCATCGTTCGTTCTAATTTTTCAAGCAAAAAATCATTTGGATACTCAATTTTATATTCTCCACTGGCACTATAATCACATCTTCGTAAAAGACCTTTTAATACGATAAGATTTTCGCCATAAAGTCCTTCATTCATCAAATATTCAATTTCATCTCCGCTTAAAGATTCACTGCTATAACCTTCTAAAAGATTTTCATCTATCAACATCCATTTCTCATTTATCACTCTATCTTCATCACAATAATCATGATGATATAAAATTGCACTCGCAATTTTTAAATAATCCATTTCTTCATACTGTGTTTTATCCAAATAATACACAGATAATACATTATGTGGTATTTCTTTTTCTGGATCAAACGGAATCCATCTTTTACTGGATACACGTCTTTGAAAGGAAAAATTCGCTTTTCCATCATCATGATGTTTACAACACTCCAATAAAAGATAAAATAAATGTTCTCCTTTTATATATCCTATTTCTTTCAAATAATATACTCGCTTCTTCAAGTCATCTGAATGTTCTCGAATTGTCTTATCTGATTTTGCTAAAAAATCCTGTATTGCTTTCATATCGCTTTCTCCCTAAACAGAAAAGACATGAACAAAATTTCTTTCTGTCATGCCTTTTCTGTACTTCTTACTATATTAATTATTATAAAAAATTCACAATATCAAATGGTTTCTCTGTTTTGTCTATCCAAACATTTCCAGAAGCTTCATCAATATTAAAATTAGATGTATAAACAACCCTTTTTTTATCTAAAAATATCCTTTTACCTGTTGTAGCATCATATTTCTTTCCAAAATAATAGGCAGTACCTGCAATCTTCCGACCACTCATAGCTCCTGTTCTAATTCTTCCAGCAACAATATCATCATAACTTAAATATGCACTATTTAAAGTTCTTACTCTACTCCTTCCTTGTTCCAATTGTACTTTCTGCACATCTAATACTTCCACAAAATCTTCACTACGACCAATCGCTTTTAAATCATAAGCATGTTCCAAAATATCATCTAAGATTTTTTCATCTGCCGTAACATGGATAATCAAATCTATCTGGTCTAAAATCTCATAGTATCGGATTGACTTTGTTACTGTTCGGAATTTTGCAACTGGTTTTTTATAATTCTCTTCTTCATATTTTGCAACTGCTTCTTGATATTTTTTCTCTTCTGCTTTTATTGCTTTTTCTTCTTCTGCCACAGCTTCAAAACCAACATTTCCTTTTCCAATTGTTTTTTTCTTATCTGCCACTTCCTTTTTTTTCTCTTTAAACTCTTTTATCTTCTCTTTGTATTCTGTTTTTTTATAGTCTTGTATTTCTGTTCCAAGTTTCTTAAGTGCTCTATATTCTTCTAACAATTCTGGATTATGTACATCAATCGTAATCCCTTTTAAAAAACTGTTGCCTTGAGATTTCTTCGCACTTGCTACTTTGATAAAAGCGTTTGAAAGCATAGATGCATTTCTCATTTTTACTAAGATTCCCCTGTCATCCATGGTAGAATTTAAAAAACAATAATCTGTATATGGTTCTTTGTGCATAGAAGCAAATTTTCCCTGAATACTGACATCCATCTCTTTATATTCCGTATAACCACAGGCTGAATGAAGAGCCCCAATAACTGTTGAAATAGGTGGGAGCGGATAAGTCATTTTATTTTCTATTGTTTCTTCTCTACGATAATTCGCACTTGTCTGATGTAATTTTATCCGTACTGCAGTTTTTAAATTGCTCATCTTTACACCATCTTTCTTTTATTTTTCCAGATAGTAATCCAAAACCTGTTTTCTCAGATTTTCAAAAAATACAGGTACTGATACCGGTGTCAGTTCTTTCTCTATTTCTTCCTCATTTTGTAATAAATTCCCACGCAGAAGTCCTGCCTGAAATCCTCTTTCCAGTTTTATTTTTAAATCCTCTGATAAAACTAATTTTTCCTCTTCCACATGCACTACATTTTCAAAATAATGCGTTTTTCTTTCGGATAATCCTCCCACTACAAACACTGGCTCTGCATTATCCAGATTTCCTCTTACCACCAAGGACAAGTTTTCTACTGCATCTAAAAGTGCAATTACACGTTCCGCCTTTTCTTTTGCATCCGCCTCTTCATGGAAATTTTCATCTTTTCCTATCATTTCTAAATCAATTGTCATGCTGTAAATCTTCAGACTCTTATCGTATTCATACTGATATGGCATAAGTCCTGCACTTCCACCATTACTCTGTACGGAAATCCCCTGTTCTTTTGCATAATTCGTTGCTAAATATAAGTTATTATGAAAACGAGTCTCATTTACAAAATGCTCTGCTGCAACTGCATCTGTCAAATAAAAAGAGCTTTTTCTTACATAAGTTGTTCCCTGTGTATTCATGTAACCGCCTTCTAACGCACGACAATTAGAGGCATTTAATTCTTCACTTACTTTTTTCTGTGCTGCTCCATCCAGACTTGTTTCTAAATCATCATACATCCCGCTCTGAACCATAATTGCATTTTTTAAACTTTCTCTGCTTCTCATAGAATAGATTTTTCTGTTCTTAAATACTTTCTGAACACTTGCAATATTTCCCAGTGACTCCGAATAATTAGATGTCATATTTGCAACTACCGTTAATGTTAAAGAATTCTTTTTCATACTTTTGTCTCCTCTACATTTTTATTATCTCTTCTCAGCGCTGTTACAAATGTATACGCTAATTCTTTATTTTTCTCAAAATCTTCAAATAAATCATATGCAAAATCAAATGGTTCATCTGCATAATTTGATAAATTTAATAAAATATCACAAAATCGGTCATAATCTTCAAAGGTCAAGGCACTCGTCAGTTTTTGGCGAAACGAAATCAGTTTGTTGTCCGGTACTTTATCTTTCTTCTTAGCAACTGCCTTTGCACATCCATAGGCTCTTTTATTTCCAGCTTCCATATCTGCATCCTCCTTTATCCATAAATTTACTTTTATTAATTGGTATAACACATAAGTATAATTTCCGTTTGCATTATTTTTTAAAAGATAATTTATCCACTCATCTGTCAAAATAAGATTCACAATGCAGTTCATCGTTTCTTTAAATACATCCAGATAATAATTATCATTTATTTTTATTTTAAAACAAAATGCTTTATATGGTTTTTTGTCTGTTTTTTCTCCATTTAATTTCTGTAAAATATCCAGGCTCTTTTTACTTAAATATACTGTTTCAAAATGTGTCTTTTCAACGTTTTTATGTATAATCTCAATATCATGATACATAAAATCCTTTGATTCAATAATAGTCTGGAAAAAAATCTGTCTGGAATCAATTGTTTTTCCCTCTTGCCTTGCATTTTCTCTTGCTTTTTTTATTTTATCTTGCAGTATCTTATTGGTTTTAACTAACTCTCTTAAATCAACATTATCATTTATAAAATAAAAATCTCGTTCTCCACAAAATGCAAATGGAATAAAATCAAATATCGGAGTGTCCTCGTATACAAAATTTGCCATATCAAAATTATAAGAAATGGATTTTCCTTTTTTTGGTAAATCCACATAATACCCCAGTAGTCTGCAACAATTCTTACCTGGCTCAAATAATTGATTTGTATTACAATAGTTTCGGTACAGATTTACTTTATTTCGATAGGTCTCTTTTACAATTTCTTCACGATTTTCTTCTATTAATTTTTGTATCTGTTCCCGATTTGTTCCGTCGTATTTTATTTTTCCAAATATTTTTTTTAAAACTGTATTTGCAGTCAGCTTTTCATTTATCAGTTTTATCTGTTCTTCACTTGGTTCTTCTTCTAATAGTAATTCTTCAACCAATACATGATGCATATCTTCTGAATATTTCTGTTCCACAAACTTCAAATAATCTGACTCTGTAATAGATTCCGGATTATATTCCAGATATTCATCTTGTAACTTCCAGTTTGATGCGCCACACCAAGTTAAATATTCTTTTAGTCCTACAATTGCTGCGGAATATCTCCAATCCAGAGGTTCTATTCTCTCCAGTCCCATAACTTCTCCTCCTTCCTGATTTATTTTAAAATGTTCAACTGACCAAAACCCGCGCTGTGCTTTGAGCCAGCTCCTGACAAATAAAAATACTGTAATAATTCCGGTTCTCCCTCTAACTGCACAACCCCAGTCGTTACATCGACATATCGACCATAGAAGAAAACTAATACTTTTTTGCACTGAATCGG
Organism: Firmicutes bacterium OM04-13BH; assembly: GCA_003481745.1. Lineage (GTDB taxonomy): Bacteria > Bacillota > Clostridia > Lachnospirales > Lachnospiraceae > Blautia > Blautia stercoris. The sequence goes on from QULP01000001.1 coordinate 75,698, forward strand.
AGTAAATTTTATCGTCTGAACCATAGATTCTGGATAACCAGCAAGTCTTGCCTGTATCTTCAGTATCTCTTCTGTTTTCTTTTTAAATTCTGGGTCTTCACAGGTAAAAAACTTATCTCTATTCGTTTCTCTGTCATGTTCTCGAATACACAACCCATTTCCCAGGCTGGTCCGAAAGATAACGGAAGATTCTGCAATCAATGCTTCATTTCTTCTTATTACATTTCGTAAAGTCATGGCATTTCCATCCGGTAATGGAAACTGCTTATTTTTCATAGCTAAAAACGCCGCAAAAAATATTAATCCACTCCGATTTTTATCATCTGCGGAAAATATTACCCGAATTCTTGGTTCTTTTAACAATATCTTTTCTTTTGTAAATTTCGGAGAATCCATTAGCACAGTAAAGCAATAATCTTTTTGTGGAGCATCTAACCGAAAATATCGTTCATAATATTTTCCCTGATTACACTCTGTAAGACTTCGCTTTAACCATGATAGAATCATTCTTCGATAGTCCAGACTTATCATTGGCTTTTTTAACACAAAAACAAGTTCTGTTCTCACCTGCATCACTCCTTTTTTCTTTTATTATACTCTTAAACTTTCTATTTTTCAATATATTCCTAATATATTTTAATTCAAAAAATGCCTAATATATTTTGATTAAACATAATATAACTACTAGATTTTTTTCTAAAAATAATTTACAATATTTTTTATAGTTCAATATTATCATACTGGAATTTGAAGAATATCTTTTACTTCAAAATTTTTTAACTTTTAATCGTTCAAACTGGAACTGTCTATGAGCAGAAAAACAGCCGGTCAGAGTTTTTATATATACTCTTCCGGCTGTTTCTCTTTTTGCTCTTATTCTTATTTTCTTCTCACCGCCCACACAAATCCATGTGCAGCCAGTTCCACATCTTTTAACTCAATCTTCTTTCCTGTAAACAAATCTTCAAATTCGCCTTCTTCCTGCATCCATGCTGTCCGTGGCTCATTCCCAAAATTAAACAGGGCAATAAATCTTGTATTCTCATCTTCTCTTAAGATTCCAAGGATTTTATTCTCTTTTACATCATAAGTATACACGTCTGCTTTTGCATCAAACACAGTCTCATTTCTTCTTATCTTCTCTAATTTTGCCAGGGAATCAAATACGATTTCTTCCACCGAATATTTCTCTTTTCGTTTTTTTGCATTTTCCCACAAAAATGCTCCTCTATGAATATAGCGTGAGTCTTCTGCTTTTTGTGGATTTTCTTTATAGTGGTTATCATTTAACTGGGCAATTTCATCTCCGCTGTATAACATTGGAATTCCAGACTGTACCAGCATATATGCGTGAAGCATCACATCCATGCGGACTGCTTCTTCTAATTTTTCAGCATTATCTTCTTTTAATGCTGTCTCAATTCCACACATCGATGCAGTTGTTCCGCAGAAGCGTGCATCCATTGTGACAGGGTCATCGTTATAGAGTTCTCCACGGCTTACACTTCCTTGTGTTTTTCCGGTAAAGAAATCATTTAAAAAGCGTTTATGTGCAATTTCTTCCATTCCATAATCTTTGAGTGTTTCAAAATCAAGTCCCCAGCCAATATCATCATGGCATCTTAAATAATTTAAAAACAGATACTCTTTTGGAAGTTCATTTACAATATCCATCTGTTTTTTTAGCAGGCGGATATCCTGTGTGGCAACGGTATGCCAGGTTGTTGCCATTGTTGTTACATTATATAACAGATGACATTCCGGTTTTTCCACTGTTCCAAAATATGGTACTACTTTTTCCGGTTCCATGACAACTTCTCCAAGTAAGATAACACTCGGGCATACAATTTCACCAATCATACGCATCATTCGTACAATCGTATGTACCTGTGGAAGATTACGAGACGGTGTTCCCAGTTCTTTCCAGATATACGGAACAGCGTCAATTCGGATTACATCAATTCCCTGATTCGCAAGAAACAGAAAATTATACATCATCTCATTAAATACTCTTGGATTTTTATAATTTAAATCCCACTGATATGGATAAAAGGTAGTCAATACATAATGATTCAAATCTGGAAGATACGTGAAGTTTCCTGGTGCTGTTGTCGGAAAGACCTGTGGTACGGTTTTTTCATATTGTTTTGGAATTTCATCATTATCATAGAAGAAGTAACGGCTCATGTACTCGCCTTCTCCATTTCTGGCTCTTTTCGCCCATTCATGGTCTTCTGATGTATGATTCATAACAAAATCCATACACACATTCATGTCTTTTGCATGACAGGCATCCGTTAATTTTGCTAAATCTTCCATTGTTCCCAGCTCTGGTTTTACTTTCCGAAAATCTGCAACTGCATAACCACCATCAGAACGTCCTTCCGGTGAATCTAAAAACGGCATCAGATGAATACAGTTCACGTTACATTCTTTTAAATAATCCAGTTTTGTCTGTACACCTTGTAAATTTCCAGCAAAATTATCAATATAAAGCATCATTCCAAGCATGTCTTTTTTCTTAAACCACTCTGCTTCTTTTATTCGTTTTGCATCACGATTATGCAGTTTTTGCTTTCTTGCTTTGTAATACTCATACATCTGGTCACATAATTCTGCAAACATTGCGTCATTTCCATAAAGTTCCATATACAGCCAGCGAAGTTCGTCGTGATGACAGTTTAATCGTTCCTGAAAAATCATATCTTTTTTATTCATTTTTTCCTCCCAGAATCTGATTTTTTAATTTCGTTTTGTAAAGTAACCGGTTTTTCTATACTGTATTCTATCACAAACCTATCTATATCTCAATAATAAAAGTATTTTTCAGCATTTTTATCAATTTTTATTCGGATTTTTGTCATTTTTGTAAAACCGGTTACTTTATAAAATTCCATTGTCTCTTTTTCTTTTTTTTGATATACTGATTTTTAGAAAGGCGGTATTTTACTATGGCAAATAAAAAAAACAACATCACATTCAGTGACATTGCAAAATATACAAACTTTTCAAAAACTACAATCTCCCGTTATTTTAATCATCCGGAGACCTTAACGGAACAAAATCGGAACATTATTGCAGAGGCACTTGAAAAATTAAATTATAAAGAAAATAAAGTTGCAAAAATTCTGGCGAACGGATGTACCGAATTTATCGGCATCATCATCCCAAACTTATATGTTCGTTATTATTCTGAGATTTTAAATCAGATTTTATCAACCTATGAAGCTTTTGGCTATAAATTTCTGGTTTTTATCAGCAATGGCTCAAAAGAAGATGAAAGAACTTACTTACAGGAACTTTTAGCTTATAAGATTGAAGGATTAATTATCTTAAGTCACACACTTCCCTCGATTGAACTGGCAAATCTTCATCTTCCATTAGTTGCTGTAGAGCGGGAAGATGTTTATATCTCAAGTGTCAATTCCGATAACTATCAAGGAACGATTCTCGCCTGTGAAAATCTCTCTTCCCATGACTGTGAAGTATTTTTGCATATCAGTGCTCCAACAACCCGAACAACTCCTGCTTATAAACGAGTGGAAGCATTTGATGATTATTGTGAAAAACACCAATTACTACATCATACTTTTATGGAAGAGATGGGAGCTTCCCACGAAGAAGTAAAAAGCCACCTAACTCATATTTTAGAACAAATTGAACTGAATTATTCCGGTATCCGAAAGGGAATTTTTATCTCCGGTGATACTTATGCAAATGTATTTTTAAATCTGTTAATCCGAAAGTATGGCTATCTGCCAAACGACTATTTTTTAATTGCATTTGACGATTCTCCGATTTCACGGGAAGCTATTATTCCAATCAGCAGCGTCAGTCAGCAGATTGACAAGATTGCATTTGAAGCCGTTGAGTTATTAATCTCACAAATTCAAGCGCAAAAAGAAAGACCGGCTTTTTGCGAGCCAGTCCATAAAATTATTTCTCCTGTCTTAATTCCAAGAGAAACCACAGAGAAAAATTAATTCTCTTCTCTCTCTTTTAAATCCAAGGCAATTCCCTCCAGAAACGGAACCAGGTAATTTCCGTTTCTGGTTAAAAACCATTTCGGATTCAATTCTTCATACTTAAAGTGTTTTCGTCCTCCATTTTGTCCACGATTCCAAAATTTTAGCATTTCCTCATATCTCATATAATAAATTTCGTCTCTATGACTGAAATACAGAATCAAAAATGCAATTCCATCCTGTTTTTCAAAATCTCCCATAAATCGCACCTGATGTTCGTGAATATTCTGTAAGGGAAAATTATCGGTATGACATTCTTTTGCATCAAAGCAGACCGGAATTCCCTGCACTACACCAATATAATCGACTGTACTTTTCTTGTCAAAATAAGCAAGTGTAATATGACGGCTTTCTTTTTCAATCCGAACCGGAGTAATCGGAGTCGGCACTTTTTGAATTAAAGCCAGATTTCTTTCACGATACTGTTCACAGGTTTGATTAATAAATTCTTCTAATGCAGAACCTCGCAGTCCCCTTGAGTTCCAAGTTGCCAATTTCCTGCCTCCACTCTTATCTTATATCCCCTCAAAGTTTTTTGTTTCCGACCGTACATTTTTTGTACTCTCAAAATCTTCTCACAAACTCAACACAAAAAACTATAAGAACACATTTATTTTATCAGCTTTGGAGACGGAAAATAACGCAAAACTGCTTTTCCAAGGATTTTATCTTTTTCTACAAAGGAGTTAATCCAGTATCTGGAATCTCGGGAATGATTTCGATTATCTCCAAGCATAAAATAGCTTCCTTCCGGCACCTTATACGGTCCAAAATCACCTACCGGTGTCTCCGCAACAAAACTGTCGTCTAATGGTTCTTCTGAATCATTAATGTAAACTTTACCATCCTTAATCGTTACTGTTTCTCCCGGAAGTCCAATAACTCGTTTGATAAAAAGCTGACTTTCATCATCCGGAAATTTAAAGATCACAATATCAAAACGTTCCGGGTCTTTTGTCATATAAGCCAGACGATTTCCAAAAACCCTGTCTCCGGTCATAATCGTTTTTTCCATAGATTCTGACGGAATTCTTGCGTTAATTAACAAAACATTATTGATAATAAAAACAATTACCACTACGAACACAATCATTTTTACATATTCCCACAGTTCTTCCATCATAGAAGGACCTTCATATTTTTTGCTCATCCAATCTCTCCTTCTGCTGTTTTCACTTCTTTTGTAATAATCTGTTTTAATACCTTTGGAACCGGCGCTGTAATTTCCATATCAGAAAGATTTGCCAGCTCACCCTCTAACTGTGGCAGTACTAATTTCCAGGAATGAAGAAGCTGGCTTTTTACTTTATACTGTGTATGATACTTTTTATTCACCTGCATATCTCCATACTTTGCATCACCTACAATCGGATGCCCGATACTTGCCAGATGCGCACGAATCTGATGAGAACGTCCGGTAAGCAGTTCCACCTTTAAAAGAGTCAGCCGGTTTTCTTTTGAACATCCAATCGGAGTGTATTTCGTTTCAATCAAAACTGTATCTTTCTGTAGCTGTCTGGTAATCGTTACTTTATTCGAAGTTTCATCTTTTTTTAAGTACCCTTTAATATGAGCTTCTTCTTTTACGATTCCTTTTACCAGTGCCAGATAATATTTATGAAGATTTCTGTCCCGAAACAACTGCGTCATTGTCTGAAGTCCTGCCATTGTTTTTCCTGCTGCTACAATTCCGCTCGTATTACGGTCCAAACGATTGCACACCGCCGGATGAAAGGTTCTGAAATCTTCTTTTGTCATCGCTCCGGAATCAAGCAGATAACCCGCCAGATATTCATTTAAAGAAACATCTTCTTTTTTTGCTTTCTGTGAAAGCATCCCTGCCGGTTTATTGATAAAAATCACGTTTTCATCTTCATAAAGAATTTCGAGAGAACCTTTTTTCACTTCTTTTTCTTCTCCCATAAATTTTTCTAATGTTTCATCTGAAAAAAACAACTGAACTTTATCATTCACTTCGAGTTTCTCATTTCCGCTTGCCTTTTTTCCATTTAACGTAATATTCTTCTTACGAAGCATCTTATAGAGAAAGCTTTTCGGTGCTTCTTTTAAATATCTGGAAAGATATTTATCAAACCGCTGTCCGCTTTCCTGCGCTTTTACTTCTAATTCTTTCATTTATTTCTCCTAAAGCGTAATTGCAAAAATAGTATGCATAATCAGCTCATTTCTGCTTAAATCCGGATTATTTTCATCCGGCACAAATCGAATGCCTTCTTCCAGTGACTCATGATGCTCCCACATAGAATCCAAACGATTTAAATATTCCGGAAGACGTCTGAATACCTTTATCGTTACATAATATCCATTTTGTCTTAAAATGGTTTGAATATGCTTTTCCACAAACGGAATATCGGATTTCTCACGGCTGGTGTATGCAACCACATTATTTCCGCAGACTGCAACGGAATCTAAAAAGGTCTGTTTTTCATAAGCAGAAACCGGCAGTTCATACGCACATACCAAACCTTCTTTATGCTGTTCAATCTGCTTATAATCGTCCTCTGACATTGGCTTTTGCAGATACATCATAATTGCGCTGACTGCAAATTTACATGCCGGCAGACACCCCACCGCTGCAAAAACAGTAAATACTGTATTCCTGTCTTTATTGATAATCCAGCCAACAAAGAAAACTGTCAGTGGTGGAATCAAAGCTAAAATCGTATAAATCGTACGCTTCTTTTTCTGTGACTGAATATATCCGAAATCACCTTTTTTTATTTTTTGTTTTTTATTCATGTAATTCCTCATTTTTATGTATCTTGTTCTTGTCTTGTTTTATGTAAATTTTAACAATACTTTATGCGGAACAATTTTACAAATCCGAAAAAAACACTTCATTGAAATTCCCGGAATCGACAGTTCCTTTCCTTTTGCCGCATCTTTGATTGCGACTGAAACTACCTTGTCCGTTTTCATAATAAATGGTCGTTTGATAACCGGAATGCTATCTTTCCCGCCGATTGTATCTAAAAACGGAGTATCTACCGGACCTGGGCATACAATTGTAACGGTCGTTCCTGTCTTTTTTAATTCTCTGCGCAGTGCTCTTGAAAAACTAAGCACATAAGACTTCGACGCCGCATAAACAGCAAATCCCGGCTGTGGCAAAAAAGCAGAAGCAGAAGCTAACATAACGATTCTGCTTCGTTTTCCACAGTACGGAAGTACAATTTTCGTAAGCAGGGTCAATGCATTGCAGTTTACTTCAAGCATACGGTTACAATCCATCAAATCTGTCTCTTTTATCTTTTTATTAATCCCACATCCGGCTGCATTTACAAAGTATTTCACATACGGTTTTACTTTTTCTAATTCTTCTTCCAGTCTCAGCAAATTTTCTGTCTGAGTAATATCCATAGCAAAAACACGGAGCGGCACTATACACTGTCGCTTCAGTGTCCAGAGTGCCGTTTCATTTCTGGCAATGACCCAGATTTCATCCAGCCATGAATACTTTTCTGCAAGCTGACAGACATAACTTGCACCAATTCCAGAAGACGCTCCTGTTACAATTGCTATTTTCATCTTATTTTCCTTTCCTTTTATGCACATTTCGAATCGTTTTCTTTTTTCGCTGTACGGTTGATTTCTTGAAATCTTTTTCTGCCTGTACCGTTTTTTTTCCTTCTTTTATCAGACATTTATGCTCCCATCCAATCAAATCCGTTCTTCCTGCTTTTATCAGAGCTTCTTTTACCAGTTCACGATTCTGTGGGTTTTTATATTGAATCAAAGCTCTCTGCATTGCTTTCTCATGTGGATTTGTCGGAATATAAACTTCTTTTTTCGTTCTTGGGTCAATCCCTGTATAATACATGCAGGTAGACATCGTAGATGGTGTTGGATAAAAATCCTGCACCTGTTCCGGCATAAATCCCATATCACGCACATACTCTGCCAGCTTTACCGCATCCTTTAAGGTGCAGCCCGGATGAGAGGACATAAAATATGGAACCACATATTGTTTCTTTCCGGTTTTTTTATTTGCCTTTTCAAAGTCTGCTAAAAATTTCTGATAAACCTGATGTTCCGGTTTTCCCATATAAGACAGCACTCGGTCTGAAACATGCTCCGGAGCAACACGAAGTTGTCCACTTACATGATACTTTGCCAGTTCTTCTAAAAAGCGACTGTCTTTGTCTGCTTCCACATAATCAAACCGAATTCCGGAACGGATGAATACTTTTTTTACATTTGGAATCTTTCTGAGTTTTTCCAATAATTCCAGATAATCTTCATGGTCTGCATTTAAATTTTTACAAGGTTTTGGAAACAGGCACTGACGGTTCGTGCAGACTCCTTTTTTCAGCTGCTTTTCACAGGCTGGTTGTCTGAAATCTGCGGTTGGACCTCCTACATCATGAATATATCCCTTAAAATCAGATTCCTTTGTATATTCCACTGCTTCTTTTAAAATAGATTCATGACTTCTTGTCTGAACAATTCTTCCCTGATGAAATGCAAGTGCGCAGAAATTACAGCCCCCAAAACAGCCTCTGTTACTTGTAATACTGAATTTAATCTCTTCAATCGCCGGAATCTTCCCGAGTTTTTCATACATCGGATGATAGGTCCTCATATACGGTAAATCGTAAACCTCATCCATTTCTTTTTGGGATAACGGCTTTGAGGGAGGATTCTGTACCACATACCCACGATTTCCGTAGGACTCTGCCAATACTTTTCCTGAAAACGCTTCCATATTTTCATACTGAACCTGAAAACTCTCTGCATATTTTCTCTTATCTGCACACATTTCTTCATAAGAAGGAAGGATGATTCCACCCGCAGGTGCTTCTTTTGTATGATACACCGTTCCTGCAATATGATGCAGAGTGGAAATATCTTCTCCACGATTGAGTGCCTCTGCAATTTCTAAGATACTGCGTTCTCCCATTCCATAAGAAATCAAATCTGCTCCTGAATCTAATAATACAGAACGTTTTAAAGAATCTGACCAGTAATCATAATGTGCCAGTCTTCTAAGAGAAGCCTCGATTCCACCGATAATAATCGGGGTATGCTTATAAGTCTGACGGATTAAATTCCCATACACAATTACTGCACGGTCCGGTCGAAGACCCATTTTCCCTCCTGGAGAATACGAGTCTTCCCTTCTGTGCTTTTTGGAAACGGTATAATGATTTACCATCGAATCCATATTTCCGGCAGAGACTAAAAATCCTAGCCTTGGTTCTCCAAATACGCAGACACTTTCTTTTTTCTTCCAGTCCGGCTGTGCAATAATTCCCACGCTGTATCCATAATGTTCTAAAAGTCTTGTAATAATTGCCATCCCAAAAGACGGATGATCCACATAGGCATCTCCACAGACATATACGAAATCTGGCTGACTAATTCCACGATTTTGCATTTCTTTCATCGTAACCGGTAAAAACTGCATCATTTTAACACCTCAAATGTCTGATTTAAAACCTCATCGTAATCTTTTATGTAATAGTCCGCAAGCTTTTTCTTTTGTTCCATTTGTTCTTTACTGTAACTGTCCTCAACGGCACATACCTTCATACCTGCATTCTTTCCAGCTAAGATTCCCATTGGAACATCTTCAAATACCAGACAGTTTTCAGGACTTACATTTAAGGCTTTTGCTGCTGCAAGATAAACATCCGGTGCCGGTTTACTCGCTGATACATCACAGCAGGTTATCATTTTGGTAAAATAATTATCAATTTCATGTGCCTTTAACACCATTTTAATCAATTCAATACTGTTGCTTGAACAAATCGCAGACGGGATCTGCTGTTCTTTTAAATACTCTAAAAATTCTTTTACTCCATCCTTTAACGGAACTTCATTACAGTACTTTTCAGTTGCCATGGAAATCCAGGCTGCCTTTATTTCTTCCAGGGAATCTTCAATTCCAAATCGCTTTTTAAAAAACACTGCGGTTTCTGTAAATCCCATTCCCTCTAATTCCTGCTGGAATGAATCAATCTCATCTGAGGAAAGAACAAGTCCTTTTTTCTCAAAATACTCTTCATCTACGGATTTCCAAATCCACATGGAGTCAACCAACGTTCCATCTAAATCAAACAATACTGCTTTTATGTTTTTAAGCATTCGTTTTCAACCTCTCTATTTCTTCTTGTGTAAGCGGACGATACTGTCCTGTTTCTAATGCTTTATCTAATGTTAAACTTCCCATCGACATTCGTTTTAAAAATACCACTTCATTTTCTGCTGACTGAAACATCCGTTTTACCTGATGAAACTTTCCTTCATGAATTGTAAGCAGACAGTTTTTTCTATCTTCGGAACAAATTTCAAGTTTTGCCGGCAAAGTCAATGCTTCCTCTCCAATATCAATTCCGTTTTCAAGCGCCGCTTCATACTCCTGCTTTAACGGTTCTCTTAACTTCACAAAATACGTCTTATCCACATGTTTCTTTGGAGAGAGCAAACGATGAGCCAGTTCTCCATCATTTGTAATCAGCAGTAATCCTTCTGTGTCTTTGTCCAGACGACCTACCGGAAATAAATCCTTTCGTTTTTTGGAATCGATACAATCCAAAACCGTTTTTTCCTTCTTATCTTTTGTCGCAGAAACCACTCCTCCAGCTTTATTAAGCATATAATACTCAAATTCCTGATAGACCACCGGTTTCTGATTTACTAAAACTTCGTCTGTTTCACTGTTAATTTTTTGTTCTGGTTTTTTGATTTTTTCTCCATTTAAAGTTACCTGACCGGACTTTAAGATTTTTTTTACCTCACTTCGAGTTCCAATTCCCATATCCGCCAGATATTTATCAATTCTTATTTGTGCCATCTACTGCCATCTCCATCCGGCATAGTATTTATTTTTTAAAATGCCATTGCTTAACTTTCCAAATCCGAGTGGATACCGTTCCACGCAGACTAACTGCCAGCCTTTTTTATTGTTGCAGGGAAGGTCTGAGACGTCTAAAGTCTCTCCTTTTAAGTATTTCACACAACGCACATCTGTACTGTCAATTGAAATACAAGATGCAAAATGTTCCGGTTTTAAAGCCATTGCCAATGCCTGCGAAGGCTCAAAGCGGTTCTTTTTTACTTCTCCTAACAACAATCCGGTCCGCAGGTAACGCAATTTTGGCATCTTCACTGCATTTGGCAGCAGATACAATCGTTCTTTTTCCAACTTCAGACAACTTCTGTCAATCGGAAACTTTAATAATGAAAAAAATTCTTCTACGCAATTTGGGAGTTTCAATTCTTTTCCCATTTGCAGTTTTTGTTTCTGTGTGTTGTCTTGTTCTGTAGATTTTTTTTCAAGCAATGCCAAAAAATGCCCTTCTCCAGACATTTTATGCGGAAAAATACGCACACATTCTGATAATCCAAATCCTTTTGAAAATCCCTCATAAGGAGCAATAGAAATCAGATGCATGTCTGTATTTTGTTCCAACAGCCATTGTATCACCTCTTCATCTTCTTTTTTAGAAAACGTACAGGTCGAATAAAGGAGTTTCCCTCCCGGCTTTAACATACGGCTTCCATACAGAATAAGCTGTTTCTGAATTGGAACGTATTCTTCCGGACCTCGTTTTTCCCAGTATTCTATCATTTTGGGTTCTCTATGGAACATTCCCTCTCCGGAACAAGGAGCATCAATTAAAACTTTATCAAAAAATTCCGGGAAATTTTGACAAAGTTTTGCCGGTTCTTCACTTGTTACATAAAGATTGGCTATTCCTGCCAGTTCCAGATTTTTTAAAAGTGCTTTCGCTCTGCTGTTGCTGATATCATTTGCAACTAACATGCCTTTTCCTTTTAAACGGCTTCCAAGCTCTGTTGCTTTTCCTCCAGGTGCAGCGCACAAATCCAGTACAAAATCTCCCGGTTCTACATTTAGCCTGTTTGCCGGTGTCATCGCACTCGGCTCTTGTAAATAATAAAGACCTGCAAAATAATAAGGATGTCTGGAAGCTCTGAAGTCATCTAAAAGAAAGTATCCATTTTCTATCCATGGAACCTCTTTCGCAGAAAAAGGAGCGATTTTTTCCCACTCCTCCTTGCTGATTTTTCCTGTATTAATTCGATATCCCTGCTGTATCGGAAGACCGAGGCTTTCTTTATAAGCCTCATATTCTTCCTGCAACAGGTCTTTCATTTCATTTTCATATTTCTCTGGTAGTCTCATAAGTTTTCCTTTGCTGTTACAAGATTTCCTCTGTCGCAACCGCCTGCGCACGGTATCCCTCTGCAATTACATCTAACTCTTGATGAAAACGCTCTAAGCGTGCTAAATCTTTTGATTCATAAATGCGGTAAAATTCATCCTGAATTTTTGCCACTTCTCTGTTATTTGAATAATGATACAGATTCTCAATATTATTTAAAATTTCTTTTACAATATTGGACTGGTGAACCATAGAGTTCTGTGCATCCATCACTTCATTACGAACGGATGACATCTCCTCGTCAAGAGTTAAAACTGACTGTGCCGCATTATTTAACCGTGTTCTTACATGAGGCGGCATATTTCCTTTATATTTATACTGCAGCGAATGTTCAATCGTTGCCCAAAAATTCATTGCAAGCGTACGAATTTGAATTTCCGCTTTTATTTCTCTTGGTCCTTCTAAAGTCTCTACATGATAAGCAATAATCATGTGATAACTTCGATAACCGCTTTCTTTCATATGCGTAATATAGTCTTTTATCTCCAGTACCCTCATATCCTGACGTTTCCGAATAATATCCGCCACTTTTTCAATATCTTCAGAAAACTGGCAGATAATGCGGATTCCAGCGATATCTTCTACTTTTTCTTCAAGTTCTTCCCATGAAATATTTTTTCTCTGCATTTTCTCAAGAATACTATTGATTGATTTTACTCGTCCGCTGACCTGTTCAATCGGTGAATAAAGTTCCTTTTCCCTGTGTTCCTTTTTAAGATGTTTGAACTTGATTACCATTTCTTTCACGGCAAGCTCATAAGGAAGCAAAAGCTCATGCCATAAACGTATTTCCATAAATCATTACTCCTTGTCATTGCGCCTTGGAATCATCAACAGACTTTCTGCGCTTTTTTTCTAATCTGTTTTTTACGCATACGTGTTTTAAGTATATCATATTTCTTACATCCATACCAGAAAGAAATCATAAAATCCCTTATCCATTCAAGTTGACTTCGTATTGTTCACACTTATCATTCTATGAACGGAAAAGGGATTTTATTCCAGTTACTTTTTAATTCTCTTTAATACTTCTACTAAATATTCATATACTCTTTTAGTGGATGAAATAGAAAGGCGTTCTTCCGAAGTATGAATATCTTTCATATCCGGTCCGATAGAAACACAGTCCAGTCCCTTTATTTTTTCATAAAACAGACCACATTCCAATCCTGCATGAATCACCTCAACCACTGGTTCTTTTTGATACATTTCTTTATAAACTTTGGTCATCAGAGGACGAAGTACAGAATCTTTTTTATACTCCCATGCCGGATAGTTTCCGTCTTCATCATATTCTCCACCGAGAAATTCTGTCAGATAACGAATCTGGTCTGCAAGTGCTCTCTTTTCTGAACCAACAGAACTTCTCACACTTGTCTCACAGATAAAGGTTGATGGCATCAAGCGCACAATTCCTACATTACAGGAGGTCTCTACCAGTCCTTCTATAAATCCACACATCTTGCGGATTCCATTTGGATAATGAATCAGGAAAAATAATACTTTCTCCTGACTCGCCGGATGAAGTACCTGTTTTGTACTCTCCTCCTGTACTTCAACATGAACTTGGATATTTTCATCACTGCCTGTGTATTCTTTTTGAAGGGTAGAAGTAAATACTTTTGCCATCTGTTCTAATCGACCGGCATCTTCTGCTGAAACTAATACTTCTGCATCTGCCTGTCGTGGAATTGCATTATTTTTCTGCCCGCCTTTCATATCATATAAAAACAAGTCTAATTCACTTCCACACTCATGCAAAAATCTTGCCAGAAGAAGTATCGCATTGGAGCGGTTTTTATTAATCTCTGAGCCGGAATGACCGCCAAGCAGTCCATCCACTGTAATTTTACAAGAAAGCCCTGTACCTTCCACACGTTTTACCGGAAGCTCACTGTAACTCCTAAGTCCTCCAGCGCATCCACTCCATAAATATCCTTCTGCCTCAGAATCCAGATTGATTAGATATTTTCCCTTTAACACAGAGGTATCAAATCCTTCTGCACCTAACAGACCAATCTCTTCATCTACCGTAAACACTGCCTCAATCGCAGGATGTGCAAGTGTCTCATCTTCTAAAACCGCCAGTTCATAAGCAACTGCAATTCCATCATCTCCGCCAAGCGTTGTATCTTTTGCATAGATTTCATCACCCTCAACGCACAGCTTTAAACCGTCTTTTTCAAAATCATGCTGACTCGTGGCTGTTTTTTCACACACCATGTCTACATGTCCCTGTAAAATTACCGTTGGTGACTCTTCATATCCTTTGGATGCCTCTTTAAAAATTACAACATTTCCCATTTCATCCTGAATAAAACGAAGTTCTTTTTTCTTTGCAAACTCAACAAGATAATCACTGATTTGTTTTGTATTTCCTGAACCATGCGGAATATTACAGATTTCTTCAAAATAGTAAAACACTCTTTCTGGTTTTAAATTTTCTAATACTGCCATTTTCTGCCTCCATATCCAAGGTAATCTGCAGTGCAGACACACTTTTTATTCTTTCTTATTGTGTCACATCTTTTTCCAAATGGCAAGGACATATTCTTTTCACCCGTTCCATATATTATGATGTGAATTTGAATCAGAGATCGGAGAATCTATTTATGAAACGTCTGTTTTTTTCTTTTTTTTGTCTTTTTTGTTTTCTTTTTTCTTTGTTATTTCCACAGATTTGTATTTCTTCGGCTCTTTTGGGCATCCGGCTTTGGTTTTCTACACTTTTGCCCTCTTTATTTCCTGCAATGGTATTATCCGCCATTTTAATTTCTTCGGGTCTGCTTGAACCGCTTCTCGTATCTTTCAAAAAGTTCTGGCATTCTGTTTTTTCTCTTACCCCCTTTGGTGCTTCTGCATTTTTATTTGGAATTTTATGCGGTTTTCCAATGGGTGCAAAAACTACAGCAGATTTATACCAATCTAATAAAATTTCCAAACAGGAAGCCTGCTATCTTTTGACATTTTCTGCTTTTCCAAGCCCTTCTTTTCTGACCGGATATTTATCATTTTCTATTTTAGAAAATCAGGTTCCCAATCATCTGCTTTTTTTCATCTTTTTTCTGTCTGCGTTTCTTACCAGTCTTTTTTTTCGCCGGATTTACTCTGTTTCTCAGCAATCTGTATTTACCCGAACGCAAAAAGAGACATCCTCTTCTCCTTTTGCGGAACTTCTGGATATCTCTATTATGAATAGCCTTTTTTCTATTACCAAGCTTGGTGGATATATTATTCTGTTTTCTGTTTTTCAAGGAATCCTTCAATTCCTGCTGTCTTCTTCGTCTTTCTTTTCAGTCATGCTTTGTGGTCTAACAGAATTTTCCACCGGACTTAATGCTTTAAAAGACACTGCTCTGCCATTTTCTTTAAAGTTTCCTTTGACAATGGGCTTTTCCAGCTTTGGAGGTCTTTGCGTACTTGCTCAGACTTCCTGCGTACTTTCAGGCACAGACCTCCCTCTCTTTCCTTATCTAATCGGAAGAATCGTTTGTACCCTCATTGCCTCAGGACTTACTTTTTTATTCGTCATCCTCTTCTAACTCGTCGTCTAAATCATCCATATCGAGATTTTCTTCCGGCTCTTCTTCTGTCTGTTTCGGAATCGGATTATTTAACTGAGGTGCAAGTTCACTTCTGTTTTCGCTCACCACATCTGCCGCACTCTGAAGAGACTGTGCAAATGCATTATAAGTCTGTGCAAGCTCATTATATCTTGCATTTGCATTTTCCATCGTTCCATGAATCAGCTGTTCTAAGTTTGCCATCATCTCATCGGTATAAGAAATTGCACTTAAACGTAAATTATTTGCATCTGCTGTTGCAGAGTCAATAATTGCCTGTGCCTGCTGATTTGCACTGTTTACAATTTCATTTGCCTGTGCATAAGCCTGCTGCATTACTTCAGACTCTTTTACCATATCCTGAACTTGTGTTTTTGTTTCTGCAATAACTGCATCTGCTTTTGCCTGTGCATCTGCTAAAATCGCATCTTTATTGCTGATGATTTTCTGATATCTCTTGATTTCATCTGGTGTCTTCATACGAAGTTCACGAAGCAGTTCTTCTAATTCTTCTTTATTTACAACAATTTTTGTTGTTGAAAGCGGCTGGTATTTACAACTTTCTACGTATTCTTCGATTTCTTCAATAATCTGCTCAATTCTGCTACTCATAATTACACTCCTTATTGTATTTTATTACCCTTTTGTGCAAATTTTTCTCTCACTTTTTCTACTACATATTCCGGAGCAAATTTTGATATATCAGCACCAAAATATGCTGCTTCTTTTACCGTAGTAGAACTTAAATACGCATACTCCAGACTTGTTGTCAAAAACATGGTATCCACATCTTTCGCCAACACACGGTTTGTCTGTGCCATCTGAAGCTCATATTCAAAATCTGTAATTGCCCGCAGTCCACGGATAATTACTTTTGCATCACAGTTTCGGGCAAAATTCACCGAAAGACCACTAAAGGTCTCAATTTTTACATTCGGGATATCTGCCGTCACTTCTTTTAATATATTAACACGTTCTTCCACAGAAAACAACGGACTTTTTTGAGAATTATGTAAAACTCCGACGATAACTTCGTCAAAAAGTTCCGATGCACGTCGAATGACATCTAAATGTCCAAAAGTTACCGGGTCAAAACTGCCCGGATAAATTGCTCTTACCATTTTTTATTTTTATTCCTTCCTTAAGAATACATGCCTGTTTGTTTTGTATTTTTTATTTTTTACAATTTCAAACCCGTATTCTTCCACATAATCAAATGTTGTCTCTAACGATGCTTCCACTACAATTAACGTATCTTTTGTTACATAAGAAGCATTTCTTAGCACTGCAAGCACCTCTTTTTCCAGTTCTTTATTGTATGGCGGGTCCATAAAAATACAGTCAAACGGTTCTGTTCCTTCTAACATGGAAAGAGCAGTAAACACATCCTGGTTCATAACTTCCGCCTTATCTTTTAGACGGGTAAATTTCAGATTTTCCAGAATACAGTTTGCTGCTTTCTTATTTTTTTCTATTAAGACACAAGAAACTGCCCCTCTGCTTAAAGCTTCAATTCCAATGGCTCCACTTCCCGAAAATAAATCGAGAAACCGACAGTCACAGATATAGGACTGAAGCATATTAAATAATGTTTCTTTAATCCTGTCTGTGGTCGGTCTTGTCTCCATTCCTGAAACTGTCTTGAGGGGCATTCCCTTTGCACTTCCTGCAATTACTCTCATATTCAGCTTAAATCCTCTTCTCTACTTGTTCAGGCGCCAGTCTAAATCCCCATGGTCTAACCCGAGAATTAAAGATTCCGCTGTTGCAATATTGGTTGCAATCGGAACATTATACTGGTCACAGCAACGGGAAATCTGATAGACATCCGGTTCTTTCGGATTAATCATAGAAGGATTGTAAAAAAAGATTACCATATCTATGTCTCCACGTTCTATCATCTCCGTAATCTGTTTATCACCGCCCATACTTCCTGGCAAAAACTTATGCACGCGAAGATTTGTCACCTCTTCAATTCTTCTTCCTGTTGTACCAGTTGCATAAACTTCATGTTTTGCCAAAATATTTTTATAGGCAATACAGAAATCTTCAATAAGAGGCTTCTTACTGTTGTGTGCAATTATACCAACGTTCATATTCAACCATCCTCTTCTTTTTTTTATCAGATTTATTATAGCAAATACAACAACTATCCGCAATTATTTTTTTGCATTTTATGCATTTTTTACAATATCAGATTGAAAATACATAATTTTCTTAGCGTTTCTTTTGCTGAATAGATATTTTAATACAATTCTCATAATTTGTCAAAACCTGTAAACATTTCCAGAATAAAAAAAATAGAATTTCACATACTACCATTGTAACAAAAAAACAGACGACAAAAGGAGGAAGAAAACCATGTCTAACAGTAATTCTTCTAACAGTACAGCCGTACCAGAAGCCAAAAGTGCATTAAACCGATTCAAGTATGAGGTTGCAAGCGAATTAGGTGTCCCTCTGACAGATGGATACAACGGAAACCTTACCTCAAAACAGAACGGTTCTGTCGGAGGCTATATGGTGAAAAAAATGATTGAAAACCAGGAACGTCAGATGTCCAGCGGTTCTTCTAATCTCTAAAAAGAAAGAAAATCAAAAAGGGGGATGCTTCTTTACTTAAGAAGCTTCCCTCTTACTTTGCGTTTTATAGTCTTATAAATCGATTTTCTTTCCTTCTTCTACATATTCGCCGTTTACAACATAATAAGCAGCAGATTCTTCTGGTTTAATATAAATTTCAAGTTTTTCGATTTCTGTCTCTTTTTTACCGGTTTCATCCATCCAGGCTTTCTTTACAGCTGCTTCAATCTCTTCGATTTTAAGGTCTTTTCCGCCAAACTGAATATTCACTCTCTTTGTAACGGTTTTTACAGCTGTTTTCTTCGTTGTTGCTGTTCTTTTTCTGGTTGCTCTTTTTACCGGCTCTTTTTTAGATGATGCAGCTTTTTTTGTTTCTTCTGCTTTAGTTTCTTCTGACTTTGTTTCTACATCTTTTACTTCTTCTGTTTTTACTGTTTCTTCTGTCTTAACTGGAGTAGTCTTTTCTGTTACAGCTGCTTTTGTTGTTTTTGTAACTGCAGCCTTTGTTGTTTTTGTTCTAGGCATACTAATCTCCTCCTTTATGTAGCCCTTACATGATTCTCGTTTATCATAAACCATTTTACCTTTTTTTTCAAGTTTTTTCTGATTCCCATCAGATTCCAGGTCGTTTCATCTGCTCTTTTGCATAAAATTCCAGTCTGTTTTTTAACCCTTTATATTCTTCCGATTCCAGATGCGGGTCTTTTTCTAAAATTTCATCTGCAACAATAGAAGCTTCCTTTAAAATAGCTGCATCCTGATAAATATCTGCCAGTTTAAATTCAAGAATCCCACTCTGTCTGATTCCAAATAAATCCCCCGGACCTCTTAAGCGTAAATCTTCTCCCGCAATAAAAAATCCATCGTTAGATTCTACTAAAATCTGAAGTCGTTCTTTGATTTCTTTTTTTGTTCCTCCCTGCATGAAAATACAGTAAGACTGATGTTCACCTCTTCCGACTCTTCCCCTTAACTGATGTAACTGCGCAAGTCCAAACCGTTCTGCATTTTCTACCATCATAACCGTTGCATTTGGCACATTCACTCCCACTTCAATTACGGTAGTGGAGACTAGTATCTGAATTTTATTTTCGGAAAATTCTTCCATAATTTTATTTTTTTCCGCCGGCTTCATTCTCCCATGCAAAAATCCAACGGAAATCTCTGGCGGCATTTCCTGTCTTAACTTTTTTGTGTAATCCAGTACGTTTTCTGCTTCTAGCCCTTCGCTTTCTTCTACCATCGGACAAATCACATAAACCTGACGTCCCTCTGCAATTTCTTTTTGCATAAAACGATACGCACTTTTTCGATAGCTGGTATCCACCACACAGTTTTTGATTGGGAGACGATTTGCAGGCAGTTCATCAATAACAGATAAGTCTAAATCTCCATACAGCATAATGGCAAGCGTTCTCGGAATCGGTGTTGCACTCATGACTAAAACATGCGGACGTTTGCCTTTTTTCGATAAATCCTCTCTTTGATGCACCCCAAACCGATGCTGTTCATCTGTAATGACAAGTGCCAGATTCTTATAATTTACATTCTCCTGAATCAGTGCATGTGTTCCGATAATCAGCTTTGCTTTCCCATTTTCAATTTTCTGATAAATTTCCCGCCGTTCTTTTGCCTTTATTGAACCGGTAAGCAATACCGCTTCAAAATCAAGCTGATGTTCCTCTAAAAGCTGTTTTAAACCTTCAAAATGCTGGACTGCCAATACTTCCGTTGGAACCATAAGTGCTGCCTGATATCCATTTTGTGCGGACAATAGCATTGCCAGAAACGCAAGAATTGTCTTTCCACTTCCCACATCTCCCTGCACCAACCTTGCCATCAGTTTTTCTCCTGTCATATCTTTCTGAATTTCCTGCCATACTTTCTTCTGCGCATTCGTAAGCGAATACGGAAGACTCTGAATCAAAGCCTCCGTTTCTGACACCGGTTTTATCCCAAATAAATTTTTCTCATTTTTAACCGTTTCTTTCATTTGCCGGACTGATAAGAGAAAAATTAAAAACTCATCGAATACCAGTCGTTTTCTTGCCAGAATCATATTTTCCCTGTTTTTTGGAAAATGAATCTCTTGCACTGCGTAATTATACTCTGCTAACTGACAGGAAGTTCTTATCTTCTCTGACAAATACTCCTGTTCGATTTCTTTTTCTTCTAAAACCTGACGTACCATTTTTGCTATCATTTTGTTCGTCATTCCTTTTGTCAGGCTATAAATTGGCAGTAAACGGTTCTGCATTGTCTGATATTGCTCTTTGGTGAAAATCTCGGGCTGTTCCATTACCAGTCTGTTTTTCTTTTCAGATACCACACCTCGAAAAATATAAGTACCCCCAAAAACTAACGTCTTTTTTAAAAATGCCATATTATACCATGTAAGCTGTAATTCCCGTCCTGCTTCTTTTAGCGTTGCCGTCACAAGTGTCAGCCTTCCGGTATTTCTTAAGCTGATACTTTGCGTGATTTTTCCCAAAACTGCAATCTTTTTTCCTGCCTGCACCATAGAAACAGATACCGGAATCCGGTATTGTTCATATTCCCTCGGATAATAATCCAATAAATCCTGTATTGTATCAATTCCAAGTATATGAAACAGCTTTTCTGTTTTCTCGCCAATTCCTTTTAAATTACGAATGGATTCCTGTTTTTCCATTTTTCACCCGTACAAAAAAGATGTCCGCACAATTTTTGTACAAACATCTTTTTTCCTTTTCTTTCTTAATCATTCTTTATTCAACAGAGATTACATAATAATAAATCGGCTGTCCACCCTGATTTACATCAATATCAAAGTCCGGATATTTTTCTTCCAATGCTTCTTTGAGTACTTCAGCTTCTTCTTCACTTACTTCTGCACCAAAATAAATACTGATGATTTCTGAGTCTTCGTCCACCATTGCTTCTACTGTTTCCAAGGTTGTTTTTTCTACGTCCTGTCCCACTGCCAAAATCCCATGGTCTCCGATTCCCATGATATCTCCCTCATGGATTTCTTTTTCATCAATCTTTGTATTACGCACTGCATAGGTAATCTGTCCTGTTTTAACAGTTGTGATACTTTCCAGCATTTCTTCTGTGTTCTCTTCAATTGTTTTTTCCGGCACATAATTAATTAATGCGGTAATTCCCTGAGGAATTGTCTTAGTCGGAATAACAATAATATTTTTATCTTCTGTCAAATCTCTTGCCTGATTTGCGGCCAGAATAATATTTTTATTATTTGGAAATACAAAAATATTTTTCGCATTGACTTTTGCAATCGCTTCCAGTACATCTTCTGTACTCGGATTCATTGTCTGTCCACCTTCAATCAGATAATCTGCTCCTAAATCTTTAAAGATGGCGCTCATTCCATCTCCTACAGATACAGAAATAAATCCAACTTCTTTTTCCGGCATTTGTTCTTTTTGCATTGCAGCCATTTTTTCTGCTTCTTTTATTACTTTTTCATGATGTTCCAGGCGCATGTTATCAATTTTCATATTGGAGAGTTGTCCATAAGTCAGCGCTTTCTGAATGGCATTTCCAGGTTCATTGGTATGTACATGTACCTTGACAATCTCGTCATCTGCTACAACTACCAGTGAATCTCCAATTGACATCAAATATTCTTTAAATGCATGCTCCTCTTCAATCGGGAACGGTTTTTCCAGCATAATAATAAATTCTGTACAATAACCAAATTTAATATTACTTTCTTCTGCCGGAGCCTGTTTAGAAACAGCTACCGTTCCTTTTGGTGCTTCAAAATCCATATTGATTTCTTTTCCAAGATATCCATCATAAGCACCCTTTAATACTTCAAGCAGACCCTGACCGCCAGAGTCTACTACACCAGCTTCTTTTAAAACAGGAAGCATCTCCGGAGTCTGAGAAAGCACTTCCTGTGCATAAGCAATTACTCCTTCAAAGAACGTATTCAAATCCTCTGCTTCTTCTGCAAGCTCATCTGCCTTTGCTGCTGCTCCTTTTGCCACGGTAAGAATTGTACCTTCCTTTGGTTTCATAACTGCTTTATATGCAGTTTCGACACCTTTTTCAAACGCTTTTGCAAAAATTGGTGCATCCACCTCTTCATACTGCTCAATTACCTTCGCAAATCCTCTAAGAAGCTGAGAAAGAATAACACCTGAATTTCCTCTTGCCCCACGAAGAGACCCTGACGCAATCGCTTTTGCCAGTGTTTTCATAGATGGTTCAGAAAGTGCATTGACCTCTGAAGCAGCTGACAAAATTGTAAGTGTCATATTCGTTCCGGTATCTCCATCCGGTACTGGAAATACATTCAGTTCATTAATCCATTCTTTTTTGGCCTCCAGATTCTTAGCGCCGGCTAAAAACATTCTGCCAAGCATCTTTGCATCAACGGTATTGGTATTCAAAACAAGTTTCCTCCTTAATTAATCAATTACTCTAACACCCTCTACAAGGATATTAATTTTTTCTATTGTCAGACCGGTAAATTCCTCTACCTTGTATTTCACATTGCTAATCAGATTGTCTGATACAGCGGAGATACTTACACCATATGCCACAATCACGTGAAATTCAAGGGTAATTTTATTATCGGTAATTCCAACATTAATTCCATGTTTCAGGCTGTCTCTTTTAAGAAGCTTTACAAGCCCGTCCTTCATACTTACCGCTGCCATGCCTACAATTCCAAAACATTCCACTGCTACGCTTCCTGCATAAGTGGCAATTACATCTGTATCAATTGCTATTTTTCCTAATCCTGTATCTACAAGTCCTTCCATGCACGGACACCTCCATACCTTTTTGATAGAACTATTCTAACATATCTTTCCCAAAAACGAAATAATAATTTAAAAAATTTATATTTTTACTTGCAAAAAATCAAATCATCTGTTAAAATAACTAGTGTTGTGAGTTTGTATACACGGACTTATTTTAGTTTAAGGAGGTGCTATCATGGCTAAGTGTGCAATTTGTGAAAAAGCTGCTCATTTTGGAAATAATGTGAGCCATTCTCATAGAAGATCAAACAAAATGTGGAAATCCAACATTAAATCTGTTAAAGTTAAAACAGAAAACGGAGCTGCTAAGAAGATGTACGTTTGTACTTCTTGCTTAAGAAGCAACAAAGTAGAAAGAGCGTAATTTCGCATCATCGAGTCCGGAATTGATTTCCGGACTCTTTTTCTTTCCGACATTTTTCATGTTCCATTTTATATCTATTATTACTCTTTCTCTCATTAAATCTTCTCTATTTTTTTCCACAAAAAAGATTATATCCTATCAGCATACACAGCCCTGCTGCCAGCACCATAAAAAAACATTTCGGAAAAACCAGAGCCAGAAACATCCCCGCTCCCAGCCAAAATAGCAAAAATCCAAGTAAGCAGCACACAACTCTCCGCTCCTTTATGGTTTACTTTACTATATGCAAAAAACCGTCATGAATGTACTTCACAACAGTTTTTTATCTATTCTACTCTTCCTTTGTACTCTCGTTTTCTTCTTTTTTATCTGCTGAAGAAACAATATCTTTTACCAAACTTTCTACGGAATCTTCTTTTTCATTTTCCTTTGATTCTTTTTTCTCTCCTGTAAAACGTTCAATTAGATCCGGAACCATATCAAGCAGTTTTGTAACGGTATCCTGATTTTTAATATTCACTAATTTCGTTGTCCCATTTGAGATAACCAGCACTGCACTTGGAGAAATTTTTCCTCCCATTCCGCC
The DNA here is from genome assembly GCA_003481745.1 of Firmicutes bacterium OM04-13BH. GTDB lineage: Bacteria > Bacillota > Clostridia > Lachnospirales > Lachnospiraceae > Blautia > Blautia stercoris. Next base: position 99,804 of record QULP01000001.1, read on the forward strand.
ACCGCCATTATTTTTTTTATCCTGTGAAAACGCTCCTGCTCCCACTCCAAAAGTAACATCAATCAGTGGCAGAATAATGGTATCGCCCACCGTGATTGCCTCTCCTACCACTGTTTTAGCTGTAATAAAGCTATCCATTCCTTTAAACAAAGAATCTACGGTTGCCTTAAAGTTATTTTCTGAAGCCATCCTGCTTCCTCCTTCACTGTTTTTATCCTTTAAAATTTTTCCAGATTTCTCGTACTTCTTGATTAAAGCTAACTTTTAACGCACTCTTTAAAAGTACAATTCCACGGATTCTTCCTTTCACTTTGAGTTCACCCTCCAAAATTTTCCTATCAAAATAAGGGGTGACTTTAATATTATTTCCATAAAGCGGATAACAGATACCAGCAACTGCCAGTACACGCCCCGTTAAAGAAGGGTCATCAAATCCAAACTCAATCTCTCCTTGTACTTTTCTTGGAAGAATATGAAGCCCAAGTTTTTTTACCTCTCCAAGTAATAATGTTTTTGCATTTAAAAATACCTCGGACTCTAAAAATGTTCGGATTTCGCTTATTTTATCACAAATCCCATGAACTGTTAACCAAGTTTTTTTAACTTTTCGAAGAGTTATTCGGGGAATTTCTAATATTTTTTTTAATTTTTTGAAAAATATTGATATCGGCGAGTGTTTGCCCTCTTTTCTTTTCTGATTTTCCTCTGATTCTATTCTCTCCACTTTCTCTGGTTTCTGTTCAATATCTTTAACTTTTTTTCTTTTTTGTTCTGCCTCTGTTGCATTCTGATTCTGTTCCTGCTCTATGTTCTCTTGTAGTTCTTTTGCTTTTAATACGGTTTCTGTTTCTTTTCTTTCCGTCTTTTTTGTCTGCGTTTTCTTTCTCTTCGTATTTTGTCTTCTGCTTTTTCTCTTCTTTTTCCAAGCCGTTACTTTCTGTATGGAAATCCCAAAAATTCTTACAGACCACTTTATTTTCTTTCCATAACTGTCATAACTGACTTTACAAGAAATCAAACGCGCCAGCCAGAAGACTCTTATTATTCCTTTACTAATTTGATTATCACGATACCCATAAGCCTGATACCGAACCGGCACAAACAAAATTGAAAAAATTGCTAAAAGAAGTAAAGATACAACAACCAGAAGCAAGATTCCGATTATCTTAAGAAGTACCAAAATAATATGTATCCACATCATGTCCTACTCCTTTTCTTCTTCCTTCCATTTTTTTCTATTCGTGCCTCAAGCCATGTCCGAATTTCCGCTGTCCCAGTCTCCTGATAAACTTCATTTACAATCTGCTCTATAATCTCAAGTGCCTCTTCATACCCTTTTGCAAGCCCGATAATCGTCGGGCAATTTCGTCTAAGCGCACTCTGCATCAATAAATTTGCTGAAAAGATTTCCAATGAATTTTCAGGATTAACCGCAAGTGCAATGACATACACGTCAATTACACCTGCTCCCTGATTAATTTTGTGTATTAGTTTCTTTGATTTCTTTTTTGCATTATCGCCAATATACAGATTTTTATACCAGTTTAACATATACTTTTCCTAATCTGTCTTTTTTAATCTCTTTTCAATTTCATTTACTACAGTCTCCAATACTTTAATTCTTGCATAATACTTGCAGTTTCCCTCTACAATTGTCCACGGAGCATAAGAGGTCGATGTTTTAATAATCATTTCATTAACCGCTTCTTCATACTGTTCCCATTTTTCCCGGTTTCTCCAGTCTTCGTCTGTTATCTTCCACTGTTTTTCCGGATTTTCCATACGCTCTTTAAAACGTCTTTCCTGCTCATCTTTATCAATCTGCATCCAGAACTTCATTACAATTGCTCCGGAATTCGCAAGATGTGCTTCCATATCATTGATTTCCCGATAAGCTCTCTGCCATTCTTCTTTTGTACAGAAGCCTTCAATCCGTTCTACCATTACTCTGCCATACCAGGTACGGTCAAAAATCGCAATATGTCCTGCTTTTGGCATGTTCTGCCAGAATCTCCATAAATAATGATGGTTTTTTTCAACTTCAGTTGGTGCAGCTGTTGGATTTACGACATAGCCTCTTGGATCCATAAACTCGGTCAGACGTTTGATTGCTCCTCCTTTTCCACCAGCATCCCAGCCTTCAAATCCTAAGACCACGGGAATTCTCCTTCTGTACAGTTCACTGTGCAAAACCGCAATTTTCTTCTGTAGTTTTTGTAGTCTTTCTTTATATTCTTCTTTTGTGTAAGAACAACTTAAATCTGCATTGCTTAAAACAGAAGCCTCAAACAGCTTTTGCTTCTTCTCCTGCTTTTCTGTCTGTTTTTCCTCTTTTTGCACTGTTCTCTTCTTCAGTGCTTCTTCTAACTGGTGAATTACAGTTGCATAAATTTTAGCAGTTGCATATTTTTTATCCGTTGCTTCCACAATCGTCCATGGTGCATATTCCGTCTCTGTCTGTTCCAGCATATTTTCTAAAATTGATTTATATCCATCATAATTTTTATTTCGTTCTAAATCCTCCCTGCTGACACGCCACGCAGTCTCTTTCGACTCAAGCAGCTTTTCAAAACGTTTTTTCTGATCTTTTTTGCTGATATGAAGAAATAATTTTATCAAAACCGCACCATCATCTGTTAAAGTCCGCTCAAATGTATTGATTTCCTGATATGCCAGATTTCGTTCTTCTTTTGAAAGTTTCTTTTCAAAAAAATCAACGGATACATGACGATACCAGCTTGTATCAAAAATTGCAATTCTTCCTTTTTCTGGGGTTTTCGTCCAAAAGCGCCACAAAAACGGGTACATCTGCTCCGTCTTTGTCTCTTTTTTCATTGCATATACGTGGAATCCTCTTGGGTCTAACGGATGAATCAATTTGTTAATCTGGAGTCCCTTTCCTGCTGCATCAAACCCCTCAAATATGATAATAACAGGTATTTTCTGTTCTTTACATGCTCTTTGCATTCTTGCAAGAGTCAGTTCCATCTGTGCTATTTCTTCACGATAAGCCTCTTTTTCCATAGTTTTTGTCAAGTCAATCTGTTCTAACATAGTCTTTGCCTCCTTACTATTCCTATGTACTCTCGGATTCCCAAAGTATGTTCCTGATAGCATAGAAGGGACTGATAATCCAGTCCCTTCTCCCCTAAAAATACTTTCTGTTTCCCCAAAGATTTGCTTTTTTTAAATCCAAGTATTCATTATAAGCCTTTTCCAAAATCTGTCTTTCATTTGAAAACCGCAACAGATGGTATGCTTCATGGAATTTATAAAATCCGGAATCCACAAAGTATTCTTCTCTCTGAGGTTTACTGTAATAACTTCCCGCAGACATCAGATACCAATGTACCTCTTTCTCTACCGTATCCTCCGGTATACAAAAACTATACTGACTTTTTCCCACATATTTAATAATATTTGCTGTCACTCCCGACTCTTCTTTTACCTCTCTAAGCGCCGTATCCTTATAGTCTTCGCCTTCTTCTACAGTCCCTTTTGGCAATACCCATCCTTCATATTTATGTTTGTAGGATTTGTATAAGGTCAGTATCTTTCCGCGATATATTACCACCCCGCCACAGCTCGTTGCTTCAACCATTTTGCAAGTCCTCCTGTAAAAACCGTTTCCCGGTCAGCGTTGTGTTTCATTGTGTTTAGTATACCTCTTTTTGAGAACCTGTGCAAGGATTTACGATTAAGAATTAATAATAATATTGATTAAAAATCTGATGGGCAATCGGCACTGCTACAGAACTTCCTGTTCCTGCTCCTTCTGCAATTACTGCAACGACAAGCTGTGATTCGTCATTTTCTGCCATTCCCACAAACCAGGAATGTGTATGAATACTTCCATCGCTTCCATAATATTCCGCAGAGCCTGTTTTTCCGGCTGCAGAATAACTTTCTCCGCTTAAAGCCGAAGCTGTTCCGCGATTTACAACTTCCTGCATCAACTGTTTTAATCTGGAAGCTTCCTCTTTTGTCATAAGTGTTTTATACTCCGACGTCTTTGTCTTGCTTACAACGTCTCCATTTACATTTTGTACCTGCTGAATATAATATGGTTTCATCAGCACACCATCATTTGCAATTGCACTTACAATTAATGCCATATGCATCGGAGAAACCAGAGTATTTCCCTGACCGATTGAGGTCTGCATTAAAAGTGGATTTCCCGGGTGATCTCCTAAATCAAATTTACTGCTGTTATAACTGATAGAAATCGGAAGCTTTTTATTAAACAGCAGACTTTCTGCCGCACTCGTCAGTTTTTTAGCACCAAGCTCCATACCAAGATTTGCAAATGCACTGTTACAGGACTTCGCAAACGCTGTTTCAAAGTCTTCCGTTCCGTGTTCTTCTCCATCATAGCAACTGATAGTATGATCATCTACAGTAATACTTCCATCACAGGTATAAGTAAAATTATCCAGATTTCCATTTTCACTTCTAAGATAAGCAAGTGTTGTCACAATTTTAAAAACTGACCCTGGCGGATAAGCTCCCTGTGTTGCACGATTTAACAAACTGCTGTTTGAAGAATCACTGGTCAGATAATCCCAATCCTGTGAAACAGTGTTCGGATTAAAATCCGGCTTACTTACCATAGCCAGCACTGCTCCACTTTTCGGATCCATCACAACAACTGCTCCCTGATTGTCTCCCAGCGCATCATAAGCGGTCTGCTGAAGAGAAGTGTTTAAGGTTGTTACCACATTATCTCCCTGATTCTTCGTCTCCTGCATTTCATTTTTGACCTGCTTGACATAGCCGTCATGAGATGTCATCAGCTCAAAGTTTGCCAGAGATTCCAGACCGTTTTTTCCATTTGAATCATATCCGACAATGTGTGCAAACAGATTATTAAACGGATAAATTCTTGTCTCTGTCTCATCTTCATTGACCTGTGTATACGCAAGCGTCTGTCCATCTGCCGATAAAATACTTCCCCGCACAACACGGTCTTCAAACTGATCCTGTCTTGTATTATACGGACTGTTGATAATACTGTCTTTTTTTTCCAATTCAAAATATACCATATAGACAACCAATGAAATAAAAATACAAACAAAAAAGTAACTTACTATCGTATATTCTCGATTTCGTATTTTCTTAGCCTCTCGTGCTCTTCTTTCTGTGAGCTTCGCCTGCTGTTCTCTGCGCTTCTCGTCTTGCCATCTGCGCTGCTCGTCTCTTCTGTCTCTCAAGTTCATCATCCTCATCTTCTCTTAAAATATACAATCCCTGAATAATTGCCAACATAATAATCGTACTAAGAACAGAGCTTCCACCATAACTGACTAACGGAAGTGTAATTCCTGTCATTGGAATAAACTTTGTTACACCTCCAATTGTCAAAAACACCTGAAATGCATATTCTGTTCCAAGTCCAAGGGCAATCAGTTTATAAAACGGTCGTTTAATCTGCAGTGAGATATTCACTACTAAAACAAACAGGCTCATACAGATTAAAATCAGACACATTGCAAACAATCCACCCAATTCTTCACAAATTGCCGCAAACATATAGTCCTGTTTTACAAACGGAATCATATTCGGTGAGCCCTGGCAAAGCCCCATTCCAAACCATCCTCCTGTTCCGATTGCAAATAACCCCTGAACAATCTGATAACCGGAACTTTGATAAACAGAAAACGGGTCTTTCCAGGCGATCACCCTTTGCCTTACATGGCTGAATAAAAAGTATGCTACTACTGCTGCAAGAGAACCAGATCCCAGTCCCGCAAACAGATAAAGCGGTTTTTTTGTCGCTACATAAAGCATTACCACATAAGTAATAAAAAATACAACCGCACTTCCCAAGTCTCTTGATAACACTAAAATCAACACATAAACCGCTGCGATTGCTGTTGTAATCACATGATCCCGAAACTCCATATTTTTCTTATACAATCTGCATGCTACAAAAAACACAAAGATAATCTTCACAAATTCAGATGGCTGAAACGCAAATCCCCCAAAGGAAATATTGATTTTTGCTCCATTTACATTTTTTCCAAGCACCAGCACAGTAAGCAAGAGCAAAAGTCCTACCACCGCATAAAACCAGGTCCATTTATTTAAGAACCGGAATTTATGAATCATAACCGGTATCACCATCGCAATGATTGTGGCAATAACTACAATCTCAAACTGACGCACTGCTGATTCCATATCCAGTCTCGCCAGCATAATAAAACCAATTGACAGTAACATACAGGTATGATTCAGTAAAAGCAGAGATGAATTTTTATAAAAAATCCGATATAAAATCTGAACCGCAATAAAATACAATAACTGTACTATAAAAAAATAAATAATTTCCAATTCCTGCTTTTTCAAAAAAATTACAAGAAACGCCATAAAATCCATGAAAAAGATAAGCATCAGCTGTTTCTTCAAGATATATCTCTTATCTTCCTCATAACGATATCCAAAAACAATAAAACTCTCTAAAGTATAAAGTGCAATTAAAATCAAAAGTAAATATTTAGAAAGTGTAACAATCAAATTAATCAAATTTTCACCTACTCTACTCCACGCTTAAAATGTCCCTTTGTAAATTCTAAAACATTTTTCGGCACGTTTTTTTTATTTTTGTAAACTCCAAGAAACAACTCAAGCAGTTCTTTTGACTCCTGTTTTCTCTCTGTTGTCAGACTGATTCTCAGATTTTTTATTCCAAGTTTTTTTATCTTTTCTTCTTCCTGAAGAAAACCGGTAGGAATACTGTTATAAATTACATTATAGCAAAAATCACAGACGGTTTTTGTTCGGAATCTGCTCTTGTATCGGTCTGTCAATGTTACAATATCTGCTTTCTTTTCGCAACGCTCACAGGTCTTTTTTAAACACTGTGCCGAAATCATCATCGGATAATATCCATAAATAATCATTTCGCTGTCACTGTTCTCTCTCTTTTTGATTTCGCTCTCATTTAATTCAAGAGGAATCGTGGTTCTTTTGACTCCTTTTTTATCAAAAAAGCATTTCGACTCATCATTCATCGTATAAAGACTAAAATCGCAGACTGCCTGATTTAAGAACCCCATTTTTTCAAGTAACCCCAGTTCCTCTACGTTGCGAATCAAAAATCCCTCCAGACGTTCTGCACTATACTCAATTAATTTTCTTATCTGGTCTGTTTTCTCTTTTCTTAATATATAAGGAAGCATCAGATAGGCTTCTTTTTTCTTTTTATGAATCCTTTCGACTATCTGATCTAATTTCTGCTCTACTGAGTTTCCCCACACCAATGTACTGTCAAAATAAACTCCCGTTATTTCTGGACGCTCGAGTACCGCAGACAGCTGTTCCCTGGTTTCAACTGATGCATAATAATAAATTTCTTCTGAAGTTTCTAACTCTGATGATTTTGATTCTGCATAATTATTGTTCTGCTCTCCTGTTTTTTCAGGAAGTGTACGTTTAAAACTGTTAAGATATTGCTCTTTTAACAAAGAAAGCCCTTTTCTTCTCAGCTCATTCAAACTTTGCATCGGAAGAAATCCCTGTTCATCTGTCTGAATTTCCAGATTTTCAAAACAAAACGGTGTATTTCCGGTTTTCATCATCTGTTTTCTGATGCGTTCTTGTGTCAGTGCCTGATTTTGCGCCATCTCGAGTCTGTCACCCTCGACTGACACCCGAATCTTATCATATTCCAAATCTAAAATTGCCGGTGCTCCCGTATACAGCATTAAAGTTCCATTTATTTTTTCCTGAAGTTTTTTTTCTGTGTACTCTTTCTTTAATGTATGAAAAAGTGCTTCATCTCTTTGACATACTCCTTTTTCTTTCTTCTGCTGTTTTAAATTTTCAAGTGCCACCATATTCCTTCCATTATGCTGCCTATAATATCCCTGACTAAATCCATCTCTTTGATACAGTTCCAGTAATTCTTCAAAATCACTTTTTTCTACATGATAGGATGCTGGATTTTTCTCATATAAATCCAGATATTTTCGATAAATTCGGGTCACTCCTGCTGCATACTCCGGTTTTTTCATGCGCCCCTCTATCTTAAGAGAGTACACTCCCGCATTTAAAATTTCAGGAAGCAGTTCAATCGTACACATATCTTTCAGGCTTAACGGATATTCCTCTTTTTGGCTGCCTGTTTTTTTTCCATAACATTCCACCTTATAAGGAAGTCGGCAGGGCTGGGCACAGCGTCCACGATTTCCGCTTCTTCCCCCTAACATACTTGAAAACAGACACATTCCTGAATAACTGTAACACAAAGCTCCATGAATAAAACTTTCAATTTCTACTCCTGTCTGCTCATCGATTTCTTTTATCTCCGAAAGCGAAAGTTCCCTTGCTGTTACGACTCTTGAAACTCCAAATTTCTTTAACAGTCTTGCTCCTTCTGCTCCGGTAACTGCCATCTGTGTACTTGCATGTAAAGGCAGTTTGGGAAATTCTTTTTTTAAAAAAGTAAGTACCCCAAAATCCTGAACAATCACTGCATCCAATCCCTGTTCATAAAAAGGTGCAATATAATCATAAAGCTGTGTTTTTAATTCTTTATTTTTTAACAACGTATTTACGGTCAGATACAGTTTCTTTTTGTGGAGATGCACATAATCAATGGCTTCTTTTAATCCTTCCTCCTCGGGATTATTTGCGTAAGCTCTTGCCCCAAATAACTCTCCTCCCATATAAACGGCATCCGCTCCGGCTGCTATTGCAGCTCTCATTCCTTCTATCGAACCGGCAGGTGCCAGTAACTCTAATTTCATAAAAATTTTCATTCCTTTCTTATTTTCCGATTCTTTCCTGTCATTCAACTTTTAATCATTTAACCAAATCAAGCCCAAAAATGAATTACAAGCCAAACATCCGCTTAACTGACTCAAATCAACTTTCCACTATAGATTTTATGACAGAAAAAGGGCGTGTCCCTCTTTCGAAGCGCGCCCTCTCAATTTCGGAATCTTTTGCAGCTGCTTATTTTTTAAGACGCCCGCCAAGTTCCTTTTCCAACTCTTCTATCTTCTTTTGTAATTTTTCCATTTGTTCCATTTTTAATGCAATTTCTTTTTCTGCATTTTCCAGCCGAACCTGAGACGTAATCAAATCATGTTTTAATTCATAGCTTTCTCTGTCTTTTGTTTCCAGTTCTTCTTCAAACAATTCTGCCTGACGTTTTGCCTTAAAATAATCATCTGCAACATTTAAATCCAACAGCGTATGTTTGGTTTCAAGAGACTGACGGCTGTAACCTGGAAGCTGACCCAGCTCGGTCATTTTATTATTTATGTAATATGCAACCTTCTGCAGGTATTCTTCGCTTTCATAACCACTTAAGGTCATTATCTTACCTCCGATCAAAACCTGCGTTGTATTTTTCACTGCCATATAGGGTCCTCCCGATTTTTCTTTTGCTTATTCTTTCACTGTCTATTATAATCGAAATACAGAGAAAAACAACCTTTTCTTTTGGCTCTTATTTAAGATTTTCTGTCAATCCCCAAATGTTCATAAGCAAAATCGCCTGCTACACGACCTCTCGGTGTTCGCACAAGAAAACCATTTTTAATCAGATATGGTTCATATACATCCTCAATTGTTCCGGAATCTTCTCCGATTGCCGCTGCAAGTGTATCAAGTCCGACCGGTCCTCCTGAAAACTGTACCATAATCGTACTTAAAATTCTACGGTCAATCTGGTCTAATCCATATCGGTCTACTTCTAATAAATTCAATGCAAAATCCGCAACTTCTTTTGTGATTTTTCCATCATAACGCACCTGTGCAAAATCTCTCACTCTCTTTAGCAGCCGATTTGCCAAACGTGGAGTTCCTCTTGATCGTCTTGCCATCTCCATAGCACCTTCTTCATCAATCTCTACTCCAAGCACTTTTGCAGAACGGATAATAATTGTTTTTAATTCATTTTCTGTATAGTATTCAAGATGATGTACCACTCCAAAACGGTCACGAAGCGGTGCAGTCAACATTCCGGCACGGGTTGTTGCTCCCACCAGCGTAAATTTTGGAAGTTCCAGACGAATCGACCTTGCAGAAGTTCCCTTTCCAATCATAATATCAATGGCATAATCTTCCATAGCAGGATATAAGACTTCTTCTACCTGCCGGTTTAACCGGTGAATTTCATCGACAAACAATACATCATGTTCCTGAAGATTATTCAAAATTGCTGCCATTTCTCCTGGTTTTTCAATCGCCGGACCACTTGTTACTTTTAAATGAACTCCCATTTCATTTGCAATAATCCCGGCAAGCGTTGTCTTTCCAAGTCCTGGAGGACCATAAAAAAGAACATGGTCCAATGCATCATTTCTCTGTTTTGCAGCCTCGATATAAACTTTCAGATTTTCTTTTGCTTTTTCCTGACCAATATAATCGACTAAGAGCTGTGGTCGAAGATTTCCCTCTGTCTTTAAGTCCTCTTCTATCACATCTGTTGTTATGATTCTTCTTTCCATCTTCTTTTCCCACTACAAATTCATATTTTTTAACGCTAATTTCAAAATTGTTTCCACATCCATATCCGGTGTCACCCCGGTCTGACGGACTGCACGCAGTGCTTCTGTACTCGAATATCCAAGCGCTGTCAATGCATCGACTGCATCTTTTTTTGCAGCATTCTCTTCTTTACTTTCCATCTTTCCTTCTGTTTCTCTGGCATGCTCCTGTTTTGTCTCAAATACCTCTTCCAAATCAATTTTATCTTTTAATTCTAAAATTAATTTCTGTGCCGTCTTCTTTCCAATTCCAGGTGCTTTTGAAATCGTTTTTACATCATCTGAAAGCACAGCAAAACGAAGTTCATCTGTCGTAAGACCCGATAAAATCCCAAGTGCTGCTTTCGGACCGATTCCATTGACTCCTAACAGCAGACGAAAAGTTTTTAATTCATCTAAATTCAAAAATCCATACAACTGCATTGCATCTTCCCTTACATTCAAATGCGTATAAATCTTAACTTCTTTTCCCACTAAATCTTGTGTATCAAAAGAAGATGCCGGCATCATAATATTATATCCAATATTCCCAGACTCTAAAACGATTCGTTCTTCTTCTATCCAGGCAACTTCACCTTTTATATAAGCAATCATATTCTGTCCTTTCCCGTTCTGTCCTTTTTAAGCTGTATTCTATTTAATACTTCCGTTGCTAACGTTCCCATCAAAAATCCTGCTATAACACCAGATACCAATAATACCGGAAGATACCAAAACAGATTTAAATTTCCTACAACAAAAGACGCTACAATAATCTGAGCAATATTATGTGAGACACCTCCGGCAACACTGACTCCAACTACAGAGAACCATTTTGTCTTTTTTAAAATCACCATAAGTCCAAGACTCACCACTGCGCCTGCAAGGCTAAATAATATAGAAAACAGATTTCCAAACAAAAAACCAATGACCAGAATACGCACAAAGGAAACCGCAACAGCTTCTTTTACCCCATATAAATAAAGCAAAAAAACAATTACAAGATTTGCAAGCCCCAGTTTCACTCCAGGGATTCCAAGAGGAAATAAAGATTCTACATAGCCAAATATAATTGCAATTGCAGAAAATATGCCTAAATATGCTGTCTTTTTTATTATTATCTCATTCATTCTCTCTAAATCCAATATCTTATTTTTCTTAATAAGTAATACTATCTGGTTTTTCACTGCTCTCGATTTCCAATACCACTTTGTTTGGCAAACACACTATTGTTCCTCCCTTTGTAGAAATCGCTTTTTGATGAATACATAACTTGTCCGGACAGTCTGCTTCTGTCATTGTCACCTTTCCATCCTTTATTTCGCAGATATTTGTATCATTGATTTCTATTGTCCGGTTTTTTGAAAGTGAATATGTACCATACTGTTTTCCATCCACCGTAATTTTGAGCATCCCCTGCTGTTCTTCTTTTTGAAGAGAATCTCTCTTCTGATTTATAAAAGGAATCAACCAGAAAATCAAAGCGAGCAGTAATACTCCTCCAATTAATATCATATCTTTTTTATTTATTTTCATTTTTCCATTCTAACATAAAGAGAGCCAAAATGCAAATATATGTTCGCATTTTGGCTCTTTGGACTCATTTTATGCAATTACTTTTCTAGGACATACTTCTTTGCATTTACCGCAATTCGTACATTTTTCTTTATCAATATGAGCTACATTATCTGTAACTGTGATTGCTCCTGCCGGACATTCTTTTTCACATTTCTTACATCCGATACAGCCCACTTTACAGGCTCCCATGACCTCTTTTCCTTTTTCCTTGGAACTGCATCCAACCTGATGCTGTCCATAAGGGATGATTTCAATCAGATGTTTCGGACACTCTGCAACACATTTTCCGCAGGATTTACATTTTTCCTGATCCACTTTTGCAATCCCATTTATGATATGAATTGCATCAAACGGACACACTTTCACACAGTTTCCATAACCAAGACAGCCAAATCCACAGGATTTTTTACCACCGCTCTGCATCAAAGCTGCCATTTTACAATCTTCTTCACCTGCATATTCATAAAGAGAAGTCGTTTTTTCACAATCTCCAAGACATTTTACAAACGCACTTGTACGAACGGTTTCTCCTACTTCTTCTCCCATTACAGCCGCTATTTTCGCTGCAACCGGTGCTCCGCCGACCGGACATGCATTGACCGGAGCTTCTCCTTTTGCAATTGCCGCTGCAAGACCATCACATCCTGGGTAACCACATCCGCCACAGTTATTTCCAGGAAGCTGTTCTCTTACCGCAACTTCTTTTTCATCTACTTCTACAGCAAATTTCTTTCCGGCCAGTCCAAGGAACACTCCGATAAAGAGGCCCACGCCACCTACTAAAACTGCTGCAATTACAATACCTGTAATCATACTCCGTGCCTCCTTAGATTACGCCAGAAAAGCCAAAGAATGCAATGGCCATTAAACCGGCTGTCAATAATACAATCGGGAATCCCTGGAAATATTTTGGTACATCGTTGTATTCCATTTTTTCTCGAAGTCCTGCCATCAGTACAATTGAAATTGTAAAACCAAGAGCAGTTGCAAAACCATTTACCGTTCCCTGAAGTACATTATACTCTTTCTGTACGTTGATAACTGCAACACCAAGTACCGCACAGTTTGTTGTAATTAATGGAAGATATACACCCAGACTCTGATAGAGTGCCGGCATAGATTTCTTAAGAAACATTTCTACAAACTGTACTAAAGCTGCAATTACAAGAATAAATACGATAGTCTGTAAAAACTGCATATTAACATGCGGATTTGCCAGTATGTATTTATAAATCAAACTTGTCACAAAAGATGATAAGGTAATAACGAAGATAACTGCTCCGCCCATACCTGCTGCTGTTTCTATTTTCTTGGATACGCCGAAGAAAGGGCACAGTCCAAGGAACTGACTCAGCACGACATTATTTACAATCGCTGCGCTGATTCCGATAATAAGTAATTCTTTCATTGCGCCTTTCCTCCTTTACTGTTTATGACAGGATTTATTACCACAGGAAGCACAAGCACCTTCCATGCAATGGATTTCGTGTCTTTCTCCTTCGGGTTTCTTATCCTGTAATTTTGCACGAATCGCTGCCAAAAATGCAAGCACAAAGAATGCTCCCGGTGCTAAAATAAAAATGGTTGCCGGTTCGTAAGCCTTCGGCATTACCTGAACTCCAAATACGGTTCCAGCTCCGATTAATTCACGGAACGCTGCAAGAATTGTAATGGATAAGGTAAATCCAAGTCCCATTCCCATACCATCAAATAAAGATGGAATCGGAGGATTTTTAGAAGCATAAGCTTCTGCCCTTCCTAAGATAATACAGTTTACTACAATCAGAGGAATGTAAATTCCAAGTGCATCATACAAAGATGGAATAAAACCCTGAAGTAAAAGCTGAACCATTGTAACAAAAGATGCAACAATAACAATATAAGCCGGCATACGTACCTTATCCGGAATTACATTTCTAAGAAGTGATATAAATAAGTTCGACATCATAAGTACTACCGTAGTTGTAAGTCCCATGCCGATACCATTGATAGCTGCTGTTGTAACCGCAAGTGTCGGACACATACCAAGTACCAGGACAAAGGTAGGATTTTCCTTTATGATACCGTTATACAAACGCTCAACAGGTGTATTCTGTTTCATCCTATTCTCCCTCCTCTACATATCGAAATGCGCAAAGACCTGCGTTTACGCCTCCAACCATTGCTCTTGAAGTAATGGTCGCACCACTTAATGCATCAATTTCATCTTCGGACTGTGCACCGGTCTTTGTCACTTTAAATTCTTCCGCTTTTTTGTCTTTAAACTGGTTTTTAAAGTCATCTTTTGTTGCATTCATACCAAGACCGGCAGTTTCACTGATGCTTAAAATTTCAATTCCATTTAACGTTCCATCATTTTTAACACCCAGTGAAAAAGTGATATCTCCGCCATATCCTTCCGGAGTCGTAATATTAATTGCATAACCTAACACTTCTCCACTCGCATCTTTTGCTTCCATGATCTCATTAATACTCTGGGAAAAACCATTCTGTTCCAGATAAGCGGAAAGGTCAGCATCTTCTGCTTCCACAATTGGCTCAAAGGAATCTGCTTCTGCAAAAACGGCTTTATATGCTTCTGTTTTTGCACTTTCTTCCTGCTGTGCAATCGGCTCTTTTGTAATCTGGTAAACCAGTCCAAGAAGCAGACCTGCAATCAATGTGATTACGGTAAGAATCAACGTATCTCTTACAATCGAATCTTTTTTCATGATTTCTTACCTCCTTTTCCAAAAGCAACCGGCATAGTTACTCTTTCAATCAACGGTACTAACAGGTTACAGAAGATAATCGCATAAGAAACTCCTTCTGCTGAACCGCCAAAAATACGGAAAATTCCGGTAAAGATACCCAGACACACACCATAAACCAGCTGTCCGTTTTTCGTAATTGGGGTGGTAACATAATCTGTTGCCATAAACCATGCACCTAACATCAAGCCACCACCAAACAGCTCTGCTGCAAGATAGCTGATGCTAAATCCATGTCCGCCAAATAACAGTGCAAAAACTGCAAATGTTCCAATGTAAGTAAGCGGAACACGCAAATCAATTACTTTTGTTGCAAGCAGGATTGCTGCACCAATTAAAATTGCGAGTGCGGATGTCTCACCGATTGTACCTTTTGTATTACCGATAAACAGGCTCATCAGATTTACACTTTCACCGGCTTTTACCGCTGCCAGTGGAGTTGCACCAGATACCGTATCTACCACTTTTCCAAATGCGCCATCCGGTACCGTAAAATCTGTCATTCTTCCGGTAAAGGAAATTAACAGAAAACATCTTGCTGCAAGCGCCGGGTTCATAAAGTTCTGTCCCAGACCTCCAAAGAGCTGTTTTACAATTAAGATAGCAAAAATACCACCTACAACAGCAATCCACCACGGAGCTTTTGGTGGAAGATTCAGAGCCAGCAACAAACCGGTTACCAGTGCACTGCAATCCTTTATTGTACTTTTTTTATTTACAATTTTTTCATAAACGGCTTCTGTTGCCACGCAGGTCGCCATACAAACCAGAATTAAAAGCAGTGCATGCAAACCAAAATTATAAATTCCAAATAATGTGGTAGGCAGCAATGCAAGTAATACTGTTTTCATTATGCCGTCCGTGCTCACCTTCGACCTTACATGAGGCGAAGATGATACATGCAGAAAATCACTCATCTTTTTCTCCTCCTATTTTGCCTTTTTACGGTTTGCAAGAACCATCTTTCTCATAGAACGTACAGACTGAGTCAGATGACGTTTTGCCGGACAGACAAAACTACAACATCCACATTCTACACATTCCAGTCCATTATGTTTTACAAACTGTTCTTCCTGTCCATGTTCTGAATAAGTCGCCAGTCTTGACGGTACCAGTCTTGCCGGACACGCACTGACACAACGACCACAGTTAATGCACGCTGTTGCTTCTACTGCTGTTACTTCATCTTTCTTTAAACATAAAATAGCAGAAGAAGTTTTTACAATCGGAACATGGTAGTCATACATGGCAAATCCCATCATCGGACCACCAGAGATAACCTTTTCTACCGGCTCGTTTAATCCGCCTGCCGCTTCAATCAGATCCGCAAAACTGGTTCCGATTTTTACACGGAAATTCTGCGGATTTGCGATTCCATCACCGGTTACTGTTACGATTTTTTCAGTAACCGGACGTCCAAACATAACTGCACGATAAACAGCACATACCGTATCGACATTATCTACCACACATCCTGCGTCTGCCGGAAGCATAGAAGAGTTAATCTCTCTGTCTGTCACTGCATAAATCAGACAACGCTCTGCACCCTGCGGGTATTTTGTTTTTAATGTTTTTACTTCAATTCTCGGTTCATCTTTTACTAACTCTGTCATCTTTGCAATACAATCCGGCTTATTATCCTCGATACAGATACAGCCTTTTGCATTATCAAATAATTTCAACATGCATTTCAATCCACCGATTAATTCATCTGGATAATCCATCATACGACGGTAATCAGAAGTCAGATATGGTTCACATTCGGCTCCATTTACCAGTACATATTCAATTTTATCCGGCTCTTTTGGAGAAAGCTTTACATGAGTCGGAAAACCTGCTCCACCCATACCAACTACTCCGCCCTCGCGGATTTTATTTAAAACTTCTTCTTTTGAAAGTGAATCAAGAGACTCCGTCACCTGATCCGGTACACTTTCATATTGCTCATCATTTTCAATAATAATCGCATCTACTTTGCTTCCCATATTATTGAGAATTTTTTTAATTCCAGTCACTGTTCCTGAAACAGATGCATGAATCGGTGCAGATACAAATCCGCCCGCCTCCGCAATCATCTGCCCCGCCAAAACATGGTCTCCTTTCTTAACGACCGGTTTTGCCGGAGCACCAATGTGCTGGGATAATGGATAAACCAGCTCTTTTCCCGGAGCATAGTCCGTTATGGGTTTTTCTTTTGACAGTTCTTTTCCGTCATAAGGATGTACTCCACCCCTAAAGGTTAAAAACGCCATATATAGTTCCTCCTTTACTTTGAAATTCGTTTTTCATGTCTTTTTCCAGACTTTCTTTCTAAATGATGTCTGAATTCAGTCTTCAATCCGGGATACGCCTGTATCATACGTTTTCTAACAGGATTGGTCTCTTTACGAATCGTGATATATTTTTCTTTAAATTCATCCATGCGTTTTTCCAGTTCTGCACGCATTCCTTCATAAGTTTCCGGCAATTGCAGCTGTTTTTTCTCAAGCTGTGATGAAAATTCTGCTTTCTTCTCTGCAATGCGCTCTGCCAGTTCTGATGCATTTATCACACGTAATTCATCCAGTTTCTCACGAACTTCCTCTTTTGTCTCATATAATTTGGTTGTATGAAGATAACCACTTAAATCCTCCAGCATATCTTCCACTTTTCCAAAGGCTTTGCTTAAATTGAACGCTGTTACTGCAGAACTTCCAAAGTCAACTGCATATAACACACTTACAATGGAAATTCCAACTTTTCCCACAGACACAGGATAAAGTCCTGTAATCCATTCCACAAACGGCTGAAATACATAAAACAGTAACACCGTAAATGCACCCCAGGCAATGGATGACCCCAGACAGATATATCCCTGAAGATTAAATGGCTTTTTACTGTAATCCCACCATCGGGTATGAAAAATCGCTTCCATCAGCCAGCCTGTTATGTACTCTAACACCGTTGCAACAATCACTCCACCGAAATACAAAATCAGTATATTTTCGTCAAAATCTTTCAAGATTAAATATACACTGATTGCTCCGAACCCATAAATGGTACACAATGGACCATTTATAAAACCTCTGTTTATTATCTTTTTTGCTTTTGCGGACACGTAACAGGATTCCCACACCCATCCCAGAAAGCTGTAGATAAAAAACCAGTTTATGATATAATACAAAGAGACTCCCGCAATTTTAACTTCCATATTACCTCCTTTTTGCTCTCTTATAATAATATAACATTTTTTTTGTAATTTCTCTATAAAATTTAGTAAATTTTTCGTATTATTTTTAGTACATATCGAAAGGATGTTTGTTAATATGTTAACAATAGCTAGTTTTTATTCAAATTTTTATTATAATTGCATAGATCATTTTTTCCAAAAAAATTCCATTTCAAAAGAACGAACTCTATTTTTCGATATTGAAACGACTGGATTAAGCCATAAAACCAGTCATCTTTACCTAATTGGAGCTGCAGTCTTTGAAAAAACTTCGTTCAAACTTTATCAATTTCTGGCTGAACATGAAACTTCCGAAGAAGAGACAGCACTTTTACAGTCCTTTTATAAGCTTTGCTCAGACCGTGACTGTCTGATTCATTTTAATGGAACTACTTTTGATATCCCATATTTACTTCATAAGTCCACACAATATCAGGTTTCATCCCCTCTTCTTTCAATGAAATCTATCGATTTATATCGGACTCTGCGTCCAATTTCATTTTTACTTCCGGTTTCTGATTTTAAACAGAGAACACTGGAACCTCTCTGCCATTATCAAAGACTTGATACCATGGACGGAAAACAATTAATTCAGGTCTTTCATTCCTTTGCTTCTCTGCATAAAAAAGAGGATCAAAACCTGCTTCTCCTTCATAACCATGATGATATAGAAGGAATGTTCCATCTGCTCTCTCTTGATATTTTAAAAGCTGTCCTAAATGGTAAATTTGAATTCATTCAAAGTCATATTTTAAAAAGCACAACTTTAAATGGCGATATCCGCACAGATATTTTATTTCAATTTTCACTGCCATCTGTTCTTCCGACTGATTTTTCTTATCACTTAGAAATGTTCTCTCTCACTTTCTCCGGGCATACGGGAAAATTAAAACTGCCTCTTTTATCTGGAACATTAAGATACTTCTACAAAAATTATAAAAATTATTATTATCTTCCTCTTGAGGATGAAGCGGTTCATAAATCCATTGCTTCTTATGTCGATTCGTCCTGCCGTCAAAAGGCAAAAGCTTCCAACTGCTATAAAAAGATTTCCGGATTTTTTCTGCGTGCTTATGGTAATCCAAATCTTTCTCAATTTAAGACCGATTATGAGAGTAAAGAAATTTATATTCAGTGGACTTCAGAATTTTCTACTTCACCCGAAATGCAGCAGGAATTTTTAAGAGAATTTTTAAAAAATCTTCCAAAGAAATAGAAAAATAAAAAACGACTGCCTCTAAGCAGCCGTTTTTTTCTCGTTGTTACATTTTTATTATTTTATTATTCTTCTGTTGTTTCTGCTGTCTCTTCTGCTGCCGGTTCTAATACTTTCATGCTCAGGCTGATTTTCTTTTCTTCTCCGTTGAAGTCTACAACTTTTGCAGTTACAACCTGTCCTACAGAAAGTACATCAGATGGTTTTTCAACATGTGCTCTGGAAATCTGAGATACATGAAGCAATGCATCTACACCCGGTTCTAACTCGATAAATGCACCAAAATCTGTCATACGTGCAATTTTTCCTTCTACTACATTACCAGCTGCATATTTTTCAGCTGCATGTAACCAAGGATTCTGGTCTTCAAATTTAAGGCTGAGAGCAATTTTATCTCCGTTGATATCTTTGATTAATACTTTGATTGGATCTCCGGCTTTGAATACTTTCTTCGGATTTTCTACTCTGCCCCAGGACATTTCAGAAATATGAAGAAGACCATCTGCTCCACCTAAATCGATGAATGCACCAAAGTCTGTTACATTTTTGATTGTTCCTTCTACAACATCGCCCGGTTTGATTCTTGCAAACAGTTCTTTCTGCATTTCTGCTTTTTTAGCAACTAAAAGCTGTTTACGGTCACCAATAATACGACGACGTCTTGGATTAAATTCTGTGATTACAAATTCAATTTCCTGGTCCTGATATTTTGTTAAATCTTTTTCATAAGAATCAGATACGAGGCTTGCCGGAATAAATACTCTTGTATCTTCTACCAGTACGCTTAAACCGCCATCTAATACCTGAGTTACTTTTGCTGTTAATACTTCTTTATTTTCAAAAGCTTCTTCCAGTCTCTTATTTCCTTTTTCAGCAGCCAGTCTCTTGTAAGTAAGAAGAACCTGTCCTTCTCCATCATTTACTTTGAGGACTTTTGCTTCCATTGTGTCACCTACAGATACAACTGTAGTAAGGTCAAGATTGGAATCGTTTGAATATTCATTTCTTGAAATAATACCATCTGCTTTGTATCCGATATTTAAGATGATTTCATCTTCTTTTACGCCGATGACAGTACCTTCCACTACCTCTCCGTTTCTGATTGTTTTAAATGATTCGTCTAACATCTGTTCAAAACTTAATTCTGACATGTTTTGAAACCTCCTCAATTATTTTATTTGGGGTTGACGCCCCGGCTGTAATACCAACACATTGAATGGATTGAAAACTATCAGAATCCAAGTCAGCAAGTGTCTGTATATAGTAGGTGTTTTTACATTCGCCACTGCATATCTCATACAGCTTTTGTGTGTTTGAGCTATGCCTGCCTCCAATGACAACCATGGCGTCTACTGTCTTTGCAATTTCTGCAGCTTCGGCCTGTCGCTCACTAGTTGCATTGCAAATTGTATTTAAAACAAGTTTATCATACCTCTTTTTGGCTAAAATTTCAACTAATTCTTGAAAATTCTTGTAATTAAATGTCGTCTGAGAGACGATACACACCTTTTCGGGTGGTGATTCCAGAAATTTTTCTGCCTGCTCTTTTGTTTTTATCACAGTAGATTCTCCTTCACACCAACCACGAATTCCCTCTACTTCAGGATGTGCCTCATTTCCAATAATTACAATATGCCGTCCGGCTTTACTTTCTCTTTCCACAATCCGGTGTATCTTTAAGACAAACGGGCAGGTAACATCCACATACTCGATCTCTTTTTCTTCAAGCAGGGAATATATTCTTTTTGGAACTCCATGGGAACGGATAATTACAATACCATTTTGCAGTTTTTTTAAATCCTCTTCTGTTTCAATGACATGGACTCCTTTTTGGGCTAAATCATTTACTACCTCTTCATTATGAATAATCGGTCCGTAAGTATAAACATCTTTTTGTTCTTTCTCAGCGACCTCATAAGCTTTTTCTACTGCCCGCTTGACACCAAAACAAAACCCCGCCGTCTTTGCTACTTTTACTTCCACTTTTTAAACCTCTTTTTTATTTATTCTTTTCATAGATGGAAATCATTTTCTCTAATACTTCCTCGATTCCCATATCAGAAGAATCCAAAAATACTGCATCCTCTGCCTGTTTAAGCGGAGAAATCGCACGATTCATATCCTGATAATCTCTGTTTTCAATGTCCTTTTCCACTTCTTCTAATGTTATTTTCTCACCTTTTGCAAGATATTCCTGATAACGACGCACTGCTCTTGTATGCACACTGGCAGTCAGATAAATCTTTACATTCGCATTTGGCAAAACGCAGGTTCCAATATCTCTTCCGTCCATTACAACATCAGCCTTAGAAGCCAGTTCTCTTTGAAGCTCTACCAGTTTTTCGCGGACTTTCCGGTTCTTTGCACCTGCCGAAGCCATATTTCCTACTTCTTCTTTTCGAATTTCTTCGCTTACATTTTCTCCGTTTAAAAAGACCTGCTGAACTCCATCTTCATAAGAAATGGATATCTGAATTTCTTTACATGCTTTTTCCACAGAGTTCTCATCTTTTGGTGAAATCTGATTTCTAAGCAGATACAATCCGATTGCACGGTACATTGCACCAGTATCTACATAAACAAATGAAAGGCGTTTTGCCAGTTCCTTTGCGATTGTACTTTTTCCAGCCCCTGCCGGTCCATCTATTGCAATACTAAATGCCATTTTCTCTCTCCTTTAGCTTAACTTCATCTTAACCAAATCTTGTTTTCATTCTTCCATACAGATTGCGCTTACTGCAGCATAAGCGGTTGACCAGGCAATCTGAAGATTAAATCCACCTGTTACTGCATCCAAATCAAGCACTTCTCCAATAAAATATAAATTTTTTACTTTTTTTGACTCCATTGTAGACGGATTTATTTCTTTTGTCTTTACTCCGCCCTGTGTGATAATTGCCTCATTAAAGTCACGCATTCCTGTAATCGTAAATGGAAATGCTTTGATTAAATCAATAAATCTTCTTCTTTCTTCTTTTGTAATTTCATTGACCTTTTTTTCCGGCGAAATCTTAGAAATTTCTATCATAACCGGTTCTAATTTTGCCGGAAACAGACCTCCAATTGCGTTTTTAAACTGCTTATTCTTAACTGTTTCAAACTCTCTTAAAATTCTTGCATCGAGCTGTTCTTTTGAAACTGCCGGCTTTAAATCAATTTCAGCTAAAAGACTGCCTTTTTTTTCAAGCTGTTTTCCAATCTTTGAACTTGCTGTCAAAACAAGCGGACCTGACACTCCAAAATGAGTAAACAACAACTCTCCAAACTCTTCGTACAATTTCTTTTTCTGGTCTTTGATCGTCAGCTGTACATTTTTTAAAGCCAGTCCCTGAAGTTTTGTGATATAATCTTCCTTTACCTCTAGCGGAACTAATGCCGGTCGGATTTTTGTCACACTATGTCCGGTATTTTCTGCAAAACGATATCCATCTCCTGTCGAACCTGTTGCCTGATAAGAATATCCGCCTGTTGCAACGATTACTTTATCAAAGGCTTCTTTTCCCTTTGCAGTCACCACATATTTGATACAGCTCTCTTCAGACAAAATATCGGTTACCTCTGTTCTTAGATGAATCTGAACCTTTGTTTCCCTCATTTTATGTTCTAATGCCCGAATAATATCTGAAGAATGGTCTGAAGCCGGAAATACCCGGTTTCCACGTTCTGTCTTTAGTTTTACCCCAATTGAGGTAAAGAAATCCATTACATTTTGACTTGTGCATCCATAATAAGAACTATACAAAAATTTTGAATTGGTAATCACACTGGAAAAAAATGTTTCTTCATCACAGTCATTCGTTACATTGCACCGACCCTTTCCCGTAATAAATAATTTTTTTCCAAGTTTTTCATTTTTTTCAAATACATGTACTTCGTGTCCCTTTTCGGCAAGAAAAACAGAAGCATACATTCCGGCAGCACCGCCACCGATGATTGCTATTTTTGTCATGAAACACTCCTTTTAATCTTCTAACTCATCTGGATTACGAATTTCAATTTCTTTCCCATCCGCAAGATTAATTTCATCATTATTATACACCTGATATTCATCCCAAATTTTTTCCAAATCTTCTAACGTAGCAGTCACCTCTCTTTGTTTGCGCATACAAAGTGCGACTACTAACGCATTAATCACGCTCAAAGGTGCAACAAGTGAATCTACAATTGACGCCATATCACTTCTCGCAATCAAGTTACAAGAAGAATATAAATTCATTGGTGAATGAATGCTGTCTGTCAATGTAATTACTTTTGCATTTCTATTATTTGCAAACTCAAGCGCTTTTAATGTACGCATCGAATACCTTGGAAAACTAATTCCAATAATCACATCATCCTTGCTGATGTGAATCATCTGTTCAAATAATTCACTTGAACTGTTTGTGTGCATCAAATGTACATTATCAAATAATAAATTAAAGTAAAATCCCAAAAAGCTTGCCAGTGGTGCACAACTGCGGATTCCTACAATATAAATACTCTTTGCCTCAAGAATGGTCTCCACTGCAAGTTCAAACGCATTATGGTCTATATTTTCCATTGTCAGCTTGATTTTTTCAATATCGGCTCGAAGTACCGTATCTAAAATTTCAGACTGTGGAACTCTTCCATAAGTCACTTCCATTCTCTGAATTGAATTTAACTTGTTCCGCACCAACTCTTCCAGTGCCTTTTGAAACTCCGGATATCCTTTATATCCTAAATGAATTGCGAAACGAACGACTGTTGACTCACTTACTCCAACCGTTTCTCCTAACTTTGCAGCCGTAAAAAAAGCAGCCTTATCATAATTGTCCGTAATATACGATACTAATTTTTTCTGACCTTTGCTAAATTTATGATACTGTGTATTCATCCTGCTAAGTAAGTTCTCTTCCGTCCCCATACTTTACCCCTTAACCTCTTTTCCTGTCTTAAAACATTCTATAGTAATGCTTTCATTAAGTTTATATTATAACACGAACTTAATTATTTTTCATCTGAATTTTACTAAACACAAAATGATTTTATGCCTAAAACAAAAAGACGAACCGTATTTCCATACGATTCGCCTTCGGAAAATTTAATCTTATTTATACCGGATAAGCTCCATTTTTTGTGTCTGCCATTTTCGGATCTACTTTTGTTTCCTGAGCTTCTCTGTATTTAAAGAATTCTGTTGCGACCTGTGGGAATAATGCGTAAGTTAATACATCTTCTTCCTGCTCAGACCACTGTGCCATTTCTCCTCTAAGAGTGTCTAACTCAGCCGGAATTAAGTCAGCCGGACGACAGGTAATCGGTTTTGTATTACCGATGCATTTTTTCTGTACTTCTTTGTTGAACGGTTTTGCAGTTGCACCGTATTTTCCGCTTAATACATCTTTTGTTTCTTTTGTAACCATCTTGTAACGTTCACCCAGAACAACATTGAATACAGCCTGTGTACCAACAATCTGAGAAGAAGGAGTAACAAGCGGGCATTCACCAAGGTCTTTACGTACTCTTGGAACTTCTTCCAATACATCGTAGAATTTATCTTCTGCACCCTGTTCTTTTAACTGAGAAGTCAGGTTAGAAAGCATACCGCCCGGTACCTGATATAACAGAGTCTTAATGTTAACACCAAGGTTCTTCGGATTGAGCAGTCCGCTGTCAAGTGCTTCGTCACGGATTGGACGGAAGTAATCAGCGATTTCAGATAACAGTTTCTGGTCAAATCCTGTATCATAAGGAGTTCCCTTAAATGTTTCTACCATAACTTCAGTTGCCGGCTGGGAAGTACCCAGAGCGAATGGAGACATTGCTGTATCAATCACATCCACACCTGCCTCTACTGCTTTTAAGTAAGTCATAGAAGCAACACCGGAAGTATAGTGTGTATGAAGCTGAATCGGAATATCTACTGTTTCTTTTAAAGCAGTTACCAGTTCAGTTGCTTTATAAGGAAGCAGAAGACCAGCCATATCTTTAATACAGATAGAATTTGCACCCATATCTTCAATTTTTTTAGCCATTTCTGTCCAGTATTCTAAAGTATAAGCATCACCTAAAGTATAAGACAGCGCAACCTGTGCATGACCTTTTTCTTTGTTTGCTGCAGAAACTGCTGTTTTTAAGTTTCTGATATCGTTCATACAGTCAAAAATACGGATAATATCAATACCGTTTGCAATTGATTTCTGTACGAAGTATTCTACTACATCATCTGCGTAAGGACGGTATCCAAGGATATTCTGTCCACGGAATAACATCTGCAGTTTTGTATTTTTAAAACCATCACGGAATTTACGAAGTCTTTCCCATGGGTCTTCTTTTAAGAAACGAAGAGATGCATCAAATGTTGCACCACCCCAGCATTCTACGGAATGATAACCGACTTTATCCATTTTATCTACGATTGGCAGCATCTGCTCTGTTGTCATTCTTGTTGCAATCAGAGACTGATGCGCATCACGCAGAATTGTTTCTGTAATTTTAATTGGTTTTTTTACCACATCTGCCATCTTAATTTTCCTCCTTCAATTATACACCAAAGATTGCCATGAATGTACCAGCAGCTACGGCTGTACCGATAACACCGGCAACGTTTGGTCCCATTGCATGCATCAGCAGGAAGTTAGTCGGGTCTGCTTCTGCACCAACTTTCTGAGATACACGGGCTGCCATAGGAACTGCGGATACACCAGCAGAACCAATCAGCGGATTAATCTTTCCATGTGTCAGTTTACACATAACTTTACCAAGAAGAACACCACCGGCTGTACCAACTGCAAATGCTACCAGACCTAAAGCAACAATTTTTAAAGTATCCAGTTTCAGGAACGCTTCTGCACTTGTAGATGCACCTACGGATGTTCCGAGAAGGATAACTACGATGTACATTAAAGCATTAGATGCTGTTTCTGTTAACTGTTTTACAACGCCACATTCACGGAAAAGGTTACCAAGCATAAGCATACCAATTAACGGAGCTGTAGATGGTAAAATCAGACAAACAACAACTGTAATGATAACCGGGAACAGGATTTTTTCCAGTTTGGATACCGGACGAAGCTGTTCCATTTTAATTTTACGTTCTTTTTCTGTTGTGAATAACTTCATAATTGGAGGCTGGATAATTGGAACCAGTGACATATAAGAATACGCCGCCACCGCAATCGGTCCCATTAATGCTGTCTGTCCAAGCTTACCTGCAAGGAAGATAGAAGTCGGGCCATCGGCACCACCGATGATAGAGATTGCTGCTGCTGCTTTTCCATTGAATCCCATAAAGATTGCAAGGAAATACGCCATATAGATACCAAGCTGTGCTGCTGCTCCCAAAAGGAAACTCTTCGGATTCGCAATCAGCGGACCAAAGTCTGTCATGGCACCTACACCCATGAAAATCAGTGACGGAAGAATACTCCATTCATCCATCAAATAGAAATAGTGAAGAAGTCCACCTGCATGTTCAATACCGGCTGCATCCGTATATGGCTGTGACATAATATCCGGATAGATATTAACTAACAGCATACCAAATGCGATTGGTACTAAAAGCAGCGGTTCAAATCCATGTCTGATTGCCAGATATAAGAAAACAAAAGCAACCAGAATCATCAGATAGTTTCCCCATGTCAGATTCAAAAACGCTGTCTGACCAAGCAGATTGGACAATGTATCTGTTATGCTAGACATTTTATTACCTCCCATTGTCTGTATTTTTCGCAGATTTCTATCTACGACCGCAAACTTACAAATAAATCACTCTATTTGCAAATTTTTAGTTCATAGTTGCCAGTGTACTACCGTTTTCAACTGCATCACCAACTGCTACGTCAATACTTGCAATGGTTCCGTCCTGTGGAGCAACAACCGGAATTTCCATTTTCATAGCTTCCAGAACTACAATACTGTCTCCAGCTTTTACTGCCTGACCTACGCTTGCTTCGATTTTTACGATTTTACCTGCTGCAGATGCTGCAACTGTTACAGAACCAGCGGATGCCGGAGCTGCTGCTTTTGCAGGTGCTGCTTTTGGAGCTGCCTTTGGTGCTGCTTTCGGAGCAGATGCTGCTACAGCGTTTCCAGCGCCTTCTTCTACTGTTACATCATAAGCAACGCCATTTACTGTGATTGTATAAGATTTCATAATCATTTCCTCCTGTGATTAGGCTCTGTGCCAATTTCCTTTTTTTGACTTTCTGATTGAACGAACAACAAAGCTGTCCGTCGATGTATTTTCAGATGCCGCAATTGCTGCTGCGATAACTGCAATCAGTTCGCCATCATCAATTACTTCTTCCTCTTCTACTTCCGGAACAGCAACAACCGGTGCCGGTTTTGCCTGTTCTGGTGCTTTGTTTTTCTTTGATAAAGCTGCTTCCAGTTTCGGGATAAATCTCATAAGAGAAATCAGGAAACTTAAGAAGATAAGCATGATAAATACGATTCCGATACCCATAACGGTATTCTGACCTGCCTGTGCCATTTTTTCACCCATGCTGTAAACAGGGTCAATGCTGACACTGGTAGGAGTTCCATTTTTATCAAGTATAAACACACAATCTGCATCACGATTTTCAAACTTTGCATCAATAGTAACTACATAAGTGTCATCGTCGATTTCCATTTTACCATCTTTAACTTCTTCAAAACTTCCTAAAGAAGAACCGCTGGTATCCCAAGCAGAAGCTGCCGCTGCACTAAATGCATCATCGCCTTCCATATAGCTTTTAATGCTTGCTTCATCCAACTGAGAAATATTCTGGAGTACAGTTCCAAAACTCTCGATTAAGGACTGCTGAGATGCTTCATCCGGCATCGTAAGAGAGCTTGTTTCTTCACTACTGTTCTTTCCACAAGCGGTCATTGCCAAGATACATACGCTAATCAGAATCAGTCCAATGATTTTTTTCCATGTCTGCTTCATATTAATTCACCTCGCTTAAACCGTGCCGTGTTTTTTACTTGGACGATTTTCTCTTTTTGTGAATAACATTTCAAAAGCACCAATCACATATTTTCTTGTATCTTCCGGCTCGATGATTGTATCAACATAGCCTCTCTTTGCAGCAGAAAGTGCACTTGACTGAAGCTGTGCGTATTCTGCAGCTTTTTCATTGATTGTTGCTGCATCACTGTCTGCGTACATAATTTTTGCAGCGAGCTTTGCATCCATCATACCAATCTGAGATTCCGGCCAAGCAAATACCATGTCTGCTCCTGTTGATTTGCTGTTCATCGTCAGGTAAGCACTTCCAAATGCTTCTCCAACTACAACATTTACTTTCGGTACAGTTGCGTTTGCAAATGCATAAGTTAAAGATGCTGCTGCTTTTGCAATATTCGCTTCGGAACATTTTGTCGCTTTATAGCCTTTTACATTTGTCAGAGTCAGTACCGGAAGTTCAAAAGCGTCACAGAATTTCACGAAATCAGCTGCTTTTTTGCATCCTCTTACTGATAATACATTATCAAATGTCTCTGCTTTTTCTCCTTCTGCATTGTAAACTTCACTGCGATTTGCAACACATCCTACAGTTGCTCCGTTTAAACGGATAAATCCAACAACCATATCTTTTGCATAATCTGCTTTTACCTCAAAGAATTCCTGGTTGTCTGCAAGAAGAGAAAGTGCGATAGAAGTATCACCTGCGCAGTTTACAAGTTCAGGGCATACACGATTTAAATCATCTGTGCACTCTACATAAGCAGAATTATCTTCGTAGTTTGATGGAAGCAGGGAAACTAATTCTCTCATTTTTGCAATGATTTCATCTTCGCTTCCTGTTACATCTGCAAGTCCGCTTTCTTCGCTCTGATATTTGGCACTTGATGTATCGCATTTGGAAATTTCATTTCCATCTAATGCATTTGGAGAGTTTACAAATAATTTTGCTTTCTTCTCTTCCATAAATGTAAAGTCTGTAAGACCTGGCATAACCGCAAGTCCGCCACCACATGTTCCAAAGATTCCTGTAATCTGAGGAATGACACCGGAAGCTGCAACCTGTTTTGCATAGATTTCACCAAATGCATTTAATGCATCTGTTGCTTCCTGAAGTCTGAAACCTGCACAGTCTACAAGACCGATAACCGGAGCACCTGTCTTCATAGCCAGTTCGTAGAGTCTTACGATTTTTTTTGCATGCATCTCACCGATTGTTCCGTTTAATACGGATGCATCCTGGCTGTATACATACACCAGGCTTCCGTCAATTACGCCATAACCGGTAATAACACCATCAGATGGTGTTTCCTTTTCAGATAAGTTGAAATCAGTGCTTCTAGCTGTTACACAACTGCCAATCTCAACAAAACTGTTCTCATCAAGCAAAGCTTCAATTCTTTTGCCTGCCAAGCTTTGTGCTGTATTACTCATTGATCAGCCCTCCATATATTTTTATTTGCGGATTTCTGCACCTATTTGACAGTGAATCCTGTTCGCGCAGAAACCACATTTTGGTTTTTCGCTCTAATGAGTTGAAGAACAAAACCAATTTCTGCCGATTTTAATTGTAACCTGTTTTTCAATTTTTTTCAACTAAAAAATTGTGAATTTCTTATTAATCTGCAAGCTGAAAAAACAGCCGGCTCTTTTTTAGTAGAATCGGCTGTTTTAAACTTATTTTCTGGATTATTTACTTTCTTTATCCGCTTTTTCTACAGCTTCTTTCATGCTTTTAACATAATCTCCTACGTAAGGAACGCTGTCTTTTCCATATTTTGCTATAATTTTAACGATTGCAGAACCCACAATTGCTCCATCCGAAACTTTTGCCATCTTGTAAGCCTGTTCTGGAGTCGCAATTCCAAATCCGACTGCGCACGGAACATCTGTTGTCTCTCTTACTGCTTTTACCATCGCCCCAATATCTGTCTTAATTTCACTTCTGACACCGGTTACACCTAAAGACGAAACACAGTAAATGTATCCCTGTGCTTTTTTTGCTATCATTTTAATTCTTTCATGAGAAGTCGGTGCAATCAGCGGAATAATGTCCACTCCGTATTTTTCACATGCCGGTGCAAGTTCTTCCCTTTCTTCATAAGGCATATCCGGCACAATCAGACCATCAATTCCACTTTCCACGCATTGTTTCATAAAACGTTCTTTTCCATAAGTGAAAATCGGATTAACATAAGTTAAAAATACCATTGGAACCGTAATTTTTTCTTTTGCACGTTTCAACATATCAAAAATTTTATCCGTTGTGCATCCTTCAGCAAGCGCTCTTTCATTTGCCTCCTGAATGACTGGTCCTTCTGCTGTCGGGTCTGAAAACGGAATTCCGATTTCAATTAAGTCTGCTCCTGCTTTCTGCATTTCATATAATAACTGTTCTGTCACATCAAGTGTCGGGTCTCCCGCCGTTACAAACGGAATAAATGCTTTTTTGTTCTCAAATGCTTTTGCTATTTTACTCATAGATTTCCACTCCTCTATATCTTGCAATTGCTGCAACGTCTTTATCTCCACGACCGGATACGGTCACTACAATAATCTGGTCTTTTCCCATCGTCGGTGCCAGTTTTCTTGCATAAGCAACAGCATGAGCACTTTCGATTGCCGGAATGATCCCCTCTGTTTTTGAAAGATATTCAAAAGCATCTACTGCCTCATCATCTGTAATCGGAACATACTGAGCTCGTCCGGTTGCATTTAAATTTGCATGCTCCGGTCCGATTCCCGGATAATCCAGTCCTGCTGAAATCGAATATACCGGTGCAATTTGTCCATATTTATCCTGACAAAACAAGGATTTCATTCCATGAAATACTCCTTCGCTTCCTTTTGCAATAGTCGCTGCATGTTTATCGGTATTGATTCCATGTCCTGCTGCCTCACATCCGATTAATTTTACCCCTTTATCCGGAATAAATTCATAGAATGTTCCCATTGCATTGCTTCCGCCACCGACACAGGCAATCACTGCATCCGGAAGTCTGCCTTCTTTTTCTCTTAACTGTTCTTTAATTTCTTTTCCGATAATTTTCTGGAAATCACGCACAATCATTGGAAATGGATGTGGTCCCATAACCGAACCAAGCACATAAAGAGTATCATCCATTCTCTTTGTCCATTCACGCATAGTTTCATTTACTGCATCCTTAAGAGTTGCTGTTCCGCTTGTCACCGCATGTACTTTTGCACCTAACAGTTCCATACGAAATACGTTTAATGCCTGTCTGTCCGTGTCTTCTTTTCCCATGAAGATTTCACATTCCATTCCCATAAGTGCTGCTGCGGTTGCAGTTGCCACCCCATGCTGTCCTGCTCCGGTTTCTGCAATAACACGAGTTTTTCCCATTTTTTTTGCAAGCAGTACCTGTCCAAGTACATTGTTGATTTTATGAGAACCGGTATGATTTAAATCTTCTCGTTTTAGATAAATCTTTGCACCGCCTAAATCTTTTGTCATTTTTTCTGCATAATATAATAAAGATGGGCGACCTGCATAATTTTTTAATAAATCATCTAATTCTTTATTAAATTCAAGGTCTTTACTATATTTTTCATATGCTTCCTCTAATTCTAAAACTGCATTCATCAATGTTTCCGGAATATACTGTCCTCCGTAATTTCCATATCTTCCTTTACTCATTTTTTTATCCTTTCCGTACTGCTTCTATAAACTGCTGTACCTTTTTTTCGTCTTTATACCCATCTATCTCCACTGCACTGCTGACATCTGCTGCAAATGCATCACAGTTTTTCAATTTTTCTGCCACATTGCTTTCACTTAAACCGCCGGCGATAAAATATGGCTTTGAAACCTCTCCTATGAGTGAGACATCAAAGGGTTTTCCACTTCCCCCATACTGTCCTTTGATATAAGTATCAAACAGAAGATAATCACAGGAAAGAGCTTCTGCTTTTTGAATCTGTTCTCTGCTTCTCACCCGCACAGCTTTTATTATTGGTTTATTGGTAAATGCTTTTAATTTTTGTATGTATGCCTCGTCTTCCTCTCCGTGAAGCTGAATCAAGTCAATGATTCCGGCATTCGCAATTTGGGCGACTATCTCCGGTTCTTCATTTACAAAAACTCCCACCGGACAAATTTCTTTTTCTAACTGCTTTGAAAGTGCTTTTGCCTCTTCTTTTGTCACTTTTCTGGAGCTGTCTGCAAATACAAATCCAACATAGTCTGGTTTCAAACGATTTACTATTAAGATATCTTCTTTTCTTCTTAAACCACAAATCTTAACTTTCTTCATGGTGTTCTTCCCCTTTTAAGAAACGAAGCATTTTTGCTTTATCCGGACTGCGCATCATGGTTTCACCAATCAAAACCGCATCAACTTTATTTTCTCTTAAAGCTTTAATCTCTTCTGGTCCTTTGATTCCGCTTTCTGCCACAAATAAAATTTCCGGTGGTACAAAATTTCTTAAGTTTGTGCTGTTTCCTACATTCACAGAAAAATCCTTTAAATTTCGGTTATTCACTCCGATAATTTTCGCGCCTGCACGAACTGCCTGCTTGATTTCCTTTTCATCATGTGCCTCTACAAGCGCAGATAAACCAAGCTCTTTTGCAATTTGAAGATAAACTTTTAACTGTTCTTCTTCTAAAATCGCACAAATCAAAAGTACAGCACTTGCACCTAATATTTTCGCTTCATAAATTTGATATTCATCCACTACAAAGTCTTTTCTTAAAACCGGTATCTTTACTTCTTTTGCAATCTCTTTTAAATATTCATCTTTTCCAAGAAAATATTTCGGTTCGGTCAGGCAGGAAATTGCATCCGCTCCTGCTTCATTATACTCTTTTGCGATCTGAAGATAAGGAAATTCTTCGGCAATGATTCCCTTCGACGGAGACGCTTTTTTTACTTCACAGATAAAACTCAGGTCCGGTTTTCTCAACGCTGTCTCAAACGGAAATCCTGTATTTTTTTCCATGCTCTGTGCATCTCTTTTTACTTCTTCTAAAGAAATCTCTTTCTTCTTTGCCTCCACACGAAGCCTGGTATCTGCCGCTATTTGGTCTAAAATCATATCGGCGCTCCTCCTTATACTTCCTTTGTCACTTTCACAAACTCTTCTAATTTCGCAAGTGCTTTCTTACTGTCAATTAAATCGGCTGCCATCTTGACACCTTCTTCAAGCGTAATTCCATCAATTCCGAGATAAAGGCTCATTCCGGCATTTAACAACACTGCATTTCTTTTTGCTCCTCTTTCTTTTCCGGTTAAGATTTCTCTTGTAATCTGTGCATTTTCAACCGGTGTTCCACCTATCAGCTCTGATAATTCACAACGCTTTATTCCAAACTGTTCCGGTGAGATCGTATAGGTTTTTGTTTCTCCAAAACGAATTTCACAAACAGTAGTTTCTCCAGTTACGGTAATTTCATCAAGTCCATCTGAACCGCAAACTGCAACACCTCTTGTAACTCCAAGATTTCCAAGCACTTTTGCAAGTGGTTCTACCAGCTTTTTATCATAAACCCCAAGCAACTGCATGGTTGCCGCTGCCGGATTGGAAAGTGGGCCTAAAATATTAAATACTGTTCTTTCTCCCATCTCTTTTCGTACCGGTGCGGCATATTTCATAGAAGAATGATAAACCGGTGCAAACATAAAGCACATTCCTGTCTGATTTAAGATAGTTTCATTTTGTTTTGCATCTAATGCCACATTTGCACCCAGATTTTCCAATACATCAGCTGCACCACTTTTGCTTGAAACACTACGGTTTCCATGTTTTGCTACCGGAACACCACCAGCTGCTACCACAAAAGCAGAAGTAGTCGAGATGTTAAATGTTCCAACTTCATCTCCGCCGGTTCCTACAATATCAATGACTTCTCTTTCCGGCTTGATTTTTACACCTTTTTCTCTCATCACCTGCGCAAATGCCGTAATTTCATCAATTGTCTCACCACGCATGCGAAGTGCAGTTAAGAAAGACCCCATCTGAGCCTGTGTTGCGGTTCCATCCATCATCTCTTCCATAACTTCTCTTGCCATATCATAAGACAAATCTTGTCCATTCATCAAAGTATGAATTGCTTCTTTAATCATAAGTCTGTCTCCTTTACCTGCCTTTATATTCAAAAAATTTTCCAGTATCGTTTTTCCCTTCGGGGTTAAAATAGATTCCGGATGGAATTGTAATCCATAAACCGGATATTCTTTATGTCCTACTGCCATAATTTCACCGTTTTCATCTGTTGAAAGCACCTGCAGACAGCCTGGAATCGTATCTTCATTTGCAATCAGAGAATGATATCTGGCTGCATCAATCTCTTCTTCCATTCCTGCAAAAATCGGACTTTCGGTTTCGATTTTTACACGACTCTTCTTTCCATGCATCAACTTTCTTGCATGAGTAATCTTTGCACCATATACTTCACAGATTGCCTGATGTCCCAGGCAGACCCCTAAAATCGGGATTTTTCCCTGTAATTTTCTTACCACTTCTTCACATACACCGGCATCTTTTGGATATCCCGGTCCTGGAGATAAAATAATATGAGAAGGTTTTAATTTTTCAATCTCTTCTACACTCATTGCATCATTTCGGATGACTTTGATATCCGGATTAATTGTTCCGATTACCTGAACCAGGTTATAAGTAAAACTGTCATAGTTGTCGATTAAAAGAATCATACTTTGTCTACCTCCTCTGCATTTTGAATTGCCTGCATCACGGCTGCTGCCTTATTTGCAGATTCTTCATATTCTTTTTCCGGAACGCTGTCTGCTACAATACCGCCTCCGGCCTGCACATATACTTTATCGTCTTTCTTTACTGCCATTCGAATTGCAATGCAGGTATCCAGATTTCCTGCAAAATCGAGATATCCAAGTGCCCCACCGTAAATTCCTCTTTCTTCGCTTTCTAACTCTTCAATAATTTCACAGGCACGAATCTTCGGGGCACCGGAAAGTGTTCCTGCCGGAAGTACTGCTTCAATTGCATCTAATCCGTCTTTCAATGATTCAATCTCACTTTCCACTTGTGAACAGATATGCATAATCTTGGAATATCTGTGAATCATCATGTATTTTGTCACGTCAACTGAACCGAATTTACTGATTCTTCCAAGGTCATTTCTTCCTAAGTCGACTAACATATTGTGTTCCGATAACTCTTTTTCATCGGATAATAAATCTCTTTCAAGTTCTTCATCTTCTTCTCGGTTCTTTCCTCTTGGTCTTGAACCGGCTACAGGAAACGTTGTCAATCTTCCATTTTGCAGACGAACCAGAGTTTCCGGAGAACTACTCATCAATTCTTCCTCATCAAAGTGCAGATATACCATATAAGGAGATGGATTGGTTGTTCTTAATACACGGTAAGCATTTAACAGGCTTCCTTTCATTGGACTTGTAAACTGTCTGGAAATAACTGCCTGGAAAATATCGCCGTCTTTAATGTACTCTTTTGTTTTTTCTACAACACTGCAATATTCCTCTTTGCTGACGTTACAGGTAAAATTAATATTTTCTATCTCCTTTGGAAATTCCGGAATCGATGCATTTTTAATCATAGCTGCAATTTTCGCAATTTCAGCAGTTGCCTCTCCATAATTTTCCATTACCCGATCTGTTTTCATATTTACGATAATACAGATTTTCTGTTTTAAATGGTCATAAGCAATGACTTTATCAAACAGCATTACATCATAATCCGGAAAGGTTCCTTTTTTAATTTTTAAAACCGGCTCTGCATATCCAATCATCGAATAAGCAAAATAACCTACAAACCCTCCTGTAAATGGCGGCATTCCCTCTAATTTCGGTGAACGGTAATCTTTCATAATCTCACGAATGATTTCCAGAGGTTTTTCGGTTTGATAAGTTTCCTGTTTTCCTTTTTTCTCAACTACCACTTCATTTGACCGGCAGGTCACACGCATAATCGGGTCATATCCGAGAAAGGAATATCTTCCCCAGGTTTCGCCACCTTCAATACTTTCTAACAAATAATATCTTTTTGAAATTGCAGAGATTTTTCTAAGTAAAGTAATCGGTGTTGTGATATCTGCATAAATTTCTTTGCAGACCGGAACAACCGAATATTCTTCTGCTAATTTTAATATTGTGTTGCAATCTGGTGTTATTTTCATATCTGCCATCCTTTCTGAATATGTTTTCTATCCAAGAACAAAGAATGTACCAAGGCACATTCTTGCGGAGCGTTTTTTTAATTCATAAGACGAAATTTCTTATGAATTAAAAAAGGCTCTTGTCCCATTAGATTTTCTCTAATGGGACAAGAGCCTTTTTATTTCTCGCTCCTGCGGTACCACCCAAATTATCCAGGTTTTCCTGAACCACTCTTTCCATGTACTATCATACACGCCCCATTGATAACGGTTGGGATTTCCCGTCAGCGTCTACTTTTTTTCAAATTTCAAGCTGCCCTCACAAGTCCATTCAATAAAAATTCACATTGCTGTAATTCCACCATCTACAACTCTCTGTAACAGATTTCTCTGCTTTAACGGATTTCTTTATTTACTCCTCTTGTTCAACGGTTTAAAGTGCTATTTACTTAAATTTGTTATAAGTATAGTCCTCATTTTTTCATTTGTCAACTTCTTTTTTCCAGCTCCGCTATCTTTTTTAGTAAAATTTCCTCCCTGTCCTGCATTTCCATTCGTTTTGTTTCCCATACTGCCGGATTCTGAACTTTTAGATAATTCAGACATTTTGACACATATTGACTTAACAACACAATATAAAGAGAATAGACATATTCTTTTAAACTCTGCTCATTTTCAAATCCTCCAAGTTCCGTTAAAATCTCAAATGTCTGTTTATCAATTTTCTCTCCACAAATCACATTCCGGTCAATTCCTCCTAAATGGAACAAATTCTGCAGGTAATAATCAAACTCTTCTTCTTTTTTGTTTAAAAATCCGGTAATTGCCCGATATGGATACTTCATCTGTTTTCTTAAAATTCGTGAAAATTCCATACTTTTTTGTTCTGCTTTGGCATTTTGAAATGGATATTCCATAACCTCTGCTTTTGGACTGTTCCAAATAGTATTTCTATCTAACATACATTGAAACAACAGGGCAGAATTTGTGTCAGGAAGAATCTTCACCTGAAAGACTTCCGCCAACAGATATACAATACAAAGCTGACTTAAGCCCATTGCCGGCTGTTCCGTATACAGACCTGCCCATTCTTGAATCTTATGAAATTTTACACTTGGTCTTTCAAACAGTTCCTCTCTGACCTCACACCAGCCTGCCGTTATCATCTCAATCAAAGTCTCATAACTCTTTTTTGCCTCTTTTTTCTCGCCCTCTCGAATTTCAAACAACATTCCAAGCACGACCTGGGCATAATAATATTCTTCATATCCAAGACAGGATAAAAAATACTCTCCATGATATTTGGATGCTTCGAATAACTTTTGATAATGTAAAATCTGAAGAACTGAAAATTGTTTCATCTTACCTTTGCATACCGGATTATGTACCACTGCAAACGTAAGAAAATAAGTCACATCAAGACAGACTTCTTTTTCTTTGACTTCATAAGCATTTTCTTCACGGATGGCATTTTCTTCTGGCTCTTCACATATTTGTCTTTGTTTTTGACGTACTTTAAGTCCATTAAAAATAATTCCTGTTTTTTTCATAGATGACCTCCTGTTTCAGGCGGATAGAAGCAGTATCTTTTTTTTGATAAAATTTCTATATTGTGGATAATCGATGAGATTTCATCTTTGATTTTGTAACTGAATAAAATGAATAGATTTCTGTTGATTTGCTGCGAATGTTTTTTGTTCAATCCGCCTTTTACTTTGTGATATCAGACTATCACACCATACAGTAAAAAGCAACCATTTTTGCCTTTCTTCTTTCTGAAAAAAAGACAAATATAGTTGCTTTTGTATCTTACTTTTATCTTACTTTAAAATTACTTTTGCAAATTTCTTCTTACCTCTTTTGATAACAATACCGTCGCCTTCCAGGTTTTCCTTTACAACCATAAATTTGATGTCCGTTACTTTTTCACCATCAATGGAAACCCCACCCTGTTCGATGGCACGTCTGCCGTCAGAACGGGTAGACGCAAGATTACTCTTCTGAAGCAGCGTAATTAAGTCCACTTCTCCTTCTGTCAAATCTGCCTCTTCGATTTCTGTTGTCGGCATATCTGCTGCATTTCCTTTAGAGAATAATGCCCTTGCACCTTCCTGCGCTTTCTTTGCCTCTTCTTCTCCATGTACAAGTCCGGTCAGTTCATAAGCTAAAATTTCTTTTGCCTGATTTAACTGGCTTCCTTCCCATTTATCCATCTCGTCAATCTGTTCTAACGGCAGGAATGTAAGCATACGCAGACATTTTAATACATCAGCATCACTTACATTTCTCCAGTACTGATAGAAGTCAAATGGAGAAGTCTTATTCGGATCAAGCCATACAGCTCCGGACTGCGTTTTTCCCATTTTCTTTCCTTCGGAGTTCAAGAGCAGATTAATGGTCATTGCATAGGCATTTTTATTTAATTTACGACGAATCAATTCCGTACCGCCAAGCATATTGCTCCACTGGTCATTTCCGCCAAACTGCATGTTACATCCGTATTTCTGGTATAACATGTAGAAATCGTAACTCTGCATAATCATGTAGTTAAATTCCAGAAAGCTTAATCCTTTCTCCATACGCTGTTTGTAGCATTCTGCACGCAGCATATTATTGACAGAAAAACAAGAACCAACTTCTCGTAATACTTCAACATAATTCAATTTCATCAGCCAATCTGCATTATTTACCATCATTGCTTTGTCATCTGAGAAGTCAATAAAACGACTCATCTGTTTCTTAAAACAATCACAGTTATGCTGAATCGTTTCTTCTGTCAGCATCTGACGCATATCCGTACGACCGGATGGATCTCCAACCATACCTGTACCGCCTCCGATTAAGGCAATCGGTTTGTTTCCTGCCATCTGCAGACGTTTCATCAGACACAATGCCATGAAATGTCCAACATGAAGACTGTCTGCGGTCGGGTCAAATCCAATGTAAAATGTTGCCTTTCCATTGTTTACCAGTTCTCTGATTTCTTCTTCATCTGTTACCTGAGCAATTAAACCTCTGGCAACTAATTCTTCATAGATTTTCATTGTTTTTTCTCCTTTTTTTGATATAAAAAAACTCTCATCCTTTCTAAAAAGGACGAGAGTCTATCACTTTCGTGTTACCACCTTTATTTGCAGAAAACTCACATTTCCTGCCTCTATAAGTACAGCTTTTTTGCGATACTTGAGCACAATAACGAGTGCCACTCCGTTACAGCCTACTAAGCAACTCTGCCATTCGGTGCAAAGCTTAAGGATGTATTCATCTTCCAATGTTTTTCTGCGCCTCTCATCTTCCGGCTGCTTTCTGTAGATTCCTTCGGTGACTACTTGTTCCTCTCACTGCTTTTTTCTATCTGAAATTTCTGTCTTAAGACAAACAAAGTATACCCAGAAAATACGGACTTTGTCAACCCCTTTTTAAAAATTCCAGACATATTCTCCATTTTCTTTGATTCCATAGAAATCACTGAAATTCAGCGCAAAAATATCTTTTTTGATACCCGCTACCGAAATTTGATTTTTAATCAGGTACTGCCAGATTCCTGCATGAGAAATATCTCCCTGAAGCAGTACTCCTGCTACTTTTCCATCTCGGATGATAACTCTTTTATAGTTAGAAGCATCTTCTCTTGCAATCACCACATCTGTCTCTTTTGGTACAATTTCGCCAACGCAAAGTGAATTTAATCCAAAGAAATTAATCGTGTTTTTAGCGGCAAAGCGATCCGTATAAGTGACACGTCCGCCCATCATGTTAAGTGCTGCGGTTTCTCCCTGTTTCTGAGCATTTGGCCAGATTCCGGAAAGTCCGGTTACATCTCCCGCTGCATAGACATCTTTTGCTCCTGTCTGCATAAACTCATCTACTTTCATGCCTCTGTCGACTATGATTTCCTCTGTCTCAAAACCTGCTGTTGCACTTCTCACTCCGGCTGCCACAATAATCAAATCCGATTTTAATTCTTCTCCATTGTCCAAAATAACCGTCGTAATTTTTCCGTTCTCATCCATTTTTGTTTCTGCTGCTTTTCTTCCAAGATAAAACTTAGCTCCTGCAGATTCAAAACGTTTCTGATATTCTTTTGCTGCTGTCTTATCAAGCTGTACCGGAAGAATCCGGTCTGCCATTTCAACAATTGAAACATTCTTTCCTGTTTCCATCAGACCATAAGCTGCGTCAAGCCCAACCAGACCTGAACCGATAATAACAATATTCTCCGCTTTTTTGGCAGATTGGTCAATTGCCTGTGCATCACTTAAATGTCGAAGACCAAAGACATTTTTTGCCTCTCTTAAATTTCCAACCGGAGGAATAAAACTGTTTGCGCCTGTTGCGATTAAAAGTTTATCATACTCAACTCTTGTTCCGTCTAAAAGTTCGACCTGCTTTTCTTTTACATGAAGCTGTTTTACGCTCTGTGCTTTATTCCAGATAATCTGATTTTCTTCAAAAAAATTCTCCGGAATAAAACTTAACTGTTTTTCATTTCTTTCATGAGAAAGATATTTATGCAGCATACATCTTGAGTGAACCTGGGCATCGAGAGAAATCATAGTAAGAGAAGATTCTTTATCTGCTTTTCGTATTGTCTTTGCAGCCATGATTCCTGCTGCTCCAACACCAATAATTACATACTTCATCTGCTACACCTCCTCTACCCAGATTGCTTCTTTTGGACAGGCTTTTACACAACTTGGATCTTCTCCTTTTCCAATACAGAAGTCGCATTTTATAATTTTCATTCCTGTCTTTTCATCCGGTTTTAACACGCCATATGGACAATTCATCACACACATAAAGCAAGAACCACATTTTGTCTCATCATACTGGACATGACCTGTCTTTTCATCTTTGGTAAGCGCCCCGCTCATACAGGACATAACACACTCCGGTTTATCACAGTGTCTGCAGAAAAGCGGAGTATATCCGCCTTTCTGATTTTTATAAATAAAATTTCGGGATTCATTTGCGCAGTCTGTTACATCTAAGTCATAGATTGTTCCTGGTGTTTCTCGATGTGCCTGCATACATGCAAGAGAACAGCTTTTACAGCCATCGCATTTAGCTGAGTCAATCATAATTCGTCTCATTTTCTGTCCCCTCCTTTATCAGATGTTTAATGCACTTCTTCTTTCTTCTATGATTTTTTCTAAAATATCCGCACTTTCTTTTGCGTCAGCATTGATAATCACCTGACCACCGGTCAGTTCCTTCATATCTTCCGTTAATACTTTGGTTACGATTTTGCTTCCGGTTACAAATGGCGGAAGTCCAAGATGAAGTGGAAGTCCAAGTGCCAGTCCAAAACAGCCATCTGCCAGTGCCTGTTCCTCTAACCACTGTGCTGCGGAAAGCACCAGTGGAAGCTGTGGAATATCTACACCGATTGCTTCTGCAAGTTCTGTTGCCACAATTTCCAGGCGTCCGATTGCAAGACATGGACCAAAATTTAACACCGGAGGAATATTTAATTTTTCACAGACTGCACGCAGTTTCGGACCTGCCAGCTTTGCGGCTTCCGGTGTCATAAGACCACAGTTTTCAATTCCTCCTGAAGAACATCCAGCAGTTAAGACAAGGATATCTTTTGCGATAAGTTCTTTGGTCAGTTCTACGGATAACACATCATGTCCGCCTGCTGTCAGATTGGAACAGCCGACTACACCTGCAATTCCTTTGATTTCTCCGGCTACAATTAAATCAATTAATGGTTTCCAGTTTCCGCCAAGGAAATCTTTTAAAGACAACTCGCTGACTCCGGTCAAGGTATGGTCATTTCCATGTTCCGGCATCAGATTAAATTCTACGTTTCCTCTTCTTTCTTTATAAGCTTCTATAATTTCATCAATGATTTCCATGCTTTGTGTTTCACGTTCTTCAAATACAAATGGTTTTAATTCAGCATTTGCTTTTTTTGCCACATCATCCAGACAAATTTGTTTGATTTTTAAACTGTCACAAATAGGCTCAATTCCCGGAAGGGTACAGTTAAACTCAGAAATTACCGCATCGATTGCACCGGTTGCAAGGACTGCTTCACTGGTATAGTTGTTTCCTGCATGTCCATCAAATACTTCTGTATAGTGAGAACCACGAAGCTGCAAATCCTGTCCCACACAAGTACATCCCACTAATTTAAAGCCTTTTGCACCAACTGCTTTTGCTTTTTCTACTGCTTCTTTTGAAATCAGTTTTTCCTGTAAATCAACAAAAATAGTGTGCTGATGTCCGGTAATCATAATATTAATATAATCTGGGTCAATTACACGCAGTCCAACCGGTGCCATGCGAAGTTCCGGTTCTCCAAGCAGAACATCATTTAAAAGATTAGTCAAGGTCAATCCATATAATCCTGTAGAAATACCAAGTTTTAAACAGTCTGTCAGCATATCAACAGGATCCGAGTTTAAGTTTGTAGAACATTTTACCACACCATGGAACACTTCACTTTTTGCCCCACCTGGCAGAATTCCAAGTTCCTGCCATCTTTTAAAACGAGGCGCATAAGCTAATTTTTCAACCAGCTCCATTTTTTCATATTCTGGTTTATATAAATCAGCAATTACTTTTTCGGCAACAATCTGTGCGGTTTCCCATTTATCTTTTCCCTGGACACCAAATGCATCTGCAAGTCTTTTAAGGGAACGTTCTCCTTTGATTTCTCCTTTTTCCATTGCTGTTTTCTTTACATTTAATGCGGTATTTTCAACGATATGGATATAGCAGCCGGAACCACTTGCAACTGCACGCAGAAAATTACGTGCTACAATGACGTCCGCCGTTGCACCACAAATTCCTCTTGGCGCTTTTGGGGTAATTCTACAAGGACCATTGGAACACAGCCGACAACAGACTCCCTGAAGTCCAAATCCACATTTTGTACTCTGTCCCTCTACTCTATGATGAGAAGTTTCCATTGGCAGGTTTCTGATAAATCCCTCCAGTGGTTTATCTGCACTTGCACATGTGTTACATCCAAAACATCCATTCATTCTTTTTTTCCTCCTGTAACTCAACTTTTTTATCCAGATTCAATTTCTGTTTTTGTTTTGATAATTTTTCTCGTTAAGTGTATTATAATAAATCGGACAAAAATAGTCAAGTTATTTTTGTAAGAAATTTGTCAATTTCTGGATTTCGTTTTGAAGTTCCTCTTCACGTTCTTCTGCCTGTATGCATGCTCCGGCTTTTTGATATGC
Source organism: Firmicutes bacterium OM04-13BH (assembly GCA_003481745.1). Lineage (GTDB taxonomy): Bacteria > Bacillota > Clostridia > Lachnospirales > Lachnospiraceae > Blautia > Blautia stercoris. The sequence goes on from QULP01000001.1 coordinate 143,263, forward strand.
ACTACATCCATTTTTTTGAATAAATTTTAAAATACGTTCATCCATCGAGAGCCGCTCCACAAACATTGCGCTTTCCTGCCCATCTCCAAATGCACGCCCCGCAAAGTCAAAAGCTCGTTCTAAAATTTCCTGCATTTTTTCTTTTTCCTGTTTTTGTACTTCTCTTTTCTGATTAAAACAGGCACGAATGAGTTCTTGTTCTGTTCCGCTCTTCGTTCCAGACTGTTTCCACGCATTTTTTAATTCCTCAAGCCATTCTCTTTGTTGTTCTTTTTCCCATTTCTCTTCTTTTGTCAGTAAGCCCTGCTCTTTTTTTACCAAAAAAGCATGTTTTTCCTGCTCAATTTTCCTATCTAACAGTTCAGAAAAACGATCTGTCTCTTTTTTGTTTTCTAATTGCTCCAGAAGTGTTTTTGCTTCCTGATACTGAATCCGGACTTTCTGTTCTTTTTTATCATAACTTTCTATTTTTTGATGAATTCCATCACTCAAAAAAGTCAGGATTGCAACTCTTGCATCAAACTCTGTCTCTTTGAGTTTTAAAATTTCTTTCTCTAACTTTTCTTCACCTATCGTTCCCTCTAGTATCTGCATCAGCCCATATTCTTCTTTCATCCTTTTACAAAGCTGATAAAATCCTAAAAAACCTCTTGCAACTTCTTCGTGCTGAAGATATTCAAATAAAAATTCTACAGTAATCTCAAGCTCTAATTCTTCATACATCCATAAAATTCTGGATAAATCTTCCCAACCCCTTGCCGTTACAAATGCATAGCCATCTGCCGTGGCTTCGATTTTATAAAATTGTTCGGTTTTTAAGTCAAGATAGGCAATAATCGATGGATGTACTTTATTTTTGAGTGCATAATTTCTCCATACAGAATAATCTTCTTTTACCTCAATCCATTTTACACGGTCTAATGTTACAATATCAAACTCTCGAACTGATTTATTGTACTGTGGCGGATTTCCCGCTGCCACAATGACCCAGCCATCCGGAATCTTATGTGTGCCAAATATTTTACACTGAAGAAACTGAAGCATAGTCGGTGCAAGCGTCTCTGAGACACAGTTAATTTCATCGATAAATAAAATTCCTTCTTTATATCCCTGTTTTTCTATACACTGATAAACCGATGCAATAATCTCACTCATCGTATATTCGGTCACTGCGTATTCTTTTCCACCAAATACTTCGTTTTTAATTAATGGCAGTCCTACTGCACTTTGTCTCGTATGGTGTGTAATGGTATAGGCAACAAGACCTATCTCACATTCCTTTGCCACCTGTTCCATAATTGCTGTCTTTCCAATCCCCGGAGGTCCAATCAACAGCACCGGTCGCTGATGAACGGGAGCTATTTTATAACTTCCGTCTTCATTTTTTCTTGTGTAGATCCGTACAGTATTTTTAATTTCTTCTTTTGCCTGCGCAATGTTCATCTTTTTTCCTCTTTTCTTTTTTTCTGTATATTTAGACCCTTTCTATTCCAGACTTTGAAATTTAATTTTATTTTGTCCTGCTTAAACTTAAAGAAAGAACCCATTTTGGAATTTTTACGTTTTCTTTTGGTTCTCCTAAAAACACAAACGCAGTTTCATAATCCGGTTCCTGATTCGGAAAAATCCCATCTCCATCTGAAAAATAAATCAATCCTTTGAGATGCTTTAGTTTTTTCTTTTGTTTTAACGTTTCTATGTATTCAAATACCGGTCGAAAATCCGTTCCGCCTCTTCCCTGAATTTTTATTTTCCTGCTGTATCGTTTCCACTCTTCCATGCTTGTAATTAATACCACATCCTGAATAAAACTGTCGCACTGGATTAGATAAACCGTAAATTTTTTAAAGAAATTTTCCTGATTTCCCAGCATCCCTGCTGTTTCCTCTAAAAAAAACTGCACCATTTCTCTTGAACAGGAACTTGAGGTATCAATCGCAATGACAAGTTCCTCCAGCCGCTTTGTTTCTGTATACTCTAAAGGCTCAATAAACGGCATATTTTGGTACATGCAGAGTCCATAATGATACGGAATATAATCAAAACTGTCCAAATCTGCCTGTACTTCTTCCCGTTTGATTGAAAAGCGCTGTAAAAATCGATGATAATCCCGTCTTTTCTTCTTTTGCAGTTCATACCACTCTTTTGTTGTCCCTTTTTGCATGCCCGCTTTATTTTTACTAAATCCACCTTCTGAACCAGTCTTTGCAATAATTTTTTCCCACTGTGTTTTTAATCCTTCTACTTCTTCTTCGGTCAGTTTGCGCCAAAGTTCATGAGAGTCGGATGCAAAAATCCGCTCCCAGTTTTCTATCTCTGTCTCTGAATATTGGTTCAAACTTTCATAAATTTGTCCTGCTGTTTTTCCCTCTCCCTCTTTCCAGAAGTTCTGATAGATTTCTTTTCTTTGCTCCTGCATCTCTCCTGTCAGATATGGAAGTTTTAAACAGTCAATCGTATACTCTGCTACTAAATCACATGCCAGATTCCAGCGTGTTTCCTCCCTCTTTTTTTCTGCCAGATGCAGATACAAAAGATGAAACAGGCTGTGCAGAAGCATACGATTGATTTTTTTTCTTCCCTGCTCCTGGTAAATATTTAAAAGTTCAAACGGTTCATACCACATTCGAAACCCGTCCAGCCCATAATTTTTGCGTTCATTTTGCCCTAAAATTTCTATCTTTTCTAATAGAGGAGCAAAAAACGGGCAGGCACAAGAAATTTCCTGCTTTGCCAGTTTCCAGATATCCTTAGAAATTTCTTCTGCCTGCCTCATAATTCCATATCCCCTTTTTCAAACCCATACAGAGCCTGTTTTTGTTCTAAAAGCCATAAGAATGCTTCTGTATTATGTGCTTTTGATGCCATCAAAAGTAACTCTTCTAAAAGCCCCTGATTCATCTTTTTTTGCAAAAATAGTTGTCTCATTTTTTTGTTCTCTTTTTGTTCTAATAAGGTTTCCATTGCCGGCCGAAACCGCTTAAGCAGATAGTTCTGATAAGTCTGTTCCATTTCCGATAAGAAATCTTTATTTTTATCTTTTGCCAGTTCAAAATACCGCATTAATGCAATTTCCAGTTTTACTTTTTCCTGACCGCTTGTCAGAAATTTCCGGTCTAATTCTTCTTCCCTTTTCAACGATTCACTTCCTGTTCTTTCATCCACTGTCCGATTGTTTCTAACAGAATCAAATTTGTCTTGTTGTTTTTTTCAACTTCCGAAACTTCCCAGTTTCCCTCTTTTTTCGCATTTTCTCCACAGATATCTACACCTGCAATGGTTTTTTTTTCAAAACAGCTTTTTACAAGTGCCAGTAATTCTTCGAGACTTGTCTTTCCCTGGTCCCAGTTTACAGAAGCATCTTCTCCTCTTAAAATATCTTTATCAATTGAAAGATAAACCGGAATAGAATTTTCTTTTAAAAATTCGTCATAAACCGTTTGTCTGTGCGCTTCTAATTCTTCTCCTGAAACAAAACAGACTTTGTCTATCCAAGGTTCTTCTTTGCTGCTTTTAAAGACCTCTTCTATTGACTTTTGTGGAGGTCCAACCACACAGACTGCTTTTAACAGTTCATTTTGTTCAAGTGCTTCCCTTACCCAGCTTCCACAGGAAAGAAGTCCGAAAAACGCTGCCTCCTGCATATCGGTATGCTGGTCAAACAAAACCAGTGCAAATGGTTTTGTTAGCTTTTCCATCCAGAATTTTGTCACGTAATGATAGTTTCCGGAGTCCAGAAAATGAATCCCTTTTGCCGGATAAGGTTCTATCAATTTTTTAATTTTTTCTTCTGCTTCTTCGGTACAGTAACAGTTTGTCTCTTCCACCTGCTCTGCTTCCACACGCTTATCTATTCGCTTACTCTGATAAAATTCCTGTTCCTTATAGACTCCGGAAAAACTCATTACTGTTACTGACATTCTTTCCTCCATTCTAAGAGTACATTCTTCTTAATTCTTCTTAAACTTAATTTTTTTGTTTCTTAAATTTTCTCTTTCTTCTATTCTACCATGTTATCCGGAAAAGTAAATGTCCATTGCTTTGCAATCTTTTCCAGACACCATTTATAATCGATTGCTTTCACACTTTTTGCGGTATAAACCGGACGGCTTAAATATACGCAGTCCCCTACGATATACTTTAAATTTCCCACACAGCTTCCCTTTTTTATTGGCGCTGACAATTTTGTCTTTCCCTCATAAATGACTCGAACCGATTCTCCTTTTCGCATTAAAAGAGTTTTGTCTTGTATAGCCTTCACTTTTATGGGAACACTTGCTGCTCCTCCAATTTTCTCTGCCTGTCCATTTTCTACCACAAGTGTTTCTGGCAGCGAAAATGTTCCCTGCTCTAACAATGATTTTTGTTCGTATTGATTCAGCCCATACTCCATAAGTTTGACCGTATCTTTCCACTTATACGTTTTATTATTTGGCCAGCCACAGGCAAGCAGAGCGACAATCAAAGTTTTCTCTTCTCTTTTTAAAGCACCTACATAACAGTAGCCTGCCTTTGCCGTAAATCCGGTTTTTCCGCTTAATGCTCCTTCCATCATACTAAGAAATGCATTATGATTGTTGCAAGAAAAACTCCGTTTTTTTTCTATATCCCAGAACGTATAGCTCTGCGTTCTTGTAATATTTAAAAACGCTTCTTTTTGGGGAGATTCCTTAATACAATAACGCATAATTCGTGCCAAATCTGCCGCTGTTGTAGAATGAACCTGCTCATTTTCTCCTGTTTTTTTTGTGGCATCTAATCCATTTGGAGTAATAAAAAAGGTATGCCTGCATCCGATTTTTTTTGCTTTCTGATTCATTTTATCCGCAAATGTCTCTACATCACCTTCTAAATGTTCCGCAAGCATGACCGCCGTATCATTGTGACTTTCCAACATAAGAGAATAGAGCAGGTCGCCAAAGCGAAACTGCTCTCCTTTTCTTACTCCAAGATGAACTTTCGGTCTTGATGCAGCATACTCAGAAGCAGTAACGATATCCTCCTCTTTCCCGTTCTCTAATGCCAGAATACAGGTCATGATTTTTGTTGTGCTTGCCATCGGTCGTTGTTCATATCCGTTTTTCTCATATAAAATTCTTCCCGAATCTGCATCCATCAAAACTGCGGATTCCGAATAAAGTGTTCCGGGACTCTGATTGTCTGCACCAAAGACAGGCAGGAGATTCTTTTGAATACTGCCCCAAAAGAATACTAAAATGAAAGTAATGCTTAAGATTTTTTTCATATTTTTCTCTGCATACTTTTTTATTAATATATGCCTGTCCCACTTTTATCAGAACTTTTTCACAAAACTTTCGTTTCATCTCAAAATCATACGTCAAATTTCAGATATCCTTAACCGTCAAGTGGATATTCGCAATCCGCTTCGCTACTTGCTCATAACCAAATAGCTGCTACGCAGCTTATCAGAAGGGGCTTGCCCCCTCCTGATACAAGCAAGTCCCCACCCCTGCTTATTGCTTTTCGCAATTGAAGCAGGGGACTTACTTGATTTGGTTAAATTTATACATCCAGTTTCAGCTGAATCTCTTCTTCTGCCTCTGCCTTAAAATCTTCTATCTGAACCGGGTCAAGTTCCGGCAGTTCTTCAATTCCATGTACTCCAAAACTTCTTAAAAATTCTTCCGTTGTTCCGAATAAAATCGGACGTCCCGGTGCATCTAACCTGCCTACTTCCTGAATCAGATTGTATTCAATTAACTTATTGATTGCATGGTCGCATTTTACTCCTCGGATTTTCTCAATTTCTAACTTTGTCACCGGCTGTTTATACGCAATAATTGACAGAGTTTCAAGCATGACATCTGACAGACTTGCTTTTTTTGGCTGTAATGCCAGTTTCACCAGATAATCATAATACTCTTCTTTGGTACACATCTGATAAGAATTTTCCAGTTCAATAATCTTAATGCCTCTTTTTGCCGTATTATAAGAAAGCATCATATTATCAATAATTTTGCGGGTCGTTTCTGTATCATGCCCAATTGCTTTTGCAATCGCAGAGAGGCTGACCGATTTTCCCATTGCAAAAAGCAGAGCCTCTATTGCGCCTTCATAATGTTCAATATCCATTTTTTTCTCCCCATTTTTCTATGTATTCTCGACTTCTGAGAACACATTCCATTTATTTTTCCTGTCTTATACCAACGATGCAATTTGAATATCATCAAAAATATGTTCCTGATAAATTCTGATTTTTCCGGTTTTCATCAGTTCAAGAATTGCTAAAAATGTAACAACCACTTGAAATTTACTTGCCTGTTTTCCCAAAAGTTCACGAAAACTAAACTGCTTATGTGTCCTTGCATAAAGTTCCACATCACTCATTTTTTCCGGCAGGCTGACTTCTTCCTGCTCAATTTTTCCAAATTTGCTGCGAATCGGGTCTTTCTTATTTTCCTGACGCCTTAACACGTCTTCAAAGATTTTATGCAGTTTTGCAAGCGTCATTCCTGCCAGTAATTCCTGTGGGTCTATCGGCTCTTTATAATCCTCTACTTCTTTTGGAAGAGATGGAAGCTTATAGATACTTTTCGCTGCCTCTGCCATCTTATCACGCAGTTCATAGGACATATATTTATACATCTTATACTCTAAAAGCTGACGCACCAGTTCTTCTCTCGGGTCTTTTTCTTCTCCCTCTTCATCCACTTCTTTTGGAAGGAGCATTTTGCACTTAATCGAAATCAGAGTTGCCGCCATTACCATAAATTCACTCATAATATTTAAATCTTCCCGCTCCATCTGATGGATGTAATCCATATACTGGTCGGTAATTTCAACGATTGGAATATCGTAAATATTTACTTTATTTTTCTCAATCAGGTGTAATAACAGGTCAAGAGGACCTTCAAACACCGTAAGTTTTACGGGAATTCCCATTCTTTCTCACCTTTCTTGTCTATCTCGATGATTTTAATATTTTACATGCACTCTTAGGAGAGTCAAGTGGATATTCGCAATCCGCTTCGCTACTTGCTCATAACCAAATAGCTGCTACGCAGCTTATCAGAAGGGGCTTGCCCCCTCCTGATACAAGCAAGTCCCCACCCCTGCTTATTGCTTTTCGCAATTGAAGCAGGGGACTTACTTAATTTGGTTAAAATCTTTTTACTGCAAAGCAACTCACACAATTTTACATGATTTTCCTTAAAAAGTCTACTTTCTCTTTGGCTTGCAGGAAATCACCACAAGTTCCCTCGGATTGGCGATTCGGATTGGAATCGTATGTTCCCCAAGTCCGGAACCCGTAATCAATTTTTGTTCTCCTTTTTTAAATAATCCATAACAGTATTTTGGAAACAGCACAAAATCCGGACTTAATGCACCTTTTCCGCCAAATGGAAGTCTTAAAACTCCGCCGTGATAATGTCCGGACAAGGTCAAATCTGCTCCCCAGTTAAAATATTCTTTTGCATATCTCGGTGTATGTGCCAATAAAATATGAAATTCGTTCTCATCCGGTTTTCCAAGCAGCGTCTTTAATTCTTCTTCCTCTGGACCTGTTTTTGCTTTTTTTGAGCCTTTTTTATAATACTCATAAGGCAGTTTCAGACCATGAATCTGGATTTTTTCGCCCTTAACCAAAAGAACCTCCTGTTCGTTTTCCAGATAATGAACCCCCAGCTTTTTTATCTGTGTCTCGTATTCCAAAAACGAAGCTTCATAATTTTGCGGATAACGTTTCATCCGCTGTTCGTGATTTCCGGGTGCATAAAATACCGGTGCAGTCTTTATCAGTTCTTTTAAACTTTCTAATGCCGGCAAAAGCGGTGCTTCCTGTTTTCCAAGTACCAAATCTCCGGCAATTAAAATGGCATCCGGGTTTATTTTTTGAATTGCCTCAAATACCGGCTTGTTTCTCTCTCCAAATATAACATTATGCCAGTCACTAATCATCACAAATCTCAGTTCCTGGCTTATTTTCTCTGAAGTTATCTCATAATTTGTAATCTTAAATTTTTTCAATTTTATTTTCCTGTTCTTTATTCTTTCTACTATTTTTTCTTTCTAATTTTGTCTGTTTTTTATTGTTTTCTTTTAACACTCACATCATTGTATCGCATTTACGCTCAAAAAAAAAGCATTAACCGATTCCTCAGCTAATACTTTTTTCTCTTAATTTCTCTTATGTACTCTCTTATTTTTTTATGTACTCTCGCAAACTTTTTATTTCTGACCTCTTTTTGCAAAAATACGCTCCTGCTGTTTCATTACAATCACATACATCACTAAAAGCAGAACGGAAGCAAAAATCCATGCAACCGGACTTGCAAGACAAATTCCAAGATAACTTCTCTGTTTTCCTGCAATCACTGCCATAATACCTCTTCCACTAAGTTCTGCAACACCAGCCATCATCGGCAAAAATCCATAACCGATTCCCTGAATTCCATTTCGATAGACGTTTACAATTGTAAGCGGGAACAAAAATGCAGATACACATTTTAAATAAATATCCACCTGATCCATGATTGCAGTTGCATCTCCTGATACAAACAAAATGGTACAATACTTGCCAACAAAAGCCAAAAGCAGACCTATTATGACAGAGTAAATCCATCCTCCAATCGTTGCTGCACGAAATCCCTGGCGGATTCTTTTTACTTTACCAGCACCAATGTTTTGGGCACAGTAAGTTGCCATGGTTGTTCCAAGAGCGACATAGGCCTGTGTTAAAACCTGTTCGATTTTATTTGCTGCCGTAAATGCTGCAACTGCACCTGAACCTAACACATTTAAAGAGGACTGTACCATCATGCTTCCGATTGCAGTAATAGAATACTGAAGTGCCATCGGGATTCCGATTCCAATCTGAACTTTTGCAATATGCCCATTTAACTGAAAATCGGATTTTTCTAATTTTAATTCCGGTATCTTTTTTATAATATAAATCAGACAAAGAACCCCTGACACACCCTGTGAAATTACAGTTGCATAAGCGGCACCCGCTGCTCCCATACGAAATACAATAATTAATAATAAATCTAATACTACATTTAACAGTGCAGATAAAATCAGAAAGTATAACGGAATCTGACTGTTTCCAATTGCACGCAAAATACTTGCCAAAAGATTATATAATACAGTTGCAAAAATACCCGCACAGATTACCATAATATAGTGATAGGCGTCCGCAAAAATATCTGATGGCGTATTCATAAATTTTAATAACGGCTTCATCCCAAGCATACTGATGGTCGTCATAATTACCGTCATAATTACCGACAATGTGGCCGCACTTCCGACGGTTTTTCTCATGCCTTTCATATCTCCCGCACCAAAACGCTGTGCGGTTAAAACTGTAAAGCCTGCAGTAAGACCAAGCATAAAACCAATAATTAAAAACATGATAGTTCCTACACTTCCGACCGCTGCAAGAGCTGTTGTTCCTACAAACTTACCTACAATAATTGTATCAACCATACTGTAAAACTGCTGAAATACATTTCCGACAAAAATCGGAACCGTAAACATTAAAATGGCCTTGGCCGGGCTTCCGGCTGTCATATCCTGTTGCATTTTTTCTTCCCCTTTTTCTGCATTTCGTTTTTACCATGAGCCATTATAATCCAATGGTTTTTAAACTTCAATCCCTATTTCTGAAAAATTTCTCAAGCACCATTTTTAAGTAATCGACGTAGCGTGCTTTTTCGATATTTTGACTAAAAACGAGGTCTATACTTCCAATTTTTTCATTTTCCAGATAATATTGTATTTCTCCGGCTTTCATCCCCTTTGTTACAGGTGCTTCAACACTTTCTTTTAATTGTATTTTTTTCTCTATTTTAGAAAGGGACTTTCCCTCCGTGTCCAGATAAGAAAACTTTTTTTTGTTTTCACAAATTCCTTCTCTTTGTACTGATTTTTTAACTGGAACTTTCTTTTTCACAGTGCTCTTATCTTCATAAAGACTGCAGGTAGCAAACCCAAGATTTAACAGTGTTGCGCCGTCCTGAAAACGTGCTTTATAATCCGGAGCTGTCATAATCACACTGATTAACGTCAATCCATTTCTCTTTGCTACTGCAGAAACACAGTATTTTGCCTTACTGGTACTTCCGGTTTTTAAGCCGACACAGCCATCGTATCCTCGAATCAGTTTATTGGTATTTGTCAGTCCAAACTCGCTGTCCCCACGATTGGTATGGTGTGTAATCGTTTCCATCCAAACTGAAGAATAGTCCAGAATTTTGGGATATTTTGTAATCAGTTCCTTCGACATCAGTGCCACATCATAAGCCGTCGTATAATGATTATCAGAGTCGGTCAGTCCGCAACAATCCTCAAAATTTGTATGCTCCATTCCAAGAGATTTTGCCCGCGCATTCATCCGTTTTACAAATTCTGTTTCACTTCCACAGATATGTTCTGCCATTGCCACACTCGCATCATTTCCTGATGCAATGACAATACATTTTATCATCGTTTCTACACTTTGTTTTTCTCCTTCTTCAAGATAAACCTGAGAACCTCCCATAGATTTTGCATAAGCACTGGTTGTCACCTCATCTTCAAAATCAAGATTTTGATTGGCTATTTCATCAAAAATCAAAAGGAGCGTCATAATTTTCGTAATGCTGGCCGGAGATACCTGTACATCTTTTTCTTTTTCATAAATAATTTTTCCGGTAGAGGCTTCCATTAAGACAGCATGTGGAGATGTAATCACGGTTTCATCTGCAAATACTACCTGTGGAACGGCACAGAAAAGGCAGATTACCATTATGTATGAGACAATCTTATTTATCATCTGCTCTCTCCAAAGAGCATCCTTGTTTTATGGTATGAAAAAAGAAAGTGATTTATGATAAATCACTTTCTTTAATTATGGAACTTACTCAATTTTTTTCTTTTAAAACCATTCTTTAATCTGCGTCCAAAATGCTTCCATTCCCTCTGGAAGGTCACTCTTTTTTGCCTGATAAAAACTGTAAGAAAAATCAACCATATACAGCATAATACTAAATGTACTTACCACACAGCCAATTTCAAATGAATAACTGTCAACAAACCGTTCTACTGCATTTTGCAAAAATAAGAATAATCCTACTGTATAAAAGCCCCAGGCAATGGTGCTCTCCAGACAGAGAATCCCTTTATAATTAAATGGTTTTTCGTTATAATCCCACCAGACTTCCCCAAATATAAACAACATCACCTGAGCTGTCAAATATTCGAGTAAAGTTGGCACAATGCAGCCCATAATATAAAGCAGAACCAGATTTCCTGCAAACGGACGCAGCAGGAAATAAACTGTCAGTGCCCCAAATCCATAGATCGGACAAATCGGTCCATGTGTAAAACCACGATTGGTCAGTTTTCGATTACAGATTGACATATAAACAGACTCTACAATCCATCCCAAAATTCCATAAACCAGAAACCATTGAATAATATGGTAAAAATCCGTACCCAAAACGGCACGGGTAAAAAAGTTCATCAGCATACTTTTCCCCCTGTATTCTTCTTTGCTTACTTCTACCTTTTGTGCACTCTCAAAGTTTTTCTTAAGCACACACTCTATAAAAGCGGTGCAATCAGCCGCATAATGCTCTGTATTCCTCTTACAAAAATATTTCTCTTGTTACAAAAATCCAGACTGACTTCTTTGCATTTTGGAAGTGTTGCTTCCATATCTTCTTTTGCTTCTCTCACTGCCTGGCTTTGATACATCCATACCCCACATTCAAAATGCAGATACAAACTGCGATAATCCAGATTTATCGTTCCAACTGTCGCAATTTCGTCATCACATACAAAGGTCTTAGAATGAACAAATCCAGGTGTGTATTCATACACACGTACTCCGGCTTCTATTAACTGTTTGTAATAAGACTGCGTCAAAAGAAAGACCATCTTTTTATCCGGAATCCCCGGTGTAATAATCCTCACGTCCACACCTTTTTTTGCTGCGAGACATAATGCCATCATCATTTCATTGTCAATAATCAAATACGGTGTGCAGATAAACACATACTTCTTTGCCTGACTAATGATGTTTAAATAGACATTTTCTCCTACCGTTTCATTATCCATCGGAGAGTCCCCATAAGGCTGTACAAAACCATCTGATTCAAATTCTTCTGTATGAAATACATAAGGGCTGTACGCCGGTATATGCGTACGAACCCCTGTGATAATCGACCACATCTGTAAAAACATGACAGTCAGGTTCCATACTCCTTCTCCATACAGGCGGATTCCTGTATCTTTCCAATGCCCAAATCGGATTTCTTCGTTAATATATTCATCTGCCAGATTAATACCTCCGGTATAACCGGTATGTCCGTCAATCACCAGAATTTTTCTATGGTCACGGTTATTTAATACAATATTTAAAATTGGACGAACCGGATTAAATGCCGCACATTTGATTCCCTTTGCCTGAAGCTTTTTATAATATCGGTGCGGTAATGTCGTAACACAGCCCATATCATCATAAATCAGACGGACATCCACGCCCTCTTTTACCTTTTGTTCTAAAATCTCCAGAATAGAGTTCCACATTTTACCTTCATGGATAATAAAATATTCCAGAAAAATAAAATGTTTTGCCCTTTTTAAATCTTCCAGCATATCCAAAAACATTGCCTCTCCCAGCGGATAATACCTGGTGGAAGTATGACTATGAAGCGGAAACTTTGCATAATCTCTGATATAAGCGGATTGATTGGAAATTCCTTCATCCAAAGCCTCTATTTTTTCTCTTACTTTATCATTTTCCCTGAAATAATTTTCAATTTCCTGTACAACTGCATCTGACTCTTCTGTCATCTTTTTTGCAACTCTTGACTCTCCAAATAACAAATATACGACCATTCCAAATACCGGAAGTACTAAAATCAAAATAGTCCAGGCCAACTTGTACGACGGATTAATTTCTTTATTTACAATCCATAATACCAATAATATACTCAAAATATCTGCTGTCATTGTAACCGGTGCAGAAAGACTGCTCATTCCCCACGAAATCAGTAACAACCATATCACCTGCAGTAACACTGCAAATACAAATACAAAAAAACGGCTGGAAATCAAATCAATCAGTTTCTTCATGCTTTTCTGCTTCCTTAATCGCTGTAGTAAAAAAGCCTCTGGGAATTACCAGAGGCTTTTACTGCACATTAATTATATTTACGTTTTCTAGCTGCTTCAGATTTTTTCTTACGACGAACACTTGGTTTTTCGTAATGCTCTCTTTTACGGATTTCCTGCTGAATGCCTGCTTTCGCACAGCTACGCTTGAAACGACGTAAAGCGCTATCTAAAGTCTCGTTCTCTTTTACGATTACATTTGACATAGTCTCACACCTAACCTCCCTCCAGTTGTAGATTGTGCATAATACAACTGTCTGGGTATTTTTATTGCACAAAAACATTATATCAGATTTTTCTCATACGTCAACTATTTTATGAAAATTTCTTAAAATTTTTCTTACTTAATCTGGTCTTCTAAGATTTCAGCTGCTTTTTCAAGTGCTTCCGGTACTTTTTCCGGATTCTTTCCGCCGGCCTGAGCCATATTTGGACGACCACCGCCGCCACCGCCAACAACAGCTGCCATTCCTTTTACAAGATTACCGGCATGTGCCCCTGCTTTTAACGCAGAGTCTGTTGCCATAGCAAGCAGGTTGACTTTTCCTCCATTTACACTTGCAAGCACAACAACACCTTCGCCGATTTTTTCTTTCATCTGGTCGCCTAAGTCACGCAGACCGTTCATATCAACATCTTCTACTGCTACAGCAAGGAATTTGACTCCCTTGATTTCTTTTACCTGTTCCATAACATCGCCAACAGCATCCTGTGCCATTTTTGCTTTTAAGGATTCATTTTCACTGTGCAGTGCTTTCATTTCTGCCTGCAGATGAGAAATTTTTTCAAGTACTTCAGCCGGTGTGGTTTTTAAAGCACCTGCTGCTTCATTTAATTTCTTTTCTACTTCTTTATAGTAATGGAATACACCATCACCAGTCAGCGCTTCAATACGTCGTACGCCTGCTGCAACACCAGCTTCTGATACAATCTTAAAGGTTGTAATCACACCAGTATTTGGTACATGAGTACCACCACAGAGTTCTCTTGAGAAATCTCCCATGGATACCACACGCACGCTGTCTCCATATTTTTCACCAAACAAGGCCATTGCTCCGGATTTTTTTGCATCCTCAATGCTCATAATCTGAGTTTCTACCGGCAGATTCTCTGCAATTTCTTCATTTACGATTGCTTCTACACGTTCCATTTCTTCCGCAGTCATTGCCTGGAAATGTGCAAAGTCAAAACGAAGTCTGTCCGGTGTTACCAAAGAACCCTTCTGCTCTACATGTGCACCAAGTACCGTCTTTAAGGCCTTCTGAAGCAGATGCGTTGCACTGTGGTTTTTACAGGTATTAGCACGTTCTTTTGCATTGACACTTAAGGTAACAACATCGCCTGTCTTAATCATACCTTTTGTCAGTTTTCCAACATGACCCACTTTACCGCCACGCAGTTTAATGGTATCTTCTACCACAAATTCTGCTCCATTACAGGTAATCACACCAGTATCGCCTTCCTGACCACCCATGGTTGCATAAAATGGTGTCTCTTCTACAAAAATCGTACCTTTCTGGTCTTCTGTCAAAGCATCTACCAGCTCCTCTTCAGTCGTAAGTACAGTTACTTTTGATTCATGTACCAGACGATCATAACCTACAAATTCAGTTGTAACCTCTGCATCAATCTGGTCATAAACCGTTGCATCTGCTCCCATGTAATTTGTCACTTCACGTGCTGTACGTGCTTTGTTTCTCTGTTCTTCCATTGCAGATTTAAATCCGTCTTCATCAATGGTATATCCCTTTTCTTCAAGGATTTCTTTTGTTAAATCCAGAGGGAACCCATAAGTATCATACAGTTTAAATGCATTTTCACCGGAAAGTTCGGTCTCGTTCTTTTCTTTCATTTCCGTTTCTAACTCTTCTAAGATACGAAGACCCTGGTCAATCGTTTTATTAAACTGTTCTTCTTCTTTGGTTAATACCTGGAAAATAAAGTCTTTCTTTTCCTCAAGTTCCGGATAGCCATCTTTTGAACCTTCAATTACTGTATTGCTTAAGATTGCAAGGAATTTTCCTTCGATTCCAAGAAGACGGCCATGACGAGCTGCACGGCGAATCAAACGACGAAGGACATAACCTCTTCCTTCATTTGTCGGCATAATACCATCTGAAATCATAAAGGTAGCAGAACGGATATGGTCTGTAATCAGACGGATAGAAACATCTTTTGCATCATCTTTCTGATATTCTACGTGTGCCAACTCGCAGACTTTATTTCTTAAAGTACAAAGGGTGTCCACGTCAAAGATAGAATCAACATCCTGAACAACGACTGCAAGACGTTCCAGTCCCATACCGGTATCAATATTTTTCTGAACCAGCTCGGTATAATGTCCTTCTCCATCATTTTCAAACTGAGTAAATACGTTGTTCCATACCTCCATGTAACGGTCACATTCACAACCTACTGTACATCCTGGTTTTCCACAACCGTATTTTTCCCCTCTGTCATAATAGATTTCAGAACAAGGACCACAAGGACCTGCACCATGTTCCCAGAAATTATCTTCTTTTCCAAAACGGAAGATTCTTTCCGGTGCAATTCCGATTTCTTCATTCCAGATTTTAAATGCTTCATCATCTTCCTGATAAACAGACGGATACAATCTGTTCGGATCAAGTCCAACAACTTCTGTTAAAAATTCCCAGGACCAATGGATTGCTTCTCTTTTAAAATAATCTCCAAAAGAGAAATTTCCAAGCATTTCAAAAAATGTACCATGACGAGCGGTCTTTCCTACATTTTCAATATCACCTGTACGGATACATTTCTGGCAAGTTGTCACTCTTCTTCTTGGCGGAACTTCTGCCCCTGTAAAATATGGCTTAAGTGGTGCCATACCACTATTGATTAATAATAAGCTCTTGTCATTATGAGGAACAAGAGAAAAACTCTTCATAGCCAAATGGCCTTTTCCTTCAAAGAACTCCAAAAACATTTTTCGAAGTTCGTTTACTCCGTATTTTTGCACGGTTCTACCTCCTGATGTTTCCAAATGTTTCCACTTTAAAAAATATATAAAAGTGTAACACGTTTGTTTTTTATAATAGCACAGGAAGTTTCAGGTTTCAAGAAATATTCTTTTCTCAAAATCCGAAACTTCCCTGATTTTTATCAGATTCCCTCATCCACACTTAAATCTGTTCCATCTGCAGCCGTGGTTGCGAGAAAATCACAAAGCTCATTCATTTCATGACCGTCATGACCTTTCACCCATATAAATGTTACTTTATGAGGCTCTTTTGCCTTTAACAGACGTTTCCATAAATCTGTATTCTTGACTGGTTCGTTTTTTCCACGCTTCCAGCCCTTTTTTAACCATCCATCAATCCAGTGCTGATTAAACGCATCCACTAAATATTTAGAATCTGAATAAAGTTCCACTTCACAGGGACATTTTAATGCTTCAAAACCTGCAATTGCAGCCATCAGTTCCATCCGGTTGTTTGTGGTCCGCACATATCCTTTTGATAACCGTTTTTCATGTAGTTCTCCCTTTGCATCGGTGTAATGCAGAACACATCCGTATCCGCCTGGTCCATCCGGATTTCCTCTTGCAGCACCATCCGTATATATCTTTACAAACATCTAATTTTCTCCTACTTTCTTCCAACTGCCCTCTTGTTCAAATCGGACAACTGCATTTTTTGAAGCTTCTACAATTGAATCGTCATATCCTGTCATTTTTAAAAGCCGAATTGCATTTCTTGTGGTCACTCTTCCTTTTTTTAGAAGATAATTAAATTTGACATCGTCTTCTTTTACTTCTTCTTCAAAATGATAATTTGTATAATACTCTTCCAACATGTAAGTCAATTCTATATCATGTGTTGCTGCAAAAGAAAGGACATGCGGAAGACAAAGCGAGGCCAGAATTTCAGAAGAAGCTGCAATTCTCTCAATGGTATTTGTTCCACGAAGTACTTCATCCACAATACAAAGCAGAGGTGTTTCTTCTTTTGCGGAATCTAAAATCCGTTTTAAAGACTTAATTTCGACAATATAATAACTTTCTTTGCTTTCCAAATCATCCCGGAGTGCCATAGACGTCATCACACGAAAATAAGACATTTTACATTCTGTAGCCATACAGGTATGAATGGTCTGCGCCAAAATTGCATTGATTGCAACCATCTTTAAAAAGGTTGACTTCCCAGAGGCATTTGAGCCTGTTACAAGCACCGCCTTCGTTGTCTTTATACTGTTTGCCACCGGTTCCAAAATCAACGGATGATACAGATTTTCTACGTCTAATACTGCCCTCTTTTTATCGGAATCAAATTTTGGACTGCAATAATACGGCAGAAGTTCCCGGAAAGATGCAATTGAAATACAGGCATCTAACAAACCAAAAATTTCTATCATTTCTTCGATTTCTTTTTGATGCTCTCTCATTGCCTTCATCATCGAATTAAATTTAATCAAATCAATATGCGTCATCATTCGAATATAATCAAGCATCACCGCTTCCGGACCGGTTTCCATTCCATCATGGTTGACTACTAAAAACGAGCCTTTTCTAAAACTGCCCAGTGCCTTTTTACAGTCTTTTAACCTCTTTGTATACTCTGAAAGCTCCGAAATTCCTGCCTTTTCCAGTGTGTCTGCACATCCGATTAACTGCATCACGCTGCGAAATCCACCCAAATACCGGTTAATCTCTTCTTTCCCTTTTAGATAAGTGATAATATTGATTCCACTCACTGCTAAAAATGCAAACACTCCATAAGCAGGAACTACCATAAATGCGACAAGCGATGCAAAAAAGAGCACGCACGAAAGAATTTCCCGTATCGGCGAGCCAACTTGGCAGTCTTTTTCAACATGAATTGACTGATA
This sequence comes from Firmicutes bacterium OM04-13BH, assembly GCA_003481745.1. Classification (GTDB taxonomy): domain Bacteria; phylum Bacillota; class Clostridia; order Lachnospirales; family Lachnospiraceae; genus Blautia; species Blautia stercoris. Next base: position 161,230 of record QULP01000001.1, read on the forward strand.
CAAAGAAAGTCCTCTCGGTTTACGAAGCGTTGTAAGAATCTGCTGACAACGAATTCTTGTCTTTTCTTCTTTTTCAAAAAAACAAAACAGCCGTTCCCGCTCCTTTAATCTCTCTTCTGAAAATTCCGGTCTGTGAAGCATTGCATAAAGATAGTCTTCTCCTGCCGACGATACGGTCTGATTCATCAACATGAAAATCCGGTCCATATCCAAATCATTCCAGGTAATCTCATCTATCACAAAGCTGTTTTTTGGCTGTGCTTTATGATAAGCCGATATCTGCTCTAACTCATCCCAGCTATATTCCCGTGTTGGGACAGCTCCCCAGCTTTTCTTTATTTTTTCGAGAAATTTCTTTTTTCTTTTGTTATTTTCCCTTACCATTGACCAGACGAGTGCAAATACAAATAAGAGAAGCGCTCCGCATGCAACTTGTGTTGATGTCATAGACTCTACCATGTTTTAAAATACTGCTCAACCAGTTCCAAAGTCAAGTCCAGTTCTTCCTGTGTATGCGCATCAGAAAGGAACATTGCTTCAAATTGAGACGGTGCAAGATGTACTCCATGATTGAGCATATACTTAAAGTATTCAGCAAAGGCTTTTGTATCTGCTGTTTTTGCACTGGTATAATCTGTTACCTTTTCACTGGTAAAGAAGATACAACCAAGAGAAGCCGTATAGTTGACCTGATAAGGAACTTCATTTTCTTTTAAGATTTTCTGGATTCCTTCAAACAGGTACTCCCCTTTTCGGTAAATTCTGGTATAGACATCCTGATCTTCCCATAACAGTTTTAACTGTGCCAGACCTGCTGCCATCGCAACCGGATTTCCACTTAACGTTCCTGCCTGATAAACCGGACCTGCCGGGGAAACCATTTCCATAATTTCTTTTCTTCCGCCATAAGCACCAACCGGCATACCTGCACCGATAATTTTTCCATAAGTAACCAAATCCGGTGTCACTCCAAAGTATTCTGCTGCGCCTCCGAATTTTAAACGGAATCCGGTAATGACCTCATCAAAAATCAACAGTGCTTTATGTTCATCACAAAGCGTACGCAGTCCCTCTAAAAATCCATCTTTTGGCGGTACAACACCCATGTTTGCACCAACCGGCTCTACGATTACGGCAGCCACCTCATCGTTGCTTTCCTCTAAAAGCTGTTTTACGCTCTCTAAATCATTATAAACTGCAATCATGGTATCCTGTGTACAGCCCTTTGGGACACCTGCGCTGTCCGGCACTCCACTTGTCATAACTCCACTTCCTGCACTAACTAAGAGTGCATCGGAGTGTCCATGATAACAACCTGCAAATTTAATGATTTTTGATTTTCCGGTAAATCCTCTTGCTACACGAATTGCACTCATTACTGCTTCCGTACCGGAATTTACCATACGAATCATCTCTACATGCGGAATTCTCTCACAGATAAACTCTGCCATCTCTACTTCCCGTTCTGTCGCACAGCCAAAACTCAATCCATTTTCACAGGCACGAACTACCGCATCACGAATCACCGGATGATTATGTCCTAAAATCATCGGTCCCCAGGAGCAGATATAATCCAGGTATTTCTGTCCATCTACATCAAAAATACTGCTTCCTACTGCTCCCTGTATAAATCTTGGAGTCTCACCGATTGCCCCATAAGCACGAACCGGACTGTTTACTCCGCCTGGAATTCGATTTACTGCACGTTTAAATAATTCTTGTGATTTTGCCATTATCCAATTCTCCCTTCATCCATAAGTTTTGCGATTTCTTTTGCAAAATAAGTCAGATAGATATCTGTTCCGGCACGGAATGTACTGACTGCCATTTCACCGATAATTCGTTCTTCGTCAATATATCCCAATTTTGCTCCTGCTTTTACCATTGCATATTCCCCACTTACCGAATAGGCAGCAACCGGAAGGTCAATCGTATCTCTGACTTCACGAATGATATCAAGATAAGACAGCGCCGGTTTTACCATGATAATATCTGCGCCCTCTTCCACATCTAAGAGTGCTTCTTTGATTGCCTCTCTTCTGTTGTGGAAATCCATCTGATAACTTTTTCTGTCCCCAAAGGATGGAGCAGAACCTGCTGCATCACGGAATGGACCATAAAATGCAGAAGCATATTTTACCGCATAAGACATAATTGGGGTATCTTTATAATTATTTTCATCTAAAATATGGCGGATTGCCGCAACCCTTCCATCCATCATATCAGACGGTGCAACCATATCTGCACCTGCCTGCACATGAGAAAGCGCTGTTTTTGCAAGTAATTCAAGGGTTTTATCATTTTCCACATCATGTCCGCAAAGTACACCGCAATGACCATGAGAGGTATATTCACACATACATACATCGGTAATCAGATACATATCCGGAAACTGTTTTTTTGCTTCACGAATGGCTTTTTGTACAATTCCGTCTTCTGCATAGGCCTGGCTTCCTACTTCATCTTTTACATCCGGAATTCCAAAAAACATTACTTTATCAACTCCTGCTTTCTGCAGGCGTTCTAATTCATAAGGCAGGCGGTCAATACTATAACGATACTGTCCTTCCATGGATGGGATTTCTTCTTCTATGTTTTCTCCCTCTTTTACAAATAATGGGTAAATCAAAGAACTTTTATCCATTCTTGTCTCGCGTACCATCTTACGCAGCGTTTCACTTTTTCTTAATCTTCTTGGTCGGATTGTCATATCCATGAGGTCTTCACTCCTTTATTTTACTTATCGGGCACTCTCGAATTCTGAGAATATCCTATTTTTTATTTAAGTCTACAACCAAATCTGTCACGCTGTCAATGGTTGCCTCTTTTGCCATAAATGTCTGCATGCCATAGCTGTCGGCTTCTGCTTTGGTCTGTTTCCCAATGCAAGCAGCTCTTACTTTCTCAAAATCAAGCCCCGAAACTGCATTCACAAATCCTCTTACTGTTGAAGCACTTGTGAATACTGCGGTCTGAATTTCTCCATTTTCAAATAAATTCTTAATGTCAATGATTTCCTGTTCTTCATAAAAAGTATCATAAGTCGGTACATCATTTACAATAAGCCCCGGCTTCTTTGCTAACTGTGCTAAAATCTCTTTTCCACCAATTTTTGCTCTCGGAATCAGAATTTTTTCTGTTCCCTCACAGGCTTCACACAACGCTTTTCCAAGAGAATCTCCATCAAATACAGCAGGCATCAAATCTACAAATAATCCTCTTTCTTCTAAGGCTTTTCTTGTTCCTTTTCCAATGGAAGCAATTTTTACCTGCCCCAATTTACGGACATCCACACTATTCTGTTTCATTTCATCAAAAAATACTTTAACGCCAATTGGACTGGTAAACGCAATCCACTGATAAGAATCCAGTTCTTTCAATGCCTCTTTTAACAAACTCTGGTCTTCTAATGGCTCGGTACGAATTGCCGGAAGTTCCAGTACTTCTGCTCCTAATAAACGCAGTTTATGTGCCATGGAAGAAATCGTCTCTTTTGGTCTTGTCACAAGTACTTTACAGCCAAAGAGTGGAAGTTTTTCATACCACGCAAATTCATCTGCAAGGGCACATACTTTTCCGACCACAATAATTGCCGGTGTCTCAATTCCCTGTTTTTTCACTTCTTCTGCAAGGGTGCTGACAGTTGCCACAATTCTTTTTTGACCTGCTGTTGTTCCTTTTTGCAAAATTGCAGCAGGCATCTTTTCATCCATTCCTGCCTGCAAAAGAGAATTACAGATATCTTCTAAAGCACTGACTCCCATTAAAAATACCAATGTCCCTTTGGTATTTACTAAGGCTTTAAAGTCAATATCATAAGTGTCGCCCTTTTTCTTATGTCCCGTAATAATATGCAAAGAAGAGCAGAAATCTCTGTGTGTTACAGGGATTCCGTTATATGCCGGAACTGCAATTGAAGAAGTCACACCCGGCACAACTTCATAAGGAATTCCCTCTTTATGAAGCAATTCCAATTCTTCTCCGCCTCTTCCAAACAAAAATGGGTCTCCACCTTTTAAGCGCACCACACGCAGTCCTTTTTTTGCTTCTTCTGCAAGTACCTGATTAATCTGTTCCTGTGGCATGGTATGATGAGAAGCACGCTTTCCAACATTAATCAGACGTACTCCCTTTGGTATTTTAGAAAGCACCCCCTGTCCAACCAGACTATCGTATACCACTACTTCTGCATTCTTTAATACTTCCATTCCTCTTAAAGTAAACAGTCCAATATCTCCAGGACCGGCTCCTACCAACCATACTTTCCCCGGATATTTTAACTGCTTAGCCAAACGGATTCCAAGTTCTTCTGCTTCTTCCCTTTTTCCTCTAAGACTTGCTTTTCTCCATGCACCACTTTCTTCTTCATAATACAGACCGGTCAAAATTATTTTGTCTTTTTCTACTTTTGCATGTGCTGCGACCGGAGAAGAACAACCACCATCTAAGTAACGCACAAAGGCACGCTCTGCAAGTGCTGCACATTCACTATCCTCATCATTATAGCCATCCAGATAAGAGTAATCCTCATCCTTTCTTCCCTGAATTGCCAAAATCCCCTGTCCTGCTGCCGGAAGCACTTCTTCCGGTTCAAAATAACGGCTGATTCTATTTTCCAGCTTCAGACGTTTCAATCCTGCTGCTGCAAGTACAAGCGCACTATATTGTCCTTCATCTAATTTCTTAAGTCTGGTCTGTACATTTCCTCTGACACTCTTAAATTTCATATTCGGATACAGTTCTTTTAGCTGAAGAGTTCGTCTGAGACTTGAACAGCCAATCGGTTTTGATTCATCCAGTTCTTTGATCCCTTCCGGAAGTACCAGTACATCTCTTGGGTCTTCTCGTTTGGAAAATGCTAAAAGCGGAAGTTCTTCCGGTACTTCCATCGGCATATCCTTTAAGCTGTGTACCGAAAGCTGACTCTTTTTTTCTAACAACGCCTTGTCAAGTTCTTTGACAAACAGCCCTTTTCCTCCCACTTTATCTAACGTACGGTCTAATATCTTATCTCCTGTAGTTTTCATTGTGAGCAGTTCTACTTCACAGTCTTTATTATAAGAAAGGATATAATCTCTTACCATCTCACTTTGAATTACTGCAAGCCGGCTCTCACGGCTGCCAATTATCACTTTTTTACTCATGCTTCTCCCCTGCTTCTTCTATCCATTTTTGCATTTCTTTTCTCACATTTTTTGTTTTTGCAGGATTTCCTGCACTATTTAATCCAATCACTGTTTCTTCTTTCTGAAGAATTGATGGAAAATAAAAATCACATTTCATTCGGTTGCTTGCTGTATTGACTGAAATCCCAAGACATTTACATGCACTGTAAACATCATTGTTTACCTTTTCATTATTTGTCGCAGAGAGCACTAAATCTGCATCATATAAGTCTTCCCTGTCATACGCTTTTTCTTTCCAGACCAGTCTGCCCTCTTTTGCCAGTTCTTTTATCCTTTCACAGGCATCCGGTGCAATCACCTCAATTGTGCCGGCAAAGGAAAGCAAAGTTTCGATTCTTCGTTTTGCAATATTACCTGCGCCAATCACAGTTACTTTTTTCTGTGTTAAGTCCACAAACATCGGAAAATATTTTTTTTCATCAGCTTTCATATATTTTTTCCAGTCCCTCCACACAGTCTAAAAATACTTCTTGTTCCAGAGAATCACGAAGCCCGAAAATCATTTTATTTACCACTTTTCCGGCAGCCGTATCAATCGCTCTTAAAAGGCTTTCTCTGTCTTTTTGTTCCATTGGAGTCTTTTTTAAAATTTTGGTAATTCGTAAGTTTAAATCCTCTACGGCATCGGCTTTAATCTCTTCAATCCTCGGGAAAATATCTCTGCCATTAAACCAGTCATAAAATTCTTTCATCTGGTCATCTAAGATTTCTCCTGCTTTTTGCATACTCGCCTGAAGTTTTGGAGACGCTGCATCAATTCGGAAACTGTCAATATCATACAAGGAAACATTTTGTAATTTTCCTACTTCAGGGTCAATGTCTCTTGGAACAGCCAAATCTATCAAAACGACAGATGCTGCATCTAACTTAATTTCCTCAAAGTTTTCTTTTGTCAAGGTATAATTCGGACTGGCTGTTGCTGAAACAACCAGATCACAATCAGGAAGAAGTTCCATTCGTTCTCCATAATTAATGCGTTTACATCCCTGTGGAATGTTTACAACACCACTTCGATACTGACGTACGGTTACGGTTACGTCTGCTCCGGCTTCTTTTAAAGCAAGTGCCGTCACTTTTCCCATTTCACCATTTCCAATTACCATACAGGTTTTTCCCTCAAACGAAAATCCCTGATTTTTTAAGCGTTCCATTGCCTGATGAATCACAGAAGTATTGGCTCTTGAAAACGTTACTTCTGTTTTTACTTTCTTCGCCGCTGTAACCGCCATACGAAACAGTACTTCAAGTACGTTATCTGTACAATAGGCATCTCTTGCTAAAGTCAGCGCATCTTTTACCTGTGTAATAATCTGATCCTCAGCAAGAATCTGCGATTTTAATCCACTGGTTAAATAAAACAAATGCCGAACTGCCTCTTCATTTTCACGTTTCATAAAATAATCCTGATACTCATCTTTTTCCACTTCTTTTTCTTTGCATAAAAAATCATACAGAGAAATTTCTTCGTCATCCTGCGTGCTGACCCAAACTTCCATCCGGTTACAGGTGGATAAAATAATGCATCCTAAGATACCATGTTCTTCTTTTAACTTTTTCATTGCCTCTATTGCTCTTTTCTTTGTAAAAGAAAACTTTGCACGGATATCTACAGATGCTTTGCTGTGATCGATTCCAATCATGGAAATACTCATTTTCTCTTCACTCCGCCTCTTATATTTTTAAGCTTTTTCTCGCTTATCCTTGGTTCATCTTAGCACAGAATGTACCTCGGTGCAACCTAAGGTTTTTTGTCGGTTTTTGCCTAAAAATGAATTGACAAATGCTTTGAGAAATAATACAATGGACAAAGAATTGAATGTACACAGGTGTCCGTTTTTTTCGGAATAATAGGAAAGCCGGGTGCAATTCCCGCACGGTCACGCCGCTGTAACTAGCAGAGCACATTTCATCATTGCCACTGGGAAACCGGGAAGGCGAAATGCTGCAATGACGCTTAAGTCAGAAGACCTGCCTGCTGCATACGATTTACACATGGTTACGAACGATGGCCTTGTGTAAGAATGAAAACACTCTACACAGTCGTAGTCTGTTTTTTATTCTCAACTTGGCCTGCCGGAATTCTTCCGCAGGTTTTTTTATTTTAAATCTTTATCACGTTAAAGGAGTCATGAAAATGAACAAACAACAAAAACACGTCATCGCATTTGCTACCGCATTTGCACTTATGTTTGGTATTGTTCCAAACGTAGCAGCTATGCATATCATGGAAGGCTATCTTCCTGCAGGATACTGCGTTGCCTGGGGAGTCCTTTGTCTGCCATTTCTTGCAGCCGGATTTTTCTCCATCAAGAAAACATTAAATGAACACCGCAACCTGATTACCTTATTGGCTATGTCCGGTGCTTTCGTATTCGTTATCTCTTCTTTGAAAATTCCTTCCGTTACCGGAAGTTGTTCTCATATGACAGGAACCGGTCTTGGCGCTATCTTATTTGGACCAAGTGCAGTTTCCATTCTTGGAATTATTGTTTTATTATTCCAGGCAATCTTACTTGCACACGGCGGTTTAACTACAATCGGAGCAAACACGTTCTCCATGGCAATTGCCGGACCATTTGTAACCTTTGCAATTTATAAAGTCTGTCAGAAATGCAAAGTAAATAAAATGGTTGCTATTTTCTTATCTGCAACTTTAGGAGATTTATTTACTTACTGTGTAACTGCAGTTCAGATGGCACTTGCTCATCACGCTGATACAACCATTTTAAATGCAATGGGTAAATTCTTACTTGTATTTGCACCAACTCAGGTACCGCTTGCAATTATCGAAGGTATCTTAACTGTATTAATCATTATGGCACTTGAAACTTATGCAAAACCGGAGCTTCGCGCAATCGGATTTATGAAGGAGGCAAAATAATATGAAAAAGAAAGTCATTACCTTATTGGTTATTATTTTATTAATTGCCTTTATTCCATTATTTGCTTTAAAGGATGCTGAATTCGGCGGATCTGATGATGCCGGAAGCCAGGTTGTTGAAGAAGTCGACTCTTCTTTCCAGCCAATTGCAGAACCAATTTTAGAAAAAATGCTTGGACATGAACTTCCGGGTGAGGTAGAAAGTTTACTGTTCTGTGTACAGTCTTCTATCGGTGTCGGCGTCCTTGCTTTCTTCATGGGACGTTTTGTAGAGCGTAAAAAGCTTGGAAAGGGTGAATGATTCTTTCGCCTGTCACAAGAAAGGAGTCTTGAATGATTACAATTGATAAACTTTGTTATACTTCCAGACTCAGATATGAAAATGCCGCAGAAAAATTCGCTTTTGCCGTGATTACATTAATTATCTGTGCAATGAGTCGTTCCATGGTAATTGCAGGAATTGTTTTAGCAGTAACGGGGATTCTCACTGTATGGAAAGGTGGAATCCCCCTTTTTCGCTATCTTCATTTCTTAAGTGTTCCACTGGCATTTTTATTTTTGAGTACACTGGCGATTCTTGTAAACGTGAAACAAAAACCACTCGATTTATTTGCTATAAAAATCGGAAACTGGTACTTAACCGGAAGCACGTATGGCGCATTTTATGCCCTGCAATTAATCCTGACTGCACTTGCTGCTGTATCCTGCCTGTATTTCCTTTCTCTGAATACACCAATGCCTGATATTTTAATGGTACTTGATAAGCTTCACTGTCCAAAACTTTTAATTGAATTAATGCTTTTAATTTATCGCTTTATCTTCGTGCTTTTAGACACTGCTTATCATATTTCTACTGCTCAGGACTGCCGACTCGGAAACTGCAACTATAAAACTTCGCTAAAATCTTTTGCAGCAATGTGTTCTACCCTTATGGTGCGGGCAGTAAAACGTTCCAATGCCCTTTATAACTCCATGGAAACCCGTTGCTATGATGGCACGATTCGCATTTTAAATGAAAATCAACCACCAAAAAAACATGTAATTTTTTTGATTACACTTTTTGAACTGTTTCTTTTAATTCTTTTTATCTGGAGGAAATTTTTTGCATGAACAATAATGATATCATCTTAAAAGCAGATAATTTGTATTTTTCTTATGATGATGAAAAAACACACTCTTTAAATGGTCTTTCCCTGGAGATTCCAAGAGGCCAGAAAATTGCATTTATGGGTGCAAATGGTTCCGGGAAATCAACTTTTTTCCTCTGCTGTACCGGAATCCACAAACCAAGTTCGGGAACTCTTTATTATAACGGGGAACCTTATTCTTATGACCGTAAAGGGCTTCTAAAACTTCGAAGCAAAATCGGAATTGTTTTTCAGGACCCCGACAATCAGCTCTTTTCTGCGAGCGTATATCAGGAAATTTCCTTTGGAGTATTAAATCTCGGATACTCTGAGGAAGACGCCAAAAAAGCGGTTGAAGATGTAATCGCTGAGCTTGAAATTACACCATTTCGTCATAAACCTACTCATGCTTTAAGCGGGGGACAGAAAAAACAGGTTTCTATTGCTGATATTCTTGTGATGAAACCGGATATTATTATTTTAGATGAACCTGCTGCTGCTCTTGATCCGAAACATACTACTATGGTAAATCAAATTGTAAATCGCATGACGAAAGCCGGAATTACTGTTTTCATGGCTACCCATGATGTCAACTACGCTTATGAATGGGCAGACCAGGTTATTTTATTTCATCAGGGAAAAGTTTTAATGCAAGGTGCACCGGAAGAAGTTTTTTCAAATCCTCGTGTGCTTGAAAAAACAAATTTGGAACCGCCCGCTGTGTTAGAACTGTTTCACAGTCTTTGTCAAAAACAAATTTTAAAGACAACTCTTCCGCTTCCAAAAAATTTAAAAACACTGGAAAAATATATTTCCGATACAAATATCAATACTACACAATAGGGAGGAACTATGAAAACAAACGTAGAAAGAAAAACCGCAATTCTTGCTGTCAGCTTTGGTACAAGCCACAATGACACAAGAGAAGTCACCATTGACGCTATTGAAGAAGCTTTAAAAAATGCATGTCCGAATGCTTCTTTATATCGTGCATGGACCAGTAAAATGATCATCAAAAAAGTAAATGCCAGAGACAATGTACACATTATGACTGTATCTGAGGCAATGGAACAGATGAAGCAGGATGGAATCACCAATGTCCTGGTACAGCCAACTCACGTTATCAATGGAATTGAAAATGATTTAATGAAAGAAGATGCGCTTGCCTATAAAGATTCTTTTGATTCCATTTCATTTGGTGCGCCACTTCTTACCTCTGAAGAAGATACCAGTAAAGTCATTGAAATTTTAGCCGATGAATTCTCCTGGCTGAATAAAAAACAGGCACTCGTCTTTATGGGACACGGCACAACTCATTTTTCAAATTCTATTTACGCTGCTCTGGATTATGCATTTAAGGATAAAGGACATCCAAATATCTTCCTTGCTACCGTAGAAGCCTATCCGTCAATTGACAGCTTAAAACGCCTTGTAGACGCTTATAAGCCAGAAGAAATCGTACTTGCTCCATTTATGATTGTAGCCGGTGACCACGCAAAGAATGATATGGCAGGAGATGACCCTGATTCCTGGTATAATAAATTCAAAGCAGCCGGTTATAAAGTAACACCGATTTTAAAAGGACTCGGCGAATACCGCGGAATCCAAGAGTTGTTTGTAGAACATTTAAAAACCATTGAGAAATAACAAAAATGAGCGAGTAGAGGATAATCAATCCTTTCTCACTCATTCTTTTATTCATAAAATTCCACTTCTGAAATACAGTTGTCATTCCACTTTGCACCGGCATAACCTGCCTGAATGTAAAGGGAAACAAAAGATGCCTCTACCGGCTCATCAAAAGAAAGACAAAATGCTTTCTTTTCATCGGAGAATTCTACATCTTTCGCCTGATTGTCTCCCAAATTGATACTTAGCTTAGACGGTCTCGCATTTTTCTGCCACATCTCATCACTTCTCCAGTTTCCGAGATATAATACGATATAACGAATTTTATGTGTTCCATCTAAGCTGAGTTTGATTCCTGTTCCTTCGCCAAGTCCCTCTACACCTTCTTGCCAGGATGAAGTAATATCTCCATCTGCTGCACTCTTCGCACTGTAATCATAGTTGCCGGAACTTGCCATGGAACTCTGTTCCGCATTTGCAACTGTAAGTTTTGTATATTGACTAAAATCTATGCCCTCTTTGTCCACCATAACAAAATAGTCCTGTTTCTTTTGCTCTACTTCTTCTGGTTTCGCTTCCGGCTGTTGTTCCTGCTCTTCTGTTTTAGTCTCATTCTCTTTTTGCTCTGCTTCTTCTGCCTTATCCGGTTTCGTTGTCTCTTCTGTCTTCGCATTATCTGTTGAAACCGATGCCTGATTTTCCTGTTCCTGACTATTATCTGCCGTTGTCTTTGTCGCCTGCTCCTTCTCCATCTGTCTGACCGTCATCATTCCCCAGAGCACCCCAATCAAAAGACATACCATCAGGATACAGGCACAAATCAATCCCACCGGACTTTTCTTACCGGACACTTCTTCGGTCTTTTTGCTTGTTGTTTTCTTTGTTTTTTTGTCTGCTTTTTTCGCTTCTGTCTTTCTTTTTGGCTTGGATTCTTCTTTTGGAATCTGCGGCATTTTCGCCGCCTCTTCCTGCTTATTTTCCTCTTTCGGACTTTCTTTGGTTTCTTCGACCTTTGACGCTTTCTCCGGTTGAATCTCTTTTGAAATTTCTAATTTTTCTTCCGGTTCAACTTTTGGTTCTCTGTCGTATTCATCCCAGATGTCATCATCGTCCATATACTCTTCAAATACTGCTTTTCCGCACTTTTGACAAAATAAATCGGTATCATCGAGCTGATTTCCACATCGTTCGCACTTCAAGCCTTATCACCTCCGTATCTATTGCATCTACTCAGGTAAAGCAGACATTCGCAATCCGCTTCGCTACTTGCTCATGAACGCAGTCGCTTAGTGCTCTGCGCACTTGAAGCGGGGGAATGCTTATCTGCGTTCAAATTTATTTCCAGTAATCTCTTTCATTGTCAATCATATAAAGCAATGCATTGCAGATGCAGGCTGCAATATTGCTTCCACCTTTTCTTCCCTTTGCTACAATACAAGGGACATCTGTTTCCATAATCATCTCTTTTGACTGTACAACATTTACAAATCCAACCGGTACACCAATAATCAAATACGGCTGAATCTGTTTTTCCTGAATTAACTCATACAGACGCACCAGCGCAGTCGGTGCATTCCCAATTGCAAAAATTACCGGTTTTCCAAGTTTTGCCGCTTTCTCCATGCTTGCTGCTGCTCTTGTGCTTCCTGCCGATTTTGCATTTTTTGCGACATCCTCATCCGACATAAAACAATACACCTCACCGCCAAATTTGGCAAGTGCTTTTTTATTAATTCCGGCTTTTACCATCTGTGTATCAGTTACAATGCATGCCCCGTGTTTAATCGCCTCAATTGCCTTAGGAACCGCATCTTTGGAAAAATACAGATTATCCGCATAATCAAAATCCGCACTTGTATGAATACAACGTTTTACAATCAACTCTGTACCCGGCTGTAATTTTTTATCCCCTAATTCTTCGGTAATAATTTCAAAACTTCTTGTTTCAATTTCTTTTGGTTTTACATTCTCCAGCTTTGTCTTCACAATTAAATCCCTTCTTCTAATATCTTGTAAATTTTTTCCATGTCGAGGTATTCTCTTAAACCATCCGCAAGCAGGTCATACTGTTTTTCTTTGTATTCGGCAAAATCTACCCCTGTCATTTCACTGACATCGAGTCCCTTTTTCTTTCCAATTGAAGTTACAACTGCTTCTGCCACTTCTTCTTTGTCAAAGATTCCATGCACGTAAGAGCCATACACATTGTCTTTATACGTTCCGTCTGCTTTGGAATCCCCATTTACTTTATCTGTTATTGTGACAAGCGGTTTTGCATTCTCTTTTCTGGTACATTCTCCCATATGAATTTCATAACCTTCTAATTCAATCTGACTTAAAGCAGAAAGTGCACCGGTCACTTCCAAAAATCGACCTTCTACGCGAGTTCTGGTCTTTGCGCCTTTAAAGACGGTATCCATCGGAAGCAATCCCATTCCCTTTATCTTTCCACCGGATTCGACACCATCCGGGTCAAAAAGAGTTTCTCCTAACATCTGATAGCCGCCACAAACGCCAAAAATAATCTTATCTTCCCCTGCTTTCTTTAAAATCGCAGCTTCTAATCCATTCTGGCGCATCCATAAAAGGTCTTCCATTGTATTTTTAGAACCCGGAAGAATAATCATATCTGGATTTTTGAGTTCTTTTACCGTTCTGACATAACGTACTGAAACTCCGGGAATCACTTCAAGTGCATTAAAATCCGTAAAGTTTGAAATCCTCGGAAGGCGGATAACTGCAATATCAATTAAATCCACTTCTCGATTTCCTTTTACGCGTTCTGCCAGACTATCCTCATCCTCAATATCTACATTTAAATACGGTGCAACTCCGACCACCGGAATTTTAGTCCGTTCTTCTAACATTTCCACTCCAGGGTCCAAAATACTTTTATCCCCTCTGAATTTATTGATAATCAGACCTTTTACCATATCCTGCTCATCTTCATCAAGCAGCATCACTGTTCCGACAAGCTGTGCAAATACTCCGCCCCTGTCAATATCTCCAACTAAGAGCACCGGTGCTTTTGCCATCTTTGCCATTCCCATATTGACAAAATCTTCCTGTTTTAAATTGATTTCTGCCGGACTTCCTGCTCCTTCAATCACAATGATATCATATTCGGATGCCAGTTTTTCATAGGCCTCTAAAATTTTCGGACGAAGATTTTTCTTAAATGCATAATAATCTTTCGCACTCATATTTCCAAGCACTTCTCCGTTTACAATGACCTGACTTCCCATGTTATTGGTTGGTTTTAATAAAATCGGATTCATCAGCGCAGACGGTTTGATTCCTGCCGCTTCTGCCTGTATGACCTGGGCACGTCCCATTTCGAGACCCTCTTCTGTAATAAAAGAATTCAATGCCATATTTTGAGACTTAAATGGAGCAACTTTATATCCATCCTGTTTAAAAATACGGCATAACCCCGCTGTCAAAAGGCTTTTTCCTGCATTTGACATTGTCCCCTGTATCATAATCGCTTTTGCCACTTTTCTCCATCCTTTCTGCATGCTTTTAAAACTTCCAACAGTTTTTCATTTTCTTCTTGAAGCTTTACCGCCACACGATAATATCCTTTTTTTAATCCATAATAGTTACTGCAGTCCCGGATTAAAATTCCTTTTTCCAGACATTTTTCATACAAGCCTTCTTCCCCTTGAAAGAAAATATAATTTGCCTTTGAATCAAAGGTTTTATAACCAAGAAGCGTTAAATTTTTTATCAGTTTCTTTCTCTGTGCATGCACATAAGCCATACTTCTCTTTACATACTCTTCTTCTTTTAATGCTGCAATCCCTGCTTTTTGTGCCACGGTAGAAACTGCCCACGGCTGCCCACAATGCTGTATTTTTTCCAACAACCTTTGATTACTGCTCAAACCATATCCCAGTCTGACTCCTGCCATTGCATAACGCTTTGTAAAGGCTTTTAAAAGAAACAGATTCGGATATTCTTTCAGCATATCTTTTATTGTATGATTTTCAGGTTCTTCCACAAAATCAACAAAACACTCATCTAAAACAAACAGACTATTTTTTTCTTTACAGCGTTTTAAAACCTCTAAGATAAATTTTCTTTCTAAGAGTACTCCGGTTGGATTATTCGGATTACACAAAAATACGATATCTGTCTTTTCTGTAATCCAGTCCAAAAGGGTTTCTTCCACACAAAAACCGTTTTCTTCTTTTAATTCATAATGTTTCACTTCGCAATTCACGATTTCTAATGCCTGTTCGTATTCTGCAAAAGTCGGTGCAAACAGCACTGCCTGTTTTGGTTTTGTACCCAACACCAGACGATAAATTAAATCCGCTGCTCCATTTCCACAGATAATCCACTCCGGTCGAACCTCTTCATAAACTCCAATTGCTTCTCTTAATTCCTGACAATCCGTATCCGGATAATGAAAGACTTCTTCCATTGCCTGTACGGCTGCTTCTTTTACGGACTTTGGAGTTCCAAATGGATTACAGTTCGCAGAAAAGTCAATCACATTTTTATTTCGATAGACATCTCCTCCATGTGTATGATAACTCATTTTCTTTTCTCCATTCTACTACAATATATATACGCTCAAAGCCTTTTTTATAGATCGCTTTCAATCAAACATTCCTGAAATTCCGGCATACATTTTCTATATCAGCTGTAAAAGAATCCGAATGACAGCAAATAAAATCACACTGATTGTTGCTGCCACATAAAGCATGCGGTTTGCAAGTATTATATCATCCGGCTTAATTTTGCGAATCGCATCTCCAATCGTTTTCTTTTCATATAATTTTCCAAAATAATAAGCATTTCCCGCAAGTGCCACATCTAATGCCCCTGCCATTACTGCCTCAGTCTGTGCAGAATTTGGACTGGCATGATTATACCGGTCTCTTTTAAAAATACGCCATGCATTTTTCCAGTCTAATCTGCATACAAAAGCTGCTAAGATCATCAAAAAAGCAGAAATTCTTGCCGGAATAAAATTTGCGATATCATCTAATTTTGCCGCACACCAGCCAAAATGCAGATACTTGTCATTTTTATAAGCAACCATGGAATCCATCGTGTTGATTCCCTTATATAAATACATCAAAACCGGACCACCCACTGCCATATAAAAAATCGGCGCAATAATTCCATCAGAAGTATTTTCCGCAACAGTTTCTACGGTTGCCTTTGTGACTCCCTCTTTGTTCAGATTCTGTGTATCACGTCCAACAATCATTGAAACTGCCACTCTTGCTTCTTCGATTGTTCCATGTTCTAATTTTTCATAGACACGCATGCTCTCATCCTTTAAAGACTTTGTCGCAAGCATCTGATAACAGAAAAAAGAACCAAGCACTATACCGACTGCGGTATGAATTTTAAATGCAAGAAATAACAAAACAAACGGAGCCAGACTGCTTTCCAGACAAATCAGAATCACTAAAACACATCCCGCCATTTTTTCTCCTGACGGGGTTTTTGGAAAACACTTACGCAGCCACTTTTCAAAAAAAGTGATACTGTTTCCAATAATTCTTACCGGGTGATACAGCCATCTCGGGTCTCCAATCAATAAATCCAGTAAAAATCCAATCACAAGCATTACCGCTGTCCACTTTATCATTTTCTTATTCCTTCCCGTTTATTTCTTTGATTACGGTTACTTTACGGGTATTTTCCCATTCTTCTTTGGTAACTTCAACTAAAAATCCCTCTGCATTTTTGACTTGCCAGCAAAAATAATCTTTTTCTTTTGTCGCAAGGGAACTTAAAACACTCATAATTGTGCCTCCATGCACAACAAATGCTGCTTCGTTTATTTCTTCTTTTAAGCATTGCTCAATACAACGCTTAAAGCCGGTTGTGCTTCGTTTTCTAAAACTTTCCTGACTCTCTCCATTCGGAAATGGAAGTGTTCCATTGCTGTCAATCCATGCCTGATACGCTTTACTTTGACTTAATTCCTGATAATTTTTGTTCTCAAACTCACCAAAGTCACATTCTCTTAAACTTTCCTCTATCTGTATTTGTGTATCCGGAAACAATAATTGTGCCGTTTCGATGCAGCGCTTCATCGGGCTTGCAATGACTTTTTCTACCTTCGGATAATGCTTTTCTTTGAGCAGTTCATATCCTGCCTTACAAAGTGGTTCATCTGTTTTTGCTCCAATATAGCGTTTTTCCAGATTTCCTTTTGTAATGGAATGGCGAATCAGATAAAATTTACTCATCTTTTAATACACACTCCATTCCACAGATAATCCGCACTACACTTTTACTCTTCTTTGCCAGTCTGGTACAGACTCTTCCGGTTGTTTCCCGATATTCTCTGTCAAATTTGTCAATCGGAACAACTCCATATCCCAGTTCGTTGGAAATCAGAATAATATCTGGATTTTTATCTATCAGCTCTTCTTCCAGACTCTCTAACTTTTTCCCTTCTTTTAACCTTTCTTTTACCCATTCATGAAAATGATACAGGCACGGAGTGTCAAAAATTTCTTCGTAAGACGCTGCACTTCCGTCTGTCATTTTTTCATTTGGAAGCTGATATTTTTCTGCCACATAAGCTTTCTTTCCCTGAAAAGCCCCGCCTATTACCAGTCTCATCTCTCATCCTCCTATGATTTGTCCAATTACTGCGGATAAGGCAATCACCAACTCACATATCTGTATATGAAACCCTGCCAGGTCTCCGGTAATTCCACCAAATTGTTTCATGGACATTTTATAATAATAAAGATACTCACAGCCTGCCCCAACCAATACGCAAAGCCCAATCAGCGGTCTGACTGCAATCATGAAAAGGATTGAAAGTACTGCCACGATAACAGAAACCACTTTGACTGTATTTTTCTGTGCTCCGTCAGAAAATGTTGCTGCAAGTCCCGTATTCTTTGCCATTGGAAACGTTGCAATAGACAATGCTCCCAGTGCTCTTGATAAGACAAAGCCAATGCAGATAACCGGAAGGCTTCTTGCTGTCATTTCACTGTAAACACCAAAATATAAAAGGAAATAGCAGATTCCCACAATAATTGCAAATGCTCCTGCATTGGAATCTTTTAAAATCTCTAATTTTTTTTCTCTTGGCTGATAAGAATTTAATGCATCTGATGTATCAAGCAGTCCATCTAAATGAATCCCTCCACTTACCAACACCGGAATCAAAACAAGGATGACTGTATAAAAATTATGGCTGTGTACAAACAGTCCTGCATATGTTCCCCAAATCCAGCTTAAAAATCCAATGACCGCTCCGATTAACGGAAGAAAACACATCACATAACGCATATTTTCTTTACTCCACTCACTTTGCGGCATTGGAATTTTAGAATACATAGAAAATGCAATTTTAAAACTGTTTGCAAGCTGACCTGCCGTTGTTGTTTTCTTTTCATTTTTCTGTGCCATTTTTCTTCTCCCGGATAACTCCTTTTTGATTCTTTCTCTCAACTGGTATTCCATAAACCACTTCTGCCACCGCTTTTGCACGCTTTGCCAGCTCCTGATTGATTTTTCCAAGATAACTCTGATATCGTTTTGTTTCTTCATCATAGTCAATTCCATCTGAAAAAATCTCATTTGTTACAATGACCAGTTCTTTTGCCTGTTTTTCGATTTCTGAAATTCCTTCTAAAATCTCTGGCACTGTGTCATCCTTTGCCCCATCTTCCTGAAACATTTCATTCGCTACCAGATTAGACATGCACTCAAGAAGCACACAGCAGCCTTCGGGAAGTTCTAAGTTCCGAAGACCGGTGTAACATTCTATTGTATTAAAATTTTTCTCTGCCCGCATCTTTCGGTGACGCTCAATTCTCTTTTTACTCTCTTCATCAAAGGGATACATTGTGGCAATATAAATTCGTGGAAAGTCTCCAAAACCGGTCAATACCTCTTCCGCATAAGCAGATTTTCCACTTCCACTGCCTCCGGTTACAAGTGTAATCATCTTTTTATCCTCTTTTCATTCCATCTCTCAATGGCTAATTTCTCACCTATTATTCATATCTCTCTTATTATCTCTTTTATTACTGAAGCGGAACATAAGCTTCCATGCCAATTCCACTAAAATCACTCATTCCATAATAAACCGCTACCGCTGTATCTAATAATGGATATAAGTTAAGTGCTCCCGTTCCTTCTCCCAGACACATATCACAGTGAAGCGGCGCTTCTTTTCCAAGACTTTCCAGTAATAACTGTCCTGCCGGTTCTTTTGACACATGACTTGCCAGCATATAATCTTTACACTGCGGACAGATGGTGACAGCAACCAAAGCTCCTACTGCGGAAATTACTCCATCAATTACAATCGGAACTTTATATACTGCACCGCCAATAAAAAGACCTGCAATTCCTGCAATATCAAAACCACCTACTTTGGAAACCACATCAATTCCATCTTCTGGATCTGGCTTATGAAGGGCAACCGCTTTTTTGATTGCCGTAATTTTACGATTCAATCCCTCAGAAGAAAGCCCTGCTCCTCTTCCCGTCATTTCTTCTACCGGACGTTTTAAAATAACCGAAGCAACTGCGCTGCTCGTCGTTGTATTTCCAATTCCCATCTCTCCAGTTGCAATAATTCCATAGCCTTTTGCTTTTAACGTTTCCACCATTTCAATTCCGGTTTCGATTGCCTGAACTGCCTGTTCTTTTGTCATAGCAGGTTCTTTTACCATATTTTTTGTTCCATAAGCAATTTTACGGTTCAAAATACTGACGTTACTTGCCACTCCCACATCAACTGGAAAAATTTCCGCACCTACACTCTTACACATAATACTTGATACTGCTTTCGTCTGAAGAAAATTTTCACAGACAAGCGCCGTTATCTCCTGTCCGGTCTGTGTGACACCTTCTTCTACCACACCATTATCTGCACACATCGGAACGAGTGCCTTTTTTCTTACATCAATATCCGCACTGCCGGTAATCCCTGAAATCTGTACCAGCATATCTTCTAATTTTCCAAGACTGTGCAGTGGATGTGCAATCGCATCCCATCTTTTCTTGCATACATCCATCGCTGTTTCATCTAATGGTTCTATTTTTTTCAGCGCTTCTTCCAGTTTCATTTTCATACTCCTTTTCTTATGTAGTCTCAGAATCCTTTCATATCGTCTTATCTTTATACATCTGACAACTCTTTAAAATTCCCTTTGCCACAGCAGGATTTCCGTAATAATAAAAATGAGGAAATCCTGCCAGAAGATGGTTTTCTAAATGAATACACTCCCAGCTTCTGCTGCTAAATGGTTTCTTCGCCACAAAATCACTTCCGCACGAAGTGGAATCAAAATAGTGAAATTCATGTGCTGGAATCTCATCACAATTTTCTTCCAACACTCGATTTGTCTTTGATTTAAGCGAAATATAGCCAAATCTGCCAAGCTTTGAAGTCCGATAGGATTCTCCTTTTATAATGCCGACTCCTTTATGCGGTTTTGCCTCCATATCTTCCATCGTCTCATGCAGATACATAAAACCGCCACATTCTGCAATCACAGGCATTCCCTTTTCATAAGCCTTTTTAATCGCTTCCCGCATCGAATGATTTTCTTCTAACTGCTTTGCAAAGAGTTCCGGATAACCTCCATAAAAAATCAATCCATACAGGTTTTTTGGAAGTTTTTCATCATGAAGCGGTGAAAACTCTACCAGCTCTGCACCCATATTTCGTAATAACTGCAGATTATCCTCATAAATAAAACAAAACGCCTCATCTCTTGCAATGCCAATCCGAACCGGCTGTTCTAATTGAAACGCATACTCGCTGTCTTTGTCCCATGGGATTTCTTCTTCTAAATCCGGTGCATTCTCTGCAAGCAAAAGCAGTTTTTCCATGTCAATGGTTTCTTCTAACACCTTAGCAAGCTTTGCAAGCCGTTCCTTAAAATCTGCAATCTCATCTGGTAAAATTAGTCCTAAATGCCTGCTTTCAATCACACAATCCTCTACTTTCGGCACATATCCAAGTACCTGAATTTCTAACTCTGATTCAATTAACTGCTTTACTCTCGGGTAGAGCATTGCAGGCATCTGATTTAATATTACGCCTTTTATCTGACTATTTTCTTTATATTCCAAAAATCCCTTAATATAAGGCACAATAGAAACACTCATTCCCTTACAGTTTACAATCAAAACCGCCGGTGTCTTTGTCATAGAGGCCACTTCATAAGCACTGGCTTTGGAAGTAATCCCTCCTGCACCGTCATAATATCCCATCACACCTTCCATCACTGCAATGTCCATACCTTTGCAGTTTTTGGAAAGCAGATAGTTTAAAACAGGCTCATTCACAAAAAAAGAATCCAGATTTCTCGAATGAGTTCCGATTACCTTGGTATGAAACATCGGGTCAATATAATCCGGTCCACACTTAAAAGAAGCTACTTTCTTATCTCTATTTATAAGTGCCTGAAGCAGTCCACAGGTAATCAAGGTTTTGCCACTTCCACTTGCCCCTGCACAAATCAAAAAACGAGGTATCTTCATTACGACTATTCCTCCTCTTTTTCTTCTTTCTTTCCTGTTGCAGAAAAAATCGTAATCGGATTTTCTCCCATCATCATCTGATAGCTTCCGATTTTTTTTGCACGGCTTACACTTAACTGTATCATTTCTACGTCTTCAAATGGCAGTACTTTCATGCAACGATTGGCTTCTGCTACACTTTCAAGTGCAATACAGTTAATTACAACGCGAATCTTCGGATTTTTTTCAAGCAGTAATCTTAAAATAGATTCCATATTTCCAGAAGAGCCTCCGATAAAAGCATGTGTTGGTACTTCAAGTGCTTCTAATGCTTCCGGTGCCACTCCTTCTATTACAGAGAGATTATCCGTCATAAATTTTTGTTTGTTCTTTTTTAACAGCTCCACTGCCGTTTCTTTCTTTTCAATTGCATAAACCCTGCCTTTTGGCGTGCGAAGTGCCATTTCGACAGACACAGAACCTGTACCCGCTCCCACATCATAACAGACAGAATCTTCCCTTAAGCCAAGTTTCGCCAAAGAAACACAGCGCACTTCTTCTTTGGTCATTGGCACTTTATCTCTTAAAAACGCACTATCTTTTACGCCATGTGTGGATGGTAAGCCTTCCGCCTCTTTATTTTCTATATAAATCACACTTAAGGCATCGCCCTCATAATCACAGAAGGAATCTGCACTTCCCTGCACAATTGCTTCGTCTGGATAAGAAAGACGTTCTCCTACAAAAAAAATCACCTTTCCCATTCCATAATTTGTCAACGTCTTTGCAAGATTTGCCACCGCATCTTTTGTTCCTAAAATCGAAACCACTTTCTGATGTGTTTTTATCAGTTCCACCAGATTTTCTTCTTTCCCATGTGCACTGGTGATAACCGCATCATCCCAGGAGCGTCCGATTTTCGCCATAAAATAAATCGGTGACGAAAGTCCGCTTATCTGCCTTACCTCGCGCTCTTTTAATGTTTCCTGCAGTTTCTTTGCACCACTGTAAAATCCGACATCTCCAGAAAGCAATACCGCAATTTTTTCGTATTCCGGATGCTTATCCAGATATACTTTTATTTTTTCACTGTTATATTCAATCAACACATCCTGTTCCGAGTGCAACACAGATTCGACCATCCGTTTTGCTCCAATTAAAAGTTCTGCCTCTTTAATTGCTTTGATTGCCTCTATTGTGCAGGTATCTGGATTTCCCATTCCAATTCCAACCAGAGAGACTTTCTGGTTTTGTTTTAATCCAAAACGCCGGCATAATAATGCTTTACATTCGATTAATCCAAGTCCTTCTTCTTTTAATGGCCGACCTACAATCACACAGATACAGCCTGCCCGCTTTGCCGCTTCCAGTTTTTCCTCATACCCGCCTGTCACTCCGGACATTTTCGTTACCAGATAACGACAATCAAGCTGTCGAAGCATTGCCTCATTTAATTCCATAGAAAACGGTCCCTGCATACAAATCAGATTTCGTCCTTCAAATCCAAGACTTTTACAGTGTTCGGCAACATTAGAAAGAGAAAGTACACGCGCAAAAATTCGTTCTTTATAATTTTCAATCTTTGTATACTTATGAATTTCCTTGCTTCCCGTGGTAACTAAAACATTTCCTGTTGTTGTACTTAAATATTCTACAGCCTCATCCACGGAATCTACATATACACTGGAATCATTCTTTGTATCCTCTGTACTTCCGGCACGTAAAAGACGTACATATTCCGTTTTTGTCTCCTCACATGCCTTGCGAATGTTTTTTGTTACTTCCGCAGCATAAGGATGGGTTGAATCGATGACAAGAGACGGATGCATATTTTGCATCGCCTCTTTCATTGCAGTTTCATCCAACCTTTCATGAGAGATACTTAGATAACTGCTCTTTGGCAGAAGTGTCTCTCCATACTCGGTTGCTACACAGACATGTGTCTGGATTTTTTGTTTTTCTAAAAATTCTGAAATTTTTCTGCCTTCTGTTGTCCCTGCAAATACAAGCACCTTACACATTTTTATAGCCCCTTGGTGTCACCATTTTTCCATTGATATTCTTTGTCTGAGAATTTCCAATAAATACCGTTGTAAACATATCGACCTGTGTATCACGCAGTTCTTTTAACGTCATAACCTTCTCACTTTCTCCATCTCTTCCAATGTTTCCAACAATTCCGCAGACTGTTTCTTCACTTTTATATTTTAACATTAAATCACAGGCTTTCTGCAGATAATCATGGCGTTTCTTACTGGACGGATTATACAGACAAATCACAAAATCTCCGTGCGCTGCATCTAAAAGTCTGGTCTCGATTTTCTCCCATGGGGTCAGCAGGTCACTTAAACTAATCAGGCAGAAGTCATGAATCAGTGGAGCTCCTAATACCGCTGCTCCGCCTGTTGCTGCGGTTACACCTGCAATAACAGAAAGTTCCACTTCCGGATAATTCATTCCTACTTCATACATTAAGCCTGCCATTCCATAAACACCGGCATCCCCGCTGCAAATCATGGATACCGTCTTTCCTTTCATGGCTTCTTCAAATGCCATCTTACAGCGCTCCACCTCTTTTTTCATCGGTGTTGTCAAAAATTCTTTTCCGGCAAAATGTTCTTTTACCAGGTCTACATATACGGTATATCCGATAATTACATCACTGTTTTTTAAAGCCTCTGCTGCCTCAATTGTCATTTTCTCATAAGCACCAGGTCCGATGCCAACTACATATAATTTTTTCAAAACTGTACGCTCCATTTCCGTCTGGCAAGTGCTGCTGTCACGCCATCCTCTGCATATTTTCTAAGAATCAGATTACTTTTTTCTCCATGTTTACTACTTCCAAGAATTGCACTTCGCTCGCAGACATTGTCTACACCCGTTGTCTCCTCTACGAATTTCGATTCTGCAAAACTTCCTTCTACTTCTTTTAACTGTTTTGCACTGTAAGTTTCAAACGGAAGATTTCTCTCTTTACAGTATTCTAAGATTCCCTGTTCTTCTTTCTTTAAATCAATACTGGCTACCAGCTCCATCGAAACAGATGGAATTAAGAGTTCATCGCACGCTTTTCTAACTACTTTTTCCACAGTGTCTGCCGGTGTATCTTTTTTACAGCCTACTCCAAGAGTAATAATCTTCGGAACCAAATAAAGGGTATGTACAAATGGATGTTTCAGATAACTATTTGTCACATAAATTCCCATCTCCGGTTTTTCTTTTGTCTCGTCCTCTTCATCCAACAGCTGTAACTCTTTCGGAATCTCTCCAACCCATGGAAAATCACTGGCAAATCCTACACTATTTCCATTTACAAGTGCTGCTGAAATTTCTTTTGCCATTGTCATATCAGAAATATAGCATCCGTTTGTCTTTGCAAATACATCCACTGCAAATTTATTGTTAATATCTGTCGCAGTTGTAATAACCGGTGTTGCATGCAGAAGATTGCTGATTTCCTCTGTCAGTTCATTTGCCCCACCAATATGACCGGATAACAAAGAAATTGCAAATTTTCCCTGCTCATCAATAACCACTACTGCAGGGTCTGTCTTTTTACTGCTCACAAATGGAGCAATGCTTCGTACCGCAATCCCACAAGCTCCGATAAAGATAATCGCATCGCTTTGTGCAAAACGGCGTCCTGTCCAGTCTCGAAGAGAAGAATCAATCGGTTTTGCAAATTCTTTTACATTACGAAATGCTTTGTCATCTGCCTCTACCTGTGACTCATCCAATATCTTTTTTGTGTATTTACTCTTTGTAAATGCCTCTACTTCATGCCCGCCTTCGCCTAAAAACCAACTGAGCATTTCTCCAATGCGATATCCGCTTCTGCTGAAACTTATAATTGATATCTTCATTCTGCATCCGTTCCTTTCCTGAACTCTGTTGTAAATCCCGGGTCATATAATTTTGACCGTTCATAATTTGAATGTGCAACTGCCTCTCCGATAATCATCAGAGCCGTTTTGGTAATCTGATTTTCTTTTGCAGTCTGTGCCAATGTACCAACCGTACAGACAAAAGATTTCTCATCTTCCCAGGTCGCTTTATATACAATTGCTGCCGGTGTATCCTTGGAATATCCACCCTCGATTAAACGTTTGGAAAGTTCCTCTAACAGACCCGTACTTAAGAATACAACCATTGTAGCCTGATGTGCTGCAAATGACTCAATACTTTCTTTTTCCGGTACCGGAGTTCTACCTGCCATCCTTGTAATAATCACACTCTGGGATACTTCAGGAAGTGTATACTCTAAATTAAGTGCTGATGCTGCCCCACAAAAAGAACTGACACCTGGACAATAATCATAAGAAACCCCTTCTTCATCAAGTACATCCATCTGTTCACGAATTGCTCCGTACAGACATGGGTCTCCTGTATGCAGACGTACCGTCATTTTTTCTGCTTTTTCTGCCTCTCTCATCACATCGAGTACTTCTTCTAAGGTCATCTTGGCACTGTTATAAATCTGACAACCTTCTTTTGCATAGTCTAAAAGCTGTGGATTAACCAATGAACCTGCATAGATAATCACATCCGCTTCCTCTAAAAACTTCTTTCCTCGGATTGTAATTAAATCCGGTGCTCCACTACCTGCTCCTACAAAATGTATCATCTTATTTTTTCTCCTTCACAATAATTAATGAATAATATCCGGACTGTTCCGGTATTTCTTCGGCACTTTTATAAATCTTTTCACTCGGCATGCCACAATCCTCAATCATAACTGCATCCTGACCACTTCTTAAAATACTCTCTCTGACTGCTTTCATTTTCCTTCCGGTTTTCATCAAAACTTTTGTCCCCGGAAGTTTTAATACCTCATCCATGGTATCCGCATTGTACGTTGCAGGAATCACATGAAGCGGTTCTGCCATTTCTACCAGTCCCATATTTAAAGTTGCTGCTACCGCACAAAAAGACGGAATTCCACTTACAATTTCTACTTCATAACCACGCTCTAAAATTCGTTTATGTACATACAAATAAGTAGAATACACAGTCGGGTCTCCCAAAGTTAAAAATGCAACCTGTTTTCCCTGCTTTAAAAGTTCTTCTATGGTATCTGCTGCTTTTTGGTGATTTTCTTCTAATACAGCCGGGTCTTTTGTCATTGGCATTGGGATTGGAATGAGATTTTTCTCATCTAATTCCTGATATACCCCTTTTACAATTTTAT
Source organism: Firmicutes bacterium OM04-13BH (assembly GCA_003481745.1). Classification (GTDB taxonomy): domain Bacteria; phylum Bacillota; class Clostridia; order Lachnospirales; family Lachnospiraceae; genus Blautia; species Blautia stercoris. The sequence continues at coordinate 187,717 of QULP01000001.1, forward strand.
AGGCAACACTTTCCTCTGCAACTGCTCCCGGAACCGCTACTACATCACTTTCTTTTACCAATCGAAGTGCTTTTACTGTCAACAGTTCAGGGTCTCCCGGTCCAACTCCAAGTCCATATAATTTTCCTGTCATTTTTTCTCCTCTTTCTGTGTCTTTTTTCTAATTTCTCTCATCAACATATCTGCATGCTCTGTCTGTCCAAGATAGCCATGCTCATTGGAAAAGATTACAGCTCCACAAACCAGTCTTCCATAAGAACGATGGTTGAGACTTTCTTCAATCCGACCGGTAATTTCCTGCATCAGCCCCTTTAAAATTCCGGCTTCTTTCGCAATCTGCACAGCCTCATCTGTCGTGACAGTATCAAGAATCTGCTTTGCAGTCTCTAATGAAGCACCTGCACGAATTGCGTTTGCTGCCATCAGTTCTGCCCTTGCATTTGCCGAACGGGAATGGGTATTCATAATCCCTCCTGCAACCTTTACAAACTTTCCAAGATGTGCCACAAACAAAATTCCTTTTGCTCCCATATCGACTGCCATATCTACGGTTTCGCCAACATAATTACTGCATTTTAAAGATTCCGCAAGCGGTAATTTCAGTTCCTCTTTTAGATACGAACTTCCATAATTTCCCGGTGTAACTAACAGATACTCAGAACCATTTGCAATTCTCTGACGCATCTCGACTCCAATACTTCTAATCAAGGCAGCCTCACTCATCGGCTCTACAATTCCAGAAGTCCCTAAGATTGAAATTCCACCTACAATTCCAAGTTTTGGATTAAAGGTTTTCTTTGCAATCTCTTCTCCTTTCGGTACAAAAATCAAGACAGAAATCCCGCCTTCATATTCATACTGAGAACAGATCTCTTCCACCTCTTTTGTAATCATGCGTCTTGGAACCTGGTTGATTGCCGCATTTCCTATCGGCTGTTCCAGTCCGTTCTTAGTAATTCGACCAACTCCTTCTCCACCGTCAATAAAGACTCCCGCCTGCTTCGTTTTTTTGACTAATGCAAAGATTTCCAGACCATTTGTCATATCAGGGTCATCCCCACCATCTTTTTTTACAGCACAAGAAACCTGGTTTTCTTCGATGTTGATATGAAGAATCTCCAGGTTTAATAAAATCCCTTTTGGCGTCATAAGCGATACCGTGTTCACTACTTCTTTTGACAACAGCATTTTAACTGCCGCTTTTGCTGCTGCCGTTGCACTGGAACCAGTCGTATAACCATAACGCATTTTTTTATTATTTTTAATAATGTAATATTCTTCCAGACCTGTTTTATGTGCCATCTCTGTCCTTTTCTCTCGCTGTATTTTTCTCTTCTCTAAAGTTTCTGAAAGCAGGGCAGTTTTTGATTAGTCAAGCGGATATTCGCAATCCGCTTTCGCTACTTGCTCATAACCAAATAGCTGCTACGCAGCTTATCAGAAGGGGCTTGCCCCCTCCTGATACAAGCAAGTCCCCACCCCTGTTTATTGCTTTTTGCAATTGAAGCAGGGGACTTCCTTGATTTGGTTAAAATGAAGTTTCATAAGAATCAAAAAACCGCTGTCAGATTTCCTGACAACGGCACATTTTATTCTTTCAAAACATCCGGTTGCCGCAGATATTCTTTTTCTCCGGCACATGTGTATCTGGCTGTACAGTAACGGACTTGCACAGGAATTTCACCTGTTTCCACATCTGCACCGACTCTGCTTTTTCTACTTTCTTTCTCCCTGTAATTATATAATTTCATGGCTCAAAAGTCAATCAATAATACAGACTCCTTAGATAATAATGCAGACCAGACCGCCCTTGCTGTCATTTACAATTTTCTGCATGGTATCCTGTAACTTCACCTGACTTTCATCACTAATCTGTATTAATTTCCGATGAATTCCATCTTCCACCAATTGTCCAATTGATTTGCCAAAAATATTGGTCTGCCAGATACTCTCTTCTCCGGAATTGTTGGATTTAATATAGGCAATCAAATCTTTTGCCTGTTCTTCACTTCCTACAATCGGCGCAATCTCTGTTTCTATATTGGCACGAATCAAATGAATGGAAGGGCTGATAGATTTAATCTTTACTCCATATTTATTTCCCTGTTTTATGATAATTGGTTCTTCCAAACGAATTTCTGTCTTATCCGGAGTTACCACACCATATCCTTTCGCCTGAACGGACTCTATTGCATCTTTTACTTTTAAGTATTCCCCTCTCATCTTAGAAAGTTCCTGCATCATATGAATCAGTTCATATTCATCTGAAATATCAACCCCTGTCATTTCACTCAAAATAGCATAATACCAGCTGTCATCCATATCAATACGGATTTTTATTTTTCCACTTGATAAATCTAATGTTTCTAAGAATAATCCTTTTACATACTGGCTTTCAAACTCCAGCCGGTCTTTTGTCACATCTTTTATGTAATGCATCGTTTGCATCATCTGCTGTACACACGAAATCAGTTCTTCTTTTAAATAATGCTCCGAAGATAACATTTCTACCCATTTGGGAATATAAAATTCCATCTGGACAATCGGAAATTCATACAACACTCTCTCAAGGATTCTCGTCACATCATCATTTCTCAACTGCTCACAGTTTACACTAATCACACCAGCCTGATATTTCTTTTTTAATTCTTCCGCTAATTCCAGTGTTTCTTCTTTGTATGGCTTCTGAGAGTTTAAAAGAATCAAAAATGGCTTTCCAGCTCTTTTTAACTGAGCCACCGTTTTTTCTTCACTTTCTATGTAATTTTTTCTTGGAATTTCCCCAAATGAGCCGTCACAAGTCACCACCAGACCAATATTAGAATGTTCTTCTATGACTTTTTTTGTTCCAGTCTCTGCTGCCTGATGAAATGGAATTTCCTGTGCATACCAGGGAGTTTTTACCATTCGTTCTTTGCCTTCTTCTATATTTCCTGCCGCCTCAGGCACCATATATCCAACACAATCAATTAAACGAATCTTTGCTTCCAATCCCTCTGCTATTTGTATCTTTGCAGCTTCTTTTGGGATAAATTTGGGTTCTACGGTTGTAATTAACTTTCCAGAACCGCTAAGCGGAAGCTGGTCTCTTACCTCTTTTTGCTGGTTTTCCTCCATATTGGGAAGCGCTGCCAATTCCATAAATCTTCTTACAAAGGTAGATTTTCCTGTCCGTACCGGTCCTACCACACCAATATAAATTTCTCCCCTTGTGCGGGCTTGTATATCTTTATAGATATTATAGGTATCCATATAGATTCCCCCTTATTATACTGCTAAAGTATATGCCCGTTTTTTCATTATTAGAACAAAAAACAGACTGGAACTTGCAATTGAATTCCAGCCTGTCTATTCCTAAGAATAACAACTATGTAATTTAAGCAAATTTACGTTTTGCAGCTTCTACAACATGTCCAACTAAAACAGATGTTGTTACACTTCCAACACCGCCTGGTACCGGAGTAATTGCTTCTACGATTGGTTCTGCTTTTTCAAAATCAACGTCTCCACAAAGCTTTCCTTCTGCATTTACATTGATTCCTACATCGATTACAACCTGACCTGCTCTTAAATAAGTGTCATCTACAACACCCGCACGTCCTGCTGCTACGATTACGATGTCTGCTTCTCTTACTACAGATGGCATATCTACTGTTCTTGTGTGACACACTGTAACAGTTGCATTTTTCTTAATCAGCATCATTGCTGCCGGTTTACCAACAACAAGACTTCTTCCAACAACAACTGCCTTTTTACCTGTACAGTCAATTCCATAATGATCTAAGATTTCCATACATGCCTGTGGTGTACATGGAGGGAAACCAACGTTTTTGCCTGTGAATACGCCAGACATAGAACCATCTGTCATACAGTCCACGTCTTTTGCAGGGTCAAGTGCATTCTCAATTACAGACTGATCCAGATGTTTTGGAAGCGGACGGAATAATAAAACTCCGTGAATCTGGTCATTTTTATTTACTTTATCGATTGTTGCAAGCAGTTCTTCCTGACTTACATCTTCCGGAAGAAGGATTTTTTCACATGCTACTCCTAATGTTTCACAACGTTTTGTTGCTCCTCTTTCGTAAGAAATATCACTTTCATTTTCACCGACACGAATAATACACAGAGTTGGATTTACTCCTTTTGCTTTCAGTGCTTCCGCATCTGCTTTAATTCTTTCGTTTAATGCTGCTGTTACTTCTTTACCCAGTAATCTCTTTGCCATTTCTTAAACCTCCGCAATTGTTTTTCACTTATTTCAGTCTGGAAAGTACACTGTCAAATGTTTCATCTGCAATTTTTGTATATTTTTCCAGCATTGCATCCGCTTTTTTGTTCAGTTCTTCCGCATACTCTCTGTCTTTCATGGACTTAGTATTGATATAGACATTTAAACTTGCACCTTTTAACGCTGCTTTACAGAATGCAGCTCCTACACCTGCATCACTGATTGCCAGAGTAGAACCTTTTGCTGCAAATTCAACAATCACTTCGATTGCTTCACAGCATTTTTCCATAATTTCCATCGGTACAGAGCAGGCATCCTTTAATACGATTTCCATTACTCTTGCTTTTTCTGCTTTTTCTTCCTCTGTCTCTCTAGGCATACCATAAGCTTTGGAAAGCGGCTCAAACACTTCTGCATCTCTTTCGATTAAACGCAGGAAATCTTTCTGAAGTTCATCACATTTTTTCTTTAATTCCCACATTTCATCTTCTACTTCTGCATATTTTTTCTTGCCAACGGTAAGGCTTCCTACCATATTTCCAAGTGCAGTACCAACAGCACCAACCAATGCAGATGCTCCGCCACCGCCAGGTACAGGTGCTTTTGATGCCAGTACTTCCACAAATTCATTACATGGTACGGTTGAAAATCCCATAATGTTATTCCTCTCTTTTCTTTATATTTAAGCACAAAGTGCTTATTTTTATGTTCAATTTATTTATGATTCCCAAATTTAACATTCGAGAGATTATTTTCAATATTAAGACAGTTTTCTTTCGACTGCTTTCATCATGTTAATGCAGATATCTCCTGCCACCGCTAAATCTTCTGCGGCAAAGGTTACTGCAAAATTATCTGAGAATAAAATCTGTGAAGATGGTGGAAATTCATCGTCCCCTTCCCACAGAATCAGTCGAATGAAGAATCCTTCCATAAACTCAAGCTCAAAGGCACAGTCTCCCTGCTCTAACGGTTTTGCTCCCATTGCAGTCATTACCTTTTTAAATGCCTCAAGTTTATTTCCATAGCTAAATGCCAGACGCATCAGGCATCGTCCCTGAAATTGTCTAAAATAAACTTCTCCCCACGGTACCTCCCGATAAGTTAAAAACTTTCCGGAAGAAGGAGCTTTTGCTTTTTCAGACAGATAACGAACCATAAAAATCTTGGCATTCATCGCTTCTTCTAACGGATATACCCCTTTTTCATCTTCTTTATGAGAAATCTTATAATCCGGAAACGAAATTTCATAAGTGCTACCCATAAACACTACAGTAAACACTTTTTTCTCTTCGTCATAGAAAAATCCAGTTCTTTCACTGATTTCTTTTGGGTCTATTTCCTGATAGGTTTTCAGATAATATTCATAAGGACGCTGTTCCTTGCTGTCTTTTGCATAATCAAAGTCCATTTTTTCCTCCTAAGCTTCTGTCACCGATGGAAACAGAGTTCTATCCGTATGCGGAATGAAACAACATGCTACAAATTCATCCATGTAGCTTGGCACAGTCGATAATTCGAGATAGGTCATATTGGACGCTAACTCATAACATTTTCGCTCTGCGTCTCTTGATAACAACATCGTATATGCCCCGGATAAAGAAGAGTTTCCAATATAATGGAATTTTTCCAGAGGGATATCAGGGAACATACCAATATGCACCGCATTTTTCATATTGATACCACTACCGATTCCACCGGCTACATATACATCATCAATCATGGAAACATCGAAATCCAAAGATGCCAACATCGTACGAACAGCCGAGAAAATCGCACCTTTCGCACGAATAAAATTATCAATATCTACTTCGTTAATTTCCACGTCTTTTACTGAACCAGCTTCTTCTTCAAAAGCCAGCACATAACTTCCCATGCCAAAATGGTCATGACGGACACGTTTTCCCTCCCGCACAAATTTTCCTTTCGGATTAATAATACCTGTACGGAATAATTCGCTGATTACATCAATAATACCCGAGCCACAAAGACCAACCGGCTTCTGCCCTTCTTCTCCAATAATACTATAAGTAGGCTCCATGGTTTCTTTGTCGATTGTACATGCTTCAATTGCACCATCGGTTGCACGCATACCACAGCTGATATCTCCACCCTCAAAGGCAGGACCTGCGGAACATGCACAGCTCATCATAAAATCAGAATTACCAAATACCAATTCTCCATTTGTACCTAAGTCAATAAATAATGAAAATTCCGGACGATTCCACAGCATACTGACTAAAGTACCTGCTGTAATATCTCCACCTACATAGCTTCCGATATTCGGAGCCATAATAATATGGGCATCTGGATTTACCTGAATTCCAATATCTGAGGCAAATAAAGAATTTGTTTTATAAAAAGTAGGAATATACGGTTCCATACGAATCGGATCTCCGTTCATTCCTGTAAGCAGATGATTCATTGTTGTATTAGAAGCAATGCTTAAACGATAGATATGTTCCGGTTTAAATCCACTTGCACGGCACATCTGCTGAATCATTGGATTGATTGTCTCCTGAATTACCGCTTTTTGAAGTTTCTCACTTCCACCTGGTTTCATAGATTCAATAATACGATTGATAACATCTGCTCCATATCGAATCTGTCCATTTCCGGAAGAAGCCTTTCCAAGAATTTCTCCAGACTTCATATCAATTAATAAAGCAGAAACGGTTGTTGTTCCGATATCAATTACCAATCCTCCGATTACCACTTTTTCATCTTTTTTATAGACATCATAAATAAAAATATCATTTTCTGTGCTTCTAATGACACACTGTACTTCAAAATTGCTTTCTCTGAAAACATAAGAAATTTTACGCAGTACTGAATATGGCATCCGTACTTTTTTAATTCCTGTCTGTTTTTTGATTGCACGAACCAGACGTTCATTATCCGGCATCGTGTCATCCAGAGTCGGCACATTCATTTTAACATTAATAACATCCAGGCTGTTTGTCAAAGAAATTCCTGCTGATTCTACATCCGATTTTGCTTTTTCAAAAATTGCAACTTCTTCTTTAGAGCTTAAATCAGCAACTTTCATACGGCTTCTGTAGGCAGATGCAATATCCGGTACCTGTACTTCTACATCTCCGGTTACTTTGCTTACGCAGGCCAGTCTCCAGCCTTCTGCATATTCTTCATCTGTGATATGACGGGTTTTCGGAGACTCAATCTCTCCTCCGATTAATTTTACTCGACATTTTCCACAGGATGCATTTCCAGAACAAGGTGCATCAATTGCTACATTGCTCTTTCTTGCGATTTCGAGAAGGTTTTCTCCTTCCTGGGCATAAGTGATAACATCTTCCGCCCCTTCAAACTTAAAAGTCACTTTAAACATAGGAATTCGCCTTTCTGATTCTTTTTAATCGGAGAGAAGCAGACATAACATCTGCTTCTCTCGTTAATTACTGCCCAGATTTTCTTACCTATTTTAACTTCTGTAGATTACAGTTCCAGATAAGAATCTGCATATAATGTGTTGTTTTTAAATACATCACAAGATTTGATTGTTTCCATCAGACGAAGGTCATTCGGGTTAACAATTGCGGATGTCAGACCGTTCATCATACACATAGCTACTAAAGCAGAATCCATGATTGGACGAATGTGTTTTGGCATACCGTTTGAGTTATTGGACAGACCACCTGTAGAATTCAGTCCCATGTCAGAAATCATTTTGATGAATTCAAGAACTTCCATCTGTTTGTCCTGCATACCTTTTACAACCAGGAACAGCGGGTCAAACCACAGATCTGTTTCTTCCATTCCATGCTCTAAACCTCTTTCGAGCAGTGTCTGTAAATATCCCATACGTTCGTCATTGTCTCTTGCGATTCCTTCACCGTTGCAAAGTGCGATAACGATTGCATCGTTTGCTGCTGCAAGGTCAACGTATTCGATTCTTCCTGCTGCATCAGCGGAGTTTACGATTGGTTTTCCTTTTGCACGGTTGTATACAGAGATACCTGCTTCGATTGCTTCTTTGTTAGAAGTATCCAGAGCAAGCGGAACGTTGTCAAAGTTTTCCTGAAGGAGCTGAACAGCCCATTTCATCAGTTCCGGACCATATCCTTCTGCAGGTCCGATGTTAACATCAAGGTATACAGCACCTGCATCAAGCTGCTGTTTTGCTCTTTTTAAGATTGGTTCTGCATCTCTTTCTAAAAATGCTTTGTTTACTGCTGGAGCTGTGGTGGAAAGTCTTTCACCGATTGTAACAAATTTTGCCATAACTTTGTTCTCCTTTTTTTCATGTTATTCTTACAATTCCAGGGAGAACAGATCTCCCCGGAAAGGTGATTCTAAAAAATCATTATGCAGTCAGGTCTTTTAAGAATTTAACTAACTGTACAGCCTCAAGAGGTGCAACAATAATTTCCCATCCTGGTAATTTTGCTTCAAGGTCACCCTTTAATACAGCAACTTTACCCGGAATAACCAGTTTTCTGCATTTTACTTTATCTTCTACATTTTCCTGAATGTATTTTGCTACAGATGTAGAAGAAAGTTTTCCTGCTGCCCATGCTGTCAGAACGGAAAGTCCACCTGCATCACTGATAATCAGGTTGCAAGGTACACCAGAACGCTCTAACTCACCGGAAACAACGAAGTATGTAAGAGCGAAGTCTACAGTTGTAAGACATAAGGAGTTTTCGTCTGCTCCGTTGAGTGCGTAGATACCTGGTTCTACTTTCATTGGTTTCTGTGGGTCTGTAAATACGTTCTGTCTTAATCCAAATAATGGAAGAGCCTCTGCATAATCCAGAGTTTCTACTACTACGATAGAACCGTATTTCATTGTGAACATAGATAACAGTGCCTGCTGCATTACTCTGTCACCATGTGCAAGTGCTGCAACATTAACCAGAGTCGGATATCCGAATGTTCTATCCTGATCTTTTACTGCTGCACGACGAATCTGTACAGCATTGCCGTAAGCTTCTTTGATAGAAGCAGTTCCAACATCCAGAATCAGGTTTTTGTTTCCTGCTTTTTCCAGAGCTGCAACAGTATCATATAATTCATTTAAGTCTTTTCCAGTTACGCCAAGTACAACACCTGCTTCTGTAGCAACTGCGCTCATCTCAGCATAGTTTGATGCATCAGCACCGTTTAATACTGGTTTTGCTTCTTTACAAACTTCAAGAGCTGCTTTTGCAAGCTCTACATCTTTACATCCCAGAATCAGTGTTCTGTTTAAAGCTGCTGCTTTCTTTACGATTTCAACATATCTGTCTTTGTCTGTATCTGCTGCATAGTTTACATATACTAATTCAGCAAACATTCTTTCACCGATACGTTCATAATCCACTTTCGGAATTTCTGCCAGCTTTGCATCGATTGCGGCGTCGTCCATACATGAGCATAAAGATACTGCATATCTTGTTTTGCTTACATAAGTTTTTTCATGTCTGAACAGAACAGTTTCTCCACCTAAAGAGAATTCATTTTCACCGGCACCGATTTTAACTGTTTTCATTGGCGGTGCAGTAGCCTCTGATAACTGAGCCAGAGCATCTTCGGACATGTGTGGACACTGTGAAATATCCATAGCACCCTGAGCAACTTTCATTGAGAAAGCCATACAAGTAGGGCATCCGCACTCCTTACAGTTCTTTTTTGGTGTCATTTTAAAGATTTGAATACCTGATAATCCCATTTGTTTTTTATCCTCCTGTTTCTTACGATTACATTAATTCTTTAATCATTTTGGAAATAGTTGCAACAGACTTAGGATGTTTCAGGATGATAGCATCTGAACCAGAAGCCAGAACTGCTGCTGCTGTCTGTACTTCCATACTAATTCCTCTGTCTTCTGCTGGTCCCCATTCCGGCATATCTGCTTCTGAAGCCATTGCTTCTTTTACGTTCCAAGCCTCGTCAGCTACAGGAGTGATGATTGGCATCTGTAACTGTTTGTCATCCTGAGAAAGAGCTGCACCTTTGATACGGTCCATAGTAGATACTACATATTCGAAACCATAACCAACTGCTGCAGAACCTACGTTCATAACTACGTTTTCTGCCTGTACACCTAACTGTGTTAATACTACGTTTAACTGTTTTGCAAGGTTGATATCTACAGCGGATTCTGCTCCAACTTTCTGGTTATAAGCAAGTCCTGCTGCTGCTCCGACAGCTTTATAGTTTTCTTCTCTTGCAGAAAGGATTAAAACATTTTTACCCTGAAGAGCTTCTGCTACTTTCGGGAGTAATTCAGAATCTTTTTCGACATTTTTACATCCTTCAACAACTAAAGGACAGGTAACTGCTTCGCCAACTTCTTTTACAACAGCAATCAGTTCTTCGATGGATTTGTTTTCACCATTCGGGTCTCCACCTTCAAGACGTAAGCAAACAAAGTCCGCACCTTCCATTGCTTCTGCCTTTTTAGCGATTTCACCGATTGTTGTTGCACCGGCATAATATTCCTGGATTCCAGGTACGTCTGCAAGTCCAAGGTCGGAAATTTCCACACCAATTTTTGGTGCGTTTTCCATTGGCGCATCAAATGTATAGAAAGGATATGTACATTCTCCTCCTAATTTGATTGCTTTGTCCCCGCAGCCGATTTCAACTGTGTTAATATTTGCATTGAATTTCTGTGGTTTCTGATTAAACGGCATTTCTTATTAGCCTCCTTGTATATTTTTTATAAACGGCGGGTTAGGCCACAGCTTCCCCCACCGCTTATTATGATTATCGTCTAAGGAATGAACCTCTGATTACATCATTGGCTCCATAGAAAGAGCTGGATGTCCTTTTTCTGTTAAGAATCCTACCAGTTCTTCTGGGTCTGTTGCGATTGTTTCATCACCAATCATATCTGTAAAGTTTTCAATTCCGTATAATTCTTTTGCAGTTTCATTCAGTCTGTCTGCAACAAATTCTTTCAGTTCTTTTGGCATCCATACGATTCTTTCGATACCGCCTTCTGCTTTCATGAACTTCTTGGAACCGATAAAGTGTTTACCATGTCCCATGAAACCTGGTGTCTGAACACCACCACCTGTCATGGAAGCCATCTCTGGGAATGTCATACCAAGAGGAGTCATACCTGCATATTCACGGTTGGCAATTACAACACCGTTTGAGAATGGCTCGATACCACAAATACATTCGAAACATCCACAAGATGTCATCGGTTTTTCCATGATAGAGTACAGAGATACATCTTCAAGAGCACCCTGAGACAGTTTACGAACTGCTTCATTAACATCTTCGTATTCACCGATTCTCTCATCGATACATCTTTCTTTTGTGATTACCTGACAAGGTCCGTTCGGATCAAGTTCATTTGTTGCTTTTGCATCCAGCCATGAAACCGCACCACAAAGGCCAAGACGTTCCGGAGTAACAACACATACGTGAGATGGAGAGAATGCCTGACACAGAATACAGCTGTAGTATACGTCTACAGATTCATCCGTCAGGTTTTTCAGACGGTCATCACGTTTGTTGAATGTAGGAATAGCCACTTCATGACGAATTCTTGTACATTCAGCCGGGTCTGTGTAAATAACAACTTCACATTTATCAACAACTGCATCAAACTCATTTTTAACGGATGCGTATAAAACTTCACCGATGTGTTTGATACGGAATCCAGCTGCAAATGCATCTTTGCTGATACGGATACGCTGCATATCACGCTGTCCTGTATGATATACACCTTCGATACAGTTGATATAGTTATGGAATTTACGTTCGATAACCGGCTCAAAATCTGGCTGCATGCTTCTACCAGCAACTTTAACGACATAAGCAATGCTGTTTTTGCTTCCCAGTTCCATTTCATCAACTTCCGGTCCTACAACTGTAATCTTATGGTCTTCAATTTCAGAAGCTTCTACAGTATGTACTAACTCAGCACAGTCTACACGGGAACCATCAAATTCTACCTGCATATCGCCACGACGGATAATTTCACCTTCGAAAGCAGATGCATAAGCAACCGGAATATCAATGTTTGTAATTTTAATTTTAATATCACGTGCCTCTAAAGATGTTGCATTGAATTTTTCAACATCTGGCTGGCAGATTAAGCTCTTCGGTACTTCAGAAACGCCTTCCTGATTTGTGATAACCGGGAATCCAAGAGCGATTGCGCCTGCACCACATGCAACGATAACATCATCGAGAGGAGCAAATGCATTAACAAATGCCGGTACACGGTCTTTTGTATAAGTCATCAAAGAAGCGGCATCACCTGGTTTCACATTACCAAAGATAAGAGCTGCTCTTAATGCGATAGATACAACATGGATAACTGCTGTAACATCTTTTCCAAGCGGGATAACACGTACGTTTGCACCTGTTTTCATTCCAGCTTCTTCAACCTGGTCAATGATTCCGCCAACTAAGGTAACTAAGATACCCTGTGCCTGATAGCTTTTTACTAAAGCAACACCTTCTTCTGTTGTAGGAGCAGAACCAAGAATAACTGCAACACCTGGGATATCGCCTGTTACAAGCGGTACACCAAGTTCACGGATGATTGCATCCGGAACATGTCCTGCACATGGTGCTTCATAAGGAGTTGCACCGTCGATGTATTTTAACACTTCAATAAATTCTGCACATAATGCAGTAGCAACACCTGACATAAATACATCATGTGTTTTCATTTCTCTTGTCATAAGAGTTTTTACTACACCTAACGCTTCTTTTAATTCTCCTAAAGTAGCAACTTTAACACCTGTTACTGCATAGTAGCAAGGTAAGCTGTAAGCAGTATCTGGAAAGCTGATTGCTTTGTCTGCACCATGCTGCTCAATTGCTGCATTAATTGCATTTTCGGTTAATCCATAAACAGCATCATTTCCGCTAAATACGGTTTCAAATAATGTCAATGTTTCTTCCTCCTGATTTCTCATAATCCCTTGTCGATTATGTTTTTAATTTTTGCGATCTCTTCTTTTACAGTATTGCTGAAATCGTAAGGAGATTTCCCCTGGCGATCCGCATCTATCACTTCTGTGTTATAGTGAATGAAGCCTAACAGATCCTCTGCCGGGATATGAGCTTTTACAAACTCTTCATCTTCGACATTTCTTACTTTGTTTGCAACAACACGAACCTGTTTCACTCCGAGGTCATCTGCCAGACGTTTTACATTCTTATAAGTCTGTACACTTCTGGCTCCCGGTTCAATCACAACAATAAACTGGTCCATTGACTGGGTGGTTCCACGGCCTAAGTGTTCCAGACCGGCTTCCATATCCATAATTACGACATCATCTCGATGAATGACCAAATTGTTAATGATTCTGCGAAGCATTACATGCTCCGGGCAGACACATCCGCCACCGCCGGTTTCCACAGTCCCCAGTACCAGCAGTTTTACTCCATTTACCTCTTTTGAATAAGTATCCGGAATATCGTCCACTTTCGGATTGATTTTAAAAAACTTATTCACTTCATTTGCACCGGTTCTCTCTTCTACCAGCTTTCTCATTTTTGTAATGGGAACAATTGAATCTAAAGTTTCCTCGTCGAATCCTAAAGCCAGTCCAAGGTTTGCGTCCGGATCCACATCTGCTGCAAGGACTTTTCGCCCTTCGTCTGCGTACAGCCGGGCTAAAGTCGCTGCAAATGTGGTTTTACCCACACCGCCTTTTCCTGTCACTGCTATTTTCATTTCATTCACCTTTCTTATACCGGCTGTCTAATCCAGTTCTAAATCAGACAGCCGTTTTTTCTGCTCTTAAATTCCGAGCGCTGCACGTTTTTCTTCGATACGTGCGATCATGGCGTCTCCAAGTTTATCAATATCTTTTTCCACAGTAAATGCTGCTTCTACCCACTCTCTTGTACCATTTGTTAAGATTTCAGCAATTTCGCTGGAACCGGAAACATAAGGGTCAACACCAAGGAAAGTATCGATACCTGTACCAATTACATAGTTACCGATGGAAACTGCTTTTTCAGACATCCATTCCGGAGCACATCCAACAACTGGAAGCTGTGAAACATGTGTACCGGCACATTTAGCCAGTTCAGAAGCAAGAATCATCATACGGCTGATATCTACACAGGAACCCATGTGAAGGACTGGAGGGATATCTGCCAGTTCACAAACACGTTTTAATCCATCACCACAGATATCTTTTGCACGTTTATCCATAAGACCGGCTTTTGCAGCTGCCTGTGCAGAACATCCGGATGCAATAATTACGATATCATTTGCGATTAATTTTTTCATCAATTCGATATGTGCAAGGTCAGGACGGATTCTCGGGTTATTACATCCAACCATTGCAACTGCTCCACGAAGAACACCTGATGTTACACACTGTAACAGAGGTTTTACTGTTCCCATTTCATCAACCTGACTGTTTGCAACACCGTCTAAGCATTTGATGATTGCTTCTACAGAATATCCTACAGTTGCTTTCTGTTTTAACTGTGGAATATGTACCAGTTCCGGTTTTCTGTTTTTGAAGTTTTCAATTGCTGTTTTAACGATTAATTTTGCTTTTTCATCAGCTGTTTTTGCATCAAAGCGGATAAATTCAGAATCCGGCATCTGTGCAATCGGAGATGTTGTGATGAATTTTGTGTGGAAGCATTTACTTAAAGGTCCGAGTGCCGGGAAGATACACTGTACGTCTACTACGATTGCTTCACAAGCGCCTGTAAGTACAACGTTTTCCTGCTGTAAGAAGTTACCTGCCATCGGAATACCACGACGCATAGCTACTTCATTTGATGTACAACATACACCGGATACTGTGATTCCCTTTGCTCCCATTTCTTTTGCATAAGCAATCATTTCCGGAGAGTCTGCATATTCACAAACCATTTCAGAAAGACTCGGGTCATGTCCATGAACTACGATGTTTACGTTTTCTTCTACCATAACACCAAGGTTTGCTTCTGTATCGATTGGCTTTGGAGTTCCAAACAGTACGTCAGAGAATTCTGTTCCCATCATGGAACCGCCCCATCCATCAGATAAACCTGCACGGATAGACTGTTTGATTAATGCCTCCGGAAGAGAGGAACATCCCATGTGAGCCATATGTAAAGAACATGAAACTTCACGGTCGATTGCTCTTGGTGCAAGTTCGTTCTTTTCCCATAATTCCTGCTGTGACTGCGGAGCTCTCTTTAAGAATCTCTGTGTTCCAAACGGTTTACCATATTCCCACAGACCCATTTCTGCAACTTCATGTGCTAAGTCGTAGATATCTTTTCCTTCTGTCTCTACACCCCATTCTTTTGCAATGCGAATCAGTTTTTCCGGATCTTTTACCTGATAACATCCATCAGCTGATGATTCATATAAGGTATGACAGATTTCACGACCATGGTCGGAATGTGTTGCAGAACCACCTGCTGTAAATTTCAGATAGTTACGTCCAACGATACCGTGTACGTCACATCCACAAATTCCTCTCGGTGCTTTTTTTGTAATACGACATGGTCCCATAGAACAGATACGACAGCAGACACCTTCTTCACCAAACTTACAGTGCGGAGTCTGATTTTTTACACGGAACTGCCAAGCATCCGCGCCAACTTTTGCCCCTGTCTCCAGGAGTCTCTCAGTAGCAGCTTCGAATTCTTCTACTGTGGTTAATTTGAATTCACTCATGAATATCCTCCTTGAATTTCGCCTCTTTTTTTTCTTAGGGCCTCCCCTTTCCGGCAGGCCCAGTTTTTTTAGAGCCCCAGATTGTCAATAATTTCAACAATTGCTTTTCTTACCGGAGAGTCTTCCGGCAAATCTACAATCGGGGTTCCGTCACAATCAAATTCATATACCGTTTCGTCTTGCGGAACAACGCCAAGCAGGGTTAATCCCTGTTTTTCAATCTCAGCTTTTGTTCCTTCATTCAGTACCCCGTTCGGAGCTCGGTTGATAATTAAACCAACTTTCTTCGGGTGCATGTCACACTCTTTAATCAGCTGTGCAATTCTTCCAACTGCCTGTACGCCTCTTCTTGAACAGTCACTGACAAGAATGGCAACCTCCATATTCGGAAGAACTCCTCTGCTGATATGCTCCATGCCGGCTTCATTATCCACGATGATATAAGGATAGTTTTTTTCCAGCCTCTGAAGCTGCGCCTGCAGAAGTCCGTTAACAAAACAGTAACATCCTTTTCCCTGCGTACGTCCCATCACCAGCAAGTCATAATCATCATCTTCAATTAATGCATCGTCAAATTTAAATTCCATATAATCTGCTTTCGACACTCCTGGTGGAATCGGATTATCCTTTGACATTTCCGCTCTGGCCACTTCCTCACGGATATCACCAAGCGTTTCTTCCACTTCCACTCCAAGGACCTCGTTTAAATTTGAATTTGCATCTGCATCTACCGCAAGAATCGGACCTTTGCCTTTCTTGCCCAGATACTGAATAATCAATCCGGTAAGTGTTGTTTTACCAACACCGCCTTTACCGGCAATCGCAATTACATGTGCCATTTACAGGGCACCTCCTATATTTCTTTAATATTGTTTCTTACACTAATGTGCGAAGACCGGATCTGTCAATAATCTCAGAAACGTCTTTCCACTTATTCAGTGCATACAGATGGATGCCATTTACACCAAGTGCACGATATTCATCAATCTGTTTCATTGTGTATTCGATACCAGCTTCTTTGAAGCGAGCTTTCTTGCCTTCTACATCAATATCGAATGGTTCTTTGTCGAATAGATTTGGGAAAATCCAATTCTTAGAAATAATTTTGCAAAGTTCACGAGGCATTACACAGCCATTACGTGAAAGTGCCATGTTAATTGTAGCAGCCTGGTTAAGAATTGTCTGCTGTGTTTCCGATACAGGTAAAATGTGTTACCGGTATGGTTCCGGCAGCCTGAATCATCTTGCACACATCCATGTTCTTACCAACATTTGTTCCACCAGCTCCATAAGTACAGGAAGTATATTCCGGTTTGTATTCGCACAAATGTTCAATTGTGCCCGGAAGATTTTCCATACCTTTGTCTGTTTTTGGTGGAAACAGTTCGAAGGATAAAAGCATTTTCTCTTTCATCACTTCTGATAACTTTATCGTTTACTTACCTCCACATTATAATTTATCTATTCAAGACTGTGCGTAGCAGTCTCAAAGATCTGTTTTTACTGACAATCCAGTTTTACAAGGCTGTTTGCTAAATCAACCATAAGAATTTTTCCTTCTATTACGCGCTCATCACCCATAATATCTCGAATGATTACCTTTTCTCCATCCACATCAATTCTGCTGACATTTCTGCATACTACAGTATCATCACTTTTTTGAACGGTTGCAAGACACATAGTTACGCCTCCTTAATTTCAGTCCTTCAAATGTTCTTTCACAAGTGTCAGTGCAAGACCTAACCGCATGTTTCCTTTCTGGAAATCCGCAACACCTTCTTTAATCGTTTTTGCCGCATCTTCCATTCCCAGTTTTGCAAGATTTTCTGCCATCTGGTCAAGTTCTTCTGCATGGTGTTCATTGTGGGAAAGCATATAATTTAAAAGTGCTACCACTTCTTCTGTACAGCTTCCCTGACACTCGTTATCACCACAATTGCTGCATCCATGTTCATGCGCATGTCCATGCGTATGTTCGTGGCTGTGATTATGCTCATGCCCATGAGGAACGACATTGCCGTTTTCATCATTAATTAAATGCATTTTTTCTCCTTTCTCTGCAGCTTAATTTTAATTGGGCGCAGTAAATGACAATAATTTATCAATACCATTATTATACATGTTTTTTGCCGTTTTATCAAGCAATTCTTATGTTTTTTTAAAGGTTCAGACCACTGTTAAAATCTGACTTCCTTTCTGTCCTTTTTTTATCTCAATCCGATGAAAAATCTGCTCTTTTAATTCTTTTACATGCGAAATAATTCCAATCATACATCCCTGACCCGAAAGCTGACGCAAAGTATCAACAGCAAGTTCTAAAGACTGCTCATCAAGGCTCCCAAATCCCTCGTCAATGAACAAGGTTTCTATGCAAATTCCCCCCGCAAACTGACTTATGACTCCCGACACTCCAAGTGCCAGAGAAAGAGCTGCCTGAAAACTCTCTCCACCTGAAAGAGAACGGACACTTCTTACCTTTCCGGTATGATAGTCGTATACCTGCAAATCCAGACCACTCTGGCTTTTTTTGTTTGTTCCCGTCTCCTCTACCAACAACTCATATCTGCCATCTGTCATCTGTTCCAGTCTCTGGTTTGCTTCCACAACAATTTGTTTGAAATATGCAGACTGAACATAGCGTTCAAAGGATACTTTCGGTTTTCCTGCAAGTGTTCCGGATGCCGTATCCGAAAGTGACAAAAGTGCCAGTCTTTCCTTTCTGGTTTTTTCGCTTTCTTCCCACAGTTTTTTCAGCTGTTCTAAGGTCTTTTCATAAAAACTGATACGTTTATAAATTTCTCTTAATTCCATCCTGATTTTTTCCAGATTTTGTTCTGTCTGTTCAAGCTTTTTCTGTTTTTCTTCTTCCGACTGTTTTTTTTGCCCCAAAAGCGTTTTTTCCAAAATTTTTATCTGCCCTAAAAACTTGTGAAGCCTTTTTTTGTAATCTGCAATTTCCTGCTCTAATTTCAAAAGTTTTTCCTGTTTTTCACAAAATAATCTGGCTTCTTTTTCACTTTTAAACTTTTGTTCTTTTACCGCAGTTCTTAATTTCATCTGACATGCTTTTTTCTCTGCTTTTAACGCTTCTATCTGCTCTTTGCATATTTCTTTTTCTTTTAAGATTCCCGCTTCTTTTTCCAGATTTTCAATCCACTCTTTTTGGATTGTCTCACTGTCTCTCACTTCCTTTTTTACATCTTGTTCAAGTTCTCTGATTTTTATTTCTTTCTGGTTTCTTTTTTGTCCTGTCTGTTCTAGTTTTGCATGAACTTCTTTCCAGAAAAAATCCGGGTTTACCGATATCTCTTTTGTACTTTTTTCTACTTCTTTCTCCAGCTGTAAAAATGTCTGCATGGTTCGCTGTCTTTTCTCTTCTAACTGTTTCTTCTTACGTTCTTTTTCTTTTAGTTCTTCCTGGGTAAGTACTTCTCCTAAAACAACGGCCGGACGCGGATGTAAAACAGAACCACAGACCGGACACGGCGCTCCCTCTTTTAAAGCTTTAGCCAGAATTCCTGCCTGCGCACAGAAAAATTTTTCTTTTTCTGTTTCATATTCAACCACTGCCTGTTTTGCTTCTCTGATTTCTGTCTTTAACTGTTCCTGTAATTTTTCTTTTTCCGTTTGGAGAGCACAAAGTATATTCAGCTTTTTATATTCTGTCTCTATTTCCAGACATTCCGCTTTCAGGCACTGTATTTTTTCGTATTTTCTTTTATTTTGTTCCGCCTCTTTTTGTTCTTGTCTTAATTTTCCTGTATTCTGTTTTTGTGCTTTCTGCCTTCCGCAAATTTCCCGATACCTGATTTCTTCTGTCTCAAGTGCTGTTTTCTTTTCCTCATATCGCTCCAAAACCGGTTTGATATAAAGCGCCCCCCTCTTTATCTTATCCAATTCTTTTTCTTTCTGAGCAAACTCTCTTTTTCTTTCCTTTTCTTGTTTCAAAATTTCCTGCAAATTTTCCAGCTGTTGAAAATCCCGATTTATCGTTTTTATCTGCTCCAGGGCTTTTAAAATTTCCGCTTTATCAGTCTCCTCTTCTTTCTCTACCCCTTTCTGCCTCTTCTCTTCTTCTTTTAACTCTTCTATCTTTTTTTCTAAAATCTTTTCAATTTCTTCTGGGATCTGCCAGCTCTCATCTTCTTTTTTGAATTCTTTTTCTAATTCTTCTTCCAGACCTGACATCAGCTGATGTTCTCTTTCTTTTCGCAGCTTCTCCTCTTCTCTTAAATGAACCGCTTTACTTTTTAATACTTCTGCCAGCCTTTTATAAAGTTCGGTATCAAATACTCTTCTGAAAATCTCACTGCGCACTTCACTTTTTGCAAGCAGTAAACTCAAAAACTCTCCTTGCGCAATCATTGAAATCTGTTTAAATTGCTGATAGTCAAGTCCAAGTATTTCTCTTATTCTCTCGTTTACCGCTTTTCGTCCGGTTAATCCTTCTTTTTTCTCCTCTTCTAATACCGCTTCATTTTTTCGTTTTCCATTAAAACTGCGGATTACCTGATAACGCTTTCCTTTATGCGAAAATAATAGTCTTACTTCACTGCACTTTTTTGCTTCTACATAATCACTGTGAAGGGTTTCCATCTTTCTCGTCTCTCCACTTGCCGTATCATAAAGGGCAAATGCAATTGCATCAAAAATCGTAGTTTTCCCAGAACCGGTATCTCCACAAATTAAAAACAATCCATTTTCCTGAAATTGTTCAAATGAAATCTGTGTGCGTTCTGCATAAGGTCCAAACGCTTCTAATTCCAACTCAATTGGTCTCACCTTTCATCTCCTCCATTTCACCAAGTACCGTTCTTAGTATCTGCTTTTCGATTTCATTCATAGGTATCCCATTTTGCTTTTCATAAAATTCAGCAAAGAGAGACTCCGGTGTTTTTTTTATAGCAGACAAATCCGCCGTTTCCATAATTCCCTGAGCCAACGTTCTACGGTTTTCAATCCGACATTCCAACATTCCCGAAAAGACCTGCTGTAATCTCTGCACCGGATACTCCAGTATTTCTTCGTCTGTCACTCGAATTGATAAATAATAGCCTGTCCGGAATTCCTGATAGGCTTCAGAAAGTAAATTTTCCAGCTTATCTTTTAAAACTGCCAGTTTCGTTTTTGGATGCAGCAAAATCTTTCGCACAGAACAATTTCCTTTTTCTTTTAATTCCACTACTGTAATTCCTTTTTTATCATTTACTTCCGAAAAGGAATACGCAAGTGGAGAACCCGCATATCGTATCCATTCCGTTTTTATTTTCTGTGCCCGATGAATGTGACCAAGGGCAGTATAGTCAAATCTTTCAAAACAGGATACATCTACTGCTTCTATCCCTCCTATTAATTTTATTTCTGATTCTGAAGTTTCGGGAAACATTTGTCCGTCCACAACGAACTGATGAGTCAGTAAAAGATTGCGTTCTTTCTTATTATAAGGCAGCTCTTCCAGCACTTGCTTTACTGCTTCATGATAAGTTTGGGGACAGTTCTTTTCATAAGCTCTCAACATATCCGGACGCAAAAACGGAAGCAGATACACCGTCAGCTTTCCATACTCATCTTTTCGCTCCACACTTTCTATCTTCCCCTTATAAGTCCCACAGATATGGACTTTCTGTTTTTTTAATAATCCACTTGCAAATTCGAGCCGGCTTGCTCCGTCATGATTTCCACTGATAATAAATACTTCACAATTTTCTTTTACAAGAGCCTCTAAAAAAGAATCAAACAGTGCCACTGCTTCTGAGGACGGAATATACTTATCATAAAGATCCCCACAGATAAAGATTCCGTCTGGCTTTTCCACACGGACATTTTTCATAATTTCTTCTAATATATAACTCTGTTCTTCTATCAAAGATTCCCCTAATAATTTTCTTCCTAAATGCAAATCTGCCAAATGAAAAAATTTCATAATTTTAAAACTCCTTTTTTTAATAATAACATGAATTTATTAAAAAATTAATAAATTTGGAGTAATTACTTCATATCTTTATGATAAGATAAGGCGTAGTTTGAAGTAGGAAAAGAAATCTATGCTCGACACTTTTCAATAAACATAGAAAGACTCGAAGTGTAGATTTAAGAGTAAAGGAGGGCTGTTTCATGTCACTTGGTGAAAATACCATTTTACTAAATGATGGTCATAAAATGCCGCTTCTCGGACTTGGAGTATACAAAGCAGATGCCGGAACAGAAGTGGAACAAGCCATTCAAGACGCCGTCTGCTCTGGTTATCGTCTGATTGATACCGCTTCTGTTTATAAAAATGAAGACGGAGTCGGACGAGGTTTAAAAGCACTTGATGTACCACGGGAAGAATTATTTATCACAACAAAGATATGGAATAATGCACAGCGTCTTGGTGACGTAGAAGATAGTTTTAACAGAAGTCTGGAAAGACTTGGACTTGATTATGTTGATTTGTATTTAATTCACTGGCCGGTTCCCGGATGTTTCACAAACACATGGAAAACGCTGGAAAAATTACAATCTGCGGGGAAAATCAAATCCATCGGTGTTTCTAACTTCCGTATCCATGAATTAGAGTTACTAAAATCGGTTTCCGATATCAAACCTGCTGTCAATCAGGTAGAGTTTCATCCTCTGTTCAATCAAAAAGAACTGCTTTCTTATTGCAAATCAGAGGGAATTGCCGTCCAGGCTTATGCTCCGCTTGCCAGAGGTGCTTATCTGCATAGCCAGCTTCTCTTAGAAATCGGCAGCAGATATCAGAAAACAACCGCTCAGATTGGACTTCGCTGGCTGGTACAGCAGGGAATATCTGCAATTCCAAAATCCACTCATAAAGACCGTATTTTAGAAAATGCAGATATCTTTGATTTTTCTTTAACCGAAGAAGAAATGAATGCGATTAATGCAATGGACATCAAACAAAGAACTGCCGGTATTCCGGAAGACATGCTTCCTTATTATCAGGACTAAAAAAATGACAGGAATTCTTTTCTATATGATTCCTGTCATTTTTCTTTTCTCCACTCTTAAATTTTTCTAATTTTTTTCTTAATATTCAGTTTCTTCTAAGCGCTTCTATCGGACTTAATTTTGCTGCTTTTCTTGCCGGATAAACTCCAAACACAATTCCAATTCCGGAAGAAAATACCGTTGCCAAAAGAATGGTAGATAATTTAATTCCCGGCGTAAAACCAAGTGTTGGAATCGAACACACCGCATAAGCAAGTGCCACACCAATTGTAATTCCAATTAAGCCCCCAATGCAGGCAATGATTGCCGACTCTGCCAAAAACTGCATCATAATCGAAGAAGTTTTTGCTCCTAATGATTTTCGGATACCAATCTCCCTCGTACGTTCTGTCACAGATACTAACATAATATTCATGACACCAATTCCACCAACCAAAAGAGAAATTCCGGCAACCAGCGAAATAAATCCGGTAATCATATTCAGCATATCATTGATAGATGACATCTGGTCCGTAAAATTTTCCATATCATAATAGCTTTCTCCCGAACTGTAATGCAATTGATTTAAAAGTGCAATTGCCGCATTTGCAACCTTTCCAGTGTCCGCACTTTTGTCCGTTGTAATATAAAGATATGCAAATGAAGAAGTATCATATCCAAATACATCCATTGCCGTATACGGAACATCCATAGACACACTCTGTTCATCTCCATATTCCATCGTGACCATGTTTCCTAAATTTTCCTGTTCTACAATTCCGATAATCTGAAAATCACCGGTACTGTTATCCGATGCAATTTCGATATTCATTCCAACTACATCGTCTGTTCCAAACATGGAAATCGCATCTTTTTTGTTGACTACGCAGACACGGTTTGCCGTATCAATATCACTTTGATTAAAATACCGTCCTCTTACCACTTTCCATTTTGAGATTTCCTGCTGTGCCGTTCCTCCACCGGTAAGATTGACCGTAAATTTCCCTTTTAATGTCTTAGTTGAACCTGCTGCTCCAAAGACCGGAGAAGTCCCTGTCACCCCATCTATCTTTGATTCAATCTGAGCAAAATCATCTTCTGTCATATACTCTTCTCTTTTTTGCCCCTCATCGCTTAAATAAAGATAAATCTGTCCTCCTGCAATGGAGTCCAGCTGTTTATTCATTTCATTTTTAAAGCCCGCTCCAACCGACATAATTGTAATAACCGAAGAAATTCCAATAATGATGCCAAGCATGGTGAGCAGGGAACGTCCCTTATTTGCCCTGATATTTTGCAGAGCCATTTTTAGATACTCGAATGTCTGTCCCATTATTATTCCTCTGTGCTCCCACTTACTGCCTCTGCTTTCATTCCTGTTTCTACACCTTCCGGAAGCTCTGAAATTACTTCATCTCCTGCTTTTAGCCCTTTTTCTACTTCTATGTAATCACTCGCTGTAACACCTGTTGTAATATTCTGTTTCGTAATCACACCATTTTTTAACACATAACAAAAAGTGCTGTCAGTCGCTGTATTCACAGCAGAGGCTGGAACACATACCACATCTTTTGCAGTATCCGTCTCAATCGAAACTTTTGCTTCTACCCCAAGGAAAATACTTTCGTCCGGATTGTCAATTTTTACTTTTGCCGAAATCACAGGTGCACCTTTTTCATTTGTCTGGGCAACCTTGCTGATAGATGAAACGGTTCCCGCATAAGTATGACTCGCAATATTAACAGAAGCTTTCTGACCTTCCTTTAATTTATCATAATCGTACTTTGATACACTGACGTTTACTGCAACTTCTTCATTGCTTGAAACCGTTACCAGTTCCATTCCCTGTGTTGCTGTTGTTCCTTCTGAAATTTCTTCTTTTGAAATAATTCCAGAAAATTCTGCCTTAATTCCCTGACGACCTTTTTCTAATAACTCCTGTGTACTTGCCGCCTCTAATTCTGCGAGATTGTCCGTTGCCTCCAACTGGTTCTTTGCTGCCTGTGTAAGTCCTGCATCTGAAGAACCTTCTGCTACCGTTTTCTTTTCGGAAAGTTCTGCCTGCAGTTCAGAAAGTTTTGTTGTCGCATCTTCTAATTCATTCTGCCATGCAACAATCTGTTCATCTGAATCTGCATCTTTTGCATTACTCTGTGCTTCAATCTGCTGTACATTTAATTGTGTAATCACATCATTTTGTTCATCAATATAATTCTGCTGTTCTTTTATCTGATTTTTTGTCTGCTTTAAGGCATCATTGAAATTATTTAATTGATGCTCCGCCTCCGAAGCATCTCCACCTTCTTTTTTAGTCTCTGAGATTTCCGCCGTAAGCTCTGTAATTTTTGCCTCCTGCTCCTGCTGTAATGCAGTAAGACTCGACATATTCTCCTGCATTTTTGCCAGTTCTGCCTGTGCTTTTGTCAATGCCATACTAATATCAGAAGAAGCCTTTGAAGAATCTTCCGCAAGTGTACGGGTACGGTCCGCAATGGCTGTTTTTAAAGACGCCACATACTCTTGATAATTTTTAACATTCTGCTCCAATGTGGGAAGTTCTGCCTGTGCATCTTTTACTTTTTGTGCACTCTCTACCGCTTTCTGTGCTGTATCTTTTGAACCACTTACCGTTGCTGTTTTATTTAACTGGCTTTTTTCATTATCCTGTTCTAAAGAATCGATTTCAAACGCAACCAGTGTATCTCCTTTTTTTACCAAATCACCGGTTTGATAACCAAGACTGGAAATTGTCGCATTGACCGGTGAAAAATAAGTCTTCACTTTCAGGCTTTCTACCGTTCCACTTGTCTCCACCCTTGAAGTGACATCCTGTTTTTTTGCCTGTTCTACCGTAACCTGTGGCAATGAATCTTTTTGCTTTCTTCCAGACACACTTACTGCACCGACTACTATGACTACTACTATTGCTCCAACAATAATCCACTTTTTCTTTTTTGAGGACATTCCCACCAGTTGTTTTACGTTTCTTTTTTTCATTTTATTTCCTCTCTGCTTTCCAATATTTTATCATTCTTCCGGTCAGATTCTATTTTCCCATCCAAAATACGGATAATCCTGTATGCCTGTTCCGCAATTTTGTCATCGTGTGTAATTAGAATCACGGTTCTACCTCCGCTGTGAAGGTCTTTTAAAATCTGAAGAATTTCTTTACTTGAAGCAGAATCCAGATTTCCTGTCGGCTCATCCGCCAAAATCACCGGCGGTTTTGCTGCGATTGCTCTTGCAATTGCAACTCTCTGCTGTTGTCCTCCGGACATCTCCGATGGTTTATGGTCCATTCTGTGCCCAAGACCTACCATTTCGAGTGCTTCCTTTGCCAGTTTTCTTCTCTCCTGTTTTCCAATTCCACGATAAATTAATGGAAGTTCCACATTTTCAACTGCATTTAAATTTGCAATCAAATTAAATCCCTGAAAAATAAAACCAATTTCTTTATTGCGGATTGCAGAAAGTTCATTATCTTTTAAATGCGAAACATCCTGCCCATGAAGATAATAAGAACCACTTGTCGGCACATCCAGACACCCCAGCATATTCATCAACGTAGATTTGCCTGAACCTGACTGACCAATAATTGCTACCAGTTCGCCCTCCATGATCTCAAGGTTGATATGGTCTAATGCTCGCACTTCATTTTCTCCAGGATTATAAACTTTACAAATATCCTTTAACTGTATCAGCGTCTTTTCCATCTAGACTTCCTTTCCTGTTTCATAATATATGTAGAAAGACTTTGAGAGCAGCTCTCAATTTTCTTACTCTTTTATCATACCAATTCTTTTTTACAATTTATTTGCACAAATCGAAAATTTTTCTAAAAGCCCCTTAATGTTTCTTAAGAAAAAAGGAGTGCACTTCCCTTTAAAGTACACTCCTTTGTAAATTACCATTCAAAATCCCAGTTTTCTATTTTCTTATCACGAACCATCAGCTCTTTTACTGCATCCGCCGGTGTTTTCCCTTCAAACAGTACTTCATTGACCTGTTCAATAATCGGCATTTCCACGTGATATTTCTTTGCAAGCTCCATCCCTGCTTTTGCTGAATAAACACCTTCTACAACCATATTTACTTCTTTCATAGCTTCTTCCATGGTTCTTCCCTGTCCCATTAAGAAACCGGCTTTTCGATTACGGCTGTGAACACTTGCACAAGTAACAATCAAATCTCCAATACCCGATAAACCATAAAAGGTTTCCGCCTTTGCGCCCATTGCCACACCAAGACGTTCCATCTCGGTAATTCCACGGGTAATCAGAGCTGCCTTTGTATTGTCTCCATATCCTAATCCATCCGCAGTCCCTGCTGCCAGCGCAATCACATTTTTTAATGCTGCTCCGAGTTCAATTCCTAAAATATCCGGGCTGATATAAACCCGAAATACGGAACTCATAAAAATATTCTGCAGATATTCCGCAAGTGCTCTTGTCTTTGCCCCGACTACACAGGTTGTCGGAAGACCACGGCTTACCTCTTCTGCATGGCTTGGTCCTGAAAGCACACATGCCTGACAATTTGGAATTTCTTCTTCTATCATATCGGTCAGTGTCATCAGACTGCCCTCTTCAATTCCTTTTGCCACATTGACAATGACCTGCCCATACCGGATATGGGAAGACATTTTCTTAGCTGTCGTCCGAACTGCCACAGACGGCACAGCCATTACAATCACATCTTTATCAATCAAAGCTTCCGATAAATCAGAAGTTACATGGATTTCTTCCGGAATTTTAACCCCTGGCAGTTTTGCTTTATTTTCTCTTGCTGTTCTTAATTCCTCTGCCTGTTCTTCTCTGTGTGACCAAAGCATTGTATCATGTCCATTATTACATAATAACATTGCAAGCGCTGTTCCCCAGCTTCCCGCCCCAACTACACTCACTTTTGCCATACCCAAATACCTCCTATTTTTTACCAAATTCAATCTTGTTTTCGGTTCCGGTTGCCAGTCGTTTGATATTTGCACGATGTCTCCAAAATGCCAGAAGCATCAAAAGAAATGCAACAATATACATTTCATGAAGCACCGATGCAGGTACATCATAACGCCCCATCTGTCCAGAAGCAATCACTCCAACGACAAAAAAGAAATACGCCAGCAAAGATGCCAGAGAAACAAAATGACTTAAGAAAAATACGGTAAAAAATACAACCGCGCATAAGAAAAATAACCGCCAGTCAAATGCAATTAACATTCCTACAGAAGCTGCTATTCCTTTTCCACCCTTAAAATTCATATAAAACGGGAAATTATGTCCCAATACACAACCCGCTCCGGCATACAATTTTAAAAGCATAATCTGTTCCGGAAATGCTCTTCCAAAAATCAGACTGACCAGTAAAATAGCCAGGATCGCTTTTAAACAGTCTCCTGCAAGAGTAATTGCTCCTGCTTTCTTTCCAAGCGTACGCAGTGCATTTGTTGTTCCTGCATTTCCACTTCCATATTTACGGATGTCAATTCCATTTCTCTTTCCATAAAAATAACCGGTCTGAAACAATCCGAATCCATATCCGATTACAAGACATACGATTTTCGCCCACATATTTTTGTTACTCCTTGTCCTTTCTCTCACGAATCAGGAATTTTAAAGAAGTTCCTTTAAATCCAAAGGCCTCTCTGATTTTATTTTCCAGATATCTTGTGTAAGAAAAATGCATTAACTCTTTATCATTTACAAAAATAACAAATGTTGGCGGTTTTACAGAAACCTGTGTCATGTAGAATAATTTCAGACGTTTTCCTTTATCCGAAGGTGGCTGCTGCATTGCCACGGCTTCTGTCATAATCTCATTGAGTACACCGGTCTGAATACGAAGGGTCTGATTTTCAAGCACCATATCAATGGTTTCAAATAATTTCGGAACTCTCTGTCCGGTTTTTGCAGAAATAAATAAAATTTCTGCATAAGGCATATAAGAAAGGATTTCACGCACTTTATTAGTAAACTTATAAATGGTCTTATCATTTTTCTCAATTGCATCCCATTTATTGACTGCAATAATGACACCTTTTCCTCTTTCATGTGCGATTCCGGCAATCTTTGCATCCTGCTCGGTTACCCCTTCCGTTGCATCAATCATCATAACGACGACATCCGCACGCTCCACCGCGGTTACGGTACGGATAATACTGTATCGTTCGAGTTCTTCTTTAATTTTATTTTTTCTTCTAAGACCTGCCGTATCAATGAAAACATATTCATTTCCATTCCATTCTACTTTTGTATCAATGGCATCTCTTGTAGTTCCGGCAATATCCGAAACAATAACACGGGATTCTCCAAGGACTTTATTAATCAGAGAAGATTTTCCCACATTTGGCTTTCCTACAACCGCAATCTTCGGAATTTCCTCTTCTTCTGCCTGACCTGCACCCTCTTCAAAGTGACTGACTACTTTCTCTAACATGTCACCAATTCCAAGTTTTCCACTTGCAGAAATCGGCACCGGTTCTCCAATTCCCAGATTATAAAATTCATAAGTATCCATCATGAATTTATCAAAACTGTCCACTTTATTGACAACCAGTACAACCGGTTTATTACTGCGGCGCAGCATATCTGCTACCTTTGCATCGGAATCCACCAGTCCCTGGCGTACATCGGTAATAAAAATAATAACATCGGCAGTATCAATGGCAATCTGTGCCTGTTCACGCATCTGTGACAAAATAATATCTTTGCTGTCCGGTTCAATACCACCGGTATCAATTAACGTAAAGTTTTTATCCAGCCAGCTTACATCTGCATAAATGCGGTCTCTTGTTACGCCTGGTGTATCTTTTACAATTGAAATTTTCTCACCGGCAAGTGCATTAAATAACGTAGATTTTCCTACATTAGGTCTCCCTACAATCGCTACAATCGGTTTGCTCATACATCTGTCTCCTTCTATGTGCTCTTCCTGCGTCTTTCTCTAAGACAGCGGAAACTAATGAAGCGCCGTCTTCTTCTACGATTTTTACAGGAATCTTTAATTCTTTTTCTACCTCTTCTACTGTCCTATCATCAAGAAATACATTCTCTCCGCTTCGAAGCAGATTACAAGGTAATAATAGATATTCACCCAGTTCTTTATTTTTTAACTGTGCAATTACATCCTGTCCTGTCAAAAGACCGGATACCGTTATTTTTTCACCAAAGAAATCATTTACAATCTGATAACCGTGAACTTTGACATTTGGATACTTCTCCTGAATCCAGTCCATATATTTTCTGATAAATCCATATGCCAACCGCCCAGTTGCAAAAGAAAGTTCTAATTTTCGTTCATCTCCCACTCTCTGCTCTAAGGCTTCTTCCACCTCTGTTTCCAAAAGCCTCAGCATACCGACTCCGTTTTCCAGCTGGAGATATCCATCATATCTTTCCTCCTCCGGCAGTTCTCTTCCTGCTAACAGGTACCACTCATCACTTGCATGAATAAAATGGAGTCCATAAGCTTCATAAAGTTTTTTCTGCCAGGATTCAATTAAGTCAATGACTTCCTCCGCATCTTGTTTTTCAAACGGTTCAAGCGGATATAGTCCATCCCGGAATTTACTTAATCCCACCGGAACAACCGAAACACTTCTTAAATGCGGAAGGTATTTTGATAAATCTTTAATACTTCGTTTAAGTTCTTCTTTATCATTTAACCCTTTACAAAGTACAATCTGTCCATTCATCTCAATTCCTGCTTCAAACAATCTCTGCACTTTTGGGAAAATGTCTCCCGCAAAACGATTATGCAGCATTTTGCAACGCAGTTGTGGGTTCGTTGTCTGAAAAGAAATATTAATCGGTGCAAGATGATAATGAATAATCCGTTCAATATCA
Organism: Firmicutes bacterium OM04-13BH; assembly: GCA_003481745.1. Classification (GTDB taxonomy): domain Bacteria; phylum Bacillota; class Clostridia; order Lachnospirales; family Lachnospiraceae; genus Blautia; species Blautia stercoris. The sequence continues at coordinate 218,333 of QULP01000001.1, forward strand.
TGGTCACTCATATTGGTAAGTGTAACATAGTTTCCCTGTAAAAAAGAAAGTCGGGAATCATCGTCTTTAAAATACAAAGTTTCTCTCATTCCCGGCGGCATCTGGTCAATAAAACAAAATACGCATTTATTTCTACAAGAACGGTATTCATCCATCAAACTATTTTCAAACACAATTCCAAGGTCCTCATCATAGTCTTTTTCGACTTCAAGTTCCCATTCTTCTCCGCTTTGTTTTTTTACCAGAAGTTCTATATATTCATCATTTACCAGATAGTGATAGTCAAACACATCCTCAACCGGCTGTCCATTAATTGAAATCAGCTCGTCTCCAGCTTCTAATTCCAGTTCCTGTGCGATGCTTCCTTCTTGTATTTCTTTGATTTTATGTCTGCTTTGTTTCATATCTATCCTCATTTCCAAACGAAGCTTTTAAACCCCGTTATTATCTATAATACCAACAATACCGAAAAAAAGCAATATTTTTCCTTGACTGCCATGATATATAAATGTTATAACTTAATTGTATAATTATGTCGAAAAGTTGGGATAAACACTATTTTATCTACAACTGATATCAGAAATGTTTTTGTTTTAAATAATTTCTGGTATTTTAATAATCAAATTTAAAAAATATAATTTGGAGGTCATTATGGTTAATATCAGTTTGCTGGAGAAATCCATTCCAGTAGCACCGATTAAAATTGCAGCCTTAGACAGCTGCCATGAACTGGCACAGAAGGTGGATTCTCATCTTGTTCAATTCAGACAGGAGTTAGATTCCCACAATAAATCCGGATTAAGCTTTCGAGGTTATTCAGAAGATACTTTTTTAATTGAAAGCAAATGCCCGAGATTTGGCTCCGGAGAAGCAAAAGGTGTGATTAATGAATCTGTACGGGGTACCGACCTTTTCGTTATGGTAGATGTCTGCAACTATAGTCTTACTTATAAAGTCAACGGATATATCAATCATATGTCTCCTGATGACCATTATCAGGACTTAAAACGAATTATTGCAACAGCAACCGGAAAAGCACATCGAATCAATGTCATTATGCCATTTCTCTATGAAAGCCGTCAGCATAAGAGAACCAAAAGAGAATCTCTTGACTGTGCACTTGCGCTTCAGGAACTGGTAAACATGGGTGTTTCTAATATCATTACATTCGATGCTCATGACCCGCGTATGCAGAATGCCATTCCGCTTTCCGGATTTGACAATTTTATGCCGACCTATCAGTTTTTAAAAACATTATGTGCTTCTGTAGATGATTTTAAAATCGATAACGAGCACTTAATGATTATCAGCCCGGACGAGGGTGCAATGCAGCGTGCGGTATACTTCTCTAATATTCTTGGTGTTGATATGGGTATGTTCTACAAACGTCGTGACTATTCTACTGTTGTAAATGGTAAAAACCCGATTGTCGCTCACGAATTCTTAGGTGACTCTGTTGAAGGAAAAGATGTTATCGTAATCGATGATATGATTTCTTCCGGTGAAAGCATGCTCGATGTCGCAAAACAATTAAAAGACAGAAAAGCAAAACGTGTTATCGTCTGCACTACTTTTGGTCTTTTCACCGATGGTCTTGAAAAATTTGATGAATTTTACGAAAAAGAATACATCCATAAAGTAATCACAACAAACTTAAACTACAAAAATCCGGACATTCTCACCCGTCCTTATTATCTTGAGGCAGACATGAGCAAATATCTGGCAAGTATTATGGATATCTTAAACCATGACCTCTCTGTAGAAAAAGTTCGTTCTACAACAGAAAAGATTAACCAGTTGCTTCATCGTTATTCTTAATTCATACTTAATAGGCAGACAGAGTTTAATGCTCTGTCTGCTTTTTCTTTCAACAAAAAAGAAATCATAACCTTTCCTGGCTACGATTTCTCTTTTGTTTTTTTATGTATTTCTTCTTACTGTCTATATTCTTAGTTTAACTGGTAAACGTCTGCGTAATATCTTCCGTTTCCAAGTGCCTGACTATGTGTATCGTAATATACATCTACGTGTCCATAAGGAACACCACGGTCTTCTACGGTATAAACTACTCCATTGATTAACAATTTTGTTCCAAATGGAATACCATTCATTGCTACTGTTCTTCCGGCAGTCGGTACTGTTCCACTTGCTGTCAGACCCTGTCCTCCACACTGAGAACAGTTACAGTAACCTGTAATGGTAAATTTACCAAGGTAAGTTCCCTGAGAGCTGGAAGAAGAATCGCCGGAGCTGCTTGAAGAATCATTTGTATCTTCTGTTGTAGAACTGCTTGTATCCTCTACGGTTTCTTCCTGACTTGGTGTTTCTGTTACGGTTGTATTTGTATTCGTAGAAGCAGAAGATTCTGTAGTCTGCTGAGTGGAGCTTGAAGCACTGCTCTGGCTTGCACTCTGCTGCGCCTCAGCTGCTTTTGCCTGTGCGGCTCTTTCGGCTTCTGCTGCCTGTTTCTTTGCTTCCTCAGCTGCTTTTGCCTGTGCGGCAGCTTTCTGTTTTGCAAGCTCGGCTGCTGCTTCTTCATCTTTCTGCTGTTTAATTAATTTATCAATTTCTGCTTCCTGTGCATTTACTTTTGCAAGTAAATCCTGAGCACTGTTTTCTTCATTTGAAATCTCAGAAGTATAAGCTTCAATCTGACTGTTTGTTCCTTTCATTAAGTCAGCGATTTCATTCTGCTTTTCCAGACTTTCCTGCTGAAGTGCTTCGATTGCACTCTGCTCTTTTTCCACATTGGCTTCTTTTTCTTCGATTTCCTGCTGTGTTTCTTTATATGCTGCTAACATTCCTCTGTCATACTTGGTAATCTGCATGATATTCTCTGCTGTACTTAAAAACTCTGTAAGATTTTTGGATTCCAGCAACATAGAAATGTAAGAATCATTTGATTTTTCGTACATATACTGAATTCTTAATTTCATGCTTTCATACTGTTCATTCTGACGGTCTTTCGCTGCCTCTAATTCGGTTTTTAATTCTTCTAATTCACTCTGCTTAGCATCTGATTTTTCCTGCAAATCTGAAAGATTATCGGCTAAATCTGAGAGCTGGCTGTCCAGTTCTGTTAAATAAGCTTGTAAATCATCTTTTTTTGCTTCCAGAGAAGAAATTCTGCTCTGCGCTTCTTTTAAATCATCCTGAGTCTGCTGTTTCTTACTCTGTGCATCAGAAATTTTACTTTGTGTCGTTGCTGCATAACAAGGTGTTACGGTAAGTCCTGCAATCAGTAAAGACAAAAATAAACTTCTACATGTTTTATTTCTCATAATCTAAGCTCCTTTTCAAATCACGAACTTGATTATAACACAGTTCTTAACAGATTCCTAGTCTTTTTTTCATATTTTGTAACAACTATGTAATATCCCTTAAAAAAGCAGCAAAATTTTTATGCATTTAGCCTATTGATTTTCGCGCAATCCAAGAAACGCCGCCAGATTCCCACGTTTTCCATGACTTGCACGATGTGAGAATAAAAAATTCGGATTACAGCAGGTACAAATTCCAGGCATTGTAATATGTTCCGGTTTGATTCCTGCTTCTAAGAAGACCAGTTCATTTGCCTTCCACAAATTCAGCTGATATTTTCCATTCTCTTTTTTGTAAAATAAATCTTTATGGCTTTCTTTTTTAAACTGTTCTTCAAACTGAACAATTACATCCTCACTCACTTCATAACAGTCCTGACAGATAGATGGCCCAACCGCTGTATAAATCTCTTCCGGATTAGAACCAAACTCTCTTTTCATAGCTTCAACCGTTACTTTTCCGATTTTTCCGACTGTTCCTCTCCATCCGGAATGAGAAAGCCCAATCGCCCGATTCTTTGGGTCAACAAAAAATAATGGCACACAGTCTGCATAAAAAGTTGCAAGCACAATTCCCGGGGCGTTCGTGATTAACCCATCTACGTCCGTATAATCCCGTGCTTTTACAATTCCCTTTCCCCTGTCTGCCCTTCCAACTCTTCGTACATTCGTTGTATGGGTCTGGTCCGAACACACAATATCTTCCGGCAAAAATCCAATCGCTTCTGAAATTCGTCTATAATTTTCAAAAACAGCTTCTTCCTCATCGCCTCTTGTAAAACTTAAGTTCATGGATTCATAAATCCCCTTGCTGACACCACCAAGACGAGTGGAAAATCCATGAATGATGGTTTTCTCAAATGGCTCAAACGACCGATATTTTAAATAGGTTACACCGTTTTTTTCTACCGTTTTCATGTATTCATCCGTTTTCCATCGTATTTTTTTACTTTTCTCTATCATTCCATTATCCATAACTCCACTCCCCATGAATCAACTCTTTATTTTACAATTCGAACGCATTTTCAATATGACAAATCTTTTCTTGCGGTTCAATGGCAATCACATCAAATCGATAAGCAAATTCTTTTGAACCACAGTACCAATTACAAAAATATCGGGCAGATTTGATAATTCTCTGCTGTTTTTTTACCGTTACGGCTTCAAGTCCCGTTCCATATCGGTCACTGCTTCGAAATTTCACTTCACAAAACACCAGTAAATCCGGTTTTTTTGCAATTAAATCAATCTCGCCATAAGGTGTCTTATAATTTCGTTTGATTATCGTATATCCCTTACTTTGAAGATACTGTGCTGCCTGTTCTTCATAATAAGCACCGATTCTCCGCGTATTTTTTTCTTCTCTCTGCATCTACAAACAATTTCATCCTATATAAAGTTCTTAATAAACGTTGCACGGTGAATTGGAGAAGGCCCGTATTTCTTTAATGCCGAAATATGTGCCGACGAACCATATCCTTTATTAGAAGCAAAGTCATATTCCGGCATCAGTTTTGCATACTCTTTCATTAAACGGTCTCTCGTCACTTTTGCGATAATACTCGCTGCTCCAATCGAAATGCTCTTTGCATCTCCTTTGATAATCGGAACTTGTGGAATAATAACATCCGGAATTGTGACAGCATCATTTAATAAAATCTGAGGTGTCACCTCAAGTTTCGAAATTGCTTCCCGCATTGCCTCATAAGTTGCCTGTAAAATATTGATTTCATCAATCCTTGCAGGGCTCGCATATCCGACCGCAACTGCGACTGCCTCTTCCATAATCTTATCGTACAATTCCTCTCTCTTTTTCTCTGAGAGCTGTTTGGAATCATTTAAATACAATAACTTACAGTCCTTTGGCAAAATTACAGCTCCTGCGACCACCGGACCGGCAAGCGGACCTCTTCCAACTTCATCAATTCCGCAGATATATCCTAAATGTTCATATTCCCGTTCATAGACCTTTAATGACTCAATTCGTTCTCGTTCTGCATGCAGTTTTTTGAACTCTTTTTTTGCCTTTTCACAAAGAGAAACCACACCTTTTCTGGTATCCTCTGAATAACTTGTGAGAAACTCGTTCAGTGGACTTTTGATACTTTCCTTCCAGTCTTTACTTGCTTCTTCCTCTGTCCATGCAGACTGAAGCTTCTCTTTTATCTCGCGAATGCTTTCCATTTTTATTCTCCCTTAAGCCTGTTCCAGCGTAATCCGGCCAATTTTACCGTTTCTAAACTCTTCGAGTAAAATATTAGAAGCCTTCGCATAATCTAATTCATTTCCCTTTTTTAAGCAGTTTCTGTTTTTCGCAACTGCACTTAACATAGCAAGACGATCTTCACTTTCTTCTAACTCATAACGCTGTGCCAAGATTCCCTCGTAGCATTTATGAAGATAGCCTAATAATTCCAGTGAAAGTTCTTCCAAATTTAAAATCTGGTCATTCATAGAACCAATCATTGCCAGCTTTGCACCTACACTCTGATCTTCAAATTTCGGCCATAAAATTCCGGGTGTATCTAACAATTCCACGTTTTTGTTAATGCGAATCCACTGTTTTCCCTTTGTCACACCTGGTTTATTTCCGGTTTTTGCACAGGCTTTTCCGGCAAATGCATTGATAAATGTCGATTTTCCAACATTTGGAATTCCCACTACCATTGCACGAATCGGACGATTTTTAATGCCTCTTCGCTTATCACGCTCAATTTTTTCTTTGCAGGCTTCCATGATAACCGGCAGTACATTTTTCACACCTGCCCCACTTTTTGCATTCATTTTAACCACATGAAATCCTTTTTGGGTAAAATATTCCTGCCATTTTTCATTTTCACGTTCATCTGCCAAATCAGATTTATTTAACAAAATCATACGTGCTTTATTTTTCCCAAGCTCATCAATGTCCGGATTTCTGCTTGAAAGCGGAATTCTCGCATCGACAACTTCTATAATCAAATCAATAAGTTTAATGTTTTCCTGCATCATACGTCTTGCCTTTGTCATGTGACCAGGATACCATTGATAATTCATATCTGCCTCTCTTTCTGCTGATTCTGCTGCTTACGCTATTTAATCAAAGCCGGTTTCTTTGACGGAGAAATCTGAAGCCAGATTTTTCCCTCAATATATTTTGCATTCACATTTTGTACTTCTGTAAAACGGCTGTCCTCACTGTTATTTCGGTTATCCCCAAGTACAAAATATTCATTTTTTCCAAGTGTAATCTGCTGTTCGGCAAGCCCCGGATTTATAATATTTGGAAAATTTTTTTCTTTATAGAGTTTCCCATTGATATAGACTTTTCCATCTTTAATCTGAATTTTTTCTCCGGGGAGTCCAATAATTCTCTTTACATGAATACTGGAATGTTCTTTGCCATCTTTTTTAAATGCAATCACATCCCCACGCTGTGGTTCTTTTAACTTATACGTTACCTTATTCATCAGCAGATGCTGTCCGGTTTCGATACTCGGCTCCATACTGCTCTCCTGCATAATCACACTCTGACAAAAGAAAATAGACATCATCGCTGCAAGTGCCAAAACAACTGCAATCTGAAATATCCATGGAAGGATTGCTTTCCAGTTATATTTTCCCAAAAAAGCCGGCTTTCTTATTGTTTTCTTACTCATATTTTTTTCCTCAAGATGGAAGAAAAGGGACATATACATAAGTATGTGTCCCTGTCCTCTAACTTTTATTATTTTACTAATTCTTTTACCTTTGCAGCTTTACCTACGCGGTCTCTTAAGTAGTTCAGTTTTGCACGTCTTACTTTACCACGTCTGATTACTTCTACTTTTTCAACATTCGGGGAGTGAAGTGGCCATGTTTTTTCAACACCGATTCCGTTGGAGTTCTTTCTTACTGTGAAAGTAGCACGGTTGCTTCCACCCTGTTTCTTTAATACAACACCTTCAAAAATCTGGATTCTTTCACGGTTTCCTTCTTTGATTTTTCCGTGTACTCTTACTGTGTCACCTACGTTGAACTGAGGTACTTCTGCTTTTAACTGAGCAGCTTCAATGTTTTTGATAATTTCGTTCATGATTTTTCTCCTTATTCTTCCGGATGTTCTTAATGTAATCAACAACAGAGGACCATCTCTTTTTTTACAACGTATTTGATTATACTATGAAGTACGACAAAATGCAAGTGTTTTTTAACCAAATCAAGTAAGTCCCCTGCTTCAATTGCGAAAAGCAATAAGCAGGGGTGGGGACTTGCTTGTATCAGGAGGGGGCAAGCCCCTTCTGATAAGCTGCGTAGCAGCTATTTGGTTATGAGCAAGTAGCGAAGCGGATTGCGAATATCCACTTGACCTCATAGAACAGAATTTCCCGTAAATTAAAAAAGTCCGGGAAGCACCATACCCGGACTTTTTATTTCTTAATTATAGCTGCTATAACTATATGATGTAGTTAATTAAGCACGTTTTCTTCTTGTAACAGCCATTCCTGCTACTGCTGCTACAGCTACGATTCCTGCATACATCATAACATTTGTTTCACCTGTTTTCGGTGATGTTGTAGATGCAGATGCTGTAGTAGAAGAAGTTGTTCCCTTATTTGTAGTAGTTGTTGTTCCTTTGTTTGTAGTTGTAGTAGAAGCAGCTGTTGCTTTGTCAACTACGAATGCTACCGGTGAGAGGGAAGTAAAGGTAGCTGTGACTGTACCATCACCGGCTTTGCTTTCTACTTTTTCCCAAGCTTTTGTTGTTGTGTTGTAGTGAAGAACTGCAACTTTTGTAGAAGCTGTTACACCTGTTACTTTGAATGTGATAGTTACAGGGAATACTGTACCATCCGGAACTGTTACATTTTTCACATCAACAACCTGCATTGTAGATGTATAGTCAGAACCAATCAGTTCTTTTAATTTTGCTTCTGTTTTTACTTCAGCAACTGCACTGGCATACTCTGCCGGTACTTCACCAAATGTTGCATTTACAGCTTTTCCATCTTTATCTGTAGCAGTTGTTACAGCTGTTACTACACCAGATACACTTACACTTGGCTGAGCAAACGCTGTCACTGCTGATGCTACGGTTAATACTGCTGCACATGCAAGAGCGATAAATTTTTTCATAATCATTTTCCTCCTAAATTTCTATTTGTGCTTTGCGCTCATTATAGCATTATTGAACTGATTTGTAAAACATATTTATCAACAAATCACGCAATTGTTCTTCATTTACATGAAATTCTTCATTGATTTCCCCTGGCACGACTTCACCTGGGACATATTCTGTCTCTTCCTCCAACTCATAAGAAGAGAGCCGATCAATCTGGGTTTCTCCCAGATCGGTTACCATATAAGGGGCAAGTACATCTTTATAAAGATTATAATAACTTGCAATCCCACTTGTATTTTTCCGAATCGTAGAAATCAATGCCGGAATATACTGGGTCTGACGTCTCATACGTTCATTATTGCTTCCTTCTTGATTAATATCACGATATCTTACATAAAGTTCTGCTAAATCCCCTGTCAATGTAATTTCAGCCCCCTTTTGGAACGCAGAGTCAATGTAAGTATAATCTTCGGGAACCGTAATTGTAACTCCGCCAACCGCATCATTGATTGCATGAATCCCTGCAATGTCAAGCGAAACATACCCTGCAATCGGCAAATCATATAGCAACTCCGAAACCGTCTTTTCCATTGCGAGACAACTGCTTTGTTTTCCATCTCCATAGGCATACTGTGTCGCAATCTGAGCTCTCACTGACGTATAATAATTTCCGTTTGCATCGTAAATATCAACATCTGTCATAGAGTCTCTGGATACTTGAAGCACTTTAACTTTCTTTGTTTGTTTATTTGCCGAAAGAATCATAACACAGTCTGCCTGACCTGCTGTTCCAGGTGTATCTTGAAGGGTTACTTCTTCCTGTTTATCTACACCGATAAACAGATAGTTTTCCAAATCCGTATTATATTCATACTTATGTCCGTTATATTCAATTGTATTATCCGAAGCCTGTGAAACCTCTGCCTGCGATGTCTGCTTATTTTGGGATACCTTTTTTGCCTCTGATGTTTTTTTAAGGTATCCTGCTGTCAGCAGTGCAATGCATAAGATTCCGGCAATCCCAAGCACTGCCACCGCTACTATTTTTCCACTCTTATTCTTCATTTACAAGCACTGCCTCCACCAGAAATCTCTGATCACTGTTTCCATTACAGGTTGACAATGTAATAATTTTATCCTCTGTTGTGACTTCAACATCAGAGTCAATATAAGATGACATATTTCTCACTTCTTTTAATGAATCCAGATATTCCTGAAATCCTTCCTCTGATTCAAAATCGAATGAATTTAAAATATGACGGTTATCATAAGTAACCGCAGCAAATACCTGATAGGTCAAAATATGTTCCGGTGTATAAATAAGAATCTGCGAATGAGCTTTCATATAAGATTCATCCATATAAGATTTCAGACCTCCAAACATGGTCTCGTCTCTCATATTATGACCATAAATCACCGTATTTTTATCTGAAAAATCCTGTGAATTTAAACTCTGGGTATAGATAGAACCCGGAAGTCCCTCGGCACCATCAATGGTATGATCCAGATAATATAAGTCATCCGATGCTCTTTGTAAAATCGGATAATCTACCTGTGTATCCGGTATCCGAATCCATGCATAAACCTCTGAATTTTTCTCTTTTAAAGAAGAAAAATCGATTGGTATTTCTACTGTTTTTTCTTCTTCTGCCGGTTCATCTGTTGTCTGTTCTTCCTGTTTCGTTTCTTCCTGCGGTTTTTTATTTTTCTCAGCCAGGTCTTCATAAACCTGTTCACGGTCTTTTTGCCCGAAATAATATCCTGCTCCAACTCCAACCGCAATTACAAAAATGACAAAAAACACCCAGAACCATTTATTTCTTTGTTTCATGAGAACCCTCTTTTAACTGTCTGACTTCCTGTTTCTTTCTACTCTTTCCCTTTTCTTTTGGAATTGCTACCAAAGTAGAAAGACCAAGATATTTTTCAATGTCATCCTCTGTCTTAATATTATCGTTTAATAAGAACTGGATGACAAGGATTGCACAGACTAATACTGCTCCTGCCAAAAATCCTAAAATGGTATTCTTTTTCAAGCTTGGACTGATTGAATCTTGCGGTGTTTCTGCATTTTCCACAGTAGTCGGCGGATCAGATTTCATAATCTCACCCATTTTAGTCGCTGTATTTTTTGCTACCGCATTTGCCACAATACTGGCATCCTGAGGATTTTCACTGGTTGCTGTAATCACCAGAATACGGGTATCCTCTTTATTGGTAATAGAAAGCATTTTTGAAATCTGCTCTCTTGTAAATGTTTTACCTTCTTCTTTTTTTAACGTTTCAATTGCTCCGTCAATTACCGGCTTACTTGTTGCAATCACTTCAAAGTCTGCGGTCAGTGCACTACCAATCTGAATATCGGCAAGAGAAGTTACACTGGTTGTTTTATTCAAAATATAAAGCATGGCACTGGACTGATACTTTGGTGTAATCAGTAAAATGGTACTTCCAAGAGCAAGTCCGGCTCCAATCAGTGCACAGATTACAATCAGCCACCATTTTTTTAGAAGACATTGAAATAACGCACCTAAATCAATCTCGATTTCGTCATCGTATTCTTTATTCATTTCGTACCTCTTTTCCTGTTTCTATTGTGCTGGCACAATGTATTTATTATTTGTAATATTTTCCATAGTAGCTTCCATATTTTTTACCATAATAGCTGCCTTTATGGGTATCTACTTTATTCAATACCACACCTACGATATTCGGATTTGCCGCCTGAAGCTGTTCTTTTACACTTTTTGCCATTGATTTTGGTGTGCGGTCTGCTTCTAACACCAATACAGAACCGTCACAACGTTTTGCAACAACTGCTGCGTCAATAACACTTCCAAGAGGCGGAGTATCAATAATAATATAGTCAAATGTTTTCTTTAAACCTTCTAATAGTTTGTCCAGTCTTCCATTTCCTAAAAGTTCGGTTGGATTAACCGGAAACAGACCACAAGGAAGCATAAAGAAATTCTTTTTATTGGTTGAGTATACAACTTCTGTCATATCAGCCTGACCGGAAAGATAATGGCTTAACCCCTTTTCAATCCCCTGAATCTGATGTCGGTTTGCCAAAATTGACTTTCTCATATCCGCATCAATATATAACGTTGTCTTTCCGGCGGAAGCCAAAGTGCGTCCAAGATTGTAAGACACCGTACTTTTTCCTTCATCCGGTCCACAGCTCGTAACCGCAATTACACGGTTTTCTACTCCTGTAAATTCCAGATTTGTCCGTAACGTACGATACACTTCTTTTTCCTGATTTGTCAGTTCTTTTGCATCTGTTAATTCTAACTTATCCACAAATCCTCTCTCCTCTAATTATTTTTTCCGGATTTTCTTCTGTTATTTTCTTACAGTAGTCTGCTCCGGCTTTTTTCTTGATATATCCTGCTGCTTCCTGTATCATAGGGCGTCTCTTCTTCGAGCCATGCGCATCTGTTGCTACGACATGAACCAAGTCATGCCGCATTAATTTTTTTAGATACCACTGCACTCGGATTCCCAGACGTCCCGTCAGACTTGAAGCATTTACCTGAATATAAGCTCCCATATCTACAAGATTTTGTACTTCCGATTCTTTTTTCAGGCACTCATATCGCTCAATATGAGCCAATATCGGAAAATAACCTGCCATCTGAAGTTCCTGCACTGCCTTTTTTATCGTCAGAAGTTCCACATAGGGTGCAAATTCAACCAGTACATACTTCGTATGATTTAATGTTAATGCTTCTCCTCTTTTCAATGCCTCTAAAACTCCTGAACTGTAAAAAATCTCATTTCCCAAATAAAGCTGTATTCCCAAATTCTTTTCTTGAATCATTTGACAAACTTCTTCGTATACATTCTGACATCTTTTATAAAATTCAGGTTCTCTTTCACAGCTATAATGAGGCGTTGCAAGAATCGTTCCTATTCTTTCTTTTCTGGCCATCCGAAACATTTTTTCTGTTTCTTTCATTGATTTTGAGCCATCGTCAATTGCCGGTAAAATATGACAATGTATATCAAATAACATTCTCATCCTCCTGCTCTTTCTAGACATTCCCGAACTCTCATTATGCAAATACAGTGAATTCTTCGAGAATCCATTTCGTTATTCATGAACCGTTACAGTTAATTTTTCTATATTAGACTGATTCTTATCACTATCTGTAACATAATAAGAAATCTCATAATTCCCTGCCTGACTTGTATTTACCTCACCAGTCAGATAAATTTTACGATATAACTCATTTGTTTCATCTTTATCATCTGAAATACTTTCTATGTAGTCCATATATTGAAAAGATGCACCCACCTGCAAATCTACCTGATGTGTCGACAGACGAAGCTGTGGACTTCCCTCCGGAAGTGCTGCGATTGCTGCATCTGTATCAGAATCGCTATCATCAACTTCTTCCTGATTTGCTTCTTCTTGACTTTGTGCCTCTTTATCTTCCTCATCCTGCTGTGTATTCTCTTGATTTTCTTCCTGATTCTCTTCAGAAGCTTCCGTATTTTCTTCTTTCGCATCTTCATCTGAATTTTCCTGATTCAGAGTTTCCACCTTACAGGTAAGTTTTGTTACATTATTGGAATCATCCACTGCCGAATACGTCACCTCTAATGAACCATCTTCATTGTTTCGCACAGACTCGACTCTCAGTGAATCCGAAACATCTCCATCTTTTTCATCGATTGCCGTCACACCGTCAAGCAATACTGTTTTATCACTATCTGTACTGTAGGCTATCTTCCGGTCCTCTGAAACTATAATTTTAGGACCTGTCTTATCGCGTGTTATAAATAATGCACCTGAACCACCAACAACAGCGATACAAATCAATCCAAGTAAAATAAATAAGCCTTTTTTCTTCATATTGCCTCACTCTTTCTTTGTAATCGGGCATTCCTTTTGTTGCTTCGTTTCTTAAATTTATTTCTTAATTTTTACCACAGCATTTTTTGTATTTTTTACCACTTCCGCAAGGGCATACATCATTCGGATAAATCTTCTGATTTTTCTTTGGCTGTGCGGTGTGGAAATTCGGGAAATTATTTTTTGGTCTCTTTACTGTGATTTCATTTGGAGTATGACCTCTGTAAATAATCATTCTGGTACTGTTTACCACTCCCTGAAGCAGTGTAGAGAATGTTCTTACACCTTCCTTACTCTGGAAATGATATTTTTCAATTACTTCCTGAAGTTTTCCGTAAACATCACCATGTCCTGTTGACAAATGATTCCAGATATCTGCTGTTACGGCTACTGCCTCCTCATATCCAAGCTCCAATTCTTTCTGGAAAAATGCAAACAATTTCTTATAAGAAGCTTCATCTAACAGACATCCCTTTGTAGCAAGTTCTTCCACCTGCTGCCAGGATGGAACATAGAATTTTTTTCCCTGCTGTTCATTTAATAATGCTTCATAGGCATCTCCTGCGATTAATTTTCTGTCCATAATGACATCTTCAGAAATAACACATGGATTGATCTCATAAGGGATTTCATCAAATAATGCCATAAACGTTTCTTTATCTGCATGATAATGTGGACGGCTTTCATAGACTGTGCGGACCGTATCAACCGGTGCTACCCCATACATGGCTGCTGAAAAAGAAAGACATTTCGCTAACCAGGATACTTCTTTTCTCTTTTTCTCAAATGTCTCTTGGTCCATTTTTTCATAAGCTTCCGCTACATCTTCTGTAACCTCAAGCATTCCCTCTTCAGATACCTGCATGTAGTCGAGTGCACAGGCTTCATAAGCTGTATCCATCTCTGCTTCTGTTGCCATAAAAGCACCCTTTGCTGCTTTTTCAAACAATGCAATCTGCGCATCATCAAGAATTGCCAGACGTTTCGCCATTACTTCCGGATTTAATAATTCGTCTGCTACTTTTTCTGCAATTTCTGCTTTTTTTAAAGAAGAAATTCTTTTAATTCCTAATGTCTTTGCATAAGATTCCAGTTCTGTTTTCTTGTAGGATAATAAGCTTGTTTTTAATGTTGTCATTGTAAATCTCCTGCTATTTCTTTATTGTATTCGTGCTTTTTCTACTTTTCTGTTTTCATTTTTATAGCCAATACCACATTATACAGATAAGTTTCCAATTTTGCAACCTTTCTTCTCGTCTATTCTCGATTATTCAATAAAATCTTTTCTTTTTCTCCCTGTATAGACAAAACCTGTCACTCCACAATCCATCCTAATTCCATAAAAATCGGATATAAATAACTCGCCCCAAATGTTCCAAGCTTTTTCGGACCACTGATGATGCCTCCTTGCTTAACCAAATTTTGAAACGCAAGTAAGACCGAAGACTTCGTAATCGACTTTTCCTTCCTGTCAATAAACATTTCGTTGCCTTTTATTACATAAGTAAACGCAAGTCCTTTCACCGTCTGAAATTCTACCTGTTCATACTGCTTTAAAACCTGCCATAAAAGCAGGGCAAGTTCCTCTGGATTTTCCTGTTCTAAATTTTGTTCTTCCACTATTTTCTTAAGTTTTTCTTCCATTTTCTTCATTTTTTCTTTCGTATTTTCATTTATTATACATCAGTATGCTAAAAATCCAAAGATTTTTTTCTAAGTTTATCTGGACGTTTTTCCCATAAATTGATAGAATATCAAAAACACGAAAAAATTGGAGGAAATAGAAAAAATGAATTTAATCCAAAGATTTCTCATTTTCTTATTCGGGCTTTTGATTCTTGTTCTGATTCTTCGATGTATGCGCCAATCCGTCACTTTTACCGCTGAAAAATTTTCTGAAAGTAACGAAGTCTTAGAAAATCCTTATCAAGGTTATTATCACATCATCGGGTATACTTTAAATGACACAGATGAAGCGATTGCCTCACACGCTGACACGTATTCCGATTCTTTGGTTCTTCTAGAAATCAATTTAAAAAATTATAAAAATACCGATATCAGTGAACATGCCCTTTCACAATTAGAACAGATTTTCAAAGACTGGTCCAATACCGACACTCAGATTCTTCTTCGTTTTCTCTATGACTTGGATGGTATCGCAAAGGCGACAGAACCAGACTCACTTTCTACCATCCTTACCCACATAGACCAAGTCAGTGAAATCGTAAACCGGTACTCTGATTCTGTTTATCTGATGCAGGGAATCTTTATCGGAAACTGGGGTGAAATGCATGGGTCTGAATTTATGAATGATACTTCCGTTCATACCCTAATCAATCACTTAAATGAATCCATTGATTCTTCGATTTATTTATCTGTCCGGACTCCTGCCCACTGGCGTATGATTACAAATTTATACGATGTTCCGAAAAAATTTCCGGCTTTTCAGGCAAATGGGAATCTTATAGCAAGATTGGGGCTTTACAATGATGGAATGTTAGGATCTGTGTCTGACCTTGGCACTTATGGCGATACAAAAAGAAAAGATGCCACTTCTCCGTCCTATAAAGGTACAAGAGAAGACGAATTAAAATTTCAAAACACGTTATGCCAGTATGTTCCAAATGGCGGAGAAGTGGTTTCCGACAACTCTTATAATGATTTACCTTCTGCAGTTGAGTCTTTAACCACCATGCATGTTTCCTATTTAAATGCAGACTATGACAACACCGTACTCGATAAGTGGAAAAATACAACCTGGAATCAAAACGATGCCTTTTATGGATGTGATGGCTATACCTATATTCAGGCACACCTTGGCTACCGGTATCTGGTTACAAAATGCACAATGAAATCTTTCGGATTTTTAAACTCTCAGCTAAATCTCTCCATTGGACTTCAAAATACCGGATTTGGAAACACCTTAAAAGAATTTCATGCTACACTGAAGTTTAAAAATACAGAAACAGGAGAAATCTCTTCTGTTCCAATTGACTACGACCTTCGTAAACTAAAAAGTACACAAAAAAAGACTCTTTCGGTCTCTCTACCACGAAAAAGTCTTAAGTCCGGTTCTTATCAGGTTTTTCTTTCTATTACGGATGCACAAAGTGAAAAACAAATTTCACTTGCAAATACGCAGGGCATACAAGAAGAAGGACTGTTGCTGGGAAGAATGGAGTATTAATCCATTCTTCCATTTTCTTCTTTCATCAATCTTCCTTTCAATTTCAGCATCGTAAATCTGCATTTAAAATTTATTTATTAATCCTAAAACCATTTTTCTTTCTTCTTCATTACAACTCATCTTCCAAATAGATATACTGTAAACAACTACATATACTCCACCAACTACTAAATATTCCATAATACTGCTAAATTTTATGTATTTCATAATCAGTATTCCTGATATCACTGGAACTGCAAATCCTTTTAATGTACTCATAATCTCTTTCCAAAATAATTTAATATTGATTTTCAGAATTTTATGATAGAATACATTCATAATTATCCCATCTGATATTACTAAACTAATCATTGTTCCCATCGCTGCACCGACAGCTCCAAATTTATTTGCCAACGGAATACTAATAGCTACATTTATGATTGCCATTACAAAATAAATAATTGAGCAAAACTGATGTTTATTTAACGCTCGTTGCATTTCAACTCCAACATTTTGAATTAATTGTATGAGTGCCGGTATCACCAGACATAATGAAGTGATATAGGATTTCTCATATCCTTTACCGGCATAAATATGTACAATAAAATATTTTCCAAATATAATAAATCCTGTTGTAAGCATTCCCAATAACAACCATTGAATTTTGCCTATCTTAACCATTAATTTTGTAAATTTCTTTTGATAATTTTCTCTCTCTTCTGCCACAATCCGATTAATTTTAGGCGAAAACACAGATGAAACAGTCGTGGAAAAGTTAATAAATAACCCATTAATCTGTGATGCCACACCGTAAACCGCAACTTCTTTTGTTCCGCTTGTATGACTTAAAATTAATTTATCCACATTCCAATTAACTTGTTCAATCAACATGTTTAACAATAAAAAAAAGCTAAATGCACTAATTTCCTTTAGCAATTTAAATTCAAAGTTGTGAAAAGAGATCGGAATCTTCAGTTTAAACACACAAAACCAAACATTAGCAACCAGCCGCCCTATACTAATCACTGCTCCAACAAGCACAAGCATAACACTTCTATATCCCATTAAAAGTAAAGGCAAACATAAAAACGGATTAACTACTACTACCATTAAATAAACAGCCTGCTGGAATATATATTGCTCATATGCTCTTGTGATTGCTTCAAAAATACTACTAACAAGTACTATTGCCATGCTAAAAACCAATATCACCATCAATATTCTTGCTTTTATCAGCTCAGCATCTGATAATTTAGAGCCAAAAATCTGACGAGGAAAAAAGCTAAGAATAATTCCAGAAACAAGTGCAATGAATGCCAAAACACAAAAAAGTATAATAAACATTCCATTTAAAGAAGCAAGCTTCTTTTTATCATCCTGGTATTTAAATCTTGAAAAAAACCTTAAATATGCCCCTGAAAATCCAAGACTGAACAAACTCAGATAACTAACTACCCCTGATACCACGGAATAAAGACCATATTCACTTTGTCCTAATATCCGAATCATAATCGGTAAGTAAATTAATTGTATGAGTACTGTAATTCCTGTTGATATATAAGAAAAAATAACTCCCGCCTTTAATTGATTTTTCACCTGTGTTTTCTCCTCTTAACTCCTAATGCATGTTCCAGATATTCCAAAGATTCTTCTCGTCTTTTTTCCCAATGCTGATGAGCATATTTAAAATCAACTTCTGGAATCTTATTTACCTCTGCCAAACTCTCTTCTGATACTAACTGATACTCTTTTAAGAAATCATAAATTCGTCGATTGGTACTGTTTTTTGCATCTGCCTTATCTCGTTTAAAAACATAAAACAGTGTTTCAAATATCATCGAAAAAACTGATGCATGAAAAGAATCTGTAACTATAAGCTCGGCATTTTGAATTAACCCGATAAACTCACGAGGACCGGAAGTATAATCATGAATGTCACCAAAAAACAAATCGCATTTTCGAACTACATTACACAAAATGTGTGGAAATGTTAATATTTTTAACTTTAATCGCTTTGCTAATTTTTCCACTGCTTTTCTTTGTGCTATATTATCTTCCAATAAATAGCATACTAAGTATAGTTGTTTTATTTGCGGAACTCGTGCAACTTGCTCCCATTCTTTTTTTTGTAATAACAGTACAGGGTCTACTACTACCTGTATTGGCTTATTGGTCATTTCTTGTAAAATAGGAATTGAACTTTTTTCACGCACAGAAATTGCATTTAATCCGAACTGGCAGAACTCCGCCCATAATAACACAAATTTTCTTCATTTGAATAATCTCCTTCAATTTCAATAATCCTATATTTCTGTTCTATTATTATTAACTTTATGCCCTGCGCACTACTTTCATAAATATCGGACCTGCTAAAACTAATAATATTTCCATTTTGTTACAAATCATCTTGGTTTTTATTTTTTCAGAAAACGACAAACCTTTCATTTCTACATAAGGAATAAATTCATTTAGATTTAACTGCTTCTTCATTTTTTTTAATTGTCTCATTTTCTCTTTTACTGAAATTTTACATTCTGGAAAACAAAATGTATAAATTGCATAAGAATAAGCGCTTAAAGTTATCTGCGCCATCAACTTTTTTTTCCTTTGTTCAGAAATACTAAAGGATTCCATAAACTCATGACAAGTTTCTATCATCTTTATTTGACAAAACAATCCTGTATCATTCCATCTATTTGCAGAAGAACCCATTCTCATACAGTAATGATAAGAAAAATCATTTAAAAAAGAAATTTTATCACATTTTTTTAATACATTTAATATAAATATATGGTCCTCTGAAATCTTTACATTTGGAAAACGCTCCTCTTTAATTATTTTTCTGGTAAAAAAATAATTCCATACATAGCTACTACAATATGGCCAAAGCATTTCCATTTTTTCAGACATTTCACTATGCGTTAAAGTATCCAAAAAATCCGAAGTACTTTTTTCTTCTATATTTATTACAACTTTATTTTTCCATAGTTCTTGTTTATAACCATGAAAAATCACATCTGCTTCTGTATCTAAGATTCTATTCATGCAGTTTTCAATCATAAACTTTTCAATCCAATCATCTCCATCTATAAAACAGACATATTTTCCTTTTGAAAGTTTAATCCCATCATTTCTTGCCAGAGCTACTCCTTCATTCTTCTTATGAATTACTTTTATCCTATCATCTTTCTTGGCGTATTCATCACAAATTTTTCCAGATGCATCCTTTGAGCCATCATCCACTAAAATCAATTCAAAATCAGAAAATGTCTGTGCCTGTATACTTTCAATACATTTTCGGATATATTTTTCTACCTGATATACCGGTACAATAATACTTACCTGTGCCATTTTCTTTTCCTCTATTTTTCTAATCTTTCAAATATATTTTTCCATTTTTTAATAATATTTTCCATTTCAAAACGTTCAAAATTATCTCTTGTATTCTTAGACATACTTTGAAGTCTACATTTATCTTTTAAAAGAGCATTAATTTCTTTTATCATTTTTTCAATTTCAAAACTTGAAATCAAAATTCCATTTACATTGTTTTCTATAATATCCGAAGGTCCTGTTTTAACATCAAAACTCACACAAGGAACATTCATCTGCATTGCTTCAATCAAACATAATGGAAGTCCTTCATATCTTGATGTCAAAACAAATAATTTTGCACGATTTAAATACCATTCTACATTTTCTACTCTACCTTTTAAAAACAATTGTTTTTCTAAATCATTCTCTTTAGTTATGGTTTCAAGTTTTTTTCTTTCTTCCCCATCTCCCAAAACAATCCATTTCCAGTCTTTATTTTGTTTTAATACCTCTTTTGCTACTTCTGCCAAATAATCTGTTCCTTTTTGATAGGTTAATCTTCCTACTGTCACAATCCAGTTTTCCCGTCTTATATTTTCATTTAATTCCACCTGAGAAAAAGGATTATAGACAGTTTCAATATCTGAAGTTCTTTTTAGAAGTTTTCCATAACTCTGTTTATCCTGCTCTGTAAGCGTTACAATATAATCTGCTTTCTTTGCCGACAATCTTGAAATCCATTTTCGATACAGCACACTCTGTTCAAATTCGCAGTTAAAATGTTCCCATGAAATCACTTTTGTCTTCAATCTTTTTGCAGCAGGAATCGACAGTACATCCAACACAATATCAATATCTATTATAATATCTATTTCCTGTGCTTTTAAAAATCTTTTTAACTTTCCAATCAAAGGCAGATATCCAGGTCCCGGATTAATCCAGTGTGTTCCAAGAGAATATCTTTTTATATCATTCGTTATTTCATAAAAAGGCTTGTCTGCCTGTTCTACCAGGCTTAAAAAACAGATTTCATATTCTTTTTCTTTCGCCAGTTCATTTGCAAGCTGTACCGATACCCTTTCCGTTCCACCACTTCTTGTAATGTCTCCTGAAAAAAAGCAAATCTTTTTTTTATGAATTTTCCTCTCCATTTGCTCTCTTCTCCTCACCTTCTAATGTCCGATAAATTGCAATGTCCTGTATCAGCTCACTGTTTTTGATGGTAAGCTGAGAAACTTTAATTGATAAAAAGAACTGGTGACATCCTAATGTAAAAATAATAAGCATAAAAACACAGTTTGCCGGTGACTGTACTCCGGTTAAATAAGAAGCCCATATCGCAAGCCTTGGAAAAATTGAAAATATAATTAATATAACACTAAATAAAATCCAAAAAATTCCATCTTTCACTTGAATTCTCTGTTTTCTTACGAAACGGGCAATCAATAAAAACACAACAACACTTCCCAAAAACAATACAATTCGAAACTTCCAGCTTAAAATTCCCATCTTATAATACCGCCTTTCTATCCCGAAACCACTGAAAGATGCAAATTGACATCAGCATCTGCATCATATATTTCGATGCATTAACCGGTGTTAAATAACTTTTTCCTTCTGTTCGTTCTGCCATTTTTACTCTCACTTCTCTGACATCTGCACCAAGCCGGATTAAGTAAGAAAGCGTATCCGGTTCCGGAGAGTTATTTGCATCTTTTACAAACTGTTCAATTATGGTTCTATTATACAGTCTCATTCCGCTTGTCGGGTCGGAAATATATTTTTTTGTTGTCAAGCGAATGGCAGCTGTAATCAATCTTGCACCGGCTGTTCTCATTCGAAGCGGCATTTTTCCTCCATAGAACCTCGATGCAATCACAACATCGCAGTTTGTTTTCTCCATGTAGTCCACCATTTTTTGTATGTATTCCGGCAAATGCTGTCCATCCGCATCAAACTGAATTGCCATATCATAGTTCTTTTCTTTTGCATACTTCATCCCTGTCTGCATTGCTCCGGTCAATCCTAAATTTACAGGAAGGCTGATATAATGATACTGTTTTTTCCTGCATAATTTTTCGGTATGGTCTGTGGACCCATCATTTATTATGATATAATCAAACTGCGGAGCTTTTTTCTTTAAATTTTCTATCACTCGTTCTAAATTTTTTTCCTCATTGTATGCTGGTATTAACACTAATGTCCTCATCTTTTTCCCTCATTCGTAAATAACCAAAACTACTTCATCCAATTTAAAAATTCATCTAATCCTCTATTACTCTGTAATACTTTTTTCTCTGCCTTCTCTCCATAACTTTGACATTCCTTTGGATGTTCTATCATCCATAAAATTTCATTACTAATACTTTCCGGAGTAAGTATACATAATCTTCCATCTATTCCCTGCTCAATCTGCTCCCGATTTCCGCTGCAGTCCGTTGCCAAAATTGGTTTTTTTAGAATCTGTGCTTCCTGAATTGCAATACTTTTGCCCTCGTATCCGGTTGCATGAACATAAATATCACACTGCTTATAATAGGGAAACGGATTTTCTTTTACTCCTAAAAGAATCACATCTTCCGTTAACTGATTCTCCGAAATCTGCTGTTCCAGTCTTGTACGAAGTTCTCCCTCCCCCATGATATACCACCGAATGGGTTTCTTACTTTTTTGTTTCAAGAGTATCATCGTTTGAATCACCATATCATATCTTTTTTGTGCTACAAGCCTTCCCACTGTCAAAAGACGGATTCCCTTAAAATCATCTTGAAATCCTCCTGGCTTTTCTGCCATTATTCTTACATTATCCATATCTAACAGATTGTGAAAAACCGACACCTTGTTTTGATACTTGGGATAAACCTCTAAAAAATGTTCTTTCACTTCATCTGATACCGTAAAAATACGGTCTATCTTTTCATAACAGCCCAAATCCAGATTTTCGCCATATCCGGCTTTCTTATAATCAATATGTATAAACGCTGCTTTCTTCTTTGCTTTCACTCTGTCTGCCACATAGTACGTCGCTCCGCCTTCTAAATATGCAACTGCTAAATCATATTCTTTTGGCATCGTCGGTGCTCCGTCCGCTAATATTCTCCACAAAAGTTTATCTGGTAAAAAACGCCCCTGCTGTTTCATGTTTACACTATTTTTTATCAGATAAGAAAACCTGCGAAAAAATGCTCCTTTTAAGATTCCAGCTCTTAAAATCGTTTTCATTAATTCCATACGACCTTTCGAGGTCAAAACAGAGACATCTTTATAATTTTTGTTTAAGAGTGTCACTGAATCCGGTATCTGATGAATCAGTTCTCCCTGACCTGTAAGCACAAACAATGAAACTTCATAAGTCTGTTTTTCCAGTACGGACATCAGATTTAATAATGCCCTCTCTGCACCTCCATAGCCCATCGTGTTAATCACAAATAATATTTTTTTCATCTCAGCCTTCATCCTCCGGTTCTTTTTTTAATTCTCGTATATCAAACACTTTTGCAGATGGTTTGATTCCTTTTCCTCTTTTTATCAGATTTCCCCTGCAAAACATGTGCTCGTCAATATGTGTTTCCATCCAGCGCAGTCTCATATAGGCAACGGTAAATCCTACTACTGAACCTGTCCAGATTCCAACTCCAAAAAAAACTGCCGGAAGATGAACTGCAATTAAACTTGCAAGAAACGTTACTCCGCAAAAACTAAGTGCCGTAACCAATGCGCCCTGTAAATCTTCAAAATAATATAAGAAAATGATTTCTGAATACATTAAAAATAAAATAAAATATCCTGCTGCTACCATCGGATAAATTCTCATAACCAATCCTGCATATCCCATTCTCGGAAGAAAGATTACAAAAATCAGATAAATAACAACTGAAATAATAAACTGCAGTCGAATCAAGGTCATCAGTTCACTGCCAAGCTGGCGAAACATTTGCTTTCTTGTATTTTGAATATCAAGACCACGCCCTCCGAACACTGCATCAGCATACGCTTTATAACGCTCATGGAAATACATCTCTACCCTTGATATAAAGATAACACTCGCCGATAAATTCGTAAACATTGCAAGGCAGGTTGCCATGTCATAAGGCTGATTACACACAAATGTTTTTACCAGATGCATTGCCATATCGGTTCTCCAAAATACAAAATTATGAATAAACAATCCCAGGGTATATAAAAAATTGATTAAAATTAAATGCCAGTACCGCTTAAAATAGACGAATACCCGCCTGTATTCTTCACTGTTATCCGGAAAAAACTGATGAACTTTTGCCCATTCAAACACTGCGGTCACAAAAAATCCAATTGCAAGTGACAAAAGCATACTATAAGGAATACTCATTTTACAGATATATCGAAAGAATAAAGATAACAAAAAAGAAACAATCATTCCAAGTGCAAAATGCAAAGAAATCAATCGATACTCCTTACAAATAGACAAATATAACATATTATAAAAGACAAGCACCAGAGAAACAAAACAGCAATATCCTGTAAACACATAATACACCGGCACTTTTCCAACGAAATGTTCCCACAAACAAAACGGAATTGCAAACAGACAGCTAAAACAGATATTGATCAACAGACCGATTCGATGGCATGGAAGCACATCTTCATACCGTTCTTCAAAGATTGCATCTGACATATATCTGGATAATACCGCATTAAATGGCGAAGTTGTAAGCAGAGAGAAAATAAAAACATAAAGCACCGTACAGGAAAACAATTCACGATCAATATAACGAACAGTATTAAATTTTAATACTTTCTGCATCAGCATCAGGTTAATAATTACAACTAATACCGGTGCAATTGTCATAGTCATACTATAGAAAAATCCCACAATATTTGTTGTAATCGTATTTTTTTGATAAATACGGTTTAACTTTACTCCTATTCCTGCCATTGTTTTCTCCTTTTTTCTGTATGTACTCTCAAATCTTAAAAGTTATTCTTCCCATTCTAAGTTCCGGCGTTCGGCACACTCTTTATAAATTTCTTCATATTTTTGTTTCATATCTTCGATTTTATATCGTTTCATCAGCCGTTTATAACCAGCTTCTCCCATTGCCTTTCTTTCTTCCGGATTTCTTGCCATATACACCATGGCTTCCGCAATTTCTCCTACATTCATGATATGGGTAATGATTCCTGCCCTTCCAAAATCATCCTCTTCTCCCTCAATTAATCCCCTGCAGTTTCCGACGTCTGTGGCAATCACCGGAACATGGGCTGCATAACTTTCTAATATCGTAAGCGGCTGTCCTTCACTGATACTGGTAAGAATAGTAACATCCATCCAGCCTAAGTAATCTGTAACCTGTATCCTTCCCGTAAACTCTACGTCCTGTATCTTCATTGTCTCTACCATCCGAAAACACTCTGCCGCATAATCCGGGTCTTCATTATATGGTCCCATAATCCATAGTTTTAGTTTTGGCTCTCTCTTTTTTGCATATCCAAATGCCTGAATCATCGTTTTTACATCTTTAATCGGAGTCACTCGAAGTACCGCTCCAATATGAATATACTCTTTTTGCTCCGGCGGACACTGTGGTAATTCTTTAAACCGCTCATAATTAATTCCATTTGGTGTCACAATTGTTTTTTCCTTTGGACAACCAAGTTCAATCTGTAATTCCTGTGCATGCTGATAAAGACTTGTCACAATATCTGCTCTCTCATAGGAAACTTTTGACATCTTGCGAAACTGCTGAATCCAGATTTTTTTATAAACTTTCTGTACCCATTCTGCTTTTATCAGTTCTTCTTCTCGTTCTCTGGTATAGATTCCATGTTCTGAAATAATAAGCTGACCTGAATGAAAATATTTTCCCATACTTCCAAGAACCCCTGCATATCCGGTTGCCACCGCATGATACACATCCGCTTTGGGGATTTCTGCCATCAGGCAAAAGAATAACGGAAGATACATCGAACGCATCGTCCATAAAAAATCTGAAAATACAATCTCCGGATACTGAAGATTGTACGCATCTAACACTGCATGATAAAAGTCTTCTCCCATGAGAAGCTGATTCAAGGAAATATTCTTTTTATGAAAAAATTCAAAAATATTGTCCCATTCTACTTCATGATTCAAAATCAGACTTCTAAGTGCATGATATTCCTTTTCACTTAATCTTGTTTTATTATGTTTATTGACACTTCCCCAATCCACATCTTCCAAATAAACCTCATAAACCTCCGTTACATTCTCCGGCAGTTCATAAGCAAACTTTCCACTTGCCTCCCGATTTGCTACAATCGTGAGCAGGATAAATTCCTGATTTGGAAAATTTTTTATCATACTGTGTACCCAGCTTGATACCCCGCCTACCACATAAGGGTAACATCCTTCTGCAATAAAACAGATTCGCATTGTTTATCTCCTTTATTTTTTACTGTAATAAAGTTCTGTATCCGATTTCAGTGTTACCGTTGCCTGACTTGAAGTAAGATGCAGTAAATAGGCATCATCTTCTATTTTTTCCCAGCTTCCATTCTTCATGGATTCTATTTTTTCTCCATGTGTCCGCAGCATCATCCAGGCATCCTCATTAAAATTCTCTACTTTTATAGAAATTTGGTCTGCTTTCCTATCGCTTGTCACACTTTCATTTAAAAATCTGCGGACTCTGGTGTCACTCTCTGTAATTGTTGTCTTTTCAAATACAGAAAATGGGTTCCAGTACGTGCTAATATTAGAGGCTAATTTTTCAGAAATTACTTCCCACTCATCTTTTCTCTTTTGAGGCCAAATCGCACGATATATATCTGCCTGTACATTAGAATAACCTAATGCGGTCTGAATGCTTTTTAAACGAAAGTCATCTTTATACGTATATTGATACCCATTCATTGTAATTGCCTGTGTTGTAATCCAGTCTGTCATCCAGGAAAAAACCGGCTGTTCTTCATCGTACGCTTTACAAATCGTACGAACATCTGAAAATATTTTTAATTTTTCATCTTTTACCAACTTTGATAACTGTTCTTCATTTTCACTTCGAATGTAAGCCCCCGAAAATGGATACGTAATATCCTGTTTTTCTATTTCCTGTTTATCTGCTTCCAGTGATTTTTGAATATCTGTATCATTCATTCTTCCAAGCGATATTCCCGCTTCTGCCGATTCTTCGTTGAAATATTTCAAATAATCAACCAGGGATTTTACATCCGCATCTTCTTTGGAAACATTATCCTGTTTTTTCGCCAGATAAGCGGTTATCTTCCAGTCTCCGTCTTGAGCTACAGATACCAAATCAGGCCAGACGATATTCTGGCAAAACTGTTTTGAATCAAATCCGTATACTTCTGTAAATTTTTTTTCATTTTCTTTGGTTAAATCCGGAAAGCCGGTAAGCGAAAGATTTTGCGCATTGACCACATTATAAAGTGCATAATTCTGTGATTCATAAACCATGGCATCTAATATTCCCAATGTCGATTTTCCCTCCATATAATCGCCATTTACTGCAAAAATCGAACCTTCTCCTGTGTTACACCGCCAGATAATTGCCGGCATGTCTTCATTATGAAGCTCCTGCTTTGTCTGCTCTTCTGCTTTGATAAAGCCCACCATATATGTTTTCGTCCGGGAAGAAATATCATACCATGGAATCTCTCGTTCCATATCAATTCTGTCTGGATCTTGAAGTTCATCAAAGGAATAACAGGTTTCTCCGCCAAGCAAAAATCCACCATACAGCCAGATTTCCTGGAGCGTTACCGTTTTTGCTCTTAACTGCTGAATCCCTAAAAGATTTTTTAACGTTTCTGATTTTGCAATCACCAAATAATCCGGAAGAGAACAAAAAATTATTTTTCCACCTGCTTCCACATAAGAAGTCAAACTATCGGAAACTGTTTCTGTATCTTTCTCGAGAACACTGCCACTAATTAAAAGATACGTATTTTTGTTTTCATAAGCCTCTGCTTTTTTTAATGCTTTTTTTGTTTCAGAATATTCTTCAAATTCTGCTTTTCGATACGTACACCACTCCTGAATGGACTCATAATATCCTGTATCCTGTTTTCCGATATAAATGATATGCCAGTTTTTTTCGCTGTTTTTGCTGTCCTTGGTTTCTTTGGTTTCTTCTGACCGTTTTACCCATTCAGAATCTGCCGAATGATTCTCATTATAATCATTAAAATACTCTCTTAATACCGCCGATGAGAGGAAAAGGATTAATATTACCAGGATAATCGTCATCATCATTCCAAAATTTCGTTTTGAAAGCATTTCTTTTCCTCCTTTTTCTTTACCTTTGTACGATACGAATTAATTCCAGTGTCTGATTGTCAATGACAATCGAAGAAGCCCGTAATTTGTCCAATACTTCAAAGAATTTTTCTTTTTGTTCCATTTCAAAATATAATTTCATACACAGCGTATACGGTTTCAATTCATCCGGATACTGTGTCATAAACCGTTCTGCCCACTTCTCAGCTTCTTCATAAAATTTCTGTTCAATTAATCTTTGAAGCAGAAAACTATAATCAATTACTTCTAACTTTTCCCTTGCATTTTCATAGAGCTGTTCACATAATGCTTCCATCTGATGCACATAATCTTCCTGTTCTATGCTCGTCAAAATATTCTGCTTCAGCGTATGATTCATGTATCCAATCAAAATTTTTATTTCTTCCTGACATTCCTCGTCTTTTATATCCTTTGATGAAATACTTAATTTTGCCTGTCTTACATGCTCTCTGAATTCATCCATTTTACTTTGCAGGAAAGATGCCGCATAATGCGCCACCTCAGAGTCATCACTGTCTAAAGCAACTGAAATAGAGGCCAGAGAATTATCTGTTTCCCCTAATAAAACATTCAACATATTTTCTCGTTTTTTCTCCTGATCTGAAATGGAAATAGCCTCTTCAATCGGCACAATATTTCGCTCTCTTTCCTCATCTGCTTTTACACGGGAAACATGTCTTTTTTTTGCAAACTCTACATCTGATAAATCTCTTTCTCCCAATTTCATAAAATGATACTTTAAAAATCCAAGCAGAAAATACAACGGACCCACTAAAGGACAAAGTATCATCACGATTGTATGCATGATATACTGAATTCGGTTATCTTTATCCTGTTTAAAAACCAGATACCAGATTAAATAAAGCAATGCAGTTAACGTATTTAAAATCAACAAAATAAGAAACCAATACCCGGCGTGCATCATAGTCTTCCCTCCTCGCTGATGCTGGAGGCAACTCCGTTTTGTTTTAACTTATTTTGTACAAAACTACAGCCTTTCAAATCGGTATTTGTTAATAACAAGTACAACTTTCCATCCGAAAGATTTCCAATATAATCAGATTCTCGAAGCATCGAAGTAAATTTATCCACAGTTTCTTTTTCATTTTCGCCCTCCACTTCAATCTGAAGCAGTACATATTCTGTCAGTTTTTCTTTACTTGCCTTTCGATATGCTCCTACTAATTCCTCAAAAGCTGAAGCTTTCAAGATCTGACTTTCGCTATGATAACGTTCTTCTGACAACGCTTCCAGATAACGGTCCGCTCTTCTGACAGAAGTTTGAATCAGCTTTCCGATTACAATCAGCCTGTTTGCTTCATTGATGGTCATTCGTTCAAAAGGAAGACTCCATAACATAATCAGAATCTCCATCTGTTCTTCTGATTCCACATTATATGCCATCATTGGATACTCCTTTTCCATGGAACGGTTAATGTAAACCCTGTTCTCATTACATGCCTCGTCCAGAGATTTCTTATCCGGCAAATAGACGGTATTTCCCATAGAAGCTGCTTTTGCAGAACTATAAGCAAAGAGCCTCGCATACTTTTCTTTGTTAACACGATAAATTGCAACATCCGGACAATCCATCAGCTTCTGAATCATATTTAACGCACAAAAGAAAATTTCAACCGACTGTTTCTGTTCCAGCTGTTCTGTTGCATCATATACCGTACCCAGACTGTTATCATAATTAATCACCTGGTCAATTAATCCCTCTTTTACCCTGAGATTACTGTCATTAATGTCACCGATATCCGTAACCTGTTCCGATAAAAAACCAACTTCCCATTCTTTTTCTTCTTTTAAAAACAGCAGGCTGTCTTTCATATATCCAACGACTAAACCGACAATAAAAATTTCCGCAATCCATACATAAGTATTATAATCCGTTACAACCGCAAGTCCGGAGCGGGTATACATCTGCCGAAACAGATAACCTGCAGTTGCCAAAATTCCGGAAAAGGTTGCCTGACGCTGTCCGTATATAACCGCAAATAACAATACATATAACAAATAAAAATCAATCTTCGAAAAATACTGACTGTCCGTTGCACGATTATTTAACATAAAAAACGGAATAAATAAGATTAGATTTTCAAGATACGGAACCAATGCTCCCAGTGTACTTGTCATGGCATAATACAATTTATGCCAGATATCCATTCCGGGATGGTCTGCATCTAAGAATTTATTACTGTGCTGTTTCATATACTGAAGCGTTTTTTCTATTGTCTCTTCCGGTCTGCACCAGACCTTAAATCCAAACTCAGCCTTAAAACGTTCATTGGATAAAATAATCTGATGCTGCTCTCCCACGATATTATCAATCTGTTCTATCTTCTTTCCAAGCACTTCCCCGACTTTTTTTACAATATCATGTTCTGAGTATGCCTCCGATGAAGAAATATGATACAGCGCTTCCTGATGTTCTTCACATGCCACAACTTTATAAATACTCTCTACTGCATCTCCTATATAAGTCAGCGCATAGGCATAATTTCTTTGATAAGAAACAGAACCATCTCGAAACGCATCCAGACATTTTCTTCCACAGATACTGCTTAATGCCTCTTTCGTACTACAGCAAACGTCATGCAGCCAGTCCAGTCGCAAAATTACAACATCCATTGACAGTTCTTCCTGATAAAAACGACAGCTTTCTTCTCCCTGATAGAGCATACGCGGTCGAACGCCTCTCGGTCTTGGCTTATCCTGTTCGGAAACGGCACTTGGATATTTCCCTCCATAAACTTCTACGGAAGAAAGATAAATCAATCTGCCTTTTTTTAAGGCAGACCACGAAAGCAAAAGATTCTGAAGTCCTGCCGAATACGCTACAGCTTCTCTTCTAAAATCCCTTCCTGGATAATTTGAGTCATAAGCTCCCATCAAAATTGTCACATCTGGATTTACACTGCGAAACACCTCTTCTACGGATGCTTTGTCATAAGAAAAATCATAACGCTCAAATACATGTTCATAATGATTCTGCGGGTCTCGGCTTCCCGATAAAACAAAAATCCGATGTCCCTCTTTATGTAATTTTAAAGAAAGTTTTTTCATCAGTGGTGAAGCTCCACCAACAAGCATAATATCCATTCTTTACTCCATTTTCTTTTGTTTTTTTATTTTTACCCCTTTATCTGTGAATTTTTTAATTATATCTATAATCAATTGCAAAATTATACAGGCGATAGACATTCTGTTCTATATAGTAACAGACAAAATTTTCATCCTCAAAATAAACCTTGAATTCATTTGGATAGAGTTTCTGAAATTCCTGTGCCCAGTAGTACATTCTCGACATCGTAACGGAACGATTTTTACCCCTATAAGCATTCATTCCTGTACTTTCTGGAAGTGCTTTCTGAGCCTGTTTTTCTGAGATTTCCGGAATTTTTCCTTCATACTCATCTGCATAATTTAATGGTTTTTTCTCTATATAAAAATAAACCCTTTCTGTAGGTATCAGAATTTCCTTTGTCTGATTCCAGTGTTCCATCTGTTCCAAAAAAGTAATGGTTTCCTTATGACGTCCATAAAGTTCTATCATTTGCAATTCATCATTTTCTGAAACAATGGTCCAAGTATCATTTTTCCCTTTATTATCTTTTAAAATATTCGTGGTACAAAGAATCGCTTCATTCATTTCCAAATCTCCACCACCAAAAGACTTTTTCATCCATCCCTCTTTTGTACTATATCCTAATAAAATAATCACCATACCAAATGCTATTACTTTTTGAATTTTTATAAAACGGTTAAAACACAAAATTCCTATCAAATTGTCCAATGCCAAAATAAATACAGCTGGAATTAAATAAGAAAAATAGACACAAACTCTATAATTTTCCATTAAAACCGGCAAACCTAACTTATCACTTACCAGAATTATTCCCAGCATCACTTCTGCTGATAACAGAGATAAGAGAGCAGCACCTTCCATATTTTTCATAAAATAACTCTGTACAATTCCAACTAGCACTGTAATTCCAACTATCACTGCAATTCCAACCGCATATAGCATCCAATTAAAATCGGTTAAATCAAATACATACTGGCTGAGTCCCCAAAAAACAATTTCTTTTTCTCTCCATCCAAGAAACAACAGAACTGCTAAAAGCAATACTCCAAATAATTTAAAAATAATTAAAAGCACTTTTGCCTCTGTATGGATTGGTCTGTTTTCCGTAAAAGAAATTGTCTTTTTTTTAATTCCCCTAATTAAAAAAACGATACTCACAATTGTTGTTGCAACTACAGCAAAACAAATGATTCTAAATACTAGAACGGTATAGTCTTTCAACCCTATAATACTCATCGCCCAGTACATTGAACCCTGAAGTTCTTTCCCTGTCAAAAACGCAACTGCCATCGGAAGCAGTGCCATTAACACTCCAATCACTCCGGAAACTATAATTCGGAACAAATATCCTCTTCTCCAAATCCACGCACTATATCCAATTGCAATTCCCACGCAGATAATTCCGACAATAATGGAGTCATAAAAGTGCGACGATAACGTCAGAGAAAAACTCATTGAAAAACCAAGCAGATTCCAGGAGGAACAGCATCGGATTTTATTTTCTCCATTCTCTAATTCCGCTTTTCTGGTTTTAAAATATTCCAGCAAGAAATAAATCGCAGGAAGAATATACAGCATTCCAAATTCCTGTGGAAGTGTTGCCTCAAATCGGGAGTAAGAAATTTCCATGAAATATTTTAATCCCACAAAGCCAATCGCTCCCAAATACGGGAGAAATTTTGTTTTACAGCATCCTTTTAAAAACAATAACAACATAAATACAATCATGCTGTACTGAACCAGCCAGAACAGACGCAGCGTCACATAAACAGGAATATTTAAAACAGTTGCCAGATAATACAACATACAGTGCATCCCCATTGGGTAAATTCCGGCAATATATAATTTATTTTCAACTAATCCATTAATCCAGTAGTTATGCACCGGAACATCAGAAGCACCATACCCCCAGTTATTTAAAATTCCGTCTCCACAGATTTTCCAGATAAGATAAATCAAAATACATAAAAACGGAAGGTCCAGCCATAGCTCTTTTAATAAACGCACCGCCTGACGAAGCAAAAATTTGAAAGCTTTACACACTTCTTTCAGTCTGTGTCTTAAAAAACTACGAAAGCCTAATTCCCGCAAAATATAATGATAAAGCTCGCTTCCTATTTTCTTTATATAAGACCAGACTGGAATTTTGTAAATTTTTATAACTGCAATTATAACCGGAAGTATTGTAAACAATATTAATGTAATTCGATACGAAGCATATACGAGTTCCAACACCTGAACTAAATTGATAATATAAAAATTTCCTATAACAAAATAAATCAAAAAACGAACCGACGCCTGAAAATGCTTCACTTTTTTATAAAAAACAAGAGCAGGTAATCCAACTGTAAATCCAAGAAATCCTATTAAAAGTTCTATAAACTGGATAACATTCAGAGTCTCCATGGACATGGGCTGTCACCTCCTTTTATCTTTCCGTTTCTCTTTTTAACTCCAGGAAAAAATCTCTAACTCTCAAATTCTTTCATAAAATCAAAAAAAAGGGAATAAATAAATATCTCCTATTTACTCATCCCCTCTGCTTATTCTTTTGTTACTACTTTAAATAGTGTAATTTTGACCGATAGTCAGCCGCTGAAATATCTCCCACACCATTATCATCTGTAATTTCGTACCATCTGTTCTATTTACGGTAATGGTTACTGTTGCACCAAGGGCATAATTCATCCTGTTCTACATACTACTTCTATATCAATTAACCATCATAGCACACTGCTTTTTAAAAAACAATAAAATCTGAATAATTTTAAAAAATATTAGATAAATCGTTTTTACGGTAAAGCACATTCTATTTATTCATATCTTCTAATCCATATCTTCCAAACCAAATCTGCTGAAAATTGCCTTAATATAAAGGTTTTCTGTTCCTTCTTTTAAGCTTTTACGGATTTCTCTCCATTCCAGTACCCACTCATGCTCTCCGTTTTTGAAAAACAGTTTCTTCGGATTTTTACCTGCTTCAGATACCTGATAGCGGAACAACTCATTTGTCTCTCTTCGAAATGGATAATCTTCAAAGATAACTAACGTTTCCCATAATCTTTTTGGAATTGGATTTAACTGCAGATTTCTTACACGTTCCATCCGTTCGCGATACATCCGACAGCGCTTTGCATCCAGACTTAATTCTTCTGTATTATAAATTCCCCTGACATAAGGCAAATAAGAATGAACAGAAGCTCTTGAGAGTCCTGTAATTTTCATAATCTCCGGAATCGTCTTTCCCTGTTCATGCAGTTGATTCACCTCCATACAGATATCCGAAGTAAAAATGCCTGCTGTAATCAGTAATTTCCGAAGCTTTAACAATGTCATATTTAATTCTGATGCCAGAGAACGCAGGGAATCTGCATTCTCATAAGCACCTTTTACGTCCTCCAGCATTTTTTGAAACTGTTCTTCCGGATTGTACTCCGGATTTTTTCTTGGTCTTCCCATTATTTTTCCTCTATTTCTTAGGCGGATCTTCGCAATCCCCTGCTTATTGCTTTTCGTAATTGAAGCAGGGGACTTACTTGATTTGGTTAAATTCTTTTTCACACCGTTCAAGCGCCGCCAGAATCACCTGATCCATATCATAATATTTATATTCTCCGAGTCGTCCGCCAAAAATTACCTTATTTTCTTTTTCTGCCATCTCTTTATATCTGGCATAGAGTGCTGCATTTTTTTCATTATTTACCGGATAGTAAGGTTCCTCTCCCGGTTTCCATTCAGAAGAATATTCTCGGCTGATAATGGTTTTCGGAAGCTCTTCCCCATTTTCATCTTTTCCAAATTCAAACCATTTATGCTCGATAATACGGGTCCATGGTGTCTCTTTATCGGTGTAATTTACTGCCGCATTTCCCTGAAAATTCGGTTTATCCAGCGTTTCCGTTTCAAAGCGTACACTGCGGTATTCCAGATATCCCAGTTCATAATCAAAATAGGCATCAATCGGACCGGTATAAACCACTTTTTTGGCAAGCGCATCCAGTTCTTTTTTGTTTTCAAGATAATCTGTATTTAAGCGTACTTCAATGCCCTCTAGTAAATTTTCTACCATTTTTGTGTATCCTCCCATTGGGATTCCCTGATAGAGTGCATTAAAATAATTATTATCAAAAGTCAGGCGCACCGGCAGACGCTTAATAATAAATGCCGGCAGGTCTTTGCAGTCTCGTCCCCATTGTTTTTCAGTATAGCCTTTAATCAATTTTTCATAGATGTCACGTCCGACTAAAGAAATCGCCTGTTCTTCGAGATTTTTTGGTT
Organism: Firmicutes bacterium OM04-13BH; assembly: GCA_003481745.1. Classification (GTDB taxonomy): domain Bacteria; phylum Bacillota; class Clostridia; order Lachnospirales; family Lachnospiraceae; genus Blautia; species Blautia stercoris. Next base: position 253,722 of record QULP01000001.1, read on the forward strand.
CTCCAATGATTTCTTTTCGCTGTTCTTCAATCTTTGCCTGCGCTTCTTCCGGGGTTACCACTCCCCACATCTTATTAAAGGTATACATATTAAATGGAAGAGAATACAATTCTCCCTTATAATTTGCCACCGGACTGTTCGTAAAACGGTTAAATTCGGCAAATCCGGTTATGTAGTCCCAGACTTTTTTATTATTGGTATGGAAAATATGTGCACCATACCGGTGAACCTGAATCCCTTCCCTTTTTTCTGTATAAACATTCCCTGCAATATTCGGGCGTTTTTCCACCACAAGCACGGATTTTCCTGATGCCTTTGCTTCATGAGCAAAAATTGCTCCGTATAAACCTGAACCTACTACCAGATAATCGTACATTTTCGTCTCCTTTTTTCTGTCTTTTTTATTTAAGCCTTTTAACTCAAGTCTTTTAATTTAAATCTTTTCTACTTTAATTTCTTTACAATCTCCTGAACTTCTGTAAGATAAGTTTCATTTACTGTACCTGCCTGATACGCTGTTTTTACACGCTTTTCATGATAGGTAAGCAGATTGTTCAGATAGTTTTGGGAAATCTTATGACCTTTTACACTTCCATCATACATTTTCTCTGCCAGTGTATAATTTCCCCGGCACACATAGCGATAAACTTTCGTTGAAGCCGTCTGATAAATCATCGTTTCCGATACACAGAATAACAGTAAAAGTCCCATTAGTGCAAGCTTTACTTTTCGTTTTCCTTTTGATTCTTTTGCATGTTTTTCAAAGAATAACGGCTGTATCTCAACCGGACTGCCACATTCTCCGCAGAATTTCATTTCTTTTGTGATTTTATTACCACAGTATTTACAGTATCGATTTGATTTTGCCCGTTTCAGTACCGCACGAGCTTTTGAAATCATCCATAAAAGTACAACAATTCCTATTGCTACCAGCACTTTTTTCTGATTTTCTTTTGAAACTTCTACTGCTGTCGAGTTTTTCTTTGCACTGTAAATTTTTTCAAAACGTCCATCGCCGTTTTCATCGACTTGAAGAGTCGTCTTTTTGCCTTCTTTGGTATCGGTCACTGCCAGCATTTCTTTTGTAACCGGAATCTTTTCAAAATTTCGCATATCCGAATACGTGCCATCTTCATCGACAAATCCAATACTGTAGTCCATTTCGCCTTCTCCGGTTCCATTGATACAGATTTCATAGTTCTGGTCTTTTTTCAATCTCAGAATCTTAATCTCATCTTTTTCTCCATCAAAGGACAGTGTTCCAAAGCCTGTTCGAATATTCTGATTTTCTTTTTCTGACCGTAACACTTCACCGTCTTTTTGCACTGTTACATCCACCGGACACGCAATCTTGATATAAACATATTCTCCACCACTGACCTGTTGTGCAATATCATCAAAGACAAACTGAATTGAATCAGCACTGCTGACTTCATAATGATAACCTTCCGACGCAATATCTGCCATTAACTGTCTGCATTCTCCCAGATTTTCTCCCTCTAAATTATGGAAAAATCCAAGTGTATACACCATGAGGTTATCCTGTTTCATTTTGTTGGCCATACTGAGAATCGGTTCCCGATAACTTCCGTCTTTCTGTTTTCCTTCTGTCGGCTCTCCATCACTCATCAAAACAACAATCTTTTTTAAAGATTCTTCGTCTTTTATCAGCTTATAAGCATTTTTAAGACCCGCTTCTATATTGGTTCCGCCACCACTGTAAATTCCGGAAACCGCATTTTTTAATTTTGCCTTATCATTTGTAAAATCGACTACTTTTTGCGCATCACTGCTGTAAGTAATGATGCTGATTCTGGTCTGTGGACTTTTTTCATATACGGTATCAATGAATTTCTGCGCTGCTTCTTTTGTCTCTTCTATCGGAGTTCCACCCATACTGCCTGATACATCCAGTGTGAGCACAACATCTCTGACATTTGCGCCAAACTGAGTCATGACCTTCGCCTGTTTTTGATAAATATCCTGTCCTTTTTTTGCATCATTTACAATTAAGGTGAATTCTTTCGTCAAATCTTCGTTATTTAAATCCGTCAAAAGCACGTTATAGATTCCGGCATCCAGTTTCAGATTTAATTTCTTGCTTTTGACTTCTTCGTTTAATACCTCTTCTCCGAATCTTCGGCTTACCTGAATCCGGTAATTATCATAGGGCTTATTATTTTCCCCATAGACAATCACTTCGGAATCATCGGTCAGACAATAATCATACGTCGGTTCAATTGCAACTTCGTCAAAGGCATCGATAACACCCTCTACCTGATCATTCGTCAGATGACCCATTGATACAAGTCCAAGCGCACGACTTTCCATTAATTGCCGGATTTCTTTAAAACCGGTTGCACTTGAAGTCTGAGAAATCACAGTATACCACATACTCGCAAGCTGTTTGGTATCGCTGATGGCTTTTTTGCTGTCTCCATCTACTCCGGTTGCCATCAAATAAGTAGGATAGGAAATTAAACTTGCTCCCTGATGGCAATCGGTTGTTCCATCCTGAAAGTCTTTTGCCTGCAAAATTCCATTATGATTTAAAATATCCGTTCGATTGTTCATGCTCCTGACAGGATTTGTCCAACTGCAAGAGCCATTATATTTCCCATCATCGCTGTAATCTTCTACAAATTCTCCGAAAATATCTGCAAGCCCTTCTCCCATCGCAAGCTGAGAAGAACGCTGTCTCGCATTATTATCCGAATAAACTCCCTGTAAAAGCGTAGACATACCGTTTACCACACCATGATTAAATTCATGTCCCATAACATCAAGTTCAGCTGCATAAGTAGCACTTCCATCTGTTTTTTGTCCAATCAACATAGTGTCTGTTCCACTCATTGCAGCGTTATCTCTAAAATCAGTTACTTCATTTCCTTCCCTTACATTCTGTATTCCAACGATTGCATCCAGCTTAACATTTTTATCATCTGTAATTCCGTCTCTTCCAAATGTATCTTTATAATAATCATACGCTTTTTGGAGATTTGCAAGCGTATCAACCGCTCCGGCATCCGGAGTTTCTCCTGTCTTCCATTGAATTTCATCGCAGTTTACATAGACATTCAAAAATTCGGAACTTGTTGTGCGATAAACCTGAATATTGCGTTCTTCATCCCAAAGTTTAAATTCGTCGCCCTGTTTGTCATAATCGAGTGTCTGTGAAGACTTCTGTCCCTGAAGTGTTCCACTTACTTTCTCGGTCAGAATCAGACTGTTATCTGCTAAAATTTCTCCGGTTTTTCCGCTGACAAAAATCTGCTGAACCGGAGTATTTTGCGGTCCCATTACAACAAAGAACAAGTATCCCGCTTCGGCTACATTATTTTCATTAAAGCAGATTACATACCCCTGACTTTGCAGGGAATAAGAACTTTCTGAACTTTCTGAATCTGCATTCTCTTCGTTTTCTTTTAAATACGCTTCGACTGCTTCCTGTGCATCATATTCCTGAATCTCCGGTTCCACCGCCACATTAGATGGCTGTTCATACGTTCCATTTACGCTTTGAAGGTTTCCACTTTCATCTACACTTACCATCAGACTTCGTCCATAGACTTCAATTCCTTCATAGTATTGCTGCATCTCGTAAACGGTTAAATCTTCTAATTCTTTCACTTCTGAAAACCGATATTCTTCTTGGACATCCGCAATTCCAAGTTCTCCCTGCAGTGCCTTTAATGCATTTAGCGCGTCAGATTCATCTGAAATTTTTCCGACAGATTCGTCTTTCTCCTGACTTCCATCTGCAATATAATCAATCGAAGTCTTATTTTCCCGCTCTTGTTTTTCTAATTCTTCTCTTTCCTTTTTTATTTCCTTTTGTTCTTTTGTCAGTCCCTTATCTTCATTTTTTACTTCCTGATGAACCGGAATAAAAAACAACTGATAACTGTAATAAAACCCCATGCCAACTGCCACAAAAAGCAGTAATAAAATCAGTTTTGTCAGGAAACGCAGGTGATGATTTCGATGCTTCTTTTGTTTTGGCTGTCTAAATTTTTCTTTTTTCTTTTTCATCGTATTGCCCCTCATCTTAAATGTTAATCTAATCATATTTAAGCAAGGCAAAAGTGTTTTGCTCAAACAGGATTAAGATGACTCTGGCAGTGCTTTTTACACTGCCAGGTGATTTGTTTTCTATTTTTACTCTACCGTTACACTCTTTGCAAGATTTCTCGGCTTATCAACATCCAGACCTTTTGCTACAGAGACATAGTATCCCATCAGCTGTAATGGAATCACTGCTAAAGAAGTCGCAAAATGTTCATCTGTTTTTGGAATATAAGTTGCAAAATTTACAGTATCTTCGATATTGTAGTTTCCGTAAGTTGTCAGTCCCATCAGATAAGCGCCACGGCTCTTACATTCTACCATGTTGCTGATAGTTTTTTCATACAGTTCAGACTGGGTCAGTACACCGATTACTAATGTGCCATCTTCAATCAGAGAAATGGTTCCATGTTTTAATTCTCCTGCTGCATAGGCTTCTGAATGAATGTAGCTGATTTCTTTCATTTTCAGACTGCCTTCCATACAGATTGCATAATCAATTCCTCTTCCGACAAAGAAAATATCTTTTGCATTTGCCTGTTTTGCGGCAAACCACTGAATCCGTTCTTTATCTTCAATAATTTTCTTAATCTTCTCCGGAAGGGTTTTTAATTCATCAACATAAGCGCTATACTGTTCTTCATCAATCTGTCCCTTTACTTTTGCAAGCTGAATTGCCAGTACATAAGAAGCAATTAACTGTGTGCTGTATGCCTTTGTGGTCGCAACAGAAATTTCCGGTCCTGCAAGGGTATAGAACACATTGTCTGCTTCCCTTGCAATCGAAGAACCAACGACATTGACAATTCCAAGAGTACGGATTCCTTTTTCTTTTGCTTCACGAAGGGCTGCCAGACTGTCTGCGGTCTCACCAGACTGGCTGACTACAATGACAAGCCCATTCTTATCAAGCAATGGTTTACGATAACGGAATTCAGATGCCAGTTCCACACGAACCGGAATCTTCGCCAAATCTTCAATCACGTACTGGGCAACCATACCTACATGATAGGCAGAACCACAGGCTACAATATAAATCTGGCTGATTTTTTCCATATCCTCATCACTAAGACCGACTTCAGATAAATCAAATGCTCCGTTTTTCAGTACAGAATTCAAGGTATCAGAAACTGCTTTTGGCTGTTCATGGATTTCCTTCATCATGAAATGTTCAAAACCGGCTTTTTCTGCGGCTTCCGCATCCCATTCGATGGTTTTCATCTCTTTCTGAATCTCTTCTCCGTCTAAGTTATAGAAGGTGATTTCCCCCTTTCTTACACGGGCCATTTCCAGATTTCCAATATAGTATACGTTTCTTGTGTACTTAAGGATAGCCGGAACATCAGATGCAATGTAAGATTCTCCATTTTCCACACCGAGAATCATCGGGCTGTCTTTTCTTGCCACATAGATTTCTTCCGGATAATCCCGAAACATAATTGCAAGTGCATAAGAACCACGGATACGAATCAGCGCATGATTAATCGCATCCACCGGAGTTCCTTCATATTTTTTATAGTAATAATCCACTAATTTGACTGCAACTTCGGTGTCCGTTGCGGAATAAAAGGTATACCCTTTTCTTGTTAATTTATCTTTTAATTCCTGATAATTTTCAATAATTCCGTTATGAACTGCTACTACGTTTCCATCATCGCTGATATGCGGATGTGCATTGTTTTCGGATGGTTCTCCATGGGTCGCCCATCTGGTATGACCGATTCCACAGGTACCCGGCACAGAAGCCCCACCATTGGTTTTTTCTGCCAACACTTTTAATCGACCTTTTGCTTTAATGACTTCTGTCTCTTTTTCTCCATCACGAACTGCAATTCCGGCTGAATCATAGCCACGGTATTCCAGTTTTGAAAGACCATCAAGTAAAATCGGAGCTGCCTGATTTTCTCCGGTAAATCCTACTATTCCACACATAAATAAATTCTCCTTTATGAGTTTATATTCCTAATCATTTCGCCATGAATTTCGCCATGTCTTGTTTAGTATATCATAGTTTCGCATGAAATGCCAGAATTAGTATTTTCGGATGTTTTTTCAGCTAAATTGTCTCAATTTTTATCTCTGTTTTATCCATTTCATAAAATTTTCTGCAATTTTTTGTCCTTCTTACAGGTTAATCTTAATTTTTGTAAAGCGGACATTCGCAATCCGCTTCGTCATATTCTAAATCTTCCCCTTCGTTGTAGTCTTCTTCATACTCTCCTTCGTCATATTCTTCCTCATCGTACTCCTCTTCTTCCTCTTCCAGGTTCAAATCAAGAATATCTATTCTGACGATACATTTTCGATTAATCAGAGAATGTGCTTCCACTGTTTTTTCTTCCTCTATCACTTTTTCTGAAAACAGTCTCTTTTTGGTTGTCTGAACATTCTCACGATAAGAATAGGAAATTAAAATCATATCCTTATAGACGCCGTTCACCACACCTTTTAAAATTTCATATTCACTTGGATTCTCTGCATCTTCTGCTTTTTCTGCTTTTTCTGTTTTTGTCAAATGACGGTCATAATAAACCTTCACTTCATGTCCAAGTAATAAGCCTTTTAATCCCATGTTGTATTCCTTCCCCAGATAATAATTTTAATTGCTTTGCAATTATAGCATAGAAAACCGTTCTTATTTTTTTAACCAGTAAATAATTTTCTTAATCACTGTGCTTACTGTTGCCGGTGCCAAACTTGCTATTAAAAGCATCAAAATAAGTAAAATATAAAATCCTGTCGATTCTGTACCAGCCAGTAAAGGATAACCTGTTACCCAACTGAAAATACACATTTCCAAAAATGCAGAAACTGCATGTTCAATTAAAACCACACCAAATGAATGGTTAAATGCACACTGAAGTCCTGTAACAAGTGCAAAAAATCCTGCTGGAATTCCATAAATTAATAAATCAACTAATTTTGACTGACCGGCATACTGTCTATAAGTAGATCCAAGCAGTCCTCCATGTAAAAATATCTGAGTTGTTGCATACAAAATCGATACCGCAAGACAAATAGCAACTAAAAAAACTGCAATTTCAACTCCTGACATATCTGGAATTCCTGTTTCTGTTGTAACAGGCGGTTTTGGAGTTTGATATGTTTTATTTTCACTCGTTCCTTTTGATTTAGAAGCTGTATTACCTGAACTTTTTGAATTTGTAGGTCTTCCAACTCCAGTTGCTACTCTTCTTCCATTTACCCACAATTCCTTATTTGGCGTCAGGCATCCCACTTTTTCATTTGCAAGCCAGATTTCTCCGTCTGCATAGATTTTTCCCATTCTCTTTCTTGCAATCCAGATATCTCCATCTGCATATACTTTTCCTAAAGGTTTATAATCCACATAAATTTCTCCATCTTCGTAGATTTTAAAATAATGATTCACGTATCTAAATTCACCAATTACTGTCATATCTTTTTCCTCACTTTCCATCTCTATTGCTTTTGTGAGTTTATTGTAACTTAACTTTTATGAATTTGGAGTGAATTTCTTCTTAGATTTCACCTGACACCTGGCTCTCTTTTATTTTTCTGATTCCAACTTATTATACTTTCATTTTTTCACACGTTGCTCTTTTCCTACTTACAACTATCTGTATCTGCCATATCTACCAGACTCAGATTTCCATCCAAATGCTGCATATTTAAAGTCTTTCTCTTCAGCCTTTCCTGCTCTGACTGTTTTAATATATAATCCTTGATTTCTTTTGCATGCTTAATATGAATTAATTTCAAATCCGGGTCTGTCACATCACCCGTAAAACAATGAATCGTTCCAAGTCCAAAAATTCTTTCCATCAAAGTACACTCCAAGCGAACATCAATTACCTTATACAGATAGCAATCATTTTCTTCTTTCCGAAGCAGACCTGAATCCACTGTTATAATCTCATCTGTTATCGTATACGAAGTAAAAGTCCATGGCAATCCTAAAAACATAGAACGTTTTTTCTCTTTATAATTCATAAGCAGTCCTCTCTTTCTCTGCACTCATTTTTTCTTTTATTATAATTGATTTCTATTTTTTGTACAAGCTTTCTTTTCTATAATAAATGTTAATCTAATCATATTCCGTTTTCACCACGACACTCCTGCCGTGGTGATTTTCAAAATTTTTCCATCAATCTCTTTTAATTTTCATCCAGTCTGGTAAAGGATTTCTTCAATCGCTCCACCTACTTCAGGTCTTCAAACAGCTTTTCTTTATATACGCCATCTTCAATCAGTTTCGCAAAAGATTTTACAACGTACTCTTTATCTTCTTTGTAGGTTACTCCAAACCATTTATCATTAGAATCTAACACCTTAACCGATACTTTTCCTGCCTGAAGCAGTTCATCTATGTAAATCGGAAGAAGATATTCTGCTTTTAAGATATTTTTGTCTCCCATATTCGCAAAGAACTCTTTAAAGCCATCTTCCAATGTCTGCATAAACTCAGGTGTTAAGCCCCACATATTCATGGATACATAAGATTCTGCATCGATTGGTGTGAGTGTCCCCTCATTATCTACTCCTGCGCCCTCGGAAGTCTTTACGATATTTGAAGTTTCATCTACCCCTGTCAGATACCCTTCTTCGTTTACCTTGCATACCCCTCTGGTTACTGCACCATTTTCACTTAAGGTATTTTTCAAAATAAATCCTGCCATGCAGAACTCATTTGCTTTCTCTGGTGTATATTTCTCCAGGAAGCCATGTAATTTCACAAATGCTTCTTTTCCATAGTAATCATCTGCATTGATAACTGCAAACGGCTCATGGAGCACATCCTTGCAGGCAAGTACCGCCTGACCGGTTCCCCAAGGTTTGGTACGGTCTGCCGGAAGTTCTACTCCCTCCGGAAGTGCATTTAATTCCTGATATGCATAAGCAATTTCTACATTTAAATTTTTGCAGATTTCCTCGATACGGTCACCGATTGCTTCTTTGAAGGCATCCTCGATATCCTTACGAATGATAAATACGATTTTATTGAAACCGGCTTCAATTGCATCATGGATGGAATAATCCATAATGATTTCTCCATTTAATCCTACCGAAGCAAGCTGTTTGATTCCACCACCGAAGCGGGAACCGATACCGGCTGCCATGATCACTAATGTTGTTTTCATTTTTTGATACTCTCCTCGTTCGTTTTTTTTATGGTTATTATTCTACCAAATCCCTTCCAGATTGTCCAGCCAATTAATGTTCCTGCTGTATTTGTAACAACATCATCTAATTGGCAGTACCCTCGCTGGGTGATAAGCTGACTTATCTCAATTCCACACGAAAACAGGAAACCTGTTAATACACAAAGGCGTATTTTTCTCATTTGCTTCAATACAGAAGAGCTACGAGCAGGAGCAGCAGATTGAGAAAGAATAAAATTTATAAATTTCTTGTTTTCATCCTTTCCAAAAAGAGGTATTATTATAGAAAAACGCAGGAGGTATTCAAATGAAAGCACATAAATACTGGTCACTTGGTGCATTGACAACGATGATTGGAACCTTTTATACCGGCTATAAAAACATGAAAAAGGCTCACAAATATTTTGCTTGCAGCTCTCTTCTCTGTATGATTATGGCTATCTACTCCGGTCATAAAATGATTTCTGGTAAATCCAGAAAAAAGAAAGATTCTATTTCTGAAGAAGCTGCTACACAATCTGAAAAATAACGAAATTTTTCTTCTATGCTTATGTAATTGGAACGCATACATGAAATGACTCCCCATGAAATATGCTTAATATAAATAATCATGTGGGAGTCTTGTTATTATACCAATCTTAATATCCAGTTTTAAAATCTTACTTTCGTTACTTCCTGGACTCACCATTTCCTTTAACTCCTCGTAAAGCATTTTTGCTTTTTCATAATCCTCTTCATCCATTGCTGCTGAAAATTCTTCTAAATACTGATTGAAAATAGTGGTTTTAGGTTCTACACCCATCTTATGCTCCTGAATAGCTTCTATGCTCCATCCTCTGTAATTGCCTTCTTCTTCTGCATACTGCATTATTTTAATATCAAATAATTCGTCAGCATCCAATGATTGAACGATAAATGGAGAATGTGTAGAAACAATAAACTGACTATTAGGAAACGTTCTTTTTAAATCAGCAACGATTTCTTTCTGCCACTTTGGATGTAAGTGCAAATCAAGCTCATCAATCAAAATCACAGCTTCTTCTTCCAATGGATTCGATGAGTCTGGATTTGCCATTGATAATCTCTTTGCAATATCCGCAATAACTGATAAAACTGCTTTATATCCTCCACTTAACTGATCAATCTGGAGATCTACCCCTTCTGAATTTGTCATTACCATTCTTGACGGTGCTAATTCAATCCTTAAATTAGAATATCCCTTTATCATTCTTTCCAAAGCAGTTCTTACACAATTTAATTTTGGATTCTTATAATCTGGATTTTCACGGATTCCTCGAAGTTCAATATCCTCTTCTGTCTTGAACCAATCATAAAAGTCTCTAAAATAATTGACATTATCAAAACAGTTTCTTAAAGCATCTGTTACCTGAAAGTTTTTTATATGTCCCCTCTGTGGTACTTCTCGTATAATTCTGTCTGTTCCATAATAAAGAATCAATGGCAGCTTTCTCTCTTCCACACATTGTGAATACTTGGAGTTCAATTCTTTTAAAGATTTTGCATTTTCCGCTTTTACATCTCCTGCATTTTCAAACGGCTGCTGCGATGATAATCTACGTCTATTTGTCCAGACATATTTTTCGCCATCTAATGTTATCCCTAAAGTAACTGCTGCTCCATTAGCTCCATTCCTTATATCATTATTTGCCAAATCACACTCTTTCATTGCTTCTGCATTAACTGTTCTTAATATGGGTACAAATCCCTTTGTAATTGCCTCGAGTATGGTTGTCTTTCCACTACCATTGTCTCCTATCAACGCAACAAAATTTTTATTTTCAAATGTGATTCTTTGTTTTTGAATACCTCTAAAGTTTGTTAATTCTATAAAATCGACTTTCACTGCGTCACCTTCTTCGTCTAAATATATACTGATTATATCTTACCATTCATCTGCCTGCAAGGTTTACCATTCCTTAATAAAAATTTTTATTTAGCAAATAAACTGCAACTTTTATTCTTATCGACGTTACATTTTGTTATTTTTTATAAAAAGCTGTTTGCGACATTCCGATAAATAAATCTTTGCACAAAAAAGACAGATGTAGGAGTATTTCATTACCTGCATCTGTCTCTTTCTATTCTATGCTATTTTCTACTCATGAATTTCCAATGGAAGTCCATCCGGATCATGGAAAAATGTCATTTTCTTTCCGGTATAATCATCCAGTCGTACCGGCTCTGTTTCAATTCCTTTCCCATTCAATTCTTTTACTGTATCAGCTACACTCTCCACTTTAAATGCCAGATGACGTAATCCCAATGCTTCCGGATAATTTACACGAGCTGGAGCATTTTTTATGATGAAAAGTTCTATTTCCTGCGGTCCACATGCCAGATCAATCTTGTAATCATCACGTTCTTTTCGATAATTTTCTCTGATTACCTTAAATCCAAGCAGATCCACATAAAAATGTTTTGATTTTTCATAATCGCTTCCAATAATTGCAATATGATGAATGATATCGAACATAACTCTCTTTCCTCCGTTTTTCATATGAGACCACCTGTTCCAAAATCTCTATCAGCTGTTTGATTTGATAGGCTTTTAATTCTTTTTGTGGATGTGGCTTATGGAGCAATATGCTTCCATGTTCATCGCTTACGAACATGATATCTTTTATGCAGTCTTTTTTGAAGTGCAATAATCATAAAGACTCAGCAGATAATCAGAGCCTTCTTTCCAAATCTCTGTGTCAAAATCAAAGAGGGCTTCATACACACGAGAACTTGTGAAACGAAGAAGAGCTTCCTCGTAAGAAATCTTTTCTCGTGCAGCAAAAGTTTCTACAGCTTCGCGCATCGCAATTACTGCGCAGCATTCCTTTTGAGAATCTGTAGATTTATAGTTTATAGCATTATCACAATTTGATGTCGCCATAGCGGTCACTCCTTATAAATTCAAGATGCTCGACGGCATCCTGAGTTCTGAAACAAAATTGATCCTCGAGACGGTTTGGTAAAAGTTTTTCAATCGTTTCTTTGTCTGCTTTTGAAGTTCCAGGCTCACCGGCGCCTTCACCGCTGATATAAATCTGAAGGGTACGGGCTGTCTGATCGTCGGCAATCTTTCCACCGATGATATCAATTACGCTGTATTTTTTCAGGAGCTGAGGAAAGAGGTCTTTCTTTCGATTGGCCGCTACAAAATGTAGCCATTCAATACTGGGTTCTTGAAAAAAGTAAGCGAGAATGTTTGGATCATAGTGAAATTTGTAGACGGATATTTGTCCGTCAGCTGGATCAAAGTTTTTTGGAACAGCACCGATGTGTTTTGCCTTGCGAACAGAAAGCTGGACATAGTTGTATGCCTGTTCATAAGATGAGGTTAAATAAAAACCACGACCAAAATCGAGACCACCCATACAGCGACTTAAGTCGATGTTAGGAATACTGACATAACTTCCGTGGTAGAGAAGCATTCCATCTTCAAGTCCTATCATACGGTAACACCTCGATTCTTGAGCAGGGTTTCAACATCATGCAAAGCACATTCGTAGCTATTCAAATGAAGAATGTCATAGCAGTCGGCGATAAATCCGAGAATGTCGTATTTCTTAAACAGCTCTGCGCAGTCGCTGGGAGACATTTTCCACTTGGATTGAGCCATCCGAAAGACCCAGCACTGCATATCGGCAATATCGATATTATATTCACTCATAGAGCATACCTCCTTTGAGTATAATTTCTCAATTTAAGTATAGCTCTTTTTCTACCGCTTAGCAACGACAGAATTGTAAATTTCAGATTATTTTCTGCCTTGTGAACTTCCGAAAATAAATCCCCTAAATGCAGAATTTCACCCAAACAATTAGGCTAAATTCTCCTGTCCTGCCTGTTTGGGTAATGTAATATTTACCTGGTATATACTGCATTTGTAATACCGTCATAGTATAGCAATATTTCTATGGCGGTATTTCTGTATATGGCAGGGCAGAGAAAAACCGCAGGTGAAAATTCCTGCGATTTCTATTTTCTCATACTCTTTACATTTTATTTTTTGTTGGCATCGGAACAAATTCCAGCTTTAATTGCATCCCTAATCCATGTGCAAGTTTTTTCACCATGCTCAGGCTGGGATTTCTTGTTCCGTTCTCGATCCGGCTTATATCTGCCTGCGTAATTCCGGTTTTAGCTGATAAATCTTTCTGTGTCATATTCTGCTGCACTCTTGCATCAATCATCGCCTGGATAATATCATATTCCGGTTGCAGTGCATCATATTCTGCCTTTACCTCCGGATTCTGCAATGCTCTTTTCTTATAATCTTTATAGCTACTCATTGCCATACCTCCGTTCATAATCTGCTTTATACTTCTTTGCCAGTTCTTTTTCTGCCTTTGGTGTCTTCTGCGATTTTTTTATAAATCCATTAGTCAGTACCGCCTTCTTTCCTACAATAAAGAAATACAGTACTCTTGTAATATCTGATCCCTGCTTGGTACGAAGCTCAAATATTCCATTTTCCAATGGTTTTGAATATGGCTCACGAAGCAATGGACCGTTTATTTCCAGTAAGTCAATTGTCCGCAATGTTTTTGCCAGTAACTTAGGCTCCAGGGAATCTAATAGTTCCTGCACAGGGCATCTTCCATCTTCTGTATCATATAAAATGATCTCGTACATTAGTATGCTCCTTCCTCTTTATAATTATAATATGTTGTATTCAACATATTGTCAAGATGATTTCAAACACTTTTTCATATAATATTACGCATGGAGATATTATTATCAGTTATTCTTCTCTATCCGCTATTCTGCTCATTTGCTAACTGGCCGGTCAGCAATGACAGTTTAACTTAGGTATCTATTTTTGTAAAATCATTTACTCTCTACACTTTAAATTATACAGGAAGCTACTTATAATTAAACAATCAGGAAATAAATTAGAAGGGCGGGAACAATGTGATTGATTATAGTCCGTTATGGATTACAATGGAAAAACGAAATATATCTCAATATTATCTCGTCAACAATGGCATCGACTACCGAACTATGCAGCAACTCCAGAATAACCAGAATATTACCGCATCTACTATCGAAAAACTTTGTCGGATCTTATCTTGTACCCCAAATGACATTTTAACTTTCACAGATGATGATACACATGATAAATAACTGTCGAAACTGATGAATCCTGCTGTTTTATTTTGCAACATTGCGGTGTTGCGGTCTTGATAAAAAATATCTGAAAGTGGCAAAAATGCAGGGATTTTCACGTCCCTGCACTCTTGTCATATTATATCAAATTCTTACTATGCTATGCTTTCTCCCGATAAAACCATACAACATCTTTAGGCTTGAACTTTATGTATAATTTAAAATCAAATTCATAAGCATAATACTTTCTTCTGATACACTCCACGGCTCTCTTTTTATCTAGCAAAACACCATCCACATAATAAAATTCTTTGTATTTTCCAAGCCTCTCTAATTCTTTGAGACATTCCTGTTCTGTTAGATTCTTCATTTTTGCTTTTGAAATTACAAATTTATAACTAAAATTATTCTTCTTTGAGTAAATATGTTCATTTATACCATACATCCGACATATCGGTATTGCATTTTCCTTTTCCCTAAGTCGCTTATATGTCTCGGATTGAACATACCTTGCAAGTGCCCCATCTGATGTGTAAGAAAAATTACGCATCGAATAATCCGTTTCTTCTATAAGTTTCAGAACATTTTCAATACCTTTTTCATCATAAGAAATACTTAACTTCTGGCACTTACTCTTTATAAATCCATTTAATGCCTCTTGACCACATGTTTCTACTAAGCCTGCAACAGTTTTTTCATGATCAATATCTGAATTATCTGAATAATGCATAATTCCGATTATTTTAGTATATCTTATATAAAAATCCATCTTATCTTCAGGATTCCATCCAAAAATTTTGTTTCTTTGCATATTTTCATCCAAATATCTTGCAATCATTGTCGTGTTTAAAGAGCCTGCTTCATCCGGCTCTGAATCTGCCAGTTCTGTATCCACTAATTTTATTTGTTCGTCTTGAATCCAAGCATAAATACATTGCTGTTCCATATCTGCAATATCATAATTATGATTATAGAGTTCCCCAAGTTGTTTACACTCTTTTATAAATTCTTCCTTTAATAAGCCTATTTCTTTATCAAAAAATCCATTTAATAACTTTAGAATAGCATCCTTTTCAGTTCCTAGCATCCCATTCCATTGAAAAAAATCCGACAATTTATAAAAACATCCAATCAAATCATAATATTGGCAGTATAACATAAAGAGAAATTTTACATTAAAATCCTTCGTCCATCTTTTGTATTTAGCAATAATAAAATCTGTATTCGCCTCAAACGTATCTGTTACTGAAATATCTTTAGGAACTCTGTATTGAAAACTTATCAAAATATTTTCTAGGTTTTCTTCTAAAAGGAATGATGCTCTTAATCCACTTATCATGTCATCCGTTATTGTTGTGTATAAAAGATTTCTTATTTTTTTTCGATACTCTTCCGTACGCACATCCATTTCACAATATGCATAATAATAAATCAACTGGAATACCATTGATAAAAACAGAAAATAATGCATATCTTTTTCATATTGATTTTTCACTGTTATGCTTCGAATAAATAGTGTATAAATTTTTTCCTGTTCTTCTATATTATCTGTATTCAATATATACTTAAGAATTTCCAGAGCGACTTCTTCTTCAACCAATAGTTTTCCATCTTCACAACTTCTGGAAAAATACAGTAATTCACTCAAATAGTTTTTTAGGATTTGATACTTAATTTTCGGCGTTGCCGATTCATTTTTTATCAACACAAAAAAATACCAATATAATATTCTTTTCCATTCATAATCTGTTATGCTTCCATCTTTATATTCTTTTAATACACATAGAGACAAAACTTGATTTCTATAATCGTTCTTTTCCAATTCTTCGTCATTGAAATACTTCATCTCCAGAATTGGTTTTAAATATAAATCTTCCTTCCAATAACCGTACTTTGATACTCCATTAAGCATTTTTATACTTTGTTCAAGCATCTTGGAATATCCAAACTCTGTACTTATATTGCAACATGCTTGCTGAAATCTAGTCTCAACAAAATTCACCTGTTCCCATGGCAAATCCTCTTTGTTATCAACAACTCGTATCAATGCAGAATATAATGTACACAGTTTTTCCATTTCCTCTAAATTACGTTCTTTACAACTTTCTATTAATGCATTAGTCAATGTATTGATATGATATGAAATTTTCCCATTTTTATTAAAATCCCTTTTGACAAGGCTTTCATACCCATTTTCTAATGTCCTGTATACAGATTCATCATTAACCATAATATCAAAAACAGAATATGCCATACAGCCTGCTGAAAAAATGGCTGCCACCAGTAAACATATCATGGCATTGACACAACTTACCTTACAGTCTAGGCTTAACAATATAATGCCTAATATAATCTGATAAAGCGATGTTCTTATATATATTCTTAAATTAATACGCCTTTTTACCCCATCAAATGTCAACAATTCTCTTAATTTATATCCATAAAATTTTTCTTGTAAAATACCTGCAACCAATGCAATTATAGAAAAACTAAGCAACCCAACCGACACTACAGCTGCAAAAATATAATCCATATATGATTCAGTCACAGTGAATTGCGATACCCCAGTTAATTCTACTCCTATATCAAGAATAATTCCAAGAATTATTATACAAAACGATATTTTCAACCAATTACAATAAAGTTTTTCTTTCATACTGTCTCTCTTTGTTTTAACAATGTGCAATAAATCAGCTTTATTCCATCTCATATATTTTTCCCTTTCTTCAAAATTTCCCATAATTCATTTATATTCTACCATATCTACAAGCGTAAAAAAATACCGCCGAACATTCTTTTTCCCTTGTTCAGCGGTATCTTCTAAAATCCATTCTCAAATATCGACAGCCCTGCCATCAGCATCCCTTCATCCATATCCAGTCCATCGCTCTGTTCTTCTTCAATCACTTTCCCAGCATCTTCTTCAACAACTACACTCTTTTTTATCTGCTGTATAAAATCCGTATCCTGCAACAACTGCTGCTTTAATTCCTCTACACTGACATTTGCATTATTATTATGAAGAAACGGGTGCTGTTTCTTTATGCAGCCACGCATAAACCAGTTCTGTAATCAGTGCTGTTTTGCACCTTTTCTGTGATTTCAGATACCTTCCGATTTCTTTCTGCCGTTCATTATCTTCATTAAATATCAGTACAACCCGTATCTCTCCCACACATTACACCCCCTGTCTTTTCTGGATGTGTAATGCTGTCATTTTCTCATATCCTACGGCATTTGCCTGGATGTCCTCGATAAACTCTATGTATTTAAAATCAGAAGATTTTTCAATCTGCTGTTTCAGTAACAGGCTGCCTCCACCAAGAAATACTGCTGGATTAGTTCGGTAATCAAATATTTTCGTCTGGCTCGTAACATGACACAAGAACAACTTGCACAGGACAGTTCTGAATACTTTTCCATATAATATTACGCATGATTCTCTGGTTTCTGGTATCTTTTTTATCAGACCGAAGAAAAGATACAATGCACTTCCCGCTTTTTTATATCTCCATCATCTTCTCTAAATCGTCCGGTCTGACAATATAGTTTTTAAATCCATCAATCAAACTCTGTATCAACATCGGCTCTCCAATAACAGCTGGTATCTCTGCTTCAATTGCCATAGCAACTGTACTGCACGGTTCATAGTACTTTACGTTTTCTCTTATTCTCAACTGTGTTTCAAATTTTAGGGACTGTAATTTCACATGCTCTGCACTCTCAAGATATACAAGTATTACTTCGATATTTTCATTTTTAAAATGTGTTATTTCTTCTAACATTCTGCTCACCGAAAAATGTGTGACATATACCTGATCGAACTGCTCTAAAAGCTCCAGCTTCTCTTCAACGGCAAGAATATATAATCCCCACACATCGATTGCTATTGATTTATGAATTTCATATTGTAATTTATTTGCAATACTTTTTGGTGACAGATGCCACTCTTCTTGTTCAAACAAAGCTTTTGCTGCATTTGCCCCTTGAATATTGATTCTTCTCCATTCCCGTTCCATATGTGGAGGATATTTCTTCTGCCATACTAAAAATCGTGCCCCTTCATTCGTCAAAAGAACCCCTTCATTTTCTGCTTTATCAAACTTTCCGAATAATGGGGTTTCTTTGCTGAAATGTTTCCATGCATTTTCACTGTCAAGGTTACACATATACGCAATCAAGGAAAGTCGATGAAATTCATTTTCCGGCATCGATCCCTGCTCAACCAGAACGTTTCTTATGGCTTCCATTTTTAGAGCGTGCACTTTTCCTCTATAAATACTCCTTCCAACTCCACTCGTAAACAAACCTACAATTGTTTTTTCATCCGCTTCCAAGCTCCACACAGGTGAACCCGAAAAACCATTTAGCTCATATACTCGATTACCGGAGTCTACATGCGTATCCTCTATCTGCCACAACAGCACCTCTTTATCTTTCGCATTGTGAAGTATCCTTCCATACGTTCCTTCCACATAATTTAGAAGTTCCTCAATCTCTGTCTCGCTTCCTGGAAATCCCTGTGCCAGCACGCCATCTCTTTTATGCACTTCACCAATTACATAATCCGTCGTTTCAAAGCTTATCTCTTTTTTAATTTCCAAGCAAATGACTGCTGCATCCATATTCCACTTCAAAAGCTTTGCGATCGTCTGCTTATCCGGATGGCTGATTCCATCCGTACAGATCATATACGTCTGGCATCTTATCCTCCCACACCACTCTTCTGAAAGATTTCGAACAGAGCCATGATGATACTTGCACGATTGTTAGAACTGGTATCCTTTCCCTTACCTTTTCTGATGCTAATATATCTATCATACCCGGATTACCCTCTCTAGCATGCATAGAATACATTTTTTTCCGGTCGGTTCACTCGCTTCGGTGGATAGTTCTCTCTGATTATGGAAAAACCTAACTTATTTACGTAGAAATCCTTAGTGGCTTCGTAATTTGATACGATAATTGCAATGTAGTGTATTTTTGATAGGTTCATTTGGGTATGCTGCTTTTTTGATTATATTCTGCTCTTGCCTTACATAAATCAAATAAAAAGTTCATTCGATTGGTAACTGACGTTGCTGTTATTGACATCAAAAAACCTTTATTATATTTATTTGACTTTTCTCTCAAAATCCGTAACATATTAATGTTGTCCAGCTGCTGTTCCGTCAGGTTTTCAACATCTTTTCTAATTGCATTATTATCTTTATTATTAATGTAAATCATTAACTTGCCTAATATTCCCGCTACTACATCTGATACTTGTACCAACACATTTGTCTCTGAATTAACATACTTCATGTTTTCCAATTGCACATCTTTGTATACCGATCTTGCCTCTTTTTCACCTGACTGAATTTTTGTCTCTTCGTCATATATATGCATTGCATTATAATATTTTCTTGGTCCGTCATAGTAAAATTCTTCATAATTTTCCTGCATTACATAATCAGTATTTCCTTCAAGAAAAACCAACTCATCACTTTGGCTTGCGCGCCCAAGCATTCCTGTAATAAATTTTTCTTCCATACTCTGCTCACGTCTCATAGGAAATAAGTTTAATAACTCCAATGTAAAGTCTTTAATTTTGTCTTTCTTGATATTAGGAAACTCATATTGAAACATGATGTTTTGAAGTGCTTTTTCTTTTCCTTGAAGCATTTCATAAAATGTATTTTTTATTGAAAAATAATCAAAATCCATTTCTTCAATTTCATCCGGAGACATTATGGAATCTATAATTTCAACTATTGCATAATACAAATGATTTACGTGCTTATAGTGAATAAACAAATTTTGGTCGTTGATCCATTGAAATAAATATCCTATACGATTTTTATCCATACACCCTAGAAAATCACCATTTGCAAACTGAGTTTTGAATTTTATCTCTTTAACATTTTTTTGTAACTTTAATAAATGAACTAACTCTTCAAAAGAAGGTTCAAATCTTGGCTTTGCTACTACACCTGCAAGGACAAAATCCAAATATGGATCTACATTAAACTTTTTGTCTAACTGATTTTCACAAGATCTCACCCAAAACTTTCTGTGGTTGTTGCTTTCATCATAATAAAAGTAACATTTGATATCTGTTTTAAAACCTTGCATTGCGTACCATTCTTGTTCCATTTCATGAAGCTGTTTTTCATCGCTTTGATTGTTCATATGCTTGCCTTCTTTCCAATGCCTGCATTTTTTCATCGAAGTTCCAGTAGTAGTTTCTCATATTTTATCTAATCATTGTTTAAAAAACGAACCGTTTTCATCTAGTGTTACAAGCATACTGTCAAGATCTTCCGTTTTCCTTATTGTAATGTATGCGTATCGATTACAGTGTTCAACTAATTCTTGCCATCCGTTGTGTAGATTCATCAAATGCTGAACACCTTTTTCTGTATATGCAACCGAAAAATAGCAGTTCTTAATTTCATTTGTTTCTAATACTTGCTTCTCATATGCCACAACTGCATGACTGCCACTTTCAATAATAGTTAATACTTCCTTATTTTCTTTATAACAATTAAAAAGCCAATAAGAGTACCACATAATTGAATAATACATCCTTATACCGGGATGCGGATGATCATACTCTTCAATATCTTTTGTCATATAACTCGAAAAATCTCTCCCCATATTTTCAGCAAAAGTGCGAAAACAAAGGTAATTTGCAATGAACATCATGTCAAAATTTGCAAGATTCGCTTTAATATCATCTTGCCATTGCTGTATGAAAAGCATGGACTGTACTGCAACTGCAAAGGAGTCCGCATCATATTCCCTCAATTGTATGTTCCAGTTTTTTATTTTTCTCTTATCTTCGCTAATGTTTTCTATTACAGAAAATCTTTCATTAATATTATTTTCATGCGCCAGGTCTTTAAGATGTCCATGTACGATATGCCCATACTCATGTGCAATGGTAAAGTTGACCATATAGAAAAATAACCTATCTTTGAAATGCTGTTTATTCTCTTCAGCAATATAGAAAACCCGCTTCAAATTGTTTTGACTGACAAACTCTTCTGCCTCTCTCCACAACATCGTTAAGAGTCCTACCGACAACGCTATATAATTCTTCCCATTTTCATAATGACAAAAAGCATTCACTTCTATGCTGTCATATACCCACAATGAGAGTTGCATTTTTTTATAAGTTTCTTTTGTAGTCCATGTCGGTAAACCTCTTCTAAGTTCTTTTAAAGCCCTATTTGCTTTTTTTGATACTGAATAGAAATCTTCTACAAACTCGCTTAGTTCAATCGGCCCATTTGAACACGTAATCGTCACTTTATTCATGTCTCTCAAATCCAATCTCAAATTATTTAATATATGATATTTCACATTTTGTTCTTTCAGTATATCACAAAACTTTATTTTTTTGCAGGTGCTTTCTTAGCTCCATTGTCGCTGAATATTACGATATTGCAGAGCTGTCTGGTTGTCTTAGGGGCCACTATAAAAAGCTATGTAAAACTGTAATAAAGCCAATGAAAAAATGCAGGATCTAAATCTAACTTCCCAGCAATGGGATGCGGTTGATGCCGCTATCACAGCAGAAAACATTGCATCTATAGAATATGTCCGTATTGCCTATAAGCAAGGAATCATTGATGCGTTTTCTATTTTACGAGAAACTCTTTAATATATCCATGTCAATCTAATTGCTTATGAGCAATGAAGCAGGGATTTATCTCTGCTTTCCCATTTTCTTCTCTATTGCTTCCGGAACTCTGATCATGCCAAATCGCCATAGTATCGGATAAATGTATGAAACGGTTCGTAGTCTTCCCGGTCTACAATACTACTACGGTCATAAAGAGCTGAAAAAAAGTACAGATAGTAAAACATCCCCTTATGTGGTCCGTTTAAATAGTAAACAGTGAAACGAGAGTACCTTGTCCAATCATTCATCACTTGTTTTCTTTGGCTTTCGGATATGCTCTGGCAGCGTTTCTGACCAAGGCAGTAATTCTTCAAGGAAACTTATAAATTCTTTAGAAGATTCTTTTTTTTCGAATGCTAGGCTCCAATAATTTCCGCCTTGCCAATGCCTTAACTCCTAAAAATTGTAATCTCTCTTAAATTCATCTTATCTGCAAAAGAAAGCAACCTTTTTAGATCATCCAAGGAATGATATCCAATATACCATTTTGCATTCGTTTTTTTACATATTTCTTCAAAATAAGGATAATCAACCTCTGATAATGAATGCCCTATTACAAAGATATATTTAATAGTAGTTAACTCATCAAAAAATGAGCGATGCTTTTTTATAATGTCGCTACATTTCTTTGTGGTCTCTTCTTCATACCAAGCAGCCTCTCTAGCAGCAGTCTCTAACGCTGATTCCATAATATATCTTTTATAAGGGTCTTTAAACTTAAATGGTTTAAGTCTAACTTTATCCCACTGTTCCTCTTCCATTCCTGGTCTGTGTCCAAGAATCAGTTCACTGGGCCTACCATTATTTCTATTCTTTCGACACCCATGAATATAGCAAACATTATTTGACTTTGCTCCATATAGAGTTTCAATGAATTCAGTGTAATTAAAAGACAGCACTTTATAGTCTCCGTGGAGCATTGAGAACGGTCTGCCATCACTTTGCACAACTAATGTTTTAATCCACTTCTTAAACCGTTGTTTTAACTCTCTCGGAATTTCAAAAGTTGGTGCGATTGCTGTTTCCACAGCAGCAAAGAAATCAGCTGCCTGTGCATCAGGATTATATACTCCAAAATTATCAAGCCACATATCAATAATATCTGAATTAAGGAAGATACTATAATTAAGCTTTCCTAATGATTCTTCAAGGTTAGACCATAAATCTGATGTATCAAGATAAGTCTCCATATAAAACCGGAAAGAAGTATTTTTCCCTATAGTTTTTTGAAAATCCCAATAGGAAGACTCTACCCCATGCATCAAGTCAAATCCATTTCCTATGATTACAAGAGACTCTGATGGATTTTCAAGCGCCATATCCTTAATCGAAATTTGTGGAATCGGAAGTTTTTTTGTAAGCCGTTCTATTGCTTTTTCTTCTTTTTCCCATTTTTTCTGTCGCTTCTCATTTTCTAGAGTCTCTTGTTTTTCCTTTATTTTAGCTTCAGCTATTCTTTTTTCTTCTTTCCGCTTTTTTCTACATTCGCAACATCTTTTTGGAAGTTCAAACCCCAATGACTTAAAGCGTTTTTGTTCTTCAACAGTAATTATAAAATCTCTACCGCAATCTTTACATATTGCAGAAATCGGCTCAAATTTTTTCACTTTACCCATTGACTTTTTCCTCCCTCATATCAGTCTCTTTTCATATCTCAGCCGCTCATAAGATCGTTGCCTGCTGCTCACCACAGAGAGGTGTGTGATTATCCGAGCAGCGTAGGGAGCTACCGCTCCCAATATATCACAATTTCATCCAGTTTTACAGACGCTTTCTTACCTTCATCACTGCACAATACATCAATCCGCCAATCATTCCACCAACTGTATTATAGAAGATATCTGAAAGTTGAAACGTTCCCAAGCGAAGCAATAACTGCAACATCTCAATGCTTATCGAGAAGATAAACGCTATCTTCCCGCTTTGCCACAGGATCTTCTTCCAGCCGTTTCCAATCTTCTCTCCGAACGTCCACATCACTACTGCTGAAAACGGCACCATCATGATTACGTTCTCGATGCACTCGGTGGTCAGCTTCTGTTCACCGTTCACTGTCTCCCAGATGCCCCAGCCACCCATGACATCGGATAAAGGATTCATCCACAGCTGACGGTTCAGCAATGTGCGGAACAGAATAAGAGAAGTCACAAAGGCCAGGAAGAATAGTTTCCGAAAGAACACACTCTCTTTGAATTTCTGATACCATGTCACTATGGCATTCTTCCAGCCTCTACCTGCCGCAGTAGGCTCATACGCATACAGGTAGAAAAACATTGCGAGGAAAGAAAGAAGAAGCGAGAATCCAAACGGCTCATAGAGCGCAGTTAGAATGTTTGTGAGGATCTTTCTGAGTAACTCAATCGTTTCCTTCATCATCGTTTACAGATCACTGAACAGATCAGCCTTGTACACACCGTCCTCCAGCATCTTTTTAAAGCTGCCCTTTACTGCTACGACATCTTCATGGTAGGTCATACCATACCATGTATCGTTGGTTTTCAGAACCTTTACGGACATCTTGCCTTTATTCAGCAGTTCACCGATGAAAATTGGAATCAGATACTCGGCTTTCTGAGGATTGCTCGGAACTTCTTTCTCGAAGAACTCTTTGAAGCCTTCTTTCAACACATCCAAAAACTCCTGTGTTAATCCCCACATATTCATTGAAACCAGAGAATTTACATCAATCACTTTTCCGTCCGCTTCTGCTCCGGTTGCGGTCTTCACAATATTCTTTGTCTCCACAACTTCGGTCAGGTTGTTCTGCTCATCCATCTTGCAGATACCACGAGTCACACCACCGTTATCAGACAGCGTGTTCTTCAGAACGAAACCAGCCATGCAGGACTTGCCGCCATTCACCAGATACTCATGAACAGCTTTAAAGCCTTCCTTGCCATAGTAATCGTCTGCGTTAATGACGATGAACGGAGTTTTAATTACGTCCTTCGCTGCAAGCACGGCCTGACCGGTTCCCCACGGCTTCGTGCGACCTTCCGGCAGAGTTCCCGGGATACCGTTGATATCCTGAAATGCGTAGTCTACAGTTACATTGTGAGAGGAGCAAATGGAGGCAATGCGATCACCGATGACCTCTTTGAACTCTTTCTCGATATCCTTGCGGATGATAAATACTACATGATTGAATCCGGCTTCGATTGCATCATGGACCGAGTAATCCATGATGATATGATTAGAAGCATCCACCGGCTCCAACTGCTTAATTCCCGTTCCGAAGCGGCTACCGATACCAGCAGCCATGATAAGTAATGTTGTTTTCATTGCCTTTCCTCCTCATTTATTATCGTTGCTAAATACATTCTTTTCCCCATGCCACTTTAATCCTTAATGCTTAAGTTCTACCTGGTTCCATCTGCCAGTTATTCTCTCAGTGTACTTCTTTATTACAATCTTCTCATATTCTTTGAATTTTTTTAGCGTGAATATTATATAACTGTTCTTCATTATTAAAACTATTGCAAAGTAATTATGATTTCCATATTTCCGCTATTCAGATTCAGAACGCCACATATCTGCAATATATCAATATAGAAAACCTTATCTTAAAACAAGCAACTAAAATTATATTTTTCACTTTTTCTCAGGAGTTAAGTTTTAATGCCTTATCATGTTTTTTAGCCTTTGTTTTACAGGAGACAAAGCTCTTCTAATTTTTTCAAGCATCTTCATTGATCCGTATTTTTTTAAACAATACTCGAATCCTTTTTCAGCAATCAGCCTTTGAAATTCTTCATAGTGAACTGGTTTAGGTGAGGGACTATTTAAATTTTTCTGATTAATATCATTTAACGAACATTCGATTATATCAAATTCATTTTTTACTGTTTCAAATATTTTCTTTCCCTTTTCGGAATTTATGATAACAGATGATACACCCAATTTATCTTCAAATGTCTCATTTGCATTTTTGATATTCCAAAAGTCTCCAATTGTTATGTCTCCCTGTCGTTCCATGCTTGAGAATTTACATGAATAACAAGAATCTCTTAATATATAATTATTGGTAAATAAACGATAAAAATTATCTACCCATATAGGAGCATGGTATATTCGTCCATTTTCAAATTTAATATATAATTCTTGATTTCTCCAACCATACGCTTTCTCTCGAAATTTTAGTTCTGTTATTTGAGAGGAATACAGCTTTTCCTTTCCCTTTAAAAATGCGTTTAATAATTCACTACTTGGTACACCATGACAAATTAAATCCAACGTATATAAATTATCATATTCTTTTCTCAAATATTTCTTCAAACCAGCTACCTCACATGGCGTACCTGTAAACAACACCTCTTTTCCTTCCTTCAGATCTTTCTGTACCATACAAAAAATCGAATGTTTATCACTTTGTACATATTTAGAACCTTGAAATTTCCGAGCATCTTCAAGCGTTGTCGCTCTTCCATGTTTTACTTGAAAATCATTGTTCATCTCCACGCCATACACAACGCCATTATTGTCCAAAACATATTTTGCAACTTCTACAAATACTCCACCTGAACTACTTTTTGCTCGTTCATGCTCATCTTTATTTTTTACTCCATAAGCTATTTTTTCAAACTTTTTATTCTTTTCTTTCTCTTTTAATGGACAAACCTTTTCGCATAATCTGCAATTAACGCATGAATCTTTTCTAATTTCAGGATACAAATATCCCTTTTCATCCTGTTTCATATAAATTGCATGTTTAGGACAAATATTCAAACATGCTGAACATCCACAACAGTCCTCTTTATTTATATATAACTTTTCCATCTTATTATCCTTTCATATTTCTCAATCTTAAAAGTATTGTTCTAAAATTGTCTCTTGCAAATATAATATGAAAAATACAAATAAAAACTAAACTATATATTCCAACACAGATTGCGTAAACAAACCATGTAATAAGACTTGTTGGCGTAAACTTTATTAGCATTGGTGCCGTAACATATATTACTATAATCATTAAAAATGCAGTACAAACATTTAATAAAGTACTTTTTCTAGTCATATGTGTTACCATTTTGGGTATAAAAAAGTACAAATCAATACAACGATATAAATTAGATAAGCAGGAAGCTAACATGATTCCAGCTAATCCCCATTTTATTCCAAAGCAAATACCTCCTATCAATAAAATAGCCGCTTGAACCGTACTTTGAACTCTTGTTTCCTTATATAACCCCGCCGCTATCACCAACATTCCTTGAGGTGTTTTTAGATTGTATAAGATTCCATTAGCTACAAATAAAATAGCAAGTGTAAGATTTGTATATTGAATATCATCAACTCCACTCGTATAGACCCCTACAAACGGTAGGATTGTAACTAATGTAATAGAATATATAACGCTAACCATAAAATAATAAAGATATTCGAAATCACTATATGCCTTTTGAAATGCTGTCTTATCTTTCTTAACAATTAATTCCCCAAAACCTGCTGAGACACCCGTAGAAAATACAGACATTACTCCATTAATCCCAGACATCACCATATTATAAACTGAATAAACACTTACCATTTTAAGAGATGAAAAAATGGTTGTCATAACTGCTGGAGATGCATTTTGTACAGTTTGAACTATCTGTAAATATAACGCACTCCATCTCTTATCCATCGCACCATAATCAGGTTCCACGTCATAACATATAAAGTGGTAATTAGTTTTAACATACACATACAATATTAATGTTCTCACAAATATTGATAACAATGCAATAATTCTCAACAAGACAATATTAATATGCATTATTGATAAGGTCACGACAATGATGGTATTTAAAACTGTATACACAATCGAAGCCAATGAAATTACATATGTCCTTTGATCAGCAGTAAGCAATGCTCTGTATTTTGCCAAAGTAAAAAATTCTAACGAGCCATTAACTCCCAACACAAGAACTAAAACGAAAATACTAGTTTGATCTAAAATAGTTGAATCTGTAATAAAAGGATAACATATAGCCAAGATTACAACCAAACCTACAAAAATGAATCCTGATTTCACATAAAAATGCTTCGCAGCAACTACTATCCGGTTAATCTTATTGTAGTCTTTCTCTGCGATAGGTTTGTACAAAGAATAAACAGCTGCACTTGACAAACCAGCCTCTACTAGATTGAAGTAACTAATAAACTGTAGAATAGATGATATCAAGCCATTAATTTCAGATCCATATGCCGTCAACATAAATCTAGGCGTTATAAACCCTGCAATCATTGTTACGACCTGTAATAATGCTGTCGTAACCGAATTCAACATAAATTTTTTTGAGCGTCCCATATTTTACCTTGCCTTTATTCCTAACATTCCCATAATATAGTATATTTTTTGTTTAATTCCGTTTTCCCCAACTGCTTTTAATTTGTTATAATAAATCTTCACTTCACTTTTCATTCCGTATTCATTTGCCAATCGAAGATAAAAACGATTAAAGTGTACAAATACTTTTCGAGTGTATATATTCTGATCATTGAAGTCACATATATTCTTTACAAGATCATATAATGTATTTTCATGTTCTTGAAATCTTCGGATTGTTTTTTCATAATTATTATTATCTTGATTAGAATGACTGTTTTTATGTAGAATATACTTATATAACGTTTTATCAATGTATCCAAATTTTTTTTCGTGATATGCAACTGGCAATAAAATCTGATAATTCTGCCCAATTCGGCTCTCATTTATATGTCTACTTGGCACATACTTAAAAAATATATCTGTTCTCATGATATAAATACCCGGACAAAATACAACATTTTTACTGAATAATAAATCTTCAAAAAAATTATCTTTTTCAGGTTTAATTCTTTGTAAACGCTTTATTACATTTCCACTCTCATCTACATAATCAGCCCCAGACATTGCCAATGGAATATCTGGATGTTGTTCCATGTATTTCACCTTTTCGCTAATATTGTTTCGATACAATTCGTCATCTGAATCTGGCCAAATAAAGTATTTTCCTTGAATATATGGAAAGCCCAAATTCATAGCCTTTGCTTGTCCACCATTCTCCTGCTTTAAATACACAAAACGAATGTTTCTTTCTTCAAATTTCTCCTTATACTTATAGACAATATTTTCAGTTCTATCAGTCGAGCCATCATTAATAAAAATTATTTCATATTTTTCATAATCCTGTTCCAAAATTGAGATAAAAAATGCATCTAAATATTTTTCAGAATTATATGACGGAGTAATAATACTCACTAACGGTTCCACTTTAACACCTCCACTCAAATCTAAAACTTCCATTTAATAGTTCTTTTACTGACCATATAAGAAGAATCCGCTACTTTTATATTTGAAACCAAGAGAATAATAATAATCAAAACAATTAGCTGGCATGGATAATATAATGTATTTCCAGTAAAACTATAGACTCCAAACAAAATAATCCAATAAATCAAAAGTATATTCCAAAAAACAGGCTTTTCTTTAACTACAGATATTATCTTGAACAGCATCAAGATAATAAGTAATGTCATTAATAGAAAACCAACGATTCCGGTTTCTGCCAAAAGCTGAATATATACATTATGTGCCTGATAATTCCAACGTTCTCCATAATATCGAAATCCTCGATAAAAAGCATAATCATTAAACGATAAAAACCCTTTTCCAAACAATGGGTTTTGCCGAAACATTTCTATTGCATAATTCCAAAACACTTCTCTACCCGAAAGTACGTCTCCTTCACTATTCACAATGCGATCGATGATTAAAGACGCACCAGGAACCAGTACATATGCACCTATAATAAATATTGTAATTGCTAAACCAACACCTGCCAATTTTATAAATTTATTGTTTTTAGAAAAAAGTATAACATAAATCAGCAAAACTGCTATTGGTATAATAAAAAGCGTCCTTTTTCCCGTCATCATAAGCGCTATCACTACAATAAGACTCTGAATAATATATTTATATGATTTATGACAGATATATTCTGCAAAAATCATACCAAGTCCTAAATTGCAGATAAACGCCGCATATGCCTTTTCAAAAGCGAGACCCGAAATTGCCCCGCCTGATGTAAGCGCACGCATAGTTTCATCTCCGAATGACGCAAATCCAAACAAGCTATGAAAAGTATCCGGCGATGCAGCTTCTAAAAACATAGAAAAAATAAATATCCAAAATAGAGTCCTGAAAATTTTCAATAAATAGCGATAAAATATTTTTGAAAACCTAAAAAGGACAATACTTATGCCCGAAATAAAGTATATACTGTAATCTATAGCTCCATCAGAACTAGAATACCAAATGCAACCAACAAGTATCATTGAAACAAATGCAACATATAGACCTATAAACTTATTCATTTTTACTGTATAATCTTTTTTTGAAACAAACAATCCAAAACACAAAACGATTATAAAGAGCGATAGGTATTTTGTGTACATCATTAACTTGTTATTAGTAGAAAAAATAATCAGATTAATAAGTAAAGCAATTATTATTTCTAATATTCTAGTGTCATTTAAATTAGAATGACCTTCCATCTTCATTCAAAAACCCTTTCAAAATACTGACTTGTTTTTATATATTGTTTCCTAATCTGATCATCAGCAAAATTAAAATCTCTATCAACACTTACTCTACAATCTTCTAATGTTTTCACTTTGCATTCATCTAACCCTGTTAAACATAACAATGATTCGACTCTATCATTAGGTCTAAAATCTTTTTGTAATGCTTCCACATAAAACTCTTTATGAAAAATAATAGAGAAGGCTGTTCCATGGAATGAATTAGTCACAACATAGTCAGCATATTTTATATATCCCAAAAACTCTTCTACTGATGCCGAATACACTCCTTTTATATCCGGAGTTTTCATTTGATCTACTACATCAAAATTCAACGCCACAATTTTTTTTCCCGTTAATTTAGATAATTTTCTTGCAAAGTCAAAAATTAAATTCGAAGTATTCAGTTTGTAGATTAATATATAATTTTTAAGTTTAGGTTTTCTTGCAAGTTTTTCCCATTCTTCCGCTTTTAATAAAAAGACTGGATCTACCGATAATTCCGCATCTTTTCCCGTTAGTTTTTTTACAATCTGCTGTCCTGCATTTTCGCGGATGGATAATTCAGAAAAAGTTGATAGCAAGCTTTTATAATCATTTACGTAGCTGTCTGGAATCTCCTTCATGCCAAACGAAGCAGCATAGGAAAGTTTGGCATCACAGTTTTTTACAAATTGTAAAAAATATGTTTTATCGAAATTTGAACATGCATAATTGAAAACCTGATCGCTTCCTGTTATAAACTTATCGTAACGAAGATTCGCCTTATCTATATTAAACTTATCATAAACCTCTGTACTCATTCGGACATTTTGGTTCAAAAATCTATAAAATTCTCTTTTTTTCTTATATGTATTTTTAAAATTCAACATTCCTCTAATAATCTGTTTTACAGATTTATCCTTTATCGTGAATGTTTTATAAAAATTTTCCATATGTTCACATCGATAATCTATAACCTCTGCATCATAATTAGAAACATTTAAATATTTCTGTAATGCATATGTTTGTAAAACTGCCCCATAATTAATCGCTCTGTGAAATGTAATAATTCCTATTCTCATAATTATCCCTCTATAAATCAATTTATTTTAGATAGTATCTCAAAAACTCGTATCATTTTCCATTTAAGCAAATAATATACAACAAAATTTTTCAAATTCGTTGGCTGATATAAGTTAATAATACCCATTATCTCCTGATCATTCAAAAGTATTCTATAAAATTCTTTAGCATTTCTCGTTTTAGAAATCTTATTTATATTGAATCTCAAGGTAAAAAAAGTCCGATTAATTATTCTTCGTTTCAAATTATAGTCATCCAATACATTTCCAAACATTATGTATATCTCATTATATAAATTTACAATTCTTTTTAAGATAGATACGTCAATTCTATGCGTAAACGAAGTGTCATTAACACGATATAAATATACACCTTCATTGCTAAAAGCTATTATTTTAGCATATGACATAAACATCAATTTAAACAACAAGTCTTCTGAATATACATATCTCTCGGAAAAAAAGTGTATGTCTTTATTTTCAATTATATCTCTTCTGAAAATACTATCCCAGACCGCAATACATCCAGAGTATCCATCTTTCTCTTCGTAAGAAATCAAATCAGCCATAGTAGCTTTAATTTCTTGGCGGCTAATTAAAACCTTATCATTTACTGGATGCTCCTTCATAATTTTCCCATCATATATATCAACTATTCTACAAGAAACCATATCCGCATTTGTTTCAATCGCCCTTTGATACAATTTTTCAAGCATGTTCTTCTTATACTGATCATCCGAATCTAAGAATGCAATATATTCACCCGTAGCTTTTTTTATGCCAAAATTTCTTTCTAAACCTTGTCCCACATTTTTATTAGTATATAATTGAATCCTGCTATCTTTTTTTTTATATTTTTCACATATCTGTAACGAATTATCCGTTGAACCATCATCAATTAATAATAGTTCAATATCTCGCAACGTTTGATTCAATACAGACTCAATACATTGTTCCAGATATAGTTCTGCATTGTATATCGGTACAATTACACTAATTTTTGGTTTCATTCTTCATTCCTCATACACTATCATAAATTCCATTTTTTTATGTCATCATATTTTTTTATTTAATTTGATTCTGACATCAAATAATTATTTTGTATTCTTTGTGTCACTTGATGTAATTAAATAATCATAAAAGTTATATCCATGATTAATAGCAACATCCAATTTATATGTCAACTTATGAACACCTGTAAGTTTTTTAATCCAATTCCATTTCTCTTCTGAATAATCATCGGCTAAAACTTTAACAAGATACTCGCTATAATCACTGTTCATATATGGAATCGCTTGCTCAACTTCCGGATCACTCTTCACCACCAATGTTATAATCAAATTTGGTAGCGGATACTCAATTACATGTTCATTTTTGAGCCAATATGCGAAAGCAACATTTCTTATTTCTCGAATTGTTTTGTTTTCCTTTTTTGCATGTAGAAGCCATGCAGGATATAGTACAGGGTTATCTATCAGTAACAATGATTTTCGTACTGCAAAAAAGTCACTGTTTAAAATCATATCCGGAATCGGCTCTGTAAGATATACTGTAGAATCAATCCATGTTCCACCATAATGTTCCAGTAATGCAAATCTCATTAGATCCACATATCCCGCCATCGGAATCTGGCCAGCGTCCTTTTTCTTTTCAATGTAATCTGGCAATCGAATGTAATCTGCAAGATTTTGGTCATTCAGCAAAATGATTTTTTGATTTGAATGTTTACATACAGATTCATAGCACTTCTGAATAATGATCGGTGCCTGTTCAATACCTTTGTTCCAATAAATCCAAATCGGATTCTCTACATCATTTTCGGGAAAGCTAAGTCCTTGAACATCTGTGTCTTTATACTCTAAATATGGTTTTATCTTAGAAGAAGCTCGTTCCTGCCATAATACCTTCCGCACCTCATAATCCTTGACAAGATGCAATTTGATAAACATAAATGCCCCTCGTTTGACGGCATTCACAATTCCATATCTTTGAATAAAGCCTTTCATGCCAATATTTTGATAGTAGTCATTCAGCATAATAATTTAATTGTCTCCCTTATCTTGCAGAAACTACTATTCAAAAGGCTCATAGATTCCGCATCAGATAATGGTAAACTGTTTCCTCCTTATCGATTGATGGTTCTAATTTATAGGTTAGTTTATGTATCCCGGTAAGCTGCTTAATCCAGGTAAATTTTTCCTCTGTGAACTTATCTCCTAATACTCTAACCAGGTATTCGCTGTAATCACTATTCAAATAAGGCATCTTCTTTTCAACCTCTGGTGATGACCTCATTATTTGTGTAATTACAATATTTGAAAACAGATATTCTGGTACATGATTATTTCGTTTCCAGTAAGCAAATAGAACATTACGAATCTCATAAATCGTTCTATTATGTCGCTTGGCGTGGATAAACCAGACCGGATACAATACAGGATTATCAATTTCGCCGAGTGAATTATGAAAAACAAAAAAATCACTATTTAATATTTCCTGCGGGATTCCATCTGTTAGTAGTATTGTTGCATCCATCCATGTCCCACCATAATGCTCCAATAATGCTACACGCATTAAATCTGTATAAATCGCTAATGGAAGGACTCCGCTTCTTAATTTCTCGTTCAGATAATCCGGCATATTTATATAACTCTGTACATTTTTCTCTGTAAGCAAAACAACTTGTCTGCCAGCATATTTTTTTATTGATTGGTAGCAAGTCTTCACTATCTCAGGTGCCTGCTCCACCCCCGTATTCCAGAATAACCAAATAGGTTCATCTACCTGGGTCTCTGGGAACGTCAGCTTTTCAGGAATAGTGTCTCTGAACTTCAAATATTTTTTACAGACTGCTGTACCCCTCTCCGATTGCCAAAGCAGTTTTCTCAACTCATAATCTTTGACAATATGAAGTGGGTTACGAAGAAATTTATTCCACATTCTTTTCTCCTCGATAAATTTTCATCAGTTTTATATAGTAGCTTTCTGTCGTTTCATATTTCACCTGACTACAATTCTTTGTATATCTTTCCAATACATCTTGTGTTTGAAGAACCTTTTTTATTGCCCTCATCAGTTCTTCTACATTACCCGCTTCAAACAACTCTCCGGTTTTACCCGGCTCAATCAATTCGGGAATTCCTCCCATTTTAGATCCAACAACAGGCGTACCCAAAAGTACAGATTCCATAACAGAGTACGGACAATTCTCATACCACTCAGACGGGCAGACGCTGATTGCTGCCTCAGCAATAATGCGATAAAGTTCTTCTCCTGTCTTAAATCCCAGATACTTAACGTTTGGAATATCCTTCATTTTATCAGCTGACGGACCATAGCCAATAAACACAAATTCTGTATTTGGCATCTTCTTGGCTACTTCAAGCAAAGTATCCGTTCCTTTATCTCGTGAAAGATGACCAAACTCTAATACATAACCCTTTTTTTGAATATTATCCAGGTACGGCATCTCTTTTTTAAAATTATGCAGCCCAATGGTTTTATCACGGAATCTTTTCTGCGTGTCTAATTTTGATTTAAGAAAAAAGCTACAACAAATATAGGCATCTACATATGAGTATGCTTTACTATATTTCCACATATATCCATCTAGTGTTCCTAGAAAACTTTTTGCTCTGGAATTTTTCAAACATTTAGTTTGAAGGCAGTGGATATAATGACCATCCAAGCATCGTTCACATGGCTTCATATCCACATCAAACATTCCATGGCTAGGACAAACAAGCTGGTAGTCGTGTGTCGTGTAAATAATTTTGCATTGCTTCTTGGTTTCTTTACGCCATTTATTAATTTCCAAAATAATAGAAGGAGTCAGATGATACTGTATATTATTGAGATGTACTACATCCGGCTGAAAATCATCTAAAACCGCACAAATTTTTTTGCGTGCTTCTCTTGAATAAATAATACGAAAAGGTGCATTTAAATTTGCCTTTATCCCTTGAGAAAAGTCCATATTAGTCACATATGAACCAACTCTATTTCCTACTGTATTTTTTTCATTTTCAAGCCCAAAAAACTGAACTTCATGCCCATGTTCTTCTAACATCTTTCCTACATCGAATGTATATGTTTCCGCTCCACCCTTGGGAAATAAAAATTTATTAATAAGTAATACTTTCATATTTGTTTATTATTTTCTCCTATACAGCTTTTCTGTTTCTTCTACAACATCATCCCAGTTATATTTCTTGCAGATAAAATCTGCCGCCTGTTTTTTTAACATTTCCACTTTTTCTGGATAATCACAGGCATCTTGTAATTTTTCTCTAAGCTCATCCACATCCGACTTCCTAAAGATCAAAGCCCTATCTTCTACGACTTCGGCACACTCTGGAATATCAGAAACCAAACAACAATTGCCATAACTCATAGCTTCTAAAAGACTCAAAGGCATTCCTTCCAAATCAGAAGGTAATGTATAAATATAAGCATTACTGTATAATTCGTCTAGCATCTTGCCTTGTACAAAGCCTGTAAAAATAATTCTGCTATCATCTTTTGCCAGTTCCTTCAACTCTTTCATAAAAGAATCTGTATCGCTGGAACCACCTGCAATCACCAGTTTCTTATCCGTCCTGACATTTTTAAATGCTTCTATTAAATATTGAATCCCTTTTTCAGGAACTAATCTACCAAGAAATAAAATATAAGAGTCCTTTGTCAATCCAAACATTTTCGTAATTAAATCAGCAGTTTGAATCTGTGGTCTATTTACACCATTTGGAATAAACTTTGTTTCTCTTCCATAGGTTTTCTTAAAATAATCTTGAACACCTTTGCTCAAAACTATAATTTCATCTGCATATTTTACAGCATTTTTTTCACCCTGTCGAATAAACTTCGATCCAAATCCTGATTTCCACTTTTCACGCTGCCAATCAATACCATGAATTGTAACGATTACTCTTTTTCCAAACATCTTAGGTAACCATGTAAAAAATGCCGGTCCTTCTGCATGAATATGCACAACATCATATTTACCAAATGCACTATAAACAGCAGCAAAAAAAGAAGAGCTTACCGCCGCTAACCCCTTTTTCTCAATCGTTGGAACGTATTTCTGGCGAATCCCTTTATATTCAATTTTTTTATCATATTCTGCACCGCTTACATGATGTCCTGACCTGTTATAACAGGTGATCTTATAACCATCTCGAGCCATTCTTGTACAAAGTTCTTTTACTACAATTTCAATTCCGCCTTCTCTGCTTAATCGTTTTTGACCAAACATAGCAACTGCCCACTTATTCTTCATACTATCTCCCATTTTGTAAATTTCACATCTGTCCCTCAACTTGTTAAAAAGGCAGTATTATACCGATCCTTCCTTTTTAAACACCACCATCACGGTCTTTAACAGTATCTTAATATCCAGTCCAATATTCCAATTTTCAATATACTCTTTATCAAGCTCTACCACTTCTTCAAAATCCGTGATATCACTTCTTCCGCTTACCTGCCACATACCGGTTATTCCCGGTTTTATCGCAAGTCGTGCCCGATGGTGCAGCTCATACTCGGAAACTTCTCCAATCAGCGGAGGACGTGTTCCCACGATACTCATATCGCCTTTTAACACATTCCAAAACTGCGGAAATTCATCCAGACTGGTGGATCTTATAAAGTTTCCAATTCCGGTCTTTTTCGTTCCATCCGGAAGGATTTCATTTCCGATTACACGTGGGTCAAAGTCGAGCTTGAACATCTTTGCATCACCGAGTTTATTATCTTTCATCAGTTCTGCTTTCCGTTCTTCTGCATCCAAATACATGCTTCTGAATTTATACAGTTTGAATCGTTTTCCGTTCTTTCCGACTCTTTCCTGAGAAAAGAAAATCGGTCCCGGTGATTTCATGTAGATTGCAGGTCCAACAAACAGAGTGATAAGCCCTGTTAAAATACATCCGACTAAACCGCCTGCAATATCCATCGCTCGTTTGAAAAACAGCTGTCTTGCTGTTGCATAATTCATTGTTGTTGTCAGAACCGTATAAGTTCCGATTTGTTCAACAAATTGTTTTTTCCCTCTCGTATTCGATACTTTCGCAAGATTTAAATGTACCGTTACACCTGTTTCCATCATTTTCTTCATCAAATCTTCCGGATATTCTGCATCTTCCGACGGTACAACCAGCACTTCGTCAATCCATTGCTGGCAGATATAATCCGGTGTGTTTTCTCGATTTGAAACCACCGGAATTCCACTGATTACTTTTCCCGTCATATCCTTGTCAATAATTGCAATTCCGGAAAGTGTAAATCTCGCATAATTGTGGTCTTTCATATCACGAATTACCGTTCCTGCAACATCTGAAGTCGTCACAATCAGCAGGGAGCGGTCTTTTCCAGCTTCCATCTGTTTTTGTAATACTGATTTTCTGGCTTCTCTTACTGTATAAGTCAGGATAAAATAGAAGCACATTGTCGTAATCAGAATAAATCTCGAATACTTTTCTGCTTCTTTAATCAAAAACAGATAACTCATCGACACTGCGCACACAATCAGCACATGTTTGAGTGTCTCTATAAATTCTACATAGTGTCCTCTCTTTAAAACATTTTTTAATGTCTCAAAAAAGAAAATCACAACAATGTCTGCCGCTTCTACAAAAATTGCCATGTTCCGATAAAGTACATGAGAATACGGATTCCAGCCCATCCCACGGAGCACATAAGCCAGAAAAAAGGCTATCTGCAGGCAAATTAAATCCAGCAGAATAAAATCATAATGCTTGAACCAACCTTTTGACTCTCTTAGATACATATTTTTCTCTTTCCCCTTCGCTTTCGTACTTGCCAGTATTCTTGAACTCCCCTTCTTTTCGTTTCATCTGGCTGTTTTTCCTATTAATGATATCATCTATTTTTTTTCAAGACAAGAGTCAATCCGCCATTTTCTACCATATTATTGTAAATTTCTTCGTCATTTTTCCTTTTAATACCATCTTACTTCTTTTGGATGACAGAAATTGTCCTCCAGATATTTTTTAACACTTTCATAGTCACTGCTTCTTGCCCCACTTGGACATACCCTTTCACAGCGCAGACATCCAACACAGAGTTCTTCCTTTATTTGATATGTGTCTTTATCAATCGCTGAGGTCGGGCATTTTTGAACACATGTCTGACAGCCTTTACATTTTGTTTCATCAAAGTAATGAACCACCGGCTTCATGGTCTTTGGTTCCGGATTTGGATTTCCCGGAATCATGAGGGATTCTTCCAATCCATCTTCCAATCTCTGTTTCACTGTAACTGCAAACCGGCGGAAGACTTTCTCATCTTCTGCATTTGGGCGGTCTGCCCCCAGTTTTTCGGAATAAATGTGTGGAATAATCGGTGCGATTGCGCCGATGCAGTAAAATCCTCTCGCCTCTAAAATGTCTTTCATCTGTGCAAGGGTATCATCAAAGTCACGATTTCCGTAAGCAGACATCAAAATACAAGGAGTATGATCCCCTTTCAAGTTTGTAAAAAGAGCTTCTTTTAACTGTGGAAGCTGACCTCCGTACACCGGTGCAGCTGCAAGCAGTAAATCTTTTTTTCCAAAGTATTGTTTTTGTTTCCGGAATTTTCTTCTCGTCAAATCAATATATTCCGGATTCTGGGACAGCATCGTCGCTAACGTCTCCGCTGCTTTCTTTGTGCCTCCGGTCGGGCTGAAATAAGCTGCTTTTAAACTTTTATTTTTCTCGAGTAAATCCGGTCGTCTCTCTTTGGTTCGTATCAGCGACTGTTCCCATCTCCATGCTTCAATTTTATTATGGTCTCCGGTTAACAATACTTTCGGCACCTCTTTTTTATGCCAGCTTTCCGGTCTGGTATAATGCGGATATTCTAAGAGGTTATCCTGCATGGATTCAAACTGGGCAGATTCTTCATTATTTAAAACACCCGGCACAAATCTTGAGATAGCGTCAATCATGACCATAGAAGCAAGTTCTCCCCCTGTCAGCACATAATCTCCAATAGAGACATAGTCTGTGACCACTTCTTCTAAAACACGTTCGTCAATCCCCTCATAATGTCCGCATAAAAAAATCAGTTCTTCTTCCTGGGCGAATTCTTCTACCATCGTCTGATGAAAGACTTTTCCCTGTGGGGTCAGATAAATGCATCTTGGTTTTTTGCCTTGTTTTATAGCTTTACTGTTTTTTGCCACAGATTCCCAGGCGCGGTAAACCGGTTCTGCCTGAATCACCATTCCGGCTCCGCCCCCATAAGGGTAATCATCCACGCGATTATGTTTATTGATAGAAAAATCACGGATATTGACTGTATTTAATGTGATATGTCCCTCTTTCATCGCTCTTCCGATGATACTGGTATTTAATCCCTGTCTGACCATATCCGGAAACAGGGTGAGTACATGAAAATCCATTTGTTTTTCTCCTTTTTTATACTAATCCGTCCAACAGGTGAATTTCCATCTTTCCTGCTTCTACATCGACATCTAAAATACATTCGTAGATGGCCGGAATCAGCACTTCTTTTCCTTCTTCCGTCTTAATAATATAAACATCATTTGCACCGGTTTCCATAACATCTTTTAAGGTTCCGAAATGACTTCCATCCTCTAAGTAAACTTCCATTCCGATTAAATCTGCGATGTAATACTCATCTTCTCCAAGCGGCTGTGCATTTTCTCTTGTGACAAAGAGACTTTTGCCTTTATATTTTTCAATGTCATTGATATTGTCAATGCCTTTGAATTTTAAGATGGCATATTGTTTAAAATATTTCACGCTCTTGATTTTTAGTTCTCTGTATTCTTTTCCTGTGTCTAATAATACGCTTTCTAACTCTTCAAAGCGGTGTACATCGTCAGTGGTCGGATAGACTTTTACTTCTCCTCGGATTCCGTGTGTGGTTGTGATGACACCCACCTGTAATAAATCTTCCATGCTTATAACTCCTTAATTTACTTTTTCGCCCAAAAAAGGACTGCACATCAACGTGTACAGCCCTCTCATTTACTTTTACTGTAAAATATCTACGATAACTTTTTTATCATTTTTGGAAGATGCAGCTTTCACTACGGTACGGATTGCTTTTGCAATTCTTCCCTGATGTCCGATTACTTTGCCCATATCTGCAGATGCTACTTTGAGTTCTACAAATACCGCATTGTTTTCTTCCCGCTCTGTTACCGCAACTTCGTCCGGATAATCTACAAGAGACTTTGCAATTACTTCAACTAATTCTTTCATTACAAGCCACCTCCTGGACCTATATTATTTTTCGATACCAGCTGCTTTGAAGATTTTGGATACAACTTCTGTTGGCTGAGCACCGTTAGCAAGCCATTTTTTAGCTGCTTCTTCGTCTACTTTGTATACACTTGGGTCCTGATTTGGATCATAAGTTCCGATTTCGTCGATGAATTTACCATCTCTTGGGGATCTGGAATCTGCAACAACGATTCTATAGAAAGGAGCTTTTTTCTGTCCCATTCTTCTTAATCTGATTTTTACTGCCATTATTTTTTCCTCCTGAAATTTAACTATTTTCTTTTCTTATCTTCTTGATTTATATGTTAAAAGGGAAGTTTGAATTTTCCCCTCTTAGCACCCTTGCCATTCATAAGACCAGGCATCTGTTTCATCATTTTCTTTGCCTGTTCA
The DNA here is from genome assembly GCA_003481745.1 of Firmicutes bacterium OM04-13BH. Classification (GTDB taxonomy): domain Bacteria; phylum Bacillota; class Clostridia; order Lachnospirales; family Lachnospiraceae; genus Blautia; species Blautia stercoris. Next base: position 294,973 of record QULP01000001.1, read on the forward strand.
AATTGTTTTACTAAGCGGTTGACTTCCGCCACATCCACTCCTGCACCTTTTGCAATTCTTGCTTTTCTCTGTGGAGTCAGGATTTCCGGATGAGAACGTTCTCTTGGTGTCATGGAAAGAATCATTGCTTCTTTTCTCGCCATATCCTTTTCGTCTACCATATTTTCAATATCTTTTACCTGTCCGCCAATTCCCGGAATCATATTTAAGACACTGGAAATTCCTCCCATGTTCTTCATCTGATTCATGCTTTCAAGGTAATCATCAAAGCCGAATGAGTTCTTACGGAATTTCTGTTCCATCTCTTTGGCTTTTTCTTCATCAATGTTTGCCTGCGCTTTTTCAATCAGGCTCATCACATCGCCCATTCCAAGGATACGGGATGCCATACGATCCGGATAAAATTGTTCCAAATCCGACAATTTCTCTCCCATACCGACAAACAGAATCGGTTTTCCTGTGATTGCTTTAATTGATAATGCTGCACCGCCTCGGGCATCACCATCCATCTTTGTAAGAATGACTCCGTCGATTCCGACTTTCTCACCGAAGGTCTCTGCTACATTCACCGCATCCTGTCCGGTCATTGCATCGACTACCAGTACTGTCTGGTCTACAGAAATCGCTTCTTTTATGTTTGCAAGCTCCTGCATCATGTCCTCATCAATATGAAGACGACCTGCGGTATCTAAGATAACCACGTTGTATTTTTCTTTTTTCGCATGCTCGTACGCTGCTTTTGCAATATCAACCGGACTTTGTTTGTCCCCCATTGCAAAGACTTCCACGCCCTGTTTTTCACCGTTGACCTGCAACTGTGTAATTGCGGCCGGACGGTATACGTCACATGCTACCAAAAGAGGTTTTCTTCCTTTTGATTTCAGCTTGCCTGCCAGTTTTGCAGTGGTCGTTGTCTTACCTGCACCCTGAAGACCTACCATCATAAGCACGGTAATCTCTCCTGCCGGCTTTAAAGCGAGTTCGGTTGTCTCACTTCCCATCAGGTTTACGAGTTCTTCATTTACAATCTTAATTACCATCTGTCCCGGATTTAAGCCGGACATTACATCCTGTCCAACTGCACGCTCCTGAACGGATTTCATAAATTGTTTTACCACTTTAAAACTTACATCGGCTTCGAGAAGCGCCATTTTGACCTCTTTCAAAGCGGATTTTACATCGGCTTCCGTCAGACGGCCTTTTTTTCTCAAGTTTTTAAATACATTTTGTAGTTTATCCGTTAAGCTTTCAAATGCCATCTGCTACAACTCCTCCAAAATTTCCTGGGAAATGTGTTCCACCTCGGAAACCAGTTCTTCCTTGCTGATGCTTTCGCAATTTTTTGCAAGACCGTGAATCCTGTGGATTTTTTCCTTAATATTTACAAACTTCTCTACGAGATGCAATTTTTCTTCATAGTCTGAAAGAATCTTATTACAGCGTTTGACGTTGTCATGCACGCCCTGTCTGCTGATTCCCAAATCTGCTGCCACTTCACTAAGTGAGTAGTCATTGAGCACGACATCCTCATAGATTCTGCGCTGGTGCTCTGTTAAGAGTTCCCCATAAAAATCGTATAATAAAGTCTGCTGTACAAATTGTTCCACTTGTCATCACCTTGCTTATCATACTACATGATTTTTGAAGTGTCAAGTATTTTTTCTTGACACTTATACAGTGCATAGTCAAGCGGATCTTTGCAATCTACTTCACTACTTGCCTGATTTTTCATCTGCTGCGTGGTCGTCAAGCGTCGTGGGCATCGACATCCATACTTCCACTTCGAAATCCTTCCATATCAAGTGTCACATAAACAAATCCAAGTTCTTTTAATTTTGCAAGCACTGCTTCTCTTTGTTCCATAAATTTTCCAAACTCAGCTACCGGAACCTCAATTCTTGTTACTTTTCCGTGCAGACGGATACGCACAATCTCAAATCCCAGACTTTTCATATATTGTTCGCCCTCATCAATCTTTTTCAGCACTTCAAAGTTAAGTTCTGAACCATACGGCAGACGTGTTGCAAGACAGGGAGCTGCCGGACGATTTGCAACGGAAATTCCTTCTTTTCTTGCAAGGGCACGTACTTCCGGCTTGGTTAAATGCGCTTCGGCAAGCGGACTTTTTACTCCAAGTTCCCGGACTGCCGCAAGCCCCGGACGATACACATGTAAATCATCCTCATTGGTTCCTTCTAAGATGGTTTCTGCCCCTGCTTCGTCTGCATAAGCCAACAGCTTTTCAAACAAACTTTTTTTGCACAGATAACAGCGGTTCTTCGGATTCTTTTTAATTCTTTCATCTTCAAATTCGTCTAAGAAAATGATTTTATGAATCGCTCCGGTTTCTTTTGCAACCTGTTTTGCAATATCCAAATCACAGGATGGATGCAGTACGGTTTCAAAAGTAACTGCATGTACCCTTACCCCAGGTGCTGCACATTTTACAGCAAGCTTTAATAACAAGCTGCTGTCTGCTCCACCTGAAAACGCAATACACAAATCCTTCTTTGCATACCCCTTCATAATCTCATATAATCGCTCTTCTTTTTGCGTCAATTCCACCTCTTATCACTCCTCACTTTTCTTGGCCAAACTTCTTGCCTCTTCATAGACCATACGAAATGCTTCACCACGCATTTCACAGGTTTTCCTGACATCCTCATATTCCGGATAATAATAAATCACATCATGATGCATACACTTCTTAATCCGAATGGTATTTCCATCCAAAAGTGTGACACTTATCATTTCACGGTCTAACTTTTGTCGTTCTTCCTCATATCTGCGAAATCCAATGCTGGTTGTCTCTCGAAATAAAATTGTTTTTAATGCCTCTTCATCTGCCGGTCTGCAGATAATCTGAAACAAATATGCCGGACGCCCCTTTTTCATATAAAGCGGCATACAGCACACATCCAGCGCACCGGCCTTTAACAATACCTCTCTGGCATAACCCAGCTGTTCTCCCGAGCAGTCATCCACGTTTGTCTCCATGACACATACCGTTTCCGTCTGGACATCGTGAAATCCCTTCTGTTCATCTTTATTTTTCATTTCTTCTTTTGTCTCATTTACAGCTGTCTTTTTTTTTTCGATTTCCTGCTCCTCATGATAATGTGCATGACTATATTTATGCTTATGTTCATGCACCGCCTTTTTCTCTTTCTCAGTATTTAAAATCATCGCACGAAGCACATTCGCATGAGGGAAATCTTTCTTTCCGGCTCCAATCCCGATTTTTTCAATTACAAAAGAATCCGGAAGCTGATTCTCACCCGAAAGCGCTGCCACAATTCCCGCTCCTGTCGGTGTCACCATCTCTCCCTGCACTCCTGAAAGATGAAGTCTTGTCTGGCTCTTTGAAAAAATCGCAAGTACTGCCGGTGCCGGAACCGGAATTCTTCCATGCTGACACCATACATGCCCTTTTCCCTCCCAGATTTCAGACGTCACAATCGAATCAAATCCCAGATAATCCAGACAGATTGCTGCTGCCGAAATATCTACAATCGAATCAACCGCACCAACCTCATGAAAATGCACTTCATCCTCAGCCGTACCATGAACCTGCGCTTCTGCCTCTGCAATCACCTGAAAAATCTTTAAAATCATTTCCTTTACTCTGTCCGAGAGCTCTGAAGCCAAAATAAATTCCTTAATCTCACGATAACTATTATGAACATGCGTATGTTCATGACTGTGTTCCTGCTCATGACATTCCTTCACATCTTCATCATTTACGTGGGTATGAGCATGTTCATGACCATGCTCCTCTTTATGCTCATCTTTCAAAATCACATCAAAATCTGTCGCTGTAATCTGATTCTTCTTTGTTCTGGAAATCTTTATCTCATATCCATCTAAGTGCAGCTTCTCCAACTCTTTCATCAGATACTCCCCCGGAACACCAAGGTCCAATAAAGCTGCAACTGTCATATCTCCACTGATTCCAGAATAACACTCTAAATATAACTCTCTCATAACAAACCTCCTGCCCTGCCAGATATTCCAAAATACATCCGACGTCCTAATTCTAACACATCTCTCTTTATTTTACTACTATTCTGGTAGGAATAAGCATTATTTTCTCATCGCACAATTTCAGATATAAGAAAACCCCTGAATCTCTTCTATGTTACATACAGAAACTCAGGGATTTCTCCTAACTATCTAATTTTCTAACAAAGAGCAATTTTTTTCCTATACCTCTGCCCTCTCATTTTTATTTAGCAGCAAATTTCTGCAGGCACTTTGGAGCGGCCGGTACTTAGCGACTTTGTCGCTTATGTACCGCTGCCAGCGACAAGTAGCGAGAGCGTGCCTGCACGAAATTGCTGCGTCTCACCTTGTACGAAATTGCTGCGTCTTTGCGTTCTATAAGTTTGCAGTAATCTGTCTCGGACGATATCCTTCTTCTTCCAGTGCTTCAATAATTTCATTCTTATGTTCTGTACCAAATGCCTCAATGGTAATCTTCAGTTCCACTGCTGCAGAACGGTTTGTACTTACAAACTGGTTATGGTCAAGTTTGATAACATTACCTTTCTTATCTGCGATTACACTTGCCACACGTACCAGTTCACCCGGCTTGTCCGGAAGCAGCACAGATACAGTAAAGATACGATTTCTTGCAATCAGACCCAACTGAACTACAGATGACATTGTGATAACATCCATGTTTCCACCACTTAAGATAGAAACTACTTTTTTATCTTTAAACTGCAGATGTTTCAAAGCTGCTACAGTCAGCAGACCTGAGTTCTCTACAATCATTTTATGATTTTCTACCATATCAAGGAAAGCAACAACTAATTCATCATCGCTGACGGTAATGATTTCATCCACATTTTTCTGGATATATGGGAAGATTTTTTCTCCCGGTGTTTTTACAGCAGTACCATCTGCGATTGTATTTACACTGTCAAGTGTTGTAACTTCTCCACGACGTACAGATTCCTGCATACAATTTGCACCTGCCGGTTCTACACCGATCACTTTGATATTCGGATTTAAGAGCTTGACTAAAGTGGAAACACCTGTTGCCAGTCCGCCGCCACCGATTGGAACTAAGATATAATCTACTAACGGAAGTTCTTTGATGATTTCCATTGCGATTGTTCCCTGTCCGGTTGCAACAGCCGGGTCATCAAATGGATGAATGAATGTATATCCATTTTCTTCGGCTAATTTATAAGCATGTTCGCAAGCTTCGTCATATACATTTCCGTAAAGAACTACTTCTGCACCATAACTTTTTGTTCTTTCTACTTTGATTAATGGAGTGGTAGTCGGCATAACGATAACCGCTTTTACTCCAAATGCTTTTGCTGCATAAGCAACACCCTGTGCATGGTTTCCGGCAGAAGCTGTAATTAAACCTTTTGCTCTCTCTTCCGGTGAAAGAGTGCTGATTTTATAATAAGCACCTCTTAATTTGTAAGCACCTGTTTTCTGCATGTTCTCTGGTTTTAAATATACTTTATTTCCTGTCTGTGCGCTGAAATAATCGCTGTAAACCAGTTTGGTATCCTGGGTTACTTTCTTTACGATTTCCGACGCTTCTTCAAATTTTTCTAATGTCAGCATAATCCTAATATCCTCCTTTGATGTTCATCTAACTGTTTTTTTCGGCGATTCTGAAATTTTTCAGCATGTACTATATGTACTGAGTGAACTACACACGAAGCGAAAGCTTCAATGCTTCCTGGTTAAAATCGCCTGCCAGGTTTCACGAATGTTCCACTTAAACTTTATTCTTCTTTGAAATCGAAAAGCGCATTTACAAATTCATCCGAATTAAATTTCTGTAAATCGTCAATGCTTTCACCGACTCCGATATATTTTACCGGAATATCCAGCTCTGACTCGATTGCAACAGCGATGCCTCCCTTTGCAGTTCCGTCAAGTTTTGTCAGGATAATTCCTGTTACATCTGCAACCTCATTAAACTGTCTCGCCTGAAGCAGTGCATTTTGTCCGGTCGTTCCATCAAGAACGACTAACGTTTCCAAATAAGCTTCCGGATATTCCCGTTCGATAATGCGGTAAATCTTATGAAGCTCATCCATCAGATTTTTCTTATTGTGAAGACGTCCTGCGGTATCACAAAGCAGTACGTCAGCATTTCTTGCTTTTGCGGCTGCAATCGCATCATACACAACAGATGCCGGGTCAGCACCTGCCTGTCCTCCAATCAGTTCTACCCCTGCACGGTTCGCCCACTGGGTCAGCTGTTCTCCTGCTGCCGCACGGAATGTATCTGCTGCTGCAAGCACAACTTTCTTTCCCTGGTCTTTTAATTTTCCTGCCAGTTTTCCGACAGAAGTAGTTTTTCCAACTCCATTTACACCAATCACCAGCACTACAGATTTGCGGTTCTCAAATTCATAAGCCGCTTCCCCGACTGCCATCTGTGCTTTGATGCTGTCCATCAGCAGTTTTTTACACTCCTGCGGGTCTTTTATTTTCTTCTCTGCTACCTGTCGCTTTAAATCTTCGATAATATTATTGGTTGCATTAATTCCCAAATCTCCCATAACAAGAATTTCTTCAATTTCTTCATAGAAATCATCGTCAATGCTGGAATATCCGCTGAAAATAGAATCAATACTCGATACAATATTTTCTCTGGTTTTTGTAAGACCGGATACCAGTCGTTTAAAAAAACCTTTCTTTTCCTCTGCCATAAACTCTCTCCTACTCTTCTCTGTATTTTCTCATCTGCTTCTCTTACTTATCCAAATCATTTTCTATTAGGTTGACAGAAACAAGGGTAGATACACCTTTTTCCTGCATTGTGATACCATAAAGGCGGTCTGCCGCAGTCATCGTACCACGTCTATGTGTAATAATAATAAATTGTGTATTCTTTGTCAACTTATGAAGATACTTGGCATATCTTGTTACATTAGAATCATCGAGTGCCGCCTCAATTTCATCGAGCAGACAAAACGGGGATGGCTTCAAATTCTGAATCGCAAATAACAGCGCAATTGCGGTGAGTGCCTTTTCTCCACCGGAAAGCTGCATCATATTTTGCAGCTTCTTTCCCGGCGGCTGAGAGATGATACGGATTCCCGCCTCTAAAATATCTTCCTCTTCATCTAACTCAATCGTTCCTTTTCCGCCACCAAAAAGTTCTTTAAATGCTTTATCAAATTCTTCACGAATCTGTGCAAATTTTTCTTCAAACTGGTGTCTCATTCCGATATCGAGTTCATCAATAATCTTAAGCAGGGTCTTCTCTGCTTCCACCAAATCTTCATGCTGGGCATTTAAGAACGTATGACGCTCGGAAAGTTCTTTGTACTCCTCAATCGCATTGACATTGACATTTCCAAGCTTTTTAATTTCATTTCGCACTTCTGCCTGTGCCTTTTTGATTTCACTGCGCTCAAGCGGTTCCTCAAAAGTCTGTTCTTTTGCCGCACTGTAGGTCATCTCATATTCTTCCCACATATAACCTATCTGATTCTCCTGATTCTCCTCAAGCTTTTCTTTTTGATTTTCCAGGCGGTATAGGTCTTTATCCAAGAGATTCATGCGACCGGAAAGCTCATCTCTCTTTTCAAAGAAGCCCTTATGACTTTGATTCATACTCTCTTTTTTTGCAAGGTATTCCTGCAGCTTCGCTTCATCTTCCGCTTCCTGTGTCTTTGCAGCTTCAACTGCCTCCTGCATTTTTTCTATCTCGGCTTCTTTTTTCTCTATCTCATCTTTTGCATCACTGACATTTGCTGCCAGTTCCATCAACTGTCTTTGTAAATTCTTCTTTTCACTTAAGATACGTTCCAGGTTTTCTTTTGCAAATCCCTGTTTGGAACTGAGTTCTGCATTTTCTAAATGCAGTTCTTCTAATTCCTTTGAATGAGCGTTTTCCTGCTTTTTCTTCTCATCCAGTTTTTCCTGATTTTGATTAATCTGATCTTCTAACTGGGCCTCTCGTTTATCACTCGTCTCTAATTCCACACGAATAGATTCCCGATTTTCTTCAATCTCCTGCGTCTGTTTTTCAAGTGCTGCAAGATCCCGTTTTAAATCTGTATACTCTTTTGCAATCTCTTTTGCCTTCTGTTCCATTGCTTTCTGATTCATTCGCAGGGTATTATCCTTTAAGGACTGCTCCTGAAGTGCAGCATTTAATCGTCCTGCTTCTTCACGATGGAAATTTCGTTTTTCCCGATAAGTATCAATCTCTTTTTGTTTTGCTTCCAGCTGATTTTTCAAACTCTCAACTTTAGTCTCAAGCTCTTCTATCTCTCGTCTTCTTCCAAGCAGATTGCTGTTATTTTTGAATGCACCACCGGTCATGGAACCACCCGGATTTAAAGACTCTCCTTCAATCGTTACCATACGCAGACTGTATTTGTATTTTCTTGCAATTGCAATTGCAAAATCAATATTTTCCACGACAAGCGTACGCCCAAGCAGGTAATCAATTAAACTCTCATATTCAATTTCCGTAGAAACCAGCTCACTTGCCACACCAACAACTCCCGGCTCTTTTAAGGCAGACGGAGTCGAAAATCCACGTCCTGCACCCATACTGGTCAAAGGCAGAAATGTTGCCCGTCCGTATTTATTCTGCTTCAAAAACGAAATCATCTGTTTTGCAGTCGTTTCGTTATCCGTAACAATATTTTGGATGCTTCCTCCAAGAGCGGTTTCAATCGCAGTTTCATAATTTTTTTCTACTTTAATTAAATCTGCCACAACTCCGTGAATCCCCGGAACACGTTTCTTCTGCTCCATTACACGGCGGATACTGTTTCCGTAACCGTCGTAACGCTCTGTAATATTTCTTAAAGATTCTAACCTCGAAGCCTCTTTATGATAATCATTCTGTAAAACCTGCTGTTCCTTGATACTCTTTCCAAGCAGACTCTGATATCTGGTAATCTCATCCTCGTTTTTATTACTCTTCTTTGTGAGACTTAAAATCTCAGCATCAATTTCCTGCTGTTCTTTCTCAAAGCGCTCCTTTTCTTCTTCCTGCTTTGCAGTCTCACTCTTTAAACGCAGATATTTCTGATTAAACTCTGTCTTTCTAAGCGAAATCTGTTCCATCATCGCATCATAACGCTGCATTTTTCCCTTCGTCGAACCACGATGATTTAAAATTTCAATAATTTCGCTCTTATCTTCCTCTAACTGTTCTTCTAATTCATGAATTTCAAAAGCAAAATCCCTGAATAAATTCTTCGCTGTCTCCTCTTTTTGCCGAATCTCATCGATTTTTGCATCAAGCTCTGCCTTTTCTTCAGTATAAAGTTTTTCACTCTCTTCCCTCTGTTTTAACTCTGCCTCTAAAGCCTCCACACGCTCACGATACTGCAAATCACTTTGCTTTGCCGAAGAAATCTGTTCCTTTGCTACATTAATCTGCCCCTCTAACTGCTGCTTCTCCAGTGCTTTTTTTGTTGACTCTTCACGAAACACTTCAATTTTTACATTAAAAGCCTCCAGCTCTTTCTCTAACGCTTCATATTCAGTCTTCGTTGTCTCAAAATCCTTACCTGTTTTTTCCAGGTCCTGACGGACAATCTCCGATTTTTCTTCGATCTCTTTTAACTGAGCATTGATGCGTTCCATTTCTGCAAGAAACATCCGGACATCAAGCGCTTTTAATTCTTCCCGCTTCTTTAAATATATCTTCGCTGTCTCAGACTGTTTCTCAAGCGGTGCAAGCTGTCTGGTCAACTCCGATAAAATGTCATTGACACGGGTCAGATTCTGCTGTTCTTCCTCTAATTTTTTTAAAGATGCCGCTTTTCTTCGTTTGAATTTTACAATTCCTGCTGCTTCGTCAAACAGTTCTCTTCGCTCTTCCGGCTTACCACTTAAGATTTTATCAATCTGTCCCTGTCCGATAATGGAATACCCTTCTTTTCCGATACCCGTATCATAAAATAATTCATTGACATCTTTTAATCGGCAGGAAACCCCATTCATCAGGTATTCACTCTCGCCGGAACGATAAAGCCGTCTTGCAATCGTCACTTCTTCATAATCAATCGGAAGATTATGGTCACTGTTATCTAGAGTAATTGCAACATAAGCAAATCCAAGAGGCTTTCTCGTTTCTGTTCCCGAGAAAATAACATCCTGCATGTTTCCGCCTCGAAGCTGTTTTGCACTCTGCTCTCCCAGCACCCAGCGTACAGCATCTGCTACATTACTTTTTCCACTTCCGTTTGGTCCTACAATTCCGGTAATTCCGTTGTGAAATTCAAATGTTATCTTATTTGCAAAGGACTTAAATCCCTGCACTTCAATGCTTTTTAAATACATAGGCCACCCTTACTCTTAAGTTTTTTAATCGCACAATATGCAGCCTGCTGTTCTGCTGCCTTTTTGGTATGACCTGTTCCTTCTCCCAATACCGTACTTCCAAGCAGAGCATGAACATAAAAGCTCTTATTGTGATCCGGACCTTCTTCTTTTACCAGTTCATAACGTACATCATCATCATAACTTCCCTGTACGATTTCCTGAAGCGTAGTCTTGCTATCATAAAAGAGCTGTTTGTTTTCAATATCGTTTAAAATAAACCGGTCAATAAACTCTTTTGCATTAGCAAAACCACCGTCCAGATAAATTGCACCGATTAATGCCTCCATAGCATCTGAAACAATGGAATCTCTTTTTCTTCCGCCTGTTGCATCCTCACCTTTTCCAAGTAATAAATAATCTCCCAGTGGAATTTCTCTTGCACATAATGCTAAAGTCGGCTCGCATACCATACTTGCACGTTTCTTTGTCAGTACACCCTCCGGAGTTTCCGGATACTTTGCAAATAAATAATCACTGGAAATCAGCTCTAAAACCGCATCTCCCAAAAATTCCAGACGCTCATTATTTTCTTTCTTTTCATATCTGTGTTCATTTGCATAAGAACTATGCGTCATTGCTTTTACGAGCAAATCAAAATTTTCAAATTTATAGCCAATTCTCTGCTCAAGCTCTAATAACTTCTTCATCGATTAACAAACTTCCCTTCTACTTTTTTCTATTTATCTAAAGTCTCTCTTGCGTTCAGCCTGAATTTTCTTCTTCTCAATCTGAAAATCAGATGTCTTCATCCGAATTTTTCCCTTTTGAAGACATCTGACTCTTTTAGTTATCCTACAATTTTTTTAATTTCTTCTACTGCATCTCCTACAGTCACAATATGTTCTACATCTTCGTTTGGCATTTCAATATCAAATTCTTCTTCAATTCCCATGATAATCTGGAATATATCCAAAGAATCTGCTCCCAAATCCTCTACGAATGTAGTATCCATTGTCACTTCCTGTGCATCTACATTTAATACCTCTGCGATAATCTTCTGTAATTTTTCTAACTCCATTTTTTATTGCTCCTCCTCTGTCTTTTTCACCGCTACTGTAATATTTTCCCGAATCTTTTCACTAATGTCCTGTTCTTTAAAGGAAATACACTGAATAATCGAGTTTTTCACTTCGTTTGCTTTGGAACTTCCGTGACATTTCACTACAAGCCCTCTTAATCCGAGAAGCGGTGCTCCACCGTACTGGCTGCTGTCAAAACTTTTTAATGTACTTTTTAATGCCGGTTTTACAAGCAAAGCTCCAATCTTACTGCGAAGAGTGGTCATCATACCTTCTTTTACTTTAGAAATCAAAGTCGCTCCGACTCCCTCATATAATTTTAAAATCACATTGCCTACAAAGGCTTCGGTTACAATTACATCTGCAACACCGGATGGAATCTCTCTTGCTTCGATGCTTCCGATAAAGTTAATGTCTTTACATTCTTTTAAAAGTGGATATGTCTCCTTTACCAGGGCATTGCCTTTTTCCTCTTCCACACCAATATTCACAATTCCGACTCTTGGATTTTTAACCCCTACAACATGTTCCATGTAAATAGAACCCATACGTGCAAACTGCACAAGATGAGACGACCTTGCATCCACATTTGCTCCGCAGTCAATCAAAAGTGATGCGCCATTTTTCGTTGGAATCATCGGTGCAAGCGGTGCACGCTCAATTCCTTTGATTCGACCTACAATTGTAGTTCCGCCAACCAAAATCGCACCGGAACTTCCGGCAGAAACGAAAGCATCTGCCTCTCCCTTTCTGACCAGTTTCATTCCGACTACAATCGAAGAATCTTTCTTTCCCTTGATTGCAGCAACCGGCGGTTCTCCAGTCTCAATCACTTCTGATGCATGTATAACTTCTATTCTCTCCTTCGGATAATCATAAGCGCTTAATTCCTTTTCCACCACTTCTTTTTGTCCGACAAGAAGTACCTTTAAGTTTTGTTTTTCTTTTACGGCCTCGACTGCCCCTTTGATAATCTCATGCGGAGCATTATCCCCGCCCATGGCGTCGACTACCACTGTAATCAGATTTCCCATTTCATTGCCTCCTGTACGCTATGCCCTTAATTTTACCAGACATCTAAAAAAAGGGCAAGAGAAACGGTCGTAAAAGATAATCTCTTTTACGACCGCCCAAAATCACTTCATCCCTGCCACTTTTTGTTTTCAACAGATTCATACTACAGCACATCGGAACAAATGATGCCAACTGCCATTTGCATCTCGTTCATCCCTGCCACTCTTTGCTTTCAACAGATTTATACTACAGCACATCGGAACAAATGATGCCAACTGCATTTGCATCTCGTTCATCCCTGCCACTCTTTGCTTTCAACAGATTCATAAGCAGGTGCTTTGGAGCGGCTGGTACTTAGCGACGGTATTTTCGTCGCTTACGTACCACTGCCAGCGACAAGCAGCGAGAGCGTGCCTGCGATGAACTGTTGTTTATTCCTTTATTCCATTTTGCCATTTGAACCAATATGATATCCCTCAATATCCGTATCTTTCGCCATCTCTCCGCTGTCTAACAGATAATACCAGGAGTCTCCATCTTTAAACCATCCGACTCTCATATAACCTTTTTCATCAAATGCATACCATTTTCCATCAATCTGTTTCCATGCATTTCTCGGATAAGTTCCATCCCCATTATCATACCACCAGCCATCATTATTCTGTACCCATTTGCCAAGTACCTTACTTGCACCTGCCTGGTCTTCGCTTTCAGACGGAATGGTTCCATCCGCTGACACAATAACTTCTGCGGTATCACTGGTTGCTCCATTTGTAGAAGAACCAATGGTACTGGTTGCTACAACATAATAATAAAGTGTCCCTTCGGTATCGGTTGGCGGAGTGTAACTTGCTTCTGTCGCCCCGTCAATTAAAGTTCCACCGCCATTCGTATCGGTCTGGCTCTTATACCACTGATAAGTAATACTTCCATCATCCGTCGTAGTTGCTTCTACTGTCAGTGCAGAAGCTTTGGCATTTACCGCATAAGTCACCGCTCCACTTAAGTTTGTGGTAAATTCCGGTTTTGCCACTTCTACTTCTTTTTCACCTGCACTGTCTTTTTTATCACTGCTATCCTCTTTCGTTGCCTCTGTCTTTTTATCCGGCTTTGGGTCAGTCACTGACAATAATTTATCTAATACAGAATCTGCACTGCATCCGGTCATAGAAACAGTCATGCATCCTACCGTAAGAAGCAGTAATAATTTTTTATACCATCTATTATTCATACTAAACTCCTCCTTTAACAAGTTCTCTCTTATATTAACTTGTTTTCTGGAAAATCGCAAGAAAAACTTGCAATTTTATTACAAATTTATTACAAAATTCATTTATAAATTTATAAAATGAAAAAAGGCTGCCGTGCCTAAACACGACAGCCCCTCATACTATGAATTATTCAGCATCCATAGCAATAACTTCTTTTTTGTTGTAGCTTCCGCAAGCTTTGCACACTCTGTGCGGCATCATTAAAGCACCACATTTGCTGCATTTTACTAAGTTCGGAGCAGTCATTTTCCAGTTTGCTCTTCTTTTATCTCTTCTTGCTTTAGAAGTTTTATTTTTTGGACAGATGGACATAATTACACCTCCTTAAATTTGCTAAATATATCACGGATTGCCGCCATTCGTGGATCCGGGCTCTCCTGCTCACATGAGCATGGCCCTTCATTCAAGTCTTTTCCGCAATGGCTGCAGATTCCCTTGCAGTCCTCTTTACACAGGACCCTCATAGGCCAATGGATTAAAATCTCATTATGCACTAACTGCTCAATATCCAGGCTACAACCTGTGATATAATTAATTTCATCTAAGTCTTTTATCCTGTCTTCCTCTGAAGTTTTCATATCAACCTCTTTTTCAAGGTCAATTTCAAATTCCGTTGCTACATCTTTAAGACAACGGTCGCAGGGCAGAGCAAGACTCACTTTGCCTTTTACTTCAATTCGAAGCACTTTTTTTCCTGTATTCGTAATTACAACATCTAACGGCTGTTTTTCTACTACCGGAAAACTGCCAAGTTTTGATTCAAAGGAATCCATGGAAACCGGCATTTTTAATTCTTTCGTCTTTCCATCCACGGATAAAATATCTGATAAATCAATTAGCATAATAGTCTCCTAATCACACCTTGTCAATTATACATAGGTAATTCGTTTTTGTCAACTATTATTTCTGATTCTTTACCAGTTCTGCTGTTTCCTGACAGATTGCAAGTTCTTCGTTTGTCGGAACGATTGCAACTTTTACTTTAGAATCTGCTGTGGAGATTACTTTATTTTCTCCTCTTGTCTGGTTTGCTTCTTCATCTAATTTGATTCCAAGATATCCCAGACTCTTTACAACAGTTTCACGAACCGGAATTGCATTTTCACCGATACCACCTGTAAATGCGATTGCATCTACACCGTTCATAGCAGCTACATAAGAACCGATGTATTTGATAATGCTGTAACATAAGCAGTCTACTGCACGTTTTGCATCTTCGTTTCCGCCTTCAGCAGCTTCGTTTAAGTCACGGAAGTCACTGGAAAGTCCGTTAGAAAGTCCTAATAAACCGGATTCTTTATTTAAGATACGAACCATTTCTTTTACATCAATGTTTTCTTTTGCACAGATGAATTCAAGAACAGCCGGGTCAAGGTCACCGGAACGTGTTCCCATTACAAGACCCTGAAGAGGTGTCAGACCCATGCTGGTGTCAACACATTTTCCATTTACAACTGCACTGATAGAAGAACCGTTTCCAAGATGAGCAACGATTACTTTAGAATTTTCCGGGTCAAGACCAAGGAATTTGATCGTTTCTTTCGATACGAAACGATGAGAAGTTCCGTGGAAACCATATTTACGTACTTTATATTCATCATAGTATTTTTTCGGAATTGCATACATATATGCTTTTTCCGGCATTGTCTGATGGAATGCAGTATCAAATACAGCTACGTTTGGTTTACCTGGCATCAGTTCCATACATGCACGGATACCCATCAGGTTTGCAGGGTTATGCAGAGGACCAAGGTCACAGCACTCTTCGATAACAGAGATTACTTCATCGTTGATAATACAGGAATCAGAGATTTTAGCTCCACCATGCAGTACACGATGTCCGATTGCTTCTACTTCGTCAAGGCTCTTTAATACACCTGTTTTTTCATTAACCAGAGCGTCTAATACCATTTTGATTGCTTCTGTATGAGTTGGCATTGGTGCTTCTGTTACTTCTTTTTCTCCGTTTGTTGGCTGATATACCAGTCTTCCATCGATACCGATACGTTCACACAGCCCTTTTGCTGCTACTTCCTCTGTTTCAGAGTTGATGAGCTGGAATTTCAATGATGAACTTCCGCAATTTACTACTAATACGTTCATAATTTTTCCTCCGTTATGCTAATTCATTACGACCTAGAGATGGTCGTGCCTGTTTTCATTATACATCGTTTCCAAAAACGGTACAAGTGTGCATTTGAAAATTATGCACAAAAATTGTATTATTTTCCAAACATTCCTTGTTTATCTTAGAATAATCGGCGAATGTTGAAGTTCATTTGTCAATCCTCTTTTTTGTTTTCTTCCGGTCACTGCCTCATAAAGATCAGACGCAAAGATATCTTTTTCAAACAGACCTTTTTGAATGTTTGCCAACTCTTTTTGATAATTCGAAATCTTCGTAAGTACCGGAATTTCTTTTGCTTTTTTCATTTTTCCTAACACTTCTTTGCTGTCCTGCCTGAATCCTAAAATTCGAGTATAAGGATTGTGTAGAAACATTCGAGTCTCTTCCTGAGTTATCTCTAATAAAATGTGAAGCAAAGCCCTCGAAATTCGGGTATACGTCAGTTCTTTCGTCTTTAATTTCTGAACAAAACTACTATAAGACTCAAATTGATTTAAATTTTTAGAAATCCGCATTGCAAGGTCTTTTGAAACATCGCTGTAAGCAGTCAGCTGTAATCTGTTTTTCTGCTTAAGCAGATTGTATTGTAACAGCAGAGAAAAATCATCCTCCCATACCATCTGATTCTGTTTTCCTGCCTCTATAAAAATTTCTGTAATTTCCTTTGGCATTACATGGAAAAGCTGAGAAATTTTCTCATCCTGTTCCCAGTCTCTCACGTCTTTTAAGGCACTGCGAATCCCCGAAGCACTTGCAAATCCATGGGAAAGTTCCTGTCCATGATACCCCTGCCCTTCCCTTTTTACAATCACCGGCTCTATCGAAGAGTTCTTTGCTTTTAATGCCTTTAAATATTCAATTCCAAGAATATTATTGGGCTTATCTAAGATACTGCTCTCTTCTTCTGTTAAGAAACCGCTTAGCGCCTGTTTTCTTGCAGCCGGAAAAGAAAGACCTGTTTTTAGCGCATCCCGAAGTTGTTTCTGAAATTCTGTATTTTCATCTGCAAGCAGCTTCACTGCTTTCTGCATCTTTGAGAGCTTCTCATCTTCCGCTCCAAAACACAAAAAATCCGTACAGCCGATTCCCTCTAAAACAGAAACTGCTCCTGCCGCAAAAAATTCAGCGCTGGCGCTGGAAGCCCAGACCGGTAATTCCAGTACCAGGTCTGCGCCCCCCAAAAGTGCCATCTTTGTTCTGGTATACTTATCGAAAAGTGCCGGTGCGCCACGCTGTACAAAATCTCCGCTCATCACAACCACCACAAAATCACAGCCGGTTAGCTCCCGCGCTTTTTGAATCTGATAAGCATGCCCATTATGAAAAGGATTGTATTCTGCAATAATTCCTGTCACTAAAGCCATATTGATTTCCTTTCTACTCCACACTCTTAAGGGATTCAATCATGTCAATTTTTCGCAGTCGGTAAAACATCATTCCATTTACAAACAATGCAAATGCCAGGGTAATGAGTCCGCTGTAAAAATAACTTCTGAAAAATACATTTCGTCCAAACATCATCATATCCACTTCCACTGTCTGAATCATATAATGGTGCAAAAAGTTTCCGATTCCCATTCCGGCGATAATTCCAAACAGAGTCAGCACAATGTTTTCCCGATACACATAGGATGCCACCTCTCCATCATAAAATCCCAATACTTTCAATGTTGCCAGCTCTCTCTGCCGTTCTGTGATATTAATATTATTTAAATTATACAATACCACAAAGGCAAGCAACCCTGCTGACACAATCAGCACCACAATTACAATATCAAGGGAGCGCAGCATGTCATCAATCTGGCCGATTAAATCCGAGGTAAAAGAAATTGCTGCCACACTGTCGTATTTCATAATTTTTTCTCCGAGTGCATCCTCATAATCTTTTGAGGTATCCTGGTATCTTAACAACAGCTGATTATAATTCAGAGTCTCATGAAACAGACTTTCATAAGTCTCTGTTGTCAAATACAGATAATGTCGGACATAGTTTTCCACAATAACAGAAATCTTGACTTTGACTATCGTATCTCCTTTTTTTAATTCTACCGTATCTCCCACTTTTACCCCAAGCATATCTGCTGTTTTTTCGCTTATAGCTGCTCCTTCTTTTGGAAAGGCATAATGTTTACCGCTTACACGGTCACGAAATTCAAAAAAATCTTCAAATCCATCTAACGTTTTTGGTACCTCAAGCACAGTATCTACCGTCTTTTTCTCACTTTGCAGCTCTACATTCTGACAATAGAGTTCCAGCATCTCATCGATTCCCTGATAAGCTTTTAAGTCTTTCTGCTGGGCTTCTTTTTCAGCCTCCGAAACGTTGGAATCTAAAATTACATTTGCTTCATAAGTAAATAAATTAACAAACTGATTCTTGGCAATGGCAGTAATGGAATCCTGAAGCCCGAATCCAACCAATATCAGCCCCATACAGCCTCCGATTCCAATTACAGTCATAAAAAACCGTTTTTTATAGCGCACTAAGTTTCGTACTGTAGATTTCTGTGTAAAGTTCAAGTGTTTCCATAAGATATCAATCCGTTCTAAAAAGATACGTTTTCCATTTTTTGGAGCTTGCGGACGCATCAGTTCAGCTGGCTTTGACATCAGCTCTTTCTGGCATGCGGCAAGGGTCGCAACTCCGGTACAGCCTGCACTTGCCAAAACAGCAAGTCTTCCCTGATGCCAGTTTAATGGTGTCAGGTAATAAGGAAGTCCCGTATACAACATTCCATACGCATTCATAATGACCCAGGGCAGGATTTTTTCTCCGACTACCACGCCTGCAAGTGCACCCGAGACGGTAGAAACCATTGCATAAGCAAAGTATTTTAATGCAATTTTTCCATCTGAATAACCAAGTGCCTTTAATGTTCCTATCTGCTGGCGCTGTTCTTCAATCATACGAGTCATGGTTGTCAAGCTGACCAGTGCCGCAACTAAAAAGAAGATAACCGGGAAAAATTCTCCGATATTTGAAATTCTCTCAGCATCCTGTCCAAAACTTTCTGTTGAAGTAATCTTATCTCGTCCCCAGACATACCAGGTTGGGACTTCCAATTTCGCCAGTTCTTCTTCTCCATCTGAAATTTTTTGTTTTGCATCGGCGATTTCCGGTTCAGCATCTTTTTTTGCGGTTTCATACTCTGCTTTTCCGTCCTCTAATTCCTGTGCCTTTGCTTCTAATTCACTCTTTGCTTCTTCAAGGGAAGTCCGTCCTTTGGCAAGCGTCTGCTTGGCATCAGTAAGCTGTTTTTCTCCATCAGCAAGCGTTTTTTGTGCTTCCAAAATCTGGCTTTCTCCCTCTTTTATCTGATTCTGTGCCTGTACAAGCTGTGCCTCTCCATCCGAAATTATGGCTTCATTCTGTTTTATCTTTTCTTCTGCTTCCTGTAACTGCTTTTTCGCAGAATCTATCTGAGCCTGCCCTGCATTTAATTCCTCTTCTTTTTGGGACAGCGTTGCCTTTGCCTGTTCAATCTGCGTGCCTGCTTCTTCGATTTGTATTCTTGCCTCTTCTAACCGGGCTTCTGCCTCTGGTTTTGCTGATTCAAATTCCGAAATTCCTGCTTCTAACGCTTCTTTTTGAGCGATAAGTGTTGAAAGTGCTTCGCTTTGGGCTGTTATCTGGGATTCCAGTTCGGTCTTCTGTGCCAAAAGTGTCTCATAAGTTTCATCTGAACTCTCGCTTTTGGCTAACTGCTCTTCCAAAATTTCCAGCTGATTCTTCATTTCAGTAAGCGCATTTTCTATCTGAGTAATTCCTGCACTCACAGTTTCCAGCTGTGTTTTTGCTGTTTCTATCTGACTTTTTTGCGCTTCATAAGCAGATTTTTTCTCCTCATACTGGCTCTTTCCCGTTTCAAACTCCTTTATCTTTGTCTGAAGCTGTATTTTTGCTTCTTCAAGCTGTGTCTTTCCGGCATTTAATTCCTGCTCTTTTTGTGCAAGCTGTATTTTATTTGCTTCGAGTTCTTTTTTCCCGGATTCTAAAGCCTGTTTTCCACTTTCTAACTCTTTGGTCTTTTCCGTTATCTGTGTCTTTGCACTTTCTAATTCTTTTGTTTTTTGAACTAAGGTCTGCTTGCCGGATTCCAGTTCTGCTTCTTTTGATTTTAACTCGCTCTCTCCATCGTTTAGTTCCTGCTCTTTTTTGGAAATCGTGGTTCTTGCATCGGAAAGCTGAACTTCTCCATCATCCAGTTTTTGTTTTGCATCCGCAAGTTTCTCTTCTGCGTCCTGAATCTGCTCTTTGGCATCCGCAATTTCCTGTTGTCCTTCTTTCTGGATGGTCTGATATCGTCTGTCACAGGCTGAGTCTTCTAACGCTTCTATTTTCTTTTGTACTTTCTTAACTGTTTTATCATATTCGTCACTATAGCTGGCTGACTCTTTCGCTCCATCTATCTGTACATAAAGTTCTGTGTAAACATCTGAAGTAAATACTTCCGGCTCTAAGAGTGCAAAACTGTTAATACTTCCTGTTCCAATTGAACCTGTTCCCCTGTTTAAATCCATATAATACGGCAGTGTCGCAGTTCCGACAATTGTAAAGGTATCTCCTGTCAGAGAATCCGTAACTGCCTCGTCTGTTCCGGATTCAAATGTCACTTTATCTCCGATTTTACAGTCTGAATAACTCAAAAAACTCTCGTCCACTAAAATTTCGTCTGAATTTTCCGGCATCCTTCCTTCTTTGATTTGTGGCTCATTTACTTTGTCCGTCAGCGCAATTAATTTGACAACCTGTTCTTTTTCTCCTACTTTATGTAAGACTTCCAAGGTATGTCCTCCGGTTACATTTTTTACTCTCTCTGTATTTTGGATATCCTTTAAATCCTCATCCGTCAGACCCATTGTTCCAAGTATTTTCAAATCCATATAATCGACATCGTCATAATATCGATCTGCTGATACTTTCATATCACCTTCTGCCGAGCGGATTCCGGAAAAAAATGCTGAACCTAACAAAACGATGAAAAATACGGATAGAAAACGACCTTTATTTTTACTGATTTCCCGAAAGAAATCCTTCCAAAATGCTTTCATCTTTTTCCTTTCTTCCTACCATTCAATCTCTTCTACCGGCATCGGTTTCTCATTTAATACGGTTTCTGCCACTTTTCCATTCCGAATCTTAATCACACGGTCTGCCATCGGTGCAAGAGCCGAGTTATGGGTAATGACAATTACCGTCATTTCTTTTTCCCGACAGGTATCCTGCAATAATTTCAAAATTGCCTTTCCTGTTACATAATCAAGCGCGCCTGTCGGCTCATCACACAGCAGTAATTTTGGATTTTTCGCAAGTGCACGTGCAATCGCCACCCTTTGTTGCTCTCCTCCGGAAAGCTGTGCGGGAAAATTGTTCATTCGTTCTTTTAAGCCTACTTCTTCTAATACTTTTTTGGCATCAAGCGGATATTTACAAATCTGCATTGCAAGTTCCACATTTTCAAGTGCTGTCAGATTCTGCATTAAATTATAAAACTGAAAGACAAATCCAATCTCCTCTCTTCGATACTGAATCAGTTTTTTTCCCCGGTATTTTGTAATCTCCGCTCCGTCCACAAATACTTTTCCGGAAGTTGCAACATCCATGCCTCCAAGAATATTTAAAACAGTTGTCTTTCCCGCACCACTTGGTCCGACTACAATGACAAACTCGCCTTTTTGTACATCAAAACTGATTCCATCTGCTGCCTTTATTGTAATCTCACCCATGCGGTAGGTTTTTGTTACATCTTGTAAACTTACATAATCCGTCATGCTTCGCTTCCTTTCTTTTTTACCTTAGGGTTTTCTTCTGCCTCACTTAAGTTTATGCTTTATTCTACCATATCCCCAATTTTGATGAAACAAAAAAAATACGATGAACCATTATTTATAATGATTCATCGTATTTCTATCTTTATTGTTTTTTATTTTTTCTTTGATGGTGCCGGATGGCATCCGCTGCATCCACCACAACTGCCTCCGCAACTACTGCAGCTCTTTCCGGATTTTTTATCTTTCCAGACCTTTCGTGCTGCCAGACCAACAATGCATGCTACAATAACTAAAACAACAAATGTACCTATATTCATATCAACATCTTCTTTCTTTTTCAGCTGTCTTTGTTTCTGTTTCTACTCCAAAGTTAGCATAATCTAACTCTTTTGTCAAGCCTAAAAAATCCGGTACATTTTTTTCTTCCTACTTTGTCTGTCATCCGCAATTTTGGCTTTTTTAGTTTTTAAAGCTGTGAATTGGAGCTGGAATTCTTCCGCCACGATTTACAAATGCATCACAAGAATATGGATTCACCGGCATAATCGGTGCATATCCCAACAGACCACCAAATTCTACTGTTTCGCCTACGCCTTTTCCGATGACCGGAATCACACGAACGGCTGTTGTTTTCTGGTTTACCATACCGATTGCACATTCATCTGCAATGATACCGGAAATGGTAGTTGCCTTTGTATCTCCAGGAATTGCAATCATGTCAAGACCTACAGAGCAGACACAGGTCATTGCCTCTAATTTTTCAATGGTCAGTGCATTTGCTTTTACCGCATCAATCATTCCCTGGTCTTCACTGACCGGAATAAATGCACCACTTAAGCCACCAACGTAAGAAGATGCCATAACTCCGCCTTTTTTGACCTGATCATTTAAGAGTGCAAGTGCTGCCGTTGTTCCAGGTGCACCTGCATATTCCAGACCGATTTCTTCTAAGATTCCTGCTACACTATCACCAATAGCCGGTGTCGGAGCAAGCGATAAGTCTACGATACCAAACGGAATACCAAGACGTTTGGAAGCTTCTTTTGCAACCAGCTGTCCAACACGTGTTACTTTAAATGCTGTTTTCTTAATGGTTTCGCATAATACTTCAAAATCTTTTCCACGTACTTTTTCAAGAGCAGTTTTTACAACTCCCGGGCCGGAAACTCCGACATTGATAATTGCATCGGCTTCTGTTACTCCATGGAACGCACCTGCCATAAATGGATTATCATCCGGTGCATTACAAAATACAACCAGCTTTGCGCAGCCAAGAGAATCCTGTTCTTTTGTTGCATTTGCAGTGGCAAGCACAATTTCACCCATTAATTTTACAGCATCCATATTGATACCTGTTTTTGTAGAGCCAAGATTAACAGAACTGCAGACTCTCTCTGTTGTAGCCAGTGCTTCCGGAATGGAACGAATCAGCATTTCATCTGCTTTTGTCATTCCTTTTGAAACGGTTGCGGAATAACCACCGATAAAGTTTACCCCAACTTTTTTTGCGGCTTTATCCAATGTCTGAGCCAGAGTCACAAAATCTTCCGGTGCTTTACATGCCGCACCGCCAATCAGTGCAATCGGGGTCACGGAAATTCGTTTATTTACAACAGGAATTCCATATTCCTTTGAAATCTCTTCTCCGGTTTCTACCAGATTTTTTGCCAGTGTTGTAATTTTTTCATAAACCTTGCGGTTTACCTGCTGTAAATCAGAATCGATACAGTCTAAGAGGCTGATTCCCATTGTAATGGTACGCACATCCAGGTTTTCCTGCTCAATCATTTTATTCGTTTCATTTACTTCAAATATGTTAATCATGTGTATTTTTATCCTTTCAGAAATTAGAACTAAACTCAGAACTACCAGTCCCGCAAATATTCAGCATCAATATAGCAGCTACTTAATTTACGCTGTACTAGATACGATGCATTTTGTTAAAAATGTCTTCATGCTGTGCATGGATTGCAACACCGATTTGTTCGCCTAATTCTGTCAGATCTGTAGAAATCTTATCCAGTTTCTTCTCAGACTTTGAAGTATCTGTAATCATCATCATATTAAAATAGCCATCGATGATTGTCTGTGAAATATCAAGAATGTTAATTTTATTTTCTGCAAGATAGGTACATACCTTTGCAATAATTCCCACTGTGTCCTGTCCTACTACGGTGATAATCGTTTTTTTCATTTTAAATGTTCTCCTTTTTCACTCTCAAAAATTCCAAGCGTATTTTTTATGTTTTATCTTACTGCATTTTGCTGCATTTTACAACCTGTTTTCTATCTAAAATTTTTCTATACGGTTATCAGTTCAGATGCACGGTCTCTGTGCGCAACAGATATTTTGAAATCCGAAGATTTCCATGGATTTTCTCCCATCGTCACTTCTGCACACACCGTCTCATAAGCAAGCATCTCATAATTATTTTCCCGGCTTAAATGTCCAAGCATAATCTGTTTCATTTTATCATGAAGCAGACGGCAGAGCAGCCTTCCCGCCGATTCATTGGATAAATGTCCTTTTTCCCCTAAAATTCTCTGCTTTAAAGAATACGGATAAGCGCCGACCTGAAGCATCCTCACATCATGGTTTGCCTCTAAAAGCAGAGCATCGAGTCCCTGAAGGTTTTCAACGATTTTTTCGTCATAGACTCCCATATCCGTTGCAATCCCTACCGATTTTTCTCCATGAGAAACCCGATAGCCTACCGGTTCTGCCGCATCATGTGAAATTTCAAATGGCAGAATGGATAAATCTCCAATTGAAAATGCTTCTTCTGCCAGAATCGGACGATAGAGTCCCTCCGGCATCTTTCCAAGCATTGACATTTGTTTTAATTCTTCCATTGTACCTTTGGTGCAATAAATTGGAATGTGGTATTTTCTTGCAAGCACTCCAAGTCCTTTGACATGGTCAGAATGTTCATGAGTGATTAAAATTGCATCGCAGTCTTTTGTGGTACGCTCAATACTGTTTAATCCCTGCTCAATTCGTTTTCCGCTGATTCCTGCGTCTACAAGAACACTGGTTTTATCACTGCCTACATAGATGCAGTTTCCACTGCTTCCACTGGCAATGCTACATAGATTCATAATAAGTCCTCATTTTCCTTTCAATCTGAAGATAGGTATGTGCCACATCTTCACTATTATAAAGCTGGAAGTCGCATTTAGACTCAAACTCCTCATCTGAGAGCTGGTTCTTTAACATCTGCTCAATCTTTTTATCGGAATACCCACGATTATGGCGCAGACGTTCCATGCGGACTTCTTTTTCGCAATAAATATACCACAATTCATCACAGATTTCATCATATTTTTCTTCAATTAAAAGAGCTGCTTCGATAAAGAAAAATTCGGTTTTTTCTTTTTTGGAACGTTCAATCTCTCTTAAAATATATTTTTTTACCGCCGGATGAATGATTGCATTTAACTTTTCAAGAATTTCTTTTTTCTCAAATACAATCTTTGAAATCGTTTCACGATCTAATGAACCATCCTCTTTGACAATCCACTCACCAAACAGTTGAATGACCGGTTCATAGCAGACTTGCCCCGGCATCATCAACAGATGCCCGACATCATCTGCCTTTATAATTCTTGCATCAAAATGTGCTTCAATATAATTTAAAACCGCACTTTTTCCGGAACCAACTCCACCGGTTACCCCTATTACTCTCATACCACTTTCCCCTTTCGTACGTTATGATTCATCTTGTATTTTTTCCAGGTTTTTATTTTGCCTCATACCAGTTTGTTCCGGTATGCATATCAATTTCAAGCGGAACCGCCAGGTTTGCCGCACCTTTCATTTCCCGCTCTAAAATTGCCTTTACTGCCTCGACCTCGTCTTCTTTGGCTTCGATCAACAGTTCATCGTGTACCTGTAAAATCAGACGTGACTCCAGATTCTGCTCTTTTAATGCCTGTTCCACACGAATCATTGCAATCTTGATGATATCCGCTGCCGTTCCCTGAATCGGAGAATTCATCGCTACACGTTCCCCAAAAGATCTCTGCATAAAGTTTCCGGAACGAATTTCCGGCACCGGACGACGTCTTTGAAACATTGTTTCCACATATCCCTGTTCTTTTGCCTCTGTTACGAGTCCATCTAAGAAGCCTTTAATCTTTGGATAAGTAGCAAAATAATTTTCAATATATTCCGCTGCTTCTTTTCTTGTAATACTTAAATCCTGTGACAATCCAAACGAACTGATTCCATATACAATTCCAAAGTTCACCGCTTTTGCATTTCTTCTCTGTAAATCCGTCACCTCTTCAAACGGAACATGAAAGACCTGAGAAGCCGTCATTCGGTGAATATCCTGCGCTTCTTTATAGGCTTCAATCAGATTTTCATCCCCTGATAAATGCGCAAGCACACGAAGTTCAATCTGGGAATAATCCGCATCCACAAATACAAATCCATCTTCTGGAATAAAGACTTTACGAATCAGGCGTCCCAGTTCCATACGGATCGGAATATTCTGAAGATTCGGCTCTGTACTGCTGATTCTTCCGGTTGCCGTAATCGTCTGATTAAACGTAGAATGAATTCTGCCGTCTTCCCCGATAAATCCGGCAAGTCCGTCCGCATAAGTGGATTTTAATTTTGCAAGCTGACGATATTCCAGGATATCTGCTACCAGTTTATGTTCCGGTGCAAGTTTCTCCAGAACATCTGCTGCGGTTGAGTATCCGGTCTTCGTCTTTTTCCCACCCGGAAGCTGTAATTTTTCAAATAAAATTACACCAAGCTGTTTTGGCGAGTTGATGTTAAACTCTTCTCCTGCTTCTTCATAAATCCGGCTTTCTAATTCTTTGATTCTTACTTCAAGCTGGCTTCCATATTCTTTTAAGGCTTCTGCATTGACGCGGATTCCCTCTTTTTCCATATTAGAAAGTGTAAATACAAGCGGCAGTTCTACGTCCTCAAAAAGCGCTTTCATATTATTGTTTTCAAGTGCTTCCATCAGCGCCTTCCGGCTTCTTAATGCTGTATATGCCATATAACAGATACTTTTTGCGACTTCTTTCTCTTTTGCTTCTTTTTCACTCATTGCCTTTGTATAGGAAAGTTTTCCAATCAAGTCTTCTTTTGCCGGAAGCATTTCTCCTAAGTACTCTTTTGCAATATCATCATAAGTGTAAGAAGATTTCAGTGGATTTAACAGATACGCAGCAATTCCGGCATCAAACACCTTCTTATGCGAAACTTTTGAAATTTCTGAAATTGTCTCTTTTACATCAAGAGCATCTATCATTTCTACTTTTTCACAAAGCTTCTGCACCTGGTCCATCAGATAACTTTCTGTTAAAAATCCCTGTGGAAAAATGCAGACTGTTTCCACTTCTTCTTTTTCTTTATTATTCCATGCAAGTCCAAGACCCAAAAACTGATGTGCTTCTCTTAAAACTTCAATTCCAAGTTCCGGTTCTTTCACCAGTTTTTCAAACAGCGCATCTGCCTCTGTAAAATCGGTTACGTTTTGAAAAGAAACTGCAATTTTTGCCGGTTCTGCCCCTTCTTCAAAACGGGATAAGAAATTTTTAAATTCCAGTTCTTTAAAATATTCATAAGCTTCTTTTGTGTAAAATTCTCCGATTCTCGCACTTTCCCAATCATATTCAATCGGACTGTCAATATTGATAGTCGCAAGTTTTTTACTTAAAATTGCCATATCATAATGTTCTAAGAACGCATTTTTCGCTTTATTCGGCTTTAATTCTTCGACATGTTTCCATGCATTTTCCACCGTGCCGTATTCCAGCAAAATCTTTGTCGCAGTCTTTTCTCCCACGCCCGGAAGCCCCGGAATATTATCGGAAGAATCACCCATCAGCGCCTTTAATTCAATAATCTGTGCCGGTGTCAGCTGATATTTTTCTTTGACATTTTCTTCAAAATAATCCTCAATCGTAGTTTTTCCAAATCTGGTCTTTGGAATTCGGATACAGATATGCTTACTTGCAAGCTGAAGCAAATCACGGTCTCCGGAAAGCACCGTTACATCCATTCCCTTTGCTTCGCTCTTTTTTGCCAATGTTCCAAGCAGGTCATCTGCCTCGTAGCCTTCCTTTGCGACAATCGTAATCCCCATCGCCATTAAGACATCTTTCATAACCGGAACCTGCTCTCTTAGCTCCTGAGGCATGCCCTTTCTGGTTCCCTTATAATCTGCATACATCTTATGGCGAAAGGTCGGTGCATGCAAATCAAATGCCACCGTTAAATAATCCGGTTTTTCTTCTTCTACAATCCGAAATAAAATATTTAAAAAGCCATAAATAGCATTTGTATGAAGTCCTTCTGCATTTGTAAGCTCCGGAAGTCCGTAAAACGCCCGATTTAAAATACTGTGCCCGTCTATCAGCAGGATTTTTTCGCTCATCTAATAGCCCTCTCTTCTTCTTTCTTTTCTGAGTGCGTAGCGTTTTTCGCCGCCTTCCCACTCTGCTTTTTCCGATTCTGATTCTACAACCAAACCCGGAACCGGAATCGGATGGTGATGCTCATCCACCGCGACCATAACCACGTAAGCACGGTTGATAACCTTGCGGATTCCATGACGACTTTCCACATAAGTATCAACCCGCACTTCCATGGAAGTTCTTCCTACATAAGTAATCTTTCCGCGAAGCACAATGACATCATTTACGGTTGCACCCTCTTTAAAATTCAAATTATCAATGCAGGCGGTCGTAATGTCTGCCTCACTGTGGCGCATTGCTACAATACTGGCGATCTCATCGATCCATTCCATCAGCTGACCACCAAAAAGATTTCCATATTCATTTAAATAAATGGGACGCATCAGATACGTCTGCTCGGTCTGTGAATCTTCTACTCTTTTTTTCATTTTGTATTTTATCGACCTTTCCTTTTCTTTTCTTTTCTTTTCACCCATTATAGCACACTTAAAAGAAAACAAACAAGGTAAGAACGGATATTCAAATCGAAGATTGAGATAAAAAAGAGAACTGCCATTTTTAACATGACAATTCCCTTTTTGTTCTACTCATTCTATTCTGCTTTTATAATACGGAAATAAAACGTTTAAAGGCGTCTCTTCCCTCTTTCGTACATTTATAAACACCTGCGTCCTCTAAGACTTTTACAAATACCTGTCCGACTTCTTCTTCCAGGATTCCCATTACATTTTCTTTGGTAATCTCTTCGTATTTCGGTAAAAATTCCTTTACCCAGTCTGCATGTTTTTTCAGGCTTTCATTTTCAGCCGGGTCTTTTTTCTCAACCAGATACTCAGCAAGCAGCTCTAATTCGTCTTTCAATCTTGCCGGAAGTACTGCAAGTCCCATAACCTCAATCAGACCGATATTTTCTTTTTTAATGTGATGATACTGAGCATGTGGATGATAGACACCAAGCGGATGCTCTTTGGTCGTGATATTATTTCTTAAAGTTAAATCAAGCTCATATACATCGCCTTTTTTTCTTGCAATCGGAGTAATCGTATTATGCGGTTCTCCCTCTGTTTCTGCAAAGATAAAAGCTGACTCATCTGTATATCCTCTCCACACTTCTAATACATGGGTCGCCAAATCAATCAGGCGTTTCTCATCCTTGTGACGAATTCTCAAAACAGAAAGCGGCCATTTTACGATTCCGGCTTCCACATCTTCATATCCCGGAATGGTAACGTGCTCTTCGATTGGCGCTTTTGCCATTGCAAAGGTGTAATGACCCCCCTGAAAATGGTCATGGCTTAAAATTGAACCACCTACGATTGGTAAATCTGCATTAGAACCAAGGAAATAATGTGGGAACTGTTTTACAAAATCAAATAATTTTACAAATGCAGCCCTCTCAATCTTCATCGGCACATGCTGTCCATTAAATACGATACAGTGTTCATTATAATAAACATAAGGAGAATACTGGAATCCCCACTTGCTGTCATTGATTGTAATCGGAATAATTCTGTGATTTTCTCTCGCCGGATGATTTAAACGACCTGCATAACCTTCGTTTTCCATACAAAGCTGACATTTTGGATAACTGCTCTGTTTTGCATTTTTAGCTGCCGCAATTGCTTTCGGGTCTTTTTCCGGTTTCGAAAGGTTAATGGTAATATCAATTGTGCCATAAGGACTTTCTGCCGTCCATTTTCTATCTTTTTTAATACGGTAACGACGAATGTAATCACTGTCCTGACTTAATTTATAAAAATAAGCAGTCGCACATTCCGGTGATTTTGCATACTCTTCTTTGAATTTCTGCTGTACCTGTGCCGGACGTGGCATCAGACAGTTCATAATCTTGGTATCAAATAAATCGCGGTAACCGATGCTGTCCTCAATAATGCCTCTTGTAACCGCTTCATCAAGCAGTTCTTTTAAAGTTGATTCCAAATCTACATTTGTATATTCTTCCTGCGGCTCTTCATAATCATCCTGATGAAATAAATCCAGCAACAGATTAATCGTGTAGTTTCTTTCACATTCCGGTACGAGTCCGGTTTCCATTCCATAAGTAACCAGTTTTTTGATACTTTCGTTTAACATGTCGTTCCCCTTCCCAAATTTTGCAAAATATAATTTATGTTTTAAAACATTATTATTGTTTTTATTATACCACAAAACTTGATTTTTTCAAGTTTTATTTACTCATATAGAATCCGCATCACAATGTCCTGTGGATAATCTCCAAATGAATTTCCAAACAAATTCACACCGCCCTGATGCTTTGCATCCTCTTTTACTCCAATCCGCACAGAGATAAACGGACCATCTGCCAGACAATAATCTGTTACTGAAACATCATTTACTTTTTTTCCGTCGAGATATGTTCCGTTCTCCTCCAATGTCCAGACTTTTAACTTTCCATACTGGGTATTCTTGTCTTCCCACCAGTCTGGATTTAATTTTCCTCTGCGTCCTCCAAAATCACTTGGACACGTCCACGTTCCTGCTTCCCTCTGATTAATCCAAAGGGTAATATCGGATGGCCATTCCATGTTATAATCCGGTGCTTCTGAACAAAGTTCCGCAGATAATTCCAGTCGTCTGACCCTCCCATTCTGGATTCCGGCATTTGGAAAACGATATTCCAGATACCCCTTTGCAAACCAGACCAGCTTTGCTGTCGTACGCAGTGGATTATAAAAACATCTTGGTTCATCCTCCCCGTCAATATAGTCCTCTGTATTGACAATTCCACAGGTGGGTGCAACTTTATAATCCACATAATTTCCAACCGGCATGGAAATGACTTCCTCTTTCTTTTTCTTTTCTCCTTTTCTTAGAAGCAAAAGCAGTTCATCATTTTGTCTTAAGCATAACTTCATAGAACCTCTGACTCCGGGTTTTAACTCCGTCCGTATCAGTTGTGCCTCCTCTAATACTTTTACATTTAAGGCTGCTGAAGATGCCGGAATCTTTAAAAGCTCTGCGATTTCATTGACACAGTAAGGTTTGGTGTCAAGCAGTTTTAAAATTTTTATTCTGATTTCAGAAGAAAGTGCTTTGCCAAGCAAAACCAAATCCTTTTCATCATCAAAGGATAACTTTCGTCTCATAATTTCCTCCTTGTTTCTCGTTTATTCTGATGCACTTATTTTACTCTGCTTTTTATCCGATTGTCAATGAACGAAAAACACCCATGCCAAAGCGCATTAATTGGCACAGGTGTTATTATTTATTCTTCTAATTCTTTTGTTACAAATTCCGGTACTTCATCGGTGCGGAAATAACAGCTGCAAAAACCATCCGTATTATTAAAGACCTCCGATTTCCAGTCAATCTGAACTTCAATCTGATAGTTTATCGTGCTTATATCAAATATTTCACTGTTATCTGTTATGTAAAGAGCCTCAAGTATTTCCCGAATCTGATTTTCATCGGTGACATTTAGGATACCTCCAAGGTCTCCTGTTTTATCGTCATATTGACTTATCTCAATTCTTTCTACCTTATCATAATCTTCAAATGTCATCATTTTACAGCCGTTTTGTTCTAAGAGTTTTCTCGTCTGCTGAAAACTTGAGTAAACCGGAACACTTACACATCTGGATCCGGTATCATAATCACCGTTTTCTCTGTCATAATCCAGATAAAATCGTAAAAATCCAAGTACTTTATCATTACTCAACTGCTCATATGTTGCAGACTCCCATTCATTTTTACAGGTTTTAAACAGACTTTTTATTGTCTCTTTAGAGAGTTCGGAATCATGAGATGACTGGAGATCCGCAATTTCAAGAGAAGAAATCTTTTCTTCTTTTACATATTCTACCGGAAGAACCTGTCGTTTAAACTCCCAATTATCATAAATATCTGCAATTAATTTCAGATTTTCTTCATCCTTCGGAATGCAGTATCCGCGGTAAACCTCTTTTCCATTTTTCATTTCATAGCAAACAGAAAAATAAAGTTCTTCGGAATCTGTTATTTCGGAATCTGTTATTTCAGAATCTGCAGTTACCTTATCTGCTTTTTGAATTGCAACTGCTTTTTTCGCAAGCTGATAAATGGCATCAAACTCTTCTATCTTGGTATTCTGTAAAAAAGGAACTGTTCCGTACATCTCTCCGGCGCCTTCCGGATAATCATAACAGCTGTTTAATCCATCAATATAAATGGACATGTTTTTTACTCTTGATTCTTTTGGTAAATAGGTATCAAATCCTATTAAATCCAACTTTAATGTCACCGCCATTATCACCAGCATTCCCAGAATTAATCCGGTAGAAATTTTTGGACGAATACATTCTCTGATATCTAAATAATATAAAAATTCCATTGCAAAGGATAAGAGCACAGCAGTAACAAGCAAACCTCCCACATACCAGATAAAATTTCGTCCGACAATTTCACTTGATAAAATGCCTACACATGCTGAAACCGGAATGACAACTGCAACCTTTATAATTGGCTGTAACTTCTTAAAAGCAATTGATTTATGATAAGCTTCTGTCGGACGAATTTTATAAACAAACATGCAGATTACCAAAAACAGCACTGAGATTCCAAAGACTACACTGACATCCTTCATCGAAATCTTATTATTTGACAGAATCATATCAAACACATAAAGTGGACTTAACTTTCCAAATTTCCCTTCAAAAACCTGACTCAATCTTGAGTTATCTATATAAGTTGTAAAAAAAGCTACTTTTGTTAGACCAATTGTACTCTCTAACAAAACTCCGTAACTTAAAAATGCCCCATACGCCAAAACTCCGGTAAATAAATTTCCGGTAAGCAGCACGCCTAAAACTGCAAGATTATAAAAAAGCAAAAACAACACAACATTTGTGACAAACCCTTTTGCACATAAACTTAAAATTCCAGAAGTCTCTGCTCCTTTCATGATTCCGGCACCATATCCAAGTATCAGACTAATGAAATACGGAACTATAAAAATCAAAATTCCAGTAACATAGCGTTCTAAAAACAATTTTTCTCTTTTTATCGGAAGACTGTGATAAAAATCTGTTTTTACTCCCGAATATACGTACCAGAATCCTGACATTGCCAGTAAAAACGCCATGATTACGATTGCAACATACATGATCCCATTTCCAAAACTAATCAGACTTGAAAACTGTTCTGTAATTCTGCTTTGAAATTCTTCTTCCCCTTTCATATAAGAAGCAATTGCATCCAGACTCATTAAAATCTGAACCGGATAAATCAGGAGAAATAAAATAATGGAACTAATCAGCCAGACGCCTCTCTCTTTTAAATCTCGTACTAGCATTTTAGAAAAACAGTTTTTTGATGTCATATCCTGCCACCTCCGTTTCGCTGATAAAGATTTCTTCCAGTGTAAGCGGTATCATCTCTGCAAACAGCGGAAATTTACTTTCTACCGTTTCCATTATCTTGTCTTTTTCACCTCTTACAATTAAGGTCAATAAAGATAAACGCTTTTCAGACTGTACAACATCAAGTTCCCGAAGCAACTCTTCTTCCAAAAGCGGATTTTGAATCACGCACTGCACTTTATGGATATGCATTTTCATATCCTCCAGTTCTCTTGAAAGCAAAACTCCGCCTTTATGTAATAATCCTACATGGTCGCAGATATCTTCTAATTCCCTTAAATTATGAGATGCAATAATTGGTGTAAAAGGACGTTCCGTCACCTCGTATGCAAGAATACTTTTTGCTGCCTGACGCATCACGGGGTCTAACCCATCAAATGTTTCATCACAAAACAAGTATTTTGTTCCTGCACAGATTCCAAGCAGCATCGACACCTGACGCTTCATTCCTTTTGAAAATGTATTGATTTTTCGTTTGGTATCTAACTCTAATTTATCGCATAACTCCTGAAACCGTTTTTTATTAAATTTACTGTAATAAATACTATAGTAACCTGCCATCTGCTGTGGTGTCACATTTGGCGGAAAATAAGCATTATCCGGCAAAAAGAAAATTTCACCTTTTATCTTTTCATTTTCCCAGACTGCTTCTCCATCGATTTCAATCTCTCCTTCATCCTGCTTTAACACCCCTGCAAGCATACGAAGGAAGGTACTTTTTCCAGCTCCGTTTGTTCCCGCAAGTCCGAAAATACTGTTATCCACAATTTGGAGACTAATTTTATCTACGGCTTTTAAATCTCCAAACTGTTTTGAAAGCTGTGTTGTATTAATCATGTTCTCCCTCCTTGAATACGGAATTCACACATTCCAGACATTGTGCACCGGTCACTCCGATTTCCTTTCCTTCTTTTAATATCCCATGCAGTTTTAAAAGAAAATCTTCTTTTTTTTGTTTGACTAATGCCTGATTTCCCGAAACAAAATTTCCCCTTCCTTTTATCGGATAGATATACCCCTCCTGTTCCAGTACGGCATAAGCTTTCTGTATCGTATTTGGATTAATCGAAAGTTCTGTCGCAAGCGCACGTACCGATGGCATCTGCGAGTCCGGCTCTAAAATTCCTTTTACAATCAGCATCTGAAATCGTTCTACAATCTGTTCATAAATCGGTTTTCGATTTTGATAATCAATTACGACCATTTGAAGTTTCACTTCCTTTCTATGCTGTCCGTGTGTATTTAGTGTACTATCTGTCTTAGTACACTTGTAGTATACGTGATATTTTAGATTTTGTCAACAAAAAAAGTACATCCAAAAAATCGAATGTACTTTTTCCTTCTCATTATGCTTATTATGATTACAGCTGAGTTGTTACAAAAATATCGTAAATTGCTTTTACAGCGACCTCAAAATCTTCATTTCTTACACCGATGATGACATTTAATTCACTGGAACCCTGATCAATCATTTTTACGTTTACATTGGCATGAGCCAGTGCCGCAAAGATTCTTGCTGCTGTTCCTCTGTTTGAACGCATACCGCGTCCTACAACTGCGATTAATGCCAGGTCAGATTCTAATTCCATAAAGTCCGGATTGACTGCACGATGAATTCCGGAAATTACCTGCTGTTCTTTTTCTGCAAACTCATCCTGATGAATAAACAGGGTCATTGTATCAATACCGGATGGCAGATGTTCAAAAGAAATTCCTTCTTTCTCCAGAACCTGAAGTACTTTTCTGCCAAATCCAATTTCAGAGTTCATCATGGATTTTTCAATAAATAAAGAACAGAATCCTTTTTTACCGGCAATACCTGTGATGGTATAAGCCGGTTTTTTACAGGTATCTTCTACAATCATAGTACCTGCATCTTCCGGTCTGTTTGTATTTCGGATATTAATCGGAATCCCTGCTTTTCTTACAGGAAAGATTGCATCTTCATGCAGTACAGTCGCACCCATGTAAGACAATTCGCGCAGTTCACGATAGGTAATGGTATCAATAGATTTTGGATTCTCAATAATTCTCGGGTCTGTTACAAGGAAACCGGATACATCTGTCCAGTTTTCATATAAATCTGCATCGAGTGCACCTGCTACGATAGAACCGGTAATATCGGAACCACCTCTTGAAAATGTTTTTACTGTTCCATCTTCCATTGCTCCATAGAATCCCGGAATTACTGCATTTTCTTTATCCTTTAAATATTCTCGGGTCAGACGGTTTGTCATTTCCATATCAAACTGACCTTCTCCGTCAAAACGGATAATTTTTGCAGAGTCTACAAATTCATAGCCTAAATAATCTGCCATGATTTTTCCGTTTAAGTATTCTCCTCTTGATGCTGCATACTCTTCACCTGCATGATTTTTAAATTTTTCTTCGATGATATTAAAATCTTCTTCTAAAGAAAGACCTAAGCCAAGTCCATCGATAATTTCCTGATAACGTGCTTTAATTTCCGTTAATACTTTATCAAAATCAGTGTGACCTTTTTCTGCTGCACGGTAACATTTATAAAGTAAATCGGTTACTTTTGTATCATTTGAATTTCTTTTTCCCGGTGCAGACGGTACAACAAATCTTCTTGTTTCGTCAGCACGGATGATATCACCCACTTTTTTAAACTGTTCTGCGCTTGCTAAAGAGCTTCCGCCGAATTTTACTACTTTCTTCATTTTCGTTTGTATCCTCCTCAACGCTATTTATTGCTGTAAAATTATAATTAATAATAGCTTTTACGCACTAAAATGTCCAGCCTTTTTTCTTTTTTTATCGTATTTTTTCGATGAATTTCTCAATTCTTTCAAATGCTGCCTTTAATTCTTCAATCGAATACGCATACGAAATACGGACAAATCCCTCTCCACATGCTCCGAATGCACTGCCCGGAACAACCGCTACTTTTTCTTCCTGTAAGAGTTTTGTTGCAAATTCTTCCGATGTCATACCAAATTTTGAGATATCCGGAAAGATATAAAATGCACCGTAAGGCTCAAAACACGGAATCTCAAGCCGTTTTAAGGTATGCATTAAGAAACGTCGTCTCTGGTCATAAGCCATTCTCATCTCAATCACATCCGGATTGCCATTTTTTAAGGCACTGATGGCCGCATATTGACTGGTCGTCGGTGCAGACATAATCGCAAACTGATGCAGCTTTATCATCTGCTTCATAATAGGCGCAGGTGCAAGCGCATAGCCAAGACGCCATCCGGTCATGGCAAATGCTTTTGAAAATCCATTAATCACGATGGTTCTCTCTCTCATTCCCGGAAGTGATGCAATGCTTACGTGTGCAGATTTATAACTTAACTCACTGTAAATTTCATCCGATACGACTAATAAGTCATACTTTTCAATAATCGGACACAGGGCTTCTAAATCTGCCTTTTCCATGATTGCCCCTGTCGGATTATTCGGATAAGATAACAGTAAAATCTTTGATTTTGGAGTAATTGCAGCCTCTAATTCTTCCGGTGTCAGACGAAATTCATTCTCTGCTTTTAATGGAATTGTAACCGGAACAGCCCCTGCAAGCTGGGCACACGGCACATAAGAAACAAAAGCCGGTTCCGGAATAATCACTTCATCTCCGATATCAAGTGTCGCCCGAAATGCAATATCAATTGCCTCACTTCCGCCCACGCTGATAAACACTTCAGATTTCGGGTCATAAGAAACATGCATTTTTTCTTCGGTATAACGGCAGATTTCTTCTCGAAGTTCCATCAATCCTGCATTTGAAGTATAAAAGGTTTTTCCTGCTTTTAATGACTTGATTCCTGCATCCCGAATGTGCCATGGAGTATCAAAATCCGGCTCGCCCACTCCAAGAGAAATTGCATCCGGCATTTCACTGACCACATCGAAAAATTTTCGGATTCCGGATGGCTTAATCTGCTTTACTTTTTCTGTTACAAATTCTCTCATAAGGTAATCACCATTCTTCCATCCTGTTTTTTTCTTGTCAGATTCACACCCTGTTCTTTATATTTTGTCAAAGTAAAGTAAGTCGCTGTGCTTTGTACTTCTTCGATAGAAGCCAGATTTTCAGACACGAACAGCGAAATATCTTTGATACTTTTCCCTCTTACCATAACAAGGAAATCATATGCTCCTGACATTAAATACAGCGTTTCTACCTGCGGATACTGATAAATCTGTTCGGCGATTTTATTAAAGCCGTCTCCGCCCTGCGGTGTTACTTTTAATTCGATTAACGCAGTTACGGTATCATCATCTACTTTATCCCAGTTTACCAGGGCATGATACCCGCATAAAATCCCCTCTTTTTCAAGTTCTTTTATTGCCAGTTCCACTTCTTTTGTCTCTTTTCCAAGCATCACTGCAATTTCTTCTGCACTTAAACGGCAGTCTTTTTCAAGTATTCCGACAATTTGTTTTTTGATATCCTGTTCCATGTTCTTTTCCTCCTGTTTTTAATTTCACTTACCAATCTTTCTACCCTTGATTTTACAGACGTTCAAACATAACTTTTACCTTCCCTCCGCAAACCATTCCAAGGGTAGCTGCTTTTGCATTCGACAAGTCATAGTCTTTGATTAAAAATCCATTTTCGGCATCAAAATTTTTTGCCTCTTCAATTGCCTCATGTTCCACTGCACCGCCTCCGATTGTACCATAAATTTTCCCATCTTCCCGCACAATCATTTTTGTTCCCTCTCCTCTTGGAGAAGAACCTTTCTTTTCGATTACCGTAACTAAAACCTTTGACTTTTCATCTTCTAGGCCCTTCAAAATTTCTTCTTCAAGCGTATTGATAATCTTTGGTGATTCATTTTTCTTTTGAATAATTTCAGCTGCAATACTGACTGCAATCTCTGCCGGAGTCTGCGCCCCGATTGCAAGACCGATTGGTGCATGCACCTGTGCAATCTCTTCTTCTAAATATCCTTCTGCCCTTAATTTATCAAAAGAAATTGCAACTTTTTTCCTGCTGCCAATCATTCCGATATACGTCTTTTCTCTTCTAAGCAGACCACTTAAGCAGGTATAATCATCTTTGTGACCTCTCGTCACAATAATATAATAGGCATGTTCTCCAAAATCTTTTGTATCAAGGAATTCCTGAAATCCCATACAGTACACTTCATCTGCACAGCAAAACCGTTCCTTATTTGCAAATTCTTCTCTCTCATCTACCACAATTACACGAAACTCTACCATCTTTAATAATTGTGCAATCGCAAGCGAAACGTGTCCTCCACCCAAAAGCACCGCTTTTGGTTTTGCAAACAGAGTCTCCCTATGCCATCCATCTTTTGGAGCTTTCTTTGCCTCTTCTGATGTCAGGATCTTCTTTTCTCCCGCCCTTTCTCCATCCAAACGGGTTTCTATCACTACTTCATCATTTTCTAAAAATTTCCGTACAATCTCTTTATAGGTTTTTCTCTCTGCCATACTTTGTTCTCTCTTTTATTACTCTATAACTAAAAAAGGCAGTCCTAATTTCAAAAAATCAGGACTGTCTTTTTATGACCTCTTGTCTTATCTCCTATTTACGACGGTATTTTTCTTCGCAGTACTGACAACGATAAACTTCTTTTTCAGGGTCTGCAAGAATAAAGACATGATCTAATTCCTGCTCAACAGAAGTGATACACCGTGGATTTTTACATTTAATTACATTTCGAATTTCTTTTGGAAGCGTTAACTCTTTTTTCTCTACAATGCTTCCGTCTTTTACAATATTGACAGTAATCGTATGGTCAATAAATCCAAGAATATCAAGGTCAATGCTGTCGATCGGGCACTCGATTTTAATAATGTCTTTGCGTCCCATTTTTTCACTTCTTGCATTCTTGATAATTGCAACACAGCAATCCATTTTATCTAATTTTAAATCATGATAAATCATCATGCTCTTTCCTGCTTTAATATGGTCTAATACCACACCTTCATTTAAGCGCCCAACATTTAACATACTTCTACCTCCAATAATGTAAGAATCAATGCCATTCTGACATACACACCGTACTGCGCCTGTTTAAAATACGCAGCTCTTGGGTCTTTATCTACTTCAGTTGCAATTTCATTGACTCTTGGAAGAGGATGAAGAACAAGCATATCCGGACTCGCCAGTTTCATTTTTGTCTTATCAAGTACATAAAAATCTTTCATTCGCACATAATCTTCTTCATTGAAGAAACGTTCTTTCTGTACACGGGTCATGTACAGTAAATCTAATTTCGGGAGGGCTTCTTCGAGACGTTCTACTTCTTCAAATTCATGACCACTTGCCTTTAACACATCGTCACGAATGTAATCCGGCACTTT
This sequence comes from Firmicutes bacterium OM04-13BH, assembly GCA_003481745.1. Taxonomy (GTDB): domain Bacteria; phylum Bacillota; class Clostridia; order Lachnospirales; family Lachnospiraceae; genus Blautia; species Blautia stercoris. The sequence goes on from QULP01000001.1 coordinate 334,616, forward strand.
TAATTCTTCTGGAGAAATCAAAACAAATTTAACTCCCTCATAGCGCACCAGCGCTTCAATTAAAGAATGAACCGTACGACCAAATTTCAGGTCACCACATAATCCAATAGTAATATTATCCAAACGACCTTTCATGGAACGAATGGTAAGCAGGTCTGTCAGTGTCTGGGTTGGATGCTGATGTCCACCATCTCCGGCATTGATAACCGGAATCTGGGATGCCATGGATGCAACAAGCGGGGCACCTTCTTTTGGATGACGCATCGCACAGATGTCAGCATAACAGGAAACCACACGAATTGTATCTGCTACACTCTCTCCTTTTGACGCTGAACTGGAATCTGCACTGGAAAATCCTAATACCTTTCCACCCAGGCGAAGCATTGCGGATTCAAAACTTAATCTTGTACGTGTACTCGGTTCATAAAATAAGGTTGCCATTATCTTTCCATCACACGCATGTGCATACTTTGCCGGATTTTTCTCAATGTCATTTGCCAAATCTAAGACCTTGTCTAATTCATCCAGGTCAAAATCCAAAGGACTCATTAAATGTCTCATACATTACCTCCTGTGTACTATACTAATCTTCCATTTTTATTCTCTATTATAATATACCAGAACATTGGTAATATCAAGAATTATCTGACAATATTTTTTCAAAAAGCAGGCCGGTTAAAAACCATAAAGGAGCATAATCTGCCCGAATTAAACCTTTATATTGAATTTGTGAACTGCTGTAATCCCAGGGACAGATTTTGAAATACTTGAGCACACTTCCACTTGCCAGTTCCACACCGAAAATTCCAGTCATATAAAAACATCCCCTCAAAAAAATCGGGACATGCCGAATTTTTTTCGATACCGGTCCGATACAGGCAGCCATTCCATAAATTGGAAACATCCATAAAGAAGAAGTTCCTTTTAAACTGAAATCTTTTCGTACCGCACTTAATATTCCGGTAAAAATCAGTTCCAGACACCAGCCTGTTATCCCACACACAATAAATGGTTGTCTTTTCTCCATTCTTATCTCTTCTCCCTTCTTTTTTCGTTTCTATCCATTTTATAATAGGTTTCCCTTTCCTTTTTTCTCTATTCTGTAAATAAAAAACTTGCGTGGTTTAAAGTGTCGGTGTATGATAAAAAGCGATACATCTTTAAAAGACAGATTTTTTAACATACGAAAAGCGAAACTACAAAACTAAATAGAGAGGATTCAAGTACCATGTTAGATTTAGGAAAAATGCGTGATGAAATTGACGTGATTGACAGCGAAATAGTCCGTCTTTTTGAAAAACGAATGAAGATTTGTGAAAACGTGGCGCAGTTTAAAATTGAAACAGGAAAGCCTGTTTTCGATAAAAGCCGTGAACAGGATAAATTAAAGACTCTCGGCGCTAAAGCAGGAAGCGATTTTAACCGCTGTGGAGTGGAAGAACTATTCCAGCAGATTATGTCCATCAGCCGAAAACGTCAGTATCAGCTTTTACAGGAAAACGGAATCGAAGAACCAAGCGATTTTACAAAAATTGATTTTATTAACAAAGAAAATGTAACCGTTGTCTATCAGGGAGTAGAAGGTGCGTACAGCTATGGAGCAATGAAAACCTTCTTTGGTGAAGATGTAAAAAACTATCACGTTGCTACCTGGAAAGACGCAATGGAAGAAATCAAATTCGGCCGCGCAGATTATGCAGTTCTCCCAATTGAAAATTCAACTGCCGGAATTGTACAGGATAATTACGATTTACTGACTAAATACGACCATGTAATCGTAGGAGAACAGATTATCCGCTGTCAGCATGTTTTAACTGCACTTCCCGGTGCGACTCTTTCGGACATCCGCACTGTTTATTCCCATCCACAGGCATTGATGCAGTGCCGTGAATTTTTAGATGCCCACAAAGAATGGCATCAGAAGGAATGGAGCAATACCGCTGCGGCGGCTAAAAAAGTATCTGAAGAACATGATTTGTCACAGGCAGCCATCTCAAGCAGTTATGCTGCCGAGTATTTTGGACTGAATATCTTAAGTGAAAACATTTTTACAAACTCTGATAATTCTACCCGTTTTATTATTGTTGCAAAGAAAAAAGTTTACGCAAAAGATGCTCATAAAATCAGTGTCAGCTATGAACTTCCTCATGAAAGCGGAAGCCTTTATAACAGCCTGTCTCACTTTATCTACAATGGCTTAAATATGACAAAGATTGAATCCCGTCCAATTCTGAAACGCAACTGGGAGTACCGCTTCTTTGTTGATTTTGAGGGAAATTTAAGTGACAGCGCCGTTAAAAATGCATTAAGAGGATTAAGAAGCGAAGTTCAGAACTTACGTGTTCATGGGAACTACTAATATCAGTAAGTGACAAAATTTACTTTTGACGCTCACAGCACAATGTTATTACTTAGAAGATTTGCAAAGCGTTATTAGTTATTTAGAAAGAAGGAAACACAAAATGATAAATTTAAACGAATGTATTTTATATCGTAATTTTGAGCATGGAGAACTCTTAGACCAGATGGTTTCTATTATCCACGCTTATGAATCAAAAGAGCTGTTCGATGCCGCTCTTTTAGAAGAAAAACGCACGCTTTATTACAACTGCATGAATCAGCTTGTTGAAATGGCAGGTGCCTACGGTTTTTCTGATAATCTGTGGCATGATTATCTTACATTTTTACTTGTCAATCATGAAAATGCTTTTAGTACTGCAAGCGAAATTCGTGGTACGGTGGATGGAACCATCAATGAACTGGCAAAACATGATTTTGAAATTTTTAAACAGCTCTATGACTTTGATTTAGAAGTACTCGACTCTGTTTTCTCTACCGGCTGTGCTGCGCTTCTTTGTCATTACAAAAACATCGACGGAAACAGTAAAATGTTTAACAAACGAATCCGTGATCGAATCTGCACCTTAAGTGACCGTTTAAGTGAATCTGTTTCTACAGAAGAATTTATGGACGACATGGTTCAGTTCTATAAAGATTTCGGTGTCGGAAAACTCGGACTTCATAAAGCCTTCCGCCTTGAACACAGAACCAGTGATGATACAGTACGCATTGTCCCAATCACCAGAATTGCACATGTTCAGTTAGATGACCTGGTTGGATATGAAATCCCAAAGAAAAAACTGATTGACAATACAGAAGCTTTTATTAACGGAAAACGTGCAAATAACTGTCTGCTCTTTGGGGATGCCGGAACCGGTAAATCCTCCAGTATCAAAGCTATCTTAAATCAGTATTACGACCAGGGTCTGCGTATCATCGAAGTTTATAAACATCAGTTTAAAGACTTAAACGATGTCATTGCACAAATTAAAAACCGTAATTACAAATTTATTATCTACATGGATGACTTATCCTTTGAAGAATTTGAAATCGAATACAAATATTTAAAAGCCGTTATCGAAGGCGGTCTTGAAAAGAAACCAAATAACATTTTAATTTATGCAACTTCAAACCGCCGTCATCTGATTCGTGAAACCTTTAAAGATAAGAGTGACCGTGATGAAGAACTGCATACCAATGATACCGTACAGGAAAAACTTTCTCTGGTTTCCCGTTTTGGTGTCACTATCTATTTTGGTTCTCCGGAAAAGAAAGAATTCCAGAATATCGTCCTTGCCCTTGCAAAGAAAAACAATATCGAAATGGATGAAAACGAACTGCTCTTAAAAGCGAACGCCTGGGAATTACAGCATGGTGGTTTATCCGGAAGAACTGCTCAGCAGTTTATCGACTATCTGCTTGGACAGCAGTAAAAAACAAGTCAAAAATTAAGATAAAAACAAAAAAAGAAAGCATAAGGTTACGAGCTGTAATCTCATGCTTTCTTTTTTGTATCCAGCAAAACTGTAAGCCGGGTTATGTCGTGAATAATCATCTATCTAGTTCTGCTGTTGCCAACAGACTCAAGCGACCAACCTAAAAGCGTGACGGGCAGCCACATTGCTTTTTATTCGGTCTTGCTTCGGATGGGGTTTACATATGCCCTCTCTGTTACCAAAAAGGCGGTAGTCTCTTACACTGCCCTTCCACCCTTACCGGCATAAGCCGGCGGTATATTTCTGTTGCACTGTCCTTAGAGTCGCCTCCACCGGATGTTATCCGGCATCCTGCCCTATGAAGCCCGGACTTTCCTCACCTGACCCCTTTCGGTCCTGCCAGCCGCGATTATTCATCTTACTGGACACAAACGCCATTTTAACACACTGTTTTTATTTTGTAAACTCTTTTTTCAGGTATTTTTTAGACGTCAAAGCATCCTCCACCAATAAATTCCCGAAGCAGAGAGTTCGTCGGAACTGCCTCACCCGGCATTCCCACAAAATAATCAAAGAATTTCAGCAGACGTTTTGCTTCATGATACTCTGGCTCTTCCGGTGAAATTCCAAATAAAAGCGGTTCCGCATAAATCTTTAACACTGCAAGTTCATAAATCAAAGCAGAGTTAAACATCACATCGGCACTTTCCTGATATGGAAAGATATTTGCCTCTTCTCCTCTTCGTACCGAGTTCCACATGGCAATGGTATCTTTTGCGGAAGTTCCTCTGGTTCGTGCATCTCTTACTATTCTGCGGATTAAACGACCGTCGGTTGTCGGAATCCGGTTGTGTTCATCTACATTTAACTGGGTCAGCGCACTGACATAGATTTTAAATTTATTTTCTTTTGGAAGGGTCTCACTTAACTTATCGTTTAAGCAGTGGATTCCTTCGATGATCAGAATATCCGACTCTTCTAATTTCAGGAAATTTCCCTTGTATTCCCGTTTTCCGGTTTTAAAATTATAAGTTGGAATTTCTACTTCTTCTCCACGAAGCAGCGCATTCATGTCATTATTAAACTGTTTGACATCAATTGCCTCTAAACATTCAAAATTATAATTTCCCTCTTCATCAAGCGGGGTATGTTCCCGATTAACAAAATAATTATCTACGGCAATCGGATGAGGCTTTAGTCCATGTGCCGATAACTGAATCGACAAACGATGAGAAAATGTTGTTTTTCCGGAAGAGGATGGCCCGGCTATCATAATAAATTTTTTATGACCTGCCTCTACAATCTGGTCTGCAATTTTCGCAATCTTTCCTTCCTGCAAGGCTTCTGCAATCAGAATCAATTCATTTGCCCCCTGATGAGTAATCTGATTATTTAAATCACCAACGGTCTCTGTGCGCATCATTTTGCCCCAGATATTTGCTTCTTTCTGCACCTGGAAAATCTTCTGGTGAGGTTCAAACGCCGGTACGATTTCAGGGTCTTTTCTTTCCGGAAGCTGAAGCACAAATCCATCATCATAAGGATATAAATCAAAATATTTGATATAACCGGTATGATGAACCATAAATCCATAGAAATAATCTTCAAATTCCTCAATGCTGTAAATATTTACTCTTGAAACCCTGCGGTAACGGAACAGATTTTCTTTATCATACATTTTATGTTTATGAAACAGGGAAATCGCCTCGTCAGTTCCAACACTGCGTTTCATTACCGGAATTTTCTTTTCTACCAGTTCCAGCATATACTCTTTTACTTTCAAAAGAAAGTCTTCAGTAATTGCAACATCGCCATCCACAGTCACATAATATCCCGAACTGACTGCATAATGGATAACTGCTTTTTTAATCTTATCATGCCCTGCTACATTATACAGTGCCTTTAATAACAGTAAAATTGCACTGCGCTTATAGGTCTTATGACCAATCTCATCTGCTGTTGTGATAAATTCCAGCGTTCCATCCTGTTTGAGCCTCTTATGCAGTTCCCGTAACTTTCCATCTTTCATCACAAGCACAATCGGATATTTTGTCGCACCTTCATACTCTTTTACAATCTCTGCATAAGTAATCCCCATCGGATACTCTCTTGTCTTTCCAAGAATTTTTACTGTAACGGTCTTTTTCTCCATAATGTCCGCCTCCTGTTAAGTCCTATCAGAACGCTTTTTCTAACTATAACTACAGCACCTTAAAAGGATGAACCACCTGCATTTTCTTTATTTCCAGTTCTCCTCCAAGTGCCTGAAGCTCTTTTTCCATATAGTCCATAAAAATATACTCTGTACCATAATGTCCGGCATCAATAATACATACATCCTGCGCTACTGCATCAATTGCAAAATGATAATCCGCATCTCCGGTTACATAGACATCTGCCTGATGTTTCAGCACTTCTTTTATCAGGCTCTTTCCTGAACCGGTACAAACTGCCACTTTCTGCACTTCTTTTTCCAAATCTCCATAAACTGTCACAGACGGCAATTTTAACTGTGTTTTTACAAAATCTGCACACTCTTTCAGACTCATTTTCTGTGCCAGATTTCCCACTCTGCCAAGACCTTCTGTCCTATTTGCATCACTATAGGTCACTTCAAGGATTTCCCTGTCTTTTAAGTTCAGAAAATCCGCTGATAAGTCTGCCATTCCGAGGATATCAAAATTTGTATGCATCGCATAATAACTTATGTCATGCTGAATCATTTTTATGATTCTTCTGCCGATAAAATTATCTGTTGTTACTTTTTTCATCGCCGAAAAAATCAGCGGATGATGCGTAATTATCATATCTGCCTGTTCTTTTATAGCCATCTCTAATGATTCATCTGTCACATCTAACGCAAGAAAAATTTTATGCACTTCTTTCTCTTTGTCTCCGACTAAAAGCCCTACATTATCCCAGCTTTCAGCAAAATCCGGTGCATATTTTTGTTCCAATGACTCGATTATCTCTTTACACTTCATATTCTTTTAATGCCTCTTTTGCATAATTTAAATCTATTTCGATTTCTTTTTGGCGTGCCTTTGCGGTCTTTGTATTTGCTGACTCTAAGCGTGCTTTCACCGTTTCCAAAGACTTTTGTTCTTTCAATAAAAACTGATAGAGCACTTGATTTTTTTCTTCTAAGAGTCCCTTTCCAAAACGGTAATCTATCTCCCGCACATAAGACTCTCTGCCTTTTCTCGCCTTCATCATTGGATAATATTTGCCATCTTCCAAGACCATTTTTTCCTGCTCGATACAATATCCTTTTTGGTGAAGAAACCGGCGGAAATGTGCCAGTTCAGACTGTGGCTGCAAAATGAGATAGGAGACACTGTTTAATGTCTCCTCTCCCTCTTCTATGATTTTTTCCATTAATGCCCCACCCATTCCGGCAATAACTACGGCATCTGCTTCATTCGGTTTTAATGCACGGACGCCATCGGAAAGACGGGTCGTTATGTATTCCCCCAGCCCGTATTCACGAATATGAATCTCGGCCCGCTCAAGCGGTCCTTTATTCACATCCATGGCAATGGCTTTGGGTATCATGCCTTTCTGATACAGATAAATCGGAATATATCCATGGTCACAGCCTACGTCAGCAATCACACTGCCCTGTTCTACAAAAGAAGCAACTGCTTCTAATCTTTTTGAAATCTGCATCTTTACGCTCTCTTTCTTACTACCCGTTCTTAATCCAGATAATCTTTTAACTTACGGCTTCTGCTTGGATGGCGCAGTTTTCTAAGTGCTTTTGCTTCAATCTGACGGATACGCTCTCTGGTTACGCTGAACTCTTTTCCAACTTCTTCAAGCGTTCTTGCTCTTCCATCATCCAGACCAAAACGCAGGCGCAGAACTTTCTGTTCTCTATCTGTCAATGTGCTTAAAACCTCTACTAACTGCTCTTTTAACAGTGTAAACGCAGCAGCATCGGCTGGTACCGGAACATTATCATCCTGAATAAAATCTCCAAGGTGGCTGTCTTCCTCCTCACCGATTGGTGTTTCAAGAGATACCGGCTCCTGAGAAATTTTTAAAATTTCACGAACACGGTCAACGGACATATCCATTCTTTCTGCAATTTCTTCTGGCTGTGGTTCTCTTCCCAGTTCCTGAAGAAGCTGACGTGAAACACGAATCAGCTTATTGATGGTTTCAACCATATGAACCGGAATACGGATGGTACGTGCCTGGTCTGCAATTGCTCTTGTAATTGCCTGACGAATCCACCAGGTTGCATAAGTAGAGAATTTATAGCCCTTACGATAATCAAACTTTTCAACCGCTTTAATCAGACCTAAGTTTCCTTCCTGAATCAAATCAAGAAACAGCATGCCTCGTCCTACATAACGTTTTGCAATGCTGACTACCAGTCTTAAGTTTGCCTCTGCAAGACGTTTCTTTGCAGCTTCATCTCCCTCTTCCATTCTTTTTGCCAATTCAATTTCCTCTTCTGCACTTAAAAGCGGAACTTTACCGATTTCTTTTAAATACATACGAACAGGGTCTTCAATGCTGACACCTTCCGGAACAGACAAGTCGATATTTTCCATATCCACTTCGTCTTCTTCACTTAAGTTTACTTCATCATCATCGCTCAAAAGAAATGTATCATCGGAATCTCCTTCCGGAATACGCAGCACATCAATTCCATAAGCTTCAAGATATTCGTAGAGTTTATCCATTGCATCGGAATCTAATTCCATATCTTTTAACACTTCATTAATTTCTTTGTATTCCAGCACATTTTTCTTCTTTTTGCCCATCTCTACAAGTTCGTGCAGTTTCTCGCTAAATTTTGCCATATTCATTTCCATAATCGTTCCATCCTCTCATAACTTATTTATATCTTTACCTCAATCAAAAGAAATATGCAGTGTGATTTTTCCACTTTCTATTTCTTCCAGACGTTTTCTGGCTTCTAAAAGTTTTTGCAGTCCAATCATATCTGTCGGTGCCAGATTTGATGTCTGATAGGCTATGCTGTCCCGTTTCAATCTGCATACGGTTTCACGAATCGCCTGTTTGCGTTCTTCATCTCCCTCCAAATGCAAAGTTGCGTGAAATAAGGATGTCACTTCCTTTTGTTCTTCACTGTCCGTAAAGCGGTTTAAAAGCTTTGCCGGATTGACTGCGTGTTCTTCTTCATACTGCGCAAACAGCAGCTTTGCAACTTCCTGATACAACGGTGTTGTAAAATCATCCGGCGTAATATAGCCACTTATTGTCTCAAACATTTTTGGATAAGAAGTCAGCCAGGTCAACATCAGTTTTTGGGAAGCTTCTTTTCCACTTTCTTTTTTTCTTGCTTTTCTTCTGTCTGTCAGATTTTCAGCTTTTGGCTGTGTCACTCTCCGACCCGAAAGTGCCATATTGTTTACCATTCTCCGTAAATCTTCCGGCAGAATCTGATATTTTTTTGAAATGCTTTCAATGTAGTTATTTCTTTCAAGTTCCTCTGGAAATTCTAATAACTTTTCTGCAATTGCGCGATAGAACTCGGTTTTGCTTTCCGGGTCATTAAAATCATACTCTTTTTCCAAGACCTGTACCTCAAACAGAAAATAATTCATTGCATTTTCAAGTCGTTTTTCAAACGCTTCCATACCCTCTGCCTTGATAAATTCATCAGGGTCTTTATAAGGTGCCAGATTTACGACTTTCGGTCGAAGTCCCGCTCCTCTTAAAATCGGAATCCCTCTAAGTGCAGCTTTCTGACCGGCTTCATCACTGTCATAAGTTAATAATACTTCTTTTGTATATCTTCTCATCAGACTGGCATGCCCCGAAGTTAAGGCTGTACCGAGTGATGCAACTGCATTGGTAAATCCCGCCTGATGCATGGAAATCACATCCATGTAGCCTTCACAGATAATTAAATAATTTTTTCTGGTTCGCCTTGCAATATTCAGTCCATATAAATTACGACTCTTATCGAAAATTTTTGTTTCCGGTGAATTCATGTATTTCGGCTGTGCATCTCCCATCACACGCCCACCAAAACCTATCACACGATTATTGACATCCATAATCGGAAACATCACACGATTCCAGAATTTATCCTTCATTCCCTGTCTTTCGTCAAAGAAGAAAAGCCCTGCCTCTTTTAAAATCTGGTCAGAATACCCCTTTGATTTTAAATACCGATACAGACCATCTGAATAATTCCCGGTATATCCAAGCCCAAACGCTTTTATCGTTTCTTCTGATAATTCTCGTTTCTGCAGATATTCCAGTGCTTTTTTCCCTGTTTCCTGTCTCAGCTGATAGTAATAATAAGCAGCTGCTTTTTTGTTTACCTCAAGCAGAATGGTCTTTAAATCTGCCGCTGCCCTTGCTTCTTTTGAATACTCCTGTTCCGGAAGCTTGACTCCAGCTCTGTCTGCAAGATATTTTACTGCCTCAATAAAGGTAAAATTTTCATATTCCATAATGAAATTAAACACATTTCCTCCGGCTCCGCATCCAAAGCAGTAATACATCTGTTTGGATGGGCTGACCGAAAAGGAAGGGGATTTTTCATTATGAAACGGACATAATCCAAAATAGGAACTTCCTTTTCTCTGAAGTCTGACATATCCTGAGATCACATCCACAATATCATTTTTCATACGGACTTCTTCAATCACATCATCCGAATAATACATAATTAATAAACGCTCCATCCTTTGGGAATAAAAATTTCCCTGAATTTTTCCATCGAGTACTGGTCTGTCATTCCTGAAATATAATCGCAGGCTACCCGCTCCTGCACTTCTCCTTCTTTCAGAAGCTTTCGATACTCTGCCGACATTTTTTCAGGATTTCTTACATAATATTTATACAGAGTCTCCACTAACTGCTCTGCTTTCTCCTCTTCTTCTTTTGCCACAGGACTTAGATAAACCTCTTCAAACATAAACTCTCGAAGTGCTTTCATTCCTGCTTCAATTTCCGGTGACAGCAGGACCTCATCCCTGCCTTTGCTGTTCTTTACAATATCATGAATCAACGTATTGAGCCGTTCCTTTGTCGTCTCTCCAAGAAGTTCCCTCAAATACTTTGGTACTGCCTCTTCGGTGATAACTCCGGCACGCTTGGCATCATCCATATCATGATGAATATAGGAAATCTTATCACTAATCCGAACGACCTGTCCTTCTAGCGTATGCGGTGTTCCGCTTGTCCTGTGATTCATCATTCCATCTTTGACTTCAAAGGTAAGATTTAATCCCTTCCCACCTCGTTCCAGACGCTCTGCAATCCGCACACTTTGTTTATAATGCGCAAATCCAAGGGGACACACCTGGTCTAAGGCTCGCTCTCCCGCATGACCAAATGGAGTATGCCCCAAATCATGTCCGAGTGCAATGGCTTCCACTAAATCTTCATTTAAACGAAGTGCTTTCGCAATGGTTCTTGCAATCTGAGATACTTCAATTGTATGTGTCAGCCGATTCCGGTAATGATCCCCTTGCGGTGCTAAAAACACCTGGGTTTTATCTTTCAGTCTGCGAAATGCTTTAGAATGAATTATCCGGTCCCTGTCACGTTGATACATGGTCCGGATATCACATTCTTCCTCATAAGTTTCCCGTCCTCTGCTTTTTGCACTTTTTGCTGCATAAGGACTTAAAATTCTTTCCTCTTCCAGTTGCGCTTCTTCTCGTATTGTCACGATCTATCACCCTCTCTGTGGAAAAAAAGTTGTCTCATATTAATTATTACAGGCAAATCTGTAAAATCCTTTTGTTTTTCGATATTTTTTTCTTAATTCTCACTTTCTTCTTTTATCGAAAAACTGTTTTCCTGATTATACGAAAAAACGGAAAAGCTTTTATCTCTAATAGCTTTTCCGTTTCTGTTATGCGGGAGATGGGACTTGAACCCACACGACCTTTCGACCACTAGATCCTTAGTCTAGCCTGTCTGCCAATTCCAGCACTCCCGCTTCTCATTTATCGCCCTTATCAAGCGACAAACAGAAGTATATCAGTGATTTCGTGTTTTGTCAACATATTTTTGAAAAAAACTCTATTTTTTTCTGATAACATCATTTATTATCGTTTTTTGCAATAAATTCACGAATCAATGTGTTTTTTGCAAAAAGAAAGATACACTTTTTCTTGCATCACAATATTATATAAAACGAAAAAGCGGAAAACCTTTATCTCTAAAAGTTTTCCGCCTCTGTTATGCGGGAGATGGGACTTGAACCCACACGACCTTTCGACCACTAGATCCTTAGTCTAGCCTGTCTGCCAATTCCAGCACTCCCGCTTCTCATTTGCCGCCCTCATCAAGCGACAAATAGAAGTATATCACCAAAGTTTTATTTCGTCAATAACTTTTTTCGATTTTTTTGAATTTTTTTCTAATTTCTGCTTCTCCAGCTTTCAGCCTTGCTTTTAACTCACAAACCGACAGAAATTCTTGTTCATTTTCCTGACTCTCTTCTTGAATTTCTTTTCTGCATTCCAGAAATCTTGCATATTCATCTAAAATTCCCTGACCATGGAACACCAGATATGCGCCGGCATCACTGCCAAGTGCCATCTTTACTCCATACTGAAGTCCTTTTTTGATATTCGTTTTTTCTTTTTCATAAATTTTATGCAGAAGCTCATCCGAAAACCGCCCGCATCCAAACATATTTGGAACAACTGTAACTGTCGGTACCCAGACCAGATCGGAATCAGCCAGACTCTTTATTGTCTGCTCCTCCATATAATTTCCATGTTCCACACTGTCTGCTCCGGCTTCTATGAGTGCCTCCACTGCTTTTGTACCGTTTGTATGGCACATCACTGCAAATCCCTCTTCGTGAGCAATATGAACCATCTCTTTGACTTCCTGTGCTCTTAAAGCTTCTCCGGTAATTCCGCCATCGGTGTCAAAATCCATAATTCCGGTTGTCATAATTTTAATAAAATCTCCGCCCTGTGTTTTTACTTTCTTAACCAAAGCCGTATATTCTTTTAAGGTATCAAATCCTTTTCCGACAATTTTCCCATAATGACCATTTTTATGAATCGCAAAAATCGGTGTCCGATAATCAATTCCGTATTCCGGTGCCAGCTCTTTTGCTCGTCTTGAAACGCCAAGAGCGTCACCTCCGTCTCTCACAAAATGAATTCCCTGTGTTTGATAACATGCAAAATGACTGCGGATTACCGATTCATCTACTCCGTTTTTATGACGTTCCACTGCCTTTTTATAATTTTTCCCATCCATAAAAATATGGGCATGACATTCGCCAAATTCAAACGGTACTTCCAGATTTTCTTCACTCATTTTCATCATCCTCTTTTGCCCAACCGTAAGAACAGGTCACTGCACGCTCCCAGCCTTTCATCTTCTTATCCCGCTCTTCTTTTTCTAAAACCGGTTCAAAGCTTTGTTCCACTTCCCAGTTTTTAATAATCTCTTCTCTGTTTTTCCAGTATCCGACTGCAAGTCCTGCAAGATAGGCAGCTCCCATTGCAGTTGTCTCAACACAGCTTGGACGTTTTACCGGAACCTGAACGATATCTGCCTGTGTCTGCATCAAAAAATCATTGGCGCTCGCTCCACCATCTACTTTTAAAGAAGAAAGCGAAATTCCTGAATCTGCTTCCATTGCTTTTACGACATCGCACACCTGATAAGCGATGGATTCCAATGTAGCACGAATAATATGATATTTATTTACACCCCTTGTCAGCCCCACAATCGTACCTCTCGCATACTGATCCCAATATGGCGCACCCAGACCAGTAAATGCCGGAACAACATAACAGCCGTTGGTATCTTCCACTTTTTTTGCCATGTATTCCGAATCTTCTGAACTGTCAATAATCTTTAATTCATCCCGAAGCCACTGAATTGCTGCTCCTGCGACAAACACCGAACCCTCAAGTGCATAATTTACTTTTCCATCCAGTCCCCAGGCAATGGTTGTAACCAGTCCATTTTTAGAAAAGACTGGTTTTTCTCCGGTATTCATCAATAAAAAACAGCCTGTTCCATAAGTGTTTTTTGCTTCTCCTTTATTAAAACAAGTCTGTCCAAACAGTGCCGACTGCTGGTCACCTGCTGCCCCGGCGATTGAAATTTCTCCTCCAAGAAAACTTGCATCTGTCTTTCCGTAAATATAGCTTGATGGCTTTACTTCCGGAAGCATACTGCGCGGAATCTGAAGTTCTTCTAAAATCTCCTCATCCCATTTTAATTCATTGATATTATAAAGCAGGGTTCTTGAAGCATTGGAATAATCCGTAACATGCACTGCCCCCTTTGTCAGTTTCCAAATCAGCCAGGTCTCCACTGTTCCAAAAAGCAGTTCTCCCTTTTCTGCTTTCTCTCTTGCTCCCTCTACATGGTCCAGAATCCATTTAATTTTCGTTCCTGAAAAATACGCATCCACAATCAAACCGGTTTTTTGGCGAAATGTTTCTGTGAGTCCTTTCTTTTTTAAGGAATCACAATACTGAGAAGTTCGTCTGCACTGCCATACAATTGCATGATAAACCGGTTCTCCACTCTTTTTATCCCATACAATCGCTGTCTCTCTTTGATTGGTAATTCCAATTCCCGCAATATCTGAAGCCGTCGCCCCGATTTTCTGCATTGCTTCTACCGCAACTCCAAGCTGGCTTGACCAGATTTCATTTGCATCATGTTCCACCCAGCCTGGTTTTGGAAAATACTGGGTAAATTCTTTCTGTGCCAGACTGACTTTTTCCCCCTTTTCATTAAAAAGAATACAGCGGTTGCTGGTTGTTCCAGCATCCAGCGCCATCATATACTTTGCCATACATGCATCCTCCATCTGCCTGAAAAAAAGAAGCTGTCCTGCCAAAAGAGTTCTTTTAGCCTGACAGCCTTTTTCCCTGTTCTTTTTTATTTTCATCTGGTCTTATTCTATCGCTTTTTCATCAGTTTGTAAAGTAGACATTCCTGTTCTACTCTGATTCATATAGAATTTTTCCAAATGCAGATAAGCGGATTGCGAATGCCCACTTTACTGACTCATATCATACCCCATTATTTATTTAAATCTCTTCAAACAAATTAGAAACTTTAATTCCCAGTACATCCGCAATCTTAAATAATGTATCCACCGAAATCTGAGTCGGCATATTCAATGCCTCAATGTTACTCATATGTGTCCGGCTAATACCAATCTCTACTGCTAACTGTGCCTGTGTCATCTTTTTCTGTTTCCGATAAATTGAAATCTGTACCCCTAAATCCTGTAATCTTTTATCCTGTTCTTTCATAAATTTATCTTCTCCTTTTTCCAATCCATTTACCGTATCCTTTCTCCCCTTCATTATGCAACATATTTTATGGCTTATCCATACTGTATTTGTGAATAATTTATCTTTCTTTTTGAAATATTTTTATCTTTTAATGGAATCTTTAAATAATTTCTTTTTATATATTGGCAATTCAAACAATTCAACCAATTATACTAATTCTGCAATCCTTGTCACTCCAACATAAATATCCTGAATCCGATACCAGGTTGGATAGTCAATGATTCCTGTCACCGGAAGCCCAAAGATTCTCTGAAATTCCCGAACAGCTCTTTGTGTTCCTTCTCCATAAATTCCATCTACCCGAACCTTCGGCAGTGCCGGATACCCCTCACGGATTGCATTTAACTGTTCCTGAATCTGTGACACCTTATCTCCGGAAGCCCCGATATCCAAATCATATCCCGGCCAGGAAAGCGGAATCCCTGAGATTTCCTCTGCTGTATTAATGTACAGATTACTTCCATAGAAATTTCTAAGAATCTGAATGGCCGAATACCCTCCATCCCCAAGATATTTACTGCCCCACTGGGTCATCCAGCCAGGACACGAAACCCGTTCCCCATCACAGTACTGAGTCAGAATCGGCTGACGTACTCCCGGCCGTGACAGGTAAGACGAAAAGATTTCATCTACCACTTCTGAAATCGTATCAAAAATATTTCTTCCAAAAATCCATTTATGATCAAACGCTGTAGAGGAAGTAATCGTAAAATCATATCCCCTGTTTCGATACCATTCTGTATACACCCGATTTAAAGTAAATGACATAATTGCCAGTACATTTGCCTTAATCGTTTCTCTCGGCCAGGTCGCATAAATTTCACTCGAAGCTACATTTTTAATATAATCCCGATATCGCACATAGTAATCATTTGCCGTAGAGTCTTCCGGTGAACCATCATGTACCACAATAAATTCCGGTATTACGACCCTGCTTAAAACAATTTCTCCACTTTCATCCACCGGTTTAATCTCATCTTCCGGAATCTTCGGTGGATAATTTCCATACAGGGTATGGTCTGGAATTGTAATAACCTCAAATGGTTCTCTTATACTTCTCTCATTGAGTTTTATCGTTTGAAGTGCAGTAATCTCAGGCAGAATTTCTGCACCTGAAATTGTAATTGGTTCAAACTCATCAGCCGTAATCCGAAAATCATACTCGGAATACGGCTGATACTCAGACGGCGTCATACTGTACTCAATCGGCGGTGCTGACAATTCAATTTCAGGAATCTGACCATTTTCATCTGTTATCAGACGCTCTACAATCCTCTCCGGTTCTCCTGTATAAGTGATTTCAATCCTCGCATTTGCAATTGGACGATTTCTGTTCGACGAAACAACTGAAATCTTAAGACCGCCTTTATCAATCTGGTCATTTTGCATTGCTGTTAGTCCGTTTCTTCGCATAAAACACCTCAAAAGGCTCATCGCTTTAAGATATGCCTCTCTTTCCCAAAACGTGAAAAAATGGTTCAAGGTCAAAACCTCAAACCATTTTTCTTTCCATTATAAACGTTTTATATCATTCATAAATACAAAAACCATCAAAGCCATTAAAAGTACAAATCCGGCAAAATGAATCATTCCCTCGATATTCGGATTGACTTTCTTTTTCGTTACCGCCTCAATCAGTAAAAATACCAGTCGTCCCCCATCAAGTGCCGGAAGCGGAAGAAGATTCATGACACCTAAGTTTGCAGATAACAGAATTGCCCAGTAGAACATCTGCATCCACATCACAACGGTTCCCTCTGATTTTGCCTCTTCTACGGAACTTCCGATTGCATCTACAATTCCGACCGGACCTGACAGGTCGTTGACACGAAACGTCCCCTTGATTAGTAGTCCCAAACTGTCAATCGTACTTGAAATCCAATATCGGACTTCCACTGCACTGTATTTTAACACACCAAAGAAATTTGTCTTTTCCCGATACAGATTATAGACAAATCCAGTGCTGACCTGTGTCCGTACCGTTGGTTGAACCGTAAATTCTTTCTCTTTTCCATCTCTCGAAACCGTAATCGTCACAGCATTCTCTCCAAGCGGGTGCTCTCCCAGATACGTCTGAAGTTCTTCTCCTGTCGAAACTTTCGTTCCATCTACTGCGGTAATCACATCTCCTGCAAGCACTCCGGCTTTCATCATCGCTCCATCGACAAAGACTTCCGTAATTTCCGGTTCTCCATCCGGAACATAAGAAAAGCCTAACATATATTTCTTTTCACTTGCAGCTTTAAAATTTAAATCAATCTTTTTTCCGTCTCTTTTTACAGTCATCTTAATCTGATCCTGCTGCATTCCATAAAGAGATTCATACAAACTGATATCCCTGCCGATGGAAATATGTTTCCCCTGAAAACTCGTAATGATATCTCCCACTTGTAATCCTGCCTTTTCGGCCGGAGAATTTTCTTCCACCGAAAGTACCTTTGGCGGGTCATATCCCATCACACTCGTAATGACCAATGCAAACACAAATGCAAGAATAAAATTAAATATTGGTCCGGCTGCAACTACACTGATTCGTCCCCAGACAGATGCATGCCCAAAAGAACCTGGTCCATCTTCTTCTCCGTCTTCTCCTACCATCATGCAGGAACCGCCAATTGGAAATAGTTTTAGAGAATAGCGTGTATTTCCTTTTACCGTCGATAAAAGACGTGGACCCATTCCAAGAGAAAATTCAGTTACCTCAATTCCATTTTTCTTAGCCAGAAGAAAATGTCCTAATTCGTGGAACACTACAATCACAGAAAAGATAATAATCGCGACGAGTATATTTAATAGCTTCGACAACTTACCATCTGCCTCCAATCTGTCTATATACATCCTGCTCTAATTCCGTAATTGTCTCTACATCCGGTCGCTCAATTACAGTATGTGTCTGCATGGTTTCTTCAATAATTGAATAAATGTCAAGAAAACGAATCTGCTTTTTCAAAAACATTCCAACCGCTTTTTCATTTGCCGCATTAAACACCGTCGGCATAGAACCGCCAATTTTCGATGCTTTGATTGCAAGTGGAAGCCCACGGAAGGTTTTCATATCAGGTTCTTCAAATGTAATTGATCTTAATGCTGCAAAATCCAGACGTTCTCCATCTAAAAAACGACGTTCTCCGCCATATAAGGCATACTGGATTGGCAGACGCATATCTGCGGTTCCAAGCTGTGCCATAACTGCACCATCTTCAAATTCCACCATTGAATGAATCACGCTTTGTGGCTGAACGACAACCTGAATCTGTTCAACCGGAACTCCAAACAGCCATTTTGCTTCCATTACTTCTAACCCTTTATTGACCAGTGTTGCTGAATCAATCGTAATTTTCTGTCCCATTGACCAGTTTGGATGCTTTAAGGCATCTTCTACCTGTACATTTTCCAATTCTTCCCGTTTTTTTCCACGAAACGGACCGCCCGAAGCAGTCACTAATAATTTATGAATCCGTCTGCTTTCTTCTCCGTTTAATGCCTGAAAAATCGCACTGTGTTCACTGTCCACCGGAAGAATCCGCACTTTACATTTTTTTGCAAGCGGTATAATCAAATGCCCTGCCGTTACCAAAGTCTCTTTATTTGCCAGAGCAATGTCTTTTCCGGCTTCAATTCCGGCAATTGTCGGACGGATTCCAATCATTCCCACAATCGCAGTCACTAAAATATCAGACTCTTCCATCTGAGCAAGTTCCAAAAGTCCATCCATTCCACCGACTACCCTGCAGTTTGTATCTGCCACTTTGATTTTTAATTCTTGTGCTTTTTTTTCATCACCAACAGCTGCTAAAAGAGGATGAAACCGACGAATCTGTGCTTCAAGCATCTCAATATTGCTTCCGGCAGAAATCCCGACCACTTCCAAATCTTCTTTTTTGCTGATGACATCAAGCGTCTGCGTTCCTATTGAACCTGTCGAACCTAATATCGCAATTTTCTTCATGTAAGTTCAATCCTTTCTACAAAAGTATCATGGACAGAAAATAAATAAACGGTGCGGTAAAGATTACACTGTCAAACCGATCTAAA
The DNA here is from genome assembly GCA_003481745.1 of Firmicutes bacterium OM04-13BH. Lineage (GTDB taxonomy): Bacteria > Bacillota > Clostridia > Lachnospirales > Lachnospiraceae > Blautia > Blautia stercoris. Next base: position 353,718 of record QULP01000001.1, read on the forward strand.
ATTCCGCCATGTCCAGGAATTAATGTTCCATAATCTTTAATTTCTTTATTTCTCTTAATCGCCGATGCAGCCAAATCTCCTACCATGGAAATCAGTGCGCCCACTGCACAGATTAAGGCATACATAAGAGGCGTATGAGTGGACGTACCATTCCAATTTGAGATAACCAGTGCATAAATTGCACCAAGCAGGGCTGCGCCGATTACTCCACCAACTCCGCCTTCTACTGATTTTTTCGGACTTAAAACAGGAGCCATCTTGTGTTTTCCAATCAACATTCCCACGCAGTATGCACAGGTATCACTTCCCCAGGAGCTTAAAAAGATCAGACCAACCAGCCAGCCACCGCCTTCTAAGCATCGGGTCTTATAGATGTAAGAAAGCATAACTGCCACATAGAGAATTCCAAACATTGCCGACATAATCTGGTCTGCATGATAGGTTGGATACGTGAATACATACACAGCCATTAAGAGCACAAGTGCAAACATCAATGCCATCTGCGGGAGCTCTCCACCTTTTAATAAAGAAAGGTAATAACAAACTGCACCGGCATAACCCGCAAGTTCCAGAAAATTAAAATTTTTCTCACGCACTTTCATCGCACGGTATAATTCCTGCATGCCAATCAAAGAAATTGCAAGCAAAGTCACATAAAGCACCGGACCTCCCGGAATAATCGTTGCAAGTGCAATGATGACCAGAATAATTCCGCTAATCAGTCTCGTCTTAAACATTTGCCGGCTCCTCCTTTACCCCACCAAAACGACGGTCTCTCTGATTGTATTTTGCAATTGCCTTTTCAAACTCTGCTTTATTAAAATCCGGCCATGCCACATCGGTAAAATAAAATTCTGTATAGGCAAGCTGCCACATTAAAAAGTTTGAAAGACGCTCTTCTCCACTGGTGCGGATTAACAAATCCGGGTCAGGAAGTCCTTTCGTGTCAAGATAATCAGAAATCGTCTGTTCCGAAATTTCTTCCGGATTTAACTTTTCTGCTTTTACATCCTCTGCCATCTTCTGTACCGCTCTTTTAATTTCATCACGGCTTCCATAGTTTAAAGCAATCTGAAAATATAATTCATCGTACTGACTGGAATATTCTTCTAACTCTTTAATTTTTTCCTGTAAATCAGGGTCAAATGCTGTCGGATCTCCAATGACACGTACCTGCATCTTATTATCCCTTGAAATTTTAATGCACTTTTTCATATAATTACGGAATAATTTCATCAGCGCATCCACCTCTTCTTTGGATCGTTTCCAGTTCTCCGTAGAAAATGCATATACGGTCAGATATTTTACTCCTAGTTCTTTTGCAACAGAACAGATTTTTTCCAGATTTTCACAGCCTTTGACATGCCCATACGTTCTTGGCATCCCTTTCTTTTTTGCCCAACGTCCGTTTCCATCCAGAATAATTGCCACATGATTCGGTATTACCATTTTTTCCTCCTACGCATAAAAGGGGCACAATACGTAATATGTATGTGCCCCCTCTGTTTTATACAGCTTATACAGTTAAAATCTCTTTTGATTTTTCTTCTACTGCTTTGTCAATATTTTTCACAAACTTGTCTGTGAGTTTCTGGATTTTGTCTTCCAGTTCTTTGATTTCATCCTCAGACACATCCTGTTTTGCCAGTTTCTTATACGCATCGTTGGCATCTCTTCTGATATTGCGGACTGCAACTTTTGCAGCTTCCCCTTTTTTCTTTACATCTTTTACCAGTTCTTTTCTTCGTTCCTCTGTCAGCTCCGGTAATACCAGACGAATTATTTTTCCATCTGTATTTGGATTTAATCCTAAATCAGAAGAAAGGATCGCTTTCTGAATTTCCTTGATTAAAGATGCTTCCCAAGGCTGAATCTGTATCATTCTTGCTTCCGGTACTGTAACATTTGCTACCTGCTGAAGTGGAGTTGGTGCTCCATAATAGTCTACTGTGATTTTATCTAAGATATGCGGATTTGCACGTCCTGCACGAACTGTGGACAGTTCTTTTTCCAGACTCTCAAGAGTCTTTGTCATCTTGCTTTCATATTTTTCAATTCTTTCGTCTGCCATATTAAAAAATCCCTCCTGCTTTTATACCAATACTTTTGTTCCTGTAAAGATTCCATGAGCAGTATTTACAATACTGTCTTTTTCATTTAAACCAAATACCAGCATCGGCATTTTATTGTCTCTGCATAAAATAGAAGCGGTCATATCTACAACCTGTAAATTCTTTGCGATGACTTCATCAATGCTGACTTCATCATATTTCTTTGCATCCGGATTTGTTTTCGGGTCGCTGTCATAAACACCATCAATTGCTTTTGCAAGGAAGATAGTCTCTGCTTCAATTTCAATTGCACGAAGTACAGTTGCTGTATCCGTTGAAAAATACGGATGTCCGGTACCACCTGCCATAAAAACAACCATATTTTTTTCAAAATATTTGTTTGCACGGTCTTTTGAGAATAATTTTGTAAAAGAACCACATTCAAACGGAGTCAGTACATTTGTCTTCATTCCTGCTGCACGGAAAATTTCTGACACATAAATACAATTCATAACAGTTGCCAGCATACCAATCTGGTCTGCTTTTGTACGGTCGATATTTTCGCTGGTACGGCCTCTCCAGAAATTACCGCCTCCAATTACGATTCCAACCTGAATTCCCTCGTCCACCAAAGTCTTTACCTGACGTGCCACTTCCATAACTGTTGCTTCGTCAAATCCTGTTTTTTTTGGACCTGCAAGTGCTTCTCCGCTTAATTTTAATAAAATTCTCTTCATGGTTTTTCCTCTTGTATTTCCTAATTTTTTATTCCGACAGTTTTAAGGATTTCTTCCATTCTTAAATCTTCTTAAATCTGCCTTTTTGCATATCCTGACCTAAGTATACCTGTAAACTTAAGCGATTTCAAGGAATTTTTCTATAAACTCTGAAACAGACTCCAGTATCCCTGGAAAAAGATATACAGTACAATCAACGGCAGAATATAGTTCAGATAAAAACGAATTTTTTTCAGGAAAGAAATTCCTACTCCTGTATTTGCTTCTTTTAAGAAATTGTCCCATCCCCATCCATAACGAGAGACACAAAACATCAGATAAACTAAAGAACCAAGTGGTAATAAATTATTACTTACCAGGAAATCTTCAAATCCCATAATATCTTTTCCAAGAATCGTAAAGTCACTCCAGATGGTCATTCCAAAGATACATGGCAGGGATAAAACAAATACTGCAATCATATTGACAAAACTTGCCTTTTTAAGCCCCCATCCCCATAAATCTTGTGCAAATGCAATGATATTCTGGAATACTGCAATGATTGTAGATAACGCTGCAAATGTCATAAATAAAAAGAAGAATGTTCCCCAGACTCTTCCACCTGCCATTGCGTTAAATACGTTTGGCAGAGTTACAAATACCAGTCCCGGTCCTTCTCCAGGGTCTACGCCAAAAGCAAAACAGGCCGGGAAAATAATCAATCCCGCAACAATTGCAACAAAGGTATCCAAAATTGTAATACTGATAGCTTCTCCGGTCAGTTTTCTTTCTTTTCCAATATAGCTTCCAAAAATTGCAAGTGCACCGATTCCAAGGCTTAAAGTAAAGAACGCCTGCCCCATCGCTGCAAATACAACTTCTGTGACATTATATTCTGTCAGCTTCTTAAAATCCGGAAGCAAGTAGAACTTTAATCCCTCTGATGCACCATCTAACGTACAGGAGCGGACTGCCAGCACCAACATCAATGCCAGAAGCACTACCATCATGACTTTAGTAATCTTCTCTACACCATTTTGCAGTCCAAGAGAGCAGACTAAAAATCCAAGTACAACAATCACAAACATCCAGAAAATCATGCTGTTTTTGCTTGTGGAAACCTCTCCAAATACCCTGCTGATTTGTTCTGCATTTAATCCGACAAAATCACCTTTTGCCATCTTAAAGAAATACTGAAGCATCCAGCCTCCGATGGTTGTATAAAACATCATTAACAGATAATTTCCCGCCATACCAAAATAACGGTAAACATGCCACTTACTTCCCTTTTTCTCAAGTACATTAAAGGAAGTTGCAATACTTTTCTGACTTGCACGTCCGACTGCAAATTCCATAACCATGATCGGCAGTCCTAAAATTGCAAGAAAGAATAAGTAAATCAGTACGAATGCCGCTCCGCCATATTTTCCCGAAATATATGGAAAACGCCATACGTTTCCAAGCCCGATTGCACATCCTGCCGAAATCAGAATAAATCCGAGTCTGGAAGAAAACTTTTCTCGTTTCATATTCAGTAAAACCTCCTACTTTTCTTTTTTGACTGAAAACAATATATTATATCATGTTTTCTACTTACTTTCAATGCAGCCGATATTTTTAATTAACACGGAAATCGTCCCATCCGAATTGGTAATAAACTCTATTCTGTCTTTATTGTTATATTCTTCCATGGGAATTTTCAATTCAATACCCGTGTCCGTCATCAGATGCTGTTTGGTAAATTTTTTCGTCGTTGTCGGATTTTGCGGCTCTACAGTTGTATTTGCAAGATTGTATTTCTCTAATTTTTCTTCAACTTCTTTTCTCATATTAGGATGTTCTTTAAAAATTTTATCCATTACAACCGGTACATCAAGTACTCCATCTTTAGAAAACTCTTCATTAATAATACTCTTTGTCTCCATCTGGACTTCAAACTGTTCCGATTCATGATAAAATTTTTTCTGAACCTCGGATACTGCTTTGCTGACAAGATTTAACCGGCTTTTTGCGGAAAGCGATGCCTTGCATTTTAAGAATAACTTTGAAAAATAATAGGATTTGACACCATTTATCTCATACTTCTTTTCGGTCAAACGCACATATTGAGGGGCTTCAAAATCGAGGAGAGCTGCCTCTGAAAGTTTCTGGTTTTCCCCTGGCAAAATCGCTTTTTGTCTGATAATCTCATTATTATTTCCCCACGGATCCGAATTGGTCAAATGAGTGTAAAAACTCTTATAATCCATTTTTAAAATTGCAAGATATTTTCGTTTTTCCAATTCATATTCTGCTATTATTAAATCGGCCTGTGGAATTTCAATATTCTGATTCATAATCGTAAATAATTCTTCCGCTATTTTTTTTGAGAGATCTACAAAATTTTCACTGTTCCATTCTTGAAGATAACTATAAATTGCAGACTCTTCTTCAAATACGCATCTTCTGATATCATCACTGTTATCTGTTTTAAAGATATGTGCTTTTATAAAATCAGCAAAGTCTGAACCATAATCTAATACTGTGTCAGAAAGCACAGGCATCCCAACGGTAGAATCTAAGATGTGTACAATAACCTGCCCAACTCTAATCTCTTCTTTATTTGCTATCATTTCTTTTTTCTCCTCTATTTTCTCTATCTTTTATTCTGTAATTGCAGTTTACTTTTTTGAATGCTATAATCTATACAAACTATATAAATATGAAGGAGTTTTTCTATTATGAAAACTAAATCTTTCAAAAGCTCTCTGCTTTTATTTCTCGCCGCTTTTATCTGGGGCGTTGCTTTTGTCGCCCAAAGTGTTGGAATGGACTACGTCGGTCCTTTTACTTTTAATGCTGTCCGTTGTTTTGTTGGCAGTCTCGTTTTGATTCCTGTTATCTTCTGGAACCAAAAACGTACTGCAAAAAAAGTTGACAAAGATACTTTGCATGACTGGCCAAAAGAGAGTATTCTTGGAGGTATCTCCTGTGGTATTCTGTTTTTTATTGCGACTTCTTTGCAACAAATCGGAATTTTATATACTTCAGTCGGAAAAGCCGGATTTATTACCGCACTTTATATCGTGATCGTTCCGATTCTGGGTATCTTTTTGAAACGAAAAGTAAATTTAAAAATCTGGATTAGTGTATTGATTGCCCTTGTTGGTCTTTATCTGTTATGTATGAGCGGAAGTCTTACACTTACCAAAGGAGATGCCCTGATACTTCTTGGTGCCTTATTTTTCTCTTTTCACATTTTAGTAGTTGATTACTTTTCCTCTAAAGTAAGCGGAGTCAAACTCTCCTGTATCCAGCTTTTTATTGCCTCAATGTTATCTGCGATTCCAATGTTCGTGCTGGAAAATCCAAAGCTTTCCAGTATCTGTGCAGCCTGGGCACCGATTTTATACGCCGGAATCCTTTCCTGCGGTGTTGCTTATACCCTACAGATTATCGGCCAGAGAAATTTAAATCCAACCATTGCCTCTTTAATTTTAAGTCTGGAATCTGTCATCTCTGTCCTTGCCGGATGGGTGATTTTACATCAGACTTTAAGCACACGGGAGTTGATTGGCTGTGTCCTTATGTTCGCTGCGATTTTATTAGCTGAACTTTAAACCTTAACATACAAACCGGACAGGAAAACCCGTCCGGTTATTTTTTTACCTATCAGAGATAGCTCTTTTTTCTTCTTAATACTCAATCAATACCGGTCTGACCGGAGAGCCATCAAGCCCTTCCATTTTCATCGGCAGAGCACTTAAAAAATACGTTCCTTGTGTCACTTCTCCTAACACTAACCCTTCTAAAATTACAATTTCAGCTGAAAGTAAAGTCTGATGCACCGCTTTTTGCGTTCCTTTTCCTCCAACGGTCTGACTTTCTACTCCAATCAAATCCAGTCCGGCCTCTGCGCATACTTTTGCACTTTCCGGTGTCAGAAGAATTTCTCCTTTGATTAAAAGCTTCTTTGTACCATCTGCTAATAAAGCTTCCATCTCTTCTTTTCCGATTACACCCTCAGCTTTTATCACTTTACATTCACCCAGACATTTTTCAAGTGGAATCTGGTCAACTCCATGTTTGCCTTCACAGAAATGTTTCGGTGCATCTAAGTGTGTTCCATTATGACTTCCAAAAGAAAGAATGGTAAGATTACAGTCATCTCCCTTTTTGATTTCATAAAATGGAGTCTTTGACGGTGCCGGGTCTCCCGGATAAACCGGTGTGGAAAATAACTCTTTTCCAATATCATGGAATCTGGCTTTTTTACTGACTCCCAAAAATTCTCCGAGTTCTTCTACCGTCTGTACTACCTTTATCGCACCTGCTGATTCTAATTCTTCTGTTCCGCCATATCCATAAGCGACTCCAATACAATCAAGCCGAGACGCCGTCGCACCAGCCACATCATATTTTCTGTCACCAATCATGACAACACCTTTTCGTTTTTCTGCTTCAAAAAATCCTAGTTTTTTTAGTGCAATTTCAATCACATCTGATTTTGTCATTCTTGGAAAATTGACATCACTACCCTCGATGACATCAAAATATTCATTGAGTTCAAAGTGTTCAAGCACTGCATCTACCATTCCCTGTGGTTTGGAAGAAGCAACTGCCAGTTTGTAGCCTTTTTTCTTTAATTTTGGCAGAAGCTTGCGAATCCCCTTATAAGGTTTATTCTCATAATATCCAACCACATTGTAACGTTCTCTATAGTAGGCAACGCCCTGTTCTGCTTCCGGTTCCTCAATCTGACAGTATTCCATTAACTGTTCTAAAAGCGGTGGTCCAACAAAAACTTCTAATTTTTTCAAATCTTCCGCAAGAGATTCATACCCCATTTTTCTTAATGCATACTGAATGGATTTTGTAATTCCCTCTCCTGATGCTGTCAATGTTCCATCCAAATCAAAAAGTAATGCCTGATACATCTTTGCCCTCCCATTTTCTTTCATACATCTTATTTTTTACCGTCTCTGTTTCTTCTTGAGAGACAGTGTTTTACATTTTTCTGTTGTCCTATTATACCTTGATATACGAAATTTTGGAAGTCCAAACCATCTTATTTCTTCCATCAATCATTTTGGTTTTTGTAACCTGTTTTTCTTATTTTTCTTCTTTTAAATCCGCATTCTGCTTTACAATTTCCATAATTTCCTGATATTTTCCGGTTATATATCCATAATTATCCGGATTATGCGGAAGCGCACAGTTACTGCAGTCTTTGATTCCATCTCTCGTAAACTGGAAATTTCCTCCACATTTATCTCCTAATGCGTACAGGGGACAATAACAGAACAGACAATTGAATTTTTCCGGATGTTTCGTCTGATGACATGGAAAAAATTCACATTCTTTATTACAGAAAAATGCATAATGCTTTCCCTCCCAATAGTTTGCCACTCTCATTTTTGCCTTCTTTCTCTGCCTTTTTCATGCAGTTTTATTTTATTTTCATCATACCATTTTTATTTTCCAAACTCAACTATGTTACCATTTTCATTGTTTAAATTTTCTGGATTCAATTTTTTTTGAAATAGATCTGGATTTTTTTATCTTTTTATGAGACAATAATGAAGAATAGGACGTTAAATTTCTAACGCACTTGAATTATATATTCTTGAAAGGAGTTTTAAAATGATTTATTCACACGAAGTAGAAACAATGTGTCCGGTACATCAGGGTGTAAACCACGGCGCAGCTCCAATCCCAGAAGAAGCAAAATGGGTAAAAGCAAAAGAAATCAAAGACATCTCAGGTTTTACTCATGGTATAGGCTGGTGTGCTCCTCAGCAGGGTACATGTAAATTAACCTTAAATGTAAAAGATGGTATTATTCAGGAAGCTTTAGTTGAAACAATCGGATGTTCCGGTATGACTCATTCTGCAGCTATGGCATCTGAAATTTTACCAGGAAGAACAATTCTTGAAGCTCTTAACACAGACCTTGTATGTGATGCAATTAACACAGCTATGAGAGAACTGTTCTTACAGATTGTATACGGAAGAAGCCAGAGTGCTTTCTCTGAAAATGGTCTGACAATCGGTGCCGGTCTTGAAGATTTAGGTAAAGGTCTTCGTTCTCAGGTTGGTACTATGTACGGAACTCTTGCAAAAGGACCTCGTTATCTGGAAATGACAGACGGTTATGTAACAGGTGTTGCTCTTGACGAAGATGATGAAATCATTGGATACAAATTCATCAACTTCGGTAAAATGATGGACTTCATCAAAGCTGGTGATGATGCAAATACTGCATTTGAAAAAGCTCAGGGACAGTATGGTCGTGTTGACGATGCAGTGAGAATCATTGACCCAAGAAAAGAATAATTTCTGACGACTGATTACATAATTTTTTATCACTGCGACTGTCATAGAAAGAATAGGAGGATAAATTAATGGCTTTATTTGAATCATATGAAAGAAGAGAGAAGCAAGTTCTTGCTGCTCTGAACAAATACGGTATCAATACCATTGAAGAAGCTGCAGAAGTAACAAAAGCTGCAGGTCTTGATGTTTACAAAATGGTAGAAGGCATTCAGCCTATCTGCTTCGAAAATGCTAAATGGGCTTACACAGTAGGCGCTGCTATCGCAATCAAAAAAGGCTGCAGAAAAGCTGCTGACGCTGCTGCTGCAATCGGCGAAGGTCTTCAGTCTTTCTGTATTCCTGGTTCTGTTGCTGACCAGCGTAAAGTAGGTCTTGGACATGGTAACTTAGGAAAAATGCTTCTTGAAGAAGATACAAAATGTTTCGCATTCTTAGCTGGTCACGAATCTTTCGCTGCTGCTGAAGGTGCTATCGGTATCGCTGAAAAAGCAAACAAAGTTCGTAAAGAGCCTCTGCGTGTTATCTTAAACGGTCTTGGAAAAGATGCTGCTCAGATTATTGCACGTATCAACGGATTTACTTATGTTGAAACAGAATATGATTACTATACAGGCGAATTAAAAGAAGTATTCAGAAAACCTTATTCTACAGGACTTCGTGCAAAAGTTAACTGCTACGGTGCAAATGATGTTCGTGAAGGTGTTGCTATCATGTGGAAAGAAGACGTTGATGTTTCTATCACAGGTAACTCCACTAACCCGACAAGATTCCAGCATCCAGTTGCAGGTACTTACAAAAAAGAACGTATCGAAGCTGGTAAAAAATACTTCTCCGTTGCTTCTGGCGGTGGTACAGGACGTACTCTTCACCCAGACAACATGGCAGCAGGTCCTGCTTCTTACGGTATGACTGATACACTTGGACGTATGCATTCTGATGCTCAGTTTGCTGGTTCTTCTTCTGTACCGGCTCACGTAGAAATGATGGGATTAATCGGTGCCGGTAACAACCCAATGGTTGGTATGACTGTAGCCGTAGCTGTAGCCGTAGAAGAAGCTGCTAAAGCTGGTAAATTCTAAGAACTCCTTTAAAATTAAGGATTTTTATCTAACAAAAAAGGTTACCACCGTACTTCTGCGGTGATAACCTTTTTTTATTTCTGTTCTCTGCTTATTGATTTTTACTTATCATTTACTTTCTCTTCTAACTGAACATAAGCATTCCATAACTTTGAAATTGTCTGTTCCTGAACTTTACAGGCTTCTCTTAAATTTTCTATCTCTTTTTTTAAACGGTCATTTTCTTCTTCTAATAATTCCATCTTTTTCTCTATCATATCTCTATCTCCTCCAAATAATCAAAATACATTCCTTATTATATCTCCTGCATTACACTTTGTAAAGTATTTCTTTTTTCATTTTTTTATGTAATGTTTTTCATTTATGCAAACGCATGCCCATTTCAACTATTCGGAACCATATAAGTTCTAAGTCCTTTCATCAAATCCATCGCCTTTCCATCGATAACCAAATCTGCCTTTCCATCTGCAAAATGGTCCTGATCATTCATCAGAATAATCTTTTCTCCCTTAAAGTACTTCGTAAACATACTTCCCAGATCAGAACGCATCGAGCAGCCCAGCATCAGCAGAACCTCTGCACTTGAAACCTCATCTACTGCTTTTGTAAGCAGACGATTATCTATCATCTCCCCTTTTAGGTAAATTTCCGGACGGATAATCGAACCGCACTTTTCACAATATGGAAGTCCACTTCTTTCTCTTTCCTGCAAAGCTTTCAACGGATATTTTTTCCTGCATCTTGGACAAATATTTCGATAAATGCTTCCATGGATTTCCAGTACATTTTTACATCCTGCACGTTTTGGCAAAGAGTAAATGTCTCTTGTTACAATTGATTTTAAAATTCCCATCTCTTCCAGTTGACCAAGCAGTTTTAAACCCTCATTTATTCTACCTCTTTTGCTGAGAACTTCATTTTTATAAAATTCATAAAACTGAGATGGTCTGGTGTTGTAAAACGCTGCACTAAACAATTCTTCTGGAGAATACCCATATCGACTCTCGATATCATAAGCATCCTCCGGCTCCCCTATGTTCGTACATCCACTTTGATAACTCACCCTCATTCCAAGGAGACACACCAGATATTTACTTTCTTTGATGATTTGAGACGCACGTTGTAATTTTTCTTCTCGTGTCATTTTGCCCACCCCTTTCTATATGGGCTATTATACTATATTTTCAGCAAGATTGGTGCACAAACTTAATCTTTAAAACGCTTTTTTTCTGCTATATTTTTCAATTTTTTTATTAATTTTTCAATTTTTTATTAATTTCTGTTGATTATCTATGCAATTAAAATTTTATTGTCCTTCTTTTTCCCAAAATCCTAATTCTGGTTTCTATAGAATGACAAAACTTTTTTCTGATAAACCAGAAAAGTATCTGCAGGGACTTTTTTGATTTTTTGTCCTATACAGATACTTTTCTTTTTTACCAGATATTCATACGGACTTTTTTTCCTGCCCGCTCCAAATGTTCTTTTAATTTATAAGTCAGCCGAAGCTTTTCACTCGAATCAATATTCAGTTCTTTATAAGCTGGATTTCTTGCATTTCCAAAGAAAATATTGATTTCGGAAGAACGTTCAAATAATTCCACTGCCAGTTTTGCAGCGGCATCTTTTTGTTTTGAGATACTTATCACCGCCATACTGTCAGACAGCCATCGGTTTGAATAGGCGACAAGCTGTTTTAAGGTCAAATAACCTTCTGTTACCATATCAACCCCTTTTAAGGTAGACATCGCTGGAACCATATCTGTTTCTGACCCCTTAATGGTTACGACTTCTTCTCCCAGATAGTTTGCCACAAATTTTGCAGTCGTTCCACCACACACTATATGTTGCCCTTCTTCTTCAAAAAAGACTCTTAAAAAATCCTCGTCTTTTTCCATTTTACTTGGAGGGCCAATCATCAGATTCGTAACTAACGGTTCGCAAAGACGGATTGTAAGCACCGTAATATCGTCATCTGTCTCATTTAAATTCAAATCCACACAGGCTTCTGCAATATCAACCGCCATACGCTGAGCGCTCAGATTCGGTTTATACTTCTGTTCACAAAATTTTTCAACCTCTTCATATCCCCAGCCTCCATCGGTTGTCTTCCCCATTCCGGCATTCGTTACACCATCTGACATCAAAATCAGCATGTCGTCTTTTTGTAAGTCAAACTCTGCTTCACGAATTTCCTTCTCGTTAATCAAATGAATTTGCTCTTCGTAATGAAATACCTTTCCTTTGCGAAGCAAAATCAATCCCGGATTATCGTAGGTCGCAAGATAAACATGTCTTCCTGTAATCTTCATAGCAAGAAATGTAGCATAAGCAAGCTGTCTTTCGTGACACACAGGAAGTGCCTCTGCAATCGTTTTTACCGCTTCTTCCAGATGAATTTTCTTTATCATCATAGTACAAAGCATTTTTGCCGTCAATGTTGCTAAGATATTTGCTTTTACACCGCTTCCGAGTCCGTCAGAGAGTACTAAAACGGTATCAGACCCTCTTTCTTCCATGATATAAAAATCTCCACACAATGATTCTTTTTTCTTATTTAGGCTGACATGAGCAAAATCCGCAAACAGATTGTCAAAATACACTCTCATAACCAAACCTCCGGTTTTTCACGTTTCTCTTCTTTTTTCTCTGCAAGAATTGTCTCTTTTAAGTTTTCTACGGCAACCTTGGTATCTGCCGCTGTTTCTCCTAACAATTCCGCAATCTTATGTACAATCCGAAGCTGCTCATCTGCCAGTTTGTCTGCCATCCTTGCTGCCACAATGCGGGTTCTTTGAATTTCCTGCTGCTGTGCAATTTCTTTTGTTACATTTTTCATAATACAGATAATCAGACCATTGCTTTTATCATAAGTCAGCACACGGTCTAAATAAACCTTAAATTCTTCTACAAAAATCTGATCCTGTGAGAATGTTTTTCCATAAGACAGCATATTTACAAAAGCATAGTCATCCATCAATTCACTGACAGGCTGTCCGATAATAGATTTCTTTCTTCGGATATCAAATAAGTCCATTGCTGCTTTATTTAATTGGATGACGTTTAATTCTGTATTTACTGTCACAAGCATACCAGGCATCGCATTGATAATCTTATTCGCATAACTGGCTTCGCGCTCTCTCATATAAGGCATACACATCGAAACCTCTGCCTTATTCTGGAAAATCGCAATCGCTTTTTCACGGCAGGTATTGTAACCACACGCTCCGCAGTTTAATTCCTTTAACGGACTTGTCTTGCCCATTTTTACCAGAATTTCATGCAGTTCTTCTTCCGTTGGATACGATTCCTCCACAACTCGTCCAATAATCCCACGGCTCATATTAATTTCTTCGGAAATATCAAAATCTTTACCGTTTTCTATATTTGAGGCATCGGAAATCGAAGCTTTTTCCAGTTCAAGCTGACTCTGAAGCCGGCAGACTTTACTTGTCTGGAAAGACGGACCACCGATACAGCCCCCATCGCAGGCATTTAATTCCAAAAAGCAATGATGGATATTCCCTTCTTTTAATTCATTTAAAACCCGAATACAGTTATCGATTCCTTCTATGTTCATATAGCTGTATTTCGGATTTTTTTTCATAATCCGGCTCATACCTCCCCCAAGCGCACGCATACGGGACAATCGCGGTTCTACATTCTCTTTCTCATCTTCGATACACATCTGATTTTCTGCAAGCCAGTCATCTAATTCATCAAATGAAATAACATAAGACACGTCATTAATCTGTTCATTTAATTCTGCAATCGGAGAAATACATGGACTGATATAGACAAGCGTACATTCTCGATTCTGCTCTTTTAAATATTTTCCATGTGCCTGCATTGGCGATAATACGGAAAGCAGGGAATCCATCAATTCTGGGTAATGAATCTTAACCAAACGGACAACCGACGGACAGATAGAGCTAATCATAACATCCTTCTCTCCCTCTTCAAGCAACCTTTCATATTCTCGTTTCACCAGATAAGCTCCCTCTGCACCTTCACGTACATCTGAAAATCCCAGCTCTAACAGAGCTTTTCTAAGAGAAGGAAAACTTCCGGCTCCATACTTTGCAATATAAGCAGAGTTTACACTTGCTACAAGCTCTCTTCCCTCCGCAATCATTCTCTTTAAACTTGGAACATCATTTTTCTCAGCCTTGGCGTGCTGGGGACAGACAATGGTGCATTTTTCACATAAAATACAGGCATCCTGCATAATCTGAGCCTGATGATTTTTTACCCGAATTGCTTTTACCGGACAATTTCTGACACATTTATAACAGTTTTTACAATCCACAGGTTTGAATCTTAAAATCCACATGGCGCTCTCTCCTTTGGTGATTTCTACTAATTTTTATGTATTTATTATACACGTCTCAGCAATACTACACAAGGAAATATTCTGGATTTCTCATAGCCATTGAAGTTTTTACATACCTGCCGATTTCTCTTAGACTTTATCAGATTCCAAACAGCCCATACCGGATTCCAACTAAAACCAAAATATGAACCGGATAAAACCAGTAGAAAAAGTATTTGAAAGAGTGTCCTCTCCCTCTTTGATGGTTATATAAATTAATTGACAAAAAGGCAAAACAAGCGGGTGCTTCCCATAAAAGTGCCAGACAGCCTGCAATCGTTTTTTCCACGGGCTGATAATAAAATAAATAAAAAATCAGAATTAAAATAATTCCCTTCCAGCCATAATCACTCCTTGCCAGATATCCGGTCAACACTCCAAGTCCTGCTGCAACAGCCATCCATGCCGGATTTTTCCGGCGCAGTACCTCCATCGCCCAAATTGTCAAAAATCCGATGAACAACGTCACCATTACATTTTGATAGGTAAACTCCAAAATTGAACTGCGAAACGCTAAATCAAAGGGAACCTCTGACACAAGTGCAAAGATTCCCAGACGAAGTGCATATTTTTTTCGATTCGATGTATGGAAAAAACCTTCTACTAATAAAAAGCAAAAAATTGGAAATGCAACTCTCCCAATTCGTCTCATCCAAATGTCTGCATACCAGACTGCATGAGTGACAGAATAAGAAAATGCACCCGAAAGCTGTTGATTATAGGCTTTGATAAATCCGTTTTCAAATAAAACGGCTCCAATATGGTCAATCAGCATCGTTACAATCGCAATCCATTTTAACGTACTCCCTGATAAAACCGGAGGCAGCAGCTGTTTTTTAGAAAATTTCCATTCCATAAAACCCTCTTTTCGTTTTTAATTCATCCTCGGAAAATTCCAAGAGTACATCTTACTGTTTCTCAACTATTTCATTTTTGTTTTTATAAATACTGTTTGCCGGAACAACACCTCGTACAGAAGAAAGTGGATAAACGTTAGAATGACTTCCAACTACTGTTCCTGGATTTAAGACAGAGCCACAGCCAACTTCCACTTCATCACCAAGCATTGCACCGAACTTTTTCAGCCCGGTTTCAATCTGCGTATCTTTTGCTTTTACAATAACCAGCTTCTTGTCAGATTTCACATTAGAGGTAATCGAACCTGCGCCCATATGAGATTTATATCCTAAAATAGAATCTCCTACATAATTATAATGTGGAACTTGTACCTTATTAAATAAAATTACATTTTTTAACTCTGTAGAATTTCCAACCACTGCTCCCTCTCCCACTAATGCATTTCCGCGGATAAAAGCGCAGTGACGAACTTCTGCCTCTTTTCCGATAATCGCCGGTCCATTGATAAATGCAGTCGGTGCTACTTTTGCAGATTTTGCCACCCAGACATTTTCTCCACGTTTTTCATATTCTTCCTCACTTAAGGTACTGCCAAGTTTTATAATAAATTCGCTAATCAGAGGCAGTACTTCCCATGGATACGTCTTGCTTTCTAATAATTCTTTTGCGAGTGTCTGATTTAAATCCTGATACAATTCACTGATTTTTAACTGTTCCATTTGTTTTCTCCTTTTTCTGGCTTTTCTTTTTTCCTGACTGATAATAAACCGATGCCTCATCAAAAAATCTTCTGAGGGCAAACTGATTTCTAAGTCCAAGTACCGCATTGGTTCTCACTGTAATAAATTGTTCAAGTTTCTGCATGTATTCATCCGGTGTAATCTGTCCCTCTGCCACAAACGTCAGCCCTTTTTCCCAGCTTGCAGTCAACTCTGGATTTAACAGCGGTCGAATTGAGACATTGACGACATCAAAAATCATTTCCCCAAGCTGAGTCGGCGTAATCACCTGCGTCTTTTTATTTAAAGAAAGATAAGAAATCATCATTAATTTCTTTAAAATCTCTGCTCTTGTGGCACTTGTTCCAATTCCGCTTCCCTTTATCTGGGCACGCAGTTCTTCATCTTCAATTAACTGACCTGCGTTTTCCATTGCCAGTATCATCGAACCGGAAGTATAACGTTTCGGAGGAGATGTTTCCCCCTCTTTAATCTGATAGCCTTTTACCTGCAAAATGCTTCCTTTTTTCAGACTCTGAAGAACACTTAAAAATGTCTTATCTTCCATCTGCTCGCCTTCTTTTGCATCCGTTTCCACTTTTTCTGCCTTCTTTTTGGCAAAGGAATTTTGTGTTACTTTCAAGTAACCTTCCTCTATCAGAATCCGAAATGAAGAAAACAGCCGTTCTTCTTTTGTAACGGATATCAGACTGACTTTTTGGTAAACTGCGGGTGGATAGAAAACACTTAAAAATCTGCGTACAATCGTTTCATAAACGTTTTCTGAAGCCAGAGAAAGACTTCTTAGCGCATTCATTCCCTGTCCGGTCGGTATAATTGCATAATGGTCGGTAATCTGTTTGTCATTGACATATCTTGTCTTTGCAATTCCTTTATAACTGCCCTGATTTAAAATTTCTGTTGCAAATTCTCCAGCCTTGGTATAACTTTGAAGTCCTCGAAGATTTTTATAAATTTCTTTTGCAACTGCTGTAGACAGCACACGGGCATCTGTTCTCGGATAAGTGACCAGTTTTTTCTCATACAATTCCTGCACGATTTTAAGCGTTTCATCCGGACTGATTTTAAACAATCTGGAACACTCATTTTGAAGTTCTGCAAGGTTAAATAAAAACGGCGGATTTTTATTTTCTTTTTTACGTTCAATTTTTTCAATCACAGCCTGACAAGGTGATTCCGTCGATAAAATCCCTACCAGCTCTTCGGCATCTTTTTTCTCTTTGAAACCATTTTCTTTATAAAGTTTTGAAGATTCAAAATACCGGCTGCCTTTTACCGCACGCCATTCTCCATCAAATTTTCCGACTCCATCTTCTGTCTCCAATGAAGCCACAACCCGATAAAATGGTGTCTTCACAAAACTACGGATTTCCCGTTCTCTTCTGACAACCATTCCCAACACACAGGTCATCACTCGTCCAACCGATATTGCCTGATACCGTGTCCCAAGATAAGAAGACACCGCATTTCCATATTTTAGGGATAACAGTCTGGAGAAATTAATTCCCATCAGATAATCTTCTTTTGCGCGCAGATATGCCGATTCCGATAAATTATCGTACTCTGAAATATCTTTCGCCTCAGAAATTCCTCTTAAAATCTCTTCTTCGGTCTGAGAATCAATCCAGACTCTCTTTTGTGTTTTCTCTTTTATACCTGCCATCATTGCAACCAGACGATAGATATATTCTCCTTCTCGACCAGAGTCGGTACAGACATAAATCGTCTCAACATCCTCTCGATTTAAAAGCCCGCTTACAATCTCAAACTGTTTTTTTACTGCAGGGATTACTTCATACTTAAATTCTTCTGGCAAAAATGGCAGGGTTTCCAGCGTCCATCTTTTGTATTTGATATCATATTTTTCCGGATAACTCATTGTCACAAGATGTCCCACACACCAGGTAACCACGGCATGTTCTGACTCAAGATATCCATCTTTTCTTGTCATTGGTTCTTTCAGCGCCTTTGCAAACTCTTGTGCCACACTGGGTTTTTCTGCTATAAATAATGATTTGCCCATAAACTCCTCTTTCACGCAATCAGACCGGAGGGAGTTCTCCGGCCTGATGTATTTTTTTGCTCTCGTTATTTATCTCTTATTATTTCTTTGTGATAAATCCTTTTGCTTTTAAGGTTTCTGCACACAGAACAGCTCCACCTGCTGCTCCACGTACTGTGTTATGAGAAAGACCAACAAATTTATAATCATAAACCGTATCTTCTCTTAAACGTCCAACGCTTACGCCCATTCCGTTTTCATAGTTTACATCTAAAGTAACCTGTGGACGATTATCCTCTTCCATGTAACGGATAAACTGCTTTGGAGCACTTGGAAGGTCTAATTCCTGTGGAACACCTTTGAAGTTTACTAATTTTTCAATCAGCTGTTCTTTCGTTGGTTTCTTTCTGAATTTTACAAATACAGCTGCTGTATGTCCGTTTAATACCGGAACACGGATACACTGTGTTGTGATAACCGGTTCAGATGCTTTTACAATCACACCATCTTTGATTTCGCCCCACAGACGAAGTGGTTCCTGTTCACTCTTTTCTTCTTCTCCACCGATGTATGGAATGATGTTTTCTACCATTTCCGGCCAGTCTTTAAATGTTTTTCCTGCTCCGGAAATTGCCTGATAAGTAGTTGCAACCACTTCATAAGGTTCAAATTCTTTCCATGCTGTCAGTACCGGTGCATAACTCTGGATAGAGCAGTTTGGTTTTACTGCTACGAAACCTCTTGTTGTTCCAAGACGTTTTTTCTGGAATTCGATGACATCAAAGTGCTGTGGATTGATTTCCGGAACTACCATAGGAACATCCGGTGTCCATCTGTGTGCACTGTTGTTGGAAACAACCGGTGTTTCTGTTTTTGCATATTCTTCTTCGATTGCTTTGATTTCTTCTTTGCTCATATCTACAGCAGAAAATACAAAGTCAACAGTTGAAGCTACTTTTTCTACTTCTGCAACATTCATAACAACTAATTTTTTTACAGCTTCCGGCATTGGAGTATCCATTTTCCAACGTCCGCCAACTGCTTCTTCATAAGTTTTTCCTGCACTTCTTGCACTTGCAGCTAATGTTACCACTTCAAACCATGGATGGTTCTCTAACAGAGAGATAAATCTCTGTCCTACCATACCTGTTGCACCTAAAATACCAACTCTTAATTTTTCACTCATTATAAATTCTCCTTGCTTATCCAATTCTCTATTTTTTATGTATCGTGTTTTCCTTTCACGTACATTTGTATTTCCTAAACAATACTATACCAAAACTTAGTAAAAAGCAAGTGTTTTTTAATTTTCTTCCAGATATTTTTTATGAAGTGCCAATACTTTTGTCATTACCTCTGCTCCCGGGGCTCCGATTGTATTTCGTTTTTCCACACAATTTTTCATACTGATTGCTTCATAGATGTCTTCTTTAAATACCGGACTGATTTCCTGATACTCTTCTAAAGACATTTCATCTAAAGAAATTCCTTTATCAATGCAATGCAGAACCAGACGACCTACGATTCCGTGCGCATCTCTGAACGGTACACCATTGTTTACCAGATAATCTGCCGCATCGGTCGCATTGGTAAATCCGTTTTTGGCACTCTTCTCCATATTGTCTTTGTTAAACACCATAGTAGAAATCATCCCATTAAACAGCGCAATACAGCCTTTTACAGTATCAATTGCATCAAAGGTAAATTCTTTATCTTCCTGCATATCTTTATTATAAGCCAGTGGGATTCCCTTCATAGTTGTAAGAATGGACATTAACGCACCATAAACACGTCCGGTCTTTCCTCTTACTAACTCGGCGATATCCGGATTTTTCTTCTGTGGCATAATACTGCTTCCTGTGCTGTATCCGTCATCAATTTCCACAAAACGGTATTCGTTGGAATTCCACATAATGATTTCTTCACAGAAACGGCTTAAATGCATCATAACAGTAGATAACGCAGATAAAGTTTCAATTAAATAATCTCTGTCTGCCACAGAATCCATACTGTTTAATGTCGGACCGTCAAAACCAAGTACTTCTGCTGTATAGGCTCTGTCAAGCGGATAAGTTGTTCCTGCAAGCGCACCACTTCCAAGTGGGCAGAGATTTAATCTCTTTTTCGCATCTGCAAGACGGCTTCTGTCACGTTTGAACATTTCAAAATATGCTCCAAAATGATGTGCCAGCGTAACCGGCTGTGCTTTCTGCAAATGTGTAAATCCAGGCATATAAGTATGTACATTTTCAGACATAATCTTATAAATAGAAGTCAACAGCTCTTTTAATAGAAGGTCAATTTCTCCAATTTCATCTCTGACATACATTTTCATGTCCAGTGCTACCTGGTCATTACGGCTTCTTCCGGTATGCAGTTTCTTTCCGACATCTCCACAACGGTCAATCAGATTTGCTTCCACAAAGCTGTGAATATCTTCATATTCTTCTGTAAATTCCAGTTTTTTATTTTCAATATCTTCTAAAATACTTTTTAAGCCTTTTAAAATTTCTTCTTTTTCCTGTTCTTCTATAATTCCCTGCTTTGCAAGCATAGATGCATGAGCCATGCTTCCTGTAATATCCTGTTTGTAAAGCTTGGAATCAAAACTTAAGGACGCATTAAAATTATATACCAGTTTATCGGTTTCTTTGGTAAAACGTCCTCCCCATAATTGAGCCATTCTTTTGTCCCTCATTTCTTTATTTTTTATAAGCTTTGTATACCAGTTTATCATTATCTGTTTTGAGGTGCAAGCGATTTTTCCTGCTCCCGTCTGTCACGCTCTCTTTTGGAAAAGACACAGCCACAAAAATCCTGACGATATAAATCGTATTCTTTTGACAGTTCAATTGAACGCTTATAACCGTTTTTCTTTTTAAAGTCCGACGGAAGGTGTCGAACTCCATATTTCTTTTCTAATTCTTCTCCGATTTCATTTAATTTCTGCGCATTTTTTAAAGGACTGATCGTGAGTGTTGTCGCAAAGTAATCACAGTTTTTCTCAACTGCCATCTTTGCCGCCTCTTCCAGGCGCATCCGGTAACATAAAAAACAACGTTCCCCACCCTCTGGCACATCTTCTAATCCTTTTGCCATTTGATAAAACTCTTCCGGATGATATTCTCCTGCCAGAAATACAGGTTTATTTTTCATCGGCATCTCATCAATCAGTCGTTTTAGTTCTTCTTCTCTTTTTTGATACTCTTCTTTCGGCGAAATATTCGGATTATAAAAAAAATCCGTAATTGCAAAAAAAGGAGACAGATACTCCAGCACATAGCTGCTGCATGGAGCGCAGCAGCTATGCAGTAACAATTTCGGAGTTCTGCCTTCTTTTTGTTCCTTTTGTATCACAGTTTCAAGTTCTTTTTGATAATTTCTTTTCTGATTCATTCTTACCCCTGTTTTACCACTTCATTTCCTGTGCTTTCTCCTTTTTCAAAAGCAACCGCATTCTGAAGTGTTGTCTCAGAGATTGCTGCAAGAGCTTCTTCTGTAAAGAATCCCTGATGAGAAGTAATCATTACATTCGGGAAAGATAACAGTCTTGCGGTTGTGGAGTGCTCCAGGATTTCATCGGAACGGTCCTCAAACACATTCTTTGTCTCTTCTTCATATACATCAAGACCAACACCAAAGAATTTTCTTGCACGGATTCCTTCAATTAAATCATCTGTCTTGACAAGACCACCTCTTGATGTGTTGACAAGTACCACTCCATCTTTCATTTTAGCAATGGTTTCTTTATTAATCAAGTGGTATGTGTTATCCATCAGCGGGCAGTGCAGGGAAATCAAATCACTTCTCTCTAATAACTCATCTAAAGAAACATATTCTACAAAATCAAGATCCGGATTTTTATAAACATCATAAGCAATAACATTCATACCAAATCCACGGCATATTCTCGCCATAGCTGCACCGATTTTTCCGGTTCCCACAATTCCTGCTGTTTTCTGATAAAAATTAAATCCCATCAGACCACTTAAACTAAAATCATTTTCTCTTACTTTTACATAAGCCTTATGCAGTCTTCTTGTTACTCCAAGTGCCAGTGCCATCGCATGTTCTGCAACTGCTTCCGGAGAGTAACCCGGAACACGCATCACTTTGATTCCATACTCTTCTGCTTTTTCTAAATCTACATTGTTAAATCCAGCACAACGAAGCAAAATCAGTTTTACCCCTGCTTCATGCAGTTTTTCTACAGTCTCTGTACCGATATCAGAGCTTACAAATGCACAAACCGCATCAAATCCTTTTGCCAGTGGTGCAGTCTTTGGAGCAAGGTCGGTTTTCATAAAATCAATTTCCACTTCCGGAAAGTTTGCAAGCTGTTTTTCAAAAGATTCTTTATCGTAACTCTTTGTATCATAAAATAAAATTTTCATCGTCATTTCCTCCTGCATCATTGAGCATTTTTTCGTAGTCTCTTAATCTCTTATTAGGATATCCAAAACGGATTTCTTAATTCGTACTTATTCTATCAAGATTAAATTTAAAAAGCAATAGTTTGTTAAAAAATAAACATTTTTCTACTTTTTACACAATAGTTAGGTATAGCTAATCTTATTTTTATTTATTTTTTTGGCTTGTATTTCTTTTTATACAAGAATTTTATTTATTTCTTTTGTGTTCTGCCTAATTTTTCAGACTATTTCGCTTGCATTTTTCGTTATATTTTTAACATTTATTCATAAAAAATTTCCCTGTTTCGTAAATGTCAAGCGAGTCAAGTGGATATTCGCAATCCGCTTCGCTACTTGCTCATAACCAAATCAATACAAAACAGGGATTTTCTTAAATTCTTAAATTCTTAAATTATTGTATACTGAAGCATTTCATATGCCAGACGGCTGCCTTCCATAATTTCCGGTGGAAGCAGAGCGCGCGCAACACATTTTAACTCATCTTCCTGTCCTTCTGGCTTTTCTAATCTTTCTAAATAAGCATAATCTCCATCAATCTGCTTTACGATATAATCGATTCTCTCAAACATCCTATTCTTCTCCTCTTGTTCTCTTTAGTCATCTCTTCTGCGAAATGCTCCTGATAAAATCAAAAGTCTTAAAAGCTGTAACAAGGAGCCTATGACTGCTGCAACATAAGTCATCGCTGCTGCTCTTAATACTTTCTTTGTTCCACGAATTTCCTGTTTCCCCATAATTCCAGTCTCATCCAGCATCCGAAGTGCACGCGCAGAAGCATTAAACTCAACCGGCAGTGTTACAATCTGAAACAAAAGTGCTGCACAAAACAGCAAGATTCCAATCATTAAAAGTGGACGAAAGGAAAAAATTAATCCAGCTAAAAATAACGGCCAGGATAACTGTGAACCAAAATTTGCAACTGGTACAATTGCCGAACGAACAGACAACGGAACATAATTTCTTGCGTGCTGTACTGCATGACCACACTCATGAGCTGCAACCCCGATTGCCGCAATGGAAGTATTTCCATAGACTGCATCAGACAGACGTAACACCTTATTTGAAGGATCGTAATGGTCTGTTAATTTTCCGCTTACGTGTTCAATTCTGACATCATAAATTCCTGCACTGCTTAAAATACGCTGTGCTGCCTGTGCTCCTGTCATTCCACAGTAAGAACGCACTTTACTGTACTTTGAAAATGTGGCATTCATCTTTACAGAAACCAGTGCTGAAATCAAAAAAGCCAGTATAATCAGCACATAAGTTCCATCAAATCCCCAGCCCATTCCTCTGTTTGCATAATAAAAATCTGTCTGCGCTAATAACATCATATTTTATCCTCTTTTCTGTTTACTCTACTGTCCGTTTTGTTTTTACCTGACCTTTTGGGGTTCTTATTCTGCTGTCATAATATCAATCGTATTGAGACGGTCACTTTCCTCTTCTTTATGCCCAACCGTACCCGCTACAATATAATATCCAAATCTTGCATCATGGAAGAATTTTTTTACCATCGAGAAATTTTCAATTTGTCCGGTACTTTCCACATGCATCAGAGGACCAGTACATGCAAGAATTTCGTCTCCGATTTTGATATGTTCCTCATCATAATAGCGAATCGGTAAATCCTTTGCAATCAGACTCTTTATCTTATCTTCAATATATTCCAAATCAAAGTTAATCGGTTTTTCTACGTAATCCAGCACAAAACCATGACGAATATCGGAACGAACATAATCCGGACGCTCCATGTTGCGGACTACATAACCGTATAAATCCTCTGCGCTGTGTGCCATTTTACGATAAATCAAAGATTTATATACAATATCGGCAATATTTTGAGGCAGTGGTCCAAACAAAGACGGACGTGTTACAATGACTTCCTCACCAATTCCAATCATCAAATCTGCATTTCTGTTTAATACAGGATACAACATCTCAAAGTATTCTACAATGACTCTTTTCTGCTGTTTTGTCACATCTAAAATTGCCTGTGCAATTTTTTCAAGCGAAATAAATTTTGACGCGGCTCTTACATCTACATGAAAGGTTCTTGGTGTATAAAATCCAACATCTTCTGCATTCATTAGCGGCATATTCTGAAAATCAAATTCGTCGTCCCCTTCTACAATCTGAATTCCCGGAAACATTCCCTTAATCAGCATACTTTTTCCGCAGTCTTTTGCCCCTATAATTCCGATGATCTTATCAAACGGATTTAAATACATCTGCGCAATTTTTCGCCCAAGCTCCATCATTCTACGATTTCCCCTTGGTGCAAAAAAGAAATTGTAAAGATTACATTCGTGTCGTACATTGTTATAAACCATAGTCCTTCTCCTTTTTCCTATGTATTCCAAACCTGCATTTTAAACCAGCTTTTGAATACTTTTTTATTTTCCCCAACTTGTCTTTATTATAATACGTTTCTTTCAGAAATTCCATTGCTTTCTACTTCTTATTGTTTTAAAATAGAGAGAAGAAATACTTAGGAAATTGGAGAAAAAATATGAACCTTAAAAACTCAGAATTTACACTGGATGAATTAAAAATCCTTGCTGAAAACGGCCAGAAAGATTTGCAGTATGCTGTTGGCTATTACTATGAAAATGGAATTAACACAGAAGTAGATTTTAAGCAGGCGGCTGAATGGTATGAAAAAGCAGCTTCCAAAAATCATGTGGAAGCACTGATGCATCTTGGAATGTTTTACGCACAGGGAAAAGGCGTAGAAAAAAATGGAAAGAAAGCTCTGGAGTATATTCAAAAAGCGGCTAAAACCGGAGATAAAAATGCCCAATATAATCTGGCACGCTGTTACGAAGAAGGAATCGGAACCGTTGTTGACTACAGCCGTGCATTTGACTGGTATAAAAAAGCAGCAGAACAAAATGACTACCGTGCAATGTGCTGTATGGGCAGTTATTTCCTGATGGGTCAGGCCGTTCCATGTATGCCGGAACGTGCTTTCCAGCTCTTTGAAAAAGCTGCAAACGCAAATATCCCTGCTGCCCAGTACAATCTTTCTATCTTATATCGCTATGGAGAAGGCGTTGAAAAAGACATTGATTTAGCGGACACCTGGCGTATGAAAGCTGCACAAAATGGATTTAAACTTGCAATTGAAGAAATTCATAAAGAAGTCGGCATCGAATAATACCCCAAAAAACTCCTGCATACATTTACATTTCTTTTATGTATGCAGGAGTCGTTTTTACATCTCTTCTTCTATCTGATTCAGTTCTTTTAAAATCTCGCCCTGTTCTTCCTCAAACAATAATTTTTTATTATACTTATAATAACTGTCACAACCATTTTCACTGATAAAGGAAACACTGTACGGATTGGTATTTAATTCTGTCACAAAAAGAACCAATTCCTGTCCTTCTCCAAAGACTAATTCCAGAAAATCAAATGCATACTGCAATTTTTGGGATGTTTTTTCTATCTGTTCTTCCCGCTTTTCTGTCTCTTTTTTAAACAATCCTGCTAATACTTCAAAGACTTCTCCTTTTGGTGTTCCTTTTTCTTCTTTCTCTTTGACCACATTATGCGCAGATTTTAAAAATGAAAGCATCCGAACCAATGCAGTTCTTTGTGGAACGGTTAACTGCTTTGCAGCTTCTTTTTTCTCAAACCGTTCCTGTTCTTTTGTAATTCTGTTTTCGAGAATTGCACCTGCGGTTTCCTCTGAATCATTTTCCAATTCCTGTTTTAATTTTTTTAACCGTTCAAACAGTTCTGTGACAAACAAATCATTCTCATAATAGGTATAGAATTCTTTTCCAAGGTGACCGATTAATAATCCTACTACACTGAGTTTTTCATCAAAAGAAGCAATTTTTAATTTATCAATTGCAAATTTTTCAAATCTGCCTTCTAACACTGCTTCAATTTGATAGTCTGTTTTATATTTTTCAAAGAGTTCCAGATAGTTTGCAAAGTCTTTTGCAATCTTCCAGTACTGCAGGTATTGTCCAATTACTTCACGGTCTGCCCGTTTTTCCAGACGTTCATAAGCATATAAAAACTGAGATAAATCCTCCCAGCCCCTTGCTGTCACAAATAAACGTCCATCCACACTCGTTTCCATCCGGTAAAAATTCTGTTTATGAATCTCAAGATAAGCCAGAATTGCCGGATGAATCCCTGCCTGATAAGCATATTCTTTCCAAACCTGAAAGTCTTCCTCTACATCAATTCTTCGGATTCTATCTAATGTAACCACATCAAATTCACGTACCGATTTGTTGTATTCCGGTGGATTTCCTGCCGCCACAATCACCCAGCCTTTTGGAACCGCCTGATTTCCAAAGGTCTTACACTGTAAAAACTGAAGCATCGTCGGTGCAAGCGTCTCAGATACACAGTTAATTTCATCAATAAACAAGATTCCTTCTTTTATCCCTGTCTTTTCTATCTGTTCATAGACAGACGCAATAATCTCACTCATCGTATATTCTGTAACGGAATACGCTTTGTTATCATACACTTTTTCTTTAATAAACGGAAGCCCGACCGCACTTTGTCTGGTATGATGCGTAATCGTATAAGAAACCAGATTAATCTTTGTCTCTCTTGCAATCTGTTCCATAATCTGTGTTTTTCCGATTCCCGGAGGTCCCATAAGAAGAAGCGGTCTTTGCCGGATTTCCGGAATCAGATAATTTCCATATTCATCCTTTAAAAGATAAGCTTCAATTGCATCTTTAATCTCATTTTTGGCTCGTTTAATGTTCATCCTTTTTTTCTCCTAATCCATATCCATCTTCTTCTGTCTGATAAATCCGAATTGCCCATGGAGGCACTTCAACCTCTTCAAACTCTTTTTGCACCAGCACAAATGCAGTCTGATAAGGCGGCATTTTCTTTGGAAACCTTCCTTTTCCATCTGTAAAATACAATAATCCTCGAAGATTGGAAAATTCTTTTCTTCGAAGCAGCTCCTGTACATAAGTAAATACCGGCACAAAATCCGTTCCGCCCTTTCCCTCTATTTCAAGGTTCTTCATATATTCTTCTAATTCTTCTTTTGAAGTAATTTTATCATCTCTTCGAACTGCTTCATCACACTGAATGATATGAATATTTACAGTATGAAAGAAACTGTCCGTTTCTCTTAAAATCGACCAGGTTTCTTCCAAAAAATGCTTGACCAGTTCTCCAGAGCAGGACATCGACGTATCAATCGCAATAATAAACTCTTCTACTTTTTTGACTTCTTTTGTCTCAAGTGGTTCAATCAGCGGCATATTTCCATATAGGGATAATCCATACGCATAAAAGCCATAATCAAATGCATCCGCATCAATCTGCTGTTCTTCTTTTAACACCGCAAATTTTTTTAAAAACTGCCGATAATCATGCCGTTCTCTGTTTTCTGCCTTGATTTTTTCAAGCATACTCTGCCCTGCGCCGTTATCTTTCTCATCCCCAAAGCTTTCCATCTCTGTCTGCATTTTTTCACGGATATCATCCCAATCCTCTTTTGGATTCTGTCTCTGATTTTGGCGATTTCGCTCCCTCCAGATACGATGCTCATCCACTTCAAATTCCTGTTTTAACCGCCCTGCAAAAGCTTCATCCGTCTTTCGATGTACCAGTGCCGAAAAAATACTTTCCGCATTTAATACACTCTTTTCTTTTTCCAGCCACTCGTAGGTTTCTTTGCGAAACGGTGATAACGGTTTTCGGATACAATGCAGATACAGATCATCTATCATTCGTTCCACTGCAATATCGCAGGAAATGTCCCATAATAAATCGGTTAAATCTTCCTGTCCGGATTCTCTTTTGATTCCAAGCTCATAACCTGCTCTTTTTTTACGGATTCTGGTATCTTTCCATGGATGCGCAAAAATACAGTGAAACACAATATGTAAATAAGCACGATTTACCATCACTCTTCCCTGTCGGTAAATCCCCCCTAAATAGGCAGGATTATAATAAATGATTCTTCCGTCACTTCCGATTGTCTCCAAACTCGGTTCTAATGCATAAGAAAACATCGATAAAGCTACGTCAAGAAAACGCAGATGCAGATATAATTCACTTCTCGCTGAAAAAAGCATGCGCTCACATACCTCTTCGATTCTCTTTTCTATTTTTTCCGCCATGTCTGTTCCATCACTCTTCTTTTAAAATTCAAATGTTTTTTTCACTCTTCCAAAACGTTTCTTTTTTTCTTCCATCAAAAAGCTGACCGCTTCTGTATGCTCGGCTTTTGATGCAAGGGTAATCAACTGCTCCGCTTCTTCGCTTTTTGAGACTCCCTTTCTTATCAGATAAGCCAGTCCCTCATGCCAGTTTTCCCGTTTTAAATAATAGATTCCGGTCTCTTCCAGCTTTTCTGTTATGTACTGCCGATAATCTGCTTCGTGTTCTTCCGCCAGCTCATAAGGATGCATCAGCCTTCCCAGCGCCATCGGAATTAAAATATCCTGTTTTTCATAGACCTTCGCTACTTTAAAAAGGGAATCATATTGATGATAGTCTACTTTCTTATCTGTAAAGCACTGGCGATAACGATACCCGCAGCCATGAAAGTGTGTCTCTAAAATTCTCGCCGGTGTATTTTCCACACCTTCTTCATAATACTCCGGAAAGATTAATTTTGCAAACTCTCCTGTTTCCCGAAATTCAATTGTCACATAGACTTCATGAAAGGTTTCTGCAACAACATCTTTGATACAGCTTGGCATGTTTTTATTCATTTTTACATAAAGTTTTCTAAGTGCTGAACACCCCGTAAATGAACCACCACCAATCTGTTTCAAAGAATCGGTAAACTTTAAGCTTTTTAGATTTCTACATCCATAAAATGTATAATTTCCAATCGCTTCGACTCCATCTTCAATCTCTAGTTCCTCTGCCTGTAGCAGATATTGTTTCTCTTCCTGTGTTCTCCCCTCTTTCCAGGGAGAAAAAGCATAGTTTTCCATCCTGTATTTCGTCCCCTTTCTCTATTGTTCTGATTTTTACCAGTTCTCTGTCCTGCGCTGTGTCTTTTGCTTCACACCCAGATATACTGAAACAGATTATCACTGCAACTATTATAATTCTCATTTTCAATCTTCTTCTCCTTTACCCGAGAACATACAAATACTCTTTCCAGTTCCCTTAAGTTTTATTCAGGAAAAGAACAAGGGATAAATTAAAAAAGCTACCTGCCAGTTTGACAGATAGCTTGAATTTGGAAAAGCTGAAAATGGGACTCGAACCCACGACCCCTTCATTACGAGTGAAGTGCTCTACCAACTGAGCTATTTCAGCTTATCACTGCAAAGATGATTGTACTAGATTTTCTACAAAAAATCAAGTTATTTTTTAACTATTTTTGATAAATTCTTCTCCACATTTCGGACATCGGATACTGATTTTACCTTTTCCCCTCGGGATTCTGATTTTCTGTTTACAGCCTGGACATTTATAAATATGATATTCCTTTCTCTGCTGCATCAGATATCTTTTCTGTCCAAAAAAACGACGCAGACGGTTTTCCAATGCCAGATATTTCTGATTTTCTGCATAACGTTTTGAAATATTTCTGGAAAACATCCGAATATAAACCAGCAAAATCAATAAACATTCCCATGAATTTAAAACCGTCGAAACATAAGCATTCCGAACAAACAGATTTAATACTGCGCATCCTAAAAATACTGCCATCATAAACTGATTTAATTTGTCATTTCCATATCTTCCCGCCATAAATCTTCCAATTTTTTCTTTCATTTCTTCTCACATCCTGTTCTATAATCTACTGTATATTCTATGCACAAATCTCTGGGCATTTTCCATATCCTTCCAGTCGGGATGAAGCAGTGCCTTATCAAAATTCTGCAGCATTTTCTGAATTTGTCCCTCATTTCCAGGATGCCTCATTTTCAGGTATTTCTCCCGCACCTGCATCGGCATCTTTCCCTGACATAAAAAACACCCCAGATACTGATTTCCATCTTCAATAAATACTTTGATACGTTCTTCTATTTTTCTATAATATTCAATGCTTTCTCCCATTCCACAAGTTCCAAAAAGGGCAATTTTTTTTCCCTGTAAAGAACCAAGGTAATCCAAAACTTCTACACTTGCACTTCCTCTGTCTGTCCAAAATCCAATAAAATAAATATCTCCCATATCATAATCGGTTTGTCCTGCAAACCTTGCAATATCTTTGTTTTTTCCTGGAATTGCTGAAAAAATCGCCTGTGCAATCTTTTCGGTATTTCCAGTTCTGCTCATATACAACACCTGTGTTTTCATTCTCTGATCAACTCCATATCCTCTTCATCTCTTCTTGTGTTTAATGATACCACGAAAATTTCCAAAATAATATGTATTGTCAATTAAAAATTATAAATTGTCTATAAACAAAGGGGACATGGCATCCAAAATACCATGTCCCCAAAAATCATTTTAAATTTCAAAACAGTTCTCACTCTATCTTAACTTATGCATTATTGACTTTCATTCGAATCGAAATGATTTAACACACCTTCAAATGACGTATGACCTGTTTCAATCACATTTCCACCAGCTGTTATCTCAATTCCATCTGCCTGATAAGTATCAAGAAAACTATTTACCACAGCTCCCATTGTAAGATATTCGCCGGCCGTTCCCATATTGAGAAGTCCTTCTACAAAATTAGAAGATAAATCCAGTTTCAAAATCAAACCATTTTCTCCCTGATCTTCTCCAAAACTTACTACTGTCACGCTGTCCGGAATTGCACCTGCCCCTACAAGCTGTCCAATGATGATATCTGGTGTAACCTGCTCTATCTGGTTTTTTGTAACATTCCAGCCATCCGCATTTTCATTTGGCAAATATAAGGTCAACTGTTCTTCCTGCGATTTTTCTGATTCTGTTTCTTTTGTAATATCTTCTTTTTTCTCTGCTTCAGAATCTTTTCCGTCTTTTTCTTCTGTTGTATCTTTTGTTTCTGTTGATTCTGAATCCGTTTCTTTGGATGTTTCAGGCTGTTTCGTCTCTTCCTCTTTCGTTTCTTCTTTTTTTGTCTCTTCTTTTGCTGGTTGTTGTGTGGTACTTTCACAGCCTGTGATTCCCATCATCAAGACTGTACTTACCGCAATTACCGGCAGTAATCTAAATTTCCTCATAAGACTGCTCCTTTCTGCACGTTTTGTTCGCTTATGTTCAGCAGACTTTTCATGACAGCGTATTCATTTTCTATCAACACTGCATAGCAAAATAGATACAGATTTGTGTCCTGTTACTTAATATGCACATCTAACTGTGGGTATGGAATTTCTATTTTTTCTTCATCAAATGCAAGTTTGATTGCCTCATTTAAACGCCATTTTGTCGGCCAGTAATCTTCTGTTTTTACCCATACACGAAATCCGATAATCACACCGTCATCCGCCAGTTCATCGACAAATACTTTCATTTCTTTATCTGACATCGTAGTCGGATCTTCTCTTAAAAGCCTATCTAAAATAGATTTCGCCTTAATTAAATCCGCCTGATAGGAAATCATAATCTTAATCTCAAGATTTCGTCTGTCCTGTGCAGTTACATTTACAATGCTTGCACCTGTCAGAGTACCATTTGGAACAATAATTCTTTTATTATCCACACTGGTCAAAGTAGTATAAAACAAATCGATTTTCACAACCGTTCCTTCTTGTTTATTTGTACTTTCAATAATATAATCTCCAACGGTAAACGGCTGAAGTACAAGAATGATTACCCCTCCTGCAAGGTTGGAAAGACCTCCCTGCAGTGCCAGTACCAGAGCTGCACCGGCAGATGCCAATACTGCAACAAGCGATGATTCCTTAATTCCAAGCTGTACTCCAATTATCATCAAAAGTACCACATACATTGCAGCTTTTGCAAATGAAGAGATAAACTGGGTTGCCCCAACTTCCACTCCTGCTGTTTGTAATGCCGTCTTCAGGAAATTACAGACTTTCTTAATTAACTTTCCGACCACAAAATATGCAATCACGGAAAGTAAAACCCGAAAGACCCATTTTTCAATGGTAGGAAGTCCCTCTAACAGACGGCTCGCTATTTTTTGCAACTCTGTTGTCTGGGCTAAATATAAATCCAATTTCATACGTTATTTCCTTATTTTTTCCTTCCTGTTCTTCCCCTCTTTTTTGGTTTTCTCTCCAGTTTTTTCGGTTTCGGTTTTGCTTCCAGTTTTTG
This sequence comes from Firmicutes bacterium OM04-13BH, assembly GCA_003481745.1. Classification (GTDB taxonomy): domain Bacteria; phylum Bacillota; class Clostridia; order Lachnospirales; family Lachnospiraceae; genus Blautia; species Blautia stercoris. The sequence goes on from QULP01000001.1 coordinate 386,466, forward strand.
TGGCTCTGGTTTTGCCTCAAGTTTTTCCGGTTCCGGTTTTGCTTCCAGTTTTTGTGGCTCTGGTTTTGCCTCAAGCTTTTTCGGTTCCGGCTTTACTTTCGATTTTTCCGGCATTGATTTTACTTCTTCTTTTGGAAGTTTAATTTCCTGCTGTTTTAATTCTTTTTCCCGTTCTTTTTCTATTTTCTTTTCAAGTGCTTTCCGAACTGTTTTCTTCGGTGCTTTTTTCTCTCCTTCCGCTTCCTTAAACGCAAAAATCTGAATTGCAAGTGGTGCAACCGTAATTGTAAGCGAATTTTTACGCTCATCCGCTTCTGTTTTTTTCGATGATTTTAATCTTGGATTTCCTGCTCCTGTACCACCAAATTGTTTTCCATCACTGTTAAATACTTCTTTGTATTTGCCGGCATAAGGAACACCCATTTGATATTTTTCATATTTCAGTGCTGAGAAGTTACAGACAATTACCAAAGTCTCTTCTTTTTTCTTTGATTTTCGGATTAAAGTCAGCATATTTTTTTCAGATTCCATATGATTAATCCATTCAAAACCATCCGGATCATCATCCAGCTCATAAAGTGCAGGAGCCTCTCTGTAAAATTTCCACAATGCCTTTACATATTCCTGAAACTGTGCATGTTCCGGTGTCTCTAACAGTTCCCAGTCAAGACCTCTTTCTTCCGACCATTCTCTTTCTTGTGCAAATTCCTGTCCCATAAACAGTAATTTCTTTCCAGGATGTACGGTCATGAATCCATACGCAGCTCTTAAATTTGCAAATTTTTCCTCCATTGTTCCTGGCATTTTCATCAAAAGAGAAGCCTTTCCATGTACAACCTCGTCATGAGACAAACACAGCATAAATTTTTCGCTATAAGCATATACCATACTGAATGTCAATTCATCATGTGCACCACCTCGAAACAGCGGGTCTTTTTTCATATAATCGATAAAATCATTCATCCAGCCCATATTCCATTTATAGTCAAATCCAAGTCCTTCATCATTGAGTTCACCTGTAATTTTCGGCCATGCTGTGGATTCTTCTGCGATTAACAATGCATCCGGATATTTTTTCTTAAACATGGAATTTAAATGTTTTAAAAATTCAATTGCTTCCAAATTTTCATTTCCACCGTAAATATTTGGAATCCATTCTCCGTCATTTTTTCCGTAATCCAGATATAACATAGAAGCAACTGCATCCATACGAATTCCATCTACATGATATTTATCCGCCCAGAACATTGCATTTGCAATCAGAAAATTGGAAACCTGAGGACGTCCATAATTAAAAATCAAAGTTCCCCAGTGTGGATGCACGCCCTGTCTCGGATCCGCATGCTCATACAGACAAGTTCCATCAAAATTAGACAGTCCAAAATTATCTTTTGGAAAATGTGCCGGCACCCAGTCTAAAATCACACCAATTCCCTGTTTATGAAGATAATCCACAAAATACATAAAATCTTCACTTGTTCCATAACGGCTGGTCGGTGCATAATATCCGGTCACCTGATAACCCCAGGAACCATCAAACGGATGTTCCATCACCGGCATCAGTTCCACGTGAGTATATCCCATCTCTTTTACATACTCGGCAACCTGTGGTGCAAGTTCACGGTAAGTATAAAACAGCCGATCCTCCGGTTTTCTCCAAGAGCCTAAATGCATTTCATAGACGAGAATCGGTTTTTCTTCATTATTGACGTCTTTTCGATTCTTCATCCAGCTTTCATCTTCCCATTTATAGCTCTTTAAATCTGCCACTATGGATGCATTTTTCGGTCTTAATTCTGCTTCGTTTGCATAAGGATCCGCTTTTAAATAAACCAGAGAACCTTTGGCCTTTACTTCGTATTTATATAATGCACCTGGCTTTACTCCCGGAATAAATAATTCAAAAATGCCGGACACTGAAAGACGGTTCATCTGATGAGCTCTCCCATCCCAGTGGTTGAAATCTCCCACGACAGACACACGCATGGCATTTGGCGCCCATACTGCAAAGTAAACACCTTTGATTCCATTTATTGTCATTACATGTGCCCCTAATTTGTTATAAATTTCATAACTGATTCCGGCACAAAACTGCTGTTCTTCATTGACTGAAATCTGTTTTGGAAATGCATAAGGGTCATAAAAACTGCTCTTTTTTCCCTCTTCATCTTCTATTTCGATTTTATATTTTGGAATCTCTTTTTCCGGAATTAAAATTGCAAAATAACCAGCTTCATCTTCCCTAACCATTTCATACGTTTCTTTTGTTTTTGTTACAATAATATTTGCTTTTACCGCATTTGGCAAAAAACTCTGTATTAAAATTCCATCTTCTGTCACGCGAGGTCCTAAAATCTTACGTGGCTCGCTCTCCTCAGAATAAACAACTGCCTCTATCTCAGGCCAATCCATGTATTCATATAATTTATCAGACATAACACACTCTCCTTTTTGTTTATTTTAACATTAAAGTGTGAAATTGTAAACTAACACTACAAATTACAAAAACAAACTTACAGCGGAATATTTTTTCAATTCTGACTAACCGTTACCCAATTTTATGAAGGAATAAACCACTTCTTAATTTTGGCTCAAACCAGGTTGACTTTGGTGGCATCAATCTGCCTGCATCGGCAACAGAAAAAAGTTCCTGCATAGAAGTCGGATACATTGAAAATGCCACCTGAAAACCATTTTCCACACAATGCTCCAACTCTTTTAATCCGCGGATTCCTCCAACAAAGATAATTCTGTTGTCTTTTCCTGGTTCCTTGATTCCAAGAATCGGTTTTAACAATTTATTTTGTAAAATAGACACATCCAGGCTTTCGACTACATCATCTGAAACCTGCTCTTTTTTAATCTGAAGCTTATACCATTTCTTTCCAAGATACATCCCAAATTCTTTTTTCTGTTTTGGCGCATAAGGACTTTCCTCTGCTTCTTCCACTTCAAAACTTTCTTTGATTTTTTCTAAAAATTCTATTTCGCTAAGACCATTTAAATCCTTTACCACACGGTTATAATCTAAGATTTCCAGTTCTTCCTCTGCAAATAAAGTACATAAAAAATAATTAAATTCTTCCTCTCCTGTATAACCTGGATGTTCTTTTCTTCTTTTACACCCAACTTTGATTGCAGAAGCCGCCCTGTGATGTCCATCTGCAATATAAATTTTGTTTATCTTTACAAAACATTGTTGTATTCTTTCCATCATTTCTGATTCATCAATCACCCATACCCTGTGTGTAATTTTGTCTTCTGAAATGAAATCATAAACCGGTGCTTTTCTCTTTGTTTCCTCGATAATTTCTTTTAAAACAGCATCCAAACGATAGGCAAGAAAAATTGGTCCTGTCTGGGTGTCCAGTGTATCCACATGGCGGATTCGATCCTGTTCTTTTTCTTCTCTTGTATTTTCATGTTTTCTTATTGTTCCATTGAAATAGTCATCAATTGAAGCACAGGCTACGATTCCGGTCTGTCTGTGACCATTTCTGGTCAGCTCATAGAGATAATAACAAGGTGTTTCATCTTGAATGAATTCTCCTTTTTCTATCATCTCTTCCAACACCTTACGAGCCTTTCGATAGACTTTTGGTGCATACATATCCATCTCATCAGGAAACATCGTTTCCGGACGGTCAATCTTTAAAAAAGACAATGGATTTTTTTCTACTTCTTTTTTCGCTTCTTTTCTTGTGTATACATCATAAGGCAGTGCTGCAATTTTAGATGCAAATATTTCGTTTGGACGCACTGCACAAAACGGTCTGATATCTGACATTTTTCTTCTCTCCTTAAATTTGGATAAAGTAAAAAAGACAGAGCCATGCAGAAAAAAACTGCCAGCCCTGCCTTTCTTAATTATCTTTTATTTAATCACTCTGACACGATAAACACCCTGAATATTTTTTAATGCCTTTGTCACTTCTGAAGAAATCGGAGTGGATACATCAATCATGGTATAGGCAAAATCACCTTTACTCTTATTTGTCATATTTGAAATATTGACTCCTGCATCACCTAATGCTTTTGTAAACTGACTAATCATATTTGGAATGTTTTTATGATTAATCGTCACTCTTCCAACATCCACACAAGTTCCTGCACTGCAATCCGGATAGTTTACAGAATGTTTAATATTTCCATTTTCTACAAAGTCCATTAATTCTTTGACAGCCATCACTGCACAGTTATCCTCGGATTCTTCTGTAGAAGCTCCAAGATGCGGTGTTACTAAAGTATTTGGTGTACTTGCCACTAATGGATTTGCAAAGTCGGTTACATATTTCTTTACTTTTCCTGCTTTTAATGCTTCGGCAAGTGCTTCTTCATCTACCAGCAAGTCTCTTGCAAAGTTTAACAATACCACACCGTCTTTCATCTGTGCGATTTCATCTGCACCAATCATCTTCTTAGTTGAATCCAGAAGCGGTACATGAATGGTAATATAATCACATTCTTTATAAATCACATTTAAATCATTGATGTGATGAATACTTCTTGAAAGATTCCATGCCGCATCAACAGAAATAAATGGGTCATATCCGTAAACATCCATTCCGAGATGCACCGCAGCATTTGCAACTTTAACACCGATTGCTCCAAGACCGATAATTCCAAGTTTCTTTCCACTGATTTCACAGCCTGCAAACTGTTTCTTTTTCTTTTCTGCAAGTTTTGCGATATCGTCGGTTGCTTCCTGTTTTTCCAACCATTCAATTCCACCTACGATATCTCTGGATGCAAGTAACATACCTGCAATTACCATCTCTTTTACACCATTTGCATTCGCACCAGGAGTATTAAATACGACAACACCTTCTTTTGCATAGTCTTCTAACGGAATATTGTTAACTCCGGCACCGGCTCTTGCAACTGCAACAACATTTTTCGGAAGCTGCATCTCATGCATATTTGCACTTCTTACCAGTACCACATCGCTGTCTTCAAGAGATTCACTGTTTTCATATTTTCCCGGAAAATATTCCAGTCCTACGTTTGAAATTGGATTCAAGCAATGATATTTATACATGTCTATGCGTTCTCCTTCTCAAATTTTTTCATAAATTCAACCAGTGCTTCCACACCCTCAATTGGCATTGCATTATAAATACTTGCACGCATACCGCCAACCGTACGATGACCTTTTAAATTTACAAGTCCTGCTGCTTCTGCTTCTTTTACAAATTTTGCATCAAGTTCTTTATCTCCTGTTACAAACGGTACATTCATTAAAGAACGGGAAGCCGGCTCAACTGTTCCTTTAAATAATTTACTGCTGTCCAGATAATCATATAACACTTTTGCTTTCTTTTCATTACGTTCTTTCATTGCTTCAAGACCGCCCTGTTTTTTCAGCCATTTAAATACTTTTCCGCAAATGTAAATACCATAGCAGTTTGGTGTATTGTATAAGGAATTTGCATCTGCATGTGTCTTATAAGTCAACATGGTTGGAGTTCCCGGAAGTACATCTTCTGTAATCAAATCCTCACGGATAATTGCAATCACAAGACCTGCCGGTCCGACGTTTTTCTGAACACCACCATAAACAATACCATATTTTTCTATATCCATAGGCTCAGAAAGGAAACAGGAGGACACATCTGATACAAGGATTTTTCCTTTTGTATTTGGTAATGTTTTATATTTTGTTCCATAAATTGTGTTATTTTCGCAGATATATACATAGTCTGCATCCGGACTTATCGGAAGGTCTGAACAGTCTGGTATGTAAGAAAATGTTTTATCCTCTGAAGATGCAATCTTATTTGCTGTTCCATATTTCTGGGCTTCCTGCCATGCTTTTTTTGCCCACTGTCCGGTCACAATATAGTCTGCAACTCTGTTTTTCATTAGATTCATTGGAATCATAGCAAACTGCTGACTTGCACCGCCCTGTAAAAACAGTACTTTATAATTATCCGGAATCTTTAAGAGGTCTCTTAAATCCGCTTCTGCAGTCTGAATAATTTCATCAAATACTTTTGAACGGTGACTCATCTCCATTACGGACATACCGCTTCCATTGTAGTCTAACATTTCTTCTGCTGCTTCTTTTAACACTTCTTCCGGTAAAACTGCTGGTCCTGCCGAAAAATTATACACTCTGCTCACTTCTTTGTTCCTCCCGTATAGAATAATAGAATACTCTTTATTTGTATAAAGAGTATTCTACATCTTTGACATATTTTTGTCAATATAAACATTTGTCTTTATTACAAAGACATCCATCTGTCCAGCCAAACTCTTTTTCGACTAAAACAGCTATTTTTTATTTTTTCTTTGCTCTTAAATCATCCTCATCAAATGCATCCTCAATATTTGCACCGGCCGGTACCATTGGGAATACTTTATCATCAGAATCAATAATGCAGTCTAATACAACTGTTGTATTTAATTCAATTGCCTTTTTAATTGCATCGGCAAGTTCTTCTTTTTTTGTGACACGGATTCCTACCGCTCCCATCGCTTCTGCCAGTTTTACAAAATCTACTTTGTCATTTAATACTGTATTTGAGTATCTGTGATCATAGAATAAAGTCTGCCACTGACGTACCATTCCTAATACATGGTTATTGATGACAACCTGAATTAACGGCATATTGTTTCTTGTCGCAGTTGCAATTTCATTCATATTCATTCGGAAACATCCGTCTCCGGCTACATTGATGACAACTTTATCCGGATTTGCAGTTTTTGCACCGATTGCTGCTCCAAGTCCATATCCCATTGTTCCAAGTCCACCGGAAGATAAAAATCTTCTCGGCATTTTATATTTATAATACTGTGCAGCCCACATCTGATGCTGACCAACTTCTGTTACAATAATAGCGTCTCCCTTCGTCTGACGATATAATTCTTCAATGACTGCCGGGCCGGTCAGACCTTCCTGATTATAGCGAAGCGGATATTTTTCTTTTAATTCTTCTATGGTTTCTATCCATTCTTTATGCTCTTTTTCAGATATTTTTTCATTTAATTTCTGAAGAATTACTTTTGCGTCTCCTAAAACACTACAGTCTACTAAAATATTTTTATTGATTTCGGTTGCATCTACATCAATCTGAAGTACCTTTGCGTTTCTTGCAAAGTTTCTTGTATTTCCGGTTACACGGTCGCTGAATCTTGCACCAATCGTAATCAACAAATCACATTTGGTCACACCAAGATTGGATGCCTTTGTTCCATGCATACCCAGCATACCAGTATAAAGTTCATCTTCGCCGTCAAAAACACCTTTTCCCATTAAAGAATCTGTAACCGGTGCCTGAATCTTATGTGCCAGTTCACGAACTTCTTTCCATGCATCGGCAGCAACCGCCCCTCCACCTACAAAGATAAACGGACGTTTTGCTTCCTGAATCATCTCAACCGCTTTTTCTAAATCTTCTTCTTTAATTTCAGAGACAAACGGTTTGATTTCTTTTGGCTCAACCTTTGTGTATTCAGTCTTTGCAGCTGTTACATCTTTTGTAATATCGACTAGGACCGGTCCTGGTCTGCCACTTTTTGCAATCGCAAACGCACGTCTGAGTGTTTTTGCAAGTTTTGTAACATCTTTTACGATAAAGCTGTGTTTTGTAATCGGCATTACCACACCTGCAATATCTACTTCCTGGAAACTGTCTTTTCCAAGAAGCGGAACACCTACATTACAAGTTACTGCAACAACCGGAACAGAATCCATAAATGCGGTTGCAATACCTGTTACCAGATTGGTTGCTCCTGGTCCACTGGTTGCAAAACAGACGCCTACTTTTCCGGTTGAACGTGCATATCCATCCGCTGCATGCGCAGCACCCTGCTCATGGGATGTTAAAATATGATGGATTTCATCACTGTGTTTATACAATTCATCATAAATATTTAAAATGGTTCCGCCTGGATATCCAAATACGGTATCCACACCCTGCTCTTTTAAACATTCGATTACAATCTCTGATCCTGTCAACTGCATCTCGAAGCCCTCCCAACGTTTTTTTATTTCTTTATTTCCAAAACTGCACCACGGTTTCCGCTTGTAACCATAGAAGCATAACGAGCCAGATATCCAGTTGTTACTTTTGGCTCTCTCGGCTGCCAGTTTGCTCTTCTTCTCTCCAGCTCTTCATCTGATACCACTAATTCCAGTTTTGTTTCCGGAATATTGATACGGATTAAATCACCTTCTTCTACCAGTGCAATTGGTCCGCCTACTGCTGCTTCCGGAGAAATATGCCCAATGGATGCACCCCTTGAGGCACCTGAGAAACGTCCATCTGTAATTAAAGCAACGCTTGAACCAAGACCCATACCTGCAATTGCAGAAGTTGGATTTAACATTTCTCTCATACCCGGACCGCCTTTTGGTCCTTCATAACGGATAACTACAACATCTCCTGCTACAATCTTTCCGCCTTTAATTGCTGCGATAGCATCTTCTTCACAGTCAAATACTCTTGCCGGTCCTTCATGAACCATCATTTCTTCACAAACTGCAGAACGTTTTACCACACCACCATCCGGAGCAAGGTTTCCTGTCAGAACAGCAAGTCCACCTGTCTGGCTGTATGGATTGTCGATTGGACGGATGACTTCCGGATTTAAGTTAACACAGTTTTTGATATTTTCTCCTACTGTCTTTCCGGTTACTGTCATACAATCCAGATTTAATAAATCTTTCTTAGCCAGCTCGTTCATAACAGCGTAAACACCGCCTGCTTCGTTTAAGTCTTCCATATAAGTAGAACCTGCCGGTGCCAAATGACAGAGGTTTGGTGTTTTTGCACTGACACCATTTGCAAATGTAATATCAAAATCAAATCCGATTTCGTGTGCAATTGCCGGAAGATGCAACATACTGTTCGTAGAACATCCAAGCGCCATATCAACTGTTAACGCATTCATGATTGCATCTTTTGTCATAATATCACGTGGGCGGATATTTCTGCGGTACATTTCCATTACCTGCATACCTGCATGTTTTGCAAGTTTAATTCTTTCAGAATAAACAGCCGGAATCGTTCCGTTTCCTTTTAATCCCATACCCAATACTTCTGTCAGGCAGTTCATACTGTTTGCAGTATACATGCCAGAACAGGAACCACAGGTCGGGCATACTTTATTTTCAAATTCTTCTACATCTTCTGCAGTCATTGTACCTGCGCTGTAAGAACCAACTGCCTCGAACATGGAAGAAAGACTTCTTTTTTGTCCTTTTACATGACCAGCTAACATTGGACCGCCACTTACAAAAACAGTCGGTACATTGATTCTTGCTGCTGCCATTAAAAGACCCGGTACGTTTTTATCACAGTTTGGCACCATAACAAGGGCATCAAACTGATGAGCCAGAGCCATCGCTTCTGTAGAATCTGCAATCAAATCTCTTGTTACAAGAGAGTATTTCATACCGATATGTCCCATTGCAATTCCATCACAGACTGCAATTGCCGGAAATACAACCGGAGTACCTCCTGCCATGGCAACTCCAAGTTTTACTGCGTTTACAATTTTATCCAGATTCATATGACCCGGTACAATTTCATTATAAGAGCTTACAATACCTACTAACGGTTTTGACATCTCTTCTTTTGTCATTCCAAGAGCATTAAACAGGGAACGATGAGGTGCCTGCTGCATGCCAGTTCTTACTGCATCACTTTTCATTTTCTTAACATCCTTTCTTGATACGATACTTTTATGCGATATGTCCTGCAATTAAATCGCCCATCTCTGCCGTCCCTACCTGTTTCATTCCATCCTGCATGATATCTACAGTACGGTATCCTTCTGTTAAAACGCTCTGAACAGCGGATTCAATTGCATCGGCTTCTTTGTCTAAGTCCAGAGAGAAACGAAGCATCATTGCTGCGGATAAAATGGTAGCCAGCGGATTTGCAATTCCTTTTCCCGCAATATCCGGTGCAGAACCGTGGCTTGGTTCATATAAACCGAATTTGGTTTCATTTAAACTTGCAGAAGAAAGCATACCGATAGAACCTGTTACCATACTTGCTTCATCAGATAAGATATCTCCAAACATGTTTTCTGTCAAAATCACATCAAACTGAGCTGGATTATGTACTAACTGCATTGCGCAGTTATCAACCAGCATATGCTCCAATGTGACTTCCGGATAATCTTTTGCCACTTCTTCTACTACTTTTCTCCAAAGTCTGGAAGAATCCAGCACATTTGCTTTATCCACACTTGTCACTTTTTTCTTTCTCTTCATTGCAATATCAAACGCCTTGACTGCAATTCTGCGGATTTCATTTTCATTATAAGAAAGGGTATCTACTGCTGTCTGTACACCATTTTCTTCATAAGTCTTTCTGTCTCCAAAATACAGACCGCCTGTCAGTTCACGAACGATAATCATATCAAATCCATCACCGATTACTTCTTCTTTTAACGGGCAGGCTCCCTTCAATTCATTGTACAGATAAGCCGGTCTTAAGTTTGCAAATAAATTCAGGGCTTTTCTGATTGCTAAAAGACCTGCCTCCGGACGTTTGGATGGCTCTAATTTATACCATGGGGAAGTTTTTGCATCTCCTCCGATAGAACCCATCAAAACTGCATCCGAAGCCTTTGCATCGGCAATTGCTTCTTCTGTAAGCGGTACACCATGAGCATCAATGGATGCTCCTCCTAATAAAACCTCTTTATATGAAAAAGTATGTCCGTATACTTCACACACTTTATCGAGTACTTTTTTTGCTTCTGCTACGATCTCAGGACCAATGCCATCTCCTGAAATAAGTGCAATATTATAATTCATGAGTTCTCTCTCCCTTCCAGAAATTTTGTCACTTTTTATCTAAATATGATAATCCTTTTTGGGCTTTATTTCAAGGCATAATAAAGTGTTTGGCTATTCTTTTTCGTTATATAAGCTATAACACTTCTTTTTTTTATGCATTTTTATTCATTTTTCCGGAAGATTTCACAGGTTTTCTGACATCCCGTCTTTGTTCCCGCACACCCACCAAGTGCACTTTCCCGCAGTTCAAATGGCAGACTTCTTCCTACGTGATACATCGCTTCTACCATTTCATCAAATGGAATCAGGGCTTTCAGTCCTGCTAATGCCTGCTGTGCACAGATTAATGCATTCGCTGCTCCAATGCTGTTTCGGTTCTGGCAGGGTGCTTCCACAAGTCCTGCAATCGGGTCACAGACCAGACCTAACAGATTAGAAAGTGCCAGAGAGCCTGCGTCCAGACACTGCTTTGGTGTTCCGCCAAACATTTCTACTACACCTGCTGCCGCCATTGCACTTGCAGCACCGACTTCTGCCTGACAGCCTGCCTCCGCACCTGCTACGGATGCATTTCTCATAATCAGATATCCCACTGCACCTGCAGTATACAGACCTTTTAATAAGATTTCATCTGACAATGCTTTTTCTTCTTTTAAGGCAAGAAATACCCCTGGAATGACTCCTGCTGAACCTGCCGTCGGTGCTGCAACAATCACACCCATTGAGGCATTTACTTCTAAAACTGCCATCGCATAAGTAATTGCTTTTAACACGACATCTCCACAGATATCTTTCTCTTTTCCTTTTTGTGAAAATAATAATTTCGCTTCTCCTCCGATGAGTCCTCCCATCGACGGTTTTTCATTTTCCAAAGGCTCTTTTGCCGCCGTCTTCATAATTTCCAGCGACTTTCTCATCTTTTCTTCGACCTCTTGTGCTGTCATAGAAGAAAAATCCATTTCACGCCGTTTCATCACCTCAGATATCGGAAGTTTCGTTTCCTCACATAGCTTTAACAACTCACCTGCATAATTAAAATCCATCATTCTCTCCTGCCTCTTCTTAAATCTGTACCAGCATAACATCCGAAACCAGAGGATTTTCCCGTATCTGTTCCACAACCTCATCCGGAATTCTCTCATCTGACTCTACAACTGTAAATGCTTTTGCACCTTTTTCTTCCCGAAACAGACGCATAAATGCAATATTTACTTCTCTTTCGCTAAGCACTTTTGTAATATGCGCTACAACTCCCGGACGGTCTGTCTGACTGATAATTAAGGTACTGTATTCTCCTGTAAAATCCACATCAATCTGATTTAAACGTACAATTTTTACTTTTCCCCCTCCAATGGATACGCCTCTTACAAAAAGCCGTTCTCCATTTACCCCTGTCATATCAATATCTGCTGTATTTGGGTGTTCTTCTCCTGTATCCTGTCCAATCGAAAAATGATAGTCCAGATTTCGTTCTTTTGCGATTGAAAGAGAATCCCGAATTCTCAAATCATCTGTCTCAAATCCCATAATTCCCCCAAGCAGTGCACGGTCTGTTCCATGTCCCCGATATGTTTTTGCAAAAGAACCATACAACGTAAACTCAACTTTTTTGATTTCCGCCGGAAATAATTTCCTTGCAAGCAGTGCCATAGAAACCGCCCCCGCTGTATGTGAACTCGACGGACCTACCATGTTTGGTCCGATTACTTCGAATAAACTGATAAATGCCATAACCTCTTCTCCTTTTTAAGGCAGAATGAATTTTTAATGCTTTTTTGAATTCACAGGGCAAAATTTCCTATGAATTTAAAAAAACAGATGCCACCTGCTAAAAGCCCGTAACATCTGTTTCTGTTTTTTTGTTTCTATTTTTGTTTTTCCGTTTTATTTTTCTACGATTCCATCGCTTGCTTTTTCTACTTCCGCGATTGCCGCTTTTCTCATCGGAATTCTGCAGTTTTTGTTGTTTCCGAATTCTACGATTACATCTTCCTCTGTAATATCAATCAGAGTTCCGTAAAAACCGCTGGTTGTTACCACGCTGTCTCCTACTTCCATAGAAGATAACATAGAACTGACTCTCTGCTGTTCTTTCTTCTGAGGTCTCATAATCATGAAATACATCAAAACAAAAAATATAACAAGCGGTATTAACATGGATGCGATTGCTCCTGTTCCACTTGCACTTGCCTGTGCTAAAAACATTTTAGTTCCTCCTGCCTATTTGAACGTTATTACCATAATACACAATTTTATGCGTGACTTCAAGCCTTTTTGTTCTTTTTCATAGATTTTTTATTTTTATTTTTTCTATCAAAGACTGACTTCAAGCTTTTCTACCAAAAAATCAGTCTTTTGGTCCTGCTGCCATACGCTCTAATTTTTCCTGTTTATATTCTTCGTAATGTCCTTCTTCGATTGCTCCGCGAATTTCTTCCATCATTGTATTATAGAAGTACAGATTGTGAAGCACACAAAGTCTCATTCCAAGCATTTCTTTTGCTTTTAAAAGATGACGGATATAGGCTCTACTGTAATTTCTGCAGGCCGGACACTGGCATCCTTCTTCAATCGGACGGCTGTCCAGTTCATATTTTGCATTGAATAAATTCAGTTTCCCAAAGTTGGTATACACGTGTCCGTGTCGTCCGTTTCTGCTTGGATAAACACAGTCAAAGAAATCCACACCTCTTGAAACTGCCTCTAAAATATTTGCCGGGGTTCCTACTCCCATCAGATAAGTTGGTTTATTCTCCGGAAGATATGGTACTACACTATCTAAAATTCGGTACATCTCTTCATGGCTTTCTCCTACCGCAAGACCACCAACTGCATAACCGTCCAAATCCATTTTAGAAATTTCTTTTGCGTGTGCGATACGGATATCATCATAGATTGCTCCCTGATTGATACCAAACAACAACTGATGCGGATTCACCGTATCTTCTAAAGAATTTAAGCGGTTCATCTCAGCTTTACATCTTGCAAGCCATCTTGTTGTACGTTCTACGGAATTTTGAACATACTCTCTGTCTGCCACACTTGACGGACATTCATCAAATGCCATTGCAATCGTAGAGCCTAAATTCGACTGAATCTGCATACTCTCTTCCGGTCCCATAAAGATTTTTCTTCCATCAACATGAGAATTAAAATAAACGCCTTCTTCTTTAATTTTTCTTAATTTTGCCAGCGAAAACACCTGAAATCCACCTGAATCTGTAAGAATCGGACGATCCCAGTTCATAAACTTATGAAGTCCGCCTAATTTTTTAATAACCTGATCTCCCGGACGGACATGAAGATGATACGTATTCGACAACTCTACCTGTGTTTTTATTTCATGCAAATCGGTTGTTGAAACTGCACCTTTAATTGCAGCTACCGTACCTACATTCATAAACACCGGTGTTTCAATGCTTCCATGCACCGTTTCCATGTGAGCACGTTTTGCCATCCCATCTTTTTTTAAAATTTTATACATAAAAACTTCCTCTCTCTAATTGAAAAATTTCCTGTATTTTTGGTCTTGTACTCTATTATTTTCTTCAAACCTGTCTCTAAATACAACAATAGATACGGAAATATTCTATCATAAGTCAGACAAATTTCCAATTGTTTTTTTATCTATCTTGTCGTATAATGTACTTTGATTTGTAACCTGTCTGAATTTTTTTGGATTTGTTACGATATTTTTTTCTTTTTTTATAATAAATAGGAAATAACTCATTAACGGCGGCTTTTTGCCGTCCCATTTTTTTACATTGGTATTTACTCAAATTAAGGAGGTTTCTTTATGCCAACATTACAAGATACCAAACCGTTCGTCTATCCACTTGGAATCGACATCGGTTCTACAACTGTAAAAATTGCCATTTTGGGTCAGGAAAATGAACTGCTCTTCTCTGATTATGAACGTCATTTTGCAGATATTCAAAATACACTGGCCTCTCTTTTAGATAAAGCCTATCAGAAACTGGGTGCAATTTCTGTCCATCCGGTTATTACCGGTTCCGGAGGACTTACCCTTGCCAATCACTTAGAAGTTCCATTTGTACAGGAAGTTATCGCAGTTTCTACTTCCCTTCAGGAACGTGCTCCGCTTACCGACGTTGCAATCGAACTTGGTGGGGAAGATGCAAAAATTATTTATTTTGAAGGCGGAAATGTAGAACAGCGTATGAACGGAATCTGTGCCGGTGGTACCGGTTCTTTCATCGACCAGATGGCATCTCTTCTTCAAACGGATGCTCCTGGCTTAAATGAATATGCAAAACATTACAAAGCACTTTATCCGATTGCAGCCCGTTGCGGTGTATTTGCCAAGACTGATATTCAGCCGTTAATCAATGAAGGAGCCACAAAAGAAGACCTGTCCGCTTCCATCTTTCAGGCAGTTGTCAATCAGACCATCAGTGGTCTTGCCTGTGGAAAACCAATCCGTGGACATGTTGCCTTCCTTGGAGGTCCGCTTCACTTTCTTTCTGAATTAAAAGAAGCCTTTATCCGTACCTTAAAACTTGATGAAGAACATACCATTGTTCCGGAAAATTCTCACTTATTTGCCGCTATCGGTTCTGCTTTAAACGCCAAGGAAAATGCATCCGATGTTTCTATTACCGAGATGAGAGACCGTCTTTCTGCCAACATTAAAATGGAATTTGAAGTCAATCGTATGGAACCGCTTTTTGCTTCAAAAGAAGACTATGATGCATTTAACACGCGTCAGAGTCAGTATACCGTAAAAACAGGAGACTTAGCCTCTTATAAAGGAAACTGCTTCCTTGGAATTGATGCCGGTTCTACTACAACCAAAGCAGCCCTTGTCGGTGAAGACGGTTCTTTACTGTTCTCTTTTTACAGCAATAACAACGGAAATCCGCTTGCTACAAGTATCCGTGCCATTCAGCAGATTTATAAAGAACTGCCACAGGGTGCAAAAATTGCTTATTCCTGTTCTACCGGATATGGCGAAGCTTTAATCAAAGCTGCCTTAATGTTAGATGAAGGTGAAGTGGAAACCGTTTCTCATTACTATGCAGCTGCCTTCTTTGACCCGGAAGTAGACTGTATCTTAGACATCGGCGGTCAGGATATGAAATGTATCAAAATCAAGAATCAGACCGTTGACAGTGTACAGCTTAATGAAGCCTGCTCCTCCGGCTGTGGTTCTTTCATCGAAACTTTTGCAAATTCCTTAAATTACAGTGTACAGGATTTCGCCAAAGCTGCATTATTTGCGAAAAACCCGATTGACCTCGGTACAAGATGTACCGTATTTATGAACTCAAAAGTAAAACAGGCTCAAAAAGAAGGTGCAGAAGTTTCCGATATCTCTGCCGGTCTTGCCTATTCCGTTATCAAAAATGCCCTGTACAAAGTAATCAAAGTTTCCGATGCTTCTGAACTTGGACGCCACATCGTCGTACAGGGTGGTACTTTTTATAATGACGCAGTCCTTAGAAGTTTTGAAAAAATTGCCAACTGTGAAGCTATCCGTCCGGACATTGCCGGTATCATGGGAGCGTTCGGTGCTGCCTTGATTGCAAGAGAACGTTATAGTGCCGGTACTGAAACGACCATGTTATCCATTGATAAAATCAATGAATTAAAATACACAACCACAATGGCAAACTGTAAAGGCTGTACCAATAACTGCCGTCTGACTATCAATAAATTCTCAGGAGGTCGTCAGTTTATCTCAGGAAACCGTTGTGAACGTGGGATTGGAAAAGAGAAAAATAAAGAAAGAATCCCAAATCTTTATGAATACAAATACAAAAAGCTCTTTTCTTATGAACCGCTTACCGAAGATAAGGCAGTCAGAGGAAAAGTCGGAATTCCTCGTGTTTTAAATATGTTTGAAAACTATCCATTCTGGTATACCTTCTTTACACAATTAAAGTATCAGGTTGTCCTTTCTCCAACCTCTACCAGAAAGATTTACGAGCTTGGAATTGAATCCATCCCAAGTGAATCGGAATGTTATCCTGCAAAGCTGGCACATGGACATGTTTCCTGGCTGATTAAACAAAACGTCAATTACATCTTCTATCCTTGCGTTCCTTATGAACGTACGGAATTTGAAGATTCCATTAATCATTATAACTGTCCAATTGTCACTTCTTACGCCGAAAATATTAAAAATAATATTGATGAACTGGACAATCCAAATATTCGTTTTCATAATCCATTTCTTGCCCTAACCAACGAGGAAACCGTAACGAAACGCCTTATCGAAGAATTTTCGGATATTCCGGCTTCAGAAGTGCAAAATGCAGCTCACCTTGCATGGGTTGAAATGGCACACTGTCGGGAAGACATCCGCAGAAAAGGGGAAGAAACTTTAGATTATCTGGAAAAAACCGGTCGTCGTGGAATTGTACTCGCCGGACGTCCGTACCATATTGACCCTGAAATCCATCATGGTATTCCGGATTTGATTAACACTTACGGAATTGCGGTTTTGACAGAAGATTCGATTTCTCATTTAGCACCGATTGAACGTCCGCTTCGTGTCAATGACCAGTGGATGTATCACACCCGTCTTTATGCTGCTGCAAACTTTGTAAAAGAAAAAGACAATCTGGATTTAATTCAGCTGAACTCTTTTGGATGTGGACTCGACGCAGTTACAACCGATGAAGTCAATGAAATTCTTTCAATCAGTGGAAAAACTTATACCTGCTTAAAAATTGATGAGGTCAATAACTTAGGTGCTGCCAGAATCCGTATTCGTTCCTTAATTGCAGCCCTGCGCATTAAAGAAAAACAAAACGCTACCCGCAAAATTGTACCATCCTCCATCAAGAAAGTTCCATTTACTCAGGAAATGAGAAAAGATTATACGATTCTGTGTCCTCAGATGTCACCGATTCATTTTTCTATTCTGGAATCTGCTTTTAACTCCTGTGGCTATCATTTAGAGGTACTTCCAAATGATAACAAAGAAGCCGTTGATGTTGGCTTAAAATATGTAAATAACGATGCCTGCTATCCATCCTTAATGGTAGTCGGTCAGATTATGCAGGCTCTGCTTTCCGGAAAATATGATGTACATAAAGTGGCAATTATCATGTCACAGACCGGTGGCGGATGTCGTGCTTCCAACTATATTGGATTTATCCGCCGTGCTTTAAAGAAAGCAGATTTAGGATTTATTCCGGTTATCTCTATTAACTTAAGCGGACTCGAAGCCAATCCCGGATTTAAGATTACACCAAAACTTGCAACCCGTCTCGCTTACGGTGCAGTATTTGGTGATGTCCTCATGAAATGTCTTTACCGGATGCGCCCTTATGAATCCGTAAAGGGTTCTGCAAATGCCCTGCACCACAAATGGGAACGCCGTTGTATGGAATTTGTTTCCGGAAAACATGCAGGTTTCGCACAATTTAACCGTATCTGCCGCCAGATGATACGAGAATTTGACACCCTGCCAATCACAAACGAAAAGAAACCACGTGTTGGCATCGTCGGAGAAATCCTTGTCAAATTCCTTCCGGCTGCAAACAACTATCTGGCAGAACTGCTTGAAAAAGAAGGTGCAGAGGCCGTATGCCCGGATTTACTGGACTTCATGAACTACTGCTTCTATAACCAGAATTTTAAAGCAAAAAAACTTGGATTTAAAAAATCCACTGCAAATGCAGCAAACCTTGGAATCAAAGCTCTTGAATTTATCCGCGGTACTGCCAATAAAGAATTTGAAAAGAGCCGTCACTTTACACCATCTGCCAAAATCGAAGATTTGGCAAAAATGGCTGCACCAATTGTTTCTATGGGAAATCAAACCGGTGAAGGCTGGTTCTTAACCGGAGAAATGATGGAGCTGATTCACTCCGATGCTCCAAATATTGTCTGCATCCAGCCATTTGCCTGCCTGCCAAACCATATCGTAGGAAAAGGTGTTATTAAAGCCATCCGAAAAGAATATCCAAAGGCAAACATCGTGGCAATCGACTATGACCCAGGTGCAAGTGAAGTAAACCAATTAAATCGAATTAAATTAATGCTTTCTACTGCATTTAAACGACTTGATGAAACAAACAACTAATTCTTAGCTGAACTAAAAAAGACCATCTCATCCAAAATTGAATGGATGAAATGGTCTTTTTGGTTTATTTTAAAATCTTTAATTTCTGTGCAACCTGTGCCAGTCTTGTTCCTCCCGGAAGTGCTGCCAAATCTTCTTTTTTCGGTTTTGCAACCACTAAATATCCCACAAAATAAACAACAATTGCAAGTACAATCGATGGAATCAGGGAAATAAAATTCGAACCGATCACTGCATACACCAGTTTATATACAGCAACTGCAACAATCCCCATTGGAATCGATGCTAAGATTGGAACAAAATAGGCAGATCTCCACGGATTTTTATATCCTAAGTATTTCTTTAATGCACGATCATTTAAGACACACATAACCAGTGCATATACCACCATCGCAAGTACGACTGCATAGATTCCCATATTGGTAAATACTAACACCAGAGCAAGGAAAACAATATCGACTCCCAGCGAAATTGCTGCATTAATCATAGGAATATTGGCTTTTCCGATTGCCTGAAGCACACCATTTGAAATATTTGAAGTACTGTTTAAGATAACCGTAATAACGCCAATCACCATCAGCTGTCCTGCAACTCCCTCTGTGGATGGGAAAATCAGGCGTGTAACCGGCTGTGCAAGCACGGCAAGTCCCACAGACGCCGGAATCGAAATCAGCATCGCAATCCATGTTGCCTGGTCAATCTTTCTTTTTGTTTCTTCTAAATCACCAATCGCATACTGTGCAGATACTTCAGGCATCATGGAAGTCGGTGCGGTACTTGCAAGAGTCAGCGGAATATTAATCAATGTCATAAAGAAGCCATACTCTGCATAATTCTGTTTTACCAGACTGTTTGAAACACCTTTCCAGCCAAGAATCGAAGTATACATCACTCCATTAATATAACCGTTTACGTTATAAATAAATGCGCTTAAGATAATCGGAGCTGCAATCAGCAAAATTATTTTCATAATGGAGCGATAGCTTTCATTTACCGATACTCTGTCATTTTTTATTTTCTTTGCAATCGTCTTATGATTCACTCTATAGACAAAAAGCATAAATAAAAAGGCAGTGCAGACGCCGGCTCCTGTTCCCATTGTAGCACCTGCTGCACTCCATCTTTGCAGAGTATCTTCTCCTGCATTAGCAAAGTGGTGCACCATAAATCCAGAAGCTAAAAGAGCTACTGTCGCCACTGCAATCTGCTCTAAAATCTGTGAAATCGAAGTTGGAAGCATATTTCGATATGCCTGGAAATATCCACGAAACACACCTAAGATACCAGATACAAAAATCGTTGGTGCTAACATCTGAAGTGCCAGTCTCGCATTTGCCATATTATCCGGTACTAAAATAGACGCACCGAAAATACAAACAAGTGCTGCAATTCCACCTGCTATTACAGCATATAAGAGTGCTCCTTTAAAAACTCTCTGAGCATCCCTGTAACGTTTAAATGCAATTCTCTCTGACATGATTTTCGATACTGCCTGCGGAATACTAAAGGAAGCAATCATCAACAAAATAAAATACGCATTCTGTGCAAACTGAAAACAGGCAAAACTTTCTCGTCCAATTAACGTAGTCAGCGGACTCTTATAAAGCATACCTATAATTTTGGAAATCAAAGCAGCAACCATCAGAAACGTTGCATTTTTTACCAGGGTATTATTATTTTCTTTTTTACTCATCTTTCTTGTGTCCTCTATCTGTTTTCTATCTATTTTCTATCTGCCAGTCAATCGGTTCAATTCCATGCTGAATTAAAAATTCATTTGTCTGACTGAAATGATGACATCCAAAAAATCCTCTGTATGCAGATAATGGACTTGGATGAGGAGCTTCTAAAATCAAGTGTTTTGGATTATTCAACATACTTTTTTTCATCTGCGCCGGACGTCCCCAAAGTAAAAACACCATCGGGCGGTCTATCCTATTTAAAATACGAATTGCTGCATCCGTAAATTCTTCCCAGCCGATTCCCTTATGAGAATTTGCCTGATGCGCACGAACCGTAAGCACGGTATTGAGCATTAACACTCCCTGCTTCGCCCATTTCTCCAGATATCCATTATTCGGAATATAACATCCACAATCATCATGCAGCTCCTGATAGATATTTACCAATGATGGTGGAACTTCTACCTCCGGTTTTACGGAAAAACATAATCCATGTGCCTGTCCGTCATTATGATATGGATCCTGCCCTAAAATAACAACTTTTACTCTATCAAGCGGAGTAAAATGAAATGCATTAAAAATATCATCCGGTGCGGGAAAAACCTTATATGTTTTATATTCCTGTCCTATTGTTGTAAATAACTTTCGATAGTATTCTTTTCCAAATTCCGGCTTTAAAGCCTCATACCACTGCCCCTGTAATGGCGGCATAGTCATTCCTCCTTTGCATACTTTCTTATATTTATTACCAAAGCCAAACATCTTATTGTATCTAAAGTATATTGAAGTACAAATAGCGTTTGCTCTTTTTATTCTGGCATCATTCAGTTTAGCAGAATCAGTATTAAAAAGCAAGAAGCGGACAGATTGTTGTTCTGCCCGATTCTTAATTCTCATCCAACCACACTTTTACATTGTCTGATTTCCTTTTTTAATTTTCTCTATTCTGTGACTGCAAGTAAAGCAGACATTTGCGCACTTGAAGCGGATGAATGCTTATCTGCAGTAAAGCGGACATTCGCAATCCGCTTCGCTACTTGCTCATGAACGCAGTCGCTTCGCGATCTGTCAGTGGGAGCTTTCAACTCTCACTGACAGAAGCATCCCCCCTCACCCGCCGCTTAGTGCCCCGCGCACTTGAAGCGGGGGAATGCTTATCTGCATTCAAGTTCAAACCAGAATTCTACCCCATTTTCATAATTTTTCACACCAAATTTCTGGTTCATACTTTCCATAATTGCTTTTACAATAGATAAGCCAATTCCACTGCCACCATATTCTCTTGTTCTCGCCTTATCAACTTTATAGAACTTAATCCAGATTTTATCAATGTCTTCCTCCGGAATTGGTTTTCCGGTATTAAATACAGACAGTCGGATATGTCCTTCTCTCCTTTGCATTTTAATCTCAATTTTCCGCTCTCCATCGATATGATTAATTGCATTGGAGACATAATTTGTCACAACTTCTTCGATTTTAAATTCATCTCCCCATACATAAACCGAAGTATCCTGAACAAACAAAATCTGTGCATCTTTCTGGTCTGCAAGAAGCTGTGCGGAATTTACCACACCACGTACTAATTCGGTCAAATCAAAACATTCCATTGAAATCTGGTCGTTTCCAAACTCTAATTGATTTAAAGTAAGAAGTTTCTTTACCATATTGTTCATTTTTGCAGCTTCATCAATAATGACTTCACAATAAAAATCCCTGCTTTCTGCTTCATCATTGATACATTCTTTTAAGCCTTCTGCATATCCCTGAATTAAAGCAATCGGCGTCTTTAACTCATGCGATACATTTGAAAGAAATTCTTTTCTCATATCATCAATCCGCTCTTTTTTTTCAATGTCTTTTTGCAGTTCATTATTTGCAGTTTTCAGTTCTGAAATCGTCTGTTCCAGTTCTTTTGACATTTTATTAAAATTCTGTCCCAAAACACCGATTTCGTCTTCTCCACCACTTTCATATTTTGCATTGAAATCAAGATTACTCATCCGAATGGAAATATCTGTCAGCTCTTCAAGCGGTTTTGTCAGACGTTGGCTTAAAAACCAGATAGCAAGAATACTAATTGCCACAACAATCATACCTGTATAAAGATAAAACATATTGGAAATCTGGATACTGTCACTAATTCCCGCCATCGGCAGGCGAATCAAGAACACATTATTATTGTCAAGCATTCCCCACATATCAAGATAATCCATATCCATGTCACGATTCACTTCCAGCGTGTAATTATCGGTTTCTTCTAAAGTCGAACTTTTTGCAGGTGCAACTCCCGTAATGTATCCAAATAAACTCGCATATAAACGGTTTGCATTTCTGCTGTCGTAATCCAGAATTTCCGAATGATTCGTATCTAAGATAACCCATGAGATATTTTTTTCAATGCAGATACTTTTTAAGCTCTGCACTTTATCACTGGTCAGACTGTCATATTGATTTAACTTTTCATAGACATCCTGAATGGCATCCGTCTTTTTTGCTACATAATACCGTTCTAAAAGAAAGCTGTTTGAGAGAGCTATCAGCACAAATGCAATTACAACAATCCCTACAAATGTAACAATCAGACGGGCTTTAATTGATTTTTTAATTCCTAAACCTCGAACTTGTATCCCATTCCCCATATTGTTTTAATATACTCTCCTTTCTCTCCCATTTTACTACGCAGTTTTTTTACATGCGTATCGATGGTTCTTGCATCTCCAAAATAATCATAATTCCATACCGAATTTAAAATTTTTTCTCTGGAAAGTGCAATTCCCTGATTTTCCAAAAAATAAGTCAAAAGTTCAAACTCTTTATAACTCAATTCCATTGGTTTTCCATCAATCGTCGCAATATGAGCCGATTTATTGACTTCAATTCCACCTGCTTCCAATACATCGGTCGCTCCGACATTGGTTCTTCTTAAAATTGCCTCCACACGTGCTACCAGAATCTTCGGGCTAAACGGTTTTGAAATGTATTCGTCTACTCCAAGCTCAAATCCAAGCAGTTCATCCCTTTCATCCCCTCTTGCAGTCAACATGATAATCGGAACTTTAGATTCTTTACGAATCTCTCTGCAGACCCCCCATCCATCCAGCTTTGGCATCATCACATCTAATATCAATAAAGAAATATCTTTTGTTTTATAAAAAATATCCAGGGCTTCCTCTCCATCTCCAGCCTCTAATACTTCAAAATTCTGTTTTACCAAAAAGTCACGAACCAGCTTTCTCATTCTGCTTTCATCATCTACTACTAAAATTTTGCCTTTATCCATAATTACTCCTCTTTCCTGCTGTTTTTGTGCAAGCACAAACGCAATTATACTTTTAACACTTACTTCATTATAACAGCTATCTATGATATTTTTGTGAATTTTTTCTTTCTTGTTTAAAAACTTAGGAACCATTTTGTTCTATAGACTGAGAAACAAAAAAGGAATGAAAAAGCATCTTTGACACTTCTTCATTCCTTTTTAAATTCGACTTCTTCTAGTCAGATGGACCTGGCGGGAATCGAACCCGCGTCCGAAAGTCTATCCCTTGCGGCATCTCCCATCACAGTTGTTCTTTTGACATTCCCTCCTGCAACCGCCGAGCAACAGGCTGCTGCATTTAGTAGCTTCATAAATTCTTCTACTTTCTCAAAGCTTTGAAAGCAAAGTGCCCTGCAAGTTCGATGCCAGATTCTTAAGCAGCAGGTGACTTAAGGCTGACAAGCTGCACTTAGGCAGCTAACGCTAAATTATTATCTGCGTTTATATTTAGTTTCCAGGTTGGTACGCAGTCCCGGAGTCTGCGGATGGCTTCCTCAACTTCAAAACCCCCGTCGAAACCAGTACAAGCCCGTTACTGGTCTTTCTATCCGAAAGTATTGATACAAAGTATACAATACCTGTTTTTACAGCCTTTGTCAAGTTTTTTTTCATTTTCTATTTTTATTTTAATTTTTTAGATTATTTACAGTTTTTTCAAATTTTAACCACAGTTTCTTCACATCTTTGGTTTATATTAGAATCAACAAAGAAAAACAAAACCACCTTAACAACGACTGTTACTATTAACTTTTTTAGTTTTTTTCATAAACGCAGGGTGAACCGAAACAGCTCACCCTGCCCTCCTTTCTGAATTTATCGAAGAATCCCTCAAACGAGATTCTTTTTTATTCTTTATTTTGTCTTTTTTCTAATTAATTTTCTTTTTGAGTTTATCTACAATCTCCTTCATGCACCCCTCTTCAAACGGAGAGCGGATTCCTGCTGCTTTTAACAGATTTTCAAAATAATCAGATGCAGACAGACGACATAATTTTAAATAGCTCTGCCATGCTTCTTTATAATCTTCATCCATTTTATTTTTATATTCAAATGCGCAAAGCTGTGCAATCACATAATCGATGTAGTAAAATGGATAACTGTAAATATGATGCTGTCTCTGCCAATAGCATCCTTTTGCATAAAATGCAAGCGCTCCATAATCCTGATGTGGCTTATAAATCTGTTCTAATTCTTTCCACACTGCTTTTCGTTCATCTGGAGTTAATTCCGGATTGTCATAAATACGATGCTGAAATTCATCTACCATACAGCCATAAGGGATAAATAATGCTGCATCTTCTAAGTGCATTTCTTTGTAGTCATCCGCAGTTTTCCCTTCAAAAAACAGCCCATACCAAGGCTCAGTAAAAAATTCCATCGACATCGAATGGATCTCTGCGGTTTCCATTCCGATATCTGCATGCTCCCGAATTGGGTCTTTTGCAGAAAGATATCCCTGAAAGGCATGTCCACATTCATGTGTGATAACATCCACATCTCCACTTGTTCCGTTAAAGTTTGCAAACACAAACGGGGCATGATAATCTGGCAGATAAGTCATATAGCCACCAACTGCCTTCGATTTTCTTCCAAAAACATCCAACAGCTGATTTTCCATCATAAAATCAAAAAATTCTTTTGTTTCCTCTGAAAGTTCACAATACATTTTTTGTCCCTGTGCCAGTATCTCCTCCGGACTGCCTGACGGCTGTGGATTTCCTTCCGATCCATAAACCTGTTCATCTGAAAAATACAAGTGCTCCAAATTCAGACGTCTTTTTCTTTTTTCATACAGGCTTTCTGAAAATGGAACCCAGTATTCTTTCACCTGTCTGCGCAGAGCTTCTACCTGCTCCTGTCCATAACTGTTTCTTTGCATCCGTCGATACGCCAGCTCCGTATAGGTATCAAATCCAAGAAGTTTTGCCTGCTCGGTACGATTTTTTACCAGCTTATCATAGATTTCATCCAATTTATCTGCAATACTTAAGTAAAACTCGTTCTGTTTTTCGCATGCCTCTCTTCGCACTTTCGGGTCTTTGCTTTTTAAGTACGGACCCAGCAGAGAAAGATTTAAAATTTCTCCATTCCATTCAATTTTGGCACTCGCAAGCAGTTTCTCATATTCAGTTGTCAGTGCGTTTTCTTCCTGCATCAGGGGAATAACTGTTTCATTGACCGATTCAAATGCCAGTTCCATATTTTTAAATGCAACCGGACCAATCTTTTTTTCCAGTTCCTTACGATAAGGAGAATGATACAGCTGTTTTTGATATTCGATTAAAAGATTGCTGTACTCCGGAACTTTTTCATCATAATATGCCTGTTCTTTTTCATAAAATTCGTCTGTTGTATCTAAGGTATGACGGATTGATGCCAGCGTAATCTGCGTTGATACCTTATCGGTTAGTTTATAATACTTTTTATGAACTTCAAACTGTGCTTCTGCATCTTCTGCCTGTTTAAACTCTTCCATCAAAGCATTTAATTCTTTTTTTGCCTCAGCAAAATCAATTCTCTGATATGGCATGTCACAAAACTTCATGTTCGTCCTCCATTTCATGTACTCTCAGAACTTTTTAGATAAATTCTTTGTTATAAATTTTATATCTAATTTGCGATTATCCGCATAAACACTATACTTTTAAGCATTTTGAAATATAAGAAAACACTCATTTTACCACGATTTTACCACGATTGAATGAGCCTTGATATGACCTATAAAGTAACACCCAAAAGACATCATACATCTAAATGGTGTCTTTTTTAAAAGCAGCTAATCCTAAGACTAACTGCTTTGTAAATATTGATATTTCTTTTTAGTTTACAAACGATTTAAAATGGTCGCTAAGTTCTCTTTATGCCATGAAGCACCAACCATTGTCTTATTTACCTTAAATGCTAATGTACCCTTTGATGTAGTAATTTCTAATTCGTAAGACATCAACTTTTTATTGAATTTAGTGCTTGCTATTTCTTCCTTAGAAACGAAAAGAAATGCTTCATCTTCTAATTTGCCCGTTACATTATTTAAACCGATAATAGCAATACCACTATCACTAAAGTTTATTGCGTAATACTGCATTGAAAGAGCAGTAGCAATCGGTCCAAGAGCATATGTGAATTTACTCGGAAATATAACTCCAATAATAGATGAATTTTCATTAAATGCAATATCCTTCTTCTTTAGATATTCTCTAATATCTTGTTCTTTTAGCATTTTAATATCCTCCTGTAAAATTTAATTTGTCATAAATGGTTATTCTCATTTTATCATTTGAAAAAAACGATTACAATAAAATATCATCCCATTATAAAAATATGTTTAAACGAATAACGCAGATAAACCGACAAAAATACACATTACTCCAAAAATCATACACATTACATTTTTGATACCGACTTTTTTGTTAAGTACGAAAGATGATGGATTTTTAGGGTATATATATATACGATATTCATTTCCCTTAACCATGTCCTTATCTAATTTCTTAAAGCTATATGTGTTAGAACACTGACGGACATATGTTTTTCCGTTGTACTTGTATTTAAAAATAGGAGCATAGCTTGATACTGTTTTACTTGGATACGAATTATAGCCTTGATAGACCCCCATAATTTCTTCATTACAAATAGCAACAGATTTAATATTATGATAAAAAATCATCGTAATCATTTCTCCTATTGTAACGCCTATTAATACAAATGTATATTTAGCTCCGCCTGGGATAAGAAAACATATAAAAGCTAATAAAAGCCCACCGAATATCAACGCAAGAAACTTAAATGATTCAGGATCCATCTTATGCATTTTTTGTTTAAAAGCCATATAAACAATCCAACCAAAAGCTGCTACACAAAATAATAATTTTAATCCTTCAAAGTCCATTGTTTATCTATTCCTTTCCTTCAATCTTACTTACTACTATGTTTCCTATGCGTTAATGTCAAAGCAAGATATTTTTAATTCTTAATCTTTTTCATTATTTTGATTTTGTTTCTTCCATTCCTTGTAATCTTTCTTTGCTTCTTGTTGTCTTTTAACATCTTCCATTTTTTCTAAAATCGCTTCTACATCTGGTTGACTGTGCTGTTCTGGTAGAGAATAGAAAATAATGTTATCATCATTTGTATATACTGAAATATTAAAAACCAAAGCACTTTCTACAATTTCTTGCATGATATAGGAAATTTCTTCTGCATATTCTTCGTCTGTTTTTCCCTCGTTAAGATATATACTTGTTTCTATTTCGTATTCTCTTTTTTTCAGATATTCTTCTACACTTTCCTTACCATTCCATTCTGTTGTGGTTGTATGCCCTTGAACTTCAATTTGATAATCTCTTATAAAAGGCTTATCTTGAAATAAAGGAGTTGCAAGTTCTTTTATTTCATCAGAAAAGTAATAAACATGGTAACTATCCTCAAAAAGTCCAGTATTTCGTGTATATACAGTAGCAGTTTGAGAAGAATTTTCTTTACTGGAAACTTCTGCCATAATCCAGTTCAATCCTATTTTTTCTTCTTTATACTTCTTCACTTCTGTAATGATAAATTCTTCATTGTATTTGTCCTTTAATTTGGATAAGATATATTTTTGTGCTTCTTCACTAGAGTTAAAATCATGCGAATAACCACTACAACCATTTAATATTCCCAAACAAAGCACGCCTGCAATAACACCTAATAAAATTTTTTTATATCGCATAATCGCCACCTCTATGTGATTTGATGATTTAATACAGTTCTACAAACTGGGATTTGTGGTTGTATTACCATTTTCTATCGTATTCCCAAAAATTCAAAAAACTCTTCCAAAGATTCACTATCCTTTTCAAACTCCCACTCGCCTTCGCCATGAACCGCATAATATACAGGGGAATTATCCATACTAATATCTATGCAATATGGATCAGCGTTACAATTTGCAATCACAACATAATTAGGGTTCCAATCCTCTATTACTGCCTTCTGCACAGGATTATAAGAATAGCCATATTGACCAACAAGTAAACCTTTAGCACCATATATTTCAATTTCATAGGATAAATCTTCATCGTCATCATCATCGACATTTACATATAGGTTGTTTTCATGATTAAAAAGAAACTCTATATAATCTTTAGGCAAACTCCATCTCGAACATATTTCGTCCATCATCTCTTTTAACTGCATATTTCTGATTCACCTTTCCTATCATCAAACTTTTGATTACTTATTCAATATGTCAAATTCAAATTTGTCGCTTTCTTCATATCCATATTATAACAGTTCCGTATATCCGCTACAATGAAAATCTATTTAGGAATACTATTTTTTCGGCTGTCCCTGCGGTGTAGGGTTCTGTGGATTGACTGCGTTCTGGTTGCCTTTATTCTTCAACACAATATTCTCTGCCTTTACATATCAATTTATGTACAGTATTGGTATTTCAAAAACAAAATAGGTTATCCCTTTCTTCCTCTTGGCTACCAAACACAGAAAAGAAAAAGCCCTGTCAAGGGCCTTGCCACCATTGGTGGTGTTTTGCACTTTTTACTGGGCTTTTTGTTTGCTGTATCTTCTCGCAAGAGGAAAAAGATTACTCGTCCTCATCATCAAAATGGTTATTCCTTAATACTTCCCGTAACAGTTCCATATCCTCTTTTGAGTTCGGATTTATCATTTTCACGACTTGATAAGGTGTCCTATATTTATGTCCCTCTATGCTTTCCCCAAACATATCCATACTGTATAAATCATCATAGCGGTCTAGTAATTTTTGAAACTTCAAATGCTGGATAAATTCTTTGATTGGGTAAAGGTCGGACGCTTCAATGCTTTTCCCGTTGATATAGTCTGTAATGTATTCCCGTAACTTTTCCAACTCATATTCCAGCCATTCTTCCTCGCTGTCAAAGAAGTTGTCATAATGTCCATGCTTCAGTTCTGCATTTAGACGTTCTTCGGCTCTTAAAAACTGACATACTTCCTTTTCGGACTGATTGACATACTTCCATTCTCCCGACAACAATTCATTCGGCGTAACGTCCAGTACTTCCATTATCTTTTCCAGTGTTTCATAAGCAGGATAATTCAACCCTCTTTCAATCTTGGAAAGGCTCTGCATATTGATACCGATTTTGTCCGCAAGTTCCTGTTGTTTCATTCCTCTAAATTTTCTTATGGTCTGTATATTATTTCCTAAATGGCTTATTTTCATTGCATAACCCTCCATATCTCGTTATATCTTCGCTGTTATAAGTCTATCATGCTTAATATAATTTGTAAAGGCAAAAAAAGATATTGACAAATAAGCATATAAGAATTACTATGTTCTTGTAATTGAATAAGCACAATAGAATGAAATACAAAAACATTCAAAAGAAAATATCTATCTGATTAAACCCGTAGATGTGAATATCGGTTGAAATGGAACTTGTTTGAAAGGACAAACACAGGACTTGCCGACAGAGCATTGTAGGACTGTTGGCGTGCGTCAGCAACAACGCCATGACGGCTTGCCGTCAAAGGACGGAAATGCTTTGTCGGCTGGCGAACTTGTGAGCCTTGTCTGTGCCCCCGTTATCTAACAGGGGGGCACTATTTCACAAAAGACAAGTCAAAAACCATACAACCCCAAAGCTGTAAGGAGTAATGAGGAGTTTTAAGAAGATAGTAACTTCACATTCTTTTGAATGGTGGTTTACAGGTATTTCAAGGCTATTGTGGGATTGGAGGAATACAATGAACAATTTAGAATTTGCACTTGAAATGAAGAACAAACGTCTTGCAAGCGGTCTTTCACAAGAAGAACTTGCAAGTCTTACCCATGTATCAAGATATAGTATCAACCGCTTTGAGAACGGAAAAGCCAACGCCAGTAAGGAAACACAAAATATTATCCTGCGTTGTCTGAATTACTATATCTGCGATAAGCCTTTTTATCTGCTCGTTGATTATCTGTCTGTCCGTTTTCCAACGACTGACGCATTGGAAATTATCCGAAAGGTGCTTGGCATGAAAGCAGATTATTTTATCCATTATGACTATGGATATTATGGCTATAAAGAGCATTACGCCTACGGGGAAATCAAGGTTATGGCTTCTGATGATGAACACATGGGCGTATTCTTGGAATTAAAAGGAGCAGGCTCACGCAACATGGAATATGTTTTACAGGCACAGAACAGAGATTGGTATTCATTCTTAAACCGCTGTCTTGACTGTGGCGGTGTTATCCGACGTTTTGACTTGGCAATCAATGATATGTGCGGTCTACTGGATATTCCCACCTTGTCTGAAAAATACAAAAATGGCGGTGCGGATTGTCGCTGTAAAAACTATGAAAATGTGCAAGGTGGAAAACTAAGCGGAAAAAACCGTAATTTAGCAAGTACCCTTTATATCGGCTCAAAGGCAAGCACAAAATATTTCTGCCTGTATGAAAAACAAAAGGAACAGGCAACCAAAAAGAAACATACGGATATTATCAACCGTTTTGAAATTCGTCTGCGTGATAAAAAGGCAGTACAGGCAGTTGAGGAATTGTTATTGACATATAACCCTCATGGGTTGGTGTTTCACCTTATTACTGATTTTGTGCAATTTCCCGACTATCCGCTGTGGGAGATATTCATTTCCCATGACAGTTTACCTTTTGAAATGAACCCCGTACCTGTCAATATGGAACGCACTCTGCAATGGCTGAAAAGACAGGTCATGCCGTCAATCGTGATGATAGAGGAAATCGACAGGCTGACAGGCTCAAACTACATGAAAATGATTGATGAATGTACCCACCTTTCCGAAAAACAGGAAATGCTTGTGGAACAGATGTGTACGGATATAGCAGATGTAATAGAAAGTGAGGGGGTGTTTTATGAGTAATGCACAGGATATTCCCGTATGGGAAAAATACACCCTTACCATTGAGGAAGCGTCAAAGTATTTCCGTATCGGAGAAAACAAGTTAAGACGATTGGCAGAGGAAAACAAGGACGCTGGCTGGCTCATTATAAATGGCAACCGCATACAGATTAAACGCCGACAGTTTGAACAGGTTATTGACAAATTGGACGCTATCTAGTGCAAATGAGCCTTGTATGTATTATGATGAACACAAGTCATATCAAGGCTCTTTCCAACAAGGAAAGGAGCAGACACCATGAAAGAAAAAAGACGGGATAACAAAGGTCGTATCCTGCATACTGGAGAGAGCCAACGAACAGACGGGAAATACTTATATAAATATGTGGACGCATTTGGAAACACAAAATATGTGTATGCTTGGAGATTGACACCAACAGACCCGACACCAAAGGGAAAACGGGAAAAACCCTCACTTCGAGAACTGGAACAGCAGATAAGACGGGATATTGAGGACGGTATCGACAGCACAGGCAAGAAAATGACGCTTTACCAACTCTATGCCAAACAGAACGCACAAAGGGCAAATGTGAAGAAAAGCACACAGAAACAACGGGAACAACTCATGCGGTTATTGAAAGAGGATAAGTTAGGTGCTAGGAGCATTGATACAATCAAACCCTCTGACGCTAAAGAATGGGCGTTACGCATGAAAGACAAAGGCTTTTCCTACAATACCATTAACAACCATAAACGCTCGTTAAAAGCGTCATTCTATATCGCCATACAAGATGATTATGTGAGGAAAAACCCCTTTGATTTCAAGCTAAGTGAAGTCCTAGAAAATGATACCAAAGAAAAAGTCGCATTGACAGAGGAACAGGAACAAGCATTATTGTCATTTATTAAGACGGACAATGTGTATCACAAGCATTATGATGATGTGCTGATACTGTTAAAAACAGGACTTCGTATCTCGGAACTGTGCGGACTGACAGTAGCCGATATTGATTTCAAGAATGAAGTTGTGATTATCGACCACCAGTTACTAAAGAGCAAGGAACAAGGCTATTATATTGAAACTCCTAAGACGAAAAGCGGAATAAGGCAAGTACCATTAAGCAGAGAAACGATACAGGCATTTCAACGGGTTATGAAGAAACGCCCAAAGGCAGAACCATTTGTGATAGACGGACGGGGCAATTTCCTATTTGTCAATCATAAGGGCAAGCCAAAAGTTGCGATTGATTACAACGCCTTATTTGTCCGTATGGTAAAGAAATACAACAAGCACCACAAAGACAATCCCTTGCCACATATCACACCGCATACGCTACGTCATACGTTCTGCACAAGACTGGCAAGCAAGAACATGAACCCAAAAGATTTACAGTATATCATGGGACATTCAAATATCAGTATCACAATGAACTGGTACGCTCATGCGTCCATAAATACCGCAAAATCAGAGGTTCAGCGTCTAATCGCATAGAAGTATTTACCACGATTTTAACCACGCTTGATAGCGAAAATATAAGAAGATAGACCTAGATATGTGAGGTTTACCACAAAAGCAAAATGCCCGTAGAGCCTATAAAATAAGGCTTTGCGGACATTTAAGGAGATATAAAAAGATAGTCAAAAAGACATATATAATTTAGTATAAATTCTTTACTTTAAATTCTCTTTCCGCTTCTCTTCTCTGGTCATTCTTTGCAATGGTCTGACGTTTATCATATAACTTTTTACCTTTTGCAATTCCAATCTCTACTTTTACCAGACTTCCTTTAAAATAAACTTTTAATGGAACTAAGGTAAATCCTTTTTCTGCAATTTTTGCTGCAATTTTTCTTATTTCATACTGATGAAGCAAAAGCTTTCTTGTACGAAGCGGGTCTTTATTAAATATGTTTCCCTTCTCATAAGGGCTGATATGCATCCCATATACAAATACTTCACCATGTTCAATCTGAACAAAAGATTCTTTGATACTGCATTTTCCCATACGCATGGATTTTACCTCTGTTCCTGCAAGCTCAATTCCTGCTTCATAGGTATCTTCAATAAAATAATCGTGATACGCCTTTTTATTATTTGCAATCAGACGACTCCCTGATTCTTTTGCCATTTTTCTTTCCTTCTTTCTACTCTTTTTATTCTTCGTCCAGATAAGAGAAAACTGCTGTTTTCTCTCTTGCAGGGAGAAAATCTACCGTTCTTGTTGCAAGGTCTGCTTTTGACACCTTAACCCTGATTTTCTGTCCCATTTTATAGACCTTTCCTGTATCCTCTCCTGTCAAAGTATAATGTTCTCTGTCATATTCATAATAATCATCCGTAAGCAGATTGACATGCACCAGTCCTTCTATCGTATTTGACAATTCCACATAAAATCCCCATTCTGTCACACCGGAAATAATTCCTTCAAACTCTTCTCCAATATGTGCCATCATATATTCTGCTTTCTTCATTTTGACAGTTTCACGTTCTACTTCTTCTGCTCTTCTCTCAAGCATACTGGAACGACTTGCCACGTCCGGAAGAATTTCCTTATAATGCTGTTTTTTCTCCTTTGTCATCCGGCTTCTTAAATTTTCTTTAATAATTCTATGAATCTGTAAATCCGGATATCTTCGGATTGGAGAAGTAAAGTGGCAGTAATATCTTGCTGCAAGTCCAAAGTGCCCAATACAGTCCGTCGTGTATTTCGCCTGTTTCATTGAACGCAGTAACAATCTCGCAAAAAATGGTTCACATTCGAGTCCTTCTATTTCTTTTAATACCTGCTGAATTTCTTTTGGGCTTACATTCTCTTTTGCTTTCTTTACTTTAATTTTTCCGGCACGAATCATGGAAAATACACTCTCAATTTTTTCTGAATCCGGTTCTTCATGCGTACGATAAACAAACGGAATTTCATTAAAATAATATTCCTCTGCCACTGTTTCATTCGCAAGCAACATAAAATCCTCAATCAAATCCGTTGCTGAATTATGTTCATACTCATAAATATCGACAGGTTTTCCATTTTCATCCAAAATCACTTTACTTTCCGGAAAGTCGAAATCAATTGCACCTCTTTTTTTGCGGTTTTTACGAACAATTTCGGATAACTCTTTCATTAAAAAGAACATTGGAACTAATTCCTGATACTTCTTTGTTACTGCTTCGTCTGCATGCGTCAGAATTTTATTGACATTTGTATAGGTCATTCTCTCGGTTACATGAATGACCGTCTCTACAATTTTATGTCCTACCACATTTCCCTTTTTGTCAATATCCATCAGACAGCTTAAAGCCAGTCTGTCTTCACCGGCATTTAAAGAACAAATTCCATTGGAAAGTTTCTTTGGAAGCATTGGAATTACACGGTCTACCAGATACACACTCGTTCCTCTTTTTAAAGCTTCACGGTCAAGTGCGCTATTATACTGCACATAATTACTGACATCCGCAATATGAACACCAAGACGATAGAATTCTCCTTCTTTTGTCAAAGATACCGCATCGTCCAGATCCTTTGCATCTTCTCCGTCGATTGTCACCATGGTCCAGTCACGTAAATCCATTCTTCCAAAAAAGTCACCTTCATTTAATTCCGTTTTAATTTTTTCTGCCTGGTTCATAACTTTTTCCGGAAATTCCATCGGAAGTTCATAACTTTTTGCAACAGATAGGACATCTACCCCTTTTTCACCTTCATGTCCCAAAATTTCGATGATTTTTCCCTCTGGATTTCGTTTGCTGCTTCCATATTTTTTTATCTGCGCAATTGCTTTGTCACCAGTTACCGCATTTTTCATACATTCAATCGGAATAAAAATATCTTTTGTAATTTTACGGTTGTCCGGAATTAAAAATCCAAAGCTGTCACTTTTTTCGACTGTTCCAACTACACTTGTCACAGTATGCTCCAGAATTTTTACAACTTTTCCCTCTCGTCTGTGACCTTCCCGTTCTTCTTTTACAATCTGTATCTGAACGAGGTCTTTATAAAATGCACCACAGGTATTTTCTTCCGGAATATAGATATCCGTTTCCTCATCTTCTATCTCAACAAAACCAAACCCTTTGGGATTACTGATAAATGTTCCTGTCAGATACGCTTCTTCTCGTTTATTTTTTCCCCGCTTTTCTTTTTTCTCTCTCTTTTCTCCTATTCGCTCTTTTTTACCCGATTTCTTTGCATCTTTTCTCTTTTCTTCTCTTACAGCTTCATAACGCCCCCGTTTATTAACCGTAATTTTTCCTTCTTCTAATAAAGCATCCAGCGTTTTATGAAGTTCTTCTCGCTTTCCTGCCGGTATCTGAAGTAAAACTGCCATATCTTTTGCCCTCATCGGGGTATATTCTTTACAGCACATTACATCATAAAGCATTTTTTTTCTTTTCTTCAAATTATAATTTTTCTTCAAAATTCGCTCCTCTCTTGCTTCTCCGCCTGCATCGGTTTACTAAGCAACACTTTTCCCATTCACCGCAGTACGAACCCCGCAGAACTTTTTTTATTTCATAGGACACAATTTCTTATAAGATAAAAATATGACACCCCTGCATGACTGCAAGAGTGTCATTTTTAAAAGTTCAGATTCAAAACTAAAGCTAATACAAAAAACAGAATTCCCATAATTTTGGTTGCTTTTACAAGAGCGCCTTCCATAGAACGTCCCTTATTTCTTCCCCAATAGGTATCTGCCATGCCTGCAATTGTTCCAAGGCCCTGAGATTTGCCTTCCTGCATCAGAATAATCACAGTCAATCCTATACAATCAATAACGAATAAAACCGTTAAAACTATTCTCAAAATCTCCATGCGTACACCTCCTAATCGCTAAACATATTCAGTTTAACATAGTATTTCGGAGATTTCAACTCTTTTTTAGGGATTCCCCCGCAAATGGATTTCGGTATCTGGCTTCTTGTTTCAATTCATCTTCGATTTGCAGTAATCGGTTATATTTTGCTGTTCGTTCTGCTCTGCAGGGTGCTCCGGCTTTAATCTGTCCTGCACTGCAGGCAACTGCCAAATCTGCAATAAATGTATCTTCACTTTCACCAGAACGATGAGAAATCACGGCACGATACCCAGCTTTTTGCGCAGTCTGAACTGCATCCATTGCTTCAGTTAACGTTCCTATCTGATTTACTTTAATCAAGATTGCATTTGCAGAATTTAATTCAATTCCCTTTTTTAAACGTTCCGAATTTGTTACAAATAAATCATCACCGACAAGCTGAATATTCTTTCCAAGTTCATCCGTTAACATCTTCCAGCCCTGCCAGTCCTCTTCATCCAAAGCATCTTCAATTGATACAATTGGAAATTCTTTCGTTAATTCTTTATAATAAGCGGTCATCTCATCTGTTGTCCGATAGATTTCTTTTTGCATCGCCTTAGATTCTCCAGGAAAATAATACTGTTTTCGCTTCGAGTCATACAATTCACTCGCTGCTGCATCCATTGCATAACAGATGTCTTTCCCAATCTGATACCCACTTTGTTCAACAGACTCGTTTAAAATCAAAAAGATATCCTTTGCATTCGCCAGATTCGGTGCAAATCCACCTTCATCTCCAACTCCGGTTGATAATCCTCTTACTTTTAGTTGTTGTTTTAATTTCTGATACACTTCTGCACACATACGAAGTCCCTCTTTGAAAGTTTCAGCTCCGGTCGGCATAATCATAAATTCCTGAAAGTCTACCGTATTATCCGCATGTCTTCCTCCATTTAATACATTCATCATCGGTACTGGCATCTGTGTCGTATAAGTTCCGCCAAGATACTGATAAAGCGGCAGTTTCATTGCTTTTGCTGCTGCTTTCGCCACAGCAAGGGAAATTCCTAAAAGTGCATTTGCACCCATATTGGATTTATTTTTTGTTGCATCTGCTTCTTTTAGAATCCTATCGATTCTGCATTGATTTAATGCATTCTCCCCTAAGATTTCTTCTGCCAGCACCCTATTGATATGATTAACCGCTTTTTGCACCCCAAGACCCCAATAACGATTTTCTTTATCCCGCAGTTCAACCGCTTCAAATTTTCCCGTCGATGCTCCGGACGGAACAATCGCTCTGCCTGTGATACCATCTCTTCCTATGATTCCTTCTCCCACCGTGATTTCCGTCTCAACGGTCGGATTTCCTCTGGAGTCCAAAACTTCTCGTGCATATACTCTTCGTATTGGCAAGTATCGATTCATTTGAATACCTCCTGTATTTTTACATTCCTTCACAGTTAGTATTCTCTTGATTTCTTAAAACTATGCTAATTTAAGTCAAAGTCAAATTTCCAGTGCAGTATAAGTCAAGTGGATATTCGCAATCCGCTTCACTACTTGCTCATAATCGAATAACTGCTATATTGATGTCAAATAATTTTCTTATATGCAAGCTTAAATCGAGAGAATGCTTATCTACGCTCAATGTACAAATTAAGACAGCTGATTCTGATTTGCCAGTACCTGCCATACTGCGGAAGGTGTTGTCACATCATTTGAAGTTAAATCAGTTGTCTGAATTGCATATGCCTGCACATTGATTTCAGTTTCCGATTCTTCCAATCCTGTTCCATCTGCAAATTGTTGTCCCTCAATTACATTTAAAAATGTAATTTTATCAAAAAGAGCAGATGTGGATGCGTTCTTTGCAAGTGCACTACAGGATGCATTACTTCCATAAGCATAAATATATTCAAATGCAATTGTCTTTCCATTTTCTGTTACTGCTTTTGCATCCCCTAACTGAATCCATCCTTTGTTAATCTCCCAGGAATATAACTGCTTTAATGCTTTTTCATTTTTTGTTCCATCTTCATTTGCAGTAACTAATTCCGCTGCCGGCACAGTCACTTTCATAAATACAAACGCATCATTAATCCCAGTATTTGTAATGGTTGGGTCTTTTACCAATTCTTTTCCCGGAACAATATTTTCTTTCTCTTTATCTGGAACTTTATCCCAGTTTGGCTCTGTCAGCGAAATGTCTACTTTACCGATTGTAATATGATTTTTTGCCTGCTCGCTGTCTGTAAAGTACGCCATTGCACTTCCTGTTACCATAACCAGTGTTAATGCACCTAAAATTCCTGCTGTCATTTTTTTACTTTTTCTCATAATCTGTTCTCCTTTTTAGATATTATAAATTTTTTAATTTTAGTGATTTTAAAATTTGACTTGTATTTCTTTGAATTTCTTTTGATTTGTTTTTTAGATTTGTTTTTCAGATTCGTCTTTTGAATTGATTTTGAATTACAAATAGACTAAACAGTATCAAACTGCCGATGAGAAGTGAAACCGCCATCTGTTTTTCTGTTCTTAGAAATAAAAAACCAATATATGGCAGTCCAAAGAGTTGTTTTCCTTTAATTTGGTCCCATCTGACCACTCCTATGTCTTGTGTTTCATTTGCATCTCCTTTCGTAATGAATCCTTTTTTGGTGCATCGAACGATTCGATGTAATACCAGTTGTCCGTCTCCCCGTTCAAATGCAACTATATCTCCTGTTCCAAGTTTTGATTTATCCGCCTTAAAATTTACCCAGCAGATACTGCCTGTTTTGACTGCCGGTTCCATAGAACCACTTTTTACAGCCACCGGTTTAATCCCTGCGACACAGCCTGCCAGATTGATAACAAGACCTATCAAAAGAATTTGGAATAGAATACTACCTGATAAATAAAGCATTTTTTCAAATCTTTGTCTCATTGTTTTTGTCCTTTTTTAAAGAGAAATAGATAAGTATGACTCCTGCTGCCAAAGCTGTTGCGAAAAAAAATGGCATCTTTTTTGTCTCATCCGAGGTTTTTGGGGCATTCACAGAACTTACAACTGTTTTTTCTCCCTGCCATTTCTCTTCCTGTTCTTGCTGTTCTTCTCCAATTGCTTCTACGGTTACTACCACATCTACTGTGTTTTCCGTATAATATTTTTTAATTGCTTTATTTTCTGTATACCTTGTATCCCATACTGGTGGAATTCTGAATCCTTGAAATATATCCACAGATTCTCCTTTTTTCAGTTTTTTTCTATAATAATAATATCCATCTGTCTTATCATAACTCCAATCTTTGGACATTCCTTCAAGCAAATCAACTGTAATCGGAATTTCTACTTCTTCTCCCATTACCATTTCTATTTTTACCCGAATTTCACACTCCGACGCCACATTGGTTACTCTTGGGATTTTTACAATTTTCTGCCCCGGAAGTGTATCTGACAGATTTTTCCACGCTGTTTCTTTTCCTTTTTCATCCAACGTATACTCTTTTAACTCAATATCTACTTCACCATCTGCTTTAGAAAGCTTTGATACTGCTTTTTGTTCTGTATTCTGAATTGTCTTACCTGAAGCAGACGCAGCTACTGTTTGATTGTCCATCTTTAAAACCTTTGCATGCTGATTTCTTTCAAAATGTTCCCAGGCTTCTTTCCATTGATTTTTTTCAAATTTTCCCTGCTGATAGGACTCTGCATAAACCAAAACAGAAAATCCTTTCTCTGTCACTTCTGATGGAGCATTTTCTTTTATCTGAATCTCTTCCAGCAGATTTGTGGTCTGTTTTTTCACTTCTACTGCTTCCCGATAATAATAATATCCATCTTCCTCAAGACTCCACTTTGCTTTATCTATATCAAATTCAAGGTACGGAAGAATCTCTTCTGAACTTAATTCCAGACGGCATCGGATAAAACAGTCCGATTTTCCCAGATTTTTCATACAGACTTTTTTTGTAAAATGACTTCCTGGTTCGATTTTTTCAGGAGGGTCAAATTCTTCAACAATTTCAATATTACTGTCTCCTACCGTTATTCGATTCCTCTTTTCTTCTCTGTCACTAAAATAAGCCGAAACAGAAGCAACACTGATATCCAATACAACTAAAGCAATTACACTAATCCACAAAAGGCTGTATTTCTTGTATATTTTCTCTTTTCTACCTGTTCTTTTTTTCATTTTGATTCTCATTTTGCATCACCTGCTTTCCCCGGAATCACATTTTCACAATAACTATCATCAGACCAGTCCTGCCATTCCTTTTTCTCGTTTACAAATACGACACTTCCTTTTTCATTTTGCTTTAAATCAAATACGACCGTCTCTCCTTTTCTGACACCACCTGAAATTTCTTTGATATCTTTTAAAACATACCGCATCACTTTTATCTCTTTTGCCGTATAAACTCCTTCCATTAGATGTTCAAACGTCACTTTTGCACGAATTGTCCCATCAGAGTTTTTATTCTTTTCTACATATTCTCTGGTAAACGAAACCGCTTTATGATAAACACATTCTGTGCCATCCACTTTCGTCCCTCTTACTTCAAATAAAAACACCGGTTCTCCATTTGCAAAATTAATCTCTTTTTCTAAGATTTCTTTTTCCAGTTCAATGGAAACTTCTTTTGGAACATGGACAGGTTCTTGTGATTTCACCTCAGCACGGTAAATTGTCTGATTTACATCTGTATTGGAAAATGTTACTGTGTAAGTCTGTGTATCCAGTTCATACCCTGATGAAGCCTCAATTTCTTTTACGGTATAAGTCCCTATCTCCAGTGCCTTACTCGTTGCCTTTCCATTTTCATCTGTTACCATTTTGTCTGCTACAATATTTTTTGCGTTTCGGACTTCATATACCGCACCTTTCAGACTCGCATTTTTCTGTGGTTTATCCAGTCCGGTTTCTTTATCCAGTTTTTGAAGATCAATGTAACATTTTACATCTTTTTTTGGAACGGTTGCTGTAACTTTTGCTGAATGTCCTACATTTCTTCCTCCGCCTTCTAACAGTGTTACTTTTTGAAAATCATCCGGGTTACTGACACTTAAATAATTCCATCCCGAAAGAAATGCGGAATGCGTTCCATTTACAGAAG
Source organism: Firmicutes bacterium OM04-13BH (assembly GCA_003481745.1). GTDB lineage: Bacteria > Bacillota > Clostridia > Lachnospirales > Lachnospiraceae > Blautia > Blautia stercoris. Next base: position 428,008 of record QULP01000001.1, read on the forward strand.
CTGTTATCGTTCCTCCTTCTGCCTGCAATTCCAAGTAAACAGACAACGGAATCCAAAGTCGAAAATCAGAAGAATCTCCATTGTCTTTCCAAATGACTGTCGCATTATGGTCTACTGTAATTTTTCGTGACTGAATATATTCATTGCAGTTTACCTGTCCATCATTTAATTTCTGAGAAATCCATTTTGTCATATATCCTGCTTTTCCGTTATAACTCTGCGCACTCCATGTCACAGAAGTATCGGATAACGAATATTTAAAATTCTGCCATCCATCTTCAAACGGATTATAATAGACAGGATTTATTGCATCTTCTGTCATTTTTTTTACTATTTTATAAAAGGATTCTTTTTTCGAACTATTTAAGAGATGATTATAAAATGTATTTAAAGAATATTCGTTGTTTACGATATGAATTGCATACTGAGTTGCCATATAATCATATTTCCAGCCATATCCGGTCTGATAACCACTCCAGACACTCTGTTCTCCAATATAACGACATCCCCAATATAGAAGATATGCAAGACTTGGCGCAATTCTGCCAGAACCATTCCAGCTCACATCGCCAAGTGGGCCATCTTTATTATACTGCAGGCAGTATACCGCACGTTGTTTTCCCTTTAAATCCGGATTATTTTTATCCGTAGCTGCCACATACTTAATCGAACTGTTCATCTTATCATTGGCGCTCATCAGACCAGAATCAAAACTGGCAAAGGATTCATTCCATTTCACCTCTAATTTACTGCTTGTCGCACTAAATAAATGAAATGCTTGATTTTTTTCATAGAGACCTGAGTCAACCAGTTCCGGTTCTAATTCTTCTAACAATTTGTCCTGTTCAAATTTTTCTTTTAATTCTTCTTTTTCTACTTCTTCTTTTTCTAATCCGGCTTTTTCTACTTCCTCTTTTTGCTTTAATTTTGATTCTTGTGTCTCTTTTGAAGTTTCCGTTTCTAATATTTCTGATTCCGATATCTTCGATTCCGGCATTTTTGTTCCTGACTCATCTGTGTCTTGTGACCCTGATTCTTGTATTTCTGATTTTTCTTGTAACTCTCCCTCCATTACATTTTCCTGCTCCTGCACGGTTGTATTTTGCATTTCCAAGTCAGAAGCCCAGACAGCTCCTGAGAAGGTATTTCCCCACATCAAGGCAGAAAGACCTAAGGCAAACAGTTTGTTTCTACATTTTCTCCAGGACATAATTACCCCTTTCCGCATAGCTACACAGAAAAAAGCGTAAAAAATCCTCGAACTTTCCTTTTTCTGTATATTCATGCACTATTGTATTTTTGAAAAGTTGAAATTTTTGACCGAATGGTCAGGATTAAACATACAGACTTGATTTTTTCTGTATCTGAAGTGTAATGAAATAATAACATATCTGTTTTAGAAAAACAACTCGGAATATTTACTAAATACTTTCCAGGCAATTTCACTTATTTTCAGTAAAAACGCAGATACTCTCCTAAATTAGAAGATTCTCTAAAAAAGTTTTATATCTGTCAGGAATCTTTTTTTCACAAGCAATAAATAAAGACTTGAAAAAACCTCAAGAGATAGAAGGACTTTCCTCCATCTCCTGAGGTCTTATAATTGAATTAACAATCAAAATCTAAAATTTTATTTTTTAATTAACAGAGATTTTCCTGTCATTTCTTTCGGCTGTTCCATACCCATCAGTTCAATCAGAGTCGGAGCGATATCTGCCAGACAGCCACCTTCTCTTAATCCATAAGCCGGGTCTGCATTTACCAGAATAAATGGAACCGGATTTGTTGTATGAGCAGTAAATACTTCACCTGTCTCATAATCCCTTAACTGTTCTGCATTTCCGTGGTCTGCACAGATAAACATCTGTCCGTCTACTTCTTTTAATGCATCTACCGCTTTTCCAACACACTCGTCTACTGCTTCTACAGCTTTGATTGCAGCTGCTTCCACACCTGTATGACCAACCATATCTGGATTTGCAAAGTTGATGATAATGACATCGTATTCCTTAGAACGAATTGCAGAAGTCAGTTTATCGCATACTTCATAAGCGCTCATTTCCGGTTTTAAGTCATAAGTTGCTACTTTTGGAGATTTTACCAAAATACGATCTTCTCCTTCATTCGGTTCTTCTACGCCACCGTTAAAGAAGAATGTTACATGCGCATATTTTTCAGTTTCCGCAATACGCGCCTGTTTCATATTGTGTGCTGCAAGGAATTCTCCAAATGTATTTTCGATAGAAACTTTGTGGAATGCAACTTCTTTATTTGGAATTGTTACATCATACTCTGTAAAGCATACATAAGTTAAATCCAGTCTCTTTTCTCTTGCAAATCCTTCAAAGTTATCATCACAAAATGCTCTTGTAATTTCACGTGCACGGTCCGGACGGAAGTTAAAGAAGATAACAGAATCTTTATCCTGAACCGTTCCAACTGGTTTTCCATCTTTTACAATAACCGTCGGCTCTACAAATTCATCTGTTTTTTCTGCTTCATAAGAAGCTTTTACTGCACATACAGGGCACTCTGCTAAAATACCTTCGCCTTTTGTCATTGCATTGTAAGCTTTTTCTACACGATCCCAACGGTTATCACGATCCATTGCATAGTAACGACCTACTACTGTCGCAACCTGACCGACACCAAGCTCTTTCATCTTGTCATTTAATTCTTTGATATATTCTTTTCCACCTGTTGTCGGTGTGTCACGTCCGTCTAAGAAGCAATGTACAAATACTTTTTCCAGTCCTTCTCTTTTTGCCAGCTCTAACAGTCCATATAAATGTGTGTTATGGCTGTGTACACCACCATCAGATAATAATCCGAATAAATGCAGGGCAGAATTATTTTCTTTTGCATTTTTTACTGCTTTTAACAGTGCTTCATTTTTGAAGAAATCTCCATCCTGAATTTCTTTTGTAATTCTTGTCAGTTCCTGATACACAATACGACCAGCGCCCATATTTAAATGTCCAACTTCTGAGTTTCCCATCTGACCTTCCGGAAGTCCTACTGCCATACCACTGGCATTTCCTTTTACAAACGGGCACTGAGCCATTAACTGATCCATAATCGGAGTTTTGGCTTCACATACTGCATTTGCCTCACATCTATCATTGAGTCCATATCCATCAAGAATCATTAATACGGTTGGTTTTTTACTCATAATTTCTCCCTTCTGTTTCTATCACTTTTTCTGCTTTGTCTGTCTTAATTTCTCACAGTAACTTATTATAGCACGAATCAGATTTTGGGTAAATCCATTTTTTCTGAATTCTTTTATGCCAGTACTTTTGAAAGAAATTCTTTTGCCCGGTCACTCTTTGGATGTTCAAAAAACTCTTTCGGAGAACCACTCTCTAAAATATATCCCTCATCCATAAACAGAATACGGTTTGCCACTTCTTTTGCAAATCCCATTTCATGAGTAACAATAATCATGGTCATGCCTTCTTTTGCAAGTGCCTTCATCAGGTCTAATACTTCTCCAACCATTTCAGGGTCAAGTGCACTGGTCGGCTCATCAAATAAAATCACATCCGGATTCATTGCAAGAGAACGAACAATTGCAACTCTCTGTTTCTGACCGCCTGATAAAGTAGACGGATACACATCTGCTTTGTCCTCCAGACCAATTCTCTTTAACAGATTCATTGCCTGCTCTTTTGCTTCTTTTTGAATTTCTACTTTGGATGTCGTAATCGGAATTAATTCTTCTTTTTGTTTGGAAAATAAATTTTTGATTCGGATTTTGATATTTTTTCTTTTATTTTTACGAAGCTCCTGACATTTTACATAGACCGGAGCAAGCATAATATTCTGAATTACTGTTTTATTATTAAACAGATTAAAATGCTGGAATACCATTCCCATATGACGGCGGTGAATATTAATATCCACTTTTATATCAGCAATATCTACACCATTAAAGATAATGCTTCCGCCTGTCGGGTCTTCCATACAGTTTAAACAACGTAAAAAAGTACTTTTTCCAGAACCTGAAGGTCCTAAGACAACCACGATATCACCTTTATTAATCGTTACGCTGATATCTTTTAATACTTCGGTTTCACCAAAGCTTTTTTTCAGATTAATTACGTCTATCACTTCTATTCAGGCTCCTTTCTAACAGTTTAATCAACAGTGAAATAATTAACACCAATACAATGTAAATCATAGCCATTACAAGATAAGGTACCATAAATTCATAACTATTGCTTCCAATGTAACTAAATGCTACATATAAATCTGCCGCACCGACAAAACTTACAACAGAAGTCTCTTTAATCAAAGAAATAAATTCATTTCCCAGCGTTGGCAGAATATTTTTAACCGCCTGAGGAATAACTATTTTCACCATTGTAACACCGAAACTTAATCCGACTGCGCGTCCGGCTTCTAACTGTCCGGAGTCAACAGACTGAATACCACTTCTCATAATTTCAGAAATATAAGCGCCACTGTTTAATCCAAATACAACCATTGCCACCTGAACACCGGTAATATGCACCCCAATAATCGGCAGAAGCACATAATAAAATACCAGCAGCTGTACTACCATAGGTGTTCCTCGAAAAAGACTAACATATACACTGCAAATTGCATTTAATACTTTCGGCAGACGTTTATATTTGGGCAGCACACGCACAGTCGCAATCAAAGTACCGATTACAATCCCAATAATCAAACCGGTAATTGCAATCAGGAGTGTATTTTGAAGTCCCTGTACTACCTTTACATATCCGTTCTGCTGCAGAAAAATTTCAATAAATTTATCAATCTTCTGTCCAAAATTTCCCATCTTATCACCTTTTGTAAAGAAAAAAGCGGACGAAATTCTGCCCGCTTTTTTAGTTTATCTGTTTCGCTTCCTGTTTCTTTTTTATTATCTACAGGAAAATTTTTTACTGCATTGCATTAATTGCTTCTGTAATGCAGGCAGCCGGTGCCGCATCAATAATTACATATTTGAGGTTTCCATTTACTAAGTCCTGTACCGCAAGAGAACCATTTTTGTACTGTACACATTCAGCCGGAAGCCCTGCAAAATCCCAGTCATCGCTTCCCTCAATATAGTACTGTGCGGTTGTTCCTGCCTGTACACCAATCTTGTCAGATGAAGTAGTTTTCTGAAGTAATGCTTCTACATCTGCTGCTTCTTTACAGTCATCAAATGTGGTATCATCTGCTTTTACAATCAGACGCTGAGATGCCTGATAATAAGTATCTGAGAAGTTTACATATTCCTGTCTTTCTTCATTTACAGTCAGACCTGCCATTGCAATATCACATTTGTGCTGTCCAACAGAAAGGCACACTGCATCAAAATCCATGTTCTGGATTACCAGTTCCTGTCCTAATTCATCAGCTAACATAGAAGCGATTTCCATATCGATTCCGTAGTAATCTTCACCCTTTGTATACTCAAATGGCTCAAATGCTGCGTTTGTTGCAACAACAAGCTGATCTTTTGAAGTATCAAGCTGTGCTGATTTTACTGCTGTCGGTTCTCCACCGCCAAAGTATTTCTGACAGATGTCATCTAATGTTCCATCTTCTTTGATTTTTCCGATGAAATCATTGACCTGTGTTAAAAGCTCTTCCTGGTCTTTATCTACACCAAAAGCATATTCTTCATTTGTCAGGTCGATATCAATTACTTTTACTCCTTTACTGCTTCCTGCGGAATCGCTTTTCGCAGAACCGCTGTTATCAGAAGCGGATTTACTTTCTCCACATGCTGTCATGGAAACTGCCATAACAGAAGCTAACACTAATGCAAATAATTTTTTCTTCATTTTGTTTTCTCCTTCTTTTATTTATTCATGATTTTTACCTCATGATGTATTAATATTCAGCCTAATGCATTATACCAGTTTTAAAGCAGAATTTCAACATTTAAAATTCCGATAAAAAAGAACGACTCCGACCAGCTCAAAATCGTTCTCTTTCTTTTTATTAATAAATTATTAATAAACCACAATCGGTGTATTAATTTCTATGTTATTATAAATTGTCGCTACTGCATCAAGCGGTGTGTTGACACATCCATGGGAACCATTTGTCAGATAGATATCCCCGCCAAATGCAGTTCTCTTTGTTAAATCATGAATTCCAACACCACCGTTAAATGGCATCCAGTAAGTAACCGGCTCTGCATACTGCTGACTTCCATCTGGATTGTATGCCGTTAATGTAAACGGACTTTTTTTGTCTTTTAATTTCCAGACACCACCTGCCGGTGTTGCATGTCCGGTATTTGGATTTCCGGTTACGACTGGTGTGTCAACAATCAGGCTTCCGTTTTTATAGAACCACATTCTCTGCTCAGAAATGGAAATCTCTACATAAGTTCCGTTAATTTCATTTCCTTCGTGTGTCTGTCCTTTATACAACCAGGTTACTTCTACGGTCTGGCTTTCTCCGCTGTTCATAGCAGTTAAAAGCGACTCTGTCGTCTTATCCTGCCATAAACGGTATCCATAATCTCCTGTCGTTAAATTTACCGTCTGACCTCCGCTTGTCACAAAACTTCTCGCTTTTCCCTCCGTATTATACTTAGAAGATAAATCAATGACATATTGTTTAACTGCAGTCTCATCAAACGAATAAGTATGATTTGCCTCATCTTCTTTTAACCAGGACTGAAGCTTATTTCTATCGACTGTTTCCTGTCCAGAGCCAAAATCAAGCACATACTGCGCAGATGTCATCTTATTTAACTGTTCCACTTCTTTTTTCAATGTTTCATCATTCTGACGAACAGCCGGCTCTACATAACAGCCTGCGTCCTCCAGAGAAACTTCTTTTTCACGTTTATCTACTGCTTCTTTAATAGTCTCCAAGGTCTTTGTCTTATCCAGTGTATTTCCTTCTACTTCCGGAACAATTTCATAAGAACTTCCGTTATCTTTCATATACGCATCCTGTGGAGCTGTCATATTTGCATCCTGCATACATGCCATCTGATTCACATAAGACTCAAGACTCGTCTCATCATAAGAGTTTTCCTGACTCACGGTATAATTTTTGTCTTTTCCAATTCGAAAAATCCATTTCCATGCATCCTGCTGCTTCATGATTGTTTCAATTTCATTATCATCTTTATAAGTAATCTGAATATCTGAAGCATCTATCATATCCTGTGTATCTCCACGTTCTTTAATCGTAAGAGAATAAACTTCCGCCTCTTTTTTTACAATGTCTTTTATATAAGCTACATTCTGATTACTGCAGTCTGTTCCATTTATTATTGTGCCTTCATAGAACTTATCCTGATAATAATAGCCAATCGCAATATAAGCGGCCGCCAGACCAAGCAAAATCAGAATCACCAGTCCAATCAGCACTCTTTTTAGTACTTTATGTTTTTTCTTTCCCTGTGTTTCTTCCATTTTGTCTCTTTTACCCCTTTTAGTCCTCTCAATTATAATTATAATCGACCCTATTTTACCCCAAAAATTGACAAAAAGAAAGACTTTTTCCAGCTTCTCTTGAAATTTCAGAGAAATTTCATTAATATTAAGATACCTTAAGTTTACAGGAGAATTTTTGATTATGAATTATTCTAAAATTTATGAAAATTGTTCACTTTGCCCAAGAAACTGTCACATTGACCGGACTTCGTCTTTTGGATTTTGTCAGTCCTCTTCTCAGATAAAGGCTGCCCGTGCTGCCCTTCATCATTGGGAAGAACCCTGTATCAGCGGTACAAGAGGCAGTGGGGCAATTTTCTTTTCCGGCTGTACTCTTCGCTGTTGTTTCTGCCAAAATTATAGGATCAGCAGTGCATCTTACGGCAAAGAAATTTCCGAACAAAAACTTGCACGGATTTTTCTTGAACTTCAAGACCAGGGCGCACATAATATTAACCTGGTTACTGCTACTCAATATCTTCCATCTATTTTAAATGCTCTTGACCTGGTAAAAAATCAGCTTAAAATTCCCGTTGTCTATAACAGCAGTGGATACGAAAAACCAGAAACTATCCGACTTTTAAAAGATTATGTTGATATCTATCTTCCAGATTTGAAATATTTCAGTTCCAAACTTTCACAAAAATATTCTAAAGCAGAAGATTATTTTAAAGTTGCCTCAAATGCAGTCAGACTTATGATAGAGCAGACAGGAAAACCTGTTTTTGATTCTGATGGAATTTTACAAAAAGGAGTGATTATCCGACATCTTGTACTTCCAAACTGTCGAAAAGATTCTATCACTCTGCTTCATTGGATAAAAGAAACACTTCCTGACAAAAGCTATCTCATCAGTCTTTTAAGTCAGTATACGCCTTTTTATAAAAGTCATGAATATCCGGAATTAAACCGCAGAATTACCACTTATGAATATGAATCTGTTTTAAAAGAAGCAATCTCACTTGGACTTGTGGAGGGATTTATGCAGGAAAAGAGCAGTGCAAAAGAAGAATACACCCCGCCCTTTAATTTGGAGGGATTATAAATTTTCCATGATGTTTTAATTAAGAAACAGGTCTACTGATTTTACATTTTGAGATATAATACTTAGCTATTTGAAGAACTTTTTTTTAAATTCCTGAAAAGCTGCAATAAGAATATCTGACATAAATACTTCATCATATTCATAGCAATCTTACAACTCATATTCTTCTGCTTCACAGTGAACACTCCCATCAGGTAAACCTAATGGGCTTCTCGTAACGGACGGCAAAACCGTCCGTTTTCTTCCTTTAGAGAAGAGAGATTTCCTTTCTACAGATACAGGCAAAACTCAGATGCTTATGCGCAAGTCGCACATAAGTCCGCATTGAGCCTAATTAACGTAGATAAGGTGCGCGTTGTTCCCGTACCATACCGAAGATCATTGGCTTCGGCTGGCAACCTTGTCATCACTGACTCGGATTTTAGTAATTCTCTGATAAAATATCGTGCTCCGATATTGTAACTCGCGTTTAAGTCGCAATGATAGATCTTTCCGTTTGGGAAGACACAGATGGAATAATTATATTTTTCTTTTCCGTCCTGCATATACGTGCCACGTTCCACTTTCCCGAAACCATCGAATGCCAGGGCAGACGTTCCCCATGCACAGATTCGACTGACACGAATTCCACACTTGTGAGCATGATGTTCCACAATACGCTGGATTTCCCGTTTTCTCCAGAGCTGCAGGCGTTGTTTCTTCGAACCTCGTTTTTTGCCGTTGGTATCCAAATACTCGAACACAATCACATCCACATTGTACAGAATGGCAAAATCCATGATACCTTTGGCTGTTTTCCGGCTGATGTCCTGGTTAATGTCATTGACACGTTTCCATAAGACCGGTGTTTTGCGATTGCCATGCTGCTGTGCTTTCTTCTGTCTGCCTAATGCTTTGTATAAATGGTCTTTTTCAGTGGCAAAATTAATGAATTTTCTTGCCACGACAGTTCCATCACTCTGCATAATGGAGCAGACAGCATTCTGATTGATGCCTAAATCTATTGCACAGATTGTCCTATCCTCAATCGCTACATCCTCAAAGGTCACAGCTTTAGCAAATGGAAATACCAAATACCAACACTTGCCACATTTTTTTAGCTTCGGATTCTTCTGTACTGTATTCGGATCGGATAAGCAATGTTTCTCAATATACTTCACATCCTGCTTACAAAGTAAAACATCCAACCATACCCAATCCTTGCGGTGATACACCTTGACTCTGGCGGTATCACTGCCAGTGCGAATGAACATATTCCCTTTGTATAAGGTTGGCATAGCGTTACGTTCATAGGTCAGCTTTGGTTCTTTGCCTTGCTTTCCGTTGTTGACCCAATTCTCATGATTGGATGCATACGAAGAATACGCTCCAAGGGCTTCCTGAATTGCTGTTCGTCTCAAATAAGCCGGCATCTTATAAGCACACTGGTTGAAATCATAAGCCGGTTCCGGATTTTTCTTTGTCTGAAGTGTCAAATGTTCCATATAATTGTTGCGTTCTTTTCCAGACAAGACAGAAATATCCGACCGGATGAAGGAACTGTCTAGGCAGCTCTGCGAGAAGCATCATGTAACTATACGCTATATGGAGACAGATAAAGATCATATCCATTACATGATTGAAATTCCGCCAACCATTGCAATTTCTGATTTGGTACGGAATTTGAAAAGCTATACCACCTATCACATCTGGAAATCCTATCCGGATATACTACGGAAACACTTCTGGAAAGAGCGCACCTTTTGGACAGATGGCTACTTTGCCTGTTCTGTAGGAAATGTATCAGAGCAGATGCTAAAGGAGTACATAGAAAACCAGGGCTAAATTGCCCTGGTTGGCTGTCTTGACCCATCAGCTAAATCTAATGGGATTGCGACAGCATTATTTCAAAGAAATAGTCGTCTATCCAATAAATATTCAGTCAGAAAACTCATTACATAAACATTCTTTTCTGATGCACATCACTTGAATATCATTCATTATTCATCAGCGTCCTTCGTCACTTCATTTGAAAGGTCAATCTGTAATCTTGCAGCCTCAACTGCCGCTCTGCAAACTAATGCATAGTTAGAATCACCGTGTGTCTCTGTGACCTTTTCAAGAAATTTATCAATCTTATCAAGAAAATAACCACACTTGACTGTAATCTCATTATCTTTATCACGATAGAATGTTGCGAAATCATCCTGACTACCGATAGTACCAATTACTAATACGTGTCTTGTAGAAAAAACCTCGGCTTTGCCACAAACCTCGGCTTTGCCACAAACCTCGGCATTACCATAAACTTTGGCATTGCCATAAACTTTGGCATTGCTATAAACCTCGGCATTGCTATAAACCTTGGCGTTAACGTAAACCTTGGCATCCTCCCAAACTTTGGCATTGCCACAAACCTCGGCATTATCATAAACCTTGGCATCATCCCAAACTTTGGCATTGTCATAAACTTTGGCATTGCCATAAACTTTGGCATTACCGCAAACTATGGCATTACCATAAACTTTGACATTACTGCAAACTATGGCATCCTCCCAAACTTTGGCATTGTCATAAACTTTGGCATTACTATAAACCTCGGCATTGCTATAAACCTTGGCGTTACCGTAAACCTTGGCATCATACCAAACTTTGGCATTGCCACAAACCTCGGCATTATCATAAACCTTGGCATCATCCCAAACTTTGGCATTGTCATAAACTTTGGCATTGCCATAAATTTTGGCATTACCGTAAACGTTGGCATTACCGTAAACGTTGGCATTACCGTAAACGTTGGCATCATCCCTAATCTCGGCTTTACCCCGAACCTCGGCTTTACCACAAACCCCGGCTTTACCGTAAACCTTGGCATCAGCCCGAACTTTGGCATTGCCATAAATTTGGGCATTACCGTAAACGTTGGCATCCTCACAAACTATGGCATTATCGTAAACCTTGGCATCATCCCAAATCTCGGCTTTACCCCGAACCCCGGCTTTACCACAAACCTCGGCTTTACCGTAAACCTTGGCATCAGCCCGAACTTTGGCATTGCCATAAATTTGGGCATTACCGTAAACGTTGGCATCCTCACAAACTATGGCATTATCGTAAACCTTGGCATCATCCCAAATCTCGGCTTTACCCCGAACCCCGGCTTTACCACAAACCTCGGCTTTACCGTAAACCTTGGCATCAGCCCGAACTTTGGCATTGCCATAAATTTGGGCATTACCGTAAACCTCGGCCTTATCATAAACCTCGGCATTATCATAAATTTGGGCATTGCCACAAACCTCGGCATTGCCACAAACCTCGGCATTATCATAAACCTCGGCATCCTCCCCAACTTTGGCATTACCGTAAACTTTGGCATTGCCACAAACCTCGGCATTGCCATAAACCCCGGCTTTACCGTAAACCTTGGCATCCTCCCCAACTTTGGCATTACCGTAAACTATGGCATTGCCACAAACCTCGGCTTTATCCCGAACCTCGGCATTACCGTAAACTATGACATTGCCACAAACCTCGGCATTATCATAAACCTCGGCATCCTCCCCAACTTTGGCATTACCGTAAACTATGGCATTGCCACAAACCTCGGCTTTATCCTGAACCTTGGCATTCTCCCCAACTTTGGCATTACCGTAAACTATGGCATTGCCACAAACCTCGGCTTTATCCCGAACCTCGGCATTACCGTAAACTTTGGCATTACCGTAAACTTTGGCATCGCCATAAACCCAAGCATTTTCTTCATGTGAAAGGTTTTCTTCTTTCTCAATCCAGCCGCCAAGTTCACCGATTTCGACAAAACCAAATTTTGCTACCGCTCTGATTCTGTGAAGTGTAGCTGTTCCAAAAAGTAAATTTATTGTCTTGGTTTCTCCTGTAAATTCAAATTTTTTCATAATTTCATACATATTTTTACTGCCTTTCTAAGTGTTTGTTTATTTTTTATTTTCTTTCGTTGATATTATATTAGCTAAACATCACATATTCATTTTTATAATATAAACATACCTTAATATTATATTATAGTCAACGAAAAAAATATAAATAAAAGGTAACTATTCAGAGCCCCCTATGCAAAGATAAACTCAGGGCATCCTGAAAAAGCTTTTCTTATTGCGTCATATGCGTTATGCCCCTGCTTATGGGCAGTACCGACATAAGACATGATTTTTAGATAATCTCTGGCTCCGTCTTCACTTCTGAAGCAGCCGGATACCTTCGTTTTGACCTTTATCATCCTGATATCACGTTCTGCCTGATTGTTATCGAACGGAACCTTGAAGTTATGGATAAAAAGGCAGACTGGTGCCTTGTATTTTTCAAGGCGCCCTACCAAGGCAAGAATCGAAATGTCCAAGACCCGATTCGGTAATCTTTTGCTTTATTCTGTTTACCGTTTCTGATACAGCATCTGCGCAGAGTTTTACCATGTTGCTTATGGTGCCGGTAGCGATCGGGATATTGAACACACCAGAGAGAATCTCATGGGTTCTTTTTACGCTGACTGCTCCGACTGTATTTAAAGCCACAGATAATGCCTGCAGATTTTCGCCATACTGCACAGTCGCCTTCACATTCGTAGGAAATGCCCCTTTTCTGGTATCTTCGTGAAGCATACAGATTGGAATTTCAAGCAGCTGATGTTCGGTTACATTCACAGTAACAACAGCATCAATGACATGACGTTTTTCTGCAATACAAGCAGTTCCCTTGCACATTTTGTAATGAGGGCAGCCTTCACAGGCAGATGGCATGTGTTTCACAATCTCATCCGGATCAGAAATGACAGCCAGATGTGTTCCTTGATGTCCGTCCTGCCCGCCAACCTTCTTTCCGGAAGATTTGCGTAAACTTTTTGGCGCAGGCTTTTTGAACCCGTCACTTGATGGTGGTTTGGAACTGTTTTTGGAGTTTTTATTGAGTCGTTCTTTCAGTTCCTGGATGGTCTGATTAAGTTGGGCAATGAGAGCTGTCTGTGCATCAAATGATTGCTGCAGAGAATTTAAAGCCATTGTCAAGGAATTGAGCTGCATAAGCAGTTGTTTAATCATTTCGTCCTTTGTCAAACAGACCACCTTCTTTCTCTAAAATCTGATAACACTATTTTAGCGCAAAGTCAGTAAAAAAGCGAATTGCCCGGATTGAACTATTGGTTAAAATGACTGTGGATAAAGCTGTAATTTCAAGGTGCAGGTGTTGCTAAATCTATTCAAAATCCGATAAAAATCGGATTTTGAAATACAAAAATGATGAATTAAAATCAATAATCCACAAAGATGGAAATAGCTGCTTCACCATCAGTTAGTTATCCACCGACAGGAAGCAAATGAAGTGAAAACAGATTTTTAATTTTCTCTGTTTTTCACAAAAAATCACATGGACTCTATCAGGGATTCTGAATAGTTACCCCGGATTTAGATAACTTCCCATTATTATTCTACCTCCTGCGATTGTCCTGTTATTACCACTTTTAAAATAAAAAATTTCATAGTATCACTATCTTTATGTACGACAATGATACCATGAAATCATTTTAGCGTAAAGGTGGAATAGCAGGCTTCCTGCTATAATACACATCTTTAGATAACATCGTCTTGAAAATCAACACGATTGCAAACAAATCATTTATGCCCGCCATATAATTATTTCCTGTATCCTTTGGAATACCAAGCGTAGCGTGAATTACCTGATTTAATCAAAACATCATATTATTGTTTATATGCGCTCTTACTGTGTCAGCCGGTACCTCTCTCGACACTCCAATGTAGTAGCGAAGCCAGCAGTCACAGAAATAATCATTTTCATAAGTATAAATCGAAAAATCACCAGCAAACTGCGCCAGTATTTCACTTTCTTTCGAATCGTCAGGAAAAATTTCTTCATTCATATGTTTTATAATAAAGTCTTTGTCCATATATATCTGGAATTCTATAAACCAGTCCGTCTCAATACATTCCTGACCCGTATCATACCCTTTTTCCAAACGTCCATATTTTGAAATTTCTGCATATTCCGTCTCCTTTCCGGATCGGACAAAAAAGAATTCACATTCTTTAATTGCATTATAAAATTCTGTAATTTTGCGGTTTACTTCCTGCCAGTCTGTCCCTCTCATATACCCCAATAACCTCCTCAATCGTTTGATTTCCGTCACCTGCCATCTGTATCTATCCATTTTCTTTTTTCAGTTTCTGATTCTTTCTCAGAGGTAAGGATCACACTGGTGATCTCTTTCTCCCTGCAATACTCCACAATGTATCTGGTAATCTTATGGAGATAGTCTTTGACTGCCTGTCTTTTCTTTCTGTGAAGCCTGCGGATATGTCCGGATGTCTTCGGATAACGGATCCCCTGTCCAGTCTGCTGGCTGTACCACTGGGACTGTACCCTTGCGATCTCTTTATGATAATAATGGCACAGGGAGAGATATTTTCTTCCAAAAATAAAAGATGCCCCATTTTCCGAATCATAGCAGGTCATCAGATTATGCAGTCCCAGATCAATAGAAAGATAATGTCCATTATCCGGCTTTAATCCTGCGTCCTCCCTTTCATAAACTACAATAACCTCACAGACACCATTTTGCGGCGGGGCAATACAAATCTGTTTGATATGGTCCATGTTCCTGAAAATGGCATTTTCAAGATATAAAAAGCGGACATGTATCCCATACTTTCTTCCATATAGATCTTAAGCTGTTTCGGCAGGGACAGACGCATCTCAAACAAGCCAGGGAAGGGAATCCTCTTCCGGTTGCCACGGAGAAAAAACGTGGCCGGAAGAAAAAAGGAAAGATTCTTGCCTTGGTAGGGCGCCTTGAAAAATACAAGGCACCAGTCTGCCTTTTTATCCATAACTTCAAGGTTCCGTTCGATAACAATCAGGCAGAACGTGATATCAGGATGATAAAGGTCAAAACGAAGGTATCCGGCTGCTTCAGAAGTGAAGACGGAGCCAGAGATTATCTAAAAATCATGTCTTATGTCGGTACTGCCCATAAGCAGGGGCATAACGCATATGACGCAATAAGAAAAGCTTTTTCAGGATGCCCTGAGTTTATCTTTGCATAGGGGGTTCTGAATAGTTACAAGTGATGAAGTGATAGTTCTAAGTGATGATGGAAACATTATAAAACACCGCAAAACATATTTCAATTAATAAAAGTTACTAAAATTAGTATGTTTTGCGGTGTTTTAGTGTGTTTTATTTACTTTTTATAATAAAGACTATTCTATTATTTGTAGTTTACAATCTGTCCAAAATCTTCTTTTAAAGAAGCTCCGCCTACCAGACCACCATCGATATCAGCCTGTGCAAACAGTTCCGGTGCTGTTTTTGCATTTACAGAACCGCCGTACTGAATACGGATTGCTTCTGCTGTTGCTTCATCATAGATTTCAGCGATGCATGCACGGATTCCGGCACAAACTTCCTGAGCCTGTTCTGTTGTAGCTGTTTTACCTGTTCCGATTGCCCAGATTGGTTCATAAGCGATAACCGCTTCTTTTGCCTGGTCAGCTGTTACATTCATAAATCCAACTTTTACCTGCTGACGAATGAAATCCATTGTTACGCCCTGTTCTCTCTGTTCCAGAGTTTCACCACAGCACATAATTGGAGTAATTCCATGTTCAAATGCTTTTAACATTTTTTTGTTTACTGTTTCATTTGTTTCAGCAAAGTATTCTCTTCTTTCAGAATGACCTAAAACAACGTATTTTACGCCTGCATCTGTCAGCATATTTGGAGAAATTTCTCCTGTGTAAGCACCTTTTTCTTCAAAGTACATATTTTCTGCACCAACCTGAATATTTGTGCCTTTTGCTGCTTCTACAACCGGAATGATATCGATAGCCGGTACACAGAATACTACGTCTACTTCTTCATTCTTTACTAATGGTTTTAAAGTTTCTACTAATTTTACTGCTTCACTTGGAGTCATGTTCATTTTCCAGTTACCAGCAACAATTTTTTTTCTTGCCATTTTTCTTATCTCCTTTTTTCTCTAACAGATATTAATAAAATGTTATTATTTATCGTTTGCAGCAGCTACGCCCGGAAGTTCTTTTCCTTCAAGGAATTCCAGAGATGCACCACCACCTGTGGAGATATGAGTCATTTTGTCGCCATAACCTAAAATGTTAACTGCGGCAGCAGAGTCACCGCCACCAATGATTGTTGTAGCATCTGTTTCAGCCAATGCTTTTGCAACAGATTCTGTACCATGTGCAAAATTTGGCATTTCAAAACATCCCATCGGTCCGTTCCATACAACTGTTTTTGCATCTTTTACTGCTTCAGCAAAAAGTTTTTCTGTTTCCGGTCCGATATCCATGCCTTCCCATCCGTCTAAGATTTCTCCACGTTTTACAACTTTGATGTTGCAGTCGTTAGAGAATGCATCACCGATACGGTTATCTACAGGAAGAAGCAGTTTTACGCCTTTTTCTTCTGCTTTTTTCAGCATGTCAAGTGCATACTGAAGGTAATCATCTTCACAAAGAGAAGTTCCGATGTGTCCGCCTAATGCTTTAGAGAAAGTATAAGACATACCACCACCAATGATTAAAGTATCTACTTTATCAAGAAGGTTATTGATTACAGAGATTTTACTGGATACTTTTGCTCCACCAAGAATTGCAACGAATGGTCTTTCCGGATTGTTTACTGCATTTCCAAGGAATGCAATTTCTTTTTCCATTAAGTATCCAACAACTGCTGTATCTACATATTTTGTAACACCTACATTTGAGCAGTGTGCTCTATGAGCTGTTCCGAATGCATCATTTACAAAAACGTCGCACAGGGATGCGAGTTCTTTACTAAATTCATCACCATTTTTTGTTTCTTCTGCACGATAACGTGTGTTTTCCAGTAAAATAACATCTCCGTCGTTCATTGCTTCCACTGCTGCTTTCGCATTTGGTCCAACAACTTCCGGGTCTGCTGCAAATTTTACTTCCTGTCCGAGTAATTCACTTAAACGAACTGCAACTGGTGCAAGAGATAATTCTGGTTTTGGTTCTCCCTTCGGTTTTCCAAGATGAGAACAAAGAATAATTTTTCCTCCATCTGCAATCAGTTTTTTAATAGTTGGAAGAGCTGCTACCAGACGGTTTTCATCTGTGATTTTTCCATCCTGCAGCGGTACATTGAAGTCACAGCGTACCAGTACTTTTTTTCCTTTTACGTTGATGTCATCAACTGTTTTCTTATTCAGCATAAATGATGCCTCCTTAAATAAATTATTATTTTCTGTCCGTTCTTAAACTGTATTTGTAGTCTGAATTTAACATAAAATATGTCAAATAATGGACAAATTTACAGGATATTTTCCCCATAAAATGACAAAAGGAGTCCGGTCCAACAAAAGACCGGACCCCTTGACTGAGTCTTTATTCTTCTTAAATTCAGCGAAATGAATTATTCTGCTAATAATTTTCCGAAGTATTTGATTGTTCTTACCATCTGGCTTGTGTAAGAGTTTTCGTTATCATACCATGAAACAACCTGTACCTGTGTTGTTCCGTTGTCCAGAGGCAGAACCATTGTCTGTGTAGCATCGAACAGAGAACCATATCTCATACCAACGATATCGCTGGAAACGATTTCATCTGTATTGTATCCGAAGGATTCTGTAGAAGCGTTTTTCATAGCTTCGTTAATCTGGTCAACTGTTACTGTTCCTTCTACTACTGCTGTTAAGATAGTTGTAGAACCTGTTGGGGTTGGAACACGCTGTGCAGCACCGATTAATTTTCCGTTCAGTTCTGGAATAACCAGACCGATTGCTTTTGCAGCACCTGTGCTGTTTGGTACGATATTAACTGCAGCAGCACGGCTTCTTCTTAAGTCGCCTTTTCTCTGCGGTCCATCCAGAGTCATCTGGTCGCCTGTGTAAGCGTGGATTGTACACATAATACCTGTTTTGATTGGAGCCAGGTCATTTAATGCTTTTGCCATAGGAGCTAAGCAGTTTGTTGTACAAGAAGCTGCGGAGATGATGTTATCATCTTTTGTCAGTGTTTCATGGTTTACATTGTAAACAATTGTAGGAAGGTCATTTCCTGCAGGAGCAGAGATAACAACTTTCTTAGCACCAGCTTTTAAGTGAGCTTCTGCTTTTTCTTTAGATGTATAGAATCCTGTACATTCCAGAACTACGTCTACACCGATTTCTCCCCAAGGAAGTTCTGCAGCGTTTGCTTTAGCATAGATTTTGATTTCTTTTCCGTCAACTGTGATGGAATCTTCTCCTGCTGTAACTGTATCTGCTTTCTCATATTTACCCTGTGTTGAGTCATATTTCAGTAAGTGAGCTAACATTTTCGGGGATGTTAAATCGTTGATTGCTACAAGTTCAAATCCTTCTGCTCCAAACATCTGTCTGAAAGCAAGACGTCCGATACGTCCAAAACCATTGATTGCTACTTTTACTGCCATGATATTCATTCCTCCTAAAAGTGTTTGTTTAACGTGAAGTTTCTAAAGATTGTTAAAGAAACATCAACCTGTTTCATATTGTACCTAATTTTGGACAAAAATTCAAGTCCAATTTGAATATTTATTCCAGTTTTCCATCTTTCCTATACTTTTGCCAACCTTTCCTATATAATAGAAGTAAATTTGTTTTATTTTTTACAAAAATCAAGTTAAAAACTAACCAAAGGAGGGCTTTTTTTATGTATTCGGACTCACATTTACACTCATCTTTCTCCAGTGATAGCGACACTCCCATGGAAGAAATGATTCAAACAGCCATTTCAAAAGGACTTTCTTCTATGTGTTTTACAGAACATCAAGATTTGGATTTCCCACCTGGAGAGTTTGATTTTCTCGTAGACATGGACGCTTATCAGCAGACACTTTCTACACTCGCTAAAAAATATCAGGAACAGATTCACATTCGTTTTGGAATTGAACTTGGACTTCAGCCTCAACTTGGAAACCAGCTTTCCGATTTTGTAAACTCTTATCCGTTTGATTTTGTCATTGGTTCTGTCCATGTTGTAGACCGGCTCGACCCTTACGAATCTGTGTTCTATGAAAACCGCAGTGAAAAGGAGGCCTACTTACGATATTTTACCTGTCTTTTAGAAAATGTCAAAAAATATTCCTGCTTTGATGTTTGCGGACACATAGATTACGTTGTACGCTACGGTCCAAACAAAAATCTTTATTATTCTTATCAGAACTATCAGGAAATCATTGACGAAATTCTCCGTGTTCTTGTCGATAAAAACATCGGTCTGGAATGTAATACAGGAGGCTTTAAATACGGTCTTGGTCATCCAAATCCGACCGAAGAAATCTTAAAACGCTACCGTGAACTGGGTGGGGAAATTATCACTCTTGGTTCTGATGCACATGTCCCACAGTATATTGCTTATGAATTTGAACGTGCAGTAGATATTTTAAAGCAATGTGGCTTTTCCTATTATACGGTTTTTGAAAAACGAAAACCTATATTTTTTCCATTATAATTGCATAATTATAAATTAAAATCGAGCAGAGCCTTTATCAGCCCTGCCCGATTTTTTAGTACGCTGTACTAATTTACTGTATTGTTGATAATTGTTCCGCCTCCGGCTACATAGCCATTTTCATAAAATACAACTGCCTGTCCAGGGGTAATTGCCCGCTGTGGCTCATCAAAAATTGCTGTAATCTCATCCTCACCGGTTCTTCTGATGGTACACATGGAACCCTGATGATTGTAACGAATTTTTGCCAGCACTCGTCTTTCTTCTCCTTTAGGCAAATCTTCCATTGCCATAAAGTTAATATTTTGACAGACTAATTCTTTTTTGAATAAATCTTCACTTTCCCCAATAACGACTTCATTAGTCTTCGGACAAATTCCTGTGACAAATACCGGATGGCCCATCGCAAGATTCAACCCTTTTCTCTGACCAATAGTATAATGCGTAATTCCTTTGTGTTCTCCGATTACCGTTCCATCTGCCAGCACATAGTTTCCTTTTGGTATCTTCCGATTTGTGCTTCTTTCAATAAAGCCAGCATAGTCTTTATCCGGCACAAAACAAATTTCCTGACTGTCTTTTTTATGTGCAACCTGAAGTCCGATTTTCTCTGCAATCTGGCGAATTTCATCTTTATTATACGCACCTACCGGCATCAGAGTATGAGAAAGCTGATACTGTGTCAGGTTATACAAAGCATAAGTCTGGTCTTTTCCAACAGCATCTGACACTGCAATCGTATAACGTCCATTTTCAAGCTGTGCAATTTTCGCATAATGACCGGTTGCAATATAATCTGCACCTATTTCCATACTTCTTTGCAGTAAAGATTCCCATTTTACATAGCGGTTACATGCAATACATGGATTTGGAGTTCGTCCCTCTAAATAATCTTTGACAAAATAGTCAATAACACTTTTCTGAAATTCCTTTCTGAAATTCATGACATAATACGGAATTTCAAGCATCTGGGCTACTCTTCTTGCATCATCTACCGCACTTAATCCACAACAGCCACCGTTTTCCTGCTGCGTAAACTGGTCTTCTTCCTGCCAAATCTGCATGGTGACACCAATGACATCATATCCCTGTTCCTTTAAAAGATATGCTGCTACGGAAGAATCTACTCCTCCAGACATACCCACGACAACTTTCTTTTTTGCCATTAATAATCTTCCTCTTCTTCACCCTCAGAGATATCTGACTTCGGTTTGTCTAAGCCTTCTATTTTGATATCATGTTTTTCAGCATAATCCCAAAGTGCAGCATGAATTGCTTCTTCTGCAAGTAAAGAGCAATGTACTTTTACCGGCGGAAGTCCGTCTAATGCCTCCATAACTGCTTTATTTGTTACCTGAAGTGCTTCCTGAATGCTTTTTCCTTTTACCATTTCAGTTGCCATACTGCTTGTAGCAACTGCTGCACCACAGCCAAATGTTTTAAATTTACAATCTTTGATAATTCCGTCATCATCAATATCAAGGTAGATACGCATGATATCTCCACATTTTGCATTTCCTACTGTACCTACTCCGCTGGCGTTTTCAATTTCACCTACATTTCTTGGATTCTGAAAATGGTCCATTACTTTTTCACTGTACATATCGTTTATTCCTCCGTTATATCCTGTCTTTTTCTTTTATCTTAAATCAAATTTAACTATTACCGTTATCTTAATCTTAAACTTTTCTTATGTCTTTTTTATGTGCCTTTCTTATGCCTGATGTTTTCTTACGAAATCTTCGTAAAGAGGAGACATCTGACGCAGTCTGCTTATAATTTCTTTAATCTGGTCTAAGGTGTAATCCAAATCTTCTTTTGTTGTTTCATCACTGATTGTCATACGAAGAGAACCGTGTGCAATTTCATGAGGCAGTCCAATTGCAAGCAATACATGAGATGGGTCTAAAGAACCAGATGTACATGCGGAACCACTGGAAGCTGCAATTCCTTTCATATCAAGCATAATCAGAAGAGATTCACCCTCTACAAACTGGAAACTTACATTAATGTTATTTGGCAGACGTCTCTTCGGGTCTCCGTTTAAGCGTACATACGGAATTTCATTTAAAATTCTTCCGATAAAATAGTCCCTTAATTCAATTTCTTTTTTTGTACGTTCTTCCATAGAATCTGCTGCACGTTTTGCTGCTACACCATATCCTACGATTCCCGGAACGTTCTCTGTTCCTGCTCTTCTCTTTCTTTCCTGTGCACCACCATGTACAAAGGAACGAATTTTCACCCCTTTTTTGATGTATAAGAAACCAATTCCTTTTGGTCCATTGATTTTATGACCGCTGGAGCTGAGCATGTCGATATTTAATTCATCTACATTAATCGGAACCTGTCCAAATGCCTGTACGGCATCTGTGTGGAATAAAATATTGTGCTCTTTTGCAATCATACCGATTTCTTTAATTGGCTGGATTGTTCCAATTTCATTGTTTGCAAACATAACAGAAATTAAAATGGTTTCTGGTGTGATTGCTTTCTGAAGCTGGTCTAAATCAACAACACCATTTTCATCTACATCAAGATAAGTAATTTTTGCACCGCGTTTTTCCAGATATTCGCAGGTATGAAGAATTGCATGATGTTCAATTTTTGTTGTGATGATATGATTTCCTTTATTTTTATAAGCTTCAAATGTTGCTTTTAATGCCCAGTTATCTGCTTCGCTTCCGCCTGCTGTGAAATAAATTTCTTCACTTTTTGCACCAAGCACTTCTGCAATCTGTTCTCTTCCTTTTGTGATAGCTTCTTTACTTTTTGTTCCCAAATCATAAATACTAGATGGATTTCCGTAATTTTCTGTAAAATATGGAAGCATTGCATCGACTACTTCTTGTGCTGTTTTTGTTGTTGCTGCATTGTCCAAATAGATACTTGTTTTCATAGCTTTATCTCTCCTATAAACTTTAATTATCGCATTTTTGTACCTGAATCTGCCCCTTTTCCCGCATCAGACGGCTTTCTTCTACAAGCTGACTCAGCTTAATTGAATCTACGGTGTCACGGATACTGCTGTTAATCCGTTCCCACACAAATTTGGTTACACATAAATCTGCCCCCTGGCAACTATTGTCTTCTCCTCCGCAAGTTACGGCCTCTAAACTTCCCTCGAGTGCCCTTAAGACATCTCCCACAGAAATTTCGTTTGCCGGTCTCGCCAGTTTATAACCACCCTGCGCACCTCTGACGCTGACAATCAGTCCTGCACTTCGTAACTTTCGCATCAACTGTTCCAGATAACTGTCAGAAATGTTTTGTCTTCTGGCAATACTCTGTATGGAAACAGTCTCATTTTCACTATATAATGCCAGGTCTATCAAGGCTCTTAATCCGTATCTTCCTTTGGTTGATAATTTCAAACAACCACCATCCTTTTAAATTCCGACTATTCCACTCGGATTTAAAAGTAGAATATCATTCTTATCTTGTTCTGTCAAGATGGTTTTTTGAATATATTTGAGAAAAAGGTTTTTGGAAATCTGCCATGAATCATACTCGTACTATGCTCAAAGGGACTCTGATTTTAACGCTCTCCGGCTTCCTTACAAAAATAATCGGTTTCTTGTATAGAATATTCCTCTCTCAGACAATCGGTTCTGCCGGAATGGGAATTTATCAGTTGATTTTTCCAATTCATGCTCTTTGTTTTGCTCTGACCGTCGGTGGCATCCAGACTGCAATTTCACGCCTTGTTGCTGCCAAATTTGCCAAAAAAGAGGACTCCGATGCAAGAGCCGTCTTTTTAATCGCCACATCTTTTTCTACCTTACTTTCTATTCTCGTCACTTTTTTTCTTTTTCATTATGCTGACTGGTTTGCTATACATATTTTATTTGAACCACAATGTACTTCTCTTTTAAAAGTATCCTCCCTCTCCATTCCGATGGGAACGTTTCACTCCTGCGTAAACGGTTATTATTTTGCCCGAAAAAAAACACTTTTACCGGCTCTCTCTCAGTTAATCGAACAGACTGCCCGTGTTGCCGCCTCCTATCTGCTCTGGCTTGTCTGGAGTCAGGAAGGACACGCAATCACTCCTATGCTTGCTGTCTTTGGTCTTTTTTTTGGGGAATTTATTTCCATGCTGTTCGCCTTATTTATTACCATCATGGATTTTCACTCCTCCACTCAGCCTGTTCGCAAGATAATCAGACCTTTTCGGCAGTTAAAAGAAATTCTGGCTTTTTCTACACCTCTTACCTGTAACCGCCTTCTGGTCAATCTTCTGCACAGTATTGAATCCATTTTAATTCCGGGACATCTGCGCTTGTTTGGAATGACTCAGCAGACTGCCCTGTCTGTATATGGTGTCTTAAATGGAATGGCGCTGCCCTTAATTCTATTTCCCTGTGCAATTACAAATGCAGTCTCGGTCATGTTGCTGCCTTCCGTTGCAGAACACCAGGCACTTGGAAATTATGATAATATTCGGCTTTGTATTCAAAAAACAATTCGTTACTGTCTGATTCTTGGTTTTCTCTTCACATTCAGCTTCTTTTTTCTGGCAGATTTTCTCGGACTGTTTTTATTCAAAAATGAACTTGCTTCCACTTTTATCCGCACCTTATCATTTATCTGTCCCTGTCTCTATCTTTCAAGTACCTTAAGTGGAATTTTAAATGGACTTGGTCAGACCGGTCCTTACTTTTTTCAAAATATGACAGGTCTTTCTATCCGGCTTTTATTTGTTTTTTTCGTAATTCCGACCCACGGAATCATCGGTTACCTCTGGGGACTGCTTTTAAGTGAACTTATTACTACATTTTTAACGCTTTTTTTTCTTCATCTTTTTCTGAAAGGGAAATGCTTGTGAACTACTCTGCAACTAAGTTACCAGAGCATCTGAAAGGAAAGCAATATTTCTTTTTAACTTTAAAGCATAAAATCGTCAAAAACAGTCGACAAGCCTTTTTTTCTGTATTATAATCAAACATTGATAGGATACTTTCTGTACAATATCCACAGAAAATGAACAGAGATAAAGGAGAAAGTTAAGATGAGTTTTAAATTTGTGAAACAACTTCCATCTCCGGAAGAAATCAAAGAAATGTCTCCGGTAACCGAAGAAATGAAAAAAGTGAAAGAAACAAGAGACCGTCTGATTCAGGATGTCATTACAGGCAATTCTGATAAATTTCTGGTTATTGTAGGTCCTTGCTCTGCTGATAATGAAGAAGCAGTCTGCGATTACACCAACCGTCTTGCAAAAGTTCAGGAAAAAGTTGCCGACCGTCTTGTATTAGTTCCAAGAATCTATACCAACAAACCTCGTACAACAGGAGAAGGATATAAAGGAATGCTTCATCAGCCTGACCCGGAAGCAAAACCAGACGTACTTGCCGGTATCCTTGCAATCCGTCACATGCATATCCGTTCCATTAAAGAAACCGGATTAACTTCTGCAGATGAAATGCTTTATCCGGATAACTGGCATTATCTCTCTGACTTGCTTTCTTATGTTGCAATTGGCGCTCGTTCTGTTGAAAATCAGGAACATCGTCTGATGGTCAGCGGTCTGGACATTCCGGTTGGTATGAAAAATCCGACCAGTGGTGACTTTTCTGTTATGCTTAATTCCGTTGTTGCTGCACAGCATGGTCATGATTTTATTTCCAGAGGCTGGGAAGTCAGCACTGAAGGAAATCCTCTGACTCACACCATCTTAAGAGGTGCTGTCAACAAACACGGAAATACCATTCCAAACTATCACTACGAAGACTTACAGCTTCTGCTTGAAATGTATGGAGAACGTGACCTGGCAAATCCAGCTGTTATCATTGATGCCAACCATTCAAACTCCGGTAAAAAATATGAACAGCAGATCCGTATCGTCAAAGAGGTCCTTCACAGCCGTCTTGTTTCTAAAGACATCCGCCAGTTAGTAAAAGGCGTTATGGTTGAAAGTTATATTGAACCGGGAAATCAGAAAATCGGCCCAAACCATGTCTATGGAAAATCTATTACAGACCCATGCCTTGGATGGGATGAAACTGAAAAACTGCTTTATACAATCGCAGAGCTCTGCTAATAAAAAAGGCCGTAGTCTTCCACTGAAAAGAAGACTACGGTCTTTTTTGGTACATCACTTTTTTAGCTTCTTGGATGCGCTTTTTTATAGACATTCCTGATTCGATTTGTATTCAAACTTAAATAAATCTGAGTAGTAGAAATATCTGAATGCCCCAGCATTTCCTGCACACTTCTTAAATCTGCACCATTCTGCAATAAATGCACCGCAAAAGAATGACGCAGAGTATGCGGTGTAATTTCTTTTTCAATTCCTGCAAGTTTTGCATAATACTTTAAAATTTTCCAAAATCCCTGACGGCTCATTGCCGTTCCATTGCAGTTGATAAACAAATTGGGACTGTCATTTTCTTTTAAAAGTACATCTCTTGCCTGTTCCATATAAGTCTCCACTGCCTTTTTTGCTGTATTTCCAAATGGAACCGCACGGCTCTTTTCCATTGAACTACAGCTGATATAATTTAATTTCAGGTTCACATCCCTGACGGATAAATGAATCAGTTCACTGACACGTATCCCCGTTGCATACAGCAGTTCAAGCATTGCCTTGTCCCGTATTCCTTTTATTGTTTTTTCATCTGGCTGGGCAAGCAGCAAATCCACTTCTTCTACAGAAAGAATCTCCGGTATCTTTTTTTCTACTTTTGGAGCTTTTAAAGTATCTGCCGGATTTTTGGGAATAAGTCCCTGATTAAAAAAATATTGAAAAAATGCACGAATTGAAGCAATACTTCTGGAAATAGAAGAAGCCGCAAACTCCTCCCGTTCCAAATAAGTAACATAACTGTTTAATTCTGCCTCTGTCACTTGCCTTATTCTGCGTATCCCTTTGTCCTTCAAAAACTGCTCCAATTTGCGCAAGTCCCGCTCGTAAGAAATTTCTGTATTGAAAGAAGTGCCTCTTGTGTTATGTAAATACCCAATAAACTCTTCTATCTCACACTTCATGATACAATCCTTTATCTCTAATCTTTATAGACACTCTCAAAGTCTTTCTGCAACGTCAAAACCACAAAAACTTCAAGAATATATTTGCTATAAATGGATTATATATCACTTTTGGATTAAAAATCAAACCCCTTTTTAAGGTTCCTTTTCCTGTTTTCCATTATGTTTTTTTATTTATACAAGATATCGGCAGCCACTATTTTTCATCCACCATATATGGTAAATTTTAAATTGTTAACTTTTTATGAATTTTTTAATGAAATAATACTCTTAATAAATTGGGACTCACATAACTTTCCAAAAAAATCCCAAGCAAAAATATAAGTGCCGCACTGGTCATAAAAAAAACGTACCCCTTATAGCCCTCTTTTCTCCGATAACTTTTCCTCCAGAATTTAAGACTCATCTCACTGCATAAAAAAAACAGAGCTAAAACAGAGGGAAGATAAAAGAAAATCTGAGGAATCCCACATCCTATACAGAAAAAAATTCCAATGACCCCATACTCCATCAAAAATAAAGTAACCAGACAGCCTGCTAAAAGTCCGAGCCACAGACAGCCTGCCAATACCATTACAATTCCTGCAGGCGTCATTCCGCCTATAAAATAAAACAGAAACCATTTCCCCCTCAGTTTTAATAAGTGACCAAATACCTGAACATTTAAAACAGATTCTGTATTTTGATTTTTCAGATAGATACCAAGTAAAGCTGTATTCTCCTGTGTCACCTTTTTCAACAGACTCGTACAAAGAATTCCAATTGTAAAGCCTACAAAATATAGAATCAAAAAAATGGAAAGCCTTTTTTTCATTTTTTCCCCCTATACAAGGTATGCCTTATTTATTATACTTAACACAAAAAATTTTTTACAGAAAAGCAATTTCCTGCAAAGTCAAGTGGATATTCGCAATCCGCTTCGCTACTTGCTCATAACCAAATAGCTGCTACGCAGCTTATCAGAAGGGGCTTGCCCCCTCCTGATACAAGCAAGTCCCCTGCTTATTGCTTTTCGCAATTGAAGCAGGGGACTTACTTGATTTGGTTAAAAAACAGAGCCAAAGAATTTTTTCTTTGACTCTGCATCAGTTTCTTATTTTGCGTAATCGACTACGCGGCTTTCACGAATTACACTAACTTTAATCTGTCCTGGATATTCCAGTTCAGCTTCAATTTGTTTGGAAATATCTCGTGCTAACAATACCATATCCGTATCACTTACATGTTCCGGAAGTACCATTACACGGATTTCTCTACCTGCCTGAATAGCAAAAGATTTTTCTACTCCCTTGAAGGAGTTTGTTATGTCTTCTAATTGTTTTAACCTGTTGGTATATGTTTCTACAGTTTCTCTTCTTGCACCTGGTCTTGCAGCTGAAATCGCATCTGCCGCCTGTACAAGACAAGCCACCAGAGAATTCGGCTCTACGTCACCGTGGTGGGACTCAACCGCATTAATTACAATCTGGGACTCTTTATATTTTCTACATAAGTCAGCACCGATCTGAATATGGGAACCTTCCACTTCATGGTCGATGGATTTTCCGATGTCATGTAATAAACCAGCACGTTTTGCCATCCGGATATCGGTTCCGACTTCTCCGGCTAATAATCCAGCAATCTGTGCTACTTCAATTGAATGTTTTAAAGCATTCTGTCCGTAGCTGGAACGGAATTTCATACGTCCTAACAAACGGATTAATTCCGGATGAATACCATGCACTCCAACTTCAAGTGCAGCAGATTCTCCTTCCTCTCTCATCATGGTTTCAACTTCTTTTTGTGCCTTTTCCACCATCTCTTCAATTCTGGCTGGATGAATTCTTCCATCCACAATCAGTCTTTCCAATGCAATACGTGCCACCTCACGTCTGATTGGGTCAAATCCGGACAGGACTACCGCTTCCGGGGTATCATCGATAATCAAATCTACCCCTGTTAAGGTTTCAAGTGTTCTGATGTTACGTCCCTCTCTACCAATGATACGTCCTTTCATTTCATCACTTGGAAGCTGCACGACTGAAATTGTAGCTTCCGCTACATGGTCTGCTGCACATTTCTGAATTGCAGTTACCACATATTCTTTTGCTTTTTTACCAGCTTCTTCTTTTGCCTTACTCTCTAATTCCTTATAAAGCTTGGCAGTGTCAGTTTTTACTTCGTCTTCAACAGTTTTTAAAAGATAATCTTTTGCTTGTTCGGAGGTAAGACCGGAAATTCTCTCCAGTTCCTGTACTCTCTGGTCATGTAATTCGTCGATTTTCTTTTCTTTTTTCTTTAACTCTGCTTCTTTTGCTGAATAATCTGCTTCTCGCTTTTCGATGGCATCTGCTTTTTTATCCAAAGCTTCTTCTCTGGAGACAACACGCTTCTCATATTTCTGAAGTTCTGCACGTCTCTCTTTTGTCTCTTTTTCCAATTCATTCTTGGTGCGAAGGTTTTCTTCTTTCGCCTCTAAAAGAGCTTCACGCTTTTTCGTTTCCGCAGTTTTCAATGCTTCATCTATAATGCCTCTTGCTTTTACTTCAGCAGTTCCAATTGTTTCCGCATCTTTTTCTGTCTTTTTCTTTACAGAAAGATTTGCAGTAACCGGCACTGAAACAGCTAAGGTAACTATAACAGCAATAATCGCAGTTATCACAATGATTCCCACAGGAGCACCTCCTTATATTTAATTTTCATTGTACAAATACAACAGTATAATTTTATACTGTTTTCAATAAAAAGTCAACTAAAAAGCATTTTAAAAATTACCTCTCTCTGTATAATTTGTCGAACTTTTTTATTAAAATTCTATATTATTCCGCCATTCTTCCTCACGCATAACAGCCAGAATATCCGACGAAGAAAATCCCTTTCTCATTAAAAATCCATAAAGTCTCTGCTTCTCTTTTTCATTCATGGGAATATCTGTCTTTCGCTTCTTTAAGATAATCTGACGAATCATTTCTCTCGTTTCTCCAAAATCTGTCGATTCTAATACCTCTTCAATGATTTCTCTGGAAATTCCCTTCTGGACAAGTTCCATTTTCAGTCTCGCTTTTCCTTTTCCCTGCTTTTTCCACTCAATATAATGTTCGGCATATCGTCTGTCATCTAAATATCCATAAGATGTTACATAAGCAATCGCAGATTCCACTGCTTCTTTTGGATACTCACTTTCTTCCAGTTTTCTTCTAAGCTGTGCTTCTGTTTTATCCGTACGCTCCAAAATATGCATAGCACGCAAAGTTGCACGTTTTTTGAGTACCCTGTTGACTAATTCTTCATAAACTTCAGGAGGAAGCACTGCTCCCTCCTCTAAATGATAACGGGAAAGTTCGCCTTTATAAACCGCAAAGGCAGATTCCCCATCTAAAAATATTCTATACTTCTGCTTTGTCAAAGCCTGTATTTTCGTTATCTCCATTATTCACCTTTTTTACTCTCGGATTTTGCAGACTCTGTTTGCTTCTTCTCAGTTGGAAGTCCGTAATGCTCACGAACCTGTGTTTCCACTTCTTCAAGAATCTCCGGATTGTCTCTCAAATACTGCTTTGCATTTTCACGTCCCTGACCAATCTTTGCATCCTTATAGGCATACCATGCACCACTTTTTACAATAATTCCAAGTCCGGCAGCCAAATCAAGCACGTCACCCTCTTTTGAAATTCCTTTTCCAAACATAATATCAAACTCTGCCTCTTTAAACGGCGGTGCAACTTTATTTTTTACAACTTTAATTCTGGTTCTGTTACCGATAATCTCTCCTGCCTGTTTTAATGCTTCAATCCTTCTGACATCCATACGCACGGAAGAATAGAACTTTAAGGCACGTCCACCTGTTGTTGTTTCCGGATTTCCAAACATCACTCCAATTTTTTCACGAAGCTGGTTAATAAAAATTACCACACAGTTTGATTTACTGATAACCGCTGTCAGTTTTCTAAGTGCCTGAGACATCAGCCTTGCCTGAAGTCCAACGTGGGAATCTCCCATATCACCTTCAATTTCCGCCTTCGGAACAAGTGCTGCAACAGAGTCTACAATTACAATGTCCACTGCACCGGAACGCACCATGGTTTCTGTAATTTCCATCGCCTGTTCTCCGTTGTCCGGCTGGGAAATATAAAGATTATCAATATCAACACCAATGTTTTTTGCATAAACAGGGTCTAACGCATGTTCTGCATCGATAAAGCCTGCAATTCCTCCTCTTTTCTGTACTTCTGCAACCATGTGGAGGGCTACTGTTGTCTTACCACTTGATTCTGGTCCGTAAATCTCAATAATTCTCCCTTTTGGGACTCCTCCAAGACCTAATGCAATATCAAGGCTTAAAGAGCCAGTCGGAACAGCTTCTACATTCATATTTACGCTGGAATCACCTAATTTCATAACAGAACCTTTTCCAAACTGTTTTTCAATCTGTCCAAGCGCTACATCAAGTGCTTTTAATTTATCTTCTTTGACCATCTTTTTACTCCTTTATTTTATTTTTTATATGCAGCGAACTTATGTTCGTATCTATAGTTGATATAATAGTATACTTTCTCTTAATTGTCAATGAGTTTTCTTTTTCTGCTTACAGCTTTATAGATTATTTGGAGATTATTTTCAGCGAACGCTAAGGATAAAAAATTTAAGAATCTTAAGATTTATCTTTGATTTATTGCTTTTTATTATCCTCGATTTTTTACAAAAAGTCAAGAAAAGTTGATTTTTTAATTATTTTTTTGTCATTTTTTACGTTTTAGATAAATTAATTTGATGTCTTTTAGACGAATTAACCGTATAATGTACCTATAAATATTATTTTTTTATATCTTGTGTGATTTTTTTATTATTTACAGAAAATTACATCACACAAGTAAGAAAGGAGACTTATGGAAACCATGATCTATCTCGCACCAATCGTTGGTGTCCTTGCCCTGCTTTTTGCTTTTACACTCTCAAACAACATCAAAAAGCAGGATGCAGGAAATCAGAGAATGCAGGAAATCGCTTCTTACATTCATGAAGGCGCACAGGCCTTTTTAATGGCAGAGTACCGTATTCTCATTATCTTCGTTGCACTTTTATTCTTTATTTTAGGCTTTGCTTTAAAAAGCTGGAGTACTGCCTGCGCCTTTCTTTTAGGTGCACTGTTCTCTTCTGCTGCCGGTTATTTCGGCATGCAGGTTGCCACAAAAGCAAATGTCCGCACTGCCGGAGCTGCAAAAGAATCCGGTATGCCTAAAGCATTATCCATCGCATTTTCCGGTGGTTCTGTTATGGGAATGTGCGTGACCGGACTTGGTCTGATTGGTGTCAGCATTGTCTACTTAATTACAAAAGATACCGGCGTCATTTCCGGATTTGGGCTTGGTGCTTCTTCCATCGCTTTATTTGCCCGTGTAGGTGGAGGAATTTACACCAAAGCTGCCGATGTTGGAGCTGACCTTGTTGGTAAAGTAGAAGCCGGTATTCCGGAAGATGACCCTCGTAACCCTGCTGTTATCGCTGATAATGTTGGTGATAACGTCGGTGACGTTGCCGGTATGGGGGCTGACCTTTTTGAATCTTATGTCGGCTCTCTTGTATCTGCAATTACTCTTGGTGTCATCTACTTCAAAGAACCGGGTGCCGTATTCCCTCTTGCACTTGCTGCATTTGGAATCCTTGCATCGATCGCCGGTACTTTCTTTGTAAAAGCCAGCAAAAATGCAGACCCAGGAAAAGCATTAAAAGCCGGAACTTATGGTTCCAGTGCCGTTGTATTAGTTCTTTCACTTGTACTAAGTAAGGTATTCTTTGGTGATATGAAAGCAGCACTCGCTATCATCAGTGGTCTGATTGTCGGACTGTTAATCGGTATTATGACAGAATATTATACTTCCGGCGATTATAAACCGGTTCAGAGAATTGCAGCCCAGTCAGAAACCGGTTCTGCTACCACAATCATCAGTGGTCTTTCTGTTGGTATGCGTTCCACTATGCTTCCACTGTTTTTTATCGCAATTGGTATTTTATGTTCCTATCATTTCTGTGGACTGTATGGAATTGCTCTTTCCGCAGTCGGTATGCTTTCCACAGCCGGAATCACAATCGCAATTGACGCTTATGGTCCAATCGCTGATAATGCCGGTGGTATCGCAGAAATGTCCGGATTAGAAGATTCCGTTCGTAATATTACAGACAAACTTGACTCTGTCGGAAATACAACCGCAGCTATGGGAAAAGGATTCGCTATCGGCTCTGCTGCCCTGACTGCCCTTGCCTTATTCGTTTCTTATTCAGAGGCTGTCGGACTGGAATCCATTGATATCTTAAATCCACAGGTTATCATCGGACTCTTCCTTGGAGGTATGCTTCCATTTTTATTCTCTGCTATGACTATGGATTCTGTTTCCAAAGCAGCAAACAAAATGATTGAAGAAGTTCGTCGTCAGTTTAAAACCATTCCTGGTATCATGGAAGGAAAAGGCAAACCGGATTATTCTTCCTGTGTGGAAATTTCTACTCAGGCTGCCTTAAAAGAAATGATGCTTCCAGGTCTGATGGCAGTTGCTGCTCCTCTTTTATGTGGAATCATTCTTGGTTCTTCTGCACTTGGCGGACTGCTTGCCGGTGCTCTTGTAACCGGTGTTTTAATGGCAATCTTCATGGCAAACTCCGGTGGCGCATGGGATAATGCAAAAAAATACATCGAAGATGGACACCATGGCGGAAAAGGAAGTCCGGCTCATAAAGCAGCTGTTGTTGGCGATACTGTCGGCGACCCATTTAAGGATACTTCAGGACCGTCTATCAACATCCTGATTAAACTTATGACAATTGTTGCTGTTGTATTTACTCCATTATTCTTATAATCTGATGTAAATTTATATTAAAAAAGGATATCCCAAGATGACAAGGGATATCCTTTTTTCTATTAATTGATTTATTTATTAACCGATTAACCAATTATACATTTCTTCATACTGTTTTGCAGAATTTCCCCAGGAGAAATCTTTTGCCATTGCACGATCGATCAGCTTGTTCCATTCGCGTTTTCTGTCATAGTAAACAGCTTCTGCATAACGAACGGTCGCTAGCATTTCATGTGCATTATAGTTTGTGAAGCTGAATCCGGTTCCGGTACTTTCATATTCATTGTATGGTTCTACGGTATCTTTTAATCCACCCGTTTCTCTTACAATCGGAATCGTTCCATATCTAAGGCTCATTAACTGACTTAAACCACATGGCTCAAACAGAGACGGCATTAAGAATGCATCGCAGGAAGCATAAATTTTATGGGACATTGCATTATCATAGAAAATGTTTGCAGATACTTTTCCCTGATACTTCCATGCAAAGTGACGGAACATATTTTCATACTGTTCTTCCCCTGTACCAAGTACCACTAACTGAATATTATCCTGACACAATTCATCCATCACATAAGCAATCAGGTCAAAACCTTTCTGGTCAGTCAGACGAGATACAATACCAATCATCATGGCTTTCGGGTCTTGATTTAAACCAAGTTCTCTTTGCAATTCTATTTTATTTTTTACTTTTTCCTTACGAAATGTTTTCGCATTGTAATTCTTTGCAATCAACTGATCTGTCTCTGGATTCCATTCACCATAATCAATTCCGTTTACGATTCCACGCAGGTCATTTGCACGTGCTCTCATCAGCCCATCCAGTTTTTCACCATAAAATTCTGTCTTAATCTCTTCGGCATAAGTATTACTTACGGTTGTGATTGCATCAGCATAAACCAGACCGCCTTTTAAAAGGTTTCCATCTTTATAAGATTCCAGTTTATCCGGAGTAAAGTAATATGCCGGAAGTCCGGTTAAATCACGGATTGTCTTAATATCCCAGGTTCCCTGGAATTTTAAGTTATGTATGGTCATAACAGTTTTGATTCCCTGATAGAACGGACCATCCTGAAAACGGTCTTTTAAGAATACAGGCACTAATCCGGTCTGCCAATCATGACAGTGAATCAAGTCCGGTCTGAAGTCAATAACCGGAAGAATGGATAAGGCTGCTTTTGAAAAATAAGAAAATTTCTCAATATCAAATCGAATATCTCCGTAAGGCTGATATCCTGAGAAATAATATTCATTATCGATAAAGTAATACTGGATTCCCTCATATACCATCTGCATGATTCCAACATACTCTCTGCGGTAACCAATATCCATATAAAAATGTGTTACATACTGAAGCTGATTCTTATATTCTTCTTTCATACACATGTATTTCGGAATAATCACCCGCACATCATATTCGTTCTTGTCAAAACACTTTGGCAATGCCCCTACAACATCTGCCAGTCCTCCTGTTTTTATAAAAGGCACTGCTTCTGATGCCACAAATAAAATCTTTTTCACCAAAAAATTCCTCCTTGCTTCGATGTCTATTTAAGATGATTATACTCCTTTTTGTCTGGCATTGAAAGTTATTTTTTATATTCTAACCGGATTTTATCTGCAATTAAAGCAATAAACTCCGAATTTGTCGGCTTACCCTTTCCTGTACTGACTGTATATCCAAATAATTCATCGATGGTGTCCATTTTTCCTCTGCTCCATGCAACTTCAATTGCATGACGAATCGCTCTTTCTACACGACTTGGAGTAGTCTGATGTTTCTTTGCAATCGTCGGATATAAAATTTTCGTGATAGAGTTCAGCATTTCCATATCATTGACAGAAAGAATAATGGCATCTCTTAAATACTGATATCCTTTGATGTGTGCCGGAACTCCGATTTCATGAATGATATTTGTTACATCGGTCTCAAGATTGCGTTCAAAATAAGTGTTCTTATCTTCATAAGCATTAATTCTTCTTAAATCTTTTCTTCCGTCTCTCAACTGACGAATATGTTTGATTCTTGAAATCAGCATATCATTATCGAATGGTTTTAACACATAATAATTTGCGCCAAGATTAAAAGCATCTTCCGTAATCTGTTCCTGTCCGACTGCGGATACTACAATAAATGCCGGATGTTTCTTAATTGTGCAATCTTTTCCAACCCGCTCCATCACGGTCAGCCCGTCTACTTTTGGCATAATGATATCTAAAAGTACAACATCCGGTTCTTTCTCTTTAATAATATCATAAATATCAGCACCATTATTTGCGTGTCCGACTAATTCCAATTCATTATCTTCTTTGATGAGCGTCTCCAATAAGTCTATCATTTTTTCATTATCATCTGCAATTGCGACATTTAATTTTTCCATTTCTAATCCTCCATCACTTATTGCTGCTTTCCTCAGTAAACGACGGGCGCCCTGTTGAATTGCCATTTTCTAAGGATTACTTGTATTATATTCTCTGTCTGTCAGTTAATCAAGAAAATTGTTTCTACAATAAGTGTTCTTTTCTGTTATTTTTCGACATTTTGACAAATTACAACTTTTTATTTATTCCAGCATTTTTTCAGCAAAAATCCCATACCCTTTTGTTGAATCCTGAACAAATACATGTGTCACAGCCCCTATCAGCTTTCCGTTCTGTATCACGGGACTTCCACTCATTCCCTGCACGATTCCACCTGTGATGCCAAGCAGTGTTTCATCTGTCACCTCGATAGAAAACGCTTTATTTGAATCTGCGTGTTCCGGAAAAATTTCTGTAATCTGTGCACGGTATGCTTTTACCTCTCCCTCTACGTTTGTTAAAATTTCAGCCTCTCCGGTACAAACTTCCTGCTTATAACCAATACTCATCTGACAAAGGGGCAGTTTTCCTTGTTCCTGTATTCCAATCATTCCATATACACCATTTTCTTGATTTTTTTCAATTGTTCCAAGTTTTTTTCCCTCACTATAATCAATATAACCCGATAACTCACCTGGTGTTCCTCTGCCTCCCTTTACTACAGAGACAACCTGAGCCTCATAAAGTTCTCCCTGTGAAATCTTAAGCAGAGCTCCTGTATCTGTATCACTGATTCCATGCCCCAGTGCACCATAAGTCCCCTCTTTGGTTAAGAATGTCAACGTTCCGATTCCCTGCGTATTATCCCTGACCCAGATTCCAAGCTTATACTTTAAATCCTGGGCTTTTACCGGTTGAATACAGATTGGAATTTCTTCCTCATCCCGTTCTACTAAAAGTGTTACTTCTTTTCCCTCTGAATTTTGTATTTTATCAATCAGCTCCTTTTTCGTCTGAATTGTCTCCCCATTTACTTTAAGAATGTAATCCCCTGATTTTGCAATATTTTTTGCTGGTGTACAGGTCATTCCATCCGCTTGTACAATTTCTCCTGTATCAATTATTAATACTCCCTTCGTCTCCATGTAAAGTCCTACCGGCTGCCCGCAAACCGAAACTTTATCTTCCTCTACTGTCTGAATTTTTATTTTTTTTACCGGAATCGTATCAAACAGTTTACAGGAAATCCAGTATGCATTCCCCTTCGAAGTTTGAATTGTATCTTCATAAGTCACAAATGGCAGATTTCGTAATTCAGAAATTCCTTTTTCTTCTTTCTTGGACAGATACACCGTATCCGGAATTGCCTGTTCGGTGATTTTCCATCCAAAAAATCCTGCGCAGATAATATCTGCTAATAATAATACGAATAAAAGACGACGAAAATTACACTTTTTTTTCAAAAAATCACATCCTTTTGTTATTTTTTTCAAATAAATTCTTTTTTCATTCTAAATGCAAACTTTTATTTTGCAGTTTTCACATACAAAAAAGGATACACGTTAATTGTGTACCCTTTTTAGTATGTGAAAATTCTATTATTTCACTCTTGTATTTTTTTGTTGTTGTGCCATTTCTTTCATCTCACGCGCATTTGAAAGTACCGTCTCAGTAATACTTTCTCCACCAAGCATTCTTGCCAGTTCTTCCACCGATTTTTCTTCATCAAGACGCCAGATTTTTGTCTGAGTTTCCAGCTCTTTTACACTTTTTTCAATTAAAAAATGAGAATCTGCCTGCGCTGCAATCTGAGGGAGATGTGTAATACAAAGTACCTGATGAGACTTTGCAATCACTGCCATTTTTTCTGAAACTTTCCATGCCGTCTTTCCACTAATTCCTGTGTCAATCTCATCAAAAATAAGTGTTTCTTTTTCGTCTTTATCCGCCAGAATCGTTTTAATCGCAAGCATAATTCGGGAAAGCTCTCCACCGGAAACTACTTTTTGAAGTTCTCTTTTCGGTTCTCCAGGATTGGTCGAAATAAAAAAGCAGATGCTGTCTTTTCCATTTGAAGAAAACTCTGCTTTTTCCTCAAACACAATCTCAAATGCAACATCCAGGAAATTTAGTTCCTGCAGTCCTTCGATAATCTCTTTTTCCAGACTTTTTGCCCATTTTTTTCGACTTTTTGTTAAACATTCACACTGTTTTTGTAATACCGTTTCCTGCTCTTCTATTTTTCTTTTTAATTCCGCCTGATTCTGTTCAAAATGTTCCAGTGCTTCGTATTCTTCTTCTTTTTCCTGTTTATATTCCAGTACTGCCTCAATACTTGCTCCATATTTTGATTTTAGATGATTCAGAAGATTTAAACGTTCTTCTGTCTCCAAAAACTCTTCCTGTGAAAATTGGAAACCAGAAAGATAAGAAGAAAGCTCTCTGTTAAAGTCACTTAAAAGAGCATCTATATCGTTCAGGGTTTCATAAATTCCTTTTAAGTCATCATCCAGTTCCGATACCTGCGATAACTGCCGGACGGCTCTGCCAATCTGTTCTGAACTTCCTTCTCTTTCATACCCTGTCAGTTCATATACTTCTGAAAGGCTTTCCGTAATCCGCTTTGCATTTATCATTTTGCGATACTGTGCCTCTAACTCTTCATCTTCGCCCACTTTTAATTTTGCATCTTCAATTTCTGAAATTTCAAATGCCAGAAAATCCATCTGCCGTTTTTTTTGTTCTTCGTCTATCTCATACTGTTCAAGTTCTTTTCTTAATGCCTTATAAGTTTCATAATCTTTCTGAACCTGCTCTCGTTTCTCTTGAATCTCTTCTTTTCCATAAGCATCCAGAATTTCCATCTGCTTTTCCGGATATAATAAAGACTGGTGTTCATGCTGTCCATGAATATCAAGCAAATAAAACGCTGCCTGTTTTACCATAGAAACCGTACAGGTTTCTCCATTTATTTTACAGATACTTCTGTTTCCTGTCAGTTTCCTGCTGATAATAACCTGTCCGTCATCCGGGAAAATATCCATCTGTTTCAATTTTTCGGCAGTCCGCTCTCCTGCTTCAAATACCAGTTCCACAAACGCATACTCCGCATGCTCCCTTATCATGCTTTTTGAAGCTTTCTGACCAAGTGCCAGATTAATCGAACCAATTAAAATTGACTTTCCGGCACCGGTCTCTCC
The DNA here is from genome assembly GCA_003481745.1 of Firmicutes bacterium OM04-13BH. Classification (GTDB taxonomy): domain Bacteria; phylum Bacillota; class Clostridia; order Lachnospirales; family Lachnospiraceae; genus Blautia; species Blautia stercoris. The sequence continues at coordinate 467,278 of QULP01000001.1, forward strand.
AGTCAGAATATTAAGCCCCTCTGTAAAATCTACTTCTGCTTCATCAATCAGTGCCAGATTTTTTACATGCAAATGCAACAACATATTTTTTACCTTGTACTCTCTTCGCCTGTGTTAATAATTTTTTTAATTTTTTCCATTAAGATAATCGTATCGTCTACTGTACGGTTAATGCAGGCTATCGTATCGTCCCCGGCAATACAGCCCACAATCTCATTCATCTTCATGTTATCAAGCGCTGCTCCGGCAGCATTTGCCATTCCGGCAACTGTTTTTATAACCAGAATATTCTGCGCTATTTCCATGGATAACAGTGCATCCCGCAAAACCCTTTTATATTTTTCGCTGTCCTGATTCGTCCGCTGCTCTAAAACTGTGTATTTAGAACCCCCATCCGGTTTTGCGATTTTCATCAATTTCAACTCTCTGATATCTCTTGAAACTGTCGCCTGAGTCACTGCAAATCCGGCTTCCTGCAGTTTAGCTGCCAGTTCTTCCTGGGTTTCAATATCATATTGGTTAATCAGGTCAATGATTTTTGAATGTCTGGCAATTTTCATAATCTGTCCGTCTCCTTAGTTTTTCATTTTCCGTCTTAATACTTCAAGAAAACTAATATTACTTATCTTTATAATCTGGGTGTCTTTCACGGAACGTCGTATCGCAACTCTGTCTGCCGTACGCATCGGAACATTGGTATCTCCATCAAAGCTTACTACTGCCTTTGCCTCACAGCCCTGACTTCCCTCTCCGATTTCTACCGTAATCTCATCTTCTGCCGGAAAAATCACACTTCTGGTATTTAAGGTATGCGGTGCTACCGGTGTCATAATCAGGATGTTTGTTTCAGGAGATACAATCGGTCCTCCTGCTGACAGGCTGTATCCGGTCGAGCCAGTTGCAGTTGCTATAATGATTCCATCTGCGGTATAGCTGTTTAAGAATTCACCATTTACATAGTTATGAAATCTCGTTACGTGCAAAGGACCATCTCTACCAATCACGATATCATTTAATGCAACATCTTCTGCAATCAGTTCTTCTTTATGATAAACTTTTCCGTTTAACATCATTCGTTTCTCTATTGTATATTCATCTAACATCAGATGATTTAATGCTCCATCAATAGAAGAACGGTCAATTTCAGCAAGATATCCAAGCGTACCCATATTAATTCCCAAAAGCGGAATCTGACGATTTACCACATCTCTTGCAGCCTGCAAAAGTGTTCCATCTCCGCCAATCACAATAATACACTCCACATCCTTTGGGATTTTTTCCACATCCGTATAATGATTGCTTCTGGCTTTTTGTTCCGATGTTTCTTCTCTTAAAATGCAAGATTTTCCTTTGGAATTTAAATACGCTTCGACTTTTCTTGCCGTCTTTAATTCTTTATCTTTTTGTCTGTTTGCAATAATAAAAAATTTATCCATTATTTATCCAACTCCGCATGAGCCAGAGCAACGACATTCTGAATTGAAAGCTCCTGCTCTTTTACCGGATTTTCGGTATCTGTCTTTACAATGTGAAGCAGATACTCAATATTTCCTTCCGGTCCTTTTATCGGTGAAAATTCAAGGTGCTGAGGTGCAAATCCAATACTTTTTGCATACTCCATTACTTTCTCAATGACTTCTTGATGTACTTTCGCATCTCTGACTACGCCTTTTTTCCCAACTTTTTCTCTCCCTGCTTCAAACTGCGGTTTAATCAGGCATACCACTTCTCCACCTGATTTTAACAGATGATAAACCGGAAGCAGTACTTTTGTTAAAGAAATAAAAGAAACATCAATCGAAGAAAAATCCGCCGGCTCCTGCAAATCATCCGGTGTCACATATCGGATATTGGTTCTTTCCATACAGACAACCCGCTCGTCATTTCTTAATTTCCAGTCTAACTGACCATGTCCTACATCAATTGCATAAACTTTTACTGCTCCATTTTGAAGCATACAATCTGTAAAACCACCGGTAGAAGAACCTACATCCATGCAGATTTTATCCTGAAGGGTTACTCCGAAGTTATTCATCGCTTTTTCCAGTTTTAATCCACCACGACTTACATACTTTAAAGTATTGCCACGCACTTCAATGTTTGCTGTATCTGCAAACATCGAACCTGCCTTATCCTCTTTCTGATTCTCTACATAAACACAGCCTGACATAATGACTGCTTTCGCCTTTTCTCTTGATACTGCCAGTCCTCTTTTTACTAACAGTACATCCAGACGTTCTTTCATCTCTTCTCTGCCTCCTTGATTGCCCCATAAATAGAATCTGCATCGATTCCGGCTTTTGCTTTTAACAATTTTGGATTTCCATGTGTAATAAATGCATCCGGAAGAGCGATAATCTGCACTTTTACCTCTGGATGATATTCCTGCATATACTCGGAAACCGCCATTCCAAATCCACCATTTTTCACATTCTCTTCCATTGTCACAATTTTTTTATGCTTCAATGCAAGCCGGTCAAGGATTTTGGTATCCAGTGGTTTTATAAATCTTGCATTGACCAAAGTTGCATTGATTTTGTCTGCTTTTAATTTCTCCCTTACTTCTACTGCCGTCTCTACCATACTGCCTACTGACAACAATGCCGTTTCTTCGCCCTCAAAAATCAACTCACTCTTTCCATAAACCATAGGCTCACGATATTCTTCTAAACCATCATAAGCCTCTCCTCTTGGATAGCGAATTGCAATTGGACCTTGATAACGCACTGCAAATTTCAACATATCTGAAAGCTCCCATTTGTTCTTTGGTGCTAACACCGTCATATTCGGTATCATCGACAGATACGATAAATCAAAACATCCCTGATGGGTTTCTCCATCACTTCCTACAAGCCCTGCACGGTCTATTGCAAAAATCACATGCAGGTTCTGCAGACAAACATCTTCGATTATCTGATCCACTGCCCTTTGAAGAAATGAAGAATAAATTGCCACAACCGGTATCATGCCTCCAAGTGCCATTCCTGCTGCACAGGTTACCGCATGTTCCTCCGCAATTCCCACATCAAAAAAGCGCTGTGGAAAGCGGTTTCGAAACCGTTTTAAACCGGTACCGTCCGGCATTGCCGCTGTCAAAGCAACAAGATTTGGTATTCTGTCTGCCAACTTTAGCATAACTGTCGAAAAGATATCTGTATAATTTGCCTTTCCCCCGGTTTTTAATGGAATCCCATGCTCCAGATTAAATGCAGATGTTCCATGAAATCTTGCCGGGTGTTTTCTTGCCGGTTCATATCCTCGTCCTTTTTCGGTCTGAACATGCACCAGCACCGGTCCGTTTACTTTTTTTGCTTCCTGAAAAATCTGAATCATTCTTCCACAGTCATGTCCATTTACCGGTCCCAAATATTTAATTCCCATATCCTCAAAAAACATTCCTGGAATCATAAGCTGTTTAATACTGTCTTTTGTCTTATGAATTCTTTGTACCATGACCGGTCCGATTCCCGGTACTTTATTTAATGTCTTTTTGACTTCGCTCTTTAAATCCGTATAAGATTCTGCTGTTCTTAGATTACTTAAATAGCTTGAAATTCCGCCCACATTTTCCGATATCGACATCTTATTATCATTTAATACGATAACAAAATTTTTATTTAAGCTCGCTGCATTATTTAAAGCTTCATAGGCCATTCCGCCGGTCAGCGCACCATCTCCGATTACCGATACCACATGATACTCTTCTCCACTTACTTTGCTTGCACAGACATAGCCGACTCCTGCTGAGATGGAAGTTGAACTGTGTCCGGTATCGTAAGCATCACAAGGGCTTTCCTCCCTTTTGGGAAATCCACTCAACCCTCCATATTGACGCAGATTTTTAAATCCATCCTTTCTTCCGGTCAGAATCTTATGTGTATAAGACTGATGACCGACATCCCAGATAATTTTGTCTTTTGGAAGTGAAAACACATAATGCAGTGCCATGGTAAGTTCAACCGCCCCAAGGTTAGAAGCCAGATGCCCTCCGGTCTTACTTAAGGACTCTAATAAAAAATCTCTGATTTCCTGTGCCAGCACAGGCATCTGTTCTAACGGTATTTTCTTTATATCGTTTTCTTTTTCAATTGTTTCTAACAGCATCTCTTTTGCACCTCTATTTTCTGCGGGTACAAAGTGAAAGAAGCAGTTCTCTTAAAAATTCCTGTTCACCCGGAAGTTCCATAAGCAGATTCAATGCCTCCTTGGTCAGCTCTTTCACATCTTCTCCCGCCTTTTTGATTCCTTCCAGAGTCACATAAGTTGTTTTATGGTTCTTTTCATCGCTCCCTACTGCTTTTCCCAGTTCCTCCATTGTACCTGTGACATCCAAAATATCATCTTGAATCTGAAAGGCAATTCCTATTTTTCCTGCAAGAGTTTCTATCTTCTGTATCTCTTCTTCTCTCGCTCCTGCAAGAGTTGCTCCGATTGTCATTGCACATTCAATTAATGCAGATGTTTTATTTTCATAAATATAATCCAGCATTTCCCTGTCCAGTTCCTGCTCTTTTTTGTCATTTTCTACATCTACGCTTTGTCCGCCAAGCATGCCGTCAATTCCGGTTTTCTTTCCAAGAATTGATAAGGCTTTTGCCACACGCTTCCATTCTTCCATATCTGACTCATCTAATAAGTCAAATGCACGAAATGCCGTCTCATAAGCATAATTTAAAAGTGCATCTCCTGCAAGAATTGCCGCTGGCTCTCCATAAACAGCATGGGTGGTTTTTCTTCCTCTTCGGTACTCATCATTGTCAAGTGCCGGAAGGTCATCATGAATCAGCGAATGGGTATGAATCATCTCCATTGCCGCCATAAAAGGCTCTATCACTTTCCCTGTTCCGCCAAACATACTGTAAACTTCTCTCATAAATACCGGTCGAAGTCTTTTTCCACCGGAAAGCATGCTGTAATTCATTGCCTCTGCCATATTTTTGGCAAAGCCCTCTTCTTTTGGCAGATAGCTTTTGATAATTTCTTCCGCTTCTCTGGTTCTTTGTTCTAATTCTTCTTTAAAATTCACTCAGCCCACCATCTTCATTCATCATTAACATTCTTTTTTCAACGGTATCTATCTTCTCACTACATTCTTTAAGCAGTTTCATGCCAGTCTGATAAATCAAAAATAACTCCTCAAGCGAAACATCTGCACGTTCCAACTGCTCCACAATTCCATCCAGTTCTTCAAAAGCTTCTTCAATCGTCTGTGTTTCTTTTTGTTTCAAATCCGGTGTCATCAAACACACCTCTTTCTACTTGTTTTATTCCGATACTCCTGGCTTCTATTGTTCCATCACTTACCTGAATCAGAAGCGTCTCACCTGATTTTACCTGTGAAATACTCGTCACCGCCTTATGCGCTTCATTTTCTACATAAGAAAATCCCTGATTTAATTTATCCAACGGAGACAGACCTTTCATCCGCTCAATATAAAGCCTCAATTCCTGTCTGGAAGTTAAAATCCTGGTTTTCATTGCAGATTCCAGCCGTATCTGAATACTTTCATAATGCTGTTTTTTCTCTTCTATCTGACTTTTTGGATTCAAGTAACTTAATTTATTTTCATACAGTTTTAAGCCTTGTCGCTTTTGAGCAATCTGCTGTTGCAGTTCACGGTTTAATTTTGCATGATACTCTTCCAATCTTCCCAATAAATCCTGTATCTCAAATACAGCAAGCTCAGCCGCCGCAGACGGAGTCGGTGCACGCAAATCGGCCGCATAATCTGCAATCGTCGTATCTGTTTCATGCCCAACCGCAGAAATAATCGGTGTTCGACATTCAAAAATTGCCCTTGCAACCTCTTCTTCATTAAACGCCCATAATTCTTCAATGCTTCCACCACCACGACCGACAATAATCGTATCTACGCCATAAGCATCGAGCATTTCAATTCCTTTTACAATACTTTCTTTTGCTCCGATTCCCTGTACCTGTGCCGGATAAAGAATCAGCTGAACATACGGATTTCGCCTTCCCGCAACATTTTGAATATCACGCACCGCTGCACCGGTTGCAGCAGTTACGATTCCAAGTTTCTGAATGTATTTTGGAATCGGCTGTTTATATTCCGGTGCAAACATTCCCATGTCTTCTAATTCTTCTTTTAACGCCAGATATTTTTCATATAATGCTCCGGCACCTTCTAACTTAATTTCTCTGGCATAAAGCTGATACGTTCCATCCCGCTCATATACTTCCACTTTGCCTTTGACTACCACGTTGTCTCCATTTTTCATGGAAAAAGCAAGACCCTTTCTCGCACCGGCAAACATGACACAGGATATCGTTCCCGCAGCATCTTTCAGCGAAAAATAAATGTGCCCCGAAGTATGATATTTGCAATTTGAAACTTCTCCCTTTACAGAGATTTTATTCAACAGAAAATCCTGCGTAAACATATTTTGAATATAACGGTTAATCTGTCCAACCGAATAGGTCCGATTCATATTCCTTTTACTGCTCCTTGGCAATCTTTCCTAAAATACCATTTACGAAAGAAGAAGATTCGTCTCCTCCGAATTTTTTACTTAATTCAACTGCCTCATTGATTGCAACTTTAAACGGTACATCTTCATCGTATTTCATTTCATAAACAGCAAGTCTTAAGATATTTAAGTCTACTTTGCTCATACGGTTTACTTTCCATCCGGAAGATACCTTGTTTAATAACTCATCAATTTCTTCTACGTGTTCTAATACTTTTTCATATTTTCCACGCATATATTCTTCTTCCTGTGGAGAAAGTTCTTCTAATGTTTCAAAATACAGACTGCTCTGTTCCGGCATTTCTTCTACTGTATTGAATTCTCCCATAAACAATAACTTAAATATATGTTCTCTCATTTCTCTTCTTTTCATCTTATCCTCCATTTATAAAAAAAGGTGTCCTTTTGCGAGACACCTTTTCATTTTTACTCTATCTGTGTTTCATTTTTCAAAGAACTATTTTGTCTTTTCTTTTTCCATCTCTACACTTGCAATACGCACGTTTACATCAGAGACTACAAGACCTGTCATATTTTCGATTGCTGCTTTTACTTTTTCCTGTACGGTTTTACTTGTCTCTAAAATATTGTATCCATACTCGATATTTAAAGCCAAATCCACGCAGACAATGTTTTCTAAAATATCTACCTTTACCCCTTTTGAAAGGTTTTTCATTCCCAGTTTTCCAACCAGTTCATTTGTGATATTTCCTGCCATAGAACCGACACCTTCTACTTCTGTTGCTGCCAGTCCCGCAATAATAGCAACCACTTCATCGGCAATCTGAACCTCGCCCAATGAGCCATTATCATGTATCTTATAGATATTTCTATCTTCCGCCATAACCAAACCTCCTATTTTTTAAAAGGATAATCTCCTACCTGACATTATATCAAAATATAATTGTGGTGTCAAAACTTCTATAGAAAATATAAAAAAGAATCTCCGCCTCCTGTCTTTTAAACAGAAAACGGAGTCCTTCTTAGTTTCTGCTGAACTCAGCCAGTCTTAATCCTTCATTTCTATCTAAGGTCATGCCAACACTCCAGCTGTTTACAAACAATAACAGAGGATTGCCTTTCATATCCATAACCTTCTTCATGTCAGAAGTTCCGGTCAGTTTCTTAACGTCTACTTCATCTTTATTTTCAATCCAGCGAATGTGTTCATAAGGCAGTGTCTCAAGACGGATATCCACATTGTATTCATTTTCCAGACGGTATTTTAAGACATCAAACTGAAGCACACCGACAACTCCGACAATAATTTCTTCCATTCCGCCCATGATTTCCTGGAAAATCTGAATCGCACCTTCCTGTGCGATCTGGTTGATCCCTTTTACAAACTGCTTTCTCTTCATGCTGTCAAGCAGACGTACTCTTGCAAAGTGTTCCGGTGCGAACGTTGGGATTCCTTCATACTGGAATTTTTTTCCCGGTGCACATACCGTATCACCGATTGAAAAGATACCTGGGTCAAATACACCGATAATATCTCCGGCATACGCTTCTTCCACCACATGACGGTCCTGCGCCATCATCTGCTGTGGCTGGGAGAGACGCATTTTTTTCTCGCCCTGTACGTGATACACCTCTTTGGATGCCTCAAATTTACCGGAACAGATTCTCATAAATGCAACTCGGTCACGGTGGTTCTTATTCATATTTGCCTGAATTTTAAATACAAAGGCAGAGAAATCTTCTTTCATCGGGTCAATCTCTCCGATATCTGCCTTTCTTGGAAGCGGGGAAGAAGTCATTTTTAAGAAATGTTTCAAAAATGTCTCCACACCAAAGTTTGTAAGCGCAGAACCGAAAAATACCGGTGAAAGCTTTCCTTCGTTGACTAAGTCCTGGTCAAATTCCGCACTTGCGCCATCGAGCAGTTCAATTTCTTCTAATAACTGCTCTTTCTGTTCTGCATCCACTACATCATCCAAGTGTGCTTCATCAATTCCGATTTCTTCTTCGATTCCCTCTTTTGTCCCCTTCATGGTATCTGAGAATGTCAGCACTTTTTCTGTATTTCTGTCATAAACACCACGGAATTTTTTACCGGAACCAATTGGCCAGTTAATCGGACAGGTTGGAATTCCAAGCTCTTTTTCGATATCATCCAGTAAATCAAAGGTATCATTTGCATCTCTGTCCATTTTGTTAATAAACGTAAAAATTGGAATATGGCGCATCGCACAAACTTTAAACAGTTTTCTGGTCTGAGCCTCCACTCCTTTTGAAGCATCAATGACCATAACTGCAGAATCTGCTGCCATTAAAGTACGATATGTGTCCTCCGAGAAATCCTGATGTCCAGGAGTATCCAATATGTTAATGCAATAACCGTCATAATTAAACTGAAGTACGGAAGATGTAACGGAAATACCTCTTTCTTTTTCAATTTCCATCCAGTCTGAAACCGCATGACGAGCTGTTGCCTTTCCTTTTACACTTCCTGCAAGGTTGATTGCTCCTCCGTAAAGAAGAAATTTCTCAGTCAGAGTTGTCTTACCTGCATCCGGATGGGAAATAATTGCAAAAGTTCTTCTTTTTGTAATTTCTTTTGTATAGTCAGCCACTGAAATGACCTCCTTCTCTTTTTTTATCTCAAATTAAAATTTTCATAAGTAAACACTTAGCATATTTTAGTATACCGTACAAACAGTGTCAAGGATTTTAAAAAGATTTATTCGCCATCCGAGCTTTCCGCTTCAAGCGGAGTAATCACAATATTCTCTATCGGAACCGATGTTTTCCGTTTTACAATATCTTCAATCTGAGCCCGCTTGTCATCTGCCATATACTCCTGCGGTACAATAATGTCAGCCGATTCATTGGTCAGATTCACCACTACATTTGCAAATCCCTTTGCTTCCAGTAAAAGTTCTGCGGCTTCTTCCTGTTCTGCAAGGTCTGTCATTTCTACCATTGAAGCAATTGCCTCCTGTTTTTTATCCTCTCCTATATTTTCGTTGTTGATAATTCCCATCAGTGTTTCTTTATTGGCAGAACGTACCTGCTCCCGATTCAGTTTTGCCTGTGCAGCAAAAGTGGATGCGCCTGTTAATACTGCTTCTCCAGGTGTCTCGGCAGATGCACTCGCTTCTCCTGCCTGATTGTTCCCTGCTGCCTGATTTTCTTCTAACAGGGCACTTTCATCTGTCAAATCATAATCCAGACTGTCAATCTCTTCTACAATTCCATCTGTTCCTGCGGTTTCCTGCGCCTCCGTATCTGAGGTATCCGAAACAGCACCTGTTTTCTGTAGTACCTTATCCATTCCCAGATGTGTGTCTGAGTAATTAATGTAGCCGGCAACCGCAATCATAATTGCCAAAGCAGTAATAATCACCTGATTTTTCTTAAAAATCTTTTTCACCCACGCTTCTCCTTTAATTCATTTTCATTACTTTTATTCTATGGGCTTCCACCTGAAATAATGCCTGCACTGCCTCCTGAATATTCTGTACCACTACCGGATTATCTGCTCCCTTTGCAAGAATCAAAACTCCGCTGATTTTCGGATACTTCTGCATTTTTACATAAGGAGTCTGATTTCCTGTTGCATCTTTTTGAAACACCGTCTGGTTTTCATCCTTTTCTACTACATTTTCCCAACTGTTTTCAAAGGTTAAAAATACTTTCGTCTCTCCTGCCCCCTCCGATTCATTGAGCATGTTTTGAAGCCTTGCCTGAATCTGCTCCTGCCATGCCCCTTCTTTTAAATCTTCACTTTTCTCTTCTATCGCTGTATTTGTCTCATTTATCGTCTCTTTTTTCACCGGAATTGCAAGTATCAGACACAAAATTCCAACTAACAGAGCAACCGCCAGATATTCTTTTTTTAATTTGTCCGGAAATCCTCTCATGGCTTGTCCACCTCTTCTTCCCGTTCCTGCCAATAGCGGTTTTCTGCATCATAAGCCTTCTGCTCCCATTCCTTTTGACTCTCTGTCTCTTCTTGAAGCTCCATATCCGGCATCTCAAACATGGTTTCCTCTGCTCCTAAAAGCTTCCCTCCTGTTACAATCAAAACCCAGATAAATAAAAGTCCCATGTAAAACTGAATGTATTTTTTATAACTTCCCTCTGGCAGAAAATGCAGAAGTGCAGACTGAAAGATAAAATAACAGGCAACACTCTGCATCCATAGACAAACTCTCTCCGGCATCGACTCCCCTCCCATATTGACTTGCCTGATTTTTATCCTATTTTCCGATAAATGAAATACTTAGAATTGCAATCGTGATAAAAATCAAAAGTTCCATACAAAGCAGTACCTTTAAAAATAAAACATAGCCATTACCAATTGTGCTAAGTGCTCCTGTCATCCGCTTGTCCGATACCGGCTGTACTACCGCTGCCAACAGTTTATATAAAAATGCAAGCAGCGCCAGACGAATCACCGGCCGGATTCCGATACAGACTAAAATAATAATTCCCACTACACCGATTCCATTTCGGATAATCACGGCTGTCCCAAGGGCAACTTCTGTCACTCCATTAATGGCATTTCCGATTCCGGGAATCGAAGCCGCTGTCTTTCCAATGATGTCCCGCTTTAGAGAATCCATTGCCGGTCCAATCATATTTTGAATCAACTGCATGCCAAGCACCACCGCCATACAGCTTTTTAAACTCCATTCAATCAAAGTCTGCAACAGCTCTGCCATTTTGGATAAGAAATCTTCGCTGTGAAGATAATTGACCAGTTCTACAAGTGCCAAAACATAAATGGCCGGAACAATGCCTTTTAAAAAGACAACCTGAATCACATAAATTAAAAACAGCACTGCTTCATAAAAAATCATTGCCGTCGCACTTCCTGAGGAAGCCGTAACCGCAAGAAAATAAGACGGCATTAAAGCTTTTAAAAATAAAATAAAATTTTCCAGAAGTTCTTTTAACTCCACTCCCATACTTCCAAACGATTTTATCAATAATGCAAGCAAAAGCATGTAAGTAATATAAAAGCTGGTTTCTCCGGTTTTTCCATCTCCAAATACTGCTGTAAAATTAGAAAACACAGCTGCAAGAAGTACCAAAAGTACAACTTGAAACATTGCCTTTTGTTCTCTTTGAAGCTGTGCTTTTACTATATTTTTAAACCACTTACTCATTGTCTCTTTTTGAAACAAAGACTCTCCTTTTAAAATCTGATTTAAGATTTCTTCTATGGAAAAGCTGTCCTCTTTTAAAATCTGATTGACTGCATCCTGCATTTGCCCAAGTTCCATATCTTCCATCAGCTTCTGTCTTGTTTCTTCTTCCTGCTGTTCTCTCTGTTTTTGCCCTGCCTGTACAAAAGTTGCTCCAAATTCCAGACAGATCAAAAAGACTGCCAGTATGAATCGAATTCTTCTTTTCATAATAAAAAATTATGAATGGTCTCAACCAGTGCCAGTAACACCGGTAAAGATAATACCATAAGATAAAGTTTCACAAATAACTCAATCTGTCCTGCAATTGCTGCATATCCGGCATCTTTGCAGATACTTGATGAAAACTGTCCAATATAGGTTGCTCCTGTCATTTTAAGCAGAACAAGCACATACTTTTCATCTACCGGAAGAAATTCCTGTATTTTTTTGATACTCTCAAACAGATAGGATAATTTTTCCACTGCATATCCTAAAATACAGATTCCAACGGCAAAGCTCAGATAAACAGAATACTCTGGCTTACTTTCTTTTAAAAAGAGTGCCAAAAGAACTCCCGTAATTCCAATCATCACAATTTTAACAACTTCCATCCTGCCCCCTACAAAGAAAACAAATCTTCAATCGTCTGAAAGAGTTCGTAAATATAAGGAAGCACCCAGAACAGTACGACTAAAAGCCCTGCAAGACTGGTGAGAAAAGCAAGTTCTTCTCTCTGGCTGTGTTTTAAAATCTGACAAAGTACCGAAACAAGAATTCCGACTGCTCCAATTTTAAATAAAATCGTAACTTCCAAGTACTTCCCTCCCCTGCAATTTCAGCTTTTTTTCGCTTTTTTACTGCCAGAGCAAAATCAAAAGAAAGATTCCCCCCATGACCCCCAGACTTTGATACAATTTTCTTTTTTGTGGAATTTCTTTTTGCAGATATTCAATTTTTTGTTCGAGTTCTTTTAAATAAAGCTTCATTGCATTTTTCTGCATTTCCACATCCAGATATCCAAGCGATTCTCCAAAACGGGCAAATTCCTCTTTATCTTCTTTTGTAAGTGCTGTACCTTTTAACTGCTCTTTTATTTCTGTCTCAAACAAATCAGAAAAACGGACTCCATCAAAGGCATCTGCCCTTCCTGCTGTCTGTCTTAAAAAAGAATCAAACGGTACTTTTACTTTTCCGGCACTGCTTCTTAAGGCTTCCGGAAGTGCTGCGTTCTTATAAAGAATCTCTCCTTGAATCAACAGCACAATCCGTTGTAATTCCTGAAGCTGTTCGATTCTTTTTGTAAACTGCCTGCTTTTTTGTACACCCAGCAAAGAGGACGCACTTAATATCAGACATGCACCTGCCACTCTTAACATAAAATTCCCTTTTTTCGGTTTTGGTCATACAGACACGTTCCTCTTTCATCAAAAATTGCCTTGACCTGTCCTGCCCTGTCCTTATTTTGCAAAATAATATAACGTTCAAACACTTTTTCCTGCATGAGTCTCTGCATCAACGGTTTTCGCTTCATATCATCAATGGAACTACCATGAACGGTTGCAAATAGCTTACAGCCACAGTGAATGACTGACTCAATCGCATGAATGTCTTCATAATCGCCAAGCTCATCCACTGCAACCACTTCCGGAGACATCGAACGAATCAGCATCATCATGCCCTCCGCTTTTGGACAACAGTCCAAAATATCCGTACGGATTCCCAAATCATTTTGCGGAATTCCCTGATAAGAGCCTGCAATCTCAGAACGTTCATCCACCACTCCCACCGTTTTCCCCTCAAGATAACGATTCCCATCACTGACCTGGCGGATTAAATCCCGAAGCAGTGTTGTTTTTCCACACATCGGCGGAGAAATAATCAAGGTATGACACACATTATTTTTTTTCATAATATAAGGGAGAATTGGGGTCGCACACCCCTTTATCTGATGTGATAATCTCAGATTGATATAAGATATGTATTTTAGACTTTTTATTTTATCCCCATCTAAGACGGTTTTTCCGGCTATTCCGACCCGATGCCCGCCTTGAATTGTAATAAATCCCTTTCGGATTTCCTCTTCGAATGCATACATGGAATAATTACTGACATATTCCATTGTTTCCCGCAAATCTTCTGCCTCAATCATGCAGACATTCTGCATATTTTTGGTCAGCCTTCCATCTTTCGCAACAAAGTATTCTTTCCCACCGTAGATTACAATCATCGGAGCATTAACCCGAAGCCTGATTTCATAAAGCTCTTCCAAATTAAATCCGGTCTTTTCGAGTATTTCCCGTATTTTAGCAGGAAAGAGATATGTAATTCCCTTTTCTTTCATCTTGTTCACCTCTTAAAATAATATATGAGGACAATCTTTATTTAATACAGGAATTTCTTTCTTGCCGTTTTCCTTTATCTTTTTTTATTCTGATTCTTTTATGCACTCAATTTCACACGCAGACTGTGCTGTTACACAGACCCAGTAATCCTCGATTGAAAAACTTTCCTGCCATGCATTTTTTTCTAAAGTGTCAAGTTCTCTCGTAATTCCCTGACCACTCCACTTTACATAGCTTTCCTTTTGGCTCCAGAGACTGCAAAAGAAAGATTCTTTTTCCTCTGACTGTTCAAGCTGTAACAGCTCCTGTTTCGTTAAGATCCGTCTTAAAAGCCTTGGACTGTAAGATTGTATTTTTTGGATATCAATTCCGATTTCACAAGTTGCCACTGCACAGACTGCATAGTCTCCGGAATGGCTGATATTAAAAAAAGGAAAGCGGGTTTTGTCTTTAAAATACGGTTTTCCATGTGCTCCGATTTCAATAGACTGTTCTAGTTCTTCCAGATTTTGAATGGTTTGGATGTTGCTTTTCTTTATTGCATTTAACAACAGTAGTCTTCCGGCTGTTCGTTCCCGCTTTTGTTTTGAACTTTCTTCTTTTACCAGATTTTCTATTTTTCCATAGTAAATCCATATCTGATTTGTCATTTTTTCTTATCCTTCTCTTCTTTTAATACCAGACCGCTTTCCGTTAAAAATCTGGAGACTTCCAATTCTTTGTCATGCCGATTCTTTGCATATAAAATCCATAAAAATTTCCGTGCCCTTGTAATTCCCACATAAAACAGACGTCGTTCTTCTTCTATACTGCTCTCTGTCACTGCCTTATGATAGGGAAGGGAACCCTCGTTAACATCCATTAAAAAGACTGCATCAAACTCAAGTCCTTTGATACTGTGCAGAGTAGATATCGTAATTCCTTTTTTCTCTGAAACCTGTTTTTTTGCCTGTTCTTTTAACTGCTGTGTATACTCTTCTATATGGACAAACCATTCCGAAAATGACTTAAAGTTTTTTGCACTTGAAGCCAGTTCTTCCATCACTTCAAACAATTCTTCTGACTTAATTTTCCGATACCCTGCGTACTCTTTTAAGTATTCTTCATAGCCGATTCCATAACGGATATAATTAATCGCGCCATAGGGTGTCATACGTTTTAATGTATTCAAATCTTCTTCGAGTTTATCAATCCGGTCACACATCCAGTCTTTTTCCTCATAGAACCAACGCAGTCCCTCAAAAGAAACCTGTGCCTCATCCAAAGCGTCCCTTGAAAAATAGCGGTTGGGACGATTCATAATCCGTAAAAACTCTCTTCGGCTTCTCTCACCCATTGCAATATGGATATAAGAAATCACATCCTGCGCAATCCAGTGTTCATAAAGATTTGGAAGCGTATCCCGCATACAAAATGGAATCTGGTACCGCATCAGGGTTTCCACAAGAAAACGTGCTCCGGAATTGGTGCGGTACAAAACTGCCATCTCTTCATAAGGAATCCCTTCTTTTAACAGCTTCTGCACCTGATTTTTTACATATAATTCTTCCTGTTTTCCATCTTCAAACGCCTGTATTGTTACAGGATTTCCACCCATTCTATCTGCAAATAATTCTTTCTTATAACGTCTTGAGTTTTCTGAAATCACTTTCTGGGAAAGTTCTACAATGGTAGAAGCGGAACGGTAATTGCAAGCTAAGAGTTCTGTCTTTGCATCCGGATAATCCTCTGGAAAATGCAGCATAATCTCCGGCTTTGCACCTCGAAATGCATAAATTGACTGATCATCATCTCCTACGATAAATAAATTATCTTCCGGCTTTGCAAGCAGTTTTACCACATCATACTGCAGTTGATTAATATCCTGAAATTCATCTACTAAAATATAGGAAAAACGCTTCTGCCAGCCTCTTAAAATATCATTTCGGTTTGTCAAAAGTTCATAAGTATATAATAAAATATCATCAAAATCAAGCAGTTTTGAAGCTTTGCATCGCTTCACATAAGCCTGATAAATCGCACGGAATGTATCATCCGGACAATTGGCTGAATAATAATGTTCGAGTGGAATCCGTCCGTTTTTTACCATGGAAATTTCCTGTACCAGTCCCTGAAAAAATTCTTTTTCATCTTCTATCGTAAGCTTCTGGCGATATACAATTTCTTTTAAGATATCATATTTACGCTCTTCACTTAAAATATTCTGCGCATTTAAGTGATAAGCATATTTTAAAATAGTGTAATAAACACCATGGAACGTACCAAAGGTAACCTGTTCATAAGGCGCATTCACATTTTTTTCTTTACACAGGCGTAAAAAACGCTCCTTCATCTCTCTGGCAGCAGCCTTTGTAAAGGTCACCACCAGAATAGAAGAAGGAGTCACTTTTTTTTCTTGTATTAAATTCACCACTCGCTTTGTAATCGTCGTTGTTTTCCCTGAACCAGGACCGGCAAGAAGCATCATCGGTCCTTTATCATGGGAAATCGCACGGTTTTGTGCTGAATTTTCTTTCATTTACTTTTCTCCAGTTCAAATTGTTTCAACCCACAGTCGGTAATTTCACAGAGTCTGACATGTCAGCAAAACGCTGACTGTGGTTTACCTCATGTCAGTGGGGGATACCGATTTCTCTCCGCCCATCACTGCCGTTAACCTTTCTGTTTGCAATTTCTCTCACCACCTATAGAGGTGGGAGAATCCTTGCTATATTTGTTGAATTAAGAAAGTTTTTCTACTGCTGCTTTTAAACGTATAATGGATTCGTCTTTTCCAAGTACTTCAAGGATTTCTGTTGCACCGGCAGGTGTCATCTGTTTTCCTGAAAGTGCGGTACGAATCGGCCATAAAATCTGTCCGTTTTTGTATCCGTTTTCTTTTGCAAATCCACACAGTAATTCGTATAATGCATCGTTTGTGTAATCTTCGTGTGCTTCTAATACCGGAATGATTTTATTTAATACTTCTAAAGAAATTTCCGGATTTGTTTTCATTTTCTTATGAGTATACATTGCAACATCGTATTCTGGAACTGCTTCAAAGAAGTCAATTAAATCCGGAATGTCCGGGAATACTTCGATTCTGGTTTTTACCATCTGTGCAATTTTCTTTAAATCTAAGTCTTTTTTAATTACACTCTGAATGTATGGAAGTGCCATTTCATAGAATTTATCAAAATCCATTGCTTTAATGTATTCGCCATTCATCCATTTTAATTTTGTCATGTCAAACACAGCCGGAGATTTGCTCATGTGATGGTAATCAAATTCTTTTACCAGTTCTTCAAGGCTGAAAATCTCACGATTGTCCTGTGGACACCATCCAAGCAGTGCAACGTAGTTTACGATTGCTTCTGTTAAGAATCCCTGCTCTAATAAATCTTCATAAGAAGAATGTCCGGAACGTTTGCTTAATTTTTTATGTTCTTCGTTTGTGATTAACGGACAGTGTACATAAGTCGGGATTTCCCATCCAAATGCTTCATAAATACGATTGTATTTCGGTGAAGAAGAAAGATATTCATTTCCTCTTACTACATGTGTGATGTTCATCAGATGGTCATCGATTACGTTTGCAAAGTTGTAAGTCGGATATCCATCGGATTTAATCAGAATTAAATCATCTAATTCATCATTCTGTACGGTGATATCTCCATAAATATCATCATGGAAGGTTGTTGTACCTTCTGTCGGCATGTTAAAACGAATAACATGCGGTTCTCCTGCTGCCAGTTTTGCTTCAACTTCTTCTTTGCTTAAATACAGGCAGTGTTTATCATAAACAGAGATTTCTTTTCCATCTTCTCCAACGTTGGATTTTAAAGATTCCAGACGTTCTTTGGTACAGAAACAGTAATAAGCATCTCCCTGCTCAATTAACTGTTTTGCATATTTTAAATAAATTCCCTGTGCATTTCTTTCACTCTGAACATAAGGACCATATCCGCCATCTTTATCCGGACCTTCATCATGAACCAGACCTGTTTTTGCCAGTGTACGATAAATAATATCCAGTGCTCCGTCTACGAAACGTTCCTGGTCGGTATCTTCAATACGAAGCATAAAACTTCCGTTTTCATGTTTTGCAATTAAATAAGCATATAATGCAGTTCTTAAATTTCCGACATGCATTCTTCCTGTCGGGCTTGGTGCGAATCTTGTTCTTACTGTACTCATTTTCTATCTCCTTAAAAATCGTCTTTTTCAGACTTTTTTCTCGACTCCATCGATACGACTAAAATTATACCTTATGAATTTTGACTTTTCAAGTGTTAACTATTCTTGAAATACCTGATAAACAAAAAAGAATCCTGATTTCAGGACTCTTTTTGTTATCGGTTTATCGAAACTCTTCCATAATCTCTGCTACTGTTTCTATCTTATCTGCACGATATGCATTTTCTCCGCAAAACAGCAGACCTTCATCTACTCTGCCCTCTGCTGCATTAACCAGCGCTTCTGTAATGCAGTATGGAATCGTCTTTTTATCGCAGGTCACAATACACTGATAGCAGTGTTTGATTTTGCATTTTTCTGTTTTTACTTTTTCCAGAAATGGATTTAGAATCGCACGTCCCGGCATCCCAACCGGACTTTGTACAATCTTTATATCTTCTTTTTTTGCCTTGATGTAGCTTTGCTTGTAGGCTTCGTCGGCATCACATTCTTTCGTTGTCACAAATCTTGTTCCCATCTGAACTCCATCTGCGCCAAGTTTCATAACGTGTTCCATATCTTTTCGCTCATAAATTCCGCCGGCAACTACTACTGGAATCTTTTTTGAGAATTTTTCACTATACTCTTTTACTTTTTCAATAATCGAGACAATCACGTCATCGTAAGCCTCATCTGTAACAGTTTCTAATTCTTCTCTTGAAAATCCAAGATGTCCACCTGCTTTTGGTCCTTCAATCACAACCAAATCCGGTGCTGTCTGATATTTTCGCTCCCACATCCTGCAGATAACCGTCAAAGATTTCAAAGAAGAGACAATCGGTGCAATCTTTGTTTTGCTTCCCTCTACATATTTGGGAAGGTCAATCGGCAGTCCGGCTCCGGAAATAACAATGTCAATTCCGGCTTTTACGGCTGATTTTACATACTCTTCATAACGCTGTGTTGCCACCATGATATTCACTCCAAGCACTCCGCCTTTTGCCAGTTCTCTTGCCTTTTTAATTTCTTTTTCAATTGCACGGAAATTTGCCTCAAATGGTTTTTCATAAAAATCCGGTTCTCTCCAGCCTATCTGAGCGGTTGAAATCACACCAAGCCCGCCACAGGCAGAGACATTTCCTGCAAGTCCTGAAAGACTGATTCCAACGCCCATTCCGCCCTGCACAACCGGAATTTTCACTTCCAAATCTCCTATTTTTAATGATTTGCTCATATTTTTTCCTGCCTATTTCTTCTTATCTTCCTAAGTTCTTACATCTTGCGGAAACGTTCATAACGGTCTTCTGCCAGTTCTTCTTTTGTTTTTTTATCCATTCTCTGAAGAAATTCTCGCATCTTCGTTTTCATATTCTCAGAAATTTCTTCTAAGTTTTCTTCACATGCCGGATATGGTTCTTCAATCACCTGTTCAATAATTCCAAGTGCTTTTAAATCCTTTGCCGTAATTTTCATAATTTCCGCAGCTTCTTTTGCTTTTTTGCTGTCTTTCCATAAGATAGAGGCAAATCCTTCCGGCGATAAAATCGAATAAGTGGCATTTTCCAGCATCCAGACTTCATTTCCAACACCAATGGCAAGTGCACCACCACTTCCGCCTTCTCCGATTACAATACTTAAAACCGGAACTTTTAAATCCGACATTTCCATTAAGTTTCTGGCAATCGCTTCTCCCTGTCCGCGTTCTTCTGCTTCAATTCCACAAAATGCTCCGGGAGTATCAATAAAATTGATAATCGGACGATTAAATTTTTCTGCCTGTTTCATCAGTCGAAGTGCTTTTCGATACCCTTCCGGAGACGGCATCCCAAAATTTCTCGTAATATTATCTTTTGTATTACGACCCTTTTGTACTCCAATAACCGTAACCGGTTGTCCGTCCAATAATGCAAGTCCACCAATCATTGCCCCATCATCTCGAAAGGCACGGTCTCCATGCAGTTCCATAAAGGTATCAAATATCTTTCCAATATAATCCAAACTGGTTGGTCTTTTAGAATCACGAGCTATTTCTACCCGCTCCCATGCAGTCATTTCTTTTTTTCTGGTTCTTCGCTTCTTTGTTTCGATTTTCTGTTTCTGTTCACCCTGAAAACAAATTTTATTAAACTGACTATAACTTGCATTTCGCTCATGCAGTTTTACAAGACCGGACAAGGTTCTTCGTAAATCATTTCGTTTTACAATTCCATCAATAATTCCATGTTCTACTAAAAATTCCGAACGCTGGAATCCTTCCGGAAGTTTTTGTCCAATTGTCTGTGCAATCACCCTTGGACCGGCAAATCCAATCAGTGCTCCAGGCTCTGCCAGAATAATATCTCCAAGCATTGCAAAACTTGCGGTCACTCCTCCTGTTGTCGGGTCTGTCAGAACCGGAATGTAGAGCAGTCCTGCTTTGCTGTGTGCTTTAATTGCCGCAGAGGTTTTCGCCATCTGCATTAAAGAAACCATTCCCTCCTGCATCCTTGCTCCGCCCGAACAGCAGAATAAAATAACCGGAAGCTTTTCTTTTGTCGCACATTCAAATGCTCTGGTAATTTTCTCTCCTACCACATATCCCATGCTTCCCATTAAAAAACGGGCATCACAGACTCCAAGCACGACTCTTGTCTTATCAATCTGGGCTTCTCCGATTTTGATTGCTTCTTCTAAGTGAGTCTTTTCCTGCACTTCGGCAATTTTCTCTTCATAATTCGGATAATTCAAAAAGTTCTTTGTCTTAATATCCGTACTCCACTCTTTAAAACTTCCCTTATCTGCAATCATGCGGATTCTCGTCTTTGCCTTCATTCTAAAATATCCCTGACATTTTGGGCAGACATAACTGTTTTTTACTACATCTTCTTTATAAAGCAGTTCTCCGCATTTTGGACATTTTACCCACAGACCTTCTGGTACAGACGGACCAAACTGGGCTTCATTTATTTCTTCTGTTTTGGCTGATTCATTTGTCGATTTTTTAAATAAATCCTTCAATCTGGACATTTCGCCTGCTCCTTACTACTCATAATGTTCTTCAATAAAATGTGTGGTTACGTTTCCTTCTAAAAAATCTTTCTGATTTAAAATATCATACTGAAAATCCAGATTTGTCTGAACCCCTTCAATGACGACTTCCCCAAGCGTACTTCGCATCTTTGCGATTGCAGACTCCCTGTCTTTGTCATATACGATCACTTTCATAATCATTGAATCATAATTGGGCGGAATCTGATAACCACTGTAAACTGCGGTATCAATTCTTACTCCGTTTCCTCCCGGAAGATACAGATTTTCAATCTTTCCCGGACACGGCATGAAATTTTTCTTCGGATTTTCTGCATTGATTCGACATTCAATTGCATGACCCTTAACCTGAATTTCCTCCTGCTTAACAGAAATCGGAAGTCCTGCCGAAATACGAATCTGTTCTTTAATCAAATCCACACCTGAGACAAATTCCGTCACCGGATGTTCTACCTGAATTCGGGTATTCATTTCCATAAAGAAAAATTCTCCGGTTTCTGAAAGTAAGAATTCAATCGTTCCGGCACTTTCATATCCGACTGCCTTTGCCGCACGAACTGCAGTTTCACCCATTTTTTTTCTGATTTCTTTAGTAATTGCACAACATGGAGATTCTTCTATCATCTTCTGATGACGTCTCTGAATCGAACAGTCACGTTCTCCAAGCTGAACGGCTGTTCCGAATTTATCTCCTAAAATCTGTACTTCTACATGACGAGGACGTCCCACATAGCGTTCCAGATACATCGTATCATCTGCAAAGGAATTAATAGATTCTCTTTGTGCGGTATTAAAATTTTCTTCAAAATCTGCCTCACTTTCAGAAACTCTCATTCCTTTTCCTCCACCACCGGAGGATGCTTTAATCATAATCGGAAATCCGATTTTTTTTGCTTCTTCTAAAGCTTCTTTTGCAGTATAAACCGGCTCTTTTGTGCCTGGAACGACTGGTACTCCGGCTTCCTGCATGGTCTTTCTCGCCTGCGATTTATTTCCCATTTTGTCAATTACATCTGCAGACGGTCCGATAAATACCACATTGCATTTTTCACACATTCGGACAAATTTACTGTTCTCAGAGAGAAAGCCAAATCCCGGATGAATCGCTTCTGCCTTTGTTGCCACCGTCGCACTTAAAATTCGTTCCATATTTAAATAACTTTCTGAAGCCGGAGCCGGTCCAATACAGACTGCTTCATCTGCAAGCTGGGCATGAAGCGCATCTTTATCTGCTTCCGAATAAACCGCAACCGTCTTAATTCCCATTTCACGACACGCTCTGATAATACGGACCGCAATTTCTCCGCGATTTGCAATTAATATTTTATGAAACATTTTTCCACACTCCTATCCGATTGCAAATGTCAGTTCTGCTGAGACTGTAATCTTGCCCTCCTGATTTTTGGCAACCGCTTTTCCTACTCCAATCGGTCCTTTTTCTTTTATAATTTCAAGCTCTAACGTTAACACATCACCCGGAACGACTTTTGTCTTAAATTTCGCATTGTTAATTGCACCAAAATAAGCAGTTTTTCCTTTATTTTCCGGCTTGCTTAAAATTGCAACAGCGCCGACCTGCGCAAGTGCCTCAATCTGTAAAACACCTGGCATCACTGGCTCCTGTGGAAAATGTCCTGCAAAATATGGCTCGTTGTAGCTGACACATTTTCTTCCGACTGCACGTACACCCGGCTCTAATTCTTCAATCGTGTCAATTAATAAAAATGGCTGTCTATGAGGAATAATCTCCATAATTTCTTTTGTTGTAAGCTTCATCTGATTTCTCCTAACCAATGACAAATAATGGCTGTCCATATTCTACAACCTGTTCATTTTCAATCTGAATTTCTTTTACGACTCCGTCAAATTCGGACTCGATTTCATTCATAAGTTTCATCGCTTCTACAATACCAAGTACCTGACCTTTTTTTACGGTATCTCCTACTTTTACAAATGGGGCAGAATCCGGTGAAGAGGCACTGTAAAATGTTCCAACTAATGGAGATTTCACAACATTTCCCTCTGCTTTTTTGATTTCTTTTTGTTCTGCCGGTTTAATCTCATCCATCGCAACACTTTGAATTTCTTTTGGTACGCTTTCCTGCTTCTGAACTACTACTTTGGACTGTTTATCTGTTTTCATGGAAAGCTTAAAGCCGTCTTCTTCTATCTGGAACTGTGTCAGATTAGAATCACTGACGGTCTTGATTAATTCAATCATTTTTTCAAATTCCATTTTAAGCTACCTCCTAGTCATTCCATTTCTTAAGCAACAGACTGGCATTATGTCCACCAAACCCCAGAGAATTTGTCAGTGCATACGGAATTTCCATTCCTACTCCGCTTCCCGCTACATAATCCAAGTCACATTCTTCATCTTTTACCTGATATCCTGCTGTTGTATGTACATAATTGTTTTCCATCTGTTTTACACAGGCAATCACTTCCACTGCTCCCGCTGCTCCTAAAAGATGTCCAATCATGGATTTTGTAGAATTGATTTTCATCTTATAGGCATGTTCCCCAAACAATTTTTTAATTGCTCTTGTCTCAAATAAGTCATTGTGATGGGTACTTGTTCCATGTGCGTTGATATAAGTAACCTCTTCTGGCTGAATTTTTGCTTCCTTGATGGCATTTGCCATTGCATTTGCAGCACCTTCTCCATCTTCTGCCGGAGAAGTGATATGATAGGCATCGCTGGTTGCTCCATATCCCACGACTTCTGCTAAAATCTTTGCACCACGTTTTTTCGCATGTTCCAATTCTTCCAATACGACAATTCCAGCGCCCTCTCCCATTACAAATCCATCCCGCTCTTTATCAAACGGAATCGAACAACGGTCTGGATTTGTGGATTTTGAAAGTGCAGTCAATGCAGCAAATCCGCCAATTCCAATCGGACTGATTGCGGCTTCTGTTCCACCTGCTACCATGACATCTGCATCACCAAACTGAATACTGCGATAAGCTTCACCGATACAGTTTGTTCCTGTTGCACAGGCAGTTACGACATTTAAGCTCTTTCCTTTTAATCCAAATTGAATCGATACATTTCCCGCTGCCATGTTGGAAATCATCATTGGTACTAATAAAGGATTGATTCTGTTTGGTCCTTTTTCTAATAATCTGGTGTGTTCACGCTCCATTGCCTGAAGGCTTCCGATTCCTGAACCAACCGAACAGCCCACACGGTAAGCATCTTCTTTCTCCATGTCAAGACCTGCCTCTTCGATGGCTTCTTTTGTGGCTGCGACCGCATACTGGCAGAACAGTTCCATTCTCTTTGCTGCCTTTGCATCCATAAATTCTTTTCCGACAAATCCTTTTACTTCACCGGCAAGATGTGCTTTATATTCAGAGGCATCAAAACGGGTAATTTCTCCAAATCCATGTCTGCCTTCTTTTAATCCGTTCCAGAACTCTTCTACATTTAATCCAAGCGGAGTGATTGCTCCCATTCCTGTTATTACTACTCGTCTCATAACGTCCTCCTACATGCTCATTCCGCCATCGACACTGATGACCTGACCTGTGATATAATCTGCTTCTTCTGATGCTAAAAATGCAACTGCATTTGCAATTTCTTCTGGTTTTCCAAATCTTCCAAGCGGAATCTGTTTACAGGAAGTTTCTTTCACAGCCTCCGGTAACACCTCTGTCATATCCGTTTCCACAAATCCCGGTGCAACCGCATTGACGGTAATTCCACGGCTTGCAAGTTCTCTTGCCATTGTTTTCGTCAGACCAATCACACCAGCCTTGCTTGCTGCATAATTTGCCTGTCCCGCATTTCCAAGGATTCCGGACACTGAAGAAATATTGATGATTTTTCCGCCTTTTTGTTTTAACATCCATCTCGTTGTGTGACGAATTGTATTAAATGTTCCTTTTAAATTTGTCTCAATGACAGCATCAAAATCTTCTTCTTTCATTTTCATAATCAGTCCATCTCTTGTAATTCCGGCATTATTTACCAAAATATCAAGATGTCCATACTGTGCAATCACATCTTTTATCATTTTTTCGCAGGCTTCAAAATCACTGACACTGCACTGATATGCAGATGCAGTTCCTCCATTTTCCAAAATGGTTTTTACGACTTCTTCGGCTCTTTCTTTCGAGCCGTTATAATTTACCACTACCACTGCACCCTGCCCTGCAAGTTTTAAGGCAACTGCTCTTCCGATTCCTCTTCCTGCGCCGGTTACTAATGCGATTTTTCCTTCTAACATGATTCTGCCTTTCTTAATTTCAAATTTCAAATCCGTTTATTGTCAAGCGGATATTCGCAATCCGCTTTCGCTACTTGCTTGATTTGGTTAAATCATTTCAAACAATTTACTACCGTTTCAAACTCTTCTTTATTCTGAATATTCATAACGGTCACATTCCGGTTAATTTTTCTCATAAATCCACTTAAGGTTTTTCCAGGTCCGATTTCCACAAAGGTATCTACCCCATCTTCAATCATCGCTTCTACACACTGCTGCCATTTTACAGAAGAGGAAACCTGTTTAACAAGCAGTGGTTTGACTTCTTCTGCCTTGGTCACATATTGTGCTGTCACATTTGTCACATAAGGAATTTCCGGTTTCTTTACCTCTATTGCATCCAATACTTCTCCAAGTGCTTCTCCAGCCTGCTCAAGCATTGCAGAATGAAATGGACCAGATACCTTTAAAGGAACAATCCTTCTTGCTCCAGCTTCTTTTAATGCCTCGGATGCTCTTTCTACAGCCTCTTTTTCTCCGGTAATGACAATCTGCCCCGGGCAGTTATAATTGGCAATCGATACAATTCCTTCCGTCTTTTCACAGATTTCTTCAATCAAATCGGCACCTGTTCCCATTACTGCCGCCATTGCACCGCCACTCGGAACTGCCTCCTGCATTAAAATTCCTCTTTTTCTGACCAGTAAAAAAGCATCTTTTTCTAAAAGAGTTCCTGCACAGACACAGGCAGCGTATTCACCCAGACTTAAGCCGGCAGTCACATCTGCTTTCACTCCCTGTGCTTCCAATGCCTTTAAAATGGCAACTTCCACACTAAGCATTGCAATCTGTGTATATTCTGTAATATTTAACTCTTCGTTTTCTTCAAATAACAGTGCCGGCATATTAAGACCAGTAACTTCTCCTGCTAAATCAATCATTTCCCTGCACACAGGAATTTCTTCGTAAAAATCTTTTCCCATGCCGGTATATTGTGCTCCCTGTCCCGGAAAAATAAAAGCTGTCTTGCTCATATAAAACTCCTTTGAAACTAGAATATTTTGTATTTCAAACTATTTACCTAAAAAGAATCTGCCGCAAGAGTTATTTCTTACCATTGCGGCAGATTCCAGTCTTTCTTATTCTTCTACGCCTTTATTTTTTAAATAGTCAATAACAGCACCAACTGTTGTTAATTCCTGAAGTTCTTCTGCCGGAATTTCTACAGAATATTCATCTTCTAAAGCCATAACTAATTCAAATAAATCTAAGGAATCCGCTCCTAAGTCATCTTTAAAAGAAGTATCTACGTTGATTTCTCCTTCGTCACAATTCAACTGTTCTGCAATAATTTCTCTCATTTTTTCTAACATAATCTTTAATCTCCTTATAAAATATATCTCATTTTTTATTTTTTTCAATTAGGCTCAAAATTACTTTGATGCTCAAAGTATATCTTCTTTGCCACTATTTGTCAACAGTTTTTTCTCACATCTTAAATGCATAGCGCATTAAATCCCAAAAGTCAGTCTGCATATCACTTTCCTGGTTTTTAACTTTTCTCACTAAAACCGGATTATCCGTGATAATATTATCCACGCCCACATCCAGCATCCGCTTAATATCTCCACGATAATTCACCGTCCAGGCATGTACTTCTTTACCAAGAGAATGTGCTTCCCTCACAAACGCCTCATCCACATAAGTATATTTCACACTGAAAAAGTCTGCTGCTTCTATCCGTGAAATGGTTCCATAAGTCATCGTCATGATATATCCGGTACGGATGTCAGGATTTGCCTTTTTCACTTGCTTCAAAAACGAATAATTCATCGAAGTAACCACACAATGATCCTCGAAATGGTTCTGTTCTATTATACGCACAACTTTCTTTACAATTCCTTTATTTTGCCCATTGTATTTAATTTCAATATTCAAATCCAGTTTTCCCCTGCAGAATTTCAATACTTCATCTAATGTTGGAATCTTTTCCCCACGAAATTTTTTATTAAAACTTGAACCTGCATCAAGCTGTGCAATCTCTGCATAAGTCATTTCCCATACATTCTTCTTTACACCCGCCGTTCGTTTTAGAGAATTATCATGCAGGAGAACCAATTCCCCATCGGCTGTTTCCTGCACGTCAATCTCTGCGTAATCTGCTCCACATTTTATAGTATAATCCAGAGAACTAATTGTATTTTCCGGTGCCATAAGAGCCCCTCCCCTGTGTGCAGTGACTCCGGTTGTACTCATCAGACTGTTTACGGCACTGCTATGGTCAGAAGCCAGTACAACCAGATAAGAACCTTCCATGACGAGTAAAATCGCAGTAAAGATGGCCGCTGCTCTTCTTTGACCGATTTTCTGATACCATAATTTCTGTCTGAAAATAGCAGCAATTCCCGCTTCACTTTTTTTCTGGATATGGTAACGCGCATAAATAAAATAAACAAAGGCAAGGCTCAGCATCAGCTGGAGTGCTCCTGCAAAGATACCGATTCCCATACGAATCCAGTCATTATAGACAAGCACTGCGCTTACAACTGCTGACTTTGGTTTGCTTAAAATTGCATAACCGGAAGCTGTGGCATTTGCCAGAAAATAAACACCCATGATAACTGCAAGCATCACGATATGGAGTGCCACAAAACCTAAAATAATTCGCTTCCAGTGCCATTTTAAAAGAATCCATCCTGATTTTAATCCTCTGCTGCTTTTTCTTTCCTCCAGCAAACAATAGGGAAGCGAAAATACCGCCAGAAAAGAAATCACCAAAATAACTCCAACCGCCAGATATAAAATCCAGTGTGGCTTCACCCATTTATAGATCTGCATCACACTGTACTGAAGCACTCCAAAATAAGAGATTTCCATAATTAAAAAATAGACCGACAAAAACGGAGCTGCCATCAAAATACATATAATCCAGGAGCTCTGACTGTGTTTTAAAAAATGCAACGTCCGTCGGATTCCTTCAATCAACATATCACTGGTATAGATTTTTCGTTTTTGATAGGAATGGGAAAAACATGATAAAACCGCTGAAATTTCTATTAAAAAGAAAAATAAAATCAGCAATAAAATTCCAAAAAGAAAAATCAGGGAAGTTGGATTTTGTAAAAATTTGTGGAAATTTTCTGCTGTCAGATAACTGAAATTGCGCTTTTTTAAAGAGTAATTAACTGCTGTTGAAGTCAAATTTGTAATAATTAAAAAAGTAGCAACCCGATATCCTGCTTCAAACAAAAGCAGACTTATCATATTATATTTTATCATCTTCCACATACTTTTAATTCTTAGTATCATCTTTTTTTCCTGTTCTTTGCTTTTTTAACTTATTGTTTTTATTTTACCAAATCTACCACCTTACATACAAGACCTATCTTTGGGTTTTTTCATTTTAGACTTTTTTCATGAAAAGTTTACTTGTTCGAATTTATGAATTATGTTAAGATACCCACAGACATATAAGCTTATACAGAGAACAAAAATCATATAGATAGATGGAAAGCAGGGGAAACTATGGCAGAAGATAAGGATTATTTAGAACAGGAAGAAGAAAACAAAGAAGATTATGAAAATGTCTGCTTTATCTGCAGACGTCCGGAAAGCAAAGCCGGAAAAATGATCGATATTCCGGGCGGAATTCACGTCTGCATGGACTGTATGCAGAAGAGTTTTAATTCTATGAACAATATGCCGATGGATTACAGTGAATTAATGAAAAACATGCCCAACATCAGCATGGTTGATTTAAATTCATTACAAAATGAAATTCCAAAAAAACAGAGAATTAAAAAGAAAAAAGCTCAGCCTGAAAAAGAAGCAAATGAAAAAATCGCCAAAAAGGTATTTGATATCCGCAGTATACCGGCACCTCATAAAATCAAAGAAAGCCTGGATTCTTATGTAATTGGACAGGAATATGCAAAAAAAGTAATGTCTGTGGCCGTTTACAATCATTATAAACGAGTATTTGCAGACAATGCCGATGAAATTGAAATCGAAAAATCCAATATGCTTATGATTGGACCAACCGGAAGTGGAAAAACCTATCTGGTCAAGACACTGGCAAGACTGCTTGATGTACCGCTTGCAATCACAGATGCTACTTCTCTTACCGAAGCCGGCTATATCGGGGATGACATCGAAAGCGTTGTAAGCAAACTGCTTGCAGCCGCTGATAATGACGTGGAAAAGGCAGAACACGGAATTATTTTTATCGATGAAATTGATAAAATCGCCAAAAAGAAAAATACCAATCAAAGAGATGTCAGCGGGGAAGCTGTACAGCAGGGAATGTTAAAACTTTTAGAAGGCAGCGAGGTTGAAGTTCCGGTAGGTGCCAACAGCAAAAATGCAATGGTTCCACTTGCAACTGTAGATACCAAAAATATTTTATTTATCTGTGGCGGAGCATTTCCCGACCTTGAATCCATTATCAAAGAACGTTTAAATAAACAGGCTTCTATTGGATTCATGGCAGACTTAAAAGATAAATATGACAATGACAGCAAGCTTTTAAATAAAGTAACTGTTGATGACTTAAAGAAATTTGGTATGATTCCGGAATTTTTAGGACGTCTTCCGATTATCTTTACACTGGACGGTCTATCTGAAGAAATGCTTGTTCAGATTTTAAAAGAACCAAAAAATGCAATTTTAAAACAATATCAGAAATTACTGGCACTGGATGAAGTAAAACTTGAATTTGAAGAAGGAGCACTTCATGCGATTGCAAAAATGGCATTGGAAAAACATACTGGAGCCCGTGCGCTTCGTGCAATCTTAGAAGAATACATGCTGGATATCATGTATGAAATCCCAAAAGATGATAATATCGGAGAAGTTATCCTTACAAAAGAATATATTGAACACTCTGGCGGGCCAAGAATTATTCCAAGAGGTCAGGCCGTATTACAGCTTGAAACAAGAGAGTTATAAAGCTTAAGTCGAATGAGAAGAATCCTAATGCAGGATTCTTCTCTTATTTTATAAAAAGTGTTCGCTTGTCGATTTTTGTCAAATTATACGAATTTTATCGTATAATGTCGTTTTTTTTGGAAGATATCGACAATTTTCTTGACAAAGCTAGTAAAGTTCGATATAGTAATTTTAGAGTCTTTTCTTATGAGGTCGGTCCCGTTCGGGAGAAGTTTTCCCTTGATAAAAAAAGATATTCTAACTGCATCTCTTCCGCTGCTCTTGTGGATATTACAGGATTTTACCGGGACCGTTCTGGAAAAGGTAGAATCCATTTTTTCATTTATAAAGATTAAAAGATCTTATAACTTCTATAACCAACACAAAATTATTAAAGAAAGAAAAACAATCATGATAGAAAAACAAATCGAAGATTTTAGTATTGAACAAATTGCAAAATCCGGACAATGTTTCCGCATCCATAAAGAAAAAGATGGCAGTTTCTCTAATGTTGCATTTGGAAAGCATCTGCGAATCATCCAAAAAAATGAGCAGGTACTCTTTGACTGTTCTGAAACTGAGTTTAAAGAAATCTGGGAATCTTATTTTGATTTGAAAACAGATTATCACAAAATAAAAGCCTCTGTAGACAAAAACGATAGTTACCTTACCAAAGCTGTGAATTATGGATGGGGCATGCGAATTTTAAATCAGGATTTATGGGAAATCATCATTACATTTCTAATTTCGCAAAATAATAATATTCCGAGAATCCGAAAAAGCGTAGTGGCTCTCTGTGAAAAATTCGGAGAGAAAAAAATAACCCCAGAAGACAAAATTTATTACACTTTTCCTGAAAGTGAAACTCTTGCCTCTGCCAAAATGGAAGGACTTGCCGGTCTTGGACTTGGATACCGTGACAAATATATTTATAAAATGGCCTGTTCCGTAGCAGACGGCTCTTTTTCCCTTGAAACATTAAAAAAACAGGATACTGCGACTGCTCATAAAATGCTGACAGACCAATATGGCATCGGAAATAAAGTGGCAGCCTGCATTGCCTTATTTGCTCTGCATCACGTAGATGCTTTTCCGATTGATACACACGTAAAAAAAATTTTAGCTGAACATTATCCGGATGGATTTCCTTATGAAAAATATAAAGGATATGCCGGAATCTTACAACAGTATATGTTCTTTTATGACTTGTAAATCAAAATCTAACAAAATGTAATTTTCCATTTGATACTTACCTATACTATTCTATGCAATAAAAAAATGAGTCCAGCACTTTTTACTGGACTCAAAAAAGCTATTTACGATTTGCAGGTTCAATTGCAATATGATTTCCTTTGATTGTTGCACTCTTCATTGCTTTTAAGACTTCTGAGGCATATTCTCTTGGTACTTCAACAAAGGTATATTTATCAAACATATCGATTGTTCCGATTAATTTTCCAGGCATTCCGCTTTCACCGGCGATTGCGCCTAAAATATCACCTGGACGAATTTTCTGTTTTTTACCAATATTAATAAACAGACGAACCATTCCCGGTTCTTCTGCACCGGTATCTCCAAAATCTGTTATTTCTTCCTCTTCGGTTTCTTCTTTTACCATTCCCATATACATTTTAAGCAGGGCCGCTGCCATATCCATTGTCGTATAATCAGACGCATTGACACGTTCTTCGATGGCATCTAACATAAGAGAAAGATTTTCACGCTCAATTACTGAATCTGCCTTTGCAAGGATATGTTCCATCTTAGTGTTTGCAACATCATTGATAGACGGCACTTTCTGTGCATAAATCTTTGTCTTGCAGTATCTCTGAATTTCTTTTAATTTATACATTTCTTTTCCGCTGACAAAAGAAAATGCATGTCCGCCTCTTCCGGCACGTCCGGTACGACCGATACGATGTACATAATATTCTTCATCCTGTGGCAAATCATAGTTGAAAACAGCTTCGACATCATCGACATCAATTCCTCGTGCAGCGACGTCTGTTGCAACAAGAATCTCTGTTTTTCCGGTACGGAAACTCTGCATCACACGGTCACGCTGAGACTGTTTTAAATCTCCGTGTAATCCGGCTGCAAAATATCCTCTTCCGATTAAAGCTGTTACCAGATTATCTACCTGTTTTTTCGTATTACAAAATACAACAGAAAGATTTGGAGAATAAATATCTAATAAGCGGGATAACACTTCTTCTTTATTTTTTGGTTTTACTTCATAATAAAACTGTTCGATATTCGGAACGGTCAGCTCTTTTTTGGTTACTTTAATCAGTTCTGCATGATTCTGGTATTTCTTTGTGATTTCCAAAATTGGTTTTGGCATTGTTGCAGAAAATAAAACAGTCTGACGTTCTTCTGGAACACCACTTAAAATAGTTTCAATATCATCACGAAATCCCATGTTTAACATTTCATCTGCTTCATCAAGCACAACTGTATGAATATGGTCCATCTTTACAGTCTTTCTGCGCATGTGATCCATCACACGACCCGGAGTTCCGATAACAAGCTGAGTTCCGTTCTTTAAAGAACGAATCTGTTTCACAATATCCTGTCCCCCGTAAATTGGAAGAATCTTGATTCCGTGCATATATTTCGCAAGATTACGGATTTCATCTGCAACCTGTATTGCAAGCTCTCTTGTCGGACAAAGTACAATTGCCTGAAGCTTTTTATTTTTCGGGTCTATCTTCTGAAGAAGTGGAATACCAAATGCAGCGGTTTTTCCAGTTCCGGTCTGTGCCTGTCCGATAATATCTTTTCCGCTGATAATAGCCGGAATTGCTTTTGTCTGAATTGGAGAAGCTTCCTCAAATCCCATAAAACGGACTGCTCTTTCAATTTCAGGACATAAGCCGAGTTCTTCAAATGTAATGGTTTCCATATATAAATTTCCTTTCTATTAGTAGGCATCTGTGAATCAATAGAAATAACAATAGAAACAATCTCAAGACTTTTTCACCTGCTTTTCTATGAATTGACAGAAAAATAGATGCCACAGTAAGCGCTCGTAATGCTTATTGTGGCATCTCACAAAACTTAGTCAGCGAAAACTATGATAACAGAATCATAATCAATTGTCAAATTATTTTACGTTTGACTTAATTCCCATTCTTTGTCATAGATTCGCAAAAGGCCTGGCAAGGTGCATCAAAACTTGGATTAAATGCATAAAAATTCCTCGAATCCAATTCTTCCTGTACTGAACGAAGTGCTTCACCAAAACGCTGGAAATGCACAATTTCTCTTGCACGCAGGAAACGAATCGGCTCTGCTACTTCAGAATCTTTTACGACACGCAGGATATTATCATAAGTACTCCTTGCTTTTTGTTCTGGGGCGACTTCGTAAGAACAACATTACACAATATAATATGAAGATAAAACAAGCTATCCTACATAGTTCTAGTATTTTTAATAGAATAAACTTTAAAAAAGGGAGGAAGTGATTTATACTATAAAAAAATAACAAATGAGGATTTAGTAGATGGATAATTTATTTCAATTTTTGGATAAAATATTGCCTTTAATTTCAACATTATTAGGAGCTTATATTACATATTTTGTTACTGTTTCGAGTAAAAAAAGTGAATTAAAAGTAAATGCACAAACTAAGGCAAGAGATGAATATTGGATACCATGTTCTATTGCAATTTCAAATTTGCAGAAAAAAATAGTTGAATTAACAAAAAAAGAAAATTGTTATGTTACCTTTCAAGGTGAAAATAGTTGTGAGCAGGAACTTCAGGAATTACTGAAATATCTTCAAGCTGATAAAAGAATTTACTTTTATGAAAGGACAAGAAACATATTAACTTTATTAAACGAAAGTATAGAAATTTATGAGACAGCAGTAAATGATGATGTACGATCTATTTTAAATATCTTTCGCAAACAATATTATGCTATGATAAAGGAATTTTCAGTATATAAAAATAATAATTGTACTGATTGTGAAATAGCTATTAGAACAACTTTTCCTCAAGAGATAAAAGAAGGAATATTAACCCAAAAAGGTATAATATGGTTTGGACAGGTATATGATGTTGATTTTGTAAGAGGTGATTATTCAAATACATTTTCTACAGACATGACTTATGGTTCTGAGGATTTCTATTATGAGGTATGGTTGCAAATAAAAGAATATGGTAGACAACGAGAAGAATTTGGATTATCCCCAGAACAAGAACTAGGCTTAGATGTCCTTGATTATGAATTTGAAAATTTTAGGAAATTTACTAGTCCTTTAGTTGAATTTATAAAAGGCATAAATTATCAAAACAAATATACTGCAATTTTTGAAACATTATCTTTGTTACAAGATGAAATCTTTAAGAATATTGATGATGTAACAATTTTATAATTTTTAGGCGTTCAGAAATGAGCGTCTATTTTTTTACCCAAAATCGAAAGGAGAAAAAAGAAATATGAATAAGCTAGTAAAGCGGTTGCTGACAGGAACACTTGCTTTTGCAACCATTCTCACGGCATTACCAGTGACGGCGGTTCATGCTTCCGGCAATCAATATTGGACAGAATCAGCAGAACGTGTCGGCTACATTGAACACGTTATGAATGACGGTTCTATCAAATCTACATTCAATGAGGGACACATGAAAGTTGAGGGCGAAACTGCCTACTGCGTGGATATCAACACCAGTTTTAAGAATGGATATAAAACACGTTCTGACGCAAGCACCCGCATGAGTAGCGATCAGATTGCGGACGTTGCTCTTTCCTTAGAGTACGTCAAGCAATATACCGCTTCTCATACGAACTTGAATTACAAACAGGGATACTTGCTGGAACAGTGTGTTGTCTGGCAGAGATTGAGTGAACAGCTCGGCTGGCAGTGCGATAACGTCAGAGCTTCCTATAATGAAATCTCACAGGCAGTACAGAATGAAGTTTACGCTGGTGCGAAAGCATTTGTGAAAGCAAATAAGGGACGCTATGAATGTGGCGGTTACATTTATACTGGCGAAGGACAGGACATCGGACAGTTCTGGGCGAAGTTAAATGTGGGAAATGCAAAGGTCAAAAAGACTTCTTCCAATCCCACGGTCACAGATGGAAATGCCAACTATTCCTTTGAGGGTGCGACATTTGGTGTCTATTCTGATAAGGGCTGTAACAGCCAGCTTGCCACACTTACTGCCGATGGAAACGGCGATACCAAAAAAGTTGAGGTAAAAGCCGGAACAGTTTACATCAAAGAACTTTCCGCACCAAAAGGTTACAAGCTGGATTCTACTGTCCATGCCTTAAATGTGGAAGTTGGAAAAACAGCGACATTAACTGTTGCTGACACTCCAAAGGTCACAGAGGCTTTGATTGATTTATTCAAAATTGACATGGAAACAGGAAAATCTACTCCACAGGGAACTGCTTCTTTAGAGGGTGCAGAGTTCACATGGAGCTATTATGACGGATACTACAATGCAGATAATCTACCTGCAAAAGCTACCCGTACATGGACAACCAAAACCGTTGCCGAAAAAGACAGTGACGGAACTATCCATTATGTATCCAGACTTGCCGACAGCTACAAAGTATCCGGCGACAGCTTCTATACACAGGACGGTAAGAATGTACTGCCACTTGGTACACTCACTGTCACAGAAACAAAAGCACCAAACGGCTACTTATTAGATGGTGCATATATGCAGACTGACGGAAGTTCCGAACAGATTAAGGGAACATACCTTACACAGATTTCCGAAGATGGCGAACTTGCCGTACTTTCTGGAAGCAACCAGTATTCCGTATCTGACAAGGTTATCCGTGGCGGTGTGAAAATCCAGAAACGTGACCTTGAAACAAAGGATACCAAAGCACAGGGAAGTGCGACCTTACAGTACACAGAGTTCAATATCATTTCTTTAAATGACAGTCCTGTACTGGTTGTGGGAAAATTATACAACAAGAATGAAACCGTAAAGAAGATTCAGACAGGCATTGACGGAATTGCTTCTACTTCTGCCGACTTGCTCCCTTACGGAAATTACAGATTAGAAGAAAGCAAAGCACCAGAGGGCTACTTGACAGATGGTGCAAAGGCAATCGACTTTTCTATCACGGAAGATGGAAAAATCGTGGACTTGACCGACAAATCCCATTCTGTCTACAACCAGATTAAACGTGGCGATATTGAGGGTGTAAAAATCGGTGCAGGTACACACAAACGTCTTGCAGGTGTTCCATTCAGAATTACAAGCAAGACAACGGGAGAATCCCATATTGTAGTTACTGACAAAAACGGTCAGTTCTCTACTGCTTCAAGCTGGGCTTCCCACAAGGTCAATACCAATGCCGGAAAATCCAGTGAGGACGGTGTATGGTTTGGGACATCTGAACCAGACGACAGCACAGGTGCATTACTCTATGATACCTATGTGATTGAGGAATTAAAGTGTGATTCCAACGCCGGATTTAAGCTGATTCCAGCCTTTGAGGTGGTCGTATCCAGAAATAAAGTGACCGTAGATTTAGGGACACTTACTGATGAATACGAAAAAGAAATCACAATCCATACCACAGCGACCGACAAGAAAACAGGCGAAAAAATGATTGTTGCCGGAAAGAACATCAAGATCGTGGACAAAGTCACACTTGATGGCTTGGAAGCTGGAACAAAATATAAACTTTCCGGCTGGCAGATGTTAAAGGAAGAAAACGCCGAACTTCTGATTGACGGGAAACGTGTAGACAGTAATTATACTTTCACTGCTGACAGTGAAAAAATGACGGTTGAGATTACTTACAGTTTTGACGGTTCAGCTCTTGGCGGTCAGAACCTTGTTACTTTTGAGGAATTGTACGATATAAGCAATCCGAAAGAGCCTGTCAAGGTTGCCGAACATAAAGACATCAACGATGATGGACAGACGGTTCTTATCACGGAACGTATCATCAAAATCCATACGACTGCTACGGACAAGAACGGCAAGAAAGAAATCGAAGCCGGAAAAGATGTAACGATTGTGGATAAAGTCACATTAGATGGGCTGGAAGTTGGAACAAAATACAAACTTTCCGGCTGGCAGATGTTAAAAGAGGAAAATGCAGAACTTCTGATTGATGGAAAGAAAGTATCCAATGATTATGAGTTTACAGCCGACAATGAAAAAATGACAGTTGAGATTGCATTTACTTTTGATGGTTCTTCTCTTGGTGGCAAGAGCCTTGTCACATTTGAGGAATTATACGATATGACCAATCCAGACGAACCAAAGAAAGTGACGGAACATAAGGACATCACAGACGATGGACAGACCGTGACAATCAAGGAAGTGCCGGAAGTCCCAGACACACCAAAGGATACCGACACGCCGGATACAGCATCTACGGTTACTAAGACAAGTGACAGTCCAAAAACAGGCGACAATACCAATATCTATGCTTATCTTGCCATGCTCGGTCTTTCCTGCGTAGGGCTTGGCGGTATGCTTTACTTCAAACGTCGTAAAAAGAAATCATAAGGCGGTAATGTAGCGGTTGGTAGAGCGTTCAAGGTCGCCACCCTTTTTACAACTTCACGCTCCCGTGAAGCTCTGATTTACGGGAGCGTGAAGTCCACTAGGGGCGTGGGGAGTGTAGCTCCCCACAAAGTACAGCAGGAAAGAAAATAAAACAGAAAGAAAAGAGGTCAATCATTTATGGAATTAAGATTTGTCGTACCAAACATGGAAAAGACATTCGGGAACTTGGAGTTTGCCGGAGAAAATACTACGGAACAGCAGAGAATCAACGGGCGTATGGCTGTCATTACCAGAAGCTACAACCTGTATTCCGATGTGCAGAGAGCTGATGATGTTGTCGTTGTGCTTCCTGCCAAAGCTGGTGAAAAACATTTTTCGCCGGAACAGAAAGTAAAACTTATCAACCCACGAATCACTACCGATGGTTATAAAATCGGGGAACGTGGATTTGTCAATTATATCCTGCTTGCAGACGATATGTTACCAGCAGAAAGTAAATAAGGGGGTATTCAGATTATGAGATTAGCAAATGGAATCGTCATTGATAAAGAAAAGACTTTTGGAGTGTTGAAGTTCTCCGCATTACGCCGTGAGGTTCATGTACAGAATGAAGATGGAACGGTCAGTGAAGAAATCAAGGAGCGTACTTACGATTTGAAGTGCAACACACAGGGACGCATGATACAGGTATCCGTTCCGGCGACTGTTCCGTTAAAGGACTATGACTACAACGCCGAAGTGGAACTTATCAATCCTGTTGCAGATACGGTAGCCAATGCAAATTACCGTGGTGCAGATGTGGACTGGTATGTAAAAGCAGACGATATTGTTTTGAAGAACAAAGGCACTCATGCCGGAAATCCACAGAACAATGCTCCACAGCAACCGCCGAAGAAATAAGAGGTGTTAGCGTATGACGTGGAAAAAGAAAGGTAACAGGATTCGTGCCAGTGACAAATCGCTGGTCTATCACTTCTGTATCGGTTGGCTGTTGCTCCTGTTCGTTGAGGTGTTCCTGCTACTGAACCTGCAACAGCTTCTTGTTACCGACTGGAAAGATTTTAACCTGCTCCATGCAGGAATCACTTGGACTGCCTATAATTCCATTACGGTTCTAATAGCGACTGGTGTTTGTGCATTGGTCGCTTTTCTCTACTACCATTACGGATATGACCGTATCAAGCGGTTGCTCCACCGACAAAAACTGGCTCGTATGGTGCTGGAAAATAAATGGTATGAAGCGGAAAACACCAAAGACAGCGGTTTTTTCACTGACCTGCAAAGCAGATCCAGAGAAAAAATCGTGTGGTTTCCGAAAATCTACTACCAGATGGACAACGGCTTGCTCCATATCCTGTGTGAAATCACAATGGGAAAATATCAAGAACAGCTCCTGTCCTTAGAGGATAAACTGGAATCGGGGCTGTACTGTGAGCTGACCGACAAGACATTACATGACGGATATATCGAATACACCCTGCTCTATGATATGATAGCGAACCGTATTTCGATTGATGAAGTGGTTGCCGAAAACGGCGGTCTGCGGTTAATGAAAAATCTGGTGTGGGAATATGATTCACTTCCCCATGCCCTTATCTGCGGTGGTACTGGCGGTGGAAAGACCTATTTTCTGCTGACCATCATTGAAGCCCTGCTTAAAACCAATGCGGATTTATACATTCTTGACCCGAAGAACGCTGACCTTGCAGACTTGGGAACAGTCATGGGAAATGTCTACCACACGAAAGACGATATGATTGACTGCGTCAATGCCTTTTATGAGGGCATGGTCACACGCTCGGAAGAAATGAAACTGCACCCGAATTACCGCACAGGAGAAAACTACGCCTATCTGGGGCTTGCTCCACAGTTCCTTATCTTTGATGAATATGTGGCGTTCTTGGAAATGCTCACGACAAAGGAAAGCACTGCCCTGTTAAGCCAGCTAAAGAAAATCGTTATGCTCGGCAGACAGGCTGGACACTTTCTGATTGTGGCTTGCCAGCGTCCAGACGCAAAATATTTCGGAGATGGTATCAGAGATAATTTCAATTTCCGTGTGGGACTTGGTCGGCTGAGTGAACTCGGCTACGGTATGCTCTTTGGAAGTGATGTGAAAAAACAGTTTTTCCAGAAGCGAATCAAAGGGCGTGGATACTGTGATATGGGAACAAGTGTCATATCAGAATTTTACACTCCCCTTGTACCCAAAGGCTATGATTTCTTGGGTACGATTGGGAAACTTGCACACATAAGGCAGGACGGACAGGTGGCGTGCGGAGCGAAAGCCACAGGTACGGACTAGCCTTGCTGGTGTGGCGGTAGCCACGCCAGCATATATCAAGCCCCTCGGTATCTAACAGAGGGGCACAAATCACAAGGAAACATACACAAAAGTTACCGATTCTTGGCTAAAATCAAGCGTTTGGTAGCTTTTTTTACTGCTGTGACATCTGATAAAAAATGTCACAGTTTTTTCGTAAAGGGGGTATCGCACTGAATGATACAGAGTGGATACAGGATTTTGCAGACAGACGTTTGCAGTACGGTGTATCCCAGACGAAACTTGCGGTCATGGCTGGAATCAGCCGTGAACATTTAAGCCGTATTGAATCCGGCAAGGTGGCGGTCACAGAAGAAATGAAAGTGAAACTTTTGGAAGCTCTGGAAAAATTCAACCCAGAAGCACCGCTTACCATGCTGTTTGATTATGTGAGGATACGGTTTCCGACACTGGATATTGGACACATCATTAAGGACATCTTACAGCTCAATATCCAGTACATGATACATGAGGACTTCGGGCATTACAGCTACACGGAACACTACTACATCGGAGATATTTTCGTATACACTTCTCCCGATGAAGAAAAAGGTGTTCTGCTGGAACTGAAAGGAAAAGGCTGTCGCCAGTTTGAAAGTTATCTGCTGGCACAGGAACGGAGCTGGTATGACTTCCTTATGGACGCTCTGGTGGACGGCGGTGTGATGAAACGTCTTGACCTTGCCATCAATGACCATACAGGAATGTTAGATATTCCAGAACTGACCGAAAAATGCCGGAATGAGGA
>QULP01000010.1 GCA_003481745.1 Firmicutes bacterium OM04-13BH
TATTTTCTCTGTCACTTATCAGCGACAACTCTGATACTATATCACAGTTGCACACCATCTGTCAACATATTTTTTATATTTTTTTACACAAAAAGAAACTCTTAAAAATGGAAACGCATTTTTAAGAGTTTCTTCTATTATTATAGTATATTAGTTTTTGCTTATCAGCCTTTAATACCAGACTGAGCAACACCCTCAATAAACTGTTTCTGGAACAGGAAGAAGATTACAACTAACGGCACTACCGCTAGTACTGCTCCTGCCATCTGCATTGGATACTCGGTGGTATACTGTCCCTGTAAGGTTGACAGTGCCGGTCCAAGTGTCATTTTTTCCATTGAGGTGTTTACAATCAACGGCCACATAAAGTCATTCCATGCGAACTTGATTGTAAAGATTGCAAGCGCTACGATACCTGGTTTTACCAGCGGAAGCATAATCTGTCCAAAGACACGGAATCGTCCGCATCCGTCTACAATTGCTGCTTCTTCCAGTTCTTTTGGTAATGACATGAAGAACTGTCTTAAAAGGAAGGTACCAAATGCACTAAATAAGTTTGGCATAAACAATGCAGGAATCGTATCCAGTAATCCCATTTTCTGAATAATCTGATACTGCGGAATCAAGAAAATCTGTCCCGGTACCATAAGTACCGATAAGATTAATACAAACAGCGCATTTTTGAACGGAAAGTCAATACGTGCAAACGCATAGCCTGCCATCGAACAAAATGCGATCTGTACAAGTGTCGTAACCGCTGTAGAAATAATCGTATTCATATAAACTGTTCCAAATGGAATCGCAGAGGATACAATTGTATGATATGCAGTCGTTACAAAGTTTTCCGGGAAAATTGTCGGCGGAATCTTCATCGCTTCTCCGGATGTTTTAAACGAAGTTAAAATCATCCATAAGAATGGAAATACTACAACAGCAACTCCAGCAAGAAGAATCAGATGGACAATCAAATGATTTAAGTTTGATTTTTTGGTTTTCATTCTCATTCTCCTCCTTCTTAATCATAATTTACCCATTTTTTCTGTCCAATCATCTGGATTACAGTAACCAGCATGATTGCCAGGAAAATAAGGATTGAAATTGCGGCTGCGTATCCCTTATGACCATAGTCAAACGCCTGTCGATAGAACAGCATAACAACCGTTTGCGTTGATTCATAAGCTGGATTTGCTTTTCCGACCATCATATATACCGTATCAAATACCTGGAATCCACTAATGATAGAGGTAATCATTACAAAGAAGACTGTCGGTGTCAGCATCGGTATCGTAATTTTGAAAAATTGCGTAACCGCACCTGCTCCATCAATTGCTGCCGCCTCGTAATAAGATTTACTGATTCCCTGCATACCTGCAAGCAAAATAATCATGTTATATCCCACTGTCATCCAGAGTCCGACAACCATAATTCCAAACAATGCGGTATGCGGGTCTGTCATCCAGTTATGACCTTTTCCGCCTACTGCTTTAAGCGCACTGTTTAAGATACCCATCTGTTCATTATACATCCATTTCCATACCATAGCTACCGCAGCTGACATTGTTACAGAAGGCAGGAAATATAAGGTACGATAAATTGATTTTCCTTTGATTTTTGCATTCAGCAGAGCTGCTAATAAGATTGATAAAAACAATCCTAACGGTACAGTTATAACAACATATTTTAAGGTATTACCAAATGTTCTCCATACTTCTTTGTCACCCAGCATCTCTTTATAATTTGCCAGTCCTACAAATGTAGACATGTTAAACTTGTTTACATCATTAAAACTAAACCAGAAGTTCTGGATAAACGGCCAGATATAGAACACCAGCAAACCAATTGTGACCGGTGCGATCAAGACATATCCTGCAAACCAGTCTTTTTTCTGTCTTTTCGACGCTTTTTTTCTTGGTACTTTTGCTTTCACTTCAGCCATTCTTTCACCTACTTTATTACTTTGCTAAAAGTGCATCTGCTTCTTTTTTCAGTCCGCTACAAGCATCTGCAAGTGACATTTCTCCATTGTAAGCTTTTGTCAGCCATGTAGATTCTTTGTCATACAGTTCTGCTGCCTGTGCACAAACCGGAAGTGGATAAGCTTCATCTGCATGGTTTGTATAAGCTGCTAAGTTGTACTGGCTGTTTGCTTCTGCGAAGTATTTCTGAGCATCTGTTCTGGCGGAGATAACTACACCTGTCTCACCCTGAATCTGCTGTGCCTCAGCACTTCCAAGCCAGATAGCAAATTTTTCAGCCTCTTCTTTGTTTTTAGAACCTTCATATACTGCATATCCAAGACCGTTGATACAGTTATCTTCTACACCATTGAATGTAGGAATTTCAACACAGTTAATTTTATCTTTGATTGTATCATTAGATGCATATTCCGGAACCATGTAAGAACCTGCAAAGTTCATTGCAAGCTGTCCGCCTTCAAACATTGCATCTGCAGATGTTTCTGCAAGTGTAGCTGCACTTGGTGAAAGTCCTGCATCAATCATATCAATCCAGCACTGGATACCTTCCTGAGTTTTTTCATCTTCGTATCCTGTTTCTGTTGCATCATCATTTAAAATCCAGCCGCCGTTTGCGTATACTGTCTGATAATACCATGTCTGGAAGTCAACCGGGCACGCAAATGCATAAGTACCTTCCGGAAGTTTGTCTTTTAATTCTGTTGCCAGAGCCACTAAATCATCATAAGTCATATCATCTGTCGGATATTCAACTCCAGCCTGGTCAAACAGTTCCTTGTTATACCATAACGCATTTGTATCGAAGTCTTTCGGTACTGCATAGTTTTTGCCATCACGAACATAGTTATTTACCAGTGTTTCTGAAAAATTGTCGTTGATGTCAGAATCAGCGATTGCAGAAGAAAGGTCATCTAAGATTCCGCCTTCCTGATAAGCATCCAGATGCAGTACGTTTAACCAGAATACATCAGGAGCTGTTCCGCCGCCTGCTGCTGCTTCTAATTTTGTCCAGTATTCTCCACCTTTGTATGGTGTTAACTGAATTTTAACTGTCACGTTCTCATTTTCTTTTTCGTAAGCTTCAATCAGTTTTTCCATTGCAGGTCTCTGATTTTCATCCCAGATACCGAATGTTAATTCTGTTTTACCTTTTGATGAACCGCTTTTTTCATCAGAAGAACTGTCACTGCTTGAACCGCATCCTGCAAGCATGCTTGCACCAAGGATTGCAGTCATTCCGA
The DNA here is from genome assembly GCA_003481745.1 of Firmicutes bacterium OM04-13BH. GTDB lineage: Bacteria > Bacillota > Clostridia > Lachnospirales > Lachnospiraceae > Blautia > Blautia stercoris. Next base: position 3,218 of record QULP01000010.1, read on the forward strand.
ATGCTACCATTTTTTTCATGTTTTTCATAATACTTCTCTCCTTTTCTTATTATGATTGTTCTGTTTTTACAGCTATCTATGAAAACGGTTTTCCGTTTTACATACTTCCTTTTTGCCGGATATCATCCAGCTCTATTACGGCTCCGCCGTGTAATCTTGATTCCTCCGCTGCAAGAGCACAGTAATGACTCTCTACAGATTTTTCCAGTGAAGTAATAGAAGGACTCTCTTCTCTGTTTCCAAGTAAGATATCTACAAATTCTTCTACCATTACAATGTCTCCACCGCCATGTCCTGAAAAATCATCGGATAATTCAGAAGCCGGAATCAATTCTGTTTTTAATTTTGCCCCAAAAAGTGTAGTTTCAATGAAATCATCTTCCACATCCCAGGAACCCATTGTTACATTCATTTCACCTTTCGTTCCACAAAACTGTGCATGTCTTGCAAAATCAGCAGTGTGACCATTCATGGAAAAACTCATTGTTGAACCGTCTGTCATATTTAAATTTACAACCTGATGGTCTACTACATCGTTATCACAATGATAAACGCATCTTCCATAAGGTCCGGTTTTCAATGCTTCTTCTACAGATTCCGGTGTCGGAATTTCTGTAACAACATCTAACGGCCAGCGGGTATTTCCATTTCTTGCTCCAATTCTCTCACTGTCCAGATAAATGCTTTCTGCATCATAAGGACAGGTAGCTTTTACTTTGCAACCATCAAGACACCTCTTCGTACATCCCTCCGGTGCATTTTCTTCTTTAAATAAATACGTGCTTCCAAAAGAAGATAAAGATTTACATTTTTTATCTGCCAGCCACAGATATAAATCCATATCATGACAGCATTTCTGCAAAATCATTGGACTTGACAGTTCTTTATTTCTCCAGTTACCTCTTACAAAACTGTGTGCCATATGAAACCATCCTACATTTTCGGATGCATTGATAGAAACAATATCTCCAATCACACCAGAATCCAGGATTTCTTTTACTTTACGGAAAACCGGTGTATAACGTAAGACATGACAGACAACAACTTTGCGGTCACATTCTTTTGCTACTTCTACAATTTCACGGCACTCATCAAGATCCGGCGAAATCGGTTTTTCCAGTAACAGATGGTATCCCTTTCTTAATGCCGGGATTGCCTGCGCTACATGCTGTCTGTCCTGTGTCGTAATAAACATCACATCTGCAAGCTTCTCTTCTTTTAACATTTCTTCTGCACTTGTATAACATCTTTCTTTTGGAACGTGATATTCCTCCGCTACCATTTCCACTTTTTTCGGATTGACATCTGCAATCGCAACAATCTCAATCTTATCCGGATGGATTTTTGCAGCTTTGGCATAAGTATCTTTTCCCCGGCTTCCAAGTCCGGCAAGTGCGACTGTAATTTTATTTGCCATTTCTTCCTCCTCTTTTCTTCTGATGTAGCCTTAAAATCTTTCTGTATTCATATCAAGCTGTTTCAACCCACAATTGAATGAAATTGCTTGTGAATCAAAGAAAAGCGGGTAGAAACAGCTATCCACAATAATAACTGTTTCTTATGCCCGCTTTGGCTCCGCTCATTTTTTTTGATTTATCTGCTTTCGGAAACAATTTCATAACTCTGTTTTCTGAAATCAACTCTTACTTTTGTACCATCAGAAAAACTTGTTTCCTGTACCATGTAATCCCCATTCACCATCTCATGACGCAGCATTTCACATTTTGCAACTTTTTCATGTAAATCAGATACGATTTTACTGCGCTCGATATTTTCTTTCAGACTGAGTTTTACTTTATCCTCAAATGCACCATCAAAATTCGGATATGCAGCATCACGAATCAGATACGGTGCTCCGCCGTTTAACAGGGCATAAAGCATATAATCATCTTCATCGCTGACCTTATCCATCATCCATGGTTCAATCACACAATCATGATAAACCAGATTGTATAACGGAACCGGAACGCCCTCTTTTGGAGTTCCGGGCTGTCTCATCATAAAGTCATAAGGTGCATAATGGCAGAAAACCAAACTCGGAACCGCCCAGTCACTCACTTCTTCAGAACTTGGCAGAATTCCGCAAGAGAGCAAATACTCAAAGCATTTTCCTCTGAATTCATAGCAGTCTCTTCTGGTCATGCGATGTTCCGGATTATCACATTCATCACCTTCATTACAGGTGAATACGTCCAGATACGCCCCATCTAATTCTATACCATTTCGTTTTATTTCTCCAAAATTTCGTTTTACATAATAACTTGCCTGTGTCGCACACAGATAAGACTGTGGACCGCCTGCCCATCTTTGATGCTTCGGAATTGTTCCATCCGGCAGTCTGCATGCATAATTTTCATCAAAACTTGGCGCCGCCAGATAATAATCACGGTACTGATCATGGATTCCAAACATATAACCACACTCATGCATGGTATCGGCAAGCTTTTTCATACCGTCCCAACCACCGGCTTCTTTACATGCCGGAAGGTAATCCGGATGTTTATTATCATATCCCGGTTCAGCCCAGCCGTCTAAGTGAAGATAAAGTTTTTTCACTCCGGCCTCATGGATTTCTTTTATCTCCTGCACACGTGTCTCAAACGTTGTCAGGTGATTATTTTTATCCGGATTTTCCGGATCAAAGAAATCAGAATTTTCCTGTACCTGAGTTTTGATTCCTTTATGTACAAATGCACATCCGATTAAATCATTAATGGATGGATTTCTCATTGCTTTTTCAGACAAAGTACGAAGCCTTCCCTGCTCATTTACATACCCTCTGTAAATTTTACAAAGGGTATTATAATCGCAGTCCGATGCAAATGTATAACGCATAATTCTGCGATAATCCATTTTGCCAAGACTTGGTTCAAAATAAACCCCTACGTGTGTATATGGTCCATTCGCCGGATGATTGGCATAATAACCTCCGTTCCATGGTGTCTCACAAATTGCAATATAACCTTCCCGCTCTTTTACCTGACCAAACCACGGCATATAACCGCCCGCAGTTTCAAAAAATCCATTAAACGGAATTGCTCCCAGCTCCGTTTCCCAGTCATTTGGAATGAGCACACCCTGTTCATGTGTCAGCAGTGTATACCATTCTTTGCTTGGATTTGTAAATTCCATTGCTCCAGGCCAGAACAGCTTTTTAATATGAAGTCCTTCTTCTTTTAAAGGAATCCATTCAAAATATACATGTCCGGTTGCACCTTCAATCCAGATTAATGTTTCAAAGCTGTATGGATATTTTTTTCCTTCTTTTTCAAAATCAGAAAATATACTTCTGATTCCGACTCCGATTCCCGTCTGATACGTTTCATGAGAAATTGAAGCTGCCTCGTCAAAGAAAAGCTCTCCTTCCTCACATTCCATATATGGACGGAATCCTTCTTTCCAAGACCACTTTGTCTTTTCTTGTTCCAGTGTCACCATCAGACTTTTTTCGTCCAGACTGACAGCTACTGTCCCCTGTTCAATTTTTCTCATAGCGTAATCCTCAATTTCTACTTTTTTCTACTCTTTTCATCACCTTTAAATATAATTAACAGTATATACAGTTTTTCGGTCAATATGTTGCCTTATTAAATACTTTTCTTGTCTTATTGCATACTTTTTGTTAAAATATCCGCAGGAGGAATACAGATGACCTACATTAAAACCACATTGAAGCGGGAAATCGCAATCGATTCGATTATCACAATCCACTATTTTGAATACATGAAAGACTTTGTCTTTCACGGGGAATCTCATGATTTTTGGGAGTTTCTTTACGTTGATCAGGGAAGCGTCATTGTACAGGCCGGAGAAAATCATTTCCGGATGGAAGCCGGCGATATTATTTTTCATGAACCAAATGAATTTCATGCCATACGTTCCGTCGGAAATTCTTCGCCCAACCTTGTTGTTATGTCCTTTATAACAAACTCTCCTGCCATGAATTTCTTTCGGAAGAAAAATTTCACCCTGAATAAGTCGGAGCGCACTCTTGTCTCCTGCATTTTAAATGCTGCACGTGAAGCCCTTGCCACACCCCTGCATCTGCCCTCGATTGAGCAGGTGAAAATTAAACCCAATGCACCATTTGGCTCACAGCAGATGATTCTGCTCTATCTCGAACTATTTTTAATTACACTCGAACAAAATTATCTTCAGTTTGATGCAAAACCACCAGAACGAAAACGACATTTTCCACTTGCCACTCCAATCGAACTGTCTGATACAAAAGCGCAGAGAATTGAAGAAATCATTCAATATATGCAATTTTGTATCTGCGAACAGCTCAATACGAACCAGATTTGCCAGCATTTTTCCATGAGCCGTTCCTCTTTGCAAAAACTCTTTCAAAAAGAAAAAGGCTGTGGACCGATGGAATATTTTAATCGCATAAAAATTCAGCGGGCTAAGGCAATGATTCGAGATGGAAGTAAGAATTTTACTGAAATTGCAAGATTTCTTTCCTACAGCTCTCCTCAATATTTTTCCAGACAATTTAAAAAATCCACCGGTATGTCACCGATGGAATATGCTTCTTCCGTAAAAGGAATTTCTCAGGCATTAAAAGGGGATGATTAGAATCTGCTCTAATCACCCCTGCTTTTATTTTCCAAAACTTTTTTGTTTTCTTAATTTCACTTCTTATTTTACACGGAATGCTACGACACTACATGCCGGAATTGTAAATTTCAGCCCTTTTTCTGTGATTTCATAAGCAGTAAATGCTTCTTCTGTTACATTTTCCGGTTCTTCAAATGTATTGTAAGCATGCATTTCCTGATTTACAATACTTGCACTGACGTCGGATGGATTCAATTCTGTAAATGCCACTTCTACTTCTTCACTGTCTGTTGTAGAAAGATTATTTAAGGTAATTGTAACAATACCATCTTTATCGATTGATACCGATTCCTGTAATTTCGGCACCTGATATTCTTTTTCCCCTGCATCTAAAGTAGAGTTTCCTGTAATACAGCTTTCTACGAGGTCTGCATCCTGATGGTGACGATACTGATGGAATACGTGATAGGTTGGTGTTAAAATCATCTTTTCCCCTTCTGTTAAAATAACAGACTGTAATACATTGACCATCTGTGCAATACAAGCCATTTTTACACGGTCACAGTGTTTATTGAAGATGTTCAGGCTTAAACCTGCTACTAAGGCATCACGCATCGTATTCTGCTGATATAAGAATCCCGGATTTGTTCCCGGCTCTACAGTAAACCAGCATCCCCATTCATCTACAATCATGCCAACCTCTTTTTCCGGGTCGTACTGATCCATAATTGCACCATGGCGGTTAATTAACTCTTCCATGTACAGAGCTTTCCATAAAGTTTTGTACCATACTTTTTCATCAAAATCAGTTGCGCTTCCTTTAATTTCCCATCCTTCCGGATGTACATAATAATGAAGAGAAAGTCCATCCATGAATCCATGAGCCATTGGCGGCTGTGGTGCTGCATAACAAGTTTTTAATACGCCCTCTGTCCAGAAATAATCTGCAACATTTGCACCTCCGCAGACTTTCTTAATCGGTGCGGAATTGTCATAATGACGAACATAAGTCTGGTATCTGCGGTATAAGTTTGCATAGTATTCCGGAGTCATATTTCCACCGCATCCCCAGTTTTCATTTCCGACACCAAAGTAATCGATTTTCCACGGTTTCTCATGTCCGTTTGCTTTTCTTAAATCTGCCATCGGAGAAACACCGTCGAATGTAATGTATTCCACCCATTCGCTCATCTCTCTTACTGTTCCGCTTCCTACATTTCCATTTACATAAGTTTTACAACCCAACTGTTCACATAATTCAAAAAATTCATGTGTTCCAAAACTGTTATCTTCTACCACACCACCCCAGTGTGTATTAATCATTTTCTTTCTGTTTTCTTTTGGACCGATTCCATCCATCCAGTGATATTCATCTGCAAAACATCCACCCGGCCAGCGCAAAAGAGGAATCCGCATCTCTTTTAATGCCTCTACTACATCGGTTCTCATTCCGTTTTTGTTTGGAATCGGAGAATCTTCTCCCACATAAATTCCTTCGTAAATACATCTTCCAAGATGTTCTGCAAAATGTCCATAAATTTCTGGATTAATGTGTCCCTGTTTATTCTTTTCATTTACATATAATTTTGCCATAAAATCCTCCTGACTTTTACTCCTGTACTCTCGGAATTTTCACCTCAGTCGGTAAGCTTCCGACTTAAGATAGCTCCTCCATGGGATGCGCATCTTTCTTCTTTCCATCACTATATTGGATGTTGACTTCGATTGCAAGTGGTTTCTGAATTTTTTGCTGATTTCGGGCTTTTTTGCCCCATTTTCCATACAAGTCGTCCAACATCCTATAAGTTGTATGTGATTTTCGTCAAAAAAGAAGCCCTGATACAAGTTTTTTCACTAACTTGTACCCGAGCTTCTTTTCTTAGTTTTTACTCATTCTAAATCACTGTCAAGCGGATATTCGCAATCCGCTTTCGCTATTTGGTTAAAAAATCCTAATCTTAAGCATTTAATGGATATTTATCTGTCAGCTGTTTTACAATCGCTTTTGCTTTTCCAATATTTTCCTTATCTTTTACCATAAGTGCAATTGCCTCTGCAATCTGGTCCATATCTTCTTCATTCATTCCACGTGAAGTTACTGCTGCTGTTCCAAGTCTGACACCACTTGTCACAAATGGAGATTCAGGGTCGTTTGGAATTGCATTTTTATTACAGGTAATATTTGCTTCATCAAGCAGATTCTCCATTACTTTTCCGGTAATTCCTGTTCCTCTTAAATCAACCAGCATCAGGTGATTCTCTGTTGTTCCGGAAACAATGTTAATGCCTCTCTTTAAGAGTCCGTCGCACAATGCTTTTGCATTTTTCACGATGTTCTGCTGATAAACTTTGTATTCTGGTGAAAGTGCTTCTTTAAAGCAGACCGCTTTTGCTGCAATTACGTGCATCAAAGGACCACCCTGAATACCTGGAAATACTGCTTTATTAAAATTAAACTGTTTTGCAATCTCAGCACTGCTCATAATCATACCGCCTCTTGGACCTCTTAATGTCTTATGAGTGGTTGTAGTTGTTACATGCGCATAAGGAATTGGACTTGGATGTACACCTGCTGCCACAAGACCTGCAATATGAGCAATATCGACCATTAAATATGCGCCAACTTCATCTGCAATCTCACGAAATTTCTTAAAATCAATCACACGGCAGTATGCACTTGCACCGGCTACAATCATTTTCGGTTTTGCTTCAAGCGCAATCTTTCTGACTTCTTCATAATCAATCACACCTTCATCATTGACTCCATAAGGAACAATTTTAAAATATGCTCCTGAGAAGTTTGCCGGACTTCCGTGTGAAAGATGTCCGCCATGTGCAAGGTTCATTCCCATTACGGTATCTCCCGGCTTCAGCATCGCAAAGAACACTGCCATGTTTGCCTGTGCACCGGAATGAGGCTGTACATTCACATATTCGCACCCGAAGAGTTCTTTCGCTCTCTCAATTGCAAGACGTTCCACTTCATCTACACACTCGCACCCACCATAGTACCGTTTTCCCGGATAACCCTCTGCATACTTATTGGTTAAAGGACTGCCCATAGCTGCCATAACTGCCTTACTTACCCAGTTCTCTGAAGCGATTAATTCAATATGGGAATTCTGACGTTCCACTTCATCTGTAATACACTTCGCAATTTCCGGGTCTACTGCCTGAATCTCTTCAAATGAATACATGTTTTCTAACCTCACCTTTCTTATCATTTCATTCTTTACTTTTTTACCAGATTCTTCGTATTGTGGATATTTGTTTCTCTCACAAAGACATTCTCTGTGTAAAAAAATGCCCAGAGCCGGAATCGAACCAGCGACACGAGGATTTTCAGTCCTCTGCTCTACCAACTGAGCTATCTGGGCTTGTGCGAAATTTTCTTGAATTTCGACAACACAGCCATCTTACCATACTCTATTTAAAATTTCAAGCCCCTTTTTTAATTTATTACGTTAAAGTCAAGCGGACATTCGCAATCCGCTTCGCTACTTGCTCATGAACGCAGTCGCTTAGTGCTCTGCGCACTTGAAGCGGGGGAATGCTTATCTGCGTTCAAAAACTTTTTATTTCCCCCAAAAACCCTCCTACTTTTCCACCTCCTGTGAAATGTTGTAATTATGCATAAAATGTGGTATCCTAACCACGATAACACAAAAATTTTTAACGATACAAGGGTTAATGAAATTATGATGAATATACGAAGATTAATAGCCATCTGGAGCGGTCGTCTGATTAAAACCGCCTGCCAGATTACCGGAAAACAGGGTGTTACGCTCGCCGGAAAAGTCGCACTCTCCATCTATCCGCCAATCTTAAAAGAACTGGCTGCCGAAGTGCGAAAAGACACTTTTATTGTATGTGGTACAAACGGAAAAACAACTACCAACAACCTGCTTTCCGATTTTCTCGTCTCAAACGGAAATAAAGTGGTCTGTAATCACACCGGTTCTAATATGTTAAACGGTGTAGTATCTGCTTTCGTTTTAAGCGCCAGATTAAATGGACACTTAGATGCAGATTATGCCTGTATCGAAATTGATGAAGCTTCTACTGTCCGTGTGCTTCCTCATTTCAAACCGGACTACATGGTTTTAACTAATCTATTTCGTGACCAGCTTGACCGCTATGGAGAAATTGATATCACTATGAATCTACTCTCCCGCGCCATGAAAATGGCACCAAATATGAAGCTTTTAGTCAATGCCGACGATTCCCTTTCTACTTATCTGGCAATGGATAATAAAAATCCATATACCACTTACGGAATCAGCGAACAGGTATTCAAAGACCAGAATTCCAAAGAAATCCGTGAAGGTCGTTTCTGTAAACGCTGTGGTCACAAAATGGAATACAAATTTTATCATTACAGCCAGCTCGGGGATTATTACTGTCCGAAATGCGGATTCAAACGTCCAAAACCGGAATTTGATGCTTCTCACATTGATATGTCCGACGGGCTTGCTTTTGATGTAAAAGCTTCCCATATCAAAGCCAACTATCGTGGATTTTATAATATTTACAACATTCTTGCCGTATTTGGCGCAGCTTCCATGGCAGGAATCCCAACAAAAAACTTTAATAAAGTGCTTGGAGATTACACTCCACAGTTTGGACGAAACGAACAGTTCTTTATCAATGGCACGAAAGTTATGTTAAACCTTGCCAAAAATCCGGCCGGATTTAACCAGAACATCGGTGCAGTTATGACTGATACCAGTCCAAAAGACATTATTATTCTGATCAATGATAACAGTCAGGATGGAACGGATGTCTCCTGGCTCTGGGATGTTGACTTTGACCGTTTAAAAGATGCCAATGCAAGCTCTATCACCGTAACAGGAATTCGAGGAGCGGATATGCGCCTGCGTCTGAAATATGTTGACATTGCTTCTGATTTAGAAAATGATATTGAAAAAGCCATTGAATCCAAAATTAAAAATGGCACAAAGAATCTTTATGTACTAGTTAATTACACCGGACTTTACTCTACACACAATATTTTAAAGAAAATGGAGGGAAAAAAGTAATATGAAGCTTACGATTGGACATTTATATCCTGACCTTTTGAACCTCTATGGAGACAGGGGCAACATTCAGTGCATGATGAAACGCTGTCAATGGAGAGGCATCGATGCAGAGACAATTGAGTTCACCTTAGAAGATAAAATTGATTTTACCAAACTTGATATTGTACTGCTTGGCGGCGGTTCTGACCGTGAGCAGATGCTTGTATGCGACCGCTTAAGAACAATTCAGAAAGATTTTCATGATTATGTTGAAGACGAAGGAAGCGTCATTGCAGTCTGCGGTGGTTACCAGCTTTTGGGACATTATTATGATACCGATGAGGGACGAATCGAAGGTCTTTCCCTTGTTGACCTCTATACCGAACAGGGAAGCCCACGTCTGATTGACAATATCGTACTTCAAAATGATGCCTTTGAGCATCCGATTGTCGGATTTGAAAACCATGGTGGACGAACTTACATTGGAGAAAACCGCCCCTTCGGAAGAGTACTTTATGGTCATGGAAATAATGGAGAAGATGGCACAGAAGGTGTGCTTTACAAAAACGTGGTCGGCACTTATCTGCACGGACCATTGCTTCCAAAAAATCCACATATCAGTGACTATCTGATTAAAAATGCTCTAAAACGAAAATATGGCACGGATGAACTTACACCACTTGATGATACACAGGAGTTAGAAGCAAATGCTTCGATTTATCAGCGGTTTGTAAAATAAAAAAAGATGTGGGAAACCTTTGAACGAAACTTTAAAGGTTTCCCGCATCTTTTATTTATTCTGTTTCTATTTACTCTATTTTTTCTCAATTTTCCGAAGTAACGGAAGTGTAAATTTCGCATCAAAGAACGAAATAAACGGACCTAAGCAAAATGCACTTAACAGTGTACCAATCCCAACGATTCCTCCTGCCAGAAAACAGATAAGCGCACACAAGGCATCTGTCGAAATTCTGTGCCAGAAATATGAAATCGATGGTTTGCGCATTGCCATAATCAGCGACATACTGTCATAAGGCGCAGCGCCAACATCCGGTGTCTGATACATGGATACACCAAAACTGCACACAACTACTCCAATACAGACAACGACTAATTTCTGCCACATTACTTCCGGAATTCCAATTCCGTTACTGAGCAGATTATAAAAAAATGTCACTATGTATCCCAAAAGCAATGCATTGACTACCGTTCCGGCTCCGATGAATTTTCGACCGAAAATAATTTCAAGCACAAAAACCGCCAGATTAATCAATACCAGAAAATTCGCATAAGCCATTCCCACGCAGTCTGAAAGTGCCATTACCATCCCGCTGTACGGGTCATTTCCAAGACCGGAAAGTTTAAAAACCGCAATCCCAAGTCCCAGAAAGATATTTCCCACTACCATAACCAGAAGCCGTCCCCATCCGGCTTTTTCAAAATACCTTCTTATCATTTTTCTTTTTACTCTTCTTTCATTTTTTTGACTCTGTCAAACTCTTCTAAGATTTCTTTTTCCGGAGCTTTTGTACACAAACTGAAAATCACAATGCACAAAATGCTGATTACAAAACCAGTTGCAAGAGAGTATAAACCAGTTGCAGTACCCAGAGTCTGTCCATTAATGAACGGAATATAATCCCAGATAATAACGGTTAATCCTCCTGACACGATTCCGGCAACTGCGCCTGCAAAATTTGTTCTTCTCCAAAACAATGACATCAGTACAATCGGACCAAATGCAGAACCAAGACCAGCCCATGCATTTGATACCAGTCCCATAATACTGTTGTTCGGATTCCATGCAATTGCAAATGCCATCACTGCAACCACGATAACGGTAACACGACTTACTTTTAATACTGTTTTTTCATCTGCCTGAGGTTTTAAAATATCCTTATAAATATCTTTTGAAACCGAAGATGCGGTGACTAAGAGCTGAGAATCCGCAGTTGACATGATTGCTGCCAAAATTCCACATAAGAATACCCCACCAATAAACGGCAGACGTAAATCCTGTGTAAATATCTTTGTAATCATCTCAATAAATACACTTTCTGTTGAAGCCTGACCTTCCGTTCCTAAAATAACCGGATACAGATAAGCTCGTCCAAGCACACCGATTGCCACTGCTGCAAAGAGAGACAGTGCTACCCATATAATAGCAATAACTCTTGATTTTTTCAATTCTTTTTGATTCTTTACAGCCATAAACCGGGTCAAAATATGCGGCATTCCACAATAGCCCAGTCCCCATGCAAGCTGAGAGAAAATTTCGATAAAAGAATAAGAACTTTCTCCATTTCTTGTCATGCTTAAATATGCCTGATGTCCGCCAATGACCTGGCTTTCATCTAACATGGCATTTAAATTTCCACTTCCAATAAAACAATACGCAAGCACAGGTACGGCAAGCAGCCCAACCAGCATCAGACTTCCCTGAATAAAATCGGTCACACAAACTGCCATAAAACCACCCATAAACGTGTAAGCAAGAATAACAACTGCTCCAATTGCAAGTGCAATGTGATAATCAATTCCAAATACGGAATGAAATAATTTTCCTCCGGCTGATAAAGCAGATGCCGTATAAACCAGAAAGAATATTACAATTACAATCGAAGATACTAAAAGTAATACACGTTTTTTATCGCGAAACCGGTTTTCAAAATAAGCCGGAAGTGTCAATGAATTATTTGCAACAATTGTATACCGTCTCAGACGAGAAGAGATACAGACCCAGTTAAACACCGTTCCTAAAAACAAACCGACAGCAATCCATGCCTGACCGGTTCCAAGTGCATAAACGGTTCCCGGCAATCCCATCAAGAGCCAGCCACTCATATCAGACGCCTGTGCAGACAAAGCAGCCACCCATCCGCTCAGTCCACGTCCACCAAGGAAATAATCTTCCGAGTTTTTTGTTTTCTTCATATAAACCGCACCGATAACTACCATTAATATCAGGTAAGCTGCAAATGCCGCTAATACGACAACAATATCATTCTGTTTCATCTTTTTTCTCCTTATTCTGCTTCTGTCTTCTGCACGCCTCAACCTTTGACGGCATGCATCAAAGATTGGTTTACTTCTGTTTCTGTGCTTTTCGACGTCCGGAAAGTTCTGCAACTGCAGTATAAAGAACGTCTGTAGAAGAATTTAAGGCTGTTTCACAGGAATCCTGAATGACTCCGACAATAAATCCGACACCAACTACCTGCATTGCCAAATCATTGGAAATTCCAAATAAACTGCAGGCAAGCGGAACCAAAAGTAAAGAACCTCCTGCTACACCAGATGCACCACAGGCACTGACTGCGGATAATACACAAAGAATAATTGCTGTTGGAAAATCTACAGAAATTCCAAGCGTATGAGTTGCTGCAAGCGCCAGAATAGAAATCGTAACGGCAGCGCCTCCCATATTAATTGTTGCTCCAAGAGGAATGGAAACAGAATAAGTATCTTTATCCAAACCAAGTTCCTTGCATAAATTCATGTTGACCGGAATATTTGCAGCAGAACTTCTTGTGAAGAATGCTGTGATTCCACTGTCTTTTAAACATTTAAATACAAGCGGATATGGATTTTTACGGATTCCGATATAAGTAATCAGCGGATTTACTACCAGTGCTACAAATAACATACTTCCTACTAAAACCAGAATCAAATGTCCATAACTGAGCAGAGCATCAATTCCCTGCTCTGAAATTGTTGTAAATACCAGCCCCATAACACCAAACGGTGCACAACTGATAATCCATCTTACACACTGAGAAATCGCATCGGAAATATCAGTAATTGCCTTTTTCGTTCCATCCCCTGCTTTTCTAAGTGCAATTCCAAGAAGAACCGCCCAGGAAAGGATTCCGATATAATTTGCATTTGCGATAGCATCGATCGGATTGGATACAATATTCATAAACAGTGTCTTTAAAACCTCTCCAACCCCACTTGGAGCACTGACATCCTCCACACCTGCTGTTAATGTCAGTTCCACCGGAAACAGAAAACTTGCTATCACTGCAACCGTACCTGCCAAAAAAGTACCAAGCAGATATAATACAACAACGGTTTTCATATTTGTCTTTTTTCCCTCTTTATGCTGACACAACGCACCAGACACAAGAAAGAATACCAGAATCGGAGCAACCGCCTTTAATGCACCAACAAAAAGCTGTCCTAAAAGCCCGATTACGGAAAACTGCGGAACAACCATACCAAGAATAATACCGATAATCAAACCGGCAATAATCCTTTTTACCAGACTGATGCTGTTCCACTTTGTCACGAGTTCCTTCATTTTGTCTTTTCTCCTTTTTTCCTCTGTACCCTCGCTCTCCTCATATCACAAAAGTACATCGCTTTATCAATATTCGCTCATCATTTTATCACAATCGGCTCAAGAAGCAAAGCATTTTGTCTTTCTCCGCAAAATTTTTGTCCTTGTAACGAAAACACGCAAGATTCTCTGTGTATTTTCGCTGTTTTTTCGTGTTTCTTTTAGAGCGCGAGACGTTGCAGAACGTCCGGTGGACGTTCGCTTTGCAACGACCGGAGCGGAGCGGAGACCTCGAACCTTCGAGTCCTGCGGGATTGGAAATACAAAAATAATATCCACATGTACCCTCTTGCTTATCAGAGCGCGAGACGTTGCGGAATGTCCTGTGGACATTCGTTTCGCAACGACCGGAGCGGAGCGGAGACCTCGAACCTTCGAGCCCCGGCGGGGCTCGAAAACACAAAAAAGATGGTATCCAACCGGATACCATCTTTTTGTGTTTCTTTTAGAGCGCGAGACGGGACTCGAACCCGCGGCCTCGACCTTGGCAAGGTCGCGCTCCACCAACTGAGCCACTCGCGCAAAGAGCGGGTGATGGGAATCGAACCCACATATCCAGCTTGGAAGGCTGGTGTTCTACCACTGAACTACACCCGCAGGTTATTTAATTGTTGCTGTCTCGTTAAGACTTGTTTATAATACCTCAAATTGTTTCTATTGTCAACACTTTTTGAAAAATTTTTTTAATTTTTTTTTAAAGGGACTGCTGCCTTATTTCCAAGACTGCAATCCCTCTCTTTATTATTTATGCCAGACCATGTACTTCAAGCCAATGGTCTAATGTTTCTTTATTGCTCTTAATTCTTCTTGCACGAATCTGGAATACAATCAATGTAAGCAAATTAAATACTACAAACCAGATAAGCAGATAAATCACTGCGTTCATAATACTTTCGCCACCTGCGATTGTGCTTCTGAATGCCTCTACTGTATAAGTAAACGGTACCCAGTCATGCAGGTATTTTACAAAGTCACCGGAAACTTCAAGCGGGTAAGTACCAACTGAACCTGCCAGCTGAATTACCATAAATACCAACATTAAGAAACTTCCGACTTTTCCAAGTGAGTTTGTGAAGAAGTACATAATTGACATAAATGTCACACTTGCCACACAAACAAACGCTAATGTCTTGCCAACTTCAAGTGGTGTAAATCCATCAAATACATGCAGTAATGCAATCATTACAAGACCCTGTAATAAAGCAATTGTATAAAGTACAGAGGCTTTGCTAATCCACCAGGAGAATCCTGATTTTAATTTGCCTTTGTAACTTGTCAGAGGATACATTAAACTAAATGCGATACATCCAACCCAAAGACCAACCGACATCATATATGGTGCCATTGCGTGTCCGTTGTTTTCTACGGTTGTAATCTTTGTTTCACTTGCCTCTACCGGGCTTGAGAACATGTCATAAGTATTGTCGTCTGCCTTGGTCTCTTTGACTTCTTTTGCTCCATCCGCAAGGCTTGTTGCCAATGTGTCACTTCCATCATAAACTTGATCAAGACCATCGCCTAATTCTTCACTTCCGTCACGAAGCTGTCCGGCTCCGTCACTAATTTGTGCTGCTCCATCACTCAACTGGCTGACACCGCTAAGCAGTGTACTATTATTTGCTACCAGCTGTTTTGTTCCGGATACTAAGGTTGTTGTTCCATCTTTTAACTGACTTGCGCCATCATAAAGCTGTCCGCTTCCGGAAGATAACTGTTTTGCTCCATCATCTACCTGTTTGATTCCGCTTGAGAGTGTTCCCATTCCGTCATCTAAACTTCCGGCTCCATCGTCTAACTGTTTGACTCCGTCTACCAGTGTCGGTACAGCGGATTTCAAAGTTCCAGTTCCTTCACTTAAACTGCCTGCTCCATCGTCTACCTGGCTGATTCCTGCTGCAAGGGTTCCCATTCCGGTATCTGCTGCTTCTGCACCTGCGCTTAATGCTTTTGCGCCGGTGTTTGCACTCTGGATACCTGCTAAAAGTTGAGATGCACCGCTCTGGATTCCGCCTAAGGCTTCTGACTTAAACTGAGTTCCGCCTGCTGCTACCTGCTGGATTCCTGCTGTCAGTGCCGGACTCTGTTCTGCAAGCTGTTTTGTTCCGGCTGCCAGTGTCTGGCTTCCCGGAAGAATCTGAGTACTTAATGCACTGTTAATTGTTGAAATTCCAGTTGTAAGTGCCGGTGCCTGTGCTGTAATCTGCTGAACACCACCTGTATAACTATTTACACCAGTTTTTAAACTGTCACTTGCTGATTTCAATTTATCAACCGTAACAATTAACTGTTGTAACTGTTCTGCGCTTACTTCTGCCTGTGCAGAAGTTGAAGTGTTTGTTGTTGTTGTTTCAACGCCTGCCACTTTGTCAAGCTGTGCACTTGCATTATCGGCTGCTGATGAAACGTTCTGGCTTGCACCTCTAAGTGTTTCTGCTGCACTTGCACTCTGGGATGCTACATTTGCAAGCTGGCTGTTTGCGTCATTTACAGATGCTGCATTTGCATTCGCTGCTGCAATCGCCTGATTTGCAATGTCTGCTACCTGATTGATATCACCATTTGCAACGGCTGTTGCCAGTGCTTCTGATAATCCATCAACTGAAGTAACCGCTTCCTGATTGGTGCTGATGCTTCCTACGCTGTCTGCTGCTGATGAAAGTGCATCTGCCTGACTCTTTAATCCATTCACTGCATCTTTTGCACCAGATACATCTACGCTAACTTCTTTTGTTGTGCTCTGTGAAGTCTCGTTTGCTGAAGCAGTTGTTCCTGCCATCTGATGAAGCATTGCGGAAAGCTGGCTAAGACCATCATTAATTCCTGTTGCTCCTGCTACAAGCTGTTTGGAGTTTGCTCCATCTGTTCCATTTACTTTTTCAAGTCCTGCCTGTAATGCTTTTGCACCACTTTCTGCACTTGATGCTCCTGCAGTTACCTGCTCGAGTCCTGCCGAAAGCTGAGATGCTCCATTATTTAAAGCTGTGGAAGATTCCGGAAGACTTGCTGTGCTTTCCTGTAACTGATTAAGTCCCGCACAAAGTTTTGCCATTGCCTGGTCTGCTGTACTGATTCCCATTGTCAGAGAAGTTCCACCGGCTTCAAGCTGTTCTGTTCCGGCTGCAAGCTGACTTGCTCCAGTTTTTAAACTAGCTGTTCCAGTTTTTAATTTTCCAGAACCATCAACTAACTGAGAAGTTCCACCCTTTAACTGAACTGCGCCATCTGCAAGTGCATACACACCATCCTGTAAGGTTGGCACCTGTCCATTTAACTGGTCAAGTCCGGTCTTTAATGCACTGGAACCATCTTTTAACTGGCCGGAACCAGATACTAACTGAGAGGTTCCAGATGCAAGCTGTGCGGTTCCGGTTTTCGCAGTTGCAATACCGTCTTTTAACTGACCTGCTCCACTGTCGAGCTGTGTTGCTCCACTGCCAACCGTACTGACACCATCTACATACTGCTTTAATCCAACTTCAAGTGTATCACTACCATCTTTAAAAGTAAGTGAACTGTCTGCTAAAACATTCAGATTTTCGGAAATGGTATTATTTCCATCGACTAACTGTGTAACTCCGTCTTTTAACTCTTCAGAGCCATCTGCCGCTTCCTGCATTCCATCTCCAACAGTTACAATCTGATCAAATACAGTTTCTACATAAGTCTTTGTTACCTCTTCGGCCACACTGTTTTTAATCTTTTCCATTGCAGTTTCACTCA
Source organism: Firmicutes bacterium OM04-13BH (assembly GCA_003481745.1). Taxonomy (GTDB): domain Bacteria; phylum Bacillota; class Clostridia; order Lachnospirales; family Lachnospiraceae; genus Blautia; species Blautia stercoris. The sequence continues at coordinate 20,858 of QULP01000010.1, forward strand.
TTTTAGAAGCAATGTAGTTTGTTCCCGGATTGGTATCATAATCGAGTTCCATTTTCTGAGGTTCTTCATCCATAACTGTGGATGCATTTTCTGAGAAATTTTCCGGAATCGTAATTACCATGTAATAAGTTCCGTTTTTTAAACCTCTGGCTGCTGTCTCCTGGTCTACAAAGTTAAAACAAAGAGAATCCTCATCTTTCAGCTTATCGACTAATTTCTCTCCGACTTTAAGTTCCTTGTCATTGTAGGTCACCGGTTTATCTTTATTGACTACCGCTACCGGAAGTTTATCAAGATTTCCATAAGGATCCCACATTGACCCCAGAAAAAGTGTGGTGTAAATCGTCGGTATTGCAATAACAGCAATTACAACCACTAAAAGCAACTTATTCTTGAACAAGCTTTTCCACTCTTTCCCTAGCATATACATTCCCCTTTCCTTATTCAGTTTTCTCTTTCGGATATTTGTTATCTTTGAAATGCTTATCATTTCTAAAAGATAATTGATAACTCTGTTTCTTTCTACGTCAAATCGCTTATCCGATTTCGATTTGTTTAACGTACTTTGAATAGTTTAATAGATATTGTGTTGATTTTTTCTTCATGATGAATTATACTAAAGGTGCAACAGTGATACAACCATCAATAACTAGTTTTTATGTACATTAATAGACATTTTTTATCATTTATGTTGCTTTTTCTTCAAAAACCTGAGAGGAGTCTTATATATGGAAAAGAAAACTGACCGAAGAGTCCGAAAAACCAAAACTCAACTTCGTGCCGGACTTGCGAAATTGATGCAGACGAAAAGTATCAAAGAAATTACGGTAAAAGAATTAGTTGATGAAGTTGATATTAACCGTTCTACTTTTTATCTTCACTACACAGATATTTACCAGATGTTAGAATCAATCGAGGATGAGCTTGAGGGGGAAATCAATCAGATTGTAAATAATCATCCTGTGGATTCTTATTACAAAGAAAGTTTCCCTATGATTAAGGAAATTTTAGAAGTATTATGGGATAACCGCGATATCTGCAATGCCCTGCTTGGTTCAAACGGAGACATGGCATTTGTGCTTCGTATGGAATCTATTATTTCACAACACAGCCTGCATGTTCTGACTACAACATTTGCTACAGACGTAACCAATATTAAATATGCTTATGCCTTTTGTCTGACCGGTTGTGTGGGTATGGTCAAATCCTGGCTGGAATCTGGAGATACTACAGATACCCCGCTTCAAATGGCAGAATTGACTTATCATCTGATTATGAATGCACTCAAAGATATCAAACGACTGCCAAGTACAACTTTATAGCTTAAATCAAACATATACGCAAAAAGGTTCAGAAGAAATTCAACTTCTTCCGAACCTTTTCTTGTTTCTTTTTCATTTTTTAAAAATCAAATGTCGCCGTTTTCGTATTTCCCATATTCCATTTATTACGAAGAGTCACATACAATTCTGCATTTGTTGCTTCCACATAAGGTTTTACATAGAATACTACTCCCAGACCACAGGTCACTGCACCAAGCAGTCCCCAAAGAATAAACGATAAATCCAGCACAAATGTATTCATCTTTTCTCCATCCATCATCTCACGGCTGATGCGGATTGCATCCCGATAATTAATATCCGGCTGTTCTGCCAGAATATATGGAACCATGCGGTAAGAATAGGATTTTACAATTCCTGGAATTACAAACAAAAGTGTCCATAAGAAAATATATAAATTCTGCATGAACATTACCATTGCCACATTTGCAAAATTTCCATTCTGAAATCCAAATCCTATCTTTGAAACAGGTGCATTATAGTCTCGATTTTCAATAAAAAAGCGAACTGCTCCAACCATCAATACATTTAACACAAAAATCTTTAAAATCAGAACAAATAATGTAACTCCACCCACAATCGGCAGTGAAATATCTGCGGAATAGCTACTGTCATTTACGACACCATTCACTGTGCCTCTGACATCATAACTGCCACCTATCGAAGCTGTTGCAATTGTAATCATCAAACCTGCTAAGACAGATGCTGCGTAGTTTCTATGGAAGCAAAGTTTTCCTCTTTCTTTTAAGTCTGCTCTCGTCCACATAATCATTCTCCCTTTTTATCTCAATATTCGACTTGAACTTTATTTTATCTCCGCTGTTGCTTCTTTGAGCCATTCTTTTTCTTCTTTGTTTTCCAACAATGGCTCTACTACTTCATACACATGTTTATGATATTCATTTAACCATTTTAATTCCGTTTCTCCCAAAAGTTCCGGAATGATTGCTTCTCGTTCAAATGGCACAAGCGTTACGACTTCAAAGTTCATAAACTGTGCATAGTCATTTTTTTCTGCTTTTTTGCACATCAGCAGGTTTTCACAGCGGATTCCGTATTTTCCTTCCAGATACAGTCCTGGTTCATCGGAAATCAATACGCCTTCTTCAAGCGGAATCATTCCACCCGGACGGATTCCACTGTTCCAGTTGATGTTCTGTGGTCCTTCATGTACATTTAAGAGATATCCGACTCCATGACCGGTTCCGTGATTGAAATCCAGTCCCGCATCCCACAGTGCACCTCTTGCCAGTATATCCAGATGTGCACCGCCTACGCCATACGGGAATTTTGCCATTGCCAGACGAATATTTCCTTTTAATACAAGCGTAAAATGTTTTTTCTCTTCTTCGCTTAACGGTCCTACCGCAATCGTTCTTGTGATATCCGTTGTTCCCTGCCAGTACTGTCCGCCGGAATCAATCAGGAAAAATCCTTTTGATTCCACTTTTGCACAGTCCTCTTTTGACGGTGCATAATGACACATTGCAGCGTTTGATCCATAAGCACAGATTGTTTCAAAACTTAAATCCAGACAGTCTTTATCTTCTTCACGAAACTCTCTGCTTTTTTCTGCAGCATTGTATTCATCCACTGTTCCCTCTGGCACCGTTTTCTTTAACCAGTAAATAAATCTGCACATTGCTCTTGCATCTTTGATGTGCGCAATGCGTTCATTTTCCATCTCAACCGCATTTTTCATTGCTTTTGCCGGTTTGGTCGGATTCATCGCATTGACTGTGGTAACTTCTTCTGGCAGATTTTCAAATAATGTATAGTTTACTACACCTTCATCTAATAAAATCTTACTGTCTTTTGCAAGTGTTTTTACTTCTTCATAAATCGCAAAGTATGGGCGGAGTACCACTCCGGCTTTTTCTAATTCGTTCTTGATTTCATCAGAAACCACGCCATCCTGCACATAGAAAATGACTTCGTCTGCTTTCACAATGACATAAGAAAGCACAACCGGATTGTAAATAATATCGTTTCCACGGATGTTTAACAGCCATGCGATATCGTCCAGACTGGATAAGATGTGCACGTCAGCTTCATATTTTTTCATTGCTCTGCGCACCATCTCGATTTTTTCTTCTCTGGATGTTCCAACATATTTTATATCCACAAGATAAGCCGGTTCTTTGGACAGTTCCGGACGGTCATTCCAGATGCCGTCTAATAAGTCTTCCTGACAATAGAACCGTCCTTCTTTGTCTTCCATCATTTTTTTGTATGCTTTTCCCTGTGACACGCTGATGACTCTTCCGTCGCAGGCAAGGCAGGAACCTTTTACCAGGTTCATTTCCAGAAATTCATCGACTGTCGGAACGCCTGGTTCACGCATCTTCATTAAAGTAACTCCGGTATCTTCAAGTTCTTTCGCTGCCTGAATAAAATATCTTCCGTCTGTCCATAAATATGCCTGGTCATCGGTTACAAGCAGTGTACCTGCTGAACCACTGAAACCAGAAAGCCATTTTCTGGCTTTAAAGTAATCCCCTACATATTCAGACTGATGAAAATCTGCTGTAGGAACCAAATACATATCAATGTTTAATTCCTGCATTTTTTCCTGTAATTCCAGGATTCTTTCTCTGTTCTCACTCATGTTAAAAACTTCCTCTCTTGCTTCTATCTCTTACTTCTATTTACTGAATTCCTTTCATAGTAAGGGAAATTCGCTTTTTCTTTTCATCCACACTTAACACTTTGACTTCCACGATGTCTCCAACGCTGACTGCTTCAAGTGGATGTTTAATATATCGGTCTGTCATCTGTGAAATGTGTACCAGTCCGTCCTGATGTACTCCGATATCCACAAATGCACCAAAGTCGATGACATTTCGCACTGTACCTTTTAAAATCATGCCTTCTTTTAAGTCCTTCATATCAAGCACGTCAGTACGAAGCACCGGTTTTGGCATTTCTTCTCTTGGGTCACGTCCTGGTTTTCCAAGTTCTTTTACGATATCACGAAGGGTCATTTCTCCCGTTCCAAGAGACTCTGCCATCTTTCTATAATCTTTTACATAAAATGCACCATGACCTTTGAAAATATCTTCTGCAGTTGTTCCCATATTTTCCAGAAATTTTTCTGCTACTTCATAACTTTCCGGATGCACACTGGTTGCATCAAGCGGATTGCTTCCCCCTGTAATACGAAGGAAACCTGCACACTGTTCAAACGCTTTCGGTCCTAATTTTGGTACTTTTAAAAGTTCTTTTCGACTCTCAAAACGTCCATTTTCCTCACGGTATGCTACGATATTTTTTGCAATCGCTTTGCTGATACCGGAAATATATTCAAGCAGAGAAACCGAAGCGGTATTTAAATCAATTCCGACTTTATTCACGCAGTCCTCTACAACTCCAGACAGGGCTTCCCCTAATTTTTTCTGGTTCATATCATGCTGATACTGTCCGACACCAATGGACTTCGGGTCAATTTTTACCAGCTCTGCAAGCGGGTCCTGAAGTCGTCTTGCAATGGAAGCGGCACTTCTTTGTCCTACATCAAAGTTTGGAAATTCTTCGGTAGCCAGTTTACTTGCAGAGTATACGGAAGCTCCTGCCTCGTTTGTAATTACATACTGAACCTTCTCCGGAATTTCTTTTAAAAGTTCCACAATAATCTGTTCGGATTCTCTTGAAGCGGTTCCATTTCCAAGAGAAATCAGGCTGACATTGTATTTTTTAATTAATTTTTTCAGTGTTTCTTTTGCTGATGCAATCTTAGCGGGAGTGGTCGGTGCAGTCGGATAAATCACAACCGTATCCAAGACTTTTCCGGTTTCATCTACCACTGCAAGTTTACAACCGGTACGAAACGCCGGGTCCCATCCAAGCACTACTTTTCCAACAATTGGCGGCTGCATCAACAACTGCTGAAGATTTTTCTTAAAGACTTTAATGGATTCATCTTCTGCTTTTTCCGTCATGCTGTTTCGGATTTCTCTCTCAATTGCAGGTGCAATCAGACGATTATAACTATCCTCGATTGCTTCTTTTAATACGTCCTGTGTATTTGGATTTTTTCTTGTAATAATCTCTCTTTGAAGATATCCTAAAATTTCTTCTGTCGGAGCTTCAATTTTTACGCCTAAAAACTTCTCTTTCTCTCCACGATTAATAGCAAGCACCCGGTGTCCCGGCATTTTTTCCACACGTTCTTCATATTCATAATATTTCTCATAAACAGATGTCTCTTCCGGTTTTTTTGCAGTTGAAACAAGCATGCCTTTCCTGAAAGTACACTCACGAATTTCACTACGGTAATCCGCTTTATCAGAAATGCTTTCTGCTACGATATCTTTTGCACCGGAAATAGCCGCTTCCACTGTTGTCACTTCTTTTTCTTCGGATACAAATGCCTTCGCTTCTTCTTCAAGGGATTTGTCTGTCATCTGTAATAAAATAATGTTTGCAAGAGGTTCCAACCCTTTTTCTTTTGCAATCGTTGCTCTGGTACGGCGTTTCGGACGGTATGGACGATATAAATCCTCTACCACAACCAGCGTCTGCGCTTCTAAAATCTGTTTCTTTAATTCTTCAGTCAGCTTTCCCTGTTCTTCAATACTGGAAAGCACCTGAGTTTTCTTCTCTTCCAGATTTCTAAGATAAGTCAGTCTGTCGTTTAAATTACGAAGCACTTCATCATTTAAAGCACCGGTTACTTCTTTTCGGTAACGGGAAATAAATGGAATCGTATTTCCTTCATCTATCAATTTTACAGCAGCCTCTATCTGCCACTTTTCCACATTTAGTTCTTTGGTCAAAGCTAAAATAATGTCCATAATTTTCTCCTTTTAAATCAAGCAATTCTTGCCATTTGCTTTCTTTCTAACCTTACCAACCTATGACAGTTTTGTCAAGAAAACAAAAAACGCAATGAACTTTTTTATTAAAAATCCACTGCGTTTTACTCTTCTTGATTTTGTTTTTGAATTTGATTTCGATTGCAGATTTCCAGACCTGCCTTTAAAAATACTTCCAATTCCTTTTGTAAATCAGAATCAAATTCCTGCCATACTTTATTTAAACTGCTAATGTTTTGTACATCCTCATAAAAAACAACAGATGGCGGATAACCCAGATTCTGATACAACACTGCCAGAAGTTCTGCATTAACACCTAATCTGCCTTTTTCAATTTCACGATACCTTTTTGTCGTAATATCTAAATGCTGTGCCATCTTATCCTGTGTAATATCACTTGCTTTTCTCATCCAATACCAGATTGTTCTTGAATCCGTCTCTTTTTCAAAAGCAGAATAACGGAGCAGTCTGATTTCTTTGGTATAATCCACTCCATTTTTCTGTTCTTTTCCCGAAATATTGATACCCTGCTCTATTGTCCAGACCATAAGCTGTAAGAAATCGCTTTTTATTTCTTTCTTACAGACACCCAGATAGTGATTTAATATCGTTTCTTCACATTCCTCTCCTGTCAGCAGATAATCCATATCACAGCCATGACTGTCAAAATTTTTGAGTTCTTCTGCTGAAATAATGGTCTTTCCCTGTTCCAACTTACTATAGTGGCTCTGGGTAACACCCATCATCTGACTCATGCTCTTCTGATTCAGTTTTCTCTTTTGTCTGTACATCTGCAGTCTTTGCAATACTCCTTCGTATGCACTGCCCATAGTGTTACCTCATTTCCAACGGTCAAATTTTTCTTATCTTTTTATTGTAATATTTTTCAAACTGCCCTTTTATCCCCTATTTTTGACTATTCTGATAATTTTTAGTCAATTTTAAGAGATTGACAGCTTTCATCCCAAACATTTGCCTGACACATAAGGTTTCTGCGCACTTTAAGCGGCGGAATGCTTATCTGCGTTCAAACGCTTGCCCTAATCGGTACAACGTGTTAAAATGAGCAATAACAATTTTTTTATTTTTGAGAAATGAGGTTTTTACAAAATGGATAATTTTTATAATTCAAATGATAATTTTCCGCCACAGACACCGCCTTATTATGAACAGCCTCAGCGTTATCAAGGCAGTTCGAGCTGTGCCTCCGCCTCTTTGATTCTTGGAATTCTTTCCCTGTTATCAATCTGCTGTATGCCACCGCTTGCCCTTGTTTTTGCAGGACTTGCCTTGATTCTTGGTGCACTTTCCAAAGGCGACCGAATCCGTCCGCAAAATGCGCGTGTCGGCATGATTTTATCAGGTATCAGTTTAATAGCTGTTTTAATTTTGCTTGCTGTATTTCTGGTTCGATTCACTTCAAATTCGACCAACACCGAATTTTTCAAGCAATATCTGGACATTATCGAGCATCCGGACGATTATTCCGAAAATGACATCTACAATTTTCTGTATGATTATCTTTATCCAAACGCCGGTTCAGATTCCGATCATAACTATGAAAATTCACAGCCTTATCACTACGACCATACGCCTTATGATGGAGATGATTCCGATGGCTACGACTATTACTATGAATATCCGACTCCACATCAGGAAGATTCCGGACATCATAATGTAATTTAACCAAATCAAGTAAGTCCCCTGCTTCAATTGCGAAAAGCAATAAGCGGGGGTGGGGACTTGCTTGTATCAGGAGGGGCAAGCCCCTTCTGATAAGCGCGTAGCAGCTATTTGGTTATGAGCAAGTAGCGTAGCGGATTGCGAATATCCACTTGACTAAAACAAAAAAATCCTGCTTTGAGGAATCGAAAACCTCAAAACAGGATTTTTATTTTTCTAATCTGATTTTTCCAGTCTAATTTTTTTATTTTAAATTTTCATATTCTTTTGTTTCCAGTTCAATTACCGGTTCTTCTTTTTTGTCAAACTCACCTTTTAAATCCAGATAAAACGCTGCCATCGTTGCTTCCATATAAGGCATCAGCCATAACAGACCAATATAGCAGGTCAGCATACTTGCCAGAAGCAGTGGAATAAAACTTAAATTAATATAGAAATAACGCCACTTATTTCCTTTCATAAGGGAACAGCTTTTTTTCATTGCATCCACTGCTGATAAATTGATATCATCTAATAACAGATAATCCGTAACAGCCAAAAACAGATTTAAAACCAAAGCTACTATTGTATCCACACACATTGCAAGTACAGAAAGCCAGATATAAGAAATACTGCTACTGTCTGTCCAGAGTGGAATATTAAACGGCAGACCAATTACAAACTGTACAATCAGAATAATCAGGTGTACAATAATAAAACGGTCTGGATGATGCGTAAATGCAAATGCCAGGTCTTTTCCTTCAAAAGACTCTCCACGACAGATATTTACCATCATTTTACTATATCCAGCCTTCAACACGCTGACAAGAAGTGAAATAACATACACTAAAATCTGCGAAGTAACCAGTCCCATTGTTGTACCGGTACCCATCGTAGAAGAAATAAAAAAAGAGGGAAGAAAGGAACAAAGTCCAAGCAGTAAAATTCCTGCCATCGGAGTTCCATAATTTCCACTCAGTTGCTGTCTCGCAATCAGCTTAAGAGAAGCAGAAGTTCTTTTCATAAAATAAAGTCTCCAATCTTTTGTAATTAACTGTTTATTTCAATTGTCCATTTCAATTAGTGTAAGATTATTTTTTCATTTTGTCAAGAAAAGAGGATATATTCCATTATGCATAAACAGGAAGAAAAAAATCTATATCTCTTAGGGTGGATTTTACTCGGAATTTTTCTAAGTTATTTATTGATAGCAAAGTTTTCCCATTTCAGAACCTTCTTTCATCTCCCCTGTCTCTTCCGTACCCTGACCGGATATTACTGTCCGGGATGCGGCGGAACACGGGCATGTATCGCCTTTTTACATGGACATTTTTTACGTTCCCTGCTCTATCATCCGGTTGTTCCTTATACAGCAGTCGTATATTTGATTTTCATGATCAGTCACAGTATCGAACTTTTATCAAAGGGGAACTTCGCCATAGGTTTAAGATACCGGGACAACTATATTAAATTTGCCGGTATCATTATTTTAGTACAATGGATTTTACGGAATTTTTTGAAATGGAAATGGGGAATTGATGTGCTTGGAAATTAAAAAAGAGGCTGTTTTTGACAGAACAGCCTCTTTCATTTTTTACGCTTTAAAACGGATTCTGGAGATGATTTCCGGAAGTTTTGCTGCTTTTGCTTCGTACTCTGCTTCGCTTAACGGTCCTGTGATAATTGCAAATTCGCCTTCCACATCCGGAACGGATACAGTTTTTACTGCACCAAATACAGCTTTTACTGCATCTGCCATTTCCGCTTCCTTTCCTTTTATACGAACCAGGAATGGATGAACCACTTCTTTGATATCCATTAAATCTAATTTTTCACTGTTCCAGCTTGTCATCACATTTTCGTGAAGATGTTTTGCACAATCTACAACATCTCCTACAACTGCGCTTGCTGTCGGGAGTTTTCCTGCTCCACTTCCGTAGAACATTGCATCTCCGAGTACATTTCCATGTACGAAGATTGCATTAAAGACATCATTTACACTGTAAAGCGGGCTGTCTGTTCCAACAAGTACCGGACTTACCATCGCATAGAATTTATCATTTTCTTTCTTGCTTGTCGCAAGCAACTTAATGCTCATGCCAAGTGCTGAAGCATACTTCATATCTTCTACTGTGATTTTTGTAATACCTTCTGTGTAAATCTCTTCATAATTTACATGGTTTCCAAATGCCAGAGAGGATAAGATTGCAATCTTTCTGCAGGCATCATATCCCTCTACGTCTGCTTCCGGATTTCTTTCTGCATACCCTTTTTCCTGAGCTTCTTTTAATACTTCTTCAAAATCTGCATTCTCAGCCTGCATTTTTGAAAGAATATAGTTTGTTGTACCATTTAAGATACCGGAAATCTCATCGATCTCATCTGCTGTTAAAGAAGAGTGAAGTGGACGGATAATCGGAATACCACCGCCACAGCTTGCTTCAAACATATAGTTAATATTTTTCTCTTCTGCAATTTTAAGCAGTTCCAAACCATGTCTTGCAACTAATTCTTTATTGGATGTGCAGACACTCTTTCCTGCCTGAAGTGCACGTTTGGTAAAAGTATACGCCGGTTCTACACCACCCATTACTTCCACTACAATATCTACTTCCGGGTCATTGATAATGGTTTCATAATCATGAACCAAAACTTTTTCTACCGGGTCTCCCGGGAAGTCACGTAAATCTAACACATATTTAATGTTGACTTCCTGTCCTACTCTTTTATTAATGCTCTCATGATTGGTGTTGATTACTTCCACAACTCCCGAGCCTACTGTACCATAGCCTAATACCGCAATCTGTATCATCTTTCCTCTACTCCCTACCTAAGATTTTCAGATAGTGAACGCCCTCGATGTGTTCAATCTCCGCCACCATTGCTTCTGCATCACCCTGTGCAGGCAAAATCTGTACACTTAATGTAAGACTGGCAATTCCGTTAATCGGAATACTCTGGTGTACGGTAAGAATATTGCCATGATAGTAGGCAATCGTTTTTAATACACCTGAGAGCAGTCCTGGTTCATCATCCATCTGAAGAATAAATGTAATATTCTGTCCTTTGGTTTTTTCACGAAAAGGAAAGATATCATCTTTGTATTTATAAAAGGAACTTCTGCTGATTCCTACTGCTTCTACGGCTTCCTGTACCGTTACAGTCCGTTTTGACTCCAAAAGTTTTTTTGCCTCTACTACTTTTAACAGTACTTCTGGGACTGCCTTTTCTGTTACTACAAAATACCTTTTATTATCTGACATTCGCTTCCCCTTTGTTTGTTCCAAAAATACATTTGTGTTTCTCCAAAAGATATTAACACATTCTTGTATTTTTATCAACTATTTTTCTTATTTCCAAGCGCAATCCATTTTAGATAAGCATTGATAAAACGGTCAATATCTCCATCCATAACTGCATCTACATTTCCGGATTCCTCATTGGTTCTGTGGTCTTTTACCATTGTGTATGGCTGCATGACATAAGAACGAATCTGATTTCCCCAGCCAATTTCAGTTAATTCACCCTGAATACCGGAAAGTTTCTGCTCCTGTTCCTGCTGCTTTAACAAGTACAGTTTTGCTTTCAACATCTGCATCGCCTTATCTTTATTTTGGAACTGGGAACGCTCGTTCTGACACTGTACCACAATTCCGGTCGGAAGATGCGTAATACGAATCGCCGATGAAGTTTTGTTGATATGCTGTCCACCTGCTCCACTGGAACGGTAGGTATCAATTCGCAAATCATCATCTTTGATTTCCACATCAACATCTTCTTCAATATCCGGCATCACATCACAGGATACAAAAGAAGTTTGTCTCTTTCCTGCTGCATTAAACGGAGAAATACGCACCAGACGGTGTACTCCCTTTTCGGATTTCAAATATCCATACGCATTTTCCCCATTAATCTGAATCGTAACAGATTTGATTCCGGCTTCGTCTCCATCCAAATAATCCAGTACCTCAGTGGAATAGCCATGACGATCCGCCCATCTTTGATACATTCGATAAAGCATGCCCGCCCAGTCGCAGGATTCTGTTCCGCCTGCCCCGGCATGTAAGGTCAAAATCGCATTGTCCTTGTCGTATTCACCGGAAAGCAGTGTTTTTACACGGATTTTTTCAAAATCCGCCTGAAATTCATCGAGCATATCCTGAATTTCAGGAATGACCGAAGCATCATTCTCTTCGTATCCCATCTCAATCATCAGCTCAATTTCTTCTTTTTGTGTCTCTAATTTCTGATAAATCTGAATATCCTCTTTTAAGGTACTCAGCTCTTTCATCATTTTCTGGGAACGCTCCGGATTATCCCAAAAATCAGGAGCTTCCATTTCTCTTTCTAATTCTTCGACCCTTTTTTCTTTGTTAGCGAGGTCAAAGTGAATCCCTCACTTCCACTAATGGTCCATTATAGCCGTTTAATGTATATTTAAACTGATCTAATTCTACCAATAGCTTCACCTACTTTCATGAATATTTTTCTTATTTTTATTCCTCATCGATTTCCACAGAAACCATATAAATGGAAATCTGTGGCTCGACTTTTATTACCGTACCGCTTAATTTCTTAAGTGGACGTTTTAAATTACTTGACATTGCAATGGCATCTTTAATTGTATAATAATACATCTGTCCGGACATGGTACTCGCACAGTCCTCTTTTAATTCTACTCGGTCACCCTCTTTTACCAGTCCTTCTCTTTCCATTGTAAATTCTACAATCTGTCCCATTTGTTCACCTTCCGGCTTTTTGTTTTTGCCCGTTCTCTTTTATCTGTATCTGCTTTAGATTCTTTTTCTTCCACAGCACTGTTTATATTTTTTACCGCTTCCACATGGGCATGGGTCATTTGGATAAATTTTGTTTTCTTCTCTTTGAATCGGCTTTTTCGGACCGGATTCATCTTTATTTGTACCGGTTACCTGTGCAACCTGTTCTCTTTCTACCTTCTGTTCAATTCTTACATGATACAACAGACGAACCGTTGTCTCCTGAATGTTGTTAATCATGTTATCAAACATTTCATAAGCCTGCATTTTGTATTCGACTCTCGGGTCTCTCTGACCATAAGCCTGAAGTCCGATACCCTGACGTAACTGATCCATATCATCGATGTGATCCATCCATTTCTGGTCGATTACTTTTAAGAGGATAACACGCTCTAATTCACGAAGCTGTTCTGCTTCCGGGAATTCTGCTTCTTTTTCCTCATAAAGTTTGACAGCAGCTTCTTTTAATTCCTGTTCTACCTGTTTTTTCTTTTTGCCTTTGACATCTTCTTTGGTCAGAGCTTTTAATGGAATCGTCGGTAAGAGTACAGAATTAAATTCTTCTAAATCCCATTCTGCGGTATCTACATCATCAGAGAAGCACATTTCTACAGCATGTTCTACGGTATCTGTAATCATCTTATAGATAGAATCACGCATGTTTTCTCCGTCCAGTACACGGCGTCTTTCTTTGTAAATAATTTCTCTTTGTTCATTATTTACCTGGTCATAATCTAACAGGTTCTTACGAACACCATAGTTATTTCCTTCAATCTTCTGCTGTGCTTTTTCAATTGCATTGGAAAGCATCTTATGTTCAATCTGTTCATTTTCTGCAACACCAAGTGATTTGAATACTCCCATCAGTTTTTCAGAACCGAACAGACGCATTAAATCATCCTCCAGAGAAATGTAGAAGCGAGATTCACCCGGGTCTCCCTGACGACCGGAACGTCCACGCAACTGATTGTCAATTCGTCTGGATTCATGACGCTCTGTACCAATAATTTTCAAACCACCGGCTTCTCTTGCTACATCATCCAGCTTGATATCGGTACCACGACCTGCCATATTCGTAGCAATAGTAACCATTCCGGCTTCCCCTGCATGTGCAACGATTTCGGCTTCTTTCTCATGATATTTTGCATTTAATACCTGATGAGGGATTCCTTCCCTCTTTAACATTTTACTGATTAATTCAGAGGTCTCAATGGTAATCGTACCAACCAGTACCGGCTGATTTTTTGCATGTGCTTCTTTAATCGCCTCAACAACTGCATGGAATTTTTCTTTCTTGGTCATGTAAACGGCATCGTCATAGTCAATACGCGCAACCGGACGGTTGGTCGGGATCTCGATAACATCCATTCCATAGATTTCACGGAACTCTTTTTCTTCTGTCAAAGCTGTACCGGTCATACCGGATTTCTTTGCATATTTATTAAAGAAATTCTGGAAAGTGATTGTTGCAAGCGTTTTACTCTCACGTCTTACTTTTACATGTTCTTTTGCTTCGATTGCCTGATGCAGACCATCTGAATAACGACGTCCCGGCATAATACGTCCGGTAAATTCATCAACGATTAAAACCTCATCGTCTTTTACCACATAATCCTGATCGCGGAACATTAAATTATGAGCACGCAGTGCAAGAATAATATTATGCTGGATTTCCAGATTTTCCGGGTCTGCCAGGTTTTCAATATTAAAGAATTTTTCTACTTTATGAACACCCTGTTCTGTCAGGTTTACGATTTTATCTTTTTCATTTACGATAAAGTCACCGGTCTCGATGATTTCCTCACCCATGATAGCTGTCATTTTGGTCATTTCACCACTGGCTTCTCCGCGCTCTAACTGTCTTGCAAGAATATCGCACACTTCATAGAGTTTTGTGGATTTTCCACTCTGTCCGGAAATGATAAGAGGCGTTCTTGCCTCATCAATTAATACCGAGTCAACCTCATCGATGATTGCATAGTGTAAATCCCTTTGCACTAACTGTTCTTTATAGATTACCATATTATCACGCAGGTAATCGAATCCTAATTCATTATTGGTTACATAAGTGATATCGCAGGCATACTGTGCACGTCTCTCATCATTTTTCATGGAATTGAGTACAACACCTACCGTCAGTCCTAAAAACTCATGAACTTTTCCCATCCACTCTGCATCACGATGTGCCAGATAATCATTGACTGTTACGATGTGGACACCTTTTCCCTCCAGTGCATTTAAGTAAGCCGGAAGGGTAGATACCAATGTTTTACCTTCACCGGTTCTCATCTCTGCGATACGCCCCTGATGAAGAATAATTCCACCGATTAACTGAACACGGTAGTGCTCCATATTTAATACTCGCTTTGCTGCCTCACGTACGGTTGCAAATGCTTCCGGAAGTAAATCATCCAGTGTTTCGCCTTCTTCCAGACGTTTTTTATACTCCCTTGTTTTCCCACGAAGTTCTTCATCGGAAAGCGCCTGCATAGATGGACGAAGGGAATCAATCTTATCTACAATCGGCATGATACGTTTTAATTCTCGCTGGCTGTGAGTACCAAACATTTTCTCAATTATATTCATACTTAATTATACTCCTGATTTTATTACTAGCTTAAACATAAGTGTCATACTGTAAGCGTATCTACACTATACCACAGTACTATTTATTGTATCACTTTCCAGTAACGAAAACAAGGGCAGGAATTATGAAATTCCCGCCCTCGCAGCTCTGATTTTTACCAGTTAATTACTAACTGCTTTGTCATCTTTCCTGTTAAAGCTTCACTTCTCTTATCCGGACCGTTTGTTCCGACAAAGAGAACACTGGAAGAAGAATCGAAAATCTTTTCTCCTTCGTCATTTACGACTTTATAAGCTTCTTTTGAAACTGTAATGGTCAGCTCTTTTTCTTCCCCTGCTCCAAGAGAAACTTTTGCAAATCCGCACAGAGCCGGATTTACCGGTGCATACTTGGAATCCTGATTCTTGATATACACTTCTACTACATCTCTTGTTGCTACTTCAGAATAATTTTTCACGGTAACGCAAATTTCAGCATCCTGCTCTTTTTCCGGTGCTTTTGCAAATTCTGCCTTTTCCACCTGCACATCCCCATAGCTTAAACCATATCCAAATGGATATAATGGTTCTTCGGTCAGATAACGATAAGTTCTGCCCTTCATAGAATAATCTGTGAAATCTGGCAGTTGATCTAAGGTACGATAGAAGGTAATCGGCAGTTTTCCACTTGGAGAAACTTCGCCAAATAAGATATTTGCCAGTGCTTTTCCACCCTGTGAACCCGGATACCATGCCTGAATGACTGCCTCTGCTTTTTCTTCTGCCTCAGAAAGATTCATGGCACTTCCGGTAAAGTTGCATACAATTACTTTTTTACCGGTTTCTAATACTGCATGCATCAGTCTCTGCTGACTCTTTGGAAATTCAAGATTCTCTTTATCTCCGGACGCATAAGCATTTCCGGTATCTCCCTCTTCTCCCTCAAGTGATTCGTCCAGACCAATACATAGTACAACCACGTCACTATGCTCTGCTACGCTGAGTGCTTCTGCAATTCTGTCATCTTCCTGTGCAAGCGCTTCTTCTTTATCCAGAAATAAATGACTTCCTTTTGCATACATGACTCTTACATCATCGCCGACATAATCCTGAATTCCTTCAAGTGCTGTAATATAACGGGAAGCTGTCCCATGATAATTTCCATCCAGAGAGCTTCTGTTATCTGCATTTGGTCCGATAACACCAATAATCTTAAGTTCTTCTTTTTTGAGCGGTAAGATTCCATTATTCTTAAGAAGAACAATACTTTCTTCTGCTGCTTTTCTGGAAAGTTCCAGATGTTCTTTGGATTCTACTGCTGTATACGGAATCTTATCAAATTCAGTCTCGTCGAACATTCCAAGCAGAAATCTTGTAGTAAAGAGACGGATTGCAGCCTCTTTTACTTTTTCTTTTGTGGTCAGTCTTTTATTTAATGCTTCTTTTAAACACAGATAAGTACAGCCACAGTTTAAGTCACAGCCTTTATTTAATGCCAGTGCTGAAGATTCTACACCGTTTTTGGTTACCATATGGTGTTCATGAAAATCACGGATTGCCCAGCAGTCTGATACATAATGACCTTCAAATTTCCAGTCTTCACGAAGAATATGTTCCATCAGTTCTTCACTTGCACAGCACGGTTCTCCGTTTGTACGGTTGTAAGCTCCCATCACTGCTTCTACATCCGCTTCTTTTACGCAGGCTTCAAAAGCTGGAAGATAGGTTTCATACATATCTTTCTTGTTTGCTTTTGCATCGAAAGAATGACGAAGTGCTTCCGGTCCGGAGTGAACTGCAAAATGTTTTGCACATCCTGCTGTCTTTAAATATTCTCCATCACCCTGCAGTCCTTCGATAAATGGAACTGCAAGTCTGGATGTTAAAGTCGGGTCTTCCCCATAAGTTTCATGTCCTCTTCCCCATCTTGGGTCACGGAAGATATTTACATTTGGAGACCATAAAGTAAGCCCTTTGTAAATGTCTCTATCTCCATGCTTTATAGACTCATTATATTTTGCACGTGCTTCTTCTGAAATAACAGAAGCCTCTGCCTTCATTAAATCTGTATCCCACGCTGCCGCCATTGCGATTGCCTGTGGGAATACGGTTGCTGTACCGGCTCTTGCTACTCCGTGAAGTCCTTCATTCCACCAGTTATATGCAGGAATTCCAAGTCTTTCAATTGCCGGAGCATCAAATTTTAACTGACTTGCCATCTCATCTACTGTCATCTGTGAAACCAGTGCTTCTGCCCGTTCTCTTGCTTTTTTTCTGTCTCTCATCTTTTTCCTCAATTCCTCTCTTTATTTACCAGCAGACTATTTTATTAGCAGACTTTAATTACACCTTTTACGATATCTGCTTTATTCTTTACGCAGGAATCCAGTGCATTCTGAATATCATCTAACTCAAAGTAGTCTGTTACGATATCTTTGATATTGATTTTTCCGGAAGCAACTGCATCGATTGCCATCGGATAAATATTTCTGTAACGGAATACAGTTTTAAATGTCAGTTCTTTGTCAAGTGCCATACCGATTGGCAGTGTCATTTCACCGCTTGCACTGTATCCGACAAATACGATAGTTGCGCCTTTATTTGCACCTTTTATTAACTGGGAAGCTGTAATCTGAGAACCTGCGGTTTCGATTCCGAGGTCAAATCCTCTTCCACCTGTCAGTTCCATAATGCGGGCAACCGTATCTTCTTCTTTTCCGTTGATAACTGCTGTTGCTCCAAGTTCCAATGCTTTCTGCAGACGTTTTTCCATAATATCAACTACAATTACATTAGATACACCCATTGCTTTCAAAGAAAGCAGAGTTACAAGACCGATGCATCCTGCACCTGTCACAACTGCTGTCTGTCCAAGATGAGCGCCTCCCTGATTTGCGGCATGCATACCAACTGCTAATGGTTCAATTAATGCACCTTCCATTGTACTTACGTTTTCCGGAAGTTTGAAACAAAGGTCAGCTTCATGTGCAACATACTCCTGGAATACACCATCTACCGGCGGAGTTGCGAAGAATACAACGTCTTTACACAGATTGTATTTACCCTGTTTGCAGAATTCGCATTTTCCACAGGTTTTTCCTGGCTCTAAGGCAACTCTGTCACCAACTTTTAAGTGTTTTACATTTTCGCCAACTTCCACAACAGTACCACCTGCTTCATGTCCCAGTACGAAAGGAGTTTCTACGATAAAATCTCCGATTCTTCCTGATTCATAGTAATGTAAGTCAGAACCACAGATTCCTACATATTCTACTTTTACAAGTACTTCATCACTCTTCGGTGTCGGAACTTCACGTTCCTGAATTTCTACTTTCTGTAAATCTGTCATTACTGCTGTCTTCATTTTCATTTTAACTGCCATTATCTTGTTCCTCACTTTCTTTTTTTATTTTTCTATTGATAATGTTACTCTGCTACATTCTTTTTCCCCGAGATAAGAAGTGTCTCTTTCCATGTCTTTTGGATAAACAACCAATCTCTCCAATACAAGTCCCGCTTCTCTTGCGGAAACTGTAATTTTATTCAAACCTTTTTTCAAAGCAATCTCTGTACTTCCTGCATGTTCCTGATTCAAAACTGCCTGTTCCCATGGAATGCAGCCCGGT
Organism: Firmicutes bacterium OM04-13BH; assembly: GCA_003481745.1. Lineage (GTDB taxonomy): Bacteria > Bacillota > Clostridia > Lachnospirales > Lachnospiraceae > Blautia > Blautia stercoris. The sequence goes on from QULP01000010.1 coordinate 39,643, forward strand.
TCTCCACCTTTATAGCCATCCTCTGTAAATGTAACCAGCTTATCCACCTCGCCATTTACAGAAACTCCCATAGAAAGTTTTCCTCCATAAATCAGTGGATTTGCAGGAGAAGTATAAAGTTTTAAGATGCACTCTTTTTCTTCTTCACTAAAGAGTTCATACGTTACAGACGGAGCATTTTCTTTTGAATCAAACGCCGCCGTTACCGGAAATGCCTTAATTCCGCTTTGATATTTCCCAAAGTCGTATAACTCTTTAAATTCTACAGTTTCTTTCTCATATGTTCCTGCATTTTTATCTGCATAATGAATTGCATCGATTACAAACATGCCATGTTCTGCAAGAAATGCCCCTTTCGGAAGTGCACTGGTATCTTTTTTCAGTGCTTTTACCAGAACCGGAACAAACTCAGTTTCCGTCTTAATTTCAAAACTGCAGGATACTTCTTCTCCAAGCGGAAGGTTTTCTTCTTTTAAAGAAATTTCAACTTCGTCCTGAAGTGCAGTCTCTCCGGACATTTTGGAAAATTCCAGCCATTCGCATGAAGTTTCATCCTGAGATTCATGTGCAATTCCATCCAATCCGACTTTTCTTGCGCCTTCCTGTATCTTCCATTTTACGCTTCCCTGACCACCGTTAGCAATTTGAATTTTAGCCTTTTTGCTAGAAGAAACTACGAAATCATCAATCACAAGTGTAATCGGGAAATACTGGTTCGTATAATGCTGGGTTTTATCTGCTCTTGTCACGACCAGTCTCGGTTTTTTCGGAAGACGAATTACGTGACGCACCGGATATCTCCAGTCTTCATCATTCCAGTTTGTAAATCCAATATGAGAAGCCAATTCCATTCCTGCCCATTTTCCATCTTTAAATGCTGCCATCTGAGCTTTTAAGGCTTCATCTTTTTCAATACAAGCTTCCACTAACTTGTCATACTCATTTGCAACTGCCTTTCCCTGAGAAGCATATAAGTGGTTTTTTCCAGAATAAAGATGCATTTTCAGTAAATTAAAGGATGCTTCTGCTGAGAAATAAATCATGCTGAAGTAAGCATCTCCCATACCACGCTCCTCTAAAGTTTTCCACAGCCTTTCATTCTTTTCTTCGAGTTTTCCACAAAAAGATAACTGTTTTTCACATTCTAAGTAATGTGCCGGATGGTAAACCGTATCATTTAAAGATTCCGGTTTTCTTAATGCATTGATTTTTAAATAGCCTTCTAATACTTCCTGAATTTCTTCTCGCTCTTCTTTTGAAGTATAGCTTCCGAACATGGATGAAATCCATGCTTTGGTATACTCTTTTGTGCTGTTTGGAGCAGAAGAACCCCATTTTTCAAAATCATATGCCAAATCCATAAAGTAATTTAACGGAAATTCCTGGAATTTCACATCTCCGACATTGACAATCCAGAGTTCTCTTACTCCGTATTCATAAGCTTCTGTCATCTGCTCCCAAATCTTGGAAAGTTCGGTAGAAGAAACCCATTCATAAGAAACAGGGTCTCCATGATAATCCAGATGGAAATACATTCCAAATCCACCTTTATGATTTCTCTCAAATGCTTCCGGAAGTGCTCTCATATTTCCCCAGTTGTCTTCGCAAAGCAGTAAGGTTACGTCCTCAAGTTCTTCAAATCCACGCAGTCCTTCTTCGCTTCCACCACCAAAATAGTAATCTTCTACTTCTTTATAAACTGCAAATAACTGCGGAACTTTCTTTCCGTCTGTTTCCAGATGTTCATGAATCATCTCACGCTGTTTTGTAATAATTTCTTTTAACAGACGTACATTATCGGAAATCAGAGAATCTTCGCCCAGCATCTTGCTGTCGTTTTCTCCTCTCATTCCGACTGTTGGAAATACATTGTGACCGATGCTTCGTTTCACACCGTCCTCCCAGAATCTTAAGATTCCTTCTTTGTTTGTCACATAGCTCCATGCATCTCCATACGGACTTTTCGGTCCTCTCACCTTGCTGTATTCTGCACCGGAACGCATACAAGGTTCATGATGAGACATTCCGATATAAATTCCGTATTCATCAGCCAGTTTCATAGACTCCAAATCCGGACCGTCTAACATAAAGTTTTCCGCCCACATCGCCGGCCATAAATAATTTCCTTTCATACGGAGGAGGTATTCAAAAATATGGTCATACATTTTTGCATTAAAACTTCCAAAATGAGAAGTTGCCCAGTTTCCACAACATGGCCATTCATCATTGATGAAAAATCCTCTGTATTTCACAGACGGCTCTTTTGATACAAAAGAATCCTCTTCTTTTAAGATAAAAGAGTCCTGTTTCACGTACTGGCAGTCTCCCCAGTCAACCATTGCTGTCACACCTAACAACTCTGACAGATGAAACAGTCCATAAATGGTTCCAAGTTTATCACTTCCGTAAATAACAAGTGCGCTTTCAATTCCTTCTACCGGATTTTCTGCCACAATAAACGCATAAGATTCCCGTTTTCCTTCTACCTGTCCAAGTTTTGAAATCTTACTGCACAGTGTTTCTGCCAGTTTTCCGCTTCCTGCAGTCACTGCAATCACTGCCTGTTTTGCCGGTACAGCTGTTTCACAGATTTCAGGACAAAATGAGAGTGTCCCCTCTACATCTTTTGCCACTTTGCCTGCTACTTTTTTCACACCGATTCCACATTCTTCTGGAATTACAAAATAAAGTCCCTTATTCTTTGAAATTTCTAATGTAGCCATACATCCTCCAGGTTTATTTCCATGTTTTTTGTTCTAAAAAGAACCCGACAGCTTGCGCTGCCAGATTCTTTTCTCTGGTTACTGCTTATTTTAATTATTTAAGAAGGTCTTTTGTATCCTGATAAATTTCGTTTGCTTCGTCTACGTATTTCTGGCTGCCTTTGTTTTCACAGTCTTTTACGTAAGCATCCCAGTCTTTATCCAGATCACGTTTACCAGTGATGAATTCCAGAGCTGCTGTATTTACATAGTCCATAAGAGGAGTCTTAACTAAGTTCATTTCTTCTTTCTGCATTTCATCAGCAAGAATTGGTGGTTTTAATTGGATATCTTCTTTGCTTGCATTTACTCTTTCGTTCCATTCTTTTTCTCCATCAGAGAATTTAGAATACTGAAGTTCTTTAGAACCGCCGTAAGCAAATACACCATTACCAAATCCATAGTCTACGTTTAACTGTTTTTCTGCACCTGGGTTAATACCATTGTAGTAGATGTCAGAGTTTAATACGATATTTCCATCATCATCTTTTGTATAGGTTTCACCTTCAACACCCCACAGACATAAAGTCTGTCCTTCGTCTGAGTACCATAACCAGTCGATGAAACGAAGCATTTTGATAAATCCTTCTTCACCAAGTTCATCTAAAGCATTCTGAGTAATCATAATACCATTTTCAAGACGACCAGCTGCGCTGGAAACTTTTAACTGTCCTGCAGAACCTGCCGGAGGAGTCAGGAAGTATAATTCAGCTCCATCGACCTGCATTTTACCATTCTGGATATCAGAATAAATCTGATAGTTCATATTTAAAACATAAGAATCACCACGGAAGAATTTTGCCTGCGCCTGCGTGGTATCCTGTGTAAATGTTTCAGGGTCAATTAAACCATCTTCGTACATTTTGTGGAACATTGTGAGGTATTCTTTGTATTCGTCTGTTGTATCAGCGAAGTAGAATTCTCCTTTATCAAAGTCAAATTTTGTACCATCTTTTAAGCCCCAGTCACCACCGTCATTGGAGTAACCACCTGTTACATTATAAACTGTTGCAGCGATATTCATGGTACTTCCGAACCCAAATCCATCAGACCATACATAATCTGCTTTTGTATATTCTTTTACTTTCTTTAATGCTTCATAAAAGTCATCCCATGTCCAGGAGCTTTCATTTGAAAGGTCTACACCGGCTGCTTCAAATACATCTTTACGAATTGCAAGAGAGTAACCACCGGCTGTTGTCTCCCACATACCCGGCAGACGATAGTATTTACCGTTGGATGCCAGAATCTGCTGTAAGTCGTCTTCCATGCCCCAGTCTTTTACGCATTTTTGATAGTTCGGCATGTACTGAACCCAGTCACTGATTGGAACAATCTGACCGCTGTCTTCGTAAGCAGTAGAATCATAAGTTTTTGGAATGATGTAAGGAGCACTACCACTGTTTACAGAAGCAGAAACTTTATCATTGTAGTCTGTTCTTGCAACGATTGTCAGGTCAAATGTTACATTTGTTTTTTCTTCGATTGCTTTCCAAAGTAACCAGTCCTCATTGTAAGGGTAGTTTTCATGGTCAGAGTACATCATGGAATATTTTACTGCTTCGTCTGAATGGAAAGTTTCGTCTTCTCCATAAGTGTAATCAAGGTCTTTGTCTGCATCTTCTGCTGAAAGAGTCGGTCCGTCTTTGCTGTCTGATGATTTGCTGCCGCCACAGCCTGCTAATGTAGTGCCAGCCATAGCTAACACAAGTGTCATTGCTACGAGTTTCTTTTTCATAATTACCTCCTTAAGTTATGATTTTTTAACGTACGTTTAATCATACGCAATTCACATAGTTAAATTATAAATTTCCTTAAAATTTCCTTATATGCGGGTACGCCTTGGCGTACCCTGTTAAAACTTGTTAAGTATCAGCCTTTTACTGCTCCGATTGTCATACCCTGTACAAAGTATTTCTGTACGAATGGATAAACACAGATAATCGGGATAGATGTTAATACCATGGTTGCAGATTTTACAGTTGCCTGTACACTACTTGCATCGGAAGAACCGATTTCCGTATTATTTGCCCCCTCTACTAACTGTCTTACATACAGAGCAACCGGCCATTTGTCTTTTGAATCTAAGTACAACATTGGCGTGAACCATTCATTCCACATGGTTACCATATAGAACAGACACATGGTTGCAATGATTGGTTTGGATAACGGAATAATGATTTTTAAGAAAATCTGATAAGTATTCATTCCGTCGATTGCTGCTGCTTCTTCAAGTTCTTCCGGAAGTCCTGCGAAGAAAGATTTCATAACCAGTAAGTTGAATGTACTGATTGCATTTGGAAGAATGATTGACCACATACTGTCCTGAAGACCTAACCACTGTGTGATTACGATATAGTTTGGAATCATACCACCTGCAAAATACATGGTGAATACAACTAACGGTGTAATTACTTTGTTTAATCTTAATCTTGGCTTTGACAGCGGATATGCAATCAGCGCTGTACATGCTACAGAGATAAAAGTTCCGACTACTGTATAAAAAATGGTATTTCCATAGTAACGGAAGAACTGATTATCTCTTAAGATATATTTGTAAGTGTTTACGTTAAATCCGATTGGATAAAAAGTAACTTTTCCGGCACTTGCAGCAGCATCACTGCTGAATGACTGTGCTACAAGATATACAAAAGGATACAGGGTAATAAAGATGACAAAAATCATAATAATCGTATTGATTACCTGAAAGGCACGATATCCTTTTGTTGGTTTCATATTGTTCATTTTCTTCCTGTACTCCTTTCTACCATAATGATGTTTCTGTAAATTTCTTAGATAAGAAGTTCGCAGATGTAACAAGAATCAGACCAATTACACCTTCAAACAGACCAACTGCTGCGGCGTAACTGAAGTTACCACCTGTAATACCCATTCTGTATACCAAAGTTCCGATGATGTCGGCTCTCTGCTGATTCAGTGGGTTGTATAATAACAAGATTTTCTGCATATTACTTGATGTTACGATACCACCGATATCCATGATTAACAGGGTCATGATTGTTGGCATGATTCCCGGAATTGTTACATGAATAACCTGCTGGAATCTTCCTGCACCATCCATAGATGCTGCTTCATATAATTCAGTGTTAATACCTGTCATTGCTGCCAGATAAAGGATTGTACCCCATCCTAATGCCTGCCATACACCAGATGCGATGTATACAAAATCGAACCAACCTGGTTCAGACATAAATGCGATTTTATCAGCTCCAAACATATGAATCAGTTTATTGACTGGTCCTTCTGCTGCTAACAGTTCTTTTACCATACCACAAACAACTACGAGTGAGATAAAGTGTGGCAGATAAGAAATCGTCTGCACTGATTTTTTCCACATTTTCTTTCTGATTTCATTCAGAAGAAGTGCAAAGATTAAAGTAACCGGGAAACGCACTAATAAATATCCGATACTTAATCTCAGTGTGTTCCAAAATGCCTGCCAGAACTGAGGGTCTTTGATAAACTGTTCAAAGTACCGAAATCCTACCCAATATTCACCAAGGATATTCGGACCTCCCTTATAGCGTCTGAAAGCAATGATATTTCCGACTACCGGTACATACTTAAAAATAATGTAATATAAAAGAGGGATAATCATTAAAGAATATAATCTCCACTCTTTTTTAATATGTCTCAGCAGTGAATGTTCTTTTGTATTAACTGCTATCTGACCCGACTGCGGAACCTGTACATTGTCTTTCTGTTTTTTCATTTCGTTGCTCCTCCCTTTCAACTAAACTTTCTTGTGTTCCACTTGATAAACCAATTATATCGTACGGTTAGCGCTTATGCATTTCTTTTTTTGCCATTATTTTAGCAACATGTGCATAATACTTGTATGTTTTTATGCATTTTCCCATTTGGCTAGTCACATCTTGCTAAAAAATGCCCGATTTTTGCTATTTCTTCTGGCTATTTTCTATATCTTTCCTCATAAATTGCTCACATCTTGCGAATTAACACCTTAATAAAAACAAGGACTGCCTGTTTTTCCCATGCAGTCCCTGTCTTATTTTTTATGCTTCGCAAAAACAGATACTCGTAAAGTTAAAGTTGCTTCCCGGAAGGAATACCAGACTTACATCGTTAACTCCGTAAATCGGTTCTATCTCAAAGCTCTGTTTCGTCTTTGTTCCCATAAATTCAACCATTCTCTGTTCTTCAACTCCATCTTTGGCAAATTTCAGAATAATCGTATTCTTTTCAAGCGGAGTACTTCCACAAATTACAAGACTCTTTGTTCCTTTTTCGCCAAAATCCATCTGCTCAAAACGAATGGTAACGTTATTTCCAATCTGATGAATTTCTTCTCCTGCACGTTCAAAGCTGTCTCCGTAAATCTTGTCACATTCTCCTGCCACAAGTATCTGCCATGCACGATTATAGCGTTTAAACCAGAATCCTTTGATATGAACCTTCTCACGAAGTACAAAGCAGATTTCGCTGATTCCACGCAATCTCTTATTCAAATGGAAAGTTTCTAACTGATAAACATTCCACATTTTTGGCTTTTGATAAATAAATTTGCCAAGCAGACTGCCTCCTTCATCCGGCATGCCTTCATAAATTTCAATTTCATAAGGGTCATCGGTCAGTGCAAAAACCGGAACGGTAATTTCGTCAGAACCATACACGCCAAAGTCAATATTTCTAAATCCAACCTGACTTTCTCCATCTCTTGCAGTCGCCACTCCATGTTCATTCCCGTTTCCGATTTCACCTTTGCTGTAGTTATACAGACCGGCACTTACAAATTCATAAGGGTCGGTAAAGGCTTTTCCAAGTCCTGTAATAATAAATTCCAGGGAAGAAATAATACAGATATGGTCTGTTCCGCTCTTTGACATACAGCGAAGTCTGAAATTCCCATCACTCTTTGCGGTTACTTTTACGCGACCGTACCCGATTTCTTCAATTGTTGCAATCTTTAACGGAATCCCCGCATCATCTACAATACTCCAGATTAATTCTTTATCTTTTGCATTTGCCGGACTAAAATGTGCTTTTACGATCGTTTCCTGATTTTCTTCATGCAGATGCAGACCATTTTCGCTTTCCAGATAAATGTTTCTCACTTCCACATCCTCTGTTTTTTCCGGTTCTGCTTTTCTTACTCCTTCATAAGCAAGCAGACTGATTCCTTCTCTTACTTTTGCTTCTTTTACCGGAATGACCAGTTCTTTTGTTTTCATTCCTGCACTGCTGACACGGATTTTTAAATCTCCTGCTTTGTCTTTTGTCTTAAATACTGCTAAGAGTTTTCCGCTGAATAACCTTCGACTTCCGGAAGTATACTGCTCGGTATCGGTACTGTCTCCATTATCTGTTCCAACTAAGACTCCGGCGCCTTCCGCTTCAATCCAGACACGGTTGTTTGCATTTTGAACCGGATATCCGTCTTTATCTCTCATTGAAATTTCTACAAATAATAAATCTTCACCGTCTGCAAGCAGTTCACTTTCGGATGCGTTTAAGCAGATTTTTTCCGCATCTTTAAACGAATGTTGAACATCTTCTGCGATTTCATTTCCTTCTTCGTCACAGGCAACCGCACGCAGTTCGCCCTCTTCATAAGGAATCTGCCAGTGTCCGGCAAGCTGTTTTCCACTCTTTGCATCTAATGTACAGATTCCCTGACTCTTGCCATTAAAAATCAATTCCACAACCGGCGCATTGGAGCAGACTCTTACATCAATAAACTGTCCGTCATTAAAATCCCAGTATGGGAAAATATGCACAAATGGTTCTTTTCTATAATCGACCCATCCCGCCTTATATAAATAGAAAGAATCCTTAAAAAATCCGGCTGTATCAATCTGTCCAAAATAAGAATTTTTTGTGTGATACGGAGTCGGCTCTCCGATATAGTCAAATCCGGTCCAAATAAACTGTCCACAGGAATACGGATGTTCTGCTTCTGCCTGAATACATGCTTCAACCGATTTTGCACCCCAGCTTGTTGTGGAATTTCCAAGAGCAGAACACTGCTCATCTTCATCTGTCAGTACAGACTGGCGGTATGGGAAATGATAGATTCCACGGCTCTGTACAATCGAAGCAGTCTCACTTCCATAAATGACCCATTCCGGATGATTTTTATGGTGGTCTGCATAATATTTCTCTCCATAGTTATATCCGGCATTTTTTACGATATCCGCACATTTCTGTGCATTTTCCCACGGCATATAGTTCGAACCAATCGTCACTTCGGCATTGTTTCTCGGGTCGTATTTTCGTACTTCTTCTATTAAAATACGAGTCCAGTACTGTCCCTTATCACCGACATGGGTATCATAAATTTCGTTTCCGATACTCCACATCATCAGACTTGGATGATTTCTGTCACGTTTCACCCAGTTTTTGACATCTCTTTCATACCATTCAGGGAAAAATCTTGCATAATCATACGGATTCTTAGAAGATTCCCACATATCAAAAGCTTCTGTCACAATCAAAAGTCCCATCTCATCTGCCAGTTCCATGACTTCCGGTGCCGGCATATTGTGAGAAAGACGGACTGCATTGGTTCCCATCTCTTTTAAGAGTTCAAATTTTCTTCTCATTGCCTTTTTATGAAAAGCAGTTCCAAGACATCCCAGGTCATGATGGTCACAGACACCGTTTAATTTTACTTTTCTTCCATTTAATAAAAATCCCTGATTTGGATTCAATTCAATTGTACGGAAACCGACATTCTGCACTTCCTGCTCAATTAATTCTGTTCCCTTATATAAAGAAACGATTAAATCATAATAATCCGGATGTTCTACATCCCAGATATCCGGGTGGTTCACTTTTGCCTTTAAATAATGCACATAAATACCGTCTTCTTTTGTTATGGTCTCTTCCCCGGCAAGTTTCTGAATCGTTTCTGAATTTTTTGCTTTTAATTCATAAACTACCTGCAGTTCGCTTGTTGCTTCAACCTCGGCATCAATCTCTACCTGCCATATATTTTCATCTTCTTTTTTGGCTGAAAAATAAATTCCATCTGATACAAAATGTTCCAAAGGAAGCCTCTTTAACCATACATTACGATAAATTCCGGCTCCGGTATACCAACGGCTGTTTGGAGTCTGAAAAGTAATCGATACAAAGATTTCATTCTCGCCGTCTTTTAACAGGTTCGTAACGTCTACTTCAAATGTCGTGTATCCATATTTCCATTCTCCCGCCTGTACTCCATTTACATAGATACGGCTGTCCATGTAAATTCCATCAAACCGAAGTACGACCAGTTCTTCTTCCTCTTTTGTCCAGTTGAATTTCTTGTGATACCAGCCCATTCCGTCTTCGTATAAATTTTCCACCTGGGAAATCATCCAGTCATGCGGGATTCCTACTGCATAAAAATCCTGCATTTTTTTCTGTACCTGTTCTAAGCTTGTCTCAAGGGGCTGTTTACAAAACTCCCATCCATCATTAAATAATCGTTTCATCTGCCGCTCCTGTTCCTTTACTTTTTTCTATCCGATTTAATCTTAATTCTCTACTTTATTTCTATCTCAAACGGAGCTGTCAAAAGTCCTTCTTTATTTTTTAACAGACCATCAAGTGGGGAATCCTTCCATGCATAACGCACTTTTTTAATTTCTTCTCCAAATACTTTTACTTTCGTATCTTCAATTTCCGCTTTTGCCGGATAAAATACTCCATCTGCTTTTGCAGTTTCAAATTCATTTACGCTGTCTCCACAGACAATTTCCAGTGGCTGACCATCCTGTGTATCAAAAATAAATTCTACGCCATCTGCTGTTTTCTCATAAGAAATCAGCTTTGGTCCTTCACTGATAATCTCTTCTTTGTACATCACTTTTCTTGCTGCAAGATAAGCACGGTGTGCCACACCTTTTTTATTAAGTGGATGCAAATCATTGTATTCTCCCAAATCTAAGTTTACAGTAACTGCCACATCTGGAAGTTTTGCTGCATTTTTCTGGGCTTCACGAATGACTGCCCATGCGCCATCTCCACGGTTATCCATTCCACAAGCCGGAAGCTGAATCACAATAAACGGCAGTTCTTCCTGTTTCCAATGTGCTCTCCAGTTCAAAATCATCTTCTGAATCAAATCTTCATAACTTTCCGGATACCACTCATTGGATTCTCCCTGATACCACAGCACTCCTTTTACGGTCATGTTGGTACACGGTGCAACCATTCCCTGATACATTCCGGTTGGCTGTCTTGTAATAAAGGTAAGTATCGGAGCCTGTTCGCTGACTACACGCACCTGATAGTCCCATGTTCCACGAAGGCTGATTTTTTCTCCTGATTCAAAACATACATCACAAGGTTTATCCGGAGTGATACGACCTTTTCCATCACGACACTCCAGACGGATAAAGATTTCATTTTCTCCTGCCTTTAAAAGTCCCTCCGGTACCGGATAAATTCTTGGCGGAAAACAATAACCGGTTTCTCCCACCTTTTCTCCGTTGATAAAGATACGGTCACTATCCACAAGCGTTCCCATTTTTAAAATTGCAGATTTTCCTGCCAGTTCTTTTGGCACTTCAAAAGTTCTCTTTAAATGTAGTAATCCACTGAAGTTTTCAAGTCCCTGTTTATCAAACCAGCCCGGAACTTCCAAGATGTTCCACGGTGCATCCTCTGTCTCTGCCTCTTTCTTTGAAAGCAGTTCATGCCATGCATTTTCTTTTTTATCCTGTGCACTGAGCAGATTTTCAATATATCCGTCTTGTGCAAAACGCTCTTTTACTTCTAAAAACTCCGGGTAATCTGCCAAGGCTTCTTCACTCATCCATGCTTCTACCGGAGTTCCCCCTTTGCTGATGTTGATAATTCCGACCGGAACCTGCTCTTTTTTCTGAATCATATATCCAAAGAAATATCCCAGTGCAGTTGTCTCTTCTAGTGGCATTCCCACACATTCATTCCAGCCTGCTTCTTTATGTTCTTTTAATGCCCCTGTAAACACCGGACATTCTTCCACTTTATACTGGTGTACCATTGCATTTCCCGGTTCATCCGGAAACATTTCACGCACTCTTGTAATCGGAAGTTCCATGTTAGACTGTCCAGAGCAGACAAATACATCTCCCACATAAACCTCTTTTACGACTGTCTCCTGTCCATCTTCACTTTTTATGCTCAACACATAAGGACCACCTGTTTTTTCACAGGAAATTTCTGTCTCAAATGTTCCTTCCGCATCACATTTGGTTCTGTAAACTTTCTCCTGAAATGTAACCTCAAGCTCTGCCTGTGGTTTGTACCATCCCCAAATTCTTGTTTTTTCTCCACGCTGTAATACACAGCCTTCCTGCAGAAGTTTTGGAAGTTTAATTGACTGACTCATAACGGTCTCCTTTTTTCTACTCTATTCTGAATTTACTCGTTTCTTTATTTTACCCTTATCATAAAGGATTCCCTGTAAAAATTCTCCCTTAATGTTGCCGAGTGTTTCCCGATTCTTGCTTTCTTTTTATACAACAAAAATAAGAACCCCGAAAATGGGATTCTTATTTTTTCCTGCACATCTCATCGGTACTGCTTTTTCCACGATACTCCGATGGTGAACATCCTTTTATTGATTTAAAGGTACGGTTAAATGCACTAATCGAAGAAAATCCGGAGCTCATTGCGATTTCCGTCACACTTTCTCCGGTCGTACTAAGCAATTCCTCTGCCTTTGAAATCCGCTTCTGATTCAGATATTCATAGAATGTCATATTCATACACTGCTTAAAAATCCTTGTAAAATGGAACTTGGAAAATCCACTGAATTCTGCCACCTCTTCCAAAGAAAGAGCTTCCTGATAGTGCTGATTAATATAATTACAGGCACTCATAATCGTTTCCATATATTCCTTTTTCTTTTCCGGATTATTTTCTGTGCGCAAAACCTGATTTTTATTCTTTCGACCTCCGCTTATAACATTTCGTCCGATATGTACAAATATTTCAATTAATTTTGCGTAAATGACTGCATTAAAAAATGCCTTTTCCTCATCATACTCCACAATAATGGAATCCATCTGACGTTTTACAAAACTGTATAATCTCTGCGTGTCTTCTTCCTCTGATAAATACAGCACAGGCGGAAGCACATTTAACAGTGTCTCCATTTCTTTTAACGAATATAATAAGTAGTCACTGAATTGTAAAATAATACGTTCCCCAGTTGGCGGTGCTTCCAATCCATGCAGTACACCCGGGTTGATAATTAAAATATCTCCTTCTTTTAAACAATACTTTTTACTTCCGATAATCACGTTATATCCTTCATGAATCGGCATAATGATTTCAATTGCAGTATGCCAGTGCTCCGGGTAATCCTCGTAGTCTACATTATGAAACAATCTAAGTCCTAATGGATTACCATAGTTGATTGTCTCGTGTGTTCCCTCTAAGATTTCTATCATCCTTCGTATCCACCATCCCTATCTCATCTTTATAGATTTTGTTATCAAGTTCTCTATAACTAGTATACTAGCATGGTAGTTTTGGAAATTCAAGGTACTTTTTTCATTTTGCACGCAAAAATAGAGACTGTAGAACTTCTCTACAGCCTCTATCCATTTTACCAATTCCAATATTCATTTCCCTGTGCAACAACAAACTTTCCTAACCAATCAGCAAATGAATAGGGAAATCTCTTATCTTCTGGAAAAGGATATAGTAGATATTCTTTTCCATCCGAAACTTTTGTATCCAAAAAAATTTCTCCAATATCTTCAAGAAGTAAAATTGGAAGCAAGTCCTTCGTATCTTCACTTTGAAATAAAATACTCTGATGTAAATTTTCTCTATGTACAAACGCTTCTTGCAAAGAATAAATTGTACAAATAGTTGATGCTTTACAAGTTAAGCTTTCATAGAGCTGAGCCCCATTAGAGCATTTCAAAAAGGCAATATACGATTCTGGCAGTTTTATATTTGGATACTTTTGGTAAATTTTTTGCAATTCCTCTAACTCAATAGGGGCATTAAATTTACATACTACCTTATCAATTGTTCCATCTTCCAACCATCGATAAATACATTTTTGTTCCTGCATTTGTAATTTTAAATTTTCAATAATTTTTAATATTTTCTTTGAATCTTCCATGTTAATTATATTTCCTCAGAATATAATAGAGACTGTAGAACTTCTCTACAGCCTCTATCCATAGCCTATTCAATTTTTAATCTTTCATTCTTAATCTTCATCAGAGAAATCCGGTTCAATCAGACCATACGTGTTTCCTTTTCTCTTATACACAACATTGACTTCTTCTGTTTCTGCATTTAAGAATACAAAGAAGTTATGTCCAAGTAATTCCATCTGTACGCATGCATCTTCCGGATACATTGGTTTAAATCCAAATTTTTTGGTACGAATGATTTTAATTTCGTTTGTATCATCTTCGTAGTCTTTTTCAATAAATTCCGGCTGGAATGTTTCCACGTTCTGTTTCTTGTTAATAATTTTTGTTTTGTATTTTCTTAACTGTCTTTCAATGATTTCTTCTACCAGGTCAATGGAAACATACATATCATTGCTTACCTGCTCAGAACGAATGATATTACCTTTTACTGGAATCGTTACTTCAATTTTCTGACGTTCTTTTTCTACACTTAATGTTACAATAATTTCTGTATCCGCTGTAAAATATCGTTCCAGTTTTCCTAACTTATCTTCGACTGCTGTTCTAAGTCCGTCCGTAATATCAATGTTTCTTCCGCTTATAATAAATTTCATGCTGTCCAACCCCTTTAACGTGTATTTTACAGGTGTTTTACTTTCGTTCCTGTAATGTAAATCTATTATATCAATATTCAGTCAATTATTCAACAGTTTTTAGAAAATTTTAACTATTTTATCTTTTTTGTATACATCATTATTATGTAAACACAGTTGCAGTCTGATTGCAGCTGTGTTAAATCTTCTTTATTAATTATTTTTATTGTTATTCAAGTTATTGTTATCATTATTATTGTTGTTCCCATCTTCTGTCAAATCATTGATGCCGTCTTTTAATCCTTCACCGATATCTTCCACGCTATCACCGATGTCTTCTCCAATATCTCCGATGACACCGTCCCCATTATTATTCCTATCATTATTATTTCTATCATTATTCATTGTATCATCATTCGTCGTACCATTATCATTTGTCGTACTATCATTTACTGTATCATTTTGATTTCCGCCTGTCGCATCATTCATGTTATTTCCACATGCGGTCATAACAACCATCATTCCTGCAAGCAGTAAAGTAAATACATATTTTTTCATCGATTTCTTCTCCTTTTCCTGTTGAAAATAATTTTCCTGCTTATAATATGCGACAAAAACCGGATTTTTATGTTTTCAGATAACAAAAAAATGCCAGGAAAAATTTCCCAGCATTTTTTTATCCATACGCTTTTTTATTTTCAAACAGATTTTCTATTCTGTCAGCCGATAACATCGCTCATGTCATACATTCCAGCACCTTTTCCTTTCAGGAATTTTGCTGCTTCTACTGCACCTTTTCCAAATACAGCTTTTGAGTATGCAGTATGCTTGAACTCAATCACTTCGTCCGGACCACAGAATAATACTTCGTGTTCTCCTACGATTGTTCCGCCACGAACTGCGGAAATTCCGAGTTCTTTTTTATCTCGTTTCTGTCTTACCTGACTTCTGTCATAGATATATTCGTACTGATTGTCCATTGCTTCATTGATACTGTCAGCCAGTGCAAGTGCTGTACCGCTTGGTGCATCCAATTTCTGATTGTGATGTTTTTCTACGATTTCTACATCAAATCCTGCTGCTGCAAGCACTTTTGAAGCATCCTGCAGTAATTTTAAAAGCGTGTTAATTCCGAGGGACATATTTGCAGAACGAAGTACTGCTGTTTCTTTTGCAGCTTCTTTAGTCTTTGCAAGCTGTTCTTCAGAAAGTCCTGTTGTACACAGTACTAATGGAAGTTTCTTTTTCGCACAATACTCCAATACCTTGTCTGTCGCTTTTGCAGATGAAAAATCAATCATTGCATCGGCTTCTACATCACATGTATCAATATCTGTAAACACCGGATATCCATTGTCTCTGTTATCTACAATATCAATTCCTGCTACGATTTCTGCATCTGCATCTTTTTCAACCAGACCACTGATTACCTGTCCCATGTGACCGTTACAGCCACTCATAATAATTCTTACCATCTTTCGTTCCTCTTTTTCCTGTATTCTCATGCTACTACAGCAAATATTAAGTAATCCACTTATTGTTTTGCCTTAATTTTCGCTGTATTACTTGATAATTTCGAGTGATACCACTCGGTCTGCTGCTTCTTTTAATTTCGGAGTTACAACATTTCCTGTCAGAATCATTTCCATCTCCTCATCTTTTGCCTGTATCAGGTTGACGACATCATCATCTGAAATGATTCCAAACTCCACAGCACCTAATACTTCATCAAGAATCAGCATGTCACATTCCTGTGTCACAAGAACTTTTTTCGCATAATTCAGCCCGTTACGGATATTGAAGTTCTCTTCCTGACGCTCTTCTTCGGTCAGATCCTCATAACACTTGTTCTTTTTTTCAAATCGAAACAATTTTACATTCGGTTCAAGAACCGAAAGATAATCCACCTCGGAAGTCGCTCTGCCTTTCAAAAACTGGATTACAATCGCCGTTTTACCATGACCGATTGCTCGAATTGCCTGCCCAATTGCCACACTTGTTTTGCCTTTTCCCGGGCCACAATATACCTGGACAATTCCTTTGTTTTCCATATTTACACCTCTTACAGATTCGATATAGACCTTTTTCCTCTGTTTCTTGCGTTTTCCACATGCTGTGTATATCTTACTACACCTGACCAAAGATTGCAATCCAAATTCCTGTCCGGCAAAACTTCTCTGTTTTTATCCGTTCAGCAGGTCTGTATCTCCATAATTTTCTCCGTACTCCAGTTTACTGACAGAAACTTCATACGCAGTTCGCTTTTCTGTCTCGGTTTCACTTAATTTCTTTATATATTCCCTGCTCTGGATTCTTCCCCAGATATGGAGACGTCCTCCAACTTCAAATGAACGGGCAAAATTTGCATTTCTTCCCCAACAGATACAGGGAATATAATCCGATTTTCCATAAGGACGGTTCACTGCCAGAAGCACATCCGCAATCTCTCTTCCAAGCGGAGTCATTCTGTGAACCGGCGGCTTACATATGTAACCGTTCAATTCAATCAGATTCGTCTCTACTGAATCATCTTCTTCCTCTACAAAGGTAAGTTCTCTGACAAATACCGACAACACCAGCCGGTTCTTCTTTTCTTCATGTCTGTTATAGGACCGAAACTGTCCCTGCACCTGTATATATTCACCTAAGTAACTTTGCGTAACATCCACCAGTCTTTCTGAGACCATAAGCGGAATTCTGTCCTCCGAACCACTTAAGCGTTTCACCAAAATGTCTACCATGTAAAAGCCCTCCCCATATACTTCGTGGCTCTTTACAAACTCTGATGCAACTACGCCCACCATTGATACCTGATTGTTTTCAATAATTTTATCTGCCATGAATCACTTTCCCCTTCCTCTTTTTGGTATTTTATCTTTATTAATCTATTCATGAGAGTGGGGATTTATTCCTGTTTTTTTATTTTTTTTTGAAAAAATTTTTGAAAACTAAATTTTTTCTTTGTATTTACGGCTAATTGTGATAGAATGGCTTGTGATTAAAAATGTTTTTTACGGTTTCTAATGTGCCATTTACTATTTTATATAGGTACATTCTATTTGGAAAAGAGGTTATTATGAAAACAAAAAGAGAAGATATCAGAAATGTAGCAATTATTGCCCACGTTGACCACGGTAAAACCACCCTTGTTGACCAGCTCTTAAAACAGAGTGGTGTATTCCGTGAAAACCAGGAAGTGCAGGAACGTGTCATGGACTCCAATGACATCGAAAGAGAACGTGGAATCACAATTCTTTCTAAAAATACTGCTGTTTACTACAAAGATACAAAAATTAATATTATCGATACCCCAGGACATGCAGATTTCGGTGGCGAAGTAGAGCGAGTTTTAAAAATGGTAGACGGTGTTATCCTGTTAGTTGACGCCTTTGAAGGTGCAATGCCTCAGACAAAGTTCGTGCTGAAAAAAGCACTGGAACTGGATTTACATGTTATTGTCTGTATCAACAAAATCGACCGTCCGGAAGCAAGACCAAACGAAGTTATCGATGAAGTCTTAGAACTTTTAATGGACTTAGATGCATCAGACGAACAGCTTGACTGTCCATTTTTATATGCATCTGCAAAAGCAGGTCACGCTGTACTTGACCTTGCTGACACTCCTGAAAATATGGAGCCGCTCTTTGAAACTATCTTAAAATATATTCCGGCTCCGGAAGGTGACCCAGATGAAGGAACTCAGGTACTGATTAGTACTATCGACTACAACGAATATGTTGGTCGTATCGGTGTCGGAAAAGTAGAAAACGGAACAATCCGTGTCAATCAGGACGTTTTACTTTTAAACCATCATGATCCTGATAAGAAAAAACGCGTAAAAATCAGCAAACTTTACGAATTTGACGGACTTGGCAAAAAAGAAGTAACAGAAGCCGGCTTTGGTTCTATTGTTGCAATCTCCGGTATTGCAGATATTCATATCGGTGATACCTTATGTTCTCCGGAAAATCCGGTGGCAATTCCATTCCAGAAGATTTCCGAGCCGACAATTTCCATGAACTTCATTGTAAATGACAGCCCGCTTGCCGGACAGGAAGGCAAATTCGTCACTTCCCGTCATTTAAAAGAACGTCTCTTAAGAGAATTAAATACAGACGTCAGCTTACGTGTAGAAGAAACAGAAAGCACAGACTGCTTTAAAGTTTCCGGACGTGGAGAACTTCATCTGTCTGTTTTAATCGAAAACATGCGTCGTGAAGGCTATGAATTTGCAGTCAGCAAAGCAGAAGTTATCTATCACGAAGATGAACGCGGTAAAAAACTCGAACCAATCGAAATCGCATACATTGATGTTCCGGAAGAATTTTCCGGTACTGTTATCAACCGTTTAAATGAAAGAAAAGGTGAACTGCAGGGCATGAGTCCGGCAAGTGACGGAACCGTCCGTCTGGAATATCACATTCCATCCCGCGGATTAATCGGTTTCCGTGGAGAATTTATGACCTCCACAAAGGGTACCGGTATCATCAATACTGCTTTTGACGGCTATGCACCATACAAAGGTGATATGAACTACAGAAAACAGGGTTCATTAATCGCTTTTGAATCCGGTGAAGCTGTTACTTACGGACTCTTCTCCGCACAGGATCGTGGTACTTTATTTATCGGACCTGGTGAAAAAGTATACAGCGGAATGGTTATCGGACAGAGTGGAAAATCAGAGGATATTGAGTTAAATGTCTGCAAGACCAAACATCTGACCAACACCCGTTCTTCTTCTGCCGATGATGCCTTAAAACTGACTCCGCCGAGAGTGTTAAGTCTTGAACAGGCTCTCGAATTCATTGATACCGATGAGCTGCTTGAAGTCACTCCGAAATCCCTGCGTATCCGTAAAAAAATTCTGGATTCCAGACTTCGTAAACGTGACAACATGAAAAAATAGTAAAATCGGAGCATTAAATATCGAATAAAACTCCCAAAAAAGAGAACATTTCCAACCGGTAATGTTCTCTTTTTTTTACTTTTTTGATACAGGTCAAGCGGATATTCGCAATCCGCTTCGCTACTTGCTCATAACCAAATAGCTGCTACGCAGCTTATCAGAAGGGGCTTGCCCCCTCCTGATACAAGCAAGTCCCCACCCCTGCTTATTGCTTTTTGCAATTGAAGCAGGGGACTTCCTTGATTTGGTTAAATTTTTAACATTTTTCAGAAAATTTCGATTATTTTTTAACAATTCTTGCAATCACTTCGTTACTATGCTAAAATAATTTCATAAACAAATGGTTTTTATATGCAAAGCAACCAATTTTATTTTAGGAGGTCTCTGAATGGCAAAAAAAGTCGAATCCAAAGTACCTGAAACTATCGATAGCGTAGAAGCACTCCAGACAAAGATTGCTGCTATGAGAGAGGCGCAGAAGAAATTTGCCACGTTTACTCAGGAGCAGGTTGATAAAATCTTTTTTGAGGCTGCAATGGCTGCAAACAAACAACGTATCCCGCTTTCCAAACTGGCCGTGGAAGAAACTGGAATGGGTGTCGTTGAAGACAAAGTAATTAAGAACCATTATGCTGCGGAATATATGTATAACGCTTACAAACGTGTAAAAACCTGCGGTGTGATTGAAGAAGACAAATCTTATGGAATCAAGAAAATCGCTGAACCGGTTGGTCTTGTAGGTGCAGTTATTCCTACCACAAACCCGACTTCTACCGCTATCTTCAAATGTCTGATTTGTTTAAAAACCAGAAATGCAATCTTAATCAGCCCGCATCCGCGTGCAAAAAAATGTACCGCTGAAGCTGCCCGTATCGTTTTAGAAGCAGCTGTAAAAGCAGGTGCTCCGGAAGGAATCATCGGATGTATCGAAGAGCCGACCATCGAACTTTCCAATGAATTGATGAAAGCTGCCGATGTCATCCTTGCAACCGGTGGTCCTGGAATGGTAAAAGCCGCTTATTCATCCGGAAAACCGGCAATCGGTGTAGGTCCTGGAAATACTCCTGTTATCATGGACAGCTCCTGTGATATTCCTACCGCTGTTTACTCTGTCATCCATTCCAAAACATTTGATAATGGTATGATTTGTGCTTCTGAACAGTCCGTTACTGCAATCGCTGATATCTATGATGCAGTGAAAAAAGAATTTGTCAAACGTGGATGTCATGTACTGAACAAAACAGAACTTGACCAGGTTCGAGGCATTCTCTTAACAGAAGCAGGCACTGTAAATCCGAAAATTGTAGGACAGCCGGCATACAAGATTGCTGCTATGGCAGGTGTTACTGTTCCTGCTGATACAAAAATCTTAATCGGCGAGGTTACATCCGTTGATGTTTCCGAACCATTTGCTCATGAAAAACTGTCCCCTGTCCTTGCTCTTTATAAAGCAAAAGATTTCGATACTGCACTTGATATGTCAGAACAGCTTATCGCAGACGGTGGATACGGTCATACTTCTTCTCTGTATGTACATCCATCAGAAACTGAAAAACTTGCCAAACATGCCGCTCGTATGAAAACATGCCGTATTCTGGTAAATACTCCGTCATCCCACGGTGGTATCGGTGACCTTTATAACTTTAAGCTTGCTCCATCCTTAACATTAGGCTGTGGTTCTTATGGTGGCAACTCTGTTTCAGAAAACGTAGGTGTCAAACATCTGCTCAATGTTAAAACAGTTGCCGAAAGGAGAGAGAACATGCTGTGGTTCCGTGCACCTGAAAAAGTTTACTTTAAGAAAGGCTGTCTGCCGGTAGCTCTTGATGAATTAAAGAATTATTATCATAAAACAAAAGCATTTATCGTAACTGATACTTTCTTATATCAGAACGGTCATACCAGACCAATCACCGATAAACTCGATGAAATGGGTATTCCTTATGACTGCTTCTTCGAAGTTACTCCGGATCCGACTTTGCAGTGTGCACAGAGAGGTTTAGAGCAGTTGAAAGCATTTGGTCCTGACGTTATCATCGCTCTCGGTGGTGGTTCCGCTATGGACTGTGCAAAAATTATGTGGATGATGTACGAACATCCGGAATGTGCATTTGAAGACCTTGCTATGGACTTCATGGATATCCGTAAGAGAGTTTACACCTTCCCGAAGATGGGTGAAAAAGCAATGATGGTTTCCATCCCGACTTCCTCCGGAACAGGTTCTGAAGTAACTCCATTTGCTATCATCACAGATGCTACAACAGGAACAAAATGGCCAATCGCAGACTATGAACTGCTTCCAGATATGGCAATTATTGACGCTGATTTCATGATGAGCCAGCCAAAAGGACTGACCAGTGCTTCCGGTATCGATGCTCTGACTCATGCGCTCGAAGCTTACGTTTCCATTATGGCAACTGACTTCACAGACGGTATGGCATTAAAGGCAGCTAAGATTATCTTTGATTATCTGCCATCTGCTTACGATAAAGGAGCAGCTGACCCAATTGCCCGAGAAAAGATGGGTAATGCATCTACCTTAGCCGGTATGGCATTTGCCAATGCATTCCTCGGTGTCTGCCACTCCATGGCTCACAAACTCGGTGCTTATCATCACCTGCCACACGGTATCGCAAACGCTCTGTTAATCGAGCTTGTTATGCGCTACAATGCAGACCCGGCACCGGTTAAAATGGGAACCTTCTCCCAGTATCCATATCCACACGCAAAAGAACGCTACTGTGAAGTTGCACGTTTTGTAGGTGTGACCGGAAAGAATGACGATGAAGTATTTGAAAACTTCATCAAAGCAATCGCTGAATTAAAAGAAAAAGTTGGAATCAAGAGAACCATTAAAGATTACGGTATCGAAGAATCTGCTTTCCTCGCTACATTAGACGAAATGGTTGAAAATGCGTTCAACGACCAGTGTACTGGCGCAAACCCAAGATATCCACTTATGTCTGAAATCAAAGATATGTACTTAAAAGCTTACTATGGTGAATAATTGAATCATTGTTACCGCTTATTCACTTTTCGTTAAATTTGAATTACTCCTTTCGCGCTATTACCTAAATAGCAAAACGACCGCTCACAGGGAAACCTGTGGGCGGTTGTTTTTTCTTGTCATAATAAATAATTGTTTTGATTTTTTCTTTACTCGACCTGCTGTTCGCCTTCTCCGAAGTAATAATAAGCATTACCACTCTGAAGGGTTTTTCCTTTTGCTTCTGCCAGTTCACTGACAGTCACAAGTTTAAATCCTTTTGCAATCAAATCCGGTATCATTCGGATTGCCGCTTTTACCGACCATTCATGAATGTCATGCATCAATACAACGGAACCGTCCTGTGCATTATCCATAACAACCTGATAAGTCTGATCCTCACTCTTGGTTGCCCAGTCTCTAGTATCAATACTCCAGATAATCAGCGGATGATCAATTGCTGCTTTGACAGAATCGTTGAAAGAACCACCTGGCGGACGCATTACGGTTGCCTCAAATCCAGTTGCAGCTTTTAATGCTGCATCCGTATTGCTTACCTGCTGTGCTGTTGCATCTGCTCCAATTGTCACCAAATCCGGATGACTGTAAGAATGATTTCCAAGTTCCATTCCAGCATCCGATAATTCCTTTGCAATTTCCGGATATGCTTCTACATTTTGTCCCAGCATGAAGAAGGTTGCTTTTGCATTATTCTCTACCAGACAATTAATCAATTCTTCGGTATACTCACCTGGACCATCATCAAAGGTCAATGCAATCATTGGACGCTGTTTTGTCTCATCGTATTTTCCATCTTCATCAAAATAGCAGTCTTTGTCATCAATTGTCTGCCATCCTGTCAGGATATAACCATTTGAATTAAAATAATATGTACTGCCATTTACTTCCTGCCAGCCATCCTGATAATAGCTGCCATCCCGATTCTGATACCACCAGCCGTTTTCATCCTGATGCCATCCAATACTTGGCGCTGCCTTTAACTTATCTACATCAGAAGCACTCATGACCGGCTGTTTTCCTGCCTCGCCGGTGTCTTCTGCTGCCTGAACTTCTACGGTACTGCTGTTTGCATTCTTAGCACTACTGTTTTTTATATGAACACCGGAGAACAGTTTTCCAACTCCTCTTCCTGCAAAAACCAATACGAATACCAGTACAACTGCCATTGCACCAATCCGCATCATTTTTCTGCGACGTAACTGACGTATCTTTTCCTGCTTACGGCGCATCATTCTCTCATGTCGGATACGCTGACGCTCTAGCTCGTCTCTTTGTTCTTCGTCCATTTTTATTTATCCCTCATTTCCTTTTCACACTCAAATCCTTTGTTAATCATACCTTTTTTTTCGACATTATGCAACCTCTACACTCTTAATTTTCCTTTACAAAAGTGTTACAAATGAAAAAAGAGATTAGCCATTTTCTGACTAACCTCTTTCTGTTGTTTTTTCAAGCAGACATTCTTTGACAGCTCGAACTAATTCATTCATTTATTTATTTTCTAATTTGCCTGTACTTCTGCGCTTTTTACTTTCGCTTTCTGTTTTCCAAAAAACGCTTTTGTCTCTGCAAATACAACCGGACTTAACGCAATCAGTGCAATTAAGTTTGGAAATGCCATCAATGCATTAAAGATATCTGCAATATTCCATACTGCTTCTACTGTCATGTAAGGTCCGATAAAAATTGCAAGAATATATAACCAGCGGTATCCTTTTACTACTTTTTTATTACGGTTGAATAAATATTCAATACATCTTTCACCATAGTAATTCCATCCAAGAATTGTGGTAAATGCAAAAAATACCAAACATACCATCAGTACTAAGGACGCAACTGCCGGAGGGAACGGGAGTCCTTTCTGGAATGCAGCTGTTGTAATTGCCACACCTTCAAGACCGGTATTCCATGTACCTGTTATAACAATGGTCAGACCTGTCATCGTACAGATTACAATGGTATCAATGAATGTACCTGTCATAGAAACCAGACCCTGACGTACGGTAGAATGAGTCTGTGCTGCTGCCGCTGCAATCGGGGCACTACCAAGACCTGCTTCATTCGAGAAGATACCACGTGCAATACCCTTCTGCAT
Organism: Firmicutes bacterium OM04-13BH; assembly: GCA_003481745.1. Classification (GTDB taxonomy): domain Bacteria; phylum Bacillota; class Clostridia; order Lachnospirales; family Lachnospiraceae; genus Blautia; species Blautia stercoris. The sequence continues at coordinate 64,120 of QULP01000010.1, forward strand.
CGCAACTACCATCGTTCCTGCTGCTCCACCTGCCAGCGCACTTCCTGTAAATGCACTCTTTATGATTGCGACAATTGCTGCCGGAAGTGCTGTAATATGTGTAACAATGACAATAAAAGCAAATACGAAATAGATGATCGCCATAAATGGCACAACAACCTGTGAAACACTTGCAATTCTCTTTAATCCACCGATAACAACCAGCCCAACACATACCGTCAGAGCCAGACCTGCAATGATTGTTGCGATAGAGTAATCTCTGCCAAATAATGCGATAGTATTTACTTTATCCGGGTCAAAGAAATTACAGACTGCTGAGGAAATTCCGTTTACCTGTGTAAATGTACCGATTCCAAGTAAACCTACACCCGCACCAAAGAATGCAAACATTTTTGCAAGCCATTTCCATTTTGCCCCCATACCATTTTCGATATAGTAGAATGGTCCGCCAAGTACATGACCTTCTTTATCAATAGTACGATATTTGATTGCCAGCACACCTTCGGAATATTTGGTTGCCATTCCAAAAAACGCCGCAACAACCATCCAGAATAATGCCCCCGGACCACCTGCTGCAAGTGCGGTTGCAACACCGACGATATTTCCGGTACCGATTGTTGCTGACATTGCAGTACAAAGGGCACCAAAACTGCTGACTTCGCCTTTTCCGCCTTCTTCATTTTTCACCATAAATTTCAGGGCTTTGCCCAGATGCCGGATTTGAAGAAATCCCATGCTGACAGATAAATAAATACCTGTACATAAGATGAGAATAATCAGCGGTAATCCCCATACCGCTCCGTCAATCCAACTGATTACATTGTTCATTGTTTCAAACATTTCTTTTACGTCCTCTCTTTCTTTTCGATGCACCTCTTTGGTGCATTTCCTAGAACCTCTCTTGAATTTTTCAGTTCAGAAAACAAAAAAACTGTGGAATCCTCATTCCACAGTCTCATAAGAGTACGACAAAACATATACAAGATAACCTTTGTATACTCTGTCCTTTTGCCTGAGAGATTAACAACATAACTGTTGCCGTACACCTTCGGCGCTCTTACTTGAGACTCTCCAGAGTGTTGTCTTTCGACAACGTTTACTATAGCATATTCCCATGCCAAATACAAGTGTTTTTTTATGGGAGACATTTTTTCTAAAATCTGCTCAAACTACAGTTCCTGTTTCTTGACATTTTATTCGCACAAATTGCATAGTCATTCCCGATTTCCTGTGCTATCATCAAAGCATCTTCACTTACTTTATAATTTATTAATTTTTCATGTAAAGGAGCATTAATTATGTTAAAAAATACGTTTAAAAATCCACTTCTTTCCGGATTTTATCCAGACCCGTCTATCTGTCGTGTAGGCGAAGACTATTATCTTGTTACTTCTTCTTTTGTTTATTATCCAGGACTTCCGATTTTCCACAGCCGTGACCTGGTACACTGGGAACAAATCGGTCATGCAATCCATCGTCCGGATCAGTTAGATTATAAAAACTGTGAGACCTCTTTAGGATTATGGGCACCAAGCATCCGTTACCACGAAGGTACATTCTATATTATCAATACTTTTGTGTCTGAGGGCAGAGAAGCCAGACGCGATAACTACATTGTAACCGCAAAAGACCCGGCCGGTCCATGGAGTGACCCGGTATTTGTAGAGGGTGCAGACGGAATCGACTCCAGTCTGTTTTTCGACGAAGACGGAAGTCTCTGGTATGTGGGAAACTTTATCAGTGAAGAATGTCGTTATGAGGGACACCACGGAATTTATTTAAATGAATTAGATACCGAAACTTTCCAGTTTAAAGGTCCACGCTACATTATCTGGGATGGTTTCAAAACCAGAAGTAAATGGATTGAAGCCCCTCATATTTATAAAAAAGACGGCTGGTATTATCTTCTGGTTGCAGAAGGGGGCACATTTGTAAACCACAGTGTACAGATGGCTCGTTGCCGTACCATCAATGGTGACTATGAAATCTGTCCGAGAAATCCAATTATTACTCACCGTCATCTTCCGATCGAAAATCCGATTTCTGTTACCGGACATGCTGATATTGTGGAAACTCAGAATGGAGAATGGTGGATGGTACTTCTTGCCGTTCGTCCTTATGTCGGAGGTCACTATAACCTTGGCCGTGAAACATTTATGGTTCCATTTGTATGGGCTGAAGATGGCTGGCCAATGATTGACAATGAAACCGGAATGGTTCAGACCGAAGAACGTCTTCCCAATCTTCCAAGAACCATTGTTCCGCTGATTCCTACTACCGATAATTTTGAAAGCGAAACCCTTGCAATGCAGTGGAATACGATTCACCCACCGGTAGAGCCATTTTATTCTTTAACCGAGCGTCCCGGATTTCTACGTCTTTCCACCCGCCCGGAAGTGCTTGAAGAAATCTGTACTCCATCTTTTGTTGGACGACGCCAGCAGCATAAAACATTTTTAGCCCGCACTGCCATGGAATTTATTCCACAGACAGAATCGGAAGAAGCCGGTGTTGCTATTCTTCAGGATGATCGCTTTAACTATATTATGGTTGTCATAGAAAAAGACGATGAACTGCGACTGGAACTTCATAAAACCGAAAATGGTACAAGAAGCCTCATCTCTTCTGTTCCTGTAAAGAGAAACAAGCGTATTTACCTTTCTATTCAGGGAAATGTAACAGACTACAGCTTTTACTATGGATATGACGAGCAGGAAATGATTTTACTTGCTTCCGGCTTGGACGCTTCTCTTTTAAGCTCTGTTGTAAACGAAGGATTTACCGGTGCTTATATGGGTATGTATACAAGCTCGAATCATACCGAAAGCTTTAACCATGCTGACTTTGACTGGTTTTCTTATCAGGGTGAATAATTTTAATTTTTGCCTCTGCAAGTAAAACATACAAAAAATGGCCCACAGAAAAAACTCTGTGAGCCATTTTTTTATTTAAACGCTTCTGCTATCTGTTGTACCAGAGTGTTTACATCTGCATTTTTTACCAGATATCGTTCCGTTCCATTGACTGCAACACTGTCATAATTTCCATCATAAGTATAATACGTCAGTGTAATTTCCGGTGCTTCTTTTGTATTTCTGTGAAATACCATACGCAGCACTTCTTCTTTTTCATTATCCGCCTTCGGAGTATCTAAATTAGAATCCAGCATCACATTCAACAATGCCTGATACAGGGTTGTAAAGGTTTCTTTTTCTACTTCTTTATCGCCCATATAATATTTTCCATCTTTGATTTTCATTGTATAAGAAGACTCTTTTGTCTTGATGTCAATGCTTTCTACGGTATCAATATTTACAAGTGCCGGAATTTTTAAGATATAATCAAACGGATTTAAGTTGTAAATTGCTTCAAGTGTACTGGTAGGAATTGTATACACTTCATTTTCATAGCCTGCTACTGCCACATAACGATTTCCAAGGTCATCTTCATTTCCAAGCAGTAAGGTAACCGTCTTATCTGCTTCGGCAGAGGTATCAGTACTCTCTGTATAATCAATCTGCATCGTTGTTGTACTTCCCGCTACACCAGTATCTGTTCCATCCGGAACTTCCGCAGTTGTTGAAAAATCAAATCCGCTTAACACATCAAACAATTTATACATGGTTTCCGTATTTACAGTCGCTGTCTCATCGTAAGGATTTAAAATCTCCCAGTAATCAAACTCCATCTTGTAATCGGCCGGTTCTTTTGACAAAGAGAAAATTTCTTCTCCATCTCGGTTAAGTACGAGTTTACGGATTCCATCAGAAGTAAAAGTCGGGTGTTCTGTCTTTTCAAGTTCGACTATCTTCTCTTCTTCTGCTTTTTCCTCTGTTTTTTCCTCTGTTTCGTCTGTTTTTTCTTCTGCCTTATCTGTATCTTTTGCTTCCTCTGTATTTTCTGCTTTGTCTGTGCTTTCTGTCTCTTCTTCCTGTTTCGTTTCGTCCGCTTTTGCTTCACTCTTTGCCTCAGTCTGTGTTTCTTTTGATTCTGTTGTTTTCTGACATCCCCCGAGAGTAAATGCGCTTAATGACGCTATAATTCCTAACAGTGCAAGTTTTTGTAATACTTTTCGCATCTTTTTTTTGTCCATCCTTTCCTGCCCTTTTTGTTCCTTATTTAAAAAGGGGAATCTTTTCGGATTCCCCTTTATACTATCACTTTCTCTTTCAAATAGCAAAATTAATTTCTGCTTTTTTTCTATAATATTTTATCCATGTGAACTTATACCCCACCCCGAATTTCTTCGCGATATTTTGTCGGGGACTTTCCGGTATGTTTCTTAAACGCAAGCGAAAAATAATTGGTATCACGATAACCCACCATCATCGCAATTTTTCCGGTCTTAATGCTGGTGGTTTCAAGCAAAGATTTTGCTTTTTCAATTCGTTTCCGGACAATATATTCGTTACAGCCTTCTTTTGTCACACGCTTAAATAATCTTGAAAAATAATTCGGTGTAATGTATAAATTATTGGCAATGCTTGAAACGGATAAATCTTCTGCCAAATGTTCGTCTATGTATCGTTTTGCTGAAGACACAATATCATGCACATTTTCTTCGCCTTTCCCCAACAGATTTGTGATAAACATTTCTGTCAGTTCACAGGCTTCTTCTCTGCCCGCTGACACCAGATTTTTGGAAAGGGCATCAAGCTTTCCATCTTCTACTTCTCCTGAATCTCCCATGTAGGTTAAAAGCAGAGTCGAAGCAATTTCAAAACAACATCTGCGTGCCAGAGTTTTAGAAAGATTATAAGATTCCACTGCCTTTGAAAATGTACGAAATACTTTCAGCACATACTCGGAATTACCAATATTATTGCACATAATTCCTTTTAATTCTGCATAGACATCCAAAAACAGTTCACTCTTACTTTCCGCACCAAAATTTTGGATAATATCGCAAATATTTTCTTTCTCATTTTCCAGCAGATATCTTGCATCATTATAAGAGACCATCAGATTAGAAAAGCCCTGCACCGTGCTTCCCATTACCATTTTGGGTTTTACATCAAATTCATCACTTAACACATTCGAAAGCTGTTGCACTTCCTCTATAATCGACTCTCCCTCTTCGATTTCAAAATAGACAATTGCAATGACTCCCTCATCATCCGTAAACGTGATTCCTTTTCCCTGAGAATCCACCATTCCCATACAGATATGTTTTACCGACATGGCACGAAAATTTTCTTCCGGTCTTTCCCGATTCATATACAGGGTTGGCACAATTAAAATCATTTTCATTGACTGATTGAAATCAAAATGATAATGCTCTTTCAGGTCATTCAATATCGTTTCTTTTTCTTCTCTTTGATGCACCAGACTTCTTAAGTAATGTTCCAGACGATTCTGCTGTTCAAATCCCTGTGTCCGTACCTGTTCCGGCTGAGTCTTTTCTGCCTGTTTTTGTTCATCCAGATAGTTCACCTGTTTCTTTACCGCTTCAGCCAAATCCTCTTCATCAATCGGTTTTAAGAAAAAATCCTGTACTTCGAGTCTGATACTCTGTCTGGCGTATTCAAAGTTATCATATCCTGTCAGAACAATCACACGCAAATCCGGTACTTTTTCTTTTGCCTTTTCAATCAGTTCCAGTCCTGTCATTTCTGTCATCTGAATATCGCTAATCATAATCTGAGGATGATATTCTTCTAAAATTCCAAGCGCTTCTTTTCCAGACGCCGCAGTATAGACTTCTTCGATTTTCAGTTCCTGCCATGGAAGCACTTTTTTCATTCCCATGCGAATCATTTTCTCATCATCTACGATTAAAACCTTATACATGAATCATTTCTCCTCTTAATACATTCTCTTTTGCCTCTGTCTCATAAGGCAGACGAATCTCCACCGTAACACCACCTGTTTCATTTTTCAAATAATAAAGCCCATACTCTTCTCCATAAAGAAGCTGAATCCTCTTATTGACATTGCGCACTCCATATCCAAAGGTTTCTTCATACTGAGAAAGCTGTTCATTCATCCGGTCAATCTCTTCCTGTGTCATTCCGGTTCCGGTATCTGCAAGCGTAATCAATACATCTTTTCCCTTTCGTTTCACTTTGATAAAGACCGTTCCTGTCTTTCCCTCTTTTACTTTCATTCCATGATAAATCGAGTTTTCCACAAGCGGTTGAAGCGTTAATTTTGGAATCATAGTCTCTTCTGCATTACTGTCCACACTAATCTCACTGCCGATAATATTATCATAGCGCATATTTTGAATCACAAGATAATTTCTTACATGTTCCAGTTCCATTTTCAGCGGAATAATATCATGACCTCCACTTAAGCAAATTCGATAATATTTGGCAAGTGCCTTTACCATCGTCGAAATTTCTTTATTCCCATCGGCAACTGCCTGCCAGTGAATACAATCCAGCGTATTATAAAGAAAATGTGGCTGAATCTGAGACTGAAGGGCATCCAATCGAATCTGTTCAATCTGATGCTGTTCAAGTTTCACCTGCTCCATCAACACTTCAATTTCTTCCATCATTGAATTAAATCCTACTGCCAGCTTGATAAAATCCTCTCCCATGTGATCTACATTGATTCTCGTTTTCAAGAAACCAGAAGCAACATCATCCATTTTTCTCACCACTTTATCAAGCGGACGATACACCATCTGAATAACCGCCTTTACACTCAAAATACTGACTGCAATCAAGATAAGCATAATCACTGCCATAAATCCAATCGTTGCGATGCTTCCTTTGTAAAGTTCATAAGTCGACACACTGCTTATCACATAAAGCTCCCAGTCCGGTACTTTTTCATACAGATAAAGTTTTCCATTTTCTGTAAATGCACCTTCTGTTTTTTTCAGTTTATCAGAATAAGAAACTTTTTTTCCAATATCTTTTCCCGCTCTTGAAGCAAAAATTTTCCCATCCTGACGAACTACCTCATTTTCTACTGAAGAATCAGGAGAACTTGCTAAAATTTGCTGTAAGGTCGGATCAGTGATATTCATACATAACAGTCCCAACTCTTTTTTTACCATATTTGTATCATAGACCGGAAAATATAAATTTAACGTATACGTCTCTCTTTCATAATAAGCATTGCAGTAATGCATCTTCAAAGTAGAGCTATGTAACTTTTTACTGCTCCCATAATCTGCCCGATAAACTTTATCGAATTTACTATAATAAATATTTTGATTCCCTTTATAAAGATAATCCTCTAATTTGTTATTTACAACCGCTATAAAATTTAAGCTTGAATGCATATTTACAATACTTGAAAGCACATTATTGGCATTATCAATGCTCTTTAAAGATCTCAAATCCGTCTTATTGCTACATTTGACATAATCTTGTACTGACGTATCAATTACTGTCGCAATTGCCATCATTTTATAGTTTTCCAATGAGCTTTCAAAATTTTCTACAATCACATCATTCTGCGTTTTCAAAAGCTCCATTGACTGTTTCTTAATTGACATTACCGTCGATATCGTTGAAACCAGCAACATAATCACCGTTGTAAGTACAATCGCCACACTAACCAGTAACTGCATTTTTTTATCAAATTTCCAGTCAGCGACCCGCTCCATCCATTTTTTTATTTTTCCCAATTTTTTCTCCTGCCTTTCACTTCTACCTCTCCTTTTTTGATTATAACAAAAAACTGCTACCCCTTTCAATTAATTAATTGAAAGGGGTAGCAACAGCTTTTTCATCAAGTATCAAGTTGTGAAACACATCGTTTGTTTAAGGGATATTTTCTTATTTAGAAAATCAATTTCGAGCAAAGGAAATCAACCTTTTACTGCACCTGCTGTCATACCTTTTACCAGTTTATCCTGAAAGATAATGAACATGATAATCATTGGAAGCAATGTTAATGTAAGAACAGCCATAATCATTGGAGTGTTCATGGAATACTGTCCCTGAAATTCCCAGATTGCCAGTGGCAGAGTTCTGTTCGGTGAGGACTGTGTTAAGGTATAAGCAAATGAAAATTCATTCCACATATTTACACCATTGTAAATTGCCAGTGTTGCAAGACCAGGTTTTGCCAGTGGTAAAATCATGGAGAAGAACATCTGAATTTTTCCACATCCATCAATTTCTGCTGATTCTTCGATTTCTCTCGGAATCTCCTGCATAAAACTTGTTAAGATAAAGACTGAAATCGGTACTGCAAATGCAATGTATGGACCAATCAATGCCCAGATAGAATCATATAAACCGGTTGCTTTCGACATTTTAAATACCGGAATCAAAGTAATATGTACCGGAATTGACATACATGCTACAATCAATCCATAAATCGGCTGAGCCAGTTTGAATTTAAATCTTGCCAGTGGATAAGAAGCACAAGCTGAGATAAACAACAGTAAAATCAGAGAAACTGCAAGTACAATCACACTGTTTTTAAAGTAGTTTAAAAATCCACCGGTTAATACTTCTGTGTAGTTTGCCCAGTTTAATTTATCCGGAAGCTGGAATACACCTTTGGTTAACATTTCAAATTTCTCTTTGAAAGAGTTCAGTACCATAAAAATAAATGGTGTAAAGGAAACGATAAGCCATACAATTGCAAAGAAAAATGCTACAATCCAGGCAGCTATACTTTTTCTCTTACTTTTCTTATAAGTATCCATGAATTAATCCTCCTTCTTTCCATTTAATAGTTTCATGGTAATCAAAGATACCATTGAAATCAGAATAAACATACCACCTGCTACCGCAGAACCATAACCCATGTTGAACGTCTTAAATGACTGTTTGTACATATACGTTGCCATCAACTCTGTTGATGTACCAGGACCACCGCCTGTCATAACGTAAATCAAATCGAAGTATTTCAAAGAACCTACCATGGAAAGAATTGCTGCACTCTTCATGGATGGTACTAATAACGGAAGTGCGATTTTCCAGAAGTACTGTCCTCTTGTTGCTCCGTCGATTCTTGCTGCCTCAAATACATCATAAGGAATGTTTGTAAAGGCTGCCATGAAATAAACCATGTAGAATGGAGTGAACTGCCAGCAGATAATCAGGATAACTGTAAACAGTGCTGTTTTTGGATTACCAAGCAGGTCAACATTTCCACCTCCGAACCATCCGAAAATTGTACTTACGATACCACCGTTTGTTGCTAATGCATAAGTAAATAAGAAACCGATTGCTACAGATGACATTAACAGTGGAATAAACCAGATAATTTTGAAGATAGTCAGTTTCTTTCCACCGAAGTCTAAGAATGTTGCAAGTGCAAGACCAATCGGAATCTGTATCACAATAGATAAAATCATGATAATGACATTGTTTTTAAATGCAATCCAGAAGTTGCTGTCTTTTAACAGTTTTGTCCAGTTGCCAAGTCCGATAAACTTTTTAGCGGACGAAATACCGTTCCACTGGTATCCACTTGTGATGAAAGTATCTACAATCGGATAGAACACGTAAACCAACATCAAGATGGCTACCGGTGCAAGGAACAACGCCGCTACTTTTCTTGTGTTTCTCTGTCTTAATTCCAACAAAGAAATACTTTTTTCTTTCATAATAAAAGCCCTCCTTCTTATTTCTCTCAACGCTTTTCTTATTGTATATATTAACAAAGAACCTTTATTAAAAACATAGAACAATCTACACATTATCTATAATTATTTGACTTTGTTTGTGCAGAAATTATAGATTTTTCTATATCAAAAAGAACCTCATGCACATTTTGTACATGAGGCTCAATACTTAATTCTTATTCAGCTTTTGTGCTTAAATATTCATCCATTGCATCCTGCATTTCCTGCTGAGCTTCTTCTGGAGTTTTTGTTAAACCAAAGACTTCCTGTAAACCATCAAGGTGAGCAGTTGCTACTGAAGGAGCAAGGTACTGGTCATACCATAACTGGATTTCCGGTGCATTGTTTGCAGCTTCAACAATTTCTTTTGTCAGCGGGTCTTTCAGTTTGTCTTCAATACCTTTGATTGGAGGAATTTTTCCACTTTCTACTTCAAAGTCAACAACTTCATCAGATAACAGGTCTTCTGCACATTCAAATGCAGCTGCTAATTTATCATCTGTACAATTGAAAGATACGAACTGGTCACCTACAGTACCAATCTGGATAGTTGGGTCTGCATCAGAACCTTCGATTTCCGGGAATGGAAACCATCCAACCTTCTGATAGAATTCTTCACTATCTGTTGCAAATGTACCTGTATACCAGGAACCACAAAGCAGCATACCTGCTGTTTCCTGATACATTAACTGTTTTGCCTGTCCATCATCTTCACTTAAGGAGTTAACACCTTCTGGGAAGTATCCGTCATTTACCCATTCCTGAATCTTTTCACCTGCTTTGATGAAGCAGTCATCTGTAAATTTGCCTTCACCTGCTACTGCATTCTGGAATGGTTCAAGTCCGCCATAACGAGCTGCTAAGCACATAAAGTACATAGAACCTGTCCATTTAGAACCGTTAGCCAGTGCAAATGGTGTAATTCCGTTGTCTTTTAAAGTTGCGCAGATATTTTCCAAATCAGATAATGTTTTTGGTTCTTCTAAGTTATATTTTTCAAACATTTCTTTATTATAAAAGATACCAGCTAAGGATACGTTCTGATAAGGTATTGCATAAATATGGTCATTATAGGTTGCCTGAGCAATCGCAGCATCCATTAATTTGTCTTTGATATCAGAGTTGTTAAATAAATCATCGATTGGCTGTGCATATCCAGAATCAATGTATTCAAACATAGGACCGCCTGACCAGCTGGAATACATATCCGGACACTCACCTGAGCTCATTGCTACAACCAGTTTTTCTTTGTAAGTATCGTTCTGTGTTGGAACGCTTGTTACATGATATCCGGATTTTGTTTCAGAATTGAATTTTTCTACTGCTTTATCAATAACATCTTTATCCGGTGATTCTGTTCCGATGTTCCAATACACGATTTCTTTGTCGTCTCCGCCCTTGCTTGAAGAACCAGAACTGCTGTCACTGCTGTCTCCACCGCTTGAACCACAAGCTGCTAAAGATGCTGCCATTAAAGCTGACATAGAAAGTGCTGCAAGTTGTTTCATTCTCTTTTTCATTCTCTTTTTCCTCCTGATTTTCCATTTTCATTTCTGCGAACGAAATGTCTTTCCTGATGAATCTAATATTATCAAAAAAAATCTATAAAAAACATAGAACCATCTACACATTATCTATAATTTTCTTACCTGATATCATGGCAGAATCCACAAACTCTATTGACATGACCCACTCTAAATGGTACGATTTTCACAAATAAAATCCAAAAATTTTAACAAAGCAGGTGAAAAATATGAGCTTTCAGACACAAATTTTAAGATACACCGATCAAGAACTTGCCTCTCTGATTGAAGATGAAACAGCAACCGAAGCCCTTGGAAAAGAAGCCGATAAGGTACGCCGTGCCAATTATGGCAATGAAGTTTATGTACGTGGTTTAATTGAATTTTCAAATTATTGTAAAAATGACTGCTACTACTGCGGTATCCGAAAAGGAAACCGGAAAGCAGACCGCTACCGCCTTTCTTTTGACGACATTTTATCCTGCTGTGAAGAAGGATTTGCTCTCGGTTTCCGTACCTTTGTACTGCAAGGTGGAGAAGACCCGTGGTACACGGATGAGAAAGTCTGTCAGATTGTTTCTGCTATTAAAGAACGCTTTCCGGAATGTGCCGTCACGTTATCGATTGGAGAAAAATCAAAAGAAAGCTATCAGGCTTATTTCAATGCCGGTGCAGAACGCTATCTGCTTCGCCATGAGACAGCCGAGCCTGAACATTATCAGAAATTACACCCTGACAGCATGAGCCTTGAAAACCGCAAACGCTGTCTCTTTGATTTAAAAGAAATCGGATATCAAGTCGGTTCCGGATTCATGGTCGGCTCTCCTTATCAAACTGCCGAAAATCTCGTTTCGGATCTTCGATTTTTGCAGGAATTACAGCCTGATATGATAGGAATCGGACCTTATATTACCCATCAGGATACCCCGTTTGCTGAATTTCCAAGCGGAAGCCTGACTAAGACCCTGCGTCTGGTTTCGATTTTAAGACTGCTCTTTCCTTATGCACTGATTCCATCCACCACGGCACTTGGAACAATTCATCCGGAAGGACGAGAACTCGGCTTAAAAGCCGGAGGCAATGTCGTCATGCCAAATCTTTCTCCTGTCTCGGTTCGTAAAAAATACGAACTCTATGAAAATAAGATTTGCACCGGAGAAGAAGCTGCACAGTGCCGAGGATGCCTTGAAGCAAGGGTAAAAAAAGCGGGGTATCAGATTGTAACGGCAAGAGGTGATGTAAAAAAACATTAAACATAAGGGACGGAGTTCGTGGCAAACGCCATAAATTCCGTCCCTTATTTCTTACTGCAGTGCCTGAAGCATCTGAAGCATTGTCATTTTTGTAATTGGATGACGTTTCCACGGTGCAATTTCTGCCATTGGAATTAATACAAAATCACGTAAATGCATTTCAATATGTGGAATATGTAAATCCGGTGCATCGATTACTTCGTCATCATAGAGTAAAATATCTAAATCCAAAGTACGAGGTCCCCAGTGGATGATTCGTTCTCGGTTAGCATCCGCTTCGATTTCATGAAGCAGATCAAGCAGTTCATAAGGTGGCAGCAGAGTTTTAAGTTCCAATGCTCCATTTAAAAAATCATCCTGTTCCACTCCGCCATAAGGTTCGGTTACAAGATAATCAGAAACCTGAACAACACTGCAGTCCTCTGCTGCATCAAGCAAGGCAACCGCACGGTCAAGATATGCTTTTTTATCACCCATATTAGAGCCAAGAGCAATATAGGCAGTATGCCAGCTTCTGCTGATTTCGACTGAAACGGTATCAAGTGGAAGATTGATTGGTGCCCATGGTTTTTTTACTGTAATATCTACCTGCTTCACAAGAGTAGAATAAGTGACTAAGATTGTATGAGCAACTTCTTCTGCGATTTTTTCAATTAAATTCCAAGTATTTCCCTCTACGATTTTTTTTATCAGATGGGACACTTCCCCATAGTTAATCGAATTTTCAAGGTTATCGGTTAAGCCTGCCATGCGGGTGTCTGTGTGAAGAACTGCTGAAATCACAAATTTCTGTCCCAGAAAATTTTCCTGCTCATACACACCGTGGTTGGCAAATACTTCTAAATCTTTGACAGTTATCTTATCCATAATAAGTTCTCCGATTCGTTATTAGTGAGCAAGAATTGCTTTTGTCATCTGGATGATACGTTTGTTTTCTTTGATATCATGCACACGGACAAATGCACAGTTTTTCATCACACCGATTACAGTTGTGGCAAGTGTTCCTTCTACACGCTGGTCAGCCGGCAGATTCAACGTATTTCCGATTACAGATTTTCTGGAAGTTCCAAGTAAAATTGGGAAACCAAGTCTGTGCAGAACGTCTACATGATTGATTGCAGCGAGGTTCATTTCATAAGTTTTTCCAAATCCAACACCTGGGTCTAACATGATTTTATCATCAGCAACTCCGGCTTCTCTTGCGATTTTAACACATTCAGCCATCTCACTTACCATGTCTTCTAAGAAATCATTGTAAACTGCTTCATCTTTGTTATGCATCAGACAGCAGGCTGCATTATATTTTGCGGTCATAAGTGCCGTTTTTTTATCAAATTTAAAGCCCCATATATCATTTACAAGGTCTGCGCCTGCCTGAAGAGCAGCTTCTGCAACATTTCCTTTATAAGTATCGATTGATACCGGAACATCAAAACGAGCTTTGACAGCTTCAATAATCGGGACAACTCTTGCGATTTCTTCTTCTTCTGAAATTACGATATGTCCCGGGCGTGTGGACTCTCCACCGATATCTACGATATCTGTCCCTCCTTTAATCATTTCTTCTGCATGATGCAGAGCTGCATCAAGATTATTAAATTTTCCTCCGTCTGAGAAAGAGTCCGGAGTTACATTTAAAATCCCCATAATATAGGTTTCATTTTTTACATCAAATTCACGATTTCCGATTTTCATAGTCTTTTATCTCCAAATTTAGTATTTAACAAATTCGTTCTAATAAAACAACGCTAAATTTTTCTTGGTATCCGGCCAGTTACATTCTTTGATTGCCGGACATGCAAAACAGTTCCGAGACTGTTTGTCTGCACGGTAAAGATATTTTGCAAGAAGAGAATCCTCCTCAGAAGATTCTTTTCTGTGACCGGCGATGGCTTCTGCAACCTGTATAACTTCTTCTTTAGAGAAATCACAGAAAGTCATAATTTCATCCGCTATCCTCGCACCGGAAATATGGTGTGGAGTACCAAGTGAAATCTGTTCATAGCGTCCGATATCATGCAGCAGGGCTGCCGCATAGATCAGTTCTTTACTTACGTTTGTTTTTTCTTCTAAGGTATAGATGTACATCAGTCTTGCAACATCAACAAAATGTTCCATTGTATGACGGCAGAACTCACGATCTTTTTCTGCATCCTGTAATAATTTAAACTGTTCCTGATACAATGGATGATTTAAAATTTTCTGGATTCGTTCCATAAATGAATCAACCTTTTACCATCTGGAAGAAAGTCTGCTGAAGGTTAAAGTCTTCTGCAAAAGCACCGCGAACCATAGTTGTTACGGTTTTGCTTCCCGGTTTCTGAACTCCACGCATGGTCATGCACATGTGCTCTGCTTCAATCATAACCATAACTCCCTTTGGCTGAAGGTGTTCTTCTAATGCATCTGCAATCTGTGCAGTCATATTTTCCTGAATCTGTGGACGTCTTGCAAATACTTCAACGGTACGGGCAAGTTTGCTAAGACCAGCTACTTTTTCATTTGGAATGTAAGCAACGTGTGCTTTTCCGTAGAATGGAAGTAAGTGATGTTCACAGGTAGAATAGAACGTAATATCTTTTTCTACTACCATATTGTTGTTGGTTGCATGGAACTGTTTTTCAAGATGTACACCTGCATCTTCATAAAGTCCGCCGTAAATCTGTTCACACATGCGGGCAATACGGTCCGGTGTCTCTAAAAGTCCTTCTCTGTTTACATCCTCTCCAATACCTTCTAATAACAGGCGAACGCCCTGTTTGATTTTCTCATGGTCCATCATTTCTAAAAATCCTCCTCTAATATAAATGAATAATGTTTCGGGATGTAAGACAAGAAAAGTTTAAAAGACACAAAAAAAACATCCCGATGTGAATAAGTCATCTGGAATAAATAATAATTTTTATATCCCTTCACAATCGAGATGTTGCTGTCATCTGTGTGTTGCAACGGGTGCGGACTCCATATCGTAAGACGAGCTTTTCGTTTCTGCGGCAACTCCCCATCCACTGAACACTTAACGCATAGAATCCTATTTTGCATATTATTTATCTGCGGCTATTATAGCATCGAGTACAGAAGAAAGCAATAGAAATCCGTAGTTTGCAGGGGGGTTTTGGAAGGTTTTTCCTGTTTATGTAAAATTCAAAAGAAGGGAATGTAAAACAATGAGACAAAGAATCTGAAAATTAAATAAATAAGTAGAAATAGCCGCTAAACTGTTGGTATGATATAATATTAATGATATAATATTAATATCTAAGAAAATATTTGCGTATTCATTTTTTTAATTCTTTCAAGGAAAGGGGAAAATGTAATGAAAAAACAGAACAAATCCTCTATTGTATGGTTTATTCTTAGCGTTATTGCAATGATTTTCTTGACAATGCGAGTTGCGATGAACTGGGAATTGAAGGGTGCAGTATTGGTGTTTTTTATTTTGGGTATCGTAATAGAAATTATCTGGATAGCAAAAAATATAATAAAATTTTTTCGAGAATATGAATAAAAAGCCTCCTGATTTTAGAGTCCCAAAAATAAATGGGCCATCCTCAAACTGGATTAGCCCATTTATTTTTTATTTTTCTCGATTTGCCAATTCTTCTGCAATCTGTGGCATTTCACGGTCTAATTTGTAAATCACCAGCATAATTGCTGCAACCACCCAAATGATGACCGGACCCCATTTATAGATATCAGCAATCATTGAAATCGCACTTCCTGGCTGTACTACATTTGCTCCCTGTGAACTGATATATCCACTTGCAGTCATTAAAGAAGTAATCACTGCACTTGCAATTCCTGAACCTACTTTAAATCCAAGACTTGCTCCTCCAAAAATCATGCTTTCCTGACGGAAACCATTTTTCCAGTAACTATACTCTACCACATCTCCCAGCATACCAAATACTGTCGCATTTAGCTGTGCTACACCAGCTGAACGAATCAATGCAATCGCAAACATATAGTAAAAGTTGTTTGGATTTAGCATAAGACATACCTGCGCTGCAATCGCAACTACTGCACCGGCGAGTGTAATATTTCTTTTCCCCCATTTCTTGATAAACATAGGACAAACCATCGCACCCAAAATAATTACAATCGTCTCTGCAAAATATAATACACTGTACATCCATGAATCATTATGGAAGATATATTTACAATAATATGGAAGACTTATACCAATAATTGTCATGTGAGTAACCTGAACTGTCCACAATACCAATACACACCAGAAATATTTATTTTTAACCAATGCTTTTAAGTGAGTCAATACCGGGATTTTTTCTACTGTTTTTTTCTGCTCTGTTGTTATAGTTTCTTCACATTTTAAGAAGCAGAATAACAATAATGCCATTGCAATAACAACCCATAACCCCATTGTTTTAATCCATGCAGCCTGATCATTTCCAAATAATTTTACGATTGGCATTGTAAAAGTTACAGAAATAATTCTTCCAAACGGAGAGATAATCATTCTGAAAATTGATAATAAATCCTGCTGATAAGAATCTCTTGTCATTAATGCAGATAATGCGCCATAAGGTGCATTAATTGTGTCTTATAATTAATTTCTCCTGTTCCCGGCTCATGACGTCCCGGTGCATCTGCAACGTGAATATGACCAAACTGATCTCCATAATTTGTAATGGTGTCGCAAATACAGCTTTCATTAATCTGCATATGATAAATATCATAAAGTACTTTTAATCTTGGTGAACCGATCAGACGACAAATTTCTGCTGCCATCTGTGAGCACTTGGACTTGAAAAAGAAATCAAAGTAATCTGCCATGACGTTGCTGCTAACACAAAACTTTTATTAGAAGATGGAAGTATTGATTTCACAATTACTCAAAATCTTTATCGTCAGGGTTACCTGCCGATTATTTACTTAAAAGAATATTTAAAAAATGATACCCTTCCAGATTCTACAAATATTACACCTCATATTTCTATTATCTGTTCGCAAAATATTTAACTCAGATTCAACACTTGTAAGACTCATCGCATGATTACAAAGAAAAAAGCCATCTTTTTTAATTTTTTTAAGATGGCTTTTTTCTTTTTCACAAATTTTTCACATTTTTCCTATTTCATTTTTTATTTGTAGTGTTATAATACAGATAGTGCATATAGAACTTCTGTTATCACATCTTCTATACCTACACGAATAATTATTTTGATTTTTCAGGAGGAATAGATATTATGACTACATTAAAAACCACAAAAAGAAATCCGGAAGTAAAAGCAAAAAAATTAAGACGTGACGGTTTTGCCACAGGTGTTCTTTACGGAAGAGAAATGGACGAAAACATTCCGCTTCAGTTTAGTGCGGTAGACGCCAGCCGCTTTATCAAATCACATAAAGAAGGCTCTCAGGTTATCCTTGATTTCGGGGATACCAAGACAAGCGCTATCGTTAAAAATATTGATTACGATGCAATGAAACGTCAGGTAATGGCTCTGGACTTTCAGGCACTGGTTGCCGGGGAAGCAATTTCTACGACTGTTCCGGTAAAACTGGAAAATGAAGGCGCTGTTCAGGGATTTGTTGACCAGGAACTGACTGAAATTCATTACAAAGCAGACCCTGCACATCTGCTTGAGCCTATTGAAATCGACCTTACCAAATTCCACACAGGCGATGCTCTGTATGTAAAAGATTTGGGTCTGGAAGAAAAAGGTGCTCAGCTTATCACACCGGCTGATTCCTTAATTTTCCACATTGCTGACCATGCAAAAAACATGGAAATTGCTGAAGATGAAACAGCTGACGAAGAAGCTGCTGAAGCCTAAGTAGTAAAATGAATAAAGGACGGAGTTTATGGCATCTGCCACAAACTCCGTCCTTTATTCATTTTTTTATTAAATCTCCACCTTTTCTACCCTCCACTTCCCATCTTCCAGATATAAAAGAGCCATCGACGGTGCATCGAAAAATCTTTTTTCCCCACAACTGCCTGGATTAAGCCAAAGCCTTCCCTCTTTTTCTCTTTCTTCATATTTATGAGTGTGACCGTAAATCACAATCTGCGTTTCTTCCAGATTCCATGGCACATCCTTTTTCTCATGAACCACACAAAAGTTCACTCCTGAAAGCGTAAAGCGCTGGCATTTTAAAAGATGACAATCCCACACTCCATCATTATTTCCACGTACAAAATACACCGGTACTCTTGGCTTTAAATGTATAAAAATCTCATCTATAATTCTCTGAGAACCGATATCTCCTGCATGAATCAGCGCATCACAACTTTCAATTTGTTCAAGCACTTCCTGTCGTAATAATCCATGCGTATCCGATAGCACTGCAATTTTCATTCGGCACACACTCCTTTTTGTTTTTCTTTTTATTTTACCACAAAAAAAGCTGTGAGCTAATCTTAATAATCAGCCCACAGTTTTTTTATTTTTTCTGCTATCTGTTGTAATTTCTGTCCACGATATCCAAAAATCCTCACTGCTAAATCTCCACTGCAAAGCTTTGTCACACCGCCGTCACATTCTGATTCCATTTCAAGGATTTCCCAGATTCTTTCTGTAATTTCAGGCATCACTTTTCCGTCCTCAAGTTCGGATAAAAACAGGTTTGCGACATGCGTATACCCTTCATACAGACCGATTTTTTCCATCGGCATTTTTTCTGGTTCATATCTGGTATTGTCCCGGTAAATCATTTTTCCACTTCGGTAAATTGTCACTTTTGAAGCAAACTTTCGGTATAAAAAGCGCTCTTCATGTGCCGTTCTTCCACAGGAAATCACATCCAGAAAAAAGAGTTTTGCACTCTTATCTTCCAGTTGAATTTCCATCGTACTCTCGAAAGCAGAATCTGCAAATGGAATCACCGGCTGAGGATAATAATATAACACCGAATCTTTTTCGACGTTTACTTTGATATTTCTTTTCGCCTCACCGCCATCCATTTTATGGATTTTTTCAAATGACTGTGACAGTACTTCCAAATCTGCGCCCTGTCGTACCTGATAGGAAAATTCCTGCAAATCGCCGCTCATAATTCCGGCGGATGCACAAAGAGGCATGACCTGAATCCCACTATTTTCTTTCTCAAATGGTGTCATAATCTTATACGGAGCGGTAAAGGATACATCCTCTAAAATGGTCTTTCCGTCTTTTTTTCCTGCACAGATTGAGACACGGGATACTTTTCCGAATTTATTTTCCATTCTACATGCCCTCTAAGAGTACGTTTTTCTTAATCCATTCTACCACAATATCCACATTTTCATCCCCACGGATGTTGGTAAACACAAAAGGACGCTCTCCTCTCATTTTTTTAGAGTCTCTGTCCATTACCTCAAGACTTGCTCCAACATAAGGTGCTAAATCAATCTTGTTGATTACCAGCAAATCAGAACGGGTAATTCCTGGACCGCCTTTTCTCGGAATTTTATCGCCTTCTGCCACATCAATGACAAAAATCGTCGCATCGACCAGCTCCGGACTAAAGGTTGCAGACAAATTATCTCCACCACTTTCAATAAATAAAAGTTCAATATCCGGAAAACGCTCTACCATCTCATCCACTGCCTCTAAGTTCATCGAAGCATCTTCACGAATTGCTGTATGTGGACATCCACCTGTTTCCACACCCGTAATTCTCTCTACAGGAAGCACACTATTCTTCGCCAGAAACTGTGCATCTTCTTTGGTATAAATATCATTTGTGATAACAGCAATGCTATATTCTTTTGCCATTTTTCTTGATAAGGCTTCAATCAACGCTGTTTTTCCTGAACCGACCGGTCCTGCTACTCCAATTTTTACATAAGACATATTGCTTTCCTCACTTTTTAGCTCACATTTACTTTTTACGACATATATAATCTGGAATACAGTTTTTCATGCTGAATTCCACGGATATCAAACCCCGGCGCAGACAGACAAAGCTCCTCTTTGGTCTGTGTTTTTAATGTTTCAAGCACTTCCTGAAATTCAAAAAAGCATCTGCTTAACAACTTTTGCCCTACACTTTGACTTAACGGAATCGTCTTTACACAGTTTGTCACCATTGCAGAGGTCTGCGCATAAAGATAATGTTCTAATGCTTCTTCTAACTCAATTCCAAGCGCCGAACAAAACACTCCATAAACACAGCTGTGACTGATATTTTTTCCTTTTCTTGCTGTCACATACTCTTTATAAATTCCTGTTTCATTAATTTCCAAATCCAGTTTTTCAATCGTCTTTACAAACCGAGAGCCCATTTTTCTGACTGCATCTCTTTGTTCCATCGGAATTCTGGATGCCTCTAAAATTTCTTCTAATTCTTCCAGTTCTTCAAGACGTTCTGCCTCTGCTGACTCATAGGCCAGCTTTACCGAAAGCAGTTCTGTTGTAGCAAAATTCCATTTAATTTTATTTTTAATATACTCTTCTGCTGTTTTTTCATCATGTACAATTCCATTTTGTATATAAGTTTCCAATCCCTGTGAATGAGAATACGCACCAATTGGAAATAAAGCATCATTTACCTGAAGCAGATAAAATTTTTTCTGTGACATGTAAACGTCTCCTTTTAATGATGATGATTATGAATGGAAGCAGAAATCCGTTTATCAAAATCCAGTTTCATCACTTCTTTTTCTGCTTTTACACCATGAATTTTTTCAAGCATCACAAGCATTGGCTCATTATAAATCGTAATAAAGGTATCATTTTCACCCCAAAAAAGCGGTGCATGACGGTTTCCAATTTCGTAACATACCTTCGCAGACATCTTCTCATGTCCCGGTATCAAAGTCACACGAATCACTTCACATGGAGGGGTATTGACTACCACTAATTTTTCATCATCTGCATAGATGACATCGTCCTGATAAAGACCGCGGGAAAGAATGGAATCATCCATTCTTATCCCAACTTCTGTGCCTTTATCTGTATTTTTCTTATGGATCCTTTTAAATGCTTCATGCCATTCAATATCAACTGTTTCGATTTCTTTTCCGGTTGTATCAAACTCATTAAGCTTTCCAAGTACCTGTTCGCACAGCATATTTTTTCCTCACTCTCTACCAAACCTGTAACAGCATCATAACCCCTGGAATCCAGGCAGTTACCACGCCTTCAAAGACCTGCAGGCAAGGTACAAATTTTCCAAGTTTCTTTCCCATAATGTCCTCTACAAAAGCAGTTCCCCACAGAATTGCCCATAAGTACCAGATAGCAGCCCAGCGGATATCTGCAGTAATTCCAAGTGCACTGCTTCCTGTAATACCCTCGATTGTACCAAATACTACGGCGTTGACTGCTACGAATGTAGAAAACCAGGCAAACGGAATCGGACTTAATTTTAAAATCTTACTAAATGCTACAAATAAATAAGTAAAGCAGAATAACAGTCCAGTTCCTGCTGCATAATAATTTCCCATAACGAGATTGACAAAATTAATAAATAAAGACAATCCACCGGTCAAAATATTCATGACCGCTGTAGATTTTCCATCCACTTTATATAAGGCGCACATTCCGTTATTAATTAATACAATCCCTACAAATAAAAGACAAACTCCCAGCATAAGCTCCCTCCTGAGTATTATTTTATTTATGTCAATTGAACGTAAAACTTGAATTTAGAACAAGCTGTACAGCTGTGTAAGCGGCAGTCTTTCAGCTGGTTTTGAAGTAATTTTCTCGCCGTCTACCGTCACTTTATAAGTCTCAGGGTCTACGGTAAGTTCCGGTGTTCTGTCATTATATACCATATCTTTTTTACCGATGGTACGACAACCTTTTACCGGAACAACTGTCTTTTCAAGACCGTATTTTTCTTTTACATTTTCATCCATTGCTGCCTGTGAAACAAAGGTTAAGCATGCTTCATTTTTTGCTTTTCCATGAGCAGCAAACATTGGCTGATACTGTACCGGCTGAGTGGTCGGAATGGATGCATTTGCATCTCCCATCTTAGATGCCACAATCATACCGCCTTTGATAATCATATCCGGTTTTGCTCCAAAAAATGCCGGATTCCAAAGTACAAGGTCAGCAAACTTTCCTTCTTCAACGGAACCTACATACTGTGCGATTCCGTGTGTCAGAGCTGGGTTAATAGTATATTTGGAGATATAACGTTTTACACGGAAGTTATCATTTTCATGACCTTCATCTTCCGGCAATGCGCCTCTTTCATCTTTCATTTTGCTTGCAGTCTGCCAGGTACGGGTAATGACTTCGCCGACACGTCCCATTGCCTGTGAATCAGAACTCATCATGCTGAAAATTCCCATATCATGAAGCACATCTTCTGCTGCAATGGTCTCCGGACGAATTCTGGAATCTGCAAATGCTACATCTTCCGGAATCTTTTTATCCAGATGGTGGCATACCATAAGCATATCCAAATGCTCATCTAAAGTATTTACAGTATAAGGCATCGTCGGGTTTGTTGAGGATGGCAGTACGTTTGGTGCTGCTGCCGCACGGATGATATCCGGTGCATGTCCACCGCCGGCACCTTCTGTATGATAAGTATGAATCGTTCTTCCACCGATTGCTGCAAGAGTATCTTCGACACATCCGCCCTCATTTAAGGTATCGGTATGAATGGCTACCTGTACATCGTATTCATCTGCAACATTTAAGCAATGATTGATAACCGCCGGTGTTGCACCCCAGTCCTCATGGATTTTTAATCCCATTGCTCCTGCTTTTACCTGTTCAATCAAAGGCGCTTCATCGGAGCAGTTTCCTTTTCCAAGAAATCCAAGATTCATCGGATATTCTTCGGCTGCCTTTAACATCATTCTTAAATTCCATGGTCCGGGAGTACAAGTTGTCGCATTTGTTCCATCTGCCGGACCTGTTCCACCACCAATCATGGTTGTGACTCCACTGTAAAGCGCACAGTCAATCTGCTGAGGACTAATGAAATGAATATGGGTATCAATTCCACCTGCTGTGACAATCATGCCTTCGCCTGCAAGTGCTTCTGTGGATGCACCGACTGTCATTCCCGGTGTCACACCATCCATAATATCCGGGTTTCCGGCTTTTCCGATTCCCTTGATTTTGCCATCTTTAATTCCGATATCTGCCTTTA
This sequence comes from Firmicutes bacterium OM04-13BH, assembly GCA_003481745.1. Lineage (GTDB taxonomy): Bacteria > Bacillota > Clostridia > Lachnospirales > Lachnospiraceae > Blautia > Blautia stercoris. Next base: position 87,501 of record QULP01000010.1, read on the forward strand.
CGATTCCTGTAGAATCCACGATTAATGCATTTGTAATAACCAGGTCTAAGTCTCCATCTTTACTACAGGTTTTTACAGACTGTCCCATACCATCACGAATGGTTTTTCCACCACCGAATTTGACTTCATCCCCATAAGTGGTATAGTCTTTTTCTACTTCAATTACAAGACTGGTATCTGCCAGACGAACCTTGTCTCCGACAGTTGGTCCGTACATTGCTGCATATTTACTTCCGGAAATTTTTACACTCATCTTCGTACCTCCTTACAGAAATCCTTTTAATTTTGCTGTTTCCATCGATGTCGCTTTGGTATCTTCACCTGTCTGGGCACGGGTTAAATCATTTAACCCAAAGACACGTTTTCTTCCACCCATCTCGGTTAACTGTACCTCTTTTTCTTCACCTGGCTCAAAACGAACCGAAGTACCGGATGCAATATCCAGATGATATCCATAAGCCTTTTCTCTGTCAAAAGACAGACATTTATTTACTTCAAAAAAATGATAATGAGAACCTACCTGAACCGGTCTGTCTCCTTTATTTGCAACAAGAATGGTTACTGTTTTTTTGCCTTCATTTAATGTAATATCCCTTTCTGCCGGAATAATTTCACCAATTTTCATCTGATTGCCTCCTTTACTGAATCGGGTTATGTACTGTTACAAGTTTGGTTCCATCCGGAAAGGTTGCTTCGACCTGAACTTCTCCAATCATATCTGCTACACCTTCCATTACGTCATCCTTTGTCAGTATTTTTGTGCCAAGCTGCATCAGTTCTACCACCGTTTTTCCATCTCTGGCAAGTTCTAAAAGTTCTGAACTGATGTAGGCAAGTGCCTCTACATAATTCAATTTCAGTCCTCTCTCTTTTCTCTCTTTCGCAAGATTTCCTGCCATGTGAAGCATTAATTTTTCCTGCTCTTTTGGATTAAGCCTCATAACATTTCCTCCTCTTAAAGGTTCTAAAAGTCAGTTTTTAAGTCTGCAGGTTTTTGAAATTTCAATCGAGCGTAAACAAAAAAAGCAGACAAATAGCACCTTACTTCACGACGCCATTGTCTGCTTTTAAAATCCCTTATTCTTTTCAAAAACTCTACCCGCATTATACACGAACTACTTTTTTTCGTCAATCATTTTCTTCTCTAATTCAATAAAGTTCACAATTTATTCAGATTTTGCGAAACTCATTTTCACTATACCATACTCTGTCCTTTTCATTAATATCCAGCGCATACAATTTTTCATCTTCTATTTCAATTACGATTGTATGCTGGTTTTCATCCTCTAACCACACCTTATCCATTGCCGGTTTTCCCTCCGGACGCCCCTCACAGCCAAAATCCGGTTCATCAATCCGCTTTACGAAATACTCCATTTTTTCTTCCTCTTTTCCTGGTTTTTATCTTATTTACACAAAATTATAGCAGGTGTTTCTGGTAAAATCCATTCCTAGTCTTGTTTTCCCCCTTCACTTGACTTATAATCGAAACCGAATCTAATGAAAAGAGGAAATTTTTATGGTTACCCTACTTCTTACCGAACAGCTCACTGTGTTATTTCTCATGATGGGCTGTGGTTTTGTTCTTGTAAAGACAAAAATTGTAAAGTCAAGAGACAGCAAAACCCTGTCCCTTATCAGTGTCTATCTGATTATGCCTTGCGTTATTATAAATGCATTCCAGATTGACTATTCAAAAGAAATTCAAGATGGATTTTTACTGGCACTTTTTGCCGCTGTTATCCTTCATCTTCTATTGTTTCTTATCTGCGGAATCCTTGGAAAATTTTTAAATTTAACTTCCGTAGAAAAAGCATCTTTGATTTATTCCAATGCCGGAAATCTGATTATTCCGCTTGTTACTTCCGTTCTCGGAAGCGAATGGGTCATCTATTCAAGCGGATTTATGTGTGTCCAGACCTTGCTTTTGTGGACACATGCACAGTCCATTATGCAGGGAAAAACAGAATTTAACTGGAAAAAGATTTTGCAGAATGTAAACTTAATTGCCATTGTAGTCGGAATCATTCTCTTCTTTTTCCACATCAAACTTCCTGTTATTCTATCCGACACCATTAACTCCCTTGCTTCTTTAATCGGGCCGGTCAGCATGATTATGCTTGGAATGTTACTCACAGAAGTAGACTGGAAAGCATTGTTTACTTCCAGACGGATCTACTTAATGACAGCATTAAAAATGCTTGTTCTGCCACTTATTATGGTCGGCTGTATGCGGCTTCTTGCGCATCACTGCTCCCTCGCAAATGCATCTACAATACTGTTAATCAGCCTGCTTGCAACGATCACTCCATCTGCGACAACCATTACACAAATGGCACAGATTTATGATAATCATCCGGATTATGCAAGTGCAATTAATGTATTTACAACAGTTGTCTGCATTGTCACAATGCCAATCATGGTATTATTATATACACTTTAACGCAAACACCCCTGTATTCTGTTTTTTCACAAAATACAGGGGTGTTCTCTCTTCATAATTCACTTTTAAAATGGTCTTGGAGAGCCACAATACTCACAGAATCTTCCGGTATTTTCCGCACCACACTGACATCTCCAGGTACCACCTGACTGCTGCATATTATTCATGTCTCGCTGCATGCCCTGGTTCATTCCCTGATTCATGCCTTGATTCATGCCCTGATTCATACCATAATTCATATCTTGCTGCATTCCTTGGTTCATTCCTCGGTTCATCCCCTGATTCATGCCATAATTCATGTCCTGCTGCATGCCTTGATTCATTCCCCGATTCATGCCCTGATTCATACCATAATTCATGTCTTGCTGCATGCCCTGGTTCATACCATAATTCACACCTTGATTCATGCCATAACTCATTCCTTGATTCATGCCTTGGTTCATAGGCATTCCACTCTGCATTCTCGGTGCCTGTCCGGTCAGCGCCGCTATAATTTCATTTCCGACACGTTCCATCTCCATCATCTCTGCTCGATTTTCCTGCTCAATTGCAAAACTGTGTAACTGAAAATCCATATCATCAAACCATGGAGATCTCACCTGAATCTTCATACTGTAATAATACTCGTATTTATAAACCGGTGGCTGATAACTGACTGTCTTTCCATCTTTCGTATATGTCTCTTCGATCCGATCCTGTTTTACATCCATATTACACTGAACCACATCTGACAGTGACAGAATATCCGGATTTTCTTTTGTATCCAGGTTATGCGCAATGGTAAAATTTCCCTGCGTTTCATCAAGAAATACCGTGTACTTTTTTGTTGTGATCCGTCGTGTGATACGGAAATTCTGTACTTTTTCCTTATTTGCTTCACGGTATTCTAATTGTTGTTTAATATCCTCTACGGTACTATGTCTGCGTTCCTCAAACCATGGAGACAGCTTCTTTGCACATTCCTTACATAGATTTCCATCATCTAGTTTGCGATTTCCAAGCAATCCGATTTTTTCTCCACAGATATCACAATATTTCTTATCGAATAATCCCATCTTATTCCTCCCGTCTCTTACATATCTTTCAGCATCCTACTCTTCCCCTGCACTTTTTACACATTTGAAGGTTAGATAATCGTCTTCATCACTGTATTGAACAGACAGTGACCCATCCTCTTCCATTGTGATAAGTACATTCTCCGGTGCCTCATCATCCATTTCGATTGTATAATATCCATAAAGTGCAGACCACGGATAAGTGCCTAACTCTGCGCCTTTATAAATCACCTGTACTGTGCGATCTTTTGCGAATTTCAAACGCATTGCATCATTAATATTATCTACACCGTCCAGTGTCGTCTGTGCTTCCTCGTCAAGCAACTCCTTTACATTTTCTGAATACCATTCACCAATCACTGCCAATTCATCTTCTGACAGATAATTTTCCGGATTTGTTGCATCTGTCCCTTCTCTTCCGAAGATAATATTTACTCCCTGTCCCAGCAAATCATCAAGAGTAAGGGTATCTCCATCAAGGGTAACTGACATTTCCTCCCCTTCAATTTTTAAAACGGTTTTTTCATCTTTCTTTGCCAGTTTTCCGGTGCCTTTGTCATTGTCAATCGTAAATTTTACTTTTCCGCTGTGCTCTATTTCGAGATTTACATCCCCCTCAAAACACTCTTCAATTGGCATCTGCGTTCCAAGCGCTTCTGCTACAACCGCAATCCATTTCCCCTCATATGGATTCTTTTTCGCAGCTTTTCCACCTCCTCCACATCCGATTAAGGATAACGTACTTACAACCAGAATCACGCTCAGCAAATATCTTATACTCTTCTTCATCTCTTTTTCCTCCTTTGCATAATGTGATTTTCTCTTATATTCACATTATACAAAGGAAACACTATTTGTTCACTGTTACTTCTGATAGTAATTTAAAAATTATCTGCTTTTTGTGCAAGCACAACCGCAATTTATACTTTTGACACTTACATCATATTATTTTAATGTCGTAACAATCAACTTACTTTCCAATGCTGCGGCAATCAAATCTTCTTTGCAGCTATAACCGGCTTTTGAAATCATTTCCTGAAAATTCCACCTTACGCCTGCCCTTGAACAATTCATCTTTTGAGCAATCTCTGCATAAGAAAATCCACAAATATACAATCTCAGCATCTCTAGCTGTCTTGGACTAATTTCCCCACTCGTAATCCAGTTTAACTCCACACTCGGCGTAACATCCGGAAAAACATGTTCTCCTTTTACAGTGCGCCAAATCACATCCCGAATTTCTTCCTCTCCATGATCTTTATACCAAAGGCTGTCCGCACACCCACTTTTTGCACGCTCCAGCACCTTCGGATCAATAAGAGAAGTCACAATCAAAATCTTTGTATACGGACATGCCTCTTTGATTGCTTTTCCTGCTTTTAATCCATCATGATTATGAAAGGTCTGGACATCCATCAATACAATATCAATCGCGGAATAAGTACAAATTTTCACTGCTTTCTCTGCATCTGCAACCGTATCAACATGTCGAAATTCCGGATCCTGCAAAAGGATATACTCAAAGTATCGTTGCATAATCTTTTGATCTTCTACAATTAGTACACGCACCATAATTTTTCCCCTCTTTCAATCCTGTCTCCACTGCTTACTTTGTCTTTGGCATCTTTATAAGTAAACAAAACTCTGGCTCAAACACGGTAAACATCCTGCATCCTTCTATCTCCAATGCTCTGCGAAGCGCGGATAATCCTCCACCTTCTCTTGCACCTTTTTTTGGAACCATTCCATCGTTTGTAAGCTTAAGCAGATATTCCCTCCAATCTTCTTCTATCTTCACATTTACTCTTTTTCCATGTGCATGCTTCGCACAATTTGTCACGCACTCACGAATTGCACGGTCAAGCAAAATTCGATATGTTGAATTTTCCGGAACATTTCCTTCCAGACAAATGGTAATCCCAAGTTCTTTGGCATGCTTTTCTGTATCCTGATATAAGTCCTCTAAATTTTCAACTGTCATACTTGTAAGAATATACACTTGTTGCCTTAACAAATCCAATTGTTTATTAATAGAAAGGGTATCTTCTGTATTTTCTTTATTTTCCAGAATTCTTCGTATTGTAAGCAAGCTGCGCCCAAAATTATCATGCACCTGCATTTTCATTGCCAATGTTTCCTGTTTGCGTATTCTCTCGCCAATCTTTTCATACATTTCTTCTAATTGCTGATTCAGCGTTTCCAATTTTTCATTATTAAACTTAATTCTCTCGCTATTATAATAAATTTCGGAAACATCAAGCGCAATTGCCTGTCTATATCCAGCCAGTTCCCTGTCCTTAAGCTGATACTCCTGAAACATCCAGACTTTCCCATCCGGAAAAGCAAATACATTGCCATCAGAACTCATCGAAATAATCTCTTCTCTGAGGTTACCTTCCGAAATAGCCTGATGCAGCATCGTATAATTCTGTAATTTTGTTCCAAGCAGCATTTTGCTTACTTCTCTCATCTTGGAATTACAAAGAATAATCTGATCAAATGCATTTGCAAAACATACACCGCATGGCGCATTGTCTACTGCTTCTTTTACTGACCATGGTGACAACCTCTGTTTTTCTCGTCTTATCTCCTTTAAAATGCTCCGCACCAGATAAAAAGTCAATCCTGCAATTCCGCATAATATTACCACAATCGGAACATTCAAAAAAAGCGATTGCTCCAGCGCTTTTGCATCGTATTTCTGTACACATTGCAATAAAACCGTTCCCAAAAAAGTAACCCCAAAAAGCACGGTTACTGTAATTTTTCTTCTTAAATGAGCAGAACCGGTCATTCTTAAAAGTATAAGAATAAACTCAAGCACCAGACAAAATTCCATAACACTCATTATTAAATTTTGTATTTCTACACTGCACTCTATAAAATTCGACATCGAATCAGCCACTCTTTCTCGTCTTCTTGTTCTACTTCTGCACCATGTTGCCCGGAAAGCAATGCATAAACGTCATTTTCCGAAATGACATTTACCGAGATAATCAAATGTGCCTCCATCTCAACGACACGAAAAAAGATCATTTGCATTCGATCAAACAGTTGCTCTACCAGCCACTCAAAATAGTCATAACATTTAATTAATTCTTCATCATGGAATTCCAGATTTTGAATATTCACATAATAAAGTGCCCGGATCTTGCACAACTTTAAAGCCATACACGATTCTGCCAGACTCTGTATCAAATCCTCTGTTTTCAGTGCTTCCCTATTTTCATTCTTTTCATTATGAAGCGTTAACGTAAGATTTTTTCGCCTTTTTAAATAGGTTCCGACAACCACAATCTTCCCCAGAAGTCGTTCATATACTTCTTTCGACTCGGTTTTTTCCAGTTCTTCCATAAAGTGTGAAATCAGTTCAATCTGACCGGCCGTCTGGCTTTGTATCAAATCTAAGAGCCGGTTTTGTTCTTCCACTTTTCTCCGCTTTGCCTCCTGCTGATAGTTCTTTTGCAAAAGGCGATTTCGCTCTCTTAATTCTTCTTGCTGTTCTTCAATATCCTGATACTGGTCCATAAGCAAAGAAACATCCTCTGCCCAAAATAAATGACCACCTCGCACTAACAAATGATTCATTCGTGTTCCGTTTTCTATCACAAGGGTGCCAACTAAAAGTGTTTCTCTTACTTCCTGTGGTATGTCCAAAAACTTTCCTGAATGATAACATTTCTTAAAGCTCCAATCAGTAATCTCTGCATCTAATCCGCCCGCAGCTTGAAACAACTCAATATACCTGCTGTTAATTGGAATCAGTCCACAGATAATAGAACTCTGATAAATTGCGGCCATCAAAAAACAACATACTGCGGTCATATCTCCTACATATGCTTTAATAAATGGCATCCCCAGAATATGACAAAGATTCCAGCCAAGCAATAAAAGTCCCGGAAGCACCGGAAACCAGGTCCACTTTCTTCCGGAAGCGGCACTCTTACGCATCAACACCACTTCCATTATCATCAGACACAGCATCATCCAAATCTGAATCAAAATAAAAATAAAGCGATATTCATAGACCTCATTGGAAAAGAAAAATCCTTTCGGAAAATAAAACACTTTTTGATGCAAGTCATTTGTCAATACTGCAAAAATCAAACATAGTGCCGGTATTATTAAACATGCACTTTGGTTTTTTGTATTTTCTCCTTCTTCTTTATCCATTAATAATGCCGCATTAAGCCCGAGTGTCGGAATCAAAATCATAGGAATATAATAAAGATACCAGCAGATGCGCATCTCTAACGGTTCCATGAAAATAAGAAACTTAATCGTTCTTACTAAAAACCAAAAAACCATAAGACAAGCAATCCACGTCAAACATTGACGCATTTTCGCATCCACCACATGTTTCTCCAAATAGATGACCCAAGCACAATATAAACCGATATAAATGCTGCTTCGACACTGACCGGCAAACTGAATCAAAAATAAGCTTTTAAATGAGATCTGCCGACATATGTAAGCCAATATAACAAGGCTCGCAATTGCGATATAGGATAACAGCCTTTTTTTCTTATAAGACATCTAAGACATCACTCATTCCTTTCTTCATCTGAAAGCAATTTCATATCCAATCGTATTATTTTTATTATATCATATTCGTTTTCCAAAATCGAATCCCAACTGTCGCTGAACACAAAGCGTAAATATGACACAACTCAAAAGCATTAAGTATTGAAATTTTTTTTCATCCATCATCCCACTCTTCTATACTAAAAGAATAAAAAAAAAGTAAACTTTTGTCACTATCGTAAGGGCTAGTGTGGACGCTTTGAAGTCATGTGATAATATAATTGAGGTGATTTTATCATCCGCAAAAAAATTCCAAAAAAATTGAGGTGATTTTTATGATTTCTTCCTGGTCAGATGCAATTGGTCTTTCCTTCGCCTGGTCCTTTGGATGGGGACTTGTACTTACCTGCTATGTTCTGGATTGGAAAATCGAATGGATGCAGCCAAAACTTTGGTTTCTTTTTCTAAAAAAGAAACTAAATAAGACAGAAGATTTCTTTTTGAATGCTTCTGCAATTCCACCAAAAGTACTAGGCGCATTTAAGAAGGTTCTCTCGATTTTAGAAACCGGAGACTTTCAAAATTTATCTGCAAGTATCGGACAATCTTACCGAAAAAAGCTGGAGCATGAACTTGCATTACTGAAAAAAAATGAAATCAAACATGAAATTCGCATGACTCATTTAAAACTGACAGAGGAAAATGAAAAGAAACAAGATTTTCGTCATTGGAGCGACGCTGGACGTGAATGGCGCGAAATCGTACTTCAGGGCACGGTATTAAACAGATATCGAAGTCTCAAAAACGGAAAAATTTTATATGAAGACTTTTTCCCACATGGCTCTGTCCTGCTTAGACAGTCCAGACACATTCGCCATGACGAAGTGGGGAGCAAAAACAGAAATGAAGAACAACAGTTTTATGCTCAGTATCAAAATATTATTTGTCCAAGCTGTGGTGCCGAGATTACATTAAAAGGGGACGAAGCGCACTGTCCTTATTGCGGTGGTTATATCAAAAGTGATTTCTTTGATTGGCAGACAGAAGAATTTTTAGTTTATCGAAGCCTGAATCCGAATGCATCCTATTATAAATTAGTTCTTGCAACCATACTCACTTTTTTCTTTCCGTCTATTCCTTGTTTTCGGTTCATCCATAACGATTATCTGATGTTTGGTACTGCCTTTGCGCTTACACTTTTACTGGCTGGCGCAATCTGGATTTTACTCTTAAAACAAGAAAAGAAAGCTCACGTTTCGACTGACCAAATCGTGCGTTACGATGAAAAAGTTTTAATTGTAGATCTCAATGAAGCACTTTATGGTACCGAGCTAACCGCCGATGCCCTGTTTTACAGTGTCGATAAACTACAGCTGAAAGACGTAGAAAACACAGAGAATCGCACAACGATTACTATTTCTGCAGTGCTGCACAAACTTACACTTCAGCCAAATCAAAAGATTCTAAATAAAAATGAAAAAATAACTTTAAAATTGTACAGAGCCCGTTATCCACGACGCATGAAATCAAAAGGACAAGCAGTGTTTGAAGAAAAAGAATGTCCTCGCTGCGGTGCAAATTTCATGCCGGATAAAAATGGCTGCTGTTCCTATTGTGGATATCAGCTATCAATAGACAATTCAAAATGGCGAATTGATTACGAGTAGAATATCTTATATTTAGTAAGTGGCTGTTGCACTAATTACTTAGTGCGACAGCCACTTTTTCTGAGTTTCACATATAAAAACCAGCCTTTCTTTATTTTCCCATCCGTTCCACTTCCACTTTCTGGTTCAAAATGCCTTTCTTCCACACCATCACATACACTTCAAACTCTACAGAATCCTGTGCATACACAAATGGCTCCTGCCACAGCACTTCCGATTCGATTCCTTTTGCTTTTAATGCTTTCTGTCTTTCATAAGCCTGTTCGATTTGTTTTTTATGTTCTGCGTTTGATTTCTTTCCAAACGAACGTTTCGGATAATTTCCTGCCTCTTTTTGCAGCTTCTTATCTAAGAGTCTGATTACCGCAAGATGTCTTTTTCGGTGCAGCATTTTCGCTATAATCTTCGCAATCGTTTTTACCGGATACTGCTCATAAAGCGCCAGCATCTGTATCAGCATCTTATCCTTTACCTGTATTGCGAGTTCTTTCATCAGACGGGTGGCATCGAGATTCACTTGCCAGGGTTCACTTTTTGGAACGACATATTCTGGTTTAACAGAAGGATACGAGCAATAATTTAATGGTGGAAATTCTGCCAGCAGGGCAAGCTTTCGTTCTTCCTTCGTACAACAGTTTTTCTGTTCTCCCAGGTAATCCACCTTGTCTCTTAGAATTGCAATCCGATATTCTAACTGGCGCAGATATTCATAACCTTCTACCCAGAAATGTCCGATTTTTCCATAGTCATAACATTGAATTTCCAGTTTTAATGACTCAAAAAAGATAGTAAATACCGAATCTTCACCCTGATTTACCACCAGAATGTACTCTTTTTCTTTTTTTTCCAAAACTGCCTTGATTGTACCCTCATAATCCGGCAGATATTCTCCTGTAAATCTTGCATTTTCAAATACCAGAAAACTTTCCACTGCATCGTTCATCAGATAAACCAGACGCCAGTTATTACTGCTGTCTTTTGGTGCTAAAAATTCAAGCTGTTCTACCTCTACAAGCTGTGCCAGTTTAAAAAATTCATCCGGCAATTCTTCTGATAAGCCTTGTAAAACCTGTTTGTAATATAATTTATCTTCGTTGTCCATTTTTTCCTCATTATCTTTTATGGTTTTGATTTATCGTATCATAATTGGAGAAATTTAAAAAGCCCCCGAATCTTAAATCCAAAAGCTTATAAATTCAAACGTTTTCTATAATTAGAGCATTATCGTTTCACTTTAAATGCAACGTATTTTTTTCGTTGCATTTTTCGTTGCAAATTTTGACATTTTTCTGCTAATCGTTGCATTTCAAATGTATCAAAAACCCTCAGACTTCTGTCCAAGGGTTCTAATTTCTTCTGTTTTCTTTTATCTTCTTCTTCCTTTTCCTGCTGTTTCTATTCTTCTGCTGTTTCTGTTATTCTTCTCTTTGTTTTTGAACTCTCTTATCTACATAAGTCTCTTCGCCACTTTCCAGGCAAATTGCAGCAAGCCTTCCTCTTGGATTGCACGCTCCACAATCTATTGCGATATGATTTTTCTCCCGATAAATGTATCCTGGTCTCTCGTTTTCTGCAATTAGCTGGGTTGGAGTGTGTCCTGTTACCAGATAAGTATTTTCAAAATACTGCCGTCCATAATCTGGTCTTTCCCATACAATATCATGCAGAGAATAATCTTCTATGTCTTTCTCTGGTGAAAAATTTCCAAGTCCGCCATGTACCAGTAAATAATTTTTCCCTTCTATTGTAAGTGTTTCATATACCAGAAAATCTTCCATAAAATCCAGCACGTCCAGCTGTGTTTCCTCATCTAATCTACGAAATTCACTGATTGTCGTCTCTGCTCCGTTATACTGCCAGGTTGCCAGATTATCCAGAAGTTTTTCGTCTATTTTTTCAATCGAACTTTCTGTAATTTCCTGTCGAAGAAATTTCAGGCATTTCAGTGCCATCACCTCATGATTTCCAACAAGGCAGACTGCATTAGGCATTTCCATCAATTTCAGCAAAGCCTTTATCGGATGCGGACCTCGGTCTATCACATCACCTAAAACATACAAAGTATCTGCACTTGTAAATCGAATTTTTTCTAACAGCTTGATAAATAATTCATATTCTCCATGAATATCCGAAATAACATAAGTAGCCATGTACTTCTCTCCCCTCTGTCCGTGCTCTTTTTCTTTATTATACCTCTTGTCTGTAGAACCCCACAAGAAAAAATCTCGCATAGCATTTATCTTAATCGGAAATCGAGATACCCACTAAGATAACGCAAAAATTTAAGCCCCCGAACTTTAAGTCCGAGAGCTTATAAGATATTTTTTAAGCTGCCTCTGCGATTGTAATGCATGCATACCGTTCATCTTCAATGATTTTTCGCATCATCTCAACCGGAGTCATTCCTATTCCTTCATCCAGATGCTCAAAAATTGTGACAGCACTTCCAGACAAAAGCTGTACTCCTTCTCTTTTTTTATCTGCATGAAAGGCATTGTGACGGGAATCTACATTCCAGAACACAACATTCGGAATTGTATAACCATTTCTTTTAAATTTCTTTTTCATAGTTTCATAAAACAGCCAGTCAGAATCATAAGTTGCAGAGTCAAATTCCATATCTGAAATAATAATTAAAGATTTTGGCATTTCTTCTTCTGGTACATGATTTTCCACCGCAGTTTTAAGAATACTATCAAAAGCCGCTTCCAGATTTGTATTCAAACCCCAGTCTGCCTCTACTGCACAAGCAACTTTTTCAGCTAAAGTTTCACCTTCCAAATGCACAATGCTTGGTAAAGCGCTAAACGTCATGAAACGATTATGGTAATCTCCCTTATTTCTTTCTGCAAAATAAATTGCAAGACCAACCGAGGTTGCCATTGGTCGTCCATACATAGAGCCTGAAACATCTGCCATAACAAGCATATTTTCATCACCAACTCCATAATCCGGAAGATTTCTCCACTGTGCTTCCAACACCTTACTATCCTCGTTTCCGTATAAAATCTTTTCTACTATATCATAAGGATACAGTGTTTTAGAATGAATGTTTTCCTTGCCTTCCAGTGCCAGGTTGATAAATTTTTCAAATCTTTCCGTATCGTGTCTGTCAAATGCTCTTCGATACTTCATCATCGCACGTCCCGGAACGGCAGAATAATCAATCTCATCCCAATTGTTGCCACACATTTTTATTTCTGTAACATCAATATATTTTCTTAACGTACGGATTATTCTTTTAAAGTTATAAACTGGATATCCTAATTTCTCTGCAGTTAAAATACCTAATTTTCTTGTTTCTTCTACTTTTGAATCAGCAGTTTTCACCCATTTTGCAAGCAGAGACACTGGTTTGCCTAATTGAAAGTTTTTTAAATCCTCCAGTAACTGTCTTTTCATTGCAGTCCACATTGCCTCTTCTGCCGGTGTACCAATCAGATAGTACCAGTCATCAAAACGACCATATTCACCAATGAAATCAATGTTTGGAATCACTGCCTCCGGATGATATTCAGCCAGATTCTTTAATAAAATCTGAAAGACTCTTCGCTCTCCAAGACCCTCTCGGATGTCTCTTGCATAAAATAAAATTTTAACTGCAGACAATGAGTCTTCTTCATAAGCCTTCTCAAATAAAATTTTGATTCGTTCTTCATCTGCAGTTCTCAGTGCACCGATTGTTGCAAACAAATCCAGATTTGCATTATCTGTTGTGTTCACTGCTCTTGCACCATTTTCTGTATGAGTTAATTTATTTGATGTTTTTTCTAATAATTCTACGAAATTCATTGTACTTCCCCCTATAAGTTCAAGCCAAACACCAACTCTTATGAGTGTTTGATTCTACAGAGTTACGATGAGTGAGGGCAGGACTCGAACCTGCACTTCGTCCTCTTCTCCTGGAATAAATTGCTGTATGTTCCACAAACATGAAACACTTTTTCGTGCTTTACCATTAAGCTACCTCACTCAGATAAGGCAGGCAGGATTCGAACCTGCATCAATTTACTTACATTAAATTAGAAATAAGAAATTAAAATTGCTGTATATTCCACAAACATGAAACGTGCTTTATCTCATACTCTACCATTGAGCTACTGCCTTATATTTACTTTATCTTGTTGACAAGATTAGAATAATCCTTATCTTCAGAAATTGGAGTGAATTTTTTCTTTTTTTATTATTCCCTCATCAACTGAGCTTATCTTATCATACTGTCGGTACCTCCACAATAAACCGCCGGTTTAAAAATAAAACAAATCGTTAAAGCTCATAAATTATTAGAACCCTCAGACTTCTGTCCAAGGGTTCTACAATTCAAAAATTCATTTTATTTCTTCTCAATTAATGCCATTCTTTTGTATTTTCATCTGTAACTTTTAACGTATCCTTTTGTATTAAGAAAAAATCCACAATCACAGGAGACGCAGCTTCCGTATTATCAGAATCATAATAATATTCCTGCAATACATATTCATCCGTTTCTTCATCTATATGCGATTCATTATACAGCAAATGCAGTTCTGTTACTGCTCCGGTATTTTCATCAATCTTTTTATTAATAACAGCAAATGGCCAGCCTTTTGAAGTCAGACGAAACTCCAACTGATACTTCGTATCTGGATAAGAATCCAAGAATACATCTGATTTCGTTTGAATATAATCCGATACCTCTGCCAATTCTTTTTTGTATCGTTGATATTCTTCTGTCATCGGATATCCATCTTCATCGTATTTCGTATTCTCTTCTTCTGTTTGTTCTTCTGCTATCTCATTTAATTCGTCTAAAGTTTTTCCATATTTCGTGTTCAGTTCATTTATTTTATATTTTCCATCAAAAAAAAGAAGAAACTGCTCATCGTTTTGCTCCTCTCCATAGATAATAATTTCAACCTGGTTCTTTTTCCACGTAACATGCCAGGTGTCCTGCGAAATATTTCCCCCATCATCTCTTAGCGAAAATTTAACTTTACTGATTCTTTTTTCCCCTTTTTTCAAGATAAACTGACCATCCGCAGAACCGAAAAATAATGGCTCTCCCACTGCCTGCATAGTCAAAGAATACTCTCCATCCGAAGAAACACTTGTGTCTACATTGGAAACTTTAAAAACAATTAAATAATAAAAGATTCCTACAAAGCACAATACCGTAATACAAAGTCCTGCCAGAACACCAAACAAACCTTTTATTATTGTATTATGTACTTTGATACAGCCGATTACCAAACTCACTGACAGCAGAATCCATATGAATAGAATTACCATCTTATTTTCTCCATTGTCTTTATCAATATCTCACTACTCTTTTCAACTACTGTACAATTCATTTTTTCAATTGATTCATCAATTCCAATAATTCCATTTCCCAGTCACTGATTCTGGAATACCAGATACATCCATAAGCTTCACGAATTTTAATATTTAAAGACGAACAGATAATTACTTTCGTATCTATTCCTCTTTCTTTTAAAATTCCAAGCAGTTTTTCTCCGGCATCGAAATCTCCCTCTTCGCCTTTTCTCATCGGATAATGCATATCTGTAATAATTAAATCAAATGGATTTCCTACTTCTTTCTCCTGGATTAATAATTCTAATCCCTCTTCCACATTATCAACCTGTGTAACATCTGTTACGCCACATCTATCATTTAATGCTTTTTTGATATCATTTGCTTTATACACGTCATCTTCAAAATTTAAAATTCTCATTTGCTTATTCTCCGTTCAAAATTCTCTGATATAGTTGTTGGACTTCCCCTTTGGCAAGCTGTTTACAAATTTCCATACGTTCCGCAATGACAGGTAACTGGATGTGGCTGTTGCATCTGCCTATTAATTTACTATTTTTAATAACACCTTCTGCACTTCTTCCGACTGTATCAACAACTTTATTCTCTCATTTCCCTTTTTAGTCTCCGGAATTCCACATCTTAAACTATCCGGATGCTCCGATACACAGCAGTCCTGATACCAACATTCACCCATTAAAGTACCTCTAATTGACCATTTTTCATTTTCCGTCAGTTCTCCTGCTAAAGATTTCATTACACGCTCTGTCGAATATTTCTTAAATCCTGTTAAATATTTTAAAGTTTTTCCATCTTTAATTTTTTCCAAATTTATTTTATGATTTTCTATCGCAGAAAGTATTTCTTTGCGAATCTGAATTTTATCTATTTTACCAGTACCTGTCCATTGTACTAATTTTTCAAATGCTAAAACCAGATATTCAAAACATATCATATCTAAAATTATTATTTGACCATCTGATTTGCGTGCAAATAATTTCAATAAACGATATTTATTACGAATATCCTGATTATCCACAATATAATCAAATGCAATATAATACTTATCTTCTTTTTTTAATTCTAAATTAGAAACCGCATCTAGTATTCCCTGATTACTTTTCTTACTCTCAACAATAAGCTTATCATCAAAAAAGATTTGATTCACCAAATTCCAGAAATGCAGTCCAGCTCCTGTATCTTCCGTCCATAGATAGTTCATTTACAATTCCTCTTCTAAGGTTATCTTATTATTTTCCATTTTTAATTCTTTGAAGCTTTTATCTGACACATTCAGACCATCACAATTTCGCAAGAATAGCATGTATTGATTTGAAAACTCAAAATTAATAAATTTTCTTATATCATCATCCATTAAAATATCCGCATTATCGATTACAATAAAATTATTCCGACACTTTTTAAGATTTTCAACCAGATTATCTGATTTATAATTAAATAATTTAATTGCCTGATATTCGTCTGTTAAGCGCAAATCTTCCAACATTTCATAAAGCACCGTTTTTCCTGTTCCACTGTCTCCTCCGACAAGGGTTATTCTATCTTCAAAAAACAGCTCATATAAAAATGGAGAGGCTTCAAATTTAATTTCTTTATAAATCATGTCCTTCTCTCCTCTCATATTCTTTACTCCACCATGCATGATATCCTGCACTTCCCACTACTACTTCTTTATCATTAAATCTAAGTCTAACATTTTTTGGAATTTCCATGAAACTTGGTCTGGACATATAAACTTTAATATTATCCATTTCAAATATTTTTTTAAGTACATTTGGTCCACATTCTTCGACACAAACCACTTTCTCTGGATGCTTTACAATATTTAACAATGTCTTACAACCAGAAGACAAATTTCTAATTGTTCCCAATCCATATTTTGTTTCAATATGTTTATCCGGGGTTAGTATTGCATCATCCACCTCTCGGATAAGCTCAATTTCTTCTTTTGACATCTCTTCATTACTCGTACTCAAATTAAAATATAAATCATTTTTTAAAATCCAGTCTTTAGAATTTTTCTTTTCTGTATAGATATCAATCATAATTCATTCCCCATTTTTCAAATAGATGCTTATTTATTTTTTATTATACAGCTACAGCTTAAAGCCACGCAAGAATAAACAAAAGAATTATCCATAAAGCAAAACGAAAGCCTCCAAAGCTGGCACTCTGAAGGCTTTCGTTTTGTTTTATAGAATCTCATCACATTCCTTAGCTGTTATTCGTATTGTTTTTTACTTTCATTTAATTTTTCAACTGAATTTGATTGACATCTGGTTCCTTTTAGTTGAAAGGTTTTTTCATTTTAATTATTACCCATAATGAACTTAATAGGAAAGCCGAAAATAAAATAACATACTTATAGTTCTTATCATTCGTTCCAGCGTTATTACTTAAAGCAGTTCCATCCGCTTGATTTACAGATTCATCATTTTTAGAATTTGTATTTTCAACAGAACTCTTGTTATTATCACTTTTACTCTCACTATTTTCTACTTTAGAATCTTTTTGGTCTGAACTTTCATTATTTTTATTATCTTTATTTTTGTCTGCGTTATTCGTTATATTATCTTTTTTACCATCATTCTTTACATTGTTATCTTTATTTGGGTTATCTATATCTCCAGATTGATTATTATCTTTTTTATCATCTTGCTTCTTATCTTCTTCAATTTTTTCATTTAAGACGATTTTTTTTATCTCATCTTGAGTTTTTAAATACTCTTCATCAATTGTAAATTTATACCTTGTTTCATACTTTCCATTTTCATCAATAATAATTTCATAATCACCAAATTCTTGTCTGTCCGGCGAAATTTTACCAGCTTCGATGTTTTCATTCATGATTATTTGATTACTATTTTTAATCATTTTTACATTAATATTATCTAAAAAATCTTCTCCTGTTTTTCTCACTAATTGATAATGTATATTAGCTTTTGTTACACTAACTGTTATATCAACTCTTGAACCAACCGTCAATGTCGAAGAAGCATACACATCATTAAGCGTAAATAAAATGGCAAAACTTAAAAATAACGGAAAAATAAAAGAATTTATTTTCTTCATTTATACTCCTCAATTAATTGTTACATTGATTGGGAAAAATGATTGGACATTAGATTTTTCATTTCCATTTGAATATCCAATTTTTATTTTCCATTCAAAAGTTCCTTTTTCATGATTCTCATTTAATGTTATCTCCGTACATTGATATCCTAAAGCGATTTCACTTGATTGAAACATTAAATTATCATTTTCGTCATATAACTCAAAAACAATTGGATATCTATTATTTTCTTTATTCAAGACTTTAAAACTAGTACTATTTTTCCCATCAAAAACAGCACTTGAAGAATAACTAATGTTAATCATTCCCTCTTCTACCGCTTTATTAACAGCTTCTTGTTTTTCGCTATCTGGAATTTCACTAATTTTTTCAGTCTTAGTATCATTTGTTTCATTCTCTTTATTCGTATCTGATTCATATATATTTTCCAGGTAGTAATGATTATAGATAAATATAGATGAAACTAGTAATAAAATTAGTGAAATCATTATAATTATTTTCTTTTTAAAATTAAACATATCATAATCTCTCTATTTAAATCCCAAGAATTTGAACTACCCCAGCCGACTTAACTTGACGGATGGGGTTTTCTGCCTTATAAAAGATCACTTAATTTATTCCAAGGATAAATAAATTATAAAATTTAATGTTTAGTTAAAATCAAATGTTGTTGTCATAGTAAATGCTGCTGCATTTTCAAGTGGAACTGTAAAAGAACCTCTATAAACTTCAAAATCAAGTGTTACTGACTGTTTAGGTTCGATAACAACTTCATCAGGATCAAATCTTGCACTACCTGCTTCCATAGGTTCATCAAGCATTGGAGATACAGCTTTTGAATTTACAACAAATAAAATCTGCCGTGTATCAGATGGAAACTGTGTTGGGTCCATACTTTCCGGAACAACTTTCCAACCAGAGCCCTGTGCATCTAATCCTACACTTGTTAAATGAATTGCTGACATACTATTGTTCTGAATTGTATAATTATCTGGAATAGTATTGCTGCCATCTTCATTAAATACAATTGGTAATGTTGAAGGCACTGTTACATCAACTAATGTTGCTTCTGTTCTGATTTCAACTTCTGTTGATCCTTCTGTGTCTGCAAATGCCACTGTATTCATTGACATAATTGATGCTGCTGCTGTTGCGATTGCTACGATTCTTTTTAATTTCATAATTTTCTTCCTCCCAAATTTTAAAGTAGTGCCAAAAATTACCTATTTTTATTTCCCTTAACCCATTATTTAATAGCTTATTCAGCACCTTTTTATATTTTATAACTATATTTACTATAGCTATAGAACATTATAGCATCACTATAATAATATTTCAACTACAAAACATTTAATGATACTAATTTCCTTTTTCTTTACTAAGCATAGCAGGTATTAATGTCTAAATTGGGCACTGATGGAACAAAAAACAAGATTCTCCAGAGCTGGAACTCCAAAGACAAAATAAGAAAAAAATTATATTTATGTATGAGATTGGGATAATGAGATTCATGCATTAATAGAAAAATTTACTGAAATCTAATTTATAACTGATACATTCAAAAATCTAATTGTATAAAATAAAAATAGTAGTTATAATATAACAAAGAACAAGTTTGGTCCTATGTCAAGATTTAGTACAAGTTAAAATGAGAAATTTCTC
>QULP01000011.1 GCA_003481745.1 Firmicutes bacterium OM04-13BH
CATCTCGGTAATTGAATTGCCGAGGATTCCCGCTTATTGTCCTAAATAAAAGAAATGCCAGACAGCCATATTTTCAGAGCTGTCTGGCATTTCTTATTAGCGTTCTTCCTGTTTAAACATTACAATAAATCCGACAAGCAATAGCAAACAGGAAATCCAAATTGTATGCATACCTAATATTGGAATAAACCTGCTTCCAATTCCTGCACCTAATGCAAACAAAAAAATGATTCCAAAATAATGGAATGATTTATAAAGCATCTGTTTATTATGATTCTGCTGATAAGAACATAATGCCTCCATTCCACTTCTCAGATTACCAATACACATTGTACTGGCAAATGCATAGCTGGCAACTTTTCTAAAGGATTGAACCTGCATTGCACAGGAAAAGGACACCAGTGCATTGGCAATCAGATTTTGTTCTTCCGGCATAAATCCAACCAAAAACAACAAAACAATTTCAATCAGTAAAATAATCTGTCTCCAATGAAGTCTCTGGGCATTTTGAAAAGACTGACGAATCCACGTCGCAACTGCCACTCCAAATGCAAAAAACAAAACCGGAACCAGGTAACGAATCGTAAGTTCCCAGTTACATGCAAATACATTCTGGCTAAATAATACAATATTTCCTGTCTGCGCATTTGCAAATACTTCACCTCGTGAAACATAAGTATACACATCCTGAAGCCCGCCGGATATGGACAGTACAGCGGCCGTCAAAAATGATTCTGACATCTGTCTTCCTACATGTTGAAAATTTAAAGTTCTCATTTTATCTCCCCAATTAATTTATTATTCTTTCACTCAAGTACAGTACCTGAATGTTTTATCCGTAATAATTCTTGCAAATATAAGTCCTAAAGGCAATGCTAAAATGATAAGCAGTGCCGATGCAAGCCACGAAGCTGCCGCTGTCAGATTCATAATTCCAAGATTATAAAATCCTTTATATAGATATAGTCCGGGAACCATAATTACAATTGATGGAACTGTAATGGAAATTCTTGGATAACCTGCCATACCTTTTAACGTTGAAGCAAGAATCCCCGCAAAAAAGGCTCCAATAAAGGCTGCTGCTGCCGGGGGCAGAGATAAGAGGTCAATCAGCTCCAATCTCGTTGTATTTGATATCGCACCTATTATACCAGCGGCAGCGGCAAGACGAATAGGGCTATTAAACATAATAGAAAATCCTAAAACCCCACAGAAACTGGCAAGTAAACGAAACACAATCCACTGCCATAAGGCAAACTCTAAAGGCAAAAATGGTATTGGTTTAAGCCCCAGTACCATAGCAAGTATCCATGCTGTCATCGTTGCAACCGTTACAATAATCATTGAATAAGCAAGTCTCTCTGTTCCTGAACGCATATCCAGCTTTGCAAGATCAATTCCACTCGTAATAAATGGAAATCCCGGAATAATAAACAGCATAGAACAAATATACCCTGCTTCATGCTGTAAATTCACAGCAAAAATAAGCTCCAATAATTTTAACAAAACCGTATAAGTAAGACAGGCTGTGGATACCGAAGAAATGATACATAAAAACAGCGTAAAATGATGTTTTGAAAGTTTACACCTGATATAGTTTCCTATTCCTGCACCTGCAAATGCACATAACATTTCTACAATTCCTCCGCCAAGAAGGAAAGTAAATGCACCACAAGCCAATGCTGCGAATACAGCTAACATAACAGGAGAATAGAGGCCATGAATTTTTTCAATTTTATCCAGTTTTGAATGAATTTTTTCACAACTTTGCCCGATTTCATCTGTTGCGAAATTGCTTACCAGCTTTTCCAGACGATTCAGCTGCGACGTATTTACCCCTGTATTGGTCAGACATAAAGACTGACTAAAACTATCATTTCCATCAAAACATGTATAATTAATTGACATTAACCCAATATCAACTGTACAAGTGACATTCATAAGTTCCGATAATTCATTCATGGAACTACGGACACGCCATGCTCCTGTGCCACAGGCAAGCATCATAATTCCAACTCTTCCAATTACAGATGCTTTTTCTGACAGACTCGCCCCTGTAATTGGTGTTAAATCTTTTTTATCCGTATATTCATGCCAGAGGACATCCATATGGTTTTTCTTAATTGTCGCTTCATTCTTTTTTGTCCTCATATTTTTCCCTCTTTTCGCCTATAAATCAAAGCTGTCTGTTCCTGCCATTTTTATCATTTCTTCTCGACATGTCAGCACCAGTCCATCTATTACTTCAAGATGCTGAAGCATTTTTGATTCAAACTGATGGATTGGCAAAAGAATGCCTAATTCATCAAACGATTTTCCGGGTTTACTGCCTGTTTCCTGACCATAATATACTACAGCTGAAAATGCTTCTTTTTGTATTTTGTGGAAAACAGACCAGATAATATCATATGCCTGTGCTTCGGTCAGATTCAATTTCTTTGTATCCGGAAGCGCATATAAGATGAGAATTCCTCTCTCTTTATTTTCCTGTTTCTCGCAAATATTCATACCTGAAGTGTAATATCTGACCAGATTATATCCATCTGCCAGATATAATTTGGAACGCGGAGCTGCTTTATGCATCTGATAAATTTCCCGAAATTTTTTATATTCATGTTTTGAAACAACTGCTTTTTTTTCTTGTAATAACTCTCCGTCTACATCGGTAAGAAGAACGGGATTCTCCCCGCATTTTCCATGGAACCGTCTCGGTATTAAATAAGACTCCTTTAATAAATCAAACATACTGCGATTACAGAGTTCAAGCAAAAGTGCACTCACATCTCCATTTTTATATGCATTCAGCAAAACTTCCGCAAAATGATGCGGATCCGGATCCATATATCGATTGTCATCACATAAATGATCATAAAATGTCTCCATTAATCTTTCACAGGATTGTTCTGAAGAAAGAATCCTCGAAAATATATTTTCAACCTCTTCTTCTCGTGGTAATACTAATGACATAACACCATCTCCCTATATTTCTCTTGTTTTTTTATTCTAAAAAGATTATAATTTCATATTAGAAATAAGTAAAAGATATCATTGATATAATAGAAATATTTTTTTGATATGTCAAGGAGTTTTCGTATGAATGTAAATTTTGAATATTATAAAATTTTTTATTATGTGGCAAAATACAATAATTTTACTAAAGCTGCCCATGTTCTGAATAACAGCCAGCCAAATATCACACGTGCAATGAACTGTTTGGAACACGAACTCAACTGCACATTATTTGTCCGGACAAACCGTGGAGTCTGTTTAACACCAGAAGGCGAACGACTTTTTACAAGAGTTTCTGCCGCCATGACTCAGCTTCAGCTGGCAGAAGAAGAACTCTCTGACAGTGTTAGACTAGAACACGGCAGCATTTCTATCGGTGCAAGTGAAACCGCACTGAATATTTATTTACTGGAACATCTAAAAAAATTTCATATCGCTTATCCCGGTGTTCGTTTAAAAATCTGTAATCATTCTACTCCACAAGCTATTCGTTCTGTACGAAGCGGTGAGATCGATTTTGCGGTTGTCACAACTCCAACTCAGCTTGATGCACCATTAAAAGAATTAAAATTAAAATCTTTTCAGGAAATTTTAATCGGAGGGAAAACGTTTACCTCCCTTGCCATTCAAAAATTTTTCCTGAAAGACCTGATAAAATATCCTTTTATTTGTCTTGGCTTAGAAACAGCCACCTATCATTTTTACTATAACCTGTTTCTTTCCCATGGAATCGAACTGATTCCCGATACAGAAGCTGCAACAACTGACCAGATTCTTCCATTGGTAAAAAATGAACTGGGACTTGCTTTTCTGCCAGAAGAGATGGCAAAAGAAGCACTTCAAAGACAGGATATTGTTCAGATTCCCCTAAAAGATAAGGTTCCGAAACGTCATGTATGTATGGTATATGATTCTAAACGACCAATGAGTATTGCTGCACAAAAATTAAAAAAGATTCTTCTTGAAGAAAAAAAGCTATAGTGTTAACCCCACTACAGCTTTTTTACATTATTGATTTACATGGAAATTAATCCAAACGCATTTGCCACTGAACTGATTAAAATAATTGCCGCAAAAATCGGACATAAATATTTAATCATAAAACGGAAAATCTGTCTTCTCTTAAATGGATGCCCCTCTTGTACCACTTCTTCTTCAATTTTATCGACTCCTACCACTCTTGATATCAACAGACAAGTAGCAATCGCTGCAATCGGCATCATAACAGAGTTTGTCAGGAAATCAAAGAAATCCAAAAACTGCATTCCAATGATTTTAACACCGGCAAGCGGACCATAGCCAAGACAAGATAATGTACCAAGTAAAACCATAATCGCACCCATTACAACTGTGGATTTTTTACGAGTCCAGTGTAATTCATCTTCAAAAGTTGATACTGCACTTTCTGTTAATGCAATGGAACTTGTGATTGCCGCAAACAATACTAACAGGAAAAATAAAATTCCAACCGCAGTTCCGAATCCCATATTTGCAAATACTTTTGGAATGGTAATAAACATCAGTGCCGGTCCTGCATTTAAGGTATCTGCATTTCCACCGGAGAAAGCAAATACTGCCGGAATAATCATAAGACCTGCCATGATTGCAATTGCAGTATCAAAAATTTCTACATTTTGGGTTGATTCCTCAATTGAAGTATCTTTCTTCATATAAGAACCAAACGTTATTAAAATACCCATCGCAATTGACAAAGAATAAAACATCTGTCCCATTGCAGACACTACTGTCATCCAGGAAAAGTTTTTAAAATTCGGTACTAAGAAATATTTTACACCTTCAATTGCTCCTGGTCTTGTCACAGAATAAACTGCAATAATAACTGATAATACAACCAGAATCGGCATCATAAATTTAGATACCCGCTCAATTCCGTTACGCACACCTGCATAAATAATTCCAAGTGTGGCAAGGGTAAAGATTAAGAAACAGATTTCTGTTGATAATCCATTTGAAATAAAGCTGGAAAAATAATCATCGGAAGCCAGATTCTTGGACTGTCCTCCTATATATCCCACCAGATATTTAATAACCCATCCTCCGATAACGGAATAATACGGTACAATCAGAATCGGAATAATTGCATTAATCCATCCTCCAACTGCAAATCCCTTTGACTTTCCAAAGTGCTCAAATGCACCAACGGGACTCTTTCTGGTCATACGTCCTAAAGAACTCTCTGCCATAATCATGGTATAGCCAAATGTCAGTGCCAGTATGATGTAGACCAGTAAAAAGATTCCTCCGCCATATTTCGCTGCCAGATATGGAAATCGCCAAATATTTCCAAGGCCTACAGAAGCACCGGCTGCTGACAATACAAAACCGAGTTTTCCAGAGAAGGTACTTCTTTTCTTGTTTTTGTTCATAAAAATATTCTCCTTCTTTTTTGAATATACCTCTTAGTGTAACATAGGCATGGCAAAAAAGCAATCATAAGGACTGGAGGTTTTTTGTCAGTCAAGTGGATATTCGCAATCCGCTTCGCTACTTGCTCATAACCAAATAGCTGCTACGCAGCTTATCAGAAGGGACTTGCCCCCTCCTGATACAAGCAAGTCCCCGCCCCTGCTTATTGCTTTTCGCAATTGAAGCAGGGGACTTACTTGATTTGGTTAAATTAAAAACAGAGAGAACCTTTCAACCGGAACTCTCTGTTTTTGACTCTCTCATCATTTAATAAATAAATTCAGGAAACCGGTAGACTGTAAAAACAAAATAGTCATAATCACCGGCATGATGTAACAAATCATAATGTTATATAATTTTTTTCGGCCAAATTTACCACCATTTAATTCCATCTCTTCCGCAATCCACTTCGGTTTCATAATCCATCCGATTAAAATAGAAGAAAGCAACGAAATAAACGGCATCAGGAAACTATTACTGATATAGTCCATAATATCTAATAACTGTCCGATACTTCCATTCGGAAGTTTGACTTCCACATAAAAGATACTGTATCCCAGAGCAATGACTGCTGTTGCAATTAAGTAAATAACAGATAACACTTTTGTTGTAATTTTTCTTTTTGCATGAAATAATTCCATACAGTTCGCAGTAATAGATTCCAATACAGAAATACAGGAAGTTAATGCTGCAAATCCGGCAAGCACGAAAAATACAATTCCAATTAACCTGCCGGCAAATCCCATACTGAAGAATACTTTTGGCAGAGAAACAAACATCAGCCCAGGACCGGCGGACATTCCGTCTAATCCAGAGAATACATAGACAGCCGGGATAATCATAACACCTGCTAAAAATGCAACACCGGTATCCATAATTTCAATCTGGGATACGGCCTTATTTAAATCAACGTCTTTTTTTACATAAGAACCATAAGTAATCATGATACCCATAGATACACTTAAAGAAAAGAATAACTGGCTCATGGCATCCAGTGTAATCTGTAAGAAACGACTCACTGTAAGCCCGGAAAGATCAGGAGTTAAATAAACTTTTAAACCATCAATACCGGTTCTTACTGTTCCATCATCCAGTGTATTCTTCAGAGTTAATGAAAATATGGCAATTCCAATTACCATGACTAAAAGAATCGGCATGATAAACTTAGAAACTCGTTCAATTCCTTTTTCGACTCCATTATAAACAATAAGAGCCGTTAACAGCATAAAGATAACACCAAACCACACAGAGGATGGCGAAGAAATAAAGGAAGTAAAACAATTATCATCTACTGCCTGTTTTCCTGAACTAAACAAATAAATAGTAATATATTTTAAAATCCATCCACCAATAACCGCATAATAAGTCATAATCAATACCGGAACAAGGAAGGTCAAAATTCCTAAAAATTTCCATTTTTTACGCATTGACTCATAAGCGTAAATCGCACTTTTTCCGGTTTTTCGTCCGATTGCAATATCTGTAGTCAGTAAAGTAAAACCAAAAGTCAAAACCAATACAAGATAGATAATCAGAAAAAGTCCCCCTCCATCTTTCGCAGCCAGGTAAGGAAACCTCCATAAATTGCCGACTCCCACGGCACTTCCAGCGGCAGCAAATACGAATCCTATCTGACCGCTGAATCCACTTTTTTGTTTCATTCTCTTTCACCTCATCTTTTTTATTTAACATTTAGATATCATGCCATTAAAACAATCCAGACCTCATCAGTCAGTGTGTTGATTTGCTACGCCAAACAGCGTCTGCTACTCCTTCACCGGAATTTTCATTGGTACATTTTATCATTAAACACTCTTTATTGTCAATTTCTTTATTTCAAAAAATCCTGTACATTATCTTTCGTCACTTTTTCATAAGGCAAATAGATATATCTTTGATTTTCAAATTCCACTTTTTTCATTTTTTCTCCGGTAACAAGCTGACGTGCAAGCTGTGCCATTGCATTTGCCTGTGCCTCTTTATCATTATATACCGTAGCGGCCATCTTTTCTTCTAAAACAGCTTCTAAACCTTCATCTGTGCCATCAATTCCCAAAAAGGCCGGAATATCAGTCTCTGTATAGCCGAGCTTTTCATAGGCATCAATCGCTCCAAGTGCCATATCGTCATTATTTGCCAGCACAAGTTCAATCTGATTGTTATATTGATTGATCATCTGTGTCATTCGATTTTGAGCCTGTGCCCGATTCCAGTTTGCGATTTCATAACTTAGTTTTTCTAATTCAACTCCTTTTTCTTTCAAACTGTCAACTGCGCTCTCTGTTCTTACGATTGCGTCCTGATGTCCCATTTCCCCTTCCAATACAACATACTGAATTTTTCCGTCTTTATTTCGATCAACCGTTTTTCGTTCCCAAATCAAATCTGCTGCCAGCTCTCCCTGCATGACTCCGGACTGCTTTGCTTTTGCTCCGACATAATACAGTTTCTCCCACTGGTTCAAATCCTCTGCCACAGGCTCCCGGTTAAAGAAAATGATCGGAATATCACTTTCCTTTGCCGCCTCGATAATTTCAGACGGATTGGTTCGATCTGCCAGATTCACACAAAGTACGTTACATCCCTCTTTGATTAAACGCTTCACCTGATCATTCTGTATTTTTTGTGAACCGGCTGCATCCTGAACCGTTACAGATATTTTATGTTGATTTGTTTCCAGCCTGTTGCACTCTTCTTTAAAACAGGACACCAGTTCATTGATATACGTATCACTTTGATTGTACGAAGCAAGCCCAATATTTATTTTTTCGGTTTCTGTTTTTTCCGGCATTCCACAGGCACTTAAGCCACATAAGCATACCAAAAACACGAACGCCAGTTTTTTTTGTTTCATTTTTTCTTCAGCCTCTCTTTGTTTTCTTACTGACTCATCTTAAATAACAATTCCTGATTTTTTTCTGAAAATAAATTTTCTTTTCGAAGCACAGTATAAGATAATACTTTGCCATGCACACAATACGTCATTTTTTTTAAAGCGTGTGAGAGTTCTACCAGACTTTCATATCCCACATTAAATTCATCCGGTACAAGCAAACACTCTGCTTCTCCGGTATCCAGATAATATGCTGCCTCTGTCGAGCAGCCAATTCCATAAATCATAGAACCATAAATTTCATTTTCTTTTACCGCTTTTCCTGCCTCTACCAGACTTCGATCATCTAACGCAAACAGATAATCTACCTTTTCCTGCTGTTTTAATAGCTTTGCATCTTCTCCCGCTTCTGTCACCCAACAGATTTTGGCATCTGTTTCTGACAAAGCATCCTGTACTCCTTTTTCTCGCTTTTTAATTGCTTCAGAACGATTATTACTTAAAAAAATTCCGACTTTCTTCTGCTTTAATTTTCCATCGTTATCCTTTAACAACTCTTCTACCAGACGTTTTCCCATTTCATAATGGTCCGGCTCTGCTACAGGAATTTTGGAAGTGTTTTCAGGCGCTGCCGAAAGTTCAGAAAGCAATAACACCGGTACCTTTATTTTTTTTAACTGTTCTGCAAGCGTTTCGTCTGCTACCGGCTCGATAATCAGTGCATCTGCTCCTTTATCAATTTCATGTTGAATAGCAGACATTTCCTCTTTTGCAGTCTGAAACTGTGTCGGATTTATAATAAATACATCCACATTTTCATCCTGTGCTGCCATCTTTAATCCATACTTAAAAGCCGACCATTGCGTTTCATCTGAATTTTGAATGATTACGGAAATTCTTTTTAAATCCTGCCCTTGCCTCTTTTGAACTGTAAAAATAATCATTCCGATCAGCAAACATCCTAAAATGCATTCCACTAAAATAAACATTTTTTTGCTACTTTTCATAAATTTATTCCCTGTCTTTTTTCTGTATTTGATCCTTGCTGAATAAATAACCTTTTTCAAGAATCCGACGATTTTCTTCTGTATATACGATTGCAGGAATACGAATCAAAACTGTTGTTCCTTCATCAAGTTCACTTTCGATTTTTAAGCCATACTCTTTTCCAAATAAGATTTGAATTCTGTTATTTACATTCGTAAGCCCTACTCCCGAACCTTTCTTGTGAACTCGATTCGTATCCATCAAAAGAAATTCAATTTCTTCTTCCGGAATCCCAATTCCATTATCAATCACGGATAAAATCAACGTTCCCTCTTCTTTTGTTACCTGAACCTTAATTTCTCCGTCCTCATCTTCTTCCAACAAGCTCATTCCATAGTTAATTGCATTTTCAAGAATTGGCTGCAGCGTTAATTTCACCGCACAATATTGTTCCAATTCTTCATCTACTTCAAAAGCAACCTGAAATTTATTTTTATAACGCACTTTCTGGATATTCATATAACTTTTTGCATGCTGCAATTCATCTTTTAAGCTGATAATCGTATGCCCTTTTGAAAGACTGATGCGGAATAGTTTTGCAAGCTGTGAGATCATAAACGTCGCTTCATCGTTTCGCTCTCCCTCAATCATCCAGGTAATCGAATCCAACGTATTATATAAAAAATGAGGATTAATCTGACTTTGTAAGGCATCCAGCTCACTTTTTCGCCTTTCATTTTGCTCCCATACAATTTCATTCATCAACATTTCATTGCGTTTATAAGAATTTTGGATTGACTTACCTAAATGCCGGATTTCCAGAGAACCACCAATATAAATATCCGGTTCTTTTCCGGCCTCATGCTCTGATACCGAATGATTCAATTTTAAAATCGGACTTGAAATTCGAAGTGAAACAATTCGATTGACAAGCACTAACATCATTGCCATTAACAGCATCAACATCACAATAAAACATTGCAAATTCGTCAACTGATCTGTGAAAATCGAATACGGTATCACACCAACTAATTTCCAGCCGGTATAACTGATTGGACTTACGATTACCTTTCTATGTTTTCCCTCGAAGTATTCATCATAAATCATCTTTTGTGATTTTGCGGCCGCTTCGCTGCTTTCACTGAGCTTTCCGTCACTAATCTGCATCTGTCTCGGATGATAAATGATTTTGCCATTACTATCACATAAATAAAAATACTGCCCATTTTCTAAGGTGTTAATCTGATCCATCATACGTGAGATTTCAGAATAATCCATATCTACCAACAAGACACCTTTTTGTGAATTTACACCATTTGTCAACTCCACAACACGACTTGAAGAAATAACCCAATAATAGCGAAACGTTCCATCATCAAATAAATTCTGGATATGTGGAATCGAAAAATGTATATTTTCCATTTCATCCATCGCATGGATAAACCAATCCTGCTTTGTCACATTTGGATCCTCTTTTTGAGATACGACCGGCTCTGCTGCAATCAGACTTCCAAAATTATTATAAATTGCGATACTTCTTAATCTACTTTTATTTGCTTCATATAATAACTGCATTCCTTTTTGAATTTCTTCTGACTCCGTAGAAAAATCGCTTTCTTTTATCACACTATAATAAGCTGCATCGGAAATTTGTCTCATATTCATCAGATAATCTTCCATGCTTTCTTTGCTTTGTTCCATCAGTTTTTGTGTGCTTTTAATCATTTCCTGCCTGGATAAGTTAGAGAAACGCATATACATTACAATTCCCGTAAGCAGCATGATTGAAACAGAAATAATAGAAAACGCAACCATAATCGTCGACTGGATTCCGCCTGGTTTTAATCTCTCTAAATAGTTTGCGATTTTATTTCTCACCTTTTGCATACTCCGTTCTATATTTCGATGGAGAAACTCCATATTGTCTTTTAAATACATAACTAAAATAATTTGCGTCGGTATATCCTACACTTTTTGCAATCATGTAACTTTTTTCGTTTGTTTCTATTAAACGTTTACATGCTTTTTCCATACGATACTCTGTCAGATAACCCACAAAAGAATTTCCGGTCTCTTTTTTAAACATGCTCGAAAAATACGAATTTGACACTCCTAATTCTTCACAAATATCATCCAAAGAAAGCCCTTCTTCTCTATAATGACTTTCTACATAGGTTTTTGCTTTTGTGATCAACGACTTTGTAGAAGACGAACGGGCATCTGTAATCTGCTCCCGAAAAGAGAGGCTCACTTTTAACAACCATTTTTTTAGTCCTTCCGGTTCTAAATTGATTAAAATCTGATAAATCTCTCCCATTTCTCCGGAAAACTCTTTACTGCTAATTTCATTATTTTCAGAAAAACGATACAAGGTACTGATTAGTTCCATTAATGCAACATGATGTTTTTGTAGTGTCTCAGATGGCACAAACAAATGTTTTAAATAATTTTCCACGCTTTCTTCTATTTGTGCTTCGGAGCCAAGGCGAATCATTTTAAATAGTTCTAAAAGTTCTCCCTCGCTTGACACTTCCTGGTCGACCTGTTTTTTCGGGACAATTTCCTTAATATTAATTGCTCTGGAACTTCCATATAATACTCTGTAGGAAACCGCCTCTTTTGCCCCTTGATAAGATTTTGACAATTCCAGCAGTTCGTTACAAACTGCCCCAACTCCGATGGTGGTAACGGCGCCAAGAATTCTATGCACATATTTACAAAAGCGGTCACATTCGTCTGTCAATTCCGAAATCTCACTTTCCTGTCTAAGCTGTACAATTAAAACAGTATTTCCTAAATAAGCAAAGCATTTCGCTTTCCATTTTGGTGCTAATTGCTCTTTTGCCTGCCTTTCAACTGAAATTGCTAACAATTGCGGATTCATTCCTTCCGGCACCCGATTGGTCGATGTATGAATCACGATGCAGCCAAACACAGGCGCTTCAAATTGAATTTGATAATCTTTTAAATATTGTTCTAACTGTTCTTCATAAATGCGTCCTTCAATTAAAGTCGAATAAAAGTTTGCCTGAAGCAGCGGTAAGGAATCCATATAATACTTTTGCAGCGTTTCTACATTTCGTTTTTCGTCGATTTCCTGATCCAATTTCTGTTTTAATTTTGCAAATACTTCTGTTAGTTCAATCGCATTTAACGGTTTTAAGATATATTCTTCGATCTCCAAGTGAACGGCTTCTTTTGCATATTCAAATTCATCAAAGCCGGTAAATAACAAAATTTTTGTTGTCGGATATCGGCTTTTGATTTCGCCACAAAGCTGCATCCCGTCCATATAAGGCATTCGAATATCTGTCATTACTACATCCGGTTGGAATTCCTCTATCATCTCAAGCGCCTTTAAACCATTATTCGCATGACCAATTACGCAAAATCCAAGCTTGTCCCAATCTATTTTTCTTTCAATCACTTGTGTTACTTCTTCTTCATCATCCACCAAAAGCAAGCTATATGTATTCATCCGCTTTTCTCCATTTTTTTAATTTTCTTTTTATTATACATGATTTTATGCAAAAAAAGAATCCTGCATTTTTTTGCAGGACTCTTCCTTTTGTCTTGATTTTTTATTATTTTTTCTGTACGTATTTTAAGCAGTCCAGTGTTACCGCTACAAGAATAATGATACCTGAGAATACGAACTGAAGGTTTGTATCAATACCAAGAATAGTAAGAGAATAGGTCAGTGCTGTAAAGATAAATACACCGGTTACAACGCCTGAAATTTTACCAATACCACCGGTAAAGGATACACCACCTACAACACAGGCTGCGATGGCATCCATTTCCCATCCCTGTCCATATGCTGCGGAACCGGAACCAACCATTCTTGCACATTCCAGCCAGGCACCAAATCCATAAAGAATACCTGCCATGATGAATGCACCAAGCATAACTCCAAATACTGAGATACCAGAAACTGCTGCGGCTTCCGGATTTCCACCTACTGCGAAAAGATTTTTTCCAAATGTGGTTTTATTCCAGATAAACCATACAATTGCAACTGCTGCAACAGCCCAAAGAATAATAGTTGGGAAACCATTTACTTTTGGAATGATCATTCCCGGAATAGATGCCTCAATCGCACCAAAGGATACACCTTTTGTTGAATAAGTAACTAAACCAAAGATTACAAGCATATTTGCCATCGTTGAGATGAACGGATGCATTTGAAATTTCGCTGTAAAAAAGCCTGCAATTGTAGTAAACAAAGTACATAAGAATACACACACAACTAATGCAAGGAATACTCTGCCTCCAACAGACATTCCGGTAAAGTCAAACACATGTCCAAATACTGTACCGGTATTTATACCCTGATGCATGATAATGGTTGCTGCAGTCATACCCATACCAACCATACGTCCGATTGACAAGTCTGTACCGGTAAGCAAGATCAAACCTGCAACACCAAGTGCTAAGAACATTCTAGGAGATGCCTGCTGTAAAATGTTTAACACATTGTTATAAGTTAACAGTGGAGTACCTTTTTTAATCGGAGTAATAATACACAGTGCAACGAATACTAAGATAATTGCAATATACAATCCATTCTGTAAGAAGAAAGAACGGGTATTAAATTTGTATTTGTAGTTTTCCCATTTCTGCTCTCTGGTCTCTAAGAAAGTAAATTTTGACAAACGAAGCATATCAATTAAATGATATTTATAACTAAATGCTTCATGTTTTTCGTCTTTAATTGCCTGATACTCTTTCTGCAACTCTAATTTTGCATTGGATAAACGGTTCTTATAAACGTAATTTTCATCTTTAATTTCTTTTTGCTCTTTTAATCCGGAAAGAATTTCTTTATGCTGTCTCTCTAACTCTGCAACTCTTTCTTTATAGTGTTCCTGAGCCTGTACTTTTTCCGCTGCACAACTTTCTTTTACCGGTGTGTAATACTCTTTATCAAAATGAGCTTTTAAATAATTTTCTGCATCTGCAATTAATTTTGAAATTTCATCTTTATTTTTATTTTCAACTGCTTTTGCTTTTTCAAGTTCAACCTGATACTGTGAAATTCGGTTTTCACGTTCTCCTTTTGTAAGAGTACGATCCCTTTTGATTCCATCAATAACATTTTGGTACTCTAATACCTTTGCAGTACCATCTTTTCTAAGTACATCAATTTGTTTTTGAATTTTACCAACATATTCGTCAATTGGCTGACGAAGTTTCATCTTATCTTCTGATGTAAGAATTTTACTATTTGCCATATCTATCAATCTCCCTTTATTTTACAGATACTTCGCACTCAGTCTCAAAAGTTCTTCCTGATTCGTCTCTTTTGTATTTACAATTCCAGAAAGACGTCCATTTGACATTACGCCGATTCTGTTTGTAATTCCAAGAATCTCAGGCATTTCTGAAGAAACTACAATAACTGTTTTTCCTTGTTTTGCCATGTTAATAATCAGCTCATAAATCTCATATTTTGCACCAACATCAATTCCTCGTGTCGGCTCATCCATCATAAATACTTTTGGATCTCTCTCCAACCATTTTCCGAAGATGACTTTCTGCTGGTTTCCACCGGAAAGACTTGAAATCATATCATCCGGTCCCATACACTTGGTATGCATAGTCTTGATTTCTTTTGATGTTGCTCTGACCATTTTTGGATCAGAAAGTGCAACTCCGTTTTTATATGCATTTAAGTTGGCAATGGTTGTATTAAATGTAAGGTCTCCTTTTAAAAACAGACCATTTGCTTTACGTTCCTCTGTAATCATAGCGAAACCATGCTCCATTGCTTCTTTTGCACTATTGAAATTCATCAACTGATGGTTTAAATAGACACGCCCTGCTGCTCTTGTCCTTACACCAAAAATTGTTTCTAATAGTTCCGTACGTCCTGCCCCCACAAGTCCGTACAACCCAAAGATTTCTCCTTCTCTTACATCAAATGTAATATCATCAAGATGTGGCTCAAACTTCGTTGACAAATGCTGAATCGATAACACAACATCTTTTGGAACATTGTCTACCGGTGGGAAACGATTTTCCAGTACACGTCCTACCATTGAAGCAATCAACTCATTCATGTTTGTCTCTTTTGAACTCTTTGTCATAACCAGATTTCCATCTCGAAGTACTGAGATCTCATCACAGATTTCAAAAATCTCATCCATCTTATGCGAAATGTAAATCAAAGAAATCCCCTGTGATTTTAACATTCGCATCATTTCAAATAATTTATTAACTTCTTGTACCATCAAGGATGAAGTTGGTTCATCCAGTACGATTACTTTCGCATTATAAGAAATTGCTTTTGCAATTTCACACATCTGTCGCTCAGATACCGACATATTTTTCATTGGCTGATCTAAGTTAACAGTCATTCCAAGCTTTCTGAAAAGTTCAGATGCTTCTCTTTTCATTCGGCTTTCATCGATCATTCCCATTGAATTGACCGGATAGCGGCCAAGGAATAAATTATCTACCACATTTCTTTCCAAACACTGGTTCAATTCCTGATGAACCATCGCAATTCCATTTTCAAGAGCATCTTTCGGTCCGGAAAAGCTTACTTCTTTTCCATCGAGAAAAATACTTCCCTCGTCTTTCTGATATGTACCAAAAAGACATTTCATCATTGTTGACTTACCGGCACCATTTTCTCCCATAAGACCCATTACGGTTCCTCGTTTCACATCAAGATTGATGTGATCCAGCACTCGATTTCGGCCAAAGGATTTACTCATTCCACGAATCGATAAGACATTTTCTTCTCTCTTATCTGTCATATTCTCACTCCTGTAAACATTCGTTAGCGAAATTTTAGGGGGAAGTACTCCCCCCTAAAACTTACTTGTTTTCATTCCTTTTTTTTACATTTAAATTACTGATTTAAAATTGCAGTATAGGAAGCTGCGTTATCTGTTTTAACCATGTTGATTGCAAATGCATCATACTGGCTTGGATTTCCTAAACGGTTTGTGATATTAGATTCTGTCTGTCCATCACCTGCAATATATTCGATATCCAGATTTAAGAGATCATCATATTTCTGAAGCAGTGGCTGATAAGTAGAACCTAAGAAGTTATCACCAGAGTTATAGATGTTTAACCATACTTTTTTAGATGGATGTGCAGATTCATCTAACTGTTTAGATACTGGTTCCCAAACAACTGTAGAATCTGTAAAGTCTGTGTAGTTGTCTGCTGTAACCGCTACGTTTAATGCATAGTAAGAACGTTCGTCTTCTTTGTATGTATATACATCATCACTTAATACGTTTCCTGCATCATCTGCGGTTCCGATACCTGTATCAATATCAACACCGTCTAATGAGTTACGCAGTACACGAAGTGTTAAATAAGCCTGTACGTCTGCATGCTGGCTGATTGTTCCGCCGTATCCTTCTCCGATTGCAGCAACTGCATCGCTGTTTGCATCATATCCGAATGTAGGAACTTTGTTATCTTTTGACCATGCATTGAACATAGACATTCCCATACCATCGTTGTTTGAAACAACAACATCGATGTCTTTACCAAAAGAAGAAGACCATGTACCGATTGCATTACCTGCTGTTGCAGCA
The DNA here is from genome assembly GCA_003481745.1 of Firmicutes bacterium OM04-13BH. Classification (GTDB taxonomy): domain Bacteria; phylum Bacillota; class Clostridia; order Lachnospirales; family Lachnospiraceae; genus Blautia; species Blautia stercoris. The sequence goes on from QULP01000011.1 coordinate 16,819, forward strand.
TCCCAGGTTGCACCTGCGGAGTTTTTCATTTCCTGAGAAGCTAACTCACGTACAACATATTCTTTTCCGTTTACTTCAATTTTTCCATCCTGTACTGCTGTTGCGGTACCATCGGTATTTGTTCCAACCGGAGCACTATCTACTTCACCATCTTTTTCAACTGCGGTTCCAAGAGCTTTACGCACACCTCTTGTACGTGCGATTGAGTCATTATGTCCGATATCTCCGACTGCCAAAACATAACCGATTACTCCATCTCCGTTACGGTCGATTTTGTCAATATTTTTCTCAATATATTCTTTTACCATTGTTCCCTGAAGTTCTGCACCCTGATTTGCATCAAAACCTACATAATAAGTATCTTTGTTGAAGTTTAATGCAGTTGTATCAAGTTCACCCGTTGAACTGTTAGATGGCTGACGGTTGAACCATACTAAAGGTTTATCTTTGTTTGCTACATCTGAGCTTGCCTCAGCGCCGGATTCTGTTTTTGCATCATCTTTCTTTGCACTGTCACCAGAGTCTCCTGAACCACATGCTACAGTTGAAAGCGCAAGTACGCTTGCCATTGCCATTAACGCTAATTTTCTCTTCATAATTTTTTCTCCTTTTCATTTTTGCTCAAGTGTTTTGTTTATGTTGACAGTATATCGTTTTTACCATAAATAAACTATAGAATATTTTTGGGTCTTCATTAAAATTTTTAGGATAATCTTCGTTATTTTGACCATTTTTCATCTTATGCTGACGCAGTTTCTTACAAAAAAATATCGCCAGCCACAATTATGACTGACGATATATAAATTCATTTTTATTTTTTTGTTATAATCTTGCTACCCCTGTTTTTCTGGCTGCTTCTGCTACTGCTTTTGCTACTGCCGGACCAACTCGTTTATCAAATGCTTTTGGAATAATATAATCCGGATTTAATTCGTCATCGGTAATTAAACCAGCTAATGCATTTGCGGCAGCAATTTTCATTTCATCATTAATGTCTTTCGCTCTTACATCAAATGCTCCTCTAAAGATTCCCGGAAATGCAAGTACATTATTAATCTGGTTCGGGAAGTCACTTCGTCCAGTTGCAACAACCTTTGCACCGCCTTCTTTGGCTTCATCCGGATAGATTTCCGGTACCGGATTTGCACAAGCAAAAATGACTGCATCTTTAGCCATGCTCTCTACCATTTCTTTTGTCACCATCTTCGGCGCTGATACTCCGATAAATACATCCGCACCCTCTAAAGTTTCCGCAAGAGAACCCGCTTTTTTCTCCAGATTTGTAATTTTGCTCATTTCATTTTTGACTGGATTCATGCCATCTGCTCTGCCTTCATAGATTGCACCATGGCGGTCGCATAAAGTAATATTTTTATATCCCGCTTTTAATAATAATTTTGCAATCGAAATTGCTGCTGCGCCTGCACCATTCATTACAATTTTTACCTGTGATTTTTCTTTTTTCACAAGCTTCATTGCATTATTTAAACCAGCCAGTGTAATCACTGCTGTTCCGTGCTGATCATCATGGAAGATCGGGATATCACATTTTTCTTTTAATTTTCTTTCGATTTCAAAACATCTTGGAGCCGAGATATCTTCCAGGTTGACTCCGCCAAATGAACCGGAAATCATATAGATGGTATTAACAATTTCATCCACGTCTTTTGATTTAATGCAAAGAGGAAATGCATCGACATCACCAAACGCTTTGAATAATACGCATTTTCCCTCCATAACCGGCATTCCGGCTTCCGGTCCAATATCTCCTAAACCTAATACAGCCGAACCATCTGTAACAACTAGACACATATTCCATCTTCTTGTCAGTTCATAAGATTTTTCAATATCTTTTTGAATTTCCAGACATGGCTGAGCAACTCCCGGTGTGTAAGCTAATGACAAATCATCTTTTGTTTCAACCGGAACATTTGCTACAACCTGAATTTTTCCTTTCCACTCTTTGTGTAATCTTAATGATTCTTTTGCATAATCCATTTTCGTTTTTCTCTCTTTCTCTAATTATTTTTAATAATTTCCTTCAAAGAATCTACTGTCTTTTTGTAACTGATAACCCTTAAAATAACTATTAAAATCCAATTTTAAGTATTCACAGAGATTTGCAAGTTCTGCCATTGTATTATCGTTGACCTGAATTCCATTTTCCAGACGGTCTTTTTTTGCCAGCACTTCTTTTTCTCCGTGTGTATAAATTCGTTCTGCTCCATCTGCTTTTGGACTTTCTCTTAATGCTTCTAGGTATTCAGAAAAATGTTTCTTAATCTCCTCCGGATTTCCAAAAATTGCCGGGTTCACTGCAATAAATCCATGGCAGATACCTGTTTTATCTTTAAAAGTGCAACATTTATCAGAAGTGACACCCTGTGATAAAATAGAACTAAATAATTCACATAACATTCCGTATCCGTATCCTTTGTGGCTTCCATTTACTTCTTTATTTCCACCAAGCGGCATGATTCCTCCGCCTCGTTTTGCTACAATATTTGAGAGTACATCCGGTGCATCTGTGCTTTCTTTTCCGTCTTTATCAAGTGCCCAGCCTTCCGGAAGTGGTTTTTCCATTTTATTATACATTTCCAGTTTTCCACGGGTCACAACCGTTGTAGAACAATCAAATAAAAACGGATACGGTTCTGCCGGCATTGCCACTGCAATCGGATTGGAACCAAGCATTGCTTTCTTACCAAATGTCGGAACCATAATTGCCTCTGAATTCGTGCATGCCATACCAAGAAGTCCTTCATCACTCGCCATCTTTGCATAATAACCGGCAATTCCAAAATGATTGGAATTTCTTACACTAACCATTCCGATTCCGGATGTTTTTGCTTTTTCAATTGCTTTTTTCATTGCATAAATGGAAATCAGCTGCCCCATTCCATTATGCCCGTCAATCACAGCTGAAACCGGTGTCTCAAATACAACTTCCGGTTTCGCAAGAGGATGAATGGTTCCTTTTTCGATTCCTTTATGATAACGTACCATCCTCTGCATACCGTGACTCTCGATTCCAAATAAATCAGCGGTCAAAAGCACATCCTCTATCTCTTTGCTCTGTGTTTCATCAAATCCAAATGCGCGAAACACATCATGGCAAAAATGTTCCAGTACTGAATAACTCCATTTTACATATCCCATTGTTGCTCCTCCTTTGGTATTCCGTATTATATATTGGTATTGCCAATTTTTAAATGAAGTATACCACCATTCTTTTCTTTTTTCAACCTTTTTTCCATAAAAAAAGAAGAAAACTTTTTTAAAAGCTTTCCCCTTTTTTCTTTCGATATTCTCATTGATTCTCCTGCATCCTTTCTGCACGTTCTTCAATATATTTTTCTATATTTATCATATGTTCCTGCATATAACGCACTGCTGATTCTTCATCATGTGCAATAATTGCATCTACCAGTCTCTTATGCTGTTCATCAATTTCTGTAACCGACATTTGTTTCTGCATAATATAAGCACGAATTCCTGTAATAATATTTTCTGTCAGCTGGGAAGCTGCACTCATTACATTAAATAACATTGGATTATTTGCCATTTTTCCGATCTTTATATGTAAATCTCTGTCCAAATCTCCTCTTATCTGTTCATCTTGTTCTACCTCAAGTTTTGCTAAAATCAATTTTAATTCCGCCGCATCAATCGGAGAACAATTTCTGGCAGCCAATTTTGCACATTGGATTTCAAGTGCGGAACGAAGCTGCTGATTCTGCTGAACACTGCTGTTATTTAACTGTAATAAAATCGAAAGCGGACCAATCATACAATTTTCCAAATCTTCTGAAATATAATTTGCCCCTCCATGAACCGTTTTTATAATTCCAAGAAGACTTAAAGACCGAAGCACTTCTCTTATAACCGGTCTTGAAACCCCCATTGCTTCTGCCATTGCACGTTCTGCCGGGAGCGCATCTCCTTTTTTTAATCTGCCTGCTCTGATATTTTCGATAATCTGATTTAAAATTTCATCAAACGCATTTTCTTTACTAATCTGCCTGAACATATTTCTTTCCTTCCTAAAAAATAATGCTTTTCTTTTTCATCCTTTTTTTATTATACGTCTTTTCATTTTAAGTAACAAGCTGAATTTTATAGCAAAAAGAAAAGCCTACGAAGAAAATTTCTCCCCTACTTTTGTTTGATTCAAAGGTAGGGGACTCCTCCTGATACAAGCAAATCCCCACCCACTGCTTATTGCTTTTCGCAATTGAAGCAGGGGACTTACTTGATTCGGTTAAATAATTGCTTTATGTTTTCTTCTGATTACTTCAAGAATCACAAGTGTAACAATGACACCAAATGCCAGTGATATCCATGCATTTTGTGTGAATCCTGCTACCACATAGGTTACACAGCTGATTGCCGCAACGGTAAGAGCATATGGCAGCTGAGTAGAAACATGATTCACATGGTCACACTGTGCCCCGGCAGATGCCATAATTGTTGTATCTGAAATCGGAGAGCAATGGTCTCCACAAACTGCTCCTGCCATACATGCTGAAATGGAAATAATCATAAGCTGTGGATTTGAATTCTCAAATACATGTACAACAATCGGAATCAGAATTCCAAAAGTACCCCAGGATGTTCCTGTCGCAAAGGCAAGTCCTGCTCCTACTAAAAAGATGATTGCCGGTAAAAATTTCATAAAACTTCCGGCACAGCCCTGCATCACAGTATCCACAAACTCCGCTGCACCAAGACTGTCTGTCATTGCTTTTAAAGTCCAGGCAAATGATAAAATCATAATTGCCGGTACCATCGCTTTAAATCCTTCCGGAATACATCCCATACATTCACGGAATGGAAGAATTCGACGTGCCACATAAAAGATAATAGTAATTAAAATACCAAACATACTTCCGATTACCAGCCCGACAGAAGCATCACTCTGTGAAAAGGCAGTTACAAAATCCACGCCGGAGAAAAATCCGCCTGTATAAATCATACCCAATACACAGCAGACAACAAGACTTAAGATTGGAAATACCAAATCTATTACTTTTCCTCTCTGTGTTACGGTCTCATTTTCCGCTGTTGCATAAGGACGAGCTGATGTAGTATAAATATCACCATTGATTGCATTATGCTCATGTGTTCTCATTGGACCAAATTCAGCTTTTAATAAAACCATTCCAACCATCATAACCAGCGTTAACAATGCATAAAAATTATACGGAATCGCTTTTACAAAAATCGTAAGTCCATCTTCGCCCTCAACAAACCCACTGACTGCCGCTGCCCAAGATGAAATCGGAGCAATAATGCAGACCGGAGCTGCAGTTGCATCAATCAAATATGCTAATTTTGCACGTGAAATATTTTGTTTATCTGTTACCGGACGCATAACACTTCCTACAGTAAGACAGTTAAAATAATCATCGATAAAAATAAGAACACCAAGTAAAATGGTTACAAGCTGTGTTCCGATACGACTCTTGATTTTTCTGCCGGCCCATCTGCCAAAAGCAGCAGAACCTCCTGCTTTATTCATCAGACATACAACCGCACCTAAAATAACAAGAAAGATTAAGATTCCCACATTATAAGAATCCGATATAACAGAAATAAATCCTTCCTGAATCATATGGACAACGGTTCCTTCAAAACTAAAGTTTGAATAAAACAACGCTCCCACTAAAATTCCAACAAATAAGGAACTATACACTTCTTTTGTAATCAATGCTAACACAATCGCTACAATCGGAGGCACCAGTGCCCAAAAAGTAGCATACATTTTTGGCACGTATTCTGCCGCCTCTCCATCTGCGGCAAAAACTGTCACCGCACAGAAAAAGGTCAGCATGAGAACTGCCATCCCTCCTGTAAGCAGTTTTCTTCTTACGTTTTTCATAAATTTCCCTCTCTTTCTTTTGGAATATACTCCATAAGAGTACATTTGATTTCTTTATTGACCGGACTTTGTAACATTCAAGTTGAAGATTAAAACAAAAGAAAAACCATGAACGGTTTTTCTTCGCAAAGAACCCATTCATGGTTTTTATTCAAAATAACCCTGAGATAGCTCTCCACATTCGTGACAGTATAATGCATCTTATCCATTATCCCAGAGATTGTATTTTTGAGTGCAAATCCATCCCTTCGGCAGTCTCCCCTTTCTTGTTTACCTGTCACTCACCATCTGGTAAAAAATACTCTTGAAGCCCGCACCTCTATCTTTTCCTCTTTTTATCTTTTTATCCGGCTTATGCCAGAAATCTTTTTTCTTTAACAGTTATACTATACCATCTTACAAAGCAAAATCCAACACTTTTCGACAAAAACTTTTCGATATGCGTTTTACACAAATTATATTGTATAAATTCCAAAATTATGTTAAAATAGTATAAACAAAATTCGGATTCATTCTATATTTTTTATGTATTCTGAAAAATTTTTGAGATATTGTATATGCATTTAAGGAGGGGTTTTTATGTCAAAACAGGTAATTACAATCAACCGTACTTATGGCAGTAATGGACGTCTGATTGGAAAAGCACTTTCAGAACGTCTAAACATTCCTTTTTATGACAAAGAATTAATCGAACTGGTCAGTCAGGAATGTAATATTCCAGCAAAAGAATTAGAAAAAGTAGATGAAAAACGCGCAAATCAATGGCATCTTCCTCTAAAAGAAGCAATGCAGATGGAACCACAGTATCATTTTCGTCCTATGAACGACGTATTGTTTGATGCACAGTCGACTGTTATCCGTGACCTTGCTGAAAAGGAAGACTGTATCATTGTTGGACGCTGTGCAGATTACGTGCTTCAGGAAAAGAAAAACTGCCACCGGGTCTTTATCTATGCTCCATTTGACTACCGGGTTCAAACTGTAATCCGTCGGCTCGACCGCAACGAAATCAGTGCCAAACGACTTGTCAAAAAAATGGATAAAGAGCGCCGTTATTACTATGAATATTTTACAGACCGCAAATGGATGGATATGAATCATTATGATTTATGCATCGACAGCAGTAAATTTTCAGAAACAGCCATCTTAGATATCTTAGAGTCTTTGTATCTAAAATAATTAATCTCCGTGAGCTAATAACCGAACTTCTTAACTTAAAAGGGAGTGTCAGACTGGCACTCCCTAAAAGCATCATCATTATTTATTTTTAATTTTAGTTATTTTATTTTTGTAAAGCAGCCTTAAATTTTTACCACTCTAAGAGTACTGCTCCCCAGGTAAGCCCTGCACCAAATCCGGAAAGCACCAGTTTATCTCCTCGATTTAGCATCCCATTTCGGTTCATTTCATCAAGCAGAATCGGAATACTTGCTGCAGATGTATTTCCATACAAGGATAAATTCATTGGAAACTTCTCTTCCGGCTCTTTTAAACGTTTTGCAACAGACTGAATAATTCTGCTGTTTGCCTGATGCAGAATATAATAACGGATTTCTTCTTTTTTTACTTCTGCTTTTTTCAGAACTTCTTCCACACACTCCGGCACCGTCTTTACTGCAAATTTAAAAACCGGTTGTCCTTCCATATACAGGTACTCTTTTGTTTCTGATTCATGATTCAGCAAATTTCTGGTTTCTCTTGCCTTACAGCTTAAAACTCCTTTTCCTGCCCCATTTGATTTCTGAACCAGTTCTAACACACCTGTCTCTTCTGCACTGACAACCGCTGCTCCTGCTCCATCCCCAAATAACACACAGGTACTTCTATCACTCCAGTCTATCATTTTTGACATCGTTTCTGCTCCGACAATCAACGCTTTTTGATAGATTCCACCTTTTATATACGCCTGTGCAGTACTTAAAGCAAATAAAAACCCTGAGCAGGCTGCACTTAAATCAAATGCCACAGCATGCTTTGCACTGATTGCCTCCTGCACCTGACACGCTGTATTTGGGAAAAAATAATCCGGTGTACATGTTGCCACAATAATAACTTCAATTTCTTCCGCAGTGACACCTGCATTTTCTAATGCTCTTTTTCCTGCTAAAATTGCAAGACTCGTTGTGGTTTCTTCTTTTGCAACCCTTCTCTCTTTGATTCCTGAACGACTGCTAATCCATTCGTCACTGGTTTCTACTATCTTAGATAAATCTTCATTTGTTACAATCTGCTCTGGAACTGCACTTCCTGTTCCTATAATTCTGGCTGTCATTTTATTTACCTCTATCTTCAAATATTTTGATAATCAAACAATATATAGCAAGTATACAAAGAAAGAGGTTATTTGTCAACACAAACAACCTCTTCTCTTACGCAGTCTTATTCACTTTTTTTATTTCTTCTCTCTTGGCTCATAAATTTTCCTGATTTCCTGTGAGAGTTCACGATTTAAATCATCTAAATCTACAACTGAGTGAGGCTCATAATTGGAATAACTGTTTTTCTGTTCCTGCTCTTTTGGCTCGTCCTCTCTCTGATTCCGGTTTCTTCTATAAGAATCCTCTTCCTTGGAAATTCCTTTCCGGTTTGGATTTCCTTTTTTCTTATTCGCAGTCTTATTATCCTGCTTTGTTACTACTTTATTGTTAGTCTGATAAACCGTTTTTTTCTTTTTTTTCTTTCTTGATGGCAGGGATGGAAGTGTCGGAAGTGAAAAACTTCTTGGGCTTCTTTTTCTTCTATCTGAAAATCTGTCTGACGAAAAACCTCTTTCTCGACTTTGTTTGCGCAGATAAGGTCCTGCCTGTATTACAATACCAAATATTCCAAGAATCAGTCCTAAAAGCCAGACCGCTGCATTTTCCTGCATTTTAGAAAGTTCAAACAGGCATTTTACTGCTCCAATTCCGCCACACAGACCGGTAATTACAATCACTACATGTCTCTCATATCCTAATGCCATCGTCGCTACTACAATTCCGACTGCCAGACAGATAATCCGGCTTGTCACATCTTCTCCTGAAATAAAGGAAGAAGCCAACCAGTAAATCAATCCGGTACAAAGAATAAAAATACCTGCTTTATAAAAGCACCAGGCTATCATCCCAAGAAACAGCGCAGCCAATGCTCCGGCAATTAAAATATAACTCTGTTTTCCTCCAAGATAATACCATGCTGCCGCACCTCCGGCTACTGCTCCGATTGCCAGTCCTAAAAGAGTTCCCCATACTTTTCTAAGCCGATATCCCATAAAACAGTTTAGCAGTGCAAATATCATTCCTGCCAGTAAAATCCCCGTCATATATTTCTGTGTTATATTCCCATATTCTGAAACTACCATGTTTAATATCTGTGTTATATTCATCTCTTTCTACCACCTCTCGCACCTACCTACCTTAACACACATATTTTAACTTCTTAAGTTCATTAATGTGAATTTTTTATTTCTTTTCCTTTAAGATATGAATTACGAATGTAACATAATGTTTCTTTTTCACCTTTTTCTGCCAACATTCGTAATAAAAATTCCAAATCACGGTTTGTATCCTCATGCACAAACCACAATTTGCCCTTGCTTTTCAAAAAATATTCTAAAGGCGCACGGTTAGTATAAGATTCCGGATGATACACTTTTGAAGCACAAATCCTGTCCATCACCATCTCCGCTATATAATTCCTCGGCATCGGCACTCCTTTTATAATGGTATCACAATCAATCCCATAATCTACCCAATGTTCAAAATGATGTTTATTTCTTCCATAGTGATGAATCCACGCTGTTGAAAGCCCTGTTGCTTCTCTCTCCGCATTGTTTGGACTGCGGTTTCCCTGATAATATTTACATCCTGCTGAAAATTCTGTCCATGAATACTTTGACAAATCATGGAGCATTCCCTGCCGATATAGTCCTATTTTAAAGCAATATTTCATAACCATCAGTTTATGTTTTGTAATTGTTTTAAAATGTCCCCAGATATGCATTAATTCTCATCCTGCTTTCCTTTTAAAATTACTACGGTTCTTGGTCCAACCTTTATTGTTACTTTCTTCCTTTGAATTTCTTTTTTCTTTTTATTTTTTTCTGTCTTTTCTTCTTTTAAAATTTCCGTTTCAATCTCTGCGTCTTCACCACTTGTCAGAATCTGTTCCCATGACATTTTTTCTGAAAGACTTGGCAGTCCAAATTCATGTTCATTCCAGTGAAAATTATAGGCTGCAAAGAGCAGCTCTTTTTCACATCCGGCATAATCTTCACAGTATAGAATTCCTATGTGACGGTACTGCGGACTTCCGGAATAATACCACGGCTGATTACTATGATAAGAAATATCCGGATATCCCACAGCTTTATAATCTGCCCCTTTTAATTCGCTTTCCAGATGCAAAATCGAATGCATTTTTCGAATGGAAACCGCTTCTTTTACAAATTCAAACAGTTCTTTATTCTGACGCAGTTTTTTCCAGTTCACCCATCCTGTTTCATTATCCTGACACCATGCATTATTGTTTCCGCCCTGTGAGTTTCCAAACTCATCACCCTGAAAAATAAGCGGTGTTCCCTGACTTAACAACAACATAAGAAAAGCGTTTTTCAACTGTCCCATGCGAAGCCGGCGAATACTTTTTTTTCTGCTGTACCCTTCTGCCCCACAGTTCCAACTGCAGTTATACTCAATTCCATCCCTGCCATTTTCTCCATTTGCCTCATTATGACGTTCATCATAAGAGACCATATCCATCATTGTAAGACCGTCCTGGTCTGCCATATAATTAATCACACCACTGTTTTTGTAATTTCTTTTATTTCGATAAAGAAATTCTTCTATCATTCCCTCATCACTTTTTAAAAGATGACGCATACAATATAAAAATCCATCATTGTACTCTGCAATATGCCGAAAAGACGGAATCTGTTTTTGATAAATCTGCTCTGCATTAATATCAGAAAAAAATAATTTACTCTGTGAAAGCCATTTATCTTTTACCAAAACTTCCGGCAATACGCCCTTTCCCATCAGATGAAATCCATCAATATGATACGTTTTCATCCAATAATGCAGAATATCAAGTATCTGTGAAGAACCGACACTTCCATCAAAATAAAACTCCATCAGGCACTCAATTCCTGCACCATGAAGCGAATCCACCATCTTACAAAATTCCTGATATGGATAATCGGTACTGCAAAAAGAGGCCTTTGGTGCAAAATAATTTGCTTCTCCGGTATAGCCCCAGCAATTTACCCGTACCTGTTTTTTTCTTTCTCCAAAGCGTTCTGGTTCTTTTACTTCTTTTGAACATTCCCGATACTCGTAAGCCGGCATGAAAAGCACACCTGTAATTCCCAGCTTTTTTAAATAAGCGATTTTCTGCTCTACTCCACGAAATGTTCCTTTCTCCCTTACTCCGGAATCCTTATCTTTTGTAAAAGAACGAACCTGTAATTTATACAAAATACTGTCTGAGAGTAAAATCGGAGAAAATTTTTCTTTTTTCCAGTGATAATTTTCTTTTTGATACCGACATCTTACTGCATGTTCTTCTTTTGGATATTCTTTCCCAAAAGAACTCACTCCGCTTAAAGAATGTGCATAAAAATCCTGCTGCACTTCCCCATCCACACAATAGTTATACTCATACTCATCCATTGAAATTCCGGATATCATAACTGCCCGATAGTCTCCAAAACTTTTTTCTTTTGAAAGTGGAACAGCTATCTCTGGTCTGCTTTCCCCTTTTTTATAGAAAAGCAGACTTACTTCTTTCTCTGCTTCTATACATGCTGTAAACACATATCCTTTTCTTGTTTTTACGACACCCGGACTTTCCGGATAAACGGCTCTCCACTGCAGTTTATTTTCCGTCTCACTCACACATTCTCTGGACAAGTTTTTCACCTCATTTCAATTTTTCCTGTTCCTTACACAGCACTTCCATTCTGTCATGTACACTCGAAGCATCAGACTCATCAGTCATTGTGACAATCGTATCCCCATTCATAAGAATCGTATGTCCCTTTGGAATGAGTTCACTTCCACTTCTTTTAATTGCTACTAACAGACAGTTTTTTGGCCATTCTACCTGCTGTATCATTTTATTTTGAATTTCACATCCATAACTTACAATATATTCCTGTAAAACCTTTTCTCCGGTCTTTTTCGAAACTTTGATTCCTCGTTTCTTTAACAAATTGGTAAGCAGACTTTCATAAATCGGTTCGGATTTAAATGCCGTAGCCACCAGATAAGCGACAATTGAAACCAAGGATAACGACAGCATCTGGCTGAAACTTCCTGTCATTTCAAAAATCAGAATGATTCCGGTAATCGGTGCTCGTACAATTGCTGTAAAATAACCAGCCATTGCCAGTACAATAAAATTGCTGATATACTGTGAATCCATCCCAAGATATGTGACTGCAAAAGAGGCATAAGCGCCTCCAATTAAAGAACCTAATACTAAAAGCGGAAAGAAAATTCCGCCAGGTGCTCCTGAACCAAAAGAAACGCATGAGAAGAATAACTTCATCACAAACAGAAACAGAATTCCCTTTAACATCATATTGCCTTCGGCGACCATATCAACCAGATTATGTCCGCTTCCAAGAATTTCCGGCATTGTAAATCCAAAAAATCCTGCCATCAAAAACGGAATTAACAGTTTTATCGTCTCTGATCGTTTTCCTTTTATTTTTCCAAACAATTCCTGACTCTTTAACGTTACTTTATTATAAAAAGCACCCATAATACCTAAAATAATTCCCAGTGCTATGATATGTCCATAATATGAATCAGGAATTGCTCCTGTCACCTCAAACTGAAAAACCGGACGAAATCCCATAAATTCCGCCGAAATATAATCTGCGGTAATCGACGCTGTCATAACGGAAATCAAGACCGACACCGAAAAGTTTTTATGTATCTCTTCTAATGAAAACATCACACCTGCAAGCGGTGCATGAAATGCTGCGGCAAGTCCGGCACTTGCTCCACAGGTAATCAAATATTTTTCTTCTGTTTTTCCTCTTCCAAGCAGGCTCGAAACCGCTTTTCCTGACATTGCTCCAATCTGAATCGACGGACCCTCTCTTCCCAAAGAAAGACCTGCAAACAAAGATAAAAAACCTCCAAGAAATTTTGCTGGCAGAACCCTCCACCAGACCTGATTTAATTTTCCTGCCATTTCACCTTCTACCTGTGGGATTCCACTTCCCGAAATAAAAGGTTCCTTTTTTACCAGCCATCCAACAATACATGCCAGCGTAAATAAGATAAAAAACCAGACTCCTGCTGCAAATGGATACTCTCTTCCTAACGCAAGCACAAAATTCATGACTTTTCCCGCATATTCCAAAAGGACACGATACGCAAGTACAATCAATCCTGCTACAACTCCAACTAAAAAGCCTTCTACTGTCAAGATTGATTTAAAATGCGCAGCCCTTTTTATCAAATGAGACGTATCTTCTTTCACTTTCTCTTCCCCTCTCTCATCCGTAAATGTGCTCTTAAAATCTTTCCAGAAACATTAAGAGTACATTTAGAGTAATACTTTTATTATACGTGCTCATAGTAAAAATTGCAATTGCCAATTGTCAATGCTTGAAATCTTTCAAGTCATCTGGTACTATTAATACAACACTATAAGTATTAAGAAAGAGGTAATTACCAATGAGTGAAGAAACTTTTACAACCAATATCGGAGGATGTGACCCAAGTGACTGTGCGTCCTGTACTTCAGACTGTGCCGGAGCCGGACAGGCAATTCCACGCGTTCCAAATCCTACCATTAAGCTGACCTTAGAAGACGATTCCGTTTTAGAATGTGCCGTACTGACTACTTTTGATGTAGAAGGATTTGGCGAATACATTGCACTGATTCCATTAGATAAAAACGGCAAAAATAAGAGTGGAGAAACTTTCCTTTTCCGTTATCATGAAGAAGACGGAAATCCTGTTATCAATAACATTGAACGTGAAGATGAATACATGGCTGCTGCTGAAAGCTTCCAAAACTTTATCGAAAATCTTCCTCACGAAAATGAAATAGACGAAGATCCAGAGGATGAACCAGGCGAAGAACAGGACGAAGATATCTTTGCCGAATAAAAATACTATAAACTATAATATGTAGTCTCACCAAACCCCAAAAGTTTCCGAAACTACATTCATTTTAAAGGGAGGGAATACTTTGGAACAATTACAAATCTGGGACAGTCATGTTCATTTATTTCCACCGGAAATTTATAATAACTGGGAAACTTATGCTGCCCGCGACTCGTGGTTTGGCGTTCTGACCAAAAAGCCGGAAAACCACAAAGGAACCGAAGAAGCCTGGGCCAATGCCGAAGAAGCGCTTGACTGTGCCACACAAGCCGGGATTCATGGTTTAGTCATGCAGGGATGGTACTGGAACGATGCGGGACTGATGCGTATGCATAATGACTATATGGCAGAAAGCATGAAAAATCATCCAGAACGCTTAAAAGGCTTCATCTCAATTAATCCAAAATTCAAAAAAGAAGCCATTTCAGAAATTGAACGCTGTGCCAAACTCGGCTTTTCAGGGATCGGAGAACTTGGTCCCGGCGGAAACGGCTATGATTTTAACGACCCTGATTTTATTGAAGTCGTAGAATGTGCAAATGCCTATCATCTGCCAATCAATATCCACTGCGGAGAGCCGGTCGGTCATCCTTATCCGGGAAAAGACATGACCTCCCTTGCGCCGCTTCCTGGCTTAATTTTAAAATATCCAGATGTTACATTTATTTTAGCTCACATGGGTGGTGGACTTCCTTTTTATGAATTAAATCCACGTTATCATGGAAAGTTCAAAAATGTCTATTACGATACAGCCGCAAATCCACTGCTTTATCACATCAGCAGTTTTCGTGCTGTTATTGGTTTGATTGGAATCAAACGACTGCTTTACGGAAGTGATTTTCCACTGCTTTTATATCCGTCTAAAAACAGAGAAATGGATTTTTCCATGTTCGTCAACCAAATAAGAAACGATGCCTGCCTTTCCAAAGAAGAATGGAATGATGTGATGGGTAATAATTTACGACGCGTTTTAGATATTTAAACAAAACTATATTGAATCCGAAAAGGAACGCATGCTGCATTTTAACTGACAACATGCGTTCCTTTTCTTATCTTATTTTTTTTATTTTTCTAAACTCGGAATTGCAACTTCTAAGTCTACATCCTTTGCATAGTCCACACCATCAAGATGAAATCCAAACATCTGATAAAAATCCTGCCAATATCCATCAATATCTGAAAGTTCTGCTACATTTTCTGTTGTAACATTCTTCCAGCACTCCATTACTTTATCCTGAACTTCATCGGAAAGCTCCCAGTCATCCATACGGATTCTTCCCTGTTCATCTGTTACCGGTTTTTCTACAAATAATTTTTCATGAAACAATCTTGAAATCTGTTCAATGCATCCCTCATGCGTTCCCTGTACTTTCATCACTTTATAGAGAATTGCAAAATACAGCGGTACAATCGGAATTGCTGCACTCGCTTGTGTTACCAGTGCTTTATTGACAGAAATATAAGCCTTAATATCTGAATATTTCTCATTGATTTTTTCTGCTGTCTTTGTCAGATGACGTTTTGCCTGACCAATTGTTCCATCATAATAAATTGGATAAGTCAGTTTCGGTCCAATATAAGAGTAAGCTACTGTTACGGCATTTTCAGAAAGCACACCTGCGCCGTGAAGTGTGTCCATCCAATCCATCCAGTCTTCTCCGCCCATTACTTTAATTGTACCTTCTAATTCCCCATCTTTCGCAGGTTCTACGGTCTTTGTCACAATTGTATTATTTCTTAAATCCAGACTTTTTTCTGTAAATGCTTCGCCGGTCGTCTTTAAGGAAGAAGCCCATACCGTTCCATCTGCAGTTGTTCTTCTAGGTGCTGCCAGACTGTAGATTACCATATCAACCTGTCCTAAATCTTCTTTAATCATTTCAACGACTTTTTCTTTTACTTCTAAAGAAAACGCATCTCCATTTATTGATTTTGCATAAAGTCCATTTTTTTCGGCTTCTTTTTCAAATGCAACGGTATTATACCATCCCGGAGTTGCCGTACGTTTTCCATTTGATGGCTTTTCAAACATGACTCCAATTGTGGAAGCCTGACATGCAAATGCAGCTGTAATACGGCTTGCAAGACCATATCCGGTCGATGCTCCAATTACTAATACTCTCTTTGGTCCTTCTATCGTTCCTTTATCTTTTACATAAGCAATCTGTCGTTTTACGTTCTCATAACATCCTGTCGGATGTGCGGTTGTACAAATAAACTCTCTTACCTTTGGCTCTACAATCATCTTATTTTCCTCCGCCATTTTCCTTTTCTTCTCAAATAGTTTGATTCTCAAAGTATATTATCATAAAAAAAAAGGAAATGCAAGGTTTGTTTTTTACTTCTTTCACTACCCAAGCATAATTTCCTTTTTTCTTAACTTGTTACAATTTATTACTGCTATTTACTGTCGCATTTATTTGTTGTACTTCCAAATCCACCATTTCTGATTTCCACTACATCATCATCCACTGTGATTCCATATTCCACGAAAATGCCCTGTGCAAATCCAGTTCCGGCTTCCACATTGATTACTTTGCCTTCGTTGGAATCATTTGTAATTTTAATAAACATATGACCCTCATTATCCGAATAAAAATAATCGCTGTCAATAATTCCTACCGTATTATTTAACTGTAAACGATATTTAAATCCCAGACCGCTTCTCGGGTAAACTTTTAAAACCCAGCCTTCTTCCATCTGTACACGGATTCCGGTTGGAATCTTAATCGTCTCCTGTGGTTTTAACTCAAAAGTAAGCGGGCTGAAGAAATCATATCCGGCGCTTCCTGAAGTCGCACGCTTTGGGAGCTTAACAGATTCATAGATACGTTCTAATTCTTCACCGGAAATCTCACCAAAGGTATCCTGCCATCCCTCCGCAAACTGTTCTTTACTGACTTTCATAAATTTTGCAATTCGTTTCATAACGATTTATCCCTCCGCATGCAGAATAATCTGCTTTTCTTTCAATGATTTTTGTACATCAATCACTCTCTGATTAGAACTTCCTTTCCATTTGAGTGCCACATTTTTCTTCTCTATCATAAATTCTCCGTCTACCAGTACATCCAGATAATTTAAGATTTCTTCGCCTTGCAAAGACTCCCATAATGCACCTGTATACAACCAGATTGTCTTGGACGGATACTTTTCTTTGATTTCTTTTGCAAGTTTTGTTACCTCAGATATATTTTGTACATAAAGCGGATCTCCACCGGAAAATGTAATTCCGGAAATATAGGCTTTTTCCAGTTGTTCAAAAATCTCCTGCTTCGCAGACTCATCAAATAAAATTCCACTGTTCGGATCCCAGGTCACAGGATTCTGACACTCTTTGCAACAATGAGAACATCCGGATACCCATAAAACTACCCGAAGTCCGTCTCCATTTAACATATCATCTTTTGTGATATTATGATAACGCATTTTTCTGCCTCCCGTAAATTTAATGTACTTTCGGAATCTTTCTGTGCTTGATTTTGTGAGAAGATTTTTTGTCAGGTATGCCCAAATTTTTGAAGCGTACGTTTAAAAAGGGAGAACCGCTTATCGCCATGTTCTCCCTCTCTATGTTACTTAGTCCTGACTTAAATTTCTTATGCTTCTTCCGGAACGTCCTTAATACTGAAGCTGATTCGTCCCATCTTATCTTTTCCAAGACAGATTACTTTCACTTCATCACCCAGAGTCAGCACATCTTCTACACGGTTAATTCTTTCTTTTGCAATTTTTGAAATATGAACCATGCCCTCTTTTCCAGGGGCAAATTCAACAAATGCACCAAAGTCTTTTATGCTCACCACTTTACCGGTGAAAATCTGACCTTCTTTAAAATCAGTTGTAATAATTTTGATGTAATTGAGTGCTTTATCCATCATTTCTTTTTCTGTGCCGCATACAGAAACTGCACCTGTCTCATCAATATCAATTTTTACACCTGTTTCATCAATAATTGCATTGATTGTTTTTCCACGCTGTCCGACTACATCACCGATTTTATCCGGGTCAATCTGAATCTGAACAATTTTCGGTGCATATTTGCTTACTTCTTCTCTCGGCTTTGCAATACATTTTTCCATTACTTCTGTCAGAATGTATTCTCTTGCTTCTTTTGTTTTTGCGATTGCTTCTTCAATAATCGGTCTTGTCAGTCCATGAATTTTAATATCCATCTGAATTGCAGTGATACCATCATGAGTACCTGCTACCTTAAAGTCCATATCTCCAAAGAAATCTTCCAGACCCTGAATATCTGTTAAAACAATATAATCATCGTCTGTTTCACCGGTTACCAAACCACAGGAAATACCTGCTACCGGTTTCTTAATCGGCACACCTGCTGACATCAAAGACATCGTAGATGCACAGATACTTGCCTGTGAAGTAGAACCATTTGACTCAAATGTTTCAGATACAGTACGAATTGCATAAGGGAACTCTTCCGGTGCCGGAAGAACCGGAACTAAGGCTCTTTCTGCTAATGCTCCATGACCGATTTCTCGACGTCCCGGACCTCTTGACGGTTTTGTTTCACCTACAGAGTAGGACGGGAAGTTATAATGATGCATGTAACGTTTGGATGTCTCAAATTCATCCAGTCCATCCAGTCTCTGTGCTTCAGAAAGCGGAGCCAGTGTCGTAATCGTACAAATCTGTGTCTGTCCACGTGTAAACATTGCAGAACCATGTACTCTCGGAACTAAATCTGTTTCTGCTGCCAGTGGACGAATCTGTGTGATTGCACGACCGTCTGGACGTTTATGGTCTTTTAAAATCATCTTACGAACCGTTTTTTTCTGATACTGATAAACAGCTTCAGAAAGTACAGCCAGCCATTCTTCATTTTCTGCAAATGCTTCTTCTAATTTTTCTGTGATAACACGGATATTTTCTTCTCTTGTCTGTTTGTCATCAGAGAATACAGCCTCTTCCATTTCTGCAGGAGGTACAATCTCTTTGATTGCTGTAAACAGTTCTTCCGGAACAGCGCAGCTTTCATAAGCATGCTTTTCTTTTCCACATTCAGCAACGATTGTATCAATAAAAGCAATGATTTCCTGGTTTACCTCATGTGCTTTAAAGATTGCATCAATCATTTTTGCTTCCGGAACTTCATTTGCTCCCGCTTCAATCATGATTACTTTGTCTCTTGTGGAGGCAACCGTTAACTGTAAATCAGAAATTGTTTTCTGAGCCAGTGTCGGGTTTACAATAAATTCCCCGTTAATCATACCAATCTGTGTCGCCGCACATGGACCATCAAACGGAATATCAGATACACATGTCGCAATAGAAGAGCCTAACATCGCAACAACTTCCGGATTACATTCCGGGTCTACTGACATAACCATGTTATTTAATGTTACATCATTTCTATAATCTTTTGGGAACAATGGACGCATTGGACGGTCAATAACACGAGAAGTTAAAATCGCATGCTCACTTGCTTTCCCTTCTCTCTTATTGAATCCTCCCGGGATTTTTCCAACTGCATATAATTTTTCTTCATATTCTACACTCAGAGGGAAGAAATCAATTCCTTCTCTTGGTTTTTCAGAGGCAGTTGCTGTACACAGTAATGTGGTGTCTCCGTAATGAATAAATGCAGCACCATTTGCCTGCTTTGCTACACGGTTGATATCAACTGTCAATGTTCTGCCTGCAAGTTCCATTGAAAAACATTTGTACTCTTTGGACATCTCTTATCTCCTTTTCTAAACTAATCTGGCAGCTTCTGTCCGAAACAACTGAAAAAAACAGTTTTATTTTTACACTTATAACACTTTACTTTTCTTAAACTGTTCTTTTCAGTGGTCTCGGCTCCAGTTTTGCCGCCTTTGCTAAAACAGGGCGGAAAAATTCCGCCCCTGGTTGTTACTGATTATTTTCTCAGACCTAATTTTTCAATTAAAGCACGGTATCTTTCGATATCAGTTTTCTTCAGATAATCAAGAAGACCACGTCTCTGACCTACCATTTTTAACAGACCTCTTCTGGAATGATGGTCTTTATGGTTGCTCTTTAAATGCTCTGTCAGCTCTTCAATTCTTGCTGTTAAAACTGCAACCTGTACTTCCGGTGAACCTGTATCACCTGGTGTTCTTGCGAATTCTGCCATAATAGCCTGTTTCTTTTCTTTTGAAATCATTTTAATTTCCTCCATTCATCTTTTTAATCGCCTGTAATTAAGAAACGGTCGGAGTGTCCGGTTTCTGAACTACGGCTGAACTCATACTTACTCAGTATAGCACAAGATATTTCACTTGTAAAGTCCTATTGTGTTACAATTTTTCATGTAAATCTGCAAAAAATTGTCTTCCTTTTGCCATATCAATATCAAGCTGTCCCTTTAATTCCAGAAGGGATGCAAATTTACGTTCCGGACGCAGATAATGATAAAATCTTACTTCTGCTTCCTGTCCATATAAATCTTCATTACAATTAAACAAATATGTTTCCACACCCAGAAAGTTTTCTTTTACCGTTGGTTTATAACCTACATTGGAGATTCCATCGTACTCTTTTTCTCCAATTTTAGAACGAGTCAGATAAACTCCGTTTGGCGGAAATTTTTTGCTGACTGGCGGAATCAGATTCGCAGTTGGTACTCCAATCGTTCTTCCAAGCTGTCTTCCATGCACGATCTCTCCCCTGGTAAAATACTGATATCCCAAAAGAGCATTTACTTTTTCGATGTGTCCCTCTTCCAGCTCTTCCCTCACATAAGTACTACTGATTTCTCTTGTCCCGTCTGTCAGTTTTTCTACGACTTCCACCGTAAAATCATACTGTGTTCCCATCTGTTTTAATAACTCAGGGTTTCCTTTTCTTTCGTGACCAAATCGAAAATCCGGTCCAACCGCCAGATAAGATACATGCAGACGTTTCACCAGAAATTCTTTTACAAATTCTTCTGCCTCCATATTCATCACAGCATCCGTAAACGGACACGCAATCAAAACATCCACTCCCAGATTTTCTGCCAGTTCCTGTCTTTCCTCATTGGTTAAAAGAGTCTTTGCCGGTTTATGATACAGCTTCACAAGAGGAGAAACATCAAAGGTAAATACAACCGTCGTACAGTTTTCTTTTTTCTTTTGTTTCATGCACGCAATCAGTTTCTGATGCCCTCTGTGCAATCCGTCAAATTTTCCAAGTGTCACAGCACTTCTCTCTTGCGCTTTCAGTACAGGCACTTCGTTTGTGTAAATCATAATGTCTCCTCTTTCTGCTTCTAAAAATCCTGCGGTGTAAAAAAGATGGTGTGCACTCCAAAACATTCCCGTCTTTTTTGATACTCATAAATACCGATAAAATGTCTGTTGCTGTCATACATGCGCACTCTCGTTTTATCCGGCAAATTCTGATGTGTTATTGCCGGTACTTTATTTCCATTATGAAGCAATTTATCCATTTCTTTCGGCACTACAACCTCTTCATAATGAGAAAACATTTCTTCTATTGTTACAAGATGAGTATCAAATGTCCCCTCTTTTACTGCAGCCTCAATCGCAGAAAGTTTCATGCTGTCTTTTAACATAAAACGTTCTACCTGCGTACGCAGAAGAGATTCCATACAACCTCCACAGCCCAGTTTCGCACCGATATCATGGCACAGCGTCCGTATATAAGTTCCCTTTGAACAAGTCACCGAAAAGCGTACTAATGGCAGATTCATTTCTAAAATCTTGATTTCATAAAAAGTTACTTTTCTTGGTTTTCGCTCAACTTCTTTTCCCTCTCTTGCAAGTTCATAAAGTTTGCGTCCGTTTACTTTCAAAGCAGAATACATCGGAGGAATCTGCTCCTGATCTCCTAAGAAACTTAAAATTGTACGCTCCACCTCTTCGTCTGTCACACTTACCGGATGTTCTTCTAACACTTTACCAGTCATATCCTGTGTATCTGTTACAATTCCCAACCGAAGAACTGCCTCATAAGTCTTTGTTTTATCTGTCAGCAATTCACAAAGCTTTGTCGCTTTTCCAAGGCAGACCGGAAGCACGCCTTCTGCTTCAGGGTCAAGTGTTCCTGTATGACCGATTTTTTTCTGTCTTAAAATTCCACGAAGCTTTGCCACTACATCATGAGAAGTATAACCCTTTTCTTTGTATACATTAATTACTCCGTTAATCACTGCATTTTTTCCTTTATTTCTTTTTCAATCTGTTTTAGCAGATTATTCATAACATCGTAAATAGACCCCTGCATCGTGCATCCGGCTGCACGTACATGACCGCCTCCTGAGAAATAAGATGCTATTTTATTTACATCTACTTTTGATTTGGAACGAAGACTTACTTTAAATTCCTGTGTCTTTGTTTCATAAATAAACACAGCCACTTCCACTCCACGGGTCAGACGAAGCTGTTCTACAATGCCATCTAACTCTTTTGGTCCTACTCCGTAAAAATCCAAATCTCTTTTTCTAAGACAACCAATGATGCATTTTTTATCTAACACCTGAATGCTTTCCATCAGGCATCTTCCCAGAATCTGATTCTGCACATAGCTTTTTTCATAGAAAGACTGGTCAATGATACTGGAAAAATCAATTCCTTTTTCCATCAGCTTTGCCACAACCCGCATGGTTTCCGGTGAAGTACAGGAATATTTAAACACACCGGTATCGCTTGCAATTCCGGTATAAATTGCTTCTGCCACATCTTTTGTGATTTTTTCTTCTTCTAAAAGGTGAAATAACAGTTCTGATGCAGAACTCATTTCAGGTTCAATCAGATTTTCATCTGCAAACCCGTGATTACTGATATGATGATCCAGACAGATTGTCTTCTTTGCTGTTTTTAATGCTTCTCCTGCAACTCCAATTCTGTCCGGTGAACTGACATCTAAAAGAATCAACAGGTCATATTCCGCTTGTGAATCATATTCCTGTTTTGCTTCTTCCAGATTTTTGATATAAGAAAATCCTTCTTTTACTGTTTCCAAATAAACATCACATTTGATATCCGGTTCATTTTCTTTTAAATACAGGTATAGTCCCATACAAGAACCAACACAATCGCCATCCGGACGTACATGTCCGGCGATGGCAACTGTTTTAATACCTGCTAATTTACTCGCTAATTTCTCCATCTTCCTGCACCTCCCCAGCTGCATCTTTATGTGTTACTTCATCAATTAATTTTGACATAGAAACTCCATATTCGATTGATTCATCCAGGATAAATCGGATTTCCGGTGTATTTCTTAAGTTTACAGTCTTAGCAAGCTGTCTTCTGATATAACCCTCTGCACTTCTTAACCCTGCAATCGTATTCTTTTTTGCTTCTTCATCACCCAGAACACTAATATAAGCTTTACAGGTTTTTAAATCCGGTGCTACTTCCACAGAAGTAACAGAGGTCATCGGGTGAATCCGCGGGTCTTTGATTTCCCCACGGATAATCTGTGCAAGTTCCTTATGAACTTCCGCATTTACCCTTGTATTCTTAATACTGTTTTTTCTCATTTATAAAGCTCTCCTATCTTGGTACTTCTACCATAATATAAGCTTCCACTTTATCTTCTTCCTGAATATCGTTAAAGTCCTCAAATACAAGACCACATTCATATCCTGCTTTTACTTCTTTTACGTCATCTTTGAAACGTTTTAAGGAAGCAAGATTTCCTTCATAAATCTGTTCTTCGCCTCTTGTAATACGAACTTTACAGTTTCTCTGGAAGATACCGTCTAATACATAACCACCTGCGATAGTACCGACTCCGGAAGCTTTGAATGTCTGACGAACTTCTGCATGACCAATTACTTTTTCTTCGTATACAGGATCAAGCATACCTTTCATAGCTGCTTCTACATCTTCGATTGCCTGATAAATAACTTTATACAGACGTACATCTACGCCCTCCTGGTCTGCAATTGTTTTTGCAGTCGCATCCGGACGTACATTAAATCCGATAATGATGGCATTTGATGCACTTGCAAGAGATACATCAGATTCTGTGATTGCACCAACTCCACCGTGGATTACTTTTACTACAACTTCTTCATTAGAAAGTTTAACAAGACTCTGTTTTACCGCTTCTACAGAACCCTGTACATCGGCTTTTACGATAATTGGCAATTCCTTTAAGTTACCGGCCTGAATCTGGGAGAATAAATCATCCAGAGACATTTTTGCTTTTGTTTCTTCAAGCAGACGATTCTTGTTTTCAGAAACGAAGGTAGCAGCAAAGCTTTTCGCTTCTTTATCATTTTCTGTTGCAACTAAGATTTCACCTGCATTTGGAACATCGCTTAAACCAAGAATTTCAACCGGTGTAGACGGACCTGCCTCTTTTACTCTCTTTCCTTTATCATCCATCATCGCACGTACTTTACCGGAGCATGCACCTGCTGCAATGGAGTCACCAACTTTTAAAGTACCTTTCTGTACTAAAATTGTTGCAACCGGACCTTTTCCTTTATCCAGTTCGGCTTCAATAACAAGACCTCTTGCTCTTCTCTTTGGATTTGCTTTTAATTCTTCTACTTCTGCTGTTAACAGAATCATCTCTAAGAGGGTATCAATTCCTTCTCCTGTGTGTGCGGAAACCGGAACAAAGATTGTGCTTCCACCCCAGTCTTCCGGAATTAATTCATACTCGGATAATTCCTGTTTTACACGTTCTACATTTGCGCTTGGTTTATCAATCTTGTTGATTGCAACAATGATTTCTACTCCAGCAGCTTTTGCATGGTTAATTGCTTCAATTGTCTGAGGCATAACACCATCATCTGCTGCAACGACAAGAATTGCAATATCTGTTGCATTTGCACCACGCATACGCATTGCGGTAAACGCTTCATGTCCCGGTGTGTCTAAGAAAGTAATCTTCTGTCCGTTGATTGTTACAACGTAAGCACCAATATGCTGTGTGATACCACCTGCTTCTCGGTCTGTAACATGAGTATTTCTGATACAGTCAAGCAAAGAAGTTTTACCATGGTCAACGTGTCCCATAACACAGACAACCGGCGGTCTTGAAACTAAGAGGCTTTCATCTTCCTCTTCTTCTTTTAAGAGTTCTTCGATGACATCGATTTTTTCTTCAGGTTCTGCAATAATATCATAATCGAGTGCGATTTCCTGTGCTTTTTCAAAATCAATTTCATGGTTTACTGTAACCATGATACCATCCATAAACAGTTTCTTAACGATAACAGATGGCTGCATCTTCATTTTTTCAGCCAGTTCACGGATTGTCATTTTTTCCGGAAGTGTAATTTCCTTTACTTCTTCCTTCTTTTCTTCTACTTTTGGCTGAGTACGTGGTTTCTGAAGTGCTTTTGGAAGTCTCTGGTTTGGTCTTCTTCCTCCACCCTGATTTGGACGTTTTCCGCCTTTGTTATTATTCTGATATTCATCTTTACGAACATCTTTTTTCTTATTGTCTCTGTTTGCCTTACGGCTGTCTTTTTCTACAAACTCTAACTTCGGAACTTCAAATTTGCTTCCTTTGTCATTGTTTCTGAATCCACCCTGACGATTGTCATTGTTTCTTACTCCGCCCTGGCGATTGTCGTTGTTTCTGAATCCGCCCTGACGATTGTCATTGTTTCTAAATCCGCCACCCTGACGGTTTTCATTATTTCTTGGTCCACCGCCCTGACGATTGTCATTGTTTCTGAATCCACCTTGGCGATTGTCGTTGTTTCTAAATCCGCCCTGACGATTGTCATTGTTTCTAAATCCACCCTGGCGGCTCTCATTATTTCTTGAGCCACCCTGACGGTTCTCGTTATTTCTGTATCCACCCTGACGGTTCTCGTTGTTTCTTACTCCGCCTTGACGATTGTCATTATTTCTGTATCCGCCCTGACGGTTTTCTCCACGGTTCTCTCCGTTATTATAGCGATTTGGACGGTCCCCTGTATTTCCCTGACGGTTCTCATTGTTTCTATAATTTCTCTGACGGTTATCGCCTGTATTTCTTCCCTGATTTCTTGTCTGTCCTGACTGTTCATGTCTGTTTTGTGTATTATTTGTATTTTCCGTTTTCATGCCTCCCTGTACCGGATTTTCTCTCTCCGGCTGACGGCTTCCTGCTTTTTTCTCCGGTTTATGACTTGCATTTTGCGGACGAAAAACCTGAATCAGTTTTTTCTTTGGCTTTTCTTCTGATTCCGGCATTGCAGCAGCTGTCACATTCCCCTTTCTAAAATTTGCCCGTACCATTTCTGCATCTTTATCTTCCACGGTACTCATGTGACTTTTCACATCTATATTTTTAGATTTCAAAAAATCCATTACGTCTTTATTGGTTTTTCCAAATTCTTTTGCGAGTTCATGTACTCTTTGTTTTGACATATACCTGCCTCCTTCATTTAGCTACCTGCCTGCTCTAACTTTTTTGTCATGGCCTTTGCAAAATTTTCATCTGTCACTGCGATTAATGCCCGATACTCTTTTCCAATGGCCCTTCCCAATTCCTCCTTTGTTCCGATATCATAAAGCGGTACTTCATAAAACACACACATATCATGAGCACTTTTCTTTGTATTCTTAGAAGCATCTTCTGCTACCAGTACAAGATGTGCTTTTCCCTCTTTCACGTATTTTTCCACGGCGAACTCACCGCTTACCACTTTCCCGGCTTTCATTGCCAGCCCGAGAAGAGACAATTGTTTATTTAGACTCAAGTTTATCAAACTCCTTTTTGAGGCTTTCGTATACATCCGGTGAAATCGGCATTTTCAAAGAACGCTCAATTCCTTTGTTTTTTTCTGCCTTTTCCAGACATGCTTTCTGAAAACAAAGATAAGCGCCTCTTCCGTTTTTACGTCCGGTATCATCTAATACCACTACGTTTTCCGGAGTCTTTAATACGCGAAGCATTTCTTTTTTATTTTTCATTTCACCACACCCTACACATTTACGCATAGGAATCTTTTTTACTGTACCCATGTTCACCTACTCTTCTTCGCTGTCAAAAACTTCACTCTCTGCCTCTGATTCATATTCATCAACGGATTCTGCATAATTTTTATCTTCCGGATACTCTTCATAAGCTTCTTCGTAAAGCTCATAATCTCCAAGTTCACTTGCCTGTGATTCACTCTTAATATCAATCTTAAATCCTGTCAGTCTTGCTGCCAGTCTTGCATTCTGACCTTCTTTTCCGATTGCAAGTGATAACTGATAATCCGGTACAATTACCTTTGCAGTTTTTGCATCAGGGTCAGCCAATACAGAAATAACCTTTGCCGGACTTAAAGCATTTTCGATTAAGAGTGCAGGATTATCACTCCAGTTGATGATATCAATCTTCTCACCACGAAGTTCTTCTACAATTGCATTGACTCTTGCTCCGTTCATTCCGACACATGCACCTACCGGGTCTACATCCGGGTCATTGCTCCATACTGCAATTTTGGTACGAGAACCAGCTTCTCTTGCAATACTCTTGATTTCTACTGTTCCATCTTTTACTTCCGTTACTTCTGCTTCAAACAGACGTTTTACCAGCTCCGGATGGGTTCTTGAAACCATAATCTTTGGTCCTTTTGGTGTATCTTTTACTTCCACAATATAGACCTTGATACGTTCAGTCGGCTGGAATACTTCTGTTTTTACCTGTTCATTTTCAGAAAGAATCGCATCTGCTTTTCCAAGGTTAATGCTGTAATTCTTGCCAAGGCTTCTCTGAACAATACCGGTTACAACATCTTTTTCTTTTCCATAATACTGATTGAAAATTACTTTTCTTTCTTCTTCACGGATTTTCTGAAGAATGACATTTTTTGCATTCTGTGTTGCGATTCTTCCAAACTCTTTTGATTTAATTTCTACATTTACCGTATCACCTAAATCATACTGAGAGTTCATTTTCTTTGCATCTTCCAGGCTGATTTCCAATACCGGGTCCAATACTTCTTCTACTACTGTTTTCTCTGCAAATACACCAAACTCACAAGTCTGTGGGTCAATATTTACTTTTATATTATCAGCTTTTCCAAAATGGTTTTTACATGCCTGAATTAAAGACTGTTCAATTGCTTCAAGCAGGGTATCCTTGCTGATAGATTTTTCTTTTTCAAGAACGTTCAGCGCCTCTAGTAACTCAGTATTCATTTTTTATATCCTCCTAAATCTTCTCTTTTTCTTTAAAAATCAAATGCCAGACGAATCAGTGCAATATCTGATTTCTGAAAAGTCTGTTCGCCATCTTCATTTTCAATGGTAACACTGTTTTCATCATAAGATTTTAAAATACCATAAAACTCTTTTTCACGGTTGATTGCACGATACGTTCTGATTTCCAGTTCTTTTCCCATGCTCCGTTTGTAGTCTTTTTCTTTCTTTAATGGTCTGCCAAGTCCCGGGGAACTTACCTCCATAATATAAGCATCATCAATGAAATCCTCTTCATCCAGTTTATCGGAAAATGCACGGCTTACGACTTCACAGTCATCCACTGAAATTCCACCTTCTTTATCAATATAAGCTCTGAGATACCAGTTACTTCCCTCTTTTACATACTCTACATCTACCAGTTCAAAATTGTTTGCTTCAATAATCGGAAGCAGTAATGCCTCTGCTTTTTGTTCATAGACTTCTTTCTTGCTCATCTTTTCACCTTCTCTCCCATTTTCCGTTATACAACAAGAGTGGACCTTTTCGGTCCACTCTTATGCTATCGTAGTTATCAAGTTCTTTATCAGCATAACACTATTATTCCCAACTTGCAAGTCTTTTTTACCAATACACCGTAATCAAAAGCTCTGCATCACTGCATCCGACGTTCCACCTGTAGCTGTTTTCTCCATCAAAAGAGTAAAACTCCTGAACTGCCTGTTCAATCAGATTTCCTTCTGCAAGCGCACTGACTGCCTGCTGATAAGCTTCTTCATTTGCAAACTTAAAATCTTCTTTTTCCCGTTTTTCTAAGATAGAAGCTTTTAGTACCTGATAAATCTGTGATTCATCATAAGACTCATACCAGCTCTGATTCTGTTTATAATAATTATAGCTGTCATCTTTACATTCCGGAAGCGTAAGATTGTCATCCGGTACATGACTTCTCTCCAGCGTCTGTGCAGTACAACACAGATATGTGTAAGAGAAATCCTGAATACTATCCTCTTCCGGCACAAATCCGGAACTGCTCCAGGTCGTATCTACATAATAATAATTTTCTCCTATCCGCACCAGATTCCATGCATGCTCCATGTTTTCCGGAATAACTTTTCCAGTTACCAAAGTACAAAAGATTCCATTTCTTACAAGCAGATACTGTGTCGCTTTGGCAAATCCCATACAAACCGTACTTTGATTTAAAAATACACTCTGGATATTCTGATTGTTTTCACTCTCACTGTCATAAAGCACATTCTTCCCAAGGAACTCATAAACATACTTAATTTTATCATATTCGTTTTCACAGTTTGAAAGTTCCTGTGACCATTCCTCTGCTTTTGCTTCTATCTGCTGTTTTGTGTCTTCAATCTCATCTTTTCCCATGTTATAGACCAGATTCAATTCCAGCAAATCCACATCGGAATTTTCTTTTTGATTAAACGAATAATTCTGCTGTTCCAGCCAGAAAATTTCCGGATGGTCTACAAAAACCAGATTACTGACTTTGTTAATCTCTTCTTCCGAACAAGCCTCGACAGTCACAGAATCTTCATAATTTTCAATTCCCGCAAGAATCTGACGGTATCTTGTTTTTTCTTCTTCATTTAAGTTCTGATACCCATAAAGAAACGGCTCTTCTTCCGGTGTAATCTCTGCCTCCGGAAGTGTATCCTGTTCTTTTTGTACATCACTGCTTGAGGAAATCGGTATCTTGTCTTGGGTACATCCACATAAGCTAAGTATCAGAACAAGTGTAAAAATTCCAAACCTGTTTCGTTTTTTCATAGATGATTCCTCTCAATTTTTTACACTCTTGTCTTTGTTCCTTTTCCATCTCTCTTTGCCAGTTTCAGCCGATTTAATGAAACGCTCTTGCCCTTATAATCCGCCGTATAATCTGTCCGGTTTTCTAACAAATACGCATGCTCTACTTCATCTTTTGCGCCCAATGTAATTCCTCTTACTCCAAGTGCTGCTTTTTTCTTTAACGGTACTTCTGTTTTCATAAAACGTAAGAAATATCCCTCTTTTGTCTGAAGTACTACATATTCCATTTCATCTGCCGGTTGAACGAAAACGACTTTATCACCCTCTGCCAGCTTTGTTGCTGTTGTTGTCCTCTTGGAAACCTCAAATTCAGAACCTTCTACTAATTTTACCATTCCAAAAGCAGTTGCAAAAAGCATCCGACTCTGCTTAATCTGATTTAAACTTTCCACATAAACCAGCTGCTCTTTCTTGCTGTCAAAATTGCTGACATTATCAATCGGAACTCCTTTATCTCTCATTTTTCCATAAGGTAAATCTAACACTTTTATAGTATGCAGACATCCGGTATCCGTAAATACACAGATTTTATCGGTATTCATACAATGGAAAATATAGCGGTTTTCCTGATGAATGGTTTCTTTATTTCTTTCATAAACCGACTGATCTACCGTTTTTGCATAGCCAAAACGATCCATCAAAAAGACAACTTCTGCTTCTTCTATTTTCTTTTCTTCGTACACCGCTTCTTTGGCATTTTCTATCTGCGTTTTTCTTGGTTTTCCATAGGCTTTTTTTACTGCCTTTAATTCTTTTATAATCACTGCCGCCATGGAATGATAATGATTTAAGATATCCTCATACTGTGCAATTTTCTTTAAAGTCTCTTCGTGTTCTTTCGTCAGTGCTTCAATTTCAAGCCCGATTAATTTATACAGACGCATGTCTAAAATTGCAGTTGCCTGCTTTTCGGTAAATCCAAGTTTTTTCGCCTGTTTTTCACTGGTTTTCGTGCGGAAACGGATTCCTTCTGTTGCTCCGTTTACCAGACAGTTTTTCACCTGTTCCCGATTTTTACTGCCTCTTAAAATTTCAATAATCAAATCAATTACATCGCAGGCTTTGATTAATCCTTCCTGAATTTCCTGTTTTTCTTTTTCTTTGGAAAGCAGGGTGTTATATTTTCGTGTTGTCACTTCAAACTGAAAATCCACATGATGCTCAATAATCTGCTTTAAACTTAAAGTCTCCGGTTTACCATTTGCAACTGCAAGCATGTTGACCCCAAACGTATCTTCCAGACGTGTTTTCTTATATAGCATATTGGTAAGATTTTCAATATCTGTACCTTTTTTGAGTTCCAATACAATACGGATTCCCTCTTTTGAGGACTGGTTTGAGATATCTACAATATCTGTCGTCTTTTTGGATTCCACAAGCCCTGCTACATCATTTAAAAATTTTCCGATGTTTGCACCAATCATCGTATATGGAATCTCTGTGATAACAAGCAAATTTCTTCCCGCTTTGCCTTTTTCGATTTCCACTTTTCCACGCAGCTTAATCTTTCCGGTTCCCTTTTCATAAATCGAAAGCAGTTCGTCTTTATTGACTACAATTCCTCCAGTCGGAAAATCCGGTCCCTGAATATACTGCATCAGTTCTTCATTTGTAATTTCGTTGTTTTTCATATAGGCAATGACGCCATCTACCACTTCATTTAAATTGTGAGGCGGAATACTTGTCGCCATACCAACCGCAATTCCGTCTGCTCCGTTTAAAAGCAGATTCGGAACACGCACCGGGAGCACTTCCGGCTCTTTTTCTGTCTCATCAAAATTTGAAACAAAGTCAACCACGTCTTTATCTAAGTCATTTAAATATACTTCCTGTGTAATCTTCTCAAGACGCGCTTCCGTATAACGCATGGCTGCTGCGCCATCTCCCTCAATTGAACCAAAATTTCCGTGACCATCTACCAAAGCCTGTCCCTTTTTAAATTCCTGTGCCATGACAACAAGGGCATCATAGATGGAACTGTCCCCATGTGGATGGTATTTACCCATCGTATCTCCGACAATACGGGCACATTTACGATACGGTCTGTCATAACGGATTCCTAATTCATACATATCATAAAGTGTTCTTCTTTGTACGGGTTTTAATCCATCTCTGACATCCGGAAGCGCTCTTGATACAATGACACTCATCGCATAATCAATATATGATTTCTGCATAATTTCCGAATATTCAGTTCTGATAATATTATCTGCGTTTGCCATTTTCTTTCCCCCTATACATCGAGTTCTGCATCTTGTGCATGTTCATAGATAAATGCCTTTCTCGGCGGCACTTCTGTTCCCATCAGGATTTCTGTAATATCAGATGCCATTCTTGCATCTTCAATTTCTACTAATTTTAACAATCTGGTTTCCGGATTCAAGGTTGTCTCCCACAGTTGCTGTGCATCCATCTCTCCAAGACCTTTATATCGCTGTAAGGTAAAAGCACCTTTATGTGTCTTTCGATAACGCTCCAATGCCTTATCATCGTATAAATACTCTTCTTTTCCTCTTGCCGGCATCGCCTTGTATAAAGGTGGCATGGCAATATAGACATGTCCCTCGTAAATTAATTCCGGCATAAAGCGGTAAAATAAGGTCAGAAGCAGCGTAGAAATATGCGCTCCGTCCACATCGGCATCCGCCATAATAATAATCTTGTCATATCTTAACTTCTTGATATCAAAATCATTTCCATATCCTTCGGAAAATCCACAGCCAAATGCGTTAATCATAGTCTTGATTTCTGCATTTGCCAGCACCTTATCAATGCTTGCTTTTTCTACATTTAAAATCTTTCCGCGAATCGGAAGAATCGCCTGAAAACTTCTGTCCCTTGCAGTTTTTGCACTTCCACCTGCAGAATCACCCTCTACGATGAAAATCTCACAGATAGATGGATCTCTCTTTTCACAGTTTGCAAGTTTTCCATTGGAATCAAAAGAATATTTCTGTTTTGTCAACAGATTCGTCTTTGCTTTTTCTTCTGTTTTTCTGATTTTTGCAGATTTTTCCGCACAGGCAAGAATGTTTTTCAAGGTTTCAAGATTACGATCCATATATAAAACCAGTTCTTCTCCGGTTACTTTTCCGGTTGCCTTTGAAGCGTCCTGATTATCCAGTTTTGTCTTCGTCTGTCCTTCAAATCTTGGAGCCGGATGCTTAATAGAAATGACTGCAGTCATCCCATTTCGAATATCCGCGCCGGTAAAGTTTGCATCTTTTTCCTTTAAAATTCCAAGTTCTCTTGCATAACTATTCATTACAGAAGTAAAGGTTGTCTTAAATCCGGTCAAATGTGTTCCGCCTTCTGCATTGTAAATATTGTTACAAAAGCCTAAGACATTTTCACGAAATTCATTGATATACTGAAATGCTACTTCTACCGTAATTCCATCCGATTCACCTTTAAAATAAACCGGCTCATGAATGACTTCACATTTCTTATTCATATCTTTAATAAATCCAACGATTCCATCCGGTTCATGATAAGTAATTTCTTCGACTTCTTCACCTCTTTTATCACTAAAATGAATCGTAAGATTCGGGTTTAAGTATGCAGTCTCATGCAGACGGCTCTTTACTTCCGTCGCTGAAAATTTGGTTTTTTCAAAGATTTCAGGATCCGGTAAAAAATTTACCTCTGTTCCGGTTTCCCTTGTTTTTCCAAGAGTTGGAAGCAGCCCATCTTCCAACTCAATTGTCGGGATACCTCTCTCATAATGGTCATGATGCACATAGCCTTCTCTGCTGACTTTGATATCCAAATACGTGGATAAGGCGTTAACAACAGAAGAACCAACTCCGTGCAGACCTCCACTTGTCTTATAAGCGGAATTATCAAATTTACCTCCTGCATGAAGTGTCGTAAATACCAGTCGTTCTGCTGAAATTCCTTTTTCATGCATTCCAACAGGTATGCCTCGACCATTATCTCTAATTGTAGCAGAACCATCTTTTTCAAGCGTTACAAAAATATTACTACAATATCCGGCAAGATGTTCATCCACCGCATTATCTACAATTTCGTAAATCAGATGATTTAATCCCTTTCTTGAAACACTTCCAATATACATACCCGGACGCTTACGCACCGCTTCTAATCCTTCAAGAACTGTAATACTACTGGCATCGTAAGTATTCTTTTTTGCCATTTCTATTTCATTTCCTTTCTTTTTCTGTCTTTATTTTAATTTTTCTCTTCAACACCTCTTGATATACCACGCCTGCAAGCAGTCCACAGATTACCCCAATTCCAATCCCTGCTAACACATCTGTCGGAAAATGTACATATAAATACAGTCTTGAAAATGCAATCAAAACTGCCAGAATAAATGCACAGACTCCTGCTTTTTTATTCACATGAAAGATTGCCGTTGCAGAAGCAAACGATGCCTGTGTATGACCAGACGGGAACGAATAATCTTTTGGCATTGCAACTAAAAGGTGCACCGATTCATTTATCCAGCATGGACGCTCTCTTGCAACCAATGGCTTTAACATCAGATTTGCAAAAAGTGCAGAAAAACATAATGCCGTCAAAATCAGGATTCCTGTCTTTCTGTATTTTTTTGTAAAGAGTAATAAAACTCCCAAAGCAATCCAGAACCATCCTGCATCTCCCAAAAATGTCACACCTACCATAAGTTTATCTAAAACAGGTGTATGTATGCATTGTAACGCATTAAGCAATGTAAATTCCCAGCTCATTTTTCTCATTTCCTTTCTCTTAAAAATGCCGCTGATTCTATGTTCAGATTTTTACGCGCTATTTTTCTATCATATCCTATTTCGTCTTGTTTTTCAATTTCAAAAATTGTATGGATTAAAATACAATATTTTTCAAAAAAATGCTTGCTTTTTTATTATTTTATGTGTATTATAAGTGAGTACGGTTCGTT
Organism: Firmicutes bacterium OM04-13BH; assembly: GCA_003481745.1. Classification (GTDB taxonomy): domain Bacteria; phylum Bacillota; class Clostridia; order Lachnospirales; family Lachnospiraceae; genus Blautia; species Blautia stercoris. The sequence goes on from QULP01000011.1 coordinate 51,619, forward strand.
GGTCAAGCGGTTAAGACGTCGCCCTCTCACGGCGAAAACAGGGGTTCGATTCCCCTACGAACTGCTGAGTTGAAAGCATGAAGAATTAGTCTTCGTGCTTTTTTTATGCTTTCTTTTCCCTTTTATTGACAGTCTTATTATCCTACTATACACTATACTTAGTGTTTATTTTATATAAAAAAGAAGAAAGGATTTTTTATTATGTCTCAATCGAACACAAATGAAAACAAAATGGGCGTACTTCCGATTCCAAAGCTTCTGCTTCAGATGTCTCTGCCTATGATGCTCTCTATGCTTGTTCAGGCACTTTATAATGTAGTTGACAGTATCTTTGTTGCCCGCATTAATGAAAATGCCCTGACCGCTGTTTCTCTGGTTTTTCCGGTTCAAAATCTGATGATTGCAATCGCAGTCGGCACCGGAGTCGGTGTCAATGCGGTACTGTCACGAAGTCTTGGTGAAAAAGATTTTCATACTGCCAATGAATCAGCCAAAAATGGAATCTTTCTGGCACTCATAAGCAGTATTATCTTTGCAATTCTCGGAAATCTTGCCGCAACCTTTTTCTTTCACATCCAAACCGATGATGCTCAAATCCGCCAATACGGAATTTCCTATATGACCATCATCTCTACGATGTGTATTGCAGTTTATATGCAGGTTATGATGGAACGACTCTTACAGTCTACCGGTCGTACCTTTTATACCATGATTTCTCAGGGCACAGGCGCTATCATCAACATCATCTTAGACCCGATTTTAATTTTCGGATTATTCGGTATGCCACGCCTCGGCGTTTCCGGTGCTGCCATTGCAACTGTCTGTGGACAGATTTGCGGAGCACTTTTAGCCTTTGCCTTTAACATCAAAGTAAATACAGACATCAACCTGAATATGAAAGGCTTCCGCCCAAACAAAAAAATTATCGGTACGATTTATTCGGTTGGTGTTCCATCCATTGTCATGCAGGCAATCGGTTCGGTTATGACATTTGGAATGAACAAAATCTTAATTCAGTTTACTTCCACTGCCACTGCAGTCTTTGGTGTTTACTTTAAACTCAACAGCTTTATTTTTATGCCAATTTTCGGTCTCAATAACGGTATGGTTCCAATCGTTGCTTATAACTACGGAGCAAAAAACAAAAAACGAATTACTCACACAATTCGCTTAAGTATTGTCAGTGCAATCTGCATTATGCTTTTGGGGCTTGCATTATTTATGATATTCCCGGCTCAGCTTTTAGGATTATTTAATGCTTCAGGCTCTATGCTTGAAATTGGTGTTCCGGCGCTCAGAATTATCTGCTTAAGTTTCACCTTTGCAGGATTTTGTATCGTTGTCGGTTCTGTCTTTCAGGCACTTGGAAACGGCATATACAGTTTAATTATCTCTGCCACACGACAGCTTTTAATTATTCTTCCAGTTGCCGCACTGCTTGCAAAACTTGGTGGTCTCTCCGCTGTCTGGTGGGCAATTCCGATTGCAGAAATTGCATCTGTTCTTTTAAGTACATTTTTCTTCCGGAAAATTTATAAAGAGAAGATTGCACCACTTGGGAAAGCTTAGTATTTTAAACTAAAAAACTGCTGTTAAGTTGAACGATAACTTGACAGCAGTTTTTTTGATTGAATTTGGCTGGGTGTCAAGTAGCAGTCAGTTCCAAAATCAATATGAACCATACCACCTACTTCACTTTTTCATTAGCTTATCACAAGTTTCTGCCTGTTCCCTTAATACACGAATCAGCAGCTGGTATTCACTGACATCATCAAAAATACCATTGCAGAGGTCTTTTATTGCTTTTGCCTCTTCCAGGACTTTTCAATCCTACTTAAGGTATCCTCACTGCGGCTGTGGTAGATAAATAGTGGTATCATTTGTAACAAAAGACATCGTAAGACCTCCCAGATAAGTTCTGGTTATATTTTAACAGATAATGGATGATATGGGTATGGTATCATGTGTTAAATTTTCAAGGTACAAATCTAACTGAATAGGTACGAGCTTTTGACGCTTAAATCATTATATAGTAATATATTTAAAAAGCTTGACCTTAAATAACAAAATATGGTATATTTTAATCAGAGGTTTTGTTGTATGCAACCAATGTTAGTCTAGTATAACTACGTAAATTTTTTATTATAAAAATACTAGTGACAAAATTAAATTTGTCACTCACATCTTATTATTAAATATAAGCACAAATACAAATATTAGTAGCTGAAATATTAAAAAGATTATAAATGAGGTCATTATGAAAAAAAAACTTGCAGTCATCATCATTTTTATATTTGGAATATTTATAGTAGTAGGAAACTTGTGTAAACCAACAGATTTCAGTATAGAAGGTAAAGTTATAGAAAAATATGAGAAAGCATTTCTGTTAGAAACAGATACCTCCGATAAAATACTTTGTAATTGTCCGAAAAATTATGATATTTCACAACTAGAAATCAATGATAAAATTACGGTTTATTTCAATGGTAAAATCTTAGAGACTTATCCCGCACAAATAAAAAAAACAACCAAAATCAAAAAATAATTAAAAATTCTTGCAAACAAGAGAGGAGGTTGTATGAAACAAATTCGATTACTTTTTCTTGGAGTGATACTTAGTATTATGACATCTATAAGTGTATTTGCAAATAGCAATGTGGTAGAAAACGAAATCGAACAAAAAAATTGTCAGGATATAAGCAAAAATATGGAAACCGGAGAAATTCTTTTAAATGAGATACCTACAACTTTAAATAATCCCAGTAGTGGAACTACAGATTCTTTTATACCAAGTGGAATAAAAGAAGATAAGCCTTTAACAAGAGAAATCATTGGAAAAGATAACAGATATAAAATAACAGATACTACTACTTTTCCTAACTCAGCAATTTGCTATGCAGAAATGAAATTTCCTAATTCAGATAGCATTTACGTTGGAACTGCTTGGATGTATGGCAATCGTGTTGCAGTAACAGCAGGGCATTGTGTATATGACTCATCATTAGGCGGATGGGCTGAATGGGTTAGAATATACCCTGGAAGCAATGGAAGTGAATCTCCATATGGAGTCTATTATGCATCTGTGTTACATACTGATACTAAGTATGTAAAGTCAGAAAATTCCAACTATGATTGGGGGCTTTTAGAATTCACTTCAAACATAGGCTCTCAAACAGGATACTTTGGTGCTTCATGGACAACTGACAGTTTAGTAGGAACATGGGTTGTATTAAGAGGATATCCAGCGGAAAAATCTGCTTGTTTATGGACAATGAGTGGAAAAATTGCAACCAGTGGTACTTTTAAATTAGGATATTATATAGATAGTACAGGCGGACAAAGTGGCTCACCAATATACAAAGTAACTAATGGAAATTATCAAAGCCTTGGCATTCATACAAATTATTCACCTACAAATGAATATAATGAAGCAGAACGAATTGATAAATCATTGTTTGAAATCATGAATCAATATAGATAAGATACAATATATTAATGGTTGTTGTTTGCAAGAATTGATTATTCAAAAATTCTGAAATTTGATGCTACATGTTAAATTCCAGAATTTTTTTGTATAATAAAAAAGGTAAAACATTAGCTGATGCTAATTAATATCACTAATGTTTTACCTTTTTATCATACCAAAATCCAGAAAAAAATAATTTCTGCACACTACTTCTTACTCTGCTTACTCTATTTTTATTCTTCCGGTGCTTCTGCCGGAACGAAAATCCGTTTATCTGCCGCAGTTTCCGGCAGTTTGATTTTTGCTCTTCTGGTTGCTTCTTCACAGAAAAAGTCCTGTGAATTTAGCAGCATTTTGCCTCGTTTATCTACTTTCTCATACGTGCCATCCGGCTGAAGAATATGTGCTTTTACATTATCTTCCAATTGAATCTGTAAGATATGTTTCACTTCTTCTTTTAACTGTTCATCTTCTACCGGAAATACAATTTCGACACGTTTGTCTAAGTTTCTTGGCATCCAGTCTGCACTTCCCATAAAGATTTCTTCATTTCCATCGCTGTAGAAATAAAAAATCCGGCTGTGTTCCAGGAAGTTTCCGACAATAGAACGTACGGTAATGTTTTCGCTGATTCCCGGAATTCCCACTTTCAGACAGCAGATTCCTCGTACAATCAAGTCAATCTTTACACCTGCGGCACTTGCCGCATATAACGCTGCAATAATTCCTCTATCGCAAAGAGAATTCATTTTCGCCACAATTCTGGCTTTTCGTCCTTCTAATGCATTTTTTCTTTCGATTTCAATTAAATGAAGAAATCTGTCTCGCATCCAGAGCGGTGCTACCACTAATTTATTCCAGGTTCTTGGTTCTGAATATCCGGAAAGCATATTAAAGACTGCCGTTGCATCCTCTCCGATTCTTGCTGAACAAGTCAAGATACCACAATCTGTATATAATTTTGCAGTCGAATCATTATAGTTTCCGGTTCCCAGATGCACATATCTGCGAATTCCATTTTCTTCTCTTCTTACTACCAGTGTAATCTTACTGTGGGTCTTTAATCCAATGACTCCATAAATAACATGACAGCCTGCTTTTTCAAGCATTTTTGCCCAGACAATATTATTTTCTTCATCGAATCTTGCCTTTAATTCCACCAGTACCGTAACCTGTTTTCCATTTTCTGCCGCCTGCGCAAGCGCTTTGATAATCGGTGAATTTCCGCTGACACGGTACAGGGTCTGTTTAATCGCCAGTACATTCGGGTCTTTTGCCGCCTGCTGTACAAAATCTACAACCGGATAGAAGGTCATATAAGGATGATGCAGTAAAATATCTCCCTGTCGAATCTGGGTAAAGATATCCTCATCATTCATCATTGCCGGTACCTGTGCCGGAATGTATGGTTTTGTTTTAAATTCATCAAAACCCGGAAGCCCATACATTTTCATCAAGAATGTCAAATCCAGCGGACCATTAATCTTGAAGATATCCTCATCTTTAATCTGAAATTCCTCTTCCAAAATCTTTAACAGTCTCTCATCCATCCGCTCTTCCACTTCCAGACGAATGACCTCACCCCACTGTCTCTTCTTTAACTGTTTCTGGATTTCCTTTAATAAGTCTGCTGCCTCATCTTCATCAATTGTAAGGTCTGCATTTCGCATAATCCGGTAAGGGCAGGTACAAACCACAGCATTACTTAAAAACAGTTTATTGATATTTCGCTCAATTACTTCTTCCAGTAAAATCACAACCGTATTTCCATCTTTATCATCCGGAAGCTGTACAATTCTTGGAAGTACCGATGGCACCTGAACCGTTGCAAACTCCAACTCTTCTTTCCCTTTTTTATCTTTTTTGGAAATTAATGCACCGATATTTAACGTTTTATTTCGAATCAATGGAAATGGTCTCGCAGAATCCATCGCCATCGGAGTCAGTACCGGATACACTTCATCTTCAAAAAAGGTATCGACAAACTCCTGCTGCTCTTTGGTTAAGTTTTCATGATGCTCTACTACTTTTAAACCAATCTTTTTCAGTGCCGGCAAAAGAGAACGATTGTAGGTATTGTACTGTGTATCTACCAGTTCCTTTGTTACTTTTGAAAGTGCTTTTAATTGCTCTTTTGCAGTCATTCCCGCAATATCCGTTTTGGTATATTTTGCATGCACCATATCTTTTAAAGAAGCAACACGAATCATAAAAAATTCATCTAGGTTCGATGCCGTAATACTCAAAAATTTTAATCGTTCAAACAACGGCAGACTCTTATCTCTCGCCTCACTCAAAACACGCTCATTAAATTTTACCCAGCTCAATTCACGGTTAGTATAATATTCCGGCTTTGTATATTCTTTTTCGTTCCATTGCATTTTTTCCACCTACTTTCTCTTTTTCCGACGTAATACAGGACGAATATTGAACATTTCTTTAAAGAAATCTGCTTTCTGTGTCAGCAGCCCCTCCTCCAACAATAAGTTTTCCTGTGTATCAATCACAAGTACCAGCTCTTTATCCTGAAGCTGTACTTTTACATTCTCTGCTTTTTGTTTATGGCTTCGATCCAATGCATTTGCCACTCTTAAAATCGCAGTCAGCTTTCCAATTACCATATACGTGTCTCGGTCAATGGTACTCTTTGAATCCGCTTCGCCATAATATTTAAATGGCTCATTGTTAAAACGCACTATATTTGCAATCATCTCTCGCTCAGCGTGCGAAAGCCCGATAATTTCGGTCGACATAATAATCTCATACGAACATTTTGCGACCTCACTCATACTGATATATTTTCCACAATCATGCAAAATGACTGCAATCTGTAAAAGCAGGCGCTCTCTTGGTCCCATCCCATGCACTCTTCTCATACTGTCAAAAATTGTCTCTGCAACCTTTAACACAGCACGCACATGGCTCTTACTGCTCATATAACGCTTTGCAATATTTTGTGCACAAGCTAAAATATCGTTTTCAAAATTATGGGTACTACGAATCAAACGTCTGCCCTGTGCATAATCATAGGCAATTCCGTCATTTAACTGTGTTCCCGGAACCCACAGATTCTGTGCCCCCATCTCATCTGCAAAAACACGATAAATGATCAAAGCCGGAATCAGGATACTTGCATATTCCAGCGTAATTCCAAGCTCTACGGATAATTGCTCTGCGGATTTATGCACAATCCGCTCATACATCTCCATAAAAACTGCTTTACTGATGGTGCGATTTTCTCCCATTCCATAATCGCTCACCAGCAATTTTTCCATAAAGAAATCTCCCAATAAAATAATATTATCTACTTTTCGCTCTTTTAAATGGAGTTTCTTAAAGCTTAAAATGTCATTATGAATTAACTCTTCTACTAATTTTTCATAATAAATGGTTTCTTTTTCGACAGAAAGCAGACGCTCACGGATACGAAGACTTCCCATCTTAAAATTCTGAGTTGTCACAAGCGTATCTTTATCAAATAATGAAATCTGTACATTTCCACCGCCGATTTCTATAATTGCAGTCCCTTTCTGAATAATTTTTGAAAAATCTGCTTCCTTAGCTGCAATCGATTTATATCCAAAAAATCTCTGCTCAGAGTTACTTAAAATTTCAACTCGGATTCCGGTTCTTTGATAAACCTGCTCCAGTACGATCCAGACATTTCTTGCTTCCTGAAGGGTACTTGTCGCACATGCACGGTAAGAAGTCACTTTATACTCTTTCATAATTCTGGAAAAATCTCCGAGTACTTCTCCTAATCGCTGTGCAGACTCATAACTAATTTTTCCATTGGTATAAGTATCATGTCCCAGCTCGATTCTGCTACGCACTTCATCTATCTTTTCAATTCCGATTTTTGGAGAAATCTGATAGATATCCATACTGACTTCGTAAGAACCGACATCAATTGCCGCAAATATTGTTACTGCCATTTTTCCACCGCCTTACATTAGTTTGCTGTTTAATTATATCGTTGTAAGTTGTTGTTTTCTTCTAATCTCTGTTAAATTCAGGTAAATTTTCTTGAAAATTCGTCTTTTTTGTCTTTTAGTTATCAAGATATTCTTTTAGTGCTTCATAATAATTCTGTGCAGTTTCATATCCCTCCTCATATAGTTTGTGCAATTTATCCGTATCCTTTTCAAGTCTTCCGATTTCAACCGGCTTTTGTGGCTGTAAAATAAATACCTTTCCTTCTTTTTCCTGACGGTATAAATAATCCAGGGTCTGATTATATCCAATATGACGGTTTTCCAAAGCTTTTATCAGTTTTGGAAACTTCTTTCCATAACGGACTTTCATTGCAGGAATCAACTTATTTTTTTCTTTCCTGTAAGTTCTGTCACGAGTCAGTACCACTACATTTTTCTCATTTCCCATTCTCTGAGCTTCCATAATCGGAATGGAATCTGTAATTCCACCATCCAGATACGGCTTTTTATGAATCCAGACCGTTCTTGACATAAGAGGAAGCGAACTTGACGCACGAACATAACAAGTGTCTTTTTTCATATCTTTGATTTCTTTGTACTCCGCATTCCCACTTTCACAATTGGTAACAACCGCATAAAATTTGGTTTTTTGTCTGTTATATGTATCGTAATCATAAGGATTCAATTTTTCTGGAATTTTACGGTATATCATATCCGTGCCAAAATAATCTCCGGTCTTTATCAGGCTTTTTATTCCACAATATTCCGGGTCATCCATATAATCAGTAAATGTATGGTACCCTCTGCCTTTTTGTTTAGAAAGATAACTGCATGCCATACATGCTCCCGCTGAAACACCAAAGCAAGTATCAAATTCCAGACCTTTTTCAATAAAGAAATCAAGAATTCCCGCAGTGAATACACCGCGCATACCGCCACCTTCTAAAATTAATCCTGTTTTTGTTTTTTTACTCATGCTGTCATCACCTTTTTTTATTATTTATTTAAAATCATTTTACGCTTTTTGTAAGATTTGTACAAGGTAAATTCTTGTAAAAAAAGAAACCGGCCGGGGCCGGTTTCTGATGGGTGAATATTAGAGGTTTGGTTTTGTAGATGCTTTTACATGTCTGTTATAGCGTTAAGAGGTAAGAGTAGAACTTACATTTCATCTCAATCCTCTCAATTCCGCTTTCTGTTCTTCCGTAATTCGATTGCTTTCCATCGCTTTTTGAATTGTCTTCCTATGCACCCATTCCGGCAACTTCCGGTCTTTTAGATATCCAATCACAGCCTCCCATTGCTTTGCAAGCGCAGTCGCAAAATACCAAGCAATCATCATATTGACATAATATTCGTCCGAAATCACAGCTGAGACAAGTTTCGGATATTCATCTTTAAAATCTTCATCTAAATACAGCCGTAATAGCACTCCAATTCCATACCGAATGGTATACGTATCATTTGAAGCAATCCAATTTTTTACTTCCACAATCAATTCCGCTTTGTGTTTTTCAAAGCATTTTGGTAAGGGTAAATCACAGGTTGCCCAATTATCAATATAGGGTAAAAATTGTGTCACTTCTTTTAAACATTTTTTGTAGTCGCAAATCTGTGTCACAAGCATCAAATGTAAATTATTTTCCTCGTAATACTGATAAGGAAGTTCTTGTAAAAAGTTTTGTGCTTCTTTTGTTTGGGCAAACTCTTTCGCAAATTTACGAAGAATCGGTGTACGAACTCCAATGATTTTTTCTTTTTCTGTCTTCGGTAACAACTTGCTTTGAAAATCACGATATTTTAAATCTTGTAGTTCAAATAAACTTCTTTGTAGTTCTGTCATATGTTGTTTTTTTACCTCGTCTCTGCTTTCTGAATAATAAAGGTTGCAGATGTGTTTTGATTAGATGTTGTATTTCTATTTCGTTCCTTTTTTTACAGATGCATTTCTATTATTTTATTAATGCAAATGTATCTTTAGTTTAGGTATTCTTAAGTTCTGAGGTACTTTTGGCGAACTCGAATAAAAAGAACTGATGGAATAACAAAAAATGAGTTTCAATCCCTCATAGGTAATATACAACAACAGTATTTCCGCCATTTCTAATTCTCATTATCCTCTAATCACCCATTTTTTGCAAGTTTTTTCACAAAAAGTCAGTCAATCTCTTTTTAGAAATCACTCATTTTCCTTGATTTTACAACATTTCTTAGAAATCGCCAAATTCACCTTGAGACTGACCGACTTTTTAATTCCTTCCTTTTATTTTGCTTAAGCTAACTTTCTTTCCTTAACAATAATGAATCCCATCCCAGTAAACACATTCTTTTACTATCGTCTCCGGCAGAAATTCTACCCCTTTTAAAGCATACTCCTTAAATTTTTCAAATCCAACTCTATCAATAATATATCCAATATGCTCTTTTCTCGCAGGTGCATCCGGAGAGATATACTCTTCAACAAATTTATACGTATTCTTAATAATCCTAATAATGTTTTCTTCATCTGCCCACACAAGAAAATCCTGTCCAAGTCTTGGATTTTTCTTTCCGGTTCTTCCCATAATGGATAATTTGTAATATTTTTTCTTACTTCTTGTCCATGCTCTGGTCGGACATTTTGTGACACAGACCCCACAGCCGATACATTTTTGAGTATCTCTTTCAATTCGATAATTTTCCATACGAAGTGCGCCCACTGACAAACTGTTACAGCCTTTTATGCACGCCTGGCAGCTGACACAGCGGGCTGCATCATACTGTGGCATTGTCATTCCGATAATTCCAAAATCATGCATTCTTGCTTTTGCACAATCATTGGAACAGCCTGTACATGCAATTTTAAAATGCAGGTCGTTTGGAAAGATTTCTTTATCAATTTTTCTTGCTAGTTCTGCTGTATTATAATTAGCAAATGGACAGACATTATTCCCAATACATGCCTGAATATTTCTGGTCCCAGATGCTTCGTATCCTTTTTCACGATTCGTTTCAGCTTGATTTGTTTCTACCAGCTCAATAATCGGCTGAAGTTTCTGATTTACTGCTTCCATATCTTCAAGATGGATTCCTTCTATCTCAAATCCCTGTCTTGTTGTTAAATGCACATATCCATTTCCATATTCCTTTGCAATCTCCTGTACCATTCCAAGCACATCGGCATTTAAATATCCGCCTGGCACACGGATTCTGGATGCCCCGATTCCTCGTTCTTTTGTAATTCTCCAGGCATTCTTTTTCGCTTTTTTTGTATTGATATCCAAACTCATTTCGCTTCTCCTAATCTATCAACTCCCTGGCTTCTGTATAATTAAATACCGGTCCATCCAGACAGACATATTTTTCGTTCATTCTACAATGACCGCATTTTCCGATTCCACAACACATTTTTCTCTCATAAGAAGTCCAGATCTGCTCATCTTTAATTCCAAGTTTCTTAATCTCCATAATCGTAAATTTAATCATGACCGGCGGTCCTACGCAGATAAATACCGCATTTTCAGGATTTTTAAATCTCAAATCCGGAATATATTTTGTTACCATTCCAACCGAACCTTCGTATCCTTCCGGTGCTGTATCTACGGTCTGAATTACATAAAGTGTTTTTTTCCATTCTTCAAAATCTTTCTTAAACAGCACATCTTCCGGACTTTTAAATCCAGCAATTAGTGTTGTACTGACTGCCTCCTCTGGATGAGCTGAAAAATACTGAATCACCCCACGCATTGGAGAAACTCCGGTTCCGCCTCCAATAATTACGAGTTCCTTCCCCTTATAATTTTCCAGTTCAAACCCATTGCCATAAGGTCCTCTGATAAACAATTTATCTCCCACATAATTTTCAAATACCTCGTTTGTCACAGTTCCTACTCTTCGGATGGTAAAATCGACCAGACCATCTCCAATTCCACTAACAGAAATCGGAGCTTCTCCATACTTCGGAATGGAAAGTTCAAAAAACTGTCCCGGTTTTACTTCTCCATCATACTCCATTCGAAAAGTATATTCCAAATCCGTATGTTTTATCACTTCTTTTATTTTGGAAAGCTTAGGAATGTATTCATTCTTCATTTCTTTTTTCCTCCTTGCTCAACCGGTTAATCAGATTTGAATAGGAAATATACTCTGGGCAGACATTGTCACATCGGCCACAGCCTACGCACATCGGATATCCAAACCGCTTCTCATAATGATAAATTTTATGTAAAACTTTAAAACGTACCTTATCTGCTTTTTTTGTACGGAACTCATGCCCGCCCGCAATCGTATCGTATTTATCTACCTGACAGGATGCCCACACTCTTCGGCGTTCTCCTGCCTTTTCATTATCTTTATAAAAAATATCCTGCATTGTAAAACAAGTACATGTCGGACAGACAAAATTACAACGTCCGCATCCGATGCAACGTGCTCCATACTCTTCCCAGATTGGAAGCTTGGCACTTTCTTTTGATAAATGTTTTGGAAGTTCTACCTTTTCTAAATTTGCTTGTACAAATTCCGGTAACACCTCTGCTTCCGGCATACCTTTAAAATATTTCTTTAACTCTTCATCTGAAACATCAAGACAGACACGGTTGTTTTTCAATTTTAAATAGGCATCATAGTTCTCGCTTTTGTTGGTTCCCATGCTGACACAAAACCCTGTTTCACAACTTTCCTTACATCCCATCAAGATAAATTTTGCTTTTTTACGCATTCTCGCATAATAGAAATCTTCTTTTCCACTCTTTAAATACATTTCATCCAATCGTTTTAATGCATGCATTTCACAGGAACGAAGAAAAATGAGCAAATCTTTTTCCTGCTCTTTCGGTACGATTGTCTCATCTTCTGTAAAATAAAAAATCGTCTCTCTGATTTTAAGCAACGATTCCTTAAAAGAATAATCTGAACGCTTTTCCCATTCAATTTCATCCAAATCTTTTATCTTATCATATCGAATCACATCGATTTCTGAGAAGGTTCCCTCTCCTTCTTTTCGTACCGGAGCCCAGATATCATATTTCTTTTTTATGGACTCAAATATTTCTGAAAATGCTTCTCTAGCTAACTGATATCCCATAATCGTTCCTTTCTTCTTACTATTTCTATTTTTTTATACAAAAAAAATCTTTGTTAATATCATTTTATCAACAAAGATTTTTTCTTTCCGTGATAATCATCACGTTTTATTATTCTTTTTCATGAATTTTTTTCAACAACTTATCAATATCCGGAACGAGAATCAGCTTTTCTTGATATTCAATTAAGTTTGATTTTTTCAAATGTCCCATCACTCTTGAGACAGATTCTCTTTTTGCCCCTAGCATGTCTGCCAGAAATGTAATCGTTACTTTAAATGGAATCTGTATTCCCGATGGAGTCTCTATCCCATAGTCTCGAGCCAATTTCCAGACCTTTGCTATAATCTGCTTTTCAAGCCTAAATGAATTTGAAGTGTTCGCCAGCTGATGATACATTTTACGAATTTTCTTTGTGCTTGAATAGACCACTTCTCTTGAAAATGCTGCATCTTCCATATAGTCCATAAAATATTTTCTTGGAATCTTTAACATAAGGGTATCGCAAAGTGGCTCTGCACTGATTGACGCGATTGGTTTTTCTACAATTACTTCATTTAAAAGTGCACCATCTGTATAAATAAAGATATTTTTCCGGTCTCCACGGTGATTATGACGGTACAGCACCACATAGCCTTCCACAATGAAGTATAATGTATCTACTCGTTCTCGCTCCCGAAAAATAGGAACACCTTTTTCCTGAAGCACTATTTGTCCGTTCTTTTGCACTGATTCTTTTATTGTTTCACTCGCATTGTTAAGTATCGTACATTTTTGGATTGCTTCACTGATTTCCATTTTTCTACCTTACCCCTGATATCCCGCAAGAAACTGTGCAATCAACTCAATGCACCCTTCCACATCTTTTTCATCTGCCACTTCCGCCGGCATATGCATATAGCGCAGCGGAATCGACACTAACACCATCGGAACACCCTGATTAGAAAAATGAATTTGATCTCCATCGGTGTAGGAAAGTCTGCTTGCCGCTTCTCTTTGCACAGAAATGCCTGCTTTCTTTGCACACTCTTCCATCTTTTCATTGAGTGCTTTTACCACGATCGGACTGTTACAAAGCACCGGGCCTTCTCCAAGGCATACCGTTCCCATCTCTGCCGGATCCATTCCACTGCAATCACTTGTATATGTAACATCTACTACAATTGCCATGGTCGGCTGAATTCTGGCACTGGTCCAATATGCTCCGGTCTTGGTTGTCTCTTCTCCTGTTGTGGAAGCTGCGTAAATTCCAACTTTACATCCCAACTCTTTTGCTCGTTTCAGTGCTTCCATGATAATGTAAACACCCAGTCTGTCATCTAACGCACGAGCAGTAAATTTTCCGTTTGCCAGTTTACGAATCGGTGTATCCGGTACGATTGGATCCCCTAGACTTACATAATTTAAAGCGTCTGCTTTATCTTTTGCTCCAATATCGATCAAAAACTGTTTCGTTCCGAGATTTTCATCTTTAAAGAGACTGCGATATGCTTCAACTACCCCATAAACTTCTCCGTTTTTGGTCTTAATTCTCACCTGGTGTCCCGGATAGGTCGCCGGCACGATTCCGCCTCGGTCAATCACCTGCAATCTTCCGTCTTCCCTGATATTGGAAATCATAAGCCCGATTTCATCTGCATGTGCCGAAAGCATGATTCTTACATCGCTGTCCGGATTTAAAACACATGTTAAGTTCTGCATTTCATCACGACGGATTTCATCTGCGTAGTTTTTCATTTCTGCTTCTACAACTTCTTGTACCGGTTCTTCATAGCCGGATACGGAAATACTGCTAAGAAGGTTCGTTAAAAATGTTTCGTTCATTTGGTTCATCTTCTTTCTAGTTTTCTACAACTTTTAATAAATCTGAAAATGTAGCCAGATTATACGTTCCAAGTCCACATCCGACTGCATCTCCGATTGCTGCGCAATCCATTCCTCCTGCAATTGCTGCCTTAAGCCCGGCCTCTGCATCTTCTACGACCAGACAATGCTTTTGTGCTTCTTCTATATATTCTGCTGCTTTTACAAACACTTCCGGATCCGGTTTTGATTTCGAAATGTTGTTTCCGTCCGAAATTGCATCAAAATATTCTCCAAGACCCAATTGTCCAAGAATGAATCTTGCGTTCTTACTTGATGATCCAATTGCAAGCTTATGACCACTTTCACGTAAGCCATCCAGAGTCTCTTTTACTTCAAGCGATAAATCCGCCGGACTCATATTTTTCAGAAGTGCTTTATAGATTTCGTTTTTCTTTGTAATCCAATGTTCTTTGTCAGCCTCGCTCATCTCTTTCTCATAACGCTCCAGGATAATCTCGAAACTTTCCATACGACTTACGCCTCTGAGTCGATTATTGATTGCTTCATCAAAATAGATTCCCAGTTCGTCTGCAACCGCTTTCCACGCTTCATAATGATACTGATCCGTATGACAGATTACTCCGTCTAAATCAAAGATTATCGCATTGTATTTCTTCATTTTTCATTTCTCCTTCTGCTTCCGATAAGTTCGAAATAATGACTGCAATCAAGATAATGATGCATCCGATTACCATACGCAGTGTGATTACTTCATGAAGAATAATGATAGAGAAAATCGTTCCAAAGACGGACTCCATTGAAAGCACAATTGCTGCTTTTGTCTCATCCACATATTTTTGACATGCTGTTTGCAATAAATAGCAAACAGTCGTACTTATTATACCCAAATATAAGACACTTAGCCATCCTTTTGTGGTAACTTGGAACTCCATTTCTTCAAAAATCACAAGACTCGCTGCGGATAATACAAATGCGGTAATCATCTGAACCATATTTAATACCGAAGCCGGATATTTTTTCACAAATTCACTGGTAAAGAAAATCTGAAATGCAAATCCTACAGCACAAAGAAGCGTAAGTCCGTCTCCCAAACTCAGCGTAAGATTGCCATTTAAGGAAAGCAGCGCTACTCCGACAACTGACAGAATTGCCCCAACGATTCCTTTTATTCCAATCTTCTTTTTTAAAATAAGAAATGCGATAAATGGCACAATCACTACATTAAGCGCTGTAAGAAACGCATTCTTGGAAGGTGTTGTATATTGCAGACCAATTGTCTGCAATGAAAAGCCCATAAAAAGCGCAATTCCCATTAATATGCCTGCTTTTATTGCACCCGCACGTTTGGTTGCCTGCTCTGCTTTTTTTCGATTTCCCAGACCAAGCATTCCCATCAATACAGATGCGACCAGGAATCTTACCATCATAATCTGGAAAGGCTTCATACTCTCCAGTGCCATATCACTTGCTACAAATCCTCCGCCCCATATGACCGTAACCAGTATAAGTCCTCCGATTGCCAGCCATTTTTTCATCACTCATCCTCCTGTTTCTTCTAAAATTTCTGTTTTTATATTTCTTTTACAACTCCATTCACTTCAACTTCTACCGCTTCTCCGGCAAGGCGTTTTATCTCTGCCTGATTTGCTCCATCCACTGTGATTTCAAGCCATGCACCTCTATAATGCAGACGGAAGGTTAAATTCTGCCATTCTTTTGGCATATTTGGACGCACTTTTAACATACCGTCTTCTCGCTGGGACACTCCCGCAAATCCAAATACAACGGTCTGCCAAACACCACCGGTGTTTGCGGCATGAATTCCCTCTCTTGTATTTCCCTGCATATTCAGCAAGTCAATAAAAGCGGCACGACGCAGATAACGATATGCTTTTGAGTCATCACCCACTTTAAGCCCCATAACCGAGAAAATACTCGGGCTTAAAGAGGAACCATGAAGCGCACGTTTTTCATAGTAAGTATAATTCTCTTTCATTGTCTCTTCGTCAAATTCCTCGCTCAGAAGATGCAGCAACATTACAACGTCTGCCTGCTTTGTAATCTGAGTCTCACTTGCCTTCCTGGTTTTAAGTGCTTCCGGGCGCACCGGCCAGTCATTTTCATCGTATTTTTCAATTGTTACATTATCCAACTCAAAATATCCCTCAAACTGTTCTAGCAACTTTGTGCCTTCTTTTCTTGGGAGATACATTTTCGCCTGTACTTCTCTCCAAGTCTCCATCTCACATTCTGTAAGCCCTGTTTTTTCAACCAACGCACGATAAGCATCCGCCTTTTCTTCTTTCATTGCAGTTAAAAGTGAAAGCACATATCTTAAATTCCATCTTGCAAGATAATTGGTATACAGATTGTTATTCACCGGCTCATGCCATTCATCCGGACCTGTTACTTGATTAATTTCATAGCAATCCTTTGCTTGATTGTATTCACAACGACTTGCCCAGAATCTTGCGGTCTCTGTCAATATTTCTGCGCCTTTGCTATAAAGGAATTCCATATCCTGCGTAATCTTTATATAATTGCAAATTCCATATGCCACTGCGGCGGTTACATGATGCTCATAGACTGCCACATAACAGCGATAGCAGGTTCCATCCGGTTCAATCGTCCAATCCGGGCACTGTTCTGTTCCGTCATCTGCGGACTCCCATGGATACTGCGCTCCTTTATAACCATTCTTGTGCGCATTTGCGCGTGCAGCATCTAAAAGATGATATCTGTAATTCTCCAGGTTTTGTGCGGTCTTCGGGAACACCCATGCAAAGAATGGAAGCATAAACAGCTCGGTATCCCAGAATGCGTGTCCACCATACTCTTCTCCGGTTAAGAGTTTTGCTCCGACATTTACATGCTCATCGTGTTCATTTCCGGTACTCATCAAATGGAAAATATTAAACCGAATTGCCTGATTTAATTCCGCATCGCCTGTAATCTTAAGATCCGCATTTTCCCACATTTGCGCATACACAGCTTCATGCAATTTTAGTTCTTCTTCAAAACCGGTTTCAATAAATTGTTCGATTTCTTTTTCAACGGTTGTATGCAGTGCGTAAGCCGGACATTCTCTTTCGGTATACATAGAAACATATTTTACAATCTCTACTTCTTTGCCTTCTTCGACATGAATATCACCAAATTCTACACACTGTTCGCCAAATCTACTCGTCATACGATTTCCAAGCACCGGTTTACCGTCTACATACGCTTCGATTCGGCAGCCACAGCCTACATGCAAATGATTTTCTCTGGTTGCCACTTCGATATAACATCCATCTGTTGCCAATTTTTCATTTGCGGTCATATAAGTATGTTTTACTTTAAATCGCGGTGCATCATAAAAATTAATGATACTGCCATCAATGATACTTTCCACTTCAATGATTCCACTATAGTTAAGCGGTGTTACATGCAGTTTGATTCCCATGCGATGCACATTATTTCTGCTGACAAAACGGATTCCTTCAATAAGAGTTTCTCTTCCTTTTGAATCTCTTAAGTGCACTCTCTTTCCAAGGAACGCTCCCTTCATATCGAGCACTCTCGCAAACTCTAAAATTTCACAGTCTTCAATTCCAATTAACTCTTTTTCTACATAAAGCTTGATTCCAAGCCAGTTCGGAAGGGTCGCAAGCTCTCTCATAAATGTCTCTGACTTATCAAATACTCCATTGATATAAAGATATGGCAGTGTGATTTTTGTGCCTTCCTCATGGCTGCCTCTAATTCCAAGGTAGCCATTGGAAAGTGCAAACAGACTCTCATATTTGAGATTTTCTTTTGCTTCATACTGCTCTTGCCAGATAAGCCATTCTTCACCATGTAACTTGCTTTGCAGATTTTCTGAAAACATTGTTTTACTCATGTACAATTTTCTCCTTTTTAATCGATGTACTGTTTTCTCGCTTCTTCAATCTCTGTTCCGCATTTTACTGCCGAAACGGTAAAGACCATTGCAAAGTCTTGAAGCTTCACTTTATTTTCTTCTAACTGTTCTTCGCCACAGCTATTACTTCCAAGCCCGGAATGCAGATAATCCAAATGGATGATGACATGCTCCGCTTTTTCAATTTCAAACGGATGCTGTGCTTTTTCCAAACTTTCATCTGTATAATTTGCAAGA
Source organism: Firmicutes bacterium OM04-13BH (assembly GCA_003481745.1). Taxonomy (GTDB): domain Bacteria; phylum Bacillota; class Clostridia; order Lachnospirales; family Lachnospiraceae; genus Blautia; species Blautia stercoris. Next base: position 70,051 of record QULP01000011.1, read on the forward strand.
TTTAATCCCAATTTATTTTCCATCTTACATAACAAGCCATCTGTTGTATCTCCGATTCTAAACCATTTGACCTGTTCACGATGACCGTTTTCCTGTGGAAATACATAATCTGTCATCATTTGATCTACTGTACTTTCATAGATACCCATAACCGAAGCTGCCTTGCTGTCAATATAACTTTCTCCCGGTCCCATTCCATACCACATGGTTTCTTGTAAGGCTTTATTTGCTTTCATTGTAATTCCAATGCGCGGTAAAAATGGCGGTTCCAGCTTACCTCTTTGAATGGCTTTGCCCTGAAGTTCTACTTTCATCTGTCCGCAAGAATAGATTTCATAAGTATAATCACATTCAAATCCCCATGACTGGTTATAACAGCTAAAGAATGTTTTGATTTGCACAGTCACTTTATCGGCTTCTTCCTGCCAGTGTATAGATTCCGTCTCTTCTACCGGTTTTTGAATAAAATATTTATTCATCCAGTCTTCTTTTTTATACATATCATTGTCGATGGTAGCACGATATACGTTCATTCTCGGACCTTCACTCAGATATTCTTTTCCATTTGTTTCAAAAGAGAGCAGCTTTCCAAATACCGTACTAAATTTTGCTGTAATACAGCTGTTTTTTACGGTAAGCATGCCTTGCGACTCAGATACCTGAAGTTTATCTGCAACTTTTCTGACTGCAAACTCATCTTTTCTGATTTGTAACGGAATCTGAACTTTTTTGATTTCATGACCTGCCAAAGCATATCCTGTATCCGTTTTCTGGCATACGGTCAAAGTCAGATAATAATCGGTATTTGCCTGCACTTCAAACTCAGCAATCGGCAACGTAATTGTCTTTTTCTCATGCGGAGCCACAAAAAGATTTTCTACGACTCCTTCTTGTACAATCTGGTTTTCTGCTTGAAGTTTCCAATCAAGTACCACCGTTTCTAAATTCAGGAAATCATAATAATTCGTAAGCTGAATTTTTTTCATGCTTCCTTCTACTGCTATAATCTCAACCGGCGCAATAATCTGCTTATATTCCTCCATTCCTGGAGATGGAGTACGGTCCGGCATTAAAATTCCATCAATACAGAAGTTCCCGTTTGTCGGAAAATCTCCATAATTTCCGCCATATTTATAATATTTTTGTCCCTCTTCTTCGGTATAAATTCCATGGTCGTACCACTCCCACAAAAATCCACCTTGAAGACGTTTATATTTGCGATATAAATCCTGATATGCCTTTAAACCACCCGGTCCATTGCCCATCGCATGCCCGTACTCACACATCACATGTGGTTTGTCACCTTTCACCTGATATTCGGCAATTTCTTTTAAGCCTTTTAATCGGGTATACATGGTGGAATATACGTCTGTTACTTCTGCTTCAAAATCCCCTTCATAATGAACCAGTCTGGTATCATCCAGCTTACGAATGGCTTCTGCTGCACTACGGAAATTACATCCAAATGCAGACTCATTTCCCATAGACCACATAATAATGGATGGATGATTTCGATCTCGCTTCACCATACGCACGCTACGATCTACATAAGCTGCTTTCCAGGTTTCATCGTCTGTAATCCAGGTATAATTCTCTACCCACTCAAAGCCATGGCATTCCAAATCTGCTTCATCAATAACATAAAGTCCATACTCGTCGCACAAATCATAAAAATATTCATTTGCCGGATAATGGGAACAACGCACCGCATTGATATTGTACTGTTTCATCAAACGAATATCCGCTTCCATCAGCTCTCTGGTTATAACTCTTCCTTCTTTTGGATTATAATCATGATGATTGACTCCATTTAATAAGATTACCTGATTATTTACACGGAAATTTTTGTCTTTTATCTCAATTCTACGGAAACCACATCGAACCGTCACTTCCTGCGTTGCGCTCTCAACCGTAAAGTCATACAGATTCGGTGTCTCTGCGGTCCATTTATAAACTTCCGGAAGTTTTGCTTCTATGCAAGCTTCTTTTGTTTCCGAAGTAAGCTTTTCCTCAAGCACCACTTCTCCTTTATAGGAAAGTTTCCATTTAAAGCTTGTGCCTGCCTGTTTCATTGTAATTTTTGCGGTAAATATACCATCTCTATAATTCTCATCTAAGGTGCCGTTCACCTGTACATCGAGAATTGCATTTTTTTCTTCATTAATTAATTCGACATCTCTATAAATTCCGGATAGCCACCACATATCCTGATCTTCCAGATAAGTACCATCTGACCATTTATAAACTCGTACTGTAATGTCATTTTCACCGCATTTTACAAAGTCGGTGATTTCAAATTCCGATGGCAGGCGGCTTACTTTACTAAATCCCACATGCGTTCCGTTTACCCAGACATCAAATGCACTATCAACGCCATGGAATTTTAAAATCGTATCTTTTTGTAACCATTGTTCCTCTAAAACTACTGTCTTTTTGTAAATTCCGGTAGGATTTTCATCCGGTACATACGGTGGATTTACCGGAAACGGATAGAGCACATCGGTATAGTGCATTTTGTCATAACCTCGAAGCTGCCATACCGATGGAACATCAATCGTATCCCATTCTCCACATACTTCAGGCTGTTCAAATCCTTCCGGTGAAAGTTCCGGAGCCTCGACATATTTAAACTTCCATTTTCCATTTAAGCAGATTCTTTTTTGCGAATCTCTATAAAAAGCAGTTCTTGCTTCTCTTCTCCCAATTCCGGTAATCCGATGGTTTTCCCATCTTTTTACTGTTTTTCTTGCCATAATTTTCTCCTCTCAGCTCTTCTTTTACCGACAATAACGGCCAGACAGTTCCAGTCTGCCTGACCGCTTTATAAGTCTGTCTTATTTAATAGAGCCACTGGTTCCTTCAACAATATATTTCTGTGCGATAATAAAAATAATAATCGGCGGAATAATCATAATGATCGTAATACAAAGCATCGGAATAATCTGTGTGCTGTGAACTCCCTTAAAGGAAGCAAGTCCAAGTGCCAGTGTATATTTGCTTCGATCCTGTAAGAAAATGAGTGGACCAAGGTAATCATTCCATACCGTCAGCATGTTTAATACACCAACTAAAATCAATGATGGTTTCATAATTGGCATAAAAATTTTCCAATAAATCTGGAACTGATTTGCTCCATCAATGCGTGCTGCTTCTTCAAAGTCTTTCGGAATTCCCATCAAAAACTGTCTCATCAGGAATACATAATAAGCCGAACCAAACCATGCCGGTACAATCAACGGTTTCAATGTATTGATCCATCCAAATAATTTAAATTCCATATACTGTGGAATCATGGTAACGTCCCATGGAATCATCATTGTTGAAAGTAAGATCATAAAGAGTACGTTTTTCCCTTTAAAATTAAATCTTGCAAATCCGTAGGCAACTAAGGAACAAGAAAGCACCTGACCAATCGTTGTCAAAGCCGTTACCAACACCGAGTTTAAAAGATACGTACCAAACGGCTGTGATTTCCATGCATTTGCAAAATTTTCAAAATGCCATTCGGATGGAAACAGCTTCGGTGGATATGCAATCGCTTCGCCCTCTGTCTTAAATGCTGAAAACAACATATAGATAAACGGTGCAAGAAAGTAAAGTGCCACAAGCCCGAGTAAGATATAAATCACTGCTTTTGATTTTTTCGACATCTTCATTACTTGCTACCCCCTTTTTTCTTTTTTGTTTTCTTAGCTCCGCTATTTCTTGCTTCGGTTTCGTAGAATACCCATGCGGAAGATGATCTAAACACAAATGCAGTCAAAATCAGAATAATGATGAACATAACCCAAGCATTTGCACTGGCATATCCAAGTTTATGATGTTTGAATGCATTATTGTAAGTATACAAGCCATAGAAATACGTTGACTTCAGTGGTCCACCGCCGGTTAACAGCATAACCAGTGTTACCTGCTGGAAAGAATTAATAATCGATGTAATCAGGTTAAATAAAATCGTCGGTGTAATGATCGGAAGAGTGATACTGAAAAATTTTCTTGCAGGACCTGCTCCGTCAATGGATGCCGCTTCATATACGTCTACCGGAATATTTTTGATATCGGTATAGAAAATAAGCATCATTGTTCCTACACCAAAGGCACTTGCTATGATAACTGCAAGCAATGCCCAAGCCGGGTCAACCAGCCATTTTGGTCCTTTAATCCCAATCAGTGATAACAGATAATTCAGTACACCGTAATCTCCATTTAAAATCCAGCCCCAGATAATAGAAACGGCTACACCGGAAATAACGGCCGGAATATAGAAAATTGTACGGAATACTTTTACGCCTCTTACCGGCTGTGTAATCAGCATTGCAAGAAACAATGCGATAACCATATTAAGTGGTACAAAAATCGCTGCATATTTTAAACTGATTACCAAGGATTTCCAAAACTGTTTATCTTTTGTAAACATGTCAATATAGTTTCCAAGTCCACGAAAAGTCGGCGCTGTAGTAAGTGGCCAATCAAAGAAACTCATAATTAAGGACAAAATCAAAGGACCGATTGTAAATACAAGAAATCCAATAATCCACGGCATAATAAATAGGTATGGTGTTGCCGTTTTCAGAAATTTTTTCTGTTTCATCTTATCTCTCCCATTGATCGGCATCGGCTTATGCAAATCTTCCGACGCCGATTTACTCAGATTTGGTTACTGTGCATCTGCTGCTTCTTTTAAAACATCTTTTACATCCATATAAGAACTTGGATTAAAGATCTGTTCGAATGAAAGACTAAGGTTTTCTGAAACTTCTGACCAGTCTTCAATCAGAAAACTTGCCGGTGTATGTCCGTCACTCTGCTCTAACATTTCATAGAATGGTGCATATTTGGCTTCATCCATAATTCCTTCAGATTCTACAACACTGTTTAATACCGGAAGCTCGATACCGATTCTTGCTTTATTGCATTCTTCGCCTGTCCAGTATTTTACGAATTCCCATGCAGCTTCTTTATTTTTACTGTCTTTTGAAATAGAAAGTCCGGAAGAACTTAAAATACTTACAGATGTTTTTCCGTCAAAAGAAGGAATCTTAGCAATACCATAATTCATTCCATCTTCATCTAATGAGTTAATTGACCATGAACCATAGATATACATTGCTGCGGTTCCGGCACGGAATTCATCGGTTCCGTTCTTTTCTGTAGCAATTGCGTATCCGTCTTTTTCCATATCCTGGAACATCTGGAAGACTTCCTGAGATTCTTTGGAGTCGATCTTTCCTGCCATCACGCCTTCCTCATCGCAATAAGCAGCTCCATTACTCCACAGATACATTTCAAAATCGTATGGATCTGGTTTCATCTGGAATGCAAACCCTTTCTGACCGGTTTTTTCCTCAATTGTCTTAGCCGCAGTTTGAAGGTCACTCCAGGTCCAGCTATCTGTCGGTTCTTCTACACCTGCCTCAGCAAACAGGTCTTTGTTGTAAAAAAGTGCATGTGTGGTAAATCCTACCGGAATACCATAAGTGGTGCCATCGAATGAGTTATAGTTCCACAGTGTACTGTAAAAATTGTCTTTATACTCTTCGCCCTCTTTATCAATGTATTCATCCAACGGTTCAAGTCCATCTGCATATGCCGGATAGTTCCACATATATACCACATCCGGTGTATCTCCTGAACCCATACCTGCACTGAGTTTTGTATCAAAGTCACTTCCGTATGCTTCTAAAACTACTTCAATATCATCATGTTCCTGATTAAATTTGTCTACTAATTTTTGCTGTGCATCAACATCATCTGCTACGTCCCAGGTTGCAAAACGAACTTTTGTCTTTCCGTCGCTTGTTTTTTCGCTGCCTCCCTCTTCTTTGCTGCCACACGCAGTCATCATCATCGTTCCGGTAAGTGCCGCCACACAAATAATTGCAATTCTTTTTCTCATAATTATTTCCTCCTCTGTTTTTATCTCTTTTTAACTGGTAAAATCATTCTACTATTTTACTGGTTAATTGTAAATAGTTTTTACCAAATAAATGTATTTTCTACATTTTATCCACTATTTTTAGTTTTTTTTATACATTTTTCACAACTCTTTTTCTTCAAAAAGCTCTTTTTCTTCGGTAAAAAAAATTATCATTTACTAAGTTAATATTTTCTTCGTTTTTACAAATAAAAAAACCATGAGCTTTTTCTCATGGTTTCTTTATTTCTCAATTTATTATTTTACTGTTTTAACACTATCACGCACATAAAGTTTCGTAGGAATCGATACTTTTACACAAATTTCTCTTCCCTGCACGATTCGTTCTTCCAAAAGCTTTACCGCATACTCTCCCATAAACTCCATATACAACCTCACTGTCGTAAGCGGCGGAACCATATATTTTGCGGTTGGAATATCATTAAATCCAATGATGCTGATATCATCCGGTATCTTAAGCCCCAGTTCATATGCCGCCCGATAACTTCCTGCTGCCATCGAATCATTTGCAACAAATAATGCCGTTGGCATATTTCTTTCATTATAGAGTTCTTTTAGTAACCGATAACCATATTTCGCATAGTAATCGCCAAATTTCGTATACTCCGGATGATACAATCCCCTCTTCATTAGCGAATCCTGAAAACACTGCATTCGTGTATCTAAGATTTCTTCGCCATTTTGATTTACTCCGCGACAGCCAATCATTCCGATCTTCGTATGCCCACATTCCACCAAATACGATACAATCTCTTCTACTGCCTGATTATAATCTACTACAATCGAATCAAACTTCTTATGATTCGGATCTGCATCAATAAATACAACCGGGCACTCCCATTTTTCTATTGACTCTATCATCTTTTTGGTAAATGTACCTGTACAGATTACTCCATCAATGCCGCTAAGTACCTCTGGCTTGTCATCCGGTTTTACAATCTGCTTTATATGTTCTTCTTTTTCCAATTTTTTCTCAATTGCCAGACGAATACAAAGGTAGTACGGATCTTGAAGTTCTTCTTCCGGTGAGTATGAATAGAATACCCCAACCTTCATCTTTTTTCTTCTCTTTTTCTGCGTACGAACTTCGTATTCTAATTCTTCTGCAATTTCAAAAATCTTTTGCTTCGTCTCTTCCTGTGCATTTAAGGTTTCATCATGGTTTAACACTCTGGAAACCGTTGCAATTGAAACCCCCGCTTTTGTTGCTATATCCTTAATGGTCGCCATATCTTCCCTCTTTACTCTTTCTTTTTACTTTTCACTATCGTTTGTAACAACCATTATATCATATTTTTTCATAAAAGGAAGATTTTTAGATAAAATTTTTATAGTTTTACTGGGTTTTTGTTTATTTTTTTACTAACGAATATTTATAGGTCAGCGTAAGCAGTTTCATCACAATTCGTTTTTTAACGGATATTCATATTTACTTTACTACGTGGTTTTACATCAGCTAACTGTTTCACAACTTCATTTAATTATAAACCTGACAAAGTTCTCATTACCAAATCCACATCTTTATTTTCAAGTTCCGGGAATACACCGCTGTCATCTGCATGGCAGAGCGTTTGTTTACCTGTTTGCCGGAACTGCTGCCACCCATGAATTAACCCCTCCCATGCGGTGCAGTGGCTCCTATGGACGTGGTACTCTGCCTATGAAGATAGGCATACCATGCAGGACAAAGTCCCACAAATGACACAAATAGCAAATAATCACTTTGAAGAGCTATGCAACACGAAATGCAACACAAAATAAAAAAAGTCCTTAAAACTAAGGACTTTTTCACTGCCGCTGGCCGGACTCGAACCGGCACGGTGTTACCCGCTTGATTTTGAGTCAAGTGCGTCTGCCAATTCCGCCACAGCGGCAAGCTGATTTGTTTGGCTGAACCGTATATTATAATATCATGCTTTGCTACACAATGCAAGCTTTTTTTTAATTTTTACGGGCAGATTTTTTATTTTCTCTGCCCGCCTTGTCTTTTTTACTGCTGAATCAGCTTATCATAGATATCAAAACAGTCAAATGTTGCAAAATAGTCTTTTGGCTCTTCTGCTCTGCGGATTAACTGTGTGCTTCCATCTTCTTTTAATAAGACTTCTGCTGATTTCAATTTTCCGTTGTAATTATATCCCATTGCAAATCCGTGTGCACCGGTATCATGAATTACCAGTAAGTCTCCCATATCAATTTTCGGAAGCATACGGTCTACTGCAAATTTATCATTGTTTTCGCAAAGAGAACCTGTTACATCATATTTGTGGTCGCAAGGTTCCTTTTCTTTTCCCATTACTGTGATATGATGGTAAGCACCATACATAGCCGGACGCATTAAGTTTACTGCGCACGCATCTACACCGATATATTCTTTATGAGTATGTTTTTCATGAATTGCTTTTGTTACAAGACAACCATACGGTCCCATCATGAAACGTCCCATTTCAGAATAGATTTCTACATCACCCATTCCAGCCGGAACAAGTACTTCTTCATAAACTTTACGGACACCTTCTCCAATGACACGGATATCATTTGGTTTCTGGTCTGGTGTATAAGGGATACCAACACCACCGGATAAATTGATAAATTTAATATTTGCTCCTGTTTCTTCTTTTAATTTTACAGCAAGTTCAAACAGACGTTTTGCAAGTTCCGGATAATATTCATTTGTTACAGTGTTACTTGCAAGGAAAGCATGAATACCAAATTCTTCTGCACCTTTTTCTTTTAAAATACGAAACGCATCAAAAATCTGCTCGGTTGTCATTCCATATTTTGCATCTCCTGGATTATCCATGATTCCATTTCCAAGTTCAAATGTTCCGCCTGGATTATAACGGCAGCTGATTCTCTTTGGAATTGTTCCGATAGTATCTTCCAAGAAATCAATATGAGTAATATCATCTAAGTTAATGGTTGCACCTAATTTATAAGCATAAGCATATTCTTCTGCCGGTGTATCATTTGATGAAAACATAATATCTTTTCCTGTGCATCCGATTGCAGAAGACATCATAAGTTCTGTATAAGAAGAACAGTCACAGCCACAGCCATACTCTTTTAAGATATTAATCAAAAATGGATTTGGGCAGGCTTTTACTGCAAAATATTCTTTAAATCCTTTATTCCAGGAAAACGCTTCTTTTACTGCTTTGATATTTTCACGGATTCCTTTTTCATCATACAGATGAAATGGTGTCGGATACTGTTTTACAATTTCATCCAACTGTTCTTTAGTAACAAATGTTTTTTTCTCCATTTTGTTCTATTCTCCTCAATTTTTCTCTCTAATCACATATACACGGTTATTATATGTCACATGCTTTCATTTTTCAACAAAAATTTTGCAGATTAAAGTGATAAACAAAATCATTACTGATTTACGATCACCCAGGAAAATGCTTTTGCAGTTCTTTTCTCTGCATCTTTAAAATGATTTCCTTGATTCCATTCCAAAATACACTTCACTTTATTTTCTTTCATAATTTTCTCCACTTCTCTAATATTATCTCCAACTGTTGACAGCATCGCATTTTTGGTTTTGTCTTCTTTGTCTCCAAGACTCAAATAGATACATGGACTTTTTACTTCATTTTCTTTCAGATAAGTAAGGAATCCTGGAAACCATACTGACGGTGATGCAGCCGCTATCCCTGCAAATTTATCACTCTGACAGCACGCCCAAAGACTAAATAGTCCTGCTAAAGAATATCCACCCAGATAATATTTTTTATTTTTATCTGAGCATAATTGCGGTATCTCTGTAAGCAAATTTGATGCTCCATCACCAAATGCTTCTTTTCCAAATACTGCCGGTGCTTTCCATGGTGATAATTCTTGATTCCAGTTATCTACCTTTATTGCAAGCATTTGTATCTCTTTTTTTGTATTTATTTTTATTCGTTCAACTTGATTTGGTATTTCATTCAGATTATGAGTTCCAACAGGTTGGATTAGTACAATATTTGATTCTGGATTTCCATATTTATATAGCTTCATTCAAACAATTTCTCCTCACATCTTTCATTCAAATTCCTGCTTTTTATCATTAGAATTCTATAACTATACGCCACCACTTTTCATTTGCTGACCGATTTTCACTCTAAAATTTCCACTCCTGCTACCACCCCATTACATGATATCTTTCTTTTGATGCAGTATACATTACTATTCCTCCTATACTCTCAAATTCTTTCGGGTTGTTTTTATACTACTTATGTTGTAATTCTTTTTACAAACATCAATTCATGCCTTTATTATACATTAAAATTTTCTCTACTCATACTACAAATATTTATGCTACAAAAGGAGCTGTCCATCCGGACAGCCCCTTCTATCTGTTTCTATCTCTATTCTAATCGATTCTTATTTTACCTCAATTACATGAAGCATATTGGTAACATTCTGTTCATTTACAGAACTGTTTGTTGCCGGGTCACCGGCAGTTAAAACTACTAACTGACCTTTTTTCACCAGACGTTTGCGTTTTACTGTTTCCATTGAATTGAGCAGAATATTTTCTGTTGAGTCTTTTGTATAACCTTTTAATGGTTTTACACCCCAGTAAAGCTGCATCTTATGCTGTACAGATTCGTTTGGTGTAATCGCATAAATCGGCATTGGAGGTCTGAAACTGGATACCAGACGTGCCGTCTTACCTGACATTGTCGGTGTAATAATGCAGGCTGCCTCCAGATTTCTTGCTGTACGCACAGAAGAGATTCCAATTGCACTTGAAATTTTTGTCTTCCGATACATACTTCTGTGTGTAACATATTTATCATAATCTACATACTGTTCGGTGCTTTCTGCAACTTCTGCCATCATCTTTAAGGCTTCTACCGGATATTTTCCTGCTGCGGTTTCTCCGGAAAGCATAACAGCGTCTGTTCCGTCATAAATTGCATTTGCTACATCGCCAACTTCTGCACGGGTTGGACGTGGATTACGAATCATGGAATCCAGCATCTGAGTCGCAGTAATAACCGGTACATATTTTTCATTACATTTCTGAATGATTGTTTTCTGAATATGTGGAACTTCCTGTGGCGGAATTTCTACACCAAGGTCGCCTCGTGCTACCATAATTCCATCAGCCGCTTTGATGATTTCATCAATATTATCAACACCTTCACGGTTCTCAATTTTTGCAATGATTGCAATATGCTCTGCATGATGTTCAGTTAAAATCTTACGAATTTCATTGACACCTGCTGCATTTCTGATAAAAGAAGCGGCAATAAAATCAATATCCTGAGAAATTCCAAAGATAATATCATTTTTATCTTTTTCTGTAATTGCCGGAAGTTTAATTTTTACATTCGGCACATTGATTCCTTTTTTCTCTCCAAGTTCTCCGCCATTTTCAATCAGACAGACAATCGAATCTTTCTTTGTTGCCTGTACTTCGAGTTCAATCAGACCATCATCAATCAGAATCTTGTCACCTTTTTTTACATCTTTCGCAAGACCAGGATAGGTAATAGAACATCCTTTTTCATTTCCCACGCACTCTTCTATATAAAGAGTAAAGGTTTCTCCCTCTTTTAATGTAACTTTCTGTCCGCCTTCTAAAACTCCGGTTCTGATTTCCGGACCTTTCGTATCAAGAAGAATTGCAACCGGTCGGTCTAATTCCTCTCTTACGTTTTTCAGCAGATTCATACGATTTTTCTGTTCCTCATAGTCACCATGCGAAAAGTTAAATCTTGCCACATCCATTCCATTTTTTACGAGTGCACGCATTATCGTTTTTTTATCGGTATTTGGTCCCATCGTACATACAATCTTTGTCCTGCGCATAATATCATATCCTCCTGATTATTTGATATGTGTATGTGTAAATAAATGTTCCTGACAATATTCATAGTTTCCATTGCATTTGGAACAGAAACGAAATTCCAAATCGTCCCCGTCATTTTCTGTTCTGCCACAAATTGCACATTTATGTTTTGTTATATTTGGTGTCATCTTTGGATGAACCGCCTTCTTAAACTGCTGTTTTCTGTGTATTTCACGTGGCGAAATCGTTTTATAATTTCTTGTCATAAAGAAGAAAATAATAAAATTCAGTAACGACACAAGAATCATCATACGGACAGCCCATGCACCATATCCGGATACACGAATAAAGTTATAAGCCAGATATGCAATATCAAGATATGCCATCCATTTAATCTTAATCGGTATTACAAAATATAACAGTACCTGCATATCCGGATAATTTGCCGCAAATGCAAGGAATATTGACAAGTTAATATAATATGTCGAAATTATGCTTGCTCCATAAAGGGAAATCTGAAGTCCGCCAATGAAATACAGCAAGAAAGCTCCAATCACAGTGAATAAAATTCCACTGAAAATGTACACGTTATAACGGAACTCTCCCCATGTTCTTTCAAGCGCTGTTCCCAGTGAATAATAAAAGATCAGCATAATAATTGTAAAAATATCCAGTCCTGAAGGCGGAATTAACACCCAGCTCACCAGTCTCCAAATTTGTCCATGCAGTATATGGTACGGACTCAAAGCCAGATAGCCCATAATACCTACTCCGGTCATGTTTTGAAAAACCTCCAGGGCATATCCAATCACATAACACAAAATAATATATTTCGTCAATTCCGGTATTGCATACCTGCCGAATTTCCGTTCCATTTTATTTAAAAAATTCATTTCATTTCCTCATTTCCGGTTTATTCCCGCCCTCAAGAAATTTTCTGATTTCACTTTAAATTAAAGGAATGAACCCTAAAACAGGTCTTTCTTTGAAAAAATAATTGCCACAATCAGACTTAGTATCAAAGACAACACAATTACAATAGCAAATCCATACGGACTGTCTGCAAATGGCATCCCGAATGATTTTACATTCATTCCATAGGCACTGAAAATCATAGTCGGAATGGACATTACAATTGTAACTGTTGCCAAAAATTTCATGACAATATTTAAGTTGTTTGAAATAACAGACGCAAACGCATCGGTCATTCCACTTAAAATTCCACTGTAAATATTTGCCATCTCAATCGCCTGCTTGTTCTCGACAATAACATCCTCAAGCAGGTCTGTATCGTCGGGATATTTTTTAATCCGGTCTACCTTTAAAAGCTTTTCCAGCACCACTTCGTTAGAACGAAGGGAAGTAATAAAGTAGACCAGTGATTTTTCCAGTTCAAGAAGTTCTATCAGCTCCTGATTTCTGGTCGAAGCATGCAGTTTCTCTTCCACTTCTTCACTTTTCTTATCTATGATACGCAGATAATGCAGGAACATGCTTGCATTATTATACAGAATCTGTAAAATAAACCGCGTTTTCATATAAGTATAAAAATTGCGTACACGCCCGTCCATGAATTTTCCAAGAACCGATGTATCTTCCAGACAAACTGTAAAAATCATTTCATTTGTGATTATAATAGAAAGAGGAATGGTTCCAAACCAGTCCTTGTCTCCTCTTTCCTCTATAATCGGAGTATCCACCAAAATCAAGGTATAATTTTCTTCAACTTCTATACGGGAGCGTTCTTCTTCATCCAGAGGTGCACGTAAATCATCTACTTCTATCTGAAACCGATTACAGATTTCAAAAATTTCCGTAGCAGTCGGATTTGTCAGGGCAACCCAGCAACCTTCACATGCTTCCTCCATCTGATGCATTTTTCCATCAATGGTTTTAAAAATTCGAATCATGGTATCTCCCTTCGTCTGCCATGAATATTATTCTGCGTAATCACATTTATGGAAAATAATACTGTTTGGAGTTTCTACCTTAAGCGGTTTTCCTTTCATAATCAACAGCTTTTTCTCATAATCAATTGAAAATGTTGTGATAGAGTTTGATTCATGATTGACAACAGCCAGATGACGACCGTCCGGGAATACATCAAGGTCTTTTGGATATTCTCCACTGATTGGCAGTACGAACTGTCTTTCAATATGACCTGTCTCTTCATCTACTTTATACATTGCAACCGTATTTTCTCCGGCTGTAGAAGTAAACAGATATTTTCCATCTTCAGAAAGACACATTCCAGAAGTTGCATCATGTGCCTCATCTTCATGGGAAGCCAAAGTGCTTTCTGTCTGAAGCAGTTCAAATTTCGGATTTTTACCGCTTCCATCATAACTGTAAACCTGAATTTCATTTTTTAATTCATAGTTTACAAAGGCAAACTTTCCATTCGGGCTGAATTTAATCAGTCTCGGACCAGATTCTCTGACACAACGAAGAACGTCAACCAAATCCAGCTTACTGGTTCTCTCTGTCGGACGATAAATCTTAATCTGATCAATTCCATTATCAACTGCACACAGATATTTTCCATCCGGAGTCGGACGCACACAACTGACATGAGGACGGAAGTTTCTTTCTGCAACACTGCCAAGACCTTTATGGAAGACACCATCCATAACACTTCCAAGTCGTCCGTCTCTATGTGTGTGTACTACGGTAACTTTTCCATCATGGTAGCCTGCAACATACAGATATTTTCCTTTTGTATCGGTGGAAAGGTGACAGCCTCTCATTCCATCAATACCAACTTTATTAATAAAGGTTAAATCCCCATCCGGCTCGATTGCAAATACTGCCACACCTTCATCAGCGATAGAGTACAGATATTTTCCGTTTACAGAGATAGCCAGATGGGAAGAATTATTTACAGGAACTACTTTTCTCTCTGTCATAGTTCCCTCTTCCACATTTACGTCATATAAATGAATTCCAATACTGCTTCCGTGAGTATAAGTTCCAACATAAGCAACATACTTTTCTTTCATTATAGTAATACCCTCCTGTCTGTTTTTTATTCGTTCCGTTGTCCGGTCTACCGACATTCTACCACAAAGTTTTTTTTTATACAATGCAATTTCCCCCGATTTTACAAACATTTATCTCGCCCTTCTATTGACAGGATTTTCGGTTCTAGTATAATGAAATTTAAAAGCCTGGTAGGAATCATTCCGTTTCTGCCGGCATTTTATTTACTATACTTTATTTAAGGAGACTGCCATGAAAAAAACACTGGTGGATTTTATCCATATCTCAAAAGGATTTGGGGAACAGCTTGTTTTAGATGATTTAAATCTGTCGGTTCATGAAAATGAATTTCTCACTCTGCTTGGTCCAAGTGGATGCGGAAAAACAACCACTCTTCGTATCTTAGGAGGATTTGAATCCCCGGACAAGGGACAGGTCATTTTTGACGGTCAGGACATTACGCATCTTCCCCCAAATAAGCGGAATTTGAACACCGTCTTCCAGAAATACGCTCTTTTTTCTCACATGAGTGTATCCGAAAATATTGCTTTTGGCTTGAAAATTTCCGGAAAATCTGATGCCTATATTAAAGATAAAATCCGATATGCCCTGAAACTTGTAAATCTGGAAGGATATGAAAACAGACTTCCGGATTCATTAAGCGGCGGTCAGCAGCAGAGAATTGCAATTGCCCGCGCAATCGTAAATGAACCACGTTTACTGCTCTTAGATGAACCACTTGGTGCTCTTGACTTAAAACTTCGTCAGGACATGCAGTATGAACTGATTCGTTTAAAAAATGAACTTGGTATTACCTTCATCTACGTCACTCACGATCAGGAAGAAGCCCTCACCATGTCCGATACGATTGTTGTTATGAATCAAGGTTATATTCAACAGATGGGTTCTCCGGAAGATATCTACAATGAGCCACAAAATGCTTTTGTAGCAGACTTTATCGGAGAAAGTAATATCATCGAAGGAGTTATGATACAAGACCGCCTGGTACAGATTCTTGGTGCAAAATTTGATTGTGTCGATACCGGATTTGGACAGAATAAACCGGTCGATGTAGTCATCCGTCCAGAGGATGTTGACCTTGTAGAACCGGAAAAAGGCACAATTACCGGTGTAGTCACACATTTAATTTTTAAAGGTGTCCACTACGAGATGGAAGTGCAGGCAAATGGATTTGAATGGCTTGTTCACAGCACAGATATGTTTCCGGTCGGACAAAAAGTCGGCATTCATGTAGACCCGTTCGATATCCAGATTATGAATAAACCGGAATCGGAAGATGAGGAGGCGATAGGAGTTAATGAATAAGAAAAAATTGCTTGCCGGACCTTATCTTTTCTGGGCTCTGGCATTTATTCTCATCCCGCTTGCTATGATTGTCTACTATGGTCTTACTGATGCAAATGGTCATCTGACCTTTGAAAATCTTCTGGCTATCGGAACGGTTGAGAATTTTAAGGCACTCTGTCTTTCCCTCCTGCTTTCTCTCATCAGCACCGCCATCTGTCTGCTCCTTGCCTATCCTCTGGCAATCATTCTTTCCAATATGAAAGTTGGTCAAAATGGATTTATTGTGCTCATTTTTATTATCCCTATGTGGATGAATTTTCTTCTGCGCACACTGGCATGGCAGACCCTGTTGGAGAAAAACGGAGTCATCAATCAGGTGTTACACTTTTTCCATCTGCCCACACTCCAGCTAATCAATACGCCTTATGCGATTGTTCTGGGCATGGTTTACAACTTTTTACCGTTTATGGTTCTTCCGCTTTACAACGTTCTCTCCAAAATTGACAAAGATGTCATTTCTGCCGCAAGAGACTTAGGGGCAACAGAGCTTTATACGTTCCGTAAAATTATCTTTCCTTTAAGTATTCCCGGTGTTGTAAGCGGTATTATTATGGTTTTTGTTCCTGCACTTACCACCTTTGTTATTTCTGATTTACTTGGTGGAAGCAAAATTTTGTTAATCGGAAACGTCATCGAACAAAAATTCAAACAAGGAAGCAACTGGAATGTCGGAAGTGGTCTTTCTCTGGTGCTGATGGTCTTTATTTTGATCAGTATGGTGATTACAACCAAATATGATAAAAATGGAGAAGGAGGCATGTTCTAATGAAAAAAACAGCACGTAATATCTACCTTGGATTCATTTTATTTTTAATGTATGCCCCGATTGCGACTTTGGTTGTACTCTCTTTTAACTCATCCAAATCCCGTTCAAAATGGGGTGGATTTACGCTCAAATGGTATTCTTCCCTGTTTCAGGACGACGCCATTATGAGTGCCCTTTATAATACCCTTGCAATTGCGTTTCTTTCTGCCTTAATTGCAACCATTATCGGCACTTGTGCCTCTCTTGGCATCACCGCAATGAAAGCAAAATGGCGCACCGTTATCATGGGAATTACCAATATTCCGGTTTTAAATTCCGATATCGTAACCGGAATTTCCTTAATGCTGCTTTTTATTGCGTTTCGTTTTACTTTAGGCTTTTCTACAATCCTGATTGCACACATTACTTTTAATATTCCTTATGCAATCTTAAGCGTCATGCCCAAACTAAAACAGACCAATAAAAGCACTTACGAAGCTGCCCGCGACTTAGGTGCGGGACCATTTCAGTCATTTATGAAAGTCGTATTTCCAGATATCCTCCCGGGTGTATTGTCCGGATTTTTAATGACTTTTACCATGTCACTCGATGATTTTATCATCACCCACTTTACAAAAGGTCCCGGAGTTGATACACTTTCTACAAAGATTTATTCTGAAGTACGAAAAGGAATCCGTCCGGAAATGTATGCACTTTCCACTCTTTTATTCTTATCGGTTATGGTAATTATGATTTTAATGAACACCTCACCAAAAGAAACAGATTCTAAAAAGGCTGGTTCAACCTCAAAAGATTTTAAACGAAAGCGAAAAATTCCATGGCATCAGGTAATCCCTGCCGGATTTATCTTATTAATCGCAGTAACCGGATTAGTTCATCATGTAAGAACAACCGGAAGTGTCTCCGAAGAACAGGTAATTGTTTACAACTGGGGAGAATACATCGACCCTGATGTGCTTGACATCTTTGAAGAAGAAACCGGAATTCAGGTTATCTATGAAGAATACGAAACCAATGAAATCATGTATCCTAAAATTCTTTCCGGTGCTATTGCTTATGATGTAGTATGTCCTTCGGATTATATGATTCAACGTATGCGTGAAAATGGACTGTTAAGCAAATTAAACCTTGATAACATTCCAAATCTGAAAAATATTGACCCTGCCTATTTAACCCAGAGCCAAAGTTTTGACCCTGATAATGAATATTCCGTTCCATATTGCGTTGGAACAATCGGTATTCTCTACAATAAAAATATGGTAGATGAGCCAGTTGACAGCTGGAATATTTTATGGGATGAAAAATACAAGGATCGCATCTTAATGCAGGATTCTGTACGTGATGCGTTTGCTGTTGCCTTAAAACGTAAAGGCTATTCCTTAAACTCAGTCGAAGTTGATGAACTCATTCAGGCAAAAGATGATTTAATTGCCCAGAAACCACTTGTACAAGCTTATGTAGTAGACCAGGTTCGCGACAAAATGATTGGAAATGAAGCCGCTCTCGGGGTTATTTATTCCGGTGAAGCGCTTTATACACAAAGAGAAAACCCAGCACTTGAGTATGTCATTCCAAAAGAGGGTTCCAATATATGGATTGACTCCTGGGTGATTCCGTCCAACGCCAAAAATAAAGAAAATGCTGAAAAATTTATTAATTTCTTATGCCGACCTGATATAGCTCTTATGAACTTTGAGTATATCACTTATGCAACTCCTAATGCGGCTGCAAGGGCTTTAATCGAAGATGAAAGTATCCGAAACAGTGAAACTCTGTTCCCATCCGATAAAGATTTGGCACGCTGTGAAACATTCCGTTTTCTTGGAGACGAGGCAGATTCTTATTACAACGAACTTTGGAATAAAGTAAAATCAAATTAGGAGTGATACCTTGAACCGAACCTTTACTTATCTTATTACTCAAAAGGATTCCCCTTGCACAGTGGAATCCTATTTAAAAAAACGAGGTTATTCTCATCCGATTTTGGTTCAGTTAAAAAAGACCCAAAACGGAATTTTAGTCAATCAAAAATGGGCTTATGTCAAAACAATTCTAAATCCCGATGATAAACTTGAAATTCATCTGGAAGAGACCGCTTCTTCTGAACATATTGTTCCGGTTGAGCTTCCCTTCTCTATTGTTTATGAAGATGAAGATATCCTTGTTGTAAATAAGCCGGCAGATATGCCGATTCATCCCTCAATTAATAATTATGAAAATACTCTGGCAAATGCAGTTGCCTACTATTATAAAAAACAGGGAGAAACTTTTATTTTCCGCTGTATCAACCGCTTAGACCGTGATACAACCGGACTTTTAATCATTGCAAAGCACGCTTTAAGTGCCTCGATTCTTTCAAAACAGATGAAGGCACGTGAAATCCGCCGGACTTATCTTGCAGTCTGCAAAGGTCAGCTTCCGGCCGAAGTCGGCATTATCAATGCCCCAATTGCCAGAAAAGCAGATTCTGCGATTGAACGCTGTGTTGATTTTTCTAATGGAGAAAGCGCAGTAACCCATTATCGGGTGCGGTATTACCAGAATGGCTATTCCCTTGTGGAACTTCATTTAGAGACTGGACGCACCCATCAAATCCGGATTCATATGCAGTATCTTGGAAATCCACTTCCGGGGGATTATCTTTACTGTCCGGATTACTCTAAAATCTCACGCACTGCCTTACATTCCTACCGGCTTGCATTTTGTCATCCGATTACCGGAAAGCGAATGGATTTTTACGCACCGCTTCCCACGGATATGGCAGCATTTTTTCAGTAAATAAAAAAGTACTGCGTATTTCTTTCAAATCACGAAATACACGGTACTTTTTTATTGCTCTTTATTATTTTTTCTGGCTGCTCATACAGATAAGCCTATGGGGGTTCTCCACCAATTTATAATGCCCGAATTCTCGGCACTTCATCTACATGCAGATATTTTCCAATTGTTTTTACAATAATATCATGGTTGATAAATGGATTCTGATCTGTCACGACAATTGCTCCAATGACTCCCACTTCCTCTACACGAATCGGAAATCCTCCACCCATGCAGGAAAACTCTTTTTCATCAAGTCCAATATCTTCTAAGGTTTCTTCATTTTGCTTTAATTCGCTGTATAAAAGCAGACTGCTTTTTTCCATTATTTTTACGGTATTGAAGGTCCGGTCTGTAAAACGGTCACTGTTTAATGTAGTCGTATTTCCGGCATACTTAAATACCGTGCTGCCATTATTCTTTCGAATTGTAATCGAACAATCCAATCCACGTTTTTTACTCTCTGCCACCAGCATAATTCCTAACTGCCATGCATCCTCATTTGTAAAATGATTGAACTGTAAAATCTCTTCCTGCAGACTTAAAACATTAATTACTTCATCCATTGTCATACGCCATTCCTCCTGTCTGACTTTATGTGAAATACTTTTTATATTTAACGGATTCTGTCTGGAAAACCTACTTTTCGCTGTACTTTGCGGAGTGTTTTATTTGCATAATAACTGGCTTTTTCTCCATTTTCTTTGATAATAGAATCTAAGTAAGCTTTATCTTTTTCCAGTCTGGCAACTTCATCCTGAAGTGGTTTTAACACACTTACTACAGCTTCACCGACTGCCATTTTCAGTTCTCCATAACCTCTTCCTTCAAATTCTTTCACCGCTTCATCCGGTGTTTTTCCGACACATGCGCAGTAGATATCAATCAGGTTTTTCAGTCCCGGCTGCTCCTCTCTATAAGCAATATTTGCCTCGGAGTCTGTCACTGCACGTTTACATTTACGGATAATTGTATCCGGATCATCCATCAGATAAATACTTCCATTTGGATTTTCATCGGATTTAGACATCTTTTTAGACGGATCCTGAAGACTCATGATTTTTGCTCCAACTTTTCCAACATAAGCTTCCGGAATAGTAAATACATCCCCATAAATATTATTAAAACGAGTAGCAATATCTCTGGTTAATTCCAAATGCTGCATCTGGTCAATTCCTACCGGAACAACATCTGCCTGATATAACAAAATATCAGCAGCCATCAAGACCGGATAGGTAAATAAACCTGCATTGATGTTATCTGCATGTTTTGCTGATTTATCTTTAAACTGCGTCATACGATTGAGCTCGCCCATATAGGTAAAACAGTTCAAAATCCATGCCAGTTCTGCATGCCCGGATACATGGGACTGATAATAGATACAATTCTTTTTCGGGTCTAACCCTGCTGCAATGTAAAGAGTCAGAAGTGCTCTTGCTCTTTTTCTAAGTGTAGCTGGGTCCTGACGCACCGTAATAGAGTGCATATCTACAACACTGTAGAAACATTCATACTCGTCACTTAACTTTACCCAGTTTTTTAATGCCCCAAGATAATTTCCAAGAGTCAGATTTCCAGTTGCCTGCATACCACTAAACAACACTTTTTTATCATTAATCATCTTTTTGTCCTCCAAGTTTTGCTAAAATAAATTGTAACATTGTGCCACTGTAAAGTCAAATATACTTGCACGAAAATTTAATTCGATTTATAATAAATTTTGAAAAAACAAACCCTGAAAGGAGAATTAGCTACATGGAAAAAATTGCAAGCTTTACCATTGACCATATAAAATTACAGCCTGGAGTTTATGTTTCCAGAAAAGATCACATTGGAGACGAAGTAATTACCACTTTTGATTTAAGAATGACTTCCCCAAACGAAGAACCTGTTATGAATACTGCTGAGATGCACACAATTGAACATCTCGCTGCTACTTTTCTTCGCAACCATAAAGAGTATGGCACAAAAACCGTTTACTTTGGACCTATGGGATGCCGTACCGGATTTTATCTGCTTTTAGCAGGTGACTACGAATCCCGCGATATTGTTGATTTAATGGTGGAAATGTTTACTTTCATCCGTGACTTTAAGGGCGAAGTGCCTGGGGCTTCCGCAAAAGACTGTGGAAACTATCTTGATATGAATCTCGGTATGGCAAACTATCTTGCTAAAAAATATCTGGATGAAGTCTTAATCGATATCAAACCGGAACGTCTGGTTTATCCAGAATAATTCCAAGTTCAAATCAGACAATATAAAAATATAAAAACACCAAAAAGAGGAAGCAAAGTTTACTTTTCTGCTTCCTCTTCCGGTTTATAATCATAATCTTTTAATTCTGTTTTCTCTTCTGCTTCACAAAGATACACATCTTCCAGATGACGTTTTAATACCCGTTTTCCTCCGGTATCTCCCTCTAATTCCAGCAATTCTTCTCGGTATTTCTCATGAAAAATTACCGGATTTCCAATTTGCCCGTTCCATACTACTGCTCCGATTCCTTTTTCACTTCTTTGAAAGCCTTCCAACAGACGAAGAATGGTCTCTTGTTTTAAATGTGGCTGGTCTGCCACAACAAAGCAGTAACATTCTCCTTTTACATTTTCTTTATGAACCGCCCGAATTCCTTTTTTTATCGAGGCAGAAATTCCATGACTGCTGTCTGGATTATCCACTGCCAAAAATCCATACTCTTCTGCTGATTTTCGAATTCGTTCATACTGGGATACCACACACACTCCTGCCACATGTTCTGAATGTTGTCTCACCCAGTCCAACTTTTCCATTAGAATTTGATACATTGGTGTTTTTTCCATCGAATAAATCAGCTTATTTCCACCAAATCGTCTTGAAAAACCGGATGCCAGCATAATCAGAAAAAACTTCTTTTTTTCCGGCATTTCCAATTTTTTCTCATAAATCACCGGAACAGACAGCTTTTCTTCAAATGTTTGTGAATCCTGCTGATTAAAAATCACTCCAATTTTTCTTTTTGAATTTGATAAAGAACCGGTTAATTTTTCAAGATACCCTTTTTCTAACAGCTTTGCCACAATTTCCGGCGTCAACAGTTTTTCTCTACAATCCGCCTGATTTAAAATTTCCTGTGCTTTTTCCAGTCGGAAACAGACTTCTGATAATGGGTGATTAAATGCCTGCATGCTCTCTACAATTAAAATATGAGTTGTTATCTGATAAATCACCGGCTCATGTTCTGCCGGCACTTTAAAGGGATAATGTTTCGCTCCATCTGCTTCAATAACTACTGCATCATAACTTTCTAACACTTCTTCTAACTGTGTTTCCAAAAGCCCCGCAATTTTCTTTTCCTGCTCCAGTTTTCGCCCTGCAATTACAACTTTTCCGGGTACTCCTGCCTCTTTTATGGTCTTCGTATCTGCATCAAGAAGACCTGTCCTTCCAAGATAAAATGGATGCTGAATATGCGTACTTGTTGTTACCAATACTTTCATTCCCAGACCTGCCAGCTCATCTGCCAGCTTTAATACACAAGTGGTTTTTCCTCCTGCTCCCACAAAAGAAAACACTGGTTTTTCTGGCAGTTCACCCATTGTTTTTTTTATTTTTTTCAACAGACTCATAGACAGCCTTTCTCATAGGCACAGACTAATTCTAATACGCTTCCTGCCAGACATCTCGCCTTATCTGAAATCAGGGCGCAATGTTTCTGCGATTCTTTTCTTGGGTCAACATCTGCACTCTTAAACCCTTTTGTCACTGGAAAACCATCTGGTAAAATTCCACGAATCACACCCGTAATTTCTGTTTTTACTTCTATTACTTCTCCTGTATCTGTTTGAACTTCTCCAATACAGGCTTTCGCTTCTACCCAGTCTCCAATATCAAACTTTTTAAAAAACACACCCTCTGCCGGTGCATGAATGACTCGCTCTTTTCCGTATCCGCCAATGACTCCGGGAATCCCCGTATTTTCAATTGCACTTCCTTTGTCTAAAATTTTCCCAAGGTAATGCCCTCTTTTGGTTTCCACTACATAATCCACATCTTTTCCTGCTTCAAATCCTGGACCAAGTGCAATCGTAAGAGGTGCCATTTTTCTTGTTGTTCCAAGATTTTTTTTCGCAATAATTGCATCAATTAAAATTTCCGGTTTTAATAGAGGAATACTTTCTCCTTTCGGGTCAACCAAAAGCACCGGATGCAGTGGTTTTGCCTCTTTAAGTGCCTCTTTTACACTATTCACGCAAACGCAGGTTATCCCTTCTACACATGCACTGCCATTTTCTACAGCTTCCGAAAATGCAACCAGACGCCGGATAGCTGACGGCTTATCTGTCTCTAAAACAATCACAGAATATCCGCTTTTTGAAAGACGGTGAATCACTCCTGTTGCCAAATCTCCGCCGCCTCTTACTACGATTGGCTTCATTATCCTATCCTCCTGTTTTTTCATTTCTTTAAGGACGGATGACCTTCGTAGCTCCCGCCATTTTCTGTGCAATTTCATACATATTTGTCACATTTCCAACTACAAGCTTGGACTGCATTTGATAATGATTTAAGCAAGTTCCACAGGCTAAGATTTCCACACCATTTTTTTCTAATGTTTTTAAATCTTCCAGACTTTCTGAACCTTCACATGCGAGGAAAATTCCGCTGTTATACATTAAAACTGTCTTTGGAAGCTCCTCTAACTGGGTTAAGGCATAGATATATCCTTTGATTAAAATTTTTCCAAGTACTTCATCGCCCTCTCCCATCTTATTTGAGCACAGTACCACCACTGTTCCCTTCCCTGCCGGTTTTACTTCCTGTGGCTGTTCTTCTTCCGTTTTTGCTGACGAGAGTTCTGTCTTATCAGTCGGGACAATATGTACCTCATATTTCTTTTCCTCTAATCTGGTATAGGCAAATTCACAATTTTGAGAAGACGCAAACTTTCTCAGATTATCTACAGCAATCTGATTGTCAACCAGAATCTGAAATCCTTCTTTCTTTCCTTCTTCTAATTCTTTTTTTGCTGCCACAACCGGTCCTGGGCATGCAACTCCAAGTGCATCAATTACTTTCATCTCTAATCCCTCCTAAATATTCTATTTAAAGCATTACATGGTAAATTTGGTCAAATTCTATCTTCTTATTTTTCATTTTCGTTTCTAAGACTTTTTCTTTTTCCGGTAAAGTACACCAACATAATCCACAGCCTGCCGATACTACACCCGGCAGAGGAATCAGACGTCCCGGAAGTTCTTCTTTTTGACAGAATTCCTCCATTGCAATTGCCTGCGTAGTTGTATGAAAGGTAATCACCAGCTTCATCGTCTTTTTTCTCATGTTTTCATCCCCTTACGCCTTTCATCTTTATTCTAATAGAAAGCAACAAAAAAAACAAGAATAGAAACCTTCTATCCTTGTTTTTTGTCCTACACATTATCTTGCTTTTTTTAATGCAGCACGAAGCGCTGTTCCCACAATCATTGCTACTACAATTTTAACTAAATCTCCTGGAATATACGGAATCACTCCTGCCGCAAGACCAGCTGCTGCACTCATATGTGCCTGGAAGCACAACCATGCTGTTCCAAATGCATAGCAGACTACTGTTCCTAATACCAGTCCGACTGCTTCCATTACTTTATTCCCCGGAAACAGTTTCATCAAAAGCCCTGCAATTAAGGTCAGGAAAATAAATCCAATCAAATATCCGCCAGTCGGACCTGCCAGTTTTCCAAATCCACCGGAAAATCCAGAAAATACCGGAACACCGACCATTCCGATTAATAAGTAAACCAGATAACTAATTGTTGCTCCATTCAGACCCAACACATAAAGACTTAAATAAATTGCTAAGTTGGTAAAACTGATTGGAACCGGGCTAAATGGAAGCGGAATTGATAATGGACCTAAAATACAGGTTACCGCTGTCATCAGTGCAATAAATGTCATCTGTCTGGTTGACATTTTCTTTGTTGTATGTTCTTTGTTCACTGTTGCTGTATTCATGTTTTTTTCCTCTCTTCTCTTTGTTTGACTTCCTTAGTATATAGAATTCCGTCTCTAATGTCAACCTTTTTTATTTATTATTAGTTAACATTTATTTTAACAAGAAAACATGGATAACAATTCCATGCTTTCTTTCCAGATTACTTTTTTCTTCTTAGGTCAATTTTTTGTTTTCATTTCCGAAGATTAAGATAATCCAAAATTAACTCTACCGTTTGGTCGATTCCAAGCACCCCTGTATCAATGCACAAGTCATAATGCTCTGCTTTTCCCCAGGTTTCTCCGGTATAATACTTATGGAAATCCGCCCTCTCCTGCTCGATTTTTTCAATTCTTGCCTTTGCTTTTGCCGGACTGACTCCATCTCTTTTGGTCACCATGTTCACTTTATCCGATTTTTGTGCATACAGAAAAATACTCGTACAGTCTGCATCGTCTTTGAACACATAATTTCCGCATCTTCCAACCAAAACACAGGATTGATTTTCACATAGCTTACGAATCCTGTCAAAGGCACGTTTTCCTCTGCATCCTTCTTCCTGATTCATCGCAATCGCATAAAGCAGGCTGTTAATTGGCTGTTCTTCATAAAAACAGCTTACTTCTTCATATCCTGATTTTTCCTTTGCAAGTTTCATCAATTCTTCTTTTCCATAAAACGGTATTGCAAGACGTTTCGCAAGTTTTTTCCCAATTTCTTTTCCACCGCTTCCATACTGTCTGCCAATGGTAATAATTAATCTACTCATGCCTTACACACTCCTTTTCTACATAAACCCAGCAAATACACTTGCTCCTACTACTGTAAGAAGTCCTGCTACTGCAATTGCAAGACTGCTCATCGCTCCTTCAACCGGTCCCATTTCCATAGCTCTTGCTGTTCCGATTGCATGAGAAGCTGCGCCAAGTGCCAATCCTTTTGCAACCGGCTCTTCAATGTGGAACACCTTACAGACCGTCTCACCGATCATATTTCCAAGGATTCCTGTAACAATGATAACAGCTACGGTAATCGTTACAATTCCACCAAGTTCTTCTGATATCCCCATTCCAATTGCTGTTGTAATGGATTTTGGAAGCATGGTTACATACTGTTCATGAGAAAGTCCAAATAATTTTGCAAGTATTAATACTCCAACAAGACTTGCAAGTACCCCTGAAATCAATCCTGCGGCAACTGCCTTTAAGTTCTTCTTTAATAACTCTAACTGCTCGTACAACGGCACTGCAAGGCAGACAGTAGCCGGTGTTAAAAGATAACTGATGTATTTTCCACTCTGATTATAAGATTCATAACTGATATTTCCAACTACCAGTACTGCAATAACACAAATTACACCGATTAAGAGCGGATTAAACACTGCCATCTTAAATTTTTTCTTTAAAATCAATCCGATTTCATAACCTACAAGACTTAAGACTGCTCCTCCAAATAAAGAAACATCTAAAAATTCTTTCATTTCCTCTTCCCCTTTCTGATAATTCCCTGTGTCACAAGTCCGGTTACCACCATAACAAATACTGTTGTCACAACAGTAATAATTCCAAGCGGAATAATCACCGGCTGTAAGATTCCCCAGGAATCAATCAGACCTGCTGCTGCCGGAATGAACATAACCGGCATAATCTCTATCAAAAAAGCAGATGCCTCCTTTACCTGATGCAGTTTTAATACTCCTGTCATAAGTGCTGCCAGCATAAACACCAGTCCATATACACTTGCCGGAATCGGAAGCGGTAACACCTGATGAAGCACTTCTCCTAAAAAGGAAAAGGCTAAAATGACCATAAATTGCTTTAAGTACTTCATAATCTTTTTTTCCTGTTTTCCTCTCTTTTTGTGTTTACCAATTTAATTTTCGTCTTTACCAATTATACTCTTGCGCCAAAAAAAGTCAATGCAGGAATGTAAAACATTCTTAAAATCTCTGCATTGACCTCTTGTTTTAAAGTTCTAAAAATCCTTTTATAATTACACAGCTTTTTACTGGCGAATATAAATTCCCTGTTCTTCAATGAAATCTTCCAAATCCTGAAGAGCATCCTGCGCCCAGGTTTCTGATAAAGATAAGTCTGCCGGTTTTGGGAAAAACATCGTTTCTGCCATTTCTTTTCCGGTTTTTGTCTTAAAAATTTTCTCTACTGATTTTTGAATAGTATCAGCAGAATTTCCGTTTTCAAAATAATTGACCAGAAAATCCGCTTCTACCAAAATCTGATAATCCATCCCATCTATATTTGTATACGTATGATGATGTCCCACCAGATACGAAACCCTTTCAATCACAGCCTCCTCAAACCCAATCACACGCATCATCTTCTCTGCCTCAGCCGGTCCTTCCTGCTCCTGAAATTTTCCATCGCTCTTTCCATATTTTGCTTCTGCCGGCTTGATTCCAATGTCATGCACTAAAGCTGCGCACTCTAAAATAAACTGGATTTCTTCCTCTAATTTTTCTGCTTTTCCTATCGCCTGTGCAAAGCTGTGTACTTTTACAAAATGCTGGATTCTTGCCGGGTCTCCTGCATCATAAGCCATCATTTCCCGATACAGTGTTTCTTTTAATTTTTCTTTTGCGTCTTGATTCATACGCCATCCAACCTTTCCCTTATTATCGTAAAGAAAATCAAAAAAAGCAGACAAAAACCTTCAAAAAGACTTCTTTGTCTGCTTTATTTTTCCATTATATCACTCTTTTTTGTATGTGTCTATTGCTTTTGTTTCCTTAAAATTACTGTGTCAAACCCTGCAATTGTCCCATCATAACTGCCCAGCCATACCTCAAATCCATCTTTCGGAAATTCTATTTCTATCCGGTTACAATTGAAATTTTGCACAATCCGATAAACTGCTTTTTCATTTTCCCGGCTGGTGACTTCCACACCATAAGGGATTTCTTTCATTAGAACAGTAATGTTGCTGTTTTTCACAAGCTTTTTATAAAAATCATCATAAAAATCCTGTTCAAAATCTGCACAGATTTCGTAACATTCGCCTGCAAAAATTCCTGTCAAGCGAATATCTGCAATATGCTTTGATTAAATCCCCTTAAAGGAAAATTTAAATTCTTTTTTCTGACTTACATCCAGCAGATATTCCGGATGCGTTTTGGCACCCCAGCTGTCATCTCCGCCAACACCCATCTGCTGCATAGAAGCTCTTACTACTGTATAATGTACTTTCGGCAGTTCAAACGGATGTGCCGCATTTTCAATTTCATGCGGAGTATAAGGAAGTGCGGAAAATTCCATTTTATCACTCTTAAAGAGCATACCTCTGCCCTTTCTATCCGTTACTTTTGCCCAGCGTACCCCTGTTTTATTTCCACATTCCTGCGGAACTAAATATTTTGCCATATTTTCTTCTACTTTATTTTGATAAATACCAAGTTTTGCACCTTTATTTCTGTCTACATAAGTCTCTTCCGGTCCCATTCCATACCAGGTTACCTGATTATAGTCTGCATCGAATTTGAAAATCACACCAAATTCTGGCATATCTCCTAAGTCTTTTACCGGTTCATAAGAAAGTACCGTCTCGATTGTTCCATCTGCAAATACTTCATAAGAAAGTTCACATTCTGCCTGTGGAGTCGTCGGCAGGCAATAAGTAAAACTTACAATTGCAGAATGTGCTTTTACTTCCAGCTTTGGTTCATACATTCCACCCTCTGGTTTTTTATGCGATAAATACAGGCTTGCCAGTTTCCACTGTCCATAACGCATTGGCATCAGATTTCCATAGTCATTATCGGTTGGCGCTCTCCAGAAATTTGGTTTTGGGATGGCTTTTATCATTTCTTTTCCACCATACACATAGGATACCAATCCGCCATTTAAGTATGAGAACATCACTTTAAAACCGTCCCCATGGATCCCAATATTATGTGTACTCTTAACAACCTCTAATTCTCCCTTTGGAATCTGTGCGGCTCTCTCAACCTTATACACCCCCTGTCCAAAGGCAACTTCATGACCACGTTTTGCCCAGACTGTATCCTCTTTTAACAGAAATGCTACTGTTATTACATACTCTCCTGACAGAGTCTGAACTTCAAACGGAAGCGGATATGTTTTTTTACTAAGTGGTGCTACATCTGTCTCAAGTTGTTTTCTTGCAAGTTCTTTTCCATCTTTTTCAAGCACTGCCACACAGTCAAACTGATTTGTATTCACAAATAAATTTTTATTTTCAACTGTAACCTGTGTTTTTTCTACGACAGCAGTAATATTCTGGTAATTGAACTTTACTTCCTGCATCTTTGGAGATGGCTCTCTGTCTCCTCCATAAGCAATTCCATTTCCACTAAAATTATAATCACACGGACGGTCATCAAAGTCTCCGCCATACGCCTGAAACTCTTTTCCGTAACGGTCTTTTTTATAAATAGACTGGTCAATATAATCCCAGATAAATCCACCCTGATATAACGGCTCTGTATCTGTTAAATCCGTATATTTATGCATTGCACCACAGGAATTTCCCATCGCATGTGTATACTCACAGCAGATAAATGGCTTGCTTCTATCCTTTTTCAGAAATTCCTTGATACTTTCCACAGACGGATACATCTGACTTTCCATGTCACTGGTATCATTATATCTTCTGTCATTAAATACACCTTCATAATGTACCAGACGGGTCGGGTCTTCCTTACGGTAAAACTCTGACATTTCATAAATCACACTTCCGCCAAAGGACTCATTTCCACAAGACCAGATAAGAATTGCCGGATGGTTTTTATCTCTTTGATACATGGAATTGACACGGTCTAACAGCATGCCTTTCCATTCTTCTTTATCACACGGAACAACATTGGTATAATCCGGATGCTCTTTTCCCGCCTGAGTGTCCCAGCTTCCATGTGTTTCCATATTATTTTCAGCAATCATATAAATTCCGTATTCATCACATAACTCATAAATATCAGAACCATCCGGATAATGGCAGGTACGAATTGCATTGATATTATTCTGTTTCATCGTCACCAGATCTTTGATTAATTCTTCCCTTGAAACATGACGTCCTGTTACAGAACTAAATTCATGACGATTGACTCCTTTAAAGACAATTCGTTTGCCATTTAAGGTCATAATATTGCCTTTCATCTCAAATTTGCGGAATCCCACGCGGTATGGAATCACTTCCATAAGCTTCTGATTTTCATCAAACACTTGAATGAGTAAATCATATAATTCCGGTGCTTCTGCACTCCATAATTTAGGCTGTTCTACCAAAACTACAAACCTGCTTTCACTTTCAAGTGCCCCTTCTATATTTACAATTACTTCTCCGTCTTTGCTCAGACAAATCTTAACGTTTCCGTTTCCAACTCCTTTTAAAACCAGTTCCAAATCTGCTTTTGTAAAAGTTTCATCCAGTAAAGTGCGCACTCTCATGTCACGGACATGTACTTCTGGAATCGTATACAGATATACATCCCTGTAAATTCCGGAAAAACGGAAGAAATCCTGATCCTCGCACCAGCTGCTGCTTGTAAATTTAAATACCTGTACTGCAAGCTTGTTTTCCCCATCTTTAAGAGAATCCGTTAACTCAAACTCTGACGGTGTAAAGCTGTCTTCGCTATAGCCCACAAAGACTCCATTTAACCAGACTGCAATCCCACTTTCTGCTCCCTGGAAAGAAATAAAAACTCGTTTTCCTTTCATATTTTCCGGTACTTCAAAATATTTTATATAACTTGCTACCGGATTAAAATGAGTTGGAATTTCTCCTAGTTTGACTTCTTCCCAGCCTTCCCAAGGGTACTGTACATTTGCATACTGAGGCTCTCCATATCCCTCCATCTGAATATGTGCCGGTACACGGATATCATCCCAGTTTTTACAATTATATTCTGTTTTTTCAAATCCTTTTATAGTGCTCTCATAATTTTTTGCATAATGAAATTTCCAAAGACCATTTAAATCATATTTATAATTTTCTTCTTTTTGCAACATCGCTTCCATGGATGCATAATATTTATGGTCGGAATGTGCCTCTACTCTGTTTTCCTGGAAATACTCTGGATCTTTTACTTTGCCATAATCAAAACCGCTCATACTATATCCTCCTAAAACCTGATTTTTATCATACTTTCTCAGTATATCATATTTCCTTTGACTTCGTTGATTTTCTCAATAAAATCTCATAATCCATCATACTTTTTTGAGCGTATTTTTCTCCCTGTGAACTACTCGGCAACTGAGTTACCAGAGCATCTGAAATCTGGCGG
>QULP01000012.1 GCA_003481745.1 Firmicutes bacterium OM04-13BH
TCTGCATGGTTTCGGTTTTGTATATGTAGTTTTGAAGGTACATGTTTAAGAAAAACATGAAGAAGAATCCGAAAGGGTTCTTTTTTTGTATGTAAAACTGCCTAAGAGGGATAATTTATATTTGTGTATTTTTTATAAAAAGATAATATTTATATAATAAAAGATTGAAAAAAACAATAAAAAAATGTTAAAATAAAGAAAAAAATATTACAAATGATAAAATATCAGAAAATACGAAAAGATTAAACAAATATAAAGAAAAAGGAGGAAGGTCCAATGAACAGTATAATATTATTATAAAAAACTATTTTAGATATATAAGGAGGAATTATATGAGAAAATTAGCTAAGAAAATTAGCTAAGAAAATTTTGAGTATTTGTTTAATTGCTATCATATCAATTGTAAATGTAGCTGTTTTTCCTGTAAAAGCCGAAAATGATTTGATTTTTGATGAATCAATAGAAACTAAAATAGATAGTGAAGAAATAACGTATAATATATATGAAAATGAAATTTTGAGAAGAGTTAGCTATAACAAAAATGGAGTTGAGCACGTAATTGATTATAATAAACAAAGTGGTAACTTAATATTAGATGGAAAAAATATTGGAAATTCTGAAGTAGGAATCAGCTTATATGCTTCTCATGAATTATCACGTAGAAATGGTACATTAAATGCAGATTTAAGTGATACGGCAGCGGTTGTAGCTGCGATTGTAGCAGTTGTTGGCTCTGCTGGAGCAGCAGCGGCAATTACTATTGCAAATGTAATAATAAGTCGTTCTCTTCCAACTGTTTATTATACGGATATTACCTATTATACAGATGAGTTAGTGGGTGGAAGACCACGTATGTATCACAAATATTATTTTTACAGTAATGCAGCTCGTACAGATTTGATTGGAGTGATCTAATGGATATTAGAGGGTACAAATATTTAAGAAATCTTACGTGGATTTTGGTGCTAATTGCCATTGGCATGATTGCAGTAGGAGAAATAAATCCAATAATCCGAAAGCGCGTAATATTATTAATGAGTATTAGTGCGGGAGCGTGTGTATTGGTAAGAGATTACGGTGAATCAAATAGAAGAAAAAATTCGTTAATTGTGGCTGCTATTTTAATAATAAGTGCAATATTAATATGGCTAACATAAAAAATCGGAAAACGCCGTCCCTATTGTCTTTACAAGAATTGTATTTTGTACTAAAATGATAACATTCTTGGAAAAGTGGAGGACAATAGAATGGGAACAGTAATAATACCAGAAGGTTATAAATCCTGCCTTTCAACTTATGAGACACAGGAAGCAATCGGTATGATTAAAAATCTGATGCAGAAAAAACTCTGCATGGCGTTAAAATTAAAAAGAGTAACAGCACCTTTATTCGTAGACCCGGCGTCTGGATTGAATGATGATTTAAATGGTGTGGAAAGACCAGTCACATTTGATATTCCAGATGCAAAGATGGAAGCACAGGTTGTACATTCTCTTGCAAAGTGGAAACGTATGGCTTTATACCGCTATAATTTCCATCCTGGAAAAGGAATTCTTTGTGATATGAACGCAATCAGAAGAGATGAAGAATTAGATAATTTACATTCTGCTTATGTAGACCAGTGGGACTGGGAAAAAATCATCACAGCAGAAGACAGAAATATGGATTATCTGAAAAATACGGTTACACGTATTGTAGAATCTATCTGTAATGCATTAGACGAAGTAAAATATCAGTATGAAAATCTGCATACAGAACTTTGTAGAGACATCACTTTTATTACCTCCCAGGAATTGGAAGATTTATATCCGAATCTGACTCCAAAGGAAAGAGAAAATGCTTTCGTCAAAGAGAAAAAAACTGTATTCATCATGCAGATTGGTGATTTATTAAAATCCGGAGAACGTCACGATGGAAGAGCACCGGACTACGATGACTGGAAATTAAACGGAGATTTATTATTCTGGCATGAACCGCTTCAGTGTGCGTTAGAGGTATCTTCTATGGGTATCCGTGTAGATGCAAAAACTCTGGATGAACAGCTAACAAAAGCAGGATGTGATGAAAGAAGAAATCTGACTTTCCATAAAATGCTGTTAAATAATGAACTTCCGCTGACAATCGGTGGTGGTATCGGTCAGTCCAGAATCTGTATGCTTCTGCTTCAGAAAGCACATGTAGGTGAAGTACAGGCAAGTATCTGGGATGAACATACATTAGAAGCTTGTGAAAAAGCTGGAATTGAAATTTTATAGTTTTAGATGAATAAAAAAGAAGCTCTTGAACGATGATTGTTCTTGAGCTTCTTTTTGTATTACTCATTAGATGAGCTTGATTTCTTTGATTTTTTAGAACTTGAACTACTGCTTTTTTTGGAATCAGAACTGCTTGAGCTATCAGATGAAGATGAATTTGAGGAAGAATCAGATTCATCCGCTTCTAAATATTCACCCCACACATAACCAGTCTGACCTTCATATTCGATACGGCTCCAGCCATTACTGCAGATACCGGTTCTTGTTACAGTTGTATCTGGGTCAAGTGCTCCAATGACCTGTGCATCTCCGTCGGCGTCTGCACGGACATTTACATTGTAAAGAGCAGTAACATTTTCTTTTGTCAATTCAACATCGACATCTGCTCCTGGTTTATCATATCCTGGAGAACTGGAAGTGGAAGTTGTGTCTTCCTCTTCTTGGTCTTCCTCTTCTGTCTGTTTGAGTTTTGCTGATAAAAGGTCTGAGTTATCATCGGTTGTAATGATTTTTCTCAGCCGTACGTTACTGGTATCTGTTCCATTACGTGCACCTACATAAATCAAAGTTACATTGTTTCCCGGAATAACACCGCTGTTGCAGTCGAGTTCTACTTTTTGCATATTAAAAGTAATAGAATCACCATCGGATGTTGAAATAGTAATCGTTTTTCCTGTAATTGCTGTAACAGTTCCATCAATAGATGCAGAGACCGCATCAAGAGAAGCTTGTTCCTCACGTTCTTTTTCGGCTGAAGTTTTAAAAGTCAAAGCGAAAATCAAAACAATAAGCAGCAATAAGACAGAAAATCCAATTAGTAATATCTGTTTTTTATTTTTTAACACTCAAGTTATCCTCCTTTTATACCCTATTGTATATTGTATAGGATTTACGAAAAATGTCAATGACTGAAAATGTTAAAAAAACTGGGTTGCATTTGTGCCATTTGCTATGCTATACTCATAAAAGAAGAGCAAGGTTACTGACAATGTTACTTGGGAGAGAGTCTGAATTTCAGACTCTTTTTTCCTGTATAAAATCAAATGACTCAAATAATTTTATGGAAAGGATTATTATGCTGAAAATAAAAGAGTATACAAAGGTAGAAAGTCTCGAAGAGGCATATCAGTTAAATCAGAAAAGAACAGCCTGTCTTATCGGCGGTATGGTCTGGTTAAAGATGGGAAATCGAAATGTAAGCATGGCGATTGATTTATCCGGTTTAGGTCTTGATACTATTGAGGAAGATGAAAATGAATTTAGAATCGGTTGTATGACTTCACTTCGCAGTCTGGAGCTTCATAAAGGACTGGCTGATTATACAAATGGAGCAATGCGTGAAAGTGTAAGACATATCGTAGGAGTTCAGTTCCGTAACTGTGCAACAGTTGGTGGAAGTATTTTTGGGAGATATGGTTTTTCCGATGTACTGACTATGTTTCTGGCGATGGATTCTTATGTAGAACTTTATAAGGGTGGAATTATTCCAATGAAGGAATTTGCCCAGATGAAGAAAGACAGGGATATTCTGGTACGCATTATTGTAAAAAAAGTACCGATGCATACGGTGTATTTAAGTCAGAGAAATTCAGCGACTGATTTTCCGGTGCTGACTTGTGCAGTTGGATTAGAAGAAAAGAAAGTCAGAATCGTAATTGGAGCAAGACCTCAAAAAGCAATGTTGATTGAAAAAGAGTTAGAATCTTCTTTTAAATTTAAAGTAGAAGAAGTAGAGGCACTGGCAGAAGAAGTGCAGAAACTGGTTCCGACCGGCAGCAATATGAGAGCATCTGCCGAATACCGAAGCCATTTAGTAAAGGTACTGACAAAGAGAGCACTTGTACAGGTGGAAGGAGATGCAAATGAAAATTAATTTCTTTTTAAACGGAAAAAAAGTGCAGGAAGAAGTTGCACCGGATTTGTTGTTATTAGACTTATTAAGACAAAAAGGATGTTATAGTGTAAAAAGAGGATGCGAGACAGCAAACTGTGGACTGTGCACGGTACTTATGGACGAAAAGCCGGTCTTATCTTGTAGTATGCTTGCAGCCAGAGCGGATGGCAAAAAGATTGTAACGTTAGAAGGAATGCAGGAAGAAGCCAAAGAGTTTGGTGGCTTTTTAGCAGACGAAGGTGCAGAACAGTGTGGCTTTTGTAATCCGGGATTTATTATGAATATCTTTGCAATGTTAAAAGAACTGGAGAATCCGACAGAAGAGCAGATTAACGAATATCTGGCTGGCAACCTGTGCCGTTGTTCTGGATTTATGGGACAAACCAGAAGTATTTTAAAATTTCTGGAACATAAAAAAGCAGAGAAAGGAGAAGCCTAATGAAATATGTAAATAGCGGAGTCAGAAAAAAAGATGCAGAAGCATTGGTAACCGGACAGCCGGTCTACACAGATGACCTTGCACCGAAGGACTGTCTGATTGTTAAACTTTTAAGAAGTCCGCATGCACATGCTTTAATCGAAGAAATCAAAATTGATGCAGCGCTGAAAGTGCCGGGAATTGCCTGTATTCTTACTTATAAAGATGTACCACAGGATCGTTTTACAATGGCAGGTCAGACCTATCCGGAATTTAGTCCTTACGACCGTTTGATTCTCGATAAGAGAGTCCGTTTTGTGGGAGATGCGGTAGCGATTGTGGCTGGAGAGACAGAAGCGGCAGTTGATAAGGCGCTTAAAATCATTAAAGTAAAATATCAGGTATTGGATGCTATTTTAGATTTTCATGATGCAAAAGATAATAAAATTTTAATTCATCCGGAAGATAACTGGGAATCCAGATTCCCGGTTGGTGCAGATAATAAACGAAATCTCTGTGCTTCTTCTGAAGAAGGAATGGGAAATCTTGAAGAAACATTTGCGAAATGTAAATACGTTGTAGAGAAAACTTATCATACAAAAGCAAATCAGCAGGCAATGATGGAAACTTTCCGCAGTTATACTTATCTGGAACATTTTGGACGTCTTGTAATTGTTTCTTCCACGCAGGTTCCATTCCATGTAAGAAGAATTTTAGGTCGTGCGCTTGGAATTGGCGCTTCTAAAGTGCGTGTAATTAAACCACGTATTGGTGGCGGTTTCGGAGCGAAGCAGACCCTGGTAACAGAAGTTTATCCGGCAATTGTGACAATTAAAACCGGAAGACCGGCAAAATTGGTGTACACTCGTTATGAATCTCAGATTTGTTCGTCTCCGCGTCATGAAATGGAAGTAAAAGTAAAAGTCGGTGCAGATGAAGAAGGAAAAATTCTGGCAATTGATTTATTTACTTTATCGAATACTGGTGCATTTGGAGAACATGGACCGACAACGGTTGCTTTGTCCGGACATAAGTCAATTGGTTTATATCGAAATACAGAGGCATATCGTTTTGGATATGATGTTGTGTATACAAATCGTATGGCAGCAGGTGCTTATCGTGGTTATGGGGCAACACAGGGAATCTTTGCGCTGGAATCCGCAGTTAGTGAACTGGCAGAAAAGATGGGTATGGATCCGACTGTGATTCGTGAGAAAAATATGATTCGTGAAGGGGATCCATTTATTGCTTATGATGGTTCTCCGACTGCTACAAGCTGTACTTTGGATCAATGTATGGAACGTGCCAAAGAAATGATTGGCTGGGATGAAAAGTATCCGAGAAAAGAACTTCCAAATGGAAAAGTCAGAGGTGTTGGTGTAGCCATGGCAATGCAGGGTTCCGCAATTTTCAAAGTTGATGTCGGTGGTGCAACTTTAAAATTAAATGAGGATGGTTCTTATACGCTGGGACTTGGTGCAACCGATATGGGAACCGGCTGTGATACGATTTTGTCACAGATGGCAGCAGATATTTTAGGAACAGATTTGAACAATGTTGTTCCATTTGGTGTAGATACCGATATTTCCCCTTATGATTCTGGTTCCTACGCTTCTTCTACAACCTATATCACAGGAAAAGCAGTGGCAAAAGCAGCTGAGAACTTAAGAGAAAAAATTGTAAAAATGGGAGCTTCCATGTTAGAAGCAGAACCGAATGAAGTAACTTTTGATGGAAAATGTGT
The DNA here is from genome assembly GCA_003481745.1 of Firmicutes bacterium OM04-13BH. Taxonomy (GTDB): domain Bacteria; phylum Bacillota; class Clostridia; order Lachnospirales; family Lachnospiraceae; genus Blautia; species Blautia stercoris. Next base: position 6,312 of record QULP01000012.1, read on the forward strand.
AGAAAAGAAAGACAAATCTGCAAAAGTAACCCTTCCGGAAATCGGAGTTCGGGGAACATTTGGAAATAACGATGCACTTCAGGTAACAGAAAACTGTGCCGCTGAGATTTCACCGCCGCCTTACATGGTAGGAATGGCGGAAGTTGAGATTGATAAAGAAACCGGAAGTGTAGAATTGATTGATTATGTTGCAGTAGTAGACTGTGGTACACCGATTAATCCAAATTTGGCGAGAGTGCAGACCGAAGGAGGAATTGCACAGGGAATTGGTATGGCGTTATTTGAAGATATCCAGTATACTGAGAAAGGTGCAATGGCGAATAATTCTCTTATGCAGTATAAAATTCCAAGTCGTCTCGATGTTGGAAAAATTCGGGTTGAATTTAAGCCAAGTTATGAAAAGAGTCATCCGTTCGGTGCAAAATCAATCGGGGAAATTGTAATTGATACTCCGTGTCCGGCAATCGCCAATGCGGTTTACAATGCAGTCGGTCTTCGTGTAGAAGAGATGCCGATTAAACCGGAAAAGATTGCCATGGAACTTCTTGACGAAAAGTAGGAAAGTTTGTCACTTTTTTGACAGCTTTGAATGTATAATTATTTATGTTGTATTGAAACTGTTGTTATTAAAAACAGAATAGCAAAGTATAGTTAAAGAAAGGGAAAGTAACAATGAAACAAGGTGGAAGTGACAAAAAAATTCTTTGGTACAGTCTTGCTTTTATGGCATTCTCCACAGTTTGGGCATTTGGTAATGTCATCAATGGTTTTTCTGAGTATGGCGGCTTAAAAGCAATTATTTCGTGGGTGATTATCTTTGCGATTTACTTTGTGCCATATGCACTTATGGTTGGTGAATTGGGAAGTGCATTCAAAGATGCAGGTGGTGGTGTGAGTTCTTGGGTGCATGAGACAATTGGTCCGAAAGTTGCTTATTTTGCAGGTTGGACATATTGGGTTGTACATATGCCGTACATTTCTCAGAAGCCAAATGCATCTTTTATCGCAGCTAGTTGGGCAATTTTTAGAGATAACCGTATTAGTTCTGTAAATACAAAAGTGCTTCAGATTGCATGTCTGGTACTGTTCTTATTTGCAATATGGGTAGCGTCAAGAGGCATCAATGTATTAAAGAAACTGTCTACGTTGGCAGGCTCTACGATGTTTATCATGTCCCTATTATTCATCGTAATGATGATGGCAGCACCGGCGATTACAAATGCAAATGTGTTAGATATTGACTGGTCTATGAAAACATTCATGCCATCTTTTGATATGAAGTTTTTATTAAATTTATCCATTCTGGTGTTCGCAGTAGGTGGATGTGAGAAAATTTCTCCATATGTTAATAAGACAAAAGACCCAGCAAGAGATTTCCCGAAGGGTATGATTGCACTGGCAATTATGGTTGCTGTGTGCGCAATGCTTGGAACAATCGCAATGGGTATGATGTTTGATTCCAATAATATTCCGGAAGACCTTATGACAAATGGTGCTTATTACGCATTCCAGACATTAGGTCAGTATTATGGATTGGGCAACTTCTTTGTAGTGGTATATGCAATCTGTAACTTAATCGGACAGTTTACGGTATTGATTATTTCAATTGATGCACCGCTTCGTATGCTGCTGGATTGTGCAGATGAAAATTATATTCCAAAAGCAATGTTTAAACAAAATGAATATGGTACTTACACAAATGGACATAAACTAGTTATGGTAATCGTTTCCATTCTGATTATTGTACCGGCATTTGGTATTGACAGTGTGGATACACTGGTTCGCTGGCTGGTAAAAGTAAACTCTGTTTGTATGCCACTCCGTTATCTTTGGGTATTTGTAGCATATATTGCACTGAAAAAAGCAGGAGATAAATTCCCGGCTCAGTATCATTTTGTAAAGAATAAGACAGTTGGTATGATATTTGGTGGATGGTGCTTCTTATTTACAGCATTTGCATGTATTATGGGTATCTATTCTGAAGACAGATTCCAGCTTATCTTAAATATTGTAACACCATTTGTACTAATTGGACTTGGCTTTATCATGCCGATGATTGCAAGACGTACAAATAAAAAATAAATTTTATTTACGGAAAGCCATGAGATTTCTGCGTGAAAGTCTTGCTGTGTGCAGGAATTTGCAGGGAAGTTTCATGGCTTTTCTGATTTCCAGGAGGAAGAAAAAATGTATAAAGAAACAGCAAAAGAATTACTTGAATTTATTGAAAAAAGCCCGAGTTGCTTTCATGCTGTAAAAACCATGAAAGATATGCTTGATATGGAAGGATTTGAAGAAATCAAAGAAGCAGATAAATGGGAATTAAAAAAAGGTGGAAAGTACTATGTGACAAGAAATGATTCTTCTATCATTGCATTTGTAATGCCGGAAGACGAATTTTCAGGTTACCGAATCATGGCAAGTCATAGCGATTCTCCAACTTTTAAAATTAAAGAAAATCCGGAAATGCAGGTAGATAAAAAATATGTAAAATTAAATGTAGAACGTTATGGTGGAATGATTTGTTCTCCATGGTTCGATCGTCCACTTTCGGTAGCCGGAAGAATTATTGTAAACGAAAACGATGAATTTGTCACAAAACTGGTAAATGTAGACCGGGATTTATTGATGCTTCCAAATCTGGCAATCCATATGAATCGTGAAGTAAATGACGGTTATAAATACAATGCACAGAAAGATATGCTTCCGCTTTACGGAGATATTGCTTCTAAAGATACATTTATGAAAACAATTGCAGAAACAGCAGGAGTAAAGGAAGATGATATCTTAGCACATGATTTATTCTTATACAATCGTGTAAAAGGAACAATCTGGGGAGCAAATGAAGAGTTTGTTTCTTCTTCCAGACTCGATGACTTACAGTGTGCGTTTGCTTCTTTAAAAGGATTCTTAAAAGGCGAAAAGAAAGCGCATCTGGCAGTTCACTGCGTATTAGACAATGAAGAAGTCGGCAGTGGAACAAAACAGGGTGCTGCCTCTACATTCCTGTATGACGTACTGGTAAGAATCAATGAATGTATGGGATATTCTTATGAAGATTATGTCAGAAATCTTGCAAAGAGCTTTATGCTATCCGCAGATAATGCACATGCTGTTCATCCAAACTACAGTGATGTAGCAGATCCGGTGAACCGTCCATATCTGAATGAAGGAATTGTAATTAAATATTCTGCAAACCAGAAATATTGTACGGATGCGGTTTCAGCAGCAATGTTTAAAGATATCTGCAAAAAAGCAGATGTACCATATCAGGTATTTACAAATCGTTCTGATATTTTAGGAGGTTCTACACTTGGAAATATTTCCACAACCAAAGTTGCGTTAAATGCAGTGGATATCGGACTTCCACAGCTCGCAATGCACTCTCCGTATGAGACTGCCGGAATTAAAGATACATGGTATTTGATTCAGGCGGCAGGGAAGTTTTTCGCTTAAGAATGAAAAAAATATGGATGGAAAGAAAAACCGGTCAGAAACTACTGGCCGGTTTTTTGAGCATAATAAGGCATCAGATACATTTTTTCTCCTTTTTGATGAAATCCAAATCCAAGGTTATTTCCGGAATCAGTTACAGCATCTAAGGATTCACAGTCTTTTAAGATAAAATCAGATTCTGCAAGTGAGTTCTTAAAATAAGGAAGAGAAAAATTATTTGCACTACACTCGGGATACTGGGAAAGCAGACTACGCATGGATTTTTGTGCGTGAGAAAAATAAAAATAAGTTCCGATTAAGTCGGCATGTTTTTTCAAAAATGGGGTCAGTCTTTCATATAAAAAGGTATTATGATAGAAATTATGTTCATTTGCAGCAAAGAAATCCAGATGTAAATCAATGCAGTGTTTTTTTAACGGAAAGTTCGTGCTAGAATCGGCAATATATAAAATGTCGAGTTCCGGCTTTTGTTTTTCAATTAAATGTTTATACATTAAAAGGGTTTCCGGATATTTATCAATGACAATGTAAAGGCTGTCTGTTGGAAGCGCCTGCAGGTGATTGTGCATAAAAAACCAGGCATTGATATAAGTTTCTGCAATGATTTTTCCATGAAGATTGACTTGGTTCATTTTTTCTAACATCCAATTATAAGAACGCTCGAACATGCTGATTAAATCGGGTGGCAAATCTTTATAAAGCTCGCGAGTCAAATCAGGTGTGTCCTGCAGATTTTGATTTTTGTTTGGTGTCATTAAAATTCCAGAAGAAATTTTGGCATAATAACCGCATTTACAGGACAGTGCTCCTTTATATAAAAAACGCTGGTCCATTTCCACATCCTGCATGGAAAAAGAAGCGCCGCAGTTTGGACAGCAGAGAAGCGAAACTGCCTGAATCGGAACACCAGTTGGACTTTTTTCTTTTCTTTTTGCCTGCTCCATGCGTAAGATATGAGTATCTAAATTTTTTATAACCGCTTCTTTTTTCTGGATTTCTTGCTGGCAGAAATCTCGCTTACTTTTAAATAATTCTTTTAGTTCTTCTAAATCTTCAGCATCTGCAAAATTTGAGATTCGTTTCAGAGACAAAATCGAATGAATTTCCCGAAGAGAGAAATCTAATTTTTTTAGAGCAAGAATCCATTCTAAGTCTTTTAACGTGGTCTCATCAAAGAAATACTGTCCCTTTGGCTTTGGGGGAACAAGAAGTCCATACTTAATATAGTAATGCAGATTATCGATGGAGATATGATATTCTTTTGAAACTTTTCCAATTCGCATAAAAATTCCTCACATAAAAATTATTTGTATTTGTAGTGTAGTAGTTTGGAGTAAAAAAATCAATGAAAATATGGAGTATACTCCATGTTTTGAAGAAAAAATGAGAAAATTCTATATTGACCTAAAGTAAACTAGACGCTTTAATATAGTAGCATAGAGAATAAGAAAAGTAATTTATCATAAAAGATAGAGAGGTTTTTAGTTATGAGAGTTTTAAAGAAATCACAGGAAAGAACAGAAGAAGACAGAAGAGAATTATCCCGTCTGGTACAGGATATCATTGATAATGTAAGAGCAAACAAGGATGAGGCATTAAAGGAATATGGAAGAAAATTTGATGCGTGCGAGAGAGAACAAATCCGTGTTTTGAAAGACGAAATTGAAGAAGCGTATGCACAGTTATCAGAAGAAGAAATCGCAGATTTAAAAGCAGCCGCTTCTAATATCCGTGCCTTTGCGAAAGCGCAGAGAGAGACCGTAAAACCACTGGAAAACTTCAGTCCGATGCCGGGAATCTTTCTCGGACACAGAATTATTCCGGTTAATTCCTGCTGTTGTTATGTACCAGGTGGAAATTATCCACTGTATTCTACCGCATTGATGTTGATTATTCCGGCAAAGGTAGCGGGAGTCAAACGTGTGGCAGCCTGTTCGCCAGTTATGAAAGGTAAAGGAAAAATCAATCCGAAGACACTTGTTGCAATGGATATTGCAGGGGTGGATGAAATTTATGCAGTCGGTGGTGCTCAGGCAATCGCAGCATTTTCTTATGGAACAGAAGAGATTGCACCGGTTGATATGATAGTAGGACCTGGCAATCGTTTTGTGACAGAAGCAAAAAGACAGTGCTATGGTCAGGTTGGAATTGATTTTGTCGCAGGTCCAAGTGAAGTACTTGTGATTGCAGATGGAAGTGGAACACCGGCAGTTGTGGCAGCAGATTTGCTTGCACAGTCCGAACACGATGTAAATGCAAAAGGCATGTTGGTTACAACAGATGAAGCATTTGGAAAAGCAGTCATTGAGGCGGTAGAAGCAGAACTTCAGGTACTTGAAACCGCAGAGATTGCAAGAAAATCATGGGAAACTTACGGAGAAGTCGTAGTCGTGGATGATATCCAAGAGGCAGTAGATTTGGTCAATGATTATGCACCGGAACACTTGGAATTGAATTTAAAAAATCCAGAAGAAGTTGTTGAAGGATTTGTGAATTATGGTTCCATGTTTATCGGAGAAAATACAGCAGAAGTATTCGGAGATTATGCATCTGGAACAAACCATACTCTTCCGACATTAAAGGCAGCACGTTATACCGGTGGCGTATGGGTAGGAACATTCTTAAAGACTTGCACCCAGCAAAGTATGACAGCAGAAGCTTCTAAAAAACTGGCACCGCTGGTATCAAGACTGGCTGATGGAGAAGGGTTAATGGGACACAAAGCGGCAGCAGATATTCGTAAATAACTTATACTATTTGAATGCAGATAAGCATTCCCCCGCTTCAAGTGCGCAGAGCACTAAGAGGCAGGTGAGGAGGGATGCTTATGCCAGTGGGAGTTGAAAGCTCACACTGGCAGATTGCGAAGCGACTGCGTTCATGAGCAAGTGGCGAAGCGGATTGCGAATGTCCGCTTTACAAAAATAAAAGCAAGAGGGGATTAAGATATGAGTGAGGAAAAGAAAAAAACGCTAAAGCGAACATTTGGGATGAGAGAAGCCGTGACCATTACAGTTGGAACCGTTGTCGGAGTTGGACTGTTTACGACGGGAGCCAATGTAGTTGGTGATTTAGGACCGGCGGTTATACTGGCAACCTTAGTTGCAATGTTAATCAGCATTTATCCATCTTTATTATATGCAGAGATGGGAGCCGCACTTCCGTATGCCGGAGGAACCTACCAATATGCTTCCCTCGGAATTGGAAAACCGTTTGGAATGCTGGCTGGTTGGAACTTTATTATTTCACTGGTATCGGTAACAAGTGGAGAAGCACTGGCATTTAGTTTTTATTTTAAAACGTTTTTCTCTGCACTTGGAATTGAACTTCCAGTCAGTGATACCGTTGTAGCGACACTGATTGTTCTGGTATTTATTGTAACAAATGTGCGAGGAATTGAAATGACCGGAAAACTTCAGAATGGATTTATGTTCTTCTTCTGGGGTGTGGCAATTATCTGGTTCTTAATGATGCTTCCAAATGTAAATATGCCGAACTTTGTACAGATGCCGGATTTCATTGCAAAATCAACACCACTTAGCTTTATTGCTTCGGTCAGTATGATTTGGTGGTGTTTTGCAGGATTTGAAACCTGCTGTGCAATGGGAGAAGAAATCAAATATCCGCAGATTAATATTCCACGCGCTCTGATTCTGGCACCATTTATTGTATTTGCAGTAAACTCTGCATTTCAGTGGTTCTTAGTCGGAATCGTACCGATTTCAGAGATTTCTTCATTGGCAACTGCGTCTGCACCGTTTGCAGAAGCAATGAAAACGGCCGGAATTCTTGGATTTCCGCTGGTACTCTTGGCAGCCGGAATTGCCTTTGGTGGAGATTTTTCTACTTTAAATGCAAGTATTGCAGTTCCGCCGAGATATTTATTTACAATGTCACGAGATGGCGCAATGCCAAAAATCTTTGCAAAAGTACACCCAAAATATCAGACTCCTTATGTATCCATTATCGTGCTTGGACTGCTTTCGGCATTTTTGATTGCATCAAATTCTATGATTTACATTGCTTCTTTGAGTTTGTTTGCAGATTTGTTTTACTACGTCATCGGAATTACTGCATCATTATGTTTAAGAAAAAGACATCCGGAACTCAAACGTCCGTTTAAAGCACCTGGAATTATGATAGGAGCGCCAATCAGTATTATTATTTATCTGATTATGATGACTCAGTTAGATAAAGAAGCAATGATAACCGGAATTATCTGGTGCGCACTTGGACTTGTAATTTATGCAGTCTGTAGAAGTAAGTATAAAAATGAAGCGCAGGAAGACCTGTCGGGAGTCATAGAAGAAGAAATACCAAGTCCGGAAGAAAAGAAAAAAATGGATAAAGAATTTAAAATCTGGAGCATTGTGGTTGCATGTGCGGTAGTAATCGTACTTGTGGCGTATGTGATACCATTTTTGATTGGATAGCTAAAATTCCCTGGAGAAACTGCTTGGGCAGTAACTCTGGGGGATTTTTTGTGCTTTTTGTATCAGGGATTAAGGACATTGATCTGGAAATACAAACACTATATAATAAAAATATAAAAAACGTACGGTTTCTGATACGGAAAGGAGATGATTTTATGCCACTTGGAGTGCAAGATATAATATATGAATTCACAAAAGAAAAAAAAAATATTTGCTTGAAAGAAAAATATTATAAAGAGAAGATGTGAATTAGAATAGTAGACCAATAGGCATGAAGAAAGATTGTGGATATCTCGATTTTTTCATGTCTATTGGTTATTTTTATTAAAAGAAAAAAGAAACTCCGCAATTTTTGCATATCTATTCGCAAGAAAGAGATGGAAAAAAAGTGGGGAGTTTTTTAAACTAAAGGGACCTATCAATGAAAGAATCTTAATATTTTGTCGGAGGTTTTTCTATAATTATTCCCGGTATTAGATGAGATGGAATTTGTTATAATTAAAAAAATTCAGAGAAAATAATATAGTATGAGGAGATAAAAAATGACAGCAGCTTATCAGACAGGAAAATATCGAAATATATTTTTGGAGTGCGGATATTCTAAAGAGGAAATTCAAGAGAGAGTAGAGAAGACCTTTGAGACTATTTTTTATGGAACAGAAGAAGAACGCTTTTACCATGAAGTCGGAGAAGACATGGCGTATGTGGAAGACACAGGAAATCACGATGTCCGAACAGAAGGAATGTCTTATGCAATGATGGTGTGTGTACAAATGAATAGAAAAGAAGAATTTGACCGTCTTTGGAAATGGGTTCGTACTTATATGTATATTCCGAAAGGACCTGGAAAAAATTATTTTGCATGGTCGTGTGGCACTGATGGAACTTGGAATTCAGATGGACCGGCTCCGGATGGAGAAGAATTTTTTGCGATGTCTTTATTCTTTGCGTGGAGAAGATGGGGTGACGGAGAAGGAATTTTTGAGTATAGTAAAGAGGCAAGGGCAATCTTAAAAGAATGTGTACATAAAGGCGAACCGGGGCAACCGGGTGATTCTATGTGGGATGCGAAAAACCATTTGATTAAATTTATTCCAAACTGTGATTTTAGTGACCCATCTTATCATCTCCCTCATTTTTATGAATTATTTGCAAAATGGGCAAATCCCGAGGATAGAGAATTTTGGAAAGAGGCAGCAAAGGCAAGTCGCGACTATCTTCATAAAGCATGTCACCCAAAAACAGGTTTATCGGCGGAATATGCGGATTATGATGGAACTCCTCATAAAGGGCATCAGGAGATTTTTGGACGTCATGATTGGTATTATAGTGATGCTTATCGAACGATTGCAAATATCGGACTGGATTATGAGTGGTTTGGAGTAGATTCCTGGCAGGTAGAAAATGCGAATCATCTTCAGAAATTTTACTGTGAGGACCAGAAGCTACATTGGGATGGAGTATTTTTAACAGATGGAACAAGACTAGAAGAGAAAGCATTGCATCCGGTGGCAATTATTGCAACGAATGCTCAGGCATCTTTGGCAGCAAATGGTCCGTATGCAAAAGAATGTGTAGAGAAATTCTGGAATACACCGCTTCGCACAGGAGACAGAAGATATTATGATAATTTCCTTTATATGTTTTCAATGCTTGCTTTGTCTGGAAACTATCGAATTTATTAATAATTAGGATTCGAATAAAACGTAATATTTTGTCGGAGTTTTTTCTATAATTTCTCCCGGTGTTCTAAAGAGTGTAGTATGTTATAATAAATGAAATTAAGAATGAGACTGGGGAGAAAGAAAGATGCAAGGTCCAAAAGCACCGAAAAATCCAGAGAAAAAAAGACCGTATTTTTATATTATGAGAGAAAAAGAAATTTTTAGTTCCAGACAGGAGGATGGAACAGGAATTCAATATATTTATGAGAGTGATGGACGATTAATAAATAGCGCACAGATAGCAGGTAATGTTACAGATAAAGAGGAGTTAAAGCTTTTAGAGACAGTAGAAGGGTTTGGAAAACTGGTCCATAGTATCGGAATTTTTGTAGAAACAGAGAATCCGGAAGAAGAAATAGAATTTATATTTCAGATATATGGAAAGAATGACCTCTATGGAGGAGGAACAAACCTAAAAACGAAATTAAAAGGCGATGGAATGGAATATAAGATTTTGTTGTCAGAATATCAATGGACAGAAGACGATAATATTCCGGGACAGATAAAATTTATATTTCAAACTCCGGAAATAATGGGAAAAGCAAGTGTAAAACTTTATTTAAACGATGGATATGATGCCCCAGAACAAATAGAAGATGAAACCGTAAATATTAATTCAGAGCAGTACAGTCAAATGGTTCGCAGCTCATTGTTAAGTATGGGGAATACTTTCCGGATACAAAAAGCAATCCAAAAAGCAAAATCAGGCAAGCCTGTTACTTTAGCATACATTGGAGGTTCTATTACCCAGGGAGCAGGAGCAACGCCGATCCATACGGAGTGTTATGCGTATAAATCGTGGAAGATGTTTCAGAAAAAATTTGCAATAAAAGAAAATGTAAAATTCATAAAAGCAGGTGTAGGAGGAACTCCATCGGAGCTTGGAATGTTACGGTTTGAAAGAGATGTATTAAGGGAAAATGAACAGCCGGATATCATTGTCATTGAATTTGCAGTGAATGATGAAGGAGATGAAACAAAGGGAGACTGTTATGAAAGCCTTGTACGTAAAGCTTTGAAGCTTCCATGGAAACCGGCAGTTATTTTGCTGTTTTCAGTGTTTGCAAATGACTGGAATCTTCAAGAACGTTTGATGCCTGTTGGATTAAGATATGATTTGCCAATGGTCAGCATAAAAGATGCAGTAGTGCCTCAGTTTAAAAACAAAGAAAAACAAAGTATAACGAAGAATCAGTTTTTCTATGATATGTTTCATCCGAGCAATTTGGGACATACCATTATGGCAGATTGTCTTAGCTATTTTTTTGAACGATGTGAAGAAACAAAGGGATTAAGAAAAAATAAATTTGTAACAGGAATCTTTGATGAGGAAACATTAGAGAGAAGGCTTCTGGAAACACCTGTCATTGGAAATAGTTTCGAGTCAGTCCACCTGATAGATAAAAAAGATAGTTATGTAGGTGCGAAGATTGATGAGGGAGGATTTGTACATTGTGATAAAGAATTGCAATGTGTAGAAATCGATGATTCTTTAATGACAGTGCCAGAGTTTCCGCATAATTGGATGTATAATGGAGATTCGCCGGAAAATGCATACTTTGAGATGAAAATAAGCTGTAAGGCGTTATTATTGATATTTAAAGATTCAGGAGAAACAAATGTGGGAAAAGCAGATGTTTGGGTAGACACAGAATATTGCCTGTGTGCAGACCCACATATCAATAACTGGCTTCATTGTAATGCGGTCATTTTATTCAATGAAAAAGAAATGAAAGAACATATTGTCCGAATAGAGATTCCAAAGGAAGAAAGAGAGAAATGTTTTACAATTCTTGGATTTGGATATGTGAAATAGGAGGAGAAGAAGTATGGTAATTGCAAAGAATCCAATTTTAAGTGGACTTTATCCAGACCCATCTATTTGTAGAGTGGGGAATGATTTTTATATCGTAAACTCTAGTTTTGTATATGCACCTGGAGTTCCGATTTTTCATAGTAGAGATTTAGCACACTGGGAGCAGATTGGAAATATTTTAGAAAGCAAAGAGCAGCTTCAAGTTGAAAAAAGCGAAATTTCGAGAGGGATTTTTGCTCCGACGATTCGCTATCATGAAGGGCTTTTCTACATGATTACAACAAACGTAAGCTATGGAGGGAACTTTATTGTTACTGCAAAGAATCCGGAAGGACCATGGTCAGAACCATATTATTTAGGAGAAGAAGCAATAGGAATTGACCCAAGTCTGTTTTTTGACGATGATGGTAGGTGTTACTATTGTGGCACAAGACCGAATCCGGAAGGGGTACGCTACAACGGAGACTGGGAAATCTGGGTTCAGGAACTTGATTTAAAGAGTATGAAACTGGTCGGCGAGAGTATGGCAATCTGGAAAGGGGCTGTAAAGGGAGTCATCTGGCCGGAAGGACCTCATATTTATAAGATTGGAGAGTATTATTATCTAATGCATGCAGAAGGTGGAACAGGACCAGAACATAGCATTAGTGTAGCAAGAAGTAAAAAACTATTTCAGTGGTTTGAAGGCTGTCCTAGAAACCCGATTTTTACACACAGAAATCTGGGAATGGATTATCCGGTTGTCTATGCGGGACATGGAGACCTTGTGGATGATGGATATGGAAACTGGTATGTAGTAATGCTTGCATCAAGACCGTGTAAAAAACATAGCAGCATGGGAAGAGAGACTTTTTTGGCGAAAGTTATCTGGGAAAACGGATGGCCGGTTATCGCCCCACAAGTTGGACGGCTTGAAGATTTTGTTGAGATTCCGCTTGAAGAACATCGTTTTGCAAATGAAGTGACTTCTTCAGATTGTATTCAGTTTTGGGAAAATGAGTTAGATGAAAGACTAGTAGGAATCGAAAAACGAGATGAAGAAATTTATTCTCTTTCAGAGAGAAAAGGAATGTTACGATTATACTGTAGAAAAGAGAAAATTTCAGAAAAAGACTACAGTTCCTATTTGGGATTAAGACAAAAAAGTTATCGTTTTGAGGTGGAAACAGGGATTGAATTTGAACCGAAGGCAGAAAATGAAACAGCAGGAGTGATTTTGTATCAGAACCATGAAAATCATTTAAAGTTTGAAATAAAACAGGTAGAAGGGAAAAAAGTATTTGAAGTAAACTCTTATATTCATGGGGAAGAGACAAAACTTTCAATAGTTGATATTAGTAAGTGGCAGGGGATTTTAAAAATTATGATTCAATGTCATGACCAGGAAGCCAGAGTATGGATTGGAAAAGAGAAAAACCTTAAACCGGTTGCAGAAAAGATTCCTCTTACTGCGTATACAACAGAAGAGGCAGGAGGATTTGTAGGGTGTACGGTAGGAATGTATGCGTCTTCAAATGGAAAACAAAGTGAGAATTATGCGGATTTTGGTTGGTTTTATTTGAAAAATATGGATTGATTAGATATAGGATTTTTGACTAGGGAGCAGAATTTTTCTGCTCCCTGAAGTGGTTTTAGAAAAAAGCAGGAGAAAGAAGAAAATGAGAAAATTATTGCATCGGATAGAAGAAGGGATGGATAACTTAAAAATTAAAAAAAAATTATACATGCTTTATCTCATATGCGTTTTAATCCCCATTATTATCACGGATAGTGTTATCTTTTTCATTGTTAGAAGTTCAGAACAGGAAAAACAACAACATGAGATGGCAAATATTGCAAATGCAGTAAGCTATAATATCAGTAATACGATAAGCAGCATAGGGGAAACAGCAAAAAGTATTTATACCAGTAAATATATCAATTCGTTTTTGATGCAAGAATATGAAAGTGCTCCGGAATATGTGTTGACTTATCAGGAGTTTTTCAAGGACCATTTACTTGAAAATATATTAGGAATGAATAATTTAGTATTTACTTTTTACATAGATAATGAAACGATAGTAAATGGAGGAAAGGTAAATAAGATTGAAAATATCAGAGAAACAAAAGCGTATCAAAGCTTAGTCGAACAGAAAAAAAGCAAAGGGATTTTTTTCGTATATGATGAGAGCAGAAACAAAATATCAAAAAAAAGGCAGATTGTTTTCTTGCAGAAATTAGATTTCTATTCATCGAATAAAGAAAAAATATTAAAAGTAGAGTTGGATTATGGAAAAGTAAGCGACGAACTAAAGAAAATGAATTATGATAATGAAGTTGAAATTTTAAATGAGGGAAGAATTGTGCTTTCCAATAAAAAGCATGGAACGGAAAGTGAAAATTATGAAAAAGTAAAGAAAAGGAGTAAATACACTTATTGTCAGGAGGTAAATCTTTACGGGACAGAACTTGAAATCCGTATAGATGAAAGTGAGAAAACCGGGTGGGATAGTCTTATGAATAAATTCCCGATTATATTATTACTTATTTTTGTAAATGTAATACTTCCGGTTTTATTTGTTTATTTAATCAATCGTTCTTTTACCAAAAGGATTACAAAATTAAGTAAAGTATTTCAGTCCGTAAATAATGAACAACTGATTTATATGTCAGATGAACGGGGAAAAGATGAAATTGGAAGTATGATTCGCAACTATAATCGTATGGTAGAGAGAACGAATCATTTAATTGAAACGGTGTATAAAAGTAAAATCAGAGAACAAGAGATTATAGTAGGAAGAAAAAATGCAGAGTTACTTGCATTGCACAGTCAGATAAATCCTCATTTTTTATTTAATGCGCTTGAAAGCATCCGGATGCATAGTATTTTAAAACAAGAAAATGAAACGGCAGATATGGTAGAAAAACTTGCATTAATGCAAAGACAGTATGTAGAGTGGGGAGCAGACTGTGTGGAAATAGAACAGGAAATTGAATTTGTAAAAGCATATTTGGCACTTCAAAAATATAGATTTGGAGAGCGATTAAATTATGATATAAATATAAGTCCAAAATGTGAGAAGAAAATTATACCAAAACTTACTCTGGTCACATTTGTAGAAAATGCATGTGTACATGGAATTGAAAGTAAATCCTCTCCGGGATGGATTTTTGTAAGAATCTATGAAAAAAACGAAAATTTATATATTGAAATAGAAGATACAGGGAATGGAATGAGCGAAAATGAGTATCAGGATTTACAAAATAAAATGCAAAATGCAAGTATTGAAATGCTGAAAGTAAAAGGAAGAGTAGGGGTGATTAATGCTTGTTTAAGACTGAAAATAGTTTCAGATGATAAAGTGAAATTTACGATTGAAGGAGAAGAAGGGGTAGGAACCATGGTTATGATTCAGATACCTGCTGAATATGTATGAGGAGGAAAATTAAGTGTTAAGAGTACTATTAGTGGATGATGAACCATTTATTCTGCAAGGAATAAAAATGCTCATTGACTGGGAACAGGAGGGATTTGAAATTGCAGGGATGGCTGCAAATGGGAAAGAGGCAATTGCATTTTTAGAACAAGAAGAAGTAGATTTAATTATTGCAGATATTCGAATGCCAGAGATGACAGGACTTGAACTTTTAGAAACCATAAAAAGAGAAAAATTATCCAATGCTTATTTTGTGATTTTAAGCGGCTATGCCGATTTTGAGTATGCGAGGAGGGCAATGCAAAATGAGTGTACGGAATATCTTTTAAAGCCTATCGACCGTGAAATGTTACTTAAGTTACTGGAAAAAGTTTATACAATGCGAAGTCAGGATAGAGAATTGGATAAAAAGCGAAAAGAGCAGGAAAAAGCTTACTTTTCCAGAAATGTAATTGCACTGATTCATGGAAAATATGATGATTTCAATTTGGAATATGTAAAACAACATATGAAGAATATAGAGGGAGTTCGTTATGTTGAAATTCAAAAAGCACAATCCGAGGAAATGGATGAAAGTATAGAAAAAGATATGAGAAATTTTCAAAGAGAATTATATCAGTGCTGCATTGAATTTTTAAAAGAAGATGCAAACCATTGTGTGTTTGATGTATCTGCGAATGAAAAAATATATGATATTGGTCTGATTTTTGCAGATGGGATGGCGCAAAAATTAGGATTAGATGAAAGAGCTTATCTGGAAAAGTTTTATCAATATCTGGTAAATAATATGAAACAGCCACTGATAATGTTGGTTGGAAAGAAGGTTTCAGATATCAACAGTATTTCAAAGTCTTATGGAAATACCTGTATGCTTCGGTCCTTTCAGGGATTTCGGGCGCAAAAATCCATTTACTTTTACGAAGATGAAGTGCAGGTATCCTGTAATAAGATTGTATTGTGTAAAGAAAGTCTGGACCGGTTGATTGGGACAATCGAGCAAAATAATTATATAGAAATAAAAAAGGCAATTGAGTTATTTTACCAGGAAATGGGAAATATGGGAATGAACAGTGAGACCATGACGCTTAACATCAATTATCTTTTATTTCGCTTGATTCATCTTGCAAGCGAGCAGGATGATGATGTGAATCAACAGGAAATTTTAAGATTAATCAGTGAGAGCAGTTTTGAAAGTGGAATTATGCGAGGAAGTAAAGCGCATCTTGCAAGTTTTGCATGTGAATATGCAGAGTACCTTTTTCAACTTAGAAAGAATGTTTCAAGAGGAGTTCTTGGTATGGTAGAAAAAGAAATCCGTGAGAGTTTTGCTTCTAATCTTACTTTAAAAGGGCTAAGTGAAAAATATTATGTAAATAGTGCATATCTGGGGCAGTTATTTAGAAAGAAATATGGACAGTCTTTTAAAGATTATTTAAATAATTATCGGATTGAGCAAGCATCGAATCAGCTCATCCATACAGATAAAAAAATTATACAAATTGCGGAGGAAGTAGGATATCATGACCTGGATTATTTTGTGAATCGATTTATTCAGGTGAAAGGCTGCACTCCGGCAAGATTTAGAAAACAAATGTTTGAAGAATAATAAAAAGCAGGATAAATTATAGAACAAATAAAGAAAAACTATAATTTATCCTGTGTTTGACTATAATTTCTCAGATGGTTTGTAAAAAGTGAAACAAGTATAATAAATATATCAAAAAGGAGGTACTTACAGTATGAGAAGAAAAGTAGTTGCAAGTGTACTGATAGGCACGGTATTGGCTGCCACATTATTTACTGGATGCGGCGGCAGTGGAAAAAGTAAATCAAGTTCAGATGAAGGAGGAGTAAAAGAGTTTACTGCCTTTTTTGCAGTTCCGGGTTCGGAAATTAATGATGATAATGAGATTCAGGAACTGATTGCAGAAAAGACTGGAGCAAAAGTAAAAGAAACTTGGCTGACAGGACAGACGGATGTAGAAGCAATTGGAACAATGATTGCAGGAGGAGAGTATCCGGATTTTATTGAGGGAGGAAATGGAACACCACAGTTATATGATGCAGAAGCGCTTGTTCCATTAGATGATTATCTGGATGACTATCCGAATATTAAAAATTTATTTACAGACCTTGAATGGGAAAAATTAAGACAGGAAGATGGTCATATTTACTGGATACCACAGTTTAGCTGCATCAAAGGTGAAGAAAAAGTCTGTACTCATAATGATGAAGCATTTTGGATTCAGGCAAGAGTATTAAAATGGGCTAACTATCCAGAAATTAAAACAATGGATGACTATTTTAATCTGATAGAGTCTTATAATGAAGCAAATCCTACAATGGAAGATGGAACAGAAAATATTCCGTATACTATTTTATGCGATGACTGGAGATATTTCTGTCTGGAAAATGCTCCAATGTTCTTGGATGGATATCCAAATGATGGTTCTTGTATGGTAGACCCTGAAACTCAGAAAGTTATGGATTACAATACAACAGATACTGCAAAAGCATATTTTGGAAAGTTAAATGAGGAGTATAAAAAAGGAATTGTAGACCCGGAATCATTTACTCAGAGCTATGACGAATATATCTCAAAACTTTCTTCAGGACGTGTACTTGGAATGATTGACCAGTGGTGGGATTTTTTAAATGCAAATGATGCAATTAAACAAGCCGGACTGGATAAGCAGGGCTGTGATTATATTCCGGTTCCTGTTACAATTGATGGGCGTGATAACCAGTGGCATAATTCCGGTGGAGCATTTAATGCATCAAGTGGACTTGCGATTACAACAAGCTGTGAGGATGTAGAAGGTGCATTACAGTTTGTGAATGATTTACTTTCACAAGAAGTACATAACTTACGTTGCTGGGGCGTAGAGGGTAAAGACTATGAAGTAGATGAGAACGGAGAATTTTACAGAACTCCGGAAGAAAGAATGCAGGTATCCGATACTGCGTATAAAGCATCACATATGTGCAGTTATTCTTACTTCCCACAGTATACAGGAACAAGTGAAGATGGAATAAATGCAAATAAACCAGATGGACAGGCAAGTGAATTTTTCTCAGGCTTAAATGATGATATCAAAGAAGCATTTGAGGCGTATGGAGCAGAAACTTATGTAGAGATGCTTGGTACAAATGATGCACCTGGAGACTGGTATCCAATGTGGAGTTATTCCAATAACTTTACAACAGATACCGACGGTGGTGTAGCATGGACAAAAATTGCAGAATTAAAACATGAAAAACTGCCACAGGTTGTAATGGCAAAAGATTTTGACGGTGCATGGAGCGAATATATGAAAGCATATAGCGATTGTAAACCGGAAGATTTTATTAGTGAATTACAAACAGAATTAGACAGAAGAATGGAACAGGCAGCACAATTTAAATAATGAAATTTAAAGGCAGGCAGATGTAGCATAAAATTTCATCTGCCTGTTTTTTAAGGAGTGATGTTATGGCAATGGTAAAAACAAAATCGAGAAAAGAAAATAAAAATAAAATCACATGGAAAGAAATAAAACGTCAGAAAGTACTATTGTTTTGGGCAGCAGTAATGGTAATCTATGGAATTATCTTTTACTATCTTCCACTTGGAGGATGGGCAATGGCATTCCAGAATTATAAGCCAAGAACAGGAATTCTTCATTCTGAATTTGTAGGATTAGAAAAATTCCGGATGCTGTTTTCAGATATGACATTTATTCGCGTAATTCGAAATACGCTGGCCATGGGTGTAATTAATCTTGTGGTTACATTTTTTACAGCAATTGCATTTGCTGTTTTACTAAACGAAATCAAATCAAAAGGTGGAAAGAAAGTCGTACAGACAATTTCTTACCTTCCACATTTCCTTTCCTGGATTATTGTAACAGGTATTTTACATGATATGCTTTCGGGAACCGGAATTATAAATGAGTTACTTGTAAATCTTCATCTGATTAGTAAGCCGATTAACTTTTTCGCACATACAAAATATTTCTGGCCGATTGTAGCGTTTGCAAATGTATGGAAAGAAACCGGATGGAATGCAATTATTTATCTGGCGGCTATTACATCTATTGACCCGTCTTTATATGAAGCCGCTTCCATTGATGGTGCAGGAAGATGGGAAAAAATTAAATACGTCACATTGCCGGGAATTAAACCTACAATTATTATTCTGCTTCTTATGAATGTAGGTAATGTATTAAATGCAGGTTTTGAAATTCAGTATCTTTTAGGAAATGGCCTGGTACAGAGTGTATCTCAGACAATCGATATTTACGTGTTAAAATGGGGTATCAGTCAGGGTGATTATGCAATTGGTACAGCGGCAGGTATCTTTAAAAGTGCTGTTAGTATCATTTTGATTGTAATTGCAAACCAGATTGCAAAACATAATGGTGAGGAACAGTTATTCTAATCAGGAGGAATTTGACAATGGAAGAGACAAAAAAAGCAAAAAAGAAAATACAAGTGTTTCCAATTGTAAATGCAATCATTATGATTTTGCTTGTAATTATTACATTATATCCGGTATTAAATACATTGGCAATTTCATTAAATGATGGTACAGATGCACTTCGTGGAGGAATTTACCTTTGGCCAAGAAAATTTACATGGAAAAACTATATTACCGTATTACAAAAAGATAATCTGCTTACAGGTGCTTATATTACCGTATCAAGAACGATTATTGGAACAGTACTGGCTTTGGTATCGAATGCAATTCTTGCATTTATTATTAGTAGAAAACGTTTTTTGTTTAAAAGAGGACTTTCTTTATTCTGGGTCATTACAATGTATGTAAATGGTGGAATGATTCCGACTTTCCTGTTATATAAAGGACTTGGACTTACCAATAGTTTTGCGGTATATGTAATTCCTGGAATGGTAAGTGCATTTAATATGTTGGTAATTCGTACATATATGAACGGAATCCCGAATAGTCTGGAAGAATCTGCGCAGTTAGACGGTGCAGGATATACCACGATTTTCTTAAAAATCTATTCTCCGTTATGCAAACCAGTGTATGCAACCGTTGCACTGTTTGTAGCAGTTGGACAGTGGAATTCCTGGTTTGATGCAATGCTGTATAACCGTATGAATGGTAGTCTGACAACACTTCAATACGAATTGATGAAACTGTTGTCGTCTGTAACAAATCAGGGTGCTTCGGCAGAAGCGATGAAAAATGCAATTGGAGCGGTTACACCTACTTCGGTTCGTGCAGCGGCTACGATTATCACAATGCTTCCAATTATTTGTATTTATCCATTCTTACAGAAATATTTTGTAACCGGATTAACATTAGGTGGAGTAAAAGAATAAAAAGATAAGAGAAACAGCTGGCTTATTAAAAAATAATTCGGCTGTTTCTTATTGATTTTTAAAAAAAAGTATGTTAGAATTTTTAAAGCGAAGAATGTGTGTAAGTAGATTTTTGAACTTGTTTTTCCAGAGAGCTTTTGTCACCGGCTGTAAGCAGAAGCAAAAACATCAGAAATCGAATTTCAGCACGGGAGCTTCTGGCGAAAAGCTGTAAAGTTCAGCGTTAAGTCAGATGTAAGGCTGCATTAAAGCCAGATGAGAGCAAAACCGTATAAGAGAAAGAATAGAAATAATAAAAAAACAGCGGTTTTGAATTAGGGTGGTAACGCGAGATACCTCGTCCCTTTTTGTGGGGCGAGGTTTTTTTATTTCAATAAATGAGAAGCGTGCTTGAATTTTTAATTTATGGAGGAAATTATGAAAGACAAGATTCAAAAACTGAGAGAACAGTTTCAAGATGAACTTGGAACCGTAAATGCATCTTCTTCTTTAGAAGAACTTCGCCGAAATTTTTTAAGTAAAAAAGGGTATGTTTCAGGCTTAATGAAAGAGCTTGGAAAAGTTCCGCCGGAACAGAAAAAGACAACAGGACAGTTAATCAATACATTTAAACAGGAAGTAATTGCAAAATTTGAAGAAAAAGAAAAAGAACTGATTCGTCTGGAAGAAGAAAGAGCCATCAATCAGGCAGAGTCCTACGATGAATCTCTTCCGACAGAAAATCCGTGTGGTTCTTATCATCCAATTACTCTGATTCAGAGAGAATTAGAGGATATCTTTGAATCTATGGGATTTAATGTAGAAGATTATAGCGAAATCGTAGATGATTATCATTGCTTTGAAGCACTGAATATTCCGAAATATCATCCGGCGCGTGATATGCAGGATACCTATTATCTGTCTACACCAAACCAGTTATTAAAGAGCCATACTTCCGCTGCACAGAATGCAATTATGAAGAAGTATGCAAAAGCGTTAAAAGAAGAAGGACGTCCGATTCGTGCCGTATTCCCGGGAAGATGTTTCAGAAATGAAGCAATCGATGCCTGCCATGAAAACACTTTCTTCCAGATGGAAGGAATTATGATTGATAAAGACATCTCTATTTCAAACCTGATTTATTTTATGAAAACCATGCTTTCTGAAATCTTTGAAAGAGATGTAAAAGTACGTCTGCGTCCTGGATTTTTCCCATTTGTGGAACCTGGATTTGAATTAGATATCCAGTGCTTAATCTGTGGAGGTGACGGATGCCCATCCTGTAAAAACTCCGGATGGCTGGAACTGTGTCCATGTGGTATGATTCATCCAAACGTATTAAAATACGCAGGAATTAACACCGAAGAAGAACCAGATAAATATACCGGATTTGCGTTTGGTCTGGGTCTGACCCGTCTGGCAATGATGAAATATGGCGTAAAAGATATTCGTGTATTTAACGAAGGTGACTTAAATGCATTGTCACAGTTTGTAAGTAAATAGGAGGTGAAGAAACATGTTCGTATCAATGAATTGGATTAAAGACTTTGTAGATTTAGACGGATGGGATTTAGACCAGCTGATTCACAGATTTACACTTTCTACAGCAGAAGTAGAAGGAATTGAATATAAAGGAAAAGATGTAAAAGATGTTGTTGTAGGTGAAATTCTTTCCTGCGAAGACCATCCGGATTCCGATCATCTGCATTTATTAAAAGTGGATGCCGGAGATGAAGTTTACGATGTAGTATGTGGAGCCCCGAATGCAAGAGCAGGTTTAAAAACTGCATTTTGTAAAGTAGGCGGAGAAGTTTGCGGAATCAAAATCAAAGCTTCTAAAATTCGTGGATATAAATCTTTCGGTATGTGTTGTTCCGCAAAAGAACTGGGAATCTCTGAGACACATGACGGAATCATGGAATTAGATGCAGATTTAAAGAACGGTACAGATTTAAAAGAAATCTTCCCAATCGACGACGTGGTATTTGAAGTCGATAATAAATCTTTAACAAACAGACCGGACTTATGGGGACATTATGGAATGGCGCGTGAATTTGCAGCACTGACCAACCAGCATGTAAAACCACTTGATGTAATGGAAAATCCATACACAGGTGATGCAACTGTTGCAGTAGAAGTAGCAAACAAAGACCTGGTATTCCGTTACACAAGCATGCGCATTGAAAATGTAACCAAAAAAGTCAGCTCAATGGAAATGCAGATTCGTCTGTTCTACTGTGGTACAAGAGCAATCAACCTGCTTGCAGACTTAACTAACTACATTATGTTAGAACTTGGTCAGCCAATGCATGCATTTGACGGAAATAAAATCGAAAAGATTGTAGTTGACACGCCAAAAGAATCCTTCCAGTTCAAAACATTGGATGATGTAGAACGTGAAATTACACCGGATACCTTGATGATTTATGATAATGAAACGCCAGTTGCAGTTGCCGGAATCATGGGTGGTTTAGACAGTGAAATCGTAGACGGAACAACCTCTGTTGTATTGGAATCTGCAAACTTTGACGGGGTAAGTGTTCGTAAATCGGCTTCCAGATTAGCACTTCGTACCGATGCATCTGCACGTTATGAAAAGACACTTGACCCGGAAATGACAATGCTTGCCGTAAAACGTTTCATCAAGCTTTTAAAAGACGTAGATCCGGAATGTGAATGTGCAAGTAAGATTACAGATGTGTATGTGAAAAAATATCCGGAATTAAAAGTAGAGTTTGACAAAAAATTCGTAGACCGTTATACCGGAATTGATATTCCATGTGAAAGAATTAAATTAACACTGGAACAGCTTGGATTTAAGACCACACAGGACGGCGAAAACTTCGTATCAGAAGTGCCAAGCTGGAGAGGAACAAAAGATGTCAGCATGAGAGCCGACATTATTGAAGAAATTACACGTATCTATGGATATGATAACTTTGAAATCAAGACAACCTTATCTCCACTGCTTCCTGCAAAGACAACAGAACGCAGAAAAGAAGAAAATCTGATTAAAGACTTACTGGTAAAAGCTTACGCAATGAATGAAGTCAATACCAGATTATGGTGTGATCCGGATGCTCTTAGAAATCTTGGACTTGCTCCGGAAGAAAATGTACGTCTTTTAGGTCATGCAGACGACAATGGAATTTTAAGAACCAGCATGATGCAGAGCTTCCTTCCATTGGTATACAATAACCGTAATTACAAACCAAGCTTTGGAATGTTTGAAATTGCGCGTACCGTATTAGGAGTAAGAGAAGATGAGACTGCCGATGAACATCGCATGCTCGGAATCGCAATGTACAGCAAAGAAGAAAGCGAAAAGAAATTATATATTAAAGCAGTACAGCTTTTAAATACTATTGTAAGTCAGCTGAAACATAAAAAAGTGGCTTATGAAAAAACAGAAGTAAGACATGAGTGGCAGCATCCGAAGAATACAACAAAGATTTTGGTAGACGGAAAAGAAATCGGTATCTTGAATACCCTGCATCCAAAGACTTTGGCTCATATTGCGAAAAATGCGGCAGTGGTATGCATTGAAATTGATATGGATGCATTACTTGCAATTCCGGCTATGGACTTAGAGTTCAATGAACCATCCAAATATCCGACGATTGAATATGATTTATCTTTACTGATTCCGGAAGGAGTACGTTTTGATACAATTTCTGAGTGCTGGAAGAAATTAGAACTTGAAATTTTAAGAGAAGTTTCGGTTATTGATATCTATGATGCAGCAGGAGTGAAGAGCGTAACCATTCGTTTGTCCTTTGGACTTGATACAAGAACACTGACAAGCGAAGAAGTGCAGGCTGCGGTAGATGCAATTCTGAAAAATATGAATGAAATCGGAGTTAATCTGAAACTGTAATTGTAATTGAATAGAATGTAAAATAAGATGTGGAAAACTCCTCGCCGGATGGCGGGGAGTTTTTTGCATGAAGAAGGTTTAAGAATTAGGGCGGGAATTCTCGGTTGTTGACGAAAAAACCAACCACGAAAAAACTTCAGGAGCAGGCTCCTTCCCTGTCGGAAGATGAGACCGTGCTCCGGGAGCATACCCGACTTTACTTATATAATATATCACTTATAATATGTTCAATATCCCGCCCACTAATAGAAATATCTTTGATTTGACAATAGTTTGAAACAAGATCAATAATTGTTTTTGCCTCTACACTTTCAATTTCATATTCCACCTCTACATAGTAACAATCGTTATATATAAATTTTACTCCATTCATAATAGGGGCAGCCAATTTCATTGGCATATTATTGTCAACTTCAAAAACAATATGCTTATATTTTTCAAATTCCTTTCTTACATTTTCAATATGATTATCTAGAATGATCTTACCATGATCGATTACTATAATCCTTTTGCACAGTGCTTCGATATCTTGAAAATCATGTGAAGTAATTAAAAAGGTTGTTTTTTTCTCTTCATTGATTTTCTTTATAAAATTTCTAATGCTATTTTTCGATTTTGTATCAAGTCCTATTGTAGGTTCATCTAGATATACAATTTTAGGATCATGTAAAAAAGCCGCCGTAATATTGCAACGCATTCTTTGTCCCAAAGATAATTGTCTTTCAGGGACTGTTAAAAGTGAATGCAGCTCTAATAATTCAGTAAATTCCCGAAGATTTTTCTCATATATATGCGAAGGAATTTCATACATTTTTTGCAATAAGTTAAAAGATTCTATTACTGGAACATCCCAAAAAAGTAATGAACGATTTCCTGTGACTACACCAATTTCACGATTATTTTTTCTTCGTTCTTTTGTTGGAATTCTATTGTTTACATAAATGTTTCCTTTTGTTGGAGTTAATATACCTGTAAGCATTTTAATGGTAGTTGATTTTCCACTACCGTTTGGACCAATATACCCAACTGCTTCTCCTTCTTCTATTGAAAAGTCGATATTATCAACAGCTCTTACATTTTCATATTTAGGATGAAATATATGCAGAAGTTCTTCTTTTAAATTTTGACTACTTTTTTTTCTTTTATACTCTTTGGTTACATTTTCTACCTTAATTAACGTCATACTGTTCTCACAATCATAATATAATTAAATAGTATCTTTAAAAAAATTAACCTTGTTGATATATTCATTAAAAAACGAATTACAAGGAATCTTAAAAATTTTCTTGATTTCTTTTTTCTGTTCTATAAAAAGAAATTTACGTTCCTGTACTATCATACTTTTTCATTCCACAATTCCAAATCCATATGGCTATGAGCGGTAATAATATAGCAATAAATACTGTACAGATCGGAATAAATACGGTTCCTTTTCCAATCAAATAAAGTGTTGGATAATATGAAACAAACGCAAACGGAATAACATATGATATTGTTATCCCTACGACCTTGGGGAAAATAGTAATTGGATATTTAGCAAATTGCCTAATTGTTAAAACCAAATATGCAATATCATTTCCTTGTATTATCCAAAAATTGAGACTATTAAATATCAAATAAATGGAAGTATTAATACTAGTTCCACAAATAATAAATAAAATTAATAGCAAAAATTTTCCAATCGTGAAAGAGACCATAGCATGATAAATTCCGTAATATATAATAATCCCTCCACTGATTATTGTTATAATAGCCTGAAAAGTATATCGATTACCTAACAACTGCATGATAATCGGTAAAGGTCGTACAATAAATTTGTCTAATGTTCCATCTCTAATAAATGTTCCAATATTCCATACAGAATCAAAAAAACACTGCCCGATGGCTTCAGGAATCATAGCCATTCCAAACAATATGCATATTTCATAAAGAGTCCAAGCACCTAATCCTCCAAGCATTTTACAAATAAAGAAAATACCAAAAAAACTTGCAGCTTCTCTTGCGAACATAGCAACACACCATATAATAGAATCCAACGGATACTCTGTAAAAGTAATAATTCCAATTCGCATATATGCTTTCATCATAACCAAGTAATAATATAGCTTTTTCATCTTACCCTCCCTGAACTACTACTTTTTTTATAACATGACGAAACAACATACTATTTATTAGAGCGAAAATAATAATCCATATTATTTCTATAAAAATAAATTTCATTCCTTCAAAACAAGATATTTTTCCCAAATAAAGATTTATTGGAATATAAACCATACCTGCAAAAGGCAGCATGTTCAATATTTTTTCTAAAAATCCAGGGAGAAGAAAAAGTGGAATGATACCACCGCTTAAAAATTCCATAATTGATGTCTTCGTAAAACTTAACGCATAGTGTGTCAAAGTATAACAACATAACATACCAAATAATAATTCAATCATAAACATAATTCCGATTGAAATTAATATACTTATTACAAAAAGGAAAGTATATGTTATATTAAATGGAAGTGTGCCTCCTAAAACAAAAAATGCAATAAATAGTGTTGGCATCGCTTTAAAAACAGCAAAAAAGATAAATTCTCCAATTCTTCTTGTCCAAAGAATTGTAAATATAGAAACCGGTCTAGTAAGTTCGGTACCTATTTGTCCTGAATATATCCATTGTGCAAGAGTTTCATTTATACCATCTGAAAACTGAGAACTAAGAACTCTTGATAAGATAATATAACTTGTCATTTGATTCAACGTATATCCGGATATACTATCATATTTTTTAAATATAATTTGCCATATTGCATAGTATAGAAAAACAGAAACTATTGTACCAACAATATCGAACCATTGCGCCTCTATATATGCCAAATGTTCCACGAATACCAATCGAATCATATAAAACCATTGTTTTATTTTATTCATTACATAAATCTCCAATAACCTTATTTTAATGAGGGCATTTGGCAGAATAAAGGCTAGAAATTAAATTTCCTAATACCAGATTTTGGCAGGAAGAACATCTTTGCGCTTGATATTTTAGAACCTTGCAACTGCCATTGGTCTTTTTATCATGTCTGGTATAAGTTCCACTTACATAGGTATGCTTACATAATTTTTTTTCTGATATGTCTACATCTGATATGGCCACATTATAAGAAGTTCCGTTTTCATCTGTGAAATAAGAATCAGAAAAAAGAAAAGTATCCTCCTCTTCATCAATAACCGAGAAGAAACCTTCCGTTTCAGATATATTTTTTTCTTCATTAAGAACTTCTTCTAAGGAGTGAATATTATCTATTTCTACAGCGGGTGTATTATAAGCAAGAATGGTAAGAGAAGAAGAAAAACTTAAAAATATAATTCCGAGTCCAGTTACAATAGAAGTAAAAATAGGGTGTTTATGTGCAGTATGTTTTTTCAAATGAGTAATCCTCTCTTTCAGTATATTTTTTTGATGAAACGTAAATCCACTTGAAGAAACAAGTGAAAGATGAGGTGGTGTAGATGAATATTTTAAAAGGGCATTGCCATAGTTTCTTTTTTGTTCGAGTGTACAATTCATTAATGCTAAATCATCAGCGGCTAATTCTGAAGTATTTTGATAAAATTGAATTAAAAGATAAATACATGGGTTATACCAAAACAAAACAGATAAAAGCATAAGAGTTAGCTTAAATAAATTATCATGGTGTTTTAGATGTGCAAGTTCATGTTTAATAATCAAATAGTTTGTATCATCAGACAAATTAAAGGATAAAGGTAAAAATAGTTTCGTGTTCCAAAGTCCTGTCACAAAAGGAATTGAAATGTGGTCGGATAATGAGAGAATTGGAGATTTAGATAATCTTAAATCCCTCGATAGGTTTGTAATGATAGCTTGGTTTGGCTGAATGAATTCTTTAAAATTAAAATCGGAATCAATAGTTGAGCAGAAATTTTTAGTCTGAATATATAATCGGCGTATGTAAATAGCTCTAAACAGCATAATGCTAATGCATAAAAACAGTCCGATTAAAATTCCAATACTGATATTCGGTGGACGAAGAACCAGATGATTTTGAACAATTCTGATTGAATCATCAACAGGTATTTTATCCGTTGGTTTTGGATGCATCATAAATGGAGAAAACAATCGTTTGTAATAATTTGTAAGTAAAGGAACAGGAAGTAAAAATAAGAAGATATTTACTTTACAAAATAAAAGTTTATGCTTGGGCGCAAGCTGTTTACTAAATAAATGCGTTGCGCCAATAGATAAAAATAAAAAGATACTTCCAACAAGATTCATATAAAAAAGTAAGCGAATGGAAGAAGCAATTATTAAATTTATCATAAAAAAATCACATCCTAATCTTTATTGAGAAAATCTCTTAGTTCATCCAGCTCTTCTTGTGTACAATCTTTTTTGTTGCCTGTAAGGGCAGAAAGAAACAAGTTCAAAGAACCATTAAATGCATTGTTTAAAAAAGATTTTGCATATCTTTGAGTGAGCTGTTCACGTGTCAATTTTGGAAAATAAGCTTTTTTGCGTCCTTCATTTTTACAGTCTAATGCACCTTTTTCAATTAGATGTGAAAGATGAGTGTGTAATGTTTGCTTTTTCCAGTCTTTTCCATTGTTATTAAAGAAATCTAAAATTTGATTGAAATAAATGGGGCATTGAGAAGACCATATCATTTCCATGATTTCCAATTCTGTGTCAGATAAACCGTATCGATTTGGCATAAGAACCTCCTTATAAGTATAGTACTACCTTTAGATAGTACTATGAAAATGTGGGGAGGTCAAGAAGAAATGATAAATTGTAAGATAAATATTGACAAGTACTATATTTGCATAGTACAATTGTATTATAAAGATATAGGACGTAGCTCGAGCAATGGTGAGAATGTAAAGTAGAAGAAGGGTGTAGATATGAAAAAATTTTTGATAATAGCAGTATTTACTTTCTCAATTATATTTTTAAATTCCTCTAATACATACGCTTACTCAATCGAAACACTAGACAGTAATCCAGATTTACACGAAATTTCCCAAATGGAAGACGAGATTTATCGTTGGGCGCAAGGTGCGGTAGAAGATGAAAATACGAATTTACAAATCGATTATTCTCGAGCAGTGAAAATATATATAAATACAAATATTTTTGAACAAGAAGAACTGACGGCTGAAAATTTACAAGATACTTTAGATAATGCGGTTTATATTTGGGAAGTTCCTGTAAAAGTTTCAGAAGACAGATATGTGATTGTAACTGTAAGCAGGGCACTGCCAATTGATGAAGAATTGCAGCAGGAGCTTCTTGAAGATGGCACTTATACACAGGAAGAACTGGAAATGGAACTTGAAAAAGTAGGTAGTTGGACAATTCCAACAGCCGGATATGATGAAACAAAATCAGACTATATTGGAAAGTTAGATTCTGTTCTGGGAGAAACTTTTAATAAAGAGGATTTAGATATGGTATATTTTCTTGGTGGAACTCCGAAGATGAGACAGCCTTTTGGTGTTGTTTGTAGAGAAGGCAAATATCAGATTGTTACATTAGATGTGGTAACCGGAGAAAGTGATATAAGTGCTTTTAGTTCAGAAGAAAGTCAGGAACTGAATGAGAATAGTATTTATAGTTTTGAACAGGTGAAAGAAGCAATAGAGTCAATGCCGGAAGTGGATGCCGAATCAGATATAGGCGGAGCTTCTGCTTTGAGTACAGAGAAAAACAAAAAAGTATGGATATATGGTATTGCAGTTTTACTTGTAGCAGGCGTATTAGTTGGCGGAGTTATGAGAAAAAAATTAAAACGAGAAAAGTGAGTTCAGAGGAAAAAGAGATGGTTGAAAAACCATCTCTTTTAATATGCTAAAAATTAGAATGATCAATTTTTTTAATGGAACAACTGTGATGTTTTGTTTCTTTATCGTAATTAATGCCAGCAAGAATAAAATTTCAAGGCAGGAAAAGGTTCTTTCCAGAATTAATCCCAGAGTTGCTTTTGAGTACTGGCTTTTTTTGCTATAATGAATCTAGATACACTTATTTACGAAAGCTGGTGAACCATTTGAATTTATTGGAATTTTATCAAACTTATCCTGAAAATTATATTTTATGTGGATCTGGAGGAACCGGAAAAACAACATCGCTTTTATTATTAGAGCGAGAACTGACAGGGGCAATGCTCAACAATAAAACAGTAATTCCGTTGTATTTCAAGATGAATGTCTGGAATCGAAAACGGATTCGAGGAAACTTTTTGCTGGATGAATTATGTGCGTTTTTTAATGAGGCGGTACGGACAGATGTGGTATGCAAGATGCTAAGAGAATCATCTGAGTATTTGTTCCTGTTTTTATTAGATGGAGTGAATGAATTAGTAGATTATTGTCTGGAAAATGGAATGATGGTATACGAGTGCCTGGAAAATGAAATTCGGGAGCTTAGTTCTTTTTCAAATGTAAATATCATTATGACAAGCAGAAGAGAATTTTCGTTTTATGACCCTTCAATTCAAGAAAAATTTAAAAAGATTGAATTTGAAAAGCTGGAGAAAACACAAATTGATGCGTATTTAAAGTTGAGTCCTACACAATGGGTGGCACCGGAAATCCATTTAAAAGAAGAATTAGAAAATCCAATGTTTTTAAGGCTTTTTCGAGAGATTTATGAGCGTGCACCGGAAGAAGCGATGCGGTTAAAAAGTAGAAATGAGTTGCTTCAAAAATATTTTGAGCTAGATGTTTTAGCAGATTCAATGGAAGCGCATCGTGATAATCTTCGTGAGATCCGACGCTTTTTAATTCATGAGATTTTACCGAAGATAGCATTGGAAGTAGAGAAAGCGTTGCTTTGGATAAATGTGGATTCGGAAGAAAACAAGCTCAGAACTTTGGAATATCAAAGCTTATTGGAACAAGTTTTGAGTGAGACAATAATTCCGCAGAACATGACGAAGGCATTGATTTATCAAATTCTTCCAAAGTTGGGAATCGTAGATGAGCAGCTTGAATTTTCGCATGAAACAATTAGAGAATATCTGGCTTTGTGTGCATTTCTGGAGACAAAGAATAGAAAAGAAGTTATAGATTTGGTAATAAAAAATTTAAAATATTATCCTAAGTTTGATAAAGCAGCCCAATTTAGCAGAAGATGCCGTCACCTTGATTTTGCGGAATTCATTTATGGAGAGCTTGGAGCAGAACTGTATTGCTTTTTAGCAGAAGAGGACGAAGTAAAAAAAGAAGCCTTTGAATTTTATTATGAGCTTGCAGGACTTCATGAAGACTTAAGCGAGAATCAGAAGTGTGTGGAAATTGGCTGGATTGCGGTAGAGGAAATGCAAAAAATAAAGTTAACGCCGTTAGAACAAGGGACTTGTTATAATTTTTTATATTATTGTTGTAATAAAGAGAAGAAGAGGGATGCGTATCCGCTATTAGAAGCCGCAATAAAAGAATTGGAAAATGTGCCGCAATATCAAAAAAAACAAGAAGAATATAAGTTGACTTACGGAAAAATTATTTCCAATATGGGAAGCTATTATTATCAAAGAAAAGAGTATGAAGAAGCTTTAAAATGGCATAAAAAAGCGTTGGAATTTCGTAAGATTTCTCTTCCTGACAGAGTGATGGACAGTTACCGGACGATTATGAGTGATTATTTTTGTATGAAGCAATATGAAAAAGGATATGAAACTTATCGGGAAGCAGTAAAAAAGACACAGCCGGATGCGTTATTTTTAGTGCGGGCAATTGGCTGTGAACTTTGTCTGCTAAAAGAAAAGAAAGAAGAAAATCTGGAAAAACAAATCTTAGAAGAACTGCCAGTACAGATCGAGCGTGTAGTTGAATTAGCTGTGTCAAACAGAAGAATGAATGTTGGTGTTTTGAAAGATTTGCAGAAAAAATTAGAGGAATTAGAAGTGTGGACAGAACTGCAAGAATTAGTGAAAGAATATCGAACTAAGATAGAGGAGTATTTATAAACAATTTTCTGAGAGAAGGTTTTAGAATAAAAAAGACAGGAGAAGATAAAGATGTATAGAGAAGTGTTGAAGTGCGTTGCTGAAATAACAGATTATCCGTATTCAATAGAAAAATGGGAAGCCAAAGAGACAGTAAAAACGTCAAAAGAAATGATAAAGCAGATTGGAGAATTGGAATTTGAATATTTAAATGGACATAAAAAATTGCGTCAGAAATTTATTACACAGTTTATAAAGGATTTAAAAGCAGAGGAATCGGGAGAGCAAGTAGAAGAGAGAAAGCTCTCCGAGTTAGAGTGTATGACTCTGATGTTTGTTGTGATTGAAAATGAACTAAATATTGATAAAGAAGAATCCTATCTGGAACTTTATGAAGATATCTGTGAATCGGCGGGGTGCAAGTATGCGTTAATGCGTATGGATAATAAAAGTGATATGACAGAACTAATTTTGTATTATGTCTTAAAAACACATCAGGGATTTGATATTTGGGCAGGCTTATCGAAAGATTGGAAGGAACGGAAAGAAACAGCGTATGCATTGAATTTTGAAATGGATAATCTGACAACAAAAAATTTCAAAGAAGTTTGTGAGAGAATCAAAGCTGGACTGGATGAAACCGGAATGGAAACAAAAAATTCGCTGGATATCATTACAGAAAATATGAATGGAATTATTGCGGATCCGACCAGACTTGGAAAAACGAAGCTGGAAGAAGTGTTTAATCAGGAAGTGATTTTGCATGTATGTGATACCGGAAAACGGAGACAGTGGTATTTATACCGTTTATTATCCCTTGTTGTAATAGGGCAGATTGAAAAATTTTGTAGAGATATTCAAATTTGGCAGACGGATGCTTCGATGAAAGAGCAGTTAAAGAAGGAACTCAAAGAGTGCTGGTTGACGGATATTGGGCTTGGAAAAACAAATGAAATGGGGCGTCCGTTATCGAAAATAGCAGAATACATTGACGAGTATAAAGAGGTTTCATCAGAAAAATGGAAAGAATATCTGATGAGCCGGAGATTAAATTATACGAAAGTCATTCACGTATTCAATGAGTTGTTTGACGGAGGTTTGGTATTTAATGATTATGTAATAGATGGCTTAGAAGAAGATGAAATTAAGGAAGATTTGGAAAAAGGAGAGGCATTTGCACCATTTGAAGCAAGAGCGGTCAGACATGGAATGGATGCAGAAGAAAAACCTTATGAACTCCGTAGAATGGAAGTGATTTTTAAGGAAATTCTGACTGGAGAAAGAGAGGTTTCAAGAGAATTTTTACTGCTTGTAGTACTTGGAATTAAAGCGCTTGGAGTAGCAAATATTCAGCTTCCATACATAAATGAAAATTTATTATTTAATTGCAGATTTGGAACGGAACTTTTGGACACACCGTTTGATGAATATTTTATAGAAGTCTTTGAAAGTATGGAAGAAATGTGTTCTTTAAAAGAAAGAGTTAATCGGTTAAGAATGGCTTCATGGGATTTTGAAGATAGCTGTCTGGAAGAGGGCTATGCAGTTTTTCATGATATTTTATTTGCTAAATGCTAAGTAAGAGGAAAAAATAGGAATAAAAAATGGGAGTAAAAGAATGGAGAGACAGAGTCTGATTGATGAAAAACAAAAAATTACACTGGCGGATGAAAAAAGCGGAGTGTTGAAAGTAGACTTGATTCAGGTAGTGGGCAGGGGAGGCACAGCGATTGCTTATAAAGGAATCCGGTATTTCAATGGAGAAAAACAGATGTGTATCATAAAAGAATATTTTCCAGATGAAAGTCAGTCACCTGTGAAACGTTATTATCGGGAAAAAGCAGGAGAGCCGATTTGCATTCGCTCAGAGGATCGTGAAGAAGAAAAGAAACGTCAGGAACAAAATGTCAGACGAGAAATTCGTTTGGCAAATGAGATGTATTTTGATGGAAAAAATAACAGTCCTTATGCATTTCATACGGAATTTTTAACGCATTACGGGGACAGCAGTTATATGATTTTAGATACTTCAGAGGGGCAGACATTAGAAGCTTATGTCAGAGAAAAAGGACGGCTTAGCATCGAAGAAGCGATTGAATCAATCGAACGGCTTTTAGTGATTGTAGAACAGCTTTTGGGAGATAAATACTGTCACGGGGATATTAAAGGGCAGAATATCTGGATTCGTGGAGCGGGCGTGGCAAAATCATTTTGCCTGCTTGATTTCGGTAGTGTATTTTCTTATGACGAATATGGATATGATTTAAAGACCATGAGCCGGCAGGAAAAGAAGGAGATGGCAGATAAGATTGTATTTAACGAAGGAATTGGATGCAGTAGTGAGGGATATCGAGCTCCGAAAATTTTTCAGCTTAGTGTTGCAAAAGCGAGATATATAGAAGAGCGAACAGCAAGACGTGCCGGATTGCTTCTTGAAGCAGTAAAAGCAATTACGCCAGCTACAGACCTTTACAGCTGTATTCAGGTCATGTTCCGGCTTCTATATGGAGAGGTTTATAAAGGAGATGGAAGTGTTAACATAGAAAAGATTCAGAAACGAACCGGATGCAGTGAAAGCGTGGCTGAAAAGCTGCTTGAAATGATGAAAAAAAATGGAAAAGAAGAATACCGGACTACAGATGAAGTAAGAAAAGATTTGGAAATATTAAAAACATTACAGCAAAAAGGCGCGCATCCGCAAGTGATTTTAGATGCATTAAAAGAAAAATTAAAGAATAAAACAATAGAAATTGATGAACGATTGTTGAATCAGGTAAAATGTGAGAATTAACTCAAAATTCAGAACCTTCTTTATAAAATTTGATATATAGAGAATAGAAGGAGGCATTTGAAGATGAGAGTACATACCGGAGATTTACACGGGAACATGAGTCGTATCATTGAATTTATTCAAAAAAATCAAGGAAAAGAAAACTGTTATCTGTTTGTGCATGGAGATGCAGGAATCAACTATGATTTAGGAGAAGGGGACAGAAAAAAGAAGCAGGAGCTTCAAAAAGCAGTGGATGAATTTTGGCAAAAGAATCAAAAAGAATGTAATATTTTATTGATTCGAGGAAATCATGAGTGCAGACCGGAAAACATTTATTCTTATGAAAAGCAGATGCGATGGGGTGGACAAGTCTATGTGGAATCTGAATATCCTAATCTGATTTTTTTAAAAGATGGAGAATTATTTAAAATCGAAGGCAGTCAGTATCTGGTACTCGGTGGTGGATATTCCTCGGATTATTTTTCGAGAATGTTAAATAACGAAGGCTGGTGGCCGGATGAAGAACTTTCAAAGATAGAATGGCAGAAAATTATTGGCAGGTTAGAAGAGAAGAATCAAAAAGATTTAGACCTATTAAACTTAATTGTACTTTCTCATGTGCTTCCGAAAAGTTGTGCAAAAGTATTTACAGAACGAAAACAGACATCACGGACAGAAGAAAAAATGGATGAAATCCTTGAACGATTTGGTTCTTCCATAAAAGCCTGGTACGCAGGACATTATCATATCAATGAAGAGAGAAACATGTCGGAAAACTGGAAGGGAGAAGTAAAAATCTTTTATGATTGTTTCTGGAAAGAATAAAAAGCAATAAAAAAATAAAATTAGAAACGAAATTCAAGAGCATTTTTGTATAGTTAAATTATACAGAAATGCTCTTTTTAAATTCATAGGAAACTTCGTCTTATGAATTTAAAAACGATCTGCGAGGATTGTACCGGGCGGTGAGGAAAGCTGTCGCAAAAGCGACCCGCCGCAGGCAGAGAATCTTGCAAGCGAGATTTTTATAAAAGGAAGGAGGCAAGCGAAGTGAGAATCACAAACATCACATTAGAAATGATAACGGTCATCTGTTTTTTGATTTTCATTTGTTATGAAAGTGCGACAATGCAGAAAACAGTTTATAAAGTTCCAGGAATATGGAGTCTGAGAATTAAGCGAATCGGAAGAATGAAACGCTTTTTAAAAAATAAAGATATGGTATCTGAACTTTCACTTCAGCCTGGTATTTATCGACTTGGAACAGGGTGGTTTAACGATATCAGAATTTACGGATGTAAGAGTAAAGTAAAACTTTATTTGAATATAGAATCAAAAAACAAAATTTTATTGACTGTTTTAAAGGGGGAAGTCGAAATGGAGGGGACTGTTTTAAAAGAGAATGCTTCCATACAGAAACATATCACACGAAATACAACACTTTTTATGGATGGAATTAAAATCGATTTCAGAAGGGAGGAAGATTAATGCTTGAAAAATTAGTTTATTTTATCAGTTCTTTTTCATTGCTTTTCTGGACTGTATTCAGCAATAAGAAATCATTAGATGAGAGCCTGGCTTATGTATGGGTAGTTACAATACTGTTAGCAGTAGAACTCGTAATCAGTATTATATGGGAAAAGAATCGAAAGAAACGACAGGGAATTTACATCATGTTGTTTTTAATGAATATCGGGGCAGCCGTTTCCTATTGTGCATCAAACTGCAGAGCTTTTGCAAACGATTTAAAGTATTTGATTTTGATTTTTACAGGTGTTTATTTTCTGACTTGTTATACTGACTGGTATCAGTCAAAGAATCTGGGCTTTCTGGCTATGCTTTCTGCACCTTTGGCATTAATCGGCGCGCTGTTTTGTAATCCGATAAACGGAGCACACATTAAGGTCTTTGGAATTTTGATTTTACCGCTGGTTGTTCTGCTTTATCAAACTGCTATCTGCTGGTTTTTGAAAGGGCACAGCAGAGGATATCTTGGAGGAAAGGTTGGAAGCCTTTCTTCCAAAAATGTCGGTTTCTTATGCTATACCGTAGCTCTCTTCCCTCTTATAGCAATGTGCAACGAATTTAATTTATTAATTCTAATTGCTCTGCTTGGAACAGCGTTTTTCTGGTATTCGATTCCGGATTTAAAAATCCGGATGGCTTACATCGGTCTCTGTCTTGGAACAGCATTTTTGGCATGTAAGTTTGTTTCTCATATCAGAGTACGACTGGAAGTATGGCTTGATTTACCGAAAGCAGTAACCGACGAAGCACTGGTTGGAAAGACAGAAAGTATTGTTTATTTTTTGAAAAATATTCAGCGTAGTGGCTGGTTTGGATTGGGACCTGGAAACTTATCAATTATTTTTAAAACGACTTGTGATACGGATCATGCATTGACACGAATCCTTTATGATTACGGAATTTTAATGGGAATACTGGTCATTGCAGCAGGAGTTTTGCTTGTAAGATGGATGACAACCATCCGAACTTTAGATACAATGGAAGAATTTTGGACGTTAGGAAGCATTATTGTAACCGGTACGATTCTTTTGCTTCATATTGGGTCTAATACAGGAGGATTTATCAGTGCAGGAGTGAGCCTTCCTCTGGCATCAAGAGGGTTATGTTTAAATGCAATGTTTGTAAGTTACATAGCTGTGGAGCTTGGCTTTATGGAAAAAGGAGAAAAAAGAAATGTTCAGAAAAAAAGAAAAACTTCAAAGTTACATTAATCAGGTATGGCGTTTGTTTAAAGTGGCACTTGTAATGATGCTTGTTCTGGCTGTTGTTTTGGGAAACCGTTATCTGGAAGCAGACGCAAAAACGACAATGTCAGAACAGGAATTAGACAGTTCTTTACTGAGTCTTTCAGAAGTGTATCTGCCAGGTACTATTTATGACAAAAAGGATAATGTATTGATGTTTGGCAGTGAACCAGGAAAACTTAGCTGGATGAGTGATAAAAAGAGTAATTCTCTGGAGCGTTTAATTGGAGGAACAGATTATATAAAGGCAGTGGAAACTGGAAATGTCCGCATGACCATTCTTGGGATGGCACCGGAACTTTTGGGTGAATCCGATTCAAGAATGGATGAAAAATCTTTGTTTCATCCAAATCAGAGACGAATTGGTGGAAATGTAAAGCTTACGATTGACGCAGACTTACAAAATTTTATTGAAGATCTGTTGATTGAAAATGGCTATATGGACAGCTCTGTTATGGTGAGTAATTTTCAAACCGGAGAGGTTGA
Organism: Firmicutes bacterium OM04-13BH; assembly: GCA_003481745.1. GTDB lineage: Bacteria > Bacillota > Clostridia > Lachnospirales > Lachnospiraceae > Blautia > Blautia stercoris. The sequence goes on from QULP01000012.1 coordinate 44,323, forward strand.
GGCTGCGGTATGTCTGGGAGGAGATTCTTCAGAAACCGTATTTTCAAGAAAATTTCATCCGGCAAGTACCATGAAACTGGCAATTGCAGCATCGGCATTAGAATACGATGCAAAACTTGCAAATTTCAGTTATACCTGCAAAGGCAACAATACCTTTACATTAGACGCAGAGGGAAAAGAAACGGTTTCTGTTCACTGCTCAGGTGGAAATGTACATGGAACTTTGACAACAATGGAGTCGGCGATGGCGCAGAGCTGTAATGGTTATTTTATTGCCTTAACGCAGCAGGTTCCGGAAGAAATTTTAAGAGAAAACTTAAAGAAATTCGGATTTGACAATGTGATGCATTTTGATTCGTTTAAATTTAATGATAATACCTTTATGGGTGAAAGTGAAAATGCTTACGATCTGGTCTACGGATGTATCGGTCAGGGACAGGCATCCGTAACCACGATTGGATTAAACATGTATACAAATGCAATCTTAAATAAAGGTGTCCTGGCAGAGCCTCATTTTATTTTAGGCTCGAATGACAAACGAGAAGAACCAATGAAAGCAAAGACACAGGCAGTCACAAGACAGATGTGTACAGAAGAGGTGGCAGACAGAATCAAAAACATGATGGTGAAAGTCATGAGAGAAGGAACAGGACGTGACTTTGCAGTTGATGGAGTTGAGACGGCATTTAAAACCGGTACCGGTGAAGAAGGAGACGGAAAGACACAGACGTTACTTGTAACAGGAGGCATTTTGAATGAAAATAAACCATATTCGATTACGGTATGTTTAAATCATATTAATGGGGGAAGCAGTGTCAATGCCGGACTGATTGCGAAAGAGATCATCAATCGATTAGTTACGGAAGAATAGGTTTCGAGAGTACATGAAAGAGGAGGAACGGTTATGTTTGAAAAATTAAAAATTAGTGATGAGGTAGATTATATTCCATTTGAAGTGGATGGTGTGGAGTTAAAGAAAACCGAAATTTTGTTTACCAATGAAGAATTAAGAAATGGAGTAGAAACTCTTTCCGAAGACTGGGAATTAGAGGAAAGCCAGGTGATTGAAAATAAATATTTAAGCATAGATATGGTTGGAAAAAACGGAATTGAAGCAGTATATGAAGATTTAGATGCGGAATTTCCAATTGCATTAAAAAAGAAATTAAAAGATGGCAGACAGAAATTTGCACCGATAAAAGTAAAAGCCGGCACCGATAAAATTCTTCCGATTCATGCAGGCTGTGTGCCGGTGCAACAGGTCGTTGCAGTTGGTCGTATGTCCTCAGGAAAAACCTGCCTGCGTCTCCAGATGACAGACCTGCCGTATTTTGATTTGATCGCATCGGGAACCGATACAGCAATCTATGATGATTTTCCGGCAATCGATTTACTAAAAAGAAAACAGGATGAAGAGCGCAGAGCCTTTATTTATGAGCAGGTACTGCCGGAAGGAACAAAGGTAAACGGTATTTATCCGGCGAATTATTATATGATTTCTGCTCCAAAACGTAATATTTTATTAAAATACGATGACATCTCCGGAGAAGAATGTATCAACATGGATTGGAATTCTTCTATTTTAAATGCTTCTTACATTATTTTTATGATTGATTCAAATGAATTGCTCGGAAAAGAAGTTGCAAAGTACCATGAAATTTTAGACCAGCTTCTTCCAAAAGTGAAAATTAAAAAGACGGGTCAGGATTATAAAATTTTTGTTGCAATTACCAGAGCAGATTTGCTTTTAGAACAGAATGAAAAACTGGCAGGCATTTGTCAGAAGACACTTTCCTGGGATGGCAAAAGATATACAAAACTGGTTCACAAGAATGGTTTCAACTTAAAAGAGTTCAATAAGAAGCAGATGGCAATCAAGGAGTATTTGAGTCAGGACTGCCCGGACTTTTATAATACAATCCGCCGTTATATCGGAGAAGACAAACTGGTTTATGGTTTATTAGCATCCATTGGCAGTGAACCGGTTCGAATCAGTGAATCAGATGGAATGGAATGGAAGTATGAGTACAATCCTCAGTTTATCGAAGAACCAATTATGTATTTGTTGAATGATTCAGGTCTTTATCCAACAGCAACAGAAAAAAAGGAAGAATCTAAAAAAGAAACCAAAAAAGAGACAAAAAGAGATTATGAAGAAGACGAAGAATCAGATGAAACAGATGTAGATGGATTATTTGATTTTGACAGTATAAAGGAAATCTTAAAGAAGAAGTTTAGGAAAACGGTAGAATAGGGATCGGGAGGGAAAGGTATGTATTACTTTATTGGAGGCAGAAATACAAAAAGTGGAAATGGACTTGGTGTTTTACGCTACAGTCCTGGATTTCCAATCGAATATCTGGAAAAAATTGAAAAAGAATGTCTTGAAATTGAAGTGGACAGTCCAGAAAAAGCATTGTTAATCTATCCAATTGGAAATAAAAATATGGTGGTTATGCAGGGAAAGAAAGTCAATGGAAATTATTTTGATGGAAGAGCACATGTGACAATGCACGGCTTTTTAATGAATATTGAGGAATTTAAGAACATAATTTTTCGTCTGCCGGCAGTAAACGGAATGGTCTTTTATGAGAAAGAATTTAAAGAAAATTTAAAAAGACTTCCAAACGAAAACTTTGAGAGAGATGTAAAATGGTTTGAACAGTGGAAGGAAGAGGATTTACTTGAAAAGATAAATACAGAAACTCGATTAGAACTTTTTAAAATGGCATTTTATCTGGTAAAACATCCGGAAGAATCCTTCTATTTTAAATTTGAAGGATCAGAGCCGGAACGAAGAAAAGTACAGCTTGAGTACTATCAGATTCTGCCTTATGAGCTTCAGGAACATCTTTATACTATCAGTAATGGAACATGCCTTCAGTCGAAAGCACAAATTTTAATTGGAGGAAAAACGGAATATAAAAACGGAGAAAAGAAATGGGAATCTATGTGGATTCCAGGAACCGTAAAAACAGTTTTAGGATTGGATTGGAAAGAGCGAAAGAAAATTTATGAGTTTACTTATCAGATTATAAAAGAAGCTGGAGAAGATGTGTTAGGAGTGACAGAAAAAATTTTGTTTACGCTGTATGAAAATCTATGGGAAATTTATAGAAACCCTGAGAAAAAATGTACAGCTGCTGAAAATATGCTGAAAATTTATTTTCCGAAAATTTGGAATCTCTTAAGAGAAAAAGGAATGATTCAGACTTCTTTACAAGCAAAAACTTTTGAATATAAATTATCTGGTCAGGAGAAAACAGAAATTAAAACCAGAGAATCAGATAAGAAACAGGATAAAAAACCAGAAGAATTTGCAGAAGAATGCTGGGAGTATCTTGAAAACAGCGCAAATCCAAGTTTTTTATTCTCTAAAATTCGCAATTATTATCAGGACAAAGAGGATGAATGGTTTGAGTTTCAGAATGAGTTAAGAGAAAGATTGTTTGGATATTCCATTGCGGTTTCTTTGATTGGAAAGCCAGAAGATGGTAAGACACAGTGCTTTGCAAAGTTATTATTATTTGCTTACGAGTATCATCAAGATGAGTATTATAGTTTGATGTGGAAAGAAGATGGTTTATTGCCGGCACCTTATGATATGGCAAAAGTAATGAAGTTTTTATCGAGCAAAATGGAAGAAGAACAGAGAAAAATGAAATATTACGAAAAAGTTGTGATGGATGAGTATTTAAATACAATGAAAATCCCTTTAAAGAAATCTAAAAGAGATAAATTAGTAAAAGCAAATCAGGATGAATATATGGAACATTTTAACCAAATCAAGTAAGTCCCCTGCTTCAATTGCGAAAAGCAATAAGCAGGGGTGGGGACTTGCTTGTATCAGGAGGGGGCAAGTCCCTTCTGATAAGCTGCGTAGCAGCTATTTGGTTATGAGCAAGTAGCGAAGCGGATTGCGAATATCCACTTGACTAAGTTTGACAACACAGAGGAGGATGAAGATGAATAAAAGAATCCAGTATCGTCAGATGGAAAATCTGTTAAAGAAAATGAATGAAAAAATAGACTCCCAGAATCGTAAAATCGAAAGTCAGAGTGAAATATTGCAGGAATTTATCGGACTTTTAAATGCGAAGCAGAGAGAAGGGGAAGACTTTGAAAAGTTTTTAAGAGAGCTTGCCTTATGGAGAGAAGATGTAGCCTCTTATCTGACTGCAAATGAACAGGAAGAACAGAGTCATCTGATTTTTAAACGGCTTGACTCTATTTTCGAAGAGATGGGGGTTAAAATTCATATAACAAAGGAAAATTCTGCTTTTGATTCAAAAATACATGAAGTAATTGATATTGTGGAGACAGAGGAAGAAGAGAAACATGCCAGAATTGCAAAATCAATTAGAAATGGTTATGAATATCATGGAAAGATTTTGTTAAAAGAAATGGTGGCAGGATATAAATATACAGGAGGAGACTGACGATGTTTGAAGAATACGCAGCGAAAACGATTGGAATTGACTTTGGTACAAATAACAGCGTAGTAGGAGTCTATAACACGAAAATTGAAAAACCTTTAGTAATTGAAAATGAAGAGGGAGTGAACAGCACCCCTTCTGCTGTTCTCTTAAGAGAACCATTAGAATTTTCAGATGTGGGACGCAGTGCCAAGGAAAGAGCCATGCTTGAGCCGGTTGTTTTGTCTATGAAATCATTGATTGGCACGGAAAATAATGGATTTGCAATCAGCCGTGAAGGGGTACGTTTCTCGATTTTGGACGCTCATAAAGTATTATTTCAGTACTTGAAAAGAAATACAAAGACCAGAATGGATCCTGATGGAAAACTGAATTATCGTACAGATAAATGTGTTGTTTCTTATCCGGCTTCTTTTAATCTAAAACAAAAGGAATTTGTGCGCAGAGCAGCGCAGAGTGCAGGAATGAAGGTGGCTGGTATGATCACAGAACCGGAGGCTTGTGCACTTGCATATCTGTATCCAGACAAGTTATCTGAGAAACCGCTCAATTTAAGAATCATTGATTTGGGTGCAGGTACATTTGATGTGGCTCTGTTATCTGCCTCAAAACGTCAGATTAAAGTGCTGGCAGTGGACGGAGTAAAAGCAGGAGGAGACGATATCGATTATCTGATGATGGCGTATTTTACAGCACAGTTAAAAGCGAATGGAATCGATCTCTCTGGGGATAAAGAGGCATTTCAGGTGTTAAGAAACCGTTGTGAAGAATGTAAAATCCGTATGTCTGCCCCAGGAAAAGAGTACGATAGTATTATTCTTTACACTCCAAAATATAATAAACAGGTTGAAATCGGAATCTCAAAAGCAGATTACCATAAGCTTTGTGAAAAATTGATGCAGGTAAAATTAATGCCTGTCTTGGAACGTCTGGCAAAGGTGGAAAAAGAAAAAGGAGTGAGTGCAGACCTGACTCTTTTAGTAGGGGGAAGTAATGTAAATCCATACTTTGTGAATGAATTTAAAAAGATGTATGGAAACAATTGTATCTCTTACAAATCAAAAGAAGCCGTAGCACTTGGGGATGCAGTCTATGCTTACATGTTGGAAAAAGGGATTATGAAAGGCTTGATTTATTCAGAAAATCAGTCAGGTAGTCATTCCAAAATCCCGAAAATGAAGCAGGTGTCGAATGAGACACTTGGTCTTAGAATTTTAGATGGTTCTGGTGCAGGAACAAAAAGTTATCACGTCGAAAACTTGATTTTCAAAAATATGGAGCTTCCGGTACATATTAAAACAAACGTAAAAACTGCTTATGAGAAACAGACAAAAGTTGCACTGCATCTGTATTCAAGTGGCAGTATCAGTACAAAAATGAAATTGGAAGGGGCACAGGAAGTTGGAACCTGTCTCTTAAGAAGTAAAAAACCACTTGCAAAATACACGACTATTGAAGTGGAACTGATTATGGAAACAGCAGACAAAATTCAGGTAAAAGCATTAGAAAAAGGAATGAATCAGAAAGTAGATGTCATGTTGGATTTAAGCTAAACTTGGAGTGAAAAAATGAATTTGGAGTAAAGAAATGCAGGAAAGACTTTGAGAGTACATATTTGGTATATTAAAAAAACAGGGGATGAAAGGAGCAAAAAATGACAGAGGAAATTGTAAAAATTGATAAGATGGAACACAGCACTTCATTGCGCTGTGTTAATCAGTTAACAGGAAGACAGCAGGAGCTTTACTGGCAGTTCGTAAAATCGATTTCCAGATTAGAAAAAGAGGTTATCCCATGCACCGTTATGACAAAAAGAGACTGGTCGGCCGTCTTTTTAGCAATTGCATTAGATTTTCCGGAATTTTTCTATTGGAATCAGTATGAAATAAAACGGGTTCAGCAAAATGAAGACGGAACAGTTTTTTCCTTTGAAATGAGTTATCATTATAACGACAGGGATTTGATTCGAAGAAAAATGAATCAGATGTCGGCAATGGCAAAAGATATTTTGGAGCAGATTATTACAAAAGGAATGACGGAAGCAGAGATGGTTCGTGCGGTTTATGATTTTCTTACTTTAAATCTGACTTATACAAACGAGAAATATCAGAATGGTAATTCTTATCCTTATGCTTCTTACACGCTGGAAACATTATTAAATCGTGTCGGTGTCTGCGAAGGAATTTCAGTAACATTCCTTTACTTGCTCAGACAGCTCCAGATTGAATGTTTTGGCTATGCTTCTAAAACTCATGCATGGAATGTAGTCAAATTAGGAGACCAACACTTTTTCTGCGACGTTACCTGGGATTTGAGAGAGGGAGAAAATGGAAGAAGATATCAGTATTATATGCTGACAGAAAGACAGATGCGGGCAAAATCTCATCCTGACGGAGATGGTGTTTTGTTTCCGGGAATGAGAGCTTATGAATAAAAAACCACCCTAAGGCAGGGTGGCTTTTTGTTTCATAGGAAATTGCATCCTATGAAATAAAAACACTCCGCAGGGAGCGCACTGCGGCGGTGAGGAAATCTGTCGCAAAAGCGATCCGCCGCAGGCGGAGAATCTCGCAAGCGAGATTCTTTTTAAAGCTTGTCATAGATTTTCTGCTTGTCCGGAGTTTTCAGTAATAAATACTTACGAATTGCAAAAATTGCTCCAAGCGCAACAATTCCGATAAGCGTATCCACCATGGTTTCGTGGACGACGACCATCTGTCGTGCAAGAGCGAACATCAGTACTTCGAGAAGCGTTTCGGCAGTGTGTTTTGCAAGCATTTTTACAAACTCTACACCGATGAGTAAGGTGAGGACATTCCCCAGAAATGTGGTGAAATCGTGAGCCGTGATTTCAAGCAGAGGATGTTGTACAAAATCATATACGACGGGAATAATCAGTAGAACAATCACGGTCAGAATAATGAGAGATAGAAATATTTCCGTGTAGCGTGAGATTGTGTAGATGATTTCATTTAATTTCTTTTTTATGTTCACGCAAGAACCCCCCTTTTATGATGAGTTTATAATACCATAAAAAACGTTGTGAAGACAACAAAAAAGAGTAAGGTTGTCTAAAAAAATAAGCACAAGAAAAGGAGTTAAATATTAATAAAATGTTACAAAATATAACATGAAAATTAATAAAAAATGAAAAAAGCTTGCATCTTTAAAAGAAGTGTGCTATTATGGACAACAGTGAAGCACAAAAAAAGGAGAGAGGTAAAGAAGTGAAAAAACGAATTATAGCTCTTAGCTTAGTTTTAGCGATGTCAGCATCTCTTACTTTTCCAGTTGCAGCAGCAAGAAAAGATGAGGTACAGGCTGAGAAAGCAGCAACAGAAAGTAAATTATCTGCGGCAGAAAGTAAGGCCGATGAATTAGAATCAGAAAAAAATGCATTACTTGGAGAAATTGATTCTCTGGATCAGAGTCTGGTACAGACGATGGCTCAGATTGAAATCTTAAACGGAGAAATTTCTGACAAGGAATCTGCAATTGAAGATACAAAACAGAAATTAGAGGATGCACAGGCTGAGAAAGATAAACAGTATGCATCTATGAAGAAAAGAATACAGTATCTGTATGAAAACGGTGGCAGTAATGCCTGGGCACAGATGATTCTGGAATCCGGAAGTATTACGGATATGTTTGATAAAGCCGAGTATACTGAAAAAATGTATCAGTATGACCGTGATGAACTGCAGAAGATGAAAGATGTTGTAACAGAAGTTACACAGCTTGGAGAACAGCTTACACAGGAAAAAGCAGAGCTTGAAGATATGAAACAGGCTCAGGAAGAACAGCAGAGTTCTCTGCAGACGCAGATGGATCAGAAGAAAGCAGAAGCTTCCGATTACGAAACTCAGATTGCAAATGTACAGGCTCAGGCTCAGGAATACAAAAACCTGATTGAACAGCAGAATGCAGAACTGAAGAAGATTCAGGAAGAAGAAGCAAAAGCAGCAGAAGAAGCAAGAAAGGCTGCAGAAAAAGCGGCAGCAGAAAAAGCGGCAGCAGAAAAAGCAGCGAAAGAGAAAGCAGCAAAAGAACAGGCAGCAGCCGAAGCAAAAGCTGCGGAAGAAAAAGCAGCAGCTGAAAGCACAAAAGCAGAACAGACAAGTACAAAATCCGAAGATACAACAGATAACAGTAACAATAATGTTTCCGAAGATACAACAGACAACAGCAGTAACAGTGCTTCCGAAGATACAACAGACAACAGCAGTAACAGTGCTTCCGAAGATACAACAGATAACAGCAATGTTTCTGAAGATACTTCAAATGATGATGCATCTAATGACACAACAAATGATGCATCTAACGATACATCCGATAATGACAGCAATTATTCTGAAGATGTATCTGATGACAGCTCCAGTACAACAGATAACAGTTCAAGCAGTACTTCCAGTGCAACTGGAGAAGCAGTCGTTGCTTATGCAAGCCAGTTTATTGGAAATCCGTATGTTTATGGTGGAAACAGCTTAACAAACGGAATTGACTGTTCTGGATTTGTACAGCAGGTATTTGCACACTTTGGATACAGTTTACCACGTGTCAGCGATGCTCAGGCAGGAGCAGGAAGAGGAATTTCTTATTCCGAATCCCGTGCCGGAGATATCATTGTATATTCCGGACATGTAGCAATTCTTACAGGAGACGGTGGAATTGTACATGCTTCTAACAGTGCACCATATCCACAGGGTGGAATTAAGTATTCATCTAACGCACTGTATCGTCCATACATAGCAATCAGAAGAATTGTAGAGTAATCTTACTTTAAGAGAATTAAAAAGCGAACAAAAGACAAAAGGGGTCTTGTACAAAATTGTACAGGACCTCTTATTTGTTACAAAAATTTAAAGTTATGCTTGCTAATGTAATAATTTTGTGATATCATGTTCAAGGTAATATTGTCTCAGAAAGAAAATGTGAGGTACATAATATATATGAAAAAAAGATTTCTTTGTCTCAGTCTTATTTTTGCTCTTGCAGTCACACAGGTTATGCCGGTAGCTGCATCCAGAAAAGAGGAAGTTCAGACTGAAAAAGCAAATACAGAAAGTAAATTATCTGCAGCGGAAAGCAAAGAAGCAGAACTGGAACAACAGAAAGAAGAATTATTAGGAGAAATTAATTCTCTTGACCAGAGTCTGGTAAAAACACTGGCAGAAATTGAAATCTTAAAGGGTGAGATTTCAGATAAAGAAGATTCTATAGAAGAAACAAAAGAAAAACTTGCAGAATCTGAAGCAGAGCGTGATGAACAGTACGCAGCCATGAAAAAAAGAATTCAGTATCTTTATGAGAATGGTGGAAGTGGTGCATGGGCACAGATGCTTTTAGAGTCCAGCAATATCACAGACTTATTAAGTAAAGCAGAGTACACAGAAAAGATGTATCAGTTTGACAGAGATGAACTCTCTAAAATGAAAAATGTTGTAGAACAGGTAACATCTCTTGGAAATCAGTTAGAAGAAGAAAAAGGCGAGTTAGAACAGATGAAACAGGCTCAGGAAGAGCAGCAGGAAAATCTGGAAAACGAACTGGAAAAGAAAAAAGCAACAGCTTCTGACTATGAAAATCAGATTTCTGAAGTAAAAGCTCAGGCTGCTGAATATAGAAAATTAATTGAACAGCAGAATGCAGAACTGAAGAAAATACAGGAAGAAGAAGCAAGAAAAGCAGAAGAGGCAAGAAAAGCCGCTGAAGCAAAAGCTGCCGAAGAAGCTGCTAAGAAGAAAGCCGCAGAAGCTGCCGCAGCAGCAAAAGCAGAGGCTGCAAAGAAAGCTGCAAGTACAAGTAAGAGCAACAGCTCTTCTAATACAAGCAGTGCTTCTGGAAGCCAGTCCTCTAATACAGGTGCTTCTAATACAACAACTGAAACAACAATTGTACCGGAAGAAAATACTACAGTAGATGAAACTTATGAAGAAGAGACTACAACTTCTTCAGGAAGTACTTCCAGTGCAAGTGGAGATGCAGTCGTTTCTTATGCAAGCCAGTTTATCGGAAATCCGTATGTCTATGGTGGAAACAGCTTAACAAACGGAATTGACTGTTCTGGATTTGTACAGCAGGTATTTGCACACTTTGGATACAGCCTGCCACGTACCAGTGATGCACAGGCTGGTTCAGGAAGAGGAATTACCTATTCTGAATCCCGTGCCGGAGATATCATTGTATATTCCGGACATGTAGCAATCCTTACCGGAGACGGCGGAATTGTACATGCTTCCAACAGCAAACCATATCCACAGGGCGGAATTAAATATTCATCTAATGCGCTTTACAGACCATACATTGCAGTCAGACGTATTGTAGAGTAAGAAAAATACATAGATTGAGAGATAGAAAAGGGATTTATACATTCGTTTGTATAAATCTCTTTTTTGATTCATAAATAAAAAATTTTTTGCGTGTTGCAAGTGGAAACTCACTGCCTTTAGGTGACGAGTAGTTGACTGGAAAATATATAATAGAATAAAAAAGTCAAAATAGTAAAGTTTTAAGTAAAATTTTTGAAAGCATCTTAAAAAAAATTGCATTATAATAAACTTAAACGAAAAAGGTTTAAATAATAAGGAGCGAATGAAAATGGGATTGGAAAAATATGTATTAAATGGAAATCCAATGTGCTGTGCGGCAAATGTAGTAAGCGGTGAACATTATCGAATTTCAATGTTGACCACTGCGTTAGTACGCTTAGAATATAGTGAAAATGGAGAATTTGAAGACCGTCCGACACAGATGGTAGTGAATCGTGATTTTGCACCGACAGAATTTAAAGTAAGTGATGTAAATGGCGAACTTCATATTTACACAAAAGATTTAGAAATTCATTATGATAAGAAAGAGTTTACTCCGGGAGGCTTAATGATTCGTGTAGCCGGAGGAAAATCCAATGAAAGAGTGTGGCATTATGGAGAAGCACCAAGAGATTTGCTTGGAACTGCTCGTACGTTAGATGAAGCAGATGGAGCCATTCCATTAGAACATGGAATCTTATCAAAAAATGGATTTTCTTTAATTGATGATTCTAAGACAATGGCATTGAAGTCAGATGGAACAGTGGAGCCTAGAGTCGGAAATAAGAAAGATATTTATTTCTTTGGATATGGACACCGCTATCTGGAATGTCTGAAAGATTTCTATTATTTATGTGGAGAGACGCCATTACTTCCAAGATATACATTTGGAAACTGGTGGAGTCGTTATCATCGCTATACAGAAACCGAATATAAAGACTTAATTGAGCGGTTTGAAAGAGAAGAAATTCCATTTTCCGTGGCGGTTGTGGATATGGACTGGCATCTGGTAGATGATGTAGACCCGATTTATGGAAGTGGCTGGACAGGCTATACCTGGAATAAGAAATTTTTCCCAAATCCGAAGGAATTTATGGGATGGCTGCATGAGCATCACATGAAAATTACATTAAATGTACATCCGGCAGATGGAATCCGTGCTTATGAGGATGCTTATGAGAGAGTTGCAACAAAGATGGGAATGGATCCGGAAAAGAAAGAACCGGTATTGTTTGATGTGACAGACCCGAAATTTATGGAAGTATATTTTGAAGAATTACATCATCCGATGGAAGAAGAGGGTGTTGATTTCTGGTGGGTAGACTGGCAGCAGGGAACGGTAACAAAAGTTCCGGGACTTGACCCGTTGTGGATGCTCAATCATTATCATTATCTGGATAATAAATGGAAAGGCACAAGACCGCTGACATTTTCCAGATATGCAGGACCTGGAAGCCACCGTTATCCGATTGGATTTTCAGGGGATACGGTGATTACCTGGGAAAGTCTTCAGTTTCAGCCGTATTTTACAGCAAATGCGAGCAATATTGGTTATGGCTGGTGGAGTCATGATATCGGAGGTCATATGATGGGATATCGTGATGATGAACTGACCGCAAGATGGGTACAGCTTGGTGTATTTTCTCCGATTAATCGTCTGCATAGTACAGATAATCCATTTAATGGAAAAGAACCATGGAAATATAATAAGATTGTAGAATCTGTTATGAAAGCGTTCTTAAAACTGCGACATGCGCTTGTCCCGTATCTGTATACCATGAATTACTGTGCCAATAAAGAGGGCAAACCGCTTGTTATGCCAATGTATTATTTAGAGCCGGAGAGAGAAGAAGCTTATCAGGTACCGAATAATTATTATTTTGGCAGTGAACTTATGGTTTCTCCGATTACAGAGAAAATAGATACAAAAACTCAGCTTGGAAAAGCAAAGACATGGCTTCCATCCGGAGTCTGGTACGACTTCTTTAATGGAAGAAAATATGAGGGTGGACGTATGGTTCAATTGTTCCGTGGAATCGAAGAAATTCCGGTACTGGCAAGAGAAGGTGCAATTGTTCCACTGAAAAATATGGAAGTATTTGATAATGACACGGATAATCCAAAATCTTTGGAAATAAAAATTTTCCCTGGAAAGACCGGAAGTTTTACTTTATGGGAAGATGAAGGAGACAGTGTAGAAGAAAGCTGGGTAGAAACAAAGCTGGAAAAAGCACAGGAAGAAGGGAAAGACTGCTTTATCATTCACACTCCACAGGGAAATACAGAGGTACTTCCAGAAAAACGATGCTGGAAACTGGATTTTGTAAAAATAAAGGAAAATACAGTAAGCGTGCTGGTAGATGGAAAAGAGACGGCATATAAAGCAACAGTAGAGAAAAATGGTATGTGTATAGAAATAACAGAAGTGCCGGTAAATGCAGAGATAAAAGTAGTATTTGAAAATCCAATCGAAGAAAGTTTGGCAGACCTTGCCCAGGAAGCTTATGCGATTTTAGAAAAAGCACAGATTTCTTATAATTTAAAATCAGATTTGTATGAGATTATCAAAGAACAGCAAAAAGGAGCGATTGCAACATTAGCTTCAATGGAATTAGAACCGGCAATGTTTGGAGCACTGTGCGAGATTTTAACAGCAGAAAAATAAAAGAGAAATAAATTGTTTTTTGTATGCCGTTCTCTTATAATAAAAGCAGATAAACGAAAGGACAGATTTTTTATGGCAATGAAAGATAAGATGCATACAGGAGAATTGTATCTTCCAGGGGACGAGGAAATCTTAAAAGAACAGAAAAAATGTCAGGAACGCTTGTATGAGTTTAATCAGACCCGCCCGTCAGAGGGAGAAAAACGTCAGCAGATGTTAAAAGAGATGTTTGCGGAACTTGGCGAAAACTGTTATATTGAACCACCATTTCATGCAAACTTTGGTGGTCGTCATGTTCATTTTGGAAATAATGTGTATGCAAATTTTAACTTTACTGCAGTAGATGACACCCATATCTATGTTGGAGATTATACCATGTTTGGACCAAATGTTACACTTGCGACAGCGGGACATCCGATTTTACCGGAACTTCGCAAGCAGGCTTATCAGTATAATATGCCAATTCATATCGGAAGAAACTGCTGGCTTGGGAGCGGTGTCTGTGTAATGCCGGGAGTAACAATTGGAGACAATACAGTAATTGGTGCCGGAAGTGTAGTAACCAAAGATATTCCGGCAAATGTGGTTGCTTATGGAATACCGTGTAAGGTGATAAGAGAAATCAATGAGCATGACAAGGAATATTATTTCAAAGATCGGAAAATAGAGCTGTAATCATTATTCGAGGAGACCAAAAGTCTCCTCTTTTTATTAATACACGATTGTTTTTGCAAGTGAATCTCGTTTTGCTTCGGTCAACTGATAGAAGGAATCCAATAGCTGAACCTGAAAAGACCCAGGAGCCATTGTCTTTTTCGCAGCGAGTTCTCCGGCAATTCCAAATTCAACAGTCGAAGTCAGAGCAGCGTTAAAAGCATTTGAGGCAGAAGCAAGATAGGAAGCACAGACCATCCCAAGCATACAGCCGGTTCCAGTAATATTTGCCATAGCGGGTGAACCATTTTGGACAAAGAAACACTCATATTTTGATACAATCATGTCTTCTTTTCCGGTGATGAGAAAAACTGTATTCCATTCATCGGCTTTTTTCTGAAAGAGTTTGGTCAGTCTATTTCGATTTTCGTCGGTGATGGAATCTTTTTCTCCGGCGTCGATTCCGACAGCGTGGGATTCTTCCTCTATCATGGCAAGCAGTTCTGACATATTTCCCTTTAAAACAGAAGGAACATGAATTTCCAGTAATTCTTTTGCAAAATTTTTTCGAAGCGTACTGCATGCAGTGCCGACAAGGTCAAGAAGCACCGGAATTTCTTTTTGTACCGCAGTCTTTAATGCAATCGGCATGGCTTCCATTCTTGCATCGGTAATATTTCCAAGATTTAAAGCAAGAACCTGTGCGGTGCTTGTAATTTCAGCGACTTCAAGCGGGTGTTCTGCCATAATCGGGCGTGCGCCGGAGGCAAGAACAATATTTGCACAGTCATGGATGGAAATTGGATTGGTAATGCAGTGAATCAGGGGTTTAGTGAGTCGATTTTGTTCTTTTAGATTTTCTAACTTTTTTATCATAAACTTTTGCTCCAAGATTTCTTTGAAACTCGGCAAGAACACCTGCCTGACTTAAGGTTTTTAAGAAGAACCAGGCAACTGTTCCGCCCATTGTCGTAGCAGCTAAAAACATTGGGGTATAGTAAAATGCGGTTAAACCGCCTCTTCCCATAAGAATTGCCATAACAGGGTAAGAAACCAGAGAACCGATAATTCCGGTTCCAAAGATTTCACCTAAGACAGCGCAGATGATTTTACCACCGGAAGCCCGATAAAAGACACCGGATAAAAATGCTCCAAATACGGCTCCGGTTAAGGCAAGCGGAGGAATTCCCATCATCATCATACGGATGATTCCGATTAAAGTTGCGCATAGAAGGGAATACCAGGGTCCAAGAAGCACGGAGCAGACAATGTTAATAAAATGTGCAGTCGGACACATTCCTTCGATTCTTAGAATCGGAGAGATGACAACACCGATGGCAACTAACATGGCAAGCATAACCATGCGAAGTAAGTGAGAATGTTCTGTTTTCATAAAGCGTATCCTTTCTTTATTTATAAAAATTTTTTGAATAAAGTAAAAATGCCCTGGATTTGGAAATCCGGAGCAGATATGGTTAAAATTATAAATTCTTATGATTTCCTACGCTGGTATTATCCAAATCAGGTGCGGTCGAAGCTAATATCTTCCTCTCAGCCTGTCACACAAGCTCCCGTATTGTTTCTACTTAAATCGTAAAAAGATTATCACAATAGAAATGTAAAGTCAACTTGTATTCTGAAAACACAGGTATTATACTTATAATAACTCAAAAAGTAAGAAAATAACAGGAGGATCAGAGGATGTTTCACTTTAATTATTATGCACCCACACAGGTAGTATTTGGAAAAGACACAGAAGAAAAGACAGGAGAACTTGTAAAGGCACAAAACTGTAAAAAAGTTTTGATTCATTACGGAAGTGGAAGTGTAAAACGGACGGGATTGTTAGACCGCGTAAAACAGGCATTGGAAAAAGAAAACCTTGCATATACAGAACTGGGCGGAGTGGTTCCGAATCCAAGACTTTCGCTTGTAAAGGAAGGAATT
Source organism: Firmicutes bacterium OM04-13BH (assembly GCA_003481745.1). GTDB lineage: Bacteria > Bacillota > Clostridia > Lachnospirales > Lachnospiraceae > Blautia > Blautia stercoris. Next base: position 60,333 of record QULP01000012.1, read on the forward strand.
GAACTATGCAAAAAAGAAGGTGTTGATTTTATCCTGGCAGTCGGCGGAGGAAGTGTCATTGACTCTGCAAAGGCAATCGGATATGGAGTTGCAAATGGTGGTGATGTATGGGATTTTTATTCTCATAAAAGAAGTGCGGCAGGCTGTCTGCCAATCGGTGTTATTTTAACCATTTCAGCAACAGGAAGTGAGATGAGTGATTCTTCTGTTATCACAAATGAAGATGGATGGATTAAAACCGGATATCACAGTGAATACTGCCGTCCGAAGTTTGCGATTATGAATCCGGAACTGACTATGACGCTGCCGGATTATCAGACTGCATGCGGATGCACCGACATTTTAATGCATACAATGGAGCGTTATTTTACCAAAGGGGAAAATATGGAGCTGACAGACAGCATTGCCGAAGCATTGATGCGTACAGTGATTGAAAATACAAAGATCTTAAAAGAAAATCCAAAAGATTACAATGCCAGAGCTGAAGTAATGTGGGCAGGAAGTCTTTCTCATAACGGCTTAACCGGATGTGGAAACGGTGGAAATGATTTTGCAACACATGCACTGGAACATGAACTTGGCGGTATGTATGATGTGGCACATGGAGCAGGACTTGCAGCACTTTGGGGAAGCTGGGCCAGATATGTCTATAGAGAAATTCCAGAGCGTTTCCACAAATTTGCAGTGCGGGTAATGGGACTTGAAGATACCGGAGATGCAGAAGAGATGGCGATGCGTGGAATTGAAGCAATGGAGGCATTTTTCCGTGAAATAAAGATGCCGACCAATCTTCGTGAGCTGGGGCTGACTCCGAGTGAAGAAGAATTAAAAGAACTGGCACATAAATGCAGTTTAAATACAGGCGGACATAAGGGCTCTGCAAAAGTATTATATGAGGCAGATATGCTGGCAATCTATGAAATGGCAAAATAATAAGGAATGAAACGTATGAAGGGTTTATTATTTCCGACATTAAAAAATTATAAAAAAGAATACTTAAAAAAAGATATTTTTTCAGGAATTATTATGGCAGCGGTGTCGATTCCGATTTCGATGGGATATGCACAAATTGCAGGACTTCCGGCAGTTTATGGACTTTATGGTTCGGTCTTTCCGATTTTATTCTTTGCACTGTTTTCTACTTCAAAACAGTTTATCTTTGGTGTAGATGCTGCACCGGCAGCGATTGTGGGAGCCGCACTTGTTTCACTTGGGATTGAGAGTGGAAGCAAAGAGGCAATGCAGTATGTGCCTGTGATTGCGCTTTTAACCGGACTATGGCTGTTGTTGTTTTATTTTCTAAAAGCCGGCAGGATTGTAGATTTTATTTCAACACCGGTTATGGGGGGATTTATCAGCGGAATTGCGCTTACAATTATTTTAATGCAGATACCAAAGATATTAGGAGGTAAGGCGGGTTCAGGAGAATTACCGGAACTTGCTCACCATATTTTTGAAACCTGTAAGGAAATTAACTGGTTGTCAGTTGCACTTGGAGTCGGAGCGTTGTTTTTTCTTCGGCTGGCTGGGAAACTGATTCCGAAATTTCCGATGGCAATTGTGATTATGGCGGTTGGAGTAGTAGTAACGTTGCTGTTTCATGTGGATGAACGAGGAGTGATTTTGCTTGATGCAGTAGAGAGTGGCCTTCCAAAAATTCATATGTTTCAATTTGCAGGGATTGACTGGACGCAGGCGGCAGGGAGAAGTCTGATGATAGCTGCGGTTATCATGTCAGAAACCTTATTATCAGAAAATAACTTTGCCTTAAAAAATGGCTATAAAATTAATGAAAATAAAGAAATTCTGGCGTGCGCAGCAGGAAATCTTGCATCGGCATGTGTGGGATGCTGTCCGGTCAATGGAAGTATTTCAAGAACTTCAATGAATGAGCAGTATGAAGGGAAAACACAGGCAGTTTCAATTACAGCAGGTGCAGTGATGGCAGTTGTTTTAGTCTGTGCAACCGGCTTTATCGGTTATCTTCCTGTGCCGGTGTTAACTGCGATTGTGATTTCAGCACTTATGAATGTGGTGGAATTGCATCTGGCAATTCGCTTATTTAAAGTAAGTCGGAATGAATTTTATATATTTGTAGCAGCGTGCATCAGTGTTTTGTTTTTGGGAACCATTTATGGTGTTGTAATCGGATTGTTACTTTCTTTTATAGCAGTTGTGTTACGAGCAACCAATCCGCCTCGTGCTTTTTATGGTATGATTCCAGGCAAGGAAGCCTATTATGATTTAAAACGAAACCGCAATGCTTATCCGATTAAAAATACAATTATTTATCGATTCAGCGAAAATCTGTTTTTTGCAAACATTAAGATTTTCCAGTCCGATATTGAAAGCAGCATCAAAGAAGATACAAAAGTAGTCATTGTAGATGCAGGAGCAATCAACAGTATAGATATCACAGCGGCAGATCGTCTGGAAATGATAGCAAAAAACTTTGACAAACAGGGAATTCATTTTTATGTCACAGAACATTCCGAAAATGTAAATGAACAGATGAGAAGCCTTGGAATTGGACATTTAATTGAAGAAGGAAAAGTCCGCCGAACCATTCTTGCAGCTTTGCATGATGCCGGAATTCCTTCTCCATGTCCGCTTGAAATTTCGGAAAAGGTGCATGCAGTCCATGAGGCAATGATACCGGCAGAAGAGGAAAATACCTTAGAAGAATTTGCCTGGGCCTTTGGTGATGATGCAGTAGAAGAAATTGAAAAGAAAGTGCATCAGGTGATGGAACAGCTGCATAAACTGCCGGATTTGGAGCGCCTTGCAGAGCTTGGAATTGAAGAAAAACTTAAAAACTGGCATTCGCTTGGAGCAATTGATGAGGATGAAATATTAAGAAGAATGGAATTGCATTTAGATGAACTTCCGGAAAACTTAAGAGGAGATCGCAAAGTAATTCTGCAATTGATTGAAAAACGAAGACGTAAAATTGAGCAGCAGTTATTGATTCATCATCCAGAGATTGTGGAGCACTTGAAGAAGAGCAGGGAAAGACTTGAAAAGAGACTGGAAAAGCAAAATCCGGAAGCGGCAAGAAAATTACATAAATGGGAAGAGGAGATTCGGGAGAAGAAAGAACCATGAAAAAGCGGGGCTTTTACAAAAATTTTCTTTCAATTTATATTTTATTAGTGCTTCAAAATGTGTTAACGCTTAGTGTCAACTTGACAGATAATATCATGCTGGGCGCTTACAGCGAAATCTCATTATCCGGTGTCACAGCGGTCAATCAAATCCAGTTTATATTTCAGCAGATGTTATCCGCATTTGCTGAAGGTGCCGTCATTTTAGGCAGCCAATATTTTGGCAAAAAGGATACCGGTTCAATTAAAAAAATCGGCAATGTTGCAATGCGTTTTGGGATTGGAATTGCCTTGATTTTGTTTGGAATTGTGACCTTTTTGCCAGTATCGGTAATGCATATTTTTACAACAGAGACTGCAATTGTAAAGGAAGGCTGTGTGTATCTTTCCATCATTCGGTTTACGTATCTGTTTTTTGCAGTTACGACAATTTTGCTTGCTACTCTTCGTACCGTTCAGGTGGTAAAAATTGCTTTGATGTTATCGATTGTTACGTTAGTAGTTAATTATGGAATTAATTATACTTTGATTTTCGGAAGGTTTGGTGCGCCGAGGCTTGGTGTGACAGGTGCAGCAATTGGAACTTTGGTCGCTCGAATCTTAGAATGTGGAATTGTTATTTTTTATAGTATAAGAAAAGAAAAGATCTTAGATTTGAAATTCCGGGATTACTTTCAGCAAATGGATCGAGAAATCCTTGCAGACTATGGAAAAGTAACACGCCCGATGTTCTTGGTACAAAGCCTTTGGGGAATCAATACTGCACTTCAAACTGCAATTTTAGGTCATATGACTGCACGTGCAATTGCGGCCAACAGTGTTGCCTCCAACCTGTTTCTTTTAGTGAAATCAGCAGCAGTCGGTGCGTGCTCCACAGCTTCTGTTATCATTGGAAAAGCAGTTGGAGAGGGAGATGAAGTGCAAGTGATTCGGTATTCCAAGCAACTCCAAAAGCTGTTTTTAGCAATTGGAATTTGTTCCGGGGTTACCTTATATTTCTTGCGAATTCCAATTCTTGGAATTTATAATTTATCCGAAGAGACAAGAGCGATGGCGAACAGTTTTCTTATTATTTTAAGTGCCGTCTGTGTAGGAATGTCTTATCAGATGCCGACCAATAATGGAATTATAAGAGGCGGCGGAAGTCCTCAGATTGTAGCAAAGATTGATATTATCAGTATCTGGGGGATTGTGCTTCCGATTTCTTTCCTTGCAGCGTTTGTGTTTAAGGCGTCACCGCAAATTGTAGTGTGCTGTTTAAATGCGGATCAGTGGTTTAAATGTATCCCGGCATTTTTGATCGTGAATTATGGAAAGTGGATTCGGAAGTTAACCAGATAAAAGATTTCTTGCAATTAAAAAAAACCTATGTTATACTAAAAAATACATGAATGCGAAAATTGTTTTCATGCAAATATTTGCCCACCAAGAAATTGGTTAAGCCCATACGGACAGGCGGGGCAGCTGCCGACTGCGGTGAAAGACCGCATTATTGATTGAGTTAGAAGCTCAAATTTTATAAGTTGTGTGCAGGAGAGTAACCTGCGACCCTCTCAGATAGAGATATCACTTGTGAAACGGTCAATAAGAGTAGTTTTAGCAAATATTTGCTGGCGGAAGCGTCAACGATAAGCTCTGAAAGAAAATGGTTTTTGCAAATATGCATAAGGATGCATAGTGTATAAACTTAAAATGACTTTTGTAGAATGATACTACAGGACAGGTGATGGAATTACCTGTCCTTTTTTTGCTTACTTTACAGGAAATTGCGTTCTATTTTTGGAGAGGGAATGACACAACATCGGAGGAGAAATGAAATATAACAGAAGAAATAACAAAGAAGAGCATCGGCAGATGCGGGCACCGGTGTATGAAGCACTGGAAACTTTGAAAAGAAAAAGAGTCGTTCCATTTGATGTGCCGGGACATAAAAGAGGCAGAGGAAATCCGGAACTGGTAGAATTGTTAGGAGAAAAATGTGTCAGTTTGGATGTGAATTCCATGAAACCGTTAGATAATCTCTGCCATCCTGTTTCTGTCATAAAAGAAGCGGAAGAACTTGCAGCGGAGGCATTTCGTGCAGAGCATGCATTTTTTATGGTAGGAGGTACGACTTCTTCTGTTCAGGGAATGGTACTTTCTTGTTGCAAAGCAGGGGATAAAATCATTTTACCGAGGAATGTACATAAAAGTGTTATTAATGCATTGGTTCTATGTGGGGCAATTCCGGTTTACGTCAATCCGGAGCGGGATGTCCGGTTGGGGATTTCTCTTGGAATGGAACGTTTTGAAGTAGAAAAAGCGATAAAAGAAAACCCGGATGCAGTTGCGGTTTTAGTAAATAATCCGACTTATTATGGAATCTGTTCAGACTTGCGGGCGATTGTAAAGCTGGCGCATGCACATAATATGCTTGTTTTAGTAGATGAAGCACATGGAACGCATCTTTATTTTGGAGAGAATCTTCCTGTCTGTGCGATGGATGCAGGAGCGGATATGGCTTCTGTTTCGATGCACAAATCAGGGGGAAGCCTGACACAGAGTTCTCTTCTTTTGACCGGAAAAAATGTGAATTGGGAATATGTGAGTCAGGTAATTAATCTAACTCAGACAACGAGTGCGTCTTATCTTTTGATTTCAAGTCTTGATATTTCAAGACGGAATCTTGCTCTAAGAGGACGAGAGTCTTTTGCAAAGGTAAGTCAGATGGCAGAATATGCAAGAGAAGAAATTAATTCCATTGGTGGATATTATGCATATGGAAAAGATATGATAAATGGAAGCAGTGTGTATGATTTTGATGTGACAAAGCTATCAATCTATACAAGAGATATCGGGCTTGCGGGAATTGAAGTATACGATTTGCTTCGTGATGAGTATGATATTCAAATTGAACTTGGAGATGTCGCAAATATTCTTGCTTATATTTCAATCGGAGACCGGATTCAGGATATCGAGCGCTTAGTCGGAGCACTTGCGGATATTAAGCGATTGTATTCCAAAAAGCCGGAAGAGATGCCAAGTATGGAATATATAGAGCCAACCGTTGTCATGTCTCCGCAGACTGCATTTTATTCTAAGAAAGAATCGCTTCCGATTCAGAAAACAGAAGGCAGAATCTGCAGTGAGTTTGTAATGTGCTATCCTCCGGGAATTCCGATTTTAGCTCCCGGAGAGCGCATTACAAAAGAAATTATCGAATATATTATGTATGCAAAGGAAAAAGGCTGTTCCATGCAAGGAACCATGGATTCAGAAGTAGAGTACTTAAATGTATTAGTCTAAATCGAACTGAAATGGAGAAAAAGAAGATGGAGCTTTGGTTTTCGGATTATCATACAGAAAAAGTAAAGTTGTCGGTTAAAGTACAGAAACAGTTATTTGAGCAGCAGACCGATTTTCAGCGAATTGATGTCTTTGAATCGGATGAGTTTGGAAGATTTTTAAGTGCTGATGGAAGCATTGTATTTACAGAGCAAGATGAGTTTATCTATGACGAAATGGTCGTACATGTGCCAATGGCCGTACATCCAAACGTAAAAAAAGTATTGGTGATCGGTGGAGGAGATGGCGGAGTAGCAAGAGAGTTAGGGCACTATCAGGAAATTGAAGAAATTGATGTGGTAGAGCCGGACAAGGTTTTTGTGGAGGTTTGTAAAAAATTTTTCCCGGATAATGCATGTGGACTTGAGGATAAGAGAGTACGCATCTTTTATGAAGACGGATTAAAATTTTTGCGTTTAAAGCAAAATGAATATGATTTGATTATTAATGATGCCATTGATCCGCTCGGGCATAATGCAGGGCTATTTACTAAAGAATTTTATGGGAATTGTTATCGTGCCTTAAGAGAAGACGGTATTATGGTGTATCAGCACGGAAGCCCTTTTTATGATGAAGATGAGGAATCTTGTCGAGTAATGCATCGAAAGGCAAGTCATAGTTTTCCAATCAGTCGTGTCTATCAGGCACATATTCCGACGTGTTCTTCCGGATATTGGCTGTTTGGGTTTGCGTCTAAAATGTACCATCCGTTGGAACATTTAGATGCAAAAAAATGGAAAGAACGAAAAATTCAGACCTGGTATTATACGACGAATCTGCATAAAGGAGCATTTATGCTTCCGAAATATGTGGAAGATATGTTAGAAGAGGAAGAAAAAAATTAATCAATAAAACACTCAGGAGGTAGAAAAATGGGAAAATTATTAATTATCGGATGTGGTGGAGTTGCACAGGTTGCGATTACAAAATGCTGCCAGAACAGCAAAACATTTTCTGAAATCTGTGTTGCAAGCCGTACAAAGTCAAAATGTGATGCTTTAAAAGAAAAACTTCAGAAAACAACAGAGACTGTGATTACAACTGCGCAGGTAGATGCGGATAAGACAGAAGAGGTAATTGCTTTAATAAAGGAATATCAGCCGGATGCTGTTTTAAATGTGGCACTTCCATATCAGGATTTAACAATTATGGATGCCTGTCTTGCATGTAAAGTAGACTATATTGATACTGCCAACTATGAGCCGGAAGATACGGATGACAAAGAATGGAGAGAGATTTATGAAAAACGCTGTAAAGAAGCAGGATTTACGGCATATTTCGATTATTCCTGGCAGTGGGCTTATCAGGAAAAATTTAAAGAAGCAAAGATTACTGCACTGCTAGGAAGTGGATTCGACCCGGGAGTAACCAGTGTATTTTCTGCTTATGCCCTGAAACATTATTTTGATGAAATTGAAACCATTGATATTTTAGACTGCAATGGCGGAGACCATGGATATCCGTTTGCAACGAATTTTAATCCGGAAATTAATTTAAGAGAAGTCTCTGCAAACGGTTCTTATTGGGAGAATGGTCATTGGGTAGAGACAAAACCGATGGAAATTAAAAGAGAATATAATTTCCCGCAGGTAGGAGAAAAAGATATGTATCTGCTTCACCATGAAGAAATTGAATCTCTGGCAAAAAATATTCCGGGAGTAAAAAGAATTCGTTTCTTTATGACATTTGGACAGAGTTACCTGACTCACATGAAATGTCTGGAAAATGTAGGAATGCTCTCTACTTCACCAATTGAATTTGAAGGAAAAGAAATTGTACCGATTCAATTTTTAAAAGCGCTGCTTCCGGATCCGGCAACCCTTGGACCGCGTACAGTTGGAAAAACCAATATTGGCTGTATTTTCACCGGTAAAAAAGATGGAAAAGAGAAAACAATTTATATTTATAATGTATGTGATCATCAGGAATGTTATAAAGAAGTCGGCTCTCAGGCAATTTCTTATACAACCGGTGTTCCGGCTATGATAGGTGCTGCTATGATTGTAAATAAAATTTGGGATAAAGACGGTGTCTTCAACATTGAAGAGTTTGATCCGGACCCATTTATGGAAATGTTGAATGAGTATGGACTTCCATGGGTAGTTGAAGAAAATCCGGAAGTGGTACGATGAGGTGGGAAGCAATTCCCACTCCATGCTATGTAGTGGATGAAGCAAAATTAAGAGAGAATCTTGAGATTCTGCATGCATTGGAAGAGGAAACCGGGGCACACGTACTTTTAGCACAAAAAGCATTTTCTATGTTTTCCTTATATCCGATGATTGGAAACTATTTAAGCGGGACTACTGCAAGTGGGCTTTATGAGGCACGTCTTGGCTGGGAAGAAATGGGAAAAGAAAATCATGTGTTTGCACCTGCGTATAAAACAGAAGATATGCAAGAATTGGTGAAAATCTGCGACCATATTATTTTTAACTCGTTTTCCCAATATGAAAGACATAAAGAAATTTGTAAAAAACATAAGGTCAGCGTAGGCATTCGGGTGAATCCAGAGTGTTCTACCCAGGAGGGGCATGAAATTTATGACCCATGCGGAGCCGGTTCCAGACTTGGTGTAGTAAAAAGTGAATTTAAAGAAGAATGTCTGGATGGAATCGAAGGGCTTCATTTTCATACTTTATGTGAACAAAATGCAGATGACCTGATCAGAACATTTGCAGCATTTGAAGAAAAATTTGGCTGTTATTTAAAACAGATGAAGTGGTTGAATTTAGGTGGTGGACATCATATTACCAGACCGGATTATCAAATTGACAGTTTGAAAAAACTGATTAGCTCGATAAAAGAAAAATATGACGTAGAAGTATATTTGGAACCGGGAGAAGCGGTTGCTTTAAATGCAGGTTATCTTGTGACGGAAGTGATGGATATTGTAAAAAATGAAATACAGATTTTGATTTTAGATGCTTCTGCAGCCTGCCATATGCCGGATGTGTTAGAGATGCCTTATCGCCCGCCACTTCAAAATGGATATCAGCCGGGTGAAAAACCTTATACCTATCGACTCTCTTCTATGACTTGTCTGGCAGGTGATGTGATTGGAGATTATAGCTTTGAAAAACCGATTCAGGTAGGAGACCGTTTGTTTTTTGAAGATATGGCAATTTACTCAATGGTAAAAAATAATACCTTTAATGGGATGCCGCTCCCTGCAATTGCATTAAAAAAAGAAAATGGAGAAGTGGAAATAGTAAAAGAATTTTCTTATGAAGATTTTAAAGGACGCTTATCGTGAAAAACTTTGAACGCAGATAAGCATTCCCCCGCTTCAAGTGCGCAGAGCACTAAGCGGCGAGGGAGGGGGGATGCTTCTGTCAGTGGGAGTTGAAAGCTCCCACTGACAGATCGCGAAGCGACTGCGTTCATGAGCAAGTAGCGAAGCGGATTGCGAATGTCCGCTTTACGCAGTCTTGAAAGGAAAAAAACGGAGAGATTAAGATGCAGACACCAAAACAAGATGGATTTTTTATGCCTGGAGAATTTGAAGTACATAAAGGCTGCATTCTGATATGGCCAAGCAGACCGGGTTCCTGGCGAAATGAGGCAAGAGAAGCAAAAAAAGCATTTGCAGCGGTCATAGAGGCGATTGCAAGGAGTGAAGCAGTCTTTTTAGCTGCAAGAAAAGAAGATGTGGCAGAGGCAACGAACTTTGCAAATGAATTAAAAAGAAAGCAGATTCCGTATCCGGTTACTGTGTTTGAAGCTAAAACAGATGATGCATGGGCAAGAGATATCGGTCCTACTTTTGTGGTATCAGACAAAGCAAATGAAAGAATGGTGCGTGCAGTTAACTGGGAATTTAATGCCTGGGGCGGAGAAGTCGATGGGCTTTATGCTTCGTGGAAGCTTGATAATGCATTTGCAAAAGCGTTTTCTGCCTGGCAGGGCTATGAATGTTATGACGCAGCTCCTTTTGTGCTGGAAGGCGGTTCGATTCATTCGGATGGAGAAGGAACGGTTTTGGTCACGGCGAGCTGTCTGTTAAGCAAAGGAAGAAATCCGGAGTTAAGTAAAAAGCAGATTGAAGAAAAGTTGAAATCTTATCTTGGAGCAGAGAAAATTTTGTGGCTTCCAAGAGGGATTTACCTGGATGAAACCAATGAGCATGTGGACAATGTATGTGCATTTTTAAAGCCGGGTGAGGTAGTCCTTGCCTGGACAGATAATGAAGATGACCCACAGTATGTTTTATCAAAAGCATGTCTGGATTATCTGGAGTCTGAATGTGATGCAAAGGGAAGAAAACTGGTCATTCATAAGCTGCCGATACCGGATGTTCCGATTTGTGTCACAAAAGAAGAATTGGAAGGATATTGTTTTGAAGAAGGAGAAGATACCAGAGAGGAAGGGGAACGTCTGGCGGCTTCTTATGTGAATTTTTATTTTTCCAATGGAGCAGTTGTGATGCCGGAATTTGGGGGAGAAAACAAAGAAAGTGATGTTCGTGCACAGGAAATAATGAAGAAACTTTGCCCGGAAAGAGAAATCATTGCAGTAGATGCAAGAGATATTTTGACGGGTGGTGGAAATATTCATTGTATTACACAGCAGATTCCGGAAGGAAGAAAGAGAGTAGAAGAATGAGACAGGTGAAAGTGGCTGCAATTCAGATGCAGTGTAGTAAAAATCCAGAAGAAAACAGAAAAAAAGCAGAAAAAATGATACGAAAGGCAGCAGGAGATGGAGCAAATATAATTTTGCTTCCGGAACTGTTTGAAAGAGAATACTTTTGCCAACAGCGTCGTTATGATTTTTATCATTATGCTAAACCGTTAGAGGAAAACGAAGCGGTTCTGATGGGACAGCGTCTGGCGAAAGAATTAGGAGTTGTGCTTCCAATCAGTTTTTATGAAAAAGAAGTCAATAATCTGTACAATTCTATTGCGTGTATTGATGCCGATGGGACGATTCTTGGTGTTTATCGGAAGACTCACATTCCGGATGACCATTATTATCAGGAAAAATTTTATTTTACACCTGGAGATACCGGGTTTCGTGTCTTTCAAACCAGATTTGGCACAATTGGAATTGGAATCTGCTGGGACCAGTGGTTTCCGGAAACTGCAAGAAGCATGGCACTTTTAGGCGCAGAACTTTTATTTTATCCGACAGCAATTGGTTCGGAACCGATTTTGGAATGTGACAGTATGCCGCACTGGAGAAGGTGTATGCAGGGACATTCAGCCGCAAATCTTATGCCGGTGATTGCTGCAAATCGAATTGGTCTGGAAACGGTAGAACCAAGTGAAGAGAATGGAGGACAGACCTCTTCCTTAACCTTTTATGGTTCTTCTTTTTTAACAGATGAGACAGGAGAGCTTCTTAAAAGCGCATCAAGGGATAAAGAAGAAATTTTAGAGAAAGAATATGACCTTGATGAGCTTTCGGCAAAACGGCTTGAATGGGGACTGTTCCGGGATAGAAGACCGGAATATTATTCTATTATTACAAAGACAGCGCATCAATAAAAAAATGTGGCAGAGTCTGAATAGATGAGACTTTGCCACGTTTTTTTTACTTATTTTCTTTTCTCCAGGTTCTTGGAGAAATTCCATAAACATTTTTAAATGCTCTGGAAAAGTGAAGCGGATTATCATATCCGACGGCCTGACTGATTTCTGAAATAGAAAGAGAAGTCAGGCTTAAAAGCTCCGTTGCTTTTATCATTCGGTAATTCATCAAAAATTCCTGAGGTGATTTTCCAATGGATTTCCTGAAAATTTTTCCAAAATAACTTCGATTGATTCCACAGACCCCGGCGATTTCTTCAATGCTGATGTCATTTTGAAAGTTTTGCTCGATATAATGAATAGCCTCTTTAATATAATAATCACTCATTTTACTGCTGGAAGTCAGTTCATTAGAATGAGTGGACTGAGTCAGTGCGTCAAGGAAGAGATAAAGATGTCCAATTAAATGGAATTTGGATGCTGTGCAGTGTTCCACAATATAGAGCATTTCATTCTTTAAGATTTCCCGAAGCTCTTTTGAATTTGCACGATAAACAGGATGTTCTAAAGAAAAAAAAGTTGTCTGAAGGGCTTCTTTTACTTTTAGTCCATCAAATTCCAGCCAGATATATTCCCAGGGGTGCTCCTGGTCTGCAAAATAAGTGGTGATCTGCCCTGGAAAAATCAGAAATCCCTGACCGCTTTTCACGGAATAAGTCTGTGTGATTCCTTTTGAATTATCAGCCATAAGCGTGCCTGTGCCAGAGAGAACATAATGAAAGAGATAGTGATTTCGTGTAGCGGGTCCAAAAGAATGTCCAGGGTCGCATTGTTCTTTTCCATACTGGTAAAGGCACAGGTCAATAAAATTGTCATTTGGAAAGATAGAAAATGATACGGTACTCATAAAAAAGATGCTCCTTTTTAATATATATCAAAATGCGATATTGCTTTTTTATTATAACAGAAAATCTATCATTTGGGTATAAAAATAGCAGAATCGGGCGATTCATAGGTAGCATATTGCTATGTTAAAATAAAAGAAGAAAAAAGAGAAGAACAGGGAGGAGAGTCAGAATGGCAAAGAAAAAAATGGCAAGAGGGCTCATTGTACTTGGCGGCATATTGCTTGGTGCAGTCAGTCTTAGTGGATGTGGAAATAAAACATCCGATGGAAAAACAGAAGTCGAGATGATTTCTTATAAGCCGGAGGCAGTGGCAGCCTTTGAAAAAATTGAAGAGCGGTTTAATGAAACGCATGATGATATTCACTTAACAATTGAATCACCAAATGAAGCGGTTACAATTTTAAAAACCAGATTTATCCGTGAAGACTATCCGGATATTGTAGGAATTGGTGGAGATATGAACTATTCTAATTTTTTAGATGCAGGGTTGTTTGAGGATTTATCAGACTTAGATGTACTCAAAGAAACAAAACAGGCTTATCTGGATATGGAAGAAGAGTTGAAGCTGATTCCGACAGAAGGAAGTTATGCACTTCCGTATGCGGCAAATGCAGCAGGTATTTTATACAATAAAGATATGTTTGAAGAAAATGGCTGGAAGATTCCAACTACATGGAGCGAATTTACAACTTTATGTGAGACAATTTCGGCAAGTGGAGTACAGCCATTATATTTAGGTTTTAAAGATACCTGGACCTGTATGGCACCGTGGAATGCTCTGGCAGTAGGACTGACAGATTCTGATATTTGCAGTCAGGTTAATAAGGGAGAAGCAACTTTTTCTGATGCTTATAGAGAGACAGCAGAAAAAATCAAAGAGCTGGTTTCTTATGCGGAACCGAATCCATATGCATATGGATATAATGACGCATGTACCGCATTTGCAAGAGGAGAAGCCGCCATGTATCCGATTGGAAGTTATGCGATTCCTCAGATTAAATCAGTAAATCCAGATATGAATATCGGTTCGTTTACATTTCCGGCAAATGATTCGGAAGCAGACAATGTGTTAAACTCCGGAATTGATTTACAGTTTTCTGTTCTGAAAGAAAGTAAAAATAAAGAAGCTGCTTATGAAGTATTAAGATTTTTATATGAAGATGAAACCATTCAGATTTATTTAGATGATCAGGGCGGAATTGCATGTAAAGAAGGTGATTTTGAACTGGCACCGGAATTAGAAGATATGAGAAGCTATATCGAAGAAGGAAGAATGGCGGATTTCCATGACCACCATTATCCAAGTGAGATGAGTGTCGATGCGATGGTACAGACTTATTTGTTAGATGACAGCGAAAATGCATTAGATACTTTCCTGAAGCGTTTTGATACAGACTGGCAGAGATACAACCGTGATTTAATCCGGAAAATGCAGGACTATCAGGAAAAACAGAAATAAGAGAGGAGTTTGACAGATTGTTATGAAGAAGAAAATGACAAATAAAGATAAAACGTTCTGGGCAATTATTATTCCGGTTTTAATTTTGTTCTTTGCCTTTAATACATTGCCGATGATAAAAGGTTTTATCTATAGTTTTACCAATTATAAAGGCTATGGAACGTATGAATATGTAGGATTTCGTAACTATATTGATTTATTTACCGATGCACGTGTTGGAAAGAGTTATCTGTTCACCTTTAAATATGCGATTGTTGGAACAATACTGGTAAATTTTTTAAGTCTGGTACTGGCACTGGGATTAAACAGCAAAATTCGTTTTAAGAGCGCCTTAAGAGGAATTTACTTTGTTCCGAATATTTTAGGCGGACTGGTAATTGGTTATATTTTCAGCTTTATTTTTACTTACATCCTTCCGGGAATTGGAACCAGTCTTCATATTGGATGGCTTCAAAACAGTATTTTGGCAAGTGAAAAAAATGCATGGATTGGTGTGCTGGTTGTTGGTGTATGGCAGGCAGTTGCTATGAATACGATTATCTACATTTCAGGGCTTCAGACAGTTCCACAGGAAGTTTATGAGGCATCTATGTTAGATGGTGCAAGCAAATGGAAAGAGTTTTTCAGTGTAACCCTTCCGCTTGTTATTCCGTTTGTAACTATCAATCTGGTGCTTAGCACAAAGAACCTGTTAATGGTATTTGACCAGATTATGTCTTTAACAAAAGGCGGTCCGGCACAGAGTACGGAATCTATTTCTTATTTGATTTACAAAAATGGTATGGATGGCGGACAGTTTGGATTCCAGAGTGCAAATGCAGTGTTATTTTTTGTTGTGATTGTTGCAATTTCTGTATTCCAGATGACAGTCTTAAATAAGAAGGAGGAGCAATTATAATGAAAGAAACAGGAAAAGTAAATCGTATTTTGACAGCTATCCTGATTTTGGGAACCGTTACAGTATTTTTTCCACTGTACATGGCAGTGATTATTGCGTTTAAAAAGCCAAGTGAAATGACAAATGATGTGGCAGGTGCACTGGCATTCCCATCAAGCTGGAGTCTGGATAATTTCAAAGAAGCAATGAGAGTAACAGATTTCTGGAACTCTCTGGGAAATAGTTTACTCATTACACTTGTGACAATTGGACTTGCAATTTTAGTTCATTCTATTGCAGGTTACGTTATTGGGAGAAGTATGGCACATAAAAAGGCCTTTCGATTTATATATCTTTACATTGTCAGCGGTATGTTTGTTCCATTTGCAATCTTAATGATGCCTCTTGTAAAACAGACTGCACAGATGGGACTTGGAAACCGTTTAGGTGTCATACTTCTTTATCTGGTTTTCTATATGCCGATGAATATTTTATTATACACAGGATATTTAAAAAATATACCGGAAACGCTGGAAGAAGCTGCTTCTATCGATGGGGCAACTACCTGGCAGACATTCTGGAAAATTATATTCCCAATGATGTCTCCAATGCATGCGACCGTTGCGATTTTAACGGCACTTGGAACCTGGAATGACGTAATGACTCCACTTGTTATTATGTCAGGAACCGGGAAAAATACTCTGCCACTGGCACAGCTGAATTTCCAGACCCAGTTTGGTACGAATTATAATCTTGCATTTGCATCCTACATTCTTGCATTAATTCCGATTCTGATTTTCTACTTATTATGTCAGAAACAAATCTTAAATGGGGTAGCAAATGGAGCTGTAAAAGGTTAAAATAGAAAGTAAGATACGAGAGCAAACAGTGAAAACAAAAATCTTGTTTAGGAGGAAAACGTATGGCAATTACAGTAAAGGACAAAATTTTTAACCTGGAAACAGAAAACACACTTTATCAGATGAAGGTGGATCGCTTTGGAGTACTCAATCATCTCTGGTATGGAGAAAAAACAGATTGTTGTATGGATTATCTTCTGGATTATCCGGACGCAGGATTTTCCGGAAATATCTATGAAGCAGAAAATGAAAGAACTTATTCTTTAAATACTCTGCCACAGGAATACAGCACCAGCGGAGTTGGAGATTTTCGAATCTCTGCAATTTCTGTTACTCATGAAGATGGAAGTAATGCTTTAGACTTAAGAGTCAGGGAATATCAGATTAAAAAAGGAAAATATGAGATTCCAGGGCTTCCGGCAGTGTATGCAAAAGAAGACGAAGCAGAAACATTAGAAATTACTTTGAAAGATACTGCAACGGAAGCAGAGGTGATTTTGAAGTATGGTGTGTTTGAAAAAGAAGACGTGATTACAAGAAGTGTGGTGGTAAAAAATTCAGGGAAAACACCGATTGTAATTAATAAAGTGCATAGTATGTGTCTGGATATTCCGTATGGAGACTGGGAATGGATGCATTTTTATGGCAGACATACTATGGAAAGACAGGCAGAACGAGTTCCTGTTTTGCACGGAATTTCAGAGAGCAGCAGCAGCAGGGGAACTTCCAGTCATCATCAAAATCCGGCTGTTCTGCTTTGTGAAAAAGATTGTACAGAGACAAATGGTCACTGCATCGGAGCTGCATTGATGTACAGCGGAGGATTTCAGGCACAGGTAGAAAAAGACCAGTTAGAACAGGTTCGTTTGGTTATGGGAATCCATCCAGACACATTTGAATGGACCTTAGAAGCCGGAGAAGCGTTCTACACACCGGAAGTGATTTTATCTTGTTCTACAACAGGATTTGCAAAATTGTCTCAGAATTTCCATCACATCATCCGAAATCATGTCTGCCGTGGAACATACCAGTTAAGCAGTCGTCCGGTTTTGATTAATAACTGGGAGGCAACTTACTTTGACTTTAACGAAGAAAAGATTTTAAATATTGCAAGACAGGCTTCTAAGCTTGGAATTGATATGATGGTACTTGATGATGGTTGGTTTGGAAAGAGAGATGATGATTGTTCCGGACTTGGAGACTGGTTTGTCAATGAAAAGAAATTAAATGGCGGATTAAAAGCCCTGGTTGAGAAAATCAATGCAATGGGTATGAAATTCGGACTTTGGTTTGAACCGGAAATGGTATCCGAGGACAGTGATTTGTACCGTAATCATCCAGACTGGGCGATTCAGATTCCGGGAAGAAAGCCGATGAGAAGCCGTTATCAGTTAGTATTAGACATGTCAAATCCAGAAGTGGTGGATTATCTTTATGGTGTAATGAGTGCGATTTTAAGAGAAAATCATATTGAATATGTGAAATGGGATATGAACCGCAGTATCAGTGACTGGTATACAGCTACACTTTCCAGAGGACGCCAGATGGAAATGCCACACAGATATGTGCTGGGACTGTATGAATTGCTTGAAAAACTGACATCAGAATTTCCGGATGTATTGTTCGAAGGATGCAGTGGCGGAGGCGGAAGATTTGATGCCGGAATGATGTACTACTGCCCACAGATTTGGTGCAGTGATGATACCGACGCACATGAAAGAACCTTTATCCAGTATGGTACAAGTTTCTTCTATCCAACTTCAACAGTAGGTTCTCATGTTTCCGCAGTGCCAAACCATCAGACAGGACGAATTACCTCAATTGAAACCAGAGGTGTGGTTGCAATGGCAGGAAGCTTTGGATATGAATTAGACTTAAATCAGCTTTCAGAAGAAGAAAAAACAGTTGTTGCAAAACAGGTTACCCATTATAAAGAATATCAAAGTTTGATTTATAACGGTGATTATTATCGTCTGGCAAATCCATTTGAGGATGGGATGTCAGCATGGTCCTGGATATCAGAAGATAAGAAAACCATATTGGTTCAGGGTGTATTGTTCCGTGCGAAACCAAATGTATTAAGAAAGACTCTGCGTCTAATGGGCTTAGAAGCTAAGAAAAATTATAAGATTGCCGGAACAGAAGAGGTGTACACAGGTGTTGCTTTGATGAGTGGAGGAGTTTTACTTCAAAGAGCGGTTGGAGATGATGTCTCTTTTGAAATTGTGCTGGAAGAAATTTAAAATTTGCACTTTACAAATTTAAATTGTTGTACTATAATTTTAATCAAGTAAATAAGAAAAATCTTCAGGGCAGGGTGAAATTCCCTACCGGCAGTGATAGTCTGCGAGCCTGAAAAAATAAATTTGAAAGGTATGATTCGGTGAAATTCCGATACCGACAGTAAAGTCTGGATGGAAGAAGAGAAATGAATGACTGATTAAAAAATCAAAATCATGAATATCAGGCTCTGAAATGGATTTCCGTTTCAGAGCCTTTTTGTTTCATATATAGTTAGAAATATGAGAAATCCCTGTAGATAAACTTTTTATTTGCAGGGATTTTTTTCGATTAGGAGAAAGAAAATGCAGAAAAAAGAATATATGCTAAGAGCCATTGAACTGGCAAAGCAAGGAGTTGGATGGACAAGTCCCAACCCGCTGGTGGGCGCGGTTATTGTGAAAGATGGACGTATCATTGGGGAAGGATATCATGAAAAATACGGAGAACTGCATGCAGAGCGCAATGCAATTAAACATTTAAAAGAATCAGCAGAAGGTGCAACGATATATGTAACGCTTGAACCATGCTGTCATTATGGAAAACAGCCGCCTTGTACCGAAGCAATTGCAGAAGCTGGAATCAAGAAAGTAGTAATTGGTTCAAGAGACCCGAATCCTTTGGTTGCAGGAAAAGGAGTCCGGTTTTTAAGAGCGCAGGGAATTGAGGTAGAAGAGGATTTTATGAGAGAAGAATGTGATGAATTAAATCCGGTATTCTTTCATTTTATTCAGATGAAAAGACCTTATATTGTGATGAAATATGCAATGACGATGGACGGAAAAATTGCAACAAAAACCGGAAAATCAAAATGGATTACTTCCGAACAATCGAGAAAAATCGTACATGAAATGAGGCATCAATATACTGCAATCATGGCAGGAATCGGAACCGTTTTAAAAGATGACCCGATGTTAAATACAAGAATCGAAGGAAAGAAAAGTCCGATACGAATTATCTGTGACAGCAAACTTCAGATTCCTTTAGAAAGTAAGATTTGTCAAAGTGCAAAAGAGTATCCGACAATCATAGCTTGTGCCGATGCCGAACAGGAGAAAAAAGCAGATTTGGAAATGCTTGGAGTACAGGTGCTGGAAGTTTCAAAAGAAGGAAGAGTCGATTTGAAAAAATTAATAGAGATACTGGGAGAACAAAAGATTGACAGTATTTTGCTTGAGGGTGGCGGTACATTAAATGAAAGCATGCTGAGAGAAAATCTGGTTAATGAAGTTCATGTATTTCTTGCACCAAAGATTTTTGGTGGAAAAGGTGCACCTTCCCCTGTAGAAGGATGTGGAATCTGTGAGGTAAAAGACGCAAAAGAATTTTATCTGCAGGACATCAGAAAAATTGGAGAAGACGTACAGCTTACTTACCGGAAGGAGGTACCGAAGTGTTTACAGGAATTGTAGAAGAAACAGGTATCATACAAAAATTAAGCATTTCCGGCTCATCCGGAAGTATAAAAATACAGGCAAAAAAAGTGTTGGAAGGCACAAAAATCGGAGACAGCATTGCCGTCAATGGAATCTGTCTGACTGTGACTACTCTTGGAAATGGTTTTTTTACAGCTGATGTTATGGCAGAAACCGTAAGGCGAAGCAGTTTAAAAGAAGCAAAAACAGGTGCAAGAGTAAATCTGGAGAGGGCGATGTCAGCAAATGGAAGGTTTGGAGGACATATTGTGTCGGGGCATGTAGATGGCTGTGGTGTGATTACAGAGATATTGCCGGAAGAAAATGCAGTCTGGTTTACAATAAAAGCAGATGCGCCGATTCTAAAATTTATCGTGGAAAAAGGCTCGGTGTGTCTTGATGGAGTCAGTCTTACAGTAGCAGAAGTAAATGATGTAACATTTAAAGTTTCGGTAATTCCACATACCAGACAGGAAACGACATTAGCTGATAAAACGGCAGGAAGCTGTATCAACATTGAAAACGATGTGATTGGAAAATATGTGGAACGGCTATTGAATTTTAAAGAAACAGAAGAGAAAAAAACAGAGTCATCCTCAAATTTGACAATGGAATTTTTAGAAAAATACGGAATCTGACAGGGAGGAAAACGGAAATGGAACATGAATACAACACAGTGGAAGAAGCGTTAGAAGACTTAAAACAAGGGAAAATTGTGCTTGTTACGGATGATGAAAATCGAGAAAACGAAGGTGATATGATTTGCGCAGCCGAGTTTGCAACACAGGAAAATATTAATTTTATGGCGAGTTATGCAAAGGGACTTATTTGTACTCCGATGAGTGTAGAACTTGCAGAAAAACTTGGATTTGTACCGATGGTAACAAAAAATACCGACAATCATGAGACTGCATTTACGGTTTCAATTGACTATAAAGATACGACAACAGGCATTTCCGCAGCAGAGCGTGGACTTACCATGCGGATGTGTGTGGATGAGAACGTTTCGCCAGAGGATTTCAGAAAGCCGGGGCATGTATTTCCGCTGATTGCGAAAAACGGCGGTGTGCTGGTGAGAAATGGACATACAGAAGCAACTGTAGATTTGATGCGTCTTGCAGGGTTAAAACAATGCGGTGTGTGTTGTGAAATTATGAGAGAAGATGGAACGATGATGCGCACAAGTGAACTTTGGGAGCTTGCCAAAAAGTTTGAATTAAAATTTATTACGATTCAGGCAATTCAGGATTACTGCCGAATTCACGAAAAACATGTGTTAAGAGAAGCGTGTGCGGATTTTCCGAACCGATATGGACATTTCAAAATTTACGGTTATGTAAATGATATCACAAAGGAGCATCATGTTGCATTGGTAAAAGGTGACATCGGGGATGGAGAAGATGTGCTTTGCCGGATTCATTCCGAATGTCTGACCGGTGATGCGTTTGGCTCTCTTAGATGTGATTGTGGACCTCAGCTCCAAAAAGCAATGCAGATGATAGAAGCCGAAGGTCGCGGAATTGTATTATATATGCGTCAGGAAGGTCGTGGAATTGGTCTGATTAACAAGTTAAAGGCGTATGAATTACAGGAACAAGGATATGATACGGTAGATGCGAATATTAAACTTGGATTTGCGCCGGATTTGAGAGAATACTGGGTTGGAGCACAGATTTTAAAAGATCTTGGAGTTAAATCCATGCGATTATTAACCAATAATCCAACAAAGATTTACGGATTGAGTGGACTTGGACTTGAAATCAAGAAGAGAGTGCCAATTGAAATTCCAACACAGCAGTATGACAGACGCTATATGGAAACCAAAAAAATCCGCATGGGACATGTGTTTCAAAACATTTTAAATTAATTTAGCTGGAAAACAATAAAATCATAAGCATACAAAAAGGAGAAAAAATCATGAAAGAAATCAATGTATTAGAAGGAAAAGTAGTAGCCAAAAAAGGAATGAAAGCAGCAATTGTAGCAGCTCGTTTTAATGAGATTATTGTAAATAAACTGCTTGGCGGAGCAGTAGATGGACTGGTAAGACATGGAGTAGAAGAAGAAAACATTACAGCTGCATGGGTACCGGGAGCATTTGAAATTCCGCTTGTGGCAGAGCGTCTTGCAAAATCCGGAAAGTATGATGCGGTTATCTGTGTCGGTGCAGTTATTCGAGGCGATACCAGCCATTATGATTATGTGTGCAATGAAGTTTCAAAAGGAATTGCGACAGTCGGATTACAGACAGGAGTGCCGGTGTTATTTGGTGTAGTAACGACAGAAAATATTGAACAGGCGATTGCAAGAGCCGGAAGCAAAGCAGGAAATAAAGGATATGACTGTGCGCTTTCTGCAATTGAAATGGTGAACTTATTAAATCAGATAGATGCCTAAAAAAATTCTGTAAATTAAAAAAGGGCAGGAGAATGGGAAGTTCTCCTGCTCTTTTGTTTTGTTAAAAATCGAAATCTGCGTAATCTTCTGGTAAGAACCGATGATAGATAATATGGCAACCTTCATCTTTAAAACAATAGTAATAGCGGTCTTTATCATTTACAAAACGAATTAAAATGTCGAATTCTCCATTGTTGACTGGTTCGATAACGGATTCTTTTGGTTGAGACTTGAAAAGCGTAATTATCTCTTCAAGAGTTGTACTATGCTTTGTTAAAAGCTGGATTAATTCACAAATAAAAATATTGCCGGGTTTATTTGTGTGAACATACTCCGAAACCTCTTCGGAGATGGTAAAACAAAAGCGTTCTCCTTTATGTGTGGCAGAAATTTCTCCACATTGTTCTTTTGTATAAACCGGAAAATCCGAAAGTATCTGCTGCATTTCATCTGAGTCTGCTTTTTTATTAAAAAAATGGTTGAGAGAGCTAAGTGGATAGTAAAGACGGACAGGTTCTTTACGATAACCAAGTTTAGCCTGTTGTTCAATCATATTATCAAAGATGTTGGCTTTTAATGCCTCAAAACCTGCGAGAAATTGTTCCATATAATTAAAATCCTTTCTACTTGAATGTCAATTTTAGCAAGTTTATTATAAGGTAGAAAAAGAAAAGAAAACAGATTTGATTTTTGAAAAAATTGTGATATAATACAGCCGTATTTTATAGGTAAAAATATTTGAGGTGAAAAGAGAAAGAAAATGAAGATTTGCCTCAGGATTATTCCGCTGAATTTTACTATGAAAATAATACTCTGTTGTTTGCCTTTGTCTATAAGGGACAGGAAGAATATCGATTCTACATGTCTCCAAATGACGAAACAAAATGTATCCGCTATATTGGCTCAGATGGAAATACACAGGATTTTGAAGCTCCGGTGTCTTCTGCCGGACTAGGACAGGGAGTTGGAAATCTTTGTGAAGCAGGATATATGGAACCGTATTGGTTAGGAAAAAAATAAATGAAAAATCGTGAATCAGGGGAAGAGCTGATTCACGATTTTTTTATTCACTCCGTAAACGTATACCGAATCAAATACCCATTCTTATTCCCTGTCGTAACAACGGTATCTCCATCCGCATTTTTAATAGTCTCAAGAACAGGATATTTCGCATGCTCTTTGATATAAGCTTCCGGGCTTTCAGCTTCGGCTTCGATGATTTCCTGTTTGGCATATTTTGCGCCACCGCAGGGATTCATAGTTTCAATAAAAATTTCGTATTCCTTCATGAAAAATGCCTCCTTATTTAGAATAAAAGCGTCTTATAGATAAGAAAAGTATACAAAAACCCGGCAAAAATAGCAAAGGACAATTTGACGAAAATAGCAAAATACGATAGATTAGTAGGGAAAGAAATGAGAGGAAAAGAGAAAATGAATACATTTGAAATTTTGCTGGAACAGATGGGGTTGTTTGTTATTTACCTGTTGGCGGGCGTGATTCTAATTAAAACAAAGGTATTAAGCAGTGAAATGCTTGAAGCCATTTCCAGATTTGTAGTAAAAATGGCGTTACCGATCCTGGTTTTTGTAAATATCACAGATGGAGTAGAAAAAGAAACATTGACTCATTCGGTTCTGATACTGTTTATTACTGCCGGCTTTTATTTTTTTATGCTTTTTTGCGGATTTGGCATGACGAAATTATTTCATTTGAAAGGAGACAGAGCAGGAATCTATCAGGCAATGTCGATGTTTGGAAATGTGGGATTTATGGGAATCCCGATTATTACAAGCATTTTTCCGAAAAATGGCATTTTATATATTTCAGTATTTACGATAATAGACCAGTTTATGCTTTGGACTTTGGGAGTAAAATTTACAACTCCGCAAGGAGAAGGAAAATTTAACCCGAAGAAATTAGTTAATCCGGCAACGGTTGCAATTTTACTTGCAGTATTTCTGGTCTTAACTGAAATCAAAGAGCCACGGATTCTGGATATGGGACTTCAAAAGATAGGAGGAACGGCGTCACCGCTTGCAATGATTTATGTGGGTGGAATTTTTGCAAGTATTCACATTGGAAAACATCTAAAAGAATTCGCACTATATGGAATCGTGCTTACAAAAATGATACTGGCACCAATTTTGTTGTTTGTTCTTTTAGGATTCCTTTCTGTTTCATCGGAAATCCAGTTAACAATGGCATTGATTGCAGGGATGCCGGTTATGACATCGGTGGTGATGATGGCAAATACTTCAGGTTCAGATGGAGATTACGCAATGGGTGGGGTATTTATTACCACGATTTGTTCGATTATCACATTGCCATTTATCTGTTGGTTTTTGCAAAATGTGCTTTAAAAATCCACTAAAAAGGGTGTAGGAGTCTGTTGCTTCTACACCCTTAATGATTATTGAATTGTAAATACTCTATTTTCTTTTCTTTCTGGAGTTTCCGGGTAGTCTCCTTCTGGATAACCAAGAATACAATGTCCGATTCCTTCATATTCGTCTTCAATTCCAAGAGATTTTAACAGTTCTTTTCCGAAATCTGTTTCAAATTCTTCTTTAGCGCGGTGAATCCAGCAGCTTCCAACTCCGAGTTCGTGAGCAGCAAGCATTAAATTTCCCATAACAAGGCTGCCATCATAAACATGAGTCGGGCAGTCTTTTTTTCCAAGAACAACTAAAACGGCAGGCGCACCATAAAATGGGTCAAATCCTTCTTTCCAGCCACCGATTTGACGATTGAGTTCGGAGAGTTTGTCACGCATTTCTTTGTTTGTTACCTGAATGATAATAGTAGCCTGACGGCCCATTCCATTTGCCGCATAAAGTCCGGCTTCGGTCACTTTGTCAATGATTTCCTGTGGAACCATATCTGGTTTATATTTTTTGACACTTCTTCTGGTTTTCATTTGTTCTAATACATCGCTCATCTTAAAATTCCTCCTAGAAAAATTTCTAAGAAAATAGTAGCACAAAGAAAAATTTCGGGCAAGCAAAAAAATGAATTGACAATGAGGAAAATATCTGTATAATTATCAATGGTAATTAACGTCGGTAACTAAAATTTAAAAAGGAGAGTGAGAGATGACAACAGAAAAAATTAAGCGAATGTTAGATGCCTGTTATCAGGCAAAACGTATCCGTGAGTTACTTCCGGCACTTCCAAATGGAGTTGCTCCGTCTTATATTCATTATCTGGACGTGATTCTAGCTTTAGAGAAAAAAGAAGTTCAGGTGAAAATATCGGATATCAGTGATAAATTAAATCTTCCAAGACCCGGTGTTACAAGGACGGTAAAAGAAATGGAAGAAAAAGGATATATCAAAAAAACAGTCTCACCGGAGGATGGACGAATTATCTATTTATCTGCCACGGAAAAGGGAAAGAAGCTATCTGAAAAATACAATGAGAAATATTTTAATGAGCTGGCTCCTTATTTGGCAGATATTTCGGAAGAAGAAGCAGATTGTATGATAGCAGTAATTGAGAAATTTTATCAGGTGATGTGTGAGAGGAGAGATAAAGAATGAATGATAAAGCGGACTTCACACAAGGGAGTATTTTAAAGAAATTAGTATTTTTTATGCTGCCGGTACTTGGAGCTTTGATTTTACAGGCAGCCTATGGAGCAGTTGACTTGCTGGTAGTTGGAAGATTTGGTTCGACTTCAGGACTTTCTGCAGTTTCTACAGGAAGTCAGGTTTTAAATCTGGTTACATTTGTGGTGATTCAGTTTGCAATGGGTATTACGGTTTTGATTGCACGGTATCTGGGTGAGAAAAAACCACAGCAGATTGGAGCTGTTATTGGTGGTGCAGTTGTTGTATTTGCTCTGATTTCAATTGGATTATTTATTATTATGGTATGTTTTGCACGTCCGATTTCTGTTTTAATGCAGGCACCGGCAGAGGCAGTTGATTTGACCTCTCAGTATGTGCGAATTTGCGGAAGTGGTATCTTTTTTATTGTAGCTTATAACCTGATGTCTGCAATATTCAGAGGTCTTGGAGATAGCAAATCTCCACTTTTGTTTGTGTTGGTTGCATGTATTGTAAATGTAATCGGAGATTTGTTTTTTGTTGCAGTATTACATAAAGATGCAGCAGGTGCAGCAGTTGCGACAGTTATGGCACAGGCACTCAGCGTTGTATTTGCAGTGATTCTTCTATTAAAGAAAGAGCTTCCATTTGCAATTAAAAAGAGCGATTTCCGATTTAATCCGCAGTGTAAAAAATTCCTTAAAATCGGATTACCATTGGCACTTCAGGAATGTTTAACCCAGCTTTCTTTCCTTGCATTATGTGCCTTTGTTAACCGACTTGGTCTGGAAGCTTCTTCTGGATATGGAGTTGCCTGCAAAATCGTAAACTTTGCAATGCTTGTACCAAGTGCTTTAATGCAGTCTATGGCTTCTTTTGTTTCTCAGAATGTAGGAGCAGGAAAAACAAAAAGAGCAAAGAAATCTATGGTTACAGGAATTGGCGTAGGACTTGCAGTTGGATGCGTTGTATTTTTGCTTGTCATGTTTAAAGGGGATGTACTGGCAGGATTTTTCTCGACAGATGCTGCGGTTATTCAAAATGGTTATGATTACCTGAAAGGATTTGCATTAGAGACAATTGTAACGGCTGTGCTTTTTAGTATGATTGGTTACTTTAATGGAAATAATAAAACGCTTTGGGTTATGGCGCAGGGATTAATCCAGACGCTTTTAGTACGTCTGCCACTGGCCTATTTTATGAGTATTCAGCCAAATGCAAGCCTGACCAAAATTGGTCTGGCAGCACCGATATCCACAATCGTGGGAATTATTTTAAATATTGGGTTCTTTCTTTATCTGGAACGGGCAAATCGCAAAAAGAATTAAAAATCAGGAATTTTTATGTACAATTATTTGCTCGGGGATTTGAGCGAAAAGAAATCAGACATTATGGATTTGTGTTTGAAGGTAAAAAGTGTTGGTTGGAATGAGAGAATAATCTTATAAAGTGCGGCAGTCGTGGATGCTCCGGGTATAATCAGTTACTGATTATACCCGGAGCATTATTTTTGCAGAAAAAATACCATCTTTATAGGTAAAGTCACAGGCACCGCCGTTTTTATCGGTAATGTGGCGGACGGATTCGATTCCTATGCCGTTTCCGGAGCGCTTGGAGGATTGGAAAATATTGTTTTTTTGCTGTATTTTGCCATCGAAGGTATTCTCCACATGAATCAGAAGCAGATGATTATGGTGAGGATAAACTTCCACATTAATCTTTCTGCGGGCGTGCTCTGTTTTCACACTTGCCTGGATGGCATTTTCCAGCAGATTGGAAAATACAAGGCACAGATTAATCTCATCTATGGAAAGATCAGCAGGCAGGGAAACCAGTGCATGAAAAGGAATGTTTTCTCTTTTGGCAAGGGTGGAATAATATCCGAAAACACTGTCAACAGCCTGATTTTCACAGAAATGGAGGTTATAGTCAGAGATTTTTCCGGTTGCAGCAAAGAGATATTTTTTGACCTTTTCCATGTCACCCTGCTCTGCCAGAGAGGACAGTTGAACAAAATGATGGCGGATATCGTGACGCGCCTGTCTTGCCTCTTCAATGGCCATGCAGAGATTCTCGTATCTTTCCTGCTGAAGGGAAAGAAAATGGTTCTCCTGCTGAAGTCGGGCATTTCTGTTCAGGCTAGCTGCCATCATAAGAAATATGACATAAAACAGGAGCAGGATTATGAGCAGTACAAGACTTAAAACAATATAACACTGCAGGACCCGCCCAGTATATAAAGTGCCGCGGTATTTAGGAATCATAAAAAGATTCACTCCGATGAAGATTACCGGAAGAATCCAGAATACATACCAGGTCTGGGCAAAGTTTTCGTCTGCGATCATTGTTTGAACATAGTGGCGGACAGGATACCATGCTGCCAGAACAAACAGCAGGCAGATGACGTTATAGAAAATTCCGGCACCGGTACGAAACCACAGCTTATTTTCTGTAATAGGCAGGTCAGCAGTTATAAGTGCATTGACTGCCCGAGAAAGACTGTTGATACATGCAAAAACTGCAAAGACTGCCAGAAAAATACTGGCGGATTTCCAGACAGAGATTTTTAATGTTTTATGATAAATAAGCATAATAACAGGCAGCAGAGGAAACAGGATCCGTCTGGTGGGAAGGTGGAGGGCACAGCAAACTGCTCCCCCGAAAATACAGATTCCCAGAAGAAGAGGAAGAAGCCACGCTGTCAGCTTAAGCGGTGTCTGTCTCAGATAGCTTTTTACAGGCAGATATGCTAGCAGTACGCCGGGAATGATTACGGAAAGTTCAAGTACAGGTTGAAGTATGTCAGTCATTTCAGAACCTCCTTTGGAACAGAAATTCCATAAATGTCTGTCTGGCATTTTTGAGCAGCTTCCGGCTGACCGGGACATTGTTTCCATTATCAAGGCGAAAACCTGAGTCGTCAAAATCAACGGCATGCTCCAGATTGATTACAACGCCTCGGTTACACTGATAGAAACGTGAATCCATTTTCAGGGAGGTTATGAAGGAA
Source organism: Firmicutes bacterium OM04-13BH (assembly GCA_003481745.1). GTDB lineage: Bacteria > Bacillota > Clostridia > Lachnospirales > Lachnospiraceae > Blautia > Blautia stercoris. The sequence continues at coordinate 88,989 of QULP01000012.1, forward strand.
TCAAAGGACTGGCGGGTGATCAGTTCCCTTTCACCGGCAGTGTGGATGTGAATCATGTGAGAAAAATGTTCAGCATAGATTATTTTCTGGAAGGGAATCTGAATATTACTGCCGTTTACCTTTACATCTATGTATTTCCCAGAATCCGGGATGCGAGAAAGGATTTCATCTGCCAGTGCGGAAATATCATTTTCACTGTAGGGCTTTACAAGATAGTGCAGAGCTCGAACCTGAAATCCCTCTAGAGCATGGTCAGTTGAACTTGTTGTAAAGATCAGCAGACAGTTAGTGTCTGATCTGCGAAGTTCTTTTGCTGTATCAATTCCATTGGATCCATTCATATAAATATCCAGAAACACTACAGTGAAAGGGCATTCTTTCGCTGTAGTGAGGAAAGTTTCTCCATTTTCATATTCAAATATATCTGTATGGACATTGCGTCTGGAAAACTGAGATTCCAGTCTGTTTCGTAGCAGTGTCCGTTCGTCTGAAATATCATCAACGATTGCAATTTTCATAGTAGCTCTTCCTTATATATATTTATGAAATGATGTGAGTGTCAAAAGTAAATTCCGCTTGCTGAGACTTTTTCATCTGCGCAATCTATAGCCGCAGACAGGCAAGTGGTGTAGTTATTTCGAAAACGCTCTGGTAACAGTATAGCACAAAACAATACCACGGAGTTGCAATTCGTGCCATTTTCTGTCAATTCGTGCCAGAATTGTTGAAATAATTTCTGGCTTTCTTATAATGAGAATAACAAATGAAAGTACATGAAATAGAAAGGGAGGGGTATTGTGTATTGTATTGCCATATTGACCGACCAGGAACAGGAAGGACAAAACAGTGCGGAATATATCAGGAATTACTGTACAGAGAAGCATGTCTTTCCGTTGATTGAAATTTATCAGAATCAGGAACAATTTTTTGCACGGACATTGAAAACAGTACCGACAGTGGTGTTTCTCGCATTACCGGGAGTGTCCGGCCTGAATGCAGCAGAACACCTTCGTTCCCTGTATCCGAAATGTGGAATCATCTGGTGCAGTGACCTTGATTTTTCGCTTCATGCGTTCAGGCTTCGGATAGAATATTTTTTTATGAAACCTGTGGAAGAGCAGAAAATAAAAGAAGGTCTTTCCGTCTGGTTTGAATGTAAAAAAGTAAGATAAGAAAGACATTCAGGAGGAAAATAACATGAAGACAATCATAAAGTATGAACTGGTCATAAATGAAGCACTTAGATCTGCACTCAATTACCACACACCTGACGAGCAGATTAATGAATTTATCCGCTTTTTCGGCAGACATATCGGTTCTGACAGAATATATATTTTTGAGGATTGTAAAGAAAGGCACGGCACAGACAATACGTATGAATGGTGCGCGGAAGGAGTAATTCCTGAGATAGACAGATTGCAGAATGTCGATATGGATGTGATAAAATGGTGGTATGATACGTTTTCCAAGGGCGAAAGTATCAGTATCACTGATATAGAAGATATCAAAGAAGAACATCGCGCATCGTATGATATGTTAAAAGCGCAGAATGTGAGAAATGTGGTGGTATGCCCTTTGCGTTATAAAGATGAGATAAGTGGCTTTTTTGGTGTGGATAATCCTCCAAAGAGTGATTACAGGGGGCTTACTACTTTTTTGGATATGATAGGAACGCTTCTTATTTCATTTCTGAAATTGCGTAATTCATTTATAAAGTCAAATAAAGAGGCAAAACTCAGCAGTTATTCATCCCTCTCGAAAATCTATACATCTATGTATTGGGTTGATGTGCAGACCAAAAGATATCATATTGTAAAAATGACAGATCAGGTTCTGGAATGTTTGGGAAAAGATTTCAAAAAAATGGGAGAATATAAAGTCAGGGATGATTTTTGCGGATATATCAATGATATTGCTGAGAAAACATGTATAGAATCACAACTTCAGGAATCACTGGAGTTTCTAGATATCAGTACGATGGAAGAACGGCTTCTTGGGGAAAACAGCATAACACATGAATTTATAGATAAAATATCAGGTTGGTGCCGAAGCAGATTTATTCCTGTAGACTACGATGAAAATGGAAGACTTCTGCATGTGCTTTTCTGTATTGAGTGTATAGAAGAAGAAAAAAAGCGTGAGAACAGGCTGATTTATCTGGCGCGGACAGATCTTATGACAGGATTATATAATCGTGGAAGCGGAGAAAAAAGGATTATTGAACTTTTAAAGGAAAAAACGGGAGGATTGTTTTGCCTGATCGATTGTGACAAATTTAAATCCATCAATGACACTTACGGGCATTCTGTAGGGGATAAGGTGATTATAGCTGTTGCGGAGAAGTTACGGAAAACATGTCGTGACAGTGATGTGGTTTTGCGGCTTGGAGGTGATGAGTTCGCAATATTTATGCCGAAAATGTTGGAGCGAACAGTAGCTGAGAAATTTTTTGAACGACTTTTTGAAAATATCCGACAGATTGATGTCATAGAGATGCCGGGAAAGAGTATAGAAATAAGTCTTGGTGCGTGTTTTTATAATGGATATGAAGAGACTTCTTTTGAACAGCTATACAGAAAGGCTGACGGGGCAATGTATCAGAGCAAAAAGCAGAAAGGCTACAGTGTTGTAATTTATGGGGAGGGGATGTAAGAAAATTCTGGAAGATTCCCGGTTATAAGCTGCGTAGCGAAACGGAAAAAAGAGGATGGGAGCATGGCACAGATTTTTCGTGTAGAGAGAACAAAGAATTTTACGGTAATGAGTAATCACCATTTCAAGAACAAGAATCTGACATTGAAAGCGAAAGGTCTATGTCACGCCGCTGTATGAACAGGCAGCGAAGTGGTGTGGCAAATTTAAACGCCGAGGGAAAGATGGTATTATTTCCCAGTATGAATACGATGAAGGTAGAGAAGCCGAACTGAAAACACTGAAATTTGATTCCTATTCCGAGGAGTGGTTGGATTTTATTTTGAATTGCCGCAGTGGAAAAGATTCGACAGATTATGACCTTGTAGTGGGCGGTGTTGTCAATAATAAGGTGTTCAATACAGTGGAGCTGTTCTTTGACGGACTGATTGATAAGATAGAAGCGATCAACCGTTTGCGTTACGAAAAACCAAACCTGCAAATTTGTTTTCGTACAGAGAAATCATTGTCTTTGTTGTATTTTGAAGGGAGTGAAACACTATGACAGCAAATCCGATTTTGCTCCAGAAAAAATATAGCCGTGTTATCGAATGCTTTGCTAAACAGCAGGGACTTTCATTGGATGCGGCGTTGGATTTCCTTTATCATTCTCAGGTTTATCAGCTGATTCGTGACGGTGTTTCTGATATGCATTGTATGAGCGATGAGTATCTGGCAGAGGAATTAAGACAGGAATATATAGAGAAGGCTCTTGGAAATTACCAATAACTGAAACGATAGAGCGTATGAATACTTATCGAGATTAGGTTGATACCAATAACGCCATGATTGACACCAATGGCACCAAAAATGGCGTTATTGGCATTAATTGTGGTGCAAATGATGGCACTAATGGTGCTGAAGTGCCGCTTAATAAGGAACAGGTGCAGATAGAAAAATTGTTGCAAACCCGTAAAATCAAGGTTTGCAAAAAAAATATTAAAAAATTAGCACTCACCTCTTGTTATTGTGACGTTGGTTTTGTCTAGTTTCATATAGTCTCGTAACGCCCTAGTTACAAGGGTTTCACGTATTTTGAAAATTTGTAGCTGTTCATCAAAAATCGTCATTTTTCAGAAATTTGGGGTCAAAATTGGCGTCAGATAGCACACCAGAGAGAAAAATTAAATATTTTATAGACTATGGAACGTACACTTTTGGCGTTCCTTTTCTATTTCCAGTCGTTCAGAAATGGACGACTTTTTTCATACCCAAAATCGAAAGGAGAAAGAAGAAATATGAATAAGCTAGTAAAGCGATTGCTGACAGGAACGCTTGCTTTTGCAACCATTCTCACGGCATTACCAGTGACGGCGGTTCATGCTTCCGGCAATCAATATTGGACAGAATCAGCAGAACGTGTCGGCTACATTGAACACGTTATGAATGACGGTTCTATCAAATCTACATTCAATGAGGGACACATGAAAGTTGAGGGCGAAACTGCCTACTGTGTGGACATCAATACCAGTTTTAAGAATGGATATAAAACACGTTCTGACGCAAGCACCCGTATGAGTAGCGATCAAATTGCGGACGTTGCTCTTTCCTTAGAGTACGTCAAGCAATATACCGCTTCTCATACGAACTTGAATTACAAACAGGGATACTTGCTGGAACAGTGTGTTGTCTGGCAGAGATTGAGTGAACAGCTCGGCTGGCAGTGCGATAACGTCAGAGCTTCCTATAATGAAATTTCACAGGCGGTACAGAATGAAGTGTACGCTGGTGCGAAAGCATTTGTGAAAGCAAACAAGGGACGTTATGAATGTGGCGGTTACATTTATACTGGCGAAGGACAGGACATCGGACAGTTCTGGGCGAAGTTAAATGTGGGAAATGCAAAGGTCAAAAAGACTTCTTCCAATCCCACGGTCACAGATGGAAATGCCAACTATTCCTTTGAGGGTGCGACATTTGGTGTCTATTCTGATAAGGGCTGTAACAGCCAGCTTGCCACACTTACTGCCGATGGAAACGGCGATACCAAAGAAGTTGAGGTAAAAGCCGGAACAGTTTACATCAAAGAACTTTCTGCTCCAAAGGGTTACAAGCTGGATTCTACTGTCCATGCCTTAAATGTGGAAGTTGGAAAAACAGCGACATTAACTGTTGCTGACACTCCAAAGGTCACAGAGACTTTGATTGATTTATTCAAAATTGACATGGAAACAGGAAAATCCACTCCACAGGGAAATGCTTCTTTAGAAGGTGCAGAGTTCACATGGAGCTATTATGACGGTTACTACAATGCAGACAATCTTTCTGCAAAGGCTACCCGTACATGGACAACCAAAACCGTTGCCGAAAAAGACAGTGACGGAACTATCCATTATGTATCCAGACTTGCCGACAGCTACAAAGTATCCGGCGACAGCTTCTATACACAGGACGGTAAGAATGTACTGCCACTTGGTACACTCACTGTCACAGAAACAAAAGCACCAAACGGCTACTTATTAGATGGTGCATATATGCAGACTGACGGAAGTTCCGAACAGATTAAGGGAACATACCTTACACAGATTTCCGAAGATGGCGAACTTGCCGTACTTTCTGGAAGCAACCAGTATTCCGTATCTGACAAGGTTATCCGTGGCGGTGTGAAAATCCAGAAACGTGACCTTGAAACAAAGGATACCAAAGCACAGGGAAGTGCGACCTTACAGTACACAGAATTTAATATCATTTCCTTAAATGACAGTCCTGTACTGGTTGAGGGAAAATTATACAGCAAGAATGAAACGGTAAAGAAGATTCAGACAGGCATTGACGGAATTGCTTCTACTTCTGCTGACCTGCTCCCTTACGGAAATTACAGATTAGAAGAAAGCAAAGCACCAGAGGGCTACTTGACAGATGGTGCAAAGGCAATCGACTTTTCTATCACGGAAGATGGAAAAATCGTGGACTTGACCGACAAATCCCATTCTGTCTACAACCAGATTAAACGTGGCGATATTGAGGGTGTAAAAATCGGTGCAGGTACACACAAACGTCTTGCAGGTGTTCCATTCAGAATTACAAGCAAGACAACGGGAGAATCCCATATTGTAGTTACTGACAACAACGGTCAGTTCTCCACTGCTTCAAGCTGGGCTTCCCATAAGGTCAATACTAATGCCGGAAAATCCAGTGAGGACGGTGTATGGTTTGGGACATCTGAACCCGACGACAGCAAAGGTGCATTACTCTATGATACCTATGTGATTGAGGAATTAAAGTGTGATTCCAACGCCGGATTTAAGCTGATTCCAGCTTTTGAGGTAGTCGTATCCAGAAATAAAGTGACCGTAGATTTAGGGACACTGACCGATGAATACGAAAAAGAAATCACAATCCATACCACAGCTACCGACAAGAAAACAGGCGAAAAAATGATTGTTGCCGGAAAAGACATCAAGATCGTGGACAAAGTCACACTTGATGGCTTGGAAGTTGGAACAAAATATAAACTTTCCGGCTGGCAGATGTTAAAGGAAGAAAACGTCGAACTTCTGATTGACGGGAAACGTGTAGACAATGATTACACATTCACTGCTGACAGCGAAAAAATGACGGTTGAGATTACTTACAGTTTTGATGGTTCAGCTCTTGGCGGTAAGAACCTTGTTACATTTGAGGAATTGTACGATATGAGCAATCCGAAAGAGCCTGTCAAGGTTGCCGAACATAAAGACATCAACGATGATGGACAGACGGTTCTTATCACGGAACGTATCATCAAAATCCATACGACTGCTACGGACAAGAACGGCAAGAAAGAAATCGAAGCCGGAAAAGATGTAACGATTGTGGATAAAGTCACATTAGATGGTCTGGAAGTTGGAACAAAATACAAACTTTCCGGCTGGCAGATGTTAAAAGAGGAAAATGCAGAACTTCTGATTGATGGAAAGAAAGTATCCAATGATTATGAGTTCACAGCCGACAGTGAAAAAATGACGGTTGAGATTGCGTTTACCTTTGATGGTTCTTCACTTGGTGGTAAAAACCTTGTTACCTTTGAGGAATTATACGATATGACCAATCCAGACGAACCAAAGAAAGTGACGGAACATAAGGACATCACAGACGATGGACAGACCGTGACAATCAAGGAAGTGCCGGAAGTCCCAGACACACCAAAGGATACCGACACGCCGGATACAGCATCTACGGTTACTAAGACAAGTGACAGTCCAAAAACAGGCGACAATACCAATATCTATGCTTATCTTGCCATGCTCGGTCTTTCCTGCGTAGGGCTTGGCGGTATGCTTTACTTCAAACGCCGTAGAAAAAAATCGTAAGGCAGTAACGTAGCGGTTGGTGGAACGTTCAAGGTCGCCACCCTTTTTGCAACTTCACGCTCCCGTGAAGCACTTGGTTTACGGGAGCGTGAAGTCTACTAGGGGCGTGGGGGGTGTAGCTCCCCACAACGTACAGCAGGAAAGAAACTAAAACAGAAAGAAAAGAGGTCAATTATTTATGGAATTAAGATTTGTCGTACCAAACATGGAAAAGACATTCGGAAACTTGGAGTTTGCCGGAGAAAACACTACGGAACAGCAGAGAATCAATGGGCGTATGGCTGTCATTAACAGGAGCTACAACCTGTATTCCGATGTACAGAGAGCAGATGATGTAGTTGTGACACTTCCTGCCAAAGCTGGCGAAAAACATTTCTTGCCGGAGCAGAAAGTAAAACTTATCAATCCACGTATTACTACCGATGGTTATAAAATCGGGGAACGTGGATTTGTAAATTACATCTTACTTGCAGACGATATGTTACCAGCAGAAAATAAATAAGGGGGTATTTAGATTATGAGATTAGCAAATGGAATCGTCATTGATAAAGAAAAGACTTTCGGAGTGTTGAAGTTCTCCGCATTACGCCGTGAAGTTCATGTACAGAATGAAGATGGCTCGGTCAGTGAGGAAATCAAAGAACGTACCTACGATTTGAAGTGCAACACACAGGGACGTATGATACAGGTGTCAGTTCCGGCGACTATTCCGTTAAAGGATTATGATTATAATGCCGAAGTGGAACTTATCAATCCTGTTGCGGATACAGTGGCAAATGCGAATTATCGTGGTGCAGATGTGGACTGGTATGTAAAGGCAGATGATATTGTTTTGAAAAATAAAGGCACTCATGCCGGAAATCCACAGAACAATGTTTCACAGCAACCGCCGAAGAAATAAGTTTGTAACTAATGGATTTTCATTGTATTGTTCAAATGGGGGTGATATAATATAAAAAAATCAAATCGGAGTTTGAAGCGGAGGTATGTATTATGAATATAGGATTTTGGTCGTGTATAATTTTGGTAATACCATTTCTGATTATAGGTGTTTTATTTGCGATTTTTAAGGCAAAAGCAGCAAAATTTGTTTCAGGATTTAATTCATTTTCTAAAGAAGAACAGGCATTGTATGATAAAGCTCATATCTCTCGTGATATAAGAAATCAGTGCTTTATGTGGGCTATTATAATGTTGGCAGGAGCATTATTATCCTGCTTTTTAACCCCATATATAGCTATACCAACCTATATTATTTGGTTAGTTCTGTTTTTTAGAGAAGTCCACTTTGATAATCATAAAGCGTTTGAAAAATATTTATTAAAGTAAATTCCAGTTTTATAAGTTAGCTTATATGTTCCAAACAATTAAACCAACATTTAAGGAGATGGGAAAATGAATTTTACCGATGAAAAAGATTACATCATGCGAATGATAAAAGAAATGGTAAGAGTATTATTTTCATTAGCCTTTGGGAAAAAGTATGTTTCTGTTGAACTTGAAAAAGAAAACAAGTATGAAGTATCGGGAAAAAATTTGAAAAATTTTCTTAATATGATTGATTTAGGACAGATTAACGAAGCAGAGAACATACTTTTAGATAGCATTGACTATACAAACAAAAACGAAGTAATGGCGGTGGCTCTTTTTTATCAGTACCTTAGTGAAAAAGATAATCAGTTTTTGGAAAACAACAATTATACAAAAGAAGAAGTGCTTTCTGGTTTCAAACAATTACTTATGAAATCGGGATATAGCGATTTGCTTTATTTGCTCAAATATGATGAGTAATACAGAATTAAAAAATCAGCCTTTATAATTTTATATTTATATTCACAAAGCAGTTAGTCTACATGATTAACTGCTTTTCTTACGTCCAAAGAAAGGAGTTTATATGAAAGTATGGAAAAACTCTAAAGGTAACAGGATTCGTGCCAGTGACAAATCACTGGTCTATCATTTCTGTATCGGCTGGTTGTTGCTCCTGTTCGTTGCGGTATTCCTGCTACTGAACCTGCGACAGCTCCTTGTTACCGACTGGAAAGATTTTAACCTGCTCCATGCCGGAATCACATGGACTGCCTACAATTCCATTACGGTTCTGATAGCGACTGGTGTTTGTGCATTGGTCGTTTTTCTCTACTATCGTTACGGATATGACCGTATCAAGCGGTTGTTACACCGACAAAAACTGGCTCGTATGGTGCTGGAAAATAAATGGTATGAAGCGGAAAACACCAAAGACAGCGGTTTTTTCACTGACCTGCAAAGCAGATCAAGAGAAAAAATCGTGTGGTTTCCGAAAATCTATTATCAGATGGACAATGGATTGTTGCATATTTTGTGTGAAATCACAATGGGAAAATATCAAGAACAGCTCCTGTCCTTAGAGGATAAGCTGGAATCGGGGCTGTACTGTGAACTTACTGACAAAACACTGCATGACGGATACATCGAATACACCCTGCTCTATGATATGATAGCGAACCGTATTTCGATTGATGAAGTGATTGCCGAAAATGGTGGTCTGCGGTTAATGAAAAATTTGGTGTGGGAATACGATTCACTTCCCCATGCCCTTATCTGCGGTGGTACAGGTGGTGGAAAGACATATTTTCTATTGACCATCATTGAAGCCCTGCTTAGAACCAATGCGGATTTATACATTCTTGACCCGAAGAACGCTGACCTTGCAGACTTGGGAACGGTCATGGGAAATGTCTACCACACGAAAGACGATATGATTGATTGCGTCAATGCCTTTTATGAGGGCATGGTACGGCGAAGTGAGGAAATGAAACTGCACCCGAACTACCGTACAGGGGAAAACTATGCCTATCTGGGGCTTGCTCCACAGTTCCTTATCTTTGATGAATACGTGGCTTTCCTAGAAATGCTCACGACAAAAGAAAGTACCGCCCTGTTAAGCCAGCTAAAGAAAATCGTCATGCTCGGCAGACAGGCTGGATACTTTCTGATTGTGGCTTGTCAGCGTCCAGACGCAAAGTATTTCGGGGACGGTATCAGAGATAACTTTAACTTCCGTGTGGGGCTTGGTCGCATGAGCGAACTTGGCTACGGTATGCTCTTTGGAAGTGATGTGAAAAAACAGTTTTTCCAGAAGCGAATCAAAGGGCGTGGATACTGTGATGTGGGAACAAGCGTCATATCGGAATTTTACACTCCCCTTGTACCCAAAGGCTATGATTTCTTAGGTACGATTGGGGAACTTGCAGAAAGGAGAACAGAAAAAAAGGCTCTGGAACAATCCGAAGCCTTACTTTAATTTCAAGATGTCATTAGGTGTGCAGTCCAAATATTCACACAACTTTGCTAAGATGGAGAAGTCGATTCTGGTTACTTTATTTTTGCAGTAGTTGTTAAGCTGTGTTCTCTGTAAATTACAGGCTTCACAGACTTTGTTTTTACTGATATTCTTTTCTTTGAGAAGATTTTCTAAATCCATGTACACTGTCATTTTTGTTTACCTCGTCTTTTAATCAAATTATAAATATAGCTGTATTGAAAAATAAGCTGTTTTGCTCTACACTTGTACTGTAATACAGGTGTACGGAGGAAATTAAAATGATAAGAAAACGGACAGTAATTATAGCAATCACTATACTTCTGCTCTTGGCAGGAAGCCTGTCTTACCTGCAATGGGGACGGCAGATGGACGTATCTTCTTCGTCCGGCTCTGGCTCTGATAACCATTATGAGCTACGGGTATCGGTCATACTCAACACTCTGGTCGTGACCGATCAACAGAAATGTGCGGAACAGATATTTGAAAAATGCAGGGACAATTCTTTTCACAGTGTCAGTTTTAGTTATGATATTCAGATTCCCCATGCACTTTCTGTTACGGTCTACAAGAAGCAGAAAGACGCTGAATCCGGCAACTCGGCATTTCGCTTTTTCTATCAGCAGGAAAACCAGATAGACGGTTCATACAATATTGTGGACAATCCAGAAAAATTTACTCTGGAAATGGAATGATTGCACACATAAGGCAGGACGGACAGGTGGCGTGCGGAGCGAAAGCCACAGGTACGGACTAGCCTTGCTGGTGTGGCGGTAGCCACGCCAGCATATATCAAGCCCCTCGGTATCTAACAGAGGGGCACAAATCACAAGGAAACATACACAAAAGTTACCGATTCTTGGCTAAAATCAAGCGTTTGGTAGCTTTTTTTACTGCTGTGACATCTGATAAAAAATGTCACAGTTTTTTCGTAAAGGGGGTATCGCACTGAATGATACAGAGTGGATACAGGATTTTGCAGACAGACGTTTGCAGTACGGTGTATCCCAGACGAAACTTGCGGTCATGGCTGGAATCAGCCGTGAACATTTAAGCCGTATCGAATCCGGCAAGGTGGCGGTCACAGAAGAAATGAAAGCAAAACTACTGGAAGCTCTGGAAAAATTCAATCCAGAAGCACCGCTTACCATGCTGTTTGATTATGTGAGGATACGGTTTCCGACACTGGATATTGGACACATCATCAAAGATATTTTACAGCTCAATATTCAGTACATGATACATGAGGACTTCGGGCATTACAGTTATACAGAACACTACTACATCGGAGATATTTTCGTATATACTTCTCCCGATGAAGAAAAAGGTGTCCTGCTGGAACTGAAAGGAAAAGGCTGTCGCCAGTTTGAAAGTTATCTGCTGGCACAGGAACGGAGCTGGTATGATTTCCTTATGGACGCTCTGGTGGACGGTGGTGTGATGAAACGCCTTGACCTTGCCATCAATGACCATACGGGAATGTTAGATATTCCAGAACTGACCGAAAAATGCCGGAATGAGGA
>QULP01000013.1 GCA_003481745.1 Firmicutes bacterium OM04-13BH
GTTTAAATTGTTTGTCATGTTGCTTTGCCATATGAGATCCTCCTTCAGCATGCCTCTATTGTATCATGCTTATGTGTATTTGGAATTTCTCATTTTGGCTTGTACTATTTATATTCTAGCACCACGTGCATTCTTTTAAACATGCCGAAAAACTTTAGAAGGAGTGGAGGAAGGGGAGCTATGAAAAATACAATAGAACAGAAAATGACCATGATAGAGGAACAGTTAGCGCAGGAACTGAACAAAAGTAAGAGTGGCAAGTTAGGTGGTAAAATGCTTTCGCTGTTGGGCGCAGTAATTGGTATAGCAGGAGTGATTCTGGGCGGCAAAATTGTGTTGGTAATCATCGGCGGTGTGCTTATCGGTTTGGGGCAAATGGTACAGGGTAAGTCCAGGGGAGAGACAAGCCAGCAGGTATTTGATACCATTGTGCCGGATATGATGAGCATGATTTTTGAAGACGTACAGATAAATCCTGCTCCTCATCTTTTAGATGTGAAAGATACAAATATTCCATTGCCAAATCACAGCTATTGCAGTGGCAGCGGGTATGTCCGAGGCATATATCGTGGTTTGACTACGGAATTGTGTACAATTGAGTTAACAAGTGTCAGTGAAGTTCAGCGGGAGGAGACCGGTCTGTGGGAAAAGACGGAACAGAAGGTCTACACGGGACAGTGGATGCTGTGCGAGCTGAATCAGGAATTTTCTACATGGCTGACAATCTGGCCTCGAGACAGGATGGATAAACTCTTCAACGCCCAGACAATTAAGACAAACAACGAGGCCTTTGACAAACGCTTCAATCTGAGTAGTGATGATGTGCAGGCAGCCCTTCATATCCTGTCTTCTAGTCGCATAGCGCAGATTTTGACGTTGGCAGACTCTACCTTTGGTAGATTTTCTATGAACCTCAATTCCGATGGCAGGCTGTATATTGCAGTGCACAGCGGACGCGGTTTTTTTGATCTTGGCAAGGGGCGTGAAAATCCGGCACAGCTGTGCCAGCGTTTTACCAGCGAATTGAAATGGTTTACGGAGATGATGGATATATTTTGTTGTAGATGATTTTTTTACCGCTTTACTAATAGTGCGCTTTGCAAAAAAATAAAATCGCACATTGAATAACAGTTACCTGCATGATATGATTAAATTTATCAAGCTATAGTTAATAGTTATAGGAGTTCATGAATAAAGGAGATCTACCGTGCAGGTATCAGATAAGTTAATCAAACCCTTAACAGAAATAAAATATTTAAATGCGGATAATGTCAGCAGATATCGCTGTATTATGCGCGTTTTTTTTTGAAAACTATGAAAAATTGAAGTACTGGCTGTATCAGGAAGATATTTATGAAGAAATGATAAAAGATCCTTATTTTGCAGAGTATAAGCCTGAACAATGCCAGCAGGATCTGGCTATGCTAGTGGAGTGGAAAAATTTGAACACGATTCAGGATACTAGAAAAGTAGCCTCTATCGAAGCATTTAAGAATAAAAAATACCGCTATTAGATGTCAGAATATAGTGTGGAAATTGAACGTTTGGTGCTACGTTTAGAGAATCTTTTTATTGAGGGTGCATCACTGGAGCCAACTTTATTAGAACGAATCAGAAGAGAAATTGAGCGTTTTCCGGAAATGTCAGAGTTAGATGAAGATGAAGTTTATACCTGGTGGACGGATTTGAACCATGATTTTGTTCGTTTGAATCAAAATTATCAGGATTATATGGTATTCTTTTATCAGATTATGAAGGATACGTTGGATTATCGAAAGTGGTTTGAGTTTCAACTATTCTGCCAAAAAAGTGGAGAGCGGCAAAAAGAGTTGACAAACAGTGTTTTTGGAATATTTAGTGGCGGAGAAAAAGCGATGTCGATGTATGTGCCTTTATTTTCAGCAGTAGTTGCTAAATATCAGGGTGGAAGAGCAGACGCGCCTAGATTGATTTCACTGGATGAAGCGTTTGCCGGAGTAGATAATAAAAATATTCGGGATATGTTCCGCCTTATGACAGAATTCCAGTTTGACTTTATCATCAATTCTCAGGTGCTTTGGGGAGACTGTGATACTTTGGATGCACTTGCAATTTATCAGTTAATTCGTCCGGAAAATGCGAAATTTGTTACGGTGATGCCATATCTCTGGAATGGGCATAAAAAAGAGTTGTTAGAAGATGAGGAAAAGGTAGAAGAGAGAGGAATCGAGATTGAGCAGGCGGCAAGAATCTGAGCAACTGAAGAAATGTGTAGAATATTTTCGGCAAAACTCAGTATGGGAAAAGGTACTGAACGGTTTTTTTGAAAAATATGCTTCTTATGGAAGATTCTCAGGGAGCGTTCGTGTTCAGAGCTTATCGCCGGAAGAACTGGAAGAATTGGAAGGATTCTTTGGAAAAAGTTTTCATCGGCAAAAAAGTGTGACAATCTCTGCTGAAAAATTTCAAAAAGTATTAGAAAATAGTCGCTATAAAGGACTTGCACCGGAAGAGATTTTGGAAAGCTATTTTGGAAAAGCACTGTGTAGCAAACAAGAAGAAAGAATCTTAAAGGCGCAGAAACAGCAGGAATTGCTACTGCGCATGAGTAGCGAGTATGAGGGGACACCGGCACAGGTGGAGTTGGAATATTTCATGCAAATGCTGAAAGGAAATTCCAGGGAAGATTTTGAAGAACTGGAGCAACAGTTAAAGCTTTCCGCAGAAATATTTAATAAACTGCCATACAGGAAAACACAAAAAATATATCTGGCAGTTTTTGCTGCAATGGTGACTGGAAATCCACATGCATTTGACCAAGGCACTGTGGGAGGCAGACTTCTTTATCAGATAATTCAGAGAAATTTGGAATTACGAAATTTAATAATAGGGCAAATAGAGACCTTTCCGGCCTATAAAAGACAGAGAAGTTTTCTTGCAGCCGGAATTTTGCTGGATGATGTTTCGAATTCTGTAATGTTGTATCGGGTGGAGGCAGTGAAAAAAGATGGAGATATGCATAGTGGAGTGGCGGGATTTCAAAAAGAGCAGGATATCAGGAACGGCTGTTTATTTCATAAATAAAATCCTTTCGTTTGTCATAGGCTCTTCCCACTTCCCTTGGAGGTGGGAGGAGCCTTGTAAATTCGTTTGGCACTCCCACAGAAACTTCTTCAAATTTACTATCCCATGAGAATGTCGGGAGTCAAGCGGATATTCGCAATCCGCTTTGCTACTTGCTCATAGCCGCAGTCCTTTAATATCTTTAATGCGTGATAAGATGGTATTGCAGCTGCAGCTGATAACACCAGGCAGGGTGTCAATGACATTGTACAGGAAGTGTTCCATTTCATCACTTGACGAAGCAATGGCATGTACATGAAGTTTGTCTCTTCCTGTAACACGGTAAATCTGTGTAACTGTATCATTTTTATACAATATATCTGTTATCTGTGATAGATGCTCTGGCTTTGTTTCGATTTCAAAATAGCATGATACAGCACCACTAATTTTTTGAGGGTTTATTATTGTTGTATATTCTTCGATTACACCTTTTTTCTCCAAACTTTGAATTCGGGCTTTTACTGCTACTCTGGAAATACCGGTTTTTTCACCAATATCAGAGTAAGAGATACGTGCATTTTCTATAAGCAACTGGATAATCTTCTGATCCAGTTCATCTAAACCGTCTAGGTACATAATAGTCTCTCCTGTAAAATAATGTCCATTGCATATTAAATATCATATCATTCATATTACAAAAAGTAAACAATAGCTTGACTTGGTTACTGTGACTACATATAATTATTACATAACGAAACTTATAACTTACATTTCGAAAATACAAAAAATTCTGATGGAGGAGAAAATAAGATAATGTCAAAGGATGAATATTTGATCACAGATGCGCCTCTGAAAGCATTGACTGTTTTTGCAATGCCTATGATTTTAGGCAGCTTTTTTCAACAAGTATATAATATGGCTGATTCTATTATCGTTGGTCAGTTTGTCGGCTCTTCTGCACTTGCGGCAGTTGGTGCTTGCGCTGCACTTACGAATGTCTTCATTTGTATAGCCTTGGGTGCCGGTGTGGGCGCAGGGGTGCTTGTGAGCCGTTATTTTGGAGCCAGAGATTATAGTAAAATGAAAACAATCGTGTCAACATCATTGATTAGCTTTCTGATTCTAAGTATGCTTCTGGGGGTTTTTGGTTTTTGCTTTTCCCGTTCAATGATGAACTTATTACAGACACCAGCTGATATACTGGATGAAGCAGTGCTGTATCTTCGCGTTTATTTTGTAGGCTTTCCGTTTCTGTTTATGTACAATATCCTTTCAACGATGTTCACATCTATCGGAGAGTCAAAAATTCCATTGGGTCTTTTGATATTCTCTTCTGTTTTGAATATATTTATGGATCTTTGGATGGTGGCCGGACTTGGTCTGGGTGTGTTCGGCGCAGCCCTTGCAACTCTCATTGCACAGGGGATTTCCGCAGTGTTTTCGCTTTTGATTTTCTTTAGTCGGATGCGCCGATATAAAAGTCATTTTGCCTGGTTTAATGGGCAGGAGTTGTATTCTATGCTTCAAATCGCCGTGCCATCAATTCTCCAACAGTCCACAGTATCAATTGGTATGATGATCGTACAGGCAGTTGTAAATCCATTTGGTACACAGGCACTCGCTGGTTATTCAGCAACGATGCGGGTGGAAAATGTTTTTTCATTGATCTTTGTATCTATTGGAAATGCAGTCTCACCGTATGTATCCCAGAATCTTGGCGCAAAGAAACCCAAGCGTATCAAAAAAGGGTATCATGCTGCACTGGTATTGGATCTGTGTTTTGCAGTTCTTGCTTTTATAATCATTGAAACACTGCATACTCAAATTTCCTCGTTATTTCTGGGTAAGGATGGAACCGCTTTGGCATATCAGGTGTCCGGGGATTATATGAGATGGCTCGGCTGCTTTTTTATTTTTATGGGTATCAAGATGGCAACGGATGGAGTTCTTCGCGGACTTGGAATCATGCAGCCTTTTCTCATTGCGAATATGGTAAACCTGGCAATCCGTCTGTCAGTTGCTTTGCTCTGTGCACCTCGTTTTGGCATCTCATTTGTCTGGCTTGCTGTACCAGCTGGCTGGTTTGCAAATTTTCTGATTTCCTATGTGGCACTCAGAAAATCGTGGAAAAAATTATAAGTAAGGGTTGACAAGGGGATATAGACACCATATAATCGTTCTAAATAGAACGAAGTGAAAGGAAGGAGAAACGCTATGTTTTTTTGGGATCAACATAAGACAATCTCAAGTTGTTATGAAATGCTTTCAAGAAAAGTATGTGAGAAATACCAGTTAACACAGATGGAATATGACATACTGATATTTTTGCATAACAATCCACGGCATAATACGGCAGCGGAGATTGTCAAAATCCGCAAATCCACAAAATCTCATGTGTCCTCTTCCTTGAAAAATCTTGAAAGCAGAGACCTGGTAAAGCGAGTCCAAAGCACTGACAATAAGAAGCATATCGAGATTGTTTTATTGGAGGCAGCTATTCCGATCATAGAAGATGGAATTAAAGTGCAGAATGAGTTTGCAAAAACGGTCTTGCAGGGACTAACCCAAGAAGAAAGGCGCATATGTACAGAAATATTTAATAAAATATGTAAAAATGCGGATGAATACTTAAAAACGGGCGGAGTGAAAGAATGAAAAAAGATAAATGAGTAGTGAAAACCCATAGGTTTGCCTATGGGTTTTCACTACTCATTTATAAATCAAAGGATAAAAAGTAGTCTGACTGAAAATGGGGTTTGGAAAAGTCAGCGTGAAATATTCATGGAAAGGAACGAAAAGATGAAGAGTGAAATTGTATTATTTACAGATGGTGATGTTAATATAGAAGTTCAAATTAATCCTGAGCAAGAGACTGTCTGGCTGACTCAAAAACAAATGGAAGCGTTGTTTGAGGTTAAGCGCGCTACAGTAAGCAAACATATCTCAAATATTCTTGCTTCAGGAGAATTGGATGAGACTTCTGTCGGCTTTTCCGACAGAAGTACGGGGGGAAGAAAACCTAAGATTTATAATTTGGATATGATTTTGTCTGTAGGGTATCGAGTTCATTCCAAAAGAGGTATCGCTTTCAGAAAATGGGTCAATAGTGTTCTTAAACAGTTTATTTTGAAAGGCTATGCGCTCAATGAAAATCATCTTCAGGCACTTAGGAAAACAGTTGATATTCAGTCAAGGATGCTTGTGGATGCACTTGACATAGAAGAAAAAAATGTGCTCAGAGCTATAAATGAATACACGGATGCATTGATTCTTCTGGATCAATATGACCACCAGGCATTAAGTAAGCCAGAGGGAAGTACTCCGATATACCGCATTACTTATGAAGATTGTGTTCAGATGGTTGGACAGATGAAGGATTCTTTTGAAACAGATGTATTTGGTGTGGAAAAAGAGACCGGTAAGGTAGAAGGAATTATTGCTGCAGTTTACCAAAGTGTATTTGGACAAGATGCGTATCCGTCTTTGGAAGAGAAAGCGGCAAATTTATTGTATTTTATGATAAAAGATCATCCATACGCAGATGGCTGTAAAAGAATTGCCGCATCACTGTTCCTGGAATTTTTAGACAAGAACAATGCGCTGTTTCAGGATGGAGAGAAGAGACTCAGTGATGGAACGTTAGTAGCAATTACATTAATGATTGCTGAATCAAAAGCGGAAGAAAAAGATGTAATGGTAAAATTGGTAATGAATCTGTTGAGGTTAAATTAAATTTAATGATATCCACAAAAAAGACAAAAATAAGAGTGCATTGTTGACCGAAGTTAACAATACAAGATATAATGATGAAAAAGGTAGGGAAAACGATAAATAGAAAATCAGTGCCGGGTAATAATCTGGTAGATTGTGGAGAAAAGAGCAATGTACAAAAGTAGAAAAAGATTAGTCGTATTATGTATAGGTATACTTGTGGTTTTGGGAATGTGGATGATGGTATCAGTACGTTGCTGGGCTGCTGAAACAGATAATGATAAAGAACAGCCACAGATGGCAAAGCAGGATAATTTAACGCAACAGGAAACAAAAAAATCAGACACGCAGGCAAAAGAGCAGAAGATCATCCGTGTCGGTTCGTTTGAGGATACCTTTAATTATATTGATAAAAACGGTGTCAGACGAGGATTTGGCTACGAACTCATGCAGGCTCTGGCAAGCTATACCGGATGGAAATTTGAGTATGTGAAATGTGACTGGTCAAACTGTTTTGACATGCTTGAAAAGGGTGAGATTGATATTATGGGTGATATCTCTTACACCGATGAACGTACAGAAAAGATGCTTTTTTCCGAGGAACCGATGGGAGAGGAAAAATATATTCTTTATGCTGATTTGTCAAATACGGATATTGTGACTTCTGATTTTAAGTCTCTGGATGGGAAACGTGTAGGTGTGCTCATGGGTACAGAACCTGAAATCATGCTGACAGAGTGGGAAGATAAGAACGGCATAAATACAGAACATATAAATGTGTATAATAATGATGATGTTGAAAAGAAATTAGCAAATCATGAGATAGACTGTTTTGTATCTTTGGAGGAATCCATCTGGTCTGAACAGGGAATATCATCTGTTACCAATATTGGTAAATCAGGTATATATTTTGTAATGAACAAAGAGCGCAGCGATGTCAAGACGGAACTGGACTGGGCTATGCGTCAGTTGGCTCAAGATAGTCCTTTTTTTCAGGCAGATCTGTATAAGAAGTATTTTACTCTTGATTATAATCAGATTCTTACAGGTGAAGAAAAGTCCTATCTGGAAGAACATGGTGATATCTGGGTAGGATTTTTAAACAATGATCCGGCAATCTTTTCTATGGATGAAGAGACTGGAAAACTTACCGGCATGCTGTCAGAATATATCTCTTATGCAAAAGATTGCCTGAATAATCAGACACTGGAGTTTAATATGAAGTCGTATGATAATTATGACGAAATGACTCAGGCGCTACAGGAACATGAAATTGATATTATTTTTTATACCAGCAGAAATCCTGATTTTGCAGAAGAAAAAGGATATGCACTTACAAATACAGCGTGGACTTACAGTCTGATGGCGGTAACAGATGAGAAAAAGTTTGATGAAAATAATGTGTATACAGTAGCTGTGCAAAAGGAAAAAGATGCCTTAAAACAGCATATTGCGTTCAGTTATCCACAATGGAAGCTTGTAGATTGTGATTCGCTTGAGGATGCTGCAGATATGGTTTCCGGTGAAAAAGCAGACTGTTTCCTCATGGGAGCAAGTCAGGCAATGATATATGATAACAGCAGGAGTTTCAAAAGTGTTCCACTTACAAAAACAATGGAGGCATGCTTTGCGGTAAGAAGTGGAGAGGCAGCTCTTTTGTCAATACTGAATAAAACTTTAAAGGCCATGCCGTCTGATATGCTTACAAGTGCAATTGCTATTTATGACAGTACGGCAGGTAAGGTGACATTTTCCGACTTTGTAAAAGACAATCTGCTTGTTGTTTTTGTCACCATAGGTTTTTCTTCCTTTAGTATAATTGGCATTATTCTCGTACTTTTAAGAAAGGCAAAAAAAGCGGAAACTGTCGCAAAGCTTGCGGCAAATAATACACAAAAACTCAATGATAAGCTGGAAATTGCTCTGAAAAAAGCAGAAAATGCCAGCCTTGCAAAGACAAATTTTCTTAACAATATGTCGCATGACATCCGTACTCCTATGAATGCAATTCTGGGCTATGCACAGCTTATGGAGGATGAACTAAAAGGAAAAGAACTGACCGAAACTTCAAAACATCTGGAAAAACTGCAACAGTCCGGCAGAATCCTTTTGTCAATCATAAACAATGTACTTGATATGGCTCGGATTGAGAGCGGAAGGATGGAGATTGATGATAATTATGCCCAGATTGAAGCTATCTGGCAGAATTTGTTTGAACTATTTGAGGATGAAGCAAAGAAGAAGAATATTGTATTTCATTACAAGGTGGATGTAGAGCATAAGCACATATTGACAGACGTTACCAAGATAGAGGAAATATTTGTTAATATCATGAGCAATGCCATGAAATATACTTTATCCGGCGGTTTTGTTACGGTAAACGTAGAGGAATTACCATGCGATGAGTCAGGGTACATAATAGTAAGAACTCGGGTGAGCGATACAGGAATCGGTATGAGTCAGGATTATCTGACAAAGATTTTTGAGCCGTTTACACGGGAACAGAGCACTACAAAGAGCAAAATCACAGGAACCGGACTGGGAATGTCAATCGTAAAAAAATATGTTGCTCTGCTTGGTGGAACAATAAATGTAGAAAGTGAGCTTGGAAAGGGAAGCGTCTTTATAGTTACACTAAAGCACAAGATAGCGGATAAAAGCTATTATGCAAAAAAATATGTTGAAAACCAAGAAACAGGTAGTGGGATCCTGAAAGGTAGGAATGTCCTTTTAGCAGAGGACAATGATTTGAATGCGGAGATTGCAGAAATAATACTGGAGCGTGCCGGTCTTAAAACAGAACGTGTGGAGAATGGCATTCAGTGTATAAACAGGATAATGGAAATGCCGGTGGGTACGTACGATATGGTGCTTATGGATATTCAGATGCCCAAAATGGACGGTTATAAAGCAACACAGGAAATTAGACATCTGCCAGATAAAGCTAAAACGTGTATACCAATCATTGCAATGACGGCAAATGCATTTGAAGAAGATAAGAAAGCGGCTCTTGCGGCTGGAATGAATGGTCATATAGCAAAGCCAATCCAAGTTGATAAGTTGCTGTCGACATTATCAGAAATCATTAGACAGCAAGAAGATTTTCAATAGACAGATTGAACGCAGATAAGCATTCCCCCGCTTCAAGTGCGCGGAGCACTAAGCAGCGGGTGTCTGCTTTACGAATATGATTGATGCATTTTGCGAGTTGTTACACATCAATACCATCTCTGGATAGAACACCCTGAGTATAATAGTGCTTGACTTCACGCATTTCCGTAACCAAATCTGCGTAATCAATAAGCTCCTGCGGTGCATATCTTCCAGTGAGGACGACTTCTACTTTCGGGTTTCGACTTTGCAAAATTTTAATTACGTCTTCACTGGAAAATAATTTGAAATATAAGGCGATTGTAATCTCATCTAAAATTACCACATCAAACTCGCCGGATTCCAAAATTTTTCCGCATTTTTGTAAAGCTGCAGCAGCGACTTCTCTGTCATGTTCATCAGGTTTTCGGTCAATGAAACAGCCGGCTCCAAGCTGTTCGATTTTGATGCCGTCCATTACAGTTTCTATGCCGGTTTCGTGGTATTTCATGTCTTTGATAAACTGAGCAATATACACTTTTTTGCCGGCAAACAAGGCTCTTAAAGCCAGACCAAAAGCCGCTGTACTCTTTCCTTTGCCATTTCCGGTGTATACGTGAACGAATGATTCTTTCATAAGAGATGCCTCCTGATTTTTGCATATTTGTTATCTTTTATTTTAGCATAAATTAGGGTGTCTGTGAATCTTTTATATTGACAGGGGAGCATTTTTAGTATATGATTAGTACTAATAAAGGGGAGTAACCTACGTTGCAAATAGCGTTTGTGGTATCGTCAGTACGATGGAGACATCCGGTGCCACAAAAAAATGGTGAGACTTTTATTGCATTTTTTGTTATGCAATAATGGTTTCTTTTTTTATACATTTTTACCGAAAGAGTCTTTCATTGCATAATAAGCAGAGTACATTAGTAAACAGAGGAGGCTAAAACGTAATGAAAGAAATTTATCAACAAACAGTAGAAGAAGTCCTTAAACAGGTAGGTAGTAAAGAATTAGGACTTACAAGTGAGCAGGCAAGAAAGTCCAGAGAAAAATGTGGTTGGAATGAGCTTGCAGAAGGCAAGAAAAAAAATATTGTTCAAATTTTCTTTGAACAGTATAAAGATTTTTTGGTACTTATTTTAATTGCATCAGCAGTCATATCAGGTATACTTGGAGATGTAGAGAGCGCCGCAGTAATTGTGACAGTGATTACAATTAATGCAATTTTAGGAACGATACAGACAGTAAAGGCGGAACAATCGTTACAGAGTCTAAAGAAGCTTTCCGGACCAGAGGCAAAAGTATTGCGTGATGGGACAGCCATTCAACTTCCGGCAAGAGAGTTAGTTGTAGGAGATGTAATTTTACTTGAGGCAGGAGATATGGTTCCTGCAGATGGAAGATTAATTGAGAATGCAAGCCTTAAGGTTGATGAAAGTGCGCTTACCGGAGAAAGCCTTGCAGTTGAAAAAAGTATGGATACTATTTTGGAGAAAGCATCACTTGGCGATCGAACAAATATGTTATTTTCCGGTAGCTTTGTAACATATGGGCGAGGAAAAGCAGTTGTTACTGAGATAGGAATGCAGACTGAAGTCGGAAAGATTGCGGGGCTTTTGAAATCCACTTCGGAAAAACAAACTCCTCTTCAGATGAGTTTAGAAAAATTTGGAAAAAAACTTTCTATTTTAATTTTAATATTTTGTGGAATTCTATTTGCAGTCAGCGTATTTCGTGGTGAAGAAATCAGCAGTGCGTTTATGTTTGCAGTGGCGCTTGCAGTTGCGGCGATTCCGGAAGCGTTGAGTTCGATTGTGACAATTGTGCTTTCTTTTGGAACACAAAAAATGGCAAAAGAGCATGCAATTATTCGTAAACTTCAGGCAGTGGAAGGTCTTGGAAGTGTTTCTATTATCTGTTCGGACAAAACCGGAACACTAACTCAGAATAAAATGACTGTGGAAGATTATTATATAGATGGAAAACGGATTTCAGCAAGTAAAATTGATATAACAGACCTGGCTCAAAGACGACTTTTGGACGATAGTATTTTATGTAATGATTCAACAAATGAAAATGGGGTGGAAATCGGAGATCCTACAGAAACTGCGTTAATTAATTTAGGAAGTCGATATGGGGTTGAAGCTGCAAGTGTAAGAACACTTTATCCAAGAAAAGGAGAACTTCCATTTGATAGTGAGCGTAAAATGATGTCAACCTTGCATCAAATTGACGGTGAAAATCGAATGATTGTAAAAGGAGCCGTTGATCGGCTTTTAGAACGAACAGAACGAATTTGGACAAAAGCTGGGGTTCGAGAACTTACGGAAGAAGAAAAAGAAAAAATCCGGCAACAAAACCAGGAGTTTTCGATGGAAGGATTACGAGTGTTGGCATTTACCTATCGTGAAATTCCTGACCAGCATAAACTAACGATAGAAGATGAAAATCATTTAGTATTTCTTGGATTAATTGCTATGATGGATCCGCCGAGAGAGGAATCAAAAGCGGCAGTTGAAGAGTGCATAAAAGCAGGAATCCGTCCGGTTATGATTACAGGAGATCATAAAATAACGGCGGCAGCAATCGCAAAAAGAATTGGAATATTGCATGATTTATCGGAAGCTTGTGAAGGTGCAGAGATTGAAAATATGAGTGATGAGCAGTTAAGAGAGTTTGTTCCGAATATTTCTGTATATGCAAGAGTATCACCGGAACATAAAATTCGCATTGTTCGTGCATGGCAGGAAAAAGGAATGATTGTGGCGATGACAGGAGATGGTGTAAATGATGCTCCGGCATTGAAACAGGCAAATATTGGTGTTGCGATGGGAGTAACCGGAACAGAAGTTGCCAAAGATGCAGCGGCAATGGTGCTTACAGATGATAACTTTGCAACAATTGTAAAAGCAGTGGAGAATGGACGAAATTTATATCGAAACATCAAGTCTGCGATTCAATTTCTTTTATCAGGTAACTTCGGAGCAATTTTAACGGTGCTTTGTGCATCACTGGCAGGGCTTCCGGTTCCATTTGCACCGGTGCATCTATTGTTTATTAATCTTTTGACGGATAGTCTTCCGGCAATCGCATTAGGGATGGAACCACATAACCAAGAAGTGATGAATGAAAAACCAAGATCCGCAGATGAGTCAATACTGACAAAAGATTTTCTTGGTAAAGTCGGTCTGGAAGGTTTGGTAATTGGTGCAATGACGATGATTGGATTTTTGACAGGCTATCATCAAAACGGTGCGTTACTCGGAAGTACATATGCGTTTGGAACACTCTGCCTGGCACGTTTGTTCCATGGATTTAACTGTAAATCAGATCATCCGGTTCTCTTTACAAAACGCTGTTTTAATAATAAATGGCTTCAGGGAGCATTTTTACTTGGTGCAGCACTTATTACTGCAGTATTGATGATTCCGGAACTTCATATAATATTTAAAGTAGAAACTTTGAATTGGATTCAACTTGGTTTGGTATATCTGTATGCGTTTGTCAGCCTTCCGATTATTCAATTTCTTAAATGGGTACGCATAAAATTAAGAAAAAATGGAGAATAATAATGGATTTAAATAAAATGAATATTAAAAAAATTCGGGAATTGATTGCATTTACTGTACTTCTTGTTGTTGCATTATGGAAGTTCGATGTAGTAATCCACGTAATAAAAGAGCTATGGGGAATTGTATTCCCCTTTGCTCTTGGTGGAGCGATTGCATTTGTGATCAATGTACCAATGAGTTTTTTAGAACAGAAAATTTTTGGGAAAGCAGAAGCAGGAAAACAGGCAGGGGGAAAGTTTGCAAGACCGGTCAGTCTGCTGCTTACCATTATATTAGTGCTTAGTGTGATTCTGTTAGTGTTGTTTGGTGTAATTCCGCAACTTACGCGAACAATGGGAAACTTAATGGCAAGTATTGCTGATTTTATTCCGCAGATGCAAGAGTGGATTCGAAAGTTTTCCAATGATAATCAGGAAATTATGAGCCTGGTAAATCAGGTGCAATTTGATTCTGATAAAGCAATTAAGTGGGGAATCAGCGTTCTTGGAAACGGAGCAGGCAATATGATGAATACGACAATGTCAGCAGTAGGCTCCCTTGTTAGTGGATTTGCAACTTTCTTTATTGCCTTTTCTTTTGCCTGTTATATTCTTTTTCAAAAAGAAAAATTACATGTACAGATAAGAAAGATTTTTTTTGCTTTTATTCCGAAACAAAAAGCGACGATGTTTCTTGAGGTTTGTTCCCTGACTTATCGCACATTTGCAAACTTCCTTACCGGACAGTGTGTGGAAGCTGTGATTCTCGGAAGTATGTTTGTTATTACATTAAGTATTTTGAAAATGCCATATGCACTTTTAATTGGAGTCTTAATTGCATTTACTGCATTAATCCCTGTTTTTGGGGCATTTATCGGGTGCGTAATGGGATGTTTTTTGATTTTTATGGTGAGTCCCAAACAGGCAATTTTGTTTATTGTTGTATTTCTTGTTTTACAGCAAATTGAAGGCAATCTGATTTATCCACATGTTGTGGGTGGGTCTGTAGGACTTCCATCAATCTGGGTACTTGCAGCAGTTACAATTGGTGGAAATCTTATGGGAATTGTAGGAATGCTTGTGTTTATTCCTTTGGTATCTGTATTGTATACGATTTTCCGCGAATTTGTATACTCGAGATTGAAAAAGCAACATATAAAATCGGTAACAAAGACAAAAGTAGAGGAATATACCGCAGAAGAAATTGCAAAGATGGAAGGAACCTGTAAAAAACAAGATGATAAAGAGTAGAATGAAGGGAATCAATTCATTGGTTTTTACAGCACTTTTAAAAACAGTTTGTTTTAACAGGAGTGTTTTCTGTTAAGGCAAACTGTTTTTTTGTAAAAAATCATTGTGATAATCAAAGAATGAATCAAACAATGACTTGACAAAGCGGTCAAGCTGTGGTATGGTATTCCTATAAAGAATGAAATACGAAAGGAAACGAAAATCATGCAAAGTTTACTAGACGAATTAAAAGAAATGCAGGCAAAACTATCTGCAATAATTGTACGGCTTGAAGCAGAACATAACACAGTGACTGCGACGCTCGCAGAGATAAGAAGAGTGGCGGTGCTTGAGGAGATTTACAGAGCCGGAGGAACGGTAACCGCAAAGGAAGTCTCTTGTTTTGCAGAAAAGTATGGAAAAACTCCGAGTTCAACGGCGGGCTATTATTCAGGAAATAAACCGTCACTAACAGCATCGGAAGATCGCTTAGCCAGAGTGCTTACGGAAACAGGACGGATGATTGTGTTGGAAAAGCGTGAAGAGTGGGGCGAAGATTGGCTGGAGAGGGTGCCAATGGAGATTGTTTCAAATGCGTATGCCAGAGATACGGAAGTAGTGTTTTGAGTGCATCCAAATAATTAAAAGTTAGAAAGAGGAAAAACCCTAGAGCATCCATTGCGCTTTGTGCTATACTAAAACTTAATCAATATAAAATTCATGAACAAAAGGAGTAAAAAATATTGATCAATCAAGCGGCAAAGAAAATTTTAAAAGCACTTTCTTTTGATGGTGTAGAAGTAGAAATGTTTCGTCATATGGCGGATTTAAAGCGATTGGATCCAATGAAAATCTTTTATAAAAAAGTAGATGAAAAAATATATAACGGAAGCCATGCAGTGCCGGTTCGCATTTTTTTCCCAAATGAAAAAAGCTTTCGGGAGAGTGAAGAAAAAAAAGCGGACAGCCAGGAACGAAAGCTGCTTTTGTTTATACATGGCGGTGGCTGGGTGACAGAGAGTATTGACAACTATGAAAGAATCTGCGCGCGACTTGCAGACGCAACCGGACAGTATGTCGTTTCGGTGGAATATAGATTGGCGCCGGAAGATAAGTTTCCGGCAGGGCTGGAGGATTGCTATGCAGTTGCAAAGGCGTTATATTCCGGTCAGTTTGTATTAAATGTAAAGCCGGAAAACATTACACTGATTGGAGACAGCGCAGGCGGAAACCTTTGCGCTGCATTATCTTTGATGGCAAGAGACCGAAAAGAGTTTATGCCGAGCAGACAAATTTTAATTTATCCTGCTACGTATAACGATTATACCGAAAAGTCGCCATTTGCCTCTGTAAAAGAAAATGGAACGGATTATCTTTTGACAGCAGGAAAAATGCAGGATTATATTGACCTCTATGCGAGAAATGAGGAAGATAAAAAGAACCCATATTTTGCACCATATCTGGCAAAAGATTTAAGTAATCAGCCGGATACATTGATTCTTACCTCAGAATTTGACCCACTTCGGGATGAGGGAGAAGCGTATGGAAAACGCTTAAAAGAAGCGGGTAACCGGGTACAGATTCATCGGATTAAAGATGCCCTTCACGGCTATTTCGCATTGGGAATCAAGCAGCTGCATGTGCAGGAAAGTTTCACCTACATCAATGAATTTTTGAAAGGGGAAGCATCGTGAAGCAAAAAAAAGCACATTGGAGAAAACTGGATAATGCAGCAAAATTATATTCTGCGGCCAGTAATAAAAAAGATACAAGAGTCTTTCGATTTTATTGTGAATTAAAAGAGCAAGTGCAGTCTGAGCTTTTGCAAGAAGCGCTGGATCAGACATTAGAAACTTTTCCGACTTTTCTTATGGTACTTCGAAAAGGTCTGTTTTGGCATTATCTTGAGCCTTGTAATTTACGTCCGGTTGTAAAAGAAGAGTATAAAGAGCCTTGCAGCAGGCTTTATATCAGAGACAAAAAGACCCTGCTGTTTGAAGTGACGTATTATCAAAAACGCATTAATTTTGAAGTGTTTCATGTACTGACCGATGGCACTGGAGCAACTGAATTTTTAAAAGAATTGGTGAAAAACTATCTGTATCTTGCGCATAAAGAAGAGGGACTGGAGCAGGTTTCCCTGCAGCCGGAAGATATGACAGTGCAGGATCAGGAAGATGATAGTTTCCTGAAATATTATTCAAAAGACCAAAAACGACCGAAAAAAAGGAAGCTGCATGCATTTCAGATACGTAGAAAAAAGAAAGATGGAAATCGTCTGCATGTCCATGAATCTATTGTTTCGGTACAGGCAATCTTAAAAAGAAGCAGGGAGCTTGGTGTTTCTATGACCATCTTTTTGACGGCAATCTATATGATGGCTATTCACGAAGAAATGTCGAAGATGCAGAAAAAACGTTCTGTGATATTAATGGTACCGGTAAATTTAAGAAAATTTTTTCCATCGACGTCGATGTTAAATTTCTTTAACTGGATTGAACCGGGATATGATTTTGCAACGCAAGATGGAAGCTTTGAAGCAGTATTGAATCACACGAAAGCCTTTTTTGAAGCTGAGTTGACCAAAGAAAAAATGTCGGCACATATCAGTGAATTACTTGCATTAGAACTACACCCGATTTTGCGGCTCGCACCGCTGGAACTTAAGAATCTCTGTATTCAGGCAGGAGCAAAATTTTCAGAAAAAAATGTAACCGCAATTTTTTCAAATATGAGTGCGGTTAAAATGCCCGAAAGCTATGTGCCTTATATTGAGCGATTTGGTGTGTATACAAACACTCCGAAAATGGAATTATGTCTGTGTTCATTTCAAGATAAATTGTCCTTTGCATTTACCTCCAGATATGATACCGAAAATATTGAACGCAATTTTTATCGCTTATTAAAAGAGCAGGGAATTTCAGCCCAAAAAGTAGAGCCGGTCTTTCCGAAGCCAACGATGCCAAGTGAGCAGGAGATGAAAGTCTATAAAATTTATAGTTTTTTATGTATTGCACTAGTGGCATTGATGTTGGTGACCGACTTAAATTTCCATCCGAAGATTCGTTGGACACTGTTTACCGCCGGAGGCGTTGCAACAATGTGGATTGCCTCGTCAATTGGCTTCTTTAAACGCTACAATTTATTAAAAAATTTGATGTGGCAGCTGTTAATCGGAACCATCATTAGCTTTATCTGGGATGCATTAACCGGATGGCATAGCTGGTCGGTCGATTTTGTGCTGCCGCTGATGAGTGTAGGAATTCTGCTTGCAATGTGTGTAATTGCAAAAGTGCAGAAAAGCCCGGTAAGAGAGTATCTGATTTATGAAATTATGGCTGCCGGATACGGGCTGATTCTTCCGGGCATCCTGCTTTTTTGCAAAGTGGTGAAGCGCCCAACTGTGAGTATGTTTGGTGCATTGGCGTGCTTTTTATTTTTAGTAGGCGTGCTGTTGTTTAAAGGCAGAGAGTTTAAAGAAGAGATGCAAAAAAATTTGCATGTTTAAAAAACAATTTCAAAAATTGTACCACCTGCAGGATTGTCTTTGACAGTAATATTGCTATTATGGACTCTTACAATTTCATACACAAGTGCAAGACCAAGTCCGACACCGCCAAGTGCACGGCTTCGGGATTTATCAATGCGAAAGAACGGTTCAAAGATTTTGTCTTTGAGTGCTTCAGGAATCCCATTTCCTGTATCCGCAACCGATAAAATGATGTTTTGGTCTTTTTTTGCTACGGTTACGGTAACTTGACCATCCGAGCGATTGTATTTTATCGCATTTTCTACAAGATTATAAACAAGTCGGTAGATTAAGATGTCGCTGCCTGTCATAGTAAGGGCTTCACAGTTTCCGGTAAGGGTGATGCCTTTCTTCTGGGCAAGCGGCTCTAAATCTGCGAGGACTTCTTCGACGAGTGCATCGAGTGCAATTTCTTCGTCGCGTGCCACGGTCTGCAGTTCACTCATATCCAGAAGGGTTTTTACCATTTTGCTGAGTCGTTCGTTTTGTTCGGTCACCATTTTGAGCGTTTTTTGAGAACACTCATCATTATCCGGATGTTCGGTAGCGTTATACAAATCAAGTTGTACCTGCATGACAGCCAGGGGAGTACGAAGCTCATGCGCGGCATTTGCGGTAAATTGGCGTTGGGTTTCAAAGGACTCAGAGAGTCGTTCAAGCATCTTATTATAGGAAATACTCAGTTGATTGAGTTCTTTGACTTTGTTTTCCTCAATTCGTGAAGCAGCCAGGTTTTGTGCCTGTACTTTTTCAATTTTATCCGAAAATTCACTGAGGGGCTTTAGCGCATGTCCGCTTATAAAAAAGGTAATAACACCGCCCAAAAGCGCCATCAGTGCGGAAAGAATCAGACTTGTTTTCCTATAATCTGCTTTGTTATTGTAAACTTGAATGGAAAAATCATTTGCAAACTCCTGCCATTTTTCATCCGGGATGCTGATATAGATTTCCTCCGAGCTGTCTTTGCTGCCGTCTTCATTTTGAGCATCTACCGTATCTTGCAGAGAATCAATGTAGTAAACTCCGCTTTTATAGATAAATAACGTAAGGCATCCGCAGATTAATGCAATGAATAATGTTGTAATGATTGTAAGTCGCCACTGGATTGATAATTTTTTCATGATTTTTTACTTACTTATTTGCACTGTCTGCATCAATCACGGATTGAATCTGGCTCATAAGCGTATCATAATTATCCGGATCATCGATTCCGCCAAGCATTGGATCGCCTACAATTTTTCCGTTTCGATCTACAAGAATCGTGGTAGGGAATGCCATAATCTCGGAAGCATATTTTCCGGCATTGGAATCAGATGCAATAGAAAGGTTACGGTAAGTTGCGCCCTGGCTTTCCAGCACTTTTTTGGCATCTTCAATTGCAGATTCATTTGAATCGAAAGTTTCAGTGTTGATTCCTACGACTTCTCCGCCCATAGATTTGATTGCTTCATTCATTTCATTAAGTTTGGATAATTCTGCAACACAAGGTTTACAGCCTGTAAACCAGAAATTTAAAACGGTTACGGCATTGTTGGAAAACAGAGTTCCATCCACTTTATTTCCGTCGAAGTCTGTTCCGGAAAGATCTTTAAATGGAGTATCCTCATCCGCAGCATCTTCTGTATCCGCAGAGCCGGTTGTTGCCAGTTCATCTTCCAGCTTGGAAATCTGTTCTTCAATTCCTCGAATGGTTTCAATGTCGCTCTCTAATGTTTTGAGTTCATCCTCTGTAAAAGAAGATTTATTTTCTTCAATGGTTGCGGTAAGGAAATCTGCATAGGCACTATCAGAATCTGCATTTGTCTTGCTCATCATGCCAAATACTTTATCCCATACTTCACTATGATCTGCAAAAATTTGATTTTCCTGCTGATAGAGATCATCTAATTTTTTAGTGGAAGCATCTTTTGACTCTTTGGCATCTGCGGTCGTACTGGTGCTTGGTTTTTTGCTTTCTTCAGTAGCCTCTTTTCCGCTACATGCAGTCAGTGATAAGGCTGCGCAAAGTGTGAGAATGGTAATAATATTTTTTCTTGTTTTCATGGTTAAAATCTCCTTTACAGATATATAGTTTATTATTTTTGGTTTTTCATAAATTGAAAGCAAATGGCATCTTTTGGACATGCTTTCATGCAGGCGCCACACCGGATACACTCTGGATGATTTGGATTTTTTAGCACATCCACATCCATTTTACATGCAGTAGTACACTTATGGCAACCAATACATTGATCCTCTTTTACTTTTATGCTAAGCAAGGATACTTTATTAAATAAAGAATAAATTGCACCCAGTGGGCAAATCCATTTACAAAATGGCCGGTAAAATAAAATGCTTAAGACAACCACCGTAATTAAGATAATACTCTTAAATCGAAACAAGCTGCCAAGTGCCGAGCGAATTGCTGTGTTTCCGATTGCTAATGGAATGGCACCTTCCAACACGCCTTGCGGACAAAGATATTTACAAAAGAACGGATCGCCCATTCCAATTGAATTTGTCACAAGCATCGGAAGCAGGATGACAAACACGATTAAGATGAAATATTTCAGATATCTTAATGGCTTAAGCTTTGCGGTAGAAAACTTTTTGCACGGGATTTTATGAAGTAAATCCTGAAACCATCCAAACGGGCACAAGAATCCACAGATAAATCTTCCAAGCAGTACACCCAGCAAAATAAAAAATCCGGTGATGTAATAAGTAAATTTAAATTTTGAAGAACCAATCACTGCCTGTACGGCTCCGATTGGACAGGCTCCGGTAGCTGCCGGACACGAATAACAATTTAGTCCCGGTACACAAACATTTTTGGCAGCACCCTGATAGATTTTTCCCTTAAATAAATTAGGAATATGTATATTTGTAAGCAAGGTGGCGACCGCCTGAATCCAACCACGCAAGCCTGCGATTTTCTTTGATTTGAGTTTTGTTTTCTTATCCAATTCCTACACACTCCAGACATAATTTAATTGCTTTGCTAAGTACAACAGCCGCTTCTCCTCTGGATATCCCATACGTCACCAGAATAATACCGGCAGTAAGTAAGACAAGTTGTAGTATTTGTTTGCTCTTCAAAAATTGATTGCTCCTTTCTTTTGCCCAAATTTGTCTTTGTTGACCTGTCGACATAAGTATTATACAATAGAGGGTGTAAAATTTCTGTTAAGGAAATGGGGAAAAAATTTGAGATTATTAATTGTTGAAGATGAAAAAGAATTATGTGATACGGTTGCCAAAACTTTGTATCATGCCGGTTATGAGGTCGATACCTGCTATGATGGCAGCGAAGCACTGGATTATATATTGGCAGAAAGCTATGATTTGATTGTGCTTGACCTGAATTTACCGGGGATGGATGGAATGGAACTTTTAAAAGAATTACGCAAAAAAAATGAAGAAACAAAGGTTCTGATTTTATCGGCAAGAAGTCAGATAGCAGATAAAGTTGAAGGGCTGGATGCCGGTGCAAACGACTATATGGAAAAGCCATTTCATTTACAAGAATTAGAGGCTCGTATCCGAAGCCTGACCCGCCGTAAGTTTGTGCAAAAAGATGTGTGCCTGACTTGCGGAGGCATAAAGTTCGATACAAAAAAGCGGGAAGCCTATGCCAATGGCGAATTTGTGGCGCTGACCCGAAAAGAAAATGGAATCTTAGAATACCTGCTTTTGAATCAAGGCAGACCGGTTAGTCAAGAGGAATTAATTGAACATGTCTGGGATGCGTCTGCGGATAGTTTTAGTGGTTCAATTCGAGTTCATATGTCATCACTTCGAAAGAAACTAAAAGCAGTACTTGGATATGATCCGATTGTAAATAAAATCGGTGAAGGCTACAAAGTTGTGGAGGATAAAATAAAAGAATAAAACAGCGGCTCATTATTAAGAGTCGCTGTTTTCAAAGATACGGATAAGCCTGGTGTGTTCATTTTTTTCTTTAAACTCTCGAAGGACTGCCCGAAATGTTGTGTTTCGAAGTTTTCGATTATTTTTAAGAAAGCAGACAAAGGTCCAGAACCATAAAAATGGCCATAAAACAGGGAGATGGGAGGCATTTGGAAAGCGTACTTTCATTTGCAGATGGCCTTCTTTAAAATACGTCAACCAATTTATTTTTTGATAAGAGGTGGATCCGACAATCGCATGATTCGCATTCGTACCCATATCTCCTCCTTCTAAAATCATCGAAAGAAAGTGTTCGCAGGCGTCAGTATCATAAGTAACTTTCGGATCAATTTGCTCTGCAAGTCCGAGATAATTTCGACAACACGCTAAAATAATTTCATAAAGATGAAAAATTCTGGATTCTCGGCACCAGGCATGCAGTTTCTCAAAATCAATTTCATTATAAAAATGGTTTAAATAAACGGTAAAATCACAGAGCAGCCGGATTCCGAAACCACTGTACAGATAGTGTTTTAACATATGGTGAATTAAATAAAATGCAGATTCAGTCGGGGCAAGCACCGTATAGGAGTATCCATAGAGTGTTTGTGTCAGTTTAGGTGGATTGGAAAAGACTTCCTCCACGATTTGATTGGCTTGTTCATATTGATATAACCCGACAATGCGATAATGCAGTTCCAGTTCAAATTGGCGCCCGGTTTTTGGAAACGTGTACAAAAAAAGCATATGGTGGTCACTGAGTTCATCTTGTAAGACATATCCGTGAGAAATCAGCAGAGATTTCGCTTTCTCAAAGGCTTCGGAATCATTGATATATAAATCCACATCTCCTGATTTACGATACTCCGGAACCGGATAATAACTGGCAAGGCTCAGACCTTTTAAGAGATAGCAGGAAATCTGATTTTGTGAAAGTAATGAAACCGTTTTTCTGGTAAAATGTTCCAGCTCATAATAGTTTAGTAAAATCTGTTTCGTCTGTTGTTTCAAGAACAGAAAATAAGGCGTATCACGAAAGTAAGGCAAGAGAAACGGAAGCGTACACTGTTTCTTTGCCAATTCTATTAATTGAGAATATTCTTCTTTTGGAACTACAATCTTGCACTCGGAGTCGGTGCAATTTTTTTTGATAATACTTAAATAGGTATGGTATACTTGTTTCATAAAAATAAACTCCTGAAATAAAAATGTTATAGCATAAATCTAAGAAAAGGAAACCTGATATGAAAAAATCAAATGGATATCTGATGAAACAACTGGAAGATGAATGGATTCTTCTGCCTGTCGGAGAAAAGACAGAAGCAGTGCATGAAGTCCTTTCACTTAGTGAAACCGCTGGTTTTATCTATGGGCATGCCGAAGAAGCAGAGACCATAGAGCAACTGGCTCTGTTAGTGGCAAAAGAGTATAAAGTAACGCCGGATGAAGTCTACGAAGATGTAGAAGCAGTCGTGCAGCTGTTAAAAGCGAAAGAGATTCTGCTTTAGCTTTCGCAAAAAAGCGCTTAATTTGAAGCAAAACGGGCGGATTGGAAGCAGCCAGAGCCATAAAAAAGAAAGGATTTGATAAAGAATATTGTCAACAGAGATTTCTTTTCCATTATGAATAAAAGCAATCAGCTTTCCCTTGATCTGTTCCGGCTGAATTGGACCTTCAAGCTCAGATTGATTGTCTCCAACCATAAAAAAACCAGCAGGAGTGACAGCATAAATTCGGTGCAGAACAAGAATGCTATGTGCTCTACGATAGAGCACGACATCATTTCGCTGCAAGTATCCAATCGGGACTTGTTGAATCAGCGCTTCATCACGACCGGGAATAAATAAAGGATACATGCTATATCCCTGAGGTCTGATCCGGATGATGGCACCGTTATTTAGTAATTTTTCGAGATCAATTTTAGGTTCCATAAGTTCTCCTGTCTAAACAAAGTACAATTATTTTTGTAATTATAGCATTGACAGTCACAAAGTACAATAAATCTTATTAAAAAATTCTTGACTTTTGGATAATATATGAATATGATAATAAAAAAACAAATCTTAACTTAGTAAGTATAGTTTTAAAGGAGGAGATACAAATGAGAGCATACGAAAAGCCGGTAATTACAGTGGACAGTGGAATGGCAGAAGGGATTTATGCAGCAAGTGGAGCAACACAGGGCACATTAAATGTAACTTATTATGGAGTATGGGACAGATGGGGTACAAATGGCGGAAAAGGTTTGGCTATGGCAGACTGGTCCGGAATTGATGGAACCATCACTTTAAACATTAAGTTTAATGATACCGTAGATCAGGTTGAGACAGACGATGCATCAGTACAGTGCGCATGGAATGGAAGTACCGCTACTTTAACTTTTGCAAGTACTGCATCAAATCCACTTACAATTGGAATTCATATTGATCATGGAACCAGCATTGATGATCTTAAGATGGAAAGCTTTACTTATTCTGTAAACTAATAAATTAATAAAAAAACCTCTGTCGCTATGTTGTTCATAGTGGCAGAGGTTTTTTTAAAATTCGGCTATCAGTTTTTGAATTTCCGATTCGGTTAAGCACTCACATTTTTTCTTCCGAATTGCATAAACCCTGGTACAGATATTTAACACCGTTGGTCTATGTGTCGTGACAATACAGGTTCTGGGATAAGTATCCTGCATAATATTTTTTAATACATTTCGCTCAGTGGCAACGTCAAGTGCGGAAGTTGCCTCATCTAAAAGCAGAATCGGGGATTTTCGAAGCAATGCGCGGGCAATTGAAAGTCGCTGCGCCTGGCCTTCTGAAAGTCCACCGCCTCGTTCTTTTATTTCACTTTGAATTCCGTCCGGCAATTTTGCAACAAATTCCCAGGCACAGGCAAGCTTTAACGCTTCTATGATTTCAGCATCGGTTGCTTCCGGTTTTACAATCCGCATATTTTCGGCAATGGTGCCGGAGAACATAGTATTTCCTTGTGGCACATAGGAAAATAATTTCCGAGTGGAAGGAGACAATGAAATTTTTTTACTAAAACTTGCTCCGGAACATACCGAAAGGTCTCCGTTTTGTGGCTTAAGCAGAGAGAGCAGCAATCGGAGCATGGTCGTCTTTCCTTCTCCGGAAGGAC
Source organism: Firmicutes bacterium OM04-13BH (assembly GCA_003481745.1). GTDB lineage: Bacteria > Bacillota > Clostridia > Lachnospirales > Lachnospiraceae > Blautia > Blautia stercoris. The sequence goes on from QULP01000013.1 coordinate 25,182, forward strand.
CGACTAATGCTATGATTTCATGTGGGTAAGCGTTTAAATTGGCATTCCGAAAAACCTCTGTACCGGTATGATAAGCGTAGTTTAATTCTTTTAGTTCAAGTCCGATGCCTTCCAATTTGTGCTGCGCTTCAAACTCGGTTACCAGAGTGTCCTGGCTATGGTCTTCTTGTGGCATCTCTACGATATCCATAAGACGACCGGCAGAGATAGTCAAAGAGATTGCAGAGGGAATTAAGCCAACCAATGAATTTACAGAAGCCGTTAAGGTGCTGGAGAGCGATAAAAACATGGTCATTGTTCCATAACTGATTGCCTGACTCCACACACGATAAATTCCCCAACCATAGCAACTATAAGATACAATAAATCCGATGATAGACATTAAGATAGAAGTCAGCATGGACATTTTCTGAAAATCCAGGCGCATGGAAATATAATCCTGTTGCAGTGATTTTAATTTATTGGTATAAAAATGAATCAAGTCAAAGGCCTTAATTGTTTGAATGTTTGAAAAACTTTCCTGGTTAAAGCCATAGAGTTTGGCATTCATTGCGGCACTGCGCTGGTTGTTTTGTTTCATTCGTTTTAATAACGGTCGCGAAAGCAGGGCGCTAAATGGAATTCCAATCAAAGCAAACAGTGCAAAAGTCGGATCATAGTAAAGCACAATAGCCAGTGCACTGAGAAAACGAAAGACGTAGATGATCAGATTTGGAATCCAGTTTAAAACTCCACTTGAAATATTTGAAGCATCGGCACTCCAGCGAGTTACCAGATCTCCGGTATGATATTTGGTCAAAGCTTCCCAGTCTGTAACGAGCATTTTGGAGAAAATGTCATTTTTAATCTCAGTATCTACTTTTAGATTAATGAAGGTAGATGCGTAGCTGGAAGCCTGAGAAATCAGAATGCTGATGATAGAAAAGCTAATCATTGCAATAAAGGTGCTTACTAATTTTCCGGTTTGATGACCGGTAATAATATCTACCAAATCCTTGGAGATCAGACTGGAGATGAGGGAAACCACGGTCCCGGTAAGCCCAAGTAAAGTATAGATAAGCATAGATTTCCAATAATGTTTTCCGTATTGATAAATCCATAATGTCTGAAGCCATATTTTTTGTAAAGAACCCTGCTTGAAGTGTTTCCATATAAGAGAAATTTTTTCTTTCATGTCAAATGGTTATCCTCCCAAAGGTTAATTCCTGCTTTTAAGCTTTGTGCAGAAGAAGGCTCTGGCATACATAGAAAAGAAAATACAGGCACATGGGAAACAATTTCTTCAGCAAACATCAAATTCAAAGAAAGCTGTTGTTCTTTCCAGACCGGAGAAATCATTCTCTGCATCACCCGAAGAATCTGTTCTGATTCATTTAAATCTTCAAAATGATTTTTAGATGGATGCTGCCCGAGAAGAACAATCCCACCAAGTTCATAATTTTGTGCAGTGAAAATCCCGGAAGTTCCACACCAGGGAATTCCATAAACCATAATCTGCTTTTTTTTGATATCAAAACCTAAAAGATTTAAGTCGCCATTTAAATATGGAGTTTGAAAAAGTGTGTTCCAAAAAGCAGTATGTGTAGATTTTCCAACTCCGGAATGACCAGAGAACAGCCATGCTTTTTGATGATACAAAAGAGAGGCAGAATGAATCGCAAATAATCCGTTTTTTTGAGCAATAAAAAGAAAAAATAAACGGATAGCATGAAATAAATTTTCAGTGGCAATATCGGAGTGTTCCGGTTTGCAATAAATTCGGACATAACTTCCGTCCTTGGTCATATGCGCTTCATATAAATTTTGCATAGGATGAAAGACGATGATGTAATGATTGGCGTGTTCAAATACGCTCAGTTCTGAGTTTTGAAGCAGTACTTCTCCATAAGCGTGGCTTGCCGGAGGAATTGTAAGCAGTTCAAAGCGCTGGTCAGCTTTGGCATTTGTGGAAGAATCCGGTTCAAAACCAAAAGAGTCAAAATGCGTGAGTGCCGATTGCTCTAAGAGAAGCTGCTTTGGGTCATAAATCTGCAGTTTGAGTCCGGCAATTTCTAAATAAATTGTAGTGAAATTGGAAACTGGCTGGAGATCCTCTACAAGGATTCCGTTTGCTTGAAGTTGTGTAAGAAAGTCACGCACATCGTCACAAAGCATTGGAATTGAATCGGAGTCTAAATGATAAATTCTGGCAATCGCACTTACAAGGTCGTCAAATTCCATGCCTTCATTGTGTTGCAGAAGATTCCAGAGTAAGGTTCCGGTTTCATTCAAAACCATGCCTTTTCGTTGATCTGCGATTTGCTGACCATAAGGCAGTAAATAGCAGGTGTCTTTTATTTTGCGAAGGGTGTATCCGGATTGGCATTGAAACATAAATAAAAGGTGTCCTTTCGTTAAAGTTGGATTAAAAAAATCTACAGATATTATAAGCTCAGATGATAATTGTGTCAAAAAGAAAAAGTAAATAATAAAAGTAAATAAAAATAGCTCCTATCGTGAAAATTCAATTTCATGATAAGAGCTATTTTTTACTTCCACTCAACAAAGTGATAACTATCTAATATTTGAAAATACTTGGCAAGGCGTTCATATAATGGATTTGCTTTTTCACCGAAATGTTTTTCGACTTCTTTTCCAAGTTCGATAATATTTTTTTCTCCATCTAATAAAGGCCATACAAAGCTTCCTATTTCATCCAGATGGATATGTGTGACTTTTGGTTTCTTTAAAAGTTTTTGTGCGATTCGGTTAAAAGCACCGGTATTTTCAATATCGAGTGTAACAATTCCATTTTCATCAGCCGACCAGGAGATGCCCTCCGGTCGGGCTGGTTTTCGTTCCAGATAATTCTCTGAAATCACATTGTTATTTTTTTTCATCATTTACTTTCTTTTTTTCCAGACGGAAAATTTCAATAAACTTAATATAATCAGAGCAAATACAACTAAGCTTCCGATATTAGCTACCGGTGTAGAAAGATTTAATTTAGAAGATAAGTCGATTGCATCATTCAGTCCAAATACAGCAAAGATAGCGAGTAAAATACCAACTAAGCCTTCTCCGGCAATCATACCAGAACAATATAAGATACCGTCGCTGATGATTGCATCTTTTTCTTTCTGTTCTTTGTTCATTTTATCAAATACAAGACGAACAAGACCACCTACCATGATACAAGCATTGAGCTGTACCGGAAGGTAAACACCGATTGCAAATGGAAGTACCGGAATTCCTACGATTTCTACTGCGATTGCAAGGAATACACCAATGAATACAAGAGTCCATGGAAGATTTCCATCCATAACGCCTTCGATGATCATTTTCATTAACATTGCCTGAGGTGCCCCGAGCTGTTCAGTACCAAAGCCCCATGCAGCATCTAATAAATATAATACACCACCGATTGCAAAAGCAGCAGCGATAACACCAATCATTTCACCAATCTGCTGTTTCTTAGGAGTTGCACCGAGTAAATATCCGGTTTTTAAATCCTGAGAAGCATCTCCGGCGATTGCAGCCACAATACAGATGATGGAACCGATAGCGATAGCACCCTGCATACCATGCGCACCATGGTCACCTGTTATTTTTAAGATGATAGTAGCAATCAGAAGTGTTGCGATTGCCATACCGGAAACCGGGTTATTTGAGCTTCCTACAAGACCAACCATTCTTGAAGAAACAGTTGCAAAGAAGAAACCAAAGATAACAACGATAATCGCACCAACGAGAGTTACCGGAATTGCAGGTACTAACCATACAAGCAGAGTCAGAATGAGGATAGCAATTAATAAGAATTTCATGCTTAAATCCTGCTCAGTACGTTTATTTCCTGTACCTTTAGAACCGGACATACTTTTTAAGGCGTCACGGAACGTACGGATAATCAGAGGAAGGGATTTAATTAAACTGATGATACCGCCTGCTGCCAGTGCACCGGCACCGATGTAGCGGATATAACTTCCCCAGATTGCGCTTGCGCCTCCGGCTGCAAACATTTCTCCGATAGGAGCAGTTCCCGGATATAAAGTCAAATCATTACCAAACAGTACAATTGCCGGAATAAATACCAGCCAGCTGACAATACCACCGGCAAACATATAAGAAGAAATTCTTGGTCCACAGATGTAACCAACGCTCATAACAGCCGGGTAAATCTGTGTTCCGATTTCTCCAGCATATCCTTTTACTCGGAAAGATACTTCACTTGGAACCAGTTTTAATCCATCGATAATGAATTTAAATCCGGCAGCAATACCAAGTCCGGCAAATACAGTAGAAGCATTTGCTCCACCTTCTTCACCAGCTAAAAGGACCTCTGCACACGCAGTACCTTCCGGATAAGGAAGTACGCCATGTTCTTTTACGATTAATGCGTTTCTAAGCGGAATCATGAATAACACACCAAGCAGACCACCGATTAAAGCGATAATTGTGATTTCAATAATACTTGGTTTATCCATTTTTCCTTCTGCTGCCCATAAGAATAAAGCAGGCAGGGTAAAAATAGCACCAGCGGCTAAAGACTCTCCGGCAGAGCCAATAGTCTGTACCAGGTTACTTTCCAAAATGGAGTTTTTTCGCATGATAACGCGAATTACACCCATGGAAATTACAGCAGCCGGGATGGATGCAGAAACGGTCATACCAACACGTAATCCGAGGTAAGCGTTTGCTGCACCGAACACAATTGCAAGAAGGATACCCATTACAATAGAAGTGATTGTAAATTCAGGTGTCACTTTTTCAGCCGGAATATACGGCTTGAACTCTTTATTTTCGTTCATGTTTCTCTCCTTTGTAAATCTAAAGTCACAACAAACATCATTATATAGAAAATATATTCGACTTGCAAGAACATTTGTGCATTTTCATTGTATTTCCAGATTTAATAAAATATGATAAAATAGCAGGAAACCAGAAAACTTTAAAATTATGGGAGAATACTATGAAGAAAAAACTTGTCTTACTTGTTCTGATTGTGGCAATTGCAGCAGGAGCAGGTCTGGTACTTCCGGGCGTGATGAACAAGGCAGGAAAAGAAACGACCATTACATCTTCTCAACTCGAAGATGCGATAAATATCAGCCAGCTTTCTACCGCAGAGTTTGTTTATAACGGTGTAGCAGAAAAACATAATCAAGAAAATCCGGATGAGATAGACTGCTATATTGCGTATGATGCCAATGTGAAAGTCGGAATTAACATGGAAGAGGTGACATTTAAAATCAATGAAGAAAAAAAGACTGTGACACCGGTTCTTCCAAAGATAGAGATTAATATTGCAACGCTAGATGAAAATTCGATTAGCTATATTCCAAAGAATCCAGACCTTTCTTTAAAAGAAGTCATTACGCTTTGTAAAGAAGATGCAATGAATGAGGCAAATCATTCAGATAAATTATATGAAACAGCCCAGGAAAATCTGGAATCTGTAATCGAAGCATTGCTATCACCGATTCTTGAACATGAAGGGTATTCGATTCAGTGGTAAAGTGTGATAAAAAATGGAGAAAATAAAATGAAACGAAAAAAAATACTTTGTCTTTTAGTAATCAGTATGCTGTGTCTTACCGGGTGTGCAGATAAGAAAGAGGAAAAAAAAGAGGCTGATTTTTCAGCAATTCAATCCGTCTGTGAACTTGCAACTTTAAAATGCTATTATCACAATGTAGCAAAATCAGAGACGGAAGCCAGCGGATTGTTTAAATGGCTTGGAACAGGATATAAAAAAATCTGGACTGAGTACAGTGGAATTGTAGAACTTGGGGTAGATGTCAGCAAGGTGTCTGTTTCCAAACCAAGCAAAGACGGAGTGGTAAAGGTGACCATTCCGGATGCTGAGATTTTGAGTGTGGATTTAGACGAGGATTCTATGGGAGAGCCTCTTACCGATACCGGATTTATGACTAAAATCACAAAAGAAGAAGAAACCGAGGCACTTGCAGAGGCGCAAAATCACATGGAAGAAACTGCAAATGAGAATGGAAATCTTTTAAATCAGGCAAAAGAACGGGCGAAAAGCCTGATTGAAGGATATGTGAAAAATGTAGGAGAACAAATCGGAAAAGAATATACCGTAGAGTGGGTTGATGCGAAGGCAGAAGAATAAAACAGAAGAATAAAAAGAGAAGGAATGAAAAAATCAGTATGATAAAAGCAGTCATTTTTGATATGGATGGAACATTAATTGACACAGAGAAATATTACCGGATTTTCTGGCCAAAGGCACTGGCACATTTTGGATATGAGATGAGTGATGAACAGGCACTTAGTATGCGCTCTCTTGGAAGACCCTATGCGCCAAAACATTTAAAAGAGATGTTTCATGATGAGAATCTGGATTACACTACAATTCGTAATTATCGAAAAGAAATCATGGAAGAATGTCTTCAAAAGAATGGAATTGAACTGAAAAAAGGAGCAGTAGAACTGCTTGAATTTTTAAAAACAAAAAATGTCAAACGTGCGATTGCTACGGCAACGGATGAAGAACGTGCCAGAAAATACTTAAAACAAATTGGTTTAGAACCATATTTTGATAAAATTATCTGTGCAACAATGGTAGAATACGGAAAGCCATCGCCTGATATTTATGAATATGCCTGTAGGCAGCTTAAACTTTTGCCAGAAGAATGTATGGCAGTGGAAGATTCGCCAAATGGAGTCTTAAGTGCCTATCGTGCAGGGTGTAAAGTTGTGATGGTTCCGGACCAGACAGAACCAGAAGAAGCATTAAAAGAAATCTTATATGGATGCGTAGAGAACCTCTTAGAGATTAGAAAATACTTCTAATTGTGCAACTTGTTGCAGAGACATCGCAAAAAAGTACCGATAGTAGACGAGAGATACTTTGATATAGCGGAGAATCGCCTGTATTCAGAATTAGAACTGGTGCTTGGAAAAAATAGAAATGAGATTTATGAACTGATAAAAAGTTATTGTGAATAATCTAAAAAGGGACGGGGTTTGTGGCTTAGTCAAGCTACGAATCACGTCCCTTTTACAATTGACAATATGGCATATATACCATATAATTAATATAAAGGAGGTCATATGGCGGATTTTAAATTAATAGCATATGAAAAAGAAAATGGAGAAGTTCCTGTAGAGGAGTTTCTCAATTCTGTTAATCCTAAAATGCGAGCTAAGATATATGGATTAATGAGTATTTTACAAGAAAAAGGTAACATGCTCAGAGAGCCATATAGTAAGCATTTAGAAGACGGAATTTTTGAGTTACGCTGTAAATTTGGAAGTGATATTACCAGAGTTTTGTATTTTTTCTATTATGAGGGAAAAATTATAATGACAAATGGTTTTGTAAAAAAGACACAAAAAACTCCAAAAGAGGAGATACAGATTGCAAAAGACAGGAGAAAAGATTTCATAGAAAGGATGATGAGAGATGAGGACATTTGATGATATGCTCTCTAAGCAGTTAGAAAATGAAGAATTTAAAAAAGAATATGAAGCAATTCAACCAGAAATGGATGTTATCAGAGCGATTGTAGATGCAAGAACTTCTCAGAATCTTACACAGAAGGAGCTTGCTGAGCGTACGGGTATTAATCAGGCAGATATTAGTAAGCTTGAGAATGGAACTAGAAATCCTTCTATTAATTTACTGAAACGGTTAGCAGATGGTATGGGAATGGCTCTCAAAATTGAGTTTGTACCTAAGCAGAAGGCGTGACAGAGAATAATCTAAAAAGGGACGGGGTTTGTGGCTTAGTCAAGCTACAAACTCCGTCCCTTTTTTATGTTATCTCTTTTTGATAAATTTAATGCTTCGTCTGCGCTAGAAAGACCGCCATTTCCTAACTGATTGGCAGTATCTGCGATAGGACTGGTAACACTGGTATTACGCTCTCCATTTAAGGTATAGCTTCCTTCGAGTTTTTCTGGATTTAATGCATCGTTAAAACGGGCGTTATCGTTGTTTTAAGGTAACAGAAGGCATGCCTTTTACTTCGGTCAGTTTATTTAATTGAAATAAGCAGGAATATTGTAATTGATATTATTTAACCATACCAGAAATTTTATAAAGGGAAAAGTCTATTTCAAAAATAAAACACACAAACTACCTGAATTTATGGGTTCAGGCAGTCTGTGTGTGTCGTAAAGAAAGAAACTGCTTTTTTCGCATTTTCTGGGTTGTCCCCTTTTTCAGTTAGACAGATAATATAATTTCCTGCATCAATCCCCATAGGAGCAGGTTCAGATTTAGAAATGATTTTTCCGTCTGTGTCGGTATCAACAATAGAAGCCTCTTTTAACTGCGAGGAATAAGCAGAAAGTTCCTCTTTTGAAAGCAGGGTACTTAAATCTGCAAACATTCCCTGTGGAGCAGAATCAGTAAAACATTCTTCAGAGCAAAGAATCACATCGACGCTTCCGGCAGAAAGATGAGCCAGATAAGACATGTTATTTTGATATTCGTTGAGATTGTAATAAGTGACGTTTACGATGGCATCTTCATCTAGTTCAAGACTTTCTTTTATCTCATCACAAAGGGCATCCGTATCCGAAAGGTAGACTTCATTGATGAGTGCGACAGAAAGTACGGGGGTATGTTGTTTTCCATTGATACTTGCGCATATAATAAGGATGATGCAGATGATAAGGGCAAGGACCACAAGACATTTTGCCAGATAGTAGTCACAAAAGTAAGCGATACGTTTTTTGGGCGGCAATTTTTTGATATCGTCTTTTGTGGCTGATTTTGTGCCGTGCTGATAAATCTCTGCATCATCTTCTAAAGCAGTCTTTTTGAATTTTGTATTCATAAAAAGGGCTCCTCTTAAAATCGTTCACCGGAGATTTCTAGGTCGTGTTCTAATTCATCGGGTACATATTTACGAAAGATAAAAACAAATAAATTCGCATTTAAATATCCAAGCAATCCGACTCCACAGCAAAGTGCCAGTCCAATAAATGGAACGAAAGAAAAGAAAAGCAGAATAAAAGTGGCATCGATTGCAATTAAAAGCAGAGTCAATGGAAAATGACGGATGGCCATAAAAAAAGCATTTTTTAAATTATTGTAGATGGTATTTTTAAATTTTGCCTGTACCGGAAAAATATAAAGGCAAATGAGAAGGTATGGAATAAGAAAACAGGAACAGGTCACCAGCATCAGACGACCGAGTGTATTTTCAAGTGCCATGGCAATTCGAAAGTCTGTAAAAAATACAAATCCGATAATCATTAGCCCAATCCAGATAAGTGTGGATTGCTTAAAATTTATTTTAAAAGAAGAAAAAAAGTTTTTAAGCGGGTATCCTTCTTTCGTACGGATACGTTTCATACAACTGTAATAAAGAGCAGTAGTGGAAGCTCCAATGGTGATAATTGGAAGACTGCATAAAATCCATAAAAAATGAAGGGTGATGATATCTCCTACAAGATAGAAAAATCGAGACAGCAAGCTGTCATGGGTAAAAAGATTCATAAAAAAATCGTCTCCGTTCTGCCATTTTTGGCGGTAAAATCTTAAATGTTTTGGTTTCCGTATAATATTATAGAATAATCTAATATAAAATTCAAACAAAAAGCCGCAAAATCATTCACAAAAAAGCCGAATTGGAATCAGTAATATTTTACAAAAGTCTAAAATACTATTGAAATTTATATTTAAATAATATAAAATTAATTTACATTAATCTAAAAGGAGAAAAAGGAATGAACAAAAATAACTATAAAGAAACCAAGTACAACAAACCATTGATTTTACAGAGGGCGGATCCGTATGTGTATAAGAGTCAGGATGGAACGTATTATTTTACTGCTTCCGTACCGGAATATGATAAGATTGTGCTTCGTTCTTCCGATACAGTAAAAGGACTTGCAGAGGCCAAAGAGAAAACACTTTGGGTAAAGCATGAAGAAGGACCACAGAGTATTCATATTTGGGCTCCGGAAATCCATTATGTAGACGGTGGATGGTACATTTACTACGCAGCAGGGGATAAAGATGACATCTGGGAAATTCGTCCTTACGTTCTTCATTGTAAAGGACAAGACCCGATGAAAGATGAATGGGAAGAATTAGGAATGATGCAGGCAGCAAATGAAGATGAATTTTCTTTCCATGCATTTTCACTGGATGCGACAGTATTTGAACATAAAGGGGATTATTACTATATCTGGGCAGAAAAAACAGGGGTTGGCAAACAGATTTCAAACCTGTACATTGCAAAAATGGAAACACCAAACAAGCTTGCAACCGTTCAGGTACTTTTAACAACACCGGATTATGACTGGGAAAGAATTGATTTCTGGGTAAATGAAGGACCGGCAATTTTAAAACATAACGGAAAAATTTATATGACTTTCTCAGCAAGTGCAACCGGAGAATGTTACTGCATGGGTATGCTTTCTATCGATGAGGATGCAGACCTGTTAGACCCAGCGTGCTGGACAAAACTGCGCTATCCGGTACTGAAAACAGATGTAAAAGCCGGTGTGTTTGGACCGGGACACAATTCATTTGTAAAAGCGGAAGATGGAGAGACAGACCTTTGTGTTTATCATGCAAGACCTTATGATGAGATTGTGGGAGACCCGCTTTATGACCCAAATCGTCATGCGATGATAATGAAAGTGCGCTATGACGAAAATGATTTCCCGGTGTTTGAATATCAGACAATGGAAGAGGTATTTGCATAAGAAATATAGTTTAGGCTAATCTAAATATTTTAGAAAAATATGCACAAAAACAAAATGACAGAATTGTAGAAAAAAGCGAAAATCATGTGAATATTTAGAAAAATGTAAAAAACTATTGCTAAATCTAAAACTAAGTGCTAGTATGGCTTTAGAAACGAAGTACGATATAGTCTATCGAAGAAAGAGGAGGAGCCCTTAATGAAGTTAAAGAAATTAGTTTCAGCAGGACTGGTAGCAGTAATGGCTACATCACTTTTAGCAGGATGTGGCGGAAGCAAAGATTCATCAGAAACAGCAGACGGAAAGAAAAACCTTTCTATTTTTATCTTTGCAAATGATCATGAATCAACTGTATACAAAAGCATGATTGACCAGTATAAGAAAGACCATGCAGATACAATTGGAAACATTGATGTACAGATTACAACTCAGGACGAATATTCCAAAACATTAACAGGTATGATGACAGCAGGGGATTTGCCGGATATCTTTTATGTTGGACCGGAATCAGTAGAACAGTTTGTTGAGAACGGATATATTGAAGACCTTCAGCCGATTCTGGATAAAAAAGGAATCAGCACAGATGGAATGTTAGCACAGGAAGCTTTAGACAGCTATCGCTATGATGGAGATAAGACAGGAAGTGGCGATTTATATGCACTTCCAAAAGATGCATCCGTATTTGCTTATGCATACAATAAAGATTTATTTGATGAAGCAGGACTTGATTATCCGGACCCGGAAAATCCATATACTTATGATGAATTCGTTGAAGTCTGCAAGAAACTTACAAAAGATACAGACGGTGATGGAGAAATCGACCAGTGGGGATGCGGATTTGCAAACGCATTCATGCTTCAGCCATTCGTATGGTCAAACGGAGCAAGTTACTTAAGCGATGACCACAAAACTGTAACAGTTGATACTCCGGAATTTAAAGAAGCACTTCAGAAATATGTTGACTGTACACTGGAACTTGGAATTACTCCTACTGTAGAACAGGATGCTTCTCTTGGTGTATATCAGAGATGGCTTGCAGGACAGGAAGCATTTTATGCATGTGGTACTTGGGACGTAGCGGCATTTATGGATAAAGAAACATTCCCATTCAACTGGGATTTATGTGCATATCCGACACTGTCAACCGGAAAATCCATGACATGGCTTGGAACAGTTGGTTTCTGTGTATCTGCAAACAGTAAAAATAAAGAAGAAGCAACTGAACTGGTTTCTTATCTGTGTACAGATGATGCCGGACAGAAACAGCTTAGTGGTATCGAAGGTGGGCAGTCCATCCAGTTGCCAAATATGAAAGACCTTGCTGACGGTGAATTTATGACAGCAATTGAAGATGGAACACTTGCATTCCCATCAAATGTAAATGTATTCTTTAACTATTTACAGGGAACAGACAAATACGAGGGAAGATTCCAGGAAACAACTTATACTCCAAATGCTGAATGGAACGACATTTTCCTTGAAGGACTTGATAACGTGAAAAATGGCTCTATGACAGTAGATGAATACATCGAGCAGGTACAGCCTCAGATGCAGGCATCTCTGGATGAAGCATGGGAGAGTGTAGAATAGTAAATTCAAGCAGAACCGGATTATTCCGGCTTTGCTTCCTTAAAGATTAAGGAGCGGAAGAGATGAGCAAAACGAAAACAAAGCAAAAAATGAACCGTGCGGCATATAAAGAACATTGCTGGGGACTGGCATTTGTAGCACCGCCGTTCATTGGTTTCTGTATTTTCATGGCATTCCCGATTGTGTTTGCACTGATTGCCAGTATGACAAAATGGAATGGTATGAACAGCATGTTAGATAATTTTGTAGGATTTCAGAACTATGCAAAATTATTGACAGATGCAAAATTCTGGAAGGTATTAGGAAATACCATTGTTTACATGCTTGGTATTCCGATTGGAATGGCACTGGCTATGTTGATTGCAGTTGGAATGAATCGTAAAATGAGAGGAATTAAGATTCTTCGTACTTTATACTATGTACCGGTTGTATCTTCCTTAGTTGCAGTTGCAATTCTGTGGATGTGGGTATTCAACTATGATTATGGTCTGTTAAACAGTATTATCAAAGCGGTATCCGGTATACACGGACCAAACTGGTTAGGTGACCAGTTCTGGGTAAAAGTATCCATGATTATTTTCATGGTATGGAAAGGACTTGGTGGTTCTATCGTCCTTTACCTGTCCGGTTTACAGAGTATTCCAAGAGACTATTATGAAGCAGCAAAAATTGATGGAGCCAGCGGCTGGAGATTATTCCGTCACATTACACTTCCACTGGTATCACCGGTTACATTCTATCTGTTGATTACCGGTTTGATTGGAGGGTTCCAGGTATTTGTAGAAGTACTTGTTATGGTTCCAAATGGTGGATTAAACTACAGTGCGGCAACCGTTGTATTCTATATGTATGATAAATCCTTTGGAAATAATCAGATGGGATACGGTTCTGCAATGGCATTTATACTTGCTATCTTAATCTTTATTGTAACAGCAATTAACTTTAAAGGTCAGGATAAGTGGGTTAAGACAATCGAGTAAGGAGGTGGGAATATGGCAAAATTAGATGAACAGAGTTCAGAAGTAAAAACAAAAAAAGCAAAAACGATAGATGGCATTATATTTTTACTGCTTTTAATCGGAGCGGTTGCAATGGTATTCCCGCTTTTGTACATGGTATTAAGTTCTTTTATGACAAAGAACCAGATTCTTTCTGCAAACTTTAGTATTATTCCGGACCCTTGGAAATTTGGAAAATACTCTGAAGTATTGCAGAAGCCGGAATTTTTAAGAGGTTTAAGAAATACCTTAACTGTTGCAATACCGGTGTTGGTAGTGGGAGCATTTACTTCTTCCCTTGCAGCATTTTCCTTTAGTAAATTAAAATTCAAAGGAAAAAATGGTATTTTCTTAGGACTTCTTGCAACGATGATGATTCCATTTGCAGTTGTTATGATTCCGCAGTATGTAATGTTTACAAAAATGGGATGGACAAATAGTCTGCTTCCACTTATCATTCCGGGATTATTCGGAAATGTAAGCATCATTTTCTTCTTAAGACAGAATCTGACCAGTATTCCGGATTCTATCGTAGAAGCTGCAAAACTCGATGGATGTAGTTACTTCCGCATGTACTGGAGCATCTTCCTTCCGTTGATGAAAGGTGCATTAATGACACAGTTGATTCTCTGGTTTATGGGAATCTGGAATGATTACCTTGCACCAACCATCTTTATTCAGAATGAAGAATGGTTTACGTTACAGGTTGTCATCCGTTCCTTTAATGCATATTATGCGGTAAACAGTGATTATCCTCTGATTATGGCTGCGTCAGTGCTTTCGATTCTTCCAACGCTGTTGTTGTTCTTCTTCTTCCAGCGTTACATTATTGAATCTATGGCTGTATCCGGTGTAAAAGGATAAGAAAAGAAAAAGAGATAGGGTTGTCTTCAGATATTCTGAAAACAGCCCTTTTTTAAAAAGAGGAGAAATTTTGAAAACAGGAATATTAACATTAAATGAAGGCAGCGTTTTTAAAAATGCATCTCTGTGGTCCCATGACCCTTCTATGATGTGGGACCCGGTGACAGAAAAATACTACTCTTATAGTACGGATGTATATCAGCCGGAAGATGGGCTGACAGAAAAAATCGGAATTCCGGTCAGAAGCTCAAAAGATTTGATTCATTTTGAATATGAGGGAATTGCGCTTTCCCAAAAGGCCATCAAAGAAGGAAGAGACAACGGAGAGTATCCACAGACTGTGAATTTCTGGGCTCCTTATGTGGAATATACACATGGAGAATACCGGATGTATTATTCAGCAACAAAAGCATTTGGCAGTTCGGAATCAAGAATCTGGCTTGCAGTTTCTAAACATCCGCTTGGACCGTTTGAAAACAGAGGAATTGTAGCAGATACCTGGGGGACGGATGATACAGCACCAAATGCAATTGATGCACATATTATCTGGGATAACGAGAGGTGTTATCTAGTGTATGGTTCTTTCTTTGGTGGAATTTATATCAAAGAGTTAGATGCCACAAGTGGTCTTTCTCTCTCAAATGATGCGAAGGAGCTTGGCAACTGTATCTCAAGAAAAGCAAAAAAGTCATTGATTGACGGACCGGAGGGGGCATCGGTCATTTATGCGCCTGAGACAGGTTATTTTTATCTGTTTCAGTCTTATGGCTGGCTTGGAGATACTTATGACATCCGTGTTGGAAGAAGCAGGTGCGTGACAGGGCCGTATCTGGACTGGCATGGAAATTCACTTGTAGAAGAAGGAATGGGGATAAAACTTGCAGGGAGTTATCAGTTTGAAGCGGTAAATCCAAGAGTGGGTAAAGCAAAAAAAGACTGGAAGTGGGGAGGATTTCGTGGACCGGGACATGGTGTCCCATTTTATGACCCACAGTCGGAACATTATTATTTTGTGCATCATGTACGGGATGGTGCAAAGGTAAATCGTATTTATGAGGAAGCAGAAGACAGGGATAGCTATCAGATTCATTATATGATGATACGGCCGATGTTTTTTATCAATGACTGGCCGGTATTTGGTGCAGAACCATATCAGGGAGAGAACTTTGAGCCGGTATCGAAACCGGATATGGAAAAGCTCCAAGGCGACTGGGAATTAATTATATTTGATGAATTTGATAACAATATGAAACAGTCAAAGGTCTGTACACTGGATAAAGAGAGTGAATATTTTCAGAATGGAATTATTTATTCATGCTGTGATATTGAAAATCAAAAAAAAGGGTATGTGCTGGCCGGAATCGACAACTTAGGTCTTGTGTATTGGGGAAAATTCGTGGTATAGTATACTTTAGACCAATCTAAAGGTATTTTGAAGATACGAGGTATTTATTTCTGAGAAAGTAGGACTTATAAGATGTTGCATGTGAAAAATTTGGACGAGGGCCTGGAGGTTTTCAAGGCGCTTGGTTCAGAACTGAGAATTAATATTATCAAGCTTCTTCAGGAAAACCATGAGATGAACATGAATGAACTTGCAACAAGTCTTGGAATTACAAATGGTGCACTGACCAGTCATATCAAGAAACTGGAAGAAAGTGGAATCATTCAGGTTATGACAGAACGCGGAGGACATGGAAATCAGAAAATCTGTAAAGTTGCAGTTGATAAGATTGTGGTTGATGTAGAATCTGAAGAAACCGAAGAAGACCAGAATATTTATAACACGGAAGTGAAAGTAGGACATTATTCGGATTATAATGTATATCCGACCTGTGGACTTGCTACAAGTAAGGCAATTGTCGGAGAGGTAGATGACCCACGTTATTTTTCTCATCCGGATAGAATCAATGCTGGAATTTTGTGGTTTACAAAAGGTTATATTGAGTATATGATTCCAAATCTGTTGCCGAGTGCAACCAAAATTGACCAGATTACGGTTTCTCTTGAAATCAGTTCAGAGGCACCGGGAATTAATAATGACTGGCCTTCGGATATTTCAATTTTCCTGAATGATGTAAAAATCGGTACTTGGACAAGCCCGGGAGACTATGGAGATGTACAGGGAATCTTTACACCGGACTGGTGGTTTCCAAACTGGAACCAGTATGGATTGTTAAAGATGATTGTAATTAATAAAAAAGGAACGTTTGTAGATGGATTGAAAATCTCAGATGTTACAATTAATCAATTTAATCTGGATTATAAAAGCACGGTAAGATTTAAATTTGAAATTGAAGAAGATGCAAAAAATATCGGTGGAATTACCATTTTCGGAAGTGAATTTGGAAATTATAATCAGGATATTAAAGTTCGGATTGCCTATAGTCCGATGGAAATAGCAAAAAAATAAGAAAATAAGAAAAGGCTCAAATGGATAGAAGATAGATGATATCCATTTGAGCTTTTTTTTACAGGAGAAGGATTTAATTTATGAAACGAAAAAAAATAGCAATTGTGCTTGCTGCAATGTCTCTCATGTTAATGACAGGTTGTGGCGCACAAAAAGAAAAATTAAAAGCAGATACTCCGGTGGAAAAAGAATTTTCTGAAGTATCGGTTCATGACCCATCGATTATAGATGGAGAAGATGGAAGCTATTATATTTTTGGCTCACATCTTGCAGTAGCAAAAACAGAGGATTTAATGAACTGGACGTATGTCAATCAGGGAGTAAAAAATAATAATACGGTGATTCCAAATGTATTAAAAGAAATGAAAGAAGCATTTGAGTGGTCACAGAGCAATACGTTTTGGGCTCCAGACGTCATAAAATTAAACGATGGAAGTTATAAATTATATTATTGTAATTGCAAAGGGGACTCTCCGCTATCCTGTCTTGGAACAGCAGTTTCAGATTCTGTGGAAGGACCTTATAGCAATGAGGGAATTATGCTAAAATCCGGAATGAGTGCAAGTGAGAAGGACGAAGATGGAAATCTGTATCAGGCGACAACAGACCCAAATGTGGTAGACCCGGTTGTATTTTATGATAAAGAAGGGAAACTCTGGATGATTTATGGCTCTTATTCCGGAGGAATCTTTGTAAAAGAAATGGATGCAGAGAGCGGAATGCCTTTAGAGAGCGGATATGGAGAAAAACTGCTTGGAGGAAATCATCTAAGAATTGAAGCTCCTTATGTCATCTATAATGAAGAAACCGGATATTATTATATGTTCTTATCGTTTGGAGGCTTAGATTCAGATGGAGGCTATAATATCCGTGTGTGTCGTTCCGAGAACCCGAATGGTCCTTATGTAGATTCCATGGGACAGGACATGAAAGATTGTAAAGGTCCGGCGGGAAGTGCCTTTAGTGATGCAACGGCAGAACAGTACGGAACAAAATTAATGGGTGGTTATAAATTTACCTGGAAAGAAGGAGAAGAAGGAGAAGATCGAAAAGGCTATCTTTCACCAGGTCATAATTCCTGTCTGTATCAGGAAGAAACCGGAAAATATTTTATTATTTATCACACACGATTTGAAAATAGCGGAGAAACTCATGAAGTGCGTGTACACCAGATGTTTTTTAATGAAGAAGGCTGGCCGGTTATTGCGCCATACCGCTATACCGAAGAAAGTGCAGAAAAACTGGAAAGTAAACAGCTTGTTGGAACGTATAAATATATTAACCACGGACGTGATATCTCTCCGGATATGAAAGAGTCTGAAGAACTGGTATTGAATAAAAACAATACGATAAGTGGGGCTCTTGAGGGAACTTGGGAATTAAGTGGAGATTATAATATTACCATAAAGACCGACGAGGCAGAGTATAAAGGGATTGCTTTAAAACAGTGGGATGAAGATGGGAAGAAATATGTCATGACATTTACTGCACTTGACAGTAAAAGTGGAGTTGTAATCTGGGGAAGTGGCTTAAATGCGATAGACTAGGAGAGAGGTCAGGTAATGAGAAAAAATCATTATCTGGCCTTTTTTATCTATGAGATACCGATTATTCATGTTATAATTCATTAGGAAAGTATCAGATTCAGAGTAGTTAAGAAGAGCAGATTTCTTCACTGAGGAAGCGCCTGATAAACTCCTCATTACTGAGGGTAATCGTACGGCGAGGCTCACCTGGTTTTCTGCCACGGGCAGTGAATGTTGTGTATGTATCCGTGACAGAGATGATTCGGCTGTTAGAGATAGCAACCTTGTGGGTATATCGTCCAAGATATTCGATTGCATTACCAAATCCATTATGCAGCAGGAGTCTTTGGACCTGGTCATAACTCATTTGTAAAAGCAGAAGATGGAGTGACAGACCTGTGTGTTTTCCATGCAAGACCTTATGATGAAATTGTGGGAGATCCGTTGTATGATCCGAATCGTCATGCTATGATAATGAAAGTATATTATGATGAGAACGATTTTCCGGTATTTAAATATCAGACTTTGGAAGAAGTGTTTGCAGAATGAGTTCGAACAAAAGAAAATTCCTGGGCAAATTCAAGGCTTTTTTCAATAAGTATTATTGAAAAGAAAGCGAAGCAGATGATAAAATAGGTTTGTGCTTATAAATTTTACAGAATACAAATCGGAGCGTACGCTCTCAAGATAAAAAAGAAGGAAAGAAGAAAATGAAAAGTTTATTAATTCTTGGTGCAGGCGGTTTTGGAAGAATGATAAAAGAAACCGCACTGGCACTTGGTTATGAGGAAGTCTTATTTTTAGATGATACAGCAAAGGATGATGATGTGATTGGCAGATGCTGCGATTATCATCTGTATCATAGAGATTATTCAGTAGCGGTAGCAGCTTTTGGAAATAACAAGACGCGTTTATTTTGGACGCAAAAATTGCTTGAAGAGGAGTATGAAGTACCGGCAATCGTACATCCATCTGCAATCGTCAGTCCGAGTGTTCGCTTAGAGCCGGGCTGTTTTATTATGCAAAGAGCAGTGGTAAATATGAATACAACAATCAAAATGGCAGCACTTATTAACAGCGGTGCAGTGGTAGACCATGATTCGATTGTAGAGGAAGGTGCACATGTTGGTCTTGGCAGCGTAGTAAAAGCACATTGCGTGATTGAACCGGGCAGAAAAGTGGAAGCAGGAGAAGTGATTTTCTCTACCAGAAGAACCATCGAAGGCGCAGATAGCCGAAGTCTGGAAGATGCGATTTATGCGTTTGGGTTTGGCGATTGCTGTAGTTATGTAAAGCCATTTGGAGAAGGTCATATTAATGAGACTTATGCAGTCTATTTGCCGGATGAAAATGGAAATGATGTGCCGCTCTTTGTATTGCAGCGAATTAACATTAACGTCTTTAAAAATCCGGATCAGGTGATGGAAAATATTTTTGGAGTGACGGAATATTTACGTAATATTATTCGTCAGGACGGTGGCGATTTAGACAGAGAATCCTTATCTTATATTAAGACAAAGAGTGGCGATACTTATTTTGAGGATGAGAAGGGACAGCCATGGCGTTGTCTGCATTATGTGCCGAATTCCGTGTGCTATCAGCAGGTGGAACGTCCGGAGCAGTTTTATCAATCTGCGCTTAGTTTTGGACATTTCTTAAAGCAACTGGGAGATTACCCGGCAGACAGTCTTTATGAGACGATTCCGCAGTTTCATGACACTGCAAAGCGTTTTCGTGATTTTGAAGATGCGCAGCGAAAAGATGTGAAAAATCGCGCCAGATTATGCCATCCGGAGATTGAATTTGTGCTTTCTCGTAAAGCAGATTGTAATGTTTTGATGGAGCAGTTAGAAAAGGGAGTCTTACCGCTTCGTGTGACACATAATGATACAAAATTGAATAACATTTTGTTTGATAAAGATACGGATCAGGGCTTATGTATCATTGATTTGGATACGATTATGCCGGGGCTTGCGTGTAACGATTTTGGCGATTCCATTCGTTTTGGCGCCTCTACCGCAGAAGAAGATGAAAAAGATTTGGACAAAGTACACTTTGATATCAACCTTTATGAAATCTATGTGAAGGGGTATCTGGAGATGGCAAAAGATGTGCTGACTCCGGCAGAAATTGAGAGCCTTCCATGGGGAGCCAGATTGATGACTTTAGAGTGTGGAATGCGTTTTCTTGCGGATTTCCTTCAGGGCGATGTATACTTTAAAACGTCATATCCGGAGCACAATCTGGTGCGCGCAAGAACACAATTTCGCCTGGTAAAAGAGATGGAAGAGCAGTTTGAGAAGATGCATGAAATTCTGAAAAAGTATTGTTAATGAGAGTAAAGTTGGTAAAAAATGAAAAAATTATATGGTTTTATGCCAATTATTACCGGAATCTGTTTTGGTTCTGCCGGGATTTTTGTGCGCAAATTGAGCGGAAATATGAATAACACCACAATTGTGGCTTCGAGATTGATTGTTGCAGTACTGTTGCTTGGAATCTGGCTTGCGTATTCGCATCCGGAGTATTTTAAAATTCATTTAAAAGATTGCTGGATTTTTATTGGAGCAGGGCTTCTTGGGTCACTTGGTGTGAATGTATGTTACAATTTTGCTATCAATGAGTTGTCGCTTTCGCTTGCAGCGGTGCTGCTTGCACTTTCTCCGATTGTGGTCATGATTGTTGCATTTTTTCTCTTTCATGAAGCGATTACGCGAAGAAAAGTATTAAGTATTTTTTTAGCAATTTGTGGCTGCGTGTTGACAAGTGGGATTTTTGAAACAAATGAGAGTATGCATTGGAGTTGGATTGGAATTTTAGTCGGAAGTGTCGGCGCCATTTTTTATGCGATGTACAGCATCTTTTCTAAAGTTGGGATGAGACGTGGGTATCCGGCGCTTACGATTACTTTTTATAGTATCCTTTCAATTGCAGTAATCCTGCTTCCGTTTGCAAAATGGGGCGATGTGGCGCAGTATATTATGCAAAATCCGTTACCGCATTCGGGGTTTATGTTGGTGCATTCTTTATGTGTTGCGGTGGCTCCATATGCATTTTACACAGTGGCACTGGACCATATGGATGCAGGTAAGGCATCCATTTTGTGCTCATGTGAACCGGTTGCGGCAATGGTATTTGGTATTTGCTTTTTTGGAGAAATCCCAACTGTGCTTTCCATTACAGGGTTAATTATCGTATTAGCAGCGCTTGCAATGTTGGTGCTTCCGGAGAAAAAAACACATAAAAAAAGGGACTGAATTTCAGTCCCTTTTCTTCCGTTTTACAGGGCAATATGGTAGAATAGAGTTGATATCTGAAAGGATAAAAAACATATTTTTTGAAAGGATTTATGAGATGTTATGAAGGCACAGACGCAAAATATGACTTCGGGAAATGCCGCAAAATTAATCTTCTTTTTTGCGCTTCCGTTAATGCTTGGGAACATTTGCCAGCAACTTTATACTATGGTAGATACTATGATTGTTGGTCAGGTTGCAGGTGTAGAGGCTTTGGCAGCACTTGGCTCAGTTGATTTTTTAATGTGGATTGTGACAGGCATTTCAACAGGAATTACGCAGGGATTTTCAATCTTGATTTCGCAGCATTACGGGGCAGGCAATGGAGTCGCTTTAAGAAAAGTAATTGCGCATAGTTATCGTTTAACTGCGATTACTGCCGTTTTGGTTTTTGCTTTGAGCCAGCTGTTGGCTTCAGCGGCATTGACCGGACTGCATACCCCGCAAAACATCATTGGAATGGCGCTGCTTTATCTGCGAATTATCTTTTGTGGAATTCCATTTACGACGGCATATAATATGTTTGCCTGTGAGCTGCGGGCAATTGGAAACAGTAAAGCACCATTGACAGCAATGCTGATTGCATCGCTTATCAACATTGTACTGGATTTATTGTTTGTTGCTGTGTTTGGCTGGGGAATTGCCGGAGCAGCAATCGCAACAATTATTGCACAGTTGTTTTCTGCAATCTATTGTTTTGCAATTTTAAAACAAATTAAGCTGGTACAGTTAGCAAAATCGGATTTTGAGCATGAGGCAAAACTGGATTTAAATTTACTGAAACTGGGAATTCCGGTAGTTTTTCAAAATATCATTATCGGAGTGGGAGGCTTGGTTGTTCAGTATGTAATAAACGGCTATGGTTTCTTATTTGTTGCCGGATTTACTGCGACTAATAAGTTGTATGGCTTGCTTGAGATGGCAGCGATTTCCTATGGTTATGCAATCGTAACTTATGTTGGACAAAATTTAGGAGCAAAGCAATTTGATCGAATTAAAAGTGGAGTTCGGGTCAGTCTTTTGATTTCGCTTGCGACTTCAATCGTGATTTCCGTTGCAATGTTTTTATTTGGGAAACCAATCTTATCCTTGTTCCTCTCCGGAGAGCAACAGCAGATCGAAGCGGTACTTGAGATTGCGTTTCATTATCTTTCTATTATGGCGGCGATGCTGTGGGTGTTATATTTTTTATACGTGTATCGTTCGGCACTTCAGGGACTTGGAGATACCTTGCTTCCAATGTTAAGTGGATTTGCGGAGTTCTTGATGCGAATTGGTGCTGCCTTGATTCTTCCGATTTTTATCGGTCAAAATGGAATCTTTTTTGCCGAGATTGCTGCCTGGAGTGGAGCTGCATTGTTACTTTGCATTAGTTATTATATTCGGATTCGTGCGACAGAAAAAAAGCTTAATGAAAATAATTGTTAAAATCAAAAAGTTTTAAGAAATTTTCAGAAAAAACGTTGGAAAACCTCGAAGAATATAGTACAATATAAGTACTAATAATCCGAGAGGAGGAAACGTTATGAAGAGAAAAAGATTAGGGGGATTGGCAGTTGCTTTAGCACTTGGATTGGGGGTCACTTCGGTTGTACCTGCACCGGTAGCAGCCGCCGCTGTGGAGGCTGGCTGGTCCGATGAAATGTCGACCGGTGAAGTGGTGCAAGGCGATGAGTGGACACAGGAAATTGTAACCAATTTTTACAGTGGAGAAATTCAAAAAGTAATCTATCGTAACTATGATAATGCACATACGAAGAATAAGCTTGAAAGCAAATGGGTTTATACAGCAAATGACAGGCGCTGGAGATGTTATAATAGTGATGAGCCGAATGCAGTGCCGGATACGCTGGACACCGGAACATACATGGTAGGGCTCAGATATGAATATGAATTCGGAGAGATTCCTTTAAGATATTATCTTCGTGCAGATTATAATGATCGAACGGCAGGAATTCCAGAAGGAGGGTACTATCTTATATGGTCGGATGGAATGACAGGAGAAGACAGCTATCATTATTTTATGAAAGAGGGAGACTATGATAATGATGAAGGATTCCCGATTGAAGGGCTTGAAGTTCCATCGGAATACATGTCCTATAAAATGCTTGAAATTGAAATAGATGGAATCAATCATACTTACATCTTAGATGATTCTGGAATTCCGATGACAAATTACTGGTATTGGGATATTTATGATCAAGCTCATTATTTTGATGAATATGGAGATATGGCTCGGTACTGGAATTATATCTATGATTCCTACTACTGGTTTGGTAATGACGGTGTGATGAAAACTTACTGGCAGAAAGTTTATGGTAAATATTACTGGTTGGCAAGTGATGGAGCGATGAGAACCTGTTGGCAGAAAGTATATGGTAAGTATTACTGGTTAGGACACTCCAATGATGGAGCGATGAAGACCGGCTGGCAAAAGGTCTATGGCAAATATTATTGGCTCGGACATGCAAATGATGGAGCGATGAAGACCGGATGGCAGAAAGTCTATAACAAATGGTATTATCTTGGCAGAGCAAATGATGGAGCAATGAAGACCGGATGGCAGACCATTGGAGGAAAGAAATATTATCTTGGCGGAGCAAATGACGGAGCAATGAAGACCGGATGGCAGACCATTGGAGGAAAGAAATATTACTTTGGCGGAGCAAATGACGGAGCAATGAGAACCGGCTGGCAGACTATTGGAGGAAAGAAATATAACTTTGGTTCCGATGGTGCATTAAGATAGTAAATTAGAACATAAAAAACAAAAAGAGATTTGCCATGGCAGGGATGCCATGGTTGTGAACTTTCGAAAAAATCTCCCCTAAACAAATTTTAGGGCTGATGAGGAATAAAAAGATATTAAAAATCCGGCATTTGCAGGCGATTTTGCTTGCAAACGACCGGATTTTTGTTGGATCTGGTCTGTTATTCGATTAAAGTATGATGTGAATATCAAAAATTTTGGTGTACATCACGAATAAATTAGTTGTTTTATCGAATCGTACCAAGTATAATGGAATGAACAACATCCAATGTTACACAAAAACGAGGAAAGGAGTATGAGCGATGCCTGAATACTTAAAAAAAATTAACCGGTCATCAGTTGTACAGCGTGTAATTGACCGTCTTACACAGGCGATGCTGAGTGGGGAATTAAAACCGGGAGATAAGATTCCTACAGAAATGGAGCTGTCAGAGCAGCTAGGAGTGGCACGCAATTCCATACGTGAAGCAATAAAGATTCTGGTTTATATTGGGGTATTAGAAATTAAAAGAGCAGAAGGAACTTTTGTATGTAATGGCTTCTCAGAAAGTCTGATTGACCCAATGATTTATGGAATTATCTTGAATCAGCAAAATGAACAGGAACTGCATGAATTAAGAGCAATGGTAGAGACAGGTGTGATGCGTCTTGCTGTTGAAAAATGCAGTGAAGAAGAGATTGCACAGCTGAAAGAAAGAATGATTCATTTAAAAGAAACAATTATGGTAGAACATCCGGATGTAGATGCTGTATTTGAGGCAGATAACGAGTTTCATGATGCAATCACAGATATGGGACATAACTCTATGATTTCTAAAATAAACGCAATTATGCGCGTTCTCACATATTCTACGAGATATGAATCAGTAAAGGGAATGTTAGAGTCCGGAAGGAAAGAAGAATTGTATGAAGCACATGAACGAGTGTATCAAATGATTGAAAACCGCCAGAAAGAGGGTCTGCATCAGTCTGTAGAAGCAACTTATTTTTTTAGGGTTTTTGGGGAGAACTTAAAAGTTTGAGAAAAAATAGAAAACCAATAATCATTGTATATTTTGTCGAAAAAAGAGCACAAAAATAGGTGCAAAGTCCTCCGGCTTTATTGCGGTTTTACCAAAAATATGGTATAGTATAGTTACGTTTTATACATACATAAAAAATAGAATAGTAGGAGTGGTTAAAAATGTATCAAGAAGAATATGAACGCTGGCTGGCAGCAGACCTTGAAGATGCGGATTTGAATCCGGAATTATCAAAAATTAAAGGAATCGATGAAGAAATCAAAGACCGTTTTGCTGTAGCATTAAAATTTGGAACTGCAGGACTTCGTGGTGTACTTGGAGCAGGAACAAACCGCATGAACATTTATGTGGTACGTCAGGCAACACAGGGTCTTGCAAACTGGGTAAAAACACAGGGCGGAAATCAGACTGTGGCAATCAGTTATGACAGTCGTTTAAAGAGTGACGTATTTGCAAAAAATGCAGCAGGTGTACTGGCTGCAAATGGAATTAAAGTCAGAATTTATGACGCTTTAATGCCGGTACCGGCACTTTCCTTTGCAACACGTTACTATGAATGTAACGCAGGTATTATGGTAACCGCTTCTCACAACCCGGCAAAATATAACGGATATAAAGCTTATGGTCCGGACGGATGCCAGATGACAGATGACGCAGCTGCAATTGTATATGAAGAGATTCAGAAAACAGATGTATTAACAGGTGCCAAATATATGTCCTTTGCAGAAGGTGTGGAAGAAGGACTGATTCGTTTTGTAGGAGATGACTGCAAAAAAGCACTTTACGAAGCAATCGAATCTCGTCAGGTTCGTCCGGGTCTTTGCAAAACAGCAGGTCTTAAACTGGTTTACAGCCCATTAAACGGTTCTGGTCTTGTACCGGTTACTCAGGTATTAAAAGATATCGGAATTACAGATATCACAATCGTTCCGGAACAGGAATATCCAAATGGATACTTCACAACCTGCAGTTATCCGAATCCGGAAATTTTTGCAGCTCTGGAATTAGGATTAAATCTGGCAAAAGAAACAGGTGCAGACTTAATGCTTGCAACTGACCCGGATGCAGACCGTGTTGGTATTGCAATGAAATGCCCGGATGGCTCCTATGAACTGGTAACAGGAAATGAAGTTGGTGTACTGCTTTTAGACTATATCTGCGCAGGTCGTATCGAAAAAGGCACAATGCCGAAGAATCCGGTAGCAGTAAAATCTATCGTTTCCACACCACTTGCGGATGCAGTAGCAGAGCATTACGGAGTAGAACTCAGAAGCGTACTGACAGGATTTAAATGGATTGGTGACCAGATTGCACAGCTTGAAGAAGCTGGTGAAGTAGACCGCTTTATCTTTGGATTTGAAGAGAGCTATGGATATCTTGCAGGACCGTATGTACGTGATAAAGATGCTGTAATCGGTTCTATGCTGATTTGTGAAATGGCTGCATACTACAGAAGTATCGGAAGTTCCTTAAAACAGAGAATGGAAGAAATCTACGCACAGTATGGTCGTTACTTAAATAAAGTGGACAGTTTTGAATTCCCGGGCTTGAGTGGAATGGACAAGATGTCTGCATTAATGCAGGGACTTCGTGACAAACCACTGACAGAAATTGCCGGACATCAGATTGTCAAAGTAACAGACTATACAAAACCGGAAGAAACAGGACTTCCATCTGCAAATGTTTTAATTTACAAACTGGATAACGGTGAAACTGTTGTTGTTCGTCCATCCGGAACAGAACCGAAGATTAAGATTTATTACACAACACTTGGAAAGAATCTGGAAGAAGCAGAGGCTGAGAAGGAGAAATTAGCTAAAGCGTTAGAACCAATTATGAAATAATATGAAGAAATCATACTGCGTCATATCTTGAGTATTGTTGATGTGCCAAAAACTTAATAGATAAAAAATAAAACAGAGGTGTATTGCTTAAAAACGATACACCTCTGTTTTTTATTTCGTGAAATATTCCGGATATTGTTTCATAATTTCCGTTTTTTCTGTCTGATATCGGGTCAAATGTCGGGTCATAAAAATTTCTGCCATTTCAGCATCTTTTCGTTTTAATGCATATAAAATATCTTCGTGATCCGGAATCGTTGATTTCGCATATCCGGATTTTGCTGCAAGTGCACGAAGCCGGTCAAAGTGAACCATCTGTTCTTCTACAAAATGATAGGACCACATTTTGCCTGCACATTCAAAAATAAGACGATGAAATTCATTGTCGATTTCAAGAAAACGGTCTCCGTCTTTGGTAGTCTGGCAGGCTTTCTGCTGTTCAATGTTTTGTTTCAGTGCAAGCAGGTAGTCATCTGTAATAGACTCACAGGCAAGTTTGATAACTGCTGTTTCCATAACAAGACGTACAAAACGGGATTCTTCGACAATTGCATAATTAATTTTAGAAATATAACTTCCTCTTTGTGGAAGAATTTCGACAAGTCCAATACGGTTTAATTCGATTAAAGCTTCACGAATCGGGGTTCTTGAAAGGGAAAGGGCAGAAGAAAGTTCATTTTCACTGACTGCACTTCCGGGCTGAAGTTCAACGTGGATAATGTTATATAAAAGAACCCGCATGGCATAGGATCTTGCTGTTTCAGAAGAATTTCTGTTAAGTATTATCATATAAAATACCCTCTCTTTGCTAATAGTAGAAATGATACCCTAATTTCTAATTATACGCTATGAAACTGTTTTTTACCAGATGAAAATTAGAGTTTGTTATCCTTTTAACAGCTTACATACTAGTATACTGAAAAGCAAGACTTAAAGTCAATGGTTTAAACTGAAAATAAAAAAACTTGTACAAAATACACAGAAAAATAAAAAAATATATAGTGAAAATGTGAATTGAAAAAATTTTGAGTTTATACTACCATACTAGTATACGAGAAAGAGATACACATAAACTGAAAACATAAAATAAAAAATCAAAATGATAAGGAGAATGTTTATTATGGAAATGACAATGCGTTGGTATGGAAAAGAGTATGATACAGTTACATTACAGCAGATTCGTCAGAGCTGTTATGTAAAAGGAATTATTTCCACACTGTATAACAAAATGCCGGGAGAGGTATGGGAATTAGATGAAATCCTTGCACTGAAAAAAGATGTTGAAGATGCAGGACTTTTCCTCGCAGGTATCGAAAGTGTTAACGTAAGTGATGCAATCAAAACCGGCGGTCCGGACAGAGACAAAGACATCGAAGCATACATCAAAACATTAGAGAACCTTGGTAAAGCAGATATTCACATGGTATGTTACAACTTCATGCCGGTATTTGACTGGACAAGAACAGAACTTGACCGTATGAGAGAAGATGGAACAACCGTTCTTGCATATAATCAGGATGTAATCGACAGCATGGATCCTGAAAAAATGTTCGACGCTATCAAAAACAATATGAACGGAACTGTAATGCCGGGTTGGGAACCGGAACGTATGGAAAAAGTAAAAGAGCTGTTTGAACTTTACAAAGATATTGATGAAGAAAAACTGTTTGAAAACCTGAAATACTTCCTGGAAGCAATCATGCCGGTTTGTGACAAATACGACATCAACATGGCAATTCATCCGGATGACCCATCATGGAGCGTATTTGGACTTCCACGTATCATTTCTTCTCAGGCAAAATTAAAACGTCTGATTGAAATGGTGCCAAATAAACACAACGGTGTTACATTCTGCATGGGTTCTTATGGAACAAACTTAAACAACGATTTAGTTGCAACTGTTAAGATGTTAAAAGGAAGAATTCATTTCGCGCACATCAGAAACCTTCGTTTTAATGATGGAATGAGAGATTTTGAAGAAAGTGCTCATTTAAGCTCTGACGGAACATTTGACATGCATGCAGTTATGAAAGCTTTATATGAAACAGGATTTGAAGGACCAATCCGTCCAGACCATGGAAGAATGATTTGGGGCGAAAAAGCAATGCCAGGATACGGTCTGTATGACAGAGCACTTGGTGCAGCTTACCTTTGCGGATTATGGGAAGCAATCGAAAAAGAAGCAAAAAGCGAAAATAAATAATTATAGTAAATAAGAATAGAAAGGTGAAAATGAAGATGAAGCTGACATTAGACGGTATTAAAGATAAGAAAAGCTGGGAAGCAGCAGGCGTTGTGCTTCCATCCTATGATATTGAAAAAGTAAAAGAAGAAACAAAGAAATCCCCAGCTTGGGTACATTTCGGAATCGGAAATATTTTCCGTATCTTCATTGGTGGAATCGCAGATACTTTAATTTCCAACGGAGCTATGGACAAAGGTATTACCTGCGTAGAGACATTTGACTTCGATGTAGTGGACAAAATCTACGCTCCTTATGACAATCTGGTTCTGGGTGTTACCTTAAAAGCAGACGGAAGTACAGATAAAAAAGTAATCGCTTCTTTAACAGAGGCAATCAAAGCACAGTCTAATGTAGAGGCTGAGTGGAATCGTTTAAAAGAAATCTTCCAGAATAAAGACCTTCAGATGATTTCCTTTACTATCACAGAAAAAGGTTATGCATTAAAAGGCGCAGATGGAACTTATTTCCCATTCATCCAGAGCGATATCGACAATGGTCCGGAAAAAGCAGGTTCTGCAATGGCTGTTGTATGCGCACTGCTTCATGAACGTTTCAAAGCAGGAAAAGCTCCGTTAGCTGTTGTTTCTATGGATAACTGCTCTCACAATGGAGAAAAGCTGAGAAATTCTATTCTTACAATGGCAGAAGAATGGAACAAAAAAGGATTCGTAGAAGATGAATTCGTAGCTTATATCTCCGATGAAGCACAGGTATCTTTCCCATGGTCTATGATTGATAAAATCACACCAAGACCGGCAGAATCTGTATGCAAATCTTTAGAGGAACTTGGAATCGAAGACATTGCACCGGTTATTACTTCTAAGAGAACTTATATTGCACCATTTGTAAATGCAGAAGGACCGCAGTATCTGGTAATTGAAGACCGTTTCCCGAATGGCAGACCGGCTCTTGAAAAAGCAGGTGTTTACATGACAGACCGTGACACTGTAAACAAAGTAGAACGTATGAAAGTTACAACCTGCTTAAATCCACTGCATACAGCACTGGCTACTTACGGATGTGTATTAGGATATACTTTAATTGCAGACGAAATGAAAGACGAACAGTTAAACAAACTGGTTCATGAAATCGGTCCTGTAGAAGGTATGCCGGTTGTTACAGACCCGGGCATCCTTTCTCCGGCAGAGTTCGTAGACGAAGTTATCAACACTCGTATTCCGAATCCATTTATGCCTGATACTCCACAGCGTATTGCAACAGATACTTCTCAGAAAGTTGGAATCCGTTACGGAGAAACTATCAAATCTTATGTGGAAAAATACGGAGATGCAAAGAAATTAAAAGCAATCCCGCTGGCAATCGCTGGATGGTGCCGATATCTTCTTGGTCTTGATGACAATGGAGAAGCGTTTGAACTTTCCGCAGACCCAATGCTGGATGAATTAAAAGCAGAATTAAAAGGAATCGAATTTGGCAAACCGGAAAGCTACAACGGACAGCTTAAATCCATTCTTTCTAATGAAAACATCTTCGGAATTGACCTCTACAAAGCTGGTATCGGCGAACTGATTGAAGAAATCTTTGTAAAAGAGATTGCAGGTGTTGGTGCAGTAAGAGCAACATTAAAAGAATACTTAGCATAATTAAATTAATAGATTTAGCATAAAAAATCCCCCTGGGTTGTTTTTGGTAACAACCTCGGGGGATTTTTTACAGTTCACGTTTTAAAATTTCTTCTTTTCTGCTTAAGATGTCTCCGTTTAAAATTTCATTTTCTACATTCTCAAATCCAAGACGGTCTACTGTCAGTGCAAAACGTTCTCCCGGTTTTCCGTTTTCGCGGAAGAATAAGATGGTCTTTTCAATGATATCCATTGCTTCTTCTTTGGAAGTAAAGACTTTATTTAAGGCACGACCCTGTGAAATCTGTTTTCCCCAGCGTCCGCCAATGTAAATTTTAAATCCGTAAGTACCATCTTTAATGCTGTCAAAATGGCAGTTTCCAACACAGCGACCACAGTGGATACAGACCTTTTTATCAATGTTTAAGACACCGTCAACAACTTTAGCGGCACCGGACGGACATACTGCTTCGATGGCACATTTTTTACAGCCTTTACAAAGAGCTTTATCAAAGTTTGGAACTCTCTGACCAATGATTCCAAGGTCATTTAAATCTGGTTTTACACAATTATTAGGACATCCGCCAACGGCAATTTTAAATTTATGAGGAAGTTTTACTTCATGATATCCCTCATAAAAACGTTTGTGAATTTCCTCGGAAATTGCGAAAGAATCTAACAGACCATAATGGCAGGTGGTTCCTTTACAGGATACAACTGGGCGAACACGTGGACCGGTTCCGCCAACGGTTAAGCCTTCTTTTGCAAGATGAGCCTGAAATGCTTCTACTTTATCATAAGGGATGCCCTGAATTTCTACAGTCTGGCGGGTAGTGAAGGTAAGCACTCCATTTCCGAATTTTTCTGCGGCTTCTGTTAAACACTGAGCCTGAGCAGCGGAAATTTTTCCATTTACAGTGATAACCCGTGCAGAAAAGTTATCGGTTCCTTTGTTATTTAAGAAGCCAAGTCCTTTTAAACGTTTTTCTTCTTCTTTGCTGACAGTTAATGCTGACATTTTATTCCTCCTTGAGCTTTTTATGTACCAGTACAGCGTAAATATAGCAGCTGCTTAATATTCAATGTACCAGTTTTAATAACTATAATATAACACTTGTTGATGTATTTGAAAAATGATATTATTTTATAAAAATGATAGGTTTTACCTATAGATAAAAGGGAATGATAAAAACAATGACGATTCGATACCTTACGATTTTTTTGGCTGTTGCAGAGTATGGAACGATGAGTGCGGCGGCAAAACATCTTTATCTTTCACAGCCGACCGTCAGTCAGGCAATTCGTGAAATGGAACAGCATTATCATGGGTTATTATTTGAACGGTTTGGAAAGAAATTATATCTGACAGAGAGGGGAAAATTATTGCTTTCTCACGCAAGGGATTTGGTGAGCCGGTTTGAACAGTTAGATGAGTTGATGCTCAATCAGGGACAGAACGAACGATTTCGGCTTGGAACAACGCTGACAGTGGGAACATGCCTTGCACCGGCATTGATTGGAGAATTAGAACAGAGTCTGACGGGGCTTGAGGTGTATTCTTTTGTCAGCAATACGCATGAAATTGAAGAGAAATTATTGAAATCTGAACTCGATGCGGCAGTCGTGGAAGGAGAAATTCAGTCGCCGGATTTGGTTGTGATTCCGATTATTGAGGACTGTCTGGTACTTGGATGCGGAAGCCGGCATCCATTTTTTGAAAAAATTCAAATTTCAAATTCAGAATTAAATGGTCAGTGCTTTGCAATGCGTGAGCAGGGAAGCGGAACAAGACAGCTTTTTGAGGACTATGTGAAACGGCATCACATTTCAATCAAGGTAACGTGGGAGGCAAATTGTCCACGTACGATTATCAATGCAGTGATTTGGAATAAAGTGCTTTCTGTTATGTCGCTTCGTCTTTTAACACATGAGCTGGCGCATGAAAAAATTCGGGTGTTTTATGATGAAAAACAGGAATGGAACCGAAAATTTAAACTGGTGTATCATAAAAATAAATTTCTGACACCTGCGATTTATGAATTAGAAAAAATTTTATATCAGCATAAAGAAATGAAACTACCGAAAGAGTATGGGATTCTGGCTCATGAGTGAGCTGGAATCCTGTATTTTTGTTTGGGAAAGAATGTATATATAAAATTTTTACATATATATTGACAATACGATGCTCTGGTATTATACTATATATAAAATTTATATATATAAATATTTTACATATTAAAAAAGGAGATGATTGCATGTATTTTCCTGTTTCTGCTTTATTAATTGAGTATCTGATTTTAACCATTGTGGAAACTCAGGACTCTTATGGATACGAAATCAGTCAGACAATTAAACTGGTGGCGGATATTAAGGAATCAACGCTTTATCCGATTTTGAAAAAGCTTGAAAAAGCCGGATTTCTTACAACTTACTCTCAGGAATTTCAGGGAAGGAAGAGGAAATATTATTCGATTACGGAAAGTGGAAAGGTACAAATCGAATATCTTAGCAATGAGTGGATTGCCTATCGCGACACAATTGACGGAATTATAGAGGGGAGGATTCGAAGTTGAGTAAAGAAGAATATTTAAAACAGTTGCAGAAATATTTGAAAAAGCTTTCTTTGCAGGATTATGAAGATGCGATGGAGTATTTCACAGAATATTTTGAAGAGACAGACGAAGAGGGCGCAAAGGAGTTAATGAACGAACTTGGCACTCCAAAAGAAGCAGCAAGAGACTTGATTTCTAATCTTCTGGATAGAAAGTTAGAGGAGCAGGTGCAGGTGTCGGAATCCGAAACAACCAAAAAGTCATCGAAATGGAGTATCTTTTGGATAGCCTGCCTTGCAATTTGTGCGGCACCGATTGGTGCACCGCTTGCAATTGCTTTCCTTGCAGTCGTATTATCATTAGTAATTTGTCTTGGAGTCATAGTACTATGTATTTTTATTTTTGCATTTTGTTTCTTTTTAGTCGGAGCAAAACTATTTATCCGGGGAATTTTAGCAATTCCGTTTTCCGTACCAGGATTTGCAATCATAAGTGGAAGCGGACTTTTCGTGGTTGGTCTTGGAATACTTAGCATTATTCTTGGTGTTGTGCTTGCAAAAGGGATTGGGTTATTATTTGTGAAACTGGCAAAATGGGTTTCAGGACGTTCAAAGAGATTTGGAAAAGGAGGAAGGATTCATGAAAAGATGGATTAAAAATTGTCTTGCAGCAGGTGCGGGATGCGTTGTGGCAGGGGCACTTCTCTTTGCAGTTGGATTTTTGAACGGAGGAAAAAATTATGTGCTTGCCGCTGATTTAAACCAATGGAAAGGTTCGGCAACAAAAGAAGATTCAACTTATGGATTAGAAAAAACAAAGATAGATGATTATAGTACATTAAACGTGGATCTTTCTTCTTTAAACTTGCAGATTGTATCTTCTGATGATGATTCGTATTATATCAGTTATACGACTTCAGATTCAAAGGAAAAAGAACCGGTTTCTTATGATGTGAAAAATAAAATTCTTACGCTTAAAGAAGATTCAGACTCCAATTCTTATATACATATAGATATTGGATTTCTTACAGCATTCCTGTCAAAAGACAAAGACTTTACGACGGATGAAAATGTTGTAACATTATATGTTCCGGAGAATGCAAAATTTCAAAATGCAACGCTAAATAGTGCTTTGGGTAATATTTTGCTGAATCATGTCTGCTTTGAAAGTGGAACAGTTTCATCAGGTGATGGAGATATTTTTATTAAGAACAGCACATTAAAAGAGGTTGCTGTTTCAGCTTCTTTAGGTGATGTGAAAACTTATGATTCTAAGATAAGAGCTTGTAACTTTGAACTTTCCGATGGTGATTTCGTTGCAAAAGATAGTGAGTTTACTGGTGAAAATTCCATTTCCAGCAGCTTGGGAGATATCGATATTGAAGCAAAAAAAGAACAGCTTTTAGCACTTGGATTTGATGCATCTACAAGTCTTGGCGATATTGAGGTACCGGATTTTCTTGAAGGAAAGCTTCATGAAGAAGATGTGGATGAAAGCAGTTATCAAAGAAGTGGAAAAGATGGCAATTTGAAATTACAGGCATATGACGGAGATATTGTGATTAAATTGAATAAGTAGTCAAAGAATCAGGCAGGAATTTTCCTACCTGATTTTTTGATTTTTTCTCCATTGTATTGCAATTTTTTGTATAGTATACTGATAAAGAGAAGTAAAAAAAGACGGGAGATGGAGATAAAAATGAAACAAAATAAATATGAAATTGATATGTGCAATGGCTCGATTATGGACAAATTGATTTCATTTTCTCTTCCACTTATGCTTTCCGGAATCTTACAGTTGATGTTCAATGCGGTGGATATTGTTGTGGTAGGAAGGTTTAGTGGAAGTTCCGCCCTTGCGGCGGTCGGTTCAACGACGGCATTGATTAATGTGTTTACGAATTTATTTATTGGAGTATCACTTGGGGCAAATGTGTTGGCTGCACGTTTTTATGCCTCAGGGCGACAAAAAGAAATGTCAGAAACAGTACATACTTCGATATTGTTGGCGTTGATTAGTGGAATTGCAATGGCGATAGTCGGGCTGCTTTTTTCAAGGTGGGCGCTGGAACTGATGGGGACACCGGCGGATGTCATAGACCAGTCGAGTCTGTATATGAAAATCTATTTCTTAGGTATGCCATTTTTCATGCTTTATAACTATGGAGCAGCTATTTTAAGAGCTGTTGGAGATACCAAACGTCCGTTGATGTTTTTGATTATTTCAGGGGTTACCAATGCAATTCTTAACATGATTTTAGTCATTGTATTCGACATGGGAGTGGCAGGTGTTGCGATTGCGACAGTGATTTCACAGCTGATTTCCTGCGTTTTAGTGCTGTGGTGCCTTTATAAAACAGAAGGAAGTTATCAGCTTCGTTTTTC
Organism: Firmicutes bacterium OM04-13BH; assembly: GCA_003481745.1. Taxonomy (GTDB): domain Bacteria; phylum Bacillota; class Clostridia; order Lachnospirales; family Lachnospiraceae; genus Blautia; species Blautia stercoris. The sequence continues at coordinate 60,940 of QULP01000013.1, forward strand.
AAAATTAAGAATGAAAAAAGAGTATCTGAAACAGATTTTTCAGGTTGGAATTCCTGCAGGGGTGCAAAGTACGGTCATTAATTTTTCCAATGCACTTTTGCAGTCTTCCGTAAACTCATTTGGTTCAACAGCGATGGCCGGATATACGGCGGCAAATAATATTCTGGGATTTTTATATGCGTCAATCAATGCGGTGACACAGGCGTGTATGAGTTTTACAAGTCAGAATTATGGTGTAAATAAGCCAAAACGAATGGACCGAGTGATGATAGACTGTATTATTTTAAGTGTAGGTGTTTCACTTGTACTGGGATGTGGTTCCTATGCATTTGGTGGTGAAATCTTAAAGATTTATACAGAAGATCCGGAAGTTATTCGCTGTGGTCTGGAAATTTTAGCACTGACTACGGTGACATACTTTTTGTGTGGAGTGATGGATTTATTTCCGGGTGCGCTTCGAGGAATGGGAGCTTCGGCAGTGCCAATGATTTTATCGATTATCGGAACAGTTGGAACAAGAATTGTGTGGATTTTTGGAGTTTTCCCGGCTCATCGTTCCTTAAAGATTTTATTTGTGTCGTATCCGGCGTCTTGGACATTGACGATTTTGATGCAGGCAGTTTGCTTCTATTTTGTAAGAAAAAAGGTACATCGGGAATTAAAACAACAAAGTTAAACAGATAAAACAGAAAGGAAGAAAAAAATGAAATTAACAATGCTTGGAACAGGAAATGCACTGGTAACAGAGGTTTATAATACCTGTTTTGTGATAGAAAATGAAAACCAATATCTGCTGGTTGATGGCGGCGGCGGAAGTGAAATTTTAAAACGCTTAAAAGACGCTAAGATTTCTATTGCAGATATTCACCATATCTTTGTGACCCATAAACACATCGACCACATTTTGGGAATTGTATGGATGACTCGTATTATCTGCCAAAATATGCAGAAAGGTGCTTATGAAGGCGATGCATATATTTACGGACATGAGGAAGTAATTTCTTTAATTCAGGAACTTTCAGAGAAACTGCTTCAGAAAAAGCAGACTGATTTTATCGGAAAACGAGTGCATCTGGTGGTGGTTACAGATGGAGAAGAAAAAGAAATCATTGGAAAGAAAGTGACGTTCTTTGATATTCATTCCACAAAAGCAAAACAGTTTGGTTTCTGCATGGAATTAGAAGAAGGACAGAAACTGACCTGCTGTGGAGATGAACCTTACTGTGACTGGGAAGAAAAATATGCAAAGGGAAGTAAATGGCTGCTTCATGAAGCATTTTGTCTGTATGGACAGAGGGAAACCTTCCATCCGTATGAAAAAAATCATTCTACCGTAAAAGATGCCTGTGAGCTGGCAGAAAAATTAGGGGTGGAAAATCTGATTTTATATCATACCGAAGATAAAAATATCAAAGAGAGAAAGGTACTTTATACCGAAGAAGGAAAAGCCTATTATCATGGAAATCTCTATGTGCCGGATGATATGGAAGCGTTTGAATTATAATAAATGAGGACATTATGTATAAAATATTAATCGTAGAAGACGATGTTGTAATTGCAGATGGGCTAAAAACACACTTTGAAAAATGGGATTATAAGGTGGAGTGTGTGACAGATTTTAAAAATGTGATGGATACGTTTTTAAAATTTGAGCCACAGCTTGTGCTTTTAGATTTGGTTCTGCCATTTTTCAATGGATTTCACTGGTGTCAGGAAATCAGAAAAGTATCGAAGGTGCCGGTTCTGTTCATTTCTTCGGCTAACGAGAGCATGAATATTGTAATGGCAATGAACATGGGTGGAGATGAATTTATTGAAAAACCGTTTGATTTAAATGTGGTGACGGCAAAAGTACAGGCAGTGCTCAGACGGACGTATGAATTTCAGGGCAGTGTCGATGTGATGCAATGGCACGGGGCATACTTAAATCTTGCCGATGCAACGATTGAGTATCAGAAGAACAAAATGGAACTGACGAAAAATGAATTTCGTCTGTTTCAGATGCTGTTAGAACATGCCGGGAAGATTGTATCAAGGGATGCACTGATTACAAGACTTTGGGAAAGTGACGAATTTATCGATGATAATACATTGACCGTCAATATGACAAGGCTTCGTAAAAAACTGGAACAAATTGGTCTAAAAGAAGTGATTCAGACCAAAAAAGGAATCGGATATATGGTGGCAAAATGAGAATATTTGCAGGATTTTTAAAAGAGCGGGCAAGGGAAATTTTGCTTTATATAATAACGCTGGCACTTTTGAAATTTGTATTTTTCCTCTATAATCTTCCATCTGATGCGTTGAATTATGGTTTTTTGCTGGTTCTTGTACTGGCTGGAATTTTATTTTTCATTGATTTTTGCGAGTTTTATAAGAGGCATAAAGAGCTTGTTTTAGTAGAGAAAAATATGCAGGATGCGCTTCTGGATTTGCCGGAACCGGATACTTTAATTGAAAATGATTATCAGGATTTGCTTGATAAATTAGAAGAAATCCGAAGAAAATTAAAATCCGAAGAATTGATTTTCAGACAGGAAATGCAGGATTATTATGGGATGTGGGTGCACCAGATTAAGACACCAATATCTGCAATGCGGATGCTGTTACAAACGATGGAAGAGGAGTATCCAGAAGAGAAAAAACTACGGGAATTAAAGGCAGAATTATTTCGGATTGAACAGTATGTGGAAATGGTGCTGACCTATCTTAGAATGGAAGATATGGCTTCGGATTTGAAATTTGAGCATTATCCGCTTGATGATTTAATTCGGGCAAGTATTCGCAAATATTCCCAGATGTTTATCTTAAAAAAGATTCGGTTAGAATATCAGGCGGTGAATCAGAATGTAATTACAGATAAAAAATGGCTGTGTTTCGTAATCGAACAGATTTTATCGAATGCGTTAAAATACACCGAAAAAGGTGGAACGATTCAGATTTTTACAAAACAGGAATCCAATCAGTTATGGCTTGTGATTGAGGATAATGGAATTGGAATCTGGGAAGAAGATTTGCCACGAGTATTTGAGCGTGGCTTTACCGGATATAACGGCAGGGCAGATAAAAAATCCACCGGAATCGGGCTGTATCTTTGTAAGAAAGTGATGAGACGGTTACGGCATCAGATTCGGATAGAATCCAAAGTGGGTGTGGGAACACAGGTGTTTTTGGGACTGGCAAGAGAAGAACTGCATCCGGAATAGAAAAATAAGAAATAAAGATATATCACAGGGGAATTTTCAGTGAGAGAGAAAAGAGACAAGTACAGGGGCTGATGAAAAAGCCACTGCATTTGTCTCTTTTTAGGTTTTAGAGATTCTAATGACTGTTATTCTTTAAAGTAAAGTGGTGCAATTTCCTGACCGTTAGAGGTCAATCTGGTTGCAATATTAACTCCATTTTCTGTATAATATTCGATTTCAACAGAAACACAGGAACAAATAAAATGATTGCTTGCAGGATAAACGTCACTGATTTCTGTTTGAATTTGTTCTGCATTTGAAATATCAAAAGCAGTTTGGCGTTCTTCGCCCTCTCCAGGATAAGTTCTTGCTCCTGGATTTTCTAAATCTACATACATCGTAGTGCCATCTACGGATAAAACATAAGCCTGTACTGTTTGAAGTGGATTATTTTGGTTTTCTTCAACGGGGTCGGTTTGGGTTGTATCGTCGGCAGTTTCAATATTGACTGGCTGATTTTCCTGCTCTGATTCTAATGTTGTATTGGAGTTATCGTAAGTTTCTGTATTGGCAATATTGCCGGAATTATTCAATGATTCTGCAGCGGAAGGAGCAGTGGAATCATTATTGTTTACGGTATTATTGGTTTCTGAAGAATCAATAGAATCAGTGGATTCTGGCGCTGTCGTGGACTCAGAAGTATTTTTGTCTTTCGATACGGAGCTTTTTGGTGTATCCTCCTGTGTATGGTTGACAGCGGAAGTTTTTGTGTTGTCGGTTTCAGACACTTGAACCGTTTTATCTTTTGAAGAAGAAATTTTCTTAGATAGAGGGTATCCAATACATAATAAAGATATACAACATAAGGTAAGTAGAACGATGCGCTTTTTCATAAAAATCCCCCTTTTGGATGTTTATTTTCTATAAATTTATTATACTAATTTGGTGATGTATGGTCAAATTAAAAAAGTATTGATCTATTTTAATGTGTATGACAAAATTATGAAGAATAAAAAATTTAGTTTTACAGTGAAATTTTAACCTTACAACAATGTAAGATTCAAAGAGAAAATGTAACCTGATTCAATGGTAATACATTTTCTCTTTTTTTATAATAAGCATTGTAAGGTAAAGAAATAAAGACGAACAAAACAAGAGAGGATGAGAAAAAATGGCATTACTGGATGTAAAGAATGTGAAGAAAATATATACCACCCGATTTGGAAAGAATCAGGTAGAAGCACTAAAAAATGTAACGTTTTCCGTGGAAGAGGGAGAATATGTAGCGATTATGGGTGAGTCCGGTTCTGGAAAAACGACGCTGTTAAATATTTTAGCAGCACTGGACAAGCCGACGCAGGGAAAAATTTATTTAAAAGGAAGTGATTTGGGAGGGCTTCGTGAGAAAGAAATCTCAGCCTTTCGCAGAGAAAATCTGGGATTTGTTTTTCAGGATTTTAATTTGTTAGATACGTTTTCTTTGAAAGATAATATTTTTCTTCCACTGGTGCTTTCCGGAAAGAAGTATCAGGAAATGGAAAGACGGCTTGCTACGATAGCAGAGAAACTTGGAATTACAATGTTGTTGGAAAAATATCCCTATGAAGTATCTGGCGGACAGAAACAGAGAGCTGCGATTGCACGTGCGTTAATCACAAAACCGCAGTTGATTTTAGCGGATGAACCCTCGGGAGCATTGGATTCTAAGGCAGCAGACAGCCTGATGCATTTATTTCATACAATTAACATGGATGGTCAGACGATCGTCATGGTAACGCACAGCGTGAAAGCAGCGAGCAGTGCAAGTCGAGTGTTATTTATCAAAGATGGTGAAGTCTTTCATCAGCTGTATCGTGGAAATATGACAAATGAAGAGATGTACCATAAGATTTCGGCAACGCTTACGGTACTTACAACAGGGGGTGAAATACATTGAGACTCTATCTTCGTCTGGCAGTAACGAACTTAAAAAATAATCGCAGAACTTACGTGCCCTATATGCTAACTGCGATTTTAAGTATTATGATGTTTTTTATGATTGATACTTTGGGCAGAATAAAAGAAATCGCGGGAGAAGGAACGATGCAGGTCTGCCTTCAGTATGCAGCCGGAATTATGGTGATTTTCTCCGTTATCTTTTTATTTTATACAAACAGCTTTTTGATTAAGCGAAGAAAAAAAGAAATCGGTGTCTATAACATTCTTGGAATGGGAAAATTCCACATTGCAAAAATGATGGGAATTGAAAGTCTGTTGATTGGCGGTATCAGTATCTTAGGTGGAATTGGACTGGGCAGTCTGTTTAATCGCTTGATGTATCTGCTGTTTTTAAAAATTCTGCATCGAAATGCAAGCTTAAACATTGCATTTTCAAAGCCGGCATTAGTGGATACTCTTGTGGTATTTGGTGCAATCTTTTTACTGACTTATTTCTATAATATCATTCAGATTCGTCTGTCTAATCCGGTGGAACTTCTTCATGGAGGAAATGCAGGAGAACGAGAACCAAAGACAAAATGGCTGATGGCACTGTTTGGAGTGGCAACCCTCTCGGCAGGATATTATCTGGCGCTTACCACAAAAGACCCGCTTGCGGCACTTGGAGTGTTTTTTGTAGCGGCAATTCTTGTTATTATTGGAACGTATGCGCTGTTTACCGCAGGAAGCATTGCATTTTTGAAATTGCTTCGCAGAAATAAGAGATATTATTACAAGGCAAATCATTTTACGGCAGTTTCGGGAATGATTTATCGAATGAAACAAAACGCAGTCGGACTTGCAAATATCTGTATTTTAAGTACGATGGTGCTTGTACTAATTTCCATGACAGTATCCTTATATATGGGAATGAATGATATTCTTTCCGTAAGATTTCCAAGTCCGGCAAAGGTTGAGATTCTTTCAACAAATGAAGAGACGGAACAACAGGTAAGACAGATAATAAAGGATGAAGCAGAAAAAGCAGGTGTGACAGAAACTTCTGAGATTACCTATCATGGGGCAGTTCTTATGGCAGAATCAAAAGGAACTTCCTTTACCTTAAGACCGGCATCTGATTTTTCCGTTTTTGGAATTTGTGGGATGACTTTAATTCCGGTGGATGAATATAATCAGATGGAACACCAGAATGTTTCTTTAAATGAAGATGAGGCATTATTATATTGCACAGATAGAACTTATGGTGCATCTCAGATTACGATAAATGGAACAACTTATCAAATCCAGAAAGAATTAAAAACGCTGAAAGCAGAACCCAAAAATAAAGCCGGTACTTATGGAACATTTTATGTGATTCTTCCAAATCTGGAACAAATACACCGATTTTCCGAAGAGACAAAAAAACTGGCATTAAAAACTGGACAGGAAGAAGAATCTGCAAAAGCGATGACAGATGTTTCTTATTCGATTGGATTTGATTTAAAAGGTGATAAAAAATCCTGCAAACAAGCCTTAGAAGCAATGCAGATAAAATTCGGAGAAAATACTAACATTAATTTTGAAAGCCGGATTTTAAGTGAAAAGTCTTTCTATAGTTTGTATGGTTCATTCTTCTTTATTGGAATCTATCTTGGAATGATGTTTGTGATTGCAACGGTGTTGATTATTTATTACAAACAAATTTCAGAAGGCTATGACGATAAAGAACGCTTTAAGATTATGCAGAAAGTGGGAATGAGCAAACGAGAAGTCAAACGTGCAATCCACAGTCAGGTGTTGAGCGTGTTCTTTTTGCCACTTGGCGTTGCAATCTTACATGTAGCAGTTGCATTTCCTGTTATGACCAAACTGCTGGCGGTGCTGAATCTGGCAAATGAAACGCTGTTTGCAGAATGTACGGCTGTGAGTGTGGTGGTGTTTGCGGTGTTCTATGCGATTGTGTATGGGGTGACTGCGAAAGAGTATTATCGAATTGTGAATTGAGGTTAAAAAGAGACGAGTACAGGTGGAATCAAAAGCCATTTGTACCCGTCTTTTTGTGTTTGCTTAGTAATCATTGCAATACGTAAAATAAAGTTTTAATATGGTGAAGGATGGCTTGAAAATTAAGGTTTGTTAAGAAAATAGTTAAGATGATTTGTAAGATTTAAATATTAAAATTTGAATTGTTCAGATAAAGAATTAAAAATATATCAGGAAAGAAGGAGATATTTTATGAAACTCAAATATTTTATGACAATCCCTCTGGGATATTTGATTTTATTTTTTTCACAACGCTTTGGTCTTTACGAATCCCGGTATGATATGCCTGTCTTATTAGAGGAATTTATTTATGTGAGTCTGGATATTTTTGCAGTATTATTTTTTGTATATTTATACAATAAGTATGTTTTGAAAGAGCAATGGTCAGATATTTATGTATGCAGGCCGGCTCCAAGTATGAAATGGATAATAATTGCACTTCTATTATCAACAGGAGTTTTATGTTGCTGCATTTTTTTGACAAAGGGAACTTTTGCAAAGGGAGATTTTTCAAGAGAATCTGTAATAGGAGCAGTGAGTAATACAATACTTTCAGGTGGACCGCGTGCTGGAATTACCGAAGAAGTGGTTTTTAGAGGATTAATCTTTGGTTCTTTGAGAAAAGCGTGTGGTTCTAAAATTGCAGTTATTGGCTCAGCGATTTTATTTGCAGCAATGCATTTGGTGAATATAGACACCTCTAATTTATATAATGTAATTTCACTACTTATAGCAATTACGATTGTTGGAATTGCGTTTGCTTTAATTGTTCTGGAAACAGGTTCTATCTGGTCAGGGGTTGTGTTTCATGGTGTTTATAATATTATATCTGGAGACCTTGATATTCTTCATGTATCTGTAAATCAGGGGTTTCCGGCATTTTGGACATATACACCAGTTAGAGAGTATCGCTGGATTACAGGTATTATAGGCTCGGATGACATAGAAACTGGACTTCCTGCAATGATAGGATTTATAATCGTGATTATAATTGCATTGAAATCAATAGAAAAGAAAAAAATGCTAAATGAATAAATTGATTGAGAGGTTTCTATGAATATTCAAAATATTTTAGTGATAGAAGATGACCCTGATATTCGAGAAGGAGTTCGTATTTTAATGGAAGGAGAAAACTTTCATGTTGAGGAAGCAGTAGATGGGTTCGAAGGTTTAAGAAAATTAAGTGCAGATACTCATCTGGTAATCCTTGATGTAATGATGCCAGGAATTTCTGGGTATAAAACTTGTGAGGAGATTCGAAAGAAAAGTAATATTCCAGTTTTGTTTTTGACTGCAAAAGATAAGGAATCTGATAAGCTTCTAGGATTGATGTCTGGAGGAGATGATTATCTTGTGAAACCTTTTTCTTATGCAGAATTGCTTGCAAGAGTAAAAGCACTTTTGCGCAGACATTTGATATATGATGGTGCTGGAAAGCAAAATCAGGAAAAGAAAAAAGATACGGGGTGGGTTGAATGGAAAAATATTCGAGTGAATACACAGAAAAACTTAGTATATTTAAATGAAAATGAAATCAATTTGACAGAAATAGAATATAAGATATTAGTGTTGCTTATGCAAAATTCAGGAAAGATATTTTCAGTTCAAAATTTATATGAGAGTGTATGGGAACTTCCGTATTTATACACGTCTGGAAACACGGTAATGGTACATATTCGTAGGTTAAGAAAAAAAATAGAACAGAATCCTCAAAATCCAAAACGAATCGTATCGGTATGGGGAAAGGGGTATCGTTTTGAAAAAAATGACTAATGAAAATCTGACTTCAAAAATGTTGTATCGAATGATAAAAGAATTAATAATTGGTGTAGTGACTTTTTTGATATTAAGTGGAGGTGCAACCTCTATGTTTCAGGAGTATCTGCTATCAAGTGGATACTTTTCTAAGACAGAACAGGAAAAAGTTGAAAAGTTTCAAGAATATGTTGATGAAAATAAAATAAAAATTACAGACACTAAAAAAATCCGAAATTGGATAAAACATGAAAATATTCATGAATTTGTTATATTAAAAGGAACAAAGATTTATTTTGATAATCGTTATGAGGAAGATATATTTCCAGGTTCAATTAAAAATAACACTTTTAACTATGTGTATCCTATAAATTTTGCTGATGGGCAGGCGAACTTGTATGTTTACGATGGTTTTGCGGATAAATATTATGATATAATTTCAGGAGTTTCTATTTTTATCAGTATTATAATTTGCATTTTGATTTTTGGAAGTGAACTTCAAAGTGAAATAAAGAATATTCAATATTTACAAAAGAGAGTTAAGAAAATAGGGGATGGAGAATTAGAAGAAAGCGTTTCGATTAAGGGTCAGGATGAAATCTGTCAGCTTGCGTCGGGCATTGATTCCATGAGAAATCAGTTGTTGGAACAGAAACGAACACAGGAGAAAATGAAAGAAGCTCAGGATGCACTGGTTCTGGGAATGGCACATGACATGAGAACTCCTCTTACGGGTTTATTTTCTTATCTTGAAATTATAAAAAAAATGGAAAAAGAAGGAAAACCTGCGGGAGAATATGCCTCCAAAGCATTTGATAAGGCAGAGCAGTTACGTTCTGTTTCAGATCAATTATTTGAATATTTTCTTGTAAGTAATGAAACAAATGCAGAATTAGAAGAGGCGGAAATAGCAAAAAGTGCGTTTGAAGATTATCTGTCAGAGTTTTGTGCGTTCCTTGAATGTAATAAGTTCAAAATAGATATTGAAGATGTTTACTGGCATCCGGTTAAGGTTCGTATTAATACAAATTATTTTGGCAGAATTATGAATAATCTCATGTCAAACATGGAAAAATATGGAGCAAAAGAAAAACCGGTTTACTTAAAAATTAATTATGCACCGGATTATATTGGATTAGACTTTCAAAATGAAGTCATTAAACCGAATCCTTATGTGAAAGGAACAGGGATTGGCTTAAAAAATATCGAACTTATGATGAAGCAGATGCATGGATATACAGAAGTAACAATTACAGAAGATACCTATCGAATTGTATTGAATTTCCCAGTTACTAATTAAAGATGATTTTTTTGCAAAAATGATTGACTTCAACTTTAAATTATGGTATAAATAATCTCAGTCATAGTGTGTTACTGAGCAAGCAGGCATTAACTGTGCATAAATATTTTTTTTTGAGATATTTGTGTAGGGTTAGTGCCTTTTTTTATTCCATAAAAAAATTTTGTGGAAAACAGCCGGCTAAAAAAGACTTGCCTATATAAGAACTCAAAAACGGATATACTAAAAAAAAGAAAAGAGGAGAAAATCATGAAAGACAAGATTTTTGGAATTTTGCAGAGAGTTGGACGTTCTTTTATGCTTCCAATCGCAATCCTTCCGGTAGCCGGTCTGTTACTGGGACTTGGTGGTTCTTTTACAAATGAGACCATGTTAAAAGCATATGGCTTATTAAATGTAATGGGACCTGGCACCATAATCAATCAGGTTTTACAGATTATGAATGCCGCAGGAAATATTATTTTTACGAATCTTCCGATTATATTTGCAATGGGAGTTGCAATCGGAATGGCAAAGAAAGAAAAAGAAGTTGCCGCACTTTCAGCGGTAATCGCATTTTTCATCATGCATGCATCTATTGGAGCATTAATTGATATTAATGGCGGAGCAGAAGCTATGCTTTCCGGTGCAACTACAGATGTATGTGGAATCACTTCCTTACAGATGGGTGTATTTGGAGGTATTATTGTCGGACTTGGTGTTGCAGCGCTTCACAATCGTTTTTATAAAATTGAGCTGCCTCAGGTATTATCCTTCTTTGGAGGAACCAGATTCGTGCCGATTATTTCAGGGCTTGTCTATGTAGTGGTTGGTATTGCAATGTTTTTTATATGGCCGACCATTCAGGCAGGAATTTATGCAGTTGGAGATTTAGTACTTCGTTCCGGTTATGCCGGTACCTGGGTCTATGGATTTATGGAACGTCTCTTAATTCCGTTTGGTCTTCATCACGTATTTTATCTTCCGTTCTGGCAGACAGCAGTTGGTGGTACCTTAGAAGTAGGCGGACAGATGATAGAAGGTGCTCAGAATATCTTCTTTGCACAGTTATCTGATCCGAGTGTAGAACATTTTGCGGTATCTGCTACAAGATTTATGTCAGGTAAGTTCCCACTTATGATTTTTGGTCTTCCGGGAGCTGCATTTGCCATGTATCGTACTGCAAAACCGGAAAAAAGAAAAGCGGTAGAAGGTCTGCTTTTATCTGCAGCTTTAACTTCTATGCTGACAGGTATTACAGAGCCACTTGAATTTACATTCTTGTTTGTAGCACCATTATTATACGGAGTTCACTGTGTATTTGCCGGACTTGCTTATATGCTGATGCATATCTTAAAAGTCGGAGTAGGAATGACATTCTCCGGTGGATTTATTGATTTATTCTTATTTGGTATTTTACAGGGAAATAAAAAGACAAATTGGATTTGGATTGTAGTTGTCGGAGTGGTATACTTCATTGTTTACTATGTGCTGTTTAGTTTCCTGATTAAAAAATTAGATTTAAAAACTCCGGGTAGAGATGATGTAGAAGAAGTAAAACTTTACACAAGAGCAGATGTCAATGCCAGAAAAGAAGGAGAAAAAAGTGCATCTGCAGAGGACCAGGTTTCTGAAGGAATCTTAAGAGGTCTTGGTGGTAAGAAAAATATTTCAGACGTAGATTGTTGTGCAACCAGACTTCGTTGTACCGTGCATAAATCAGAGCTGGTAAATGATGCAATTTTAAAAGCAACGGGAGCATCCGGTGTGGTGCATAAAGGAAATGGTGTGCAGATTATCTACGGACCAAAAGTTACTGTAATTAAATCAAACTTTGAAGATTATCTGGAAACAGCTCCGGATGAAGAACTTCATACAATGGAAGAAACAGCCGATTCAAAAACAGAAGAGAAAACAGAAGAAAAACAGACTGGAAAAGTAAAAGAAACGATTATCGTTTCCAGCCCGATTACCGGAATTGCAGATGACCTGGCAAATGCTCCGGATGATGCATTCGCAGGAAAAATGATGGGAGACGGAGCGGTGGTAACACCTACAAATCCTGTAGTTGTTGCTCCGGAAGATGGGGAAATTGCTTTTGTTTTTGATACAAAGCATGCAATCGGATTTATGAGTGACAGCGGACTTTCCATGTTACTGCATATCGGAATTGATACCGTAAAACTGGATGGAAAAGGATTTACCTGCTTTGTAGAAAACGGACAGAAAGTAAAGAAAGGTGATAAATTGCTGGAACTTGATCTTGAGTATCTTAAAGCCAATGCGCCTTCTTTATGTTCTCCGATTTTGTGTACAGAATTAGAGGATAATCAGAAAGTCAGATTGCTTGCAAGCGGAGAAATTAAAGCGGGAGAACCGTTATATGCAATTGATATTTATGAAGCATAAAAAAATAAGAAAATAAAAAATAAAAGGAGAAATTATCATGAAAGAATTTACTTACACAATTAAAGATGAACAGGGAATTCACGCAAGACCGGCAAGTATTCTTGCAAAAGAGGCAAAGAAATATGAAAGTTCTATTACAATCAGCAAAGGGGAAAAAACAGTGGATGTGACAAGACTGATGGCAGTTATGGGACTTTGTGTAAAATGCGGACAGGATGTTCGAGTAGAAATTGATGGTGCCGACGAAGAGGCAGCATTTGAAGGAATGAAAGCATTTTTCGAAGAAAACTTATAAAAATAAAAATATTTTTCAAGGAAAATCTATAAAAAAATGGCGGTCAGATTTTTATCTGGCCGTTTTTAAGAGAGGAAACGAAAATGGAACGTGAATATAGAGGAAAGTCCGTGTATAGAGGTCTGACAATCGGACCGATTGCGGTATTAAAAAAGAATGATGTTCAGGTAAAACGTGAAAAAATCGAGGATGCCAAGCTGGAAATAGAACGGATAAAACAGGCAGTTGCAGATTCACAGGCACAGTTACAGCATTTATATGATAAAGCGGTAAAAGAAGTCGGAGAAGCAAGTGCAGCAATTTTTGAAGTGCATCAGATGATGTTGGAAGACGAAGATTATCAGGATGCAATTCAGAATATGATACAGACAGAACTGGTAAACGCAGAGTATGCGGTTGCAGTAACCGGTGATAACTTTGCGGAAATTTTTGCAAGTATGGATGATGAATACATGCAGGCAAGATCAGCAGATGTAAAAGATATTTCGAATCGTCTGGTTCAAAACTTAAGAGGAGATGTTTCTGTTGATTTAAGTGAAATGGAGCCATCCATCATTGTTGCAGATGACCTTTCTCCAAGTGAGACTGTGCAGATGGATAAAGAAAAAATTCTTGGATTTGTGACCGTTCATGGTTCTACGAATTCCCATACGGCAATTCTTGCAAGAATGATGAATATTCCGGCATTGATTGGTGTTCCGGTTGATTTAGAAGAGTTGAAAACCGGAATGGAAGCCGTTGTAGACGGATTTGAAGGAAAGTTTGTTGTTGAACCCGGAGAAGGAGTAAAGCAACAAACAGAAGCAAAAATGCGTGAAGAAGCAGAAAAATTAAAACTGCTGCAGGAATTAAAAGGAAAAGAAACCGTAACAGCAGACGGCAAGAAAGTGCATCTTTATGCCAATATCGGAAGTGTAGGCGACATTGCCAGTGTATTGGAAAATGATGCCGAAGGAATCGGGTTATTCAGAAGTGAATTCTTATATCTTGGAAAAACAGATTTTCCAACAGAAGAAGAGCAGTTTAATGCCTATAAGCAGGCATTGCAGTTGATGGCAGGCAAAAAAGTCATTATCCGTACCCTTGATATTGGAGCAGACAAACAGGTAGATTATTTTAATCTTGGAAAAGAAGAAAATCCGGCACTTGGTTATCGTGCAATCCGTATCTGTTTAAAACAGCCGGAGATTTTCAAGACCCAGCTTCGTGCACTGCTGCGTGCAGCAGTTTATGGCAATCTGTCTGTTATGTATCCAATGATTACTTCTACAGAAGAAGTAGAGCAGATTTTTGCGATTGTGGAAGAAGTAAAACAGGAACTGGATGCCGCAGAAATTCCGTATAAAGTACCGGAACAGGGAGTAATGATTGAAACTCCGGCGGCAGTTATGATTAGTGAAGACCTGGCACAGATGGTAGATTTCTTCAGTATTGGTACGAATGATTTGACTCAGTATACGCTGGCTATTGACCGTCAGAACGAGAAACTGGATGATTTCTATAATGCGCATCATAAGGCAATCCTTATGATGATTCGAATGGTAGTGGAAAACGCTCATAAATATGGAAAATGGGCTGGAATCTGTGGAGAGTTAGGTGCAGATTTGGAACTTACCGATGAATTTATGAAGATGGGAGTGGATGAGCTCTCTGTTGCTCCGGGTATGATTTTGAAACTGAGAAAAAGAATTTGTGAGTTCTCAAAAAACTGAAATTTCAGTGGGAAAATAACAAAAAATATGCTAAAGTAGAGATAGAAAGTTGGGGTCAAAAAGGTTTTAGAAAAAAACGGGGGAATCCTGGGAAAAGGTGGGAGAACGGTGTATCGTATTTGCAAAGTCTTAAATCATAATGGTGTGATTGCGCTTGATATGAAGGATAATAAAGAATATGTGTTGCTCGGAAAAGGAGTCGGGTTCGGAAAAAAAGTAGGCGAACGAATGGAACAACCAGAAGAGTGTACCGTTTATTCGTTGCAGGAAACTTCATCAAGAGGAGCTGCATCTGAACTGGCAAGGAGTATAGAGCCTGAATATCTGGAAATGGCAAATCAGATTTTAAATCGGGCAAGAGAGCAGTTTGGAACAATTGATCAGAGCATTTTGTTTCCGATGGCAGATCATATCGAGTTTGCAGTAAAACGAATGCAAAAGGGAGAACAGATTTCAAATCCTTTAACCCAGGATATTAAGACGTTATTCTATGGAGAATTTAAAGTCGCGCTGGCACTAAAAGAACGCTTAAAAAAAGAAAAAGGAATTGATGTGCAGGATGATGAGATTGGATATGTCGCACTGCATATTCATTCAGCGCTTGAAAAAGAGTCCGTTGCGGTTTCTATGCAGATGGCAAGAGCGGTAAGAGAATGCATTTCGCTGATTGAAGCACAGAGAAAGATTCATATTGATGTAATGTCTTTGAGTTATAACCGTTTGATGAACCATGTAAAATTCATGGTAGCACGGGCATTAAATAAAGAGTCACTGAAAGTAAATATGAATGATTATGTGGAGCACAATTTTCCACAGTCTTATGAACTTGCAAGAATTGTCTGTGACCATTTGAGTAAGGCACTTCGGGTTCAACTGGAAGAGATTGAGATTGGATATCTTGCGATGCATATTGAGCGAGTAAGTATGGAGTAATTTAAAAATATAAAAATATAAGAATATAAAAAAGACGAGTACAGGTGGTCGAAATCACCGAGGCTCGTCTTCTTTTTTTGTCCATTGACAGCTTAAGCCCAACCCCTTTATAATTAACTTAAATTTAAGTAGATGAAAAAGATTAAAAGAATAGATGAGGTGAAAAAGATGGGAAAAGTCAGGCTGGCAGACATTGCGAAAAAAGTGGGCGTCAGCACGGTTACGGTTCATAATGCGCTTGCCGGAAATAAAGGTGTCAGTGAAGAACTGCGTGAAAAGATTCAAAGTGTGGCAAGTGAGATGGGCTATCAGATTTTGTCAGAACGAAAACAGAAAGCAAGAGAGGCAGCAGGAGAAGCAAGTTATACAGTTGGTGTGCTTATTGCAGAAAATTATCTTGCACAATACGAAACATTTTATTGGAAAATGTATCAGGAACTTGCGGTAGCTGCAACAGAAAAACGCTGTTTTGCAGCAGTTGAAATCTTAAGAAAAGAAGATGAAAGGAATACTTTAAAACTTCCGGCATGTGTGGAAGAAAATAAAGTGGACGGACTGATTGTTCTTGGAAAAATTAATAAAGAATACATTGTAAAGCTGACAGAAACAGCAAGGATTCCGGTGGTATTTCTGGATTATTATGATAAAGACTTTGCAAAGGATGCAGTCGTTACCGATAATTTTTATGGAACATATCTGTTGACAGAATTCATGTTTGAACAGGAAATTGAAGAACTTGGCTTTGTCGGCTCGATTTATTCAACAAGCAGTATTATGGATCGATACTGCGGATTCTTAAAAGCAATGATGAGCCACAAAAAAGAGATAAAACCACAGTGGCTCATTGAGGACAGGGGTGAACTGGGACAGATGGGATTTAAACTTCCAAAGAGACTGCCGAAAGGCTTTGTCTGTAGCTGTGACCTTGCAGCGTATATGCTGATTGATAAGCTGAATGAAAGAGGATATAAAGTTCCGGAAGATATTTCTGTTGTTGGATTCGATAATTATCTCTATCCAGGACTTGCGGATAGAGAGATTACAACTTATGAAGTAAATACAAAAGCAATGACAAAAGTAGCATTAGAAAAAGTGCTGAAACAGATTAAAAATCCAAAACGTGGACATGGAATGGACATTGTATCTGGCCACATGGTGATTAAGAAAAGTGTAAAACTTAAATAGTAAATTAATTAAAGAACTTAAAAGACTGGTGAGAATATGCACTCACTGGTCTTTTTTACTAAAAAAAAATAATAATTATTAATCTTAAATTAAGTTAAAATATGCAAGAATATGGCAAATACTACTAAAAAATCGGGATTAAATTAATTAAGTGTTAACAAAATGTTATTTGGTACCATATGTTAGGCATTCTTGCAGTCCTTGCTCTCTTGATTTTCCTGGTTGTCCATTTTGCATTTCCAGAAGAAAAACCGTTTTTTAAATGTGCCTTGGTGAATCAGAAAATTGATTCAGACAGGGATGTAGTTTTATCAGAAGAATTTGCCACATTTTCAGGTCTTGATGCAAAAAGAATCGTATTTGATTCAGACTATGTGATTTCTTATAAGAAAACTGAAGAAAAACAGGATGCAGGAAATGAAAGCGGATTTGATAAATTTTTCTTCCAGTGGTCTAAGGGAGAATTAGATGCAGTGATTCTGACAAAAGACTTTCTGAAATACTGCACCAGTGTTGGCGGAGAGTATTACTCTGCCGATGAATTTGAGATAAAAGACTTGAATCGCTGTGAAGCTGGAGGAACAAAAGCAACTGATTTAACTGGTACAAAACTGGAAAGTGAGCTTGATGGAACAGAGAAAGAAGACCTTGTGCTTGTTTTTCAGGCGACCGGAATCCATAAAGAAATGTGTCAGAAATATATTGATTGTTTAAGTGAGAAATGATAGAGGCGGATAAAAGATGAGTATTTTAAAATTGAAACCAAGCTGTAAAGATTATCTGTGGGGTGGTCATAGACTGGCAGAAGAGTATGGTGTAAAATATGATGGAAAGGTACTTGCAGAAGCCTGGGAGCTTTCCTGTCATTCGGACGGGCCATCTTATATTGCAAATGGAATGTATGCAGGGAAAACACTGCAGGAATATATCGATATCAAAGGCAAAGAAGTGCTTGGACTCAACTGCCGAAGATTCCGAGATTTTCCTATTTTGACAAAATTTATTAACGCAAAACAAAGTCTTTCCGTACAGGTGCATCCAAGTAATCGTTATGCGTTGAAAAATGAAGGCCAGTACGGAAAAACAGAAATGTGGTATGTCATGGATGCGGATCCGGGTGCCTATTTGTATTATGGTTTTAAAACAGAAATCAGTAAAGAGGAGTTTGCAAAACGAATCGAAGAAGACACATTACTTGAAGTATTAAATGCAGTTCCGGTACAAAAAGGAGATGTGCTTTTTATTGAATCCGGAACCATTCATGCGATTGGCGCAGGCATTTTGATTGCTGAAATTCAGCAAAATTCGAATGTGACTTATCGTGTGTATGATTACGGCAGAGTGGGAAAAGATGGAAAAAAACGAGATTTACACATTGAAAAAGCACTTGCTGTAACCAATCGTGTTCCGATTATAAAAGATAAAAGCAGTTATCCACATGTTGCAGACTGCGCAGCACTTGGAAATGATGCCGGAATGATTGGAGCTGCAAGTTTGCTTTAAGATTAAAACAAGAACAGGAGTGAAAATAATGGCAAAAACAGAAGTTAAATTTCCAGAAAACTTTGTCTGGGGCGCTGCAACAAGTGCTTACCAGATTGAAGGTGCCGTGACAGAAGATGGAAAAGGGGAACACATCTGGGATGTATATACAAAAGAACCAGGAAAGATCTACTCCGGACATACAGGAGAGGTTGCATGTGACCATTATCACAGATACAAAGAAGATGTACAGCTAATGAAAGCAATCGGTTTAAAAGCGTATCGCTTTTCAATTGATTGGTCACGTGTACTTCCGGAAGGATATGGCAGAGTGAATGAAAAAGCAATCGCATTTTATAATGCACTGATTGATGAGTTGCTGGAAAATGAGATAGAACCTTATATTACGCTGTATCATTGGGAACTTCCTTATGAGATTTATAAAAGAGGAGGTTGGATGAATCCGCAAATTGTGGAGTGGTTTGGAGAATATGCAAAGCTTGTCGCAGAGCGTTTTACTGATCGAGTAACACATTTCTTTACCTTAAATGAACCACAGTGTTTCGTAGGACTTGGCTTTCTTACAGGAGAGCATGCGCCGGGTGTAAAAGCACCGTTAAGAGATACGTTTGAGATGGCACATAATGCATTAAAAGCACATGGGCGTGCAGTGCAGATGCTTCGCGCTTATGGAAAACAAAAGCTGACGATTGGATATGCTCCGACTTCTTCTGTCTGCTATCCTGAGACTAACCGTCCGGAAGATATTGAAGCCGCAAGACAGATGTACTTTTCCATGCAGGAAGATGACAGTAACTGGACCTGGAATGTAGCGTGGTGGTCTGACCCGGTACTGCTTGGACATTATCCGGAAGAAGGCTTGGTTCGTTATGAAAAATATCTTCCGAAAATTACAGATGCAGATATGAAATTAATTTCTGAACCAATTGATGTCTATGGACAAAATATCTATAATGGCTGCGCTTATCGTATGGGAGAGAATGGAAAGCCGGAGGCCGTTCAAAGATATGAAGGTTTTCCGAAAACAGCGATACAGTGGCCGGTTACTCCGGAATGTTTATATTGGGGACCAAAATTTTTATATGAAAGATATCAAAAACCAATTTATATCACAGAAAATGGTTTATCTTGCCATGACGTGATTTCACTGGATGGAAAAGTGCATGATCCGAATCGAATTGATTTTCTTGGAAGATATCTGCATGAACTAAAAAGAGCTGCAACAGAGGTGGATATCAGAGGATATTTCCAGTGGTCATTGATGGATAACTTTGAATGGGCAAAAGGTTATTCTGACCGATTTGGACTTGTGTATGTGGATTATCGTAATCAGCAGAGAATTCTAAAGGATTCGGCGTATTGGTATAAACATGTCATTAAGACAAATGGGGAAGAAATATGAAGGAAATAAAAAGTCCATTTGAAACAGTAGAGTCAGAGAAAATAAAGCTGGGTCGCTTTACACTTGTACAGGATAAAGTACGGGTGAAAAATCAGATCCGACCTTATGATTATCTTGAAATGATTGAAGGAGTAAGTATTCTTCCGTTTCATGGAGAAAATATTATTACGCTGAAGGAATATCGTTATCCAATCAGCTTGTGGCAGACGGAGCTTCCGGGAGGACTGATAGACCCGGGGGAAACAGCAGAGCAGGCAGCAGTACGTGGGTTAAAAGAAGAAACGGGATATGAAGCAGAAGAGGTAATTCCGCTTGGAGAGTTTTATCCGTCGTTTGGTTCGACAAATGAGAAAATCCATCTTTTTGCAATTCGTTGTGGAAAACAGGGGGAGGAATCTTTGAACCCGGCAGAGGTGCTGAAACTTCATGAAGTCTCGATAGAAGAATTTAAAAGAATGGTGGCATCAGGTGAAATAAAACATGGAGCAGGGCTGGCAGCCTGGGCAAGATGGATGAGCCGGTAGAAAAATAAAATTTTGAAGAAAGTCATAAAAACGTAAAATAAAATCTTGAAGAAAGTCATAAAATGCGAGATTGAAATCTTGAAGAAAAGCATATAACAAATTATTGGAGTGGAAAAGGCTTTACCTCGATCGTAAGAACGATGAAGGAAGATGGCAGGTGCGACAGATTATCATATCAGTTGCACCTGCTATTTGGGTTCAAGGTAAAAATAGCATCAAAAACTTGTAATTTCAAGATAAGGGTGTATAATAAAATTGTTATAAAAAGCGGGGTGCTTGCATAAGCAGGCTGAGAGTAAGCGGATGCTTTAACCCAGAACCTGATTTGGGCAATGCCAACGTAGGGAGATAATGAATCACAGATATGTGTTTTAGATGCAGGAATCTTTCGTTGGGTTCCTGCATTTTTGAATACATTGAAAGATTCAAGGCATAACAGCGGCGGATTGGGGGCACCACCTTGTGTCGCTCTATAAAATTAATGCAAAAAACAAGGAGGAAGAATTTATGTACACAGCATTAACAATTGCTGGAAGTGATTCCAGTGGAGGCGCCGGTATTCAGGCAGATATTAAGACAATGACCGCAAATCGCGTGTATGCGATGAGTGCGATTACGGCGTTGACTGCTCAGAATACAACTGGCGTAACAGATATTATGGAGGTAACACCAAAATTTTTGGCAGAGCAGCTTGATAGTATTTTTACAGATATTTATCCGGATGCGATTAAGACAGGAATGGTTTCTTCAAGTGAGCTGATTGAAACCATTGCAGAAAAACTGACTGAGTATCACGCAAAAAATATCGTAGTAGACCCTGTTATGGTGGCAACCAGTGGGGCAAGACTGATTAGTGAAGATGCTATTAGTGTATTGAAAAGTAAACTATTACCGCTTGCAACAGTGATTACTCCAAATATTCCGGAAGCAGAAGTTCTTTCTGAGATGGAAATTAAATCAGAAGCAGATATGGAAAAAGCAGCAGAGCTTATTTGTGAGAAATTCGACTGTGCAGTTTTATTAAAAGGCGGACATCAGTTAAATGATGCGAACGAGCTGCTTTTTCAAAAAGGAAAAGCGCCGGTATGGTTCCATGGAAAGAGAATTGATAATTCTAATACACACGGAACCGGCTGCACTCTTTCTTCAGCGATTGCGTCAAATCTTGCAAAAGGAAGAGATTTGGAAACTTCCGTAAAATATGCAAAAAATTATATTTCCGGCGCACTTGCCGCTATGCTTGACCTTGGAAAAGGAAGCGGACCGATGAATCATGCGTTTGCAGTCAAAGGAGAGTACGAGGGATGAGTGAAAAGAGAACTTCCGTTTTTTCAAACGGACTGATTTGGTTTGGTGCAGGGGTATCTTTAGCTGAAATCCTGACCGGTACTTATTTTGCACCACTTGGCTTTGGAAAAGCAATGGCAGCGATTTTACTGGGACATCTGATTGGCGGACTTATGATGTTTGCAGCGGGAATGATTGGTGCAAAAGAACGTAAAAGTGCCATGGAAACAGTAAAAATGAGTTTTGGTGAAAGGGGAAGCCTTTTATTTGCCATCTTAAATGTCTTACAGCTTGTGGGTTGGACTGCAATTATGATTTATGACGGTGCACTTGCAGCAGATGGTGTGTTACATACCGGCATTTGGATTTGGGCGATTATTATCGGTGTTCTGATTATTGTATGGATTCTGATTGGGATTACAAATCTTGGTAAATTAAACACCGTTGCAATGACTGCACTTTTTATCTTATCGTTGGTACTTTTTAAAGTTATCTTTTTTGGAAATGGAAGCATGCCGGCAATTGTAGATGATGGAAGTCTGACATTTGGAGCCGCAGTAGAGCTTGCAGTAGCAATGCCGCTTTCCTGGCTGCCACTGATCAGTGACTATACAAGAGAAGCAGAAAAACCATTTGCAGCGACATTTGCAAGTGTAGTTGTTTACAGTCTGGTCAGCATTTTTATGTATATGATTGGTATGGGAGCAGCTATTTTTACCGGTGAATATGACATTGCGCAGATTATGTTAAAAACAGGTTTTGGTATTGTGGGACTTTTAATTATTGTATTTTCTACAGTTACAACTACCTTTTTGGATGCTTATTCCGCAGGAGTTTCGAGTGTATCGATTTCCTCTAAAATCCAGGAAAAATGGGCGGCAATTGTCGTTACGGTAATTGGAACGATTGCCGCAATTGTGTATCCAATGGATAACATTACAAATTTCTTATATCTGATTGGTTCTGTGTTTGCACCGATGATTGCAGTGCAAATTGCAGATTACTTTATGTTAAAAAAGGCAGATGCCCAAAAATCTGCATTTCAGTGGAGAAATCTGGCGGTGTGGCTTGTTGGTTTTGTGATTTATCGTCTGCTGATGCAGGTAGATACACCGGTGGGAAACACATTACCGGATATGGTGATTACAGTTGTGCTTTGTGTAGTTGTAGAGAAAATTGCAGAAGCAGTGAAAAGCAAGTAAAATAAAAATAGAATCAAGATAGAACAAAAACCTTATTGAGTTAAAAAAACGGAAGCTCAATAAGGTTTTTTTGAAAAGAATCATGTAAGTGTCAAACGTATCATTGCTGACGACGGTATTCTCGTGGCGTCATATGAAATTCTCTTTTAAAGAGTCGATTAAAATATGAAAGATTATCAAAGCCGGAAGAGACTGCAATCGTCAAAACAGAATCATCGGTCGAAATTAAAAGTTTTGCCGCCATGCTCATTCGATAATGATTGAGATACTGGGTGAATCCCATATTCATATGTGTTTTAAAAAATTTCATGAAATGAGATTTGCTGTAATGAATGAGATTTGCCATATCTTCAATGCTTAAAGGCTCGTTGTAATGTTCTTCGACATATTTTAAAATGGTTTTTAGTTTATCCATATGTTTTTGGTGAGACTGAGAAGGCTGTTTTAGTGTCTGCTGATTGGACACAAGATAAAACATAAGCTGGAAGAGCCAGCCTTTGACTGCAAGCTGATAGCCTTTTGGTCTGGAATCGCAGAGATTATCGATTTTTCGGATGCATCCGGAAAGAGATTCATAAGCAGGGGCATCTGGAGTGAGAAAGGTCTGAATGGTAGCAGGATTTTCCATAAGAGGAAGAATGAAATTTGTTCCGCACAAATCCGGTTCACCACAAAGAAGCATAGATGGATGAAAGAGAATGTTCTCATATTCCATCCGTGCTTCTTTTTTTTGCCTGATGGAATGGAGTTGTCCGGGAAGCACAAACACAATATCTCCGGCTTTTACTTCATGGGTAATAAAGTCTACAGAGATGATTCCACTGCCTTTCTGGATGACAATTAATTCCATTTCATTGTGCCAGTGAATGGGAACATGCGTAAAGTCCATAGGGATACAGCAAAGGTAAGTATTATAAGGAAATTCGAGAGAAGTATGAGATTTTGACTCATGGTAATTTTGGTATTCTGTGAGGTTCATGAACAAATTCCTCCATTTTTATACAAAATTTGTAAATTATATTTTGATAGTATTGTATTATAAATAGAGAGTATTTTGCAAGAAATAATTGAAAAAGCATAGTAAAATGCAGATAAGAAACACGACAGGATAACAGGAAAATAGAATTTAGAGCAAGATAAAGAAAGAAAATGATGGAGGATTTTTTTATGATGAAAATTCAGGAATTATTAGAAACAAAACTTGGAAAAACAGTCAAAGAAGCATCTAATGCAGAAGTGTATTATGCACTGTTACATGTTGTTCAGAACATGGCGAAGGATAAAGAAGTACCGGTAAAGAAGAAAAAAATCTATTATATTTCAGCAGAATTTTTAATTGGTAAATTATTATCCAATAACATGATTAACCTTGGTATTTATGACGATGTGAAAAAAATGCTTGCAGAAAATGGAAAAGATATCTGCGAAATTGAAGAAATCGAGCCGGAACCATCTCTTGGAAATGGTGGGCTGGGACGTCTGGCTGCTTGCTTCCTTGATTCTATTGCAACATTAGGATTAAGCGGAGATGGAGTTGGATTAAATTATCATCTTGGATTATTTAAACAGGAATTTAAAAATGAATTACAAAATGCAGTTCCAAATCCATGGATTGAAAAAGAAAGCTGGCTGACAAAAACGGAAGTAAGCTATCCTGTAACGTTTGGAAATTTGACTGTAAATTCCAGAATGTATGATATTGAAGTAACCGGATACAACAATCAGAGCAATAAACTTCACTTATTTGACTTAGAATCTGTAGATGACAGCATTGTAAAAGAAGGAATTGATTTTGATAAAGAAGAAATCGAAAAGAACCTTACACTGTTCTTATACCCGGATGACAGTGATGATGCAGGTCGTCTGCTGCGTATTTATCAGCAGTATTTCATGGTAAGTAATGGTGCACAGTTAATCCTGGATGAATGTGTGGCACGTGGTTCAAATCTGCATGATTTGTATGAATATGCGGTTATCCAGATTAATGATACTCATCCAACTATGGTCATTCCGGAATTAATTCGTTTGCTGGTTGCACGTGGAATTCAGATGGATGAAGCGATTGAGATTGTAACTAAAACCTGTGCTTACACAAACCATACCATTCTTGCAGAAGCACTTGAAAAATGGCCGATGGAATATTTAAAGAAAGTTGTTCCTCAGTTGGTTCCGATTATCGAAATTTTAGATGATAAAGTAAGAAGAAAATTCGATGATGAAAGTGTTGTAATTATTGATAAAAATGATGTGGTACACATGGCACACATTGATATTCATTACGGATTCAGTGTAAATGGTGTAGCGTCTCTGCATACAGAAATCTTAAAAGATACAGAGTTAAATGCATTTTATAAGATTTATCCGGAAAAATTCAATAATAAAACAAATGGAATTACATTCCGCAGATGGCTGATTCACTGCAATCCGGAACTGACTGCTCTGCTTGATGAATTAATCGGAACCGGATACAGAGAAAATGCAGAAGAACTGGAAAAACTCCTGGCTTACAAAGATGATGATGCAGTCATTGAAAAATTACTGAGTGTAAAAGGAGACAATAAAAAAGCACTCTGCGATTACTTAAAACAGACTCAAAATGTAGAATTGAATCCGGAATCTATTTTTGATATTCAGATTAAACGTCTGCATGAGTACAAACGTCAGCAGATGAACGCATTATATGTGATTCATAAATATAAAGAAATCAAGGCGGGTAAGAAACCATCTACTCCAATCACAGTTATTTTTGGAGCAAAGGCAGCACCGGCTTATGTGATTGCAAAAGATATCATTCACCTGATTTTATGTTTACAGGAATTAATCAACAATGACCCTGAAGTGAGTCCATACTTAAAGGTTGTTATGATTGAAAACTACAATGTCACAAAAGCAGAAAAACTGATTCCGGCATGTGATATTTCAGAACAGATTTCTCTGGCTTCTAAAGAGGCAAGTGGAACAGGAAACATGAAGTTCATGTTAAATGGTGCGCTGACTCTCGGTACAGAAGATGGTGCAAACGTAGAAATCCATGAACTGGTAGGTGATGACAATATCTTCGTATTTGGAGCTTCCAGTGAAGAAGTAATCAAACACTATGAAAATGCAGACTACGTTTCTAAAGACTTCTACGAAAAAGATGAGACAATCAAAGAAGCGGTAGACTTTATTACTTCTAAAGAACTGCTTGCAATCGGTCATGAAGAAAACTTAACCAGACTTCAGAATGAACTGTTAAATAAAGACTGGTTTATGACACTCTTAGACTTCAAGGCTTATACCAAAAAGAAAGAAGAAGCCTTAGAAGCTTATGAAGATAGAAAAACATGGGCGAAGAAGATGATTGTAAATATCGCAAAGGCAGGATATTTCTCATCTGACCGTACAATTGCAGAATATAATAACGATATCTGGCATGCGTAAATAAAAATAAATAAAAAAGAAGCTTTTGGAAAACTCTAAATTTTCCGAAAGCTTTTTTGTTTACTTGATAAAAACTGTCTGCCCACCCTATGATAAGAAAAATAAAAGATTTGAGGGGACAACAAAATGGATTTAATTGCCGGTCTGCCTCCACATACAGCGATAGCAACGAATAAAATGTCGTCAACATGTGGAACGGCACTTGCAACGCTAAGGTTTATTAAAAATAAACTGGTAAATTTTAAACTGGAACATTTTCAAATGATATGACAACCTTTCAGGGAAAAGATGACGTATTGACATTATTGGTTCATTTAGGACAATAAGCGGGAATCCTCGGCAATTCAATTACCGAGATG
>QULP01000014.1:0-347 GCA_003481745.1 Firmicutes bacterium OM04-13BH
ATTAATTATGTAGCTGAAAGCAGAGGGTTTAATATACTTGAGTTAAACGGGGAACTGGATCACATACATCTGCTTATTGAAGCGGACCCGCAGACTTCTCCGTCAGAACTTATCAATGTAATAAAAACTCAGACGTCCCGCAAAGCTCGTAAGCTTTATGGCGATACATTGCTTAAAAAGTATTACTGGAAACCTTATTTTTGGTCTGACAGTTATTTTATTGCAACCGTAAGTGAAAATACTCTGGATGTAGTGAAAAATTATATTAAAAATCAGGGAATAAAATAAAACACAGCCATTCACCCACGCCTATGCAAGTATTATAGACGTGGTACTCTGGCTGATAT
>QULP01000014.1:357-67217 GCA_003481745.1 Firmicutes bacterium OM04-13BH
TAGACGTGGTACTCTGGCTGATATGATAGACATATTGCAAGAAATAATGTATAATAAAAAATAAAGATTCGTCAGCAAATCAGCCGAAGATCTAAGATGCAAAGCTGTAGAACCTGCAAAATAGCAGTAGGTTACAACGTTTAAGATGCATTGTCTGAAAAGACAGTGCTTTTTTGTTTTGAGAAAATCGGATAGGGACAGGTAGCTGATAATTATAAAAGAAAGACGATGAAGGCAGGGATGGATGCACACCTGTCAAAACCGTTAAAGGTACCGGAACTGATAGATACAATCCGAAAATTCTGTGCTGGTAAGCAGACGTGTCAGTGACCGGAAAAAAATAACAGAGGAATAGCAGAATGAAAAAGGACAGCGAACTATATAAAAAGATAAAATTACATTGTTGTATTGTTGGATTGATTGCTGTTTTGACAGCACTCATTGTTGGCGTTTTTCTGCTCCATAAGTTGGAAAAGGATGAAAAGACAACCGGAAAATATATGGCGCAGATCACTGAGAAAAGAGTCAGGGCAAGGCTGGATCAGTATATCATGCTCTCTGAACTTTTGGGAAATTATATCAGTGCAGGAGAAAATCTGGATGAAAATACATTTTCTGAACTGGCAGAAAAGATTCCGAATGAAGATGGAGTGATAAAGGCATTTGAACTGGCACCTGAGGGAATTGTTACAGACATTTATCCGAAACAGGGAAATGAGGGGGCTTTTGGACTGGATATGCTGCAGGAGCATGAACGGAAAAAGGATGCAATTCTGGCGAAGAAGAGCGGAAAATATACGCTTGGAGGACCATATCAGTTAAAGCAGGGAGGAACAGGAGCACTGCTTTTTAATCCGGTTTATCAGGACAATAATTCAGAACAGGGTGAGTTCTGGGGGTTTGTAATTCTGGTGATTGACTGGGAGCGTTTCATTGGTGAGATAAATCTTGATTATTTAAGTGATGCAGATTTCTGTTACAGAATTTGGACCTATGACAGAGACAGCAGCGACCGGATTATTCTGGCAGAGAGCCAGAGCGATATGCCGGACAACATTCTGACAGTAGAATGTACAGTGCCCAATAACACATGGTATTTTGATATTATACCTTCAAGGGGATGGATTCCACGTTCTTACTGGATTATGTGTATTGCCATTTCTTATATATTCTCATTATTGATTGCTACAGTATTTTATTTGACATCCAGCAAAAAACACAGGGAAAGACAATATGAAGCAGAACTGGAAAAATCTGCTGAGCAGGCGAAAAATGCCAATGAGGCAAAAACAAGATTTTTATTTAACATGAGCCATGATATTCGAACTCCGATGAATGCAATTGTAGGTTTTTCCGATTTGTTGGAGAAGAATCTGCAAAATGAAAAAAAGGCAAAAGAATATCTGGGAAAGATACAGTCTTCCAGTAATCTTTTGTTAATGATCATCAATCAGGTTCTGGAGATGGCCCGGATTGAAAGTGGTACTGCGGTATTGCAGTTAAAAGCTGAGGATATGGATGCATTATTTCACAGGGTAAATACAGTGTTTGAAGAGGATATCAGAAAGAAGAACTTGCAGTATCATACCGTTTTAGATGTAAGACATCATTATGCTGTCTGTGATCAGACAAAGTTACAGGAGATCATGTTGAATATTATCAGTAATGCTATAAAGTATACTCCGGAGGGACATTCAATCCATGTAGAAATACATGAGGCAGTATCAGAGAATCCTTCAAAGATACGTTGTATTTTCTCATGTGAAGATACGGGTATTGGTATAAGTGAAGAATATCTTCCGCATATCTATGAAGAATTTTCCAGAGAACATACCTCTACAGAAAACAAGGTGCCGGGAACCGGTTTGGGACTTTCTATTATCAAATCTATGATAGAGCTGATGGGTGGAAGTATTCAGGTAGAAAGCAGACAGGGTATTGGAACAAAATTTACGGTAGATCTTTCTTTTGACATGGCATCAAAAGAAGAGGTATACGGAAGTCGGAATGCCATAAAGACATCTGCAATTCACACAATAAAAGGGAAAAGAATTCTCATTGCAGAAGATAATGAGCTGAATGCGGAAATAGCGAAGACAGTTCTCGAAGATGTAGGAGCGTTAGTTACCAGAGTGGAGGATGGACAGCAGGCAGTGGAATTATTTAAAGAGAAACCGGCAGGAACATTTGATGCAATTCTGATGGATCTGATGATGCCTATTATGGATGGATATACAGCTACGAGGGAAATCAGGTCATTAGAACGTTCAGATTCAAAAACAATACCGATTATAGCTATGACAGCAAATGCATTCCAGGAAGATGCTGAAAAGTGCATTGCCGTGGGTATGAATGCTCATTTGGCGAAACCTTTGGATATTGAAAAAGTGATGATAACAATCTGTCGTTTAGTAAAAGAGTAAAAAAATTTGAAAGCTGAGCTTTTACTTGTTCAACTGTCAAACTTTCGAGAAGAGAAAAAACACAGCCAATACTTGCAAAAAAGAAGAAAACGTTGGATAATAAGAAAAAATGTATTCTCAGAATTCTTACTACACTTGATTTAAAGAATTTGAGAGTTTGTAAAACAATACAGGAGGTTTGACAGACATGAAAATAGGATTTGTAGGCTGTGGAAATATGGCAACCGCAATTATTGGCGGGATATTAGAAAAAGGAATCTTAAAAAAAGAGGATATCAAGGCATCTACGAAAACAGAAAACTCTGCTAAAAAAGTACAGGAAACACTTGGAATCGAATGTACAACCGATAATAAGAAGGCAGTACAGGATGCAGATGTAATCTTTTTAGCAGTAAAACCTCAGTTTTGTGAAGAAGTAATTCAGGAAATAAAATCAGAAATAAAATCAGAACAGGTGATTATTTCGATTGCAGCGGGAAAGAAACTGGAATGGTTGGAAGCACAGTTTGGAGCAGGTCATAAAATTATCCGTACCATGCCAAATACACCGGCGCTGGTTGGAGAAGGCATTACAGGTGTCTGCCCGAATAAAGAGGTTACAGAAAGAGAACTCGAAGATGCGCTGGTGCTGCTTCGTTCTTTTGGACGTGCAGATACCGTGACAGAAAAAATTCTGGATGTGGTTGGCGCAGTCAGCGGAAGCTCACCGGCATTTGTGTTTATGTTTATCGAAGCAATGGCAGATGGAGCAGTTGCAGAGGGCATGCCAAGAAAACAGGCATATGAATTTGCAGCACAGGCTGTATATGGAAGTGCAAAGATGGTATTAGAAACGGGTATGCATCCGGGTGAATTAAAAGATATGGTCTGCTCACCGGCGGGAACAACAATAGAGGGAGTTGGTGTGTTAGAAGAAAGAGGCATGCGAAGTGCAGTTTCCGAAAGTATTCGTGCCTGTGTAAAGAAAACAAAACAGTTATAAAAATTCAAGTCGAACATTCGTGAGGCTTGGCGCACGATTCTAGTCAGCACAAGCTGACAAATTCTTCTTAGAATCGCTGCGGTCTACACTTCGTTACGGTCCGCGCAGAACCATCGTCCACTGGACAATGTGCGCCCCACGGAGTGTTATCTCAGTCGGAAATTGAGATAATTTTGCAATATATAACATTGCAAAACAAAAGCTCTCCTGTTAAAATAAAAGAAAAGGAATCATGGAATAGTTTTTATTTTGACAGAAGGGATGAAAATGGAACGAATTTTTCGATTAAGAAAACACTGTCGGAAGAGTAAGAATCCATTGGCAAAGCTGGCAGGTGTTTTTTGTGGAGTGATTTTAGAATGTTATCTCTGGAAATTAGAGAGAAAGTATGGGATACAATTTGAAAAAGAACTGGATAAAAGGCAGGAAGAAACCTGGAGACGGATACGAAGACAGATAAAACAAAAGGGAAAAAAGCAGGAGCCTTAGTTAAATGGGCTCCTGTGTTTTACCGGCTGACAAGGTACTGTTATGATAAATTTTGGAAAAGGTGACATCTTCTCCAAACCAGTCCGGTGCAGTAAAAGAATTAGCCGAAGATTCGTCAGGAAATTCAACTTCTGCGAGAATCAGTCCTTCATAAGGGGCGTCAAATACATCTAATTCGATGGTATAAGTTTTAAAAGGAATAAGATAGCGGGTTTTGGATAAAATAATGCCGTCGGCTTTTTCTCTAAGATGACAGTAAGCCTGTTCATTTAACGGCAGATTGTATTCTTCTCTTACCATAAGTCCACGACCTTTATAAGTAAAGATATAATCGTCATCCTGTTTTCGGATTCGGATAACAGGGTCGGTGTTTAGATAGGCCTGTTCAATTTTGTGAAAAGAATATTCATTTAGGGAAAATGGCAGGTTTTTAATCAGATATTTTCTTTCGATTTCCATAAAATAAAATGCTCCTTTGATTTTTATAAGATGATTGAAATATCATTTACCAGTATCGTATCATAATTTGAGAAAAAAGCAAACAGGAGGAATGTCACATGGCAAAAGTATGTGTGTTTTTAGCAGAGGGCTTTGAAGAAGTAGAAGGATTGACCGTTGTTGATTTGTTAAGAAGAGCCGGAGAAGAAGTGCTTATGGTTTCGATTGGAACAAGTCTTGAAGTGACGGGCTCCCACGGGATTAAAGTGAGTGCAGACCGGTTATTTGAAGAGGCAGATTACAGTGATGCAGATATGCTTGTACTGCCGGGCGGGATGCCGGGCACTTTGCATTTAGGAGAACACAAAGGTTTAACCGAATTGTTGATAAAATTTAATGAAGCAGACAAAAAAGTAGCAGCAATCTGTGCCGCACCAGGAGTATTTGGAGCAAATGGAATTTTAAAAGGCAGAAAAGCAACCTGCTATCCGGGATGCGAGGAAAAATTAAAAGGGGCAGTTCTTTCGGAAGAAGCAGTGGTACGTGATAAGAATGTGACAACAAGCAGAGGGGTTGGAACGGCAATTGCGTTTGCGCTGGAGCTGATTAGTCAGTTAGAAGGTGAAGTAAAGGCACATCAGATAAAAAAATCAATCGTTTATTAAAAAAATGCTGGTATTTTAAAAAACCTTGTGCTATACTGTGATAATGACTGTAAGTATGAAAAATGGTCTATTTATGGGCAGAAATGCATGAATACCTAATATGCATCAATACATATAGAATTCAAGGAGGAATCATTTAAAATGAGCGTACAGGTAGAAAAACTCGAAAAAAACATGGCAAAGCTGACAGTTGAAGTATCAGCAGAAGATTTTGAAAAAGCAGTAAACACTGTTTACAACAGAAACAAAAAAAGCATCAACATTCCAGGATTCCGTAAAGGAAAAGCTCCACGTGTTATGATTGAAAAAATGTATGGAGCAGGTGTATTTTTTGAAGATGCAGCAAATCTTCTGATTAATACAGAATATCCAAAGGCAGCACAGGAAAGCGAATTAGACATCGTTTCCAGACCAACAATTGACATTGTACAGATTGAAAAAGGAAAATCTTTCATCTTTACAGCAGAAGTTGCTGTAAAACCGGAAGTTACTTTAGGTGAATATAAAGGTGTAGAAGTAGAAGTATCCGCAGCAGACGTAACAGAAGAAGAAGTTGCAGCAGAACTGAAAAAAGAACAGGAAAAGAACTCCAGAACAATCGACGTAGATGACAGAGCAGTTGCTGATGGAGACATGGTAACACTTGACTTTGAAGGATTCGTTGACGGAGTTGCTTTTGAAGGCGGAAAAGGAACCGATTATCCGCTGACAATTGGTTCTAACTCTTTCATCCCGGGATTTGAAGAGCAGTTGGTTGGTGCAGTAATCGGAGAAGAAAAAGAAGTAAACGTTACTTTCCCGGAAGATTATCATGCAGAAGACCTCAAAGGAAAAGCTGCTGTATTTAAATGCACAGTAAAAGCAATTAAAGTAAAAGAACTTCCGGAATTAGATGATGAATTCGCAAAAGATGTTTCTGAATTTGAAACATTTGCAGAATACAAAGCTGATATCGAAAAGAACTTAAAAGAAAGAAAAGAAGCAGCTGCAAAACGTGAAAAAGAAGATAAAGTAGTAGATAAAGTAATTGAAAATGCACAGATGGATATTCCGGAAGCTATGGTTCAGCTTCAGATTGAGGAGCTGTTAAACAACTTTATCTCAAGACTTCAGCAGCAGGGACTTTCCATTGACCAGTACTATCAGTTCACAGGTTCTGACCGTGCAGCAATGGAAGAACAGTTAAGACCACAGGCTATGAAGACGATCCAGACACGTCTGGTACTTGAAAAAGTTGCAGAAGTAGAAGATATCCAGATTTCTGATGAAAAAGTCAATGAAGAAATTGCAAAAATGGCTGAAGCATATAAAATGACAGCTGAAAAATTAAATGAATTAATGGGTGACTACGAAAAAGAACAGATGAAGAAAGATTTAGCTGTTCAGGAAGCAGTTACTTTACTTGCAGATGCTGCAAAAGTAACAGAAGTCGTAGAAAATAAAGAGGCTTAATCAGTCCTTTGAACCTGTTTGACAGAATAGGAGGAGTTTCATGAGTTTAGTACCATATGTGATTGAACAGACAAGCAGGGGCGAGAGAAGTTATGATATTTATTCCCGCTTGCTGAAAGACAGAATTATCTTTTTAGGAGAAGAAGTAAATGATACAACTGCAAGTCTTATTATTGCTCAGCTTCTGTTCTTGGAATCAGAAGATCCTGGAAAAGATATTCAGTTATACATTAACAGCCCGGGTGGTTCAGTTTCAGCAGGATGGGGAATTTATGATACCATGCATTATATTAAATGTGATGTATCAACAATCTGCGTAGGTATGGCTGCAAGTATGGGAGCATTCCTTCTTGCAGGTGGTGCAAAAGGAAAACGTTTTGCTCTTCCGAATGCAGAAATCATGATTCATCAGCCATCTGGCGGTGCAAAGGGTCAGGCAACAGAGATTGAAATCGTTGCAAATATGATTCTGAAAACCAAAAAGAAACTGAATGAGACTCTGGCTGCAAATACTGGTCAGCCTTATGAAGTCGTTGCCAGAGATACGGAAAGAGATTATTATATGTCCGCAGAAGAGGCAAAGGCTTATGGTCTGATTGACAGCATAATTGAGTATAAAAAGTAAGACAAAAGATAAGACTCCTGCGCTTTGGCTCGGGGGTCTTTTCGCCATTAAAAAGAGAAGTAAAACAGAAAGGAAAAGAAATGGCAATGAAAGGAAATGAACCGAAAGTCCGCTGCTCATTTTGTGGAAAAACACAGGAGCAGGTGCGTAAATTGATCGCCGGACCAAACGGAACTTATATTTGTGATGAGTGTGTGGAAATCTGTGCAGAAATCTGTGCGGAAGAAAGTGCAGATTATGCAGAACCGATGAACGATGAAATTAATCTGCTGAAACCACAGGAGATTAAGTCATTTCTGGATGACTATGTAATCGGACAGGATGAAGCCAAAAAAGTACTTTCCGTAGCAGTTTATAATCATTATAAAAGAGTATTGGCAGGCAGTAATTCAGATGTAGAACTTCAGAAGAGTAATATTTTGATGTTAGGACCGACAGGTTCCGGAAAAACTCTGCTTGCACAGACACTTGCAAAACTGTTAAATGTTCCATTTGCAATCGCAGATGCGACAACACTGACAGAAGCAGGTTATGTAGGAGAGGACGTAGAAAATATTCTGCTTAAGATTATTCAGGCAGCAGATTATGATGTAGAACGTGCACAGTATGGTATTATCTACATTGATGAAATTGATAAGATTACCAGAAAATCAGAAAATACTTCCATTACCCGTGATGTATCCGGTGAAGGGGTACAGCAGGCACTGCTGAAAATTATTGAAGGAACAGTTGCAAGTGTTCCGCCTCAGGGAGGAAGAAAACACCCGCAGCAGGAATTTATCCAGATTGATACCAGCAATATTTTATTTATCTGTGGTGGTGCATTTGAGGGCTTAAATAAAATTATTGAAACCCGTATGGATACAAAATCAATCGGATTTAATACTGAGATTGCAGATAAAAAAGAACGAAATATCGGTGATGTGTTAAAAGAAGTTATGCCGCATGACCTTGTAAAATTTGGTATGATTCCGGAATTTGTCGGACGAGTACCGGTTGTTGTTTCTTTGGATGCGCTGGATAAAGAAGCTCTGGTTCGTATCTTAAAAGAACCGAAAAATTCTTTAGTAAAACAGTACGAAAAACTGTTTGAATTAGATGGCGTAAAATTAGAGTTTGATGAGTCCGCAATTAATGCCATTGCAGAAAAATCTATGACAAGAAAAACCGGAGCGAGAGGACTTCGCGCTATCATGGAGAATACCATGATGGATTTAATGTATGAAATTCCATCCGATGAGACCATCCGTTCCTGCAAGATTACCAAAGAAGTGGTAGAAGGAACAGGAAGTGCCGAACTCGAGCATGGAGAAATGCAGCCTCCGACAAGAAGAAGCAAAGGCGGACGCAAACGCAATAAACCGGAAACAGCATAAGAACGGAATACATCAATGAAAATAAGGAGGTGTGGGAATTGAGTGACATAATGTATCATTTACCGGCGGTTGCCCTCAGAGGAACGACCATTCTTCCTGATATGATTGTTCACTTTGATGTAAGCAGAGAGAAATCGATTCAGGCGATTGAACAAGCAATGATGCAGGATCAGAGGATTCTCTTGATTACACAGAAAAATCCTGAGACAGAAGAACCGGTTCAAGAGGATTTATATCCAATTGGAACAATTGCAGAAATTAAACAATTGGTAAAACTTCCAAAGAACATTGTTCGAGTTTTAGTAGAAGGAATTGAGAGAGCACAGCTGGTTTCTTTAGAAGAAAATCCAAATTATCTTGAGGCGCAGATAGCGGTTTTTGAGCCGGAAGAAGACTTAGATGAAACGGTAAAAGAAGCAATGCTTCGCAGTATCAAAGAATTATTTGTACGTTACTGTAATTCCAATAAGCAGATCAGCAAAGAACTTGCCGGTCAGATTTTAGAATTAGAGAACGTGGAAAAAGTTTTAGACCAGATTTCAATTCATATTCAGATTCGCTATGAAGAACGACAGAAGATTTTAGAGGCAGTCAGCCTTGAGGAACGCTATGAAATTGTAGGAATGATTCTTACAAACGAAATCCAGATTATGGAAATCGGAGCAAGACTTCAATCCAAAGTGAAAGAGCGTGTCGACAAAAATCAGCGTGAATATATTTTACGGGAACAGTTAAAAGTGATCCGTGAGGAATTAGGCGAAGATAATTCTGCAACGGAAGCGGAGCAGTTTTTAGAAACCGTAAAGAAATTAAAGGCAAAAAAAGAAGTCAAAGAACGTATTACAAAAGAAATCAACCGGTTTAAAAATACTGTGGGAAGTCCGGCAGAGTCAGGGGTAATACGTACCTATATTGAAACGTTATTGTCTCTGCCATGGGACAAGACCAGTCGCGATAATAAGAACCTGCAGGGAGCGTATCAGATTCTTGAAGAAGAACACTATGGTCTGGAAAAAGTAAAAGAGCGTATCATGGAATTTCTTGCGGTACGGACATTGACGAAAAAAGGTGAAAGTCCGATTCTCTGTTTGGTAGGACCGCCCGGAACCGGAAAAACCTCCATTGCAAAATCGGTAGCACATGCGTTGAATAAAGAATATGTCAGAATCAGTCTTGGCGGAGTGCGTGACGAGGCAGAAATCCGTGGACATAGGAGAACTTATGTGGGCGCAATGCCGGGTCGTATTGCAAATGGAATGATTCAGGCGGGAGTCAAAAATCCTCTGATGCTGTTAGATGAAATAGATAAAGTCAGCAGTGATTACAAAGGGGATACTTCTTCCGCTCTTCTGGAGGTGCTGGATTCTGAGCAGAATCATAAATTCCGTGACCACTATGTGGAAATTCCTCTGGATTTATCAGAAGTGCTTTTCATTGCAACTGCAAATGATTTACAGACTATTCCGGGTCCGCTTTTAGACCGTATGGAAATCATTGAAGTCAGCAGCTATACCGAAAATGAAAAATGGCATATTGCAAAAGAACATCTGATTCCAAAGCAGATTAAGGCACACGGATTAAAATCAGCGCAGCTTGAAATTTCCGATGAAGCTTTAAGAGAAATGATTACTGCTTATACAAGAGAAGCAGGTGTCAGAAGTCTGGAGCGAAAGATTGGAACAATCTGTAGAAAATCAGCCAGAAAAATCTTAGAAGAAAAAGAAAGCTGTGTAAGAGTAGAAAAAGAGAATCTGGAAGAATTTTTAGGAAGAGCGCGTTATACGTTTCAGAAGAAAAATGAAGAAGACCAGATAGGGATTGTACGTGGACTTGCATGGACCAGTGTTGGTGGGGATACACTTCAA
Organism: Firmicutes bacterium OM04-13BH; assembly: GCA_003481745.1. Lineage (GTDB taxonomy): Bacteria > Bacillota > Clostridia > Lachnospirales > Lachnospiraceae > Blautia > Blautia stercoris. The sequence continues at coordinate 10,673 of QULP01000014.1, forward strand.
ATCGAGGTGAATCTGATGCCGGGTCAGGGTGAGTTTGTATTGACCGGACAGATGGGAGATGTCATGAAGGAATCTGCACAGATCGGAATCAGCTATATCCGCTCAATTGCAGAGAACTATCAGATTGATGCAGAATTTTTTAAAAACAATGACATACATATCCATATTCCGGAAGGAGCGGTTCCAAAGGATGGTCCATCAGCCGGAATTACCATGGCGACAGCAATGCTTTCTGCAATTACAAAAATTCCGGTAAAAGCAAATCTTGCAATGACCGGTGAAATTACTTTAAGAGGTCGTGTCCTTCCGATCGGAGGATTAAAAGAAAAACTGCTTGCGGCAAAAAATGCCGGAATTACAACGGTACTTGTTCCGAAAGAAAATAAACCGGATGTAGAGGAATTAGAAAAAGAAATTACAGACGGACTGAATATTATCTTTGTAAGCTCTATGGAAGAAGTAATAAAAGAAGCATTTACGGGAGGTCAGGTATGATTATAAAAAATGTGTCACTGGACATTGTGTGTGGAATTACCAGCACACTTCCTGATACTGAGTTACCTGAGGTTGCATTTGCGGGAAAATCAAATGTGGGAAAATCTTCTTTGATTAATGCATTAATGAATCGTAAAGCACTGGCAAGAACCAGTGCTTCCCCGGGTAAGACACAGACCATTAATTTTTATAATATTAATGATGCCATGTATCTGGTAGATTTGCCGGGATATGGATATGCAAAGGTTTCGCAGTCAGTAAAAGAACAGTGGGGAAAATTAATTGAACGTTATCTCCAGAAATCAAAGCAGTTAAAAGCGGTCTTTTTGCTGATTGATATTCGGCATGACCCGTCAGCAAATGACAAAATGATGTATGACTGGATTGTACACAATGGTTATCAGCCGATTATTATTGCAACAAAAGTAGATAAATTAAAACGCAGCCAGGTACAGAAACACGTGAAGGCATTGAAACAAGGACTCGAGCTGCTTGCGGGCACACAGGTCATTCCATTCTCAGCCGAAACCAAGCAGGGAAGGGAAGAAATCTGGAAAATTATGGATGAATTGCTGTTTGAACGCAGCTAAGCATTCCCCTGCTTCAAGTGCGCGGAGCACTAAGCGGCGAGTGAGGGGGATGCTTCTGTCAGTGGGAGTTGAAAGCTCCCACTGACAGAGCGCGAAGCGACTGCGTTCATGAGCAAGTAGCAAAGCGGATTGCGAATGTCCGCTTTACCGCAGCTAAGCATTCCAACGCTTTACACCGTGCAATGCCTGAAAAAATAGAAAGGGTGCTGTGAAAAAGCAGTACCCTTTTAAAGTTTGGAGAAAAAGGATGTTAAAGGGAATTATATTTGATATGGACGGAGTGCTGATCAACAGTGAACCAGTACATTACCGTATCTGGAAAGAAGCACTTTTAACACGTGGAATTGAATTGGATTATGAGGTCTATAAACCTTGTATTGGTTCTACACTTGGATTTCTTATGAATCTTCTTCATGAAACCTATGGAATTGACAGAGAAGATAAGGCATTAGTGGATACCATGAAAAAGATTAAAGCGGAAACGGTGGAACGGGAGGGTATCCCGATGATAGAGGGCGTGCCACAGTTGTTAGAACGCTTAAAAAATGCGGGATACAAAATGGCGATTGCTTCTTCTTCACCGCTTTCTTATATTCAAATGGTTACAAAACGTTTAAATATTCGGCACTACTTTGATAAAATATTAAGTGGAGAGAATGTAAAGCATCCGAAACCGGCACCGGACGTCTTTTTGGCAGCAGCAGAGGAACTTGAATTAGACGTAAGTGAATGTCTGGTTGTGGAAGATTCTACCAATGGATGCCGTGCAGCAAAAGCGGCAAATATAACCTGTATGGGATATTTTAATCCGGATTCAGGAAAGCAGGACTTAAGTCAGGCGGCAATGATAATCGAAGGCTATGAAGAGATTGATGCCAGATTTGTGGAAAAAGTTTATTGCCACAATCACCATCTTCCAGCAGTGGTATGTGAGACCCCACGACTTTTAGTTCGGGAAATGTCAGAAGCGGACTTACCACAAATGCTTGCTTTAAATGAGCAGAATTCAACAGAAAATGCGGTTGAGGGAAAGGAAAAGACATTAGAAGAAGAAATCGAAAACTTCCCAAGTTACCGAAGATATATGTATGAATTGTGTGATATGGGCTATTGGGCAGTGATAGAAAAACAAAGTGGTAAAATTATCGGACGAGTGGGAATCGAACCGAAAATCTGGAATCAGGGTCGTTCTGTTGTGGAACTGGGTTATCTGATTGATGAAGCTTATCAAAGACAGGGATATGGATATGAAGCCTGCCATGCAATTCTTTTAGAAGCCAAAGAGCGAGGCGCAAAGTATCTTTACTGCCGGATTCATTCGGAGAACAAATCATCCATTGCGCTGGCAAAAAAACTGGGATTTTTAAAAATCGATTATCATGTGGAACAGGATGCAAAAGAAATAGAAGTTTATCGGTATGTATGTGGAAATGACAGAGTGTTACAAGAGAGAGGATAGACGATGGGAATCATTAAAGCATTAAAGTTAATGCATGATTATTATAAATATGATGAAAATGGACATATAGAAGAAACACATCGTGCGCTCGATGACATTAATCTGGATATTGAACAGGGACAGTTTATTGCAGTTCTTGGACATAATGGTTCCGGGAAATCGACGCTGGCAAAGCATATCAATGCGCTTTTATATCCAACAGAGGGTGCAATGGTAGTAGATGGAATCAATACTTCTACGGAGGAAGAAATCTGGAAAGTACGTCAGAAAGCCGGCATGGTATTTCAGAATCCCGATAATCAGATTATTGGTTCGATTGTGGAAGAAGATGTCGGATTTGGTCCGGAAAATATGGGTGTGGAAACGGATGAAATCTGGAGAAGAGTCAATAAAAGTTTAGAGGCAACCGGTATGACGGCATATAGAAGTCATTCTCCGAATAAACTTTCCGGAGGACAAAAACAGAGAGTGGCAATTGCCGGTGTGATGGCAATGGAGCCAAAGTGCATTATTTTGGATGAGCCTACGGCGATGCTTGATCCAAACGGACGAAAAGAAGTGCTGCAGGCGGTAAAGGAATTAAACGAAAAGAAAGGCATAACAGTCGTTTTGATTACCCATTACATGGAAGAAGTGACTTTGGCGGATAAAGTATTTGTCATGGATAAAGGAAAAATTGTCATGCAGGGAACACCAAGGGAAGTATTTTCAAAAGTAGAAGAGTTAAAATCCTATCGTCTGGATGTACCGCAGGTTACTTTGTTGGCGTATGAACTGAAACAGGCAGGTGTGCCGATACCGGATGGAATATTGACAAGAGAGGAACTGGTGAGTGCATTATGTCGATAAAATTAGAAAATGTAACCTATACTTACAGTCCGGGAACCGCTTATGAGATGCATGCATTAAAAGACGTTAGTCTGGAGATTCCGCAGGGACAGTTTATGGGAGTTATCGGACATACCGGCAGTGGAAAATCAACGTTAATTCAGCATTTAAACGGACTCATCCGTCCGACTTCAGGAGTTGTTTCTTATAATGGGGAAGATATCTGGAAAGAGGGATATCCGCTTCGAAACCTTCGCAGTAAAGTCGGGCTGGTCTTTCAGTATCCGGAACATCAGTTGTTTGAAACAGATGTGCTTACCGATGTCTGCTTTGGTCCAAAAAATCTTGGAGCAAGTCAGGAAGAAGCAGAAGAAAAGGCAAGAATGGCACTTGCGCATGTTGGATTTCCAGAGAAATCTTATAAAAGTTCGCCATTTGAACTTTCCGGAGGACAAAAAAGAAGAGTGGCAATTGCCGGAGTTTTAGCGATGGAGCCGGAAGTATTGATTTTAGACGAGCCGACAGCGGGTCTTGACCCAAGAGGCAGAGATGAAATCTTAGACCAGATTGCAATGCTTCACGAAGAACGAAAAATTTCGGTGGTACTGGTTTCACACAGTATGGAAGATATCGCAAAATATGTAGAGCGCATGATTGTGATGAATAAAGGGGAAAAAGCATTTGACGGAACGCCAAAAGAAGTCTTTTCTCATTATAAAGAATTGGAATCAATGGGGCTTGCAGCACCGCAGATTACCTATATCATGCATGATCTGCAGGCAAAAGGTCTTCCGGTTGATACAAATGCGACAACGATTGAGGAAGCAAAGAGAAGTATTTTAAGAGCACTGGAGAAACAGATACTATGATAAAAGATATCACAATTGGCCAGTATTATCCGGCAAAATCAATTTTGCATCGCTTAGACCCGAGAGTGAAATTTGTAGGAACAATTGCATTTTTAATCTCACTGTTTGTTGCAAATTCTTTATGGGGGTATCTGCTGGCCACAGCATTTTTAGCGGTGGTGATTGTACTTTCCAAAGTTCCGGTTAAATTTATGATGAAAGGTTTAAAGCCATTGTTTTTTATTTTTATCCTTACAGTGGCATTTAACCTGTTCTTAGTTCCCGGAAAAGTGGTTGTACAGATTTGGATTTTAAAGATTACAGAAGAAGGAATCCGTCAGGCGATAAAAATCGGAATCCGACTGATTTATCTGGTGATGGGTTCTTCTGTTATGACATTGACAACGACACCAAACCAGTTGACCGACGGTCTGGAAAAATTAATGCGTCCGCTCAACAAAATTAAAGTTCCGGTTCATGAAATCGCAATGATGATGTCGATTGCACTGCGTTTTATTCCGATTTTAATGGAAGAGACGGATAAAATTATGAAAGCACAGATTGCCAGAGGGGCAGATTTTGAATCGGGAAATTTAATCAAAAAAGCGAAAAATTTAATTCCGCTGTTAGTTCCGCTTTTTATTTCGGCATTTCGAAGAGCAGATGATTTGGCAATGGCAATGGAAGCCCGCTGTTATCATGGAGGAGACCATCGTACATCCATGAAACCATTAAAATATCAGAATCATGATATTATGGCATATCTGGTTTTACTGGTTTATCTGATTGCCGACATTGTATTGCGTATTATAGTATAATGTACTCTCGGGATTTTTTGAGTATATTGTTATAAATTAGTGGCAAAAACCCACAGGTTTGCCTGTGAGAGTAGTCAGAGGAGGAATAGAACATGAAACGGGTCATGCTTGAAATTGCCTATGACGGAACAAATTATTGTGGATGGCAGGTACAGCCAAATGGAATTACAGTTCAGGAAGTGATTAACCAAAAGTTATCGGAATTACTAAAAGAGCCGATTGAAACCATCGGAGCAAGCCGTACGGATGCAGGAGTACATGCACTTGGAAATGTAGCTGTGTTTGATACAAGTGCAAGGATGCCGGGAGAAAAAATTTCTTATGCCTTAAATCAAAGACTGCCGGAAGACATTCGGATTCAGATGTCAAAAGAAGTTGAACCGGATTTTCATCCTCGTTATCGAAACAGCAGGAAAACGTATGAATATCGGATTTTAAATAAAAAATTTCCGGTTCCGACAAAACGGCTGTATTCTCATTTTACTTATCTTCCATTAGACGTGGAAAAAATGCGAAAAGCCGGAGAATATCTGCTTGGAGAACATGATTTTAAGAGTTTCTGCGGAGCAGGGGCACAGGTCAAAACGACAGTGCGGACCATTTATGATTTTCAGATAAAAAAAGAGGACGACGAAATCTGTATGCGGATTACAGGAAGTGGTTTTCTTTATAATATGGTACGGATTCTTGCAGGAACGTTAATCGAAGTGGGAAGCGGGGCAAGAAAACCAGAGGATATGTTGGAAATCATAGAGGCGAAAGACAGAAAAAAAGCCGGAGCAACGGCGCCGGCAAGAGGGCTTACATTAATAAAAATACAATATGAAGAATGAGGAAATTGAAATGAGAAGAAACGGAATGCTGCTTCCGATTGCGAGCCTGCCATCTCCTTATGGAATCGGTGGATTTTCAAAAGAAGCTTATGAATTTATTGACTTGTTAGAAGAGACGGGACAAAAATTATGGCAGATTCTGCCACTTGGTCCTACCAGCTATGGAGATTCCCCATATCAATCCTTTTCTACGTTTGCAGGAAATCCGTATTTTATTGATCTGGATACACTGGCAGAAAAAGGCTGGCTGACAAAAGAAGCCTGCGAAGCTTCTGATTATGGAGACAATGAATCCTACATTGATTATGGAAGAATTTATAATTCCAGATTTGTATTATTAAAACAGGCATTTTTAAATTCTGATATATTATCCGATGAAAAATTCACAGAATTTTGTAAAGCCAATCAACACTGGCTCCCGGATTATGCACTGTATATGGCACTTAAAAATCAAAATGATGGAAAAAGCTGGATTGAGTGGGAAGAAGAGATCCGTCTTAGAAAACCGGAAGCGGTAGAATATTATAAAAAAGAACTGGAAGAAGAATGTAATTTTTATGAATTTTTGCAGTATGAGTTTCATGAGCAGTGGACAAAAGTAAAAGAATATGCACACAAAAAGGGAATTCAGATTGTAGGTGATGTTCCGATTTATGTTGCATTTGACAGTGCAGATACCTGGGCAAATCCGGAGTTATTCCAGTTAGATGAGAAAAATCTTCCGCTTGGTGTGGCCGGATGCCCGCCGGATGCTTTTTCTGCAACAGGACAGCTTTGGGGAAACCCATTATATAACTGGGCATATCATAAGAAAACAGGATATGACTGGTGGTTGAAGAGAATTGCTTACTGCTTTGATTTATATGATATTGTAAGAATCGACCATTTCCGTGGATTTGACGAATATTATTCGATTCCTTATGGAGATGAGACAGCCGTAAACGGACACTGGGAAAAAGGTCCGGGTATGGATTTATTTAACACGGTCAAAGAAAAGCTTGGTGAACTTGATATTATTGCAGAGGACTTGGGATTTTTGACAGAGAGTGTATTTCAACTCTTAAAAGACAGCGGATATCCGGGAATGAAAGTTCTGCAGTTTGCTTTTGACCCGAGTGAGGACAGTGATTATCTGACTTATAAATATCAGAGAAACTGTGTGGTTTATACAGGAACACATGATAACGATACAACAGCGGGCTGGTTTGAGAAACTTTCCGATGGAGACAAAGAGGTTGCCCTGCGTTACATGAATAGTTTTTACACTCCAAAGGAAGAACAGCACTGGGATTTAATTGCACTTGCGATGAGAAGTACAGCAGATACCTGTATTATTCCGGTCCAGGATTTTCTGGGACTTGGAAGTGAGGCAAGAATCAATATGCCGTCCACGCTTGGAGACAACTGGAAATGGAGAATGACAAAAGGGGCATTTTCCGAAGAATTAAAAGAGAAAATCCGCCGTATGACAAAATTATACGGCAGATAAATATGTTTTTGACAATAAAAATTTAATGACAAGGAGAATCAAATCATGGCATTTAAAGAAGTAAAAGCAGAAGAATTGCAGATGAATCCATTTACAAAAATCGGAAAAGAATGGATGTTAATTACTGCAGGCAATGAAGAAAAATGCAATACAATGACCGCAAGCTGGGGTGGCGTCGGTATTATGTGGGGAAAAAATGCAGTAACGACTTATATTCGCCCACAGCGCTATACAAAAGAATTTGTAGATGCAAATGATACGTTTACGATTTCATTTTTTGATGAATCGTACAGAAAAGCATTAAATATCTGTGGAAGTGTTTCCGGACGTGACAAAGATAAAATCAAAGAAGCTGGTTTAACTCCATACTTTGTGGATGGAACAGCTGCATTTGAAGAAGCAAATCTGATTTTAGTGTGCAAGAAAATGTATCATGGAGACATTCTTCCGGAAAACTTTGAAGATGAAAAAATTGACACAAAATGGTATCCACAGAAAGATTATCATACCATGTATATTTCAGAAATCCTGAAAGTGTTGGTAAAGGAAAACTAAGACGTTGGATAATCTGATTTTTAGTTTAAATGCAACCCTTCCTATTTTTTTTACAATGCTTCTTGGAAGCTTTTTTAAAAGAGTCGGGCTGATAGATGAAGCATTTTCGGCAAAGATGAATAAATTCGCCTTTGCTGTGGCACTTCCGGCTCTTTTGTTTCAGGATATTTCAGCAGTTGATATTCGTGAAAGCTGGAATGGCGGGTTTGTGTTGTTCTGTTTTATTGCAACGTTTTTAAGTATTACAGGAGTGACGGTTTTGTCATTCTTTGTTGTAAAAAGAGAAGAACGTGGAGAATTTGTGCAGGGAGCATATCGAAGCAGTGCGGCAATTCTTGGAATTGCATTTATCCAGAATATCTATGGTACATCTGGAATGGCACCGCTTATGATTATCGGAACGGTACCGCTTTACAATGCGTTTGCGGTAATTGTCCTGTCTTTATTAAAACCGGGACAGAGAAAAATGGATAAAGCCCTGCTACAAAAAACTTTAAAGGGAATTGTTACGAATCCGATTATTCTTGGAATTGCAGCAGGTTTTGTGTGGGCAATTTTAAAAATTCCACAGCCGGAGATTCTGCAAAAAACAGTGAAAAATATGGCAGTGCTTGCAACTCCGCTTGGTCTTATGGCGATGGGAGCTTCTTTCGAGGGAAAAAAGGCACTTGGAAAATTAAAACCGACTCTCATTGCAAGTGCTTTAAAATTAGTGGTGCTTGCAGCCATCTTTTTGCCGATGGCAGTCCGGCTTGGATATCGTGAATCGGAGTTGGTTGCAATCTTAGTGATGCTTGGTTCAGCTACAACCGTCAGCAGTTTTGTTATGGCAAGAAATATGGGATATGAAGGGATACTGACTTCGAGTATTGTTATGGTGACAACACTGTGTTCGGCATTTACTCTGACCGGCTGGCTCTTTCTTTTGAAAACGCTGGGTTTGGTGTAGCCAGAAAAAAGAAAACGTGCTATAATGAGCGCAGACGCCGCAAAATGGATGGCGGTAGAAAGTACATAGCGAATAGACAGTAGAAAGTTGAGGAATCGAAACATGAGTCAGGAAAAAGTAGACCAGTATAAAAAAAATAAAGCAGTCCGTGGAAAAAATAAGAGAAAAAATAAAAATGATGAGAGTATGACACTCGTTGAAAAGCTGGGAATTACAATTGTTTCTCTGCTCTTAGTCGGCTGGATTGGATATTCTGTATATCAGGTTGTCACAACACCGGATGAAAATGCAGAAGTTGTAACCACTCAGATGGATGTAACTGCAATCACGGATTATTTAAGTTCTTTAAATACAACAGATGCAGAATAATGAGTGGAGTCCCAGATACATTTGATTTAATGTGAAGAAAAAGCGGTTGCCACATGGTTCATGTGACAGCCGCTTTTTGCGCTGTTTATAAGAAAATCAAATGATTCAGATACCTTATAAATTATAATTTAACAACATTAGCTGCCTGCATTCCGCGAGCACCTTCTGTTAAATCATAAGATACAGCCTGTCCTTCTTCCAAAGTTTTGAATCCTTCACCTGTGATAGCAGAGAAATGTACGAATACATCCTGTCCGTCTTCTCCTGTGATAAATCCATAACCTTTTTCTGCGTTGAACCATTTAACAGTTCCCTTGTTCATAATGTTACCTCCATAAAATAAAAAAAATAAGTAGTTGAATTTCGGATAGAAACAAAAGAAAGCAGGACTTTCAAAATCTCCTTATATGAATAAAAAGCGGTCTTTAGAGAGTATATTCATTATAAATAAAATAATACAATCTCTAAAAACCGCTTAATTTACAATAATCAGAAGCTTGTGAAATGCACTTCATTATTTATATCCAATATTTCATTACAAGATTCAGTATATGCAAAAATGCCTTAAAAGTCAAGAAAAAAAGTATAATTGACGAAAGAATTTGTGTATGTTACTATTAAAACCAAAAGAGAATAAAATGTATTCTCAAAATCTTTCTGTACTTGATTTTGTAAGAAGATGAGAGTGCAGAGAAGGCGCTGGAGGAGAGGAGAGTCCATGAACATTTTAATTAAAAACGGACGGGTAATTGACCCCGCAACAAAGACAGATAAGATAAGTGATTTGTATATCGAAGCAGGAAAGATTAAAGAAATAAAAGATGAAATCACTCCGTCAAAACAGGATAAGGTAATTGATGCCAAAGGCTGTTATGTAATGCCGGGTCTGATTGACCTTCATGTACATCTGCGTGACCCTGGACTTACGTACAAAGAGGATATTGTGTCAGGCTCCAAAGCGGCGGCAAAGGGTGGGTTTACCACAATTCTTGCCATGCCAAATACCAAGCCGGTCATTGACTGTGCAGACCGCGTAAAATACGTGCATAATAAAGCAAAAGAGATGGCACCGATTCATGTACTTCAGATTGGAGCGGTTACAAAAGGACAGGCAGGAGAAGAACTTGCCAAAATTAAAGAAATGGCAGATGCCGGGATTCCGGCAATCAGTGAAGATGGAAAGAGTGTAATGAATGCAGGATTATACAAAGAGGCAATGAAGATTGCCGCTGAGTGCAACATTCCGGTATTTGCACACTGTGAAGATAAAAGCCTGATGGAAGTAAAGGGCTGTGTCAATTCCGATGAATATACAAAAGAACTGGGATTACCGGGAATCAGCAATGCAGTGGAAGATGTCATTGTCGCAAGAGATATTTTATTGGCAAAAGAAGCAGGAGCAAAACTGCATCTTTGTCATTGCTCTACAAAAGACAGCGTAGAAATGATCCGCCTTGCAAAAGAAGAAGGGCTGGATGTGACAGGAGAAGTCTGCCCGCATCATTTTACTTTGACTTCTGATGAAATTGATAAAGATGATTCAAACTATAAAATGAATCCTCCGCTTCGTACCAAAGAGGATAAAGAAGCATTATTAGAAGGATTAAAAAATGATATCATTGATGTAATCAGTACAGACCATGCACCGCACAGCAGAGATGAAAAAAATCAGCCTATGGAAGATGCGCCATTTGGAATTGTCGGATTGGAGACTTCTGTTGCACTTACAATTACAGAACTGGTAGAAAAAGGAATCATAACTCCAATGCAGATGGCAGAAAAGATGAGCTATAATCCGGCACAGGTAATTCATTCGAATAAAGGTACTTTAAAAGTGGGAGCTCCTGCGGATGTTACAATTATTGACCCTGAAAAAGAGTATGTCATTGATTCTATGACCTTCCTTTCCCGCGGGAAAAATACACCGTTTAACGGCTGGAAAGTAAAAGGAATGGTAAAAGCGACTATCTGCGATGGCAAGATTGCTTATATGAATCAGGAAGCAGCAAAAAATTTTAAATAAATAGAACAATATAAGACACAAAAAGATGGAGGAAGAAAAATGATTAACAAACTGACAGAAAAAATAAGAAAGACTCATGCACCGATTTGCGTAGGTTTAGACCCAATGCTTTCTTATGTGCCAAAACAGGTACAGGAGACTGCATTTAAAGAATATGGAGAAACCTTAGAGGGTGCCGCAGAAGCAATCTGGCAGTTTAATAAAGCAATTATTGATGCGACTTATGATTTGATTCCGGCAGTAAAACCGCAGATTGCAATGTATGAACAGTTTGGAATTCCTGGGCTGGTTGCATTTAAAAAGACCGTAGATTACTGTAAAGAAAAAGATTTGGTTGTAATCGGAGATATCAAACGAGGAGACATTGGCTCTACGTCTTCTGCTTATGCAGTAGGGCATCTTGGAAAAGTTCAGGTTGGAACAAAAGAGTATGCAGGTTTTGATGAAGACTTTGCAACAGTGAATCCGTATCTTGGTTCAGATGGTGTCAATCCATTTATTGATATCTGCAAAAAAGAGAAAAAAGGTCTGTTTATTTTAGTTAAGACTTCCAATCCATCCAGTGGAGAATTTCAGGACCAGTTAATTAACGGAAGACCATTATATGAATTAGTCGGAGAAAAAGTTGCTCAGTGGGGCGCTGACTGCATGGGTGATGAATACAGTTATATCGGGGCAGTTGTCGGTGCAACTTATCCGGAAATGGGAAAAGTGCTTCGTAAAATTATGCCAAAATCTTATATTTTAGTACCGGGTTACGGTGCACAGGGTGGAAAAGGAAAAGACCTGGTTCATTTCTTTAATGAAGACGGACTTGGTGCAGTGGTAAACTCTTCCCGCGGAATTATTGCAGCTTATAAACAGGAACAGTATGCAGAGTTTGGAGAGGCAAATTTTGCAGATGCATCCAGAAAAGCCGTAGAAACTATGGTGGCAGATATTGATGGCGCATTAACAGCATTAAAATAAGGGGAGAAAATCATGGCAAAGTTAAAGATGAAAAGTACTGTAATTGAGCAGAAGATGATTGCAGATGGAATCTGCAGTATGTGGCTTGATGCAAAAGAAATTGCAGTACAGGCAAAACCGGGGCAGTTTATCTCTGTCTATAGCAATGATAAAAGCCGTGTGCTTCCAAGACCAATCAGTATCTGTGAAATTGACCGCGAAAAGGGCACACTTCGTATTGTATATCGTGTAGTGGGAAAAGGAACAGAAGAATTTTCCAAAGCAGAAGCAGGAGATTCTTTTGAAATCTTAGGTCCGCTTGGAAACGGATTTCCGATTGAAGAAGCAAAAGGTAAAAAAGTGCTGATGATTGGAGGAGGAATTGGCGTTCCTCCAATGCTTCAGACTGCAAAAGAAATCGAGGGAGAAGCGATTATTGTATCCGGATACCGCAATCAGGATTTATTCTTAAAAGAAGAACTTGAATCAGCAGGAACACTTTTTATTGCAACGGAAGACGGCAGTGTTGGAACAAAAGGAAATGTAGTAGACGCAATTCGTGAAAATCAAATCGAAGCAGATATGATGTTTGCCTGTGGACCAAAACCGATGCTTCGTGCATTAAAAAATTATGCACTGGAAAAAGGAATCCCTTGCTGGATTTCCATGGAAGAGAAGATGGCATGTGGAGTTGGAGCCTGTCTTGCCTGTGTATGTCAGTCTAAAGACGTGGATTCTCATTCTCATGTACACAACAAACGAATTTGTAAAGATGGACCGGTGTTCTTAAGTACGGAGGTAGAATTATAATGAATACAAAAGTAAATCTTGCCGGTGTAGAACTCAAAAATCCGGTTATGACCGCTTCCGGAACATTTGGTTCTGGCGCAGAATACAGTGAATTTGTAGATTTAAACGAGTTAGGTGCAGTTGTAACAAAAGGTGTGGCGAATGTACCGTGGCCGGGAAACCCAACCCCACGTATTGCAGAAACTTACGGTGGCATGCTCAATGCAATTGGACTCCAAAATCCGGGAATTGATGTATTTTGCAAAAGAGATATTCCGTTCTTAAAACAGTTTGATACGAAAATTATTGTAAATGTATGTGGAAAAAGTACAGAAGATTATTGTGAAGTAGTAGAACGTCTGGCAGATGAACCGGTTGATTTATTAGAAATCAATATTTCCTGCCCAAATGTAAAAGAAGGCGGAATTGCCTTTGGACAGAATCCAAAAGCGGTAGAGGCAATCACAAAAGAAGTGAAAAAATATGCAAAACAGCCGGTTATCATGAAGTTAAGTCCGAACGTAACCGATATTACAGAGATGGCAAGAGCAGCAGAAGCAGGCGGTGCAGATATTCTTTCTTTAATTAACACCTTAACAGGAATGAAGATTGATATTAACCGTCGTACCTTTGCGCTGGCAAATAAAACCGGCGGAATGTCCGGTCCATGTGTCAAACCTGTGGCTGTACGTATGGTTTATCAGGTGGCTCAGACAGTCCATGTTCCGATTATCGGAATGGGTGGAATCTCAAATGCAGAAGACGCTCTGGAATTTATCTTAGCCGGTGCAACAGCAGTTTCCATTGGAACAGCAAATTTTGCAAACCCTTATGCAACAGTTGAGACGGTTAAAGGAATCGAAGAGTATTTAAAGAAAAACCAGATTGATGATATTAATACATTAATTGGTGCGGTAAAATAAAAAAATAAGAAATAAAAGAGACGGTATGTGAGTCGAGAGAGGACAGCATACCGTTTTTCTGTTTAATATATGAAACAGTGGCTATATGATAAAATGAGAAAAATTCTCAATAAGTATAGAGTATAATTGACAAGTAATAAAAGTGATGATAAGCTATCCAAAGTTAGGAGGCTCTAACATCAGTAAGGAGAAAAAACGTGAAAAAAAAGATACTTGTATTATTTTTATTAAGCACAATGATTTTAGGAGGGTGTAGTACACAAAAAATCACCGATAGCAGCAGTCAAAAAGAAGAGGCACAAGAGGCGAAAAATCAGGACATCAGTGAGGAAAGTACCGATGGTGAAGCAGATGAAAGCCAGGAGGCAAGTAAGGATGTTTTTGCCATGGATACTTACATGACGGTAACTGCTTATGGAAGTCATGGAGAGGAAGCAGTGGAAAAGGCGGCTGCGGAAATTGAGCGTCTGGATGGACTGCTTTCCACAGGAGAAGAGTCAAGTGAAATTGCACAAGTCAATGCCAATGGCGGTGGAACCTTGGGAAAAGATGCCTCTTATCTGGTGGAACGTGCACTGGAATTTGGTGAGTCCACAGACGGAGCATTTGACATTGCAATTTATCCGATTATGGCAGAATGGGGATTTACCACAGGTGACTTCAAAGTTCCTTCTAAAGAGACACTGGATAGTCTTCTGGAAAAAACGAAATTATCGGATGTCGTGTTTGATAAAGAGACCAGTACCGTATCTTTTAAAACCGATGGAATGGCGATCGATTTAGGAGGAATTGCGAAAGGATATACTTCTACCAGAATTATGGATATCTATCGGGAATGTGGAGTAAAAAGCGGTCTGGTGAATCTGGGCGGAAATGTACAGGCACTTGGCACAAAAACAGATGGAAGTAAATGGAGGGTTGCCATTCAGGGTGTAGATGATGATGACAGCTATCTTGGGGTGCTTTCGATTTCAGACAAAGCAGTCATTACTTCTGGCGGTTATGAGCGTTATTTTGAACAGGACGGGGTTACTTATCATCACATTATTGACCCGACTACCGGATATCCGGCAGACAGCGGATTATTATCGGTGTCAATTGTGAGTGCAGATGGTACGATGTGTGATGCGTTGTCCACTTCTCTGTTTATTATGGGAAAAGATAAGGCAATTGAGTATTGGAGAGCACACAGTGATGAATTTGATATAATTTTATATGATAAAGAAAATAAAGTTTATGTATCAGAGGGTATTGCAGAAGATTTTACTTCTGACTTTGATACAGAGGTAGTAAAGAAGGAGTAACAAAAGTTTATGAGCATACTGAAGAAACTAAAAAGTCTGGCACCGGCATTATCAGCAGTTGTTGTAGCTGCCTGTATCGGCGTTTCTCTTCATGGATATTCCACACCGGTTTATGCGGTTGATATTCCGGAAACAACGAAAAATCAGACAGATGAGGATGCATCTGAACAGGAGAATGCAGATACAGCTGAAAAAGAGAAAAAAGAGGATAAGAAAAAAGACGAGGACAAAAAAGAAGAACAGAAAAGTACGGCAAAAGGTTCATTTGATGTATCAGATGGAACGTATTACGGAACAGGAACCGGATTTGCGGGAAAAATCAAAGTTGCGGTTACCGTAAAAGATAAGCAGATTACAGCAATTGAAATCGTTGAAAATGAAGCCGATGATGATGCGTTCTTCAGTCGTGCAAAAGGAGTCATTGATAAGATTATCTCCGGACAGACGTTAGAGGTAGATGTCGTATCCGGTGCAACTTACAGTTCAAATGGAATTATCAGTGCAGTAAAAAATGCCCTGACAGGGGCAGCAGACAGCGGAACACCGGCATCAACATCAGCAGGTGCTTCAGGTGGAAGTTCTTCACCGGCAGGTGGTTCTTCTTCTGTCTCAACAGTACAGGATGCATCTGCCTACGCAGATGGAACATATTATGGAACAGGAACGGGATTTTCAGGAGCACTTACGGTAGAAGTAGTGATAAGCGGAGGAAAGATTTCTTCGATACAGATTATTGATACCTCCGATGGAGATAGTTATATTCAGAGCGCTTCGGGATTGATTTCCAATATTATTGCAACTCAAAGTACAAATGTAGATACCGTATCAGGAGCAACTTATAGTTCAGTAGGAATTATTGAAGCAGTCAGAAATGCGTTAAGTCAGGCAGCAATTTCTTCTGATGGAAATTCTAATTCACAGAATACCAATTTATCCTCAAATGGAAGCGGACAGAACGGCAATAACAGCAATGACAATACAACAGCAGAAGCTGGAAAATTTCCATATAAAGAGGGTGTTTATTATGGAACAGCGGAAGGCTATCTCGATGATATTAAGGTAGCAATTGTCATTCAGGATAAGACCTTAAAAGCAGTTGTGATTGTAGAAGAAAATGACGATGAGACCTTCTTTAAACGTGCAAGAGCAGTTGCAGAAAATATGGTGAAGAAACAGACAGTAGATGTGGATGTCGTATCGGGAGCAACTTATAGCTCAAAAGGAATTATCGGTGCAGTAAAAGAAGCACTAAAAGAGGCTGAGAAAGCGACAAAAGGCGAGAATAACAACAACAATAATAGCGGAAGCAACAATAACAACGGCAATAATAATAACGGAAACAACAGTAACAATAACGGAAATACCAATAACGGAAACGATAATAACGGCAATACCAATGGCGGAGATAATGAAAATCCAGATGAGACAAAGTATGTTTATGCCGATGGAGAGTACACCGTAATTGTACCGTGCCTTCCAAATGAAGATGGAGATTTTGAAGCATATAGTCTTACAATGAAAGTTACGATTTCAAAAGATAAGATTACAGATATTTCCGAAATTAAAGGTGATGGAAGTTCAGACAATGACGCTTACATAAAACGGGCAGTACAGGGAACTTCCAAACTTCCTGGTGTGGTAACACAGATCCTTGAAAAAGGAACACTGGAAGAGATTGATACGGTTTCAAGAGCAACCTGTTCTTCTAACTCCATTTTAGAGGGCTGTAACCTTGCGTTAGAGACAGCAAAGAAAGTACAGTCCGGTGAAGATACTGGAGAGGATTCGGATCAGGAGAATGACTCCAATCAGAATACAGAAGAAAATACAGGAGACGAAACACCATGAAATCACTTTTAGTCAGATTTATCAATGTGGCAGTGATTGCCGTAGCAATTGTCGGTTATAACGGGATTTTAACGAACAGAGAGAAAACTGATGAAATTGCAAAATTAGATGCACAGTTAGAAAGTGAGAAACTTGCAAGAAAAAATGCAGAAGAACAGGTTGCGCAGGGAAAATCAAAAGATACACAGGCGGATGCAGATGCTTCAGAGGAAAGCGAAGGTGCTTATAAAGACGGCACTTATGAAGGAGAAGCTGATGGATTTGGCGGACCGATTCAAGTAAAAGTAACTGTGGAAAATGGTGAAATTACGGATATTGAAGTGGTATCTGCGGAAAAAGAAGATGGAGCTTATCTGACAATGGCAATGGATGTGATTCCAAATTTAATTGAGGCTCAGTCAGCCGATGTCGATACGATAAGCGGAGCAACATTTAGTTCTACCGGAATCATCAATGCGGTGGAAGCAGCATTAGAAGAGGCGGTGTAGGTAGAATGAAAAAGATAGATGTAAAAAACCTTTCAAAAAAACAAAAAAAACAATTAAATACCTGGCTTCGGGCAGTGATTCAGTTGTTATATTTCCTGTTTTTACCATCAGCCTTTACTGCAGCGTTTGGTGGCGTAAAATATATGTTTACGCAGATTGGAGTGGAAGCAAAGATTGAGCTGACTTCCTTTGTGGCAGTTTTACTTGTCTTATGCGCTTACACAATTGTATTTGGGCGTTTCTTTTGTGGATTTGCCTGTGCATTTGGAAGTTTGGGAGACGCACTGCATGCGATGTATTTAAAAATCTGTAAAAAACTTAAGAAAAAACCGGTTTCCCTGAAAAAAGAATGGGAGCAATGGCTGATTTTACTAAAATATGTACTACTGGCAGGGATTGTGCTTGCGTGCTTCTTTGGCGTCTATGGAAATGCAAGAGGAACAAGTCCATGGGATGTATTTTCCATGATTCATGCAGGAAACTTCCGACTTTCGGCTTATAAAATCGGAATTGCGGTGCTGATTCTTCTTATGATTGGAATGGCATTCATAGAACGCTTCTTCTGTAGATTCTTTTGTCCGATGGGAGCAATTTTTTCTTTGCTTCCGATTTTACCGTTCTTTTCTCTTGAGAGAAAAAGAGAAAGTTGTATAAAAGGATGCAGTAAATGTACAAGAAGCTGTCCTGCAAAGATTGAGTTAAGAGAAGCAAAAACAAGTATCGTACAGGGTGAATGTTTCCAGTGCCAGAAATGTATTGATGGCTGTCCGAAAGGAAATGTAACCTGTGGTGTTGGCATATTAAAAGGAAATGAAATTGGATTTACTGTATTTAAGGCAGTTCTTTTACTTTGCCTTTTCATGTGGCTTGGAATTTAACCGATCGATGACAGGAGAAAATTTGTGAGTAAAAAAATTTCACTTTGCGCCATGTTAATTGCACTGGCTATGATTTTTAGTTATGTGGAAGTATTAATTCCATTTAATTTTGGAATTCCCGGAATCAAACTTGGAATTGCGAATCTGGTAATTGTAGTCGGTTTATGTTTTTTGAAACCACACGAAGTATTCTTAGTTTCTGTTTTAAGAATCCTTCTTGTGGGAACCTTATTTGGAAATGGAATGTCTTTGATTTACAGTATTGCCGGTGGAATGTTTAGTCTGGCAGTGATGCTGATTTTGAAAAAAGCCGGTGGATTTTCCATTTTAGGAATCAGTGTTGCCGGAGGTGTGGCTCACAATATCGCACAGCTTGCAGCGGCAATGCTTGTAGTGAGCAACGTTCATTTGATTTATTATTTACCGGCACTATTAATTGGCGGGGCTGTCACCGGCACTTTAATTGGAATTACGGCAGCAAAAATCTGGGAATGTTTGCGCTTATCAGGAAAAATAGTTCCCATTAATCACTAATTTTTTTTGATTAAAAGTTAGAAAATGCTAACTTTTGATAGATGCTATAACATTAAAAGGAGGAACCTATGAGCAAAAAAAATGAATTTCAAACTAAAGCACTGGCAGCTGTGATGACGGCATCTATGGTAACAGGAATGGCACCGGCATCTGTTTATGCAGCAAGTGGAGAACAGGTGGCAAAGGATGGTACTTATACTCAGACAACACATGTAAAAGACGGTGATGAGGATGGATGGTCAGAGTATGATGTCAATGTAAGTCTTACAGTAGAGAACGGAAAATTTAAAGATATTACTGTAACTCCGTCAGCATCTTACAATGATGAAAGTAAAACTTACTTAAACTGGGCAGTAGATGCGAATACATCGAAACGTGTGGGAATCCGTACCAAACTATTGAATCAGAGTGCAACAGAAAGCACTATTAACAGCTGGGACACTGTATCGGGAGCGACATATACTTCAAAGGCAATCAAAGAAGCGGCACTTGCAGCAATTAAGAGTGCACCGGCAGCGGATGCGGAAGTAAAGATTGATACAACAGCGCTGGAAAGTGCAATTGCAAAAGCAGAGGCATTACAAAAAGACAGCTATACAGAGGCTTCCTGGAATGCAATGCAGACTAAGTTAACAGCAGCAAAAGATGCACTGACAAAGAAGGAATCTCAGGATGCAGTGACAAAAGCAGCAAGTGAATTAGAGACCGCAATTTCAGGATTGGAAGCAGCACCGGTTACTCCAA
The DNA here is from genome assembly GCA_003481745.1 of Firmicutes bacterium OM04-13BH. GTDB lineage: Bacteria > Bacillota > Clostridia > Lachnospirales > Lachnospiraceae > Blautia > Blautia stercoris. The sequence continues at coordinate 30,385 of QULP01000014.1, forward strand.
CAGAAAAAGTAGAATATGTTTTAATGAACATTCCGTATGCTGATTTCTATGCATCCGAATTAAATAACAGTGTAGCAGTTGACTCCGTTTCTTCCGCAACCTTAAACAAGACAAGAACAAGCAGTCTGGTAGGCGGTTCTTATCATGTAAGCCAGGGCGGAGAAGATATTACAGGTATTGTATTCCCAGTTAAAGTTCCGGAAGGAATGGATTTATCTAAATTTAAACAGGTAACAGATTCTGACTCTGTAACCATTTCCGTAACAAACCGTGGACAGACAAAAGAAACAACTTATACAGGAAAAGATGCATTATTTGAAAATGCAAGCTATTCTTATTATGTACTTTCCGAAGCACCGGCTTACTACAAAGAAGCAACGGTAGATGCAAGCGGAAATGTAAGCTTTGGAAAAGTACAGGGCACCGTAAATAAAGTAAGTGGTGTAACAGGAGAATTTAAGACAACAAGCAAATATGGGGATTATCAGCTGAATTTAGATGGAATTACATTTGATACCGATGAAATCAGTGCCGTTGTATTCAGCACGAAAGAAGGTCATGACTATGGTATGCGTCATCTGGAAAATGTATGGAAAGGACACAAAATTGCATGGTGCACCGGATTTACTACAAGTGTACATGGCTGCCCGACTTCCTCTGCACATTATGCACAGATGATGGGAGAAACCATCGATAAAGTAACTTATTATACAACAAATGGTATCTATGAAATGGATTTAGATGACATTTATGTTCCGGTAAAAATATCTGCAACCTTATCTGTAGATAATGCTTTTGTAAAGAGTGGAGAAACAAAAGTGAATTTTGAAAATCTGCCGTCTGATTTTGATGCAGAATACAGTGTAGAAGGACTGGATGCAAGCGTAGAAAATGGAGTGCTGAAATTTAAAGATGCCAAAAAAGGAAAATACACTTTAGTTGTAAAAGATAAAAAAGGAAAATATGCAGATATGAGTGCAGACTTTATGCTTCAGACAGAAGACATGCCGGCAACTTATGATGCAGAAAAGACAGCACTTGTAACTGCAGATGGATTTAAAGCAGAAGATTTACAGGAATATGTAAAGAGTATTACAAGTGTTTCTGTAAATGGAACAAGCTATGCAGCAAGCGGACGTGGCGCAACTGTCATTGTAAATGAAGATGGAAGCATTAAGACAGATGCTGCACCATTTGCAAACGGAACAGGAGATTATCAGATTGTAGTAAGTGCAACCGGATACAAAGATTTAGAGTTTACTTATACAGTAGCAGCTTCTGAAGAGGAATACAAATATGTATATGCAGGATTAAGCTGGGCAGAGTACTGGGCATCTGAAGGTGTTTATCTTGCAGAAGGAAGTAATCTTACTTCTTCTTCAGATGTAGCAGATAAAAAAGGTGAGTTAGATAAAGGTGCATTTGATACCGTATCAAGAGCAACGACAAACCACGGCCTGCACAGAGGAAGTTATCAGTGCACAGCTGTTATCTATGATACAGATGGAAATGAATATCCGGTATCTTACTGGAATAGTTCTTCTGAAGCAGTTTTAACAGATGGCAGAGTGATTACATTTAGCAAAGGAACAATTACTTATACCGAAAATGGTGTAGAAAAAACTGCAACCATGAAAGACTATGAAGTCAAAGGAATCAAGTATGTACCGGTAAAAGTAAAAGCTTCTGATTATGCAGAATTTAGCAAACAGTATCAGGTAGTCGAAAATGCCGGAACATTAGCAGGTGGTTTCTCTGAAAAGAATTTGCAGGCTTATACAGAAACAGCAGAAGTAACTGATAAGACGAATGGCTTAAAAGAAGCAACGAAAAACGCTGACGGAAGCTTCAGCTTTGGTGCAAGAGTAACCGGAAGTGAATCCGGATTAAAAGATAACGCATTAAAAGTTGCAGAAGGAATCGAACCAGAAGTAAAAAAAGCAAATGGTTCTTATGGTGAATTCTTACGAGTAGACTTAAATGGAAACTATGGTGGACTGGGAGCAGGAATGTATGCAACCCGTTGGACATATTATGGAAATGACAGTACTTATACAACAGCCCTTGCAAGCTATGGAACAAAATTTGCAGCAGATAACTGGATGCATAAATCCATGGGAATCCAGCTTGGCTTAACCGATTCTCTTCGTTGCCAGTTACCGTCAGGAACAGACGGAACCGGATACTGGGAATTAACCGTATATTCAATGGGATATGAAGATTACACTTACAAATTCCAGGCAACCGAAGAAAACATTGTAAAACCAGAAGCAGGCGAGATCTCAACAACGGAATTAGAGGCAGCGATTGCAAAAGCAGAAGCATTAAAAGAAAGTGATTACACCAGTGATTCCTGGGCAGCAATGCAGACAGAATTACAGGAAGCAAAAGATGAGCTGGCAGCAAAACACAGCCAGGCAACTGTTGACGAAGCAACCAGCCACTTAAATGCAGCAATTGAAGCACTTGTAAAAGCAGAAACACCGGCAGAAGTTAACACAACAGAGCTTGAAAAAGTAATTGCATCTGCAAAAGCATTAAAAGAAGCAGATTACACAAGTGAAACCTGGAGTGCATTAAAAACAGCACTGGAAACAGCAGAAAGTGCACTGGAAAAGAAAGAGTCTCAGGAAGCAGTTGACAATGCCACAAAAGACTTACAGGCAGCAATCGACGGACTGAAAAAAGCAGATAATGAAACACCGGCAGAAGTTAACACAACAGCACTTGAAAAAGTAATTGAGAGTGCAAAAGCATTAAAAGAAGCAGATTATACAAGTGAGACCTGGAGCGCTTTAAAATCCGCTCTTGAAACAGCAGAAAGTACACTGGAAAAGAAAGAATCACAGGAAGCAGTAGATAATGCAGCAAAAGACTTACAGACAGCGATTGATGGACTGAAAAAAGTAGATAATTCTAATAAAGGTGACGACAACAAAGATAATAACAATAAAAACAATAACAATAAAAACAATAACACCACAAATACCAGTACAACCAATAAAGGTACTACAACAGGAACATCCACAACCAATAAAGGAACTACAGGTACAACTGCTACAACAAACAAAGGCACAACAAGCACAGGAACAACAGGAAGTAAATCTACCGGAACTACTTCTACAAGCAGTAATGCAAAAACTGGTGACCCGACAAGTATCTGGGGATGGATTAGTCTTGCAGTAACTTCTATGGGAGTTGGCGGATTTTCCTGGAAAGCGAGAAAAAAATCAAGAAAGGATGAAGAAGAAAAGTAAAAAAGAACACGGTTAAAAATACAAGGTTGTTCTACTCCAAATAAAATAACCTCTGTAAAGGAAAAAGCCGGATGTTTTCTCGATAAGAGAGCATCCGGCTTTTTCTTTTGAGATAAAAAAATTTTAAAGGAAATCTTTCACAGGCTCAAGACTTCGCTCTAAGATTCCATTAATATAAGCAATACAAGTTCCATAATTGGTAATTGGAATTTTGGCATCTTCGGCGCATTTTAAGCGGTATTTCATTTCGCGTTCATTTAACATGCATCCCCCACAGTGAACAATCATTTTATAGGAAGATAAATCCAGAGGAAATTCGGTTCCGCTGGTAAATTCAAATTCGACTTCTTTTTTTGTGTAACTGCGAATCCAGTTCGGAAGTTTTACTGTTCCGATATCATCGCACTGGCGGTGATGGGTACAGCCTTCTGAGATCAAAATGCGGTCTCCGTTCTTTAAAGAATCCAGTGCAGAAGCTCCATCAACTAAAGTCTTTAAATTTCCCTTGTAGCGCGCAAATAAAATAGAGAACGAGGTCAGTAAAATATCATCCGGTGTAACTGCAGATACTTTTTTAAAGACCTGACTGTCTGTAATCACCATTTTAGGCTTCTTTCCAAGTGAGTTTAATGTCTCTGCCAGCTCGGTTTCCTGTACAACGATCGCACTTGCCTTTGCTTCTAAGATATCACGAATGGTCTGCTGCTGAGGAAGAATCAGCCGCCCTTTTGGTGCGGCAGAATCAATCGGAACAACAAGTACAACAAAATCCAGAGGGTTTAATAAGTCTGCGACGATAGATTTTTGAATGGTATCTTGTGACGCTTGTTGTGCAAGCAGTTCTTTTAATTCATGAATGTGCTCCCCGGTTTTGGAACTGACTAAAATGGCAGAATCTGAATCTGGAAGCGGTAAATCTTCTAAGTTACAGTTTGGACAGATATCGGATTTATTTACTACAATCACGCAAGGAATTTCTTTTTCATGGATTCTTTTTAAAATCTCAGAGTCTTCTTTTGTGATACCTAAGGAGGCATCAATTACAAGTACGGCAATATCCGTTTTGTTTAAAATCTGATATGCCTTTTGAATACGCAGTGCCCCGAGTTCTCCCTCATCATCAAGTCCGGGAGTGTCGATGATAACAACCGGACCTAAAGGAAGCAGCTCCATTGATTTTAAAACAGGGTCCGTGGTCGTGCCAAGCACATCAGAGACAATTGCATGGTTTTGTCCGGTAATTGCATTGATCAGGCTTGATTTTCCTGCATTTCGTTTCCCGAAAATGCCGATATGAGTACGATTTGCCGAAGGGGTTTGATTTAAATTAGTTGTCATAAAATCTCCTTTGTAGACGTGTCTGATTCTCCATCTACTACGTTAGAATCGGAAATCATTTCCTGTTCCATTTTCAATATCCTTTAAGTGTTCCACTACGAGATTGCGGATTTTTTCTTTTGGAATATTGACCAGTTCTTTTTCAATTAAGGCATCACCAACTGCTTTGGTTTCTGGAGAAGCGTAGTCTACCAGATATTCTTTTAAGGTCATTAAAGCATTTGGATGACAGCAGTTCTGAATTTGCTGATTTTTACAAAGCGACATGAAACGGTCTCCGGTACGGCCTTCTCTATAACAGGCAGTACAGAAACTTGGAATATATTCCATATCCATCAGCCATTTGACAACTTCATCAAGACTTCTGGTATCGCTGACATCAAACTGTGCGGAGCTTTCATCCTCCGGTTCTTCTTCCGCATAACCGCCGACACTGGTACGGGAACCGCCACTAATCTGAGAGATACCAAGGTGAAGCACACGCTCTCTGCATTTCTGGCTTTCTCTTGTGGAGACAATCATTCCGGTATAAGGGACTGCGATACGGATACAGGCTACGATTTTTGCAAAGGTATCATCACTGATTCCATTTGTAAAAGAAGAAGCGTCGATATCATCCGCGTTACGCAGACGAGGCACACTGATGGTATGAGGACCGACACCGAATCTTGCTTCAAGATGTTCAGCATGCATTAACAGTCCGGCAAATTCATAACGGTATTTATCAAGACCGAATAAGACACCAAGACCGACATCGTCAATTCCACCTTCCATTGCACGATCCATCGCTTCCGTATGATAGTTGTAGTCATGTTTTGGTCCGGTTGGATGAAGTTCCAGATAACTTTCTTTGTGGTAGGTTTCCTGGAATAAAATATAAGTTCCGATACCGGCTTCTTTTAATTTACGATAATTTTCTACGGTTGTAGCGGCAATGTTGACATTGACACGGCGGATGGCTCCGTTTTTATGTTTGATGCTGTAAATGGTTTTGATACATTCCAGAATATATTCAATCGGGTTATTTTTTGGGTCTTCACCGGCCTCAAGGGCAAGACGTTTGTGACCCAAATCCTGTAAAGCGATAACTTCTTTTCGGATTTCATCCTGAGTCAGTTTCTTTCTCGGAATATGTTTATTCTTTGCATGATAAGGACAGTAAGTACATCCATTGATACAATAGTTGGAAAGATAAAGCGGAGCAAACATAACAATACGGTTTCCATAGAAGTCTTTTTTGATTTGCTCTGCCAGGTGATAGATTTCCTGGTTTTTTTCCTCAGATTGACAGGCAAGTAAAACAGAAGCTTCACGGTGAGTCAGACCTTTTCTTAGTTTCGCTTTTTCAAGAATCGAGTCGATTAATGCTTCATTATTTTTATTCTCGTCTGCATAAGCAAGAGTTTCTAAAATTTCCTCATGGTTAATAAATTCATCCGCAATTGTGGATGCCGGATTGTAAGTATACATTTTTAATTCCTCCATATAAAATGATAGTGATTAACTTTTGGTGTAGATTGTTTTACTACTGACGCCGGGCAACATTCCGATTTTTCCGGAAAGAGAACTAATGATATCATTTGGAGCATCAAGGGCGACACTGATAATGGAAATATTTTTTTCCCGGTAAGGGACTCCCATTCGTCCAATGATATAAGAACTATACTGGCTGAGCAGATGATTGAGTTTTTCAACAGAATCATGAGAAGTAAGAATAATTCCAAGTAAAGCAATTCTGGTGTCCTGCATGTTAAAAAATCCTCCTTTCTTTGACAATAAAAGAACAAAAAAAAATCTGCGCAAAAGCGCAGACAGACGAGTCAATGATACAGAATTATACACATTGATGCCTTCTTGCGCAGGAAAAACCTTAACAATCAGTAATAATGTCAGAAGTAGTATAACACAAAACTGGTGAAAAAGTAAATGATATTGTGAAAATAAATACAAATTGATAAATTTTAAGAAAATAATTGTGCAAAATGTGAAAATGGTGTATAATATAATCATTGTAACACAGAAGAGGTGGAAATAATAAATTTAAAAATATAAAAAACAAGGAGGTATTGTATGTTAGACCAGTCATACTACGAAGTGGCGGACAAAATCATTGAAAAATATGGTAAAAAACCGTCATCACTCATTCCTGTTATGCAGGACATTCAGGCAGAGTACCGCTATCTGCCGGGAGAACTTCTTACTTATACCGCAAAACAGATTGGAGTAACCGAAGCAAAAGCTTACAGTGTTGCAACTTTCTATGAGAACTTCTCTTTTGAACCAAAAGGAAAATATGTGATTAAAGTCTGTGACGGAACCGCCTGTCATGTGCGTAAATCCATGCCAATTCTGGAAGAACTGTATAAGCAGTTAGGATTAGGCAAAAAGAAACACACCACCGAAGATATGATGTTTACAGTTGAAACCGTTTCCTGTCTCGGAGCTTGTGGACTTGCTCCTACTTTGATGGTAAACGAAGATGTTCATCCAAAAATGTCACCTGAAAAAGTGATTGAGCTGTTGGAAGAATTGAGAGGTGAAGGCGCATGACAATTACGAATAGAGCGGAACTTGATAAATGCAGAGAATCAGCAGAAAAGCAGTTGAATGCTTATGACTGCCGTATTTTAGTCTGTTCAGGCACCGGCTGTATTGCAACCGGTTCCGAAAAAATTTATAAAAAAATGCTGGGAATCGCAGAAGGCGCACCGGGTGTTACCATTGAATTCGGACCACATGATGAGAAAGAACATGTGGGCGTAAAAAGAACCGGATGTCAGGGCTTCTGTGAATTTGGTCCGCTGGTAAGAATCCAGAAAGGTGACCATGTCATCCAGTACATAAAAGTAAAAGAAGATGACTGTGAAGAAATCTTTGAAAAATCCGTTGTTGGAGATGAAGTGATTGAACGTCTGCTTTATGCAAAAGAAGGTCAGTCTTATGTGCAGCCGGATGAAATTCCGTTTATTGCAAAACAGACTAGAATCGTCTTGGAAAACTGTGGAAAATTTGATGCAGAATCTTTAGATGAATATATGGCAGCCGGCGGTTTCAGTGCTCTCGAAAAAGCATTGTTTGAAATGACGCCGGAACAGGTTGTAGAAGAAGTCGATTTATCCGGTCTTAGAGGTCGTGGAGGCGGTGGTTTCCCTGCCGGTAAAAAATGGAAACAGGTCGCAAATCAGAAAGTAAAAGAACGCTATGTCGTATGTAATGGTGACGAAGGTGACCCTGGAGCATTTATGGATGGTTCCGTAATGGAAGGTGACCCGTTTAAGTTAATCGAAGGTATGATGATTGCGGCTTATGCAGTTGGTTCAAGCGATGGATATATTTATGTACGTGCCGAATATCCAAACTCTGTAGCAAGACTGCATCATGCGATCGATGTTATGGAAGAGAAAAATCTGTTAGGAGAACATATCTTAGGCACAGACTTCAGCTTCCACATGCATATCAACCGTGGAGCTGGTGCATTCGTTTGTGGTGAAGGTAGTGCGCTGACCGCTTCCATCGAGGGAAATCGTGGTATGCCAAGAACAAAACCACCAAGAACCGTAGATAAAGGTCTGTGGGCAAAACCAACCGTATTAAATAATGTAGAAACTTATGCAAACGTACCGAAGATTATCTTAGAGGGACATGAATGGTTCCGCACGATCGGTACAGAGGGAAGTCCTGGAACAAAGACCTTCTCTTTAACCGGTTCAATCGAAAATACTGGTCTGATTGAAGTTCCGATGGGAACCACTCTTCGTGAAATCATTTATGATATCGGTGGCGGCTTAAAGAACGGTTCTGAATTTAAAGCGGTACAGATTGGTGGACCATCCGGTGGATGTCTGACCGAGAAACACTTAGACGAACCACTCGACTTTGACTCCGTTAAAAAATTTGGTGCTATCGTAGGTTCCGGCGGTCTGGTTGTTATGAACGTAGACACCTGTATGGTAGAAGTAGCCCGTTTCTTCATGAGTTTCACACAGCGTGAATCCTGTGGTAAATGTACTCCTTGTCGTGAAGGTACTAAGCGAATGCTGGAAATCCTTGAAAAGATTGTAGCAGGAAAAGGGGAAATGGAAGATTTAGAGCGCCTCGAAGAACTTGCAGAGATGGTAAAAAATATGTCTCTCTGCGGTCTTGGAAAGAGTGCTCCACTTCCGGTACTTAGTACCATTCGTATGTTCCGTGATGAATATGTAGAACATATCGTAGATAAGAAATGTGTTTCCCATACCTGTAAGGCAATGCAGAACTACTATATTAATCCGGATAAATGTAAAGGCTGTACCAAGTGTGCAAGAAATTGTCCGGTATCTGCAATTTCAGGAGAAAAGAAAGCACCACATGTAATCGACAATGCAAAATGTATCAAGTGCGGAAGCTGTAAAGATAACTGTAGCTTCGACGCAATTGAAATCAGATAGGAGGACAAGGTATATGGGAATTATGACAATCGACGGCAGAAAAGTTGAGTTTACCGACGAGAAAAATGTCCTTTCTGTCATTCGAAAAGCTGGAATCAATGTTCCTACTTTATGCTATCAGCCGGAGCTTTCCATTTATGGAGCCTGCCGTTTGTGTACAGTAGAAGATGAGAGAGGTAAATTATTTGCCTCCTGTTCAGAAATACCGAGAGATGGTATGGTAATTTATACCAATACCAAGAGATTAAAAAAATATAGAAAAATGATTGTAGAGCTTCTGCTCGGAGCACACTGCAGAGACTGTACTTTGTGTGATAAGAGTGGAAACTGCGTCCTTCAGGATTTGGCTTACCGCCTTGGCGTAAAAGAAGTGCGCTATGAAAATACAAAAGAAGAACAGCCGTTAGACGGCAGTTCTTATTCCATTATCCGTGACCCGAACAAGTGCGTATTATGTGGGAACTGTGTACGTGCCTGCCGTGAACTTCAGGGTGTGGAAGCACTTGGAATCGCATTCCGTGGAACAGAAGCAACGGTTATGCCGGCATTTAACAAAGGTCTGGGAGAAACAATGTGCGTAGGCTGTGGTCAGTGTAGAGTAGTCTGTCCGACGGGCGCAATTACCATTCGTTCCGATATCGATGCAGTATGGGATGCACTCGAAGACCCGGATACCAGAGTCATTGCACAGATTGCTCCGGCAGTGCGTGTGGCAGCAGGGGATGCATTTGGACTTCCGAAAGGAAAGAGTTCTATGGGTAAAGTGGTAAGTGCACTTCACCAGATGGGCTTTGACGAAGTTTACGATACCGGATTTTCTGCTGACTTAACCGTTATGGAAGAATCCGCAGAGTTCTTAAACCGTGTGAAAAACGGCGGAAAACTTCCACTTATGACATCCTGCTGTCCGGCATGGGTAAAATTTGTGGTAGACCAGTATCCGGATTATAAAGACAATATTTCTACCTGCCGTTCCCCACAGGGAATGTTATCCGCAGTTGCAAAAGAATGGTACCGTGATCCGGAAAGAGCAGAAGGCAAACGTACTGTGATGGTATCTTTCATGCCTTGTACCGCAAAGAAGATGGAGATCAAACGTCCGAACAGCTTTACAAAAGGAGAACAGGATACCGATCATGTGCTGACTACAACCGAACTCGTTCGTATGATTAAGAGTGCGGGAATCGACTTTGCAAATATGGAATGCGAAGAACCGGATATTCCATTTGGAATGGCTTCCGGCGGTGGTAAAATCTTTGGTGTTACCGGTGGTGTAACAGAAGCGGTGCTTCGTCACCTTGTACCGGCACACGATACCGAAACCTTAAAAGCAATTTCCGAGTTTGGTATGCGTGGAGAAGAAGCAATCAAAGAATTTACAATTCAATATGAAGGAACCGATATCAATATCTGTGTTGTAAGCGGACTTGCAAATGCACACGAAGTATTCCGCCGTATGAAAGCAGGAGAAGCAAATTATCATTTAATTGAAGTGATGGCTTGTAAAGGCGGATGCGTTATGGGTGGCGGACAGCCTGTAAAAGCAGGAGAATGTGTAAAATCTGTAAGAACAGAAGGACTGTATGAAGTAGATACCGAATCTGCGATTAAAGTATCCGATGATAATGCGGATATGGAGAAATTGTATGCAGAGTTCTTAAATGGAAAGACACATGAACTGCTCCATAATGAAGGATATTAAAAAAATAAAATAAAATAAAGTGAAGTAAGATAAAATGCGAAGAGGTCGATGAAAGTGAAAGCTTTTGTCGGCCTCTTTGTTTTCTCCTAAAAAAAGACGAAAATAGTATTTTTTGGTTCTAAAATTCGACCTGTTGCATATATTAATAAAAAGAGACATCTTAGATTCTTTCTATCCAAGAAGTTACCCCTGTTTCTAACATATTTTCCTGTCGTTTCGGATAATTTTGACTAGTTTCCTGACGATTTATAATTTCCGAATCCGGAAACCGCAGGATGGTGATTTGGCTTTGTTTGAAGCTCATGGACAGATGAACATAGCGGTCCATTGTGATTTTGACAGAAGAATGTCCAAGCATCTCACTTAAAGCCTTAATCTGCATCCCCGATTCCACACAGCGAGTTGCGAACGTGTGACGCAGTGTATGAAAATGAAAATCCCGGATGCCACAACTTTTTAAAACCTTTTTAAAACGGCTGGTCATCGTCCGAGGCTCTATGGGAGACGAATTTCCAGATAAAAGATAGTCTGATGGATAACAATTTTTTTCAAGTTTTTCTAAAATTGGAATCATCTGAGGATGAAGAGGAACAGTTCGTTCCCGCTTGTTTTTGGGTGAACCGAGATATAATACCGTCTTAGGTTCTCCGAAATATTGTTCTTTATTTTGAATTCGCTGAAGAGTGTGACGGATATGAAGTACCTGTTCTTTCAAATCAATGTCCTCCCAAGTAAGAGCACACAGCTCACCAAGACGAATCCCACTGAACAATGCAAGCTGAATTCCAACAGTGGTTAAGGAATCCTTAGATTTTAGATATAAGAGAAAATCACAAGACTCACTGTCAGAAAGAACATCGAGAGGATGCTTCTTCTGGTCAGAAACCGGATTTTTACATAAAATCGGCAGACTATTTTTTGTATGCTTCAAGCTTCCATTAATAATCGTATTGATGGTATGCAGAGAACTTCCAGAAAGACTTTGTGCCAGATGTTCCACCAGTTTATCATAAGTATCCTGATGAATTTCACGTACATAGAGCGTGTTCCATTCAGGAAGAATATACTTCTCCAGAAAATTTTTATACTTGATATAGGTCGCTGGCTTCCAACGCCTGGAAGAATCTGCTAACCATTTGTAAGCAGAATCCGAAAATAAAGCAGTAGAAATCGTTGTTTCATTTGACAAAGTAAGCATTTTTTCATAATTGTTTTTTAGAAAAAGAACTTTTCTGTAAGTCGATGCATACAGATACTTGAAATGTGGACGGCCATTAGACTTTTTTCCAAGAAAGACTCGTGCTTCCCAACGTCCATCTTTTCGTTTATAGATGTTTTGACCTGTTCTCATAGGAAACCTCCTTAGTTGTGAAAATTTGACAAGCTTTCTGACGGTGATTAGAAGTGAGAATGTTAAGATATCGTTAAAAGTGCATAAGAAAACTTTGCAAATAACTTAAGAATTTAAGAAAAATGTCAGAAAACATTGACAAAAACATGAATTACAGTTATTATAAGACATGTAAAGGCATCTTAGATAGAAAGAATCTAAGATTACCGTGCAACAATCCTATTAGTATTATGACAGGATTGATAGAATTTCATACAGAAATGTTGGAAAATGTGTACGCTTATAAGTATTGATAATACTTAGAACGGAATCCGGTTAGAATCCGGAGCAGATCCTTTCCCTGCTGTAAGGACAACGAAAGATGTAAAAAGTCACTGAATGAATCAGATTTGGTAAGACACATCGAGTAGGTTAATTGGTCCTGAGCCAGAAGACGGAGCGTAATAAAACATTCCCGATATTTAAGAAAATTCGGAGGCCAGGAACGAATTGACTGAAGCATAAGAATAAACAGTACCCTTTATTATCTGATTAAATAGATGTGGAATATCTGTAGTTCGAGGATGAGAAATCAGTTCGTATGACCTTTCGGTTGTACGGGCTTTTTTTATTGTCATGACAGACAGCAAAAGGAAGGAAAGTGAAAAAGTCGTGATAATGAAACCTTACAGTCGCACAGTGGAAAATAAAATACTCCCCACGCTGTGATGACTTAACAAGAGGGAGAAAAAGAAAAGGAGGAATAAATGATGAATTTATTCAAGAAAACTACTTCTGTAGTTTTAGCAGGAGTGACAACACTGTCTATGGCTATGCCAGTATTAGCAGCAAATGGTGACCCGAATCTAGTAGTAACACCGGATACTAAGTATTCTACACCGATTCAGGCTGATTCTGAAGTGACACTTGGACTGATGCCAGCGAATAGCTACTATCAGAGAACTGGATTTGATTCAGCAGATGCTGCAGCAAACGGTTTGGAAGTATCAAAGATTAATTTAGGAGCAGATAAGATTTCATCCGTTTTTACGTATGGTTCTAAAACCGTAGATGGTTTGTATGCGGGTACAGTGACAGTAAAAGGTAAAAAAGGTCAGTATGGTCCTGCAAGTTTACATATCGTAAATAAAAATAATACAAGTGCTGGCATCGATATGACGGTGTATGTAGAATCATCAAAGACAGAGGATGCAGTAAACGTTGCAAAAGTACAGGCTGTTGATTTGACAAGTGGTAATCTTATGAATGAGACAGCTAAAAATGTAAGTGTTGCAGCGGCATCTACAGAGGCAGGAAATCCGTTTAAGGATTCCGAAGGATGTGCACAGAGCTATCCGACTGCAGGTGATGCATTATACAGTTTGGCAGAAGCTAATCAGATGAGTTTTGAACAGAAGGGTGGATATGTACAGTCAGTAACAGATAAATATGAGAATACTCTTGAAGAATATACAACTAAAGACTGGACTTATTATGGATGGAACTACTGTGTGGTTCGTGATGGTGAAAAAGTAGCAGAAGGAAATATTTTAAGTGCGTCTGTTCTGGAAGTAGAAAAAAATGACAGTGTATATTGGGCATTTGGTACAATGGATCAGGCAAATGCATATTTTAAAACATTAAAATAAGTAATATAATTTTTGAGGTTAGTGGTTGAGGCGGTGTTCCTCCGCCTCAACCATTTGACTGAAATATCAATAGATAGATGGAAGGTGTAAAAATGAAAAAAATATTCCGCTATCTACTGCTTACAATGTGTTTGTTGGGAATATTGAGGGTAAATGTTTATGCAGCAGAAAACACTAATAGGGTAATTAATCTGACAGGTATCAGTAGTGTAAAAATATATACAGCTGATAAAAAACAGGAGATTGAAGTAAAAGATGAGAGTTTTGCTGTATCCCCTGGAGAATACTGTTATGAATATGCAGGAGATGCAAATAATTCGTTAAATGGCGCTGGTGGTTATTTCACAGTGACAGAAGACATGACAGAATTAAATCTCGCAAGTGTTTATTTTACTAATGCATCTCCAACTGCTTGGATAAATGAAAAAAACAAATGGTGTTACCTTGATGAACTTGGCATATTAACTCTTTATGATGAAAAGCAGGAGAAGGAATATTGGCATGCCACAGATAATGTATATAATTATATTGTGCCAAATTGTGGTGGTGATAGCTATTATAATTTCAATTTTATTCCCTTCGATAAGGACTACCTTCCTATTGAAGGGCATTTTTACGTTTATGGTCAGACAGATTTTAGTCCATTAAATCTTTCAGATAGTGGAAAAATTCCATATTTGAAAAAAAGTTATATCACAGTCAAAGCTCCAGTAGATATGGAAGTTTATACGACTTGGGAATTAAAATTTTATACTGCCAGAAACTGGAAATCCTACACTCCTTTTAAGACAGAAGACGGATATAATTATTATAAGATTCCAGAAGGTTTTACTTATATGATGCGGCAGGAAGGAAAAGTGACTCGATATAGTAAAACTTTAAGTGGTGAATGGAATGATGACCACACTGAGGTCACAGTTGCTCCGCTTGAGGATAATCCAACACAAATTCATCGTGAACAGCAAAAAGATGGAATTTATGCTAGTATGCTTACAAATCTACCAGAGAACAGTGAAATTGATTTAAGTGTAGGAGAATATTTTGATATCGTACCATTGCGTGCATGGCAGGCAATAGAAAATGGTGTAGGAAATGATCATGAAGACCCTGACTGGCATTATATGGTGATTGGTGGAGATGAAAGTATTGCTTCTGTTGAGGTAACGGAAGATGATAAAATCGGACAGTTTGGTCGAATTCATGCAAATGGGGAAGGCACAGTTTTAGTCGCTTTTTACTATGATGCTGTAGAAACTTCTTCTATTAAGAGTAGCACTGGAAGCTATATTTATAGCGCACTATTGCCAGAATTGACAGGAATTGCAGTTGTACATGTTGGAGGGGATAGTCCACAAACGCAGATTACGTCTAACATTGATATGATAGAAGGACGTACGGTTTACTATATTAAGAATCAAACAGGAGCAGATGGAGTTACGTATGAGATGGGAGATTCTGCAGAGTATACGTTTACGCCAACAGCAACAACAGGAGATAGTTCAGAAAAGATTAAATCTGTACGTGTTCATAAACCGATTACTGTGACGGATGGAAAACTCAGTGAAAATCCGACAGATTGGTTAAAAGACAGTTCTTGGAAAACTTATCAAGCCAAAACAACAGAAGATGGTAAACAGAGTTATACAATTCAATTGTCTGAAGGACGAAATATCGTAGAGATAAAAGCAGGAGATGCAACCACCTATCATGTGATTCTTGCCAGAGGATTAGATGTTACAATTGATAATGTGCATCGTTCAGGAAAAGCTCTGGAGGTTGGAGATACTGCAAAGATAACGATGGAAAATATGATTCCTCCAATGTTTAAAATGGCTGCAATCTATAACCCAAGTGGTGTACAGTTTACGTGCAAAGCAAATGGAGCGGATTATACAACCTCATTTGGACAGTACATGGTAGGCAGTAGTTTTATAGTAAAACTTCAAGAGGAAGACACAGGAACCTACCGAATTACGGAAGGTGCATTAAGTACAAGTGCCTGGGGAACAGTAGATGGCGCACATCGCAAAATGACAAGAAATTCTATGGGCAAATATTGGAATGGTGGAGATAACCCGAATATTGATTATGGAAAGATGGCATATATTCCAGAAATTTCTTTTAATGTTGCTTCTAACGATGATTCAGAAGAAACGACAAATCGAATGGCTGGGTTATTAAAAGTTTTAGCTGTAAGTACAGGTCCAATTGGAAGTCCAACGGTACAAGATGCAGGAGCCTGGTTTGCAACAAATTCTACAAATGTTCCACAGAGTGCAAATGGTGGACTATTAATGGATAGTGATTGGTTTGTTAAAGTAGGAGCTGAATTACTTCAAAAAGATGAAGATGCAAAATTGTTAGTTAGATACTGGCGAGGAACCGATAGAAACAATGCAGTTGTAAAGGAAATGAATTTTTCTGAATCCTATCGAGAGACAAGTATGATGGGTGGAACCGTAGGATATATAGTAGGAAATCCATTAATTTCATGTGACGACTTGGATATTGATAGTGTGGAATCAATGGATGTGCAAGTGGAAGTGATTATAATACCTGGGAATGGAAGTCCAATGACTTATGCCAGACATATGTATAAAGCTGGAAGACAGCGCCTTGGGGTTTTAATTCCGATAAATATGAAAATTTCAGCAGCCGAGGGAAGTGGAGCACTTGGTCGCTGGGATGGAGTATTGGAAGCAGATGATATTGAATATAAAGATTCCAAAGGTAATACGGTTACACAGGATTTGGGTTATGGATTTATTGGAACAGAAGAACATTTTACTACATCTGTGCCAAATGAAACAGATAAAATTCTATTAGATGTAGAAAGTGCTGTGCTTAATAGGAAAAATGTATTAAAAAGCTATACCATTTCCCTGAATGGAACAGAATATCAATCTGACAAAGCGATTCCACTGGAAGTTGGTGTCAACAAATTGACAGTGACATGTAAGGCAGCTAAAGGAATGGGAAAAGACAGTACCTACACCATCGACGTAACTCGTCGTTCCGCTTCAAAACAGACAACCTTTGAAGTTCCAGAAGGTGCATCCGTACTTGTAATGCAGGGCAGTAAGACGATGAAAGCCAACGAAGATGGAACTTACACGCTTGAAAATGGAACTTATACTTACTATGTATCTAAGAGTGGATTCCTGACCAAGACAGACAGTTTCAAAGTAACAGATGAAGAAAGTAATCCGGTTATCCGTATAGAAAGCTTAGAGGCAGTTCCAGCTCAGTCTGGAACCGTATCGGTACAGCTTGCAGGACAGAGTACGGTATTCTGCCCGACAACGGATATAGCCATTTCACAGGAAGCAAAAGACCTGGCAGCAAATCGTTATGTCTTATATAACCATGGCGGTTACACGGTACTTCATGCATTGTTAGATGCAGCAGATGCAAGCAGAGCAGGCTTTGAGTGTTACAGAGGTAAGTTTGTGCTTACTGGTGATTCCATTACAGAAAGTAACGGAAAGAAAGCCAGCTGGATCTGCAAAGTAAATGGTGTGGTATGTGATGACCCGGCCAATACCTTAGCATCTGACGGAGATAAGGTTGAATTCTTCTATAGTTCTGGATGGGATGGCATGAAAGATGCACATCTGACACCGGAAACAAAGAGTGTCAATCGTGGAGAAACCCTGACCTTGACATTAGCAGGAGCAGGTGTTTCTGAAAATGATGCAAAGGCAGAAGCCATTGCCGATGCAGAGATTTATGAAGGAAGTAAACTGATTGGAACAACCGATGAAAATGGACAGCTTCAGGTAGAAACCAATACCCTTTCTTTAGGAACGCATCGTTTTACGGCTGTCAAGAAAGATGAAGCCGGTCACAATCTCTTAACTGCAGTGATGAGTTCCATTACTGTAAATAAAGTAAGTGACCCATCCGCAGACCCGAACAAGACAGTTGTTACATTCCGTCTGATTGGTGATACCAAACATGGAGAAGAGGGAAGTGACAACGAAGCCGTTCATGCTTATACGACATGGATTGCAACCGGTACGTACAGTTTTGACCAGTCAGAAGTAACGGTTGGTGAAGTGTTTAAGACTGCATTAGAGGAAGCGGGACTTTCTTATGTAGGAATTGAAAACAACTACATTAGTTCCATTACCGCACCGGAAATTTATGGTGGTTATGAATTAAAGGAAATGGATAACGGTAAAAATTCCGGCTGGATGTATACCGTAAACGGAGTACACCCGGACAGAGGCTTAAATGAATGGTATGTAACCACAGGTGATGAAATCGTATGGCATTACATCGATGACTACAAAGTAGAACAGTCTGATATGAAAGACGAGTCCGGATTTGCATCAAGTGGCAATGCATCTACCTGGAATAAATGGTTAGAAGCGTTGGATGAAACACCTGGTGCAAGAGAACGTGGTGAAAAAGTCGAAAATCAGATCAAGCAGATTGATGAAACCATTGAGCTTACAGATGAGTGTGAAGCAAAGATTACCACAGCACGTAAGGCTTATGATTCCCTAACCCGTGAGGAGAAGAGATATGTAAGCAATTACGATGTGCTCTTAAAAGCAGAGGAACAACTGGCAGCTCTTAAGAAAGAAAAGGCAGACAAAGAAGCAGCGGACGCTGTAATTGCTCAGATTGATGCGCTTCCGACAGCTGAAAATGTGACTCTGGAACATCAGGAAGCAGTTGACGCTGCAAGAGATGCGTACAGCAAGCTGACGGATGACCAGAAGAAACTGGTTTCCAAGGAAACAACCGACAAACTGGAAAGTGCAGAGAAGAAGATTGCACAGTTACTCGAAGAGCAGGCAGCGGATTTGGTATTAGAAGAGATGAATGCGCTTCCGTCCAAAGATAATCTGACGCTGGATGATGAAGTGGCTCTTGCAGGTGCAGAGGCACACTACAATGCATTAAGTGATGCTCAGAAAGAATATCTGAATGGAAAAGCACCGGAAAGTGTTGCAAAACTTGGTGAATTAAGAACGCAGTTAGAAAAACTGAAAAAGGATGCGGCAGACAAAGCGGCAGCCGATGCAGTGACAGAAAAACTCAATGCCCTTCCGTCCGAAGAGGATGTGATGTTCCAGGATGAAGCGGTACTGAAACAGGCAAGAGAAGCTTACGATGCTCTGAGTGAAGACCAGAAGAAGTTTGTTTCCGGTGAAGCGTATGACAAACTGGAAAAGGCAGAAAAGAAACTCGAAGCATTAAAAGCAGAAGCCGAAGCGGTAACAAAACAGATTCAGGAACTTCCGGCAGTTGGAGATTTGAAACTGGAAGATGCAGAAAAAGTATCTTTGGCAAGAAGTGCTTATGATGCATTAAATGCAGACCAGAAACGTCAGTTGACAGAAAGTGGAGTAGTGGATACGCTGTTAACCGCAGAAAACCAGCTTAGCTTACTTGAAAGAGAAAAAGAAGAAGCAGAAAAAGTGGCACAGCAGATTAACAGTCTTCCGGAAGTAAAAGAACTGAAACTGTCAGACAAGACCGCAGTGGAACAGGCAAGAAAAGCGTATGATGCTTTAAGTGAGAGCCAGAAAGCAATGATTAAAGAAGCAAAAATGGCACTTGAAGAGCGAGAAGCAGAAATCAAACGCTTAGAAGAGCTGGCAAATAATACCGATAAACCGGACCCAGGCAACAAAGGTGATGATAAGAAAGACGACAACAAGGATAACAACAAAGATAATAACACATCAACGACCGATAAGAATAACAACAAGGGTTCTGGCACAACAACCGGTACAACAAACAAAGGCTCAAATACCACAACCGGTACAGCAACCAACAAAGGAACGCAAAGTGGAAGCACGAATAAGACAACAGGAACTCAGGCACAGACAAGCAGCAGCCAGACAACAGGCAGCAGCAGTGCAAAGAGTGCGAAGACAGGGGATGAAACCGATTTCCTTCTTCCAATGGCAGGACTGATTAGTGCTTCTGGTGTATTTGCAGGAGTGGTTCTTTATTACAAGAAGAGAAGAAAAGACACAGGAGTAGAGAAAAAAGAAGAAAAATAAAATTTTGAATCAATACTCGAAATGAAATGCGAAAGGGTCAATGAAGGCAAGGCTTTCATTGGCCTTTTTGTTTGGTAAAGGGGTAAAAGGAATTGTCAAGTATAAAATAGTGTGCTAAAATATCAATGATACAGTTAGAAAAAAAGGCAGATGCCTGTAAAAGATAGAGAATAATGGAGGCTTTGGTAAAAATGGAAGCATACAAGAAAGAGTTTATTGAATTTATGGTAGAAAGTGATGTACTGAAATTTGGAGAGTTTACTTTAAAGAGTGGAAGAAAATCTCCGTTTTTTATGAATGCAGGTGCCTATGTAACCGGTTCACAGTTAAAAAAATTAGGTGAATATTATGCAAAAGCCATTCATGATACGTATGGAGATGACTTTGACGTATTATTTGGACCGGCTTACAAGGGAATTCCGCTTGGGGTAGTAACCGCAATCGCATACAGTGAATTATATGGAAAAGAAGTACGTTACTGTTCTGACAGAAAAGAAGAAAAAGACCACGGTGCAGATAAAGGAAAATTCCTTGGAAGCCAGTTGAAAGATGGTGACCGTGTGATTATGATTGAGGATGTTACGACATCCGGAAAATCTATGGAAGAAACGGTACCGAAGGTAAGAGGGGCAGCAGATGTGACAATTGTTGGTCTGATGGTTTCTTTAAACCGTATGGAAATCGGAAAGGGTGGAGAAAAATGCGCCCTTGATGAAGTCAAAGACCTTTATGGCTTCGATACGGCTGCAATCGTAACAATGGAAGAAGTAGTGGAATGTCTTTACAACAAAGAATGTAATGGAAAAGTTGTAATTGATGATACATTAAAATCCGCAATTGATGCATACTATGAGGAATATGGCGTAAAATAGATTGGAAAATGAAAAAGTCAGTTGTATGAAATGAATCAAGAGGATGCAGGATTTTATGAATGAAAAAGTATATAAAACAATGGCAGGCATAGGCGGTGGTACACTGGCAATTGGAATTGTGGTATTAGTGACCGGAATTGTAAGTGGCACTATGCTGATTATTAATGGAGCAAGATTAATAAAAAAGAAATATGAACTGACAATTTAAGGCATGACAGGCTTATCAGGAGTATGCCTTGTGTCAGAAAGAGAGGGCATATTTAAGAAAATGCCCTCTTTATTTCAGTACAGGAGCGTATAAATTGAACAGGGAAATAAAAAATAAAATAAAGAAAGCGGGAACAGTTGCGTTTCTGCTTTATATTGCTGCACTGATTTATTTCCTGTTTTTTTCGGAATCATATGGAAGAGTAGGGTTCGCAGAGCGTGAATACCATTATAATGTGGTTCCGTTTCGGGAAATAAAACGATTTTGGATTTACAGAGAACAACTTGGAGTATTTGCAGTCGTTACGAATCTGTTAGGAAATGTGGTAGGATTCGTTCCCTTTGGATTTATACTTCCTTTAATTGTCCGTCGGGCGAGAGGCTTTTTCTTGATTACGTTATTAGGATTTGCCTTGAGCTTGTTTGTGGAAGTAGTTCAGCTGATAACGAAAGTTGGATGTTTTGATGTAGATGATTTGATTTTGAATACACTGGGAGCGGCAGTCGGGTATATCCTGTTTGCTGTCTGCCATTTGATAGATGACCAGACCAGGAGGAAGAAATATGGCGAGAAAGAGATATAAATATGCGTTTACCAGAAAGAAACATACCAAAGGCGGAAAGTTATCCTCTATTTTGGCATTTGCGTCGTTTCTTTTGTTTGTAGGTTCTGCTATCTGCTCGATGATGATGGGTGGAAAAGGCGGATTATATCTCGGAGCAGCAGGATTCATTGCAATCGGATTTTCTGTATATGGATTTATTCTTGGCTTAAAGAGTTTTTCTGAGGAAAACAGGAATGTATTGTACAGCAAAGTAGGCGCAGTGGCAAACGGGCTGTTAACAGTACTTTGGATTACGATGTTTTTGATTGGAATTGGATGAGGTAGAAATTATGGAAGAACGGTTGAAAAAACAGCTTGAATTTATTTTAGAAGCAGATAAAAGTAAATTTATCGGGCGTCAGACGTACCTTTCTGATGGAATCCGAAAAGAAAATGATGCAGAACATTCCTGGCATCTGGCGCTTATGACAGCACTTTTGTCTGAGTATGCAAAAGAGAAAATAGATGTACAAAAGACAATGCTTATGGTGTTGATTCATGACATTGTGGAGATTGATGCCGGGGATACTTATGCTTATGATGAAAAAGGAAAATTAAGCCAGAGGGAACGTGAGGTAAAGGCGGCAGACCGGATTTTTAATCTTTTACCAAAAGACCAGGCAAAAAGTATGAGAGATTTATGGGAAGAATTTGAGACCTGTGAGACGCCGGAAGCAAAGTTTGCCCGCTGTATGGACAATTTACAGCCGATTCTGTTAAATGATAAAACAGGAGGAAAATCCTGGAGAGAGCGTCAGATTAAACGTTCTCAGGTAGAAGAAAGACAGAAAAGAACAAAGATGGGTTCGGATACGCTGATGGAAGTGGTGACTCAGATTATTGAAAAAAATGTAGAAAACGGGAATTTAAAAGATGAGTAGAGAAGAATATTTAGAAGAACGTTTTTCGTTGGTTACGGACCGAATTTTTGAGATAAAAGACGAGGAGAAACTGCCGGAACAGTTTTTAGGATATTTTAAGAAAACAGCCGATTTTCTCGGATATTTAATCAAACTGCATGGAAAAATTCAAGCCGGTTGGCTCAAAACAGCTTCCTTAGAAGAATTAAGGGAAAATAATGAACGGTTGTATCATGATATTCTACCAGGATACTATGAGACTTCTTATGCAAATCCTGCTTATGCCGAGAAGCTGTTAGGAAAAGAATTTGGTCCGCTGATTTGCTTTTTAGAGGCTGAGATAAGAGGGCTTATTGTATTTGTCTATGAAAATCGTCTGTTTGATATGACTGTGATTTTAGAACTGTTTGTACAGATTTATAATCTGTTGGAAGAATCGCCTGTGTCGGCAGAAGAAGTCAGGGAATCATTGTACTGGTATGTCAGTGATTACAGTGAGGAAATGGTTTCAAGAAGAATCTGTGAAGCAGTAGACCCGGATTTGGATTTTGCTGTGAAGATTATTGAAAACAGTGATTTAAGCGATGTGCGGTATTTATATCAATTCGGAGAATATGTCACTCAAAATGAAGAAGAGATGGCGAAATTTTTAAGTGAGTTTTCACAGGAAGAAATTGATAAAATGGCGAGAACCTTTAGTGAGGGCTATCGAATCGGATTTGTAGTGGGTAAAAAAGATTTATCGAAGAAAAAAACAGTCAATATCCGTTATCAGCTTGGATTTGAGAGAATGGTAAAATCTGCAATTGGACAGTTTGCCAAGATGGGGCTTCGTCCGACTATCTATCGAAGTGCAGTCCATGCAGTTAATCGAAATGGTCAGAATAGAATTGGCTATTATGGGGCAGTTCCAAACCGCCAGTATGATTACGACCATAAAGAGGACAATGCGTTATTCTTTAATCAGGAATTTGTCTGCAGAAAATTGCGGGTGATGCAGGTCGCTTATGAACAGGTAAAGGAACTTGCCAATACGCATGCTGGTCCGGCAGTGATTGAAACATTTGGTGAAGAACCATTTGAACCGGAAACGAAAGCAGAAGCGTGGAGTTTAAATCCGCATCAGCAGAAGTTAAAGGTGACTTACAGCAATGAAGCAGGACAGATTGTAAATCGTTATATTATCGGGGAAGAACGCAGTTTTACGATTATCGCCTATCCGGTTTGTGAAATCGGAGCAGATTTTCGTGAAATTTTTAAAGAGACCGTGCGCTTAAATAATCTGGATTATCATTTATATCAAAACATTCAGCAGACAATGATTGATGTTCTGGATAAGGGAGACTCGGTGCATATTAAGGGAAAGGGAGCAAATGAGACAGATTTAAGAATTAGGCTTCATACCTTAGAAAACTCAGAGAAAGAAACAAACTTTGAAAATTGTGTTGCCGATGTCAACATTCCGGTGGGTGAAGTATTTACCAGTCCGAAGTTAGAGGGAACAAATGGTGTGCTTCATGTAAGCGGAGTTTATCTTTCCGGTTTGTATTATAAAAATTTAAAAATCTGTCTGGAAGATGGAAAAACAACGCAATATTCCTGTGAAAATTTTGAAACCGCAGATGAAAATAAATCTTATATCGAAAGTAATATTTTATATCATCATGAGTTTCTTCCGATCGGAGAATTTGCAATCGGAACGAACACAACGGCTTATAGGATGGGAAGAAAATATGGAATCGAAGCCAAACTTCCGATTTTGATTGCAGAGAAAACGGGTCCGCATTTTGCATTGGGAGATACCTGTTACAGCTGGTCAGAGGATACGGCTGTGTATAATCCGGATGGAAAAGAGATTATTGCAAGGGACAATGAAATTTCCCTGCTTCGTAAAGAGGATGCGGGAAAGGCTTATTTTGGATGTCATACGGATATTACCATTCCTTATGAAGAAATTGAGTTTATCCGTGTAGAAAAAGAGGGAAGAGAAATTGCTTCCATTATTGAAAATGGAAGATTTTCTCTTGTCGGAACGGAAGAATTGAACCGTGTTCTTGACGAAACCTGTTGAAACCTGTTGACAAGTTTTGGAAGTCTATGTAAAATTGTCCGTGTAAGACCAGACATTTTGTATATTAATTTAAGAAGGAGATTGAATCATGGCAAAAGTTGGAATTGTTATGGGAAGCGACTCAGATATGCCTGTTATGAGCAAAGCAGCAGACATGTTAGAAAAATTCGGGATTGACTATGAAATGACAATTATTTCTGCACACAGAGAACCGGATGTGTTCTTTGAATATGCGAAAAGTGCAGAGGAAAAAGGATTCAAAGTGATTATTGCAGGAGCTGGTATGGCAGCACATCTTCCGGGTATGTGTGCGGCAATCTTTCCAATGCCGGTTATTGGTATCCCAATGCATACGACATCTTTAGGAGGAAGAGATTCTTTATATTCAATTGTGCAGATGCCGTCAGGAATACCAGTAGCAACAGTAGCAATTAATGGAGGCGCAAATGCGGGAATCCTTGCAGCCAAGATTCTGGCAACTTCAGACCCTGAACTTCTCAAGAAGCTGAAAGACTACAAAGAGGACTTAAAAGACCAGGTCGTTGCAAAAGATGCAAAGCTTCAGGAAGTAGGATATAAAAATTACAACAAATAATTGGAGGATAACAAAATGGATTACAAGAATGCCGGTGTAGATATCGAGGCAGGTTACAAATCAGTGGAATTAATGAAAGAACATATCAAAAAGACAATGCGTTCGGAAGTACTGACAAATATCGGTGGCTTTTCAGGTGCATTTTCTATGGAAAAATTTAAAGACATGGAAAAACCTACTCTGGTATCTGGTACAGATGGAGTAGGAACAAAACTGAAACTGGCATTTATTATGGATAAACATGACACAGTAGGAATCGACTGTGTTGCAATGTGTGTCAATGACATTGCCTGTGCAGGTGGAGAACCTTTATTTTTCCTTGACTATATTGCCTGTGGAAAGAACTATCCGGAAAAAATTGCGGAAATCGTAAAAGGTGTTGCAACAGGATGTGAAATGTCAAGTGCTGCATTAATCGGTGGAGAGACAGCAGAAATGCCAGGTTTCTATCCGGAGGATGAGTATGACCTTGCAGGTTTTGCAGTTGGCGTGGTAGATGAAAAAGATTTAATTACAGGAAAAGACTTAAAAGCAGGGGATGTTTTAGTGGGTATGGCATCCTCAGGTGTTCACAGCAATGGATTTTCTTTAGTTCGTAAAGTATTTGATATGACAAAAGAATCATTGGATACTTATTATGATGAACTTGGAAAAACACTTGGAGAAGCATTAATTGCACCGACAAAAATCTATGTAAAAGCGCTCAGAAGCGTGAAAGAAGCAGGAGTGCGTGTAAAAGCATGTAGTCATATCACAGGCGGTGGTTTCTATGAAAACGTACCGAGAATGTTAAATGATGATGTATGTGCAGTGATTGAAAAAGACAGTTATCCAATTCCTCCAATTTTTAAATTAATGGCCGAAAAAGGCCAGATAGAAGAAACCATGATGTACAATACTTATAATATGGGTATCGGTATGATTATGGCAGTAGACCCTGCAGATGTGGACAAGACCGTAGAAGCAGTCAAAGCAGCAGGAGAAACTCCTTATGTAATCGGAAAAATCGAAGCCGGTGAAAAAGGCGTAAAATTAGTATAAATAAAATGAGCGGGGGTGTGGCATGTTGGATGCCGCAGCCCTTTTGCTGTAAAAATGGATAAAATTTGGATGTGATTGGCAAAGATCAATTGCGAAATTAGTGGAGGAAAAACTCCAAAGGTACATTAATAACAGGAGGAAGAGGCACGTGAAATTAGCGGTACTTGTGTCAGGAGGCGGAACGAATCTTCAGGCAATTATCGATTCCATTGAAAGTGGAACAATTACAAATGCGGAAATTGCGGTTGTAATCAGTAATAATCCGAATGCTTATGCGTTAGAGAGAGCGAAAGCACATCACATTGAGGCAAAATGCGTTTCACCAAAAAGTTATGAATCGAGGGAAGCATTTAATCAGGCTCTGCTTGAGGCAATCCAGTCTTATCAGGTAGATTTGGTGGTGCTTGCAGGTTGTCTAGTTGTGATTCCTGAAATTATGGTAAAGGCTTATCCAAATAAAATTATTAATATTCATCCGGCTCTGATTCCATCTTTTTGCGGAACCGGATATTACGGCTTGAAAGTACATGAAGGTGTCTTAAAAAGAGGTGTGAAAGTGACAGGAGCAACGGTTCACTTTGTAGATGAGGGAACAG
The DNA here is from genome assembly GCA_003481745.1 of Firmicutes bacterium OM04-13BH. Classification (GTDB taxonomy): domain Bacteria; phylum Bacillota; class Clostridia; order Lachnospirales; family Lachnospiraceae; genus Blautia; species Blautia stercoris. The sequence goes on from QULP01000014.1 coordinate 56,958, forward strand.
ATACCGGCCCGATTATTTTGCAAAAGGCAGTGGAAGTGAAACAGGAAGATACTCCTGAAGTTCTTCAAAGAAGAGTCATGGAAGAGGCAGAATGGAAGATTATGCCAAAGGCAATTGATTTAATTGCAAATGGTAAAGTGGAAGTAGTAAACGGTCTTGTAAAAATAAAAGAATAACAAGAGCGGTGAAAGGGGAACATACATGAAAGTATTAATTATTGGAAGCGGCGGAAGAGAGCATGCAATTGCGTGGAAAGTGGCACAGAGTCCGAAAGTAGATAAAATTTACTGCGCACCGGGAAATGCGGGAATTGCAGAGTATGCAGAATGTGTAGCAATCGGCGCAATGGAATTTGATAAACTTGTAGCTTTTGCGAAAGAAAAAGAAATTGATTTAACCGTAGTAGGTATGGATGACCCACTGGTTGGTGGAGTAGTAGATGCCTTTGAAAAAGAAGGTCTGCGTGTATTTGGACCGAGAAAAAATGCAGCGATTTTGGAAGGTTCAAAGGCTTTTTCAAAAGATTTAATGAAAAAATACAATATTCCGACCGCTGCTTATGAAAATTTTGAAAGTGCAGATGAGGCACTTGCTTACTTAAGAGAAAAAGCAGATTTCCCGATTGTGTTGAAAGCAGACGGATTGGCGCTTGGAAAGGGCGTTTTAATCTGTAACACTTTGGAAGAGGCAGAAGAAGGGGTAAAAACCATCATGCTCGATAAGAAATTCGGTTCTGCCGGAAATACTCTGGTAATCGAAGAATTTATGACGGGACGTGAAGTTTCTGTGCTTTCTTTTGTAGATGGAAAAACAATTAAAACCATGACATCCGCACAGGACCATAAACGTGCAAAAGACGGTGATCAGGGATTAAATACCGGAGGTATGGGTACTTTCTCTCCAAGCCCATTCTACACAAAAGAAGTGGATGATTTCTGTGAGAAATATGTTTATCAGGCAACGGTAGATGCAATGGCAGCAGAGGGACGGGAATTTAAAGGAATTATTTTCTTTGGTCTGATGCTGACAGAGAAAGGACCAAGAGTCTTAGAGTATAATGCAAGATTTGGTGACCCGGAAGCGCAGGTAGTGATTCCAAGATTAAAAAATGATATCGTGGAAGTATTTGAAGCCTGCATTGATGGAACACTTGATAAAGTAGATTTACAGTTTGAAGAGAATGCAGCAGTGTGCGTGGTTTTAGCTTCTGATGGATATCCGGTTTCTTATGAGAAAGGATTTCCGATTGAAGGTTTGGAGACGTTTAAAGAAAAAGACGGATATTATGTATTTCATGCAGGAACTGCATTTAAGGACGGAAAAATTGTAACCAATGGCGGTCGTGTCTTAGGTGTAACTGCAAAAGGTGCGGATTTAAAAGAAGCCCGTGCAAATGCTTATGAGGCAACAAAATGGATTTCTTTTGAGAATAAATACATGAGAAATGACATTGGAAAAGCCATTGATGAAGCATAAAAAGTAAGTCGAAAAAATAAAATGGGAAGAAACAGTCTGAATTTAATGAATTCAGGCTGTTTTTTTGGTTGACGAAAGGTACAAAAGTGGCTATAATCTTAATTATAATTTCTATATGATTTATCGCTTTAAAGGGTAACGGTTTAAAGCGAAGAGTCCATTGAGGAAAAAGGAGGAAAAGATTATGAAATTAAGAAAAATTATGGCAGTTTTAATGGCAGCATCTGTAGCTGCATCACTTGCAGGATGTGGAGGAAGTTCTTCTTCAGGTTCTTCCGATAGTTCTTCAGACAGTGCTTCTTCTGATTCCGGAAAAGTATACAAAATCGGTATTTGCCAGCAGTTAGAGCACGAAGCACTTGATCAGGCAACACAGGGATTTGAAGATGCGTGTGAAGAAAAATTCGGAAAAGACAATGTTACATTTGACCTTCAGAATGGACAGGGTGAGCAGGCAAACTGTGCAACCATTACGAATAGCTTTGTTGCGGATAATGTGGATTTGATTCTTGCAAATGCGACAACCGCACTTCAGTGTGCAGCAGCAGCAACGGATTCCATTCCGATTTTAGGAACTTCTATTACAGATTATGCAACTGCACTTGATATTTCTGACTGGAATGGTTCCACCGGAATGAATATTTCAGGTACCAGTGACCTGGCGCCGATTGACCAGCAGGAAGATATGCTGGTTGAGTTAGTTCCGGATGTAAAAACAGTTGGAATTTTATATTGCTCTGCAGAGCCAAACTCTGCTTATCAGGCAAAATTATTTGAAGATGCGTTAAAAGAAGATGGAATTGAGTATAAAGAGTATACAGCAGCAGATTCTAACGAGATTCAGTCTGTTACAACTTCTGCAATTTCCGAGTGTGATGCACTTTACATTCCGACGGATAATACAATGGCATCAAATACAGAAATTATTAATAATATCTGTCTGCCGGCTAAAGTTCCGGTAGTTGCAGGAGAGCAGGGTATCTGTGCCGGATGTGGTATTGCAACCCTTTCTATCAGCTATTATGATATTGGATACAAAGCTGGTGAAATGGCTTATGATATTCTTGAAAACGGAAAAGATATAAGTACCATGGAAATCGAGACTGCACCAAATGTAACAAAGATGTATAATCCGACAATTTGTGAAGAACTTGGCATCGAAGTTCCGGATGAATATGAAGCAATTGAGCAGGAATAAAAGAACAGAATGAATTACTCTTGGAATTTTTCTGTGTAGTAGTGTATTATAATGTTGATTTTCAGGCAAATAACGCAGGATAAATTTTTAGTCTGCGCTATTTGTCTGGTTATTTTTGCATACTGTATGAGGAAAGGCTTCGAGAGTATATCGTTTAAGAAAAATAAAGGAATAAGGATAAAAAAATGGTAGTTTATTTTGCAGCCTTGGACCCAATGACACTTGTGCGTGCACTTCCTGGAAATGTGGCACAGGGGATTATCTGGGGAATTATGGCACTTGGAGTATATATTACGTTTCGTATTTTGGATTTTGCGGATTTGACAGTGGATGGTTCACTGGCGACCGGCGGGGCAGTTGCGGTTATGTTAATCCGTGGCGGCATGAATCCGGCACTTGCACTTGTTTTTGCATTTCTTGCAGGAATGGTAGCAGGATTTGTAACCGGAATTTTACATACGGCATTTGGAATCCCTGGGATTCTTGCCAGCATTTTAACACAGATTGGATTGTATTCGATAAATCTTGGAATTATGGGAAAATCCAATCAGGCAATTAATGTGCTTCAGTATAAATTAGTTGCCTCTCTTCGTTATGTAACCGGAGAAGGAAGTGCCTTTTTCTTTTTAAAACTGATTCTTGGTGCAGTTGCATTAATTGCAATTATTTACTGGTTTTTTGGTACAGAACTGGGAGCTTCGATTCGTGCAACCGGATGTAATCCACAGATGGCAAGTGCGCAGGGAATTAATACTTCCTTTAACAAAGTTCTGGCATTAATGATTTCAAATGGATTAGTTGGACTTTGTGGCGGGATTTATGCACAGTATCAAGGTGCAGCGGATGTCAATATGGGACGAGGCGCAATCGTAATCGGACTTGCAGCAGTTATTATCAGCGAGGTTATTTTTGGAAAATTATGTGCAGGAAAGAAAATCGCATTTGCATTAACTCTTGCAGCAATCTTTTTCGGAGCGATTATTTATTATATTGTAATTGCGTTTGTATTGTGGCTTAAGATGCCGTCTGATTATATGAAACTGTTTTCTGCGGTTGTAGTTGCCTGCTTCCTGGCAGTTCCTTATATGAAAGAGAAATATTTCAAGAAACGGAGGACTGCATAATGGGATACATGTTAGAAATTCAAGACGTGCATAAGACATTTAATGCCGGAACAATCAATGAAAAAGTGGCATTAAATGGGGTAAATTTAAATTTAAATCCAGGGGATTTTGTGACGATTATCGGTGGAAATGGAGCTGGAAAATCGACAACCTTAAATGCAATCGCGGGAGTCTGGAGTATTGATGCCGGAAAAATTGTGATTGACGGGGTAGATATCACAAAATTATCGGAACATAAAAGGGCAGCATTTTTAGGAAGAGTGTTCCAGGATCCGATGACAGGAACAGCAGCAACCATGTCGATTGAAGAAAATATGGCAATTGCGGCAAGACGTGGTCAGAGACGTGGACTTGGATGGGGAATTACGAAAAAAGAGAGAGAATCATTTAAAGAATCATTGAAAACTTTGGATCTTGGACTCGAAGACCGTTTGAGTAGTAAAGTAGGATTACTTTCCGGTGGACAGAGACAGGCGATTACCTTATTGATGGCATCCCTTAAGAAACCAAAACTTCTGCTTTTAGATGAACATACAGCGGCGCTTGACCCGAAAACAGCGGCAAAGGTATTAGCGCTTTCTGATAAAATCATCAGTGACCACAATCTGACAGCTATGATGGTAACACATAATATGAAAGATGCAATTTTACACGGAAATCGTCTGATTATGATGCATGAAGGAAGAGTGATTTATGACGTTTCCGGTGAGGAGAAAAAACAGCTTCAGGTAGCAGATCTGCTTAAGAAATTTGAAGAAGTAAGCGGTGGAGAGTTTGCAAATGACAGAATGATGCTGGCTTAAAGAATGATTTTAACCAAATCAAGTAAGTCCCCTGCTTCAATTGCGAAAAGAAATAAGCAGGGGTGGGGACTTGCTTGTATCAGGAAGGGGCAAGCCCCTTCTGATAAGCTGCGTAGCAGCTATTTGGTTATGAGCAAGTAGCGAAGCGGATTGCGAATATCCACTTGACAGTTTGGAATGAAATAAATTCAGAAAAAAGAACAGGGCAGATTATGAATTTTTGATTTCATAATCTGCTTTTTGTATCTCTCAATAGATTGTAGGATAAAGGGTACTGCATTTAATTTTTAACTAAAATATTATCTTTTCAGTAAAAGATATGATATAATAATGTAAGCAATGCGCTAAACATTATGTGTAAAAGTAGTGTAGTGGATATGACTACCCTATACAACAGAGGCGAAGTGGACACGCCCATAAGAATGAGAATTGCCTGAATTTTCAGGTGGAAACTTAAATATCAAACTTCTTAAATAGGAGCATCGGCTCCTTTGAAGTCCATTACTTTTAGGTGATGGGCAGTTCACATTATTCTATATATAACAATTCCAAAGAGGAAGCAGGTGGAAAAATGGTAATAGAAATTGATTTTAACAGCGATGAGGCAATCTATGTCCAGCTTTGTAATCAAATTATTATGGGAATTGCAACCTCACAGCTTCAGGAGGGAGAAAATCTTCCTTCTGTAAGGCAATTGGCAGATACGATAGGAATTAATATGCATACCGTAAATAAAGCCTATACTGTTTTACGGCAGGAGGGATTTGTCAATATAGACCGCAGACGCGGTGCAGTGATTGCTGTTGATGTAAATAAAGCGAGAGCGTTACAGGAGATGAAAGAGACACTTGCTATATTGCTTGCGAAGGGAAGCTGTAGAAATATTTCAAAAGAAGAAGTGCATGCTTTGATTGATGAAATTTATGAAGAGTATGAATAAAGCAGGTAGTAAAGTGGATTGCGAATATCTGGTTGACGAATAGGACAGTAAAAACAGGACATGAAATAATAAGGAGGCTTTTCGTGAAAGAAAATTATTCAAAACAGGCATTGTTGGCGCTGAAAAAAGCGAAAGAAACTGCCGAAAGCAAGAAGCATAATTATATAGGGACGGAACATTTGCTTGCAGGGCTTTTGTTGGCGACCGGAACAACAGCGTCGGAAATCCTTTGTGAAGAGGGGGTTGTTTCTGAAAAATTAATGGAATTAATTGATAAATTGATTACACCGACAGAGGAAGTGATTTTAGAAAATCCGCAAGGATATACGCCACGTGTTGAGAGTGTGCTTTTTAGAAGTCGAGAGGCAGCCGGTAAATTTAAATCACGTACGGTTGGAACGGAGCATCTGCTTTTGGCAATGTTAGAAGAGTATGACTGTGTGGGAACAAGACTTCTGCATACACTTGGCATCAATATACAAAAATTATATCTTAATGTAGTAAAAGCTATGGGAAAAGAAGATATGATTTCTAAAGAAGAAATTCAAAATGGCAGTTTTATGAAGGGACAGACAGGCAGTGTAACTCCAACCCTTGACCAGTATAGTCGCGATTTGACTCAGATGGCAGAAGAAGGAAAATTAGATCCTGTTATCGGAAGAGAAAAAGAGATTTCGAGAATTATTCAGGTTTTAAGCCGTAGAACTAAAAATAATCCGTGTCTGGTTGGAGAACCGGGAGTTGGTAAGACTGCGATTGCAGAAGGACTTGCACAGCGAATTGTCTGGGGAATGGTACCGGAAAAGATGCTGGATAAAAGGGTGGTTGTATTAGACCTTTCCAGCATGGTTGCAGGAAGTAAATATCGTGGAGAATTTGAAGAACGAATTAAAAAAGTGGTACAGGAAGTCATGAATGATAAGGAAATCCTTTTATTTATTGATGAACTTCATACCATTATCGGAGCAGGCGGAGCAGAAGGAGCACTTGATGCTTCAAATATTTTAAAGCCGTCTCTTTCAAGAGGGGAAATCCAGCTGATTGGTGCGACAACTTTGGATGAATATCGTAAGTACATTGAAAAAGATGCAGCATTAGAGCGAAGATTTCAACCAATTACAGTGGAAGAGCCAAGTCGTGAAGAAGCAGTTGCGATTTTAAAAGGCTTGTGTCCATATTATGAAGAACATCACGGTGTAAAAATAGAAGAAAAGGCATTGGAAGCAGCAGTAGATATGAGTGTCCGCTATATCAATGACCGTTTTTTACCGGATAAAGCACTGGATTTGATTGATGAAGCGTCATCAAAAGTACAGCTTGCCGGTTACAAAGTACCGGAAGGCATTGTGGAAAAAGAGGAAACGATTCATAAACTGATTTCAGGAAAAGAAGAAGCTTTAAAATGCGGAGATATTGAACTGGCGAGAGAACTGCAAAGAGAGCAGGAGATCTTAAAAGAAGAACTGGAAAAGGCAAAACAGAAATATGAAAAACAATGCAGCAGAAAACATCTTGTCGTAACAGAAGATTCCGTTGCAGAAGTGGTTGCACAGTGGACAAAAATTCCGGTCAAAAAACTGGCAGAGGGAGAATCGAAACGTCTGGCAAAACTGGAACAGATTCTGCATAAGCGTGTAATAGGACAGGAAGAGGCAGTGTCAGCAGTTGCAAAAGCAGTAAAAAGAGGTCGCGTAGGATTAAAAGATCCGAAGCGCCCGATAGGTTCTTTCCTTTTGCTTGGTCCGACAGGTGTTGGAAAGACAGAACTTTCAAAAGCATTGGCAGAAGCTGTGTTTGGAAGTGAAGATGCGATGATTCGTGTAGATATGTCGGAATATATGGAGAAACACAGTGTTTCTAAAATGATTGGTTCACCGCCGGGATACGTTGGATATGATGAGGGTGGTCAGTTAAGTGAGAAAGTCAGAAGAAATCCATATAGTGTGATTTTATTTGATGAAATTGAAAAAGCGCATCCGGATGTCTTTAATATTTTACTGCAGGTATTGGATGATGGACATATTACAGATGCACAGGGCAGAAAGATTGATTTTAAAGAAACAATTATTATTATGACTTCTAATGCCGGAGCAAAGGCAATTATTGAACCAAAACGTCTTGGATTTGGTGCGGTGGAAGATGAGAAGAAAGATTACAGCCGTATGAAAGAGGGCGTAATGGAAGAAGTAAAACGGATGTTTAAGCCGGAATTTTTAAATCGTATTGATGAAATTATTGTATTCCATACGTTAAATAAAGAAGAAGTGAAGAAAATCGTAGGAATTCTGTTAAAAGATTTAACCCTGCGTTGTAAAGACCAGATGGGAATTGAATTGAAAGTTCGTGATTCGGTCAAAGAGCTGATTGCAAAAGAGGGCTTTGACCCGAAATATGGGGCTCGTCCGCTTAGAAGGGCAATCCAGAATAAAATTGAAGATGCGATGGCAGAAGAAATTTTAGAGGGAAGAATTAAACAGGGCGATAAGGTGATAATCGGCGTTTCTAAGGAAAAAATAAAATTTATGGTAAAACATGACTAGAAAAACTAGAAAAAAAGTTTGATTTATGGTAATATTCATGTAAGCAAAACTTTATAAAGACGGTTTAAGCTGAAAAGGTGTGAGGCTTAATAGCTGATTATGGTTCACACAACACAAATGGAAGCATCCGGTTTATAAAGAAAAGTTTACTAACGAAAGACATATGGGAGGACATAATTATGTCAGTAATTAAAGAATTAATTCGTACAGAGGAAGATGGCACAATCAGTTTTGGAAATTATGAATTGGATACAAAATCAAAATTATCTGATTTTGAACATGATGGTGACATGTATAAAGTAAAAACATATAATGAGATTACCAAATTAGAAAGAAATGGCATGTTTGTATATGAATCTGTTCCGGGAACGACTGTTTTAAATCTTAATGTAGAAGCAGATGGCATGAGCTTTAAAGTAGAAGGACCGAAAGATGCACAGATTACAGTAGAATTAGAAGAAGATGCAGAATATTCTATCAAGATTGATGACGTGGAAGCAGGCGTTATGAAAACAAATCTGGGTGGAAAACTTGCCATCAGTGTAGAATTAGAACAGTCTGAACAGGTAGCAGTTGAGATTAAGAAGAAATAATAAGCAGTGTAAGCAGGAAGCTTGGTTAATTGTAGCCGAGTCATTCACATGAAATACAAATTCGGGCCGAGGAATTTTCCTCGGCTGTTTTTGTTCCATAGCAAGCAATATAGAGACAATATAGGAGAAAAAAATGGCAAAAGCAAAAAAAACAGTCTTCTTTTGTCAGAACTGTGGATATGAAAGCCCCAAATGGTTAGGACAGTGCCCAGGCTGTAAGGAATGGAATACATTTGTGGAAGAAACGGTTCTGCCAAAGAGTTCAGGAATCTCTGGAAATGGTCAGGGAATACAAAAAGAAAGAATAAAACCGGCTACCATATCAGAAATTGATATTACAGAGGATAATCGTATTACAACAAACATTGAGGAATTAGACCGTGTGCTGGGAGGTGGATTGGTTCAAGGTTCTATGGTTCTGGTAGGAGGAGACCCTGGAATCGGAAAATCTACCTTGTTACTGCAGGTGTGCAAACAGCTATCAGATAAAGGTCACAGTTTGCTTTATGTTTCGGGAGAGGAATCTCTGCGTCAGATAAAAATGCGTGCGCAGAGAATTGGAACATTTACAGATAAGATGAAACTTTTATGTGAGACGAATCTTGAGACAATAAAAGCAATTATTGAGAACGAAAAGCCGGAAGCAGTCATTATTGATTCCATTCAGACCATGTATAATGAAGAGGTTTCTTCTGCACCGGGAAGTGTATCACAGGTCAGGGAGTCAACAGGCGTATTAATGAAAATCGCAAAAGGTATGGGGATTTCCATGTTTATTGTAGGACATGTGACAAAAGATGGAAGTGTAGCCGGACCAAGAGTACTGGAACACATGGTAGATACGGTATTGTATTTTGAAGGAGACCGTCATGCTTCTTATCGGATTTTAAGAGGAGTAAAAAATCGCTTTGGTTCAACAAATGAAATTGGTGTATTTGAAATGCGGGAACAAGGATTAGTGGAAGTGAAAAATCCATCTCAAGTTATGCTGAATGGCAGACCGACAGATGCGTCAGGTTCCGTTGTTGTCTGCTCTTTAGAGGGAACAAGACCAATTTTAATTGAAATTCAGGCATTGATAACGCGAACCAATTTTGGGCTTCCAAGACGAACGGCAGTTGGAATTGATTATAACCGTGTCAATTTGTTGATGGCAGTGTTGGAGAAAAGGGTAGGATTATCTTTGGGAGAGAGTGATGCTTATGTAAATCTGGCTGGTGGAATGAAACTGGGAGAACCGGCAATTGACCTTGGAATTGTGGCAGCGATTATTTCAAGTTATAAAAACCGTGTTATAGATGAGGAAACTTTGATATTTGGAGAAGTAGGACTTTCCGGAGAAGTGCGTGGAGTCAGTCAGGCGCAGCAGAGAGTAAAAGAAGCAGAAAAGATGGGATTTACAACTTGCATTATGCCGAAAGCAAATTTAGAAGGATTGCAGGGAAAGTTTAAGATACAACTAATTGGTGTGGCGAATTTAAGAGAAGTAATGCAGTATATTTAAATAAAAATAAAAAAAACGTTGACACTTGGCGGCAGCTGTGATATAGTATCAGAGTTGTCGCTGATAAGTGACAGAGAAAATA
>QULP01000015.1 GCA_003481745.1 Firmicutes bacterium OM04-13BH
GCCAGATTTCAGATGCTCTGGTAACTCAGTTGCCGAGTAGTTCACTTGGAAAAATATGGGAAGAGGAACGATTTTGCTGTATGGTCACACGCATAATGGGAAAGAGGATGATTATTTCCAAAGATGTATCGTACAAATGAGCGAAAACGAGTGTGGGCATATTTATGACAAAATGCCACGGGCATATAATGTCGGCTGTATGAAACCGTGGATGAATTATGAGCCGAGGACGTTAAAAGAGATTTTGGAGAATGCAGGGCATAACTAGAACTTGATTAGGAATAAGGCTATGAATAAGAGAAAATCAAAAAGGAAAGAAGGGGAATCATGCGAACTGAATTTGCACGAAATTTAGATTTGGCGCAAGCAAAGATTCAGTATGATGAGCAGTGCAAAAAAGTATTAGGAGATAAGAACATTCTTTCTTGGATTATGCAGCGTACTGTCAGTGAATATGCAGGTATGAGTCGAGAAGAAATTATGGAATGCATAGAAGGAGAACCAGAAATTGGAAGTAGAAAAGTAAATCCGGGAGAGACGAATGCAACACGGATTACAGGTTTACCTAATGAAGACAAGGTAAATGAAGAAGGAGAAATATATTATGATATCCGCTTTTTTGCCTGGGTACCGAAAAAAGAGGAAAGAATTAAACTGATTATCAATATTGAAGCACAGAAAGCATATTATGTTGGATATTCTTTAACGACAAGAGGAGTCTTTTATGCTGCAAGAATGCTTTCAGCACAGCTTGGAACGGAATTTGAAATTCCTAAATACAATAATTTGAAAAAAGTATACTCTATCTGGATTTGTATGAACGCACCGAAATATATTGGAAATGCTATTTCAGAATATAAAATTGAAAAAAGTGATTTAATATCGGGAATTCCAGATAAAAGGCTGGAATATGATAAACTTTCAGTTGTAATGGTGTGTTTGAATACCGAAACAGAGACCGAAGATACATTTCTTCAAATGATGAATACACTGTTTGATACCGAAATGCCAGAGAAAGAGAAAAAAGACCGATTAGAAAAAGAGTATGAAATTAAAATGGAAAATGGACTAGGAGAGGAGTTGAGTTTTATGTGTAATTTGTCAGATGCAGTAGAAGAACGAGGAATAGAAAAAGGAATAGAAAAAGGAATAGAACAGGGCAAATTAGAAATGCTCATCTCGTTGGTTAGAGACCATGTATTGAGTACGAAAGATGCTGCCAATCGGGCAGAAATATCAGAAGAAGAATTCATAAAATTAATAGAGGAGAAGGAAAAGATGAAGTAACTACTTAATTTCCATTGATTCTGTTAATGTGTGATAAGGATTCTTTTGGCAAATAGCTTTCTGTATAATTCAAAGTGTAGAAAGTAAATGATTTTACAAAAATAGATACCTAAGGTGAACTACTCCGACTTCTATAAATCGGAGTAGTTCACGATGAACTGATGCAGATAAAGGGCAAGATGCAGATTCAGACGAACAGAAGCATCCTGTAAATCGACACGTAACAGTTCTTCAATTCTTGTAATGCGGTATTTAATGGTATTTCTATGGGTATAGGTAGCATCTGCGGTATGCAGAATATTACAATTATTTTGTAAATAAAGAGATAACGTTTCAACTAACTGGGTGTGGTTATCTGCGTCATAGCGGATGAGTACACCCAGTTGATTTTCTATGAAAGATTCGTATAAAGGAGTCTGGTTTAAATCGGAAAACAGCTGATAAAGACCGAGCTGGTTGTAGCAGAGGGACTGATGATTTAAGTTTAATTTATTGCAGTAATTGATACATTCCGCAGCCTGCTCATAGCTTTGTTTTAATTTTTTAATATCGGATACAGCAAGTCCGATACCGATATTGCAGGTTAACTGCGGATGGTTCTGACAGACGTAATCCATTGTTTTGGAAAATGCTTCTGTAATTTCAGAAAAATCTTTGTCAGGAAAAATACCAATGATGTGGTTGCTGTAAGTAGATGAGAGGAAGGATGCATCTTGTTCAGAAAATGCCTGATGAAGATATTCGTAAAGATTATTGCTGATGGTTTGTTCCATTCCGGCAGTCTGACCGGATTCCGGTAAGATAAAATGCAGAAGGAAAAAATGATGACTGCCTTCAAAAGAATATCCACTATTGGCAGCTTGAAGTTTCAGGGCAGAAGCGCTGATATGGTTTTCAAATATAATATTAAAGATAACATCATTGCGGGTACTTTGATAAAAGTTATTGTTGGAAATTGCGTGGCCGATTTCTTCAAAGAAGTCAACAAGCGGAAGATTCCATGGAATTGCAAATAAAGGAAAATCATTTTCATTGCATAAGGAAAGCACGGATTTTGAGATTTTTTCAATATAGTTTGGACCGATTAGTAAAAGTGCACCGGACATATTCAGGTGAATCGCTTCTTTTAAAAGCACTGAAAGATTGAAATTGGGTTCAGAGCTGACCGGTCGGCTGATGATTAGAAGTTCTCCGCCATGAACCCATTGAGAAAGGGACAAAGACTCTGCTTTGTAGACCCAGCGAATCCCTTTGTGCAGTCCGTTATTTCCGGCGATTAATTTTAACTTGGATAAAGATGACAATGTGTAAAGGTCTTTACATTGAAACATAATAGCACCCTCCTTGAAAAAATGTTTAACTCATTATAAAAGAAGAATCGTTTGGTTTCAACTTATTTTTGAAGTGATTTGTGCAAAGATGACAAATAGAGGGAAGAAGATTCGTTTCTGACTAATAAATGAAAGAAATAAAGTAATAAAATATTGACTTTTCAAAAAATTGTGCCTATAATGGCACCATCAAAAACATACAGGAATCGTAAACAAAGGAGTTTATGCAGATAAACAAAATCTGTGTAAGCTCCTTTTTTGATTCTAATGTTTTGAAGTAGCGTTACTGTTGGTTGTAGTAGAAAAAATAAGGATAGAAAGTTGATTTAAAGGAGGAAATGATTATGATGACATGGGAAATTATGATAGGGGCACAGTTGATTTCGATTTTAGCTTCCGCAGGAGTAGTGATTTCATTTATGTTAAAGAAAGAACCATTAGATGCAGTTGAAACAGAACCGACACCTGTAATGGAAGGTACACTGGCACATGGAACTGTATAAGGAAAATGCCTGAATCCTGCTGTGAAAATTTAAAAATACAGCAGGAAATCGGCAGGCATTATTTTTTTACGCTTTTTTAGACCATTTTCAAAAAAAGGAGGAGAAAAAATGACACTTGAACAGATTTCCGTTATTTTTTTCGTAGGATTTTTAATTTTTGTAGGTCTGGTTGCATTTATTTCAAGTAAACTTGGAGCAAAGCAGACCAGCGGTTCGGCAGATGTAGATTATTATTTGGGTGGAAGAAGTACACCAACCGTAGTACTTGCATTTTCTTATGTAACTTCATCCATCAGTGCAGCCTGTTTTATGGGTGATCCGGGTATCATGTCAACTGTAGGATGGCCATATTACTGGGTTGTTATTGCAGTCATTCCGGGTCTGATTATTCCGGCGGTACTGTTGATGCCGAAAATGAGGATGCAGGCAGAAAAGCTTGGTTCTCTTACCATTCCGGAATATTTAGGTGACCGCTATCAGAGTGAAATTTTGAGATTAATTATTGCAGGTGTGATTTCTGTTTTTTATATTTTCCCGTTAGTAGCTCAGTTTAAAGGTGCAGCTGTATTATTGGAATCCTTTACCGGTATTTCTTTTAAAGCAGGACTTGCAATCATCACGGTTGTTATTATATTCTATGTTATTGTAGGTGGATTAAAATCCGTTGCATGGACTGATTTTGCACAGGGACTTCCGATGTTGATTATTTCCGTGGTACTTGTAATTTTATCTTTAAAAGCAGTTGGAGGATTTAACGGACTTGAAACAAAACTGGCTCAGATTGACCCGAATATGTTAAATATTGTACAGGCAGAATCTTCCGATGCGCAGATGTCATTATCCGGTGTGTTTGGTAACTTTGTATTCTGGTGTATTATCTTCATCAGTCAGCCTTACCTTTGCTCCAGATTTCTTGCAATTCCAAATGTAAAGAGAAAAACAATTGGAACGTTCTTAATTACCGCATTGATCTTAAGTACGATTTATAATAGCTTTTATCTTTGTGGTTTAACCGGACGAGTATTATTCCCGGATGTAGAAGCCGATTATTTAACCGTTACAATGGCAAAAGAAATGCTTCCAAAATGGGCAGCAGCAATGATGATGATTGGTATTTTTGCAGCGATGATGTCTACAGCAACCTCTGTTTTACTGGTTGTAGGTCAGGCAGTCGGACGTGATTTCTATTCCAAGACCATTAATAAAAATGCAACTGCGGAACAGGAAGTACGTGTAACAAGAGTTGCAGTCGTTGTGGTTGCATTTATCTGCTTTGCATTTAATTTTGTAAATCCACCGGAATTTTTGAGCGTAGTACTTTATCTGGGATTAAGTGGAATTGGAGCATGTATTGGAGTTCCGTTATTTGCCGCAATTATTTCAAACCGTGCGACAAAAGAAGGTGCAATTGTATCCTCAATTACAGGACCGATTGCCTATCTGATTTTTAATTATGTCATTGGAATTAACTATTGGTTTTCCTGCCTGCTTGCAGTTGTCATTGCCGCAATTTTAATGATTGGAATTTCTGCTTCTGTCAATAAAAAAGCAGAAAGCTGTCAAATGAAAAAATATGCAAAAAATATGCAGTAGAAAAATAAGAATGAGAAGAGGTTGAAAAAATGTCCTATTATATGCACGATATTACATGGCCTGAATTTCAGGCAAAAAAAGATTCGGTAGTAATTTTACCGATTGGAGCGACGGAGCAGCATGCACAGCATCTCCCACTTTGTACAGATGCAAAAATTGCAGAAAAATTTTCATATTATCTGGCAAAAGAATTAGATGGAATTATCATGCCGACGTTAACTTATGGATATAAATCAAAGCCGTTGAGCGGAGGCGGTCCACTTTTTCCGGGAACGATTGATTTAAATGGAAAAACCGTGATTGATTTAGTGTATGATATTTTGATGGAGCTGATAAAAGATGGATTTACAAAAATCTTTATTATGAATGCACATTTTGAAAATGAAGCGTTTGTGGTAGAAGCGATGGATTTGGTTAATCGTGATACGCATGGTGTGGCTACGATTATCGAATCGAACTGGTGGGATCCGATGCCGGAAGATGTGATTGATAAAGTGTTTGATGAAGTACCATTTCCGGGCTGGGCATTTGAACATGCAGCAGTAACCGAAACTTCTCTTATGATGTATTTTGCACCGGAACTGGTTCATTTTGAGAGAGCGGTAGAAGCTCCTCCTACAGAAGCTCTTCCATATTTCCGTTATCCACTGAAAAAAGGAGATGTGCCGGAAAGCGGAGCTTTGGCAAGTAGTGTCTCTTCAAGTGCAGAGAGAGGAAAAATTATTGTGGACAGTGTGGTTCCTGAACTTGTAAAGATATGTAAGAAAGAATTTCAGATTTAAAAATTTAACCGAATCAAGTAACAGATAAGAAAGTGCTGGTTCAAAAAGCAGGAGAAAAATGTTATGATAAAATTATTTAAAAATGTGCGTTTAAAAGGTCAAAAAGAATTAAAAATGATACTGGTAGAGGATGGAACAATTAAAAAGATAGCAGAGCAGATTGCTGTGCCGGATGAGGCAGAAGTGATTGATTTGCAGGGGTATCTGACTGTTCCACCGTATGTAGACCCTCATATTCATCTGGATTATGTATTTACTGCAAGAAAAGAAGGTGCTTTAAATGGCACCGGAACTCTGTTTGAAGGAATCCAAAGATGGAGTGAAACCAAATCAGACCTTACGGTAGAAGAAGTAAAACAGAGGGCAATTGCCGGAATTAAGAAAGAAATGACAGCAGGAGTCCAGTATATTCGTACTCATGCAGATGTAACAGACCCAAATTTTACTTCTTTAAAAGCTTTGCTGGAATTAAGAGAAGAATTAAAAGATATTGTGACGATTCAGGTTGTGGCATTTCCGCAGGAGGGAATGTATGCCTATAAAGGCGGAGATGAACTGGTAGAAGAGGCCTTGAAAATGGGAGCAGACTGTGTCGGAGCCATTCCTCATTATGAGTTTGCCAGAGAATTTGGAGAAAAATCCATTCATAAAACGGTAGACTTGGCAGTGAAATATGATAAATTAATCGATGTACACTGTGATGAAACAGATGATGACCAGTCAAGATTTCTGGAATTGTTGTCAGCTTTAAGCTATATGGAAGGGATCGGAAGTAAAACAACAGCCAGCCATACCTGTTCTTTTGGTTCTGCAAATAACAGCTATGCCTTTCGTTTGATGAAATTATTGAAGAAAGCAGAAATTAATTTTATCTCCTGTCCGACAGAAAATATTTACCTTCAGGGACGTCAGGACACCTATCCAAAACGAAGAGGGTTAACCAGAGTAAAAGAATTAAATGATGCAAAGATTAATGTCTGCTTTGCCCAGGATTCGATGTCAGATCCATGGTATCCTCTTGGAAATGGAAACATGATGATGATTCTGGATCACGGAATTCATATCTGCCAGATGATGTCATTTGAAGAAATCGACAATGCACTGGATTTAATTACCGTAAATGGAGCAAAAACCATGCATATTCAGGACGAATATGGTTTAGAAGAAGGCAAGCCGGCAAACTTTATTGTACTTGAAGCAAAATCAGAGTTTGATGCAATATGCGAACGAGCCGGAATTCTGGCTTCTGTACGAAATGGAGAATATTTATTAAAAAAAGAACCACAGGTAATACAGACAGATATTGAAATTTTAAAATAATCTTAAAATATTTTTAGAAAAAAGTTCTCAACAGGCATGAAATTTCAGCTTATTGGGAGCTTTTTTTGACTTACGTTCTTAGACTTGACAAAAGTCTCTTACTCACCCTATGATAGTAGCAACGAAACACTTGAGGAAAAAAAATTATGAACGTAACGGATATAGTACTTACAGCAAAAATGTTTTTTATTATTTTTAAGCAAGAAGCTCGGTTACTTGTAGCTGAGTAGTTCACAGATAGTAGGAGTGTATTTATGATTCGCAGACATATTATTTTTTATGGACATGTATAAGGCGTGGGATTTCGATATTATTGCGTACATAAAGCAAGGCAGCTTGGATTAACCGGCTGGGTAAAAAACAAATACGATGGGACGGTCGAAGCCGAAGTGCAAGGCTTAGAAGAGCAAATTGACCAACTCATTCAGTATTTGAATTCACAGACGTATATTTTGATTACAAATATGGATGTGAAAAAGCTTCCGGTGATAGGAGAGCATGATTTCATAAGGAAAGGATACTAACAATGAAGGTAGAAATGAAAAAGGGAGAGGTTATAATTCGTTCCATGCAGGAGAAAGACAGAGCAGAGGTCTTAAAAATGATGCAGATCTTTTATGCATCGGATGTGGTTATTCATAAAGCGGATGACGAAACATTACAGAAAGATATTTCAGATTGCGTTGGAGGCTGCCCATACGTGGATGGATATGTGTTTGAAATCGAAGGTGAGCTTGCGGGATATGGCATCGCCGCAACCGGATATTCAACCGAATTTGGCGGGGTCTGTATCTGGCTGGAAGATTTGTATATGAAGCCAGAATACAGAGGGCACGGAATCGGAAGAAAATTTTTTGAGGCAGTAGAAGAAATCTATACAGATGCAGTACGATTCCGTCTGGAAGTAGAAAAAGAAAATGCAGGTGCGGTTGCGCTATATCAGAGATTAGGATATAACTTTTGCACTTATGATGAAATGAGTAAAGAAATTTAATTAAGGGAGAGATGGATCATGAAAATTGTATTTTTGGATGCAAAGACAATAGGAGATGACATTGATTTATCAGCCTATGATGCGCTTGGAGAAGTGGTAAAATATGGATTTTCCACATCAGAAGAAGTGCCGGAGCGTGTAAAAGATGCAGATGTGTTAGTAATTAATAAGATTGAGATTAATGAGCAGACGATTGGAACAGCAAAAAATTTAAAGTTAGTCTGCGTAACAGCTACCGGAACAAACAATCTGGATAAGGAATATCTTGAAAAACGTGGAATTGCATGGAGAAATGTAGCCGGATATTCGACAGAGTCGGTTACCCAGCATACCTTTGCGCTGTTATTTTATTTACTGGAAAAAATGCGTTATTATGATGAGTATGTCAAAACGGAAAAATATGTAAATGATACGATTTTCACTCATTTTGCAGAGCATTTTAATGAAATCAGCGGAAAAACCTGGGGAATTATCGGACTTGGAACGATCGGAAGACGGGTTGCTGATATTGCGAAAGCATTTGGTGCACATGTGGTTTATTATTCGGCTTCCGGAAGAAGCGCACAGGAAGGATATGAACAGGTAGATTTTGATACTCTGCTTTCTAAATCCGATATTGTTTCTGTTCATGCTCCGTTAAATGAATATACAAAAGATTTGATGAATAAAGAAGCATTTGCAAAGATGAAAAAGACAGCGATTTTCTTAAATTTAGGACGTGGACCGATTGTGGTAGAACAGGATTTGTGTGAAGCTCTGGAGACCGGAGAAATTGCGGCAGCAGGTCTTGATGTGTTATGTAAAGAACCGATGAGTGAGAAGAATCCATTGGTAAAAATAAAAGACAGCAGGAAGCTTATCATTACTCCGCATATTGCATGGGCAAGTGTGGAAGCGAGAACCAGACTGATGCAGATTATTGTGGGACAGATTAAAGAGTTTTTTGCATTATAAACTTGTATGATTTTTGAAAGGATTCTTTGATTTTGCTTGCCATAACAGGACTCTCTCCTCTATAATGGGGAAGATGTACTCTTAAAAAAATTTCGAGAGCACATGAAAGATAAAAAAACGAAAGAGGAGAGAAAAAATGGGAGAAAGAGGAGAAGCAATTCGTGACGCCAGAAAACTTGGCGTGCCTAAAATGCTGATTTTAGGCTTACAGCACATGTTCGCCATGTTTGGTGCAACAATTTTAGTACCGATTCTGGTCAACAGCTATTTTGTTCAGGCGTGTGGGGAACCGCTTACAACCGGTCTGACTGTTTCCGTAACCTTATTTGGTGCAGGATTTGGTACATTGTTGTTCCATGTGTGTTCCAAATTCAAAGTGCCTGCATTTTTGGGTTCATCCTTCGCATTTTTGGGAGGATTTTCCACAGTGGCAAACTTAAACAGTGGAATGTATGCATCTATGGGAGCAAATGAAAAAGCAGCTTATGCCTGCGGGGGAGTTGTAGTAGCAGGTCTTTTCTATCTGATATTTGCACTGATTATCCGTATCGTGGGAGTCAAACGTGTGATGCGTTATCTTCCGCCTGTTGTAACCGGACCGGTTATCATCTGTATCGGTTTAAGTCTTGCAGGCTCTGCAATTTCCAATGCATCCACAAACTGGTTTCTTGCACTGGTTGCCCTTGCAGTTATCATTGTGTTTAATATCTGGGGAAAAGGAATGTTTAAAATCATTCCGATTCTGATGGGGGTTGTGATTTCCTATGCAGTGGCAATGATTATGAATGCGTGTGGAATTAAGAATCCAGACGGTTCTGCAATTTTAAATTTTGCATCTATTGCAAGTTCAAGCTGGGTGGGACTTCCGGGATTCCAGCTTTGTAAATTTGATGTAACTGCAGTTCTTGTTATGGCACCGATTGCCATTGCAACTATGATGGAACATGTAGGAGATATGTCTGCGATTTCCGCAACGGTAGGAGAAAATTTCCTTGCAGAACCGGGACTTCACAGAACTCTGCTCGGAGATGGTCTTGCGACAGCTGTTTCCGGTCTGTTTGGAGGTCCGGCAAATACCACTTATGGAGAAAATACAGGAGTACTCGAATTAAGTAAAGTCTATGACCCGAGAGTTATCCGTATTGCTGCCGTGTTTGCAATTATCGTCAGCTTTATTCCAAAAGTATCCGCTGTTATCAGTACCATGCCAAGCGCAATTATTGGTGGAGTCAGCTTCATGCTTTACGGAATGATTTCCGCAATTGGTGTACGTAATGTCGTAGAAAATAAAGTAGACCTGACAAAATCCAGAAATCTGATTATTGCAGGCGTTATCTTTGTCTGCGGTCTGGGATTCAGTGATGGAATTACCTTTACGATAGCAGGAACTTCGATTACCTTGACAGCACTTGCGATTGCAGCGATTGCAGGAATTGCCTTAAATATTATTCTGCCGGGAAATGACTACGAATTTGGTGTTAATGAAGCAGGAGATGAAAATAGAGGAATTCATACCAATAGTAAACGAAAAGAAGAAAAATAGATTATAATTTTCAAGGTTACAAATTGGTGAATAAACTCAAGTTTCGTATTCGTTACGGTGAGTTATTCCGTTTAGGCTGTTGCTGCCGGATGTCTACCATCCAGTCATTTGCATATATAGAAAGAAATGCCCTCGGACGAAAGTTCGGGGGATTTTTTTGCATCAATGCCCAATTTGGGCACTAATACCTGTTATGCTTAGAAAAGAAAAAAGAAATTAGTATCATTAAATATTTTGTAATTGTAATATTATTATAGTAATGATATAATGATTTAAAACTAAAATAAGTATAGTTATAAAAAAATAAGGAGAGGGATAAAATTATGAAAAAGCAAGTAGTAGCAGCAATGTTAGCGGTTTCACTGAGCATGAGTGTGAATACACCTGCATGGGCAGCGCAAGCGGAAAATAACGCAGGACAGGCAGAAGAAAAAGAAACAAACGAAGTAAGTAGTGAAGTAAAAGATGAAGCGCAGGAAGCTGATGCGGAAGAACAGAGCCAGGAAACTGGAGAGGCTGAAAGCGCAAATGACGAACAGACTGAAGATGAGACGGAACAAAGCAAACAGGAAGAAACATTAAAAGAAGAAAAATCAAGCGAAGAGACATTAAGTGAAGAAAACTTAGATTCCGAAGGAAACCAAACAGAAAGTCAGGCAGAAGAAGGAGAACTGTCTGGAAGTCAAACAAATGAATTAAAAGAGGCAAATGAACCTTGTGGGGCAAATGCTAGTTGGAAATTAGAAAATGGGGTTCTTACGATTTCGGGAACTGGGGATTTGTATGATGTTAGGGTCGATATGGGGTGGACACCATGGGACGAACAGAAATATGAAATTACATCCGTTGTAATAGAAAAGGGAATTACTTCAATTGGTATGTGGATGTTTGAAGAATGTAGTAATTTAAACAATATTACAATTCCAGATAGTGTTACATCTATTGGTGCCTCTGCATTTGAAGGTTGTACAAGTTTAACAGAGATTACGATTCCGGAAGGAGTTGAGGTTTTATATGGGGGTGCATTTAGTGAATGTAGCAACTTGCAAGAAATCTCGTTACCTTCTAGTTTGAAAGAAATTGGTAGATCTGCATTTGAAGGTTGTACAAGTTTAAAAGATGTCAATTATGCTGGAAGGAGAAATAATCTTCTTATACGGAAAGAGGGAAATGAGAAACTTAGAAATGCAACATGGTATTGTACAAATGCGGAAATTTACACAGAAGGAAATATAACGTATGCAGTAAACGAAGACAAAACAAGTTGTGCTGTTATTGAAGTAGGAGAGGATTTGAGTGGAAAAATTCAAATACCAGAAAAGGTAAAAGAACTTACAGTAAATAAAATTGCATCAGGAGCTTTCTTGGATAATAGTAAAGTAACAGAAGTTATTTTACCAAACACAATAACAGAAATTGGTGAAGCATCGTTTAAAAGTTGTTCAAATCTTAAGAATATTACCTTATCAAATATAATGACGAAAATCGGAGATAGCGCTTTTGAAAATTGCGCTAACATTAAAGATATTACATTGCCACATACAATAACAGAAATCGGAGATAGCGCTTTTAAAAATTGCGCTAATCTTAAAGATATTACATTACCAAACACAATAACAAAAATCGAAGATAGTGTTTTTGAAAATTGCACTAGCCTTAAAAATATTACATTGCCAAATTCAATAACAGAAATTGGAGATAGTGCTTTTCATGATTGTTCCAACCTTAGAAAGGTTATATTATCTCAAAAGTTAGAACGTATAGGGAAAAGCGCTTTCTTAAGTTGCCATAGTTTGGCTGAAATTACCATAACAGAAAAAGTAAAGGTAATAGAGTATGCTGCTTTTAGTGGCTGCGCCTTTACAAAGATTATTATTCCTTCAAATGTGGAATCAATAAAAAATTGTGCCTTTATGGGATGTGAAGAATTAACTGAAATTGTATTTTCAGAGGGAGTTAAAGAAATAGAAAATAATGCTTTTTCATATTGTAATAAGATAAAAGAAGTTTATTTTCCAAAGACACTGACAAGTGTAGGTAGATTATTTTTTGATAATTTTGACCATGATGCATTTGATGGTAAGTCAAAGGTAGATATTTACTATGCTGGAACTGAGAAAGAGTGGAATAACGTTTCTAAGAGTAAAGAATTTGAAGATGGAATTATACCGACCTACCACTTCAACTCTAAATACCAAACTAACGGTCGCTGGATAAAATCCGGTTCCAGATGGTGGTATCGTTATGAAGATGGTTCTTATCCGAAAAATAAATTATGCAAAATCGGAAATACCTGGTATGGATTTGACGCAGCAGGATGGATGAGAACCGGCTGGGTTAGTTACGATAAAAACTGGTATTATTTTGCCTCAAGTGGAGCAATGAAAACCGGTTGGTTTGCAGAAAACAAAACCTGGTATTATTTAAAATCTGATGGAAAGATGGCAAAAGGCTGGCTGAGAGTTGATGGTGCATGGTACTACTTTAACGGCAGTGGAAAAATGGCAAAAGGCTTTACTACAGTTGGAAATACAAAATATTATATGAATGGAAGCGGAAGAATGGTAACCGGCTGGCAAAAGATAAACGGTTCCTGGTATTATTTTGTATCAAGTGGAGCAATGAAAACCGGTTGGCAGAAAGTAGGCAGTTATTGGTACTATATGAAAGCTGATGGCAAAATGGCAACCGGATGGCAGAAAATAGGCGGTAAATGGTATTATCTGGATGCATCTGGAAAAATGGCTGCAAACAGATGGGTCGGTAATTGGTATGTAAATGGCTCTGGTGTATGGGTAAAGAGCAGATAAATCGAACCAAATATGTGAGTACAGAAAATGTGTAAAGGATAGTTAAAGAAAAGTCTCTCAGATGAAAAAATCTGGGAGATTTTTTATCAGTGCCCAATTTGGGCATTGGAACTTGTTATGCTTATGGAAGAAAAAACAAGGAGAATATAAATTATGAGTATGAAACTATCTGAAGCCACATTAAAGAAACTTTATGAAATATTACTGGAAACAGACCAGCAAATGATTCAGGAGCTCAGAGAGTGTGATACTAAGGTAATAATGGCATTTCGAAAGTATTACCAAGGAAGCCAAAATGAAATGGAAGCCTTTCGAGATGAAATTTTTGGAATCCTTTTAGAAGAGAAGAAGAAAAGTTTCTGTCAGGGAGCAAAGCTCCCTCAAATAGATTCGGAAGAATGTAAAGAACTATTTGAGGGCTTTGACGATTTTTAAAATTTGTACTTTCGTTTCATAAGGACAGGATTGTAATTCGTGAAGAATTTCCTGCTCAATCGGACCGGAAACATCATTATATTCATCGGAAAGAATGAAATCTAAGGTCACATCAAGCGCATTACACATCTGAACAAGAGTGGAAAGAGAGACCTTTACACGGTTGTTTTCGATGTTACTGATGTGGCTGACATTGACGTCGGCAACACTGGCAACATATTCTTGTGTCATGTTTTTAGAAATACGAATTTCTTTTAATTTTTTTGCTATTTTTGGAAAATCAAGTTCTTTCATTTAGAAAACTCCTTTAAAATAAAATACTACAGTTTTACTGATTGTAATATTTTTGTAGTGCGAGTATAATGATTTGCAAGTATGATAAATATAGTTATAAATAGTGTGTGGAGAGGAAAAGAAGAATATGAAAAAAGAAATTATAATTATTGTGACAATTGTACTTGTCACAGCACTGGGAATTACGGGATTTTGTGTATACAAAGAGAAAATGAAACAGAAAGAATTGAATCAAAGTGCAAAGGTAAATGAAGCAATAAAAGAAAATGAAAAGGATTCAATAGCAGAAGAGCAGAGCGAACCGGAAGAAATGGAAGAAAAAGAAGAAGCGGTTGGAAAACAAGAAGAGGAAACAAATCCAGAGGAAGAAACTGCAAATGAAGAAACAATACAGGAATCTGAAGCAGTAAAAAATGAGGAAAATCAAGGTATAGCAGAAGAATCAGAAACACCGCAAGTACAGTCAGAAAGTGTGACAGGAACTACCTATACAACAAAATATGCACAGACAAATGCAGTGACAGCACCAGTATTTCAGTTTGAATATCCAGAAGGATGGAATGTTCAAACTGAAAATGTAGATGCTGGAAATGTGATAGAAGAAAATGTAGTGATTTCTAATCCAAGAGGTGTTACAGTTACCTATTGGGACTGCCAGACAAATTTAGGAGTAAATGCGAAGTCAATGTTGAAAGCAGAGATTTCAAAGGCAGCAGATTCTTCATTTGTAGCGGGATATCCGGCAGGAACAGATAAGGACTGTTCGGGACTTGGAACATTTGTGGTAGCCAAAGTACAGCTTGTGGGAGAAATGATACTAGGACTCGATTCAGATTATATGTCTATTGATAAGGCATTTTATGCGGTCGTTCCAGAATCTTATATTGGAGAAAGAGAATTTCAGGGACAGGCAGGAAATGTAGATGAATTTTCATTTGAATATCCAAATCCGCATGCATTCATTGCAGAATCACCAGATGGTACATTTACAGCGGAAGAAGAACAGCAGGTGATTCAGATTTTGAAAAGTTTTAAAATTGCACAATAAAAAGAAAAATATTGCATTTTATCTATATAAAATGTATAATAGAATGGAATGATTTATTGGTCGTTGTATCATTATGATGTGACAGAGTGGATAGAAAATAAAGAGGAAAAGTTGGGGAAAGAATTGAGGGATGCGGTGGAGAGATTGGATGAGAAGTATTGCCAGTAGATTATTTGTAACATTTGTAGATTGAAACAGTTAGATTAATGAATTTTAGAGTTCGAACAAATAAATATGGAAGGAACTAATATAGCAATGGGAAAATCAGAAGATGATTCAGAAAAAAGTTTAGAAGAACGTTTATTAGATTTAAAAAAGGTTGATATAGATCTTGATTTGAAATATCCTTTTGACACAAAGAAAAATGTATATGATCCAGATTCTAGCCTGCGAGCATGGGAATATTATTTTGAGATGTATTATGAATTTTTGAGTAATGTTGAGGAAGAAGATAAAAATCTTTTATTTGAAAAAAGATTTGGAAAAAAGAATAAGTTTTGGCTTAGTGGTAAGGCTTATAAACGAGTAGTGGGAACATTTTGTTATTTTGAAAATAAAGATTATATATGGCCGTACAAGTTGGATAGCTGTTGGCTTAAAGAAGGCAAAAATATAGGTATAGCGGGAGACTGTACATTTAATTTTAATGAAAAAAAAGTTTCACATTTTTGGAATGTGATAGAAAAAGATGATAATAAGGAAAATCAGCAGATTAAAGAAATTTTATTATTATGTTCATCAATGCATCATTCACCATTTAATTTTTCGTTAATGCCGACAACTGGGGGATTAAATAATATTAAAGGAAGAAATGCGTTAGATCGTATAGATGTTTTTTTAAATACGCTAAAAAATATTTATGAAAAGATTAAAAAAAATGAGGAAATCGAAGAAATTAACGTAACAAAAACAACAGGAAGAGCGTTAATACATTTTTTGAAGTGTATTGGTAGCTTCGAAAATTATTGTAAGATATTTTATCAACTTGATTATGAAGAAGGGAACAAGGAGAATTTAGTACAAAAATTACTTGACAATGCAGAAGAATATAAGAGTATTGAAAATTCAGATCAGCTTGTAAAATATATGGAATTAGCAGTCGAGTATTGGGAGAAGCAGAAAGAAAAATATGAAAAGGTATCAGGCACCAATAAAAATCAGTCATAAATTCTGAAACGTGTCATCCATCAACTAAATCCAAATCATTAAATATCTGGGTATCCAATATGCTGCTCATAGTGAGCAGCATATATTTTATTTATAAAAAAGCGTCACACAAATGACGCCCCTAAATGGTAGACTAACATTACCAAAGAAATTAAAAAACAAAAAGGGAAAGGAACGGATATGAATTCGAAGGATGTGATTGTGGAGACACCAGCGATACAGGAAATGATTCGGAATAAGTTGCTAACAAACGGAATCGAAAAGGCTCAATTTACATCAGAAACTCCAGCTGTAGAAGCAATTCTGTTCAAGGATTATTTAAAATCATTTTGAATTTGTATTATGGGACAAGGAGAAAAATCATGAATCTTAGAAAATATTTGATTGAACTGTTGAAGAACAATACAGGGGAAGATAAAAACTCTAAAGAAATAAAAACAATGCAACAGAATGAGATTTATGAAAAATTACATGCGGATTATCCGGATATCACATTAAAAAAAGTCAGAACGTGCCTGAAAAATCTTGTTGAAGAAGAAGCAAACTTACCAGATGAAGAAAAAACAATTTGTTACGAAGAACGCTATGGAAGAAAAACAAATTATTATTATAACAAAAGCAGTACCGATATTTCAGATGTTGAATTAAAGTATTTAATCGATTCGATTATGTATGGAAAAATATTCAACTCTAAACAGGCAAAAAGCTTTGCAAAACGAGTACAAAAGCTAAGTGGGAAAAATTTAAAAGACATTACACCCTATGTCAATGACAGCTTTGGAAGACAAAGATTTACCTTGGAAACAGATGTGCTTCAAAATATTGATGTTATCTTAAAAGCGATAAAAAGCGGTCAGTGTATTTCCTTTAATTGGAATGTTTATGATATCGTAAATGGAAAAGTAGAGACAAGAGAAATCTATCAGGCAACAGTAAAACCAATTCGACTGATTTTAAATGAAGGTCGATATTGTGCGCATGTTCGTTATGAAAAAGGGAGAAAAATTTACACTTATAATGTGGATTTGATGAAAGAGATTAGGGTAGTTCCGGGATTTCAGGATGGAATCAGAGAAGAAGAAATACAAAGAAATTTTGAACGGGCAGAGTATCTCTTACAGACTCCATATAACTTTGGTGGAGAAATAAAAACTTATAAGTTAAGGGTACAAAAAGAGTATTTCTCTCGGTTGGTAAATACATTTTCGTATGGAATAAAAATAATAGATGGAACGGAAACTGAAAAAACAGTAGATGTCAGGATAAAAGCAACGAAAAGAGGAATGGTCTATTGGCTGCTGCATCATTATGATGTGGCAGAGTTGATAGAAAATAAGGATGAAGAGTTGGGAGAAGAGCTGAGGAGGGCGGTGGAGAGTTTGTATAAGAGGTATTGCGAATAAGTTACTTGAAGCATTGTGTAAATTGGAGCAGTTTAAATTAATGAGATTTAGGACTAAAAAAAGAAAAGGTACTAACCAAGTTCATGTTGACAGGATAGATATCATATAATGCGAGTTGACAGTATTGATGAAAGGGAGAATCTTGTAATGGAATTAAAAATCATGGAATGGAATATTAATCAGCGTATGAATTATTCAGGTAAAAATATGCCAGATTGGATCGCTGATGTAATAGCTAATGAGGCTGCGGATATAATTGCGTTGACAGAGGTATATAAAGGTAATAATTGGGAGAAGGTTAAGACGGCAGCATTTAATTCAAATTATGTTGTTTTTGAAACATCTAATAGTTCAGCAGGACAGAATG
Source organism: Firmicutes bacterium OM04-13BH (assembly GCA_003481745.1). GTDB lineage: Bacteria > Bacillota > Clostridia > Lachnospirales > Lachnospiraceae > Blautia > Blautia stercoris. The sequence goes on from QULP01000015.1 coordinate 17,832, forward strand.
ATGTTGCTATTGCAATTAATATTAATAAGTTAAATGTGATATATGCAAAAACATATTATCCGAGTATTCAAGGAATTCCAGACTATCTTGAAGTTAAATGTAAAAGCAAGAAAACGGATAAAGAATTTATATTTATTTGTATAAGAATACATGCTTCAGTAGGGGGCAGTATAAGGCGTCAAGAATTAAAACATACTATGTCAGTTGTAGAGAATGAAGACACAGTTATTGTTTGTGGGGATTTTAATAACTATAGAAGAGGTTATGTCGATGGCACTTGGTGCTTAAATGAAATTTCCAAAATTTGTGAGAAGTATAATTTTGTTGTTAAAACACCAGAGGGTTCAAGTATTTATGAAGAAAATCCTAGTGATACAAATTATGAATTTCCAGAGGATCATTTTTTGCTAAAAGGTATTGAAGAAAAAGATTTTAGTTTATCTCCATATGATCGTAATTTTATGGAAAATGACAAAACAATATATAGATGGAATCGAGACTTTCAAGTGTATTTAGGAAATGATAAAAGTAGAAAAAGTATATATGATTCTGTTCCAACTCCATTTCCAGATCATGCAATTTTGAAAGGTAAAGTTGTAATTTGATTCTTTGATTTCTTTTAGGGAAAACAGTATCATACATATTCTTACAAAAATCTAAAATGTTAAGAGAAAGAAACTAGCACCAATTAAACTAGAGATCGCTGCTTGGCATCCTAATTAAAAAAGCAGAAAAAACCCAGAATTACAAGCTTTGAGTTTTTTCTGCTTCACTCTTTTTCAGCTGTCTAAAGGTATTTAATTCTTCATACAGGTCAATCAATTCTGATTTCTTAATTCCCAAAATCTCAGCAGCACGGCCATGAGAGATTGTCTGATTCAATATACATGGATATAACAACAATGCATTTCTGGTAAGTTCAGCTTCTGGAGTCATAGTTACCAAATATTTTGACATTCCTGCGGGAACTTTTATAGTTACAGATTCTGTTGTTACCATAGTATCACGTCCTTTCTTTATTATTAAAAAGGCAACTTGGAGTTTTTAATATTAACTGGTGCTAGAATATAAATAGTACAAGCCAAAATGAGAAATTTCAAATACACATAAACATGATACAATAGAGGCATGTTGAAGGAGGATCTCATATGGCAAAGCAACATGACAAACAATTTAAAC
>QULP01000016.1 GCA_003481745.1 Firmicutes bacterium OM04-13BH
TAGCCAAGTGGTAAGGCAAAGGTCTGCAACACCTCTATCACCAGTTCGAATCTGGTTGGCGCCTCTAAATAAAAAGTCCTGAAACATTTTGTTTTAGGACTTTTTTTGTAACTCAAACTTATGAAGAAGTATAGAACAAGTTAAAGCTGAGATGGGGCAGATGACGCAGTGATTCTTTCTGACCGAAAATTTGCAGGGGCAGATGTCTTGGCAACTTCTTAGGCGCTTGCACAGGGAATCCAGGTGATTGGCGACGCAGATTTGATTATCTGTGGGAGACAGACCATTGATGGGGATACTATAGAACCAGCGATGGCAGAATATCTGACGATTCCACACGCAGCATGGGTAGCTGAGATTGTGGAAGTAAGAGAAGATGCAATCTGTGTGCGTTAGGACTTAAAGTGATTAAAGAATAGATTTTTCAAATAAAAAACGCATCGATGAATTCTTATTTCATCGATGCGCATTTCTGGGCAATAAAAAACTCCCCCTGTTGGACTCGAACCAACGACACTGCGGTTAACAGCCGCATGCTCTACCGACTGAGCTAAGGAGGAATAAGAGGCGCCAACCAGATTTGAACTGGTGATAGAGGTGTTGCAGACCTTTGCCTTACCACTTGGCTATGGCGCCTTAATGACTCCAAGGGGATTTGAACCCCTGTTACCGCCGTGAAAGGGCGGTGTCTTAACCGCTTGACCATGGAGCCAGATTTTTAAGTTTTATTAGTGTTACAACCGAGATTTATAATAGCATAGAAGTAATAAAAAAGCAAGCATTTTTTTGAAAAAATTTTAAATAATAGAAAAAGAAGAGTAGAAACTATACTTTTTCGGACAGCTCTGATATAATGTCTGCGTTCGACTTGAAGAGAAAAGTGAGAGGAAACTAAAAGAATGAAGTATTATATGGCTCCGTTAGAGGAGGTCACAGAAGCGATTTACAGAAATGCCTATCATGCATTTTTCTTTCCGATGGATAAATATTTTGCGCCTTTTATTTCTGCAAAGCCAAATAAGGGGCGTCTGTTTAATTATAGAGAAAAACGGGATATTCTTCCGGAAAATAATCAAAATTTGTATCTTGTTCCACAGATATTGACGAATCAGAGCGAAGATTTTTTAAGAACCGTAAAAGGACTAATGGAATATGGATACCAAGAAGTGAATTTAAATCTGGGCTGTCCGTCAAGACCGGTGGTAAATGGTGGAAGAGGTTCGGGATTTTTAGAAAAGAAAGAAAAATTAAAGCAGTTTTTAGATGAGATTTTTGATAAATGTCCAATCGAAATTTCAATTAAGACAAGGCTTGGTCGTTATCATGAGGAAGAGATAGATGAACTATTTGAACTTTTTTCTAATTATCCTTATGAGGAATTAATTGTTCATCCGAGAGTTCAGACTGATTATTATAAAGGGAGTCCACGATTCGATGCGTTTGCAGGTGTATATCAAAAGAATGAAAAACCGTTAATCTATAATGGAGATATTTTTACCAAAGAGGATTATGAAGACGTGGTAAAGCGATTTCCGAAAATAGATGGCGTGATGCTCGGAAGAGGTGTACTTGCAAATCCAGGTCTGCTTTCCGTAATTCATGGACAAGAATTGCCGTCACTTGAAGTTTGGGGGGCATTTTTGGAGCGTCTTTATCAGGATTTCACCGAAAATGCAGTCAATGAAGAGAAAGCTTTGTTTAAATTAAAGGAAATCTGGTGCTATCTTCGGTATTCATTTCCAAAGATGGACATCTGGAACACCAAAATCAAACGTTGCCAAAATCTTAAAGAGTATAGAATGGCAGTGGAAGAATTATTGAAACATTATCCGGAAATACCGAATGGTGCATTTGGAAAGCTGGACGAGGAGGGGAGATAAGATGAAAGAACAGTATGAAATTCAGGCAATTGCACACATTGTTACGGATTTTTCTTCCAAGTTTGGAATTCCCAGACAGAGCGGTCTGGTCGAAGAATTGGAAGGAAAGATTTTATTTGAACCGGAATATGGCACGAAAGAAGCTGTAAAAGGACTCGAAGAATTTTCTCATATCTGGCTTATCTGGGGATTTTCCGAAAATAGAAGGGAAAACTATTCCTTGACGGTCAGACCACCGAAATTAGGCGGAAATACGAGAAAAGGAGTATTTTCAACCCGCTCTCCATTTCGTCCAAATGGAATGGGATTATCCTGTGTTCGGTTAGAGAAGATAGAATTTGATGAAAAAGAAAGACCGATTCTTTATGTAAAGGGTGCAGATTTGATGAATGGAACACCAATTTTTGATATCAAACCTTATATTCCGTATTCGGATTGTCATCCGGAAGCAGAAGGCAGTTTTGCAAGTGTGCATCAAAATGACAGGATAAAGGTTGATATTCCAGAAGAGTTAGAAAGACTTGTGCCAGAAGAAAAAAGACCGGCGCTTTATGCAGTATTAGAACAAGATCCCAGACCGGCTTATCAACAAGACCCCGAGCGGATTTATGGATTCCCGTTTGCAGGAATGGAAATCCGCTTCAGGGTAAAGGACGACTGTCTGACAGTCTGTGAAGTAAAACAAGAGTCCTGTTAGGAAAATACGGATAGGGTAAAGTGTTTTTGTTCACACCAGTTTAATCTTATAGTGCTCCAGCCAGTAATTAACCTGCAAAAGATAAGCAAGCATCTGCGGTCCGGCCATGAGCTGACCATACCATGGTCTGGTATAATCGGATGGTGTTTCTAAAAATTGATGAACTTTCTTTGTATCCAGTAAGGTACGGATTGGTGCATTTGGAGAAGCAAGCACTTCTTTTAGACGGTCAGCGAGGAGGGTTTCATAAGCAGGGTCATAAGTTTTCGGATAAGGGCTTTTTTTCCGCCACAAAATTTCTTCGGGAAGAAATTCAGAACCGGCATATCGAAGCAGACCTTTCACGATTCCATTGGGACATTTCATGGACCATGGAACATTAAAAACATATTCGACAATGCGGTAATCAGCAAGCGGAACGCGCGCTTCTAAGCCGGAATACATACTGGTGCGGTCCATACGATTTAAAAGTGTCATCATAAACCAGCGCAGATTGAGATAAGAAATTTCTCGTCTGCGTTTTTCTGTTGGGGAATCCGATAAAAGGCGTGGAGTCTCGGCAATGGTTGCTTCATAAGCAGAGGCAGAGTATTCTTCTATTGGAAGTGTGGCAAGAACATCAGCGGACAAGAGAAGTTTTCGAGGAGCAAAATCAGAGGACCACGGGAAAGCAGGAGTACGAAATGCTTTTTCCTGATGAAACCATGGATAACCGCCGAAAATTTCGTCCGCACATTCTCCGGTTAACGTGACTTTATTATAGGCGGTTACTTTGGAACAAAAATATAACAGAGAAGATTCCACATCCGCCATACATGGCAGGTCGGCAGCATCTACAGCACGGAACAGACACTCAAACTGGGCTGTGTTATCACATTCTAAAAGGTGATGAGCGGTATTAAGATATTGGCTCGTTTTTTTCGCCCAGGGAGCATCCTGACTTGGCTGAAAAGAGTTGGACTGAAAATATTTCGCATTATCTTTAAAGTCAAAAGAAAACGTATTTAATCGGCGGTTCTGTTTTTGCAATTCTTTTGCGCAAATAGCAGTAACCAGACTACTGTCCAAGCCGCCGGATAAAAAAGTACAGATTGGAATGTCAGAAAGCATCTGCATTTTTACAGAATCTTCAATCAGCCATGCCGTTTTTTCGATGGTTTCCAAAAAAGAATCTTCGTGTGGACGGCTTTCTAATTTCCAATAAAACTGTCTGTTTAATCCGTCTATGGAAAAAGTTAAAAATTCACCTGGAAGCAGTTCAAAGATATTTTGAAAAACACCGTTTCCACAAGTACGTGCAGGACCAAGGGCAAAGATTTCGCAAAGACCGTTTTTATCAACGACAGGATTGATTCCCGGATAGATAAAGAGTCCTTTGATTTCTGATGCAAAAACAAGCGTATTATCCGTTATCGTAAAAAATAACGGTTTAATCCCTATACGGTCGCGGAAAAGCCAGAGTCGTTTTTCTTCTGCATGATAAATTGCAATTGCAAAGATACCGTTTAATTTTTTGATAAAGTCTTCCCGATAAAGAATAAAACCATTTAAAATTACTTCGGTGTCACTGTTAGTGATAAAAACAGTTCCAGCTTTTTTCAATTCTTCCCGCAAAGGTTTCATGTTATAAATTTCGCCATTAAAGACAATCGAATAATTTCCGGAGGCGCATTGTTTTATCATAGGCTGATGCCCGGTTAATAAGTCAATAATTTCAAGTCGCACATGAGAGAGACCACAGTGAGAGGAAAGATACGTTCCCTCATCATCCGGACCACGTCGTTTAAGGGTGTGGTTCATGGCTTCAAGAATAGAAATCCATTTGTTTTGAGATTGCATAAAATCGTTTCTTGGATTACAAAATCCGGCAATTCCACACATAGAGATACTCCTTTCCAATTCTATAAGTGGTGAGCTGATTACCAGGCTTTGATTAAAGGCTGAATCTGTTGTTTGTTCAAGGCTGATTCAATAGATGGAATCAGAAGTTCTGGATGTGAAATCAGAGAAGTTGGTTTTTTGACTGGATTGTCCTGTCCAAATGGAATAAAGAAAATATTTTTTGCGTTAATTAAAAGCCCGATATTTTTCATATTCAAACCAAGGGCATCGTTTGTGGAGACGGATAATAAGAGTGGTTTATCATTTCTAAGATGGGCTTTTGCCGCCATTAAAACCGGAGTATCGGTGATTCCGTTTGCAAGTTTTGCAAGTGTATTTCCGGTGCATGGAAAGATGACAAGCAGGTCAAGCAGGCTTTTGGGACCGATTGGTTCGGCATCTTTGATGGTAAGAATTGGAGGGAAACCTGTAATTTCTTCTGCTCTTTTTAAGAAACTTTCAGCCGTTCCAAAACGGCTGTCGATACTTTGTGCAGAGTCAGAAAAAATGGTCTGTATGACAGCTCCCTCTTTTTGGAGTGCTTCAAGTGCTTCAAAAATTCGGGCGTAGGTGCAAAAAGAACCGGTAAAGGCAATGCCTATTTTTTTTCCAGATAATGACATAAGAAAGAACCTCTCCTTTTTTATTTAGGATGAAATTTTAATGCGCTGAAAAATGAAAGACATCATTTTTTCGGCAGAGGAAAGCGGTGCGCATTTTCCAGGGAGTCCTAAGAGCAGATGCGCATTTCGCCCCATTGCTTTTGCTTCTTCGAGGTTAAAGCCACCAGGGGCAGAGGCAAGGTCAAGCAATAAGGCAGAAGGAGAAATCTGTTCTAAAAGGGCACTTGTTAAGATTGGTGCAGGGATGGTATTAAAAATAAAATCAAAAGAAGATAATTCACAATCGGAAAGCTGTTCTAAGGAAATGATCTGTGCGCCCGTCAAAGAAGCTTCGGCAAGCTGAACAGGGTTTCTTGCAGCAACACTTAGATAGGGTGTCTGCATAGAAAGGAGTCGGGCGAGCGCTTTGGCACATTTTCCATATCCTAAGATAAGACAACGGCTTTCAAAAAGTGTGCGGGGACTTAAGAGAATGGCATTTGCAAGAGTGGATTCTGCGGTTGCTTTTGCATTCCAGTAAGAAAATTCAGGTGAAGCCATAAAGTCAAAAGCAGGGATGTTTTTTGCCTGAATGAGTTTAAAAAAAGGCTTTGGAATACAGCCTGCGAACAGGGTGTGTCCATCAGAAAGCAGGTCAGCAAATTCAAGATAAGGAGCTTTATTGAGAAGTTTGGAAAACGGAATTGGTGCAATACAAACAGAAGAAGAGGAGACTGCTTCTAAAAGAGAATCCAAAGGTTGGATGCAGGGCGCTTTTAATGGTTCACAGAGACCATAGTGGCAGATGCAGTATCCCTTTAAAGCGAGTAATTTTGCAAGGCAGACTTGACGCATATCTCCTCCGATGATGGTAAAATCGAATGTTTTTTTATTCATGTTTGTTCCAGTCAGAAAAAACATTTCTTTACTATATGATGAAAGTACGAAAAAGGTGCAGACAGTTACCGACACAGAACTGGTACAGCGTCGGTATAGAGGCCTGATTTATGCTGTATTAGCGGTGTTCACGTGCAGATATCAGAAAGAGCTTTTTATATGCCCTTGAAAAAGTAGAATAATTTTTAAATCCACTTGCAAAGCACGCTTCTGTGACAGAGGTTCCGCTTTGAATTAAAGCGCGGGCATGGAGCAGACGCTTTGTGGAAATATAATTGGCAACGCTGTATCCGGTTTCTTTTTTAAATAAATGCATGAGGTAATAACGGCTCATATAAAATTTGGAAGAGAGTGTATCAATACTTAAATCTTCCACAAGATGTTCTGCAATGTATTCTAAAATCGGCAGAATCTTGGAGTTACAATAGCTGTTTGGAATGTAGGCACTTGAATAAGAATCCATGGAAGCACGATTTAATAATATCAAAAATTGAAGAAATAGTGTGTTTTGGTATAGACCGGAAGCAAAGTCATCCTGTGCAAGAGAACCTTCCAGTTCAACCAGTGTTTCATAAAGACGGCTTTTGGCAAATAGTTCGACACGGAGTACGTGAGAATGATTATTTTCTGCATTGGTAAAACAGGAATCCAGCAAATCCCCGGATTCTTTATAACGTTCTAAAAAATCCGGGGAAATATATAGAATCATTCGTTCATAAAAAGTGCTGTTAATAACCGGTTTATGAATTTCTCCGGCATTTACTAAAACCAAATCATAAGGTTTTAAGTCATAAGTTTTTCCTTCGATATGGTAAGTGACATCACCTTTTAATAAAAGAAATACTTTATAAAAATCATGGTAATGATAGGAAATCGGAAGAGAATTTGTATCTGTTAAATGAAATAAGCGGAAATTGTCTTTTAAATATCCGGCTTTATTGAATGTTTCTGATTCCATAAGTGTTAAATCCTTTCGGTTCTTTTGATAAATTGAACATTTTTTGCAACATTTTTGACATAATATTTATATTATAACATAAAGATGTCTGATACACTAGGAAATAGATAGACTTCTGAAATTAAAAGAATAGAAAATTGGGGGAAAATAAAATGGAATTTGTAAAATATCAGGGTATCGGAAATGATTATCTGGTGTATGATGTTATAAAAAATAAAGAAGTACTGACCAGAGAACAGATAAAAAAAATCTGTGACCGGAATTTTGGAGTCGGAGCAGATGGAATTTTAGCAGGACCTTATCTGGATGAAGAGAAAAAAATTAGAGTGCGTGTCTTTAATTCAGATGGAAGTGAAGCAGAGCGGGCTGGAAATGGAATTCGGATTTTTGCAAGATATTTAAAAGATGCCGGTTATACATTAAGTGAGAGGCTGACGCTGGAGACTGCAGGTGGAAGCGTAAAGGTTCGTTTTTTAAACGATGATGGAAGCCGGATTCAGGCAGACATGGGGAAAATGAGTTTTGGAGAGGAAAAAACGGTAACGCTTGGGGAAGAACGATATTCTGCATTTATTGCTTCAATCGGAAATCCGCATTGTGTGATTCCGGCAGAGACAATCGACCGTGAAAAGGTCTGTAAACTTGGAAAAAAGATTGCAGAATCTAAGATGTTTAAAAATGGAATTAATGTTATGCTGCTTCAAGTAGAAGATAAAAATAATCTTAATATTGAAATCTTTGAAAGAGGAGCCGGTTATATTCTGGCGTCCGGAACCTGCAGTTGTGCCGCCGCAGCTGTTGCATATAAGAAAGGTTGGGTTGGTCAGGATGTGATGGTGCACATGCCGGGTGGAAAGCTGTGGATTCAGATTGATGAGAATTGGAATCTGAAAATGACTGGAAGTGTGGAAAGTATTGGAAGTGTAAAACTGACCAAAGAATTTAAAAAGAAATTAGGATTTTAATGTTCGAAAAAGAACCCTGCAATAAGGGTTCTTTTTTTTGTGCAAAATAGAACGATAAAAATTGCGCAAAAGAGGAGGAGCTTATTATGAAGAAAAAGTTAATTTCGTGCATTTTGGTCTCAACAATGGCAGTAAGCCTGCTGGCAGGTTGTGGCTCAAGCAAAAAAGAGGAAGGTTCTGCTGTTTCGGATGTATTCCAAATTTGGGTTATTAAACTCAGCAGTTGGATTTATGCTTCCATCACTGGCAACTCCGCTTCTGATTATGATGTCTCGTACCAATGCGAAAGCCTTTCCTGTGGACATTATTGAAGCAGCACGAATTGATGGATTAAGTGAATTTGGAATCTTTTTCAGGATGTATATTCCATCTATGAAAGCAATATTTAGTCTCAATTTTAGTGGGACAGGGATTTGAGCGGTTTGCGCTTGTGGTAGAAGACTTATCTTTTAACGTAAATCGCAGCAGACGCAATGGATTTTATAAAGCATTAATAAAAAACGGAATCCCTGAAAGGGAACAGCTTTATTATACCGGTGCTCTGAAAATTGATTTTCTGGATACAATTATCAGTGATATGATTGCAAAAAAAGTACAGTGTATTATATGTGGTGATGATGTAATCAGTACATGGATGATGTCACGATTACAGGCAGGAGGTTACCGAGTGCCAAAAGATATTGCAATTGCTTCGTTATATAACAGTTCTAATTTAAACTGTTTTTCACCGTCGATTACAGCGGTCAGTGTTCCGGCAAGACAGGTGGGAATCCGAATGGGAACACAGATGATTCATTGTTTAGGACAATAAGCGGGAATCCTCGGCAATTCAATTACCGAGATGA
>QULP01000017.1 GCA_003481745.1 Firmicutes bacterium OM04-13BH
AACCTATTGATAAGATTAGCGGTCAAGGCGAGAGGGAGTGAGGTGTAGGTATTGACACCCCAAAGGCACTCCCTTATACTTGAGAGAAAAGGGTGCAAAAACCTATTGATAAGATTAGCGGTCAAGGCGAGAGGGAGTGAGGTGTAAAAGACTATGGCAAAATACACCAAAAGGAGAGATAAAAGAGGGTATGAGTGGAAGTCTGCTTATCGGGAGAAAGAAGCCCTTATGCTGGAGAGGGGATACCCGGAAGTAAGTCCTCATGATTTCTATCGGGAGTTGTTTCCGGCTGGCAGTCTCCAGCAAGAGCCGGAGGACGGAAAAGGCAATATTATAGCGACACAGATTAGACCGTCCGGCAAAGGAAGAACCCGGCAGTGGGTAATTGATGATAGTCTGAAAATGTTGGATAAGGTCGTAGGGGATAGGTTTGGGCTGATACCGCCTATTAGTTTTTACGGAAAGTCACACACGAAAGAGAACGCTCATGAGCTGTTTGCGGTGGTGGTGGACGTGGACTATGTAGGCAAACAGCAGTTAAAGAACCTGTTGAAGCAGTTTGGGAATGGTGTGCAGCTTTGTCCGACTTATCTTGTCAGCTCCGGCAAGGGGGTACATCTTTACTATTTCTTGCAGGAGCCGGTTCAGTTGTATCGAAACAGGGAAGAAGTGCTTGCGGAGCTAAAAGAAGCCCTTATCCGGCGGCTATGGAATGATACCAGCTCTATCCGTCCGGACAGCCCGGATATAACCGGAATTTATCAGGGGTTTCGGTGTGTAGGGAGTCAGTCGAAGCTGGGTGCAGATTTCCCAGTAAAAGCCTATAAGCTGTCAGAGAACCGTTACACGCTGGAGGACATAAAAGCCAGCATACCGAGCTGTAAGGTAGACCTTGCTCCGTTGTATGAGAAGCCGAGAAGAAGAAGTACCGTTACGCTGGAAGAAGCAAAGGAACTGTACCCGGAATGGTATGAGAAGCGGATCGTGCAGGGAGAGCCGAAGCAGCAAAGTAAGAAGCAGGGCGGTACGTGGGTATGTAACGAAGCTTTATATGAATGGTGGAAACGGAAAATAACCGAGGAAGTGAAAGCTGGAGGGCGTTACTTTTCCATTATGGCGTTATGCTCTTATGGCTTGAAGTGTGGCATATCTGAGCAGAAGATACGGAGAGACGCCTATGCGTTCCTGGACCATTTAGAGAGCCTTACCGAGGACGAGGACAACCATTTCAGCCGGGCAGATGTAAAAGACGCTCTCCGGGCATTGAAAGGGGACAGAAAAAGGCTGTCAACGATAGCAAGCCGGGAATGGATAGAGGACAACACAAAGGTTACGATACCAGCAAATAAGCGAAATTACAGAAAACAAGAGGCTCATTTATATCTTGCAAGGCGAAAAAAAGAGGATATGAAAGTTATAGGCGAAGTAGTAAAAGAGGGCAGACCAACAGCAGAGCGGACAGTCAGAGAATGGCAGGAGAGCCACCCGACAGGAAAGAAAGCGGACTGCATCCGAGAGACAGGACTTGCAAAGCATACCGTTTATAAGTGGTGGAAAGATATAAACAATGAAAATATATAGGGAAAAAGGAGTTATTTAATAACTCCTTTTTCCCTATTGTCTATTGCTGAAGATTTGAGGAAAAATGAAGGAATTTTGATAAAAAAAGATAATTTATCAAATATATTAAAGCCAAGGTTATTATTCCAATAATGATGCTAATAGGCAATATTTTTTTTATAAATAGTGTTGCAAGAGACGTTCCTAAAAGAAACGCAGATCCATATGGAATAACAATATTCAACATAAAAATTTTATTATGTTTTTTTCGTAAGGTTGATTGATTATGGATTAAAAAACAGAGGCGTTGAGGATATCCTGATTGCATGCGTTGATGGTTTAAATGGATTTCCACAGGCAATCGAGGCTGTTTATCCAAAAACAGAGATTCAGCAGTGTATCATCCATCAGATCCGTAATTCAACGAAGTTTGTTTCATACAAAGACATCAAAAAACTGATGGCTGATCTGAAGCTTGTATATGCAGCTCCGACGGAAGAAACCGCTTTAAATGAACTGGAACTGTTCAAGGATAAATGGGATTCCAAGTACCCAAAAATCTATAAATCCTGGCATGATAATTGGGCAACCCTGTCCACTTATTTCAAATATCCGGAGGCAGTAAGACGGCTGATTTATACCACAAATGCCATTGAAGGATTCAACCGCCAGCTCCGGAAAGTGACTAAAAGCAAGGCGGTATTTCCGTCGGATGACAGCCTTTTGAAAATGCTGTATTTGGCAACCATGGATATCACGAAAAAATGGACCGGACACAGGCAGGACTGGGGACAGATCCATTCCCAGCTTGAAATTTATTTTGAAGAACGTCTGGCAGGGCGGAACCTGTAAAGCAGTCAATTTTAGGCAGGTTTTATTGACATGCCTAAAAACTACTGTATAATGCAGATATGGGCAGAATCCGGAAAATCGGCTCTGCCCATTGTAACTATTCACAAATCTTATATCAGTTTTTAACGTTTACACAAAACTTGAAACGGTCTCTAAAATTTTGTATAATAGGAATTGAAGTTAAATTAGATGCTAAAAATTTGTAATTAAGAAGGAGGGATTCGTCATGTTGGTATTCCAAATGCGTAATGTAGATAAAACATCTACTGTTTTGAAACAGACTAAAAACAGTGATTACGCAGATAAATAAATACGTTAGATTAATTCCTACCAGTGACTAATCTTATGACTTTTTAAACAGATAACTAAAATTACAAACAAATCGTTTAACTTCTGTATTTATTTACAGATGTAATCACTTCAGGAGTGATTACATGAACAAAAATATAAAATATTCTCAAAACTTTTTAACGAGTGAAAAAGTACTCAACCAAATAATAAAACAATTGAATTTAAAAGAAACCGATACCGTTTACGAAATTGGAACAGGTAAAGGGCATTTAACGACGAAACTGGCTAAAATAAGTAAACAGGTAACGTCTATTGAATTAGACAGTCATCTATTCAACTTATCGTCAGAAAAATTAAAACTGAATACTCGTGTCACTTTAATTCACCAAGATATTCTACAGTTTCAATTCCCTAACAAACAGAGGTATAAAATTGTTGGGAATATTCCTTACCATTTAAGCACACAAATTATTAAAAAAGTGGTTTTTGAAAGCCGTGCGTCTGACATCTATCTGATTGTTGAAGAAGGATTCTACAAGCGTACCTTGGATATTCACCGAACACTAGGGTTGCTCTTGCACACTCAAGTCTCGATTCAGCAATTGCTTAAGCTGCCAGCGGAATGCTTTCATCCTAAACCAAAAGTAAACAGTGTCTTAATAAAACTTACCCGCCATACCACAGATGTTCCAGATAAATATTGGAAGCTATATACGTACTTTGTTTCAAAATGGGTCAATCGAGAATATCGTCAACTGTTTACTAAAAATCAGTTTCATCAAGCAATGAAACACGCCAAAGTAAACAATTTAAGTACCATTACTTATGAGCAAGTATTGTCTATTTTTAATAATTATCTATTATTTAACGGGAGGAAATAATTCTATGAGTCGCTTTTGTAAATTTGGAAAGTTACACGTTACTAAAGGGAATGGAGATAAATTATTAGATATAACAGCGACAACTAACCTAACGGAGGCTCAACCGTAAAATGAGAAGAACCCCCAGTAGTGGCTGCTACTGGGGGTTCGTTTTGTGTCTACGTGACACATTATATCTTTTCTTAGCTATTGCCATTATAGCATATGCTCTCAGGCAAATCAAGTTTACGCAATTATTATATTTTTTATACGTATCACTCTATTTTCTCCGCAATTTTTATTTTTGTGTATTTTATACATTTTTTTTTTTTTTAATTATTTATTCAGCATATTGATATTTATATGTTTCCTATCTCCGTCTAACCATTTGCAAATATAGTAGCCAACTACACTTGCCAGTACGGAAACAAGAAAAGATATAATTTCTGACACGTAGACACACCCCCTTTCTGTTGCCAGAATGGGCGCGACAACGCTAGATATTATATCACAGGGGCAGAAATGCCACAAGAAGCCATTTCCCCTTGTTTATCATCAAAGCCATAAGGAAAAGAGTGTCAAGGGCGGTCATAGACCGCAGCGTTTACCCTTGATACTCTTTTTTGTTGGCAATCATGCTGGAGGGGAAAACGGCTGTCCGTCCGTTCCGTTACTTCCCCCTGTGCTTCATTGTCCGTTCCGGCGGAAGAAAGTAAAGGGTGGTCTGCGACCATTTTTTATCTGCTGCATTCGCTGATCGGCAAGCCGAAGCTCATATTGCAGATAAAAAACAAGCCCTTGACTGTCTCCCTCCTACACTTCCAAAGCCGCCCAAGAGGAAGTAAGCTTCACTATATTCTTGGCAGAATATACGTACGAATATATCCGCTTGACAAAAGTGCTACCACCATACTATAATATGTGTAGCGGATATATTGCAAGTTCCCTAAAGTGTTACCACTTTAGAACTTGTGAGGGTGGCAAGCCCCCCTTCAATCCCCCTTGAAGCAGAGCCGAAAGGCTCATAATGTGACGGTGGTAGCACCGAAGAAAGTGAGGTCGCAAATGAAAATCAGCGGAGCAAAAACAATAGCGGAATACAAAGAAATCAGAGCCAAGAAAATTCAGAAATGGATTGATAGCCATTTTGTTGAAGGTTCTGTAAAGTGGGAATTTGACGGAGCAAATGCGATAAAGGTAACGGACAAGACCGGCGATAGCATGTTAGTACAGTTGTCCGAAATTGATTAACAGGAGGGAAACAAAAGTGACAGTAAGAAATTTTTTGAAATTGCATGAGGGCGGTGTGGCTTGCGTATCAATCCAGCAAGAACCATACGACCATGAAAAGCATGGATATGTAAAGACGTACTTCGAGGAAGCAGCACAAGAGGATATTCTTGCATCTGATACATTCAAGAAGATAGCAAACAAGCAAGTAGACCATTTTAATATCATTGGCGGTGGAATGTATAAAGTCGAGTTGTGCATTTATTTGGAGGAAGAATAATGGCGAATAAAAGCAGACCTAAGCAGTTATCATTCCGAGTAAGTGAAGAAGAATACCAGCAGTTACAGGAGAAGATTTCAAAGAGCGGAAAGAACCAGCAGGAGTATATCCTTTCCTGTGTGCTGGAGAAGCAGATTGTGAATACGGACGGTATCAAGGAACTTATCCCGGAACTGAAACGGATAGGGAACAACCTCAACCAAATAGCAAAGCGGTGTAATGAGGGGGGAATGTTGCCGAGTGAAGCGGAAGTGCGGAAGCATGGAGAGGAGCTGAACAAAGTATGGCAGTCATTAAGGCGGTATCTTCAAAGGCGGGCATAGGGCACGCCATAGATTATGTGACGAAAAAAGAAAAGACAGAGGAGAAGCTTGTCAGTGGTCTGCATTGTGAGCCGGAGACAGTCAAGGAAGAAATGCAAGCCACAAAGGAGCTGTGGGGCAAGACAGACGGAAGAACCTATAAGCATTATGTGCAGTCCTACCATGAGGACGAGGAAATAACCCCGGAGCAGGCTCACAAGAACGCTATCGAGCTGGCGGAGCATACAAAGGCATGGAAAGGGCATGAAGTTCTGATAGCCACGCATATAGACAAGGGGCATATACATACGCACTTTATAGTCAATTCCGTAAATTATGAGAACGGTCATAAGCTCCAATGGAGTAAGCACGACCTTAAAGACTTAAAGGAACGGTGCAACGAACAGAGCAGGGAACAGGGCTTGCATGTGCCGGAGAAAGGAAAGACATTTGCTGGAGAAGCCCGGGAAGAAACGGTGGCATGGAGTAAAGACACCTACCAGCTTTTGAAACAAGCAGAGCAGGGAAAGGTCAAAAGTTATGTGCAGGATATTGCCCTGGCGGTACTGGACTGTAAGGAAACAGCGATCAGCCGGCAAACCTTTATCCGGCTGATGAATGAAAGAGGGTACGGAGTGGACTGGCAGGACAGCCATAAGTACATCACATATACCGACTTAGCCAGGGAACAGGCAGGAGAAAAGGCTTGTAAAATCAGGGATAACAAGCTGGAAAAATACTACAATATGGATTTCGGAAAGGAGAGCATGGAGCATGAGTTTGAGAGAAATGCACGAACAGCAGAAGCAGAGCAGTCCAAGAGAGCAACTTCAAGAGTTAAACCGACAGAGCCGGACAGAGCTGGAAAACAGTTTGCTCAAAGAAGCGTTGGCGATGTCGAGCGAGAACTGCGAGGAATTTATGAAGCAGTCAAATCAAGAACAAGTAAGGGCAGAGCAGAACAGGCAGAGAGACGCAGAGCAGAACAGGAAGCTCATCAGCGAGCTGAAGCAGAGCGTAGAGCTACTGAAGAACAGCAACGAATTGCTTCAAGACGCTATATCGGGCGAGATTGGGAGCTTGAAAGATGAGGTTAAGGAAAATACCGTCCAAGAGGTTAGAAAGGCGTTACAGGCGAATATAGAGGCTATACAGAGGGCGACAAAGCTTCTTGAGAAGCAGTCTGATACACTTACGAGCGTGATGAAGCAGAAACTCCGGGAGCTGGAGGAAAGTAAGAACAGCTTTTTCAGATATGAGGGCTTGAAACTGTACCTGTTTTGGGGTGGCATGGTCTGTAATATTTTAGTATTTCTTATGCTAGCGTCTAGCATGTTTGGTAGGTGAAAATATATCTAGTTAGATTAAAAAGGTGCAAAAACCTATTGATAAGATTAGCGGTCAAGGCGAGAGGGAGT
>QULP01000018.1:0-246 GCA_003481745.1 Firmicutes bacterium OM04-13BH
GGCTGTTAACCGCAGTGTCGTTGGTTCGAGTCCAACAGGGGGAGCTTGTTTTAAATAACATAAATATCCATGGCTCCATGGTCAAGCGGTTAAGACACCGCCCTTTCACGGCGGTAACAGGGGTTCAAATCCCCTTGGAGTCACTCAACAGAATATGTTGACAAACTAGTCTATAATATGTTAGACTAAAAACGTGCCGATGTGGCTCAATTGGCAGAGCAGCTGATTTGTAATCAGCAGGTTATC
>QULP01000018.1:256-4758 GCA_003481745.1 Firmicutes bacterium OM04-13BH
CTGATTTGTAATCAGCAGGTTATCGGTTCGAGTCCGATCATCGGCTTCATGGACCTTTAGCTCAGTTGGTTAGAGCAACCGGCTCATAACCGGTCGGTCCTGGGTTCGAGTCCCCGAAGGTCCATCGCTAAAGGTTAAATGAAATAATAAAATAGAATAAGGCCCAGTGGCTCAGTTGGTTAGAGCGCCGCCCTGTCACGGCGGAGGTCGAGAGTTCGAGTCTCTTCTGGGTCGTTTCGAGTAAATCACTCGATATGCCGCAGTGGCGGAACTGGCAGACGCCCGGGACTTAAAATCCCGTGGGTAGTGATACCCGTACCGGTTCGATTCCGGTCTGCGGCATTAGTAAAAAGTAGGAGAAACGTTGAATTTACAGCGTTTCTCTTATTTTTTTGCTTCAAAAAGTTTGAACACCTTTGAACACTTTATGATGAAATACCAAGATTCTGAAAAGCAAGCCTGTCATTCTTCCTCTTATTGACATTCCGCAAGTAATGCAATGTTGTAGCTGTCTCACTATGCCCCATTAAATAACTAAGGGTTGTAAGATTATTTCCGTCAAAAGCTGTTGAAGCATTGTAAAAGCGGATTTTATGACTGGAATGATAAGGAACACCGGCTTCTTTGCAATATTTCTTCAAACGGCGATTAAAGCTGTCTGTTGTCATAATCTCGCCGTTGGGTTCAAAGACATATATTCCATTTGGATTTAATTCCTTTGCTTTGTGAAGAATTTTAAGTGCTTCGTCTGTAAGGAACTGTTTACGGAATCCATGAGAAGTATTTCCTTTCATTTGATTTACTACTTTTACTTTTCGGCTTGAGAATGTTAAATCATCATTCAATGTACGTTCACAGGTCGCCTGTCTGTGAAGATATACAAGCCTGTTATTGTAGTCAATATCTTCCCAACGGATAGCTTTTGTTTCTCCAACACGGATAAACAGATAGAAAGATAACTGTATTGCAAGAGAATATGGCTCTATGATACACCGAAGATAATTTAATAACTTATGCGTATCATCACGAGAAAATACATTGTCACTTTGTACTTCTACTGGCTTATAGGTAAACTGTTTGAAATTCACATCAGAGACAGGATTATGTGATATAATTTCTTCTTCGATCGCATAACTCATTACTCCATTCAAAACAGAACGGGCATTACTGACTCGCTTGTGCGTGAACTGTCGGTCTTTTGTAGCTTCTCTGAAAAAGCGGATAAGCGTGATTGGTTTGATTTCGCCTATCTTCATTTTAACAAGTTCTGTATCTTTGAAAAATCTATTCCATTCAGATACATACTCTTGAATTGTTTTTGCTTTTACGGAAGTATAATCTCTTTTATACAAAAGCCATTCAACATATAATTCTTCCAGTGTGACATTCTGACGGTTTTCAGCTTTCTGCTTTTCGAGATAAAATCTGATGATTTCTTTTTCAAGGTTCTCTTTACTCTTCCTCTTAACAGGACGGCGTTTGTTAGGTTTGGTTTCATCGGGTAAATAAGTACGCCAGCTTTTTTCTGATTCCGAGTAATAAATTTCATATTTGTGATTCTTCAAGATTTTTTTATTTGCCATAATTTTAAAATCTTTGAAGACTTCATCTGTGCTCATGTTAGCACAGGTGGCTAACGTATTCAATAATGTTATATCTGAAAACGTAACGGGATTATCCATAAAATTCCCCCTTTACGCAAGGATTTTCTTTTTTAATTTTGATGTAGATAACACTGCTGTCCTTTAAGCATGAACCAGTAGATAAGAAAGCGTTGGTATCGTAAATTTGCCTTGTGTATTCTTTCTGAAAGACGATATTTTCTTTTTGTAAGTCATGTAAAATGTCTTCGGTCAGCATGACTTTTGTTTCGTGTGGAACTTTCAGATTTTGAGATTTAAAAAAGGCTTTTTTCTTATGTTCTTTCAAATCAAGGTCTTTTCCAAAATACTTGCTAAGATAACGACCTCTGTTTTCTTTGCTGTCTACATCAATGCGATTGATTTTAATAAATCCATGTGACCATAAATTCTGTAATTTTTCTTTTGCTATATACGGAAAATCAAAGAAAATAACATGATAATGGATTGCTCCACGCTTCTGTTTCTCCCACGTTGCAAGGTATTTTAATAACTGGGTTTTGGTATGATACAAATAATAATTTAATCGCTGGATAAAATACTTAAATTCTCTGTTGGTTATCAGGATTTCCTGAATGTTTTCTTTAAATGTCAGTGTTACAAATTTTGTTCTGTTATCAAAGTTGCAGTCAACAATACGGGCAATATCCCAACGAGCCTGTTCGTAATGCTTCTGCTTGCGTTTTAAACTGTCATATTGCTTATGAGCTGACATTTCATCAAATTTTTTTCGGTTACTTATGTCTGTTAAATCTGCCTTTTCTTTCGAGTGAATAAAAATAGGGTTTTCGTAAATATATACTTCTTTTGTAGTAGGAGTTTCAATGATTTTCGTATTGTATGCAAAACACTCTTTTGTTTTGCTCACGAATATCACCTCATATCCCAATTTTTGTAATGAATGTTCCGATTGTTTTCGGAAGATGTTGTTTTATATATCAAGTATAGAGGTCAGCCAGTTCAGCACCTATGACGTTGTCCGGCACTGACTGGCTGACATAGTAGGGAAATTATTTCATTTCCACTTTTCTGATATTGGAAGCTTCTGCTTTGACAGAAAGACGTCCATTATAGAGACTAGCCCAAGTATGTAAGCCATCAAATGAGACTGGAATCTGCCCTTTTTGTTCAAGTTCCTCGTTGGTAACAATCGCTGTGTTGGCTTTAATGCCTACTTTGACTTTCTCAAACTTTAATTTTGGAAGAAGAACTGTATAGTAGAATCCTAATTTTTCTTTTGTAGAAAAGTCTATCCAGTCGGAAACTTCTACTAACTGAAATTCCTCTTGCAGTTTGTCTGGATTTAAAATAAAGTCATTTCCTCTAATCATCGTTTCACCTCCTTACAGATATCTGATTATCAGATATTAAGATAATCTTATGATAAAACAAGCGTTGCAGAATGTCAATAGAAAATATCTGAATATCCGATAAAAAGATTGACAGAGAAAATTTGATGAAATATAATGTGCTTATAAAGGAGGTTCGCTATGAATAAAATAAAAGAATTGCGGAAAGAAAAGAATATAACCGTTGCGGAACTTGCAAAAGAATTAGGCATTTCACAAAGTATGCTTACGAACTATGAAAATGGAAACGGAACGCCGAGAGATGAATCTATATGGGAAAAATTATCACAGATATTCGGCGTGAGTAAAAGCCACGTTATGGGATTAACTACGGATATTGAAACAGCAAATAAGACAAAACAGTTGAAAGTGGTTGTGGATACATCTCAGCCGATCTCAATACAACCGAAGAATCAGACAGACCTTGATGTATTGATAAAACTGGATTTGATAGACAGTGAAGACATGGAAGAAGTGTCAGAATTTCTTGATAAACTGTTGGCACAGGAGAAATATGAGGGACGGAGAGAATCAAACGTTAAATATGTCGTTGAGTAGAAAATGCTTTTCAGCCGTCCACTTGCCCAGTCGACCCGCCGCCCTGTTAGGAACCGTCGCACTGGGCATCCTTGCGGAACGTTAGTTTGCGAAAATACGAACAAAAGAATATAAGGAGAGGGAATAGCCGATACTACTTCAAAAGCAGTAATAGAGTGCTATTCTTTTTTATTATATTCAATGGTTGTAGTTCGGAATGGTTTGCTATTATTGTGCAAGTAATAAGTTGGATAATAGAGCTTGATTTCCAAGGTGGTAGGCGTACCATTGATTTTGTTATGTTCATTTTCAATGTCTTTGATTAATCCATCAATTTCCCAACATTTGTAAACAATTACAGTCAATTCAGTATCTCTGGTATCTGCACTGCTAAAGGATATGCTGTTAGTAATATGATAGTCCGGCAGTCTGAGATAATTATAGAGAACGGTCAGTAAACAGAGCATTGTGATTGTTGCTATGATTTTCTTTTTCATGTACATACCTCTTTTGTGTTATTAACAAGGGACTGACTATATAGTACCTCACTATATAGTGAATTACTACATAAAGATTTAATAAATATACTTTATGTAGAGGTGCGGAACATGAATTATGGACATTTAGAATTAAGAATAGAAGAACTGTTACAAGAAAAAGGTATCAGTAAGAATATGATTTGTAAGGAACTCGATATCCCAAGGTCAAATTTCAATAGATATTGCAGAAATGAATTTCAAAGACTGGATGCAAATTTAATCTGTAAACTATGCAACTATTTTGAATGTGAAATTGGTGAGTTAATTCGATATGTAAAAGAATAAAGTGATAAATGGGTATGCGGAAATAAAAAATATTCGCATACCTTTTTAATTGAATATTTTATAAAATGGAATTATACTGTGAATAACATGAAACAGAGAAATCAAAGTTTGAAGCGGAGGTATGTATTATGAATATAGGATTTTGGTCGTGT
>QULP01000019.1 GCA_003481745.1 Firmicutes bacterium OM04-13BH
ACCACTTCCATAGGAGCTATGCACCGCATGGGAGTTGGTAATTCATTGCAAATCTGTCTTCTTGCTACTTAGTTTACTGGGCTTGTAGCCGTTTTGTTGCTTTACAACTGTCAGAGATGTGATTATCTAACGTTTTCTTCTTTTTTGCAAGTATTAGCTGTGTTTTTTCTCTTCTCATGGTATAATATGATGTAAGTGTCAAAAGTATAAATTGCGGTTGTGCTTGCACAAAAAGCAATTTATACTTAATATTATATTTTAAAACTAATAAAAAAAACTAAGACTATTAAAGGAGCTCTCAATTATGAGTAATGAATTATTTTCTGTTTATCACTGCAAATCCTGCAATAAAATCGAAGTCACCCAGTATATCTCTCCGGAACAAATCAAAGAATTTGGATTTACCGCAAAAGAATTAAAACCAAGCTGTCCAGCCACCGGAAGCTATGACTTAGAAGAACTTGGCCAGATGACAGACAAAGAACTGCGTCATTTTTCCTACAGCGATGTAGAGGGTGTAAAAGAATACTTAAGAAACCGCAGTCAGTCCGGTCCGAAACTATAATAAAAGCCATCCGGTATGCTTCTTGTATGCCGGATGTTTTATTCACAACATTTTGCTAAGCGAGTCACTACCATTTCTATCTTCTCCAATTCAATCGAAGAATAATTCATGACATAAGTGTTTTGGATTTCTTCCCGATTTTCCTTATAGTACGCAGACAATGGAGACAGTTTAATTCCCTGCGCTTTTGCGTTCTCCATTAATTGTTCCTGTGGCTTTTTCGTTTCAATCTTCATCAGAAAATGAGCTCCTGCCTCTTCTCCGGAAATGGAAACATATTGGTTCAAACGACTTTTTTTAATGGTCTCTACAATGGTATTTCGTTTATTATGATAATAATTTCGCAGCCGGTTAATGTGCTTTTCAAAATAACCTTCTTCAATAAATTTTGCCAGCGTATACTGTTCAAAATTAGAAACCGTACAAGAATAAAACGACAGTTTTTTATAATACTGCTGAAAAAGTTCTCTTGGAAGGATCATATAGCTGATACGCACGGTGGACGCAAGTGTTTTTGTAAAGGTATTCATATAAATCACTTTGTCGGACACATCCATGCTTTGCAGCGTTGGAATCGGCTGACCACTTAAGCGCAGTTCACTGTCATAATCATCTTCAATAATATAACGATTTTCTGATTTTGAAGCCCAGCCGAGCAGTTCATAGCGTCTGCTGACCGGCATCACAATTCCTGTCGGATAATGATGAGATGGCGAAATGTGTGCAATATCA
The DNA here is from genome assembly GCA_003481745.1 of Firmicutes bacterium OM04-13BH. Taxonomy (GTDB): domain Bacteria; phylum Bacillota; class Clostridia; order Lachnospirales; family Lachnospiraceae; genus Blautia; species Blautia stercoris. The sequence continues at coordinate 1,298 of QULP01000019.1, forward strand.
ACTTGATTTTCTTCCAGCTTAGAAATTTCCACGCCTTCTTCATCCATATCAATATACTTACAGAGCACTTTATAACTTTGATAGATTTTTCCAATTTTCCGATATCCCGGATTTTCCACGGCATAAATTTTTTCATTTCCCAAAAGTTGGATTAACAAACCATATAAATATTCTGTTCCGGCACCTACAATAATCTGTTCCGGTAACACCGCCATGCCACGGAACTCTTTTAAATGCTTTGCAATGGCTTCTCTTAGAAAAAACACGCCGCCGCAGGGAGGATTAATCATAAGCTGCATCTGATTTTCATTTAAAACTTCCCGGATTGTTCTGGTCCAGATGGTAAATGGAAACAATTCACTCTCTGTCTGATTACTTGTAAAATCTGCCAGATATGCATTTTCCCCTCCGGTAAGCGGTACCATTTCCTTTACAAAGGTTTTCTTTTCAATTTCAATGACCTGCTTAAAATCCGTAACATAAAATCCTTTTTTCGGAATGGAATAAATATAACCTTCCGCAATCAGCTGTTCATAAGCATTTTCCACCGTAATGACACTGATACCCAGATTTTTTGCAAAACTTCTCTTAGACGGCAGTTTCTCCCCTGCCTTAATACTTCCCAGTAAAATATCATTTTTAATGCATTTATACAGATATTCATAAAGGGAATCTGACCCTATATTTGTAAAATTATAAGTAAGCATATTGTCTTATTTCTCCAATCTGACCTTACTGAATATATTTATTTTGGCAATTTAAATAGACTCACTTTAGAATTATAATCTACCCATGCGATTTCGTAAATGATTTTTTAGGAGGCTTTTCAAAATGGAAAACAGATATAAATTAAATAAAGAACTGGCACAGATGTTAAAAGGTGGCGTTATCATGGATGTTACTACACCGGAACAGGCAAAAATTGCGGAAGAGGCAGGTGCCTGTGCCGTTATGGCACTGGAAAGAATTCCGGCAGACATCCGTGCAGCAGGCGGTGTCTCAAGAATGAGTGACCCAAAAATGATTCGCGAAATTCAGGAAGCTGTTTCTATTCCGGTTATGGCAAAATGCCGTATTGGACATTTCGTAGAAGCACAGATTCTTGAAGCAATTGAAATTGACTACATTGATGAAAGTGAAGTATTATCTCCTGCAGATGATGTTTATCATATCAATAAAAGAAACTTTAAAGTTCCTTTTGTATGCGGTGCAAAGGATTTAGGCGAAGCATTAAGAAGAATTAATGAAGGAGCTTCCATGATTCGTACCAAAGGCGAACCTGGTACCGGTGATGTTGTCCAGGCAGTCCGCCACATGCGCAAAATGAACAGTGCGATTGCTCAGATTAAAGGAATGCGTGAAGATGAATTATTTGAAGTTGCAAAACAGATGCAGGTTCCTTACGAATTAATTGAATATGTTCATGTAAACGGCAAATTGCCGGTTGTAAACTTCGCAGCAGGCGGCGTTGCAACTCCTGCTGATGCCGCACTTATGATGCAGCTTGGCGCAGAAGGTGTTTTTGTCGGTTCCGGTATCTTCAAATCCGGTGACCCGAAAAAACGTGCCAACGCAATTGTAAAAGCGGTTACAAACTATACCGATGCAAAAATGATTGCTGAACTGTCCGCTGACTTAGGAGAAGCCATGGTCGGAATCAACGAACAGGAAATTGAATTACTGATGGCAGAAAGAGGCAAATAATGACAATCGCAGTACTCGCCGTTCAAGGCGCTTTTATTGAACACGAAAAAAAATTAGAACATCTTGGTGCAGACTGTATTGAACTGAGAAAAGCAGAGGACTTAAATCAGCACTATGATGGAATTGTACTGCCCGGAGGAGAAAGTACCGTTCAGGGAAAATTAATGAAAGAACTTGGTATGTTCGATATCATAAAATCCCAGATTAAAAATGACATGCCGGTTCTTGCTACCTGCGCCGGAATGATTCTGCTTGCTGATAAACTGGAAGCAGACTCCAAAGTACATCTTCAGACGATTCCGATGACCGTAAAACGAAACGCTTACGGTCGCCAGCTTGGAAGTTTTCATACAAACGCAACGATAAAAGGAATCGGAGAAGTTCCAATGACTTTTATCCGTGCCCCTTACGTTTCCCAGGTTTCTGATGAAGTCGAAATTTTATCTGTTGTAGAAGAACGAATCGTAGCAGTCCGCTATCAAAAACAGATTGCCCTTGCCTTTCATCCGGAACTTGATAACGATTTAAGAATCCACGAAATGTTTCTCTCTTTATGTAAGTGAACTACTCGGCAACTGAGTTACCAGAGCATCTGAAATCTGGC
>QULP01000002.1:0-466575 GCA_003481745.1 Firmicutes bacterium OM04-13BH
GATATTTATGCTGCAGGTGATGCAGTTCAGGTAAAACATTATGTTACTGGCAATGATGCTTTAATCTTTTTAGCGGGACCTGCCAATAAACAGGGAAGGATCATTGCTGATAATATTTGTGGCGGTGATAGTCGTTACTTGGGCAGTCAGGGAAGCTCCGTTATCAAAGTGTTTGATATGACAGCAGCCACTACAGGTATCAATGAAACCAATGCCAAAAAGTCAGGATTAGAGGTAGATACAGTAATTCTTTCTCCTATGAGTCATGCCGGTTACTATCCTGGCGGAAAAGTGATGACCATGAAGGTGGTTTTTGAAAAAAAGACGTATCGTTTGCTTGGTACTCAGATTATTGGATATGAAGGAGTTGATAAACGTATTGATGTGCTGGCAACAGCAATTCATGCAGGGCTGAAGGCAACCCAGCTGAAGGATTTGGATCTCGCATATGCACCGCCTTATTCCTCTGCCAAGGATCCTGTAAATATGGCAGGATTCATGATAGACAATATAGCAAAAGGGACCTTAAAACAATGGCATTTGGAAGATATGGATAAGATTTCTAGAGATAAAAGTGTTGTGTTGCTGGATGTGAGAACTGTAGGTGAATTTAGCAGGGGACATATGAATGGATTCAAAAATATTCCTGTAGATGAACTGAGGGAACGGATCAATGAAATTGAGAAAGGAAAGCCTGTGTATCTGATATGCCAGAGTGGTCTGCGCAGTTATATTGCGAGCCGTATTCTGGAAGGAAATGGATATGAAACATACAACTTCTCCGGCGGATTCCGTTTCTATGATGCAGTGGTTAATGACCGTGTGCTGATCGAAAGGACATATGCATGCGGTATGGATTATTAGAAATAAACAAAATATTTTTATAATTTTCTCGTAGCATAAAAAGATCCCCCATTTATTAGAATGACTTCCATAATTCTGATAAATGGAGGATTCTTTAGATGTTATAGAAAAACATTTTTATGATCTTTGTAGTGTTTCCAGTCTTTTCGAATCAAGGATTGTGATTTTTCCGCGGGAGAGTCTGACGAGTCCTTCTCCTTGAAAGTATCGGAGCATTCGAGTGATAACTTCCCTGTGGGAACCAAGATGATTAGCAATCGTCTCATGAGTGATTTTCAGCTCGTTTGTTCCTTCGATAGAGGTCTCTTCTAAAAGAAATGAAGCAACACGCTTATCCAAACTCTTCCACATGATTTGTTCAATCAGCCACATGACATCAGAAAAACGGGTGGCCATTAACTCATTGGTATAGTTTGCGACGGGAGCAGATTCCTTCATAATGCCCTTATAGATTTCAGCAGGGATGATCCAAAGATCAGTATCTTTTTCTGCTTCAATGGTTACTTCAAATTGAATGGAGCGTATGATACATGAGGCGGATAAAAGACACATATCCATATCGAACAGACGGTAAAGTGTAATCTCTCGTCCTTCATCTGAAAGTATGTAGGTTCGAAGCTGCCCGGATTTAACCAGTAATAATCCAGTGCAATCCAGGTTTCCATTGTGAATGATTGTCCCTTTTTTTACATACTGTGTGATTAAATTGTCTGAAATTATTTTTTTCTGTGCTGTATTTAAGTCATTCCATAGTGGAAAACAATTTTCGAAGTTCATAACCGTTATCTCCTTTACGAACATAGTATACTTGCTTTTTTTAGATGCGTCAATTATATAACTGGCATATGCCATAAATAGAAATAAAAAGAAGTGTAATAAAGTAAATTATCTTTTCTGTGATATCATCACAGAAGCAAGATCTTTTATGCGATATATTAAGTTCAAATAGGAGAAGGGGTTAAAAATATGACATCAATAAATATAAATAAAGAAAAGTTTGGACAATTAATTCATAAGGAAAAGCTGGTTTTGGTTGATTTCTGGGCACCTTGGTGTGGTTATTGCCGTAGAATTGGAGCGGCTTATGAAAAAATAAGTGAAGAATACAGCGATATTCTTATTGCTGGAAAAGTAAATATTGATGAAGAACCACAGATTGCAGAAGCTGAAAAGATTGAGGTGATTCCTACGCTGGTTTTATATCGAAATGGAAAGGCAATAGATTCTATTGTTGCACCTGAATCAAAAATAATGATAGAAAATTTTATTAATGAAGCTTTAGAAAAATAGGAGGACTGCTGTATGAATAAAAATCATGTTTACGATATGATTATCGTGGGAGGAGGACCTGGTGGGTATACATCAGCATTATACGCAGCCAGAGCAGGATTTGAAACAATTGTTTTAGAAAAATTATCTGCAGGTGGTCAGATGTCACTGACCTGGCAGATTGATAACTATCCTGGTTTTGAAAATGGAATTGACGGATTTTCATTGGCAGAGAAAATGCAAAAACAGGCGGAAAAATATATGGGAAAAATGTAAAGTGAACTCCGCCTTTTGGCATAGGAATTGTTTTGTTAAATTAAATAATGAAACAGAAAATAGTCATTTTAATAGAACATATTAACTATAAATAATCAGAATTTGAATAGTGAACTTTTTACACTGAAATATGTACGATTCTAATAATGACATGAACTTATGGGAACGTATTGCGGATACTTTGTGAACTTTATCCTGATACAATGATTATGCTGATGAAAGAAGGCATAGATAACTGAATACAAGAAAGAGACGAAAAAAAGCCTCAGTAGTTAAGAAAAAACTACTGGGGCTTTTTTTCGTGCCTGAATATCTCAGCCAATAACTGCGGGCGTATCCCGGCAGGATAAAGGCGGAGCAGGCATGATCCTAAACAGAGGTCCGCCTTCTGGATTTGAAACGAGCAACAAGATTTCAAATTCAGGAGGAACGGATATGTATATTGAACATTCATATTTTTATGAAGGAAAGTATTACGCAAATATTGATGGAGAAATGATCGAGATTACAAAAGAAGTTGTGTATGCGATGAACAATTTTTACAGAAGTAGCAAGGCAAAAAAAGTTGAGATTAAGAACGAATTAGGAGAGGTCGTGGATAAGATGCTGCGGGAGGTACCTTACAGTGGACAGTCTATTGATGGAGAAGGATTCATGATTGAGGATTTCCCGGATTTGAATTGTGATGTGGAACACAGTGTACTGACAAAAATGGAACAGCAGGATATTCACAAAGTGATCGATAAGCTGAATGCGGAGGAACGCATGATTATTTATGGCATTTTCTTTGAAAATAAGACTCAGACACAGATGGCAGAGATTATGGGGATTTCCAGACAGGTATTAGCGTACAAGCTGAAAACAATCCTTAATAAAATGCGTGAAATGTATATGAAAGAATTTTTTTAAAAAATTTTTAAAAAATTTTTGCATCTGCCGAAGTCATTTGACTTTAGTAATTAGAGGAGCTTTAAGGACTCCCTAAATTGCACCATGATAACTGAATATCCAATAATAACTGACGTGACATTTCATGCAGAGAGCACGAGGAAGATGCCGCTATAGGATTATAAGACAAAACAAAGATTTTTAGTTCAGTCCGTAATGCTGCGAAAAAGCACTGACCGAAGCCAGCTGGCAGGCTGGAGAAGAAAAAACAGGAGACAGAACGCTGTAAGGAGTTACGGATGATGCTCTATTCGGATATGAAAGAGGGCATTGTATCAAAAGAAGACTATGTTGAGCTTCATGCAGCCTATGGAAAGAGGCTTAGAAATGCGGAAGAGAGTATCCGTGCGATCCAGAAAGAAATGGATAGTGAGCTGGAAAAAGCAGACAAAGCCAATACCTGACTGGATTATTTTGTGAAATATCAGGATATTGAAGAACTGTCCCGCACTGTGGTGGTAGAACTGATCAGGAAAATCCGAGTATATGATAAAAAGAATATAGAGATCACTTTTGATTTTGATGACTGTTATCAGACATTGCTGAATCAATTACCGGCTATGGGAGTTGATACGGTAATAGATGATGATAATAATCTTCAGGTCAAGGTAAAGGAGGTTGTATAAAATGGCACGAAAGAGCAGGAAAAACATTCCGGAAGTAGTCAGCAGTGCAACCGTCCAAACAGAGATGAGCAGACCATTCCGGGCAGGATTGTATGCCAGAATTTCAATGGAAACAGAAGAAATCTTAGAAAGAGGAACGATAGAAATCCAGGTGGAATTGATGAAAAACTTTGTAGCAGATACGGAAGATATTTCGGTTGCGGAAGTTTATAAGGACTCAGACTATTCAGGTACAAATTTTGACCGTCCTGAATTCGTACAGATGATGGAAGATATCAAGCATGGAAAAATCAATTGTGTTATTGTAAAAGATTTGTCCAGACTTGGAAGAAATTATGTCGAAACCAGCAATTATATTGAATGAGTATTCCCGTTTTTCCATGTAAGATTCCTGGCTGTGACAGATGATTTCGATTCTTTCAGAGAAGGTGTAGATCTTACAGTTCCACTGAAGAATATCATCAATGAATTCTATTCGAAAGACCTTGCCAAGAAGAGTAGCAGCGCAAAAAAAGCACTTTGGAAAGAGGGAAAATTTACAAGTGCCTGGGAACCGTATGGTTACAGAAAGTCAGAAGAAGACCATCATCAGTTGATTGTTGATGATGAAGCTGCAGAACATCTGAAAAGTATATTTTCTATGTATATGGATGGCAGGAATTATAGTGATATTGCAAGACAGCTCAATAAAGATGGAGTTTTATCGCTGACTTTACAGAGAAAATTCTATAAGACCGGTGAAAAGCCGCTTCCGGAGTCAAAACCTTGGAATAATTATGAAGTGAAGCGAGTACTTCAGGATGTTCATTGCACAGGTGATTCTGTATTTGGAAAATATCAGCAAAGTGTTTTCCAGGGAAATAAACAGAGAAATCGACCAGAGAGTGAATGGGTGCATGTGGAGAACACGCATGAAGGGATTATAGATCGAGAGTTGTTTCAGCAGGTACAATCTAAAATTCAGGAATATACGGAAGCGTATAAGAAGAAACATCAGCAGAACAATGGGGCTATTCGAAATCATAATTTCTATACAGGAAAGATATGGTGCGGAGGCTGTGGCAACCGCATGACGTTGTCCAGAGAAAGAAATGGCACATTCTTTTATATCTGCGGAGCCAATACTAACCATAAATCCGGAGGAAAGCAATGCAAAGGGCACAGAGTCAGAAAAGAATATGTGGATGACGATGTTCTTCGCCTGATCCAAATGCATATGAAAACCGCATTGGATACAAAAAAATGATTCAGGAAATGAATGCAGCTTCCAAAAACCAGACACAGTACCTGCTTTTGGATAAAGAAGTGGGGAAACTTCGACGGGAACTGAGCCGTATCAGTAAGCGTAAATCGGATTTATATGAAGATTACTCGGAACGTTTGATTACAGAAGAAGAGTACATACAGTTTTCTCGGATCTATTCCAATGAAATTGAGAATATCAAGAGCCGTCTGGACACAGTATTGGCGGCACAGGTTCGGTATTCTCAGGATTACCACATTGAAGAAGGTTGGGGAAATGTGATACATACTTATATGTCAAAGCGTAAGCTGACAAAAGAAATGGCAGATGCCTTTGTAGATTCAATTATTATCCATGGTAAGTATGAGTATGAGATCAAGCTGGTATATGACGATCAGTTTGCAGATTTACAGAAATTAAAGAAAGAGAAGGAGGCGCAGTCAAGATGACAGATCTTAGAAAAACAGCTGTTTACATCCGTTTATCCGCAGAAGATGACAATGTAGATGGCAGAGCCAAAAAAGAGAGCGACAGTGTAACTTCTCAGAGAATTCTGTTAAAATCATTTGTGATTGATCAGTTGGGTGTTGCTGAGGCAGATATCCTGGAATATGTGGATGACGGTGTCAGCGGTACTCATTTTAAACGACAGGGATTTCAACAGCTGCAGGATGACATGAAAAGCGGAGAAATCGGCTGTGTAGTTGTAAAAGACTTTTCCAGATTCGGAAGAGACTATCTGGAAGTTGGATTTTATATTGAATATATTTTCCCGCTTCTACAGATTCGATTTATTTCGATTAATGACAGCTATGACAGTGCAGCAAGCAGCGGAATGACTGGTGGAATGAATGTAGCATTGCAGAATCTGGTATACAATATGTATAGCCTGGATTTGTCCAAGAAAATTTCATCAGCATTGCAGACAAGAACGAGAAATGGTACACGCCTTCCGGTAAATGCCAGATATGGCTATAAAAAAGGAAAAGACGGAAGGCTGGAAGTTGATCCGGAGGCTGCAAAAGTCGTGAAAATGATTTTTCGGATGGCAGCGGAAGGAACAAGTTTTGCAGATATTACAAGGGAATTGAACAAACAGGCGATTGCCACTTGTGATGAGCAGAAATTATCAAGAGGGGATCAGGTGCAGTTCCAGAGGTTTGACACGATTAAAAAGAAACACTGGAGCCCTACGACAGTAGCGGCAATTGTCCGGGATGAGATTTATATTGGAACCAGAATCTGGGGAAAAACACGTTGCAGTATGCATACCGGTCATAAAGCAGTTCTGAATGATGAAACAGAATGGGTTCGCCTGGAAAATCATCATACGGCAATTATAGACAGGCAATTGTTTGAAAAAGCAAATGAAATGCATCCGAAAAAACGGAGAATTGTTGCAGAATCACGCACCAATTTTACTCTGGAAAGACGTAAAAAACAGCCGGCATTGCTGCTATGTGCCAACTGTAGGCATTCTTTACTAAAAGAAACAGAGCATCTGATGAAATGCTCAGATGCCCGAACCAATGGAGATCCTGTGTGCTGAAGTCTGGAGATCCGAAGGGAACCGCTGGAGGAGAATATCCTTGGGCTTGTTCATCAGTATGCAGCGTCAATGTTGGAAAAAGAAAAGAAAGTATCTTCCAACAGGTAATGCGACTACAAAGAGATCAATACCGCAGAATTGCAAAAACAGAGCCGACAGTTGACCTCGGAAAAGATGAAACTCTATGATGATTACAAAGATGGTTGTATAGATCGTGATTCGTATAAGCAGAGAGCTGGAAAGATAAGTGTACAGCTGGATGAAATAAAACGAAAGATAGAAGATGCGGAGAATAGCAAAAAGCTTCTTAAACAAAATGAACTTTCTGATAAAATAAAACAAAAAGATTTCTTGGGAATTCAGAAGTTCGATACAGAGAAGCTGCGTGAGATTATCAAGGTGATCCGTGTTCATAGTCAGGATGAAATTGAAATCGAATGGAATTTTGACGATATTTTTTCGGAACAGAGATAACTTGAGCAGGACAAGAATGACTTATCAGAAGATAATAAAGGTGCTGGGACTACCTGATGGAAGCGTCAGATAGTCTTCGGCAGAAAAAAATAAAATTTTTTTTGTCCTATACTTGACACATCCACATGTATGCCGACATACCTATTGCCCCAATATGGCAAAAGCGGGAATGAATCCAAAGACATTACAGTACCTCATGGGGCATTCGGATATATCAGTCACAATGAATGTGTACACGCATATCGGATTCGATGACGCTGAGGAAGAATTGAAACGGATGGAAGAGTTTAGAAAAGCGCAGGCGGAGGTTGAACAGAAGAAAGAGAAACCAATGTCGCAGAAGATGTTTAAGGTAATTTAAAATGGAAGATAGGCAACACTCTGGCTTAGGTTGGGGCGTTTTTTCTATGGAAAAGAAGTGAAAATGACGATATAATATATGTATAAACAATTGTCAAGATAATCATATTTTAAGGAGTGACAGACATGGAGAATATTACGATACAAACTATAATTTCGATTGTTGCAGCATGTATATCTTTGATTGCGGTTATTGTATCTATATATTATAATCACAAAAATAATAAGCAGTATTTAAAAAGCTTAGAACCATTGTTATCATTTAAATTATTTGAATTGAAGAGCGAATTGTATTTAAGGATTACTAATACAGGGAAAAGTGCAGCCAATGATATTACAATAGAAATTAAAAAAATTGAAAATAATGGTGATAGGAATGAGTTAAATCTTGATGAATTATTTGACAAGGAATTTGAGCTATATCCAGGTGAATCAACACAGGGACGAATTGCTTTTTGGGGCGAGACAGTTTGTTCAAGTGCATTTCCAAAAATAGATATTAATGTCCAATATAAAAAAGGTGTTACAGGTAAGTTGGTGAATATGGAGAGAACAGTAATTTTTTCACCTTCATATGATAATAAGATATATGGGGATTTTAATATAGATTTGAGAGAACTTAATAAAAATATGAATGTTATGGCAAAGGCAAATTTACGAACCGCGAATTATTTGGATGGTTGTCAAGTGGCTCCGTTTGACGAGTTAAATATATTGGCACATAGGTCTTTACATGATGATATGCAATCACTAAAAGATGGAGAGAATGCATCAACAATAATGGAACGCACAGATGTAATTAAAAATAGGATATAAAGGAGAATATATGTACGAATTATTGTCAAAGAGAATTAAAAATGCAGATGGAGAACCGGAAGTGTTTACATATAATAGTTTTCCACAAACTTTTAGAAATCAGGTTTTTTATATTTTAGAAGATGTTTTAGATCCGTATTCAATATATGATGAAAATTTATGGGATATCTTTGAAACAAACTATTGCAGAGAAAAAGGTTTGAAAGGAATGAAGTATGATAAACAGCATACAGGGTATGGTAAATCGAGCATAGAAAGTTATTTTGTAAATTGCAATGATACTGATTTTTTGGATGCAATAGATTATTTCTTTTATTTGATTGATAAAAAACTACGTACTATAAAACCAGAATACAAATATGATTATGATGCAGATGGAGTAATAAATGATGCGATTGCTGAGTTGAATTATCGATTTAAACAGCATAATTTGGGGTATGAGTTTGTTAATTCACAGATTATTACTATTGATAGCACTTTTTTACATAAAACAGCTGTAAAACCTGCTTTAAAATTATTGTTTGAAGAAGGCTTTGAAGGTGCTGAAGATGAGATAAGAAATGCTTATGAAAAAAGGCGAAAAGGTGATAATAAAAATGCAATATTAGAAGCAGGGAAAGCTTTTGAAAGCACAATGAAAATCATCTGTGATAAACAGGGATATGTATATGATAAAAACAAGGATACAGCGCAGAAACTTATTGCAATTCTAGAAAAAAACGGTTTTTATCCGAGCTATATGAATGCACATTTGACAAGTATAAGAACAACATTGGAAACAGGATTACCTGTTGTGAGAAATAAAGTATCTGGACATGGACAAGGGAATCAGATTATTACTATATCAGACGAATACACAGATTATGCATTACACTTGGCTGCAACTAATATTTTGTTTTTGGTACGATTATATAGGAATAAAAAACAAAACTCTTAGTAGTAAGAATTTTCATTTTACTACCAACTTTACTACTAACAGCCAATCACAACCTGCTCCATCTTGCCTTATTTTGCCAAGATGCCAGCTAAATCACACATTTCACAAACTCCCGAAATCCCTTGCAAAATCAGGGCATTCCGGGGCAAAACAAGGAGAAACAAAACTATGATTAAAATACTTTTTATCTGCCATGGCAATATATGTCGTTCAACTTTATCAGAGAGTGTATTTACTTATAAAGTAAAAGAATTAGGTTTGTCCGACAGATTTGTCATAGACAGTGCTGCAACCAGCACAGAGGAGATTGGAAATCCTCCTCACAGAGGCACAGTAAACAAATTAAGAGAAACAGGAATTCCATTAGTGCCTCATAGAGCAAAGCAGATTTTGTTGTCAGATTATGATAAGTTTGACTATATCATCGGAATGGATACTGCAAATATACGAAATTTGAACCGGATATTAAAGGGAGACCCAGAGGGAAAAGTGTACAAGTTTCTTTCTTTTGCAGGTTCGGGAAGAGATATAGCAGATCCATGGTATACAGGTGATTTTGATGCAACGTACAATGATGTAATTGAGGGATGTGAAGGATTTTTAGAATATCTGAAACAAGAAAATAAAATCTGATTTAACCGAATCAAGTAAGTTTTCTGTTTCAATTGTAAAAAGCAATAAGTAGAGATGGGAATTTGCGGGTATCAGGTTGACTAAAAAACAGGGAAAGTAAGATCGGTTTTTGCTGCTTACTTTCCCTGTTTGATTATTTCAATAATTCTTCTAAGTCAGCTTTTGGAACAACGCCAATGGATTTTTTGTAAACTTCTCCATTTTTGAAAACAACGATAGCTGGAATTCCTGCAATCCTATAGCGTGCTGCGAGTTCCGGTGCTTCATCTACGTTAACTTTTCCGACTTTGTAAGCACCGTTTGCTTCATTTGCCAGTTCTTCGACAATCGGAGCAAGCATTTTGCAAGGCATGCACCATACAGCCCAAAAATCAACTAAAACAGGAACATCAGAGTTTAAAACTTCTTCTTCAAAATTTTCATTGGTTAATGTAATCTCCATAATTTACGTCTCCTTTATAAAGTTAGTAAGAATAAAAAAAGTTACTTGGTATTTTTAATAAATTTTACTGCCTTTGTACCAGCCTGTGCGCCTTCGTACACGGCTTTCGCAATCTGCATCATACCTCCGGTGCAATCTCCGGCTGCAAAAAAGCCAGGAAGCATTGTGGAAGTATCTGTCTCAATCATAATATGATTGTCTTTTAAAATCAATCCTAATTTTTTGGCAATGTCGGTACTTCCGGCACTTCCAAGAGCAACAAATAATCCATCAATGTTAAGTTTTGAGCCGTCTTCAAAAGTAATCCATTCTAAGGAATTTTCTCCTCCAACGGAAAGCAGTTTCTTATGATTGACCTGAATGTTTCCAAGTACAGAGGAATCAAAAGTTTCAGTCAGTCCGTTGGTAAAGATAGTCACGGCTTTTGCAAGAGGTTCAAGAACTTTTGCTTCGTGAAGCGCATAGTCTCCGTTTCCAAGAATTCCGACATTTTTATTTCGGAAGAAGAAACCGTCACATACCGCACAATAACTGATGCCATTTCCTTCGTATTTTTTGGCTTCTTTTAAAGTAATCGGATTTCGTTTTGCACCGGTAGCAAGGATGATTGCCTGGCTTTCATAGGAATGAAAAGAAGTCTGCACTTGATAAACACCGTTATCATAAGCAATCGAAAGAAGTTCTTCTTCTGCAACAGGAATATTAAGTGCTTTAAGTTGAGAAAGACCGGTTTCGTATAATTTTTCACCGGAAATGGGAGTGGGAAGTCCGTAATAATTTTCAATTATGGAAGCCTTTTTTAAAGCACCAATTCCGTTATGAATGACCAGTGGTGTTACGCCAAGACGAATGGCATAAAGGGCTGCTGAAACTCCGGCAGGACCTGCACCAACAATGATAAGCTGTTTCATTTTTTCATCACATCCTTTTTTATAGAATTAATGTGTTTTGCTCATCTCTAATAATCGTAGTATCAAATAAAGAGAGATTGTTTCTATTTTACCACAAATTCCAATAAAAAACACGCAATATCAGAAAAAAACGAAAGAGAAAAAAGAAAAATTATATGTAAGATTACACAAAAAATAAGCCTTTTTTTGTGTAAGGGGGCATTTTTTGGAAATTGGTAAAACCAAAAAATAAGCGAAAATACTAAAAATAATATTAAAATAGCAAAAAAAACGTACAAAATACAGGAGATAATCCGGCTGTATACTGATAGGTACACAAAAAGCAACGAAAATCACTAGCCAAAATGGAAGAGAAACAAAAAAAATTACCGAAAAACAGACGAAAATTGGGGAAAACAGAGAAGTTGTCAAAAGATTGACAAAACCATTTTTTGGGAGTAAATTTAGACACGAATTAGAGTATGAAGAAAGGAGTTTTAGACAACAAAATTTTAGAGAAAGGGAGGATGTCCTACGGATATAGCGGAAATGATTACGGAGGAGCTTAACTGCGAAACCGTTTTTACCATTCCAGTTTTTGGTGGTATACCAGTAGGAGAGTCTACTGTTGTCACCTGGATTATTATGGCGGCACTTACCATTATCTCTATTCTATTAGTCAGGAACCTGAAAGTGGAAAATCCAGGAAAAAAACAGCTGGCATTGGAAGCTGGAATCGGTTTCTTACAAGATTTCTTCACAGATATCTTAGGAGAGAGAGGCAAGCGATATGTACCGTATTTGATTACGGTGGCCATCTATATAGGCGTGGCAAACTTAATTGGGCTTCTTGGATTTAAACCGCCAACAAAAGACTTAAATGTAACAGCAGGTCTGGCAATTATGAGTATTTGCCTGATAGAATATTCCGGATTTCGTCAAAAAGGACTAAAAGGTTTTGTGCATAGTTTTGCGGAACCGATGGCAATTGTTACTCCGATTAATATTATGGAAATTGCAATTCGTCCCGTATCCCTTTGTATGCGACTTTTTGGTAACGTTATCGGTGCTTTTGTCGTAATGGAATTAATTAAAATGATTATTCCGGTTGCAATACCGGTGCCGCTCAGTCTCTATTTTGATATTTTCGATGGGCTGATTCAGGCATATGTATTTGTATTTTTAACATCGCTCTTTATTAAAGAGCAAATTGAAGAGTAGTTAATGAAGAATTAATGAAGAGTAATCAAAAAAAATAAGAAGCGAAAAGGAGAAATGAAATATGTTAACAGCAATTGGTGCGGGTATCGCAGTTTTAACAGGTTTAGGAGCAGGTGTTGGTATTGGTCTTGCAACTTCTAAAGCAGTAGAAGCTATTGCACGTCAGCCGGAAGCAGAGTCAAAAATCAGTAAAGCATTGTTATTAGGTTGCGCCCTTGCAGAGGCAACTGCTATTTACGGTTTCGTAATTGGTTTGTTAATCTTATTCGTAAAATAAGGAAGGCAGGTGAAGACAGGTGCTGAAGTTAGGCTGGGACCTTCTCTGGACCATTATTAACCTGATTATTCTTTATCTCTTAATGAAAAAATTCCTGATTGGACCTATCACAGGAATTATGGAAAAAAGAAAAAATCTTATTGCACAGCAGTTTAAAGACGCAGAAACAGTTCAAAATCAGGCACAGGAAATGAAAACACAGTATGAAACTGCTTTAAGTGGTGCAAAAGAAGAATCTGTTCAGATTATTGCCGATGCAAGAAGTGATGCGAAAGCACTTGGCGAACGTACTTTAAAAGAAGCAAATGAAAAGGCTTCAAGAATTCTTGAAAATGCAAGAAATACTGCTGAACAGGAAAAACAAAATGCAATGTCAGGTGCAAAATGTGAGATTGCAGATTTGGCTTTGGAAGCTGCAAAGAAACTGCTTAGTCAGGGAAGCAGCAAAGAGGGCAACAGTATGTTATATGACCAGTTCTTAGCAGAAACAGGTGATACAGATGACAGAAACTAATTATGCAAAAGTGTTATATGAATTAAATATAGCACCAGAAGTGACAGCGTCTGCAAACGCAATACTGAAAGCAGCCCCTGAAGTATCAGAGGTACTTTCTAGTCCCGTTGTTTCTTTAAAAGAAAAGGAAAATGTGATTGATAAGATTTTTCCAAAAGAAATATGTAATTTCATGAAGGTGTTGTGCCGTTATCACAAGGCATCCCTTGCACAGGAGATTTTTAAAGAATATCAGGAGTATTACAATAAACGACATAATATCTTAAATGCAGAACTATTTTATGTGGTAGCTCCGAAAAAAGAGCAGTTAGATGGAATGAAAAACTTCCTATGTAAGAAGTACCACACGAAAGATGTGCAGATAAAACAAATCGAAGACAAATCTTTAATTGGAGGATTTTGTATTCGGGTAGAAGATGAAGAAATTGATTACAGCTTAAAAGGCAAAATCAATGCATTACAACAAAAATTAACCTGGAGGTGAACGGTTTGAGTTCAATCAATTCAGAAGAAATAATTTCCATTCTGAAAGAAGAAATAGAAAATTTCGACATGGCAACTGGCGTCCGTGAAGTAGGAAATGTAATCTGGGTTGGTGACGGAATTGCAACTGTTTACGGGATAGACCACGCAATGTATGGTGAAATCGTGACTTTTGAAAATGGCGTCAAAGGTATGGTGCAGGATATCAAAAGAAACGAGATCGGTGTTATTATCTTTGGTAAAGACACAGGAATCAAAGAAGGCACTAAAGTAGCACGTACAAAGAAAAGAGCAGGTATTCCGGTTGGCGAAGGCTATATCGGAAGAGTGGTAGATGCTCTGGGTGCTCCAATTGATGGAAAAGGTAGTATCGAAGCGAAAGATTACCGTCCAATTGAAAATGAAGCACCAGGTATTATTGACCGTAAATCCGTTACCGTACCGATGGAAACAGGAATTCTTGCTATTGACTCCATGCTGCCAATCGGTCGTGGACAAAGAGAATTAATTATCGGTGACAGACAGACCGGTAAAACGTCTATTGCAATTGATACTATTTTGAATCAGAAAGGCAAAGATGTTATTTGTATTTATGTAGCAATCGGTCAGAAAGCTTCTACGATTGCAAAATTAACTGGAACATTGGAAAAATATGGTGCAATGGATTACACAACTGTATTTGCAGCAACGGCCAGTGACTGTGCTCCGCTGCAGTATATTGTTCCTTATTCCGGAACTGCTTTGGCAGAATATTTTATGTATCAGGGAAAAGATGTATTAATCGTATATGATGATTTATCCAAACATGCGGTTGCATATCGTGCACTTTCTCTGTTGCTGGAACGTTCCCCTGGACGAGAAGCTTATCCTGGTGACGTATTCTACTTACACTCAAGACTTTTGGAACGTTCAAGTCGTTTAAGTCCGGAAGCAGGTGGAGGTTCCATTACTGCACTTCCAATTATTGAGACTCAGGCAGGAGATGTTTCTGCATATATTCCAACAAATGTTATTTCCATTACAGATGGACAGATTTTCCTGGAAAGTGATTTGTTTTTTGCAGGTAATCGTCCGGCAGTAAATGTTGGTGTTTCCGTATCACGAGTTGGTGGTGCTGCGCAGACAAAAGCCATGAAAAAAGCAAGCGGAAGCCTTCGTATTGATCTGGCTCAGTATCGTGAGATGGAAGTCTTTACCCAGTTTGCGTCAGACCTTGATGATGCGACAAAAGAACAGTTAGCTTATGGAAAATGTCTGATGGAATTATTAAAACAGCCACTTTGCAGACCGCTTTCCAACCATGAACAGGTCATTACCTTGTGGGTGGCAACACATAAAGTCATGCTGGATGTGGAATTAAAGAAAGTAAAAGAATTCCAGATGGATATGCTGGCATATTTTGATAAGAACTATCCGGAAATCGGAAAGCAGATTGAAGAGAAAAAAGTTCTTGATGAAGAACTTGGAAACAAGATTCTTGAAGTAGCAGAGGAATTTAAAAACAAGAGCAGGTGATAGAATGGCAAGTGCAAAAGAGATTCAAAGCCGAATAAAAAGTATTCAGGATACGATGAAAATTACCAATGCCATGTATATGATTTCCTCTTCTAAATTAAAAAGAGCAAAACAGGTATTATCAGATACAGAGCCGTATTTCTATGGAATTCAGTCGGCAATCGGACGTGTGCTGCGTCACATGCCGGAAATGGAACATAAATATTTTGACGAGCGTTCTGACATTCCAAAAGAAGATAAAAAAACAGGATATATTGTAGTCTCCGCAGATAAAGGTCTTGCGGGAGCATACAATCATAATGTGTTTAAAATCGCTGAGGAATGCATGGAAAAGGAAGCCCATCCACAGTTGTTTGTACTTGGAGAGGTGGGGCGTCAGTATTTTGCCAAGAAAAAAATGGATGTGGATATGAATTTCCGCTTTACAGTCCAGAAACCGACGATGCATAGAGCGAGAGTGATTTCCGAGGAAATGATTGAGCGTTATTTAAAGGGAGAATTGGATGAAGTGTATATTATTTATACACGAATGGTAAATGCAGTCAGCATGGAAGCAGAAATGAGCCAGCTTCTTCCTTTGAAAAAAGCAGATTTCCATACACCGGCTCAGGTAATGGTAGACATCCATCAGGAGGAAATTGAAATGGTTCCTTCTGCAGAAGAAATTTTAAACAGCATGGTGCCGAACTATCTGCATGGTTTTACTTATGGATGCTTAGTTGAGTCTTATGCCAGTGAGCATAATTCCCGAATGATGGCAATGGATGCGGCAACCAGCAGTGCAAAGGACATGCTCAAAGATTTATCGATTCAATACAACCGTGTGCGTCAGGCTGCAATTACTCAGGAAATTACTGAGGTAATCGGCGGTGCAAAAGCACAGAAAAATAAACATTAAAAATACAGAAAGGAGGATTCCTCGTGGAAAAAGGAAAAATTGTACAAATCATGGGACCAGTCGTCGATGTGGAATTTCCACAGAACGCACTTCCTGCGATTAAAGATGCCCTTACTGTTGAGAATAACGGAAAAAAACTGGTTATGGAAGTAGCACAGCATATCGGTAATAATACTGTACGTTGTATTATGTTGGCTTCCAGTGACGGTCTTTATAAAGACATGGAAGTAACAGCAACAGGTGCTGGTATTGCTGTCCCTGTAGGAAAAGAAACATTAGGTCGTCTTTTTAACGTTTTGGGAGAAACCATTGATAATGGAGAACAATTAGATAATGCAGAACATTGGGTTATTCACAGAGACCCGCCAAGTTTTGAAGAACAAAGTCCAGTCGTGGAAATCCTTGAAACAGGTATTAAAGTAATTGACTTATTAGCACCTTATGCAAAAGGTGGTAAAATCGGTCTTTTCGGTGGTGCCGGTGTTGGTAAAACCGTATTAATTCAGGAGTTAATCAGTAATATTGCAACCGAACATGGTGGATATTCTATCTTTACCGGTGTTGGAGAACGTTCTCGAGAGGGAAATGACCTTTGGAGTGAAATGAAAGAATCAGGAGTTCTTGAAAAAACTGCGCTGGTGTTTGGACAGATGAATGAGCCGCCTGGCTCTCGTATGCGTGTGGCAGAAACCGGACTGACTATGGCGGAATATTTCCGTGACCAGGAACATCAGAACGTATTGTTATTTATTGATAATATTTTCCGTTTCACACAGGCTGGTTCTGAAGTTTCCGCTCTGCTTGGACGTATGCCGTCCGCAGTAGGTTATCAGCCGACTCTGGCAACTGAGATGGGTGAATTACAGGAGAGAATTGCATCTACAAAAAATGGTTCTGTAACAAGTGTACAGGCAGTTTATGTGCCGGCCGATGACTTAACAGACCCTGCTCCTGCAACTACTTTCGCACATCTGGATGCGACAACGGTATTGTCCAGAAAGATTGTAGAACAGGGTATTTATCCTGCCGTTGATCCGTTGGAGTCAAACTCCCGAATTCTGGAAGCCGATGTCGTTGGCGAAGAACATTATGAAGTAGCCAGAAAAGTTCAGGAATATCTCCAGAAATATAAAGAACTGCAGGATATCATTGCAATTCTTGGTATGGAAGAACTTTCTGATGAAGATAAAAAAGTTGTAGCGCGTGCAAGAAAGATTCAGAAGTTCCTGTCACAGCCATTCCATGTAGCAGAAGTATTTACAGGTATTCCAGGAAAATATGTTCCGTTAAAAGAAACAATTCGTGGATTTAAGATGATTATCGACGGTGAAGTGGATGATTGTCCGGAGAGTGCATTCTTGAATGCCGGAACAATTGATGATGTCTTAGAAAGAGCAAAAGCAGAACAATAGAGGTGATGTATAGATGAATACATTCGGATTAAGTATTGTGGCCAGCGATAAAGTGTTCTTTCGAGGCAGAGGGATTAATATTGTAATTCCTGCACAGGATGGTCAGGTTTCGATTCTGGCTCACCATGCGGATATGATGATTACGGTTGTTCCTGGGGAGATGCGTTTCCAGACAGAAGATGAACAATGGCATGAGGCAATTGTAGGAAATGGCTTTGCTCAGATTATCAATAACCGAGTGTCGTTGTTTGCGGACAGTATTGAAAAACCGGAAGATATTGATGAAAAACGTGCAAAAGAAGCATTAGAGCGTGCAGAAGAACAGCTTCGCCAGAAACAGAGTATGCAGGAATATTATGTATCAAAAGCATCTCTTGCAAGGGCAATGGCCAGAATGAAAGCAAGTAAGAGACATGAGTAAGGAAAGTGTGGAGAGAAAAAGGCTTTCTCTCCACCTTTTTTTCTATAACAAGATATAACTTTGAGTTATGATTTGCATACTAATTAGTTATAACGTAGCAAATCCATTGACAAAAAAATAAATAGTTGATAGAATTACAACAAAGTTAAGCAATGATTGCTTGACAAATGAAATGGGGAGAAGGTGCTGTATGAATAAAAGAATTTTATCAATTCTGGTAGAAAATACGGCTGGTGTCTTAAGTCGGGTTTCCGGTTTGTTCAGTCGAAGAGGATACAACATCGACAGCCTTTCCGTTGGCATTACAACAGACCCTAATTACTCACGTATGACTGTTGTGTGCAGCGGTGATGAACTGATTCTTGAACAGATTACCAAACAGGTGGAAAAGTTAGAAGATGTTCTCACAGTAAAAGTGCTGAAGGACGGTCAGAGCGTTAACCGAGAATTGATTCTTGTGAAAGTTCGGGTAGAACCGAATCAGAGAGCGGATGTTTCTTCGATTGTGGATATTTTCCGTGCAAATATTATTGATGTGGGCAAAGAGTCCATGATTATTGAACTGACAGGAACAAAATCAAAGCTGGAAGCATTTATTGATTTGTTAGAAGGTTACGAAATTTTAGAACTTGCCAGAACAGGTATCACCGGTCTTTCAAGAGGGGTAGACGATGTATTCTATCTTGAAGAAGATGGGGAAGATTATTAATTAAGTTAGCTAGAGAATGATTTTTTATTCCCTAAGATAAAAAACACAAAATGCTAGGAGGAAACAAAAATGGCAGTAAAAATTTATTATCAGGAAGATTGTAATTTATCTTTATTAGAAGGAAAAAAAGTTGCAATTATCGGTTATGGTAGCCAGGGACATGCACATGCATTAAACTTAAAAGAATCTGGTGTAGATGTAATTGTTGGTTTATATGAAGGAAGTAAATCTTGGGCAAAAGCAGAAGCTCAGGGATTAAAAGTTTATACAGCAGCAGAAGCAGCAAAACAGGCTGATGTTATCATGATTCTGATTAACGATGAAAAACAGGCTGCAATGTACAAAAAAGACGTTGAACCAAACCTGGAAGAAGGAAACATGTTAATGTTTGCTCATGGTTTTGCAATTCACTTTGGACAGATTAAACCACCTGCAAATGTTGATGTTACAATGATTGCTCCAAAAGGTCCAGGTCATACAGTAAGAAGTGAATATCAGGCTGGTAAAGGTGTTCCATGTCTGGTAGCTGTTCAGCAGGATTACACAGGAAAAGCATTAGACAAAGCACTTGCTTATGCAGCTGGTATCGGTGGAGCAAGAGCCGGTGTTCTGGAAACTACTTTCAAAGTAGAAACAGAAACAGACTTATTCGGTGAGCAGGCAGTTCTTTGTGGTGGTGTTACAGCATTAATGAAAGCTGGATTTGAAACTCTGGTTGAAGCTGGATATGCTCCGGAAAATGCTTATTTTGAATGTATCCATGAAATGAAGCTGATTGTAGACTTAATCTACGAAAGCGGATTCCAGGGAATGCGTTACTCTATCTCTAACACAGCAGAATATGGTGATTACATCACAGGACCTAAGATTGTTACAGATGAAACAAAGAAAGCAATGAAGAAAATCCTGTCCGATATTCAGGACGGTACATTTGCAAAAGACTGGATCTCAGAAAACCAGACAGGTTGCATGCATTTCGGCGCTATGAGAAGAAGAGAAGCAGAGCATCAGTTAGAAGCAGTTGGTGAAGAACTTCGTAAACTGTACAGCTGGAATGGTACAGACAAATTGATCAATAACTAATTTTAATTTGAGTATCAGATAAAAAAAGAAAAGGCGACGGACAAATGTTCCGTCGCTTTTTAGATTTTAAGAATGTACAGGGAGTTTATTTAAGGCAAGCCCCTGTTTAGTATTGTAAAATTCAATAAATTCCCGAACAGCCGTGGTTTGCTGTAAATTATCCAGATAAGCAAAACCAATATTTCTGCGGTGAATTGGAAAAGGAAGGGGAATTTCTACAAGCTCTCCTTCTGCGAGTTCTTTTTCAACAAATTGGCGAATGACGCAGGCAACACCTAAACTGATTTTTGAAAATTCGATTAATAAATCCATAGTAGAAACTTCAAGAAGGTTATTGGTTTCAATACGATGAGCAGCAAGATAATCATCGATATACTGGCGGGTCATGTTTTCTTTATCAAGCAGCATTAAAGTGGCATTGCGGAAAATGTCGTCTCTATGATTGGTGCGAAGAGAAAGATTGTTTAAATAAGTTTTGGTGCTTACAAAAATATCTTCGATTTCACCAAGACTGTCAAAATGTACATGATGAGGACGTTCCGGTTCTCCAATTAAACCAACATCAATTTTATTTTCTTTTAAGAGTTGCAGAGTATGATTGGTTGATTGACATTCAATGGTAATCTTTATATGTGGATGTGTTTTAATAAATTCCTGAAGATAAGGCAGAAGCATAAATTTACATAAAGTTGTACTGACTCCAATATGTAAATGACCAATGCCCAGTTCGTTGATTTTTTTAATACGGGATTCCCCTGTCTGGAGCGAAAAAAACGCTTTTTGAACGTAGGTATAAAGAATTTCTCCTTCTTCCGTGAGTTGAACTCCTCGGGAATTTCTGGAAAATAATGTAACGTCTAAACTCTGTTCTAATTTACGGATTGATTTACTGATTGCAGGCTGGCTGATAAAAAGTTGTTCTGCAGCTTTTGAAATATTTCCGGTATTGGCTACGGTGTAGAAAACACGGTATAAGGATAAGTTTTGTTCCATCTTAGAATCTCCATTTTTCTTTATGAATATAAGTTATATCTGATATGTTTTATATGTATTTCTATTATATCAAAATTTGTGCTAGAATATCAATAGATAAAAGCAGACAAAGGTCTGCTACCATAAAATAAATTTTTAGTGTATTTTTAGGGAGGAATATCCATGGGAATGACAATGACACAAAAGATTCTTGCAGCAGCAGCAGGGCTTGAAAAAGTAGAAGCAGGTCAGCTGATTGAAGCAAATCTTGATTTAGTACTGGGTAATGATATTACATCTCCTGTTGCAATTCATGAGATGGATAAAATGACAAAGAAAAATGTATTTGATAAAGATAAAATCGCTCTGGTTATGGACCATTTTATCCCAAATAAAGACATCAAATCCGCAGAACACTGTAAATGTGTACGTGAATTTGCCTGTAAGCATGATATCACAAATTATTTTGATGTTGGGGAAATGGGAATTGAACACGCTCTGCTTCCGGAAAAAGGATTAACAGTTGCAGGTGATGTTATTATTGGTGCAGACTCTCATACTTGTACTTATGGTGCACTTGGTGCATTTTCTACAGGTGTAGGAAGTACAGATATGGCTGCCGGAATGGCAACCGGTAAGGCTTGGTTTAAAGTTCCATCTGCAATTAAATTCAATATTGTTGGAAAACCGGCAAAATGGGTGAGTGGAAAAGATGTTATCTTACACATCATTGGAATGATTGGTGTGGATGGCGCACTTTATAAATCTATGGAATTTGTTGGAGAAGGAATCAAAAACTTAAGTATGGATGACCGTTTCACAATTGCAAATATGGCAATTGAAGCAGGTGGAAAGAACGGAATTTTCCCTGTAGATGAACTGACAGAACAATATATGAAAGAACATTCCAAACGTCCATATAAGGTATATGAAGCAGATGAAGATGCTGTTTATGATGAAGAATATACAATTGATTTGAGTGAATTAAAACCGACCATTTCTTTCCCGCATCTTCCGGAAAATACAAGAACAATTGATGAAATTACAGAAGATGTAGTAATCGACCAGTCTGTAATTGGTTCTTGCACAAACGGAAGAATTGATGACTTACGTTGTGCAGCAGAAATCTTAAAAGGACGTAAAGTGAAAAAGGGAGTCCGTTGTATTGTAATTCCGGCAACACAGAGTATTTATCTTCAGGCAATGGAAGAAGGATTATTAAAGATCTTTATTGAAGCAGGTGCAGTTGTAAGTACACCGACCTGTGGTCCATGTCTGGGTGGATATATGGGAATTTTAGCAGCTGGAGAACGTTGCATTTCTACTACCAACCGTAACTTTGTAGGTCGTATGGGACATGTAGATTCAGAAGTTTATCTGGCAAGTCCGGCAGTTGCTGCTGCAAGTGCTGTAACCGGTAAAATTTCTGCGCCGGAAGAATTAGGTTTATAGTAGGAGGAAAAGACGATGAAAGCAAACGGAACAGTATTTAAATATGGAGACAATGTGGATACCGATGTTATCATTCCGGCAAGATACTTAAACTCTTCTGACCCTGCAGAACTTGCACAGCATTGCATGGAAGATATTGATAAAGACTTTGTAAACAATGTGCATAAAGGAGATATCATTGTAGCAAATAAAAATTTTGGATGTGGCTCTTCAAGAGAACATGCACCAATTGCAATTAAAGCGGCCGGTGTCAGCTGTGTAATTGCAGAAACTTTTGCACGTATTTTCTACCGTAATGCAATTAATATTGGATTACCAATCATTGAGTGTCCGGAAGCAGCGAAAAATATTGAAGCAGGCGATGAAGTAGAAGTGGATTTTGACAGCGGTATTATTACAAATAAAACAAAAGGACAGGCTTTTAAGGGACAGGCTTTTCCAGAGTTTATGCAGAAGATTATCAAAGCAGAAGGTTTAATTAATTATATTAATGCAAATAATTAATATCAACGAAAATAATTAATAAAATGAAATGCAAGTGGAATTGAAATGTTCTGCTTGCATTTTTTTGTGACACATAATCCGGAGCTTGCAAAACAAATTTGTACGAGGACCATTAATCTTGCAGAGATTAATAAAAGATAAGAAAAATATATAATATAATAGGTAGAAAGAAGTACAAAAAACTTGAAAAATCGGGTAGAGTGTTCCTGCCCGATTATCAAAAAAAGGAAGTTTCTTCCTTAAAATTACTTGACATTTTGATTTGGTAATGCTATTTTAATTGTATTAAGCACAGAGTAATCTGTAAACAGCAAAATGCAGAGATAAGGATTAGTAGAAATTTTTACGGATTTCAGAGAGCTGTTGGTTGGTGAAAAACAGTAGATGTAATATTTTGAACTGCCCTTGGAGCAGCTGCCCGAACTTTTACTAATAAAGCAAGGCGAGGTAAGATAGTAGGCGTAGACGGAATCCCTACCGTTATCAGCAGGGAAAGATATAAGATGGTTTCATCAGTATCTTTTGAGAGTATGAATTTGATTCATGAAGTAGAGTGGTACCGCGCAGGACGTTAGTCTTTCGTCTCTATTACAAGTATATTGTAAGAGATGAGAGACTTTTTTTGTTTCAGAAAAAAGTGGTAAGTTCTAGGAAAAGAATTATCAAAAAGAAGCTCTAAAGTGATGTGCCAAAATGATTAGGAGGATTTAAGTTATGAAAAACAGCAGTAAGTACAAAAGACAGTATTTTTTACCACCAGTGAAATGTATGGACTGGACCGAAAAAGATCATGTAGAAAAAGCACCAATTTGGTGTAGTGTAGATTTACGAGATGGAAATCAGGCACTTGTAATTCCTATGAATCTGGAACAGAAAGTAGAGTTTTTTAAACTGTTAGTTGAAATTGGATTTAAAGAAATTGAAGTTGGTTTTCCGGCTGCGTCTGAAACAGAGTACACATTTTTAAGAAAATTGATTGAAGAAGATTTGATTCCGGATGATGTTACGATTCAGGTTCTGACTCAGGCAAGAGAACATATTATCAAGAAAACATTTGAAGCGGTAAAAGGTGCAAAAAATGTAATTGTACATGTATATAATTCTACTTCTTTGTCTCAGAGAGAACAGGTTTTCCATAAATCCAAAGAAGAAATTTTAAAGATTGCAGTAGAAGGTGCAAAATTATTAAAACAGTTGACAGAAGAAGCTGGAGCAGATTATCGTTTTGAATACAGCCCAGAAAGCTTTACTGGAACAGAACCAGAATATGCATTGGAAGTCTGCAATGCAGTACTGGATATCTGGCAGCCAACTGCAGATAGAAAAGCAATTATCAATCTGCCGGTTACAGTAGAACATTCTATGCCGCATGTGTATGCAAGTCAGGTAGAATATATGTGCAAGAACTTAAAATACAGAGAAAATGTAGTCGTTTCTCTCCATCCACACAATGATCGTGGTTGTGGTGTAGCAGATGCTGAAATGGGTATTTTAGCTGGAGCAGACCGTGTGGAAGGAACCTTATTTGGAAATGGAGAAAGAACAGGTAATGTTGATATCGTAACACTTGCTTTAAATATGTATGCGCAGGGCGTAGAGCCGGAGCTTGATTTTACAGATATCTCTTCTATTTGTAAAAAATATGAATCCTTTACGGGAATGACAATTAACGAGAGAAGTCCATATAGCGGTGCATTAGTATTTGCTGCATTTTCCGGTTCTCATCAAGATGCAATTGCAAAAGGTATGCATTGGTTGGATGAAAAGAAACCGGAACACTGGACGGTACCATATCTTCCAATTGACCCGAAAGATGTTGGGCGTAATTACGATGCAGATGTTATCCGTATTAACAGTCAGTCTGGTAAAGGTGGTGTCGGATATATTCTGGAAACTAAATTTGGACTGAATCTGCCACCTAAGATGCGTGAAGCAATGGGGTATACAGCAAAAGCAGTATCGGATCATACACATAAAGAGCTGATGCCAGAAGAGATTTTTGAATTATTTAAACGGACCTTTGAAAATGTAGTAAGCCCGCTGTCCTTAAATGGAGTACATTTCCAGCAGGTAAATGGAGGAATTACAACACAGGTAACTTCTATTTTTAATGGAAAAGAGATTACAACAGAGGCAGAAGGAAACGGACGTTTAAATGCGGTAAGTAATGCGTTGAAGAAAGCATATAATTTTGAGTATGATTTAGTAACTTATCAGGAGCATGCATTAGAGCAGAGTTCCAGTTCAAAAGCGATTGCTTATGTAGGAATTCGTAAGCCAGATGGTACACTTTCCTGGGGCGCAGGGGTGGATGTAGACATCATAAGGGCCTCTATAGACGCATTGGTAACTGCAATCAATAATCGATAAAAGCTTAAATTTTTATATCAAAATGTTCTCGAGCAAACATAATACCTAAAGACTTGGTAATGTTAAATTAAGAAAATCTCAATAGCAAAGCAGGTACATAAGAAAAAATCATTCTTTTGTACCTGCTTTTTTTATGAAAAACCACGAAAAATCAGAGTAAATTTGGATGAAAAATTGTCCGAGTTTTCAAATAAATTTATGTAATATAGACAAAAGACTTTTGAACTTATTGACTTCTATCCTTTAACTATCATATAATTCAAAATAACTGATTAGGTGAAAGTATAGAGATAGAGAAAATAGTTTAAGAGAACAAAGGGAAAAGGTATGAACAAGATTCAAAAAATTGAATCGAGGCTTCTTAGAGTAATAAAAAGATGCTTGAGAAACTGGAAAAGAAAGCAAAAGAAAAAACAGGTTCGAAAAAGCAGAAAAAGGGTTAGAACTAGAAGAGAGATTCAAACGAGAAAGACGTCAGGCAAGGTAGCACAGAGAAAAACGGGGAAAACAGGTAGTCAGCACAGACAGTCACAGGCAAGACGAAAAAATGAAAGAAAAATTCAGGAAAAAAGACGACAGTTTATTTTGAAAACTGCTGCGTTTGCGGCGGTGGGAGTATTATCTGCGGCAGGAGTATTTCTGGTTAAAAAACTTACTATACAGGCTGAGGCTTCTTCAGCAAAATCGGTAGAGACTGTAGTAGAAAAAGCACAGGAAGAAAATACCAGACAATACATGTATGGGATTGAATCCATTATTTCCGGTGTCTGTATCAGTCAGGACACGGATAGTGAGGTAAATAAATTAGGAACGTCTTGTGAAGCAGTTTTAGTTGGTCAGCGTGTTGGGAAAAATCAGCAGGAATCGAATCTTGATTTTAGTAAAGCGGCAGCTGATACCGTAGAAAAACTGGAGAATCATTCGTTAGATGTGGAACAGTATTTAAAAGTGACAGACAGAGATTATGAAACTCTGTTAAAGATTGTAGAAGCAGAAGCAGGTGGAGAAGATACAGAAGGAAAAATCATGGTGGCGAATGTTATTTTCAATCGTTTGCAGAGTCCGATTTTTCCAGACAGCATTTATGATATTGTGTGGCAGAATACCGATGGAACTGCTCAGTTTTCACCGACAGCAGATGGAAGAATTAATACCGTTACTGTTTCAGAAGATACCAGAGAAGCAGTCAATCGTGCAATTGATGGAGAAGATTATTCACAGGGAGCATTGTTTTTTATGCAGGAAGAATATTCGGATTCAGACAATGTAAGTTGGTTTAAAAGGGATTTGGAATTTTTATTTAAACATGGTGTTCATGCCTTTTATACATATCCGGAAAAGACATTGAAAGAATTAGAAGCGAATGATTCTTCAAAAAAGACAGAAGAAGAAAAAGAAGAACCAGATGATTCTTCAACGAAGACAGAAACTTCAACGGAAACAAAAATTTCGCCTAGAAAGAAAGAGAAATCTTCCAAAAAAGGAAAGACATCTACAGATGAGACATCGAAAAAGACAAGCAAATCCGATGCAATTTAAATGTAAGTAAGCTACAAGATATACCAATTGAAAAAATAGAAGTGTATCTTGACTTAATAAATAAGGAAAGGACAAAAAGACAATGGAAATTTTGTACAAAAGCACAAGGGGAACAGGAGAATGTGTAACAGCTTCTCAGGCAATTTTAAAAGGATTATCAGATGATGGTGGATTATTTGTTCCTACACAGATTCCGGTTTTGGATATTCCTGTAGAGAAACTTGCATCCATGACTTATCAGGAAATCGCTTATGAGGTTATGAGTCGTTTCCTTACAGATTTTACAGAAGACGAATTAAAAGCATGTATTGAAAGAGCTTATGATTCTAAATTTGATACAAAGGAAATTGCACCGGTGAAAAAGGCAGATGGTGCTTATTATCTGGAACTTTTCCATGGGGCAACGATTGCATTTAAAGACATGGCACTTTCTATTCTGCCACATCTTCTTACTACTTCTGCAAAGAAAAATAATGTAAAAAATGAAATTGTAATTCTGACCGCAACTTCTGGAGATACCGGAAAAGCTGCTATGGCTGGTTTTGCTGATGTTCCGGGAACGAAAATCATTGTATTTTATCCGAAAAATGGTGTCAGCCCGGTTCAGGAAAAACAGATGGTAACACAAAAAGGAAATAATACTTACGTTGTTGGAATCACAGGAAACTTTGACGATGCTCAGACAGGCGTTAAGAAAATGTTTAATGATAAGAATATGGCAGAAGAGCTTTCAAATGCAGGATATCAGTTCTCATCAGCGAACTCTATTAATATTGGACGTCTTGTTCCACAGATTGTGTATTACGTATATGCTTATGCAACCTTATATAAAAATGGAGAAATAAAAGCAGGTGAAAAGATTAATGTCACTGTTCCAACTGGAAACTTTGGAAATATTCTTGCTGCATTCTATGCAAAGAATATGGGACTTCCGATTGAAAAATTAATCTGTGCATCCAATGAAAACAAAGTATTATATGATTTCTTCAGCACAGGAAGTTACGACAGAAACAGAGACTTCATCTTAACAACTTCTCCATCTATGGATATTTTAATTTCCAGTAACTTAGAACGTCTGATTTATCGTATTGCTGATGAAGATGCAGATAAAACAAGAGAAATGATGAATGAGTTATCCAAAGATGGAAAATATGAAATCACTGCCGAGATGCGTGCGCAGTTAAAAGATTTCTATGGAAATTATGCAACAGAAGAAGAAACTGCCAAAATTATTAAAAAACTGTATGAAGATACGGGATATGTCATTGATACGCATACAGCAGTTGCAGCCTGCGTTTATGAAAAATATAAAACAGCTACAAAAGATGATACAAAGACAGTCATTGCTTCTACTGCAAGTCCATTTAAATTTACACGTAGTGTAATGGATGCAATTGATCATAAATATGATGCAATGGAGGATTTTGAACTGATTGATAAGTTATCTGAAATTGCAAATGTGAAAGTTCCAAATGCAATTGAAGAAATCCGTACTGCTCCGGTACTGCATGATACAGTGGTAGAGGTAGCAGAGATGCCGGCAATTGTAAAAAAATTGTTGAACGCTTAAGGTTTAATGAGAGAAAATGTTGACTTTTTAGTTATTACATGAGATAATACTTGAGAATTTAGAAAAACTTTCATAAAAAACCAATTTTTATTCAGTAATTTTTGTTGAAAAACTTCATATACTAGAGTATAATGAAATCACGAAGTAATCCTGGGTTGTGCGATGCTCCTATTATTTTTGAACCTACATTTACTTTAAACGGGATTCCTATATTGCCAGTTGGATGTCAGGCCGTCATTGCGCAGCGGAAGGCAGAAGAATGGTTGCGGTCACCCACCTAGCAACAGCTAGGAGTCAGAAGATAGGAAACGGCATCTCGGGATTACTTAATTTTATGTTTGAAATTAGGGAGAAAACAGATGGCAATCACAAAACAGAGTTTCGGAAAGAGTACGGATGGAACAGAAGTTTTTCTTTATGAGATTACAAATACATCCGGAGCAACGATGAAGGTAACAGATTTTGGAGCAATTTTGGTAAGTCTTATGGTACCGGATGAAAATCATAAATTAAGAGATGTTGTTTTAGGCTATGATACTGTAGAAGGATATTATGAAAATCCGCCTCATTTTGGTTCTCCAATCGGAAGAAATGGTAACCGTATTGGAAATGCTTCTTTTACAATTGATGGTGTGACTTATCAGTTGGAAAAAAATGATAATGGAAAAAATAATTTACATAGTGGCCCGAATTTCTATCGTACCAGAGTGTGGGATGTTGTAGAAATAGATGCAGAGAAAAACAGTATTACATTTTCTATTAAGAGCCCACATTTAGACCAGGGATTTCCGGGAAACTTTACTGCCTTTGTTTCTTATACATTGACGGAAAAGAACGAATTGGTATTGGATTATAAAGGAACTGCAGATAAAGATACGATTGTAAATATGACCAATCATTCTTATTTTAACCTGGCAGGACATGATGCAGGTGCAGAAAGTGTAATGAATCATCTTGTTCAGATTCATGCAGAAGAATACACACCAACCGATAAACTGTTAATTCCGACAGGTGAAATTGCGCCGGTAGCAGGAACACCAATGGATTTTACAACACCGAAGAAGATTGGACAGGATGTAGATGCAGATTTTGAACAGCTTATTATGGCAGGTGGATATGACCATAATTATGCTTTAACCCATAAAAAAGGTGAAATGAGAGAAGCCGCTGTAGTTTGGTGTGAGGAATCTGGTATTCAGATGAAAGTTTATACAGACCTTCCGGGAATGCAGTTTTATATCGGTAATTTTATTGAACAGGAAAATGGGAAAGCTGGATGCGTTTATGGAAAGAGAAGTGGTTTCTGTATGGAAACGCAGTATTATCCAAATGCATGTAATGAAGAAAAATTTGAAAGCTCTTTATTAAAAGCCGGAGAAGAATATCATACTACTACAGTTTACGCATTTTCTACGAAATAAAAAATAAAAAGTTTGTATGCCCGTCAAATTGTATTTTATCTTAAAATGGAATACTGTTTGGCGGGCTTTTGTACCAAAATGCAGATATTTGAAAAAGAATATCTGCATTTTTTTTCTCATATACTTAAGCTGAAATTTTATTTGACCGGAGCTTAGGGATGAACCGAAACTATCTGATTATCTGCTTATGCTGTGTTCTTGCTCTGAATGGATTAGGAATACAAGAACTGAAAAAACAAAGAATAGAGTTAAGACCAGAAACAGAAGAACTGATAAAAAGGGAAAATGAAAAAAAAGTGATACAAAGAAACTCTAAAGAAAAAATGGAAGAAACGTCGGAAAGCAAATCAAAATCCGAAGAAAAAAGAACAAATGCAGAAAAATCAGAAACAAAAGAAGCAAATCAGGAGTTAGAAATTTCGGTTGCAATTATGACAGGACAGTATACATCTTATTTTCATGAACGGATAGAGTTAGAGTTTGAATCAGATTATCAGGAAGAAAACAGTGGAAAACTTTATTTAGCAAACGAAAAACTGGTTTTAGAAAAAGAAGAGGAATTGTCAGAAGCGGGAAGGCTGGTGTTATCGCCTGTTGATCGGACTAAAGAAAATAGAATCAGAGTATTGTCGGTAGAACGAGGACGAGGAACACCGTCTTATGGGGGAACACTTATTATTGGAAAAGAAAAAGATGGCTGGTATATGGTAAACAGACTACCGTTAGAAGAATATCTTTATGGTGTAGTACCAAGCGAAATGCCTTCTGACTATGAAAAAGAAGCCCTAAAAGCGCAGGCAGTCTGTGCAAGGACGTATGCCTGGATGCAGATGCAGAAAAATCAGGATCCGGTTGGGATTGGTATCGCTCAGGTAGATGACAGTGTTTCTTATCAGGTTTATCAAAATTCAGGAGAGTCTGAGCCAGCCAAAAAAGCAGTAAATGAGACAAAGGGAGAGATTTTAATAAAAGACGGACAGCCGATTACCGCTTACTATTTTTCTACTTCTCATGGAAAGACGAGTACAAACGAAGTTTGGGAAGCATCTGCTCCGGTCAGTTATTTAAAAAGTGTAGAATGTAAATTCGATGCGTCTGTGCCGTGGTATCAGTGGAAAGTATACTTTTCAAGTGAAAGACTGCTTGAACAGGCAAAAAACAAACTTCCAGACGCATCAGTGTTTGAAAAAATGGAAATTGAGAAAACAGGAGAAGCAGATGCTGTTTTAAAATTAAAAATAGAGACAGATATAGGTGTCATTCAACTTGGAAATGAATATGAGATACGTGAATTTT
Source organism: Firmicutes bacterium OM04-13BH (assembly GCA_003481745.1). Taxonomy (GTDB): domain Bacteria; phylum Bacillota; class Clostridia; order Lachnospirales; family Lachnospiraceae; genus Blautia; species Blautia stercoris. The sequence goes on from QULP01000002.1 coordinate 30,985, forward strand.
TAAGTCCACAGAATCTTGAAATCGTACGCCAAGATGAATCAACAGTAAAAGGTGGCAAACTGCTTCCAAGTGCCTATTTTACCTTGGAAGCACAGATAGATGAAAATGGAAAACCGCAAGGTTATATGATTCATGGAGGAGGATATGGGCACGGAGTGGGAATGAGTCAGAATGGGGCAAATCAAATGGCAAAGCTTGGAAATAATTATCAAGAGATTTTGAATTATTTTTATCAAGAGGTAGAGATTGCCCCAATTAGTGGGGTGTGATATAATGAGCATTAGCCGGCTAAAGCAGGTAAAGAGAAAAATATAGTTTAAACCGAGTCAGGTAGCAAAACAGATTGCGAATATCTGCTTGTGAATAGTTGCTTAATAGTAAGTAATAGATAATAAAGGAAAATAGGAAAAAACATTGAGACAAGGATTTTAAATAAATGAGAATAGTCAAAAAAATAATTCGTGATATCTGGGGGTTTTCAAGAAGTATCAGCGAAAAGCATGTACCGGCTTATGCTGCGCAGGCAGCTTATTTTATTATTTTATCATTTATTCCGTTTACATTGCTTTTAATGACTTCCATAAGATATACTCAGTTGAATCGTGAAGAAGTGGTTGGAGCAATTATGCAGGTGATTCCGGATAACCTGCATGAGTTTATACAGGGAATTGTAGATGAAGTATATAATAAATCTGTCAGCATTGTGCCGGTGTCAGCAGTGATAGCAATTTGGTCATCTGGAAAAGGTGTGCAGGCTTTAACAAATGGGTTTAATTGTATTTATTCTGTCTCTGAGACACGAAATTATATTTTAACCAGGATTCGTTCTGCTGCCTATACGTTATTGTTTGTGATTGGAATTATTCTGACCCTTACTTTACAGGTGTTTGGAAATACACTGCAAAGAGAATTAAGACGGCATTTTCCGTTTTTGAATAAATTGGTTTCAATGATTATCAGCATGAGATTAGTGATTACACTTGCAACTTTGTGCGGAGTGTTTTTGATTCTATATAAATTTGTTCCAAATAGAAAGGCAACATTTCGTAGTCAGTTTCCGGGTGCTGTATTTTCATCCGTGTGCTGGGTTGCATTTTCCATGGGATTTTCTTTGTATTTTGAATTTTTTAATAAAACATCGAATATGTATGGAAGCATGACAACTATTATTCTGATTCTTTTGTGGATGTATATCTGTATGAATATTGTAATGATAGGTGCTTCAATTAATCATTATTTTGAGAAACGCTTTCGCTGGATGCATCAGGTTGCAACGAATACAATCAAACGAGAGTATCAGCAGTTTGTGCAGCATGCAGAGGAATTTGCGGGAGAAAAGCGCCAGGAATGGACAGGAGACGAAAAAAAGAGTAAAAAAGAAAAGAAATAGCAGATAGTATTTCTTGACAGAAAACAGAGAAATGACTATCATTATAGGTTGGTGTGCAGCAGATGATATTAGGTGGGGAAAATAATTAGGATACTTAGTTAGGTTATCTGGCGAGTTAGAGAAAGGTTTTAGATAAGTTATGAAACTTTATGTAATACGTCATGGAGAAACAACATGGAATGTAGAAAGAAAACTTCAGGGAGCATCGGATACAGAGTTAAATAAAAATGGAATTGCGCTTGCTATAAAAACAGGAAAAGCGATGAAAGAGATTCCGTTTGACTTATGTTTTACAAGTCCGTTAAAAAGAGCGAAACATACAGCACAGCTGGTACTGGGAGATAGAAAAGACGTGCCGATGATTGAGGATGTACGTCTTCGTGAGATTTCATTTGGTGAGTGGGAGGGAAAAGACTCCAGATTATTACCGGCAGAAATGCTCGATAACTTTTTTCATCATACCGAAGCATATCAGCCTCCCAAAAATGCGGAATCATTAGAATCCATTTGTAAAAGAACACAGGAATTTTATGAAGAATTGATTCAAAAAGAGGAACTTCAGGATAAAACAATTTTAATTGCATCCCATGGATGTGCAGTAAGAGCTCTGCTTCAAAATGTATATGAAAATCCATCTATTGAAAATTTCTGGAGAGGTTGTGTACCTCCAAATTGTAGTGTTAATATCATAGAAGTGAAAAATAAGATTTCAAAATTAATAGAAGAAGATAAAATATTTTGATCGAATCAAGTAGCAAAGAGGATTGTAAATATTCGCTTGAATTACAAGAAAGAAAAGGAGAAACCAATGAAAACATCAGATTTTTATTATGATTTACCGGAAGAATTAATTGCGCAGGACCCGCTTGAAGATCGTTCTTCTTCCAGATTAATGTGTTTGGATAAAAAAAGTGGTGAGTTGAAGCATACAAATTTTAAACATATTATTGATTATTTAAATAAGGGAGACTGTCTGGTTATCAATGATACCAAAGTTATTCCGGCAAGACTTTATGGAAGCAAGATTGGAACAAATGCCGGAATTGAAATCCTGCTTTTAAAAAGAAAAGATGGAAATGTATGGGAAACATTGGTAAAACCAGGAAAGAAAGCAAAACCAGGAACAAAAATCAGTTTTGGAGACGGTTTATTAATTGGAGAAGTTATTGATATTGTAGAAGAGGGAAACCGCCTGATTCGTTTTAGTTATGAGGGGATCTTTGAAGAAATTCTTGACAAACTTGGAGAAATGCCGCTTCCTCCATATATTACTCATAGGCTTCAGGATAAGGGACGTTATCAGACTGTCTATGCAAAACATGAGGGAAGTGCAGCAGCACCAACAGCAGGGCTTCATTTTACAAAGGAATTATTAGAGCAGATTAAAGAAAAAGGGGTAAATATTGCACATGTTACCCTTCATGTCGGACTTGGAACATTTCGTCCGGTAAAAGTAGATGATGTAGAAAAACATCACATGCATTCTGAATTTTATGTAGTAGAAGAAGACCAGGCAAAATTAATTAATGATACCAAAAAAGCTGGTAAAAAAGTAATTGCGGTTGGAACAACAAGTTGTCGTACATTGGAGTCTGCAACAGATGAAAATGGAATCCTTCAGGCAAAAAGCGGATGGACAGAGATTTTTATTTATCCGGGATATCAATTTAAAATGATTGATGAACTGATTACAAATTTCCATCTTCCGGAATCTACCTTACTGATGCTGGTTTCTGCACTGGCAGGGAAAGAAAACATTATGCATGCTTATGAAGAAGCGGTAAAGGAAAAATATCGTTTCTTTTCCTTTGGAGATGCAATGTATATTCATGATTAAATTAAGATTTGATAGAAAAAGAGATTTATAAAAAAGATGTTCTGTTCACTAAGAAACGTGGCAGAACATCTTTTTATTTTTGACTTGATTAAAACAAAAAGGAAATCATTTATTTAGCGGAGCAAATCACGATAGAATCCCGGATAAGAGATATTAACACAATCTGCATTGGTAATTTCTGTTTCACCGTCTGCAACCAGTCCGGCAACTGCAAAGGACATGGCAATACGGTGGTCGAGATGACTGTCTAAAACAGCACCATGAAGTGGTTTTCCTCCACGGATAATCATTCCATCCTCTGTGCCGGTAATATCACATCCCATTTCGCTTAAATGATGAACGATAATTTCAAGACGGTTGGATTCTTTTACTTTTAATTCTTCCGCATTTCGGATAATTGTTTCTCCATTTGCGCAGGCAGCCATAACTGCAATAACTGGGAGTTCATCAATTAAAGTTGGAATCAGATCTCCTTCAATAACGGTTCCATTTAATTCGCTGTGTTTTACAAGGATGTCTGCGACTGGTTCACCACATTGCGTTCTTGTGTTAAGCAATTCTAAGTTTGCTCCCATTTGTTTGCAGACACGTAAAATTCCATCACGAGTTGGATTGATTCCTACATTTTTGATTAAAAGCTCAGAACCTGGAATTAAAAGTCCCGCTGCAATAAAGAAAGCAGCAGAAGAAATGTCTCCCGGAACTTCTACTTTTTGAGCGGTTAAGACTGGTTCCGGTTCAATTGTTGCAGTTGTACCGCAGGTTTGAACGGAAGCACCAAAAGAGGAAAGCATCAGCTCGGAATGATTACGGGATAAAAATGGTTCGGTAACACTGGTTTTTCCATCCGCATAAAGCCCTGCAAAAAGCACACAGGATTTTACCTGGGCAGAAGCAACCGGAGACTGGTAGGAAATTCCCTTTAACGGCGCACCTTTGATATGAAGTGGTGCACATCCATTGTTATGAACACTGGTAATATCAGCACCCATCATAGAGAGTGGTGTCATAATACGTTTCATTGGACGTTTTTGAATCGAAGCATCACCGGTAAGGTCGCAGGAAAAGTTTTGTCCGGCTAAAATACCGGAAATTAATCTTGTCGTTGTACCACTGTTTCCGGCATCTAAAATTTCTTTTGGAGCACTTAAACCGTGCAGTCCCTTTCCATGAACCAGAATTTCACTTTCTGTTTCTTCAATTTCAATCCCCATTTTTTGAAAACAGGAAATGGTAGAGAGGCAGTCAGCACCTTTTAAAAAGTTTGTAATCGAAGTAGTACCATTGGCAAGAGCACCAAGCATAATGCCTCTGTGGGAGATGGATTTATCTCCAGGTACGGTAATTTCTCCTTTTAGAGGATGGGATTTATGAAATAACATATTGTAAACTCCTAACGCTCATAAATAATATAGTTTCGTTTTCTAAGCTGCTCAGAAGCGGCTTTCAGGGCTTCTTCATCGTAGAAATCAATTTTTAAAACACCTTCATCAAATTCACGATTATGAAGAATGCCAATATTTTTAATGCTGATTCCGTTCATGGACAAAATGGTTGCAATTGTGGCAATTGCACCGGTTTCATCTACGATATCGCAGTACAGTGCGAATTCTTTTTTGATTGGACCACTTGAAGTGTTATCAAAAGAGTTTCGATAGTCTCTTGAAGAAGAAAATATCTGATAAAGTCCATTGGAATCTTTCTGGTCGATCAGGTATTTTGCCTGTACAATTAAGCGGATAAATTCATCTAATACTTTGGAAATGTTATCAGGGTTTTCCAGACAAATCTGCTGCCACATATAAGGGGAGGAAGAAGCAATTCTGGTAATGTCCTTAAATCCTCCGGCTGCAATACTTTTCATGTGTTCATCTGAAGAATCCAGTTTTTGAACCAGATTGACAAGAGAAGAAGCAACAACATGAGGCAAGTGACTGATTGCCGCAGTAATATAGTCATGTTCCTGAGCAGTAAGAATCATAGGAAGTGCTCCAATCGAGCTTACCAGTTCGCTGTACCGGCTGATTTTATCCAGACTGGCTTCCTCTGACGGTGTTAAAATATAATAAGCATTTTCAATTAAATGGTCGGAAGAATAAGCGTAACCTGTTTTTTCACTTCCTGCCATCGGATGTCCGCCGATAAAATTTGCGGCCATGGAGAGTTTCGTGATTTCTTTGTGAATTTCTCCTTTGACACTGCCGACATCTGTTAAAATACAGCCTGGACGGATTTTCGTTTTCAGCCATTTTAAACATTCAATATTGTAGTCTACTGTGGCGCAGAGAAAGATATAATCACAGAGCGAAAATTTGCTGTCCATTTCTTCGCAGGCAATGTCAACAATGCCTTCAAAGACAGCATCGTCTAAAGTTTCCCGTGTTCGATTGTATGCGATAATCTGATAATCTGGGTGGAATTTTTTGATGGCTTTCGCAATAGAACCACCGATTAACCCAAGACCAATAAAACCAATTGTTGTCGTTTCCATGAAAATCTCCTTCTTTTTTCGGTAATCAGACAAGACTGATGCAGTGTCGTCAAAAATGAATCAAATACGGCACAGTCTGTCAAACATAACTATTTTATGACATCTTGAAAGAAAAGTCAACGGTTTGACGCTTTAAAGCGTTGCGTTGGCACTTTGCATAATGAAAATGAAAAGAAATGAAAAAATACCTTGTTTAAATTGAATAAAATACTTGAAAAATTATTTTTTTTTTAGTAAAATATATACATATTAAATTTTAGGAGGTATTACATATGGACGTTTTTAGAAGTGACAGAATTAGAAATGTGGTCCTGCTTGGTCACGGCGGTTCCGGTAAGACAAGTCTGGTCGAGGCAATGGCTTATTTATCAGGAATAACAAACCGTTTAGGTAAAGTTACAGATGGTAACACGGTCAGTGATTATGATAAAGAGGAAATCAAAAGAAAATTCTCAATCACAACTTCAGTAGTGCCAATCGAATGGGGAAAAGTAAAAATTAATGTGCTGGATACACCAGGCTATTTCGACTTCGTGGGGGAAGTAGAAGAAGCAGTGGCAGCAGCAGATGCAGCAATTATCGTTGTTTCCGGAAAAGCAGGGGTTCAGGTCGGAACACAAAAAGCATGGGAGATGTGTGAAAAATATAATCTGCCTCGTATGTTTTTTGTAACAGAGATGGATTTAGACCATGTCAGTTATCGTAAAGTAGTAGAAGACTTAACGGAACTGTATGGAAAGAAAATTGCACCGATTCACATGCCGATTCGTGAAAATGAACAGTTTGTTGGTTATGTAAATATCGTAAAACAGGCCGGCAGACGCTACGTTGAAAGAGGACAGAAAAAAGAATGTCCGGTTCCGGACTACCTCGAAGAATATCTGGAAAAATACCATGATATCTTAATGGAATCTGTTGCAGAAATCAGTGAAGAATTTATGGAGCGTTATTTTGCAGGAGAAGAATTCTCTGTAGCAGAAGTTTCCGCAGCTCTGAAAATGAATATCTCTGATGGAAGTATTATTCCGGTGTGCATGGGTTCTACCGTAAATGTACAGGGTGTTGCAAACCTGCTTGATGATATTTGCGGTTATTTCCCAAGTCCGGCTCAGAAAACCTGTGCAGGAATGAATATGAAAACAAATGATATCTATGAAGCAAATTATGATTTTGCAAAAGCAAAATCTGCTTATGTATTTAAAACAATTGTTGACCCGTTCATTGGAAAATATTCTCTGATTAAAGTCTGCTCAGGTGTTATCAAAGGGGAAGATACTCTTTATAATCCAACAAAAGATGCAGATGAAAAACCTGGAAAAATCTATGTATTACAGGGCGGAAAACCAATTGAAGTTCCGGAACTTCATGCCGGTGATATCGGTGCAATTGCAAAATTAAATACAGTGGCAACAGGTGATACTCTTTCTACAAGAACGACTCCTGTTGTGTTTGGAAAGACAGAGATTTCTGTTCCATATACCTGCAAACGTTATAAAACTGTGAATAAAGGCGATGAAGATAAAGTATCTCAGGCACTTTCCAGAATGATGCAGGAGGATCAGACACTGCGGATTGAAAATGATTCTGCAAACCGTCAGACCTTGATGTATGGTATCGGAGAACAGCATCTTGACATTGTATGCAGTAAATTAAAAGAACGTTATAAAGTAGATATTGTGCTTTCAAAACCAAAAGTTCCATTTAGAGAAACAATTCGTAAAAAAGCCGACGTAGATGCAAAATATAAGAAACAGTCCGGTGGACATGGACAGTATGGTCATGTAAAAATGACATTTGAACCATCTGGTGATTTAGAGACTCCTTATGTATTTGAACAGACCGTTGTTGGTGGTGCAGTTCCGAAAAACTATTTCCCGGCAGTAGAAAAAGGAATTCAGGAATCAGTCTTAAAAGGACCTTTAGCTTCTTATCCGGTTGTCGGTGTGAAAGCAACTTTATACGATGGTTCTTATCATCCGGTTGACTCTTCTGAAATGGCATTTAAAACAGCCGCAATTCAGGCATTTAAGAAAGGCTTTTTGGAAGCTTCTCCAGTATTGTTAGAGCCGATTGTATCTATGAAAATCAATGTTCCGGACAAATATACCGGTGACGTTATGGGTGATTTGAATAAACGAAGAGGACGTGTTCTTGGAATGAATCCAGATGCCCAGCATAAAGGCTGTACAATCGTAGAAGCGGATATTCCGATGCTTTCGATTTACGGATATTCAACAGACCTGCGCTCTATGACAGGAGGAAGCGGAGTGTTCTCTTATGAGTTTGCCCGTTATGAGCAGGCACCGTCTGATATTCAGGAACAGGAAATTAAAGCTCGTCAGGAAGAAGGAGCAGACGCTTAAAAATAATTTAAGAAAACTTAAGAAGATATCTCGAAGGAGTGGGGGCTTTCGGGATATCTTTTTTTTCAGTTTTGTGTTACACTGTACCGTAATACAAAAAAGAAAGGAATTTAGATTTATGAAAAAGAAATTATTAGCAGGAATTGCTGTTCTTTTGCTGGCATTTTTATATTATTATATTGAACTGCCGGCAATTAATATCCATGAAAGTGGATTCTGGTTTTTTCTTGTCGCAGTAATTGGAATTGTTGTGGTTGTCTATGCAATTCGGAAAAGACTTTATGGAACAATTCAATTAAAACAAAGCAAAGGAATCAAAGCGGGTGTTATTTTAATGCTTGGAATTATTGCAGTATATGCGGTGGGTTCTCTGCTTTCTTCTCCAATTATCAATGCAAAGAAATATCAAAATCTTGTGACACCGGAGGAACGGGATTTTACAGAAGATATTCAGGAAATCAGTTTCAATCAGATTCCGCTTCTGGATAAAGATTCTGCAGTGCTACTGGGAAATCGAAAAATGGGAAGTATGGTAGATATGGTTTCTCAGTTCGAGGTCAGTGATTTGTATTCTCAGATTAATTATCAGGGACAGCCGTATCGTGTCACACCATTGGTGTATGCAAATGCAATTAAATGGCTGACCAATCAAAAAGACGGAATTCCAGCTTATATTCGGATTGATATGGCAACACAGAATACGGAACTGGTAAAGCTGGAGGATGGAATTAAATATTCAGAGTCAGAGCTGTTTAATCGAAATATTTATCGACATCTTCGTTTTCGTTATCCGACGTATATGTTTGACCAGTTGAGTTTTGAAATTAATGATGATGGAGTACCATATTGGATTTGTCCGGTAAAGAAATTTAATATTGGTTTATTTGGCGGACAGACTATTGGAAAAGTGGTGCTTTGTAATGCAATTACCGGTGAAACAGAAGAATATAAAATAAAAGACTGCCCGCAGTGGGTAGACCGTGCTTATCCGGCAGAGTTATTGATTGATTTATATAACTATCATGGTACATTGAAGAATGGATTTTTTAATAGTGTGCTGGGGCAGAAAGGGTGTTTAAAGACAACCGATGGATATAATTATCTGGCACTTGAAGATGATGTATGGGTTTACACCGGAATTACATCAGTAAGTGGAGACCGTTCCAATGTTGGATTTATATTGATGAATCAGCGTACAATGGAAACCAGATATTATTCCTGTGCCGGAGCAGAGGAATATTCTGCTATGGAATCGGCAGAAGGACAGGTACAGAACTTAAAATATACCGCAGCTTTTCCATTGTTATTAAATATTTCAAACGAGCCGACTTATTTTATGGCACTCAAGGACGGAGCCGGTCTGGTGAAAAAATATGCGATGGTTAATATTCAGAAATATCAAAATGTTGCAATCGGTGATACCGTATCAGAGTGTGAGAAAGCTTATGTCAAACTGCTTGCCTCTAATGGAATTACTTCAACAGATGAAAAAAGTACAGGAACAAATGAAATCAGTGGAAAAATCAAGAGAATTGGACAGGCGGTCATGGATGGAAATTCCCATTTTTATCTTGCATTGGAAGAAAACGATGAGGTTTATGATGTGCCAGTCGTGGATTATCCGGAAATTGTGACTTATGATGTGGGAGATGAGATTACTCTGGAATATAGTGAAGATTCACCGGCAAATGTAGTTCTTGGAATAAAATAAAGTGGTTTTTTGGATTCTTACTTGACAAATACAAGGGTTCTGGGTAGAATAACAATAGTTAAAGAGAGTAGAAAATACTCTGAAACATGAAAAAAACATTGAAGAGGAAGAGTACACATGGTTCTTTAATACAGAGAGCTGCCGGCAGGTGAAAGGCAGTGAGAAGAAATGTGGAACTGGCCTTGGAGTTCCTTTGCAGAACGGAAGAATTTCTTAGTAAGAAAAGGCGGGAGTTCCCGTTACAGAATCAATGAGTGCATCTGTAGATATAGAGATACAGATGAATTAGAGTGGTACCACGGAATGAATCTAAGACCCTTTCGTCTCTAAAAGTTTAGTGACAAAAGGGTCTTTTTTATTTCATGGTAAATAATGTATTCTCAGAGTCTTTTTAGAGTTAGTAAAGGACTTTGAAAGCGCATAATAACAATTAGGAGGAAACAACAATGGCAGTACCTTATAATCATAAGGCAATTGAACAGAAATGGAGAGAAAACTGGGAAGCAAAACCGGTAAACGTAGATGACGGTAAAAAACCGAAATATTATTGTCTGGATATGTTCCCATATCCGTCAGGAAATGGACTTCATGTAGGACATTGGAGAGGATATGTTATCTCTGATGTGTGGAGTCGTTATAAAATGATGCAGGGTTATTACCTGATTCATCCAATGGGCTGGGATGCATTCGGTCTTCCGGCTGAAAACTATGCAATCAAAATGGGAGTACATCCGGCAAAATCAACTGCACAGAACATTGCAAATATCAAGAGACAGATTAATGATATCGCAGCAATTTATGACTGGGATAGAGAAGTAAATACAACAGACCCGAATTTCTACAAATGGACTCAGTGGATTTTTGTAAAGATGTTTAAAGAAGGTCTTGCTTACGAAAAAGAATTCCCGATTAACTGGTGTCCGTCTTGTAAAACAGGTCTTGCAAATGAAGAAGTAGTAAACGGATGCTGTGAACGATGTGGAGCGACTGTAACAAAGAAAAATCTTCGTCAGTGGATGCTTCGTATCACAAAATATGCAGACCGTCTGTTATCCGATTTGGATAAATTAGACTGGCCGGAAAAAGTTAAGAAAATGCAGTCTGACTGGATTGGAAAATCCTATGGTGCAGAAGTTGAGTTCAAGGTTGATGGAAGAGAAGAAAACATTACGGTTTATACGACGAGACCGGATACCTTACATGGTGCAACCTTTATGGTATTAGCTCCGGAACATAAACTGGCTGCATCTCTTGCAACAGAAGAAACAAAAGAAGCAGTAGAAAAATATATTTATGATTCCTCTATGAAATCAAATGTTGACCGTCTGCAGGATAAAGAGAAAACAGGTGTATTTACAGGAAGTTATGCAATCAACCCATTAAATGGAAAGAAAGTTCCAATCTGGCTTTCTGATTATGTACTGGCTGATTATGGTACAGGTGCAATTATGTGTGTACCGGCTCATGATGACCGTGACTTTGAATTTGCAAAGAAATTTGATATCCCGATTATTCAGGTTATCGCAAAAGATGGAAAAGAAATTGAAAACATGACTGAGGCTTATACCGATGCAGTTGGAACAATGATTAATTCCGGCGAATGGAATGGTATGGAATCTTCTGTATTGAAAAAAGAAGCACCGGCTATGATTGAAAAAATGGGATTCGGAAGAAAAACAGTAAACTACAAACTGCGTGACTGGGTATTCTCCCGTCAGCGTTACTGGGGTGAACCAATTCCGATTATTCATTGCCCGCATTGCGGAAATGTACCGGTTCCGGAAGACCAGCTTCCATTAACTTTACCGGAAGTAGAATCTTATGAGCCAACAGGTACAGGAGAATCTCCACTTGCTGCAATTGATGAATGGGTAAATACAACTTGTCCGGTTTGTGGAGCACCTGCAAAACGTGAAACCAATACAATGCCTCAGTGGGCTGGTTCTTCCTGGTATTTCCTGCGTTATGTAGATAACAAAAACAACGAAGAATTAGTTTCAAAAGAAAAAGCAGATAAATATCTTCCGGTTGATATGTATATCGGTGGAGTGGAACATGCAGTACTGCATCTGTTATATTCTCGTTTCTATACAAAATTCTTGTATGATATCGGAGTAATTGACTTTGATGAGCCGTTCCACAAACTGTTTAATCAGGGTATGATTACAGGTAAAAACGGTATCAAGATGAGTAAATCAAAAGGAAATGTAGTATCTCCGGATGATTTAGTAAGAGATTACGGCTGCGATTCCTTAAGATTGTATGAACTCTTTGTAGGACCTCCGGAATTAGATGCAGAATGGGATGACAGAGGAATTGATGGTGTTTACCGTTTCTTAAATCGTTTCTGGAAATTGGCTATTGATAGCAAAGAAGCAGGAGTTGCCGAAACAAAAGAAATGATAAAACTGCGCCATAAACTGGTATATGATATCACACAGCGTCTGGAAAGCTTCAGCTTAAATACTGTTATTTCCGGATTCATGGAATACAACAATAAGTTAATTGAACTTGCAAAGAAAACAGGTGGAATCGATAAAGAAACAATCGAGACATTTATAAAACTGCTTGCACCATTTGCTCCGCATATCACAGAAGAGTTATGGGCAGAATATGGTCACACAGATTCTGTATTCCATACACAGTGGCCGGTAGCAGATGAAGAAGCAATGAAAGATGACGAAATTGAAATTCCGGTACAGATTAACGGAAAAACAAAAGTAATTATCAGCATTTCGGCAGAAGCAACCAAAGAAGAAGCAATTGAAGCAGGAAAAGCCGCAGTTGCAGATAAACTGACAGGAAACATTATCAAAGAGATTTATGTTCCGAAGAAGATTATTAACATTGTTGCAAAATAAAAATAAATAAGAGCGAAAAGGATATGATGCGTTTGATATCATATCCTTTTTTCTTTTGGGAAAGATGACATGGTTAAGATGTTATGAAAAAATGACACCTAATTTAAATAAAAGCGTAAAAAAGTGCTATTATATTGAAAAACAAGATTATTTATGATATGATGTCAAGTAAGTAACTGTAACCCAAAAGAAACTAATAATTTACGAAGGAGTGTTACAGATGAGGATAAGCTATAATAAACTTCAAAAACTTATGATTGATAATCAGATGAAACGACAAGATTTAATGCGTGCAGCAGAAATTTCGTCATCTGTTGCTACGAAGCTGAATAAGAATGAAACGGTGTCTCTTGAAGTGTTGATGAAGTTATGTCAGGTATTTCATTGTGATATTGGAGATGTATGTGAAATTATATTAGACGAATAAAAATTGGAAAGGAGAATTAGCACAAAAGCTGGGAGAATTTACAATGGAATTGATAAATAATACAACAAAAACTTTAAGAGATGATTTATCAGTTGAAATTAAGGGCGGAAGCAAGCTGTCAATTGCGGCGGCGTGTTTTTCTATTTATGCTTTTCAAGAATTGAAAAAACAGCTATCAGATATAATTGGATGATTATTCGATGAAATACAGAGAACTTTATACGCAGTGCTATGAAGAAATATCTGGATATTCTTCTACTTCTATACAATTCTCTCTGCTGAAAGGATTATCAAAGACAACGAAAGCAGTCGGCAAGATTGTAGAGAGGATACCAGTTGTTGGAGATACGCAGGCTGATGAAACGCTCATTGCAGCAGGGGAAAAGCTTGGTGACATAGGAACAGAAAAAATCCGCAAACAGATGCGTCAGTTGATTGAATGACAGAGTAACTTTGTCCGTCCGTTTATTGATAATATTGATACTGTAAATCGACTGAATAATAATCCGGTGCAGTTATTAGTAGACAAGGACAATCTTTATATTGCAACGATAGCATAATTTGTTCAAAGGAATTTTAGAAGGGAACATAGAATGATGACATGTAATCTATGTCGAATTGTTCTATGTTTAAAAGGAAGTTTTTGAACAGGCAGAGAATTTTAAGAAATATGCGAATTAAGAACTGATTAGAGTAGGAAAAAGTTCTCAGCAGATAGAATTTAGAATTAGGAAGGAATTGAGTTATGTCAAAATTGAATGTTGACCAAAAAACAATAAAAGATTTATTTCAGAGTAAAAAATCGGACTTTTTAATACCAGATTATCAAAGACCTTATGCTTGGGGCGAAGCTGAATGCAGAACGCTTTGGGATGATATATTTTCATTTGCTATTCCCGATGAAGGAAAGACAGAATTTGATAGTAATAGCGAGTATTTCCTCGGTCCGATTGTAACTTTCAGAAATGAGGATAAATTAGAGGTTATTGATGGACAGCAGAGATTGACAACTCTTATGCTGCTTTTAAGAGCGTTCTATTCTAAGTTCGGTCATATGCAGGACAAGGCTTCTATATCAACAAAGCAGAATATTGAAAAGTGTTTATGGAAAACTGATGAATTTGGCGAGCCTGATATGTCACAGCTCAAGATAGATTCTGAGGTTGCTACTGATAATGATAAAGAAGAATTTCTTGAAATATTAAGAACAGGAATTGTTAATAAAGAAATGAAAAGCAAATACGCTTGCAACTTCAGATTCTTCCAGAATAATATTGATGAATTTTTGTCCAAATACCCTACTTACTTTGCTTATTTACCTACCCGTATTATGAATAACTGTATTCTCCTTCCGATTGAAGCTGAGTCGCAGGATACAGCGTTGCGTATTTTTTCAACGCTTAATGATAGAGGAAAGCCGCTGTCTGATGCGGATATTTTTAAGGCACAGTTTTATAAGCATTTTTCTAAATTGGGTAAAAAAGAAGAATTTATTGCTCAATGGAAAAAGCTCGAAGAACTTTGTGAGAGAATATTCCATCCGATTTCTGGTACACCGATGGACGAATTGTTTACACGATATATGTATTTTGTCCGTGCAAAAATGGGGATTGTATCATCTACAACAGAAGCTTTAAGAAAGTTTTATGAGAAAAATTCTTATGCCCTTTTGAAAGACACTAATACATTAACGGAATTGATTGTATTGGCTGAATTTTGGGAAGATGTTTCCAATCAAGATACCGAAAGATTTTCAAATAGAGTTTTGAAGCAATTTTTTGTATTGAACTATGCTCCAAACGGAATGTGGACATATTTTGTATCCGTATATTTTATGCAAAATAAAGATGATGAAGGTTTGCTTGATGATGAGAAGTTCTATACATTCTTGCAAAAGATAACTGGATTTATATGGACGTATGCTATTACAAATCCGGGCGTAAATGCACTTAGAACTCCAGTGTATGCTGAGATGGTAAATATCGTAAATGATAAGCCTGTTGAATTTTCAAAATATAAGTTCGATGCGGATACTATAAGAAGTATGTTTGATAATTTCAGCTTCAATAATGCACGTCCAATTACAAAAGCAATGATAGCTTGGTGGGCATATCAGAATGATAAACAGCCACTACTTTCACTTGAAACTACTTTTGAGATTGAACATATTTATGCTCGGAATAGGAACGAGAAAGAAAATTCATTAACAGATGCTCGGAATGTAGAGTCATTGGGCAATAAAGCATTACTTGAGAAAAGAATCAACATTCGTGCTTCTGATTATCGTTTTGCTGATAAGAAGAAGTATTATGAGGGATTTACGAACAGTAAGGGTCAGGTAAAAGAGGGAACAGGAGTTGTTGAACTTCTTGACCTGACAGCTACATCGACTGACTTTACCGAGAATGATATTATTGACAGATATAAAAAGATGATTGATTGCTTTATCAATTACTTGCAGAAAAACAGTTTGATTAAATAGTATTTTAGAAAGGTCGGGCTATGGAAACAAAGCCAAGGATTTTATACCTACAAAAGATTTTACTGGAAAGAACTGATGAAGAAAATCCTCTTTCCACAACACAGTTAATCAATATATTGAATGATGAATATGGAATATCTGCACATAGAACTACTGTTACGAAAGACATTGCTGCACTTCAAGAGTTTGGAATGGATATTGTTACTATCCATTCTACTCAGAGCAAATATTTTGTAGCCAGCCGTAAGTTTGAATTGCCGGAATTGAAACTGCTGATAGATGCAGTAGAGTCATCGAAGTTCATTACAAAGAAGAAAAGAGAAACTCTGATTGAGAAGATACATACGATGACCAGTCCGGGGCAGGTGGCAAAGCTGAAACGTAATAACTATGTGGTCAATCGCATTAAGCCGGATAATGAGCAGATATATTATATCATCGACGCTATAAACGATGCCATCAATGCAGGCAAACAGATTTCTTTTAAGTATTATGATTATACCGGATTAAAGAAAAAGGTTCTGAAGAATAAGGGCGAAGTGTATAAACTCAGTCCGTATAAACTTCTCTGGTGTGGGGACTATTATTATGTTCTCGGATATTCTGAGAAGAAAAGCAAGGTTATCAATTTCAGGGTAGACCGTATTGCTTCCAAGCCGGAGATATTGGATAAGGACATTATTCCTATGCCTGAGGATTTTGATATTGAAAATTTCACAAAAGAAGTATTCTTTATGTTCTCAGGTGAGAAAGTTTTTGTGGATTTAAGGTGTGATAACAGCCTGATGAAAACAATGGTTGATCATTTCGGAGAAGATGTGACAACCCTTGCGTATGATATGACTTCTTTCAGAGTACAGACTGAAGTATCGGCCAGTCCTACCTTTTTCGGTTGGGTGTTTGGTTTCAATGGTAAAGTGCAGATACTTGCACCGGAGAGCGTGAAAGAACAGTACAGACAGATGATTGCAAAAGCCGATGAGGATATGCAGGAAAGCAAATAGTGCAGATTTGAATTTGTGCAGACGGTCTGCACAATTTAGGTAAGAGTGAATTATAAGACTATGAAGCGAGGTAGTGGATATGGAAAAAGACCCGTTTAAGGAATATTTAAGGGAGTCTGAACCGGATAAAGCTTATAAAGGATATGCTTGGAGTACGGCAATCGGACTTCAGGCAGTGGACGGACTCAAACCATCTAAATATTTGATTGATACCGCTATTCAGAATATTGAAGGCAAAATTACAATGAAGGAAGCACAGAGTCTTATCGACAGTTACTATGAAGAAAGACCAGTGCATCTGTCTGATGATGAACGTACCGAAGAAGCAGATAAGGTTTCGTCTCGTATTGCTGAAATTCTTTCTGAAACAGCGTTCTCATTTTCTCCGAATGAGTATATCTCTATCCACCGCAAACTCTTTCAGGGGATTTATAAACACGCCGGAAAGATTAGAGATTACAACATTACAAAGAAAGAATGGGTGCTTGATGGGGCAACTGTTATGTACGGTAGTGCTTCAGAACTGAGAGCCACACTTGAATATGATTTTTCGCAGGAGAAGGATTTTAGTTATAAAGGGCTTTCA
Organism: Firmicutes bacterium OM04-13BH; assembly: GCA_003481745.1. Lineage (GTDB taxonomy): Bacteria > Bacillota > Clostridia > Lachnospirales > Lachnospiraceae > Blautia > Blautia stercoris. Next base: position 48,137 of record QULP01000002.1, read on the forward strand.
ATGGACGAGATTATCCATCATCTTGCTGTATTCATTTCAAGGTTATGGCAAATCCATATTTTCGGAGAAGGTAATACAAGAACAACGGCAGTGTTCTTCATCAAATATTTGAGGACACTTGGCTTTTCTGCAACCAATGATATTTTTGCGGAAAATGCGTGGTATTTTAGAAATGCACTTGTTCGTGCGAACTACACGAATTTGCAAAAAAATATTTACGAAACAACAGAGTATCTGGAAGCGTTTCTCAGAAATCTGCTTTTGAACGAGAAAAATGAGCTTTACAATCGAAATCTTCATGTAAGCGGACTTTTGAATGCAGAAAAAGTGAACATTGGAGAAATAAAAGTGGATATTGAGAATGAAAAAGTGTACATTCAAAACCAAAAAGTGGATATTGAAAGTGTACTTTCCGAAAAGGGTAGCAATTTCTCAGTAAAAACGACGGTTCATATCCATAGACTCTTTGAGAAGTTTGGTTTTGATGAGGTGTTTGGAAGAAGTGCAGTTATGGAACTTCTTGAACTGAAAGGTTCAGGTGCTTCAAAACTTCTTTCTAATTTGGTGCAGGCAGATATTATTGAACCAGTATCCGGTCACGGAAAAGGAAAATATAAATTCAAGAAGTAGCAGGATAGTAAGTAAAAAGCACAAATAAGAAAAAGCTAGAATTTGCAAAATCAAATGATTAATTCTGCAAACTTTAGCTTTTAGCTTTACTTATTCTTCCACTAATTGAATTCCTGAAATATCCGGTTCAATAATTAAGGAATAATTGGTATAGTACACAACAAACCCTGGTTTCGAGCCATTTGGTTTTTTGACGTGTTTTTTCTGAATATAGTCAATTTCAACTTTTGGAGCAGTCCTTCCACTGGAATAATATCCGGCAAGGCGTCCGGCTTCTTCAAAGGTGCGGTCCGGCAGTTCTTCGTTGTTTGATTTTACGATGACGTGAGAACCTGCCATTTTTTTGGCATGAAACCACCAGTCATTTCCTGTTGCAAATTTAAAGGTCAGTTCTTCATTTTGGTAGTTATTTTTTCCAACGTAAATGTGATAGCCATCACTGGAAATATAATGCAGAGGCTTCGATTTAGACTGCATTTTTTTCTTGTTATTAGAAGCATGCTTTTTGATATAACCATATTCTGTGAGTTCCTCTTTAATTTGAGAGAGGTCATTCTCCTGTCTGGCAATATCAAGTGCAGCCTGAATGGATTCTAAGTGAAGAATTTCAGATTCGGTATCAGCAATCTGTTCTTCAAGAGCCTGTGCGGTACGTTTTAATTTATTATAACGTTCAAAGTATTTTTTTGCATTTTCCTGAGGGGTCATAGTTGCATCAAGTGGGATAGTAATTTCCTCATTGGTATAATAGTTTAATGCCTGAAATGACTTACAGCCTTCTTCAAGATTGTATCCGTAAGTATTAATCAGTTCACCATATACTTTATATTTATCCATTTTTGTAGTGTCACGCATCTGTTTGCTTTGTAAATCGAATTTTTTTCGATTACGGTCAAGTGCAGTCTGGACAATTCGGCGCAAATCAGCAGACTTTTGTCGAATACGGGTAATCTGATTTTTTTGTGCATAATATAATTCTAACACTTCAGAAATCGTCTGGAATTTTTTGACGGTAAACCCATCGTATTTACACAGTAAAAAAGCTGCATATTCCACAGGTTCCCCTTCTTCATTATAAACAATATTCGGAGAAAAATCTCCATTTGTAACATCTTCCATCATACGGGCAAAGGTATGATAAAGATGAACTCTGGCTTCTTCTGAAAGAGAAGCTGTCGGTTCACTTCCATCAATGGAGCTTCTAGAGCAGATTTCTTCAGCAGCAGCAGGACTTAAACCGGTAAGAGAGGTGTAAATCGCCTTTGCGACAGGCATTGGCTTTTCACAGACGGTCTGATAAAATTCTTTCTCAGTAATAGTAAGAGGATTTTGCTTTTCCTGTGTCTGCGGAATAAAATAATTGCGTCCTGGCAGTACTTCACGCACGGAACTCATGTTTAGAGAGACATGTTTAATACTGTCTAAAATCATGCGTTCTTCATTTAAGAAAATAATATTACTGTGTTTTCCCATGATTTCAATAACGAGTGTTTTATGGCATAGATCGCCAAGTTCATTTAAGTGTTCGATTTTAAGTTCGATGACACGTTCCAATCCGGGCTGGGTCACTGCTGTGATTTTTCCACTGCCAATATGTTTTCTGAGTAGCATACAAAAATTTGGTGCAGTTAAAGGACTTGGTTTATTTTTTTCAGTAAAGTAAATAAGGGGAAGAGAAGCACTGGCTGAAATCAAAAGACGATACTGAGTACGGTTATTTTTTATAGTAAGTAAAAGTTCGTCCGCTTCCGGCTGTGCAATTTTATTGATTTTACCACCGACAATGGTGTTATTTAATTCTTTTACGATGTTTGCAATTGTAATTCCGTCAAATGCCATGATATGAACTCCTATCTATAGTTAGTTGAACGCAGATAAGCATTCCCCCGCTTCAAGTGTGCGGAGCACTAAGCGGCGGGTGAGGGGGGGATGCTTCTGTCAGTGGGAATTGAAAGCTCCCACTGACAGAGCGCGAAGCGACTGCGTTCATGAGCAAGTAGCGAAGCGGATTGCGAATGTCCGCTTTACTTGTTCTTTTTATTATAATCGAAATACAAAAACAAAGCAATGAAAAAAAGGTTTGACTGTATTATACGATTGCTTTATAATAATTTATGTATGTTTATGCCACAGGCAAATATAAAACAACAGAAAAGAGTACGACATGATTAAGAGCATGACTGGGTTCGGAAGAGCTGAGATGATTGATGAAGAGAAAAAAATTGCGGTAGAGATGAAATCCGTAAATCATCGATATCTGGATATCAATATGAGAATTCCAAAGAAACTCAGCAGTTTTGAGGGTGCGATACGCGGTGTTTTAAAACAATATATGCAGCGTGGTAAAGTAGACCTTTTTATTACTTATGAGGACTACACACAAAGCGGTGTGACAGTAAAATATAATCGTGAAATTGCACAGCAGTATCTCGAATATTCCAGACAGATAGAGGAAGAATTTCAACTGAAAAATGATATGAATGTTTCAAATATCATGCGGTTTCCGGAAGTACTTACAATGGAGGAAGAAAAGGTAGATGAAGAAGAACTGTGGACTTCTCTTAAACAGGTTCTTGTAAATGCGGTTCAGCCTTTTATTAATTCAAGGATACAAGAAGGAAATCATTTAAGTAAAGATATTTTAGAAAAACTGGATGGAATGTACCGGAAAGTAGAACTGGTGGAAAAACGTTCTCCTGAGATTTTAAAGGAATATCGTGAAAAACTGGAAAACAAGACAAAAGAACTGCTTGCAGATGCCCAGATAGAAGAAAGCCGAATTGCGGCAGAAGTGATTTTATTTGCAGATAAAATTTGTACGGACGAAGAAACCGTAAGACTAAAAAGCCATATCAATCACATGAAAAAGGTACTCACGGAAGAAGAAGGTGCAGGAAGAAAAATGGATTTTATTGCACAGGAAATGAATCGTGAGGCAAATACCATTCTTTCAAAAGCAAATGACTTGGAAACTTCAAATCTGGCAATTGACTTAAAAACAGAGATTGAGAAAGTGAGAGAGCAGATTCAGAATATTGAATAGAGGCAAAAAAGATGTCGAAGTTAATCAACATTGGATTTGGGAATACCGTAAATACAGATAAAATTGTAGCGGTTGTAAGTCCGGATGCCGCACCGATAAAAAGAATGGTGCAGGCAGCAAAAGAAGAAGGAATGGCAATTGATGCAACGCAGGGAAGAAAGACAAAAGCCGTGATTATAATAGAAAATCATACATTGGTATTGTCAGCTCTTCAGCCTGAGACAATTGCAAAACGATTTGGTACATTTTTTGAAACGGAATTGAGAGGGGAGCAAGATGGCTAATCGAGGAATTTTAGTTGTTGTATCTGGATTTTCCGGCGCAGGAAAAGGCACATTAATGAAACATTTGCTGGAGAAGTATGATAACTATGCGCTGTCCATTTCAGCAACAACAAGAGCACCGCGAGAGGGTGAAGAACATGGAAGAGAGTACTTCTTCCATACAAAACAGGAATTTGAAGAACTAATTCTTCAGGATGCACTGATTGAATATGCACAGTATGTGGAGAATTACTATGGAACTCCAAAGGCTTATGTGGAAAAACAGTTAGAAGCCGGAAAAGATGTCATTTTAGAGATTGAAATTCAGGGTGCGTTAAAAGTAAAAGAGAAATTTCCGGACACCTTGTTATTGTTTGTAACTCCACCGTCTGCTGAAGAATTAAAACGCAGACTGATAAACAGAGGAACAGAAACAAAAGAAGTAATTGATTCAAGACTCAGACGTGCGTCAGAAGAAGCAAAGGGAATGCCGTTATATGATTATATTTTAATCAATGACGATTTAGAAGAATGTGTGGATACCATGCATGAAGTAATTCAGAGTCAGCACAATAAATCCAGCAATAATGTTGCATTTATAGAAAAAATAACAGGCGAAGTCGCCGTATTTGCGAAAGGAGAATGAATATGATACATCCATCTTACACAGAACTGATGCAGGCAATTAATGAAGGTGTGGACGTAGAGGATGAACCGATTGTAACAAGTCGTTACTCTATCGTTCTTGCAACAAGTAAAAGAGCAAGACAGTTAATCGAGGGAAAAGAGGCAATGGTTTCCACAAGAGGAAAGAAGCCGCTTTCTACAGCAGTTGAGGAGTTCTATAAAGGACTTGTAAAAATTGTACCGGATGAGAATACAGAAGAAGTAGTAGAAGAAACAACTGAAGAAGAGTAAAAGTCGGGGACTGCACACAAGTTGCAGTCCTTTCTACCACTTGGAGAAAATTAAAGTCAGGATTATGCGAGACTGAAAAAATAGAGATAGAAACAGGGAGGATTATGAGAAAAGTATTATTTATTTCCCTTGGGTGTGACAAAAATCTGGCAGATTCAGAAGAAATGCTTGGAATGTTAGTTACTCATGGGTATGAGATTACAAACGATGAAACAGAAGCAAATGTTGCGATTATCAATACCTGCGCATTTATTCATGATGCAAAAGAAGAAAGTATTGCAAATATTCTGGAGATGGCACGCTATAAAGAGGAAGGTCAGTTAAAAGTTTTATTAATAACCGGATGTCTTGCACAGCGCTATAAAGAAGAAATCGTTAATGAAATTCCGGAAGTGGATGCCGTGCTTGGCACGACTAGCTTTGACGACTTATTAGAAGCAATAGACCAGGCATTTGGCGGAGAACGTTATCTGGAATTTAAAGATATTTCTTATACACCGCAGGTGGAAACAAAGCGTATGATTACAACAGGCGGTCATTTTGAATACTTAAAAATTGCTGAAGGTTGTGATAAGCACTGTACTTACTGTATTATTCCGAAACTTCGTGGAAACTACCGCAGTGTGCCAATGGAAAAACTGTTAAATCAGGCACGTTATCTTGCAGAACAGGGTGTAAAAGAACTGATTCTTGTAGCACAGGAGACGACGGTTTATGGCGTGGATTTATATGGAGAAAAATCACTTCATAAATTGTTAAAAGAGTTATGTAAAATTCCCGGTATTGCATGGATTCGTGTACTTTACTGTTATCCGGAAGAGATTTATCCGGAACTGATTCAGGTCATGAAAGAAGAAAGCAAAATCTGCCATTATCTGGATTTGCCGATTCAGCATGCAAGTGATGCCATTTTAAAACGAATGGGAAGACGCACAACAAAAGCAGAATTAAAAGAAATTGTTGGAACGCTGAGAAGAGAAATTCCGGATATTGTGCTTCGTACGACGTTAATTACCGGATTTCCTGGAGAGACACCGGAAAATCATGAAGAATTAATGGAATTTATTGATGAGATGGAATTTGACCGCCTTGGAGTTTTTACTTATTCCGCAGAGGAAGATACACCGGCAGCATCCATGCCGGAACAGGTGGATGAAGAAGTGAAAAAAGACAGACAGGCAGAACTGATGGAACTGCAGCAGGATATTTCTTTAGATAAAGGAAATGAAAAAATTGGACGAGACATGCTTGTCATGATAGAAGGAAAAGTTGCAGATGAAAATGCCTATGTTGGACGTACTTATGGAGATGCTCCAAATGTAGATGGTTATATTTTTGTAAATACAGATATGGAACTAATGTCTGGAGACTTATGTCAGGTTCATGTAACCGGAGCACTCGAATATGATTTGATAGGAGAACTGAAAGATGAATACACCGAATAAACTTACAATTGCCCGTGTGATTATGATTCCGTTTTTTGTTGCGTTTTTGATGTATGATATTGCAGGAGATGCAGGAAAATGGATCGCACTTGTTATTTTTATTGCTGCAAGTATTACAGACACCTTAGATGGCTATATTGCCAGAAAATATCATTTGGTAACGAATTTTGGTAAATTTATGGATCCTTTGGCGGATAAATTATTAGTCTGCTCTGCATTAATCTGCTTTACTGCTACAGGTAAACTTGCAGCATGGATCACGATTATTATTATTGCACGTGAATTTATTATCAGTGGTTTTCGTCTGGTTGCAGCAGATAACGGAATCGTTATTGCAGCAAGTTACTGGGGAAAATTTAAAACAGTATCTCAGATGATTATGATTATTTTAATGATTATGGATATCCAAAATGGAGCATTCCAGACTCTGATTACGGTATTTATTGTTATTGCAGTTGCACTGACTTTAATTTCACTTGCAGATTATATTATGAAAAATAAACAGGTTTTAAGCATGCAGGATTAAATTTAGAAGTTTTATAAAAAGATGGCATCCATTGTTCTTTTCTTTAATGGATGCCATCTTTTTTTCTAAATTATTTAATCAAATCAAGGAAGTCCCCTGCTTCAATTGCAAAAAGCAATAAGCATGGGTGGGGACTTGCTTGTATCAGGAGGGGGGCAAGCCCCTTCTGATAAGCTGCGTAGCAGCTATTTGGTTATGAGCAAGTAGCGAAAGCGGATTGCGAATATCCGCTTGACTACTGCATCATTTTTATAAGCTGTAACATACGCTCAATTCGGGCGGTCTCTTCAGGGGTTTTATTTTGCTTTAAGGCTTCTATGATGCAGTCCATTTCTTTTGAGGTAAAAGAAAGAGTTCCGGATTTTTTTTGAGTGTTTGATAAGGATGACACCAAAAAAGGAAGAAGCTCAGACATTCCTTTTTGACTTCCCTGATTGGCAATTGAATTTAGCATCTGTAATTTTAAAGGGTCAATTCCGTTTACATTGTCAGATTTCATCCAGTCTTCCGGCATAGTTTGCACCTCCTATCTTGTAAACTTTTCTTGAGACAATTCAAAAATTTGAATCATTGCCATTGTATTTAAAAGGGTATCAATTTTTTCTTTTGCAGGGCCGTGGCAGACTTTACTGCACGCCGATAACATTTCAATTGGGTCTTTGGGAGTAAAATCCTGAGTCTGCATTTCTCCTTGAGGTTCTAAGAAAACATGAAAAGTTTCTTGAAGTTCTAAAAATTTGGCAAAAACAGAAGCAAACTGCTGACCGCTTCTTGGAAGATAAGGCATAGCAGCTTTTAAAAGTTCAATCTGGTCGGAATGAATTAATTCATCAGATGGAGTAGATTCCATAAACGCTTCCTCCATAAGGGAAACACTTTTTTTAGTTTATGAAAAAAAAGCAGAGAATATTCCAACGAAACATCATAAACTAAAGCAAAGACAAAAAAAGGAGACTGAAGGATGGAAAAATCAGAAATAAAAACCAGATTAGTGGAAGAGAATAATACCATTTATGAAATAGATTTGGACTGTTTAAAAAGAAAAGAACAGAGAAAAAAAGAGAAAAAAGAAGATAAAAAACGTTCTCAAAAGATAAGAAATTAATAAAACTTCATACAGAAAATGAGCTGCCGCAAAAACGGCAGCTTTTTAAAATAGTAGAATGAACAGTAAGAATCAGCAGAAATTATTTCCACCGCATCCGCATAACAGAAGCAGTAAGATGATAATACAATTGCAGTCATTTCCATAACCATTGTGTTGTCCGCAACCACATCCATTATTGCCATTTCCGCAACAGCATAAAATTAAAAGAATCCAGATAATAGAGTTGCAGTCACCAAAACATCTTCCAAGTCCACATCCGCTGTTTCCGGTGCAGGAATCGTCGCATCCGCATCCACAGTTTGTAGCAGCTAAATCACTCATATTGTTCCTCCGTAAGGATTTTGATTACAATTTCATCTTATGTAGGAAATGAAAATTGGTGCATGAAAAAATTAAAAAGAGGCAAAGGTTTGAAAAATTTGATAGATATCAAGAATGCCCAATCCCCATTCCCGATTGGGATAAATCCGATCTTCACTTCGCCGTGCTCCACGAATTAAAAGAGCGGTCAGTTCCGCAGTATTAAAAATTTTAGGAGGCATTCTTTTTTGTGCCCATTCGACTAAAAGAGCACAGGCACCTGCAGTAAGAGCACAGGCAGCAGAAGTTCCGGTAATCGTTGTATAGGTGTTTTGGAGAGATGGAGCAGAGACATTGACACCAGGTGCAGTTAAGTCTGGTTTTATCTCTTCAAGTCTGGTAAAACCTCTGCTTGAATTTAAAAACAGGCTGTTGTTGTAGGCACTATAGGCAGATATTGTAATAACATAAGGAGAAGTGGCAGGCTCTGTGATAGTGGTATCTGGGTTTGGACGCAGGAAGATAACATCCGGAGAAAGAAAACCACTGATTGGAAGCCATAAGTGGAAAGAACCTTTATTTTGATTTCTGGCATAGACTCGTATTTTCCAGATCCCAGGAGTGGGGGCTGAAAATCGCATGAAAATAAACTGCTCACCTGAGACATTTTGAATAACAGAAGAAGAAAGAAAAATCTTTGTATCTTCTAGAATAAAATCCAGTGTTTCACGAAAATTAACACGGGAAGGAATCCGAGAAATGATTTCACCTAAAGGTGATTCAAAACCAACTTCATAGATTTCAGGAGAATCTCCCCATAATTCCAGCGTAAAACCAGAGGAATTTGCCGGAACAGAAAGTTCAACAGGGATATAATCCTGTGGCATGGGTGCATAAGAGAAAAAATGATGGGCTTTTCCGGCTTCATTTCCGGCGGCAATCACAGGATAGAAGCCCCAGTAGTTAGAAAGTTCGGTAAACATTTTAGCGAGATAGGAACGACCAGAGTGTGCACCTTGATTTGTGCCGAGACCAAGACAGAGGACAAGAGGCTTTTTTTGTTCTCGGGCTAAGAGTGTGAAAAATCGGATTGCCATCATAATATCGGTCTCTTGAAAAACAGGTTCATTGCTGGTATGGTAAAAAATTTCTCTTAAATACTGCTTGGCTGGTTTTAATTTGACCACCGCAATCTGGGAGAGAGGTGCTGCGCCTGAAAAATCCTGTTCAGGGATAGAACTTCCACAAGCAATCCCGGCAAGTGCTGTTCCATGACCAATCTCATCATTAGAAGGAACAACTTCAAATGGGTTGGAAGAGGAGAGTGCTTGATTGATGTCTTCTTCAAAGTAAACGCTTCCATAAGAAAGGTCAAATGGAGGTTGTCCGGTTTGAATGTTCTGATCCCAGAGTGCAAGAATTCTTGTACGCTTATCACGGGTTAAAAAAGCAGAATGAGTGTAATCAACTCCTGTATCAATAAAGCCAACAATTACATTTCGTCCTTTTAAATCAAGAGAAGGCTGGTTTTGTACCGTTAAAATGCCGGAAGATTCCAGACTGACAAGGTTAAGCAAAGAATAAAGTTTGGGCAAGGTGGTATAGCGCAACTCATCGGTTTCCAGATAATTTATTAAATTTTCGGATGGACGTCGGCTGTGAATCATAACCAGATGGCTGTTAAAAAACTGAATTCCATATTCACTAAAATCTTGTTCGATCCCATCATAGTAAGGGAGAATAAAATCCAGATATTCATCTGAGAGGATAACATCACGTAAATTTTCCATAGACATAAAATAGAAAACTCCTTTTGTTTCAAGTGTTTAATATATATGCATAAGTTGGGAACAAAAGACTTTTTAGAGGTTATATCATAATATAGAATTAAGAAATCGGGAAATGGAGTTTGATATGCTGACAGGAAAAGGGATTGGTGTGGCGATGCTTGATACCGGAATTTTTCCACATATTGATTTTGCAGGACGAATTTTGGCATTTCAGGACTTTATTTATGATAGAAAGACTCCTTATGACGACAATGGACATGGAACACATGTAGCCGGAATCCTGGGAGGCAGTGGAGCCGCTTTTCAGGGGAAGTATAAAGGAGTAGCATGTGGATGTAATTTAATTGGGATTAAGGTATTAGACAGAAATGGAAATGGAGAAAAAGAAAGCGTAATCCGGTCATTAGACTGGATTCAAAAAAACAGAAACCGCTATCAGATACGAATCATAAATATTTCTGTTGGGACAACACAGAAAGAAGAACATAAGGATTTAATTGATGCAGTGGAAAGGGCTTGGGATACAGGGTTGATTGTGGTGGCGGCAGCAGGAAATATGGGACCAGGAGAAGGCAGTATTACAGCCCCGGGAAGCAGTCGAAAAATTATTACGGTGGGGTCTTCGGATTTACTTGTAAAAAACAGGGGAATTAGCGGAAGAGGACCGACAAATGACTGTATCATCAAACCGGATGTTGTGGCTCCGGGAAATGCTGTTATTTCATGTGCGAACCGCAATGACAATATGCCTTATACCATAAAGAGCGGAACTTCCATGTCTACCCCTGTTGTTTCTGGCGCTATTGCTCTGCTTTTAGAGAGAGAACCATGGCTTACAAATTTTGAAATTAAAAAAAGATTAAGAAGAACTGCGAAGGATTTGGGATATCCGCATAACTTGCAGGGGTGGGGACTGTTTGAAGTGAAATCATTTTTAAATGAAAATAATGGTTGACAAATTCTGTATCATTGTATACAATGATACAAGAAGTTTGATACAGCATCGCTTTATCAAGAGAAAACACAGATTGAGGAGTGAAGAAAATGATTAACAGAAGTGTCCGAATGAATTATCATACAAACTTACTGGAACTAGAGGAGCATATGTATCCGTTAGTAGATGTGGAGACACCGAATGTCTTTCATAATCTGTTTCCATATACAGAAATACCGAAAATAGCGTTTAATGACCGTATTGTACCGCATCACATGCCGGATGATATCTGGATTACAGATACTACATTTCGTGATGGACAGCAGTCTCGCGCACCATACAGTACAGAACAGATTGTTACAATTTATGATTATCTTCATAAATTAGGTGGAGAAAATGGAAAAATTCGTCAGAGTGAATTTTTCTTATACAGCAAAAAAGACAGAGACGCTGTTTATAAGTGTCTGGAGCGTGGTTATAAATTCCCGGAAGTTACAAGCTGGATTCGTGCAAGCAAAAAAGATTTTGAACTGGTAAAAGATTTAGGATTAAAAGAAACAGGAATCTTAGTCAGTTGTTCGGATTATCATATTTTCTATAAAATGAAAATGACCAGAAAACAGGCAATGGAACATTATTTAAGTGTAATTCGTGAATGTCTGGAAACCGGAATCAGCCCAAGATGTCATTTAGAGGATATTACAAGAGCAGATATTTATGGATATGTCATTCCATTTTGTCTGGAACTGACCAAGTTGATGGATGAGTATTCTATTCCGATTAAGGTGCGCTGCTGCGATACAATGGGATATGGGGTAAACTACCCAGGTGCAGTAATTCCACGTTCAATTCCTGGAATTATCTATGGTATTATGACACATGCCGGATTTCCATCGGAATTAATCGAGTTTCATGGGCATAATGATTTTTATAAAGCAGTCAGCAATTCAACAACTGCATGGCTTTACGGAGCAAGCGGTGTAAACTGTTCTTTATTTGGAATTGGAGAGCGTACCGGAAATACCCCTCTTGAGGCAATGGTATTTGAATATGCACAGTTAAAAGGTTCTTTGGATGGAATGGATACAACTGTGATTACTGAACTTGCAGAATATTATCAGAAAGAAATTGGTTATAAAATCCCGCCACAGACTCCGTTTGTAGGAAGTGCATTTAATGTTACCCGTGCAGGGATTCATGCAGATGGTCTGTTGAAGAACGAAGAAATTTATAATATTTTTGATACAAAGAAATTTTTAAATAAAGCACCGCAGGTTGCAGTATCAAATACCTCGGGTCTTGCAGGTATCGCGCATTGGATTAATAATCACTATCAGCTGGAAAATGAAAAAGCAATCGACAAAAACAGTGAACTGGTTGTAATGATTAAAGCGTGGGTGGACAAACAGTATGAGGATGGACGAGTAACTGTACTGACCGATGAAGAATTAATTGCAGTGATTGAAGAAAGTTGTAAGAGATTAAATATTGAGCTTTAAAATAAAAAATGTACTTTTAGAGTCGAATAAAGATTTTGAAAGTAGATAAAACAAAAAAGGAGAAAAGATGGCAGGAACAGAGAAGTCTTTAAGAGGACAGGTTTTTGATAAAATACGTTCCGATATTTTGAATGGAAAATATAAAAGAGGGGAAGAACTGGTTGAAAGTTCAATTGGAAAAGAATTGGGAATCAGCCGGACGCCGGTAAGAGAGGCAATTCGACAGCTGGAACTGGAGGGATTGGTACAGCTTGTTCCGAATAAGGGGGCATTTGTAACCGGAATTTCCGAAAAGGACGTAAGAGATATCTATCTGATTCGTGCACGCTTAGAAGGTCTTGCTGCAAGAATGGCAGCAAAGAACATTACACCGGAGCTTTTAGATGCGATGGAAGAGACGGTTGTCTTATCAGAATACCATGCGAAAAAAGAACATTATGAACAGGTATGTGAGATGGACAGTAAATTTCATAAACTTTTATATAAAGCATCCGGAAGCCGGATTTTAGAACATACATTAACGGATTTTCATCAATATGTGCAGAGAGTCCGAATGGCATCCATTATGAAAAAAAGACGTATGGAAAAGTCAAATGACGAACATGATGCAATTTTAACAGCAATTCGTGAGCACGATGAGGAAAAAGCGGAATTAGTGGCAACTCGTCATATTTCAAATACAGTAGAAAATTTAAAAAACTATGATTTAGACAGTGTATTAAGTAAGGGCGAATAAACGTTAGGGCTTAAGGAGGATAAGACGATGGAAAAAATTAAAATGACAACACCACTTGTAGAGATGGACGGAGATGAAATGACAAGAATCCTCTGGAAGATGATAAAAGAGGAATTACTTGAGCCATATATTGATTTGAATACAGAGTATTATGATTTAGGACTGGAGTATAGGAATAAGACGAATGACCAGGTTACAATAGATGCTGCAAATGCTACTAAAAAATATAAAGTAGCAGTAAAATGTGCGACAATTACTCCAAATGCTGCACGTATGAAAGAATATGATTTAAAAGAGATGTATAAAAGTCCGAATGGAACGATTCGTTCCATGCTAGATGGAACGGTATTTCGAGCTCCAATTGTCGTAAAAGGAATTGAACCTTGTGTAAAAAATTGGAAAAAACCAATTACATTGGCAAGACATGCTTATGGAGATGTCTATAAGAATACAGAGATGGTGATTCCCGGCCCGGGAAAGGTAGAACTGGTTTATACAAGTGAAGATGGAACAGAGGTAAGAGAACTGGTTCATAATTTTGCAGGTGCAGGTGTTGCACAGGGAATGCATAATTTAAATGATTCCATTGAGAGTTTTGCAAAGAGTTGTTTTGGTTATGCACTTTCAACCAAACAGGATTTGTGGTTTTCTACAAAAGATACGATTTCTAAAAAATATGACCATACATTCAAAGATATTTTTCAGGAAATTTATAAAAAAGAATATAAAGAAGCGTTTGAGAAAGCCGGAATTACGTATTTTTATACTTTAATTGATGATGCGGTTGCACGTGTTATGAAAGCAGAAGGCGGATTTATTTGGGCCTGCAAGAACTACGATGGAGATGTTATGAGTGACATGGTATCTTCTGCATTTGGGTCTTTGGCAATGATGACTTCTGTATTGGTTTCTCCGAACGGTTATTTTGAGTATGAAGCAGCACATGGTACCGTACAGCGTCATTATTATAAATACTTAAAAGGAGAAGAGACTTCTACAAACTCTGTTGCAACAATTTTTGCATGGAGCGGAGCACTTAGAAAACGTGGAGAATTAGATAAAAATGAAGAGCTGCAGGCATTTGCAGATAAGCTGGAGAAAGCAACAATAGAGACAATTGAAAGTGGAGAGATGACAAAAGATTTGGCATTGATTACATCAATTGAAAATCCGACTGTATTAAACAGCAAAGAATTTATCCTTGCAATCCGTAATAATTTAGAAAAATAAAAAATTTAGAATGAAAAAGGGAAGAGGGCATTATGCCAACTCTTCCCATTTTTCATATAATTCTTCGAGTTTTAAAGTGATTTCTGCTTTTTCATTGGATAAAGCAACACATTTTGCAACATCAACAGCCACTTCCGGTTTGGACATTTCTTCATCAATTTCGCTGTCTCTCAACTCAAGTTTTTCAATTTCTGCTTCTGTTTTCTTTAAATCATTTTCGCGTTTTCGTTTTTGAGCCTGTTCTTCTTTTTGCTGTTTCCAGTCTGATTTATTAGAAGATTCTGTTTGAACAGCGATGGTTTCTTCTTGAATGTCCGGCGCATAAATTTTAGTCAGTTCTTCGCGCTTTTCCATATAATAGTCATAATTTCCAATATAATTGACCAGATTATGGTTGGTTAAATCTAAAATTCTGGTTGCAGTTTTATTGATAAAATAACGGTCATGAGAAACATAAAGTACCGTTCCGGTATAGTTATTAAGCGCTTCTTCCAAGATTTCTTTTGAAACGATATCTAAATGGTTGGTAGGCTCATCGAGAATCAGAAAATTGGCCTCTGATAACATCAGTTTAGCAAGAGAGACACGTCCACGTTCTCCGCCGCTCAAAGAGCTGATTTGCTTAAATACATCATCTCCGGTAAAAAGAAAAGCGGCGAGAAGATTCCGAATTTCAGTATTGGTCAGTTTAGGATAATCATCTGAAATTTCTTCGAAGATTGTTTTTTCCATATGCAGAACGTGATGTTCCTGGTCATAGTAACCAATATGAACTTTGCTTCCAAGAGTAAAAGTCCCGCTGTCAGCAGGAATCACGCCATTTAAAATTTTTAAAATAGTTGTTTTGCCAGTTCCATTATTTCCAATGATTGCAACGCGTTCTCCTCTTTTGACAGAAAAACTTAAATCAGAAAAAAGTGGGAGATTTGGAAATGATTTACTTAAGTCTTTTACATCGAGAACATCATTTCCACTGGTAATTTTTGGTTCGAGACGGATTTTCATAGAAGCGTTTAATTCACTTGGTTTTTCAAGAACTTCCATTTTATCTAACATCTTTTCACGGCTCTCTGCACGGCGGATAGATTTTTCACGATTAAACTGTTTTAATTTTGTGATGACTTCTTCTTGATGCTTGATTTCCTGCTGTTGATTCATGTAAGCCTGATAAGCTTCTTTTCGAAGCATTGCTTTCTTTTCACTGTATGCAGAGTAGTTTCCGGAAAAAGAAGAAACTTTTCCGTTATCTATTTCAATTACTTTAGATACAATTTTATCAAGAAAGTAACGGTCATGAGAGACAATTAAGACAGCTCCTGCATAGTTTAAAAGATAAGTCTCCAGCCAGGAGATAGAATCCATATCCAGATGGTTGGTAGGCTCATCGAGAAGTACGATATCAGGTTTGGATAACAGCAGACGACCAAGTGCCACTCGGGTTTTCTGACCTCCGGAGAGAGTTGAAACCAGTTTGGAAAAATCACTTTCCGCAAAGCCCAGACCCTTTAAAACACCGGTTAATTCGCTTTTATAAGCGTATCCGTTTTCCAATTCAAAATTATGGGTTAAGCGGGAATAAGTATCCATAAGCCGTTCTAATTCATCAGCCTTAGCGTATTTCATCTGTTTTTCTATTTCACGCATCTGTAGTTCCATATCAAGAATATGCTGTTTTACTTGAAGTAAAGAGTCATAAATTGTTAAATCTGTATCTAAATCCTGATGCTGTGCCAGATAACCAATTCGTTTTCCTTTAGCAAGAATGACTTCTCCTTTATCAGTGGGAAGCTCCTGCATAATAATGCGCAGTAAGGTAGTTTTGCCTGCACCGTTAATTCCGACCATTGCAGCTTTTTCATGGTCTTCTATATGAAAAGAGGCATTTTGGATTAAAGTTACGCCTCCGAATGATTTTTCTATATTTTGACATGCAAGTATCATAAGTTCCTCCTTAAAAAATTCTACTTATCTGTATAAAAAAACGCCATTGTATTTATTATATCGAAAAAAATGAATTTTACAACAGATAAATGCGGCAATTAAGAGAATTGTATTTGACTTTATTTTAACAATTATATATAATAAAAGTAAATTTGTTTTGTATTGAAAGAACGAATAATCAGGCAAAAGGAGGGTAAAGTCGTGGACGAAAAAAGTATATCGAAGGCTGTAATCAGAAGACTTCCTCGTTATTATCGATACTTGGGTGAACTTTTAGAAGAGGGTGTGGAACGAATTTCTTCTAATGAGCTTAGTTCCAAGATGCATGTTACAGCATCTCAGATTCGTCAGGATTTAAATAATTTCGGAGGATTCGGACAACAGGGATATGGATATAATGTACCTTATCTTTATGCCGAAATAGGAAAAATATTAGGTCTTGACCGAACCCATCATATTATTATTATTGGTGCAGGTAATTTGGGACAGGCACTTGCGAATTATGTAAAATTTGAAAAAAGAGGATTTAAGGTTGTGGGAATTTTTGACATCAATCCGGTGTTGAAAGGAATTTCCATTCGGGGAAATGAAATTCGTATGATGGATGAGCTTCCGGAGTTTTTAAGAGAGAATGATGTTCAAATTGCAACGCTTACTCTGCCGAAAGCTTATGCGGAAGAGACTGCAAACCTTCTTGTGGAGAATGGAATTAAGGCAATTTGGAATTTCGCACATTTGGATTTGGCAGTTCCGGAAGATGTCATTGTGGAAAATGTGCATCTGTCCGAAAGTCTGATGCGTCTGTCTTATAATCTGAATCGGTATAATACAGAACATAAAAAAGAATGATAGAAGAACTGCTGCGAAAAAATATTTCGTAGCAGTTTTTTGATATTTTTAAAACAAAAATTGGGGGGTGACTTTATGAGAGAATTCGTATCCGGAACACAGATGAAGCAATTAGATAGATATACGATACAGGAAATAGGAATTCCATCACTGGTGTTAATGGAGCGTGCCGCAAGAAGTGTGTATGATACAATGATAAAAGAAAGACTTCCGCTTAAAAAAGTACTTGTTTTATGCGGAAGTGGCAACAATGGAGCAGACGGTGTGGCGCTTGCAAGAATGCTGCATCTTTCAAATATTTCGGTTGATGTGGAAATTTTAGGAAACCCATCGCATTTTACGACGGAGATGAAACAGCAAATTGAGATTGCAAAAAAATATCAGGTTGCGTTTGTCAAGAATAAAAGCCTGTCTGAATATACTACTATAGTAGATGCCATCTTTGGGGTTGGATTAGACCGAGAAGTAGGTGGAGGTTACAAAGAAAAAATAAAAGAAATTAATCAGGCAGATGCCAAAGTAGTGGCAGTGGACATTCCATCAGGGATTGATTCGGCGACAGGAAAGGTACTTGGATGTGCCGTTTGTGCAGACTGGACGGTCAGTTTTGCTTATGAAAAGCTGGGAACTGTTTTCTATGAAGGAGCAGAGTATGCAGGAAATGTAAGAGTGGCAGATATTGGAATTGTAAAAATGCCTGAAATTTGTTTTCCGATTTCAACTTATACGTTTGAAGAAAAAGATTTGAAAGAAAAATTATTTCGCAGAGAAAGCGGAAATAAAGGAACGTTTGGAAAAGTATTACTAATAGCCGGAAATGAGATGACCAGTGGAGCTGCTCTTTTAAGTGCCTCTTCGGCTCTGCATACGGGAGTTGGAATGGTAAAAGTGCATACTCGAAAAGAGAACAGGGCAATTCTTCCGGTACAGCTTCCGGAAGCTATGTATTGCTTTTATGGCAAAAAAGAGATAAAATCAGAAGCGTTGGCAGAAAGTCTGGAATGGGCAGATGTAGTAGGGATTGGTCCGGGTCTTGGAACAAACAAACAGGCAGAAGCATTGTTAGAATTTGTTTTGAAATATTCTAAACGACCATTGGTGATTGATGCAGATGGATTAAATTTATTAAAAAGTAAACTTGATTTGCTTGAAAAATACGAGTATCCTGTAATCATGACTCCGCATCTGGGAGAGTTTTCACGTTTAAGTGGACTTTCAATTAAAGACTGGAAACAACAGCCGATAGAACTTACAAATGAATTGGCACATCGTTATAATGTAACTTTGGTTTGCAAGGATGCACGCACCGTAATTGCAGATGGCGGTCAAAATGTCTATGTGAATACAACAGGAAATAGTGGGATGGCAACTGCAGGAAGTGGCGATGTGCTGACGGGAATTTTACTCGGATTGCTGGCTCAAGGCTATGCTCCTTTGGATGCAGCTGTGATGGGAGTATGTGTTCATGGTCTGGCTGGCGATGAAGCTGCAAAAGAAAAAGGGAAATATGCAATGGTGGCAGGAGACCTGATTACTTATACAGGAGATGTGCTTAAGAAAAGAGGATAAGAGATTATGAATAGACCAAGTAGAATTTATGCAACAATCGATTTAGATGCCGTTACATGGAATTTGGAAAATATGAAAAAAAATATAAGTAAAGATACAAAGATTATTGCAGTGTTAAAAGCGGATGCCTATGGTCATGGAGCTGTTCCTATCGCACAGCATATTGAATCTTTGTCTTATATTTGGGGAATCGCAGTTGCCTGTGTGGAAGAAGGGATGGAACTTCGTGAGGCAGGAATTAAAAAACCAATTCTTATTTTGGGTTACACTTTTGCAGAGGATTATCCGACGATTATTGAGCATGATATGAGACCGGCGGTTTTTACGTTTGAGATGGCACAGCATTTATCTGATGCTGCGGTAAAAATGAATCAAACTGCAAAAATACATATAAAAGTTGATACAGGAATGGGTCGAATTGGCTATCGGGATATCAACGAGGCAGTTCCTGAAATTTTAAAAATTTCAAAACTTCCGCATATTGAAATCGAGGGAATTTTTACCCATTTTGCAAGAGCGGACGAAGCAGAAACAACACCGGCTTATGTGCAATTAGAAAAGTTTCAGCAGTTTATTTCAAGACTGGAAGAAGAAGGACTTTCAATTCCGATGAAGCATTGCTCTAATAGTGCTGGAATTATCCGTATGAAAGAGGCAAATATGGATGCTGTCCGTGCTGGAATTATTTTATATGGCTTATATCCATCTGACGAAGTGGAAAAAGAACCGGTTGCTTTAAGACCGGTTATGGAGTTGAAAACACATATTTCTTATGTGAAAACAGTTGAAAAAGGAACCGCAATCAGTTATGGGGGAACATTTATAACAGAAAAAGAAACAAAAGTGGCAACCATTCCGGTTGGTTATGCAGATGGATACTGTCGTGGATTATCCAATAAAGGATATGTACTGATACATGGAAAGAGGGCGCCGATTCTTGGAAGAGTCTGTATGGACCAGTTTATGGTAGACGTAACAGAGATTCAGGATGCAAAAA
Source organism: Firmicutes bacterium OM04-13BH (assembly GCA_003481745.1). GTDB lineage: Bacteria > Bacillota > Clostridia > Lachnospirales > Lachnospiraceae > Blautia > Blautia stercoris. The sequence goes on from QULP01000002.1 coordinate 67,915, forward strand.
TTTTAGATGAAGTCACTCTGCTTGGAAGAGATGGAAAAGAGAAAATTACATTAGAGGAATTAGGTGACTTAAGTGGAAGATTTAATTATGAGTTTGCTTGCTGTATCAGTAAAAGAGTTCCAAGAGTCTATCTGGTAAGCCGTTAGAATCTTCTTTGAGATTTATGGCAAAAAGCCAGTATTTCCATAGAAAATATAAAAACCATAGAATACACACGAAAGAATTGGGAAAAATGATAAAAAGGTGTTTGAATGCAGATAAGCATTCCCCCGCTTTAAGTGCGCGCAGTACTAAGCGGCGGTTGAGGGGGGATGCTTATGTCAGTGGGAGTTGAAAACTCTCACTGACAGATTGCGAAGCGACTGCGTTCATGAGCAAGTAGCGAAGCGGATTGCGAATGTCCGCTTTACTAGAAGCAGGAGTCTTATTGACTGAGATAGAAAACACAGAAAAAAATCGGAGAGTGAAAACGTGTGGTAATTAAACGTGGTGATATTTTTTATGCAGATTTAAGGCCCGTGGTGGGAAGTGAACAGGGTGGTGTCCGCCCTGTATTGATTATACAAAACGATGTGGGAAATAAGCATAGTCCGACTGTGATTTGTGCTGCCATTACATCAAAAATGAATAAGGCAAAACTGCCGACGCATATTGAGATTGATGCTTCTTCCTATGCGATAGTAAAAGATTCGGTAATTTTGCTGGAGCAGCTTCGTACAATTGATAAAAGAAGATTAAAAGACAAGGTTTGTCATTTGGATGCAGAGATTTTACAGAAAGTCAACCATGCCCTGTGTGTGAGTCTGGAGCTGCCTACATAGTGAAAAAATCTTGACGTGAGAAAAGGAAAATGGTATCTTATTGTAGAATAGCTCTGTGAAAAAAGGGCAATCTGAGACAAGAAAGAGGGAATAGAGAAATTTTATGGACGACGGGAGTAGTCCTTTATGGACAGGAATCGTTTTGATTTTATTTGTTATCATAAACGGAATTTTGTATGGATTTGGTTCCGCCATACAGAAGGTAAGTGAAAGTGAAATTGAAAAAAAGGCACAGGAAGGTGATGAAAAATCACAGTGGCTTTTAAGTGTGATTGATTCACCGGCACGAGTGATTAATACAACCTTAATATCGAGTGTTTTTTTTGCTGTATTATCCGGTTATGTTGGAATTCACAAAATTGTGCCGGCACTTGAAGATGTGCTGAGAAATATTGATTTTTTTGCTTCTATGTCAAAGAAGGTACAGGCTGTTTTGTGTGCGGCTTTCGTATTATTTGTTATGGTGGGGATACTAGTGGCAATTGGAATGATTTCTTTTAAGAAAGTTTCCGTAAAAGAGCCTATGAAGTGGGTTTATCGAACAGAGAAAACAGTTAAACTGCTCATTACATTATTTACACCACTTACGTTTTTTACGATTAAACTGTCAAATGGGTGCGTCCGATTATTTGGAATTGACCCACATAAATCAGAAGAAGATGTGACAGAAGAAGAAATTATTTCGATTGTGGATGATGCGCATGAACAGGGTGTGATTGAAGAAAGTGAAGCAGAAATGATTCAAAATATCATAGAGTTTTCTGATAAAGAGGCGCAGGATATTATGACACATCGAAAGAACATTAATGCGATTGATGAAAAAACACCGTTAAAAGAGGCATTGACGCTTATGTTAAACGGCAGTAATTCAAGATATCCGGTTTATCGGGATGATATTGATGATATTATTGGAATTTTGCATTTGAAAGATGCAATGAAAGAGATGATGTTTGAGAATCATGCCGAAGAAACAGTTGGAAGAATTCCTAACCTGATTCGGGATGCTTCTTACATTCCGGAAACTCGAAGTATTAATGATTTATTTAAGCGCATGCAGGCAAAGAAACTTCACATGGCAATCGTTGTAGATGAATATGGCCAAACATCCGGTATTGTAACAATGGAAGATATCTTAGAAGAAATTGTAGGAAATATTTTAGATGAATATGATGAAGATGACCATTTTATTACTGAGCAGTTAGATAATACATATCTTATGAAAGGTTTAACTCCGCTTGAAGATGTAGAAGAAACACTTTCGATTGATTTACAGGAAGAAGAGTATGAAACATTAAATGGTTATCTGACCTCTCTTTTGGGACACATTCCGAATATCGATGAAGATAAAGAAATTCGGGCAAACGGTTATCTGTTCACCATTCTTGCGGTGGAAAATAATACAATTCAAAGAGTAAGGGTAGAAAAACTACCTGAAGAAAAAGGAGAAGAGAAATGTCAGGACATTCAAAATTCGCAAACATAAAGCATAAGAAAGAAAAAAATGATGCCAAAAAAGGTAAAATTTTTACTGTAATTGGTCGTGAAATTGTAATCGCTGTAAAAGAGGGTGGTCCAGACCCGAATAACAACAGTAAACTTCGTGATGTAATTGCAAAGGCAAAAGCAAATAACATGCCGAATGATACAATCGACAGAGGAATTAAAAAAGCAGCAGGCGACAGTAACGCAGATAATTACGAAAGAATTACTTACGAAGGATATGGTCCAAGCGGAGTTGCAATTATCGTAGAAACTTTAACAGATAATAAAAACCGTACAGCGGGTAATGTAAGAAGTCATTTTACAAAAGGAAGCGGAAGTATTGGAACACCGGGATGTGTTTCTTTCATGTTCGATAGAAAAGGTCAGATTATCATTGATAAAGAAGAATGTGAAATGGATGCAGATGATTTAATGATGATTGCACTGGATGCCGGAGCTGAAGATTTCTCAGAAGAAGAGGACAGCTTTGAAGTATTGACAGACCCAGATGAATTCAGTGCAGTGCGTGAAGCATTAGAAAAAGAAGGAATCCCGATGATGGAAGCAGAAGTTGCCATGATTCCTCAGACTTATGTAGAGCTGACTGATGAGCAGGATATCAAAAACTTACAGAGAACATTAGATTTATTGGATGATGATGATGATGTTCAGTATGTATGGCACAACTGGGATGAATAATTTTATCTAAAAAAATTACATGATACTAAAATAAAATGCGCATAATACCTCCAGAAATTTAATTTTTGGAGGTGTTTTTTTATGTCAGAAACAGAAAAAAAACAAATATCAGAACAAGAAGAAACCAAAAATGAACAGATAAGAGAGATGGGGCAGATACTGCTTGAGGAAAATAGACAGAATTATCGGATTCATCTGCTAAGTATCATTGGAGAAGTAGAGGGGCATGAGGTATTGTCTGCAAACAGTAAAACGACAAAGTATGAACATGTACTTCCAAAACTTGCTGAAATAGAGAATAGCAGCGAGGTAGATGGAGTTTTAATTCTACTTAATACCGTAGGAGGTGACGTGGAGGCGGGTCTGGCAATTGCCGAGATGGTTGCCTCTATGAGCAAACCAAGTGTTTCTCTGGTTTTAGGAGGTGGTCATTCAATTGGAGTTCCGATGGCAGTTTCAGCAGATTATTCATATATTGTTCCTTCTGCTACTATGATGATTCATCCGGTCAGAAGTAATGGAATGTTTATCGGAGTAATGCAGTCTTATAAAAATATTGAGAAAATTCAGGAACGCATTACGGAATTTGTGGCATCCCATTCTAATATGGGAAAAAATCGAATGGAAGAACTGATGCTGGATACCACACAGCTGGTAAAAGATGTCGGAACAATGCTGGATGGGAAAGAGGCAGTAAAAGAGGGATTGATTGATGAAGTTGGAGGGATTTCGCAGGCATTTTACAAGTTATATGAGCTGATTGAAAAATCGTTGGAGATAAAGTAAGAAAAATAAAAATTATAGAGAGTTTTACATTGTGCGAAAGTAGATTTTATGATAAAATAAATGTTCGATAAAAGAATGTTCCCATTTGTTCAAAAAGAACAGAATGGGAAAATACATAAGATATGAGGTTGTTTTTATGTCATATATACAGGCATTTTTATTGGGAATTGTACAGGGAATTACTGAATTTTTTCCAGTGAGCAGTTCCGGACATTTAGTGATTTTAGAAAATCTTTTTGGAATGAAAATACAGCCATCGGTGTTTTTTCATGTAATTTTACACGTCGGAACGCTGGTGGCGGTTATGTTGGCATTTAATTCTGATATAAAAAGACTGATTCTGGAACTCCTTCGATTGGTCTATGATATTTACTATAACATCAGAACAGGAATTCATAATGGATGGAAACAGAGTGGAAAACGCTATCGAAAGTTAGTTCCCAATAATTACAGGAAGTTTATGCTTTTATTGATTGTGTCTAGTGTTCCGACTTTTATTATTGGAATGCTGTTAGAAGAGTCAGTAAGAGTAGCGTCAGCAAATTTGCTTGCACCGGGAATCGGACTCTTGATTACGGGAGTTTTGTTGTTTATTGCGGATTTCTTTCCAACAGGAAATAAAGTGCCAAAAGAAGTCACTTATCTGGTTGCAGTTATTATAGGTGTTTTTCAGGGGTTCGCAGTGTTACCTGGAATTTCACGTGCAGGGGTGACGATTGTGGCTTGTCTGTTATGTGGCTTGAATCGAAAATTTGCAATCCGTTATTCGTTTTTACTGTCTATACCGGCTGTGATTGGCGCATTGGTGCTTGAAATTGTAAAGCTCAATCCAGGTGAATTCTCAGCAGGAATGGTAGGAATGGGTGTACTGGGCTTCATTGCAGCGGCTGTGACAGGGTGCTTTTGTATTAAAATGATGTTAAAAATTGTAAAAAGAAAGCCATTTCGCCGTTTTAGTGTATATTGTTTCTTTATGGCAGTTCTGACAATTATCTGCAGCTTTGCTTTATAAGAAAAGGCAGTGTAAAAAGGGAGTAGTGTAGATGGCAGCATCAAAAAAAGCAAATTTAGGTAAAACAAATTTAGAAAAAACGAATCGAAATAAAACAAGTAAAGCCAATACCGGTACAAATTCAGGCAGAACCAATACACATAAAGGGAATACAGATAAAAGTAGTTTAACAAATAAGAATAAAACGAGGGCAAATAAAACAAGTACGAATAAAGTTCAAAGCGAAAAAAACGGAACAGGCGAGACAAAAAGAGCAGAAAAAAAAGGCATGCCGGTCAGAAAAAACAGAAAAAGTTCTGCAGTTTCCGAGAAAAAAACAGAAACAAAAACGGAATCTCAACTTTATACAGAGATTTTTCTTTGGATTTTAGTTGCAGTTTCTATTTTGTTAATGTTAAGTAATTTTGGAGCTGGAGGCATAATTGGAAGTTACATCAGTAATTTATTTTTTGGATTATTTGGAATTGTAACTTATGTTTTTCCGGTGTTCTTATTCTTTGTGACTGCTTTTATGATTTCAAACAGCAAAAATCCAAGAGCATATCGAAAGATGGTTGGATTTTTGTTGATGTTTGTAGCGGTTTGCGCTTTTATGCAGCTATTGACAGATGGATATTATGAGGGAACGACATTAGAAGAATATTATCGGATATCCGCCTTGTCACAAAGTGGTGGCGGAGTATTGGGCGGAGCGATCTGCAATGTAACGGCGAAAGCATTTGGAGTAGCCGGTACTTATGTGATTTTAGTTGCCTCTGGAATCATTTCTGTGGTACTTGTAACGCAGCAATCTATGTTTGAACTGATGAAAAAAAGCGGAACAAAAATGTACGCAAAGGTAAAATTGGAGCAGGAAAGATGGGAAAAACAAAAGGCAGCTCAGGAGACAGAAAATTCAGATGAACTCCAGCTTCAGCAGCACAAACAGGGAGCAAAGCACTCAAAAATTGCCGATGGAGTTACAAAGATGGCAGCACTTTCAAAATCAGCTTTAAAGAAAAAAGAAGAGGAAGAAAAAGAGCCAATAAATTTTGACGATTTACATGAAACAGAAGAAACTGAGTACATTAAAAATATAGAACAAGAAGAAAAAGAGGGATTTACTCCTCAAAATGCATTTCCAATCCACAGAGCCGAGGAAGTGGCATTGTGGGATTTAGAAGAATTGACGATACCAAAGAAAACAGAAAAGAAACAACAGAAAGATAAGGAAAAAGAACCTGAAAAGAAAAAGCTTTCATCTGTAAAAGAAAATCAGCAGATAAAAGTACAACAAAAAGAAGCACCGCCGGCCGTATATGAATTTCCGCCGATTACGTTATTGAAAAAAGGAGTGGGAAATGGTGGTGACTCAGATGACCATTTACGAAATACCGCAAAAAAATTGCAGGAAACTCTGCACACATTTGGTGTAAATGTAACCATTACCAATATCAGCTGTGGACCTACAGTTACGCGTTACGAGGTACAGCCGGAGCTGGGGGTAAAAGTAAGTAAGATTGTAAGCCTTGCAGATGATATCAAGTTAAATCTTGCTGCTACCGATATCCGAATTGAAGCACCGATTCCAGGAAAAGCCGCAATTGGGATTGAAGTACCGAATAAACAAAACAGTGTAGTGATGCTTAGAGACTTAATTCAGTCAGAGGCGTTTGTAAAATCAAAATCCAAGCTGGCATTTGCGGCTGGAAAAGATATTGCAGGAAAACCGGTGATTGCAGATATTGCAAAGATGCCGCATCTTTTGATTGCCGGTGCAACTGGTTCAGGTAAGTCCGTCTGTATTAATACATTAATTATGAGTCTTTTGTATAAAGCTTCTCCGGAAGAAGTAAAACTCATTATGATAGACCCGAAAGTGGTAGAGTTAAGCGTCTATAACGGAATTCCACATCTTTTGATTCCGGTAGTAACAGAGCCGAAGAAAGCAGCAGGTGCGTTAAATTGGGCTGTCGCTCAGATGACGGAACGTTATAATCAATTTGCAGAATACAATGTACGTGACATTAAAGGATATAATGAAAAAATAGAAGTATTAAATGCAAAGAAAATAAATCAGGAGACGGAAAAACTCTTGAAAAAGATGCCGCAAATTGTGGTAATTGTAGACGAGCTGGCTGACCTTATGATGGTTGCCCCGGGAGAGGTGGAAGATGCAATATGCCGTCTGGCACAACTTGCACGTGCAGCAGGGATTCATTTGATTATTGCGACGCAAAGACCATCGGTTAATGTAATTACTGGTTTGATTAAAGCTAACATGCCATCTCGAATTGCATTTTCGGTTTCTTCAGGCGTAGATTCCCGAACGATCATCGACATGAATGGGGCAGAAAAACTGCTTGGTAAGGGTGATATGTTGTTTTACCCTCAGGGATATCAGAAACCGGCACGTGTACAGGGCGCATTTATCAGTGATAAAGAAGTATCAGCAGTTGTAAAATTTCTTTCAGAGCAGACAAATGGACAGTATGACCATGAAATTGAGAAACAGATTAATACTTTGAAAGGAACAAAACAGGAAGAAGCTTCTTTAGAGGCTGATGAGAGAGATGTTTATTTTGCAGATGCAGGTAAATTTATTATAGAAAAGGATAAGGCATCGATAGGAATGCTTCAGCGTGTGTTTAAGATAGGATTTAACCGTGCAGCAAGAATTATGGATCAGTTATGTGAGGCAGGAGTGGTTGGTCAGGAAGAAGGTACAAAGCCAAGAAAGGTTCTTATGTCCATGGAACAATTTGAACAATATATAGAGGAATATCTATAATGGATTTTGGTCTGCATGATTTTATTTTAGTTGAAGATTGAGATAAAATCATGCAGGGCGAGAAAGAAAAGAGGTTGTCTTACATGAAATGTGCAAATTGTGGCACGGAACTAAAAGATGGAACATTATTTTGTCCGGTATGTAAAAGTGAAATACAATGGGTGCCGGAATATCATACATTGGAGACGATTCTGCTTCAAAAACAAATGCGGGAGAAAAATTTGAAAGAAAAAAAACAAAAAAAGGAAGAAGAACTGCGCCAGAAAAAACGTCAGGAAGAAATTCGGAAGAAAAAACGGAGAAAATATCAAATATTCGGAGGGAGTATTGCTGCCTTGATTTTATTGGCAGGTGTGGCAGGTTTTGCAATTAAGCGGAAAGAATATAATTCGTTTGACATGCAGATGGCACAGGCGGAGTCAGAAGTGACAAATAAAAATTATGAATCTGCTTTAAGCTATCTGGAGCGGGCATTGGAATTACAGCCGGACAGTACATCAGCAAAAATTCTGCAGGCAAAAATTTATACAGTAAACGGAGAGGAAGAAAAAGCACTTCCTATTCTTTCATCTGTAATAGAAAAAGAACAGGATAATGTAAGTGCCTATGGAGAACTGTTGAGACTTTATGAAAAACAGAAAGATTATGATTCGATTAAGTCACTTTTAGATGAGTGTGATAATGAAAAAGTGAAATCACGTTACGAAGATTATGTATGTGAAGTACCGGTAATTTCTTTAAATGGTGGAACTTACGAGAAAGAACAGAGGATTGATTTTACTGCCATGAAATATGGAACAAAGGTTTATTATACTTTGGATGGTAGTGAACCAGATAAGACAAATGGAACACGTTATGATTCAGACTATGGAATTGTTTTATCAGAAGAAGGAGAATACACGTTAAAGTATATTGCCTATAATGCTAAGGGAATCCCAAGCGAAAATAAAGAAGAAGTTTATAAGATTGAATTTAAAGCTCCGGATGCACCTAAAATCACACCGGATTCCGGGCAATATGAAAAGGCGACAAAAATTCGAATTGCAGTGCCGAGTGGCTGTACTGCTTATTATGCATTTGATGATACTGTGACGACAGAAAGTACAAGGTACACAGGACCGGTTGAAATGCCAGAGGGTGAACATATTTTTTCCGCAATTTTGGTGAATAAAAATGGAAAAATTAGTTTGACTGCAAGTGAAACGTATGTCTTTTACCAGTGAGAAACTAGTTTTTTTGTATGTTTGAGGAAAAGTACGATTTTTTAATTGAATTTTGATGAAAATTGGATTATACTGGTTGATAGCAATCATAGCAATAAAATATTCCCTTTTGGGAATTGTGAGGAGGACAATATGTACAAGATTCTGAAAGCAGAAAAGCTGAATGAGGTTATTTATCTCATGGTTGTAGAAGCACCACGTGTTGCGCAGCACTGCCAGCCTGGTCAGTTCATTATCGTAAAAAAAGATGATGAGGGTGAAAGAATTCCGCTGACAATCTGTGACTATGACAGAGAAGCAGGAACCATTACAATCGTATTCCAGCCGATTGGAGCTTCTACTACAAAATTTGCACAGATGAAAGAGGGAGATTTCTTTGAAGATTTTGTTGGACCATTAGGATGTCCATCAGAATTAGTAGAGGAAGATTTAGAAGACCTGAAAAAAGAAAAAATTTTATTTGTTGCCGGCGGTGTAGGAACCGCTCCGGTTTATCCACAGGTAAAATGGCTGCATGAACATGGTATCGATGCCGATGTTATCGTTGGTGCAAAAACAAAAGATTTAATTATTCTTGAAGAAGAAATGAAAGCTGTTGCAGGTAATTTATATATTACAACGGATGATGGTTCTTATGGACGTCATGGTATGGTTACAAAAGTTATTGAAGATTTAGTAGCTGAAGGAAAAACCTATACAAAATGTGTTTCCATCGGACCGATGATTATGATGAAATTCTGTTGCCTTACAACACAAAAGCTTGGAATTCCGACAATCGTATCCATGAACCCGATTATGGTAGATGGTACTGGTATGTGTGGAGCATGTCGTGTAATTGTTGGAGATAAAGTGAAATTCGCATGTGTAGACGGACCGGAATTTGATGGACATCTGATTGACTGGAATCTTGCTATGCAGAGACAGCAGATGTACAAGACAGAAGAAGGACGTGCATTATTAAAACAGCGTGAAGGAGATACTCATCACGGTGGATGCGGAAACTGTGGAGGTGACAAATAATGGGTGACGTATTAAAGAAAGTTCCGGTTAGAGAACAGGACGCAAAAGTAAGAGCAACGAACTTTGAAGAAGTATGTTTAGGATATAATAAGGAAGAAGCAGTAGAAGAAGCAAATCGCTGTCTGACTTGTAAAAATGCAAAATGTGTACAGGGATGTCCTGTAAATATTGATATTCCTGGCTTTGTAAAAGAAGTAAAAGAAGGAAATTTTGAAGAAGCTTATAAAGTAATCGGAAAATCAAGTTCTCTTCCGGCAGTTTGTGGTCGTGTATGTCCGCAGGAAAGCCAGTGTGAAGGAAAATGTATCCGTGGAATCAAAGGTGAAGCAGTTTCCATCGGTAAATTGGAACGTTTTGTTGCTGACTGGGCAAAAGAAAATGGCATCAAACCAGAAGCAGCAGAAGTAAAAAATGGACATAAAATTGCTGTTATCGGTTCCGGTCCTGCTGGTCTTACCTGTGCTGGTGACCTGGCAAAACTTGGCTATGATGTAACAATCTTTGAAGCACTTCATCAGCCGGGCGGAGTTTTAGTTTATGGTATTCCGGAATTTCGTCTTCCAAAAGATAAAGTTGTAAAAGAAGAGATTGAAAACGTAAAATCTCTTGGCGTAAAAATTGAAACAAACGTTATTATCGGTAAATCTACTACAATCGATGAGCTTCTTGAAAAAGAAGGATTTGAAGCTGTATTTATCGGTTCTGGAGCAGGTCTTCCGATGTTTATGGGAATCCCGGGTGAAGTAAGCAACGGTGTATTCTCTGCTAATGAATATCTGACAAGAAGTAACCTGATGAAAGCGTTTCGTGATGACCATGATACACCGATTAAAACTGGTAAGAAAGTTGCTGTTATCGGTGGTGGTAATGTTGCAATGGATGCTGCAAGAACTGCACTTCGTCTGGGTGCAGAAGTACATATTGTATACAGAAGAAGTGAGTCTGAGCTTCCTGCAAGAGCAGAAGAAGTACATCACGCAAAAGAAGAAGGAATCATTTTTGACCTGTTAACAAATCCGGTTGAAATTATTGCAGACGAAAACGGCTGGGTAAAAGGTATGAAATGTGTTCGCATGGAGCTTGGTGAAGCGGATGCTTCTGGAAGAAGACGTCCGGTTGTAATTCCGGATTCCGAATTTGAAATGGATGTAGACACAGTTATTATGTCTCTGGGAACTTCTCCAAATCCATTGATTTCTTCTACTACAATTGGTCTTGACACAAACAAGAGAAAATGTATTATTGCAGATGAAGAAACAGGAAAAACCACAAAAGAAGGCGTATATGCCGGTGGTGATGCTGTAACAGGTGCAGCTACAGTTATCCTTGCTATGGGTGCAGGTAAAGCAGCTGCGAAAGGCATTGATGAATTCATCAAAGGAAAAGAAAACTAATCAAAAGATGCTAAAAAACCCTTCTGCTGCTTTGGCGGCAGTAGGGTCTTTTTGACTTTATTCAAAACAGATGGAGCAAATATGAAGATTACGCTGATTACAGTTGGAAAGATAAAAGAAAAATATTTAAGAGATGCAATTGGAGAGTACAGTAAACGCTTAAGTAAATATTGTAAATTAGAAATTATTGAAGTGGCAGATGAAAAAACACCGGAACGTGCCAGTGAAGTGGTAGAAGAGTCCATTCGTTCAAAAGAGGGAGAACGGATTTTAAAATATATAAAAGAAGATGCTTATGTAATAACACTTGAAATTGGAGGGAAACAGCTGGCTTCAGAGGAACTGGCTGATAAGATAGAACAGCTTGGAATACAGGGAAAAAGTCAAATTGTTTTTATCATCGGGGGTTCGATTGGGCTTGGAAAAGAGGTATTAAAAAAATCTAATTATGCCTTAAGTTTTTCTAAAATGACTTTTCCCCATCAGTTAATGCGTGTTATTTTGCTCGAACAGATATATCGGAGTTACCGTATTATCAATCGAGAACCCTATCATAAATAATTTTGCTGGCATTTTACGCATTTTGAATCACGACTGCAATGAAAATTAAGAACCAAATCATCTACGCGGGTGCAGGTGGACTTTTTATAAAGCACAGTATGGGTGACATCACTTGCATCGGTAAGACACTTGGTATGATAGATTTTCGTATATTCATTTGAGGTATCTGCAGTGTCTGACATCGTGGGCATCTCCTTTCAAGGTAAGTGATAAATTTATACTTTTATTATAACGGAAAAGAAGCAAAAAGAAAAGAAAGTTGAGGAAAGAAAATGGTAACACACGAACAAATTGAAGAATTTATCTGTCAGTATCCGGTGTATCAGTATGCTTTTTTTAAACCTGAAGAGATTGAATTTTCTTATCGGGTGAGATGGATTTGTGAACAGGAATGTGAGCGTTATAATTCTACCTGGGCATGCCCGCCGGCAGTCGGAAGTGTAGAAGAATGTAAACACAGATGTCTCAAGTATAAAGAATGTTTTTTGTTTTCTACGATTGCAGAAGTATCCGATGTAATTAATTTTGAAGAAACACTTGCAACCAGAGCGGAACACGAAGAGGTAACAGCTGCAATTGAAGCATTTATAAAGTCACAGGGAAGCGAGTGTATGGCATTGTCCACAGAATCCTGCGACATTTGTGATACTTGCGCATATCCAGACGGTCCGTGTCGCTTTCCGGAGAAAATGCATCCTTGTGTGGAAAGTCATGGAATTATTGTAAGTGAGCTGGCTGAAAAGTTTGATATGGAATTTACGTTAAGTCCGAATCAGATTTTGTGGTTTGGGATTTTATTTCTTGCATAAAAAATCCGCATAAGAAATTGGTTTTTGCATATTTATATTAATAAGAAGTATGGGATAAACGGTTCATGCGAAAAAAAAGCGTCCCACAGAAACTGGCAGACAAGATGCAGATTCCAAAAGACTTGGCTTATCAGGAGCCAGTGTTAACGATGATTGGACAAAGGGAACTTTGTGTTGAAAATTATAAGTGTATCCGATATTATACGGATAGCTGTATTGTTTTGTTGACAAAGAATGGTAAATTGAAGTTAGAGGGAGACAGACTTTCCATTCAATCGTATGATAATGAAGAAATTAGAATTACCGGAATAATTTTCAGATTAGAATTTATTGGCTAAAAAGAGTTAGATTGCTAAATGGGGAGGACCAGGTGATTTTAGGAAAAAATTTCTGGAAAGGATATCTCAGGATTTGTTTTTGGGGACAAGAATCGGAACGATTTTTAAATTTGTGTGCACATCATAAGATTCAAATTTGTCAGATTGAAAAACACGAGGCGGTTTATTGGGGTTATGTATTGATTTCAGATTTTTATCGGATGGATGAAGTAAGAAGAAAAACAGGAACTAAAATTAAAATTAAAGGAAAATACGGAATACCTTTCTTTTTTTACAGAAATAAAAAAAGAAGGGTATTTTTTGTTGGATTTTTACTGGCACTGATAGCTGTATTTTTATTATCAGAAAGAGTATGGAATATTCATGTGGAGGGAAATGTTCATAATTCAACAGAATCGATTTTAAATTATCTTGAAACACAGGATGTATGGCATGGAATGAGAAGAGACCAGGTAGATTGTGGCTATATTGCAGGGAAGCTTAGAAAAGAATTTCCGGACATTACATGGGTATCAGCGAAATTGACAGGAACGAGACTCATGTTAGAAGTAAAAGAAAATGAAAGCTATCAAAAAGAAAAACAGTTACAAAAAAAAGAAATGCCCTGTGATTTACGTGCACAAAAAGATGGAATTATCTTATCTATGATTGTAAGAAAGGGAAAGGCAAAAAAGAAAATAGGAGAGAATTGTAGTAAGAATGAAATTTTAGTGTCGGGAAAAATTCCAATTATAAATGATAGTCAGGAAGTTATGGGATATCAAACGGTGCAGGCAGATGCAGATATCGAAATTCAATATAAAATGGAATATTATCAGGAGTTTTCGAGAACCTATCAAAAGATAATACCGAGTGGGGAAACAAGGCAGGGTTATATCATTCAGGCAGGAAATTATTATCTTGATACCAGTCGAAACTTAAAAAAGCAGGAATATAATCGGTTGCTGAAACTTCGACAGTTGAAGCTGACAGAAAATTTTAAGCTACCCGTGTTCTATGGAAAAAGTATAGATTATGCAATAGAGAAAAAAGAGAGGATTTATACGAAGAAAGAGGCAGAAAAAAAGGCAGAGCAGACAATTTTACGTGTGCTAGAAACTTTATCACAAAAAGGTATTCAAATATCTGAAAATCATGTTAGAATAGAGGTAAACAAGAACAGCTGTGTGACAAAAGGAAGTTTGATTTTAATTGAAAAGGCGACTTGTCAGACACCGCTGAAGACAGAAAGGAATAACAGCATAGATGAGCAATATAATTGAATCTCGGATGGATTTTCCGGCAGAACATGAAAAAAATGTGTTTGGACAATTCGACGAATATGTAAAAAAAATAGAGCGGGCATTAAATGTTACGATTATTTCAAGAGATGGAAAATTAAAGATTTTAGGAAATGAAACTTCTGCAAATCAAGCACAGAGGGTGATTTCACAGTTGTTAATGCTTTCTAAGAGGGGAAATACGATTACAGAACAGAATGTAGATTATACGCTTTCTCTTACCTTTGAAGAAAAAGAGGGACAGATGGCAGAGATGGACAGAGATTTTATCTGCCACACTATCAATGGTCGTCCGATCAAGCCAAAAACACTGGGACAAAAGTCTTATGTAGATGAAATCCGTAAGAAAATGATAGTATTTGGTGTCGGACCTGCCGGAACCGGAAAAACCTATCTGGCAATTGCAATGGCAGTAACTGCATTTAAAAATGATGAAGTTGGAAAAATTATTTTAACTCGTCCGGCAATTGAAGCAGGTGAAAAACTGGGATTTTTACCAGGGGATTTGCAAAGTAAAATTGATCCATATCTTCGTCCATTGTATGACGCACTGTATCAGATTATGGGACCGGAAAGTTTTGCAAAAAATATGGAAAAAGGTCTGATTGAGGTGGCACCACTTGCATATATGCGAGGTCGAACCTTAGATAATGCCTTTATTATTCTCGATGAAGCACAAAATACAACACCGGCGCAGATGAAAATGTTTTTAACTCGTATTGGTTTTGGTTCAAAAGTAATTGTAACCGGAGATAAGACTCAGAAAGATTTACCGGCAGGGGTACGCTCTGGATTGGATATCGCAATGCAGGTATTGAAAAAGGTAGATGGAATTTCATTTTGCCAGTTGACTAATAAAGACGTGGTACGTCATCCGCTGGTACAAAAGATTGTAGAAGCTTATGATGAGTATGAGAAAAAACAGAAACCTCAAAAAGAAACAAAAGAGATGAAAAGAAAGAGGGAGTGGAAATGACTTTAAATATTGATAAAGAATATTTGGGAGAACTGGGATTTGATTATGAAAAAATTGCAAAAGAAGTAGTGGAAGCAGCACTGGATTTTGAAAAATGCCCTTATGAAGCGGAAGTCAGTCTTGTACTTACGACGGATGAAGAAATACGAAAAACAAATGCTGAGTTTCGTAAAATTGACCGTGTGACAGATGTCCTTTCTTTTCCAATGCTTGACTTTGATACTCCTGGAGATTTTTCCTTTTTGGAAGAAGAGGAAGATGCATTTCATCCGGATACCGGAGAATTGATTTTAGGAGATATTATGATTGCAGTCGGAAGAATGAGAGAACAGGCAGAAACTTATGGACATGGGGAAGTAAGAGAGTATGCTTTCTTAATTGCACACAGTATGCTGCATCTAATGGGATATGACCATATGGAGCCAAATGAAGCGGCTGTTATGGAAAAGAAACAGGAAGAAATCTTAGAAGAACTTGGAATTCTCCGTAAATAAAAAGTTTTTGAATCAAAGATTGAATAAATAAAAAAATAAAGTCGATACTAGTTTCATAAAAACAATTTACGCTCGGAATCTGGTGGCATTTGATTTAACCAAATCAAGTAAGTCTTCGAGGGTAATGAACAATAGTAAGGAGTGTCTTTTATGAAAAAAATAATTTCTGGTATCGGCTTTTTTTTGTCTGCTCTTGTAATAGGAAATGGTATTGTTTCTTATTGTGAAGTATCTGGCTTAAAAGAGAGGATACAGGATTTGGAGACAGAAAGTGACTGGATTGGAAAGCAGGTATCAGCTGTTCCATTTAACCAGAATAAAAAATATGTATTTGAATCTTATGATGAGAAGAGTGGAAGTGTAAAACAACAAGTATACCGGATTCACTCTTATGGAGAAAACCAGATTGTGCTTCAAAAAGAAGAACCGGACAATCAGGAGATTTTTTTGATAAAGGTAAAAGATGATTATCTTGCCGTATACAAAAAAGCAGACAGGCAGTTGTTTGAAACGACCAATATTCCAATAGAGGCACTGCCTTCAGACGAACAGGTACAAGTGCTGGCAGGCAAGGAAGTAACAGGAACAGAAGCACTTTACAGTTTTTTGGAGAATTATTCTTCTTAAATCCTACTTTACGAAAGAAAAAAAATGTAGTAAGATAAAAAAACATGAAACAAAGCCAGAAATCCTTAGCTTTTAATATAGAAAAAGTATAAAAAGGCGATACAGGAGAGGAGAATACATGAAAGTACGAGACCGATTAAAAGAGAAAAAAAGAATCGTAGTAAAGATAGGCTCTTCATCATTGACGCATGAAGAAACCGGTCGTTTGAATTTGATGAAAATGGAAATTCTTGTAAGAGAGCTTGCAGATTTACATAATCAGGGAAAAGAAGTGATTGTGGTTTCTTCAGGAGCGATTGCAGTAGGAAGAAGTGCGATGGGAATTGACCATAAACCGAAGGAACTTGCGAAAAGACAGGCATGTGCAGCAATCGGACAGGCACGCCTGATGATGATTTATCAAAAATTGTTTGCAGAATACAATCAGACAGCAGCACAGATTTTGATGACAAAATATACGATGATTAACCGTGCAACAAGAATTAATGCAAAAAATACTTTCGATACTCTGCTTGAGATGGGCACAATTCCGATTGTAAACGAAAATGATACCATTTCTACAGATGAAATTGAATTTGGCGATAATGATACACTTTCTGCACTGGTTGCGGCGCTGACAGGGGCAGATATGTTAATTTTGCTATCCGATATTGATGGACTTTTTACGGATGATCCAAATCAGAATCCAAATGCAGAATTTATTGACCTGGTAGAAAAACTGGATTCTCATCTGGATGCCATGGCAAAAGATACCTCAAAGAGTTCTGTAGGAACTGGCGGAATGGCAACGAAATTAAAGGCTGCACATATAGCAACTAGTGCAGGTGCTGATATGGTCATTGCAAATGGAAATGATTTCCATGTCATACATAAAATTATGCAGGGAAGAAATCATGGAACTTTATTTTTAGCAGATAAGAAAGAAGAGTTTTATCTGGATGACATTATTGATAAATTGGGATAGAATGAAATAAATGTACTAACAGAAAAATTTGGAGAGTACAGATATAAAGAAGCGGAGGAATTTTCATGAAACAGGAACAGATTGAGCGAATTAACGAGCTGGCAAGAAAATCAAAGACAACAGGTCTGACACCAGAAGAAAAAGAAGAACAAAAAAAATTACGTGCAGAATATATTGCATCTGTCCGTATGAATTTGAGAACCCAGTTAGATAACATTAACATTCAGGAAAAAGATGGAAGTATTGTCAATTTGGGTGAGAAGTATGGAAAAAAGAAAAAGACACATTAAAAAATAAGCTAAGAAAGAAATAGAAAGGGTATCCGCTGTCGGGATGCTCTTTTTGTTTCTTAATGAAAATTATAGAATGTGAAATAAAAACACTCTGTATTGAAAAATAAAAAAGATTAGGATATAATAGAAAAATTGATAACAGATAAATTAGAATGGAGAAATACATGTTAAAAAATAAAGAACTGGAAGAAATTTTAGAAAAGATTGACTTAAATGAAGCACCGCCGGCAGAAGAGCCGATGCGTCAGTATTATTTTATGAAGAAAGCGCAGATGCTTGTAAAACAAAAAAGCGAAGAACTGGGACGTCCTTTAACCTATCACGTAACGACTTTCGGGTGTCAGATGAATGCGCGCGACTCTGAAAAATTAGTGGGTATTTTAGATGAAGTGGGTTATACAGAAGTAGAAGATGAAAATGCGGATTTTGTTATCTATAATACTTGTACGGTCCGTGAAAATGCGAATCAGAGAGTGTACGGTCGTTTGGGGTATCTTCACAGTATCAAAAAGAAGAAGCCGCACATGATGATTGCTCTTTGTGGCTGTATGATGCAGGAAGCACAGGTAGTAGAAAAATTAAAGAAGAGTTATTCTTTTGTTAATCTGATTTTTGGTACACATAATATTTATAAGTTTTCAGAATTGATTGTAACAGCGTTAGAATCGGACCGTATGGTCATTGATATCTGGAAAGATACTGATAAAATAGTAGAGGATTTGCCAAGTGAACGTAAGTATGCCTTTAAATCCGGTGTCAACATTATGTTTGGTTGTAATAATTTCTGTAGCTATTGTATTGTACCTTATGTAAGGGGAAGAGAAAGAAGCCGAAATCTAAAAGATATTGTCCGTGAAATTGAAAAGTTAGTAGAAGATGGAGTAAAAGAAGTCATGCTTCTTGGACAAAATGTCAATTCCTATGGAAAAAATTTAGAAGAGCCGGTTACCTTTGCACAGTTGTTAAAAGAAATCGAAAAAATCGAAGGCTTAGAGAGAATTCGTTTTATGACTTCTCATCCGAAGGATTTATCGGATGAATTAATTGAAGTGATGAAAGACAGCAAGAAAATCTGCCGTCACCTGCATCTGCCGCTTCAGTCAGGAAGCAGCAGAATCTTAAAGATTATGAATCGTCATTATGATAAGGAGCGTTATCTTACCTTAGTAAAGAAAATTAAAACGGCGATGCCGGATATTTCTCTGACGACAGATATTATTGTTGGATTTCCGGGTGAGACAGAAGAAGATTTTTTAGAGACAATGGATGTGGTAAAAAAAGTCCGCTTTGACAGTGCATTTACTTTTCTTTATTCTAAACGAACCGGAACACCGGCTGCTGTAATGGAAAATCAGATTTCAGAAGATGTGATGAAAGATCGTTTTGACCGCCTGTTAGAAGAAGTACAGACAATTGGAAGGGAAATGTCATCCAGAGATACAGGAAGTGTACAGGAAGTACTGGTAGAAGAGGTGAATGAGCATGACCCTTCTTTAGTAACCGGAAGGATGTCTAATAATTTACTGGTACATTTTCCTGGAGATGCTTCATTAATTGGAAATATTGTTTCCGTTCACCTTGATGAATGTCGTGGATTTTATTATATGGGAACAAAGGTAGGCTAAAAGAAATGGGATTGAAGATAAAAGACGTAGAGGTATCATCCTTATCACCGATGATGCAGCATTATGTAAAGACAAAAAACGAAAATAAGGATTGTATTTTGTTTTATCGTCTGGGAGACTTTTATGAGATGTTTTTTGAGGATGCAGAAGCTGTTTCAAAAGAATTAGAGTTGACGCTGACGGGAAAAGACTGTGGATTAAAGGAAAGAGCCCCGATGTGCGGAGTTCCATTTCATGCAGCAGATACTTATATTAATCGTCTGGTTGAAAGAGGGTATAAAGTTGCTATCTGTGAACAGGTAGAAGATCCGAAAACGGCAAAAGGCATGGTAAAAAGAGAAGTTGTCCGTGTCGTAACACCAGGAACAAATTTAAATACACAGGCTTTGGATGAAACCAAGAACAACTATATTATGGCGATTGTCTATCTTTCCAATCGTTACGGAATTGCAATTGCAGATGTGACTACCGGTGATTTCATGGTGACGGAAGTAGAAAAATCAAGAACACTTTTGGATGAAATATATAAATTTTCACCGGCTGAAATTATCTGTAATGAGTCCTTTTATATGAGCGGAGTGGATTTGGAGGAATTGAAGAATCGTCTGCACATCTGCATGAATCCACTGGAGGGCTGGTATTTTGATGATGAATTATGCGTAAGAACTATAAAAGAACATTTTCATGTCAGTGCATTAGAAGGGCTTGGATTAAAAGATTTTGCCTGTGCAACGATTGCAGCAGGTGCGCTTTTGACCTATCTTTTAGAAACCCAGAAAACTCCGCTTGACCATCTGCGTGCGATTATGCCTTATGCAACGGAACGTTATATGATTATTGATAGTTCAACCAGAAGAAACCTGGAGCTGACAGAAGCACTCAGAGAAAAAGTAAAAAGGGGTTCTCTTTTGTGGGTGTTAGACAAAACGAAAACCGCAATGGGAGCCAGAATGTTACGTTCCTTTATTGAACAGCCTTTAATTGATGAGCATGCGATTAATGACCGTCTTGATGCGATTGAAGAGATTAATAAGCGGGAAATGGACCGCGAAGAAATAAGAGAATACTTAAATCCGATTTATGACTTGGAACGTCTGGTAGGAAAAATCAGTTATCAGTCGGCAAATCCAAGAGATTTGATTGCATTTAAGTCTTCGATTTCCATGCTTCCTTACATAAAAGGACTGATAAAAGAATTTAAAAGCGAAGAGATGCAGTCTATTTATGAAAATATGGATGATTTGCAGGATTTATTTGAACTTTTAAATGCATCGATTATAGAAGAACCACCGCTTGCCATGAAAGAGGGTGGCATCATTAAAGATGGCTATCATGAACAGGTGGACAATTTTAGACAGGCAAAGACAAAGGGAAAGACGTGGCTGGCAGAACTGGAAGCTTCCGAGCGTGAAAAAACAGGAATCCGTACCTTAAAAATCAAATATAACAAAGTCTTTGGATATTATCTTGAAGTAACCAATTCGTTTAAAGATATGGTGCCGGATTATTATACGAGAAAACAGACCTTGACAAATGCCGAGCGTTATATCACTCCACGGTTAAAAGAACTGGAAGATATGATTTTAGGAGCAGAAGATAAGCTGTATGCGTTGGAATATGAAATTTTTTCCGGTATCAGAAATAAAATTTTCCAGGAAGTGGAACGAGTACAGAGAACCGCAAAAGCGATTGCAAGATTAGACAGTTATCTTTCTTTGGCACTTGTGGCATCGAGAAATAATTATGTTCGTCCAAAAATCAATACAAGAGGAATCATTGATATTAAAAATGGACGTCATCCGGTTGTCGAACAGATGATTCCGAATGATATGTTTATTCCAAATGATACTTACCTGGATAATGCAAAAAACCGTGTCTCAGTTATCACAGGACCAAATATGGCAGGAAAATCAACCTATATGCGTCAAACGGCATTAATTGTACTGATGGCTCAGATTGGTTCTTTTGTGCCGGCAGAAAAAGCAAATATCGGTATTGCAGACCGTATTTTTACAAGAGTAGGAGCGTCAGATGATTTGGCAAGCGGACAAAGTACCTTTATGGTGGAAATGACGGAAGTTGCCAATATTTTGCGAAATGCAACTTCAAAGAGTCTTTTGATTTTAGATGAAATCGGAAGGGGAACAAGCACTTTTGATGGGCTTTCGATTGCCTGGGCAGTTATTGAATATATCAGTAACACAAAAGTATTAGGAGCAAAAACGCTGTTTGCGACGCATTATCATGAACTGACTGAGTTAGAAGGAAAACTTTCCGGAGTAAATAATTACTGCATTGCGGTAAAAGAGCGGGGAGATGATATCGTATTTTTGCGTAAAATCGTAAAAGGCGGTGCAGATAAAAGTTATGGAATCCAGGTGGCAAAACTGGCAGGAGTGCCGGATGTGGTCATCGAACGAGCAAAAGAACTGGTAGAAGAACTTTCCGATGCAGACATCACAGCAACAGTAAAAGATATTGCTTTGGAGCGCAAAAAAGGAAAAACGAAAGCAAAATCTCAGGTGCATTTAGATGAGGTGGATTTAGAACAGATTTCTCTATTTGATACGGTAAAAGATGGTGACGTGTTAGAGGAACTAAAAAATATTGATGTCTCAAATCTGACACCAATTGATGCGTTAAATACAATCTATAAGCTTCAGAATAAACTTAAAAATCGGTGGTGAATCAATTGAGAAAAATTGCAGTATTAGACCAGAGTACAATTGATAAAATTGCAGCAGGAGAAGTCGTAGAACGTCCGGCCTCCGTGGTAAAAGAGTTAGTGGAAAATGCAATTGATGCAGGCTCTACTGCAATTACTGTAGAAATTAAAGAGGGCGGAATTTCATTTATTCGAGTAACGGACAATGGAAGCGGAATGGAAAAATCACAGGTCAAACTTGCGTTTTTAAGGCATGCGACCAGCAAAATTGAAAAAGTGGAAGATTTGCTGGAAATAGAATCGCTTGGATTTCGAGGAGAAGCTCTTTCGAGTATTTCAGCGGTGGCACAGGTTGAAATGATTACAAAAACAGCGCAGTCTTTAACTGGGATTCGTTATCTGATAGAAGGCGGAATGGAAAAGGGGTTAGAAGAAATCGGAGCTCCTTGTGGTACGACAATTCTGGTACGGAATCTGTTTTTTAATACACCTGCCCGAGCAAAATTTTTGAAAACTCCAGTTACGGAAGCCGGCTATGTCAGCACCTATATGGAACAGCTTGCCCTGTCTCATGCACATATTTCATTTAAATATATGGTAAATGGACAGACAAAGCTTCATACTTCGGGAAATGCGAATTTAAGAGATGTGATTTACAGCATTTATGGACGTGAGATTACAAGAGAATTGATTCCAATCCAGTGGGAACAAAATGGAATTAAATTAGATGGATTTGCAGGAAAACCAGTGATTGCAAGAGGAAACCGCGCCTTTGAAAATTATTATATTAACGGACGGTATGTAAAGAGCAAAATTATTATGAAGGCAATTGAAGATGCCTATAAGCCCTATATGATGCAGCACAAATATCCGTTTGTGTGTCTGAAGTTTGAAGTTCCGGGAGATGAAGTGGACATCAATGTGCATCCAACGAAAATGGAAGTACGATTTCAAAAACAAAAGGAGATTTATGAGTCGGTTTATGAAGCTCTGCTTTTTGCAATTGGAGGAAAAGAGCTGATTCCGGAAGTAAAATTTGAAGAAAAAGAATCAGAATTAAAAAAAGTGGAGTCTGATAAGAAAGTCCACAAAAAAGAAAATGGTCCAGAGCCATTTGAAGTAAAACGAAAAGAGAGCTTTTTGGAAGCACTTTCTTTTGGACAAAAAAGAGAACCGCAAAATCAAATTCGGGAAGACAGACCAGAATGGAAAGCAAAAAAAGAACCACAGTCAAATAATGTGAGTGTTCAACCGGATAAAGTCAAAGATACAGAAGTTGGAGTTTCTCAGGTAATTGAAAAAAAAGAGAATCAAAGAAAAGAAACTATTTTGGAGACAGTTTCAGAAGAGGGTTTAGAAAAACAGGCAGAAGCTGTAAAACTGGAAACAAAAACACAAGAAATCAGACAACCCAAATTGGAGCAGCGGGAAGAAACAAAACAGATGGAGCTGTTTGATGACAGGTTGTTATCAAAGAGGTCAAGGAAACATCATCGTATTATCGGGCAGTTATTTGAAACTTACTGGTTAGTAGAGTATGACGAAAAATTTTATATTATCGACCAGCATGCTGCACATGAAAAGGTATTGTATGAACGATTTATGAAAGAATATGAAAGTAAAAATATTCTTTCTCAGATTATCAGTCCTCCACAGATTATCAGTTTAAGCCTTCAGGAAGCAGAACTTCTAAAGGTAAATCAGAAGCTGTTTGAAGAATTTGGCTTTGAAATTTCTTCATTTGGAGGAAAAGAGTACAGTATCAGTGCAGTGCCGTCGAATTTATATGGAGTCGATGTAGAAGAACTCTTTCTTGAAATTTTAGGCAGTCTTGATTTAGAAGGCAGTCATAAAACGCCGGATTTAATCCGACATCGGATCGCAACTTCTGCCTGTAAAGCGGCGGTAAAAGGAAATCAGACACTTTCTGTTTTAGAAGCAGATAAACTCATTGATGAATTGCTTGGGCTTGAAAATCCTTATCATTGTCCACATGGAAGACCAACGATAGTTTCAATGACGAAATATGAGTTAGAAAAGAAATTTAAAAGGATTGTGTAGGTGAAAAAGGTGCAGAAACCTCTGATTATATTAACAGGTCCTACAGCAGTAGGAAAAACAAAACTTTCGATTTCTCTGGCAAAGGCGGTAAATGGAGAGATTATTTCCGCAGATTCCATGCAGGTATACCGCCACATGGATATTGGTTCGGCAAAGATTAGACCGGAAGAAATGCAGGGAGTGAAGCATTATCTGATTGACGAATTAGAACCGGAAAATTCTTTTCACGTGGTAGAATTTCAGAAAATGGCCAAAAAAGCAATGGAAGAAATTTATGCAAAAGGGAAAATTCCGATTTTAGCAGGGGGAACCGGATTTTATATTCAGGCAATTGTAAAAGATATTGATTTTTCAGAAAATACAGAAGCAGGAAGTTATCGGAAAGAATTAGAAGCGATGGCAAAAGAAAAAGGAGCACATTACCTGCATGAAATGCTTGAAAAGATAGATGAAGTTTCAGCACAGGCAATTCATGAAAATAATGTGAAACGTGTAATTCGTGCGTTGGAATACTATCATTTGACAGGAGAAAAAATTTCTGTTCATAATGAAAGAGAAACCAAAAAAGAATCGCCTTATTGCTTTGCCTACTTTGTATTGAATGATGAACGGGAAAAACTGTATCAGAAAATTGAACAGCGGATTGATGAGATGCTTGAAAATGGTTTAATCGAAGAAGTAAAAGCATTAAAGAGAAGAGGCTGTACAAAAGATATGGTTTCTATGCAGGGACTGGGATATAAAGAGATTTTGTCGTATTTAGATGGAGAGTATTCGCTGGAAGAGGCTGTTTATATTTTAAAACGTGATACCAGACATTTTGCAAAACGACAAATTACCTGGTTTAAGAGAGAACACGATGTAATCTGGCTGGAAAAGCCGGAATTTGAGTATGATGAAACAAAAATATTAAATTATATGCTTAAGATATGTAAGGAGAAAGGAATACTATAATGCAGGAACTTAGTTCAATGTACAGTGAACTTGGAATTTCAAAAGAAGTGCTGGAGTACGGAAAAAAAATAGAAGAAAAATTAAAAGAACGATTTGAAAAAATTGATGAGACAGCAGAGTATAACCAGTTAAAGGTGATTCATGCTATGCAGAAACATAAAGTAAGCGAAGCATGTTTGTATTCTTCCAGTGGTTATGGATATAATGATTTGGGAAGAGATACTTTAGAAGAGGTTTATGCAGAAGCGTTTCATGCAGAAGCAGCTCTGGTGCGCCCTCAGATTGCGTGTGGAACGCATGCGCTTGCAGTTGCCTTATCTGGAAATTTGCGCCCTGGAGATGAACTGCTTTCTCCGGTTGGAAAACCGTATGATACATTAGAAGAAGTAATTGGAATCCGTCCATCAAAAGGTTCACTGGCAGAATACGGAGTCACTTACCGTCAGGTAGAATTATTAGAAGATGGAACATTTGATTATGAAGCAATTAAAAATGCAATCAATGAAAGAACAAAACTGGTAGAGATTCAGCGTTCCAAAGGATATTTAACTCGTCCTACGTTTTCTGTAAAACAGATTGGAGAGTTGATTCATTTTATTAAAGAAATTAAGCCAGATGTAATCTGTATGGTAGACAACTGTTATGGCGAATTTGTAGAACGGATAGAGCCGAGTGATGTTGGTGCAGATATGGTAGTTGGTTCTCTGATTAAAAATCCAGGAGGCGGATTGGCGCCAATTGGTGGTTACATTGTAGGAACAAAAGAATGTGTGGAAAATGCAGCCTATCGTCTGACCTCTCCGGGACTTGGAAAAGAAGTGGGAGCAACTTTAGGTGTAAATCCAGCGTTTTATCAGGGATTTTTCCTTGCTCCGACTGTCGTAGCAGGTGCATTAAAGGGAGCTATTTTTGCGGCAAATATTTATGAGACATTAGGATTTGATGTCAGTCCGAATGGAAGCGAAAGTCGTCATGATATTATTCAGGCCGTAACCTTCCATGTGCCGGAAGGAGTCATTGAGTTTTGTAAAGGAATCCAGGCGGCAGCACCGGTTGACAGCTTTGTAGAGCCGGAACCGTGGGCGATGCCGGGATATGACAGTGAAGTCATTATGGCAGCGGGAGCTTTCGTCCAGGGTTCTTCAATTGAACTTTCAGCAGATGGACCGATTAAACCACCGTATACCGTATATTTTCAAGGGGGTCTTACTTGGGCGCACGCAAAATTTGGAATTTTAATGTCACTTCAGAAGTTAGTAGAGAAAGAGATTGCAGTGCTTCCAAAATAGGAGAACAAACAAAATGAAACAGATAAGAGTATGCGTAATTGGGGGAGGCGCTTCCGGTCTGATTGCATCTATTTTTGCTGCAAAAGAAGGCGCAGCAGTTACTCTTTTGGAAAAAAACGAAAAACCCGCAAAAAAACTTTTGATGACCGGAAATGGTCGGTGTAATTTTACAAATGAATATCAGAAATTAGAATGTTATCACAGTTATCACGAAAAAGAGTCACAATTTATTCGTGAAGTGTTTGAGCAATTTTCGATGGAAGAGACGGTAGAGTTTTTTAAAAGGATTGGAATTTATCCGAAAAGCCGAAATGGCTATCTTTATCCAGCCAGTAATCAGGCATCAAGTGTGGCAGAAGTCTTAGAAGCAGAGGCACGTTTTCGAAAGGTAAAAATAAAATTGAACGAACAGGTGCTTGCAATTGAAAAAAACGAACAAAGTGATACGTGGCTGGTAAAAACAAAAGGCTGGCAGTATGAAGCAGAGCGAATTATTATTACTTGTGGTTCTCCTGCTTCTCTTTTAGAAGAGGATGGCTGGGATGGATATACGTTTGCAAAAAGCTTAGGGCATCAGATTGTGCCGGTACTTCCCGCACTTGTTCCATTAACCTGTAAGGTCGGATTTTTAAAGCAATGGGCTGGTGTGAGAGTAGAAGGTCAGGTTTCTTTTATACAGAAAGAGGAATGCCTTGCCCGTGAAAGAGGAGAATTGCAGCTCACAGAATATGGGATTTCGGGAATTCCGGTTTTTCAAATCAGTGCGTGTGTAGCAAGAAATTTATCAGAGAATGGTCAGGGAAGCGTTGTGCTGGATTTTATGCCAGATTTTACGATAGAAGAAGTAGAAGCATTATTAAGGGAACGTCAGGAAAACTGTAGCTACAAAAACTTAAAAGAATTGTTGATCGGTTTATTTCCTGCAAAACTGATTCCGATACTGGTGACCAAAAAGATAACAGAAAAAGAACTGGCATTCCGAATAAAAAATTTGGAACTTCCGTTAAAGGGAACAAAATCCATTCGTCAGGCACAGGTATGTCAGGGCGGAGTCAGTGTTTCTGAGATAAATGAAAAAACAATGGAGTCAAAGCGTTGTCCTGGTATTTATTTTGCAGGTGAGGTCATTGACGTGGATGGAATCTGTGGGGGATATAATCTGCAATGGGCCTGGTCAAGTGGTGCGATAGCCGGAATGTATGCCGGAAAGGAGAATACATGATTACACTACAGCAAGTAAAACTTCCAATTTCTCATACAAAAGAAGAATTGGAAAAAAAGATTTTAAAGACATTGCGAATCAAAAAAGAAGAACTGCTTGGGTATGAAATCAGAAAACAGTCTTTGGATGCAAGAAAGAAACCAGAATTGTTCTTTGTCTATACCATTGATGCAAGTGTAAAAAAAGAAGAGACCGTAATAAAAAAAATAAAAGAAAAAACCGTATCAATTACAAATCGGAAAAAATTTGAATATCCAGCTGTAATAGAATGGTCAAAAGCTTCACGTCCGGTTATCACAGGGAGTGGTCCGGCAGGATTGTTCTGTGCGTATTATCTTGCAAAAGCAGGACTTGCTCCGCTTGTGATTGAGCGTGGTGACCCGGTTGAGACAAGAATGGAAAAAGTAGAGACATTCTGGAAAGAAGGGATTCTTGATACAGAATCGAATGTACAGTTTGGAGAAGGCGGTGCCGGTACATTTTCAGATGGAAAGTTAAATACGTTAGTGAAAGATGCGATGGGAAGAAATCACGAAGTTCTTCGTCTGTTTGTAGAATGTGGAGCACCCAAAGAAATTTTATATGTACAAAAACCGCATCTTGGAACAGATTTATTGGTTACGATTGTAAAAAATCTTCGCCATAAGATAGAAGAATTGGGAGGAGAAATTCGTTTCCGCACAAAGTTGACACAAATTTGGCAGGAAAATGGCAAATTAAAGTCCATTATTGTAAATGGAGATGAAGAAATTGCGACAGATTTTCTGGTGCTTGCAATTGGGCACAGCGCCAGAGATACATTTGAAATGTTAGAGCGAGAAAAATTTCTCATGCAGGCAAAATCATTTGCAGTGGGGCTTCGGATAGAACATCCACAGTCCATGATTGATGAATATCAGTATGGTACAAAGAAACATGCAGGAAAACTTGGAGCTGCCAGTTATAAACTGACCCATCGAGCAGAAGAGGGACGAGGCGTTTATAGTTTTTGTATGTGCCCGGGAGGATATGTGGTCAATGCTTCCTCAGAAGAGGGCAGGCTGGCAGTCAATGGAATGAGCTATCAGGATAGAAGTGCGAAAAATGCGAATAGCGCAATGATCGTCAGTGTAAATCCGAATGATTTTTGTTCTCAGGATGCACTTGCCGGTGTTGCTTTTCAAAGGCAGTTAGAAGAAAAAGCCTATCAGTTAGGAAAGGGAAAAGTGCCAGTTCAGCTCTTTGGTGATTTTATGAACCATAGAAAAAGCAGTGGATTTGGCATGATTGATACTTGTATGAAGGGAGCTTATGAATTTGCAGACCTAAATGAATTACTTCCAGAATTTTTAAGCCGTCCAATGAAGGAAAGCATTTCTTATTTTGGGCGGATTATCGCTGGGTTTTCAAGGGAAGATGCCGTGTTATCAGGAATTGAAAGTCGAACATCCTCTCCCGTAAGGATTGTGAGAAAAGAAGACTTTCAGAGCAATGTTGAGGGAGTCTATCCTTGTGGAGAGGGTGCAGGATATGCTGGTGGCATTACATCGGCAGCAATGGATGGCTTGAAAGTAGCAGAGGCAATTGTGAAAAATACAATAAATTTTTGAGATTCCATATACATCGTTTTTAATCTGTGATAAAATAAAGTTTGCTGAATTGATACCCTGTATTTGGCTGAAGAGAGTATATGGTATCTTATGTACAATGCAAGAAAAATGAAAGAAATTCCCGAAGAAAACCGACCTTATGAAAAATGTCTTAAGTTTGGGGTCGAAGCGCTGACGGATGAGGAACTTCTGGCAATTTTACTGCGCAGTGGTTCGAAAGAACATTCTGCATTAGAACTTGCATATCAAGTCCTGCATTTATCAAAAGAAAATCAGGGACTGCAAAGTATTTATCATTTAAGTGTACAGCAGTTGAAAAGCATTCATGGAATTGGCGCAGTAAAAGCCATTCAATTAAAGTGTATGGGAGAAATTTCCAAGAGAATTGCAGTAAATGTTGCAGCGAAGGGAATCTCATTTGACTGTCCGGCTTCTATTGCGAAATACTATATGGAACAACTGCGTCATGAAGAACAAGAACATTTGCTGTGTATGATGCTGGACTGCAAGAACCATCGTCTTGGAGAAGAGCTTATTTTTAAGGGAACAGTAAATGCATCTTATGTCAGTCCGAGAGAGATTTTCTTAAGTGCGATGTCGTACCATGCAGTCGGGATTCTGCTGGTACATAACCATCCAAGTGGAGACCCGTCTCCAAGTCAGGCAGATATCCAAGTGACGAAGAAGATACAGACAGCTGGAATCCTGCTTGATATACCTCTGATAGACCATATTATCATAGGGGATTGTCAGTATATCAGTTTCCGGGAAAGGGGACTTATCGAAACATAAAAAAGGGGAGCAGAATATGCCACTTTACAAAACATTTGGTGTAGATTTAGGAACCAGTATGATTAAAATCTATTCTGCACAGAATGATTCAATTCTAAAAGAAAAGAATATGATTGCAATTCGCAATGAAAATCAAATTCTGGCTTCCGGTAATGAAGCATACAAAATCTACGAAAAAAACCCATCGAATGTATCCGTTATTGAGCCTATGGCATTTGGAAAAATTGCAGATATCAACCGTACAGAAATTGTACTGCAGTCCCTGCTTAAAAGAGCAGGTTCTCAGCAATTTTTTGGGAATTCGGTATATCTTGCAGTTCCGACAGATTTGTCTGAGATTGAAAAAAGGGCTTATTATACAATCGGAAATTCCAAGAGAAAAAATAAAGTTTATATGGTTGAAAAACCGATTGCCGATGCAGTATCACTTGGACTTCCAATTAATCATACAAGCGGAAGTATGATTGTAAATATCGGTGCACAAAGTACTGAAATTTCAATTATTGAAAAGGGAAGAGTTGTCATCAGTAAAATGGTTGAAGTTGGAGGAAAACAGCTTAATGAAGCCATTATCAGTATGGTAAGAAGAAATTGTAACCTGAATATAGGAGAACGTTCGGCAGCCAGACTGAAACTGTCGCTTTCCTATTTGAAAGATGACCCGCAGGAGGTAAGAAAAGTAGTGGGTGTTGATTGGATTACCGGTCTGCCACAGGTGGGGGTGGTTACTTCGGATATGGTGAATGAAGCGATTGAAGAACCGTTTTTGAAAATCTGTGAAGAAATCCGATTCTTTTTAGACCGCATTCCTCCACAAATCTATTCAAACATAGCAGATGAAGGTGTATTTTTAATTGGAGGAACAACAAAAATTCCAGGAGTTGGCTGGTTTATCAGTCAGGAGGTAAGAATACGGGTTCGTCTTTCTAAGTATCATGATTTATGTACGATATACGGAATTAAAGAAATTATAGGAAACAAAACACTCTGGAAATGGGTAAAATAGGAACTGAGGTTGTACAATGAAAAAAAAACGCAATTGGAATTTGAAAAGTAAACACATTCTCATAATTATGGTCGTTGTCTGTGTTGGATTAATGCTGCTTACATTTGCTGCGAAATTTCCAGTACAGTCAGTCCGGACAACAGCAGGTTATACAATTGTACCTTTTCAAAATGGATTGAATAAGGTAGGGAATGCTTTGGATGGATTTACGGAAGGATTCCGAAGCAAGAAAAAACTGATTGAAGAAAATAAAGCATTACAAAGTAAAGTAGATGACCTTACTGCGGAAAACAGCAGGCTGACACAAAATGTAAGTGAACTTGCCAGACTGCAGGAGTTGTATCAATTAGACCAGCAGTATAATGAATATGATAAAATCGCAGCAGAAGTCATTGCAAAAAATTCCGGAAACTGGTATTCTACGTTTACCATTAATCGTGGAAGTGAAGACGGAATTTTAGTAGACCAGAATGTAATAGCTGGAAGTGGTTTGGTAGGAATCGTAACAGAAGTCGGAGCACATTGGGCTACCGTCCGTTCGATTATTGATGATTCAAGTAATGTAAGTGCAATGACAGTAAGTACATCTGCAAACTGTGTGGTGTGTGGTGATTTAAGACTGATGGATGAGGGAAAACTGCAGTTTATTCATTTAAAGGATGATGAAGATAAGGTTCAGGAAGGAGAAAAAATCGTGACTTCTGCAGTCAGCGATAAATTCTTAAAAGGAATCTTAATTGGCTATGTTAGTGAAATTGAAGAAGATCCAAATAATTTAACAAAAACCGGAACATTAACACCGGCGGTAGACTTTGAGCATTTACAGGAAGTACTGGTGATTAAAGAGTTAAAACAGCAGAAGGAGGAAGATAAATGAGAATACGCAGAAAAATAGTACTGTTTCTTCTGCTTCTGGTTTGTTTTATTGTTCAGGGAACATTCTTGAAAGTAATTGCAATTGGCTCGATTTCTCCAAATTTGATTCTGATTTTTGTAGTTTCTTTTGGATTTATGAGAGGAAAAAGAACAGGAATCTGGACAGGATTTGTATGTGGCTTATGTTGTGATTTGCTGGGAGATGGAATCCTGGGATATTATGCACTGATTTATTTATTAATCGGGTTTGGAGCAGGATGCTGTTGTAAACTGTTCTATGATGATGAACTTCGAGTACCGGTGCTTATTGTTGCCGTGTGCGACCTGGTTTATGGAGGAATGGTATATGTGTTGGGATTTCTGCTTCATGGACGAATCCAGTTCTTTTACTATTTCTCTCGAATGATGATACCGGAAATGATTTATACAGTACTGTTAACTGCAATTTTGTATAAAGTCTTTTTAAAGATAAATAAGAAGCTGACAGAGCTGGAGATGAAGGAGCGAGATTCCATTTGGTTAAGAAAATAAAAAAAATACTTAATAAATTATGCATAAAAAGAACAACGGTATTATTTATTGTTTTTGCAGTCATGTTTTTTATTTTACTGCAGCGTCTGTTCGTTCTTCAGATTATCAAGGGCGAAGAATATGCGACAAATTTTAATCTGACAACAACAAAGACAAGAACAATTAAGAGTACAAGAGGAAATATCCGTGACCGAAACGGTGAACTGCTTGCACATAATCAGCTGGCCTATTCCGTTATTATCGAGGATAATGGAACGTATGATTCTACTCGAGAAAAAAATCTTACACTGAATCATGTGGCTTATGAGATTTTAAAAATTTTGGAAGAAAATGGAGAATCTGTGGATGTTACCTTCCATATTACACTAGATGAAAATGGAGAGTATGCATTTGATACCACTGACTTTACCTTAGATCGTTTTAAGGCGGATGTTTATGGACAGGCTAAAATTGATGACTTGTCTAAAGAGGAAGCAAAAGCATCCGCAGCCAGGATGATAGAAGATTTGTCTCAGGCAGACCGTTATGGACTTGTAAATAAAAAGAAGCCATATACGGAAGAAGAACGAAAAGAGTATGGACTGCCGGAAAGTTTTACAAAAGAAGAAGCTTTGGATATCATCAAAATTCGTTATGCACTTGCAGCAAACAGTTTCCAGAAATACATGCCGGCGACAATTGCTACAAATGTAAGCGAAACAACAATGGCAGCAATTA
Organism: Firmicutes bacterium OM04-13BH; assembly: GCA_003481745.1. GTDB lineage: Bacteria > Bacillota > Clostridia > Lachnospirales > Lachnospiraceae > Blautia > Blautia stercoris. The sequence continues at coordinate 100,791 of QULP01000002.1, forward strand.
TGGAGGAAAAGGATCAGCTCCAGGGAGTGGATATTCAGGAAGACTCCATTCGGGTTTATGAGGATAGTGAGACATTTGCGCCGGTCATTGGTTATACCGGAAAGGCTTCATCCGAAGAACTGGATGAACTTAAAAAAGAAAATTCGAATTATTCTTCGGATGCAGTAATTGGTAAGACTGGTATGGAACAGTATATGGAATTACAGCTGCAGGGAACGGATGGAGAAGAAAAGTTAAGTGTAGATAATCTTGGAAAAGTATTGAAGATTGATGAATCTTCTAAAAAAGACCCTATATCGGGAAACGACGTTTATCTTACAATTGATAAGAATCTTCAAAAAGCAGCTTATCAGATTCTGGAACAGAAAATTGCCGGTATTCTGGCAAGCAATATTATATCTGGAAAGACATTTGATAAAACGGGGCTGGATTCAAGTGAAATCCGGATTCCGATTTATGACGTCTATAATGCGTTGATTGAAAACAGTGTGATTGATATCAGTCATTTTAAGGAAGAGGATGCTTCTGAAACGGAGAAAGCGATTTACAGTGTCTTTTCACAAAAACAGAGTGAAGTGTTTGATTCTGTAAAAGCAGAGCTTACTGTCTCAAATCCGGAGGCATTTGATAAACTGCCACAGGAGATGCAGGATTATCAGAGCTATATTGTAAATGATTTTCTGATTAATAAAAAGGGAATCCTGTCGTTAGATGCAATCGATGCTTCTGATGCAACTTATATTGCATGGAGTAAAGACCATTCTATTAGTTTAAAGGAATTTCTTACTTATGCGGCCAGTCAGAACTGGATTGATATTTCACAATTCTATGCAGAAGAAGAATATTTGGATTCCTCTGAGGTTTACGATGCGCTGTCCGATTATCTGACAGAATCTTTGACGACAGACAGTGGATTTTCAAAAATTATTTACAAATATATGTTACAGAGTGATTTAATCTCCGGCACACAGCTTTGTCTGGTCTTGTACGATCAGGGAGTATTAGAAGCAGATGAGGCAACCTATTCGGCACTCCAGGCAGGACAAAAAAGTTCTTATGATTTTATGTTAGATAAAATCAACAGTCTGGAGATTACACCGGCACAGCTTGCCTTAGACCCATGCTCCGGTTCTATGGTAGTGACAAACGTAAAAACCGGAGAGATACTAGCCTGCGTTACTTATCCGGGTTATGATAACAATCGTCTGGCAAACCAGATGGATACGGATTATTATTCGAAATTGTCTTCTGATTTATCAAGACCGTTTTATAATAAAGCAACGCAGCAGAAAACAGCACCTGGTTCTACCTTTAAACTTGTAACGGCTCTTGCCGGAATGGAAGAAGGTATTGCCACAAGTGATTATTATGTCAATTGTACGGGGTCTTTTACAAGAATTTCACCGGCAATCAACTGTTGGTATCATGCAGGACATGGAACCCTTGGAGTTCAGGGGGCAATTAAAAATTCCTGTAATGTATTTTTTAATCAGCTTACTTATGATATGGGAAAAGACAAAAATGGAGAATTTTCGGATTCAATTGGTCTTAGCAAGCTGCAAAAATATGCAAAAATGTTCCAGTTAGATAAGGAATCCGGAATTGAACTTCCAGAAGCAGAGCCGGAGGTAACAGATGAAGCAGCAATCGCTTCTTCTATCGGTCAGGGAACTAATAACTATACAACTTCTCAACTTGCCCGTTATGCAACCACAATCGCAAGTCGTGGAACAAGCTATTCTATCTCACTGCTTGATAAAGTGACAGATTCTCAAGGAAATTTGGTTAAAGATTATACACCGGAAATTATTAATCAGATGGATGTTTCTGATTCTGAGTGGGATATCATTCACAATGGAATGAGAGAAGTAGTAGAAAATAATGCGGCGTTTGATGACCTGGATTATGCAGTATCCGGAAAGACAGGTACTGCCGAAAATACAGGACATCCAAGTCATGGTTTATTTATTGGATTTACTCCATCGGATGACCCTGAAATTGCAATGGCAGTGCGTATTGCAAATGGATATAGTTCAACAAATGCGGCAGCAGTTGCAAAAGATGTCATCAAGTACGAATATAATCTTGCAGATGAATCACAGTTGTTAAGCGGAACCGCTACTTCTGGAGAAAGCACAGCGCAGACAGACTAAACAATTCTATTGGGAGGATGGAACATGTGTGAAATTATTGTAATTACTTCCGGAAAAGGCGGTGTGGGAAAAACAACCGTGACTGCAAATATTGGACTTGGGTTGGCGAACTTAAATAAAAAAGTGGTTGTTGTAGATACAGATATTGGGTTAAGAAATCTGGATGTTGTATTAGGTCTGGAAAACAGAATTGTTTATAACCTGATTGATGTCATTGAAGGCAGTTGTCGAATGAAGCAGGCATTAATAAGAGATAAGCATTGTGAAAACTTATACCTGCTTCCATCAGCCCAGACAAGAGATAAAACTTCTGTCAAACCGGAACAGATGGTAAAGCTGACAAAAGATTTGGCGGAAGAGTTTGACTATATTTTACTGGACTGTCCGGCAGGAATCGAGCAAGGGTTTAAAAATGCAATTGCAGGTGCAAATCGGGCGGTGGTCGTTACCACTCCCGAAGTATCTGCAATTCGTGATGCAGATCGAATTATTGGTCTGCTTCAAGCAAATCAGATGCCAAAGATAGAATTAATCATCAACCGGCTTCGTATGGATATGATTCAAAAAGGAGAAATGATGTCGGTAGAAGATGTGTCAGAAATATTGGCCGTAGATTTATTAGGTGCAGTTCCGGATGATGAGGCTGTTGTGATTGCAACGAATCAGGGAGAACCTCTTTGTGGAAAACAGTCTTTGGCAGGACAGGCCTTTTGGAATATCTGTCGGAGAATTTGCGGAGAAGCCGTTCCCCTGCTTGATTTTGAAGTGAAAAAAGGGTTATGGAAGAGATTCTCAGAACTGTTTAGAAGATAGTCAATTTTATAAAGGGGGCGCCGGCATTGATTCATTTTAGGAAGAAACGCTCAGGTCATATAGCAAAAGACCGGCTTAAGCTTCTTTTGGTTTCAGAAAGGCTTAGTTGTTCTCCACAGATGATGACCATGCTTCAGAATGATGTTGTATCAGCTGTTGAACGGTATTTTACCATTTCAGAGGAACAAGTTGAAATACGGTATATAAAAGAGGATATGACATTTCTGATAAAGATACCTTTAAAAATTGATATACAAGAGTCCTATCCAGGATTCTGAAACAGTCGCCTTGTGTGAGACTGTAAGTAAAAAATGAATTGAGAAACTGATAAAAAGACAGAAAAAAGAACAAGGTGTTTTTATGATAAAACAATATAGATTACGAGATTATAATTTTAGACTGGTTATTTTCCTGATTGGACTTACTTTTACTGGAGTGCTTTTAGTTGGCAGTGCAGAGCCGGCACTTAGAAATAAGCAGTTTTTTGGAATGATGCTTGGAGTTGCCATCATGCTGATTGTTTCTCTGATGGATTTTAGCTGGATTCTTAACTTTTACTGGATATTATACGGATGTAATATTATATTGCTGTTGTCTGTCTGGATTTTTGGTACGGAATCAAATGGTGCTTCAAGATGGCTTAGAATTGGAGGATTTCAGTTTCAGCCGACGGAGCTTTCAAAAATATTGATTGTCATGTTTTTTGCACGGTTTTTTATGGAACATGAAGAGAATTTAAATACACTGCGGACTTTAGTTCAGACAGCTATTCTGGCTGCTATTCCGTTAATGTTGATTTTCAGCCAGCCGGACTTGAAAAATACAATCACAGTTGTTATACTGATTTGTATCATGTTATATCTTGCAGGCCTCAGCTATAAAATTATAGGTGGTGCAATTTTAATTATCGTACCGCTTGTGGTTGTATTTTTGTTTATTGTTGTTCAGCCAAATCAAAAATTAATTAAGGACTATCAAAGAGACCGAATTATGACATTTCTTCATTCAGAGGAAGAAGAATATTCAGATGATGTTATTCAACAGAATAATTCAGTGATGGCAATCGGTTCTGGTCAGTTGACAGGAAAAGGGTTAAATAACAATGAGGTTGCATCTGCAAATAAAGGAAACTTTGTTTCAGAAAGCCAGACAGATTTTATCTTTTCTGTTGCAGGAGAAGAGTTAGGCTTTATTGGAAGCGCAGCGATATTAATTGTTTTATTCCTGATTATCTGTGAATGTATTCGGACAGGATGGAAAGCGAAAGATTTGTCAGGAAAGTTAATTTGTTGTGGAGTCGCTTCGATTATTGCAGTTCAGGGATTCATTAATATTTGTGTGGCGACTGGAATTGCACCAAATACGGGAACTCCGCTTCCTTTTGTGAGCTATGGACTTTCTTCTATGGTATCACTTTATACAGGAATGGGACTGGTTTTAAATGTTGGTCTGCAGAAAAACAGAGATTACAGGGAGGTTGGTAAATTATGAATATTGGACTTATCGCACACAATTCCAAAAAGAAACTGATGCAGAATTTATGCATCGCGTATAGAGGGATTCTTTCAAAAAATACACTTTATGCAACAGGGACGACAGGCCGCTTAATTGAAGAGGTAACAAATTTAAATATTCATAAATTTCTTGCCGGTCATCTTGGTGGAGAACAGCAGATGGGGGCATTAATTGAACAGAATCAGATGGATTTAGTGATTTATCTTCGAGAGCCATTAGCACCGCAGAAGCATGACCCTGATGTAAAACGTATTTTTCATCTGTGTGATACACATAATATCCCGCTGGCTACAAATCTTGCTACGGCGGAGATGGTGATAAAATCCCTGGATAGAGGAGAGTTAGACTGGCGTGAAATGTACAAATAAAAGTGAAAGACGAAGAAAGAGAAACAAAAATCTGCTTATGGGGATGGGCGTTGTTATTGTTGTACTTCTGATTGTTCTGGCAGTTGTTTTAATCAAGAAGAAAGATGCCTCTATGCCGGTTTCTTTTGACTTGACAACAGAAGTATTTGGGCAGACAGTAGAGGAAGAAGCTCTGACAGCAGACGGATTGGCAGCGGATTTATGTGTAGGAGCTGGAGATACGGCACTCGATGGTGTGGAAACGCAGGGAGATGAGAGAGCTGCTTTATTTGATATCCAGAATAAAACACTGCTGTTTTCTAAATCTTTATATGAAAAATCCTATCCGGCAAGTATCACAAAAATTATGACGGCACTTGTGGCAATGGAACATGCAGATATGGATGAAGTCGTGACGATTACAGCGTCGGATGTTGCTCTTAGTGCTGATTCACAGGTGTGTGGACTTGCAGAAGGCGACCAGATTCAGATGAGTGAGCTGTTTCATGCGTTGTTAGTGTATTCGGCAAATGATGCAGCAATGGCAATTGCAAGGACGGTTGGAGATGGAAGTGTAGATACTTTTGTACAGATGATGAATGAGACTGCGCAGAGCCTTGGAATGACAGGAACTCATTTTGTAAATCCACATGGACTTCATGACGATGACCATTATACAACCGTTTATGATATCTATCTGATGTTAAATGAAGCAATGAAACATCAGGAATTTACAGATATTACACAATTATCAAATTATACGATTACGTATACTTCAGCAGATGGAACACAGCGCCAGAAATGGCTTGATGCCACAGATCAATATCTGACAGGAGAGTCAAGTGCTCCAAAAGGGGTTACTATTTTAGGCGGAAAAACAGGAACAACAGATAAAGCAGGCGCATGTCTGGCATTAATGGTTCAGAATAATTATGGTGAACCTTATGTCTCAATTGTGTTAGATGCGTCAAATAAACCGGAACTTTATGAAAGAATGAATCAATTACTGGAGAAAGTAAACCACTCTTAACGAAAAATGCGAAAAAATTCACAGAAAAATGAAATTAACCATTGTATTCTTGAACGAAATGCACTATAATTGATTTCAAGATAACCACGTTTTTAGTAAAAATACATATTACGTGCGGCTAAGGAGGAAAATGCGATGGTTCAGTTAATTGTAGGTGAAAAAGGTAAAGGAAAAACAAAAGTACTTCTGGACAAGGCGAATAATGGTGTCAAAGAAGCAAAGGGCTCAGTTGTATATCTGGACAAGAGCACAAAACACATGTACGAGTTAAATAACAAAGTTCGTCTAATTAATGTGACAGAATATGAAGTGGAAAATGCCAGTGAATTTGTAGGATTTATCAGAGGAATTCTTTCTCAGGATAATGACTTAGAGCAGGTTTATCTGGACAGCTTTTTAAAAATTGCAAAATTAGAGGCTGAAGATGCCCCGCTTACAGAAGTACTTCAGGAATTAGAAAAGCTTAGTGAAAGATTTGGATTATCTTTTATCATCAGCGTTTCCAGAAATGAAGAAGACCTTCCGGAAGCAGTAAAGGGAATGATTGAAACTTCACTGTAAAAAAACAAAGTAAAAACAGTCACTGTACATCAAGAGAGAATTGAGTGTACAGTGGCTGTTTTTTTATTTCATAGTAAGTTTGCTCTATGAAATAGAAAGTGAGTAAAAATTTGTTTTTACGAGCTGGCACTTATATCTCGAATTCGACCAAACAGGCTGAAAAGATAAAGTCCGCAGATGCCTACAAGAACATAGACAATTCTTGAAAGCCAGGATAAATTACCAAAAAGAAATGCAACCAAATCAAAACGAAACAGGCCAATCAGCCCCCAGTTGACAGCTCCGATAATGGTAATGACCAATGCTGTGTAATCTAAACCATTTGACTTCATATGTTTGCCTCCTTTGTTTGGTTCTATTTTCTGCCTTTTTGATAAGTTTTATGCAAAAAAATTAAGTATTGCCCTAAAATGCTGAAAATGATAAAATGAAAAACGGTACGAAAGGAGACGAAAGATTGTTTATTATAAAAAAGCTATGGAATAAAATAAAAAAACTGCCAAGAAAGGCAGAAAGGCTGTTGGGGATTCTTGGAGAAATACTCTGGATATTATTTCAAAAAGCAGGAAGAATCTTGAAAAAAGGTCTTCAAAAGATACCTCGTAATCCGATTGTAGTTGTAATCGGTGTTATTATCATTTATCTGATAGTGACAGCAGGTCTGTATTTTTCTTCTGAACAGATTGAATCGTATCAAGTGACATCAGGAACGCTTGAAAAAAACCCAGTTTATACAGCACTGGCAATTCGAGAAGAAAAAGTAGTGAATGCAAGTCAGGATGGATATTTAAGATATCTGAGAAAAGAAGGTTCAAATGTTGAGAAAAATGGAAACGTTTATGCAGTTGGGGACAGCGAGATTCAAATTGCGAAATATGCGTTAGATGAAACACAAAAAAGTAAAATAAAGAATGCGGCAGAAGCTTTCTCTGGAACGTTTGATTCCTCTGATTTTGCTGATACATACAGCTTGAAGTATGAATTAAATGGAATGATACTTCAGACAGATAAAGCAGAACAGACGGAGGATACTTCGGACGAAGAAGAGTATGATGAAAATGGATTTTTAGTGGTAAAAGGAAATACTTCGATTATGTTAGGAAATCAAACAGTGGTTACTTCACCGGATGCTGGAATTGTAATGTATACGATGGATGGATATGAAGGAAAAACGGTGGATAATCTTAAAAAAAGCGATTTCGCGCAGAAATCTTATACAGAAAAAAGTTTGATTTCAACAGAAGCAAAAGAAGATACACCCGTTTATAAATTGATTACAGATGAAACGTGGAATCTGATGATCCCAGTTTCCAAAAAAGAAGCGTCAAAACTTTCAGAAGGAACGATTCAGGTAAAATTTTTAAAAGATAAAAAAACGCAGAACGGACAGCTTTCTATTGTGGATATAGACGGACAGAAAGTGGCAAAAATTACTTTGAAAAATGGAATGGTTCGTTATGCATCGGAGCGTTTTCTGAAAGTGGAACTGGTAATTCATACAAAAACTGGCTTAAAAATTCCTCTTAGTTCCATTGTAGACAAGAAATTTTATATCATTCCGTCCGACTATCTTGCGAAAGAAGTTCAGGATGGTGTAGAAAGAGAGGGATTTTATAGAATTACGAAAGATGACAAAGGAAAAGAAAAAAAGACTTTTGTGGTTCCGGCTATTTATAAAAATACGGCAGATTCATCGGATAAAAGTACAAGTACGGTAATTAAAAAGATAGATTACTGTTATGTTGATATGCAAACCTTTCAAGAAGGTGATGTTGTACAGAAGCCAGATTCTTCCGAGACATTTACAGTGGGAGAACCGGAATATCTTTCTGGCGCATACTGCATTAATCGTGGCTATGCAATGTTCCGTTGTATTGAGCAGATATCAGGAGAACAAAATGAAGAATCTTGTCTGATTAAGAAAAATACAGCTTATGGTCTTTCGGAATATGACAGAATTGTAAAAAATGGTTCTTCTGTAAAAGAAGATGAAATACTAACAGGAAAACAAGGAGAGTAAAGAATGAGTGTTTATGAAAATTACTTAGAAGTAGAAAAAAAAGTACAGGAAGCATGTAAAAGAGCAGGAAGAAACAGAGAAGAAGTAACCTTAATTGCGGTTAGTAAGACAAAACCAGTTTCTATGATTGAAGAACTTCTTCCTCATGGAGTAGTGGACTTTGGAGAAAATAAAGTACAGGAACTGACTGCAAAATACGAAGTGCTTCCGAAAGATTTAAACTGGCATCTCATCGGTCATCTTCAGAGAAATAAGGTAAAATATATTATTGATAAAGCTTGCCTGATTCATTCTGTAGATTCTATTCGTCTGGCCGAAACAATCAGTCAGGAAGCTGTGAAAAAGAATGTGACAGCATCCATTTTAGTAGAAGTCAATGTTGCAGAAGAAGAAAGTAAATTTGGAGTTACTTCTGAGGAGACAGAAAAATTGGTAGAGGAAATTTCAAAACTGCCAAATATCGAAGTCAAGGGGCTTATGACAATTGCACCATTTGTAGAAAATTCAGAAGAAAATCGATTAGTTTTTAGAAATTTAAGAAATTTAAGTGTTGACATAGCCGCTAAAAAATTTAATAATGTTACTATGAATGTCTTAAGCATGGGCATGACTGGCGATTATGAGGTCGCTATCGAAGAAGGTGCAACAATGGTAAGAGTTGGTACCGGAATCTTCGGAGAAAGAGATTACAGCAAATAGAGATTGGAGATTTTAACATGAGTGTTTTTAATAAGCTTTTAGATGCAGTAAAAATGAGTGATGATTTTGAACAAGATGGATTTTTAGATGATGATTTTGATGAAGATGAGGATGAAATCAAAGAAGAAAAACCGAGAAAGCGTTTTTTAAAGAAATTAGAAGAAGAGGATGAGGCAGAAGAATTAGAAGAAGAACCGGTAGTGGAAAGACGAACACAGAAAAAGAAAGCAGAAAAGAAACAGCCGGAGAAGAAAACAACGGAGAAACCCTCTTTCTATTCAAGAAATACCAAAAATACAAAGACAACCGAAAGCTCTTCTAAAGTAACACCAATGCGCACTGCAAAGAGAAATCCAGCTCCGGCTGCAATGGAGGTCTGCGTGATTAAACCAAATAATATGGAAGAAACCAGAGAAATTGCAGATACTTTAATTGCAGGATGTACCGTTGTCCTTAATCTGGAAGGAATTGATGTCAGTGTGGCGCAAAGAGTAATTGATTTTTCATCAGGAACCTGCTATGCAATGGGAGGAAGTCTTCAGAAAGTATCCGACTACATATTTATTCTGACTCCATCAAGTGTAGGAATTACAGGTGATTATCAGGAGATTATAGATGGTGCGTTCATGTCCTCTATCCAGACAGAATATTAATTCGGAAAGAGCATAAAAATGGAGAAAGAACAGTTATTTGAAAAACGTATGATAGAGTTAAGTAAGAATGCCTATTACAGAGGTATTCTTACTTTCTCTGATTTTTTAGATTTAAATGAATTACATAAGTTGCATAGTCTTCCTCTTAAACAGTATGGTGTAAAAGTGGAAACTTTTGGAGGACATGCGTTTGCAGAGCGTCAGATGGCAGCATTTATCCCTGATGCTTTTTTCTTTAGTCAGGAATATCCGATTTCCTGTATTTGTATTCGTCCGTCTATGGAAAAATTTGCAGAAAATCTGACTCATCGGGATTATTTGGGAGCAATTTTAAATCTTGGAATTGAGAGAAGTAAAATCGGAGATATTTTGGTAGAAGATAAAAAAGCATACATCTTTTGCCATAATTCGCTGTGTGAGTTTTTGATGAATGAAATCTGCCGTGTCCGGCATACCACAGTCGTTCCATCTATCATTGAGAATAAAGAAGAGTTTCCGAGTGTAAAACTTCAAAAAGTCACAGGAACGGTATCTTCTGTGAGACTTGACAGCGTTACGGCGTTGGCATTTTCAACTTCAAGAAGCAGTATTTTACCATTAATCGAAGGGAAAAAGTTATTTGTAAATGGGAAAAATATTGTTTCAAATGCCTATCATTTAAAAGAAGGAGATATTGTATCCGTCAGAGGAAAAGGAAAATATCGTTTTGATGGAACAACAAATTTAACGAAGAAAAACCGGTATCATGTAGAAGTTTCGCGTTATTGCTAAAGTCAAAAGAGACAGAAAGGAACGAAAAAATGACAGAAAATATATTACAGGTAAAAAGAAATGATGAATTTTATTATCCGATTGTATTTCGGAAAAACTTTGAAGATTTATCGAATCAGTTAAAAACATTAAAATTACAAGAACGAAAATGCTGCATTGTAACGGACAGTAATGTGGCACCGATTTATTTAGAGACAGTAAAAAAAGAACTGGAAAAAGTTTCGGATACCATTATATCCATTATTTTACCGGCAGGAGAGGAAAATAAAACGCTTGCACAGATTCAAAATATTTATGAGAATTTAATCAAAGCACATTTCGACAGAAAAGATTTACTTTTTGCATTGGGCGGAGGAGTTGTTGGAGATATGACCGGTTTTGCAGCAGCAACTTATCTTCGAGGAATTGATTTTATACAGATTCCAACCACACTTCTGGCACAGGTAGACAGCAGTATTGGAGGAAAAACAGGTGTCGACTTCTTACAGTATAAAAATATGGTTGGAGCATTTCATCAGCCACGTCTGGTTTATATGAATGTGCATACCTTAGATACGCTTTCAGATGAACTATTTTCCTGTGGAATGGGAGAGGTTTTAAAGCATGGATTAATTCGTGACCTGGATTACTTTGAATGGTTAAAAGAAAACAGAGAAAAGGTTCTTAATTTGGACGAGGATGCTTTGACAGAAATGATTTATAAAAGCTGTGTCATTAAGAAAACAGTTGTAGAAAACGATCCGACGGAAAAAGGAGAACGTGCAGTTTTAAATATGGGGCATACAGTAGGCCATGCGGTAGAAAAATTGAAAAATTTCAAACTGCTTCATGGACAGTGTGTTTCTATTGGGACAGTCTGCGCATGTTATTTGTCCTTAAAGAGAGGACTCATTACAAAAGAAGAATATGAATCCGCATTAGAAGCATTAAGAGCATATCGTCTGCCGATTTCGGTTCAGGGATTAAATGCAGCTGAGATTTTAACAGCAACAAAGTCTGATAAAAAGATGGAGCAAGGAAAAATCAAGTTTGTTTTACTTGAAAAAATGGGATATGCCTATATCGACAAGACGGTAACAGATGAAGAAATGAAAGAGGCAATTGAAGTGGTTTTAGAAGAATCAGGAGAAGAAAAGTCATGAAAATGAAAAAGACAAGAGGTATCATTTATTTGCAGTTGATTTTGTCAACTTTCTTCTTAACTGTGTTAGACCAGTGGACAAAGCATCTTGCAGTCACGCATTTGCAAAATCAATCAGATATTTCGTTGATTGATGGAGTATTGTCTCTGCATTATCTCGAAAATCGTGGTGCTGCGTTTGGAGTGTTTCAAAATCGGCAGGATGCTTTTTTTATTCTGACGGTTGTTATTCTTGCTTTTATTTTATATGTGTTATGGAGAATGCCGGTTACGAAGAAGTATTTGCCGGTTCGTATTCTTTGTTTTTTCCTGACGTCAGGAGCTCTTGGAAATTTAATAGACCGAATCCGTCTTAAATATGTGATAGATTTTATTTATTTTTCCCTGATAGATTTTCCGGTATTTAATGTTGCAGATATTTATGTAACTGTTTCAATGATTGTGTTATTATTATTGGTGCTTTTTTATTATAAAGATGAGGATGATTTTGTATTTTTAAGTCCAAAAAAGAAGGGAAAATGATAAATGAAAAAACTTTGCTTACAGGCAGATGCATCAGCAGAAGGACAACGAATTGATAAATATCTGGCAGTGGAACTTTCAGATTATTCACGCTCATTTTTGCAGAAACAATTAAAAGATGGAAATGTGACAATCGGTGAAAAAGCAGTGAAAAGCAGTTATCAGCTTTCGGAAGAAGAAGAAATTACTGTGTTAATTCCAGATAACAAAGAACCAGATATTGAGCCGGAGAATATTCCGTTATCAATCCTGTATGAGGATGAGCAGCTTTTAGTGGTAGATAAACCAAAAGGGATGGTGGTACATCCGAGCGCGGGTCATTACAGTGGAACATTAGTAAATGCGTTGTTGTACCATTGTAAGGGGAACCTTTCCGGAATTAACGGGGTATTAAGACCAGGAATCGTTCATCGAATTGATAAGGATACAACAGGAGCATTATTGGTGTGTAAAACAGATTTGGCACACAGAGATTTAGCACAGCAGTTAAAAGAACATAGTATCACAAGAAGGTATCGTGCAATTGTACATGGAAATTTAAAAGAAGAAGAGGGAACAATTGAGGGGGCAATTGGACGTCATCCGACCGAACGAAAAAAGATGGCGATTAATCTGAAAAACGGAAAACCAGCGGTAACACATTACAAAGTGTTAGAGCATTATAAAAATTACAGTTATATTGAGTGTCGGCTGGAAACAGGAAGGACGCATCAGATTCGTGTTCACATGAGCAGTATTGGACATCCTTTGGTGGGAGATTTTGTATATGGTCCGAAAAAATGTCCATTTCCAAATCTGGAGGGTCAGACTCTACATGCAATGGTACTTGGATTTGTACATCCTGTCACAAAGGAATATCTGGAATTTACAGCACCGCTTCCACAATATTTTGAAAAATTACAAAAAAAACTCATATAATTTATGCAAATTTTATATACAAAATAAAAAAAATAGATTATAATAAATATAATCAGAAACATCAATGGAGAGGAGTGCATGAATATGACGAATCATACAGTTATTACAATCGGAAGACAGCTCGGAAGTGGTGGTAAGGAAGTAGGATTGCAGTTGGCAGAAGAACTTGGAATTAAATGCTATGATAAAGAACTTTTGGAACGTGCAGCAAAAGACAGTGGATTATGTCAGGAATTATTTGAAAACAATGATGAAAAACCTACAAATAGTTTCCTGTATTCTCTGGTGATGGATACATACTCTTTTGGATATTCTTCAGCGGCATTTGCAGATATGCCAATTAATCATAAGGTGTTTTTAGCTCAGTTCGATACGATTAAAAATATTGCAAAAGAAGGACCTTGTGTTATTGTAGGAAGATGTGCGGATTATGCATTATCAGAATTTGATAATATGTTAAGTGTGTTTGTTCATGCAGATTTAGAAAAAAGAATCCGTCGTGTGGCACGAAAAAATGAATTGACAGATGCGACTGCAAAGGACCGCATTCAGAAAACAGATAAACGCCGTGCAAGCTATTATAACTATTATACAAGTAAAAAATGGGGCGATGCTGCAAGTTATAATCTAAGTTTAGATAGTGGAGTATTAGGAATTGACGGCTGTGTTCAAATGATTAAAAAAGCAATTGAAATTAAAGAAGAGCGGCTGGCAAAAAATAATCGTGAAGTAAAATAAAAATTGGGCAGAGGGAAATCTTTTTCTCTCTGCCTTTTTACGTGACGATTTATTTTTTTAGAAATGTTTCCCAGCCATCTAAGTTTCCATTTAAAATTGCAGTAAACATCCGTTCTTTTACACCAGGATGTTCATGGTTTAAAGTACGAATCAATTCTTTTACATATTGGCGTTTGGTATAACCATCCACTGGACAAGGACTTTTTTCCACTGGAAGGTGATATTTATTTTTAAAACCAATTACATCCGCTTCATTTACAAAGAGTAAGGGGCGGATTACAGTAAGATCTGTTCGGTCAAGATGGGTTTTCGGAGAAAATGTGTGAAAACGCCCCTCAAAAAGCAGAGATAGTAACATTGTTTCGATAACATCATCTTTATGATGGGCATAAGCAATTTTATTACAGCCCGCTTTTTTTGCGGCATCGTTTAAGGCACCTTTTCTCATTTTTGCGCATAAAGAACAAGGATTGGGTTCTTTTCGTTCATTAAAAATAATCTGAGCAATTTCTGTCTGTACAATCGTATAAGGTACATTTAATTCACTACAGAGCGCTTTTATTTGTATGAGGTCAAATCCAGGATGACCTAAATCAACAGTAATGGCTTCTATTGTAAAGGAATTTGGATAAAAACGTTTTAAGCCATTTAAGGCATAAAGAAGGGTAAGACTGTCTTTTCCTCCTGAAATTCCAACTGCTATTTTATCTCCGGATTCAATTAGATTAAAGGTATCAACTGCCTTTCTGGTAAGACTCAATAATCTTTGCAGGGTCATTTATTTCCTCCTTAGCTATATTTTTTCTGTAAAAGACTATAACACATTGGAAAAAGAAAAGAAATATTTTTTACGAAATTATGACACAAATAATAAATTTCATGCTATAATATAAACATTAAGCATTTGCAAAGAGAATAAATGGAGGAAATATATGAAGTTTCGTTGGGATAAAAAGTATTTATATTGGGGGGTGACAGGCTTTGCAGTCATTTGTGCCAGTCTGCTTTTTTATTTTGGACTGTTTCACATGGATGTGCTATGGGGAAAAGTTCATAATCTGTTTACTGTTTTAATGCCGGTTGTCTGGGGTGTAATTATTGCATATTTATTAACACCGATTGTAAATATATTGGAAAAAAAGGTATTTTTTTCGTTATTAGAACATTTTCATGTTGAACTTACAAAAAAGAAACGTGTGTTAATTCGCTATCTGGGAATTTTTATTTCCCTTATATTGGCATGTCTGGCTATTTATTCTTTATTTGCAATGATTGTGCCGTCTATTGTAGAAAGTATTATCAGTATTGTAAATGATTCACCAAGATACATTCAGAATATTATGAATTGGCTGAGTTCCATTTTAAGAGATAATGAAGAACTTCAGACGACCGTGTTTAATTTTATTGATAATTATTCATTTAAAGTAGAAAATTGGATGAATCAGCAGCTGCTTCCTCAGCTTCGTCAGATTTTACAGCAGATGACAACAGGAATTTTTGGCGCAGTTTTGTTTGTAAAAAATATTTTAATCGGAGCGATTATTTCGATTTACCTGATGGCATCAAAAGAGACTTATCTTTCAGAGGGAAAGATGTTTATCTATGCTATTTTTGATACAGAGAGAGCGAATTCTATTATCAAAGCATGTCGTTATACGAATCGTGTATTTATGGGTTTTATCAGCGGAAAAATTATTGATTCTGCAATCATTGGTGTTTTATGTTATATTATTACTTCTATTTTGGGAACACCTTATGCAGTGCTTGTCAGTGTAATTGTGGGTGTCACAAATGTTATTCCGTTTTTTGGACCATATTTGGGAGCTATTCCAAGTGCATTTATTATCTTGCTGGTAAATCCGATGCAGTGTTTATATTTCCTGATTGCAATCTTATTGTTGCAACAGTTTGATGGAAACATATTAGGACCAAAGATTTTAGGGGAATCGACAGGTTTGTCCAGTTTTATGGTTATTGTTGCAATTCTTTTATTTGGTGGATTTATGGGAATCCCGGGCATGATTATCGGAGTTCCGGTATGGGCAGTTATCTGTACAGGAATCCGTCAGCTTCGAGAACATTTCCTGAAAGAGAAACATCTACCGGTTGAAGATGAACTTTACATGGATATTGAGTCCATTGACCCTGAAAGCCATACAATTATTAAATTAAAAAAAGAAGATTTAAAGGAACAACAAAAAGAAAGCAAAGAACATACGAAAGAGAAAAATATAGAGAAGGGAAACGAGCAGTAAATGAAATTTGTAATCCAGAAAGTAAGTCAGGCCTCTGTTTCTGTGGAGGGGAATTGCGTTGGAAAAATCCAAAAGGGATTTCTGGTATTTGTAGGAATTGGAAAAGAAGATACAAAGGAAATTGCAGATCAATACATTAAGAAAATGGTACAACTGCGAATTTTTCAGGATGAAAATGGAAAAACGAATTTATCTTTGACGGATGTCGGGGGTGAAGTACTGATTATTTCTCAGTTTACACTATATGCGAACTGTAGAAAGGGAAATCGGCCAAGTTTTTTTGATGCCGGAGAACCTCAAATGGCAGAAGAACTATATGAGTATATTATCAAAAAAACAAAGGAAACGATTTCAGTGGTGGAGTCAGGAGAATTTGGAGCAATGATGCAGGTATCTCTGGTAAATGAAGGTCCATTTACAATTGTTTTTGATGAGAATACATTTCGCTGACAGAGGGGAATTCATTCGTGAAAAATAAGAGATTATTACAAAGTAAATTATTGGCAGTAACTTTGAGTGCAGCTGTTCTTTTAGGACAGTCAACGGTTATGGCGGCAGAGCTTCCATCTGTTGAGGACATGGAAGCAACAAAAGAGTTCAAACAGGAATCGGATTTATCTTTGGGAAAAGATAAGTCCGATAGTTCTGTAGAGAATAGAGAGAAAAAAGAAAATTCTGAAGAAGAACAAGAACCAGAAAAAAAAGAATTTGATGGAGGACAAGATGGTATTAATTTGGACTCCAAAGATGGTTCGGAAAATAATTCCGAAGATAATTCCGAAGATAATTCAGGGGATAGCGCAGAGAGTAATCCGGAAGAGAAAGAATGGGATGCAGATGATAAGAAGAATGAAACTTCAGATGATACAAGTGCGGCTGATTCAGCACAAAATAAAGATATAGAAGAAGAACCAAAAGAACCAAAAGAAACAAAAGAAACAGAAGAAATTCAATCAGAAGAACAGACAGAGCAAGATCTGCAGGTACAGGCAGCTTCTTATGGATGGAATAAACAGGGCAATAATTGGTATTATATAAATCCTCAGACGAAAAACAAAGTTTCTGGCTGGCAGAAGATATCTGGAAAATGGTTTTATTTCTCTTCGGCTGGATGGATGCAGATTGGCTGGCAAAAAGTTCAAGGAAAATGGTATTACCTTGGAAATGCCAATGATGGGGCAATGAAAAAAGGATTGCAAAAAATACATGGCAAGTGGTATTACTTTGCAGAGAATGGAGAAATGCAGAGCGGATGGCAAAAAATATCTGGAAAATGGTATTATTTTGGAGACGCAGAAGATGGCTCTATGAAAACTTATTGGCAGAAAGTGTCCGGAAGATACTACTGGCTTGGTCATGGAAATGATGGAGCCATGAAAACAGGCTGGCAGAAAGTCTGGGGCAAGTGGTATTACCTTGCAGAGAATGGAGAAATGCAGACGGG
This sequence comes from Firmicutes bacterium OM04-13BH, assembly GCA_003481745.1. GTDB lineage: Bacteria > Bacillota > Clostridia > Lachnospirales > Lachnospiraceae > Blautia > Blautia stercoris. The sequence goes on from QULP01000002.1 coordinate 118,371, forward strand.
ATGGAAAAAGCTGTCTGGAAAGTGGTACTATCTTGGCGGATCTAATGATGGGGCAATGAAATATGATTGGCAAAAGATTTTAGGTCGGTGGTATTATCTGGGTGGGGTAGATGATGGAGTCATGCGTACATACTGGCATCAGGTAAGAGGAAAATATTATTGGCTTGGAAGAAATGGTGCTATGAGAGATGGTTGGCAGAGAGTCTGGGGGAAATGGTATTACCTTGGAAGTTCTGGTGATGGCTCGATGAAGAGTGGCTGGCAGAGAGTGTCTGGAAAATGGTATTATCTTGGAACGTCCAGTGATGGAGTCATGAAAACAGGTTGGCAGACGATTAATAAAAAGAAATATTATTTTTATTCGGATGGCAGTATGGCAAGCAACTGTACAATAGATGGTTATTACATTAATAGTAACGGTGAAAAGAGTGACTCAAACAGTACGTTAAATACCTGGGTATTTCCGTGTCCGTCTATTACTTATGTATCAAGTGAATTTGGATATCGGGAAAGCCCTGGAGGAATCGGCTCTACGAATCACAGGGGAGTAGATATGGCAGCACCGGCAAATTCACGCGTTTTGGCTGTCGCAGCAGGTACGGTGGTTGCTTCTGGCTATGGATTTAATGGAGAGGGAAATTACGCAGAAATAGACCATGGAAATGGGATTCATACAATTTATATGCATTTAATAGCAAGTCCGGTTGTAAAAAAAGGAAGTACAGTAAAAGCCGGACAGGTGATTGGTTATGTAGGAATGACTGGAGCAGCGACGGGATATCATTTACATTTTGGGGTGAAGGTAAATGGAACTTATGTTAATCCGTGGAATTATTTAAAACGTCCAAGCGGAATGTAATTGAAAAGAAGAAAGGTTTTTGATTTATGAAAAATAGAGGAAAAATAGTTACAAAGTTGTGTGGATTTGTTATGAGTGCATCATTGTTGATGAATCAGGCAGTTTATGCTTCTGGAGAGATAGCAGGTGAAACACTTTCAGGAGAAGTACAGAGTGCGGAAGTTCAAGAAGAAATAATAAATTCAAGTGAAACCTTACCGAAGATATCCCAAGATTTATCCGAAGCTGAAAATGAAGCTGAAACAGAGGGAGCTGAAACTGAAACAGAAACTACAGATTCAGAGGCAGAATCAAAAGAAGAAGTAAGTCAGAAAGAAGAAGAGAGTCGGGATGAAAGGAATCAAGATGAAACTTCTGATGAAAATTCTAAAGAAGAGGCATTAGGAGAATCACAAGAGACAGGAAATACTATTCAAGGCGAGCAGCAGGCAACACTGGCCGGACCAAAAAAGACGGGCTGGGTTACAGAAAATGGGAAAGAATATTATTATGACGAAGAGGGTAAACCTTATACAAAAAGCCGTATTTTAGATTTAAATGGAACTCTTTACTATATAAATTCCAATGGTGAACTGCGGACACAGGTGGGCTGGGTAAAAGATGGTGCAAACTGGTATTATGTAACATCTCAAAAAGCACTTGCAAAAAATGGCTGGATAAAATCTGGAAGCAATTGGTTTTATTTAAACAGCGATGGTGTAATGCAGACCGGAATGATTACGGTATATGGAAAGAAATACATCCTTCAAGAGTCTGGAGCAATGTTAAAGAAAACAGGCTGGGTGCAATATCAAGGGAACCGGTATTATATGTATAGCGACGGACATGTGTTTCATGGAGGATGGTTAAAGGTTTCTAATAAGTGGTATTACATGGATACAGAAACCGGAATGATGAAAAAAGGCTGGCTTAAAACTTCTGGAAAATATTATTATTTAAATAGTTCAGGAGTGATGCAGACCGGCTGGGTAAAATCCGGAAGTTGCTGGTATTATATGAATACTTCTGGTATCATGCAGACAGGCTGGCTTAAGTCTGGAAAAAGCTGGTATTACTTAAGTGCATCCTCTGGAGCAATGCAGACCGGAATGATTACAGTATATGGAAAGAACTATATTCTTCAGGATTCCGGAGTCATGTTAAGCAAAACAGGTTGGGTGCAATATCAGGGAAATTGGTATTATATGTATAGCGACGGACATGTGTTTCATGGAGGTTGGTTAAAGGTCTCTAATAAGTGGTATTACATGGATACAGAAACCGGAATGATGAAAAAAGGCTGGCTTAAAACTTCTGGAAAATACTATTATTTAAACAGTTCGGGAGTGATGCAGACCGGCTGGGTAAAATCCGGAAATTACTGGTACTATATGAATACTTCTGGTATCATGCAGACCGGTCCGATTAAAGTAGGTGGTAGCTGGTATTACTTAAATCCGTCATCAGGAGCAATGCAGACCGGATGGATGGAAGCGGATGGAAAGAAATACTATGTAAAACCATCCGGTCAAATTAGCATTGGCTGGGTGGGGATTAATAATGTTTGGTATTATTTTAATTCAACCGGAGAAATGCAGACTGGATGGCAGAAGGTAAAAGAAGAAGAATGGTACTATCTGGACAAGACAACAGGAGCAATGAAAAAAGGCTGGTTTGAAGACGGTGATAGCTGGTATTATTTAAATGCTTCTGGAAAAATGGTAACCGGCTGGCAGACAGTTGGTGGAGAACGTTATTACATGAATAGTGATGGAGTGATGCAGACAGGCTGGTTGGAAATGGGAGATAAGAGCTATTATCTGCAGAGCAGTGGTGCAATGGCAACTGGAATCCTAACAATTGACGGAGTAAAATTCAAATTCAGCGATAATGGTGAGCTGATTGGCTCTATCAGCGAAGAGGGAGTAGGCGCAGATATTGTGGCTTATGCACGTCAGTTTGTTGGGAATCCTTATGTATATGGCGGTACAAGCCTGACAAATGGAGCAGACTGCTCCGGATTTGTTCAGAGTATCTATAAGAAATTTGGAATTACAGTAAGACGTACCAGTTATGAGCAGGAGAGAGATGGAAGACCGATTACAAGACAGGAATTACAGCCGGGAGATTTGGTGTTTTATTATAGCGACTATTCTCATGTAGCAATTTATATAGGAGATGACCAGATTATTCATGCTGCAAATCGTTCAAAAGGCATCACAATTTCTCGGATTAATTATAATGGAAATCCGACAGCATATAGAAGATACTGGTAAATAAAAAAAGAATCCCTTTTATCCGTTTCGCTATATCTATAGTTGAAATTTAAGATAAAAGGGATATGTTATTAAAAAATATAATGTTATAGTATGAATATTATATATAACAAAAACAAACCCCTCTACACACAAAAAAGAAAGGAGTTTCCCCCATGGATAATAAAAACGATAAAAATCACTTCTTTGACCCCGAAATGCAAAGTATTTGGAAACATTTTGTTTCTCACTTCAAAAACAAAAACAGTGCAGCATCTTATCAAAGTGATACCATCGAATTTTTGGAATTTACCGAAAAAAGTTTTCTTGAAACAACAGCTTCTGACGTGGAAAATTACTACGCCATTCAGCAAAAAAAAATAAATGAAAAAGAATTACAGCCTAGTACAGTTGCCAAAAAGATAAGAGAATTAAATTCATTATCAGCATATATCGAAGAAAATAAAGAATATTATCATATAAAAGACAATTACCAAAATCATTTTGCGGCATATCTGCCTCATATTGAAAAAATGAGTAAATTTGCTCATTCCGTTCCGATAGAAGATATTGATAAGCTGTTAATTGCAGCTCAACCCGATTATATGGTTTACTGTATTATTACATTGTTATATCGAATGGGATTATCGTCAACGGAGATAGTAGAGCTTATGCCAGAACATTTTACGATTTATGATAATGGTGTATATCTAAGGATACCAAAACGACGAGAAACCTGTTTTGTACCGGAAGATGTCTATAAAATTATAGAAAAATACTTATCACAGAGAATAGAAAATAAATACCTTTTCTATAACAGCAGAGGAACAAAATTAAATACAATGTATATCAGTCGTATGATGAAAAAATATACGACACTGGCTGGAATTCCATCGTACAGTGCAGAAAGTCTTAGAAATTCATGCGCTTACACAATGTTTGCTTATGATGCGAAACCAGAACAGGTAGCAAGAGAAATGGGAGTTACAGAAAGCCAGATTCGTCGTTATAAGAATATGAATTATATGGATACTACTTCAAGAGCAATTCGTGGACTGGTAAAATTAAAAGCAGAACCACCAGAATAACATAAAATTATATTATGTAAACTGTAAAGCACCGAATCCAAGATAATCAGATATTAACAATCGAAACCCCTACTGCCAATAACAACAATGATAAAAAAGACCCGAAGCTAGTTAACTTTAGGTCTTTTTTGCATACTATATAAATACTATATGTAGTGAATTGCAATATCCATTTGACTCATTGTAAATTTCCATTACGGATGACATTTCTGACACGCTTCATATCCCTGGTCTAACAAATCCTGTCTATTTCCGGTATATTTCTTACGATTTTCCGGATTCATTTGTTTTGCACTTGGACAGTCCTGCGTATGAAATTTCATTGTATTTTCATTTAAAATGTAAGTCGTTTCATTTGAGGCAGAAGTATTATTAGATGTACTGTCTGTAGATAAATAACTATCTCCCGTGGCATAATCAATAGTAATATCCGGTTGTACATTATAACAATAGACATTAAATAAAATGCCATCACCATTATCTTCAACGGACATAGCTTCCATTTCTACTCCAGATGCAACCAAATTGTCACCCTCGAAAATAGGAGTAACACGGTATAACACATGATAGTCAGTTTCTTTTACATAATCCGCAATCATATTTTCAAATGGGAGCATCCCATCAACGTTCATATATCTGGTACCGGTAATCAAATTCTTTTCATTTGCATTTTCACCGGCTAACTGCCAGCCAATCAAATGACAACGGTTATATAAAGATTTCCCATCTACATTATCATATCTTACAGAGTGCCATCCGGTTGGCTTGACCTGACTGATAGAACCACGTTCCTCGGTTGGCATTAAATCAATACAGATATTTGCATAAGCAACTCCGCATCTTCCTAACTCATCTAAATCACTATAATTTTCAAATGGTTCTTCGGTTAAATCTGCATCTGTAAAAAATGGCTGATTATCATTAATTACAACATAAGGTTTACCGGAATATTCCGGTATAGAATCCAATTGAATATTTTTTTCATCTGAGCTAACACTGATATCTGAAGGACTGCTTTGTACAGTTGTCTGACTGCTTTCAGAAGTAATTCCTAAGTTTCCCTCAACGTCACAGCCTGTCATTAAAAACATCAGGCAGAGTAGAAGAGTAAGCCATTTTAATTGTTTTTTCATAGTTTTCCCTCGATTTCTATTCTTCTGCCAGTTCTTCAGCAAGAGATTTCTTAATTTTCTTTCTGGTTACCTCTACAATGTTTAATTTTGTAATATCTACCACATTTCCCTTTACTGGGTCTTCATTTAAATAACGCTGAAGTACATGCATCAGTTCTTTTTTATCTTCTTCTCTTTTTAAATTAATAAAATCAATCAAAATCATGCCGGAAAGATTACGCATACGAAGCTGTCTTGCAATTTCGCCTGCTGCCTCAAGATTAATTTTTCGATAAGTTTCCTGTACTTCTTTCTTTCCGGTATATTTTCCGGTATTTACATCAATTGAAACGAAAGCCTCTGTCTGTTGAATCACCAGAAATCCACCAGACTTTAACCAGACTTTTTCAGAAAGTGCCTCTTTTAACGCTTTCTCAATTGAATAAACTTTACAAAGCGGAAGTAAATCATCCTGATAAAAACGTAATTTCTTTGCTTCTATTCCATAGTGCTCTAAATAGATTTGAATCGTTTCAAATAGTTCTTTGTCGTCCGTGACAATTTCTTCCAGCTCATCTGCATACAAATTTTGAAGAACCTGAAGATATGGCGGCATGGAAATAAAAAGTTTTGAAAAACAGGTTCTCATTCCAGATTTTTTTTGAATTTCTTTCAATTGACCATAAAGCTTGTCTAATTCTTCTAAAATCTCACCGCCTTCTGCATGAGCACTGTTTGTACGAAGAATGACTCCAGCATCTTCTGGAAGATGAGCTTGTAAAAGTTCTCTTAATTCCTGTTTTCTCTGTGCTTTTAATTTTCCGGAAAAGCCAAGCGGTTCAAATTTTGAAGTCAAAACAACATAACGCCCTGCCAGATTTAAATCACAGGTTACGCAAGGGAGTTTGCCGCGAATCGGCTCTCGGCACACCTGTACTAAAAGTTCGTCTCCAATACAAACTCGATTATTTTTTTTCTGATTTACAAAAAATGGCTCTGCTTTTTCCTCTAAGGAATAATAACAGATAATTCCATTTTCAATTTCAATAAAAGCCGCACGAATGTTTTCGGCAATATTTTTTACTTTTCCAATATAAATATTTCCAAGAATAGATGCTTCCTCTTTTTTATAAAGGTCAAGCTGACAGATTTTATAGCCGATATCAAGTGCTACGACAATTTTTTCTTTTCCTTTGACATGCATAGGAGTGATAATTAATTTACTCAATTTCTTCTCCTAAATCCTCTAAGGAAACCAGATTTCTTGCTTCGTCACTACCAGTATCTGCATAAAGCTCACAACGATGAATCATAAATTTTAGATTCTCATAAGAAATCTCCATAAATGCCGCAAATGCTTCCATCACAAGTTCTGGTTTTGTATTATTGGAGCTGCCTGCTGCAAGCTGCATAAAAATTTCATCCTTTTCTTCTAAAGAAAGTTTATAAATAAATGGACGAATATCTAATTCTTTTTCACTTTTTTTCGTTTTCTTTAAAATAACAATTTCTTTTTGTGCTTTAAATTCTTCTAATTTCTCTTTCCAGTTCTCTGGAAGTTTTGCAGTTTCACGGAATTTTAGACGATAATCTGCTGCTGCAACCAGCGACATGGCTTTGGAAGCTTTACCATCCTCTACCTGGCGGATGCTTAAAATCTTCATCCCTTCTGCCATTGCATCATTTAAGCGTTTTACCATATCAGAAGAAGTCGTTGCACTTTTTAATTCCATATCGAAGTATTCACCGGTACTTGTAATTCCAACTCCGAGAGGTGAGGCAAATGACATAATCATATGTGGACTGAATCCTTCTGAAAATGCGACATCTAAATTGGCACGTTTGACTGCCTTTTGAAAATAGCGCATAATATCCAGATGACCGATAAATTTCATAGCCCCTTCTTTTGCAAATTTTACCCTAACCTTCAACGCATACCCCTCCTTTGTATTTTCCTGCACCACAGCCGGAACATTTCATACGGCAGTTTGGCGTTACTGTTTCTTCCATTGCTGTTTTCCATTCTCTTTGTAAAAATTTCTTTGTTACGCCGGCATTGATGAAGTCCCATGGCAGAAGTTCATCAAGCGGACGCTGTCTTAGAGTATAAAATTCAGGGTCAATATTTAATTCTTCAAATGCTTCCATCCATAAATCATAGCGGAAATATTCGGACCATGCATCAAAGAGAGCACCCTTTCTATAAGCAAGCTCTAACACATCGGCAACTTTACGGTCACCTCTTGCTAAAATTCCTTCTAATACCGTAACATCTGCTTCGTGATAGTTATATTTAATACTCTTTTGATTTAACTGGGCACGAATTTCTGATTTTACGATTTTAGCACGTTCAAGATATTCTTCTTTTTTACACATCGAAGCCCACTGAAATGGGGTAAATGGTTTTGGAACAAAGAAAGACGTACTTACCACAATCTGACATCTTCCATGACGTTGGTCTTTTGGAATTTCATAATATTTTTTTGCAACTTCTTCTGCCAGATGCGCAATTCCTTTCATATCTTCTTCCGTTTCTGTTGGAAGTCCTAACATAAAATAGAGTTTTACACGAGACCAGCCACCCTGAAAGGCTTTAAAAGAGCCATTTAAAATATCTTCCTGAGTCAGACCTTTATTAATTACATTACGCATTCTCTGTGTTCCTGCTTCCGGTGCAAAGGTCAGACTGCTCTTTTTGATATCCTGTACTTTACTCATAACATCCAAAGAAAAAGCGTCAATACGAAGCGATGGAAGCGAAATATTTACATTACGCTCGGAACACTCTTCAATTAAAAAGTCAATTAGCTCTGGAAGCTTGGAATAATCACTGGAGCTTAAAGAACTAAGAGAAATTTCCTCATGTCCCGTACTTTCCAGCATTTCTTTTGCGGTTTCCTTTAAAAATGCTACGTTTTTCTCACGGGTCGGACGATAAATCATACCTGCCTGACAAAAACGGCATCCCCGGATACAACCCCTCTGGATTTCCAGTGTAACACGGTCCTGAGTTGCCTTAATAAATGGCACAACAGGTTTCTTTGGATAACAGACATTGACAAAATCCATAACGACCTGTTTATCAATCGTTTCTTTTGCATGTTCATTATTTGGATGAAATGCTGCAAGTGTTCCATCCTCGTTGTATTCGGCATCATAAAATGCCGGAACATATAACCCTGGAATTTCTGCTGCCTTTTCCAAAAATTCTTTTCTGCTCTTTCCGGAGTTTTTCCAGATTTTATATTCATCTAACAGTTCATCAAATACAGTTTCCCCTTCTCCGATATAAAAAATATCAAAAAATTTTGCCAGCGGTTCTGGATTGTACGCACAAGGTCCGCCACCCATCACGATTGGGTCATCTTCACTTCGATCAGAAGCATGAAGCGGAATCTGGCTTAAGTCTAAAATCTGAAGGATATTGGTATAGCACATTTCATACTGTATAGTAATACCAAGGAAATCAAAATCTTTAATGTTATCTTGCGATTCAAGCGCAAAAAGTGGAATATTTTCTTTCCGCATAATGGCATCTAAGTCCGGCCATGGGGAATAAACGCGCTCGCACCAGGTATCCTCGCGTCTATTGAACATATCATATAAAATCTGAATTCCGAGATGGGACATTCCGATTTCGTAGACATCCGGGAAGCACATCGCAAATCGAATGTCTACCTCATTTTTGTTTTTCATTACTGAATTGATTTCATTCCCGATATAGCGGGCTGGCTTCTCGATTTCTAGTAATATTTCATCACTTAATGCTAGTTTTCTCAATTTTTACCTCTTTCTTTTTGTGCAAAGCGTATAAGCTTTAACCCACTCACAATGCGTTGCACGTTTTCTTACCTCTTTTTGTTTTTACTTAAATTTTGAGCATTTTTATAAATTTCTTACACTTTTTTTGAATCCATTTACACTCCTATCTAGTGCCGAAACAAATAGATAACAGGAGTGGTATGTACATCTTTAGTGTAATTTTCCTTACAAGTATATAGTAATACTTGAATTTGTTCAACCAAATAAATTGGAAAATCTCTTTTTTTGCCGGTTTTATGTTCTTTTTTGCCATTTCAAGTCTTTTTATTCTTTATTTTTAAGTAGTGTCATCATTCCCAGAACCGCCGGAATTATCAGAAGCAGGGTTATCCACACACTCTGGAACAATAACCAGGAAAGAATTGAAAAGATAACGAAAATAATTAGTTTCATCCATGCATCTACCTGCAGTTTTCTTTTTTGGAACAGGAGGCAGGAACTAACCAGGGTAACCAGGCAGACTAAGAATAAAATAAAAATCCCTGCTGCTAGAAGAAATGCAATTACTCCAGTCAGACCGCCAAGCATAGTAGTGAAAACTCCCGAAAGGACTAAATGACCGCCGATGTAATCAGACATGGTTTCTGATTCAGAAATTATATGTGCTCCAGCCGTTGTTATATTTTTCGCATAAAACAGAAATATAGCAATTCTTGCTTCTACGATTGCAAGGAATAGGGTATATATTCCAATAAGTAATGTTGAAAGCCAGGCTGTTGGTGGCAGTTTTTCTTTTTCCTGCATAGTGAATCATCCTGTCTGCTTTATATAATCTTATAGCGTTTTAAATACTTTTCATTTTGAACTTGAATGTCTTTGTATTCTGTCAGCAAATTGTAGAAGGTTGCTTTTTTAAGTCCTGATTTTTCAATAAATTGTTTTGATGAGATTTCCCCATTCCTCCATTTTTCATATAGTTCATCCCAGTTATCTGGGAACGGCAATTTATTTCTTCCTGAATTTGCTCTTTTAAAAGAAACAGTAACTACATTCTTATTATCACTTAATATTGATTCCAATATCGTATTTAAAACAGCTTGATTCATTGGCTGTGTTACTCCAAATTCATAAGTAGATGTAACATCACAGATAACAAGTTTTACAGAATTATCAATAAACCATGAAAGCTGGGCAGCAATATCGGCATCATTTAGTCCAAGAGAATTTAGGGAAGAAACAACAAAGATGGTATGGTCGTCAATCTTTTTTATCTCATTGAATGATGTAAAAGACCTTTTATTTTCACTTGTAACCAGCAATTCATCCTGCTCTTTTTTGATTGCTTTTATTACATTATCAAAAATAGATAAGGGTTCATGTAATTTTACATATAAATGTATCGTCAATAAAATCATTCCTTTCCAAATAGTGAAAATTTACTAAGTTTATGTCCACATCTTTTTTCAAATACTTTTCTATCGATTGAAATTTTGCAGTATTCCAGTATTCACGGGTAAACAATATTTCCGCTTTCATTTCAGCCGGAAGTAAATTTTTCCATGAATTAATTTTTCTCTGACTATCTTTATCTATCCCACATTCAATCAATAATCTGTCTTTTGTAAGTTTATAAGCTTTCTTGTTATTTTTACAAAAAGAAGCAATCTCGTGTACAATTTCATCCGCATTAGAATCCATAGAATAATCATCATTCCAGGTTAACTTTCTTATATATGAAGGCAACGTATAACCATAATCCTCAAAAATAGAAATGATTACTTCAGATGATAGAGCCAAAAGTTTTGGGTAATAATCGTCTGGAAATTCTTTTGAGTAAATAATAAAATCCAATTCCTCTTTTGCCTTATCCATCATTTTGCTCAAATATTCTCGGTAAAACCCAGTGCCTAGTTTTCTTATAATCGATTTTCCTCTGCTTGCATAAGCTGTTTTATCTATTGTACTTGGCAATGCTCCATCCATCGCAAAAAATATCATTCGTTTTCTAAGAGGCTCATCTGGTTTCAGAACATCATTACTTGCAAATAAAATCATAGGCATATCTTCGAGTTGATTTTCTTCACATTTTTCGGGGTTCTTAATAATATCTTTGATTCGAGAGATGTATAGGTTATCTATTTCATCAATAAAAAAAGGGACTCCCTTCACTGCAAGTTGTGTCTCTCTGATATTATCTTTCGAATAGTCACAAGCTTTTGTTCCATCTAATTCTTTGCCAGTCATTAATTTTAATGCAGCTTTTATCATAAATGTCTTTCCACTATTAGATGTTTCTGATGATATAAGTGCAAACAAAGGCAAGGAGTCTGTCGACACTCCTTTTATTTTGGAGGCACATCTAAATTTTGCATGAAACGGTGAGCAAAAAATTGCATTCATTAATTTATAATGTGTATATTTAAGTTTTTCTATGTCAGATGAAACAAACTGTTCAAAATTATGAAATATCCCAATTATTTCATTGATATCGTGCTTTACTTCTTCATCTGTAGGATTCAAATGAAGTTGTTTACCATTAAGAAAAGCTTCTCCATGATATAAATCCAAAGTCAAAGAAGGATATCGCTCTGTTATATTACGTGTTTTCATTTTCTTTTGCAATAATTTCTTTTGATTATATTCCATTTTTTCAAGTGTTTTGGGCACAATTTCAAACAGCCCTGTTTTCGATTTTGGTTTTACATCCCCTAAAAGGGCTTGATATTTTTCTTTGATTGCTCCGTGGTCTATGGTATATTTAATATTGTCGAATGATATGTCACCTTCTGGCTGTTGTAATACAATTGCATGACCTGTTTCTTTAATGCCTTTTAAAATAACATTCTCTTCAACCAAGTTATCTGTTTTCTTTGATGAAATCACATCCATTGTAATTGCTTGTGATATATCCCAAGCTGTTTCAAAATCCTTTACATACGCTTCGTAACATTCTTTCGAATCATCGTATTCATAATGTTCTATATGGTCATTATTCCATGCTTTTTTCGAAAGATTTGCAGATGCTTTAATGACTCGTGTTCTGCCATTATCTGATTTTAATAAATAAATTTTTCTATGGTCTAATACAAAAGATGGAGTTTTAAATTCAATATCACCGTCTGTAAGCATGTTTGCTAATTTATCATACTTCTGGATGGCTTTGCCTGCTTCATAAGCATTTGTTAAAACTTCTGCTAATAAATCATTTAATTTCCCATCTTTTTGAACAAGAAAATTACCACCTAGAATTACTTCTCCATAATCGAAATGTTCCATCAACTCATTGATGAAACCGATATCATAAGAAAACGTAATTGCCTTAATCATATTAAATCCTGAAAATAAATCTTTCAAGGTCATATATTCTACGGATTGTAATTCTGATTTAAAACATTTTAAGAGCTCATCATCTTTCGTACTGATTCCCTCAATTACTGAAAAGGCATCATTTGCAAACAAGTTCATTTGTCCATCCATAATAGGTTCTCCTTGTCTAAAAATAAATTGTATTTTTTAGACTATTATATCTTGCGTCTAAAATTAAATCAATATTTTTGGACAAAAAAATTTCATTTCTTTTATAAGAATAACTTTTCCATGTATAAGCATGTATAAATTTATACTTTTCCCATTCGATTCTTAATTTTTTCTTATAATTTTTCGGAGTATAATATAAAAAACGGGGTATTTTATGTTAGATGTTCTTTGGTAATAATGTGTAAAAATTGACGGTTTTAGGATTGTTTGATATACTATTTACTGTGTCGGTTTATGTGTCTATTTTTATAATAAATTTGACACACATTTTTAAATAATTGAATTTTTATGTTTGTATGTACTTGCTAAAATAAAAATAATAGGAGGATTGGTATGGCAAAAATTCTTTTCCTTATGGATGATACAACGCACATTGATAAAACAGAATTGCTAAACAAGAAATATAACACAAATGGAATTTCAGATTTTCTTAATAAAGAATTTGAAAGGCAAAAAGCAGAGAATAACAGCCTGGTAGAAGTTATAGATGCTGATTTTTTAGAGGTATTACACAACAATTATGAAGCAGACTGTTTCTATTCAGAAAGACTTCCAGAGGGAGTCATTGGTTCTTATGCTGATTTTGCCAAAGATTTTGATGATTTTCATGACTGGCAGAATCAACTTTTGTATGATTTTGCAAAAGCGGATACAGATGTAGTTTTAGCGGGAAATTTTATTTTCTTCCGTTTTTCAAAGGAGCAGAAAGAGAAATGGTTTTCCAATAAATATGAGGAATTTTCTAAAATTGTTGCAACAGTAACTGCTGAGAATTTTCATGAATTTGCGACCATCAACAAATTGCAGGAAACCATTTCTTCCAGTAACTCTATTGTGTCTTATGTCATGGATGGAATGAGTGATATTCATCGATTTGATGATATGATTCGTATGATTGACTCTAATGAGTGGTATGTCATTGAAAATGCAATCAAGCTTTCTTTTGACGAAGAAAAATAAACTATCATTTACAGTTATTATTCAATTACAGAACCCCATCTTTCTATATAAAACAGACAGACGGGGTTCTTATATTTGTTTTATTATTTAGCTATTGTTTTATTCGTTAATTATATCAATCTGACACATTTTCATTGTTTCCAGTGCTGATTTATGAGTTTGTGGTGTGACACCAGCGCAGCAGGATGCATCTACTGTAATCTTTAATTCTGGAAAAACAGCCTTTAAAATCAATGCATTGGATACTACACAGATGTCAGTACAAAGTCCGATTAATTCAATCTCATTGTCAAATTTCTGCTCTTCCCAGTGAGACCAGCCAAATGTTGGCTTATCAATGTATGTAGCTCCTTCTACTTCTAATTCTTCCGCTATCTGCCATCCATGCGTACCATAAATACAATGTTCCACTGGCAATTTCTTACCTTCTGGAGTATTCAGATAGTCGATTTGGTGGGTATCCCTCGTAAAAATAATGTTATCTCCACGTTTTTGATATTCTTTAATTTTTTCTTTTACTGTCGGAACAATTGTCTGTGCTTCTTTTGTGCCGAGGCTTCCATCGATAAAATCATTCTGCATATCTATTACAATTAATACTTTGTTCATTTTTTTATTCCTTTTCTAAATTTTTTTAACATTTATTTAAGTATACAATTCTTTAATAGATTTGACAAGTTACTGCTTTCTATGCAAAAATAAGAAAAACAGAAGGGGGTATTTATTATAGAAGTTATTCTTACTTTAGAAAATAGGAATGGGATGCTTTTTAATCATCGTAGATTAAGTCGTGATAGGAGAGTTTGCGAAAAAATTTTAGATTATTCAAACGAGAAAGAATTATGGATGAATGCTTATTCACGAAAATTATTTACAGATTTAACAGATATCAATAGTATTCAAGTTGACGAAGAATTTTTAGACAAATCACAATCTATTTGTTTTGTAGAAAATCAAGATATTACGCCTTATCTGCCTAAAATCGATACGCTTGTTCTTTTTCAATGGAATCGTGACTATCCGGCGGATTTCTTTTTTACAGTAGATTTATCACAATGGAATTTAATTTCTACAGAAGACTTTGAGGGAACATCTCATGAGAAGATTACAATGGAGGTATACAAAAAAGATTTATGAAATCCATGCTTACAACGCTTTGCTATATTGAAAAAGAAGACCGTTATCTTATGCTTCACCGCATATCCAAGAAAAATGACGTCAATAAAGAAAAATGGATAGGTGTCGGAGGACATTTTGAAAAAGATGAGAGTCCGGAGGACTGTCTGTTAAGGGAAGTAAAAGAAGAAACAGGTCTTGCTCTGACTTCTTATCATTTCCGCGGAATTGTAACATTTATATTAAAGGATAAGGGTTCTGAATTAACGGAATACATGTGCCTGTATACCGCAGATGACTATGAAGGAACACTTTGTGACTGCAATGAGGGAGTCTTAAAATGGGTCGATAAGAACGAAATCTTTAACTTAAATCTTTGGGAAGGAGACCGGATTTTTTTGAGATTATTACAGGAGAATCATCCATTTTTTTCATTAAAGCTGGTTTATGAAGGGAACTGTTTAAAAGAGGCAGTACTTGACGGAAAAAGAATTTAGAAAAAAAATGTATTTTTTCAGCAAAAGATATTGACGAATTTAAAAAAGCGTGCTAAGATATTCGAGTATGCCGCACAGAGAGGTTTTAAGCACTGTGAAAAAGTCAGTCACCATATTCTGGCGAGTAATGATAATAGGAGGTGCCATATGTACGCAATTATTGCAACAGGTGGTAAACAGTACAAAGTAGCCGAAGGCGATGTTATCAGAGTAGAAAAACTTGGAGCAGAAGCTGGCGAAACTGTTACATTTGACCAGGTTCTTGCTGTAAACAACGATGGTTTAAAAGTTGGCGAAGATGTTGCTAATGCATCTGTAACTGCATCTGTAGTTGAAAACGGTAAAGCAAAAAAAGTTATCGTTTACAAATATAAGAGAAAAACCGGATACCACAAGAAAAACGGTCATAGACAGCAGTTTACCAAAGTTAAAATCGAAAAAATCAACGCTTAATTATGACAAAAGTTACATTTTATCAAAAAAATGGTGTTGTAATTGGATTTGACGCATGGGATCATGCGGGATATGCAAATGCAGGTGAAGACATTATCTGTGCAGCGGTATCCGCCCTTGTCTTAAATGCAATCAATTCCATCGAAGCTTTTACCTCGGATGCATTTACAGCAGATGTAAAAGAAGAGGATGGACGGATTGAATTTCGACTGGAGCAGGATAACCCCTCTGATGATACAACCCTGCTGCTGAAGTCTCTAATCTTAGGACTTCAGGGAATAGAGAATGAAGAAGAAAATATGCAATATATTGATGTTATATTCGAGGAGGTGTAAGGCATGTTAAGAATGAACCTTCAGTTTTTCGCTCATAAAAAAGGTGTTGGTTCTACTAAGAATGGTAGAGATTCCGAATCCAAGAGACTGGGCGCTAAAAGAGCAGACGGACAGTTTGTAAAAGCCGGAAACATTCTTTACAGACAGCGTGGAACAAAAATTCATCCAGGTGTGAATGTTGGACGCGGTGGAGACGATACATTATTTGCATTAGTAGATGGTGTTGTTCGTTTTGAAAGAAAAGGCAGAGATAAAAAACAGGTTTCTGTTGTTCCAGTAACTGCAGAATAAGTTTTAAAAATGAGGCTTCAAATCGTTCAGGTTTGAAGCCACTTTTTATATATTGGTAAACGTAGGAAAAGTGGACTTGTCCACTTTATTTTATATAGATTATAAAGAAAGATAGAGGTTATTATGTTTGCAGATAGAGCAAAGATTATTATCCGCTCAGGAAAAGGCGGAGATGGTCATGTAAGCTTCCGTAGAGAACTCTATGTCCCAAATGGCGGACCAGACGGCGGTGACGGAGGACGAGGCGGAGATGTCATTTTTGAAGTGGATAAAGGCCTCAATGCCCTTACGGACTATCGACATAAAAGAAAATATGCCGCAGAAAACGGACAGGAAGGTGGAAAAAAACGCTGTCACGGTGCGGATGGAAAAGATATTGTTTTAAAAGTTCCAGAAGGAACGGTAATCAAAGAAGCAACTTCCGGTAAAGTCATTGCAGATATGTCTGGCGAAAATCAGCGTCAGATTGTATTAAAAGGCGGACGTGGCGGAAAAGGAAATATGCATTATGCGACAGCTACCATGCAGGTTCCGAAATATGCCCAGCCAGGACAGCCGGCACAGGAATTAGAAGTTCAGTTAGAATTAAAAGTAATTGCTGATGTCGGACTTTTAGGATTTCCAAATGTAGGCAAATCTACCTTCCTTTCAAGAGTCAGCAATGCAAGACCACAGATTGCCAATTATCATTTTACGACTTTAAATCCGCACCTTGGAGTGGTTGATTTAGACGATTGCAATGGATTTGTTATCGCAGATATTCCAGGACTGATTGAAGGAGCTTCCGAAGGAGTCGGACTTGGTCATCAGTTCTTGCGTCACATTGAACGTTGTCGTGTCTTGATTCATTTAGTAGATGCAGCTTCTACAGAAGGACGTGACCCAATAGACGATATTTACAAAATCAACAAAGAATTAGAAGCTTATGACCCAAAATTAAAAGA
This sequence comes from Firmicutes bacterium OM04-13BH, assembly GCA_003481745.1. Lineage (GTDB taxonomy): Bacteria > Bacillota > Clostridia > Lachnospirales > Lachnospiraceae > Blautia > Blautia stercoris. The sequence goes on from QULP01000002.1 coordinate 135,559, forward strand.
AGTTCCACAGGTCATTGCAGCAAATAAAATTGATGCAATTTATTCGGAGGACGAAGACCCTGTAGAAAAAATCCGTCAGGAATTTGAACCACAGGGAATCAAAGTATTTGCAATTTCCGCAGTATCCGGAAAAGGAGTAAAAGAGCTGTTATATTATGTAAAAGGACTGCTTGATACCATTGAGAAAGAGCCGGTTGTCTTTGAACAGGAATTCTTCCCGGAAGATATGTTAATCACAGAAAATCTTCCTTATACTGTTTATCAGGATGAAGAGGACGAGCATTTATTCCATATGGAAGGACCGAAGATTGAAAAAATGCTGGGTTATACCAACTTAGATTCCGAAAAAGGTTTCTCTTTCTTCCAACGTTTCTTAAAAGACAGTGGTATCTTAGAAGACTTAGAAAAAGCCGGAATTCAGGAAGGCGATACCGTCCGTATGTATGGATTTGATTTTGATTATTATAAATAAAAACCAGAAAGGGGAAGATAATATGACAAGTAAACAGCGTGCTTATTTAAAAAGTCTGGCTATGACGATGGACCCGATTTTACAGATTGGGAAAGCAAGCCTGACTCCTGAAAATACAGCATCCGTTGCAGAAGCACTTGAAGCCAGAGAACTGATTAAAATCAATGTTCTTCAAAACTGCATGGATGACCCGAAAGAAATCGCTCAGGTATTAGCAGAACGTACGAAATCACAGGTTGTTCAGGTAATCGGAAAGAAAATTGTCCTTTATAAAGAGGGCAAAAAAGAAAAGAAAAAAATCGTACTTCCAAAATAATTAAAACAGAACACGGTTTTGGTTTTGTATCTGCCAGAATCAGATTAGATAAGAGGCAAATTATGGATAAACAAAAAAAACGAATCGGCATTATGGGTGGAACATTTGACCCGATTCATATCGGTCATCTGATATTAGGAGAGACCGCTTATGAGCAGTTTCAATTAGATGAAGTGCTGTTTATGCCATCTGGAAATCCACCTCATAAACGAAACCGAGCACACCGTGCAACGGATGACCAAAGATGCGAAATGGTAAAACGTGCGATTGCTTCCAATCCTCATTTTTCTCTTTCTTTAGAGGAAATGAACGAAGATGGTTTTACTTATACCTATCGTACTTTGGAACGCTTAAATAAAAAACATCCAAATACGGAATATTATTTTATTTTAGGTGCAGATTCTCTTTTTGATTTTGATGAATGGAAAGAACCTGCACGAATCTGTCAGGCCGGCATTATTGTAGTTGCAACCAGAAATCATACCAAAGAGGAAGCGTTAGATGAGACGATTTCTTATCTGACAAAAAAATACAATGGTAGTTTTAAAAAGCTGAAAACCTTAAATATTGACATTTCTTCCGCTTTACTGCGTTCCTGGGTCGCAGGTAAAAGAAATATCCGCTATTATATTCCTGACAGCGTAATTGAGTACATCAAACAAAACCATATCTACGAGGAATGTGATGAACATGCAATATGATTTAAAAGCATTTGCAAAAAAAGTGAAAAAGCATCAAGAAAAAGAGCGTTATGAACATACAAAAGGAGTTATGTATACAGCAGCCGCACTGGCAATGGCTTATGGCTGTGATTTAGAAAAAGCCAGAGTTGCAGGACTGCTACATGACTGTGCAAAGTGTATACCGGACGAAAAAAAAATAAAACTTTGCGAGAAAAATAAGATAGAAATTTCAGAAATTGAAGCTCAGGCTCCTTTTCTTTTACATGCTAAATTAGGAGCGTTTCTTGCAAAAGAAAAATATCAGGTAGAAGAGGAAGAGATTCTTTCTTCTATTCGCTGGCATACAACCGGAAAAGCAGATATGACGATGCTGGAAAAAATTATTTACATTGCGGATTATATTGAGCCAAACAGAGAGAAAGCTCCAAATCTTGCCAAAATCCGCCAAACTGCTTTTTATGATATTGATGAATGTATGTATGAGATTTTGCGGGATACCTTAGAGTATCTTGGAAAAAATCCTAAAACACTCGATCCTGAAACGAAAGATGCATTTGAATTTTATAGACAGTTACATGAAACAAAGCAACAAGAAAAAAAGGAGAGCGCTTTATGACAAGCAAAGAACTTGCAAAATTAGCCTGTGATGCATTAGACGATAAAAAAGCACTTGAAATTAAAGTTATCAACATTGAAAACGTATCTACCCTTGCAGATTATTTCATTATCGCAAGCGGAACAAACCATAATCAGGTTCAGGCGATGGCCGACAACGTGGATGAAACACTCGGAAGAGCCGGATATGAACCGAAACAAATTGAAGGATATCAGAATGCAAACTGGATTCTGATGGATTACAGAGATATCGTGATTCATATCTTCGATGAAGAAAACCGTTTATTTTATGATTTAGAAAGAATCTGGAGAGATGGTACTGTTGTTGAAGTAGAAGATTTAAAATAAAAATTAATCAAAAGCCCTGAGAAATCTATTTTACTTTCTCAAGGCTTTTTTGTTATACTTTATCTAGTTAGCAGCTACTTAATTTACGCTGTACTAGTAGAGTTACATCTCTTAAAAGATAAAAGCCAAAGTATAAGAACAAAGGAGAAACAACGCTATGGAATTTGATAAAAATCTGATTCTGTATGGTCCTCCAGGAACAGGAAAAACATACTATACCATACTTTATGCCGTTGCAATCTGCGAAGAAAAAAATTTAGATGAAATAGAAGCACTTCCTTACGAACAGGTACTAAAACGCTATCAGGAATTAAAGGCGAAAGAAAAAAGGATTGCCTTTACTACCTTTCATCAATCGTATGGTTATGAAGAATTTATCGAAGGAATCCGTCCGAATCTAAATCACGATTCCAATGATGTGGAATATACGATAAAAGATGGGATATTTAAAGCATTTTGTGGGAGGGCAGAACAAAAAAAGGCAGAGACAAAGAAAACAAAAATTAGAAATGAAGCTCGTGTCTGGAATGTCATTCTCGGTGGAACGGAATATCCAGAGTTAAAGAAAAAATGTTTTGAGGAGGGAACGATTCGAATCGGCTGGGATGGAAGTCCGGAAATCATCACCGAAGATACCGGAAATTTAAATGATAAAGAACGTCGAATCTTACTTAATTTTCATCAGGAAATGGAAATCGGTGATATTGTGGTGGCACGTTCCACAGCAAGTGCGGTAGATGGAATTGGAGTGATAACCAGCAATGCAGAATTTGATACTTCTATTGAGAGATATCCAAGAAAACGTATGGTAAACTGGATTTGTAAAGGTAAAGATATCGAAATCATTGATTTAAATGGTGGTGTCAGACTCGACAGAAAATCAGTATACGAATTAGTAAGGATTCATGTGGGAGATTTATTAAGCAAAATTCCAGCAGATTCTGACATTGAGTTAAAAGAAGAAACACGACCTTATGTATTTATTATGGATGAAATTAATCGTGGAAATATCTCCAAAATTTTTGGTGAACTGATTACTTTGATTGAACCGGTAAAACGAAAAGGAGCAAAAGAAGCAATGGAAGTTATTCTGCCATATTCCAACAAGTCATTTGGCGTGCCAAATAATGTGTATCTGATTGGAACAATGAATACTGCCGACCGTTCGATTTCACTTATGGATACTGCACTTCGCCGCCGATTTCAGTTTATTGAGAGGATGCCTGATGTTACAGTCCTTAGAAAAATGGGCGCAGATAAAATTCGTGTAGAAGGAGTAGAACTTGATGTGGCACTTATGCTGGAATGTATGAACAAACGCATTGAATTTTTATTTGACCGAGAACACACGATTGGACATGCTTTTTTTCTTGGTTTAAAAGATGAAACGACGATAACAAAACTGGCTGATATCTTTAAGAAATCTATCATTCCCCTGCTTCAGGAATATTTTTATGAAGATTACAGCAAAATTATGCTTGTACTTGGAGACAATGGAAAAACGCAGGATGCACACAAATTTATTCTTGAAACAAGAACAACTGCAACTACTATTTTTAGAGGCGATACATCCGATTTTGATATTCCTGAGTATTCTTATCAGATTCAAGATTCTGCGTTTTTTAATATTAACAGTTATATTGAAATTATGGGTGATAAGAAATTGGAGAATGTATGATGCAGGTTCTGGAAGTACGAGAATTTGAAAAAATCATTGAAGCAAATGAGAAAAATCAAAACTTAAAAAGGTTTGATAAGCAATACCAATGCCTTGATAAAAAGACATTTCATGAGTTTCTTGAATTTATTCATGAGTTTGAGCAAAAAGAAGAAAACTCAGATATTTTAAACTTCATAACCATTGGATATAAGAAAGCACTCGGTCAGACAATCACATTCAAAAACTACGTTGGGCTGATTCAGCTAAAAAAGAATGTTCAGATACAGATTCTTCCTAAAATTGCATTTTTAAAAGAAGAAAAAGATGAAACAAAGAAAGTATTCTTAAAAATGCTTCGCAGTATGAAGGATTTTTCTGGTAAAACAGCTGCAAATGCCAATTTAAATCCAGAAAACATGAATTTATATGAAATATTTATCAACTTATATATTCAAGAAGTCCGAAGGCTTGTGAAAAACGGAATAAAATCATCATATCTCAATCAAGAAGAAAATCTTAATGTTTATAAGGGAAAACTTTTGGTAAATGAACATCTCAAACAAAACATTGTTCATAAAGAACGGTTTTACGTTGTATTTGATGAATATCAGGCAAATTGTCCCCAAAACAGGCTGATAAAGTCAACTCTATTAAAATTGCAACAACTCACGGGCAGTGCACAAAATTCAAAAGAGATACGTCAGTTATTGGTATCATTTGAACTTGTAGAACCATCAAAAAATTATGAAAAAGATTTTTCAAAAGTCGTGATAGATAGAACAACCAAATGTTATGAAGTGCTTTTGAAATGGTCAAAGGTCTTTCTAAAAAATAAAAGTTTTAGTATGTTTTCCGGAACGGAATCGGCTCGTGCGTTATTATTTCCAATGGAAAAAGTATTTGAAGCTTATGTTGCAAAGAATTTAAAGAAACGATTGAATCAAGCCGGATGGGATGTATCCATTCAAGATAAAGGCTATTATTTATTTGATACATTGAATGGGGAAAAATATCAAAAATTTGCTCTTAGACCCGATTTAGTTATCACAAGACCTGACGAATCAATTATCATTTTAGATACAAAATGGAAAAGTCTGATAAACAATAAAAAAGCGAATTATGGTATTTCTCAGGCTGATATGTATCAGATGTACGCCTATGCAAAGAAATATCAAGCATCAGAAGTATGGCTGTTATATCCAATGAATGAAGAAATGAGAAATACTGAGCCCATTTTATTTGATAGTGGGGATGGTGTCAGAGTTTCTGTGTTTTTAGTTGACGTCGCACAGATAGAGGAGAGTTTAGAAAAGCTTTTTCTGGCATTCGCATCAAAATAAAATGAGAAGAATTCCAAAATATACATTACATCAAAAGCTGTCAGAATGAAGCAACATGCTCGCCCCCAAAAAGCTGACAACTTTTGATGTCGTAAAAAATGAAAATGCCTGCCCAATAAGAATAACACAAATAGGGCAGCAGGAGTTTCTTTATTTCATAAAACGAAATACTCCTATCACTTTTCCCAGAATCTGAAAAGTCTCTTTGTCTGGATTTACCAGAATCGGATCCATATAATCATTTTCTGGTTGAAGACGAATATGCTCTTCTTCTTTATAAAACGTTTTTACAGTTGCAGAATCTTCAATTAAAGCAACTACTTTTTCTCCATTTTCAACGGTATCCTGCTGCGCAACCATAACATAATCTCCGTCAAAAATTCCGGCATTTACCATACTGTTCCCCTGAACAACAAGCATAAAAGTTGGCTGATTCGGTAAAAACTCTGCTGGTACTGGAAAATATCCTTCTGTATTTTCTACAGCTAAAAGAGGCTGACCTGCTGCAACTTTTCCAATCACAGGAACGTTAATCGTTTCTTTTCGTACCTGATTAAAATTATTATCTAAAATCTCAATTGCACGAGGCTTCGTTGCATCACGCTTTATGTACCCATTCTTTTCAAGCGTTTCTAAATGTGCATGAACCGAAGATGTTGATTTCAAATGAACTGCCTGACAAATTTCACGTACAGACGGTGGGAATCCTCTGTTTAAAATTTCTTTTTTCATATATTCTAAAATCTCAGATTGTTTTTTGCTTATTTTACCATACGTCATCTATTTAAATCCTCCCGAAACTCTGCTTAAAATAAAGGTTCTTTTCCTTCTCATCTTAGTATTATCATATCATATTCATAGTTATAATGCAAACAAATATTCGGAATATGTGTTCGCTTACAAATGAGATTTTTACTTAAAAGTTACAATAAACAGTATATAACAGTTGACAACAGTATTCATCTGTTATATACTTGTTTATTGTAAAGGAGAGATTTTATAAATATGCATATTATACTGAATCATTCATCCATGGTACCGATTTATGAACAGTTAATGGAACAGATTAAATCAGAAATTATTCAGTCAAACCTTGTAGAAGGTGAGGGACTTCCATCTGTAAGAAAACTTGCCGGAGAACTCCGTATCAGCGCATTAACTGTAAAAAAAGCTTACGATAAGTTGGAAGAAGAAGGATTTGTAACAACAATTCATGGAAAAGGCACTTTTGTTACAGCCTCTGATAAACAGTTAGCAGTTGAAGCAAGAAAACGTGCAGTCGAAGAAGAATTTGACAAAGCAATTGATAAAGCAGTTTCGGTTGGAATGAATCAAAATGAAATTTTAGAACTTGTTCAGCTGTTGTTAGATGAAAAATAAGAAGAAGGGAGAGTGGCTTATGATAGAGATGCAGGAAGTGGATAAGAATTATAATGATTTTCATTTTCACTTATCTATGAAAATACCCAAAGGACAAATTACAGGATTAATTGGAAAAAATGGAGCTGGAAAAAGTACAGCAATTAAACTGATTTTGGGACTTATAAAACCGGACTCCGGTACGGTTAAAGTTTTTGGAACTCCAATAAAAAAATTAGAACCGGATAAAAAACAAGCTATCGGTGTATCTTTGGCTGAATCTGGATTTAGTACACAACTTACAATATCGGATATTGAACGAATTTTAGAGAAGACCTATATTCATTTTGAAAAAGAAAAATTTGAACAAAAATGTAAACTTTTAAATCTGCCAAAAAAGAAAAAACTTCAGGAATTTTCAACAGGTATGAAAGCAAAATTAAAAGTGTTAACTGCGATTACCCACAAAGCACGTCTTTTGATATTGGATGAGCCAACCTCAGGACTTGATATTGAAGCCAGAACGGAAATTTTGGATTTATTAAGAGATTATCTGATAGAAGATGAGAATCGGAGTATTTTAATTACGTCCCATATTTCAGCTGATTTAGAGACACTTTGTGACGATATTTATCTGGTTCATAATGGAAAATTGATGCTCCATGAAAAAATCGATGTTATTTTAGAACAATATGGGATTTTAAAAGTAACGAAAGAACAGTATGAAACACTTGATAAAGAAGCAATTTTAAAGATACAAAAAGAAGCTTATGGCTATGCCTGCCTTACAAACGATAAAAACTATTACTTGGAAAATTATCCACAGATAGCAGTAGAAAATGGCAGGATTGATGCATTGATTCTTATGACGACAGGGGGATATTAATTATGGCAGGATTGTTAGAAAAAGATATTCGGTTAATCATGCAGAGAAAACAGATGTTACTGCTATTTGTTGTAATTGCAGTTGTGTTAGGTTTTTCACAAGATGGTACTTTTATTTTGGGATATCTGTCTTTTTGCGCAGCAATTGTTATGGTAAGTACCATTTCTTACGATGAATTAGACCATGGATATGAATTTCTAATGACACTTCCGATTACAGCAAAAATCTATGTTAAGGAGAAATATCTGTTTTGTATTGGTGGTGCGGTTATTGCATGGCTGTTTGCTGCTATTCTTTACTTTGTATCCAAGATGATACGCGGAGAACGCTTTTCTTTTCTTGATGAATTGCCGGTTATTCTCATTTTCTTACCAATCATTTTATTGATGTTGTCTATTTTGATTCCATTCCAGTTAAAGTATGGAATGGAAAAAAGCAGAATTATTTTAACTCTTTTAGCTGGGATTATAGCTGCAACAATTTATTTTATAAAAAATTTAATTGATGGAAACCCCAGAATTTTAACAGCCATAAATTCTGTAAATGATGAAGTAGTAACTATTATTTTATTTGCTTTGGGGATTTTCGCGACATTGATATCTTATTTTATTAGTAGTCGAATTATGGAAAAAAAAGAATTTTAAAAAAGACAGCTGTCGGTTTTTGATACCGATAGCTGTCTAATTTTTCAAGCCTAATTTACATAATATATTATTACGTAAACTAAAGTTAAATAAGTGGATTTCAACCGCCAGTATCGAGTCTTGGGTGCCTGCCAGTAATGGCAGTTGCTAAGCGTAGACAGCGAGAAAATAGAGAGTGTGATTGGGCCTCGAAATTTTGACATCTAGAAGGCTGACGCTTTAATTCCAGCGGAAAGCAACACAAATCAAAGTGAATTCGTTGCCGATATAGGACATTACAGGAGAACACCTAGATACAGATAATGAGTATATGTATTATTATTCGGTTGAGTTTGTAAAATAAGAATAGCAAAAAGAGAGAAGAGGATGCCATGGAATCGTTGATTTGATGATTCCGTGGCATCCTCTTTTGGAGGGGAAACTGGATTTATGATATTGTGGATTTTAGAACTTGTTTCTTATCTTTCGGTACTCTCTTGGGGAATATCCTTTCAGCTTGTGGAAAAGCCGGCTGAAATAAAGCTGATTATCATACCCGACGATTTTAGAAATTTCATTGATGGAATAGGTTGTTGTTTCAAGTAACATCTGGGCATTGTTAATTCGGATTCCCACAATAAACTGCATTGGTGTAGAACCTGTGTATTTTTTGAAGTTTCGGATAAACCAGCTGACACTCATTCCACGTGAGGCAGCATAATCATCTATGCTAATATTCTGGTTATAATTTTCACTGAAAAAAGTAACTGCGTTATCCATCTCGTGATCCAGGTATTCATTTTTCGAGATATGTTCCCTGGTCAGTTCCCGATGAAAGATGATAAGAAGATGACGGAGCAGAAGGACAAGCATTTCCTCATAATTATCTTGGCAACGCTGAAGCTCGATGATAATACGCTTGAAAATCTGTTCGTATTCCATAGAGGTTCCGACCTGAAATACACGCTCTTTATCCGGGAATCCATATTGCCGTAGGATATTTTTTACATTGTTGCCTGTAAAATGAATCCAGTATACTTCTATCTTATCTTTTCCATAATATTCATATTTCTGAAGTTCCTTCGGTCTGTACAGTACAATATTACCGGCGGGGACAATCGTTTCGTTATCCACATTGTCAAAATGAAAATGCCCACAACCAGCAGTGATATAGATAATCTGATAATCCAGGCGTCCCCTTGGACGGTAGGTTGGTAACTTTGGATGGCTGGAAAGGCGGTAAGTACCGCAACTTCCTACAACCAGTGGGCGACTTTTGTCTTTGAAATCCATATGGGAGTGGTTTAAATAACCGGTATTCATATACATATGGTAGCACCTCTTTTCCTTTTTTGTTATTGTATCATTTAGTGTATATTTTGTCTAATCCAATTCATAGACATGTTTTGCAGATTAGGATAAGATATATATAGCAAAACAGAGAAGCGTAAACATAAAAGTAAAAGACAAGGTTTGCTGTGGAAAAACAAAGTGCAAAAAAATGTATATGTATTAAAGGAGAGTTATTTATGATTGTATCACGTTATTATGAGGATTTAAGCGTACTGCATGAAAATACAATGCCAGCCAGAGCCTATTTTATTCCGGCATCCAAAAGAATGGATAACCTGGTGGAGCACAGAGAAGAGTCAGACCGAATGCAGTTATTGAACGGAACTTGGAAGTTCCAGTATTTTAACAGTATCTATGATGTTCAGGAACCCTTCTTTGAGAAAGATTATGATACAGAAAATTTTGATGAGATTCAGGTTCCGAGTGTATGGCAGATGGCAGGATATGACACACATCAGTATACAAACATCAGGTATCCGTTCCCATTTGATCCACCGTATGTACCACAGGATATTCCATGTGGAACATATGCATATACCTTTGTTTATCACAAAGATGAAAATGCACCAAAAGCTTTCTTGAATTTTGAAGGAGTAGACAGTTGCTTTTATGTATGGATCAATGGCTTTTATGTAGGGTATAGCCAGGTTTCTCATATGACCAGTGAGTTTGATATCACCGACCTCCTTCGGGACGGAGAGAACAGCATAGCGGTTCTGGTCATGAAGTGGTGTGATGGTTCCTATTTGGAAGATCAGGACAAATTCCGTATGAGTGGTATTTTCCGGGATGTGTACATTTTGAAACGCCCAAAACAGGCAATCAGTGATTATCATATTAAAACAAGAATTGAGGATATGCTTGCGAAAGTAGAAATTGAAATGAAATTCTACTCTCCGTTAAATGTAAAAATTTCGATTGAAGATAGAAACGGAGCAGTTATAGCACTAGGAAGTATTGCTGAAGAAGGAACAGCTGTATTAGAAATCGCAAGTCCGGAACTTTGGAATACGGAAAATCCATATCTATATAAACTGATTCTTGAAACAGAGAATGAAGTAATTGTAGATCACATTGCATTAAGAAAGATAGAGATTAAAGACCAGGTTATTTATTTAAATGGACAGAAGATTAAATTCCGTGGTGTCAATCGACATGATTCTGATCCGGTTACTGGATTTACAATCAATCCGGAACAGATTACAACCGATCTTACGTTAATGAAGCAGCATAATTTTAATGCGATCCGTTCCAGCCACTATCCGAACGCACCATTTTTCTATGAAATGTGTGACAAGTATGGATTCATGGTAATAGATGAAGCAGATATTGAAGCTCATGGTCCATTTATGATCTACAGAAAAGAAGACACTGATTACAATCGGTTCAAACGATGGAATGAGAAGATTGCAGATGATCCGGTATGGGAAGAGGCAATCGTTGATCGCGTAAAACTCATGGTGGAACGTGACAAAAACCGTTTCTGTATTGTTATGTGGTCAATGGGAAATGAGAGTGCTTATGGCTGCAACTTTGAAAAAGCACTGGAATGGACAAAGAATTTTGATCCAGACCGTATCACACAATATGAGAGTGCAAGATACCGTAATTATGATGAAACATATGATTACAGCAATCTGGATGTGTACAGCCGGATGTACCCAGCGCTTTCCGAAATTCAGGAATATCTAGATAAAGATGGAAGCAAACCCTTCCTTTTGGTAGAGTACTGTCACAGCATGGGAAACGGACCTGGAGATTTTGAAGATTACTTCCAGATGATTCAGGATAATGATAAAATGTGCGGCGGCTTTGTCTGGGAATGGTGTGACCATGCGATTGCTCATGGAACTGCTGAGAATGGAAAGACTATATATGCTTATGGGGGAGACCATGGCGAAGAAATTCATGATGGCAACTTCTGTATGGATGGATTAGTATATCCGGACAGAACGGTACATACAGGACTTTTGGAATACAAGAATGTTTATCGCCCGGCAAGAGTTATTTCCTATAACAAAGAAAGCGGAGAACTTGTGCTTCATAACTACATGGATTTTGATGACTTGAAAGATTATGTGAAGATTAGTTATGAGCTGACACAGGATGGTCTTGTGATCAGCAAAGGCATACTTCCGGAGTTTTCTGTGGCACCACACGAGGAAAGAAAAACAAACCTGAAGATCAATGTTCCAGAGAATGGGAAATGTTATTTAAAACTTATTTACCATCTGAAAAAAGAATTGCCACTGTTGGATGAAGACCATATTCTTGGATTTGATGAAATTGAGGTAAGTAAAGAGGATACAAAATGTAAACTTGCAGAGAAATGGATACCAAAAACAGTAGTGGACTCTGAATTACAGGTTAATGAAAATGATACACAGATTCATATCAAGGGGCGTGAATTTGCTTATACCCTAGACAAACGTACTGCACTCTTTACAGAGATGAAATTCGCAGGGCGGGAATACTTGAACCATCCGATGGAATTAAATATCTGGAGAGCTCCAACAGATAACGATATGTACATCAAGTCTGAATGGAAGAAAGCCCACTATGATAAGGCTTACACAAGAGCCTATACGACAGAGGTTGTGCAGGGAAAACATGGTGTGAAGATTACAAGCCATGCTTCCGTTGTGGCAGAGACAGTACAGAAGATTCTTGATGTGACGATTACATGGAAAATAGAAGCTGCTGGAAAGATTGATGCAGATATTGCAGTAACAAAAGACGATGAATTCCCGGATCTTCCGAGATTTGGTGTGAGGATGTTCCTGGATAAAAAACTTTCAGCTGTAAGATACTTTGGAATGGGACCACAGGAAAGTTATTGTGATAAACATCAGGCTGCGAGCCACGGTTTGTACCGGGCAGATGTAGGGGATTTACATGAGGACTATATCCGTCCACAGGAAAATGGAAGCCATTATGATTGTGAATATGTAGAGCTTAACAACAGCCGATATGGAATTGTGGTCTCTGCGGAAAATGCCTTCTCATTCAATGCTTCTTATTATACGCAGGAAGAACTTGAGGAGAAAACGCATAATTATGAACTGACAGAATCAGATAGTGTAGTATTTTGTGTTGACTATGCACTAAATGGCATTGGTTCTAACAGTTGTGGTCCAGTTGTATTGGAGCAGTACCGATTTGATGATGTATTATTCCGGTTCCAGTTTACACTGATACCGTATATAAAGGGATAATAAAGTTTCATGTAACCCGTAAACAAGGAAAGAGAGTCTGATTGTTATGTAAAGTCCGGATATACAGAGCAATCAGACAAAAACAGAGAAAAAACTAGAATTAGACATCATACTCTGTTAGACATCTTGAAATTCTAAGTGCGATGAAGATGAGGAGCAAAGAAATTCGATGGAAGAAAAAAAGTATTTGAAATGGTATAACAAAATTGGATATGGATCAGGCGATATTGCAGGTAATGTAGTCTATGCGTTCCTGACATCTTTTATGATGGTCTATTTGACGGACTCAGTAGGACTTGCTGCAGGTGTCGTAGGTACCCTGATTGCCGTATCAAAACTATTTGATGGTTTTACGGATATATTTTTTGGATCAATGATTGACAAAACACACAGTAAAATGGGAAAAGCGAAACCCTGGATGCTATATGGATATATTGGTTGTGCCATTACGCTGGTCTGCTGTTTTGCAGTACCAGTCAGCTTGGGAACAACGGCTAAATATGCATGGTTCTTTATCTCTTACACACTGTTAAATGGTGTGTTTTATACAGCAAACAATATTGCTTATTCAGCACTTACGTCACTGATTACAAAGAACAGCAAAGAGCGTGTGCAGATGGGATCTTACCGTTTTATTTTTGCGTTTTCAACAAGCCTTCTGATTCAGGCAATTACAGTTGGATTTGTAGATAAATGTGGTGGAGATGCTGCAGCATGGAGAACGGTTGCTATTATCTATGCAATCATTGGTCTTGTCGTAAATACGATTTCAGCACTTTCTGTTAAGGAACTTCCTGAGGAAGAACTTAACGAAGGAGAAGTAAAGGATGATAATGAAAAGTACGGAATGGTACAGGCATTCAAGCTTCTTGTTAAAAACAAATATTACATGATGATTTGTGGAACATATATTTTACAGCAGTTATATAGTGCCATGATTGGAGCTGGCATTTATTACATGACATGGGTACTGAAAAATAAGAATTTGTTTGGACAATTTGCATGGGCAGTAAATATTCCACTGATCATTGCCCTGATTTTCACACCGACATTAGTTGGTAAGTGGAAAGGTATGTATAAACTGAACTTAAGAGGTTATGTCTTAGCAGTCATCGGTAGAGCACTTGTTGTTGTTGCAGGATATATGGGCAGTGTTCCGCTGATGATGGCATTTACAGCTCTTGCAGCATTAGGTCAGGGACCATGGCAGGGAGATATGAATGCAGTTATCGCATCCTGCTCTGAGTACACTTATCTTACACAGAGAAAGAGAATTGACGGAACGATGTACTCTTGTACTTCTCTTGGCGTAAAAATCGGTGGAGGTATTGGAACCGCTGTTGTTGGATGGCTGCTTGAGTTCAGTGGATATATCGGAACAAATGCAACTCAGCCGCAGTCTGCACTTGATATGATGCAGTTTATGTATCTTTGGCTTCCGTTAATCTTTGATGTATTGATTATGTTTGTACTTTCAAGAATGAATGTAGAAGATGCAAATAAAAAACTGAAAGCAGAAAAAGGAATTGCTGCTGATGAAGTAACAGATGCATCAGACATAAATTAGAATTGACAGGAGAAAGCGTTGTCTGGTCATTGCTCGATGAGACAGTGCTTTTTTCTATATATAAAGTGATTGAACTGTATTTTGAAAATAAAAAAGGACCACTTCATTTTTGTGAAATGGCCTTAAGAAAATATTCAGTTTTCACAAAATAGTCCTTTTAGTATTTATGCATGGTAAGGATGCTCAAAATATTCAGTGTAGAATACTAAAAGGTCATTCAGATATTTTTTTAGGTTGCTCATTTGCAATTCCTCCTTTCCTTATTTACAAGTTGATTATAAGATAGGTGTAAAAGGATTGCTTGCCAAATCGAAAGAAGATATAGACAAATGTTGCAAAGGGGAGTATTTCATGCAGTTAAAATATGTTGACACAAAAGAGGAGATCATAGCAATAAATAGGAAGTCAAAACTTATTGAACCACATCTTCATAATGCACTGGAGATCGTTTGTGTAACAAGTGGAGCATTAGAACTTGGTGTCGGACAGGAACTATACCATATGGAAAAAGGAGATATAGGCTTTGTATTTCCAGATGTTATTCATCACTATCAGGTACTGACACCCGGTGTAAATAAAGCGACTTATCTGATTGCATCCCCATTTACGATAGCCAAATTTGCAGATATCATGCAATCCATGGCTCCTGAATATCCAATCATCAAAGCGGAAAAGGTTGAACCGGAGGTATATAGGGTTATAAATGCAATTTTAGAGACAGAACAGTCGGATATTACTGTTGCACAGGCATATCTTCAAATTGTGTTGGCACGCTGCATAGGAAAATTAAATTTGGTAGAAAAGAGTAATGTGGGGAGCAACGATCTTATTTACCAGACAGTTTCCTATATATCAGCAAATTTTAAGAAGAAGTTTTCTCTGGAAGAGATGGCAAAAGATCTGGGGGTGAGCAAATATGTTTTATCCAGACTCTTTTCCAAAACATTCCATATAAACTTTAATCAATATCTTAACGATGCAAGGCTGAACTATGCATGCCATCGTTTGGAAAATACGAGTGATTCTATTACAAACATTTGTCTGGATAGTGGATTTGAAAGTCAGAGAACATTTAACCGAGTATTTAAAGAAAGATATAAAATATCACCGAGTGACTACCGGAGTACATGTCTGAAAGATATGTTGTCATAACATATAGATTAATAAACTCAATAAAAATCTGATTATCAGTCTGAAATAAGTATCTCTGGGTGTTATTTATAATATGGGGTAGTGGTTAATTATTATGTCATGTATGAATGGGGAAGAAACTTAAAAAAGACAGCTGTCGGTTTTTGATACCGATAGCTGTCTGATTTTTCAAACCTAGTTTACATAATATATTTTTACGTAAACTAAAGTTAAATAAGTGGATTTATTTGAGTTATAATAAAAATAAATACTCAAGATTGCGAAACAGCAGAGGTATAAATAACAAAGAGATATCGTAAAGATAAATAATGTTTTAGCAATTTTATAAACTTACTTATAAATTCACTACAGACTTTTTGCAAGGAAAAAATAACAACAATGCAGCAGGAGGAAGTTAAGCGATATGGACAAGAGAGAACTCATAGCACAAAATATTTCACAATTTTGAATATTCTACGGTAAACGCAGAGATAAAAGGCAAAGTAGAAAGTATCTTAAAGCCGAAGAGCGGAACAATAAAAGCAGATTGCATCAACAAATTGATTTTGGAAGAAAATAGTTATAGGACAAAAATTATTTGTCCAGGGGTAATTTGTCGATTAGAACACGCAGAGTAGTACTGGATAAGCGAGAAAAGTTTAGCGGACAAATACAGATTTAACCGCTAAAGTCTGGATTTTTTATTTTTGATATGTTAAACTACTCCCAAACAGTTACTTTTAGGAGGTTTTTTATGGCAAAACAAATCACTTATCGAGAACAGGAAAAAATTCAAAATACAATGAAACTTCGAGAATTTTTATCGGAACTTCCACCCTACGCAAAGGATTATTTTCGTGCAAAAGAACCGACGACATCTGATAAAACCCGTTTATCTTATGCGTATGATTTACGAGTTTTCTTTCGGTTTCTTCAAGAAAGTAATCCGAACTTAAAAGAAAAACAAATTTCTGAAATTTCACTTTCTGATTTATCGGCACTTCAGCCAGTTGATTTTGAAGAATTTGAAGATTATTTAAAGGTTTATCAGACACCAGATGGACGCACGGAAACAAATTCGCGTGTCGGAATTGCACGAAAGCTCTCCTGCCTGCGTAGTTTTTACGAATATCTCTGTAAACGTCAGCTATTATCTGAGAATCCAGTACGCTTGATTGATATGCCACGTTTAAAGGAAAAAGCCATTATTCAGCTTGATCCTGATGAAATTGCATCATTACTCGATTATATGGAGAATTATGGAAATGGATTAACAGGTGTACAACTTTATCACTATAATAAGCAAAAGTATCGTGATATTGCAATTGTTACCCTGCTGCTCGGTACAGGCATCCGTGTTTCCGAGTGCGTTGGACTTAATATTTCTGATGTAGACTTTAAAAACAATGGAATTCGCGTGTTAAGAAAAGGCGGAAATGAAATGGTTGTCTATTTCGGACTTGAAGTGGAAGCTGCGTTAAAAGACTACCTGGAACTTTCCAGAAACAAGATAACACCACTTTCAGGTCATGAAAATGCCCTGTTTTTATCCGGTCAGAGAAAGAGAATCAGCGTCGATGCGATTGAAAAAATGGTCAAAAAGTACTCTTCTGCTATTTCGGTAAAAACAATCACTCCGCATAAATTAAGAAGCACCTATGGAACTGCGTTATACCGCGAAACAGGCGATATTTACCTGGTGGCGGATGTATTAGGTCACTCAGATGTAAATACTACCAAAAAGCATTATGCGCGCTTGAGCGATGACAGACGTCGTGCTGCTTCAAAAGCGGTTATCTTACGAGAAAAACCAGATTCACACAATTCTTAAAAAGAAAAGAAAGGCGGAAATATCCATATATCGAAATATCGAACATAAGTTCAAACAGACATTTTTGCCTTTCTTTTTTATTTTTCAATAGCAAAATAACACGAGAGAATGTCAAAGAATGTTTCAGCAATATTACTTACCCAAGCGCTACATCCAGAATCATCATGACACTAAAACCAACAGCAAAAAACAAAGTACCGATATTAGAGTGTTTTCCCTCTGACATTTCTGGAATCAACTCTTCTACTACAACATAAAGCATTGCACCTGCTGCAAAACTTAAAAGATAAGGAAGTGCCGGAACAATTTGATTTGCCATTAAAATCGTAAAAACTGCTCCGATTGGTTCAACAATTCCGGAAAGTACACCACCGACAAATGCTTTTGATCTTTTCATGCCCTCTGCACGAAGCGGTAAAGAAATAATTGCACCTTCTGGAAAATTTTGAATTGCAATTCCAAGAGACAATGCCATTGCTCCGGCAACTGTAATTTCAGAATGCCCCAACAGATATCCTGCGTAAACCACGCCAACTGCCATTCCCTCTGGAATATTATGGAGAGTAACTGCAAGAATCATCATGGTTGTTTTTTGCAGACGGCTTGCAGGACCTTCTGCTGTTTCACTGTTTTGATGCAGATGCGGAATAATATGATCTAACAATAATAGGAATAACGTGCCTATCCAAAAGCCAATAGCAGCAGGTAAAAAAGCCCATCTCCCCATTGAATCAGACTGTTCAATAGCAGGAATTAACAAACTCCAGATAGAAGCAGCCACCATTACTCCTGCTGCAAATCCAGTTAAAGCACGCTGAACCTGTTCTTTTAAAGTTTTCTTCATAAAAAAGACACAGGCTGCGCCTAAAGAAGTTCCCAAAAAAGGAATCAAGATTCCATAAAACACGTGTTCGTTCATAATGAAAAATCCTCTTTTCTTTTTATAGATTATAATATGCGATTAGTCTTAACTAACTACATATTATAACGGACTTCTTTTAATTTGTCTACTATCCTGTTGGAATAGACAGTTATTTTTCCTTATGTTATAATTCAGAGTAGTAAAATTATTGTTATATCTAACTTAAAGACGATACGAAAGGATTTTTTTATGCCTGGTTTTATCTTACATTTAACTGCAGCTCAAATACTGTTAAAAAGACTTCCACATCATCCTGATTTTCCATACGAAATTTCTTCGGTAAATGATTTTTTGATCGGAAATCTTCTTCCAGATACAACAAAACCAAAAGATGCCTCTCACTTCCGTAACTCAGCTTATTATGAAAAAATGATGGTATTTCCGGATTTAACACGTTTTCTGCAAAAATATAGTTCTCTGCTTGCAAATCCCAGTGTGCTTGGATACTATTTTCATCTTTATATTGACCGAAAATTTTTCAAAGATTTCATTCCTCAGGTCGTAGAATTTTATGACAAAAATGGACAGATTACAGATATTCGAGATGAGGTTGCGACAGTTTATATTCAAAAATCGCAAACTTCTATCCCATTTTCCAAGTATCTCACTGAAGAATACTATTACGGAGATTATACAAGGATGAATACTTATCTGGTCAATCAATATAAAATTCCACTTGATTTAAATCCAGAAGTTGTAAATCCAGGAATTTCAGAAATTTGTTATAAAGATGTGCAGGAGGTTCTCTTACAACTTCATGGCTTTCTAGCTGTTTCACCGGAAGCTGTAAGAGAACTTAAGGTATTTCCACTTGAAAAACTGCTTTTGGCTTTGGAAGAGTATGTTGAAGAGTTTTTATCTGTTCCAAATAAATATTTGTGATTAGACGAAATATTTCGTACTATTCTTCATGCTTTATAGTTTCATTTTCGCCCAAAATCTTATAAGTTTTTAAAATTTTTTCAAAGTCTCTATCATGTTTTTCACGTTCTTCTTTTGTATATTTTGTTTCTCCAATACAAATTGCTTTAGGTATACCATGCTTCAATTCTTCGCTCATTATATTTCTCCATAAAGTATAATATTTGCCATTATAAATTCATTAATCAAGAGATAGGTATTTACTTTAATAACTCCAAATAACGAATGGCTTCATATACATTATATACATTAGAAAAAATTTTACAAAGTGTATTGTATCTTGATTATTTTGGGATTTATATATTTATAAGTTAATAAACTCAATAAAATTCTCAATAAATAAATAATAGTTTCCATAACAATATATTATGGAAACTAAAAAGCAAAAACTGTAAAAGATGTAAAACTATTTCATGCTCATGAACAGGAATAGGAAGAAAAATAGATAGAAAGTCAAAAAAGAACCTCCTTGAATAAGGAGGTTCTTTTTGCTTCTTATTTATTATTCGTTTTTAATTTACAATGTTTGTTTATCACAATTCGTTTAATTAACGAAAACTCTTTAACCAGTTTACTAAAGAATCATGCCAGATATTCTCAGCTACGGTTCTCTTCATATCTTCTGTAACTGGACCATTGTTTGCCATTTTTCCAAGAATCGCCGTCTGTAACTCTTCTACTGTCATTTCTTCTGGTGTTTTATTTGCAATTACAGCCATACTATCAACAGCTTCTGCCTGTTCCGCTTTCGTTTCGGATTCGGAAGCATCTGAATTTTCTAAAGTCAATTCTGAAGTCAATGAGGCAGCAGGAATTGATTCTTCTACAGATTCTTTTACATCTTCTGTTTCGGAAGCTTTTTCAGCTATATCTGTAACATGGTCAACTGGTTTCTCAATTACCTCTGTTTCCTTATTTACTTCTTCTATTACAACTTCTTTCTCTGTTTCTTGTTTGCTTTCTTTTTTAGCTTCTTTAGGCAGCTCTACTTCCGGAAGTTTTCCTTCCATATCCGCCGGAATCCAGATTTCTCCTCCATTTGCAGGAACTGTAACATGGATTTGTCCATTTTCAACAGAAACTTTCTTACCGCTTAATGCGCCAATATACTGAGCTGTATTTCCGGCAGAAAGAGTCATCTGTGCATCATTGTCATCATTATTCACGGTTACAATTACTTTTATATCATCTAATTCTCTTGCAAAAGCAAATTGGCGGTTTGTCAACTGTAGTTCTGCATATCCACCATAACTTAATGCAGGAGTCTGCTGTCTTACTTTTCCAAGTGCGGTAATTAAGGCAGTGCAAGGATTTTCTTTGACTGCGTTTTTATAGTCTTCTAACTTTAACGCCGGACGCAGGCTGTCATCTGAGAATTTTTCTTTCTTTCCTTCTATAGCAAATTCAGAGCCGTAGTAGATGCTCGGTATACCTGGTAATGTATAAAGAAGAATATGCACCGGTGCCATATGTGCCTTATTAGAAAGCTTGGTATAAATACGTTCTACATCATGATTATCTACAAAATTATATAAATCAAGTTTTCCCATATTCAGCAGGTATTTTACGGTATGCGCAATTTCAAAATAATTATGGTCGTTATGTCCACTGTAAAGTGCCTTATGCAGTGCATAGTTTGTAACACTGTGCAGAGTATCCCCATTTACCCATCGGCTGTAATCCCCATGAATGACTTCACCCATAAGCCAGAAGTCTTCTTTCACTTCTTCTGCGGTACGGCGCAGAGCGTGCATGAAATCAAAATCAAGCACATCTGCTGCATCCAGACGGATTCCATCCACATCAAATTCAGATACCCAGAATCGAATGACATCGCAGATATAATTCTGAACTTCCGGATTTCGCTGATTTAATTTTACAAGCAGATTGTAACCGCCCCAGTTTTCATAAGAAAATCCATCATTGTATTCATTGTTTCCACCAAAATTCACATTGCAATACCAATTTAAGTATCTGGAATGTTCTCGATTCTGCTGAATATCTTTAAACGCAAAAAAATCACGTCCTGTATGATTAAAGACACCATCAAAGATTACTTTAATCTGATTTTCATGGCATACTTCTACAAATTTTTTTAAATCTTCATTGGTTCCAAGACGAGAATCCAGTTTTTTATAGTCCGTTGTTTCATATCCATGTCCAACACTTTCAAACAACGGACCAATATATAATGCAGTACATCCTATTTCTTTTATATGGGAAATCCAGGGAATTAAAGTGTTCAGACGGGAAACAGGAGTTCCATAATCATTTTCTTTTGGAGCACCCGTTAATCCCAATGGATAAATGTGATAAAAAATTGCCTCGTTATACCAGCTCATAGTACACACCTCTGTCTTTTTATTTGTTGGAGTAAAAAGTTTTACCCCTTAACATCTTTGTATATAATAACAGATTTTTTACTTGTTTTCCAGATTATTTTCTATCATTTCGCCATAAATTTATATTGTTGTCTTTTCTGGAGTGTGGTAAAATAATTTTCGTTTACAAAAATAATTTTCGTTTACAAAAGAATAAAAACATAAAACTATTTTTTGAATCAAAGGGGGATTCTGATTATTATGGAAAGGGATATGACAAAAGGCAGTCCTTTACTTGTTATTTTGAAATTTACACTTCCGCTGATTATCGGAAATATTTTTCAACAGCTTTATAATATGGCAGATACAATTATCGTTGGGCATTACGTCGGAGCCAATGCACTTGCAGCGGTAGGTTCAACCGGAACAATTATGTTCTTGATTGTCGGACTTGCACAGGGAATTACTGCTGGTTTTACTGTTTTGACTTCCCAACGTTTTGGTGCGAAGGATACGAATGGCGTAAAGCGAAGTGTCGCAAATGGAATTTTACTTTCACTTATCAGTACATTTTTATTGACAACTTTCAGCGTATTGTCGATGCACTGGATTTTAACAAAAATGAATACTCCAGCAAATATTTTTCAGGATGCTTATACGTATATCATGATTATCAGTGGTGGACTGATTACTACGATTTTTTATAACCTGCTCTCCTCTTATCTGCGTGCGGTAGGAAACAGTCAGATTCCATTAGTATTTCTGGTTTTTTCTGCTGTTTTAAATGTAATTTTAGACTTGATTTTGATTATTAAATTTAGAATGGGAGTTGCCGGTGCTGGTTACGCTACGATTCTTTCTCAGGGAATTTCGGCTGTTTTGTGTTTTCTTTATATTTACCGTTATATGCCGGATTTAACTCCACAAAAGGAGCACTGGAAGTTTTATTTGGCGGATACCCGCCATCAGTTATCTGTCGGGATTCCAATGGCACTTCAGTTTGCAATTACTGCATCAGGTACGATGATTATGCAGTCCGCAATTAACCTTTTTGGTTCAGATGCTGTTGCTTCCTTTACGGCAGCAGGAAAACTGCAGACCCTGGTTACACAAGGGATGATGGCAATGGGACAGACTATGGCAGCTTATAGTGGTCAGAACTTTGGAAAGGGTGATATTTTACGAATTAAAAAAGGAGTAAAATCTGCCCTTCTTGCTTCAACGGTTTATTCCATCGTCGCCGCTGTTTTGATTTGTTCTCTTTTAAAACCGTGTCTGGGACTTTTCTTTACTGGAGATGTCGATATTACAGTAATGTTGCCTTGGGCAAAGACTTATGCTTATATGTGCGCAATTTTCTATATCCCGCTAAGCACAATCTTTATTTTCAGAAATACCATGCAAGGCTGTGGCTACGGTTTCTTGCCTATGATGGGAGGCGTTTCAGAACTGCTGGCACGTCTGCTGGTTGCAATGATTGCAATGTCTGTGGCAAGTTATCCGCTTTCCTGCTTCTGTGACCCTGCTGCATGGGTAACTGCGGCGGTCTTTACCGGAGTTTCTTATCTGTTTGTCATGAAAGATATCGATAAAAAATACCGACAGGCATCGTAAACTAACAAAAAACAAAACAGGAACTGGAACAGCTATATTAAAAGATTGAAAGAGCTAATTTCATCATATAGAATCATATAAATAAAAAGACTTGTTGTCAGAGCATTTTATGGCAGCAGGTCTTTTGGTTTTATGCTATAATAAGTAAAAAATGAAAAAGAAAGAGAGTGATTTTTATGTCTTACATAACAGATAGCTACGCATTAAGCGGTGAAACCTTAGTAAAACAATTTAAGAAACGAAACATGGAAGCGTTTTATTGCGCAACCAAAGAGGAAGCCAAAGAAAAAATCCTTTCCATGATTCCAAATGGCTCTTCTGTCACCTGGGGTGGTACAGAATCTATGGAAGAAGCCGGTGTATGTGAAGCCATCCGTCAGGGAGATTATGAATTTATTGACCGAAAAAAAGCCAAAACACCAGAAGAATCCCGTGCACTGTATGGTCAGATAGTCTGTGCGGATTATTTTTTAACCAGTTCCAACGCTTTTACAAAAGATGGAATTTTAGTCAATATTGATGGTGCGAGCAACCGTGTTGCCTGCATTGCGCATGGACCGGCACACGTTATTTTCTTAATCAGCATGGACAAATTATGTGCAAATGTTGATGAGGCGATTGACCGTATTCACACACATGCCTGTCCTCCAAATGCACTTCGTGTAAAAGCAAATACACCTTGTTCTAAGACCGGTGTCTGTGCAGATTGTTTAAGCCCGGACTGTATTTGTTGTCAAACTTTAATTACAAGATTTTCTCGCATACCAGACCGTATTAAAGTGATACTTTGCGGAGAAAAACTGGGATTTTAAATTTTTTTGACCCAATCAAGTAATGAGGCAGATTATAAATATCTATTCAAAAAGACCTTCTACGTTCTGAAAAAATTGTAGAAGGTCTTTTTGAATAGATATTTATTTAATTTTAATAAAATCCACAGCCACTTTTTCCATACTCTTTTATATAGTAAAGCGCCTTATTCTTTTTCACTTTGAAAGGAAATAAATCCAAACAAAGTGGCGACAATAATTGTGATTATAATACTCCAAGTACTTACTCTTTCGATTTTTATTTTCCGTTTCATTTTCACTAAAAATCTCCATATTTATTTTTTATGTAATTATACTCTCTTCAAGCTATCTTTTCAATTTCGTTCTACAGAACAATATCGAAAATTTTATCAAAGCCATTAATTTTTCTTGTGTTTTTAAACAGATAGATTTAAAATTTTTATTTTTTGTGTGTGGTGTTGGTTTTTGATGTTATAGATATATTTCATACTATAACATTGTGATAACAAAAAAAGAACCGACCGAATTTATTTTTTCACAGCCGACTCTTTTCCCCTATTTCTTATTTTACACGAATCTGATAGCTCTTTTCAAATATTTCTCCTGCTTTGAGTTCATTTCCCCATTCTCTTTCTTCTAATTTCTTAGAAAAATCTTCTTTATCACTTCTGCCATACCAAGGTTCAATGCATACAAATGGCGCACTCTTCTTTGCCGGTGACCAGATTCCAAATAATGGAGCATCAAATTCTACTTCCAGATAAGTCTCTCCCTGAGGATTCACAAGCCCTACTCTCTTTGCCTGATTTCCTTCGATAATTAACGCATCTTCATCAAATAAATCTTCTACTATTCTCATTTTATGATTGGTTAATTCAAATTCTTTTTTTCTGGCAGTAAGCAGTCCGGTCTCTCCTAAGATACTGCATACAAGAGTTTTATCTGTATCAAAGCTCAACTGATAATCACTTTGTTTCTCTTCTGCTTTTAATGGACAGTTAAATGCAGGATGTCCTCCAATTGAAAAATACATCTTCTTCTCATTTGGATTTTCTACTTTCCAAAGCACCTCTACACTTCGCCCATCCAGACGATACCCTAAATGCAGACGAAATGCAAACGGATATTTTTTCAAAGTCTCTTCATTTTCTTTTAACTCAAACCAGATTTCTTCTTCTTTTTGGCTTTCTAAAGTAAATTCCATATCCCTTGCAAATCCATGTTGGGACATAGAATAAGTTTTCCCTTCAAATACAGACTCTTTTTCTCTGTAATTTCCTACAATCGGAAATAAAACCGGTGAAGTTCTTCCCCAATATGCAGAATCTCCATGCCATAAATACTCTTGATTCGTTTTATTATCTTTTAAAGATTTCATCTCTGCTCCCTTAGAAGAAATCTTTAATGTTAATTCCTGATTTTTTAACTGGTACTCTGCCATTTTCCTTCCCCCTCTAGTCTTCAAACACCTGTCTGATGCTGTCATAATGCAGGAAAATTCCCTGTTTTGCATAAGCCTTGATTTGTTCTACTGTCGCAATTTCAAATCCCGCCACTTCTTCGTCCTGTACTTTTACATCTTTTTCATCAAACTCCAGCACAAACTTATAAATATCTACAAAATAATTATTTTTTTCTTCCGGATTAATTCGCTGATAGGTAAATACATAACCGCCTCCGGCATTTGAAACATCGATTCCTGTTTCTTCTTTTACTTCACGCATGGCAGCTTCTTTTGATTCTTCTCCGGCACGGACTCCGCCACCTGGCACCTCCCACCAGCCTGCTGCCCATTCCTTATCCATACGACGCTTTGTAATTAAAAATTTCCCATCCGGTCTTTGAAGCACTCCAAGTACGGTAAGATGAAATTCATCCGGTTTCATATTCCAGTCGTTACGCTTCATTGTTCTTCCCATTTTTTCTTTTTTTTCATTATAGATATCCCATAATTCCATTTTACTTTCTCCTATTTTCTCTTATTTTGTAATTTCTTTTGCAAGTTCTGCCAGTTTTTTACTGCTTTCTTTAATATTCGGCTTTGCATAAATTCCCGACACAACCGCCACTCCTGCAACACCACTACCCTTTAACTGCAGAATATTCTCTTCACATACACCACCAATAGCAACAACCGGAATTGAAACACTCTCACAGATTTCTTTTAATACCTCCATCGAAATCTTATTTGCATCTCCTTTGGTTGTTGTTCCAAAGACTGCTCCAACCCCTAAGTAATCTGCTCCCATTTGTTCTGCTTCTTTTGCCTGTTCTACGGTTCGTGCAGATACGCCAATGATTTTATCAGCCCCTAATCTTTTTCTTACCTCCATAGCTCTTGCATCTTTTTGTCCGACATGAACTCCATCTGCATCAGATGCAAGTGCAATCTCTACATTATCATTAATAATCAGCGGTATCTGATATTCTTTAGTTAATTTTCTGATTACCTTTGCTTCTTCTAAAAATTCATCTTCCTTTAAGGACTTTTCTCGAAGCTGAATACAGGTCACTCCACCTTTCAGGGAATCTTCTATCTGCTCTTCAAATGTCTTATCTCCTACCCAGGCACGGTCTGTCACTCCATAAAGCAGCAATGCCTGTTTTACTTTTTCTCTTTTTTCTTCTATCGTCACTTTTGCTATACCTTTCTTTCTATCTCTTTATTTTTCCTCATTTTGACCCCATTCTATCATAGATTCCAAAAAACTGCAAAACCAAACGTTTTGTATTTTTTTCAGAACCTGAATTTATGTCGTTGACTTTATTTTTATCTTGTGCTACAAATAAACTCGTAAGTTATATTTCTCTTCTTTTATGGAATACTATGGTAAAAATTTCTCTTTTTACGATAGACCATTTTACATTTCAAAGAAGAAATCAATCATTTTTGATTGTTTCTTTCATTACAAGATTCCATTTTTATTCTTTTAAATTCGAATCTTGATATAGAATGGTTTCGTTTTGTATACAATATACAATTTTACCATATCTTACCAATTTTAGACTTTTTACTACCAGACTCAAAAAGAACAGGAGGTACTTATTTACTATGATGAGACAAGAATGGAGAACTTTTAATGGCGGAGCATGGGAAAAAGAAATTAATGTCCGCAATTTTATTCAAACGAACTATATCCCTTACGACGGAACTTCCGATTTCTTAGAAGGACCAACCAAAGATACTACCGATTTATGGAATGAAGTACTTGACTTATATAAACAAGAACGAGAAAATGGCGGTGTTCTCGATATGGATACGAAAACTATTTCTACCATTACTTCTCATAAGGCTGGATATATCGACAAAAGCAAAGAGAAAATTGTCGGTTTACAGACTGATGTCCCGTTAAAACGTTCTCTCCAACCTTATGGTGGAATCCGTATGGCAATTAAAGCGTGCGAAGACAATGGTTATCATGTTGACCCTGAAGTCGTTGAATACTTTACCACGCACAGAAAGACGCACAATGCAGGCGTATTTGATGCCTATACCCCGGAAATGCGTGCCTGCCGTTCCAATCATATTATTACAGGACTTCCTGATGCTTATGGACGTGGACGCATTATCGGTGACTATCGAAGAGCTGCTCTTTATGGAGTAGACCGTTTAATCGAAGAAAAAGAAGAACAAAAAGCAAGCACCCGTACTATTATGTATTCTGATGTTATCCGTGAACGAGAAGAACTTTCCGAGCAGATTCGTGCTTTACAGATGTTAAAAGAACTGGCTAAAATCTATGGCTGTGATATCTCTGCTCCGGCAACGAACCTACTTGAAGCAACACAGGCATTATACTTTGCTTACCTTGCTGCCGTAAAAGAACAAAATGGGGCTGCAATGAGTCTTGGACGTACCTCTACCTTCCTTGATATTTATGCAGAACGTGACTTAAAAGAAGGTACATTTACAGAAAAAGAAATTCAGGAAATCATTGACCAGTTTATTATGAAACTGCGTCTGGTTTGCTTTGCCCGTACTCCGGAATACAACCAGTTATTTGCCGGTGACCCGACCTGGGTAACTGAATCCATTGGTGGTGTCGGAATTGATGGCCGTCCACTGGTAACCAAAATGTCCTTCCGTTATTTAAACACTTTAAATAATTTAGGTGCTGCACCAGAACCGAATCTGACTGTTTTATGGTCTGTTCAGCTTCCAGAAAACTTTAAAAAATTCTGTGCTGATATTTCCATCAAACATTCTGCCATCCAGTATGAAAATGATGACATTATGCGTGTTGTTCATGGCGATGATTACGGAATTGCCTGCTGTGTTTCTTCCATGAAAATCGGAAAAGAAATGCAGTTCTTCGGTGCTCGTGCAAATCTTGCAAAATGCCTGCTTTACGCAATCAATGGCGGTGTTGACGAAATTTCCAAAAAACAGGTTGGACCAAAATACCGCCCAATCACTTCTAAATATTTAGATTTCGATGAAGTAATGGATAAATACAAGGATATGATGAAATGGCTTGCAGGTGTTTACGTTAATGCATTAAACATCATTCACTACATGCATGACAAATACAGCTATGAGCGTCTTCAGATGGCTCTGCACGATAAAAAAATAAGACGCTGGTTTGCAACTGGTATCGCAGGATTTTCCGTTGTAGCGGATTCTTTATCAGCAATTAAATATGCAAAGGTAAAACCAATCCGTGATGAACAGGGGATTACTGTAGACTTTGAAGTTGAAGGAGATTTCCCGAAATACGGAAATGATGATGACCGTGTTGATGCACTCGCAGAAGAAGTACTTCACACCTTTATGCAGTATATCCGCGGAAATCACACTTACCGTGGCGGAGTTCCGACAACTTCTATTCTTACCATTACTTCCAACGTTTCTTATGGTAAAAATACAGGAGCAACTCCAGATGGAAGAAAAGCCGGAGAAGCCTTTGCTCCCGGTGCAAACCCAATGCATGGACGTGATACTCACGGAGCAATTGCTTCTCTTGCCTCTGTTGCCAAAATTCCATTTATGGATGCGCAGGATGGAATCTCCAACACCTTCTCTATTGTGCCGGGCGCACTTGGCAAACATGGAAATGATACTACAAACTTAGTTGGAATGTTAGATGGTTATATGACAAAGGGCGGACATCACTTAAATGTTAATGTATTTAACCGTGATACTCTTTTGGATGCCCAGAAACATCCGGAAAATTATCCACAGCTTACCATCCGTGTATCTGGATATGCTGTAAACTTTATTAAATTAACAAAAGAACAGCAGGATGAAGTAATTTCCAGAACGTTCCACGAACGCATGTAATTTTGATAAAAAAGGAGATTAAACACTATGAAAGGTCGGATTCACTCACTAGAAAGTTTTGGTACAGTAGATGGACCAGGGATTCGTTATGTTGTATTTTTTCAGGGCTGCCCGATGCGCTGCCTCTACTGCCACAATCCAGATACCTGGAGTACAGAAGCTGGAACTTTAATGGAAAGCGATGAAATTTTAAACGCCATTAAAAGAAATCAGACCTTTTATACATCTGGAGGTATCACCGCTACTGGCGGTGAGCCTCTGATGCAGATAGAATTTTTAATTGAACTTTTCACAAAAGCCAAAGAAACGGGAATTCATACCTGCCTTGACACTTCAGGAATTTTATTTAACCGAGAAAATCCTAAAAAACTGGCACAATTTGACCAACTGCTTTCTGTTACGGATTTGATTCTATTGGATATCAAACATATCAATCCTGATGAGCATAAAAAACTGACTTCACATTCTAACACTAACATACTTGATTTTGCCAGATATCTCGATGAGAAGCAGATTCCTGTCTGGATCCGTCATGTGGTTGTTCCTGAAATCACTTATAAAAAAAATTTTTTAATAAAACTGGGAGAATTTCTTTCAACCCTTCATAATGTAAAGGCCATAGAAGTACTTCCTTATCATAGGATGGGATGTGTGAAATATGAGAATCTTGGTTTTGAATATGCATTAAAAGATGCACCCCAGCTTACAAAAGCTGAGGCGCAAAGAGCAGAGGAAATTCTTTTAGAAAGTATCAAAGCGCATACAGGATGCGAATTTATTTCTGATTTTGGACGGTAAGTTTAACTCAAATATCTGTGAGATAGGTTTTTAAAAATTCATAAATCTCTGTTTCTGTAGGGGGACATCCTTTTAAGTGACATGCAAATTTTGCGGTACAATTTCCGATTCCAAGCGTTCCGCTTTTTCCTCGGAATCCCTGTCCGATTGCAATTTTTGTATCTAACTTTTTAAGAAGTCCCTCTTCTTTTAAACGGTCTAATGCCGGCATCAGATATCCATAGCAGGCACTGCAGGATTCTACCTCTTCTACCGCATCTAAAAGTTCTACAATTTTTCTCTTTCTTACTTCTAAAATCGCCGCTTCTGTTGGTGTTTGAGTTCCACAACTTTTTATCACTGCATGTTCAATATCCGCACTGCCAACTCCAAGTTTTTCTGCCATTAAAATATATGGCACTTCTTTTATCTCATAATTCAAAAAACGACACACATAAGCGTCACATAAAACAGGATCTGTTACCGCCAAAATTCGATTCATCACAACCGGATTTCCACCATCTTCAAAATCCAAATCTCCGCAGATATTATCGACTACAATAAAATCCTGCTGAAGATACGCATTCAAGTGTGCAATCGGCTCATGCAGACCCATTGTGTGAAAATGACGTTTTTCCTTATTTGGAATTAACCCCTTTAAATTCTTAAGCGCACAGGTCAGCTTCGTCTGACAGTGTCCTTTTAAGACTGGTACATTAATCAGAAAATCTAATTTTAAAGCTGTATCACAAATCAGAAGTTCCATTCCTTTACAATCGCAAAGAGAACTGCTGTCTTTCTGCATATCTGCAAGCGGTACCTGATATTTTTCAGAAAGTTTCTGATATCCGCATACCTCAAAAGATTCTTCTGTTTTATCACCAACCCAGGAACCCTCTAAAATCACTAAATTTTGATATCCTCTCTCCTGAAGATATTCAATAATTCCCTCTACCACCTCAGGATGTGTTGTTCCACCATAAGAGGCCTCACTCGGTGCGACAAGATTGGGCTTAATTCCGATTTTACAATTTTTATTTTCTCCATTTTTTTTCTTGATTTCTGTTTCTAAATCTGCCGCTTCTAACAAATGCTTGGTATTTTCTTTATAGTCTGTACCCTGTATCATCCAGATTTCATTTTGATTCATTTTGATTCCAACTTTCTCCACGTTATTTATAATTTAAAAAAGAAGCCACAAAAACCTTCTTTCTGGCTTATCTTAACAAGCCGGACTAAAAAGTTCAAGTAACTTCTTCTCATTTACTTTTTATGCTGTCTCTTCCGCAAAATTTCCGGTATAAAGCTGATAGTATTTTCCTTTTTCTTCCATCAGCTGTTCATGTGTACCTCTCTCAATAATTCGTCCCTGCTCCAGTACCATAATACAATCTGAGTTCCGTACCGTAGAAAGACGGTGTGCAATAACAAAAGTTGTTCTTCCTTTCATCAGACGGTCCATCCCCTGCTGCACCAATGTCTCTGTTCTAGTATCAATTGAAGAGGTTGCTTCATCTAAGATTAATACCGGCGGGTCTGCAACTGCTGCTCTTGCAATCGCTAAAAGCTGACGCTGTCCCTGACTTAAGTTTCCGCCATCTCCACTTAACTTTGTCTGATATCCTTCTGGTAATCTGCGCACAAAGCTGTCTGCATTCGCCAGTTTTGCTGCCGCAATACACTCTTCATCTGTTGCATCCAAACGACCATAACGAATATTATCCATAACGGTTCCGGTAAACAAGTGAGTATCCTGAAGCACGATACCAAGAGAACGTCTTAAATCTGCTTTTTTGATTTTATTGATATTAATGTTATCGTATCGGATTTTACCATCCTGAATATCATAAAAACGGTTAATCAGATTTGTAATTGTCGTTTTTCCGGCTCCGGTACTTCCTACAAACGCAATTTTCTGTCCAGGCGTTGCAAATAATTTCACATTATGAAGTACAATCTTTTCTTCATTATATCCAAAATCGACATCATTAAAGGTAACATCACCTTCGAGTTTGGTATATGTTACCGTTCCGTCTGCCTGATGTGGATGTTTCCATGCCCAGACGCCCGTTCTTTCTTTTGTCTCTTCTAATGTTCCGTCCTCATGTTCTTTTGCATTGACAAGCTCTACATATCCATCATCCACTTCCGGCTCGGCATCTAATAAGTGAAAGATACGGTCTGCACCAGCCATTGCCATAACAATACTGTTCATCTGCTGACTGATTTGAGTGACTGGCTGGGTAAAGCTTTTATTCAATGTTAAAAAAGAAACCAGAGTACCAAGGCTGAGTCCGCAAATTCCACTGATTGCCAGAATTGCACCAAATGCAGAACATAAGACATAACTGATAATACCAAGATTATTATTAATCGGCATCATAATATTGGCAAAGGTATTCGCGTTATCTGCGCTCTTTCTGAGTTCTTCATTTAATTTTTGAAACTCTTCGATTGCTTTTTCTTCATGGCAGAATACTTTTACGACTTTCTGTCCATCCATCATTTCCTCGATGTAGCCATTTACCTTACCAAGGTTCATCTGCTGTTCCCCAAAGTATTTTCCGGATTTTTCCGCCAGTTTTTTCGATACAACTGTCATCACACCTACCATTAAGAGCGTCAGAATTGTAAGCGGGATATCGAGTACAATCATACTGATAAAAGTCATTACAATCGTAACCGCCGAGTTTAATACCTGTGGAATACTTTGTCCCATAAGCTGTCTTAAGGTATCTACGTCATTGGTATAAACAGACATGATATCTCCATGTGCATGGGTATCAAAGTATTTAATCGGTAATGATTCCATGTGTGTAAACAATTCAACACGAAGATTTCTCATCGTTCCCTGACTAATATATACCATGATTTTATTATATGCTAAAGAAGAAATAACTCCAACAGCAAAAATTCCAGCCAGTTTGGTAAGCGCCTGCATCAGAGGAACAAAATCTGGTGTTTCTGCTTTTGTCATCGGTACAATATAATCATCAATCAAAGACTGCATAAATAAACTTCCCTCTAAGGTTGCAAATGCAGTAATCATAATACATATCACGACCAGAAGAAACTGAAACTTATAATTTTTCAGCATATATCCAAGCGTTCTTTTTAATGTTTTTGTCGGATTCGGCGCACCGTTTTTTCCAAATGGTCCACCTGCCACTCCTGGACCGCCTCTCATTACTCTTGCCTGTCCTGCCATTATTTTGCACCTCCTGTCTGGTCAAAATCTCCTCCACCTTTTACCTGCGTATTATAAATTTCCTGATAAATCTCATTGGTTTTTAACAGATTTTCATGTGTATCAAATCCATTAATCTTTCCGTCATCCAATACTAAAATACGGTCTGCATCCTGCACACTTGAAATTCTCTGCGCAATAATAATTTTTGTCGTATCTGGAATTTTCTTTGCAAAGACGGAACGAATTTTCGCATCTGTTGCAGTATCAACGGCACTGGTAGAATCATCTAAAATCAAAATCTTCGGTTTCTTTAATAATGCTCTTGCAATACAAAGTCTCTGTTTCTGACCACCGGATACATTACTTCCACCCTGTTCAATATACGTCTCATATTTATTTGGAAAACGCTCAATAAATTCATCTGCACATGCATTTTTACATGCTTCAATGCATTCTTCTTTGGTTGCCATTTCATTTCCCCAACGCAGATTTTCTAAAATTGTACCGAAAAACAGCACATTTTTTTGTAATACAACTGATACCTGATTTCTTAATACTTCCAAATCATATTCTTTTACATCTTTTCCGCCAACCAATACAGAACCTTCATTTACATCATAAAGACGGCTGATTAAATTTACCAGACTTGATTTTCCACATCCCGTTCCTCCAATAATACCAACCGTTTCTCCGGAATGAATATGTAAATCAATGTCAATTAACGTATCTTTTTCTGCTTCATCATTATAAGTAAATTCCACATGATTAAAATCAATACTTCCATTTTTTACTTCCATAATTGGATTTTCTGGATTGACTAAATCTGCTTTATCATTTAATACTTCCGCAATTCGTTTTCCACTTGCAACACTAAGTGTTGTCATAACAAAAATCATGGACAGCATCATAAGGGCCATTAAAATTGACATGATGTAACTAAACATAGAAGTCAGTTCCCCTGTTGTCATATTTCCAACTACAATGAATTTTGCTCCAAACCAGGATAAACAGATGATGCAAAAATAGACCACCAGCATCATAACCGGACCATTAAAGGCTAAAATCCCCTCTGCTTTTACAAACAGTTTATAGACATTTTCGGCCGCTGTGATAAATTTTTTATTTTCATAGTCTTCTCTTACGAACGCTTTTACTACACGGATGGCAGAGACATTTTCCTGGACACTGGCATTTAACGCATCATATTTTTTAAATACCATATCGAAGATTTTCATTGTTGTCTTTACCACTACAATAATGAAAGCTCCCAGTACCACAATCGCAATTACAAAAATCAGACTTAATTTTGCATTAATCACAAAACACATAATCATACTGCAAATCAGCGTAAATGGTGCTCTCACCGCAATTCGTAATATCATCTGGTAAGCATTTTGTACATTGGTTACGTCGGTAGTCATACGGGTAACCAAACCGGCTGTACTATATTTATCAATATTAGAGAAAGAAAATGTCTGTATATTTTCATACATAGCGTCCCTCAAATTACAAGCCAGCCCCGAAGATGCATTTGCCGCATATTTTCCTGCAAGCACACCAAACAACAAACTAAACATGGCAAATACCAACATGATACTTCCATATAGTCCAACTTTTTTCATATTTCCAGCCTCAATACCCTGGTCAATAATCATCGCAGTAATAAAAGGAATTAATACTTCCATTACTACTTCAAGTGCTGCAAACAAAGGCGTCAACAGTGATGATTTTTTATACTGTTTCACCTGTGCCAATAAAGTTTTCAGCATTTTTTTACCTCCTAACACACGAATTTATTTTATAAGCCTTTATATTTTTACATATTTTCTCTAGAAAGTAAATTTAATTTTTGTTATTATTAATTAAAAAATTTTATTAATATTTCAGAAAGGATTTTTATTATTATGAATACTATGCAGCTCGAATGTTTTCTCGCAGTCGCTGATAACTTAAGTTTTGCAAGAGCAGCGGAACAGCTTCATGTAACTCAACCGGCAATTACCCATCAAATCAATTCTCTTGAAAATGAATTGCAAGCAAAACTAGTCCGAAGAACTACCCGTATTGTAGAACTGACTCCAGATGGTAGAACTTTCCTGGGTTATGCCAAAAATATTTTAAAAGCAACACACTTTGCCAAAAAACGTTTATCCGAACATCACCAGGATTACATCCAGACTTTTTCTATCGGATGTCATAACCCATCCGAATTAAACTTAATTTCTCCGGTTTTAAAACAGCTTTATCAAACGTTTCCGATGTTACATCCTGATTTGCGCATGATTCCCTTTCCTGCTCTCAGAAATATGGTCGAAGAAGAAGCGATTGATGTCATGATAGGATTTCGAGATGAAAAAATCAATCTTGCTTCTGTCACTTATGTTGAACTTGCCCAGTGCGGAATTACCTGTGCCCTGTCAAAAGAACATCCCCTCGCTAACAGAAAATGCCTTACCCTAGAGGATTTAAATGAAGAACCCCTTGTTTTATGCGAACCAGACCGCTGCGCAGAAGCAATCGCCCATATTCAAGGACAGCTCCTTGCTTCTCGTTCTCCTTCTCAGATTTATTTTGGAGAAAACTTAGAGTGTACACTGGCATTTGCAAAAGCCGGGATTGGACTTGCCCTGTTACCTGACCTCCCTTTTATGTGTCAGCAGGATTTAGCTTATATTCCTCTTGAAAATGAAAGTGTCATTTCCTTTGGACTGTATTATAAGTCTTCTTTTAATTCTTCTGTTTTAAAAGCATTTATTCAGATTTTAAAAGATATCTGCAATGATTTCTAAATTAAAATCCGCAGGCACCAAAAGTACCTGCGGATTTTAATAATACATTTTTAATAAACTATAATTGTGTCAACACCAACAAAACATTCTAATTGGAGAGCTGATTCATTTAATTCGGAGAACATAAAACTATATACAAATAGTCACTTATTTCATTTACGAAACATTTCCATTTTTATCACAATAAATATAGAACTATATTTTAAAATATACAGTTAGCTTTCTCCCAAAAATGCTGGATATCCTTTCGGAAGATATGCAATTCTTATAAGAATTGTACTACTTTCATTTTGCAAAGAAAGTTTACTCATGTCAACTTTAAAATACATAGAATCATCTTTATTCCAAACTTCGGTTAATTGATACGTATCCCACTTTTTCAACTCTTCATAAGTAATTTCAGATATCCCTTTAGAATTAGATTCCGTAACTTGATTTACATCCATGAAAGTATTTGTTGCAGGAACATTTCTTAAGCCTAATTCTGCCGAAATAGTCCGTACTAATTCTTGAGCTATAGATAATGTCTCTTCTTCCGATAATTTTGAAAACTCAAATCCATATTGAGTTAACTCAGCATCATCTGTATCATCAGAGAATTCTAACCAGGGATAATACTCGTTTTCATCGAAGCTAAATGTTTTATCAACTTTATATAATAATGGAATTTGAACTTCTAAATCTTCTTCTGACAATTCAAGAAACTTCAGAAGCTTTGTTTTTGATTGATTTAAGTATGAGCACGTAAGTGTGACTTCTTCCTGATTCGTTTGTTGGTTGCCCTGTATTTTATTTGAAGCACCGCACCCATTTTGAAAACACAAACTTCCAAAAACAATTAAAAAGAATATATAATTCAAAACTTTTTTCATGCGCTCAACCTCCTTATTAATGGTATTATAGGCGTTTGCGAAACTCTAAACTAATTGAAAATACTAGATTTTTGGAATATGTTAAATTAATATCTCCTCAAAAACTCTATTTTCTCCGTTTGCTGATACCTGTGGAAATATGGATAACTTTTGTAAATTACTTAGTTTTCAATAATTATTTTTATTTAGCACCTCACAAAGCTTATAACTTCGTTGAAAAATAAAATAGTTATCCACACTAATTATATTTCTCGTTTCGCAATTACCTATTCTATATTCTATATAAATTAATTATATAATAAGTTTTTATATTTTGTAAATACTATTTTGCATTTTATCGACAATATGTTCTTGAACTATTCTTTGAAATGTTAATTTTCAGAATTTATTTCAAAAGTTCCGATGAACTCATGCTAATTACAACCTTCCTTTCATGTCATGTTTCAGCAGGATTTAGCTTATATTCCTCTTGAAAATGAAAGTGTCATTTCCTTTGGACTGTATTATAAGTCTTCCTTTAATTCTTCTGTTTTAAAAGCATTTATTCAGATTTTAACCGAATCAAGGAAGTCCCCTGCTTCAATTACAAAAAGCAATAAGCAGGGGTGGGGACTTGCTTGTATCAGAAGGGGCTTGACCCCTCCTGATAAGCTGCGTAGCAGCTATTTGGTTATGAGCAAGTAGCAAAAGCGGATTGCGAATATCCGCTTGACAAGATATCTGCAATGACTTCTAAACGAAAATCCGCAGGCACCAAAAAGTACCTGCGGATTTCTTTTTTATTTATTTGCGTCTCTTTCCTTATCTAGCTTCACGTTGCGAAAATATAGAATCATATCGATTGTGATTTCAATCATATTTAATACATAGAAAAACCAGACCAAATAAAACAACCAGCTGGTTTCTTCTCCCACATTCACCTGAATAATTTTTCTGGCAATTCCAAATACATAACCAATCCAGATAAAACATTCAAAAAACAGACTTTTTCCTTTTGCTGTTCTTGATGTCCAGGATTTGCGAATTGAAATCGGCCAGGACAACCCAAAACAAAGTATCATAAGTGCTTCTAATAGATCGGTAAGTAATTTTATATCTATCGCAAGAAATTCTCCATTCCTTCTTCTTTATTCTTTTTCTTTTTTTATTTTGTTTCTTTTTTCTGTTTTAAATATGCAGCTCTGCCCTCTTCATAAAGGTTATTCCCCTCACTGTCAATGATTACAACAAGAGGCATATCCTCCACATATAACTTTCTGAGTGCTTCAGCTCCCAAATCTTCATATGCAATTAATTCTGCTTTTTTAATACATTTTGCAAGAAGTGCGCCTGCACCTCCGATTGCTCCAAAATAAACACCATGATATTTTTTCATCGCATCAATTACTTCTGGAAGACGTGCACCTTTTCCAATCATTCCTCTTGCGCCGACAGACATCATAGTTGGTGCGTAAGCATCCATTCGACCACTGGTGGTTGGTCCGGCTGAACCAATTACCTGTCCCGGTTTAGCCGGTGTCGGTCCTACATAATAAATCGTTGCATCTTTCGGGTCAAATGGAATCTTTTCTCCTTTTGCCAATGCCTCACACATTCTCTTATGTCCTGCGTCTCTTGATGTATAAATTGTTCCTGTCACAAGCACACGGTCTCCGCTGTGAAGTGTTTTAGCCAGTTCCTCTGTAAGAGGCAGCGTGATTTTTCTTTCCATCTTAAATTACCTCCGTTTTATGACGCGTTACATGACAGTTAATATTAATCGCACACGGCATACCTGCAATATGAGTCGGCATTGTCTCAATGTTCAAGCCAATTGCTGTTGTCTTTCCACCAAACCCCTGCGGTCCAATTCCCAGTTCATTGATTTTTTCAAGCATCTCATCTTCAAGCTCTGCATAAAACGGGTCTGGATTAGAAGAATCCAATGGACGCATTAATGCTTTTTTTGCTAATAAAGCTGCTTTATCAAAAGTTCCTCCAATTCCAACTCCAACGACCATAGGCGGACATGGATTTGGACCGGCTGTCTCTACTGTCTCAATAATAAAATCCTTAATTCCCTGGAGTCCGTGAGACGGTTTAAACATACGGATAGCACTCATATTTTCACTTCCAAATCCCTTTGGACCTACTGTAATTTTAATCTGTTCTCCCGGAACAATTTCTGTATAAATCATAGCAGGAGTATTGTCTCCTGTATTTCCACGACGAACAGGGTCTTTAACAACCGACTTTCTCAAATAACCTTTGTCATAACCTCGGCGAACTCCCTCATTTACCGCATCACTCAAGTCTCCGCCTACTATATGTACATCCTGACCAATCTCTAAAAAAACACATGCCATACCGGTATCCTGACAAATTGGTACACATTCATTATCTGCAATTTCGAAATTTTCAATAATATTATCTAAAACACCTTTTGCAATCTCTCCATCTTCACAGGCACGACAATTTTTAATTGCACACTTTACGTCTTCCGGAAGATGTTCATTTGCCTCAATACAAAGTTTTTCGATTACGTCGGTAATCTGGCTTACATTGATTTCTCGCATTTTACCACTCCTACTCTGTTTTCTTCTTATCTCTCATGACGTGCATAATGTGGAAGCAATAACGGAGATACATCATCTGATGTAATGCCTGCTTCTTTCAATTCTTCTGCATATTTTTCCACATGTTCTAAAGTCATGGTTCCAAGCTCTACGGTTTTTGATTTTGCAGCAGCTGCTTTTCCTGCATTTCTTCCAAATACAATGATATCAAGCAGGGAATTTCCCATCAGGCGGTTTCTTCCATGGATTCCCCCAACTGCTTCTCCCGCAACTAAAAGATTGTCAATTACCTTTGTAAATCCATCTCCGCCAATTTCAAGTCCGCCATTTTGATAATGCAGGGTCGGATAAACCAGAATTGGCAGTTTTCTCATATCAATGCCATAATTTAAGTACATACGAAGCATTGCAGGAATTCGTTTTTCAATTGTTCCTTCTCCTCCAAGTTTTTCAATCATTGGAGTATCCAGCCATACACCGCTTCCAAGAGGAGTCGTTACACCTTTTTTACGTTCTGTACATTCACGAATAATAGAAGCAGCAGATACATCACGGGTTTCCAGTGGATGCATAAACGCTTCTCCATCTACATTTACAAGCATTGCTCCCAGAGAACGTACTTTTTCTGTTACCAGTGCTCCATAAATCTGAGCCGGATAGGCAACTCCTGTCGGATGATACTGAATCGTATCCTGATAAAGAAGTGGTGCTCCTGCACGATAGCCTAAAATCAAACCATCTGCAGTTGCTCCATAATGGTTTGAAGTTGGGAAATTCTGATAATGCAGACGACCTGCTCCTCCAGTTGCAATCACAACTGTTTTTGCTTTTGCAACCAGATAATCACCTGTTTCCATATTTAAAAGAACAGCTCCTGCAATCTGTCCTTTTTCATCTTTAATCAACTCAACCGCTGAAGTAAATTCAACAACAGGAATCTGACGATTTAATACTTCGTCACGAAGCGTTCTCATGATTTCTGCACCGGAATAATCCTTGCAGGCATGCATTCTCTTTCTGGATGTTCCACCACCATGGGTTGTCACCATATTTCCTTCGGCATCTTTATCGAACATTACTCCTAAATCATTCAACCAGTGAATTGCATCCGGAGCTTCCATAACAAGACGTCTTAACAGTTCCGGTCTTGCAGCAAAATGTCCGCCTCCAAATGCATCTAAATAGTGCTGTACCGGTGAATCATTTTCTTTATCTGCTGCCTGAATTCCCCCTTCTGCCATCATGGTATTTGCATCCCCGATACGCAGTTTGGTAACGATCATAACCTCAGCGCCAGCTTCATGTGCTTCAATTGCTGCGGAAGCACCGGCACCGCCTCCTCCGATTACAAGGACATCCACATCATAATCTACTTTATTCAAATCTACTTTATCGGTTAAAAGACGACTATTTGAATGTAATAAGTGTACTAACTCTTTATTTGCTTTCTGACCTTTATTTGGTCCAATTTTAATTTCTTCAAATGCTTCTTCTCGATAATCCGGATGAAAAGCTTTTAAAAGGGCATCTTTTTCCTCTGCACTCATACGTCTAGGTTCCATTCCCATACGTTCTTCTCTGGTTGCCTCCACCTTTTTCACGGATTCCATCATTTCTGGTGTAAACATGGCTTTTCCTCCTATTTCTCGATTTCTCTGTTATTATAAAGTTCCTGCATCTCGGTAATTGGTTTCTGCATAATCTGTTCAATCAACTCATCATAAGCACCTTTATGAATTTCTTCTACACGTTTCTCTAAGTGCTTGCTCTCCGGTGCAATATACTTTCCGGTTAAACGTCTTGCTAAAACCCCAACCATTGGATGAGAAATACCGGCCG
Source organism: Firmicutes bacterium OM04-13BH (assembly GCA_003481745.1). Taxonomy (GTDB): domain Bacteria; phylum Bacillota; class Clostridia; order Lachnospirales; family Lachnospiraceae; genus Blautia; species Blautia stercoris. Next base: position 176,830 of record QULP01000002.1, read on the forward strand.
GACATCTTACCGTACAACATCCACATCCGACACAGTCAAAGGATTCTTCTGCACACTTTTCTAATTCGCCTCTCTGAGCATAAGCAATGTACTGCATGACATTTAAATCCTGCGTACAGGCTTTGGTACAGGCATTACATCCAATACAACTGTAAATTTCCGGATATAATTCCATCATAATCTGCTGATTTGGTTTAATTTCCTGAATATCATAGGTTCTTTTATCTGTCGGGAAGAAAGGAATACTTGCTACATACATGCCCTCTTCTACCTGTGTCTGACAGGCAAGACAGGTTTTTAATTCATTTTTGCCTTTAATTCTATAAATCGTTGCACAGGCTCCACAGAATCCATGACGACATCCGCAGCCTCTTTTTAATGTGTATCCGGCATATTCCATTGCGGTCATAATTGTCAAATCTGCAGGCACACTATATTTCTTTCCGAAAAAATATACATTTACCATATTTTCCATTTGTGGGTACCAATCCTTTCTTAATACTCATTCGGTAATTCATCAATTTCATCAAAACGGAATACCGGTCCATCCTTGCAGACATATTTTGAACCGATATTACAGCGTCCACATTTTCCGATTCCGCATTTCATACGAAGTTCCAATGTTGTATAAACCTGTTCTTTTGTAAATCCAAGTTCCTGAAGCCCAGAAAGTACAAATTTAATCATAATTGGCGGTCCACAAACTAATGCAACTTTATTTGTGTCAAATCCGATTTCCTTTAAATAGGTAGGAACAAAACCAACATGTCCGTCCCATCCCTCTTGTTCTCTGTCAATTGTCAGATAAACATTGACATCTTTTGCTTTCATCCAGACTTCCTGAATTTCTTTTAATTGAACCAAATCATCTGCGGAACGGGAACCATATAAAATATCAACGGTTCCATAATTTTCACGATTATCTAATACATAATTAATAACAGAACGAAGCGGTGCAAGTCCAATACCACCTGCTATAAACAGTAAATTTTTTCCTTTTAGCTCTGTCTCAACCGGAAAATGATTTCCATAAGGTCCACGTACTGTAATTTCATCTCCTACTTGAAGACTATGGAGATACTCTGTCAACATTCCGCAACGTTTAATACTAAATTCTTGATATTCTTTATTCGTCGGTGAAGAAGTAATGGAGAACATACCCTCACTCACCCCTGGAGCACAAACCATCGCACACTGTCCCGGCATATGCTCAAATAATTTTCCACCTTCTGGCGCATTGACGCGAAATGTCTTTACATCCGGAGTTTCTTCACGAATATCTGTAATGACACCAACTTTTGGAATTAAGGTATCTAATGTATAATTTTTATGACAGATACATTCGCTCATTCCTTGTCACCTCCCTGTTTTTCAAATGCCTTAATTACTTTTACGATATTTAAAGAAGAAGGACATTTTTCTACACAACGTCCACATCCAACGCAGGAATACATTCCATTATTATTTGCCGGATAGTAAACCAGTTTATGCATAAATCTCTGACGGAACCGTTGCAGCTGGCTGGTACGGTTGTTTCCGTGTGCCATCATCGTAAAATCCGAATACATACAGGAATCCCAGCAGCGATAACGCTGGACACCATGACCTGTATCGTAATCCTTAATATCATAACACTGACATGTTGGACATACGAAAGTACAGGTTCCACATGCCAGACATGGTTTATATAATGTTTCCCAAATCGGAGAATCAAATCTTTCTTCTAAAGCTCCCCCATTCCATCCTTCTAATGATAAATTTGAATATGGAAGTTTTTCTACAATTTTATGAATTGCTGTTTTTTCTGCTTCTATCTTCTCATCTTCTGCTTTAGGACTTTCTATTAAGCATTCTTTTACAAGTTCTGTTAAGGCTTCCCCTTTTTCAGTCAACGCTTTCCAGTATAATTCTTCTTCTATCATCCAAACCGCTACATCTGCATCCGGGCTCGCACAATCAATCCCAAAAGCCTTACAAAAACAAGACTCTTCTGGTTCATGACAGGCCATTGCGACAATAGTTCCATGCTCTCTTCTTGCAGAGTAAAATGTATCTACCGGCTCACTTAAGAATACATTGTCTAATACCTTTACTCCCTGTACATCACAAGCTTTCATGCCAAATACAACAAATTTCTGTTCTTTTAATGCTTCTGGCTCAATGGAAAGTTTCTTTCCTTCTTTTTGTACTGTATACAAATTTTCACTCTGTGGAAAAAAAGCATCTTTTGGAGACTTCACGGTCTTTAATGTGTCTAAATCCACTTCTGCATCTTTATCCCAGGCTGCAAAATTTACCTGATTGCTGACTTTTACCGGAAGATATAACTCCTGTTCTTCGGCAATACGCTGGAATAATGCCGGAAGATTTTTCTTTGCTATCTGATACATACATTATCCCCTTTCCGTTACAATACTTGGTTCTGCATCTTCAAATGTAAAGTTTGTAAGAGGTCCTCTTGATTCCGCATCCTCTCCTGCCTGATATTCTCCATATAATTCATCAATATCTTTAATAAATTTACGGTTGAATAAATGCAGAGGAATCCCCTGTGGGCATACACGGCTGCATTCTCCACAATCTGTACATCTTCCTGCCACATGGAATGCGCGGATAATATGAAACATCTTTTCTTCAAAAGAATCCACATTCGCTTTTTGAGCACTGTCAAATTTTGTACTGTCAAACACACATTTACGACAACTGCAGGCCGGACATACGTTTCTGCAGGCATTACAACGGATGCATTTACTTAACTCCCCTTGGAAAAAGGCAAATTTCTCTTCCGGACTCATTGCTTCGATTTTTTCTACTTCTGCAAAACGCTCTGCATCTTTCGTTTCTTTCGACTCTCCAATGATTTCATCATAAATTTTATGTTCTTTTCCCTTACAGACATGGCATCTTTCTAACATTGCACTCTGATAAGTACAGGTCTTTTCTCCATAAATGGTCTGAATTTTCAACACTTCCGCTTCATCTGTAAGCTCTGCCCCTGAAATAGCCTCAATGCCTTTGATATTCTGATTTTTAATCTTTTCAATATCCAGTTTGCCTTTACAACCAACGCCAACAATATAAGCTTTTTCTCTGTTTACACGATGTTCTTTGATGAGCTGATTAAAGCTGTATGTATCACACGGTTTTAAACAGACCATAGTTTTTCCTTCTAATTTAGAAGCTTCTATCATATATTTGCTTAAATTTGCGCCACAGAATCCATTATAAACAAAATCCTTTAAAGATTCTACAGTTTCAAAATAAGCCGGTTCCGGATTATAAGGCAAGTCTCCGGCTTTCCAGCCAAGTACACGCGCTACGGTCTTATCCGCAAGCAGTTCTTTTGCACGGTCAATTATTTCCTGCATCTTAAATCCTCCAATCGTACATTTTTTCCAAGAGAATGAATCTTCTCAACAAACTCATTCATTGTTGTTGAAAACTTCACGCCCTCCGCTGCCGATACCCATTCTACGCGGGTACGTCCATTTTCCACTCCAATATAATCAAGCATGGAAAACAGAAGTGTCATACGTCTTCTTGCATAATAATTTCCTGTACTGTAATGACAATCCCCTGGATGACATCCACATAAAATCACACCATCTGCACCTTTTTCAAATGCCCTTAAAATAAACATCGGATTGACACGACAGGAACAAGGCACGCGAATAATTTTGACATCTGCTGGATAGCTAAGACGACTGCTTCCTGCTAAATCTGCACCTGCATAACTACACCAGTTACAGCAGAACGCTACAATCTTCGGTGTAAACTCTTCTTTTGCTTCTATCGACATATTGCATCTACCTCCGCTATAATCTGTCTGTTTGAAAATCCCTGTAAGTCCATTGCCCCGGATGGACACGCTACTGTACAAGCTCCACATCCCTGACACAGTGCACTGTTCACCTGTGCAAGACGACGCACTTCACGAATACCATGGTCATTGACTTCTTTTTCTTCATAAGTGATTGCTCCATAAGGACATACATTTGCACACGTAGAACAACCATTACATAAAAGTTCATCTGGTTTTGCGGTACATGGGTTTGTCATCAGCTTATCTTTTGCTAAGAGTCCAATTGCTTTTACCGCAGCTGCTCCTGCCTGTGCAACCGTCTCCGGAATATCTTTTGGTCCCTGGCATACCCCGGAGAGGAAGATTCCTGCGGTCGGAGACTCTACCGGACGCAATTTTGCATGTGCCTCTGTAAGGAAGTTATTCGTATCAATACTTGCAGTCAACATCGTTGCAATCTTTCTTACATCTTTGTTTGGTTCAATCGCAGCGGCAAGCACTACCATATCTGCTTCTTTCAAAATTTGTTTATTATCTAATAAATCTGATCCCTGTACCAATAATTTTCCATTTGGCTGTGGAATAACCTTTCCAACCTGACCTTTAATATAATTGACACCGTACTGTTCTACCGCTCTTCGATAAAATTCATCAAAATTCTTCCCCGGTGTACGCACATCAATATAAAAAACCGTTACATTCACATCCGGATACTTATCACGAATCAGCATTGCATGTTTTGCCGTGTACATACAGCAAATCTTAGAACAATAGCTCTTTCCTCTGTTATCCGCACAACGACTTCCCACGCACTGGATGAATACCATTTCTTTTGGTGCTTTTCCATCAGAAAGACGCTCTAAATGACCACTTGTCGGTCCTGCTGCATTCATAATACGTTCTAATTCCAAAGATGTAATAACATCTTTACTCTGGCTGTAAGCATATTCATCGTAATTATCTAATTTAATCACATCAAAACCAGTTGCGACAACAATTGCGCCGTATTTTTGTGTTACAATTTCATCTTTCTGGTCATAATCAATTGCCCCTGCCTGACATACCTTTGAACAAACTCCACATTTTCCGGTTTTAAACTTAATACAGTTTTCACGGTCAATGACCGGAACATTTGGAATTGCCTGAGCAAACGGGGTATAAATTGCACTTCTTGTATTTAAGCCACGGTTAAATTCGCTCGGTGCTTTTTTCGATGGACATTTTTCCTGACACACTCCGCATCCGGTACATTTATCCATATTTACACTTCTGGCTTTCTTTTTAATATCTACTGTAAAATCTCCTACAAACCCGGATACTTTTTCAACCTCACTGTAGGTATAAATATGTATTTTTTCATGTGCCGCTGCTTCCACCATCTTTGGTGTTAAAATACAAGCAGAACAGTCTAAAGTCGGGAATGTCTTATCAAGCTGTGACATTCTTCCACCAATACTTGGCTCCTTTTCTACGATATCAACCTCATATCCAGCATCTGCAATATCCAGTGCTGTCTGAATTCCTGCGATTCCTCCACCGATCACAAGCGCTCGTTTTGTTACACGGCTCTCTCCTGGGTATAACGGAGTGTTTAAATTAACTTTTGCAACTGCCGCACGCATTAAAATAACGGCTTTTTTTGTTGCCTCTTCCATGTCTTTATGAATCCAGGAACAATGTTCACGAATATTTGCAATCTCCACCATGTATGGGTTCAATCCGGCACGCTCTGCTGCTTTTCTAAACGTTGCCTCATGCATACGTGGAGAACAGGAACAGACAACCATTCCTGTCAGTCCTTTTTCTTTGATTGCTTTTGCAATCAAGACCTGGCCTGCTTCAGAACACATATACTGATAATCTTCTGCATGAACCACACCTGGCTCCATAAGAGCCATCTCTGCAACTTTCTTGACATCTACCGTTGCGGCTATGTTTGTTCCGCAATGACAGACAAATACTCCTATTCTCTGCACCAGGGTTACCTCCTATATCTTCTGAATGCACTCACTAATAACTGCTGTGGAAGTTCCGGATCTAATAATTCCGGAATTTCATCTGCTGACAAATACGCCTGTCCTCTTTGTCTGACTACCAGCTGTCTTGCTGCATCAATGATTCTACCTGGCTGTACATCTCTTGGACAGCGTTCTACACAGGCAAAACAGGAAAGACATTTCCATAACGACTTTGACTGAACCAACGCATCAATATTTTCATTAATCACATAAGATACAAACTGATGCGGTTTAATATCCATTTCATCAAATGCTGGACAGGATGCAGAACATTTTCCGCATTTCATACATTTTAAAGGATTGGCTCCGCTGATTTCTTTTATCTTTTCTGCCTGTTTTTTATTATCATTCATTTCCTGCCACCTCCCTCTTGGCTTCTTCTTTTACGCCAAGTGCTTCTGCTAAAAGCTCTGTAAAATAATAAACCGGAAGTGTCTGATTTCCATTTTTCTTTAAATTATAAAGGCAAAGTGGACAGGCTGTAATTAACATTTCTGCTCCAAACCCTTTTGCACTGTCTGTCACTTTTTTTGACATATTTTCTGCCATCTCTTTTTCTTTTAAGGAAATATATCCTCCACAACATTCGTTTCGGTATGGATAGATAACCGGCTCAGCTCCGATTGCCCGAATAAAATCTTCTATTACACTTGGATTTTCCGGATTATCGAACGCCATAATCTTTCCGGGGCGAAGTAGTAAACATCCGTAATAAGCACCGATTTTCTTTCCTTTTAACGGATTTACCACTTTTTCTTTTAATGTATCAAATCCTACTCTGTCACGAAGCACCTCTAAAAAATGAAGCACGGTTGTCTCTCCTGCATAAGGTTCTTCTAACTGCATATAGTTATTTGCCCTTGTCCGAATATCCTCTACATTCTTCATATCATCATTGACACGTTTAATCACATGATGACAAGCAGAACAAAGAGTTACCAAATCCTGACCCTTTTCTTTTGCCTCATTGAGTGCACGTACGGAAGAAAGTTTTGTGGCAATTTCATCTGTACCGAGCGGGTAAACCCCGCCACAGCACTGCCAGTTTTCAATTTCTTCCAGTTCAAATCCAAGCACTTTTGCTGAAGCTCTGGCATAAGCATCCAAATCTTTTGCCTTTGTTCTCAGCGTACACCCTGGATAATAACTGTATTTCATATCCTGTTGTCCTTTCTTTTTTTACTCTTAAATATTACATCTGGATTTTAATCCAGATTAATCTGTGCAATAACCTCTTTCAAGGCATCTGCACTCTTCTTTAACTGTTCAATTTCTTTCTGATTCATTCGCATCGGTACTTTTCCCTGAATTCCATTCGGTCCAACTAAAGTCAAAGTACTTAAACATACATCTTCAATTCCATACTCTCCATGCATCATAGAGGATACTGTCGCAACAGAATCAGAAGATGCCAGTACAATTCCGCATAATTTGCAAACTGCTTTTGAAACCGCATAGAAAGTAGCACCTTTATTTGCAATAATCTGTCCACCGGATTTTTGTACATAAGCAAGCATTGCTTCTTTATCCAGCTCTTTTACATCTTTTCCAAGACTCTTTGCCAGCTCATAATACTCATTGATGCTCACACCGGAAATATAAGCCCCTGTCCAAGGAATGAAAGAAGTATCTCCATGCTCTCCAAATACATAAGCATGAATATTTTTCTGTGATACTTTAAAGTGTTCCGATAAGCCACAGCGAAGTCGGGCAGTATCTAAGATTGTTCCGGAACCGATAATCTGATTTTCCGGCAGTCCTGAAATCTTTGTAAAGACATAAGTCATAATATCAACCGGATTACTTACGATGATATAAAGTGCATCCGGTGCTGCTTTTACAATCTGCGGTGCAATGCTTTTCATAATATTGACGTTGGTCTGAGTCAATTCAATTCTTGTCTGACCAGGTTTTCGTGCAATACCTGAAGTGATAATTACAATATCAGAACCTTTTGCATCTTCATATTCTCCGGCTACAATTGAAATCGGGTCACGGAAACAAGTTCCCTGTGCAATATCCATGACTTCACCCTCTACCTTTTGTTTGTTGATATCAATCAAAACAATATTGGAAGCGATGTCCTCATTTGATAACGTATAAGCAATGGTTGCTCCTACACTGCCTGCACCTATAATAGTAATTTTACTGCTCATGTTTACTCCTTTCCCCTTAGATAAGGGCGCTCTTATTGTCTTTTTTTTAACAATCGTTTTTTAAAAAAATGGAAAATCGTTTTTCTTCTCATGTAGATTTCTCCCAAAAAGCACACGATATCCGCACACAAAATGGCATTTTAACGACTTTCGCTCTGCGCTACCTCTGTAGGATATCATATCGACAAGAATTTAACAACAATTTTTTAACGATTTTGATATATTTTTTTCTTATGGTGCTTTCGCGTGTTATTACTGTCAAGTGGATATTCGCAATCCGCTTCGCTACTTGCTCATAACCAAATAGTTGCTAAGCAGCTTATCAGAAGGGGCTTGCCCCCTCCTGATACAAGCAAGTCCCCCCCTGCTTATTGCTTTTCGCAATTGAAGCAGGGGACTTACTTGATTTGGTTAAATTATTATTCTCTCTGAAAATTGCAAAAAATACCGCTATCCAGCTAACTTTGAAAGGTTCTCTCATTTTTCTGGTATAACGGTACTTTTTTTAATCCACTAATTTATTTAATTCTTTCACGTATTCTGTTTCATTTGAATTTTTATGATTTGCCTGCGCTGCATATTTCTTCACTGCATTCTGAGATTTCTTAATCGACTGCATCGTACCCGCACCTGCGATACAACCACCAGGGCATCCCATGCCCTCTAACAGATAACCATTGTATTTTCCGGCTTTTGCCATCATAAGCAGTTTTCGACAGTCTCTTAAACCCTCCGCATTTGCTATTTTAATCTCTCTTTCTGGATATCTCTCCTGAATCACATTTACCACAGACTGAGCAACTCCTCCGGAAACAGCAAAATTTCTTCCATCCTCAGATGCATCATTGATTCCTTCAACTTCTTCTGTTAAAGATGCCACATCAATATCCTTTGCTTCAAAGATACCCATCATTTCCTCAAAAGTCAATACAAAATCAACTTCACTGCGAACTGATTTTCTCATTGCCTCTAGTTTTTTGGCAGCACACGGTCCAATAAATACAACCTTTGCATTTTTATGCTGTTCTTTAATCAGCCTTGCTGTAAGCGTCATTGGAGTCAATGCCATAGAAATACACTCTCTGTATTCCGGATACAATTTTTTTGCCATAGAAGACCATGCCGGACAACAGGAGGTTGCCATAAACGGCAGTTTATTTGGAACTTCCTGTACAAAATCTTCAGCTTCCTGTGTCGCACATAAATCCGCTCCAATCGCCACTTCAAAAATATCCGCAAACCCAAGCATTTTCATTGCCGAACGCAGTTTTCCCGGTGTTACTTTTGCACCAAACTGCCCCACAAAGGCAGGTGCAAGTGCCGCATATACACGTTCTCCTGACTGCATTGCACGAATCACCTGAAAGATTTGTGATTTATCAGAAATTGCTCCAAATGGACAATTTACCAGGCACTGACCACAGGAAACACATTTTTCAGAATCAATCTCCGCTTTTCCATTTTCATCTGAACCAATTGCATCCATTCCACAGGCTTTGGCACAAGGACGTTCCTGAACAATAATTGCATTATAAGAACAGACCTCCGCACATTTTCCGCACTTAATACATTTTTCAGTATCAATGACAGAACGTCCATTTGTCCGATCTAATGTAACCGCTTTCTTCGGACAGACCTCTACACACGGATGAGCCAAACATCCCTGACACCCCTCTGTCACATAAACTCTTTTCTCAGCGCATGCATTACATGCAAATTTAATAATATTAATCAGCGGGGGAGTATAGTACGTTTCTGCCTGATCTGCCAGTGCAATGTTGTCCGATAACGGTGCATGTTCTGCTGCACTCCTGCATGGAAGTCCCATTGCAAGTCTCAAACGTTCCCCTACAATCGCACGCTCCAGGAACACGTCATTTCTGAAATTTCCTACTTCTCCGGGAATAATTTCGTATGGCAATTCTTCTATTTTAGCCGCAACACTATTTTCTGTATCATAAGCCATACGTGCCACTTCTCTGAAAATCATTCTTCTGATTTCTTGAATTCTGGTTTCTACACCTCTCAATAAATCCTTCCTCCTGTTTTTTATTCCCTCTTTGCCTCCATTTTAACTACTCTGCTTTTATTTTTCAAGTCTTTTATCTGTTGTATTTTTTTTTATACGAAATGCTTATCTGCGGTAAAGTAATTTTCCAATCTCTCCAAATTTAAATCCGAATGTTCAATTTCCCTGGCATAACGATAAGCCAGTTCCACTTTATCTTCAAATGTAAGCGTTTTCTTTTCTGATATCCACTGATACATCCATAGTTCCGTAATCCATTCTACTGAAAATAAACTCAGTGCCATTTTACTCCATATTGCATCATCATAGACTGCTCCGCAAAAATAAGTATACACAAAAAACATCATAAGCTGTTCTTTTTGGATTTCCCATTCTTGTTTTTTATCACTCTTTGCTCCGACACCCTTCTGAAATTCTTCATAAATCCTACAGTAGTTCTCTTCTCCGTCCTGATAGAGCAGTTCTGCCAGATTTTCCAATGTCACGCTCCATGCACTCTCCAAATGTTCCAATTCCTCCTGTAACACTCGAATTTCTCTTTTCATACGCGCATACCGCGCATGGGGCGCTTCTATTTTATACTTTTTACAAAGTAGCTTTATATCCTGATTTCGATACTGCTCAAGCAGAGCATCAATTTCAAAAAACTGATTTTCATCAACTGCTTCCTGCATCGCTTTTGCCAGTTCTGCACACATCCATGCTCTTTTCTCAAAGTTTAAGTCACGATTTTGTATAATCGTATACAAAATATCTCTCGCATCTTCAAGTTGAGTAAACATCAAAAAATCAAATGATTCAAATTCTTCCTCTTCTTCTGTCTCCCACTCCGAAAATGTTACTTTCTTTTGATTTTCAAGTATCATTTCTGCCGCTTTGGGACAAGATAAAGAAAGAGAATATTCCCGCAGTCCTTCATATTCTTCCACATGACGCGGATACATTTTACAGGTATCACAAAGATAACTCTCTCCAAGCTCTTTTTGAATCTCACACAAATCTTCTTCATTTAAAAAGGCGCAACGACTCCCATACTGAAAAAAAATTTCTTCTTCCCAATCAATTGAATTGCGAATCCGATTCCCAAATGGTCCGGAAAGTCCTTCATATTTATCAAGAGATGTTTCGTCAATCACAATCTGCCATCCCGCACAGCAGGTTTTCGGACAAGCTCCGGCAAGACAGGAAAATTCATCATAAAAATCCGGTTTTAAATATCTCATCGTTTCTTCTCCTTATTGTCTGTCCAATGTATAAATCAGTTTCTTCATCTGTGTCATCCGCTCATCAAACTGTTTATAAAAATCGCTTTCTAAATCAAAAGCCGTAGTATAAAAACGATTCAAAAGATACATGCTCAACTCTTGATTCAGCCGGGCATCCGAAAGGCGTAACAACAGCGCTTTTGTATCTTTCAGAAAATAATGCCACTCATTTACAAAGTTCTCATACTGTTTCAAATCAGGAATCCCCAGCCATTTATTTACCTTTACTTTTGTACGATTTGCTTTGGTACATTCCTGTGACTGCAGGTAATAAGAAAAAGAACCGTCCTCATAAATTCTGCCAAGCGGAAACAAACGACAAAAACCAGGGCGAAAAGCATGAATGGTACATCTTCCCTCTTCATTTAAAAAGGCGCATCCATCCTCTTTTCCCTGCATTTTTAAATTTGGCAGAATCAATCCCTCTTCTGCATGAAGAGAAATCTTATGATTCAACAGTTCTTCAAATTTAACACCTAAATGTTTGTTCATCTGATAAATATCATAAGGATCTAATACTATCGAATCTCCCATCCCGCAACAGCAATCGTGGCAGCCTTTACAGCCGCCACAATCTGCTTTTACCATATCGGATGAACTATATAATTTTTTTAAATCTTCCAACAAAACTTCTCGTTCCATTATTTTCTATTCTCCTCATTCTTAACCTGTACGCTTGTAATCACTCTATATCTGATTTTCAAGCCTGCATTTGCCCATTTTCTCTTAAGTTCATTTTCTTAAGTATAGATGGAAAAAGAACACTTGTAAAGAAAGAGAACAAAAAAATGTAAAGCGGACATTCGCAATCCGCTTCGCTACTTGCTCATGAACGCAGTCGCTTTGCGATCTGTCAGTGGAAGCTTTCACCTCACACTGACAGAAGCATCCCCCTCACCCGCTGCTTAGTGCTCCGCGCACTTGAAGCAGGGAAATGCTTATCTGCGTTCAAGAAACCACCTGCAGTTTTTTTCTGCTTTTTTGTAAAAACAAAAAGAGAAATGCTACACCTGCTGCAATCCAGGACGCAATATAAATCCAGATGATACATTCCATTGTTTCAAATGCAGGAAGTACAAACCAGATTCCGCATACACGAAGCAAACAGATACTGACAAGCGTCGTAATCATAGGAGACAGGGTTTCTCCGAGTCCACAGCACGCTCCTGACAGTGCCTCTGCAACCGCATAAAAGAAATAAAACGGAGCCATCATTCTCATATACCGAACGACTAACGGAATTAATTCAACGGCATCTTTTTTGTCAATAAACCACGGTCCAATTAACCCCGATGCAGTAAACAAAATCACACTTAAAAATCCAACTGCGATGATAGAAATTCCAGTTCCGATAAAAGCACCTTTTTTTACTCTTTCATACTTACCTGCCCCAAGATTCTGCGCCACATAAGTCGTCATCGCCGGTCCCATTGAATCTGCCACCAACCAGATTAGCATACTCAATTTGTCACAGATACTCCAGGCCGCAATACTGTCCGTTCCCATCGTATTTACACTCGCCTGTACAATTGAGTTTGCAACGGGAAACAGCATGGACTGAAGTGCAAGTGGAAAACCAATCTTTATCATCATGGACATATGTTCTGCACAAAAATGCAGATGCCATACATGAATCTGTCCTCCGGCATGCTCCAAGCGTGCCAATAATTTAAACGTAATGATTACGCTTACAATCTGTGCAAAAATCGTTGCAATTGCCGCTCCGGCAACTCCCATTCCAAATACACCAACTAAGAGAAAATCTCCGACAACATTAATCAGGCTGCTCAAAATCAATACATATAGTGGTCGTTTGGAATCTCCAAACGCTCTTAAAATTCCTGCTGCCATATTATAAAGAATTAAAGACCATAAGCCTCCAAAATAAATTCGGCAATAAGTTAAAGTTGCTCCATGAATGTCTGCCGGCACACGCATCACTTTCAAAAACCATGGAGATAACAGGACACCTGCAATAGAACTAATGACTCCAAGCACCATTGCAACTGTAAGCGCCGTACGAATGGAACAATGCAGATTTTCTTTATCCTTTGCTCCTACATATTTTGAAATAATAATCGTTGCCCCAGATGCCAGTCCATTCATAAAGTTAATCGGGAACTTAAACAATGTATTTACAGAATCAATTGCTGCCAGACCCACTTTTCCGGCAAACCTTCCTACAATAATTGCATCCACGGTAACATAAAGCTGTTGAATTAAACTGCCCGCAATCAATGGCAGTACAAATAAGAGAATCGCCTTTCCGATATTCCCATAAATAAGGTCATTTTTCTTCATATCATTTTAACCTTTCCCTCATTTTTTTACTATCCTCACACACACTTACCGTTTTTTGCCTGATTACTTCTTGTATAAATGACACGCCACGCTATGATCTTCATCTAATTGTATCATAGCCGGACGTTCTTTTTTACAGATTTCCATACATTTTTCGCATCTGCCCTGAAATGGACAGCCTACCGGAAGATCCAACGGACTTGGAGCTTCCCCTTCAATTCCTTTAATCGGCTTGGAAAAGTCCATATTGATATCAAAAATAGAATCCATCAACGCTTTTGTATATGGATGAACTGCATTTTTAGAAAGCATAGCACCCGGAAGCACCTCAACCACATTTCCAAGATACATAACTGCAATTTGGTGAGCACACTGCTGAATCAAGGCAATATCATGGCAGATAAATCCAATTGTAATATTCTTTTCCTGCTGTAGTTTTGTAACTAATTCAATAATGGTTTTCTGTACGGATACGTCGAGCGCAGAAGTTGCCTCATCCATAATAATAATCTCCGGTTCTAATGCCAGCGCACGGGCAATTGCTACTCTCTGTCTCTGACCACCACTCATATTATGAGGATAACGGTCTGCAAAATCCCCTGGCAATTCCACCATTTTCAAAAGCCGGCGACACACTGCATCTTTTTCTGATTTTTTAATTCTTTTAAAATTAAGCAACGGTTCACAGACAATATCACGGATTTTCATCTTTGGATTAAAAGAAGAAGTCGGATCCTGAAAAACCATCTGAATATTCTGACGGTTTTGTCTTAATTCCTCTCCCTTTAATTTCGTAATGTCCTTTCCCCGATATAAAATCTCTCCTTCTGACGGAGTATCTAAAGAAACCAGAAATTTCATAAAGGTACTTTTTCCACAACCAGATTCACCTACAACACCTAATGTCTCTCCTTTATAAAACTTCAGACTGACATCATTGTTTGCAACTAACACACGGCCACCAGAAGCAGGAAAACGTTTTGTTACATGTTTTGCTTCAAGAATAACCTCTTTTTGATTAGACAAATCGTTCACCTCCTACGGATGGTACTGCATTTAACAGACTCTTTGTATATTCATTTTCTGTTTCATGAAGAATATGTTCTCTTGTTCCCTCATCCTCAATTTTTCCATTTTTCATAACTACAATATAATCCGACATGTAGGCGGCAACACCCAGATTATGGGTTACCACAATAATACTTGTCCCATAATTATCGCGAAGCTCCATCATCTGACGTACAATCTGCGCCTGTGTTGTCACATCAAGAGCTGAAGTTGGTTCATCTGCCAAAAGGAGTTTGGGCTGATAAGTCATCCCCATTGCAATTCCGACTCTCTGTCTCATACCACCGGATAACTGAAATGGATAAGAATTCATAACATTGTCCGGACTCGCAAGGTTCATACGTCCTAACATCTCGCATCCTTTTGCCCAGGCTTCTTTTTTAGAGATTTTTTCATGGGTCAGAATGTACTCTGTAAATACCTTTCCAACTTTTCTGGTTGGATTCATCATCGCACCACTATCCTGAAAAATCATCGAAATCTGTGTTCCTCTGAGTTTTCTCCACTGTTCATTTGTATAAGAAAGCAAATCCTGATTTTCAAACAAAACACTTCCCTCTGATACTTTACCGCCACCCGCAAGCAAGCCTAAGATGGCACGAATGACAGTTGTTTTTCCACTTCCGGATTCTCCTACCAAAGATACAATCTGTCCCTGCTTCATGTTCAGGTTAAAATGTTCTACGGTAGGCTCATTTTTATATGAAATGGTTACATCCTTTAACTGTAACATCTTCTTCCTCCTTACTCATCTTTCGGGTCTAAAATATCTCTAAGAGAGTCTCCAAGCATATTAAAGACAACCACAACGATAAAAATTGCCAGACCTGGGAAAATCATAAGCCAAGGTGCAGACTGAATACAAGCTCTTCCTTCATTGAGCATATAACCCCATTCCGGTGCAGGCGGTTTTGCTCCAAATCCCAAGAATGACATAGAAGCCAGTTCAAGCATCATTCCGCCAATGTCCGTTGCTGCTGTAATAATCAGTGTTGGAAGTGCATTTGGAAGCATATATTTAAAGATCATGTGCGGTGTTTTAGAACCCGTAACAACTGCTGCTGCCACATAGTCACGG
The DNA here is from genome assembly GCA_003481745.1 of Firmicutes bacterium OM04-13BH. Classification (GTDB taxonomy): domain Bacteria; phylum Bacillota; class Clostridia; order Lachnospirales; family Lachnospiraceae; genus Blautia; species Blautia stercoris. The sequence goes on from QULP01000002.1 coordinate 192,547, forward strand.
TTTCTGATTTTTAAAACCAAACTTCGACCAAGTCTTGCATATTTCGTCCAGTTTACCACAACGACTGCAACAATTGCATTTTTAATACTTGCGCCCATAATACCGGCTACAGCAAGTGCTAAAACCAAACCTGGGAAGGAAAGCATCATATCTGCAATTCGCATGATAATACTATCGATAATTCCGCCAAAATATCCAGAAATGACTCCCAAAATTGTTCCAATAAAAAAGATTAATGCAACCACTCCAAATGTAGCAGTCAAAGAAGAACGGGAACCATAAATCACACGTGCAAATACATCTCGTCCCATTTTATCCGTTCCAAAGATATGTGCCTTACTCGGTGCAAGCAGAGCATCATTTAAATCTCCCTTTAATGGGTCTATACCACCACTTACAATCGGTGCAAAAATCGCAACCAGAATAATCAGAACCGCCAGAATCAGAAAAAAAGTAAACTGCTTATTCTGCGCAAAAAAATTTTTCTTCTTCATTTTTTCTTACTCCTTTAATCTCATTCTCGGGTCAATATAAATATAAGAAGCATCTACAATCAGATTGATTACCATATAAATCAACGCAAGCCAGAGTACATACCCCTGAATCAGGTTATAGTCACTTGAGGTAATTGCAGATACTGCAAGGTTTCCAAGTCCTGGATAGGAGAAAATAACTTCTACAACTGCAGTTCCTCCAAGCAAAGAACCAATCGACAAACCAAACATTGTAATTAGCGGAAGTAAAGAATTTGGAAATACATTACACCAGATAATACGGGAACGTTTTACGCCTCGTGCCTCTGCCCCAATTACATAATCCTGACTCAGTTCATCTAACACTGCGGTACGAACCTGTCTGGTATACTTTGAAAACATTGCAATTGCCAAAGTTAATGCTGGAAGAAACAGGCTCTTAAAATCCCCTGCGGAACTGATAACCGGAAATATCTTAATATAAACGCAAAATGCCATCATAAGGAGCAGTCCCACCCAGAAGTTTGGCATGGCACAGCCGACAAAAGTAATTCCCCTGACTAAATAATCAATCCACGTGTCTTTTTTTAATGCCGATATCATTCCGAGCGGTACAGATAAAATCAGCATAATCAGCATAGACATTAAGGTTAATTTTAAAGTCGGCCAAAGTCTCACACTTAACAGTTCTGTAACCGGCTTATTTAACGAATAAGAGGTTCCAAAATCACCATGCAGGCAGTTTCCAAGCCATCTGCCATACTGCACAACAAACGGGTCATTTAATCCCATCTCTTCTCTTGTCTGTTCTACCATTTCTTCTGTCGGCATCACACCATTTGCGGAATACATATTTCGTACCGGGTCACCAGGTGACATGTAAGTCAGCCCAAATGTAATAAAACTGATACCAAATAATACGATTATGATTTGTAATAATCGCATGATAACCTGTTTCTTACTCAAAAATTTTCACACCTTTCATAAGTCTTTAATCAAACCACTATCTCTATCCATATACAATGCCCAGTCCAAAATAAGACTGGGCATAATCTTAAATAAAACGCTTTCTTATTCTGCGTCTGCCGGAACAATTTCTGTCGTCAGCCAGTAGTAATCTGCTGTATGAATCTTAGCATATCCTACATTTTTAGAATAAATCATACTGGAGTTATAATATCCGTCAATTAAAACTGCTGCATCATCAATCAGAATCTGCTGCATCTGGAAGATTAAATCTTCACGTTTATCCGGATCCATTTCTGTCTTTAACTCATTGAACAACTTATCATATTCTTCATTGGAATATGCGCAGTATGTACTTTCAGTTGCCCAGTTTGCCATATAGGCATAAGGATCTCCAGTACCTACTGTAATCCAGTTATTGTTATTAAAGTCATAATCTAAGGCTGCCAGTTTACTCCACTGGTCATCAGAGCTTCCATATTCAGCAGTCACACCAATTCCGATTTCTTTTAAGTACTGAGTATGTGCATCAGAAAATTCATTTAACAGACGGTTTTCATAAGAAATATAACGCAGGTTAATATTTTTTCCATCAAGCTCACGGATTCCATCACCATCGGTATCTACAATTCCTGCATCATCCAATAATTTCTTTGCACCTTCCGGGTCATAAGTATAAGGATTGTTCAGTTTATCATATCCATAAGACAGAGTCGATGGAAGAACAGAAAATCCTGGTGTATAAAGTCCTCCGATTGTCTTGGAATTACAAATGGTATCGTAGTCAATTGCCATTAAGATTGCCTGACGCAATGTCTTATTTCCAAGTACACCATCAAAGTTCATCCAGGAGAATCCACAACGTACACCTGGTGCAATATCTACTGTATAGTCATCTGAATCCTGGAATTTCTGAATATCTGCTACGTTTGTGATATTTTCAACCAAGTCTACCTGACCACTCTCCAGAGCCATTGCCTTTGCAGAGTTATCTCCCATATACATCAGATTTACTTCGTCATAAGGGACATCTTCACGATAATTTGGATTTGCAACCAGTGTATATCCAACACCGACACCATTAAACTCTTTAATCATGTATGGACCGGTACCGATTGTTCCATTATCAAAGTTTTTGGTATGTTCTACATCCACAATGCCCATAGTCGGGTGACTGAGCTGTCCCATCAAGTTTGCATAAGGCTGTGTTGTCTGGATGGTCAGTGTTCCTGCCTCATCATCTGCAGTGATTGTTGCTTCAAATTCCAGATATTTTTCCGGTTTTGCAGAACCAGATGGTCCAACTTCTTTTAAGTGTTCGTAACATTCCTTTACTTTACTTGCTGTCAGATCACATCCATCTGAGAATTTTAATCCTTTTTTCAAAGTGATGACCCATTCTGTATGCTCATCATTTACCGTATAACTGTCTGCCAGCCACGGAGTAACTTCCATGTTATCATCAAATTTAAATAAGGTTTCTGTAATACCGTAACGCATTGCATTCCAGCCACCGTTCTCATCCCCTGCGGTATTTACACTTCCGTCTGTGTACATGGCACAACCGAAGTTTAAAACCTTTTCATCACTGTTACTTGATGATTTTGCGGACTTTCCTGAGGAAGAAGAACTTCCACATCCTCCAAGTACACTTACTGCCATCACAGTTGCCATCATCAGCGCTACTACATGTTTCTTTCTCATTTGCTTCATCCTTCCTATACTGGTTCTTCTTCATAAATTACATTTGCCTTTTATAGACGGGGACAAAAGTCTGCTTCTTTTTACGCTTTTTTCTGTTTTTAAGCGCAAAAAAACCGGATACCAAAGCATCCGACTGTTAAAGATTCTTAATTTGATAATAGATAACGTCAAAAATAATCTGCTATTTTCTTAAACATAAATAGCAGAACGCTTTTTCATCTGTACAACTTAAGCTTCTCGTCTTCCGCAAGAACTTTTGTTAAAGAGGTAAGCAGGTTTCCTGACTTAAGCATACACATCAAAAGCACCTTCCCAGAATAAACTATCTTTCCAGTGGCATTTTGCTTTTAACCAGCTATCACAGTGACGGGATCGTCCCGAATTCGCATCGGGTTCTCTTTTAATCAGACGACTGTCTGAACTTATCTCTATGGCGTATTCGCCAACATTCTATAAATAATTTTATTTAACACCACTAGTATATAAGATAAATCATCTTTTTGTCAATAAAAATATCAGATAAAACCAAAATTTTATCTGATATTTTTATTTTCTCTTAGTCTTTTAATTATTTTCCAAGCAGTTCTTTCTCAATTCTTTCTCTTGCTTCCGGCGCCTGTTTATCCATCTTTTCCGGAAATCCAAACATGGACACACACGCAATATTATCGCCTCCGACTTTCGGTGCATCTGCTTTTAACTGCTTATTTGCAAAATCCATGTCTCTTAAGGTTTCAAAGATTCCATCAAAATCAACATCTCCTTCTCCCATTGCAAGGTGCTGATGAATCGTTACATCGGATTTTCCTCTTGCATTTAACCACGGTGGATTTGCAATGTAACGGCAATCTAAGGTCTGATTAAAGGTATCCGCAAATAATACATGAGTCAACTCATCTCCTGCATAGCGAAGCATGGAACGTACCTCTCCTTTTCCTTCATCGTAGAAGAATCCATGAGGAGAAGAATAGACATAACCTAAATTTCTGGAACGGAACGATTTTACCATATCGCAGGTCTCGTTATTGAGTTCACAAAAATCGTACGGATGAGACTGAATTTCTACACGGAGTCCTTCCCTCTCAATAATCGGAAGCAGTTCTTCCATCGAACGAAACCACATGCCATTACAGATTTCCTGCTGATTCGGGTCACCGGATAATTCGGTATTAATAACCGGAACTCCCATATTCACTGCGATTTCAATCATTCTCTTCCAATTTGCAACTGCCATCTTACGCTGTTCTTCCGTCGGACCGGACCAACGGTAAACTACGATGAAAGAGGAAATTTCAACACCGGTTTCCCGAAGTGCTTTTCGATATTCCTGCTCACACTCTTTTGAAAAAAGCGGATGTTTATAAAATGGATTAATTCTTGGATGTGGAGACTGCTCAATATATTTATAGCCCCAGTCTGCGACCTGATGAACCATACGATTGATATCCATCTGTTTTGCCAATACGTCTACATCAAATGCAATTTTCATAGTCTTATCCTGCCTTTCTTAAACTTTATAATCCACAAACCTTGCGGATGTACTTACGTGCCTTAATTGCATATTCTAATGGATTTGCTTTTGCAGGATCCTGTTCTGCCTCTACAACAACCCAGCCCTCATAGCCTGCTTCTTCTAAGATAGAAAATATTGGTGCAAAGTCTACATTTCCATCTCCTGGTACAGTAAACACGCCTTCTCTGACTCCTTTTAAGAAGCTCCATCTTTTGGCTCTTGATTTTTCTACCATTTCTTTACGGATATCTTTTAAATGCACGTGTTTGACACGGTTTACGTATTTTTTCAATACATTTTCCGGATTGATTCCTGCAAATGATAAATGTCCGCTGTCAAAGAGCAAAAATACCAGCTCAGGGTCTGTCAATTCCATAAATTTATCAATTTCTTCTTCCGTCTGCACAACTGTTCCCATATGATGATGGAAGGTCAAGGTCATTCCCTTGTCTTTTGCAATCTTTCCGAGTTTATTCAAACCGTCTGCCAAAAGTTTCCACTCTTCTTCATTCATGACATACTTGCCTTCCCATACAGGCTGTTCCATTTTTCCCTGAATACTATAGCTCTGCTCGGAAACACCAATCACCTTTGCACCCATCTCTTTTAAGAAATCAGTTGCTTTGATAAATTCTTTTTCGGTCTCTTCATAAGGTTTAGAAATTAGGAAAGAAGAAAACCACTGATTGCAGATAGATATGTTTCTTAAGTCCAAAGCTTTCTTTAACACAGCTGTATCGGTCGGATATTTTCCGCCCACTTCAGAACCGGTAAATCCAGCTAATGCCATCTCACTGACACACTGCTCAAATGTATTCTCTTTTCCAAGATCCGGCATATCATCATTTGTCCACGCAATCGGAGCAATTCCAAGTCTTACTTTATTCTTATCCAGCATTTTTTATTCTCCTTTTTCCTTGTTTTTAATATACTCCAGTATCATAGCAACCGCACCCTCTACGCCGGTCTTTGATACATTTACTACCATGTCATAGTGTTTCGGGTCATCTCGTTTGATTCCCGTAAAGTGTTCATAATAGTCATTTCTTAATTTATCTCTCTGATTTAAATCAGCCAGTGTCATTCCATCATAATATTCTTTTGCCTCCTTTGCACGATAATCATCATCTGCATATAAGAAGAAAGAATAGGTATGAGGAGTTTCTTTTAACACAAAGTTTGCACAACGACCTAAAAATACACCTGGTGCTTTTTTTGCAAGTCCTCGAATCAGACGACTCTGTGTCTCAAACATTTCTACAGGGCTCATATCTCCAACTGTTCCGGATACCGAATACGAATACGGCGAGAACGTAGTTTCTACTGTTCCATAATTATAAGTATCCAGATATTTCTGGACGCTTTCCAAATCCGCATTTTCCATTCCCATCTTTTCTGCTAAAAGGCAGATAATCTGACGGTCATAGAGACGGCAGTTTAATTCTTTTGCCAGTTCTTCTGCAATTTTTCTTCCACTGCTTCCATAGACACGACCGATTGCCACATTTATCTGATTTTCTGAAACTGCCATAGACGGAAGGGCTTCTTGTGTTTCTTTCCCTTCTTTTCCTTCTCTTGCAATTAATTCCTGCATCATCTTGTCATACACTTTATCCAATTTATAACAGGCTGCAATTAAGAGCATCACGACCCAGATTCCAATCGGCACATACAGATAAAAGCCTTTAATTGCTGTAATTGCACCACTTGTCTGTTCTGCTGCGGTTGCTTTTAATCCATTAAATCCTGCTGCTGCCAAAATTCCACTCATGATTGCAGAAGTGATACCAGAACCCGCTTTTTGTCCCATACTCATAGAAGAAAACATCAGACCTTCTACACGCAGTCCGGATTTCCAATGACCATATTCAATGGCGTCACCCGGAAGAGAATACTGTACCCCATAAAACGGTGCAATTCCGAACCCTCTCATAATACAGGTCAAAACACCCAGCGGAACACTTGTAATATTTAAAAGAAAAATTAACTGACCTATAATTCCAAGTGCACATCCTGCACAAATCAGATTTCTTTTTCCGTATTTCGGTAAAATTTTCGGAAGCATTGCAATTCCCACAATCGTTGCAACTTTTTCTGCTGCTGAGAGCGGCATTACAAGGTCTACATTTCCCAATACGTACTGACAATAATAAGTTAAATCTGTTCCGATAATAATCTGATATGCGGTATAGAAAATCATCAGTCCAAGTGCAATCAGAAAATAACGGTTTGTAACAGTTGTCTTAAATGCTTTTAAGAACGGAATATTTTCTTTTACCTTCGCTGCTGCCTGTACACGCTCGGTGCAAGTCATATAAGTATTAATTAAAACCAGTACTGATACGCCTGCATAGACTGCCGTTACAATAATCCATGCCATCTGTTCGTTATGGATTATCTTTGCCACTTTATTAATTAACGGAAGCGTAAATGCAGTAATTACCATACTTGCAGTAATAGAAAGTACCATTCGAATGTTACAGATAACATCACGTTCTCTTCTGTCACGACTCATTAAAGAGCCCAGTGCATGAAACGGCTGACTGATTGCGGTATAGACAACCGTATTCATAATGTTATAAGTCACAAACGCATAAATAATTTTTCCCATGCTCCCAATTGACGGCATGGTAAACAGTAAAATTGCCGCTATCGCATAAGGCAGAGCCAGACGCAAAATCCAGATTCTGGCTTTTCCATACTTAGAATGGGTACGGTCAATAATTGTTCCCATCAGTACATCCGAAAATCCATCAAACACACGAGATACTAACATAATCATTCCGACGGCTCCAACTGAAATTCCTACTACATTTGTGTAGAAATAAATCAAAAGTGTCGTAGTCATCGTGTACATCAAGGTTAATGCCGGGTCACCAAAACAATATGCAAGTTTTTCGCTGACCGGAACCTTGATAAATTCATCCATGTTTTTTCCCTTCTGCTTAAAATTCAACAGTTCAGGTATTCCGCCCTTTATCATACATTTTCTCCTTTTTTCAGACAAAGCGGGTAAAATACCCGCCTTTGTCTTCTCCCTGTTGTTTTATTCTTCTCCTGTTTTAAGTTTACTCCTATCCAAAATATTTTTGTACAAAACTTCTTGTTACTTCGGCTGCTTTTTTCACATTTTCTTCGTGAGACATTTCATAATATTCCGGACGGAATTCCTCGATAGTGCAAACTCCATCAAACCCGATTTCTTTTAAAGCAGATGCAATTCCAGCATGGTCTACCACCCCTTCTTCCGGCCAGAGACGTTTATCATCTCCACAAGAGCCAAGCGGAAGGTCTTCACAGTCATTCAAATGATAAGCAAAGATTTTCTTACCATCTGCTGCTCTTAAATCTTCTAACTTGGAGCACATCTCATGGAAATGGAAGGTATCTACGGTCACACCTACATTTTCTCTGTCTACTGCTTTTACTACATCATAAGCCGTACCGAACTGGTTAATGGAACAGTTTGGAGCTCCGCAAAATTCCAGAGAAATCTTCATATCTTTGCCGACTCTATCTGAAAGATAACGAAGTCTTTCCACTGCTTCTTCCTTGATTTCAGAAACAGTTTTATCTTTTACATCAAAACTTGGTACCGTAATTAACATCTTCATTCCAATTGCTTTGGACACTTCCAAAATGAAATCAACTTCCTCATCAATTTCTTTTTCTCCTGCCTCATCTCTCTGATTAAAGAAGATTAATGTATTGTAAGCCCATGGTTTTAAGTGATGATTTTTAAACCAGTCTGCCAGTTCTTCTAAAGTATGTTCTTTTAAGTACTCTCTGACACAGTCAAAACGAATTTCAATATAATCAAATCCATATTTTTCACACATTTCCATATCTGCCAGTAAAGACTGTCCTTTACATTCTAATGCTGTTGCTTCGTTAAATCCTAATTTCATCGGTTTTTTCTCCTTTTTCTGATTTTCTGATTCTGAAACTGTCACATCAACTCATCAGGGACAGCTTCAGAATCTTATTTCAATTTACCCGCTTATCGTCTTATTTATAGAATTCTGGTTTTTCTACTGCTGTTTCAATCTTTTCAATTGCACCTGTCTCCTGTGCTTTTACAAGCGCATCTGCGGTAACCGCTGCAAGATATCCATCCCATGCATTTGGTCCTTTAATCACGCCTTCGCTTGCTGCGTCTACCCAGTCCTGAACCTCTGTATCATAAGCATCTTTAAATCTTACGAAGCAGTCTGTATCAATGGTAGTGGAAACAGCTGCATTTTTACGGATGCTTGGGTAAATTGGAGACGGCATTTTAATTGCTCCATCTTCACAAACCACTTCACAGTTAATGTCGTATCCAAATTTGCAGTTTACAAAGACTTCAACATCAATGCACACACCTTTTTTGGTACGAAGCAGCATAATCTGTGGGTCCTTTAATTCAGAATGAGAATATTTTGTTACTTTTGGCATAATCACCTGAGCGGATTCATATTCATCATCTACTAACCAGTGAAGTACATCGATTTCGTGAATTGCTGTATCATGAACTGCCATCGGTGTATTGTAATTTGTTCCAACTTCCGGATTTCTGTGTGTGCAGTGAAGCATCAGCGGTTCTCCGTATTCTCCGGTTGCCAGTGCTTCTTTTACCTGCATATAACCTTTATCATAACGTCTCATAAATCCAAGCTGAATTAAATGTTTTCCAGATTCCACTTCTGCATTTACTACTTTTAAACAATCCTCAGCAGTGGTACATAACGGTTTTTCACAGAAGATTCGTTTTCCTGCTTTGATTGCTGCAAGCAGAGAATCTACATGTGCAAATCCAGGAGAAACAATAAATACCGCATCTACTTCCGGGTCATGAATCAATTCATTTGCATCGGTGTAAACTTTTGCACCACAGATTTCAGCTGCCTGTTTTGCGCTTTCTTCAAACACATCGGAAACTGCTACTACTTCTGCTCCCTGAATTTTGTTTGTCAGTCTTCTGATATGGTCCTTTCCCATTCCACCGCATCCAATTACTCCAACTCTTAACATAATTTTTTTCCTCCATCATCTTTTTATTTTTTTGTTTTTTAATTTTTATTTCGTGTTTCATTTGATGATGTTATTTTAGCATAGTGTGCACGTGTACGCAATATGTTTTTTATACAACTTAAACACTTATTTTTTGGACATATTTACTTTTTTCTATTTTTAAGCTCTTTTCATTGGTATTTTTTACTATATAATTGATTCTTGTTTTGGTAATTTATTTGAGATGTTCTGTTAATTTTTTCTCACTCTCAATAGTTTCTTTTATTTTTCTTTTTTGTTTGCGTTCACGTGTACATTTTAATTCAAAAAAGAATTGAAATTTCTTTTTCATTATTGAAACTTCAATTCTTTTTAGTCTTACATATTGTATTTGGTTTTAATTACAATTTCTGTATACTGATACTCTTCTTTCGGTTCTTTATGGTCTAAGAAAAGCCGAAATAATATCATAACCGGCTCATATCCCTGCACATAAGCATCCTGACCGATTAAAAAATTAATCACTCCTTTTTCCATCCATTTTTTATTTTCACTCAAGAAATCATTTCCTATTACTTTAATAGATTTGCCTTTTCCAAGTTTTTCCAGTGCCTCGCAGATTCCCTTTACGGCCGGACCGGTTATATAGATTCCAGATAAATTCGGATATTGTTCGATTAATTCTTCTACAATCTTTCCTGCTACCCAGTCATCATCGTAAGAATATCTTGTATGAATCAATTCTATCTCTGGAAATTCATCCATAATCTCTGACTGAAAGCCCCTCGCCCTATTATTTAATGATGGATTGGAAATATGTCCGGAAATAACAACAACCTGCCCTTTTTCACCGATAATTTCTCCCATCAATCCTGCTGCCGTTCTTCCACTCTGAATTCCGTTTTGCCCAACATAACATAAGCGTTTCGTATCCTCGACATCGGAATTTAAGGTCACAATCGGAATTTCATATTCTTCTGCAAACTGCCGGATTTTATTTTTTAATACACTATCCTCGGACGGTACTAAAGCGATTCCCGAGTACTGCTCTTCATACAGTTTATCCATAACCTCCATGACATTTTGTGCATTCACACCCTTAATTGGAAAAATCTCCACACTTCCACCAAGACTTTCTACTTCCTGTTTGGCTGCCAAAACTCCTTCCAACACCAGATTCATAAACGGTGTCTGAATGGACTGCAGAATCACTGCAATCTTTACATTCTTTTTTGCCATAGCAAGTGCACGTCCCGCACGGCTTGGCTGATATCCCATTTCTTTTGCTATTTTTCGGATTCTTTCTGCGACTTCCGCATTAACCCGCCCCCTGTTTTTCAATGCACGGTCAACCGTCCCTCTTGAAACACCGGCGGCTTCTGCTATCTGCTGCAATGTTACAGGCATATTTTTCCCTCTCCTTTAACCTTCAATACTAATAATCTCTTGTTTAGCTAAAATACGCTCGGAATTTCACAGGCTTTCGCCTTCAGAAATCCCGAGCGTATTTTAATCCTGCTCTCTTTATTTTACTACGTTTCTTTTCTAATTTCCACACTCAATGCTGATTTCATTGAATTTTGCCAGCACATCATCTACATTTAATGCTTCTTTTTCTTTCCCTTTTTTATCTAAGATAACCTTTCCCTGATGCATCATAATAATTCGATTTCCATACTCAAGAGCATAACGAAGATTATGTGTCACCATAAGTGAAGTCAGTTTCTTTTCCTTTACAATCTGGTCCGTCAACTGCATATTGATCTCTGCGGTTTTCGGGTCAAGTGCAGCTGTATGTTCATCCAAAATCAAAAATTCAATCGGTGTCATAGTAGACATTAAAAGTGCCATTGCCTGTCTTTGCCCACCGGAAAGTGAACCTACTTTTACATCCATTTTATCCTCTAAACCAAGATTTAATGGACGAAGCAAATCCTGATAGTATTCTTTTCGCTTTTTACGCACGCAGAAACCAAGATTGTAAGGTTTTCCTTTATTCTCTGCCAGTGCCATATTTTCCATAATTGTCATGGATGGACAAGTCCCAAGAGACGGATCCTGAAAAACACGACCGATTTTAGAAAGGCGCTTATGTTCACTCATATTCGTAATATCCTGATTGTTAATCAGAATCTTTCCGGAGTCCACGCCAATACTTCCACAGACAATATTCAGCATAGAAGTTTTTCCGGAACCGTTACTTCCCACTACCGCAACAAATTCTCCATCTTCTACTTTAAAATTAAAATCATCAAACAGACACATTTCATTGACTGTTCCCGGATTGTAATATTTATGAATATGTTTTAACTCAAGCATGGATTTTCACCTTCTTTCTTCGTTCCATTCCTACTACTAAGATAATCAGAAGAATGGCAGCCGTAATAAATTTTGTATCCGTTGATGGGAATCCAAGACGAATTGCAAGTGCTACGCAGGCTTTATAAAAAATAGAGCCAATGACAACACTGCTTGTCACCCTTAAAATTGTCACCTTCTTAAATACACTTGTTCCCATGATAACACTGGCAAGTCCGATTACAACGGTACCGGTTCCCATAGAAACATCAAAATAACGCTGCTGTTGTACAAAAATACATCCACTTAAAGCTACCAGACCATTTGAAACAGCAAGTCCAACAATTTTTACCAGTCCTTTATCCACTCCAAGAGAAGTAATAATTTTTTCGTTATCACCCACAGCACGAAGCAGCATACCAGACTTTGTACTTAAATACCAATCCAGAAAATACTTGCTGATTAAAGTAATGATTAAGATAATAATCACAGTTTTATAAGGAACAAGTGCTTCTGGGAAAATCTTGTCTATCACTGCATTTTCAAAAATATTCGAATTATTATAAATCGGCAGGTTTGCTCTTCCTGCAATTCTTAAGTTCACTGTATAAAGTGCTGTCATCATAATAATACCGGAAAGTAAATCTCTTACTTTTAATTTTACATGAATCAGTCCGGTTAATGCTCCAATGAGTGCTCCTGCCAAAAAGCAGATTGGAAGCGTTAAAAGTGAATTAAATCCTTTACTGATTAAAGCCGCCGTGATGGCAGCTCCCATAGGAAAGCTGCCATCTACGGTTAAATCCGGAAAATCCAGAATTTTATAAGTAATGTAAACACCAAGAGCCATAATCGCATAAATAAGCCCTTGTTCAATTACGCTTTGAATTAAAGCCATCTTTTTTGTTCCTCCGCTTATTCTACTTCGATGGAATCGAACATTTCTGCTGCGTCAGACACGTAGCTTTCATCCAATGTAATTCCTAAGTTATCTGCTACTTCTGTATTTCCGTAAAAGCTTGGCTCTGTGATTAATTCATAATTTAATTCAGAAGCTTTTGCCTCTCCCTTTAATACTTTTGCTGCCATCTCTCCAGTCTGTTTTCCAAGAGAAACATAATCAATCCCCATAGAAGCAAGGCAGCCATTTTTTACTTGTTCTACTTCAGAACCAAAAACAGGAATTTTTGCATCATTTGCTGCTGCAAGTACGGTCTGAAGTGCAGATACTACTGTATTATCTGTTAAGTTTGTAATACAATCTACTTTCGTTACTAAGTCTTTCGCTGCCATTTCTACATCAGCAATTGTATTAATACCAGTGTCTACAATTTCAAATCCATAATCTCCGGCCAACTCTTTATAGGTAGCAATCGTACTTTCAGAGTTTGTCTCACTTGTTGTATAAAGAATACCGATTTTCTTAGCATCCGGGAGAGTTGCACGAATCATCTTTAACTGTTCTTCTACCGGAAGTGCATCAGAAGTACCTGTAATATTTCCAACCGGGGTTCCATCTTCTGTTGCAAGCTGTGCTGCTACCGGGTCTGAAACTGCGGTATAGATAACCGGAATTTCTGTTCCTTTTGTGCTGTTATATGCACTCATAGCTGCCGGAGTTGCAATTGCACAAATCAAATCTACGTTTTTAGAAACAAAGTTATCTGCAATTGTTGCTGCTGTGCCGGTATCTGCCTGTGCATTATCTAAGATGACATCTAAATTCACACCTTCTTCGATTCCAGCTTCCTTTAAACCTTCTAAAAATCCTTCACGGCAGTTATCCAGAGAACCATGCTCTGCAAACTGGGAAATTCCAACTGTATAGGTTGCTTCTTTACTGTCTGTACCTTTTGTATCTGCAGTGCTTTTCTCTGCTGAACTGTTTCCGCATCCTGCAAGTACTCCTGCTGTCATTACTGCGCTTAATACCATTGCTAATACTTTTCTTCTCATCTTTTTTTCTCCTTTTCTTGTCTCTGTATTTTCTTAACAAAAACAAAACATGATAGGATTTACTTCCGATAGGAGTTTCTCCTATGAAATAAAAAACCGCCTCAAGCCTAAGCTTGAGACGGTAATAAATTCTTATTATCGCGGTACCACTCAAATTAACATTTTTCATGTCCACTTTACGCATGTACTATCATACACTCCTTACTGATAACGGGTTTCGGTTCCCCGACAGTGCCTACTTATTTTCCATGTTCGGACTGCCCTCAAAAGTCCATTCAGCAAATCAATTCGTACTGCATTTCACCACCGCAGCTCTCTGTTCCTTCATGAATAAGCTTACTACTCTTTCTCATCGGTTTTGCTTTTGTTGTCATTTATTCTAATACGAAATGTTCGGATTGTCAACCCTTTAAAGCAATAAATTCAAAAATATTGGAGGCAAAACTTTTGCCTCCAATTAGCATTTATTATTATTTTGCAGTACGAACTGCTCCTATTTTTAAAGTTGTACTTTCTTTATATGGTCTTACTAACAGGTACACAAATCCAGCGACTAAGAGGAATGCTACAATTGTACCAATTCCGAATGTACCAGCTGTGATTAAAGTACCAATCTGGTAAACACAAAGAGATACAACATAAGCAAGCAGGGTCTGATATCCAATTGCAAACCAGAACCATTTTGCATTGTTCATTTCACGTTTGATAGCTCCCATTGCTGCAAAGCATGGAGCACAAAGCAGGTTGAATACCAGGAAGGAATATGCAGCAACTGCTGTCATACTTCCGGCAAGGCTTCCCCAGATTTCTGTACCATTTTCTGCAACTTCTGAGAATCCATAAAGGATACCAAAGGTACCTACTACGTTTTCTTTTGCTACAAGACCTGTGATTGCTGCCACTGCTGATTTCCAGTTTCCCCATCCAAGAGGAGCGAAAATCCATGCAACTGCACTACCAACTCTTGCTAAAATACTATGATCAAGTTCCAAATCTTCTAACATACGGAACTGTCCATCTACCCATCCGAAGTAAGAAGTAAACCATACTACGATTGTAGAAAGAAGGATAACAGTACCCGCTTTCTTAATGAAAGACCAGCCTCTTTCCCACATACTTCTCAGTACATTACTTACAGTAGGCATGTGGTATGCAGGAAGCTCCATTACGAATGGTGCCGGCTCACCTGAAAACATTTTTGTTTTCTTAAGAATAATACCAGAGCAGATAATTGCTGCAATACCAACAAAATATGCACTTGGTGCTACCCATGAAGCACCGCCGAATAATGCACCTGCGATTAAGGCGATAATCGGAAGTTTTGCACCACAAGGGATAAATGTTGTTGTCATGATTGTCATTTTACGGTCGCGGTCGTTTTCGATTGTACGGGAAGCCATAACTCCAGGTACACCACAACCGGTTCCAATTAACATTGGAATAAATGATTTTCCGGAAAGACCGAATTTACGGAAAATTCTATCCATGATGAAAGCAACTCGTGCCATATAACCACAGGATTCCAAAAATGCAAGAAATATAAATAATACCAACATCTGAGGAACGAAACCAAGTACCGCACCAACGCCGGCTACAATACCGTCGAGAATCAGACCCTCTAACCATGGAGCACAGTTTACTGCGTCTAACAGATTTCCAATGACAACCGGCACACCAGGTACATCAACCAGACCAAACAGACTCCATCCGTCACCGAATACGCCGTCATTTGCCCAGTCTGTTGCCCAAGTACCAACTGTTGTTACAGAGACATAATATACAATAAACATAATTACCGCAAAGATTGGCAGAGCCAGGAAGCGGTTTGTTACAATTCGGTCAATTTTATCAGAAGTTGTTACTTTATCTTTCTTTCCTCTTGTAAAGCAATGGTCAATAATAGAAGAAATATAAACATAACGCTCATTTGTGATAATACTTTCTGTATCATCATCCATCTCTTCTTCAATTTTAGCGATTTCAGCAGAAACATCTGGAAGATTGCTTACCTGCTCGCTAATTTTATCATCTCTTTCTAAGAGCTTGATTGCGAAGAATCTCTTTTGTTCTTCCGGAACAATACCGGAAAGTTTCTCTTCGATGGATTCTAAGACTGCTTCTACTTCACTTGCAAATTTATGTACCGGAATGTTGCGGTTTTTCTTTTCTGCAATTACAACTGCTTTTTCTGCTGCTTTCTGTACACCAGTTCCTTTTAATGCGGAGATTTCTACTACTTCGCATCCAAGGCTTTTTGCCAGCTTGTCAATATGAATCTTGTCACCATTTTTTTCTACAATATCCATCATGTTAACAGCCATGATAACCGGAATTCCAAGTTCCATAAGCTGTGTGGATAAGTATAAGTTACGCTCAATGTTTGTACCGTCTACGATATTTAAAATTGCATCCGGTCTTTCATTAATCAGATAGTTTCTTGCTACCACTTCTTCCAGTGTGTACGGAGATAAGGAATAGATACCTGGAAGGTCAGTGATTGTAACATCTTTATGTCCTTTTAACTTACCTTCTTTTTTCTCTACGGTTACACCTGGCCAGTTTCCAACAAACTGATTTGAACCCGTCAGTGCGTTGAACAATGTTGTTTTTCCGCAGTTAGGATTTCCTGCCAACGCTATTGTTGCCATCTTTCTACCTCTTTCCGCCCTCAGGCATTTCTTTCTCTAATCTATCTTATGTTAGTCTACCAACTATTAGTATTTACTAACTTAGATGCAAAAAAAATTAATCAATCTGAATCATTTCAGCATCTGCTTTTCTTACAGATAATTCATAACCTCTTACAGTTACTTCAATCGGGTCACCAAGCGGTGCTACTTTACGCACATAGACATCTACACCTTTTGTGATACCCATGTCCATAATACGCCTTTTTACAGGACCTGTACCTACTAACTTTACTACTTTTACTGTTTCTCCACAAGGTACGTCTTTTAATGTTCTCATGTCTGATGCTCCTTTTCTATCCTACCATAATTTTGTTTGCCATATCTTTTCCGATGGCAACTCTGGAATCTTTAATATTTACAATCAGGTTTCCGCTGATCTCGGATACAACTACAACTTCGCTTCCGACTACAAACCCAAGATTTTCAAGAAATCTTCTGGTTTCTTCTTTTCCACCGACTTTACGGATCACATTTGTTTCTCCGGTTTTTACCATTGTTAAAGGCATCATGTTTCACCCTCTCTTTTGAGAAATGTTATCATTACGTTTCTTTACGTTCACAGTTAGTATATGCTAACGTGCATTAGAAGTCAAGAACTTTTTTTGTTTTTTATAAAAATACAGTTGTAAAGCAGACATTCGCAATCCGTTCCGCTACTTGCTTATCTGCATTCAAGCTTTATTGTCATAAAATAGTTAGTGTAAATCTTTTCCAAATGTGGTATACTTATAGGAAATCGAAGAAAAGGTGGTAACTCTTATGTATCATACGAATGAATCAGCTGAAAACTATCTTGAAACCATACTTTTATTAAGCAAAACCCGCCCCGTTGTACGCTCTGTGGATATCGCTGAGGAACTCGGTTTTAAAAAATCGAGTGTTAGTGTTGCCATGAAAAATCTCCGTCAAAAAGAACAGATTACTGTTACAAAAGAAGGCTTTATTTATCTGACCGATTCTGGAAAAGAAATTGCGGAAATGATATATGAAAGACATGAATTTCTGACATCCTGGCTCACTGCTTTAGGTGTAGACTCAAAAATTGCTGCTGAAGATGCCTGCAAAATGGAACACGTTATCAGCAAACAGAGTTTTGAAGCAATCAAACAACATGTACAAAAAAATCTTACCCTAAAATAAGATATAAATAAATAATAAAAGAAAAGAAATGTTTTGCGAAATAAAAAAGAGGTATGAGAGAAACAAAAAAGAAGTTCCTATTTTGCCGGAGCTTCTTTTTTGTTTCAAACTTTCTTGTTTCAAATTTATTATCCTTTCTTTTTTTAATGTCTGATTGCTTTTTTATTGCGCACACACTATAATGGAAGATGTTTGTGAGAAAATTTATTTCTGACACTCACATCATTTTATAAGGAGAAAAAGGAGAATATTTTAAACTCATGAAACGATTATTGACTTACCTAAAAAGACATCCTCTGGCAACACTCTTTGCTCCACTTTTTAAAATGCTTGAAGCAAGCTTTGAGCTGTTTGTTCCTCTGGTTGTCGCCAAAATGATTGATATCGGTATCTACCAGAAAAATGCCGGATATCTGTGGCGTATGGGTGCTCTCCTTGTCCTGCTTGGAATCATCGGATTTGGTTTTGCAATTACCGCACAGTATTTTGCAGCAAAATCTGCTGTTTCCACCGGACGAGATTTACGAAATGATTTATTTGCCCATATCAACACCCTTTCCTTTAAGGAAATTGATACCCTTGGAACTTCTACTTTAATCAACCGAATGACAAATGACATCAACCAGGTACAAAATGGAATTAACATGTTTCTGCGTCTGTTTCTGCGCTCCCCATTCGTTGTATTTGGTGCTATGGTTATGGCATTTACGGTAGATGCAAAAGCTGCGATTCCTTTTGTCATAGTGATTCCTGCACTGGCAGTCGTCGTATTTGCAATCCTGTTAATTACCATGCCGCTTTATAAAAACGTACAGAAACAGCTTGACGATGTTTTACTTTCCACCCGTGAAAATCTTCTGGGAATCCGTGTTGTACGCGCATTTAACCGTCAGGAAAGTGAAATGGAATCATTTGGAAAAAAAAGCAGCCGGCTTTTCTTTCGCCAGATTCACGTCGGAAAAATTTCTGCCCTGTTAAATCCGGTTACTTATGTTATCATCAACCTTGGTATCATCGCCATCTTATGGTCTGGCGGAAATCAGGTTTATCTTGGCAGATTAACTCAGGGACAGGTCATTGCCTTAATTAACTATATGTCCCAGATTCTGGTTGAATTAATCAAACTGGCAAACTTAATCATCCTGCTTTCCAAAGCAATTGCCAGTTTAAACCGTGTCAACAATATCTTCGACATGCAGCCTTCTATTAAAGAAGAAGGAGCTTTCCTGGCATCTAAGACCCCAATCGGAAGCATTGCCGGAACTGCTGCTGTTGAATTTAAAAATGTTTCATTTTCTTATAATGAAACAGCAAAAGAAGTTTTAAGTAACATTACGTTTAAAGCTATGCCAGGACAGACGATCGGAATTATCGGTGGAACCGGTTCCGGGAAATCAAGCCTTGTCAATTTAATTCCCCGCTTCTATGATGTTCAAAACGGAAGTGTAGAGGTAGACGGAGGTAATGTCAAAACTTTAAATCCGGTTTCTATCCGCAAACATATCGGCATGGTTCCACAAAAAGCCCAGCTTTTTAAAGGCACGTTGCGAGAAAACATGCGCTGGGGAAGAAAAAATGCCACTGATGAAGAAATTTATCAGGCACTCGAAATTGCACAGGCAAAAGAATTTGTCGATTCCAAAGACCAGGGACTTGACCTGATGATTGAACAAAACGGTTCTAATCTTTCTGGTGGTCAGAAGCAACGTCTGACCATCGCACGCGCTCTGGTTAAAAATCCGGATATCCTGATCCTTGATGACAGTGCTTCTGCACTTGACTTTGCAACGGATGCCAGACTTAGAAAGGCCATAAAACAACAAATACAAAACAGAACCGTATTTTTGGTTTCTCAGCGTGTTTCAACCATCCGCAATGCTGATCAGATTCTCGTACTCGATGATGGTACGCTTGCCGGAATCGGAACTCATGAAGAACTTTTAAGAGAAAATGAAGTTTATCAGGAAATCTGTGCTTCACAGCTTTCAAAAGAGGAGGTGCCTTACAGTGTCAAAACAGCTAACTAAAAAACAATCTACATTAAAACGTATTTTTGCCTGTATTCGTCCATACACTCCATTGGTTTTATTGTCCCTGCTCTTTTCTGTGATTACGGTTGCCCTGACTTTATATGTACCAATTTTGACAGGACACGGTGTGGATTTCATTCTTTCTAAAGGAAACGTCAATTTCCATGGTTTGATTTCTATTATCACAACAATCCTGACATGCATTATAATCTCTGCATTATGTCAATGGGTTATGAATCACATTAATAATAAAATCACTTATAAAATCGTAAAAGATTTAAGAGTTCAGGCATTTAACCATTTACAGGTACTTCCGCTTTCTTATGTGGACAGCCATGCCTCAGGAGATTTAATCAGCCGTGTCATTACTGATATCGACCAGTTTTCTGATGGTCTTTTACTTGGATTTACCCAGCTTTTTACCGGTGTCATTACAATTCTTGGAACAATTGTATTTATGCTGAGTATTAATCCTCTGATTACTCTGGTTGTTGTTGTATTAAGTCCAATGTCCTTTTTTATTGCAAACTTTATTTCAAAAAAGACTTTTATTATGTTCAAAAAACAGTCTGAGGCAAGGGGAGAACTGACCGGATTAACCAATGAAATGTTAGAGGGAATTAAAGTCGTACAGGCATTTGGGCATGAAGAAGAAACCCAGAAACAATTTAAAGAAATCAATGAACGTCTGGCAAATTATTCGCTTCGAGCAACTTTCTTTTCTTCCATTACAAACCCGGCTACCCGTTTTATGTACGCTTGTATCTACGCAGGTGTTGCAATTTCCGGATGTTTCGGTGTTATCAATGGAATGTTAAGTGTTGGTCAGCTTTCCAGCTTCTTAAGCTATACTAACCAGTACACTAAACCATTTAATGAAATTACAAGTGTTATTACGGAATTCCAGAACTCCCTTGCTTCTGCGGCTCGTGTGTTTGAATTAATTGATGAAAAACCGATTTCTGATGATAAAGCAGATTCTGCTGTACTTGATTCACCAAAAGGAGAGATTTCTTTAGAACAAGTTGATTTCTCTTATACCCCAGAAGTTCCATTGATTCAAGGTCTCAATCTTCATGCAAATCCGGGTCAGAGAATCGCCATTGTCGGTCCAACAGGCTGCGGAAAAACAACTTTAATCAACCTGTTAATGCGGTTCTATGAGATTAATGGTGGTTCAATTAAAATTGATGGACATGATATTGATTCGATTACTCGTCATTCCCTGCGTGCTTCTTATGGTATGGTTTTACAGGAAACCTGGTTAAAATCGGCTTCCATCTGGGAAAATATTTCTTATGGAAATCCGGATGCAACCAAAGAAGAAATCATTCAGGCTGCGAAAGAAGCTCATGCACACAGCTTTATTATGCGTATGCCAGATGGATATGATACTATTCTCTCTGAAGGTGGAAGCAACCTCTCGCAAGGTCAGAGACAGTTACTCTGCATCGCTCGTGTAATGCTCTGCCTGCCTCCAATGCTGATTCTTGATGAGGCAACTTCTTCTATCGATACTATGACAGAAATTCGTATCCAGAAAGCTTTTGAAAAAATGATGCATGGACGAACCAGTTTTATTGTTGCTCATCGTCTTTCCACGATTAAAAATGCAGATATCATTCTCGTCATGAAAGATGGGCACATTATTGAACAGGGCAGTCACAAAGAACTGCTTTCTAAAAATGGATTTTATGCCACCCTTTATAACAGTCAGTTCGCTCCTGTTTAAATTAATTTAACCAAATCAAGGAAGTCCCCTGCTTCAATTGCGAAAAGCAATAAGCAAGTAGCAAAGCGAATTGCGAATATCCACTTGACAATCATCAGATAAAAAACCTGCGGAATCTCTTGATTTCCACAGGTTTTTTATTAACGGTTTGTTCCTTTTTCTTTCTGTTTATTCATATACATAGAATGCTCTGCCTTATCCATAATTCTTTTTCTCAACTTTTATTTTTTTGTGGGCGAACACTCACATTGTCAAAAAAGCTTTTCGTTTTACCCCCCCCCCTAAAAAAATTGTCTATTCCTGAGATATCAAATAAAGCCAATTCTTCTGTCTGTTTTTTCAAATAAGAATCTTTATCCACACTCTTTTCTAATTTTTCCTGAATCTTATCCTGAATTTCTACCAGACATTCTAAAAGCATTGGATTAAAGATTCCACATTCCCCACCTAAAATCATTTCCATTGCTTTTTTATGGGAAAACGCTGCCTTATAAACACGTTTACTCGTAAGTGCATCATATACGTCCGCTAAAGATACAACCTGCGCACTGATTGGAATGTCATCTCCTTTTAAACCATCCGGATATCCTCGTCCATCATAACGTTCATGATGCCATCTGCAGATTTCATAAGCAATCTTTACCAATTGTTCATTCTGATATAATTCCAGATTTTCCAGTACGGAAGCACCGATTAAAGTATGCGTTTTCATAATCTCAAACTCTTCTTTCGTCAACTTTCCCGGTTTATTCAAAATCTTTTCATCAATTGCAATTTTTCCAATATCATGAAGAGAAGAAGCGGTTGTAATTAACTGCTGCTCTGACCAGGAGAGATTATATTTATCCGTTTTCTGCTCCAGTTTTTCCAAAATCATACCCGTCAGTGTATTAATATGTAATACATGAGGTCCACTCTCACCATTTCGAAATTCTACAATCTGGCTTAAGATACTAATCATCATGCGGTTATTTTTCTCTTTATCATAAATCTGATCTGTAACAAGGGTTGTCAGCCTGCGCTGTTTTGCATACAACTTCATTGTATTAAAGACGCGCTGATAAACGATCATGGCATCGAATGGACGACTGATATAATCGGAAACACCCAGCTCATAGGCTCTTCTAATATGGGCATTAGAAGATTCACTCGAAATCATAATAACCGGAATATCCTCAATAAAACGGTTTTTGTTCATAAATTCAAGTACTCCAAATCCATCAAGTCCAGGCATTACAATATCTAACAAAATTAAGGCAATTCCTGTACCATTTTCCTCAATTAAGCTTAAACATTCCTCACTATTTTCTGCCTCTAAAATTTCAAAATCATCTTTTAGAATTTCGGAAAGAATTGCACGGTTCATCGCAGAATCATCTACAATCAAAATCTGTTGTTTTGTCTGCTCTTCTTCCACAAATTCTCGTACTACTCCGTCACTTCCAATTTTTCCATTTTCAGAGACAACCATATTTTTCTGATTTTTTGCTCTATACATTAAACGGTCTGCACGACAAACGGCACTTTCAATTGTCTCATCATTTGAAAGTACACCGCCAATGCTGACAGAAAGCTGAAGTTGTGCATACTCTGGAACTTTTGCATCATGAATTTTATCTCGAATCTGCTGCAATTCTTTCAAAAACTCATCTTCTTTTACGTTCGGAACAACCAGAAGAAATTCATCTCCGCCATAACGAATTAAAATATTATCCGGACCAATGCTTTTTTGAACAATCTTTCCAATCGTCTCAAGTGCAGCATCTCCCGCATTATGACCTAAAATGTCATTATACAGCTTAAAATCATCCAAATCAATCATTGCAACACCCATTGAACCTGTCATCTTTTTAATATGTTCCTCAAAATAACGACGATTATAGGCTCCTGTCAAAGCATCTTTATAAACTTTTTCATTGTATCTGGCAAACTTACTTACAATCTTTTCCTGTCCCGCAACATCTATCAAGGATGTACTGTCCAAACACTTAAACATTTCCATCACATAAGGTGTCCCATCAATTTCTACATAGCGCGCTGTCACTTGATAAATATCAGAATCCATAAACTCCAGTTTTGTTTTCTGAGTTTTTCCCTCAAATGCTTTTAAAGAAACACAATTTTCACATGGACAGTTTTTATTCCAGAAATCATTACAATGACCGTCCTGGAATTTCATCCTTTCTTCCTGCTCAATCCGATGTAACACCATCTGGTCAATCAGACGCACATTTGTGAAAATCTTTTTAAACTGTCTGGTTTCCTCTTTTGCTTCCTGCATCGTCATCTTGTAATCCGGTTCCATACTTCCTTCTCCTCTACTGGTTTCTCTTAAAAACCTTATACCACCCTGACAACTGATGGCTCTTTCTCCTTTATCTTCCTGAATTTTCTATTTATTATACTAAAATTAAAATCAATTGTCTACCAACAAAAAAGAAACCTCGTAATAATAGACCTCTGACAAAAAACATCTATCCTCACGAGATTTTCTCTTTTTAATGTCCTTTTCTTATAATCGTCTTAAAAATCACCAAAATCAAAAAGATAACCACTTCAAGCAAGACAATTGTCCCACCTGGCTTTATGCCAACATAATAGGAAAGCACCAGACCGGCAATTGTTGTAAGCACTGCAACACAAATCGCACCAATTAAAGTATTTTTATAACTTTTTCCCATCTGCATCCCACAGGCTATCGGAACAACCAGCATGGAAGAAACAATTAAAGCTCCCACTGTTCTTGAAGCAACAGAAACCGTCAGTGCTGTTAAAATGGTAAACATAAAATTAATCTGCCGAACCGGAACACCTGAAATTCTTGCCGCATTTTCATCAAATCCCATATAAAACAATTCTCGATAAAACAGCATTAATGTTACTAAAACTGCAACACTGATGATACAAACACCTGCCATTTCTCCTGTACTGATAGAAACAATACTTCCAAATAAAAAGCTGTTAAAATTTGCACTATTTTGTACGAAACCGGATAAAACACCTGCAAGCCCGATTCCTGCTGACATAACAACCGAAATCGCCATTTCAGAATATCTTGGAATCTTTTTGCGGATTGCTTCAATTCCAAGTGCCGCTACGATACAAGTTGCACCTGCCCCAAGTACCGGATTGATCCCAAGCAAAAGCCCAAGTGCAACACCTGCCAAAGAGGCATGAGAAAGTGCATCTCCTATCATAGACATTCTTTTTAAAACAATGGTAATTCCAATGCATGGTGTAATCACAGCCAGTAAAATTCCAACTATGAATGCACGCTGCATAAATCCATACTGCAATATGCTCATCATTCTTCTATAATCCTTCCTTCCTGTGCATTCCAAAACCGATTTGCCCCAGTATAAGGCTTCAAGCTTCCATGACTTACCATAAGAATTGTAAGCCCTTTTTCATTTCTCTTTTGCAGAACTTCACATAAAGACTGAATCGAAACACTGTCCATCCCGGTCGTCGGCTCATCTAAAATTAAAAGTTCTGGTTTTCCCACTAACGCCCTTGCAAGCATCACTCTTTGCTGTTGACCACCTGAAAGTTCTCCTATCCGGCTTGTCAAAAAAGAATCCATCTCCATCTCAGACAATGCTTCTAAAATTTTTTTCTGATATTTTTTTCCGAAAATTCCACGCTTCCAGATTGGCTCATAAAGCCCGGTTCTCATAATCTCCTCTACTGTTGCCGGAAAATTTTGGTTTTTACTGATACTGTTTTGCGGTACATAACCGATTTTCATTCCTTTAAATCCACCGGAAATATCTTTTTCAAACATTTTAATACTTCCTTGTTGTGGTATCAGTTCTCTCAATAACAGCTTCAAAAATGTACTCTTTCCACTTCCGTTTTCACCTGTTAAGATTACATAGTCACCCTGTCTGATTTTCAGATTTACGTCTTCTAAAACCGGTACATCTGCATAATGAAATGAAATGTCATTTATCTCAACCATATTCATGCGGTTTTCCTCCTGTTGTCCTGTCTTTCCACATTAATTTTCCAGTGCATTTTTAATCTGCTTTAAATTTGTCCTCATAACAGAAAAATAATCTTCTCCGGCATCCACCTGTTCTTCGCTCAATCCCTCCAGTGGATTTAAAACCTCTGTTTTCGCACCAATTTCTTTTGCAATTGTATTGGCTACTTTTGGACTTACCAGTTCTTCAAAGAAAATGGTATTGATTTTCTTTTTTTTCGCCAACTGAATAATTTCTTCCATTCTCGCAGGATCCGGCTCAGAATCCGGCATCAGACCCTCAATTGCTATCTGGTTTAATCCATAAGCTTTGCAAAGATAACCAAATGCTTTATGTGCTACAATGATGTCTTTATTGGTCACCTGGGATAATGTTTCTTCAAATTCCTGGTTCAGTCCATCCAACTGCCTGCTGTATGTTTCATAATTCTCGTTATAATACTCTGCATTATCTTTGTCTGCCTCAATGAACGCATCTTTAATATTTTCCATTTCTATCTTCGCATTTTCAGGGTCTAACCAGACATGCGGGTCATTTTCTTTTCCTTCTCTTATCAATTCCACACCCTCTGAAGCCTCTACTGTAATCAACTCAGAGTTATCCAGTGATTTTAAAATATCCTCCGCCCAATGTTCCATTCCTGCCCCATTGTAAATAAACACATCTGCATCTTCCATATTTCGGATATCAATTGCAGAAGGCTCCCAGTCATGTGGTTCTGTTCCAGATGGAACCATATTGGTAATCTCTACTTTCTCCCCACCAATCTTCTGTGCAAAATCATACATCGTATAAAAACTGGTCATTACCTTTACTTTTCCTGAATCATCCGCTGTATTTTTTATCGCATTCTGACCACATGCTGTAGTACATCCTGCAACTATAACTGCCATAATCGAAAGTAATCTTACTGTCTTTTTCATTGCTTCTCCTATCTATTCTTTTTTACTTTTGAACTTATCTATGCAAAATTGAAAATCATTTTCATATTATAGCAGGTATTTTTGATTCGTCAAGTTTTTTATACCAAAAAAGACCTCTTTCGATAGATTTTCCTACCCAAAAAGGTCTCTTCTTTCCTTTTCTTTTCAGTTTTTAATCTTCTTCAATATGATTCCGACCCTGGTCAATAATCGTCCTCACATGATCATCCGAAAGGGAATAAAATACGGATTTTCCCTCTCTACGGCTTTTCACAAGTTTATTTTGTTTTAAAATCCGAAGCTGATGAGAAATGGCTGACTGTGTCATATTCAAAGCCTTTGCCAAATCACAGACGCACACTTCTGCTTCAAACAAGACAAACAGAATTCGGATTCTTGTCGAATCACCAAAGACTTTAAAAAGTTCTGCCAAATCGTAAAGCTCTGTCTCTTCCGGCATCATTTCTTTTACAATTTTCAAAAGATTTTCATGCAGCTCACAGGATTCGCAAACTTCTTCTGATTTTTCTGTCATAAAACAAATGCTATCCTTTCTCTTATTGATTTTTAGCTTTTTTATTCTATAAATTTTTTACAAACAAGGTTCTGATTGCATTTAATACGGCAATTACCATAACCCCTACATCAGCAAAAATTGCCATCCACATATTTGCAATTCCAAGTGCACCTAAAATCAGGCAGAGTACTTTAATACCAATTGCAAAGTAAATATTTTCATATACAATGCGGATACATTTTTTTGCAATCTTAATTGCCTTTGAAATCTTAAGTGGGTCATCGTCCATCAAAACAATATCTGCTGCTTCAATTGCCGCATCAGAACCAAGTGCTCCCATTGCGATTCCAATATCTGCTCTTGAAAGTACCGGAGCATCATTAATTCCATCTCCAACAAAAGCCAGTTTATCTTTTTCCTCTTTATTGGCAAGCAGTTCTTCTACTTTTGTAACTTTATCCGCCGGTAAAAGTTCACTGTAAACTTCTTTAATTCCAAGTTCAGAAGCAACTGCATCTGCAACATTTTTGCGGTCTCCGGTCAACATAACTGTTTTAGTAACACCTGCTTTTTTCAGTTCTTTGATTGCTTCTTTTGCATGTGGTTTAATCACATCAGAAATTAAAATATGTCCAGCATACTTTCCATCCAGTGCCAGATGGACGATTGTTCCAACATGACTACAGGAAACATAAGAAATTCCAAGTTTTTCCATCAACTTTTCATTTCCTGCTGCAACTGTTATTCCATCTACCTTTGCAACCACGCCATGTCCGCTGATTTCTTCGATATCTGTTACACGATTTCTATCAATTGATTTATTATAGGCTTTTTGAAGACTCTTACTGATTGGATGAGAAGAAGAACACTCTGCAAGTGCTGCATACTCTAATAATTTTGCATCTTCCATCTCATTATGATGAATTCCGCTTACTTCAAATACACCACGAGTCATTGTACCTGTTTTATCAAATACTACACATTTTGTCTGAGAAAGAGTTTCTAAATAATTGGAACCTTTTACAAGAACACCCTGATTGCTTGCTCCACCAATTCCCGCAAAAAAACTAAGTGGAATACTGATAACCAGTGCACACGGACAACTGATAACTAAGAAAGTCAAGGCACGATAAATCCAGTCTCCCCATTCCGGACTTGCTCCCATAAATAACAGTCTCACAAGTGGAGGCAAAATAGCAAGCGCAAGTGCTCCATAGCAGACTGCCGGTGTATAATATTTTGCAAATTTAGAAATAAAGTTTTCGGATTTTGATTTTTTAGAACTTGAATTTTCTACTAAATCAAGAATCTTGGAAACAGTGGATTCCCCGAACTCTTTTGTTGTCTGGATTTTTAATACCCCTGACAGGTTGATGCATCCACTGATAACTTCTTCTCCGACAGAGATATCTCTTGGCACGCTCTCTCCTGTCAGAGCACTGGTATTTAAAGTAGATTTACCTTCTGTCACAATTCCGTCAATCGGAACTTTCTCTCCAGGCTGTACTACAATAATTGTACCGATTTCTACTTCATCCGGGTCTACCTGTTCCAGGTTTCCGTCTACTTCTATATTTGCATAATCCGGACGGATATCCATCAGCTCGCTGATGTTTCTACGACTCTTTCCAACTGCATAACTCTGGAACAGTTCTCCAATCTGATAGAACAGCATAACGGCTACGCCTTCTTTATAATCGCCAAGCACAATTGCACCAATAGTTGCTACTGCCATCAAAAAGTTTTCATCAAATACCTGTTTATTTAAGATTCCTTTCCATGCTTTTTTCAGTATATCATATCCGATTACCAGATATGGCACCATATAAAGCGCCATTTTCAGATATCCATCTACAGGAAGAAAGGAAAGGATTACGAGTAATACCGCTGCAATAATAATTCGGGTCAGCATCTTTTTTTGCTTTTTATTCATCCCCTGCTCCTCCATTTTCTTTAAAAGTCAACTTTTTTGTGAATTTTTAAAATCTCTCCCGCACCACTAAAAGCAGTTACAGAAGAGACTCTAAAAACATCAGTGAGTAACACTCTTTACTTTTGACACTCACATCTTTTTGATTGTATCTTAGAAAAAGATTTCGCAATCGTCTTCTACTTTTTTACAGTTTTTCAGAACATCCTGCATCACTGCTTTTGGTTCCTGACCATCTTCAAATTCTACAATCATCTTTAAAGCCATAAAGTTTACAGTTGCATCTTTTACTCCTGCAGTATTTTTAGCAGCTTCTTCCATTTTGTTTGCACAGTTTGCACAGTCTACATCAATTTTGTAAGTTTTTTTCATGATTTTTCTCCTTTTCTACTCACATTTGTTTATATGAGCACTTGTTCATATATTTGTTTGACTTTATTATAGCATATTTCTTTTTCTTGTCAATACTAAATTTTTCATTGCATTTCTTTTTTTTATACACTATACTTTATCCGGAATTGAATTTACTTCTGCAAATAAAAACATCTTGGGAGGCATTTTATTTATGAAATACTTAATTATCGGCGCAGGCGGCACCGGAGGAACACTTGGATTTTATATGACAAAAGCAAAAAAAGATGTAACTCTGATTGCCAGAAATGAACATTTAAACGTAATGAAATCAAAGGGACTTACTTTGGAAAAATTATGGAATCATGAAAAAGAAACCCTTCCGGTAAAAGCAGTTTCTATAGAAGAGTATCAGGAAAGACCCGATGTCATTTTAGTCTGTGTCAAAGGATATTCCTTAGATTCTGTCATTCCATTTATTCAAAAAATTGCAAAACCAGAAACCATTGTTATTCCAATTCTTAATATTTATGGAACAGGTGGACGGATGCAGAAACACCTTCCGGAACTTTCCGTCATGGACGGCTGTATCTATGTCTCTGCCAATATTTCTTCTTATGGTACAATTTTACAGCATGGTGAAATTCTTCGTGTCGTGTACGGTGCAAGAACACCCGAAGAATTGCGTCCAGAATTAAAAGAAATCCAAAAAGATTTCTTTGACAGTTCGATTGAGGGAATTTTAAGTGACCAGATAAAACGGGATACCTTAAAGAAATTTTCTTATGTTTCTCCGATTGGTGCAGCAGGTCTTTATTGGCAGGCAACAGCTGGAGAATTCCAAAAAGAAGGAGAACCTCGTGAAATGTTCAAAGCTATGATTCGTGAAATTTCGGAACTTGCCAAAGCGATGGGGATTCCTTTTGAACAGGACTATGTTGCCATTAATCTTGATATTTTGTCTGCTCTTCCACCAGAAACTACAACTTCCATGCAGAGAGACGTCATGGCACATAAGCCATCTGAACTGCAAGGACTTGTCTTTGAAGTTGTACGTATGGGTCAAAAATACCATGTTCCTGTTCCGATGTATGAAAAGGTCGCTGAAAAATTGAAAGCTTTAATTTAATAAAATTAATAAAAAATACTGCCGGACTGAAAAAATAAGCTTCAGCCGGACAGTATTTTTTTATTTAAGAAATCAATCAATTAAAAGTTTAAGATAATAAATTATTCATACTCTTTAATGTGATAAGTAATGTTGAGGTATTATGAAGCAGTGCAGAAGTTGTCGGCATGATAACTCCGCTGACTCCCAGCAGAATCAGGGAAGTGTTAATTCCTACAATTTGACGATAATTTCGTTTGATTCGTTTCATCAGACCATTACTGATAAATTTCAGTGTCACAATCTGATATAAATCATCTGCGCTGATTGTAATATCTGCAATCTCTCTTGCAATCTCTGCACCATCACTGATTGCAATTCCAACATCTGCAGCAGAAAGTGCCGGCGAATCATTGATTCCATCACCAATCATAATCACTTTTTTTCCATTTGCTTTTTCATTTTCTACAAATTTTGCTTTATCTTCCGGAAGTACTTCTGAGAAGTACTGGTCTACTCCAACCCGCTTTGCAATTGCCGATGCAGTTCTTTCACTGTCTCCGGTCATCATTACGATGTTAGAAATTCCTGCTTTTCTAAGAGAATTGATAACCGCCTCAGCTTCCTCACGAAGTGGGTCTTCAATACAGATAACGGCTGCCAGTTTATTTTCAATTGCAAGATATAAATGAGAGTATTCTTCCGGAAGTGCTGCAAATTCTGCTTCTTTTCCAGCCGGAACAACACATTTTTCATCTTCAAATACAAAATGATGGCTTCCGATAATTACTTTCTTACCTTCAATTGTACTTGAAATACCATGTGCTACCATGTATTCTACTTTAGAATGCATCTCTTCATGTTCAAGATGTAATTTCTTTGCTTCATTTACAACTGCTTTTGCCATAGAATGAGGGAAATGCTCCTCCAAACACGCTGCAATTCTTAACAGTTCGTCTGGATTTTCTCCGTTAAAAGAAATGATATCTACTACTGTCGGTTTTGCTTTTGTAAGAGTGCCTGTCTTATCAAATACAATGGTATCTGCCTCTGCAACTGCCTCTAAATATTTTCCACCTTTTACTGTAATATTATAAAGGCTTGCTTCACGAATCGCAGAAAGCACAGAAACCGGCATCGCAAGTTTGAGTGCACAGGAGAAATCAACCATCAGCACCGATAAGGCTTTTGTGACATTTCGTGTCAGAAGATAGGTCAGGGCTGTTCCACCTAAAGTATACGGAACAAGACGGTCTGCCAGATGCTCCGCCTTGCTTTCTGATGCGGATTTTAATTTTTCAGAATCCTCAATCATTGTAACAATTTTTTCAAAACGGCTGGAACCACCAACTTCTTTCACACGTACTGTCAGTTCGCCCTCTTCGATTACAGTTCCTGCATAGACAGAATTGTGTTCTACTCTTCGTACCGGTACGGATTCTCCTGTCAGAGACGCCTGATTTACCATTGCTTCTCCTCCGGTTACCACACCATCAAACGGAATGACTTTACCCATACGAACTACAACTTCATCTCCGACTTTAATATCAGAAGCAGAAACCAAAATTTCCTGGTCATCTTTCTTCATCCAGACCTTCTTCACATTTAAGGATAAAGAACGAGCCAAATCATCTACGGATTTCTTGTGTGTCCACTCTTCTAATAGCTCACCAATTCCAAGCAGGAACATAACAGAACTTGCAGTTGCAATATCATCACGAAGAACAGAAACTCCGATTGCGGTTGCATCTAATACCGCAACTTCAAGTTTTCCGGTGCAAAGGCTGCGAACACCTGCATAGATGTATTTTAAAGACTTAAATGTGGTATAAATGGCACGCACCGGAAATGGAATCACTGCTTTTGCGATATATCTGCATGCAACTTTCGTAATCAGTTTTTCCTGATAGTCTGCATTTAATTTTCTTCCGGAATTCGCAATGACTTCCTGCGGTACATCGGCTTTTTCATAAGAAAATGCACGTAATGCTTTAATGACTTCCTCTCTGTCTCCGACATAAGAAATCGCAGCGTCTGCTGTTCTCTCATATACTTTTACAAAACTAACCTGTTTATTCTGGTGTAAATAATATAACAAAGTATCAGCCTGCTCATAACTCATTCGTTTCTGCATAAGATGCACACGCATTCTGCCCTTTGTCTCATGTTTTATTTGAAATTTCATTTGCATGTCCTCTCTTTATCTGTATAGAAAAGATATCAAAACACCTGCAGAGATCTGCAGGTGTTTACCAACTTAAAATGAATGAATTATTCTTCTGTTTCTGACTCTACTTCTTTGAATTCTTCAACAGCTTCTTCTGTTTCTGCTTCTTCTGTTTCTTCTGCATCTTCAAATTCAGCTGCTTCTTTTTTGGCTGCTCTTTCTTCATTTACATTTTTGGCTGCTTCATAGATATCTTCTGCATTTTCCTGAACCATTGTTACGACTTTCATAACGCAGTCTTTTGCTCTTAAAACAAGAGCAGTGCCCTGTGTATATACGTTCTTTGCGTCATCGCTTGATAATGCTTTGATTCCTGCTGTTCCAAATGCTACACCTGCTGCAAAAATTCCGGTTTTTTTCCAGTCAATATTTTTCAAACAATTTAACATCCTGTATTCCTCCTGCTATTTCGTATTTTTTTGTTTAAATGACATTATACAACACCTTTTTTTACTTTTCCAGCATTTTCCTTGTTATTGAGAATTTTTATCACTTTTCTTTAAAATCACAGGCGTTCTATGTAAACTTTATACTTTTGACACTTACATCATATGATGATTTTTTTTACACGCTGACCTTTTTTTGCATAGCCACAAGCTTCTAAACCAGCCTCCATCACCTTTTTCCACTTTTTTGAAGTCAGCTTGCAGACACTGTTATCTTCCAGTTCAACCATACAGCTTCCTTGTTGGGGATGTCTCTTTGTCTGGTTTTCAATTTTATACATATTTTTTCTGCTTATGACACCCATTTCTTCAAGTTTATTTACCATACGATATACGGTAGCCACTCCTATCTCAGGGTCTTTCTGCATGGCACGGTAATAAATTTCTTTGCAACATGAACAGTCTCCTTCAAGGATAATATCCAGCACCAGCTCTCTTTGTCTGGTCATTCGTCCGCCCTTTGCCTTAAATTTACTCACAATTCTATCTTTCTGCATTTGGGTATACTGATACAAAATAAAATTTTCTGGTTCTTCTATCTGTGTCTTACCAGACATTCCTATCCCTCCTGCCTGTTCAAACTTCTTTCATTGTTAGTGTATACTAACAACTATTAGTAGTCAAGAACTTTTTTATAAAAAAAACGCCGTTTTTCTGTTTTTCTCCAGAAAAAAGACGTTTTCTATTCTTTCTTATCTTTTTTTAACTAATTACTTATTAAAAATTCTATTCTTACTTTTTATAACAATACATATTTCAGTACAAACAAGACTGCAAGTACATACATCAGCGGTTTTACTTTCTTTGCTTTTCCGCAAACTGCATTTAATACCACGTAAGAAATAATGCCAATAGAAATTCCCTCTGAAATACTGTAGAATAGTGGCATCGCAATAATACACAGATAAGCAGGAACTGCCTCCGTCATATTATCATCTGTAAATTTGATATCGGTAATTGCACCAAACATTAAGAATCCTACCATAATCAGTGCTGGAGCAGTTGCAAAAGATGGAATTGCTGTAAAAATTGGTGCAAACAGCATGGAAATCAGGAATAAAAATCCTGTTACCACTGCTGTCAAACCCGTTCTTCCACCTGCTGCAACACCTGCCGAAGATTCTACGAACGTAGTCGTAGTAGAAGTTCCAAGAACTGCACCTGCCGCTGTTGCAATTGCATCAGACATCAGTGCCGGTTTGATTCCAGGCAGTTTCCCATTTTTATCCAACATACCAGCTTTTGTGCTGACACCGATTAAAGTTCCCAATGTATCAAATAAGTCAACAAACAGGAAAGAAAATATTACGATAATAAAGTTTACAATTCCTACCTTATCAAAATTTACGTTAAAGCACTGCCCAAAAGTTTCACCCAGTTTTGAAAAATCTGTCATTGCAAAACTTGGGAATAAGGTATAATATCCAAGTTCTGCATTCGGAACATAGATTCCAACGACCTGACAAATCATTCCAAGAATCCAGGTAGATAAAATTCCAACTAAGATTGCACCTTTTACATTTTTGATATAAAGCACAACTGTAATAAACAGACCAACTACTGCAAGAATTGAGCAGATTCCGGCAGAGTGGAAGTTTTCTTTAAAATTTGTAATTGTTACAAGTGTAGACTGGTTTAATACAACCAGCTTTGCGTTCTGAAGTCCGATAAATGCAATAAAAATACCGATACCAACAGAAACACCTTTCTTTAAATTTAATGGGATTGCATCAAAAATCGCTTCTCGTACATTGGTAAGGGAAAGTACAATAAAAATAAGTCCCTCTACAAATACTGCAAGCAGTGCAACCTGCCATTCGTAACCCATTACACCGACTACGGTATATGCCATATAAGCATTTAATCCCATTCCAGCAGACAGCGCAAATGGAAGATTTGCATACAATGCCATACAGATTGTTCCAATAAAAGAAGCAAGACATGTTGCAAGAAGGACTGCTGTTGCATCCATTCCAGCAGCACTCAATACACTTGGGTTAACTGCAAGGATATACGCCATTGTCATAAAGGTTGTAATACCTGCAATTACCTCTGTTTTGACTGTGGTATTGTGTTCTTTGAGTTTAAATTTTTTTTCTAACATAATTGTTTGCTTTTTTAAGCACGCTCTCCTTTCTTTTGGTTTAATTTTCTTTTCCCACTTCTTAATAATACAGGGAAATCCGTCTCTGCGTCAATATAAAACAGATAATTCAAGCTTAATTTCTGTTATTGTAACATCTTTAATAATTCCGGCGCATATTTTGAAACTACCAGCCAAAAGGAAGCAATCATCGCCACTGCCGAACCCAACCAGAATAACAACGTATTGACTATTCCATCTGCCGTACATAGTCTCAGGCACCAGCCATTTCCCCACGGATAAAGCAGACGCACTTTTCGTTTATTAAGTAAATCAATCAGAATATGGGAAAGCATTGCAATTGCAAAATAGAGTTCCACTTCCGGATACATAAATGCCACAATTCCGCTAAAAATCAACAGACCTAAAATAGAATGCATAAAAGATCGGTGTGGCTGATTCTTTCCAAATGTACACACGATAAGCATCACCGCAAAGCCTATGATAAATCGAAACAAACTGCTTTCTCTGTTAAAATTCTTAAGAATTCCCAAGTGAAAAATACATTCCAGTATTACCACAACTACAAATGCCAGACAGGAAACTGCAGTAATTTTATTAAGCGCTTCCCTTGAGTCTGACGTACTGACATCCACATCACTGATTACAGAACCAACAACTGCCGCTCCGATGCATAAAACCCAGTCTCTTAAATGGGGCGGTTGTGTCACGCATAATGCCGCAGCAGTTCCCACCGCCAAATGTGTTTTTCCTGTCATCTCTTTTCCTTTCTCCTTTCCTAAAATCTGTAATCTTGAAGTTTTTCTTATTCTTCCGAGACTACCTGAATCACAGCCGTTTTATTATACTCTACCACACAAAAGCTGGCAAGCAATTCCGCCTAAATTTCGCTGTTTTTCTTGCATTTATGCCCTTCTGGACTTATAATAAAACCATATTACAATGGATAATCCAAAGGGGGATTTTACAATGAATCATGAACTTTATGAAGAGGCAATTCATTCCGATGTCTTATCTGAGAAACTTATCAGTCAGCTCTTAGAAAGCATGGAATACAGCAGTATTTCTTTTATTAACTGGAGCATTGAGGTGCTCAAATTAATTCGTGTTCGTATTGAACGCGGCGATAAAATCAAAGATGAAGTCAGTGGAGAAATCTATACGAAAAAAAGCTTTCACGCTTTTGTAAAAAAACATTTTTCTTCCTATATTGAAAGCCAGGTATTTGCAGACCCGGCTAAAGCGGAAAAAATTTATTTTTCACTCGAACCATGTAAAGACGGTGAATACAATCTGGTTATGGCAGAATCTTCCAAAAAGAAAGTCTATGAATGGATTTCCTCTTTAAATGAACGCTTTTCACTGGTAGAAATGATTTCAACCGGAATCGTTTATATAAAGGACATTCGTTCTAACACTTATCAGCCTTTTATTTCTAAAAACGGAAAATACTGCCATTATAATAAAGAAACCGGACATATTGTTGAAGTTTAAAACCCAAAAATCCTCAAGCAGACACTATCTGCTCGAGGATTTTTTTCTTACCTTTCATTCTTATTTCTTCTCTTCTACCGCCTCAAGACCTCCGGTTACAGAATCCATAATAAATCCGGTAATTTTAATTCCTGCCGGCATCAAAGGATGATGTTTCAACGCATATACGGTATCTTTTACGGACTGTTCTACGCTTTCAAATCCACCTAACCATTTTTCCAAATCTGTTCCGGTACTCTTAATTACATTAATGTGTTCCTGTGAAACTCCTCTTTCTACGAGTTCCTCTAACATGTGATGTCCATCCATTCCCTGTACACCACAATCTGTATGACCGATTACCATAATTTCTTCCACACCGAGTTCCAAAATTCCAACTAACAGACTTCTCATCACACTTCCGTAAGGATGCGTAATTACCCCGCCGGCATTTTTGATAATCTTAGCATCTCCATTTTTAATGCCAAGTGCCGCTGGCAATAATTCGGTTAATCTGGTATCCATACAGGTTAAAATCGCCAGTTTCTTATCCGGGTATTTACTTGTCAAATAAGGCTCATACGCTTTTTTCTCCACAAACTCCTTGTTGTACTTTAAAATATCTTCTATCATACGCACACACCGTTCCTTTCTTTCCAGGTTTTTCCTGTAAGAGTCTGTCTTTATTATAAACTTTTTTTCACCCTGCTACAAGCAAAATCTAGGAGAATCTGCCAACTCTGCAAATCCCCCTTTTTTCCTCAAACCAGATATTTTCTTAAAATCTTCTTCATTTATTTTAATGTTCTTCCAGCCAGCGTCTTGCACAGTGTGCCAGACAGCCTGCACCAATCGGGCAGACCTCTTCATTAAACTGCACCTTTGGATGATGAGCAGGATAGTCGCCTCTCTCATCAAGATAACCAGCTGACAAATATAAAAATGAACTTGGAACCTTTTCCGCAATGACTGCAAAATCTTCCGATGCACTTGAAGAGACATCCGGATGTGGAATCAGATTCGGAATCTCTAATTCTTTCATATATCCCACTACTTCTTTTGTAAGTTCAGAATCACAAATCAAAGGCGGTACTTCTGAAATCATCTCAATTGTCGCACTTCCTCTGTAAACTTCTGCGGTCTTTTCCACCACTTCTTTCATTCTTTTTACTAAAAGTTCTCTTGCTTCTTTTTCATTTGTCCGGATAGTTCCCTGCAACACAGCAGTATCGGGAATAATATTTGCTGCTGTTCCTGCCTCAAATTGTCCAATCGTCAATACACAGGAATGACTTGGATTACATTCTCTCGCAATCAATTCCTGCAAAGCCAGATGGATATGCACTCCAATATTAATCGGGTCTACTCCAACCTGAGGATATGCTCCATGAGAGCCCTTTCCCTGAATTGTAATTTTAAATCCATCTACGGAATACATCATTGTATTCTTGTCATTATACATATAGAGTCCGACCGGAAATCTGCCTGGCGATACATGATAAGCAAGTGCTGCATCCACCTTCGGTTCTTCTAAAATTCCATGTTCCAACATATTTTTACTTCCCTGGAACGTTTCTTCCGCCGGCTGAAACATCAGCTTGACTGTTCCCTTTAACTCTGCTTCCTCTTCTTTTAAGATTTTTGCTGCACTTAAAAGCATCGCTGCATGGAAATCATGCCCACAGGCATGGGCTGCCCCTGTTTTACTCGAAAATGGCTCTCCACTTTCTTCTTTCATCGGAAGCGCATCCATATCTGCTCGAAGCAGAATAACTTTTCCTCCGTTTCCGATTGTAGCAGTTACTCCCTCTCCACATTCTACAGGCTCAATTCCATACTCTTTTAATTTTTTCATCACAAATGCTTTTGTCTCTGGCAGATGCAGACCATTCTCCGCATTTTCATGGAAAAAGCGACGGTTTGCAATCGTTTCTTCTTTTAATTCCAGGGCACGTTCATACTCATTCATCGTTTTTCCTCCTGGCTGTCCTTCACTCTACTTAATTTGTTATTTACTCGACACTTATAGAAGTGGGAGTCTTATCGACTGAAATAAAACCTTTAAATATCGATTATGATTTATTTCTCTACAAATTTTTCTTTTAACTTGGTCATTTTTTCAGAATAAACCTGTTCACGTTTTTTCTGAGCAATTTCATTCATAACCTTTACTTTCACTTCTTCAAATGGAGCTTCACATGCTTCGTTTTTCTTTTCTACTTTAATTAAATGATAACCAAACTGAGTTTTTACCGGTCCTACTACTTCTCCGATATTTGCTGCAAATGCTGCATCTTCAAATTCTTTTACCATCTGACCTTTTCCAAACTGACCAAGGTCTCCGCCTCTCTGAGAAGATGGACAGCTTGAAAATTCTTTTGCTGCTTCCTCGAATGTTTTTTCTCCATTCTGAATAAATGCCAGAATTTCTTTACATTTCTCTTCAGAATCTGTCAGAATGTGTTTTGCACTTACAGTTGCACCTTTCTGATAATTGTGTTTATTTGCTTCGTAGTATGCTTTTGCTTCTTCTTCGGTCACATTTACTTCTTTCATGATATTGCGAAGTACCATCTGTGCTAAGATATCCTGTTTTGCTTTTTCAATCTGTGTCAAAAATTCTTCAGATTCATCTAATTTTTCTTCTTTTCCTTCTTCTGCCAGTACATACAGCGCAATTATCTGTTCTTTGCAGTAGTCACGAAACTGTGGCTGTGTTGCATAAACCTGCTGTTCTCTTGGCAGAGTCTGAATGTAATGTGTTACTTCCTCTTCTGTGATTTTGTGTCCTGCTACAACTGCAATTACGTTTTCTTCCATTTTAAAGTATCTCCTTTTTGTGATAAAAAATTCCGGACAGTACCTGTAAATACTGTCCGGGACCAAATTACTGTTTTATTATATGAAATTTTCAGCTCTTTGTAAAGATTATTTGTATCGTTTTATTTATTGGAGGATTTTTCATTTAAGATTATTTGTCTAAGCTTCTTCGTATTAATCGTTTTTTACGTTAAAGGCTTTGATACCCGGATAAATAGCTGCATTTCCCAGTTCTTCTTCAATACGAAGTAACTGGTTGTATTTTGCAACTCGCTCTGTTCTGCTTGGTGCTCCGGTCTTAATCTGGCAGGTATTTAATGCAACCGCTAAATCTGAAATTGTAGTATCTTCTGTTTCACCAGAACGATGAGAAGAAATTGCAGTATAACCAGCTTTATGAGCCATCTTAATTGCTTCTAATGTCTCAGAAACAGAACCAATCTGGTTTAACTTAATCAGAATAGAATTTCCGCATCCAAGTTCAATTCCTTTTGAAAGACGTTCTGTATTTGTAACAAATAAGTCATCACCAACCAGCTGTACTTTGTCTCCAAGTTCTGCCGTCAGTTTCTTCCAGCCTTCCCAGTCCTCTTCATCTAAAGCATCTTCAATTGAGATAATCGGATATTTCTCTACAAGGTTTTTCCAGTGTGCAATCAGTTCTTCAGAAGTAAATACCGTACCGGCTTTTGGAAGTTTGTATTCGCCTTTCTTTCCGGTTTTCCATTCAGAAGATGCTGCATCCATTGCAATTTTGAAGTCTTTTCCTGGTTCATAACCTGCCTTTTTAACTGCCTCTAAAATAGTTTCGATTGCTTCTTCATCAGATTTTAATGCAGGAGCAAATCCACCTTCATCACCAACAGATGTCGCAAGTCCTCTTTCTTTTAAAATAGAAGCAAGTGCGTGGAACACTTCTGCACACCATCTTAAACATTCTTTAAAGGACGGAGCACCAACCGGCATAATCATAAATTCCTGTACATCCAGTCCGGAAGATAATGCATGGCATCCACCGTTAATAATATTCATCATTGGTACCGGCAGACGATTTCCGGAAATTCCGCCAAGGAAACGATACAGAGGAATATCCAGTGCATTTGCAGCTGCTCTTGCACTTGCGATTGATACAGCAAGAATTGCATTTGCACCTAACTTGGATTTGTCTTTTGTTCCGTCTGCTGCAATCATAGCTCCATCTACAGCATAGATGTCAGAAGCATCCAGTCCATGTAAGGTCTCATTAATTGTTGTATTAATATTTTCAACTGCCTTTTCGACACCTTTTCCAAGGTATCTTTCTTTTACATTATCTCTAAGCTCCAGTGCTTCAAATTCTCCTGTAGATGCTCCACTTGGTGCCATTCCTCTTCCGATAGTTCCATCTTTTAAGATGACCTCTGCCTCTACAGTTGGATTTCCTCTGGAGTCCAAAATTTCTCTTCCGATTACTTTTTCGATTGTTAAATGACTCATTGCCATGTCTCCTCTCTGTTTGTTTTCCTCTCATTTTACAACTCCTTTACCGGAAGCTTGGTATCTTCCGGTGAAGAAAGACTCAGGTAATCTTCCTTCAAAGGAGTTCTAAAATGATTCAGTCACACGAAGTTAGTTTTAACTAACTATTTGTATTATACAAAAAGAAGAATAAAAATGCAATCCCCTGAAAGTGATAGTTTTTATCAGTAAATTTCTGATTCTCTTCTTTTAACAGTCATTGAACTTTTACAAAGCCATCTTATCGAATAATGAAATTCAATGGCTGTTCTTCTAAAGAAACTTCTACTACCTTTTTTACTCCTGCGTTTTCCCCGTCTGTATGAATCGGAACAGCCTCTTCCATTGTCAGTACTGCCTTTTTACATCTTTCAATATGTACCATTTTTTTAAATATCACATGCTTTCCGAAAAATGCCGTTGGCAGTACACATAGAATCATTAACTTTGGAAGTTTTTCTACCAGACAAATATCCAAAAAATCATCACAGGGTTCTGCCTCTGGACAAAACAAAAATCCACCACCCTCATAACGAGTATTCATAAATACAGAAAATAAAATTCCTCTCTGATATTCCTTTCTATTCTGATTATCTAACACCAGTTCTGCCTTTGTATAGGGATATTTCATCAACAATTTTAATGCCGTAAATAAGTAGGTTAATTTCCCAAAATGTAAAAAGTTTAACATGTTTTTGATTTTCGACTGAATCGAATGATGGCAGACTGCTGCATCAAATCCTGCTCCGCTGCTGATTATAAACCTTCTTTTTTCTCCCTCTTCTTCCTCATTATCTTTAGTTACAATTTTTCCAATTCTTACCGCTTTTTTCTCTTTTGGATGAAGAATAAAGGCTAAAGCTTCAAGTGGCTCTTTTGAAAGTCCAAGTCCCCTTGCAAGGTCATTTCCTGAACCGGTTGGAATATAACCAAAACTTAAAAATGGAGATAAGATTAATCCATTTACCACTTCATTTACTGTACCATCCCCTCCGATTGCAACAATGGTACATGGATTAGTTTCCGAAACCTGCAAAGACGCCTCTCTTGCAAGACGCTTTGCATCACCTGTTTTCTTTGTAGCAGCAATTTTATAGTTAATCTCTTCTTTCTCTAACTGTTCCTTTATCTCTCTCCAAAGCGTTTTATGTTT
Source organism: Firmicutes bacterium OM04-13BH (assembly GCA_003481745.1). GTDB lineage: Bacteria > Bacillota > Clostridia > Lachnospirales > Lachnospiraceae > Blautia > Blautia stercoris. Next base: position 234,576 of record QULP01000002.1, read on the forward strand.
TCCTGAACTTGAAGAAGGATTTATGATAAAATAGTAAAACATGGTATTATTCCTTTTCCTTTGTTTTTTCTTTTAACTTTAATCAGAATTGAGAGATTTTTCAATAGAAAGTTTATGTAAAAGTTTATGGATTTGGAAAATTAAATTTGGGTAAAATAAAAAGAGAGCGGAACAAAAAGAATCTCATCTTTTCATTTCCGCTCTTCTTTATTTTTCTTATTCTACTTCTTCCGGTTCCATGCTTCGCAGATGTTCTTTGATTTCTCCGATATCATATTTCTGACTATATTCGGTTAAATAAGAATAATACTCCGTATTATCTGCCGGATAAATCTTTGAATTGTGAATATGGATATCAGAAGTATCTTCTCCACTCTTCATCAGTGCTACCATAGCACTTGCGCAGTGAGATGCGATACGTCCGAAGCTATTTAAAATATCATTAAATACGGTTCCTTCTTCCAGACCACATTCACCCTTGCTTAAACGTTCTGCATGGTGCATTTTCAATTCGTCACATGACCTTGTAATAATCACGCCAAGTGGTGCAACTCTCTGTGCCAGCTCTCTGTCATCATTTACAAACGCATTGCTTGTAATATTAATCACTTCACGAACCGCTTCCATAACCACATTTAATTCATCCCAGGCTGTTTCTGAAAACTCTGTATGATTTTCATGCATTTCATTTGACATATATCCAATATAAGAAGCATGATCACCAATTCGCTCAAGGTCATTAATCATGTGAAGATATAAAGAAACCTGCTTCGTCTGTGCCGTGTTCATCTCTCTTTTTGTCAACTGAACAAGATATTCTCCCAGACGACTCTCGTATTTATCAATCAAGTTTTCTTTTCTCTGTACTTTATTGAATTTATCCTGCTCATAGTCATTAAGCAGATTCATTGCACGGTTTACATTTTTGCGCACTTTTTTCGACATTCCGTTCATGACACGATGACACTGTGCAATGGCAAGCGCCGGATAATTAAGCAAACGTTCTTCCAGTAAATCAAAATCTTCTTCATCTTCCAGTTCTTCCGCACTGTCTTTTACAAGCCAGCATACTAATTTTTCAACTTTAGAAATAAACGGAAACAGTACAATTACAGTTGCTACACGGAATACAGTATTTAACAGCGCAATGGCTACCGGTGTCATAATCATATCCATAAATGTAAAATGCACAATCGCATTTACGGTATAAAAAACAATGGACCATAAAATCAGACCAAACAAATCATTAATCAGATAAACAAGTGCCGTTCTTTTTCCGTTTTTATTTGCTCCGATTGCAGAGATTAAAACCGGACATGCTGCACCAACACCAATTCCAAGTACGATTGGAAATGCACTTGCAAAGGTTAAGATTCCTGTTACGGATAATGCCTGCAATACACCAACGGTTGCCGATGCACTTTGAAGCACAGCGGTAAATAAAATACCAACTAAAATACCTGCAATTGGATTTGAAAACATCGTAAGCATGTCTACAAAAACCGGATTTTCACGAAGTGGTGAAACCGCTCCACTCATCATCTGCATACCTGTCATCAAAATTGCAAAACCAAGCATGATATTTCCGATATTTTTATGTACCGTCCTTTTACAAACCATGCGCAGAATTGTACCAACGACTGCTACAACTGCTGAAATTGTTGCTGTAGATAAGACTTTTGCAATTCCACTTGAACCTTCAATATAGGAAAGACATAAAATCCAGCCTGTAATACTTGTTCCGATATTCGCTCCCATGATGATACCGATTGCCTGTCTCAGTTTCATCATACCGGAGTTTACAAAACCGATTACCATTACTGTCGTTGCTGAAGATGACTGAATAACACTGGTAACACCTGTTCCAAGTGCAACTCCCTTAAGTGGAGTATTGGTCATCTTGTACAAAAAAGCTTCTAACTTGTTTCCTGCAACCATTTTCAGACCGTCTCCCATTAAGGACATACCAAACAAAAACAGGGAAACTCCGCAAAGCAGCGACAAAACCATTGAAAATATTTCCATACTTTTCTCCTCTTTTATCCGTTTTTTCTACCTATATCTTAATATAAGGATATGATTTCTGTCAAAAACAAAAGAATTTAACATTTTCTTAACCTATTCTTTTCTTGTTTTTAACATTTTCTTTTTTATTATGCCACATCACCTCAATGATTACAATCTCTGGATTGTCGAAAAAACAAAAAAATTTTTAAAGGTTCTCCATTATTTTCTACAAATTTTAATTTTTTAAACATTTCCTATTGACTAACACACAAATAGAAATTATACCGATTTTCACTTAAACAAAAAAATCCTGTACAATACAGCTCTTCAAAGCATATTTCATACAGGATTTTCTTTATTTAGATAAATTCAAGAGATTTACTTTTCCATTTTCTGTTTTACATCAGATGCAATCGAAACCGCAGCATTACCATAAGGAATCCAGGTTGCCTGAAATGCATGATACAAATCTGATTTTCCTGGCCATACCGTCCCAATCACTTCATTTTTCTCATTCAACTGATGAAACCAGGAACCGTTTTCATGGTCTAATACCTTTTCATCCAGATATTTCATAAATTTACTATAATCCTCTGCATATCTCCGGTGGTTTGTAATCTGCCACAGTACTGAGGAAGTATTAATTGCCTCTGCCAAAGTCCAGTGCATCCTGTCATGAATCACCGGATTTCCTTCCCAGTCAGTAGTATAGACAAGTCCCTCTGCGCCATCGACATTCCAGGCATCTTTTATCGCACGATTATATAAAGCCTTGGCAGCTTCTACATATTTTCCTGTTAAAATACTTGAACTTTCCGTCCCATAAGTAGAAAGTGCCCACTGGCTGATTAATCTCGCCCACTCAATTCCATGTCCCGGAGTCGCACCATAAGGTTTAAACTGGTCTGCCGGCTGTTCTTTATTACACTCCAAATCTTCTTTCCAGTCTTTTGTAAAATGTTCCGGTATTCTAAAGGAATTTTCAGAAAACCATTTTATCACATGTTCGATAATCCCTCCTGCCCTCTGACGGTATTTCTCATCCGAGAGTGCATCAGCTACAGCCAAAAATGCTTCTACTGTATGCATATTTGCATTTAATCCACGATAATCATCCAAAACCGTAAATTCCGTATTCCAGGTATCTACGCAAAGTTTCTCTTTTTCATCCCAGAAGCGCAAATCAAATAATTCCAAAGCTTCTTTTAAAAGTTCCTCTGCTCCATCAATCTTTGCAAGCATGGCAGACGATGCAGATAAAATTACAAATGCATGGGCATAGCACTGTTTATTTGGCAAAATTTCACCATCGGCGCGAAGTCCACTGTACCAGCCCCCATGTTCGGTATCCTTTAACGCTCCTTTTAAGCCTTTTAATGCGCTTTCAGCTAATGCCTTGCTCCCTTTATCACCAAGCATCGTTCCAATGCTGTATACGTGCAGCATACGGCTTGTAATCCATGTCTCACGATTTCTGTCTTTCCATGGAGTTCCATCATCTCCGAGATAGTAAGAGCTGCCATCTGGCGCTGGAAACTGTCGCCCAAACTTCAGGAGATTCTTTCTTATCTCTTCTAAAAACTCCTTATTTTCTTTCGTACCTATCTGATATTTTCTATTCTCACCTTCCATTTACAAAACCCTCCCTTTTTTCGTGTACTCTCGGAATTTTTATGCCTGTTTTATCATGCAGTATTGTTTTAAATGAAAGCCTTTTTTTTGCACGACTCCATATAATTGAAAGCCAAATTTTTCATACATCGCCACATTTGCCGGATTATGTGTCTCAAGCGAAATCATTAATTTATTTTTATATGCATAATCAATCACTTCATCCATCAGCTTTTCTGCCAGTCCATGATGCTGAGCTTTCGGTGCAACCGCAAGATAAATCACATGAAGCCGCTGATTGCTATGAAGCTGGGAAGTCCAGCTTGAATTCAGATAATCCTTTCCCTGAATAAATTTCCAAAGTGTTGCAAGACTCGGGTCTTCCTTAATTAAATAGCTGTCTGTCTTTAAGACCGCAAAAAAATCCACTAAAAGATTATGTAACGCTGCATCATGTTCCGTTCCATCCGAGACAACAAGAATACTGTTTAATTCGCTGCTGTCTGCATAGATTTCACAGGTTTCAAAAAATTCTGTCAAATCACAGCTAAACAGTTCCGGCATCAGTCTTTCTCTCGTCTCCTTATCTGGAATCAATGCCTGATACAGCGGATCTTCTGCAAAACACACTGTTAAAAGACGAATCAGTTTTTCTAAATCTTCTTCTTTGTTCACTCGATATAAATTTGAGCTTTCCATATTTTCCTCCAGGTCATTTTAATTTTTCTCAAACAGTACAACTGTTTCTTGAAGCATCTCCGAAAATTTTGTAACCGCACGAATTAAATACTCAATATCATCTTTGTAATATGCGCATTGACGCTCCCATACTTCCTCTAATTGCCTCTGCTCCAGTTCAAGACTGTCTTTATCTATTTCTTTATTTTTCAGCCTTTCGACCAATTCATATAGATTTTCATGGTGCAGAATCCTTCCTTTGCCCCACATCAAACGTTCCGACTCTTGCTTCATAATATATTCTGTAAAATGATAAAACACTTCTTTTTCAAATTCAAATGCATAGCAGTTATTATCAATACTGTAAAATGCATCCAATGTTTCCTCAATATTTCCGGCATTTAATGCAGTCTTCGCTTTTTTTAATGCATGCAGATTATTCTGTACTGCCTGCTGTGGAAAAATTACTCCATCATCCCAGTCTAACCGCACAAAATAATCTTGCGCTTTCTTAAAAATAGCAAGCAGTTTTTTTGTTATTGCATCTGCCCTTTTCCAGTCTCCATCTGCCCCAAAATTCTGATTCCAGCTTTGTATCTTTTCATAGAGACAAATTGCAGTTTCTCTTGCTTTTTTTGTCTGCTCCAAAAGCACGCTTCCCTCTGCACCTGTTTGTTTACACACATTCAAATCCAGACTGTCCATACTTGCAGTTAAAACAGTTGCGAAATTAAGCGGCGGTAACGACAAAGCATCAACCGCCATCAAAAGCTTAAGATAAAACTCATGATGAAACTGATAAATCTCTTCCTCATACACGTCCTGATTATCATACTGTGAATGATAATAATTTTCCATAAATGGTCCGCCGCTGAAATCATTTACAAAAGACGGGATTCCTGAAATTGCCATTGTAAAATCATCCGACCAGGTTTCTATCGGATATAACGTTGTCATTCCATCTGGATAAATCCCTTTTGGCATCGCATCTTTATCCACAAATTTTTGAATAAAATCAACATACTCATAAGTACAGCGTATCGCATCTTTCGTACTGTGAGCATGTGCCGGAAGTTCAAAATTAAAATCCGCAATGACGTTTCCCGGCCAATCCGCTCTTGCCTCAAAAACCTGACGGTAAGCCCCTGTAGACCAGTCATATTTTGTGTCAGAAATCCCCCACTCCTCTGCTGCAAGCGCACAGACCACAATGGTATGATTTGGCTGATAACCACCTTGAATCAATGCCTTTGCAATTCCGATTATCATTGCAACTGCTGCATTATCGTCCTGAAATCCTTCAAAATAAGAATCATAATGTGCACTTAAAAGAATCATGGTATCTGAACGTCTTCCTGGAATCTTTCCAACAATATTATAAGTGTACTGGTCTTTCTCTACTTTTGTCTCAGCATCCAATTCCACCAAAAGATGGGGCACACTGTTTTCTTTTTTATTCTCATTTTTACTCTCTTGCATCAATTCCCAAATTTCTAAAAAATCTGCTCTTGACATAGAAAAAGCGGGAGCTGATGCCGGTCCTGCAATATCCTGTGCATTCAAAGCCGTATCATCAATCTGAGCATATCCGCGGCTTTGCACGGCAATTAAAGCTTTTGCCCCTTTTAAATGTGCCTGATAAACCGGATAATTAATCCACCACTCCTCTCTTTGATTAATTTCAATTAAGACCAATTTTCCTTTTACATCTATATTCTCATAATCTTTGGCTGTTCCTTTTTTCAGATAAACCAGGTCAAATCTTTCAAATCCATCTGTCTTAAAATCAGTCTGATATGCCCCCAATTGAATTTCTTTTTTCTCGCCTGTCTTAGTCTGATAGCGCATCACTGCCTTTTTAAATTCCCAGGCATCGACTGTAATCTTGTCTTTATGTACGTCGACAAGACCTGCTTTTTTCATTTCTTCAACGAGCATATCCCCCGTTTTTCGTTCTGCCAAAGAACCTGCTGTACGATAGCCCAAGATAGGATTCGTTTTTTCTTTTTCCATTCGTCTTGCAAGCTGATAAGACTCTTCTACCTTTAAGCAGGAAAGACAATTTTTTAAAGCCTCTTGAAAACTTGAGTTCTCCATTTTTCTCATCTTCTTTCTACGTTTTTTGTCTCTTCCAATCATTTCTTTTTCTATTATACGCTTACCAGTACTCTTGTCAATTTATTGCGAACCCAAAAACACCTTATCTCTAAATTAAAAAATGACAAAAACTCTGTCTTTTTTTAACCAAATCAAGGAAGTCCCCTGCTTCAATTGCAAAAAGCAATAAGCAGGTGTGGGGACTTGCTTGTATCAGGAGGGGCAAGCCCCTTCTGATAAGCTGCGTAGCAGCTATTTGGTTATGAGCAAGTAGCGAAAGCGGATTGCGAATATCCGCTTGACTACACACAGTCTTTGCCATTTTTAAACCAAAGTATTTTTTTCATATTTTTTTCTATAATTTTTCGGAGAAATTTCCATATGCTTTTTAAAACAATTTGAAAAATAAATTTCCGAACCAAATCCAACCAGTCTTGAAATTTTCCGAATATCATAATCTGTCCGTAATAAATACTGCTTTGCATACTCCAAGCGAATTTCTACTAAAACCTCAAGTGGTGTTTTTCCAAAAGTTTCTTTCATCGCTTTTGCAAGATAATTCCGGTGCAAATGAAACTGCTGCTCCAGAATCTGATTTGTAATCGGATGTTCCAGATTATTTTCCAGATAAATCTGAATCTGTTCTGCCAGCAGTGTCAGTCTGTCTTTATGCATCCCTGCATTTTCAATTGTCTTTAAAAATCTTAAAAATAATTCTTCTGTTTTCCAGATATCATGTTCCCCTGCCGTACTGTCCAGTATATTCTGAAACAATTCAAACAGCAATTCCGGCTCCTTAATAGTCGAATATTTTTGCAGATGCAGAGTATACGAACACTGATGATAATGTTGTCCTGATATCGGAAGCTTTGATACAAAACGGCTCGCCTTCGGTCCTTGTTTCCACTGTGCTGTTGTATAAAAATGCAGCCAGTAAAAACCCGTATCTTCCTGACAGGGTTTCCAGGAATAATGGTGTCTGTCCGGCAATAAGATAAACATTTCATTTTCTTTGACTTCATACTGTTTCTCTCCTTCCGCAAGAAACAGAGCGCCTTTTTTTACGGCAATCAAATCAAAAAAGCCTAGATTTTTTCGTTCTACGTGGCTTTGCCCCTTTCTCATAATTTTATAATTTCCTTCTATAAAATCAGGAAAAGGCGGAATGGAAATGGAAATCATATCACCGGACATCTATTTTTAAACCCTTTCTTTTTTCAGCGTAATCTTTTGCAAACCTTTTTCATTTGCAAGCTCTATTATATCACCATCTGAAATAAAATAAAATCCCCTGCTGTATGGTGCAAAACTTGTGATTTTATATTCTGTATCCGTTTCTTCAAAACTTCCATTGATAACCAGAATAGAAGTCTCTTTTTTTATAATGAAAGCTTTATCTCCAAAGTTCTCCAGATAAGCAACCAGCTCCTCTCCCATATCCCAGTCAGGAGTCTGGCTGTCATTATCAAATAACTTTGCAAAAATTCCTCCATCTCTATAAAACGCCGACTGACCAAAGCGTTCTCTTGAAAGATCCGGTCGATTTATATGTGGTCCTGCAACTGCATAAGTAGATGCTGCCATTCCTTTTTCTAATGGAGAAGTTGCTGTTGAATGAGTATCATAACAGTAAAGGATTCCTGCCGTTGCCCGATAACCTGCCTCTAAATATCTCGTATCTTTTAATTTATCAAATACTTTATAAGCAGAAGCAGCCGTAACTCCTCCCCATAAAGAATGAATCATATAGGTCAAAGCCTCCCACCAGCGGTCTGGATTTTGAGCCCTAAAGTCATTGGAATAGCCAATATTGGCAAGTAAAAGCGCTCCATATTGTTTTGCACTTTCGATTCGCCCACTTTCACACAGCGCACCGGCTGTTGGTCCAAAACCGGCATTGTCAAAAAAATGTTCTGTGATGGCTGCTTTATAAGTCTTTGCCTCCTCATCTATTTTATCCATCACGCTTTCCCAGATTGCTTTGATTTTATTATATTGTTCCATTCTGCCTTTTTTCTTTAATTTATCTAGCAAACGTTCAAAATACAAGAAATAAACACCTAACATCTGAGATTCTTCTTTTCCTCGTTCCTCTTGGTGGAGTTCTGGATTTACCCTTAATTCAAATATTTCCGTTGCCCATTCCAAGTAGGTATCTGCGGTATTGAGCACCAGTGTTTCATCCTCAAATTCCGATAACAGGTAAAACAAATGTGCAATATATTCAAAGTCCATACAACGATAAAAATCTCCGTATAGCTTTCTCGGTTTTCTAAAATCACCGTCGATAAACCATTTTGGACGTACATAATTAACTGCACATTTTTCTACTTTCTGAACCTGACTGACATCTAATTTTCCAAGCAGATTTTTTTGTAAAACTAAATTTGCTTTTCCAAGAGATTCTCCCTGATTAGAAATCGGCTCAAATGCAAATGGCGGATTTATTGTCTCATCATGATACAATTTATCACAGATATATTCCACACGTTCTTCAATAACAGTTTCGATTTTGTCCATTACGTTAAGTACAACAAAATCTTCGGTATCGTTATCAAATCGAAGCACTATTTTATGTTCGCCCATTGCAGACGGTTTAAAAATCAGCTGATACTGTTCTTTATTTTCTTTATCCTGACAGATTTCTACAACTGTTTTCTTTCTTTCATCCTGCACTTTATAAAAAGCATCCGCCGAAACCATAGAAATACCTTCCGGAGTTTCTACAGATATCCTTGCCACTTCCCCGATAATATTAAGCGGTGTATATTCTACCTTTGGATGCCTCCATTTGAGTCCTTCTTTATAAAAATCTTCTTCCCCTTGATTTGCACTCATGACATACTGCCAGTTTTTCTTTTCTCCTGCTTCTAAGTTAAAACCATCTTTTTCATAAATCCAGTCATGATTCTTAAAACCTTCTGGATAACCGCCAGCCAGATATAATTTATGAAATAACATTCCATCCAAAGACGGAGAAACATCTTCAAAGAACAGATTTAAATAATCACAGTAAGTTCCTACTGATTTTGTCTGTCCTTTTATTTGATAAAACCCAAGACTTTCTCCACTTCCATCTCTGCGCACCATGCTTAATTTAGTATAATCCTTAGAAATAAACGGAAACACTGCCGCTGAATTATGAATGTTTTTCAGCACATTTTTATCCCGAAACATCACATAAGCAAACGAAGTCCAAATACCAAATTCCTTAATATTCATTCTTTTTTGACTCTTATTTTCCAGCTCAATGCTCCAAAAGAGTGCTTCCTCAGCTTTTCCTAAATCATAAAACTGTTTTACTTTAAGAGTCTCAAATTCATAGACGACTTCAATCCCTTTCTCGGTTTCTTTTAGAACCGGAACACTCATCTGACTTCCAAACTTCTCTTTATCTGCTATAAGTTCAAAAAAACCAAATAATTTATCTGCGTCTTTATAATTTTTTTCCTGTAAATAACTGTCCTCAATCACCCAGTTCATCTGATATGGGTCATCTTTCATGGTCAGATTTGATACATACCCCTCTTTGTTTACTTCCATACGGAATTTCTTATTTTCTATCATCATATAATATTTCACACCTTTCCTAAGTTTAAATTTATCATCCTATTACGCTTATTGCTATAGAAAATTTCAATCAAAACTTAAGAAATTTCACACTCACGAATCATTAGAGTAAATTTAACATTTTTTCATATACTTCTTCGTTCTTCTCAATTATTAATGTCAATCGTTCTTTCGCCTGATTTAACTGATGAAAAAGACTTCTTACTTCCTGTTTTCCTTCTTCTTTACAGACATTTGTTCTAAGATATCCTTTTTCGTCATAATAATAAGCATCATCCAACACCATGACAAGCTGTTCTGTTTCTTTATTCTCTTTTATCTGTCCTTTATTTTTTTGATATTCATAGCCCTGTCGTATATAATCCTTTAGCAAATTTTCTGTTTCTTTTTTCTCATTTGCATAGACCACATCCACATGAGGATAATTTCTTGTTCCCTTTTTATCCGGCAGATGCAGGATATTTTGAATAAAAGAAGATAATTCTGCATTGGTACGAATCCGGTTGGTCAGATGAAAGCTCTGAATCTGTGGTAGATTTTCAATCCTCTCCATGACACTTCGGTCCATTTCATCCGGAGAAATCATATCTTCTGAATCACTGGAAAAAATTACTGGTTGATGTTCACTTAACTCTAATAAAATTTCTAATTTTTCTAATGTCAGAAGATGTGCTTCATCGACTAAGATTCCACTATAATTTTTTAACTGTAATTCATGATTTAACTGCTTATCTGAAAGAAAATCAATCCGCTGTAGCCTCTCATGTAATAATTTCCATTTTTCTTCAGACTCTCCACAATGAACCATACAGACCCTCTGTTTTTTCGCTGAAAGTTTCATTGCAATATCATAAAGTAATAACGTCTTTCCTGTACCTGGAAGTCCTGTAAAAATAAAATATCCCGATTTTTCTGCCCGAACCCGTTTCAATATCTGTCGTTCAATATCTCTTTGCTGTGAAGTTAAAAAATATTCTTTTTCCAAAAAACGGACTGGCTCTGTCAAAGGAGAAATCAAATACAATTCCGCCTGAAATAAATCTTCAATCTCGCCCTCATAATCTGCACTATTCTTTTGCAGGGCACTGCATAACTGTTCCCAGTCTGCATCCACGATATGGTCATGATTCGTCAGCTTTACCAGCCGTTTCTGACTGCTGATGTAGGTATAAGATAAAATAGATTTTCCAAACACAGACAGATAATACTTATTTTGAAGAAGCTGTTTTTTGATTGCATCTTCTGATACACCCCCGCTTTTTAATTCAATATTTACAATCTGTTCTTCTTTTATCTGAAGAAGGTCAAACTCCTTACCCAGCTTTGGTATCTGAAAAGAATAAAAAAAACGCAACGCAGACACATCTGACATTTGCAATTCCAACTGTTTTACCAGTTCTTTCATACTGTCTAATTCCCACTCACGCATTTTTAAAAAATATTTTCTGCCAGATAAATGACGTTCTAATTTTTGCAGACACTCTATCTTTTGGTTTCGGGTAAGCGCATAAATTGATATTGATTTCATTTTTACTACTCCTGAAGAATTTTTCAATCTTCCCTATTTTAAACTTAATTTGATTAAAACCAGGACTGAATACCACTATTCTATCCTACTTTCCTTTACCTGTCGAGTCAGCTTGTTAAGCAGGTACTCGCAATTGAAGCAGGAAACTTCCTTAATTCGGTTAAACTAAAAAACAGTCAGAACAACTTCTTTTTGTCCTGACTGTTTTTCTAACAATTTATTTGTTTTTTATTTTCTTGACTGCTCTATTGTGCATTTATCATGGCATGCCACCTCTAATTGTGAACTTCTCTCAATGTATGAAGCATCACTCTGCCCAGGTTCCATTTACAAAAATATCTGTTTTACTTCCATCCTCACGGATTCCTACAATGCGCAGGTCATCTGACCCTACCATAAAGTCCATGTGAATCATTGAATCGTTGATGCCTCTTTCATGGATTTCTTCCTCCGTCATGTCCATAAATCCTTCAATGACTTCTGAAAATCCACGTCCGGCTGCAACATGACAGCAGGCATTTTCATCAAATAAGGTATTATAAAACATCAGACCTGACTGATTAATTGGAGATTCTTTTGGAACAAGTGCGACTTCTCCAAGCATAGAAGCTCCTTCATCCATCGCAAACATTTTTTTCAGAACTGCCTCTCCCTCTTCTGCATGACATTCCACAACTCTTCCGTCTTTAAAATCAACAGTAAAATGATTAATGACCTGTCCAGAACGGCTGAGTGGTTTTGTGGAAACCAGACGTCCCTCACATTTTCCTTTCATTGGACTGGTAAATACTTCTTCTGTCGGCATATTTGGAACAAAGAATGTCTGATTGATATGATTGACGTCGCCTGCACTTCCCCATTTTGCACCAGGAATCAGCTCTACTGTAAAATCCGTTCCGTTACTACTGGTATAATGAAGAGATTTAAAGTTCTGTTCATTCAACCAGTTCGCTTTCTTTGTCATACGCTCATTATGTGCCTGCCAGATTTTCTCTGCATCTTCCCCATCTTTTAAATAAACGCAGTCAAAAATTGCATTCCATAACTTGTCAACTGCTACGTCTCTCGGTTCATTTGGAAATACTTTTTTCGCCCATTTTTCAGAAGCTGCTGCAACAATCAGCCATTGATGTTTTCCGTCAATCTGGTCACGATATTTTTTTAAGACTTTCTGACGCATCTGATTTACCGTTGAGATTAAATCCGGTGAAATTCCGGATAATTCATCTGGGTCTGAAGAATCAATAAAAATACGAACCGGCAGAGTTTCTGTCATCTGTTTTGCACGTTCTTCCTCCCATACTGCAACCTCTCCAAGTACATCTGCTGTTGCATACTGATAATGCAGTTTATTCACTTCACCACAGGACCAGAACAACTCCACATAACTTGCACCAGCCTTATAACACTCTTCTGTAACCATTTTTACAAGCGGAATCTGGTCTACTTCAGCCTGCAGACGAACCCGCTGACCTTTCTGTACATTTGCTCCAATTTTTACAATCAGCTTGGCATACTCTCTTAATTTGTTTTCATTCATTGTAAACAATCTCCCGTCATTTAAATTCTTATACTTTGTGATTTATTTCAGACATCTTATTTTTGTCTTTTATCACTGTTAATTAAGAGTATACCTGCTTTTTATTAGCTTCGCAAGGATAGGATTTATCTTTAAAAAATATCCAGCATATTATCAAGATAAATTGCTTCTCTTACATGAATCTGATACTCCGGTTTTGTCATATAATAGAGCAGAAATTCCAAAATCAATGCGCTTCCAAGTCCACGTCCTTCTATTTTAAAATTAGAAAATCCCATTGGCATGTAGACATTTCTAATATCTTCTAATCCAATGAAACCTGGATTGGTTATTGCCTTTGAAAAGCGATATCCCTCCCCTGCATTTGGCGCACTACAAGGATGCTCTGCTCCATTTTCTCCAAGATTTTTCCGACTAACTGCTTCATAGCAGATTTTCCTGTCCCTGCATCCAAACCAGCAACATTCATTACAGAGAAATTCTACTTTATCTTTTTGTTCTTCTGAAAGTGTTTTCCATTTATCCAATGCTTTATTTAAACGAAAGTCCGGCACAACATAGCCAAACTCTTCACGATTAATTTCTTTTCTTAACTCTTCAAATTCAGTTAAAACTTTCGTAGTAGAAGAAACAAAATACAGATTTGGGTAATTTACTTTCAAGTAGTCTAATAACAAATCTGAATGGATAATTATGCCATTTTGTTTTTCTTTTCCCTTATTAAACAATGCACACAGCGCATTACATCTTTTATCCGAAAGATGTTCTTCTTTTAATAAAGAATTACTAAAAGTCAACCGTGCTGAAATTCCATATTCCTGCATAAGTTCTAAAACTTCCTGTGGTCTGCTGTCTCCACATTCCACACGACCGCCACCCCAGAGGCAGTCCCACGGCGCTCCATAAATGGAACCAATTTCACACCAGTCATAAAAATATTCTCTATGTTTCCGAAACAGGGGTAAAAACAAGCGATAAAGTTCATAGAATTCAAACAAACCCGGAAGATGATAATAGGCTTTTCTTTTTTTTAATTGTGTCATATCTCATTTTCACCTTTTTCTATATTTTTTATTTTACTCATTTTAGCTAATAGTACTGTTGAAATCGGCATTACCAAAACGCAGGCAATCGCTCCTAGAAGCATTGATGCACAGCTTTGAAATAAAATTTTAGAGTTAAGCAAAAATTCTAAGGAGTCATTTCTCATTTTTAAATAAGAAAGCAATAACAGAGATTCTCCAAAATATGCAAACAATAATGTATTAATAGTTGTTCCAATTACATCTTTTCCTACTCGTATTCCACTTTCAATTAATTCTTTATTTGTCATATCCGGTTTGTGACTTTTCACTTCATATAAGGAAGCCGTAACTGTAAAAGCCATATCTATCACTGCACCTAATGTACTAAGCAAAATTACAGCCACTTGAACTTTTTGCATACTAATATCTAAGTTCATATCGTAGAAAAGAACCTCTTCGCCTGCCGATTGAATTTCATTTAAGCCTCCAGCCCTACTTCCCCATATTACTCCTTGAACTACAAATACTAAAACAGACATCGTAATTAATACTGCAATAAAAGCACTCCATGTTTTTATATTCGACCCATTTTGATAAAACAGTGTAATGTAAGACACTATAGCCCCTATTAAGATTATTAATAAAAAAACAGGTACCCCCTCTGCCATAAGCCAGATTCCCATACTCAAGAAAAATAAATTTCCACACAGAGCAACTAAAGACATTCCACCTCTGTCTCCGCCAATAATAAGAATAGAAATCAATAAAATCAATCCCAATACACCTAACATATTCTTTTCTTTCCTTTTACAGATATCTTTATTATAATCGAAGTAATAACAATAGAGACAGGTATCGCCCATACAATTCCTATACATTCAATGAGAAAACGGCATATTTCACATGGGATGTTTAATTTTATAATTGTAATAAGGCGGACATCATTGTTCATTTGAATTAAGCACATTGGAATTAATTCACAGACAAACACGCACATTAACACATTTAACATAGTTCCCATAATATCATAACCAATTTCTCTTCCTGATTGAAAAAGCTGTCCAAATGTTACATTTGATTTTTTCTCAATGATCTCACTTAATGCTGCGGATATTGCAACAGCCACATCCATAACTGCTCCCAATCCAGAAAGGATAATTTCTGCGTGAAAGATTTCCTCTGTATTCTCTATATTTCTCAGACCTAAATATTCCATGGTCGAATAATCTAAATCACTCCTGCGAACAACTACATCAAATATTATCATAATCATTGCAATTACACAAAGGGTTGAAAGCAATGCCGCCCATGTTTTTCTATGTATCCCATTTAATCCGATTAATGTAACTACTGCAAATAAAATTACGATTTCATTACAAATTTTTAATATATTTGAAGTATCTCCTAATATCCAAAATCCAACTATGAATACTATGATGTTTATAGTTACTGTTATAAACGTAAATATTCCTTGTCTGCCTGCTGTTAAAATCAACATTATAATTAATATTCCAAGCAAGCTTACGATTATTGTATCCCGTTTTAACCCACGTACACCTGTTCCTATGTCATCTACAGAACCATTTAATAATACTTTATCCCCTTTATGATAAGGTTGCCTCAACATTCCAGTATCTGTATATTCATTAGAAAAATGAACTTCTTTTCCTTTATTCTTTCCATTCAATATAATTCCCTGAATTTTCTGTTTATATCTTGTCTCTTCTGTTCCTCTTGTACTTCTCACCTGACCTGATATGCTTGTTTCCACCTTTGTTAACTTTGCGATTGGAGTATGATATAGCCATGCATCATTCATTACAAATAGAATGCTCAATAAGTAGAAAATTCCAATAATCCAATATTTTTTTTCAACCAACTTAATACCAACAAACATTTTTATTCTTTTACCCTCATGTCTACATTTGCAAGTCTGCAAAATGTCGTATCATAATCCTTTTCTTTATAAGTTTCAAATGTTCCCTGAACTTCAATTTCTGTATCTTCTGCCGGATATTCATCTGGGTATTTATGCGAGCCATCTCCCCAGACAAACTCTAATCCTTGCGCACAACATGCCATCGCATCTTTTATAATGCAATAGTGATAGCATGTTCCTGCCGAATACTATTCTTTATTATTTCTACACTCATTACAAATTCCATAGAAAACAGTACGCAATGAGTCCATTTCAAAACTATGATGTTCCATCATATGTTTTTTTAAGCTTTCAACCTCATCACAATGTAAATGAATCAATTTCCCACATTTTTCGCATTTACAATGATAAGAACATTCTTTTTCTACTGTTTGACAATTTCCTGTATACTCAAAACATGCACTGCTGGTTCCGTCTACAACATACTTTGCGACCACTCCCTCTTTTACCATTTTTTCCAAATGACGATATACCGTTGTCGTTCCAACCGATATTCCTTTTTCCTTAAAATAGTCACAAATCTCATTTACAGTAACATGTTTTCCTTGTACAGATTCTAAAAATGTAAGTAACTCAGCCATTTGTTTTGTTTTATATGGTGCTTTTGACATTTTAACTTTCCCTCCAATTTGGAAATCATTTTATCACAAAAACTTCTTTTGTCAACATAATTTGAAAACAACTTTCATTTTATCTAAATTCTATTTTTCTTCTATTCTAACTGCTTCATTTTTTCATGTCAAACTTGATTTTATTTCACCTATGTACTATCATTAAAAAGCACAAGCACCAGAAAACATCAAAAAAGGAGACTCTTATTTTTATGCAAACAAATAAAGATTTTCTAGGCACCGAGCCAATCGGAAGGCTCCTTCTTAAACTGTCTGTTCCAACGGTAATCGCCCAGCTGATTAACATGCTTTACAACATTGTAGACCGAATTTACATCGGTCATATTCCCAAGAGCGGAAGTCTGGCACTTACAGGAGTCGGTGTCTGTATGCCGGTTATTATGATTGTATCTGCATTTGCGGCACTGGTCAGCTCCGGCGGCGCACCACGCGCTTCTATTTTTATGGGAAAACAGGAACATGACTCTGCCGAAAAGACTTTAAGTAACTGTTTTATACTTCAGATTATCATTTCTATTATTTTAACGATTATTTTACTTCGCTGGGGCAAGAATCTGTTGCTGGCTTTTGGTGCCAGTGAAAATACCATCCAATATGCAGTCGACTATCTGCATATCTATGCTTTCGGTACACTTTTTGTCCAGTTGACGCTCGGAATGAATGCATTTATTACGGCACAGGGATTTACTTCTGTTTCTATGATTTCTGTCCTGATTGGTGCGATCTGCAACATTACTTTAGACCCGGTTTTTATTTTTGCTTTTCATATGGGTGTAAAAGGTGCTGCACTTGCAACCGTTCTTTCACAGGCTGTTTCTACTATCTGGGTCGTACTCTTTCTTTGCGGTAAAAAAACACAGATTCACATTCGAAAGGACTATCTGCCTTTAAAAGCAACTATTATTCTTCCCTGTATTGCACTTGGACTCGCTGCTTTTATCATGCAGGCAAGTGAAAGTATTGTAGCAGTTTGCTTTAATTCTTCACTTCTCCGCTACGGTGGGGATATTGCAGTTGGAGCTATGACCATTTTAACCAGTGTTATGCAGTTTGCCATGCTTCCTTTACAGGGAATTGCACAAGGTGCACAGCCAATTTCCAGCTATAATTACGGTGCTAAAAATGCAGAACGCGTAAAGAAGACATTTCGTATTCTTTTAACGACCTGCCTGACGTATTCCATCGCACTCTGGATGTCCGTACAACTGATTCCAAAAGTATTTGTAGGTATTTTCACCTCCGACGCAGACCTTGTCAACTTTACTGCGCCTATGCTGAAAATTTATCTTGGCGGTCTGTTTTTATTTGGAATTCAGATTGCCTGCCAGATGACTTTTACTTCTCTTGGTAAAGCTGTAAATTCTATTATCGTTGCGGTTGTTCGAAAATTTGTATTACTAATTCCGCTGATTTACCTGATTCCGCACCTTGTATCCAATCCAGTTATCGGTGTTTATATGGCAGAACCGATCGCAGATATCATTGCGGTACTCTTTACTTCTGCGCTGTTTTCTTTTCAGTTTAAAAAAACAATTGCAGAAATTCAAAACTGAATTTTAATGAAAGGAACTTACCATGAATACACTAAAGAAATTCATTCACTACTATGGTCCGTATAAAACAGTCTTTTTTATTGACCTTCTCTGTGCAACTATCATTAGTCTTGTGGATCTCTCTTATCCACAGATTCTTCGGACTGCAACAAAAACACTCTTCACGCAGGATAAAAGCATCATTCTTCATGCCCTTCCATGGCTTGGCATCGGATTACTTTTAATGTACATAATTCAAAGTTTTTGCAAATATTATGTCAGCTATCAGGGACACATGATGGGAGCTAACATGGAACGGGATATGCGTCAACAACTCTTTGACCATTACGAAGAATTATCTTTTTCTTATTACAGTCAAAATAATTCCGGTCAGATGATGAGTAAACTGGTCAGTGACCTGTTCGACATCTCTGAATTTGCACACCATGGACCTGAAAATCTTTTTATTTCACTAGTCAAAATTATCGGAGCTTTTATTTTTCTCTTTTTTATTAATAAAAAACTTGCTCTGCCTTTGATTCTGCTTGTAATTGTGATGTTTCTCTTCTCTTTTCATCAGAATCATAAAATGCAGCAAACCTTTATGGAAAACAGAAGAAAAATCGGTGATGTGAATGCAAGCCTGCAGGATACTTTATCCGGAATCCGAGTGGTACAGTCTTTCACAAATGAAGAGATTGAAAAAGAAAAATTCAGAAAAAGCAATCACGCCTTTCTTGTTTCCAAAGACAATAACTACAAGTGCATGGGGGAATTTATGAGTTCCAATCTGTTC
This sequence comes from Firmicutes bacterium OM04-13BH, assembly GCA_003481745.1. Classification (GTDB taxonomy): domain Bacteria; phylum Bacillota; class Clostridia; order Lachnospirales; family Lachnospiraceae; genus Blautia; species Blautia stercoris. The sequence goes on from QULP01000002.1 coordinate 253,531, forward strand.
TTCCAGGGCATGATGTACCTTATCACCTTAATCTATGGAGGTTATCTGATTGCCAATCATGAAATGTCTCCTGCTGACCTTGCCATGTATGCCCTGTATATCGGAATTTTCATCAGTCCAATCCAGATCTTGGTAGAATTGATGGAAATGATGCAAAAAGGATTCTCTGGTTTCCGCCGTTTTCTTGACGTCATGGAAACTGTTCCGGAAATTCAGGATAAACCAGACGCAGTAGAACTTACAAATGTAAAGGGACATGTCTGCTATAAAGATGTGACGTTCCACTATAACGATGATGAAGCAACCGTACTTTCTCATGTGTCTATTGATATCCCTGCCGGAAAATCTGTCGCACTGGTCGGTCCCTCTGGCGCAGGAAAAACAACTATCTGTTCTCTGCTTCCCCGTTTTTATGATGTAACAGGTGGTCAAATCACAGTTGATGGACAAGATGTCCGCTCTCTTACCTTAAAGAGTCTGCGAAGTCAGATTGGTGTTGTTCAGCAGGATGTTTATCTGTTCTCCGGAACCATTCGTGAAAATATTGCTTATGGAAAACCAGATGCATCAGAAGAAGAAATCATTACGGCTGCAAAATGCGCCAATATTCATGAATTTATCATGGAACTGCCAGAACAGTATGATACCTTTGTCGGCGAACGTGGTGCAAGGCTTTCCGGTGGTCAGAAACAGCGCATCTCTATTGCACGTGTATTCTTAAAGAATCCTCCAATTCTGATTCTTGATGAGGCTACGAGTGCTTTGGATAATGAAAGTGAACGCTGGATTCAGCGCAGTCTCGAAGAACTCTCGAAAGATCGCACGACCATTACTATTGCCCACCGCTTGTCTACTATCAAAAATGCAGACGAAATTATTGTTCTCACAGAAAATGGAATTGCAGAACGTGGAACACATGAAAGTCTGCTTAAGAATAACGGAATTTATGCTGGTTATTACAATCTTTCTAACTAATCAAAATTATATCAGATTTCCGGCTATATTCAAAAAATCCGAGAGCCATTCTATCACTTTAGCTCTCGGATTTTATTTTTTCTCTCTATAATAGTCAAGCGGATATTCGCAATTGAAGCAGGGGACTTACTTGATTTGGTTAAACTACCGCATTTCTTTTTTCTGAAAAAGCTACGGTCAACTTGTCAATCACTTTATTACAAAGCACTGTATAAAGTGCGCCAAATACATTTGCTCCAATACGAAGTGCTACTGCCATTGGCATACCAAATAAACCTGATGCAATTGACAATGCTCCAAATGTATTAAATACGGTCTGCCATGCATATCCTGCCGAATATCCTACTCCGATTCCGCCAATCATGCCAATATAGGGATACATAGATTCTGGAAGAATCAGATACAGCACAATAAAAAATACGCACCCAACGATATTAAACTGCCATCTTTTTCCTGATCTGGCAACACAGTCTTCTGTAAAAGGAAGGCATACAGACATGCAGGCAATCCCTGCCCACATTGCTCTTGGCAATCCTAAAAGATTCATACCCAGCATTGCAGTAGAAACAATCAAAGTCAGCTTCAGATACCATCTGCCTCTTGCTGACTGTAAGTCAAATTCTCGAAAAAGATCCAGAAACGTTCTTCGATACGGACGATTCTTCTGGTTTTTATAAAAGATAACCATACAAAGAATCATTCCCACTGCAAGTCCCTCTACTCTTTTTATGTATTCTGCTCCTGTCACATCATATCCAAGCAACAGCAGATATCCTAATACAAAAGTAGAATGATTGTACATAATTACATTGTGGCAACCTAAAATCATCAGAAGAAGAATTGCAATTACATTTACTAAAAAAGCCGGCAATGGAGACAACATATTGGCAATCCTTGGTGCTACCATCAAAAGCCCAAAAATTCCTGCGATTGAAAACAGCCCATGTGTCGTTTTAATCCCAAAATCTGCTTGTCGAAGAACAAGAACCGCCAACAATACCGTAACACCTACGACACTGTTTTCACTCCCAATTAGTTTACTGTACAAAGATACCACTGCAACACAAAATGCCATAACCAGATAAACTTTAAAATTATAAATCAGAATATGCCTGCGTCTCTCTTTTGGATCTTTCGTGTTTTTGATTAATTGTTTTGAGCCTGTTGAACTTAACTGAAGCTCTTGATAAAATGTCATAATTTTCGCTCCTTTTTTCTCAAAGTGTAGAGAACTATACCGCAAATACGACCTGTTGTCAAGAACAAATTAAACCCAAATCATGCTCTTTTCACCACTGTGAACTACTCGGCAACTAAGTTACCAGAGTATCTGAAATCTGACGGGATACCGCATTTCTCTCGGAATCATAACAGGTCATCAGACTATGAAGTCCCGGATCAATCGATAAAATATTTACTGATTTCTTGTATCTTACCTCTCTATCTTCCTTTCATGTATAAACCTGCTTTCAACGCCAAAACCAGAAGTCGAACACCATTATTTTCTTTTCCGTAAATTTCAGGAATATCATCCACTTTTGGATTGATTTTATAAAAAGTATTACTTTTATCTGCACCTGTTCTCTCCTCAATCAACCTTCTCATTTTACTGATAGGCGTAATACTCTCCAATTCTTCCTCTGAAAAACCCAGTGCAAGTCCAAGATTTGCGTCTGGATCCACATCTACAGCAAATACTTTTTCCCTTCTTCTGCATACAGACGTGCTAATACTGCAGATATCGTAGTTTTCCCTACTCCGCCTTTTCCAGTTACAGCAATTTTCATCTGTTACCTCCTTAAATGCTTCTTACTCCACTTCCTCCAGTTCTGTTCCTTCTGAAAGAATATATCCACAGTTATCACATACTCCGTCCTCTGCAAGTATCCCGTCTTTCACAAAGGCTTCAATGCCTCCCGGTTCATGACAGCGTGGACAATCTAATTCCTGTATCTTTTTCTGATTTCTTACATCCTGACAATTGGCAAATTCAATTTTACCCATAGTGATTCCTCCATTTTCATTCCATATCAATTTGTCTTCGCAAAAAAGTTCCTACCATACGGGAAAAATCGCTGATATTACGAATATAGGCAAAGTCTTTTCCATAGATTCTCTTTTCCACGGAGAGTTCTTCTTCATTCCCTACAAAAATACCAATTACGAAAATCCCCTGATTTCTGGCCCGACGCACCTCATATGCAGTATCTTTCACAGCTCCTTCTCCGTCATAGATCTTGGGCTGGCGGGTTCCTGGTCGTTGTATGCTCATATCACAAGGTTTTCCATCACTTAATACGATTAAAATCTTATTTTTTTCCGGTCGCTCCATAAGAGAGGAACAGACTGTTTTCAGTGCAAGCCCATCTCTGTTATTAGCATAGGCCCGAAATTGAAAAATTCTTTCATTTGTTTCCCTTGGATCTTCATAATCCCGAAATCTCTGAAGTACTGTATATCCCCAGAAAGCACAGTATCCTGTCACCCGATGAGGAATTCCTGCCTGGCTTAATGCTTCACTGATAATATATCCCTGCGCCGCTACCTGAGCCTGTCTGCCAGCTTGGGAACCACTGGAATCAATCAGGACGTCTATTACAAACTCAGAATCTTCTGCTCTCTTTTTTCTATTAAATAACTTGTCATCGTCTGTTCTTCCAATTTTCCATAACCTTTCAGGAACAAGCTGCCCTGCATCAGATCTGCTGACAGAATCATCCTTTCGGATTATAAATGCCCGTTTCAGTGACTCTGCCAACACAGAAATATTTCTTTTGATGATCCAGTGATTATTTCCATAATAGGCTTTATTTTTTTCAAACTGCAGCTGAGAAAAACGGTATTGATTATTTTTTATGACAGGGTTCTGTAAAATTCCATCTGTAAGATACAGGATACAGTTTTTGTGGATTCCTGTACAAAATTTCCGGTTGATTCTGGCCTGCTCCGATTCACTCAGATACGATTTCCCGTAATTCAGTTCCACATATTCCCGTATCCGTCGCACTGCCTGTGGATTTATATTCTCCGAGCTTTCCGGAACTTCTTCATTTTCCGGAGAGAAATAAAATCTTTTTTTCTTTTTGTTTCTGATATCCAGACTCATCATCTTTTTTTTGAGATTAGAAAGATATTTTTGAATGATGTCTTCCATCTGTTCATCCGTCATGCATTCCTGCCACGCGTCATTGGCTAATGCCATATCCGGTAAATTCAGAATCTTCTCCAGATTTCCATTCCTTTTTTCAAAAGAGGGATCCAGAACATGATTATAAATCTCATCTATCACGTTTATGACATCTTCCGTATTTTCCGCATCCTTCAGAGAAAGAATCTTGTACAATGCAATCTCTGCCTGTGGATCCATTCCCTCATCGTCTGTGTTCTCCAGAGCATGCCTTATATACAGAAGCCTAATCCTGTGAATCAGGTCTGTTCCAGCTTTGTCTGATACCTGCTCTTTCTCGGCCTTTTCCAATTCTCTGAACGCCTGTTCTCTGATTTCCTTTGTTCCCAAACGTTCTCGAATGATAAAACGCTCCACAGCAGCATCCATGCATAATCCAGCAAGAGGCAAAAGTATATCTTCTCCAGCAGAAAAATGTAATTTTTTCATCAAATACATGCCAAGTTTCTTCTGATCAAAATATCGTGCAAAGGCACCCTGCTTCACTGCCTCATATAGAACCGTTTGTTTTGAATAAACATATTTTTCTGTGTCCGGTTCAAATTCCATATCATAATCACCACTGACTGTCCAAAAAAGATTTCTGATACGATTGCTAATCTCCAGACGATGTTCTTCCAGTTGTTCCGCCGGCCATCTGACATCCTCCATACAAGTTTACCCCCATATGTCTTTTCCGGTCCAGGAAGATGGGATTTTGGTAGAAACCACATCTTCTACGATCTCTTTTTCAAATACATCAAAACTTTTATTTATGATCCCCATCTGGATTGCATCAATTGGAGAAAGTCCGCTTCTTGTTGCTTTTACAGCAGAAACCAATCCTCTCAGGTCAAGAGATTTTGTTGAGATTTCTCCATGATAAGCTTTGATCTGCAAATCCAGAAACAGTCCTGCAAAAGCTTTCAGTGCACTTTTTTCCCCATCTGGAAAATGTTGTCTTAATACAAAAAGGACACTATCCTCATCCATTTCAGGCATATCAATTACCATAAACCTTGAAACCAATGCTTCATTTAGATCTCTGGTACCTGCGTAACCATAATTCATCGTTCCGATAAATCGTGTTGCCGGATGAAGTAAAATCCTGTTATATCCTGGAATATCGATTCTGCGCCGATGATCCAGTGTGGCATGCAGTACAGAAACCGCATCATTTTTTGCCATATTGATTTCGTCCAGGATTCCAAATCCTCCAAATTCTGCGCATTGGTAGATGGGGCCTTTCCGAAGGCAAACCTCATTATTTATAAAGGTATCCGTTCCAATCAGATCGGCACTGTCTGTATTTACATGAAAAGAAATGTCGTATTCCGGTCTTCCGAATATCCATGCCAGTGTCTCACATAGTACATTTTTCCCTGTAGCTTTCGCACCGGAAAGTAACAGGTTATCTCCCTGAAGAAGCGCTGCTATTGACATTTCCAGAATCTTTTTCCCATAAAATAGGATATCCGGTTTTTCTACCCGTTCCTTTACCTGATCCTCTACCTCATAACGCATATGAAAATCTCTCAGCTCTCCAATCAGTTCCTGCGCTATCTTCTGGTCTTCTAAATATTTTTCTATTTCTGTCCAATGATTTCTCATGAAGATTTTCCTTTCTTTGCAATTGGTTATACCAAATCAGATAATATTTCTGTTTACTCAAAATTGTATCCAGTAAGCAGCGCTGATTCTGTACTTTTTCCACAGCCACCTTTGCCACATACTGTAATCTTCATACCTTCAATCCTCCAACTCACAGTCCTAGCTTCTTTACAATTTCTCCCAGTGCACTTCTTACAGGAGAATCTTTCGGAAGCCGTATGATCGGCTTTCCATCACAGTCATACTGATATACCTGGTCATCATGTGGTACAACCCCTAACAGTTCCAGTCCCTGATTTCGGATTTCTTCCAGAGTTCCGGCATCCAGTTTTCCATCCGGAACACGATTCACGATCAATCCTGTTTTCTGTGGTTTAAAATTCAATTCCTTCATCAGCTTTGCAATACGTCCGGCTGCCTGAACACCTCTTCTGGAACAGTCACTCACAAGAATCGCAACTTCCATCATTGGCAGGATGCCTCTGCTGATGTGTTCCATACCTGCTTCGTTATCAACCACAATATATGGATAATGGCTTTGCAGTTTCTGAACCTGGGTCTGTACAAGACCATTTACAAAACAATAACAGCCCTGTCCCTGGGTTCTCCCCATTACCATCAAATCATAATCATCTTCTTCTGCAATTGCATCGGAAAGACGCATTTCCAGATATGCCTGTTTTGTCATACCGGACGGGATCTGATATCGTGGGTCGACACCTGCCCGCTCAATTTCTTCTCTCAATTCTCCAAGTGTGATTTCCGGCTCCACACCAAGTACTTCATTTAGATTGGCATTCGCATCTGCATCTACGGCCAGAACCGGACGTTTCCCACTTTCGCACAAATACTGGATCAATAATCCACAAAGGGTAGTTTTTCCTACGCCGCCTTTTCCTGATACTGCAATTACATGTCCCATATTTTTCCTCCTAAAATTCTAAACAATCTGTTGACTTTTTCTTTAAACCTCATTATAGTTGTTACTATATAAATTACAATAACCAATCTATGAAATCTGTTCTGTTTTTCAACATATCCCAAAAACTGTTGAGAAATGATACATTGTAAAGCATACATTCAATGGAGGTCATTATGTCGGAAAAAACAAAAAAGCAGGATCGCCGTACCAGATATACCAGACAAGCTATAAAGGAAACTTTTTTAGAATTATTAAAGCAGAAAAATTTCACAAAAATCACGGTCACTGAAATCTGTAAAATTTCTGAAATAAACAGAGGTACTTTTTATCTGCATTATTACGATATCCATGACGTGTTGGAAGATATTTTAAATGATATCGCACAGGATATGAAAACAACTGTAGAACATTTATTTTGCCCAAACCAAAAAAGCTGTTCCTATCCCTTCTGCCAAAAGATTCAAACAGAAACAAAATACAGATCTCTGTTTCTGGATGATACGATTGCTCCCATTCTTCTGGAAAAAATAGCAGAAAATACAAAAGAAGGCTATGTGACCTGGCTTATGTCACACAGCCTCCTGACCTTTGAGCAGGCAGAATCGGTTTTTTATTTTCAAATGAATGGCTGCCTTTCTATCAACAGACTGATGCTCCGCAATCACTGTAATGACTGGCAACAGATTCAGACAACAATTGACAAATTTATCAAAGCCGGACTGGAAAGTTTTCTGATTCATGATCAGAGGCAAGAAAATGCTTCCGATAATTTTTGCAGCAAAACTTCCCCAACTGTTACTGCATCTTCTACACTCAGATAATGATCCGCATGATCCTGAAGAAATATTTTGCCAGATACAGGAAATTCTTCATCTGCAAACCATACCTTTAAAGTTACTGAATATCTTGGAAAAACTGGAAAAACAGCACATAGATCCGCCTTTGTCTCTATAAATTCTGCACCCAGACTTGTACATGCTTTCTGAATTTTCTCAGGATCTTTATCCTGCAAAAGCTTTTCCAGTTTCTGCTCTGCAGTCCGGTCAAACCTGGTTCCCCGAATCAATCCATCTTTCAGGTTACCAAAAGTAATGAGCTTCTGTGAGCCTTCTGTGCCATCGGCCATATCCAGATAATGCAGCAATATCAGATAATGCCATTCATCCATGTCTGAGTTAATATGGAATCCAGGAAGTTGAATTTCAATCGTTTCATAAAAACTCAGTATCTCAATTGTATTTCGGCTGCTATGAAAAACAGCCCCGCTTTTTGCAGCAATCTCCTCTCCGGAACGATTTTGTAACCGTTTTACTGCTGCCTGTAACATTTCCTGAAATGCACGATTTTCTGTTTGATTTTTGTATTCCATAAATTCTCCTTTGTAAATATTTTATCGCATCATATAATAATCAATGTTTATCTACTATAGAGCAGATAAATTTCCTTTTAACTTGTCTACAATCAACATATTATACAATCCTCCATAAGTTTCATTCCTGTGTTGACTTTTCCTTTGAATTTCATTATAGTTGTAATTATATTATTTACAATAATCCAAATAAAAAAAGGAGTTTCTTATCATGAAATATTCAACGAAATTAAGCGATACTGTTCATGTGATGGTTCTGATTGCTATCAACCAGGAAAAATCTCTCTCCAGTGCCTCAATTGCAGAAAGTGTCCATACAAATCCCGGCTTTGTACGCCAGCTTATGTTAAAACTAAAAAAAGCCGGACTTATGACCAGTGTAGCCGGACATGCTCGTCCTTCTCTTTCAAAACCAGCAGACCAGATTACATTGCTGGATATTTATAAAGCAGTTGAAGGTGAGAAGCCGCTGCTTCATTTAGATACTCATACCAACCCTGATTGCGGCGTTGGCATTAATATTCAGTTGTCTTTGCAGGGATTCTATAATGAAATCCAAAAAACTGCTGAAGAAAAAATGAATACAATTACTTTACAGGATATCATAAATACCTATTATCAGCGAACATCCATGCACAATGATTTACAAAACATTATATGACAAGAGAATATTCTTATGTACCTTCAGCAGATACGAAATACCACCATTTTTTTATGTTATGGTGGCAAAAGATTTTTAATTGATCCTGTATTAGTACCAAAAGGAAGCTGACCTCCTTTTCCTAATTCGATTCGTCAGGTTCAAAACAAAACCAAAACTATCCCTTACCAGATTTTCCACTTTGCGATATTCACTTTTTTCTTCTAAACGGATTACTATATTATTTTTCATGATCGGATTCAGTAAGCAGGTCCAGCCACGAGATACTGCTGATATAACTTCTGCATCTCTTTACTGCGAAATTGCTCTATTGTCAGCATCTTCCGAAACGATGACGCAATATCATCCTATGTCCAGTATTCAAATACATTGTTTAATATTCCTTTTCTATCTCGCTATCTATTCCATACATTTTCTTGAACGCATCAAGGTCTGCCTGGTTCTTAATCAGTATAACCTCTTCTATCTTACCTGTATGAATGTCTTTAAACCCAACTACTTGCTCGCCATTACATATGCTCGCTTTGATTACTGGTTTCTTATTTTCTTTATCATATGTCTTTGTAACTGCCTTTTTCTTAAATAGACCCACTCTAAGCACCTTCTTTTGACTTTGCCATCAGTATAAGTTTTTCAAAGGACTGTGCAAAGCATACACCATCTTCTTCTGTACGCTTTCCCGGTTCTTTCATCTATATTCTTATGAGCGTTGTTTCACATATTTGATTTGCCTGTGTTCCATTCTTCTCATCTGAATCGACATTTCCATTTCTGCCAAGAACATGATCAAACTCATCAAGAATATCCAGCATTAAGCCTTCATCAATCCGACTTCTACACTCTGCAGCAATACTGCCTGAATTCCATAAGATCATACAAGCCTTTGGGAGCAATCTCCACTTTTTACTTTCCATTTATCACTGTTCAATGACCTGCATTTCGGTACCCCCCCCGCCGGATTTTATGCTTCTGATCGTCTTTTCCAATACCTTCATCTCAACCGGTTTTGAAACATGGGCATTCATACCGGCTGCCAGAGAATGCTGAATATCCTCAGAAAACGCATTGGCGGTCATAGCAATGATCGGAATTGTCATTGCCAGTTCATGAGAACTTCTGCGGATTGCTTTTGTTGCCTCATAACCGTTCATGACAGGCATCTGCACATCCATCAGGATCATGTCATAATCCCCCGGGGCAGACTGTTCAAATGTCTCCAGAACTCTTTCACCATTTTCACAGATGATGCACTCTGCACCCTCAATTTTTAACAGTTCCATCAAAATCTCTGCATTCAGCTCATTATCCTCCGCACACAGGAATCTCATTCCCTGAAGGATATTATCATCCTGTTCATCTATTTCTTCTTGTGCTGCCAAAGCAATTGTTCTCTCCTCTGCAATTCTCATATCTATGAGAACCTCAAAACAGCTTCCTTGTCCCAGTTCACTCTCCAAATCAATGGTGCCTCCCATTGCTTTAACCAGATTTCTGGTAATAGCCATTCCGAGACCGGTTCCCTGTATCTTATTAGTCATAGAACTTTCAGCGCGGGTAAACGGATCAAAAATCGTCTCTTTGAAATCTGCAGACATTCCCATACCATTATCGCTGACTAAGAAACGGTACTTTGCATAGACAGATGACTTTGTCTCACATTCTTCTACCAGAAACTGAATTTTTCCACCTTCCTGCGTGTACTTCACTGCATTAGAAAGCAAGTTGCTGAAAATCTGCATCAGATGAACCTGATCTCCGTTCACCCATTCGTGCCGGATGTTTTCTTTTATGATCGTAAGAGTCTGTTTTTTTTCATCTATCTGTGACTGAAATAAAGTATTGATTTCCTGTATAAAATTCAGAATGGAAAAATCATTGTATTTAAAAACTGTTTTTCCTGCTTCAATCTTACTCATATCCAGAACATCATTAATAATCCCTAACAGATGCTGTGATGAAATATCTATTTTATCTGCATACTCTATTACTTTATCTTTATTCCCTGCATCATATCTGATTAATGATGTCATACCAATAATTGCATTCATTGGTGTACGAATATCATGTGACATATTGGACAGGAAATCTGTTTTCGCCTTATTTGCATTTTCAGCGGTCTGCAAGGCTTCCGTTGTAATGTCCTTTGCTTTTTTCAGTTTTTTATTGGACTCCTCCATTTCCTTCATTGCCTGCGTCTGAATCTCATTATTTCTTTTTTCATATTCAGCTTTTTGCTCAGCAAGACTGCATCTAGAAATACTGTAGAATAATCCGGCAAAAAGCAAAAGTATAAAACCTGCCATGAGTATTGTTTCAAACACTATTGTTTTCTGATAATCTTTCAGTACATTATCTACAACACTCTTTTCTACAATACAGATCAGCATGGTGTTATTATTTTCTATCGGACAGTATCCCAGATAGTAAGGTTTGTCACTTCCCAGAAGTTCTACCCCCTGTTCTCTGCCATCCAGCTTTTTTTGAAGAGAATCAGCCTCTTCCTCAGTGATAGCCTGATCTCCTTTTAAATGCTTTAACAAAAAATAGTTCCTAAAAAATTTATCTTCTATCTGATTTGTATAAGTAATATTTCCGTCGTTATCCAGCATAAACAGATACGCATTCCCGTTATAGCTTTTCACACTTAACATGGAATCTAATTTTGAATGATCATACAAGGTTCCAATTGCCGTATAAGTTTCCCCATTAATCGTATATTCCTGACATGGAATTGCAACCAGATAACCATCTTTTTTCTTCTGGTTATAATCAAGAGAAACCAATTTTCCAATATTATATCCGTTCCTCAAATCCAACAAACATTTACTTGGCATGTCAACCCGAAGTTTTGTTCCATCAGTGGTTATTGCCTTTCCATTTTCCTGGAGAAATAGAAGTGTACTTTCAGATTCTTTCTGCCATGCCTCAAAGAACTTCTTGTTTCTATCCAGTTCAATAGATCTCACTTCCTCTTGAATAAGAGAATCCTCAAGCAAATGCAGCTGGCTGTAGTATCCATTCACCTGCAGATCATAGGTCTGCTGTATCTGTTCAACAACAGCTCCCATACTGCTTTTCCCGTTTTCCGTGATATAGCTGTTCATCCTGTTCAAAAGGAACTTTACAAAAATTAAGCTTAAAAAGATAAGAATTAAAAAGAACAATGGCATTATAATCTTTTTTCTTTTTGTTATTACTTGTTCTATTCCCACTTTTATTTTTCAACCTCTATATAATCTTCCGGTACTGACGGCTGCTGTCCGTTTGCCATTGCTACGGTCCATGCACTTGATAATGTTGTGTTCCCAAGCTGCCTGATCTCGCATTCCGGATTTATTTTTTTCAAAACAGACATTGTGGTTTCTGTAAGAAGAATAGAGTACTCCTTGTCTTTGTCTATTTTTTTCTTATTTACTTCTATGTCCTTTAATGAGAATCCGTTTTCCTCCTGCCTGACGATTATTTTCATACCGGATGCAATTGGCAATTCGTATTTATTGGTTATGTGAAATTTCTCATCGGACTCAGCAAGATATTTCTCCGCAAGTTCATAAATTTCTTTGCCATTGATTTTTGCCAGGTATAAAAATGTATCTGAACTCTTTGCCGTCATCAAAGCAACTCGGCTGCCGGTGCACTCTCCTTTGTAAATGGAAGAAGTAAAATAATAATATGGCACCAGAGCCAGCTGCGCATCATTTTCTTCTCTGATCGTAGTTAAAATAGAAGATGCCGCATCGCGACCGTTTTTATCATTTAGCGAAATGGCATATTCGTTTTCAAAATTAACTGTGGTTTCTTCTTTTGAATCCTTGCTGTTCATTGTGCTGCGAAAAGTATCATAAGCCTGTGTTTCATCCATTTCCCCTGACAATAATCCGTGAACAGCCTTAAGGCTGGCATCAAATGATTTTTGAGCAGAATATCGGATATAAACAGAATTATTATTAATTTCATCTTCAAGGCCAGGTACATCTTCCATCATGTTTGGAACATCTACATTTAATGAAATTACACCCTTTCCATCTGCGATCAGCGTTTGTCCTTCTTTTGAAATCATACACTCCAGGACATCGAATGCCAGATCCAGTTTTTCCTGATCTTTTTCCAGGTCTTTGTTGAATGCAATATTCAGAGAAGGGGTCATATTTATAAAAGCTTCATCCGAAATCTGTGAAAAAAACGGTATACGAGTTAATTCTGCATCCATCTGTTCCTGATATTCCTGCATAAGTGCCGGATAACCATGAAACATTGCTGCTTTTCCCTCAAGGAACATCTGCGCTGCAGTATTAATATCGACGCTGATATCATCACTTGTAAAATGTGAGTCTTTCAAAAATGTATTGGTTTCTGAAAAAATACGTTTCCATAACGCATCATCAAACGCGATATCCCCTGATGCACTTTCAGCTGAACTTCTCCATTCGATTCCATCCAGACTCATGAATTCACCGATTGCACCTGTCTGAATCACCTCATGAGTGGACCAGTCTTCTGCAAGATCCAGGGAATACGGTTTTATACCATTATCATAAAATTGCTGGCATGCCTGTGCATATTCCTTATAGTTTTTCGGTATCTTGATTCCATACTGTTCAAACAATGTCTTGTTGGCAATAATCGTCTGCGGTATACCGCAGATAGGAAGCCACTGAATCTCATTTTTTGAATTTTTATAATATTGCAATGCATAGGAGTAATACCTGGAAACCACATCATAAGAAGCAAAATCCATTAGATATGGCTCCAGATCCTGTGCATCTTTTCCAGAAAATCGACGTACGGTTATGATATCCGGCAGTTCACCATGTTCCTCAAAATAGCTATATAAATCGGTATCATTGTTACCGGTAATAAACTCAATATCCTGATCTGGAAACTTCTCATGGATATAGGGTACAATATTTTTCATTAAACGATTTTCCCACAGATACACGGTAAGGTGATCGTCATTTTTAGATACTGCTTTTTTAGATTGTCCACAGCCAGACAAAACAGTAGCTACTACAAGCACCCCTGACAATAAAGCTATCAGATAATGTTTTGCCTTTTTCATACTCTTATTTTCCTCATTCTTTCCTGATAAAAACCATAATTCAATAATCCCATCTCAGACTTTCATCTTATTTGCCGATTATTCTATTATAACTTGTAAAGCGGATGTTTGCAATCCGCTTCGCTACTTGCTCATGCAAAAATATTAATGCTATTATACCTCTCTCTACTTTTTCAGAAGCTTTTCCCATGCATCTGGAAGGCAATTACAGCCAGTTTTCCAGAACATCATTCAACTTATTCATATCCAGCGGTTTCGCGATATGTCCATTCATGCCTGTATTTTTGGCAAGCTGTACGTCTTCTGCAAAAGCATTGGCAGTCATGGCAACAATAGGCAGTTTTCCCTTTTCACCCGGAAGGCTCCTGATTGCCGCTGTTGCCTCATAACCATTCATAACAGGCATTTGGATATCCATAAAAATAAGATCATACGAACCTTTCGGAGAAGCCTCCACTTTCTCAACTGCAATTTTCCCATTTTCTGCCGTTTCCACTTTTGCACCTGTCATCTGCAAGATTTCACCAGCAATTTCTCTGTTCAACTCATTATCCTCAACCAGCAGAATCCTTTTTCCCGTGTAGTCTGATTCTGACAGCTTCTCCAAATAATTTCTTGCGCCACAGAAATACGTTCATCACAAGAAAAAATGAGCAGAAAACCCCATCCGACTCGTCGAGGGCACTGAAAAACTGTTTTTACATACAATATATAGTAGTGTAAAACATATAAGTATGCTTTACCTTGTACCGTTTTGTGTAAAATAAGGACTTTTTCAGTGGTGTCGACTCGTCGGATGGGGTTTTCTGCTCTATAATAGATAAAAGTATACAGAGATGTATTATTTAATAGGAACAAAATGGAATGTAAAAAAATATTTTTTGCTTCACTAATGCTCTGTATACCAAAAAGAAACTGTCTCACTAAGCAATTAGCAGACAGTTTCTTTTTTTATTGGTAATGTATATGTGTAGCTGATACTGCGATTTTCACATTTTTTGCGTAAACTTCGCTGAAGCAGCTTACGCTTTCTTTTACGCAAGTTTATACGCAAATTTGACGCAAAATCACATAATACTTTACGGTAAAATATGATAAGTTATGATACTTACGCTTTTTTCAAAAACTACAGTACAGAGTTCACAACACCTGATTTTATAGGGTTTTCAGTCTTTTTTCAAAAAAGTTCGCTGATGTACTTAGTTTCCCATCTGTTTTGCAACTTCTTCTGCAAAGTTTTCTTCTTTCTTTTCGATACCTTCTCCAGTTTCGAAACGAACGAATCCTTTCACAGCAATTTTAGCGCCGTTTTCTTTAGCAACCTGTTCTACGTATTTAGCTACAGACTGTTTTCCGTCTTCTGCTTTTACGTATACCTGATCTAACAGACAGATTTCTTTCATTTCTTTTTTGATACGTCCGGCAATCATTCCCTGGATTACTTTTTCTGGTTTCTGAGATTCTTTCGGGTCATTCTGAATCTGAGCCATAAGGATTTCTTTTTCATGAGCGATGAAGTCTGCACTTACTTCGCTTTCATCTGTGTATTTTGGATTTAAAGCTGCAATCTGCATTGCTACGTTTTTAGCCATTTCTTTAACAGCGTCGTTTACAACATCTGTTTCAACATCAACAAGAACGCCGATTTTTCCGCCCATGTGTGTGTAAGAAGCTACAAATCCGTTTGCTTCTTCAACTTTAGCGAATCTTCTGATGTTCATGTTTTCACCGATTACTGCAATCTGAGCTGCTAAAGCTTCGTTTACAGTCTTAGTTGTATCAAATTTCCATGTTTCAGCAAGGAACGCTTCTACGTCAGCAGCTTCTGTTTCCATAACCTGTTCTGCAACCTGTGCAACATATCCCTGGAATTTGTCGTTTTTAGCAACGAAGTCTGTTTCTGCATTAACTTCTACAACAACTGCTTTCTTTCCATCTTCTGATACGAGAGTTTTGCAAAGACCTTCAGCTGCAACACGGCTAGCTTTTTTCTGAGCAGTAGCAAGACCTTTTTCTCTTAAAAATTCTACTGCTTTATCCATATCGCCTTCTGTAGCTGTAAGAGCTTTCTTACAATCCATCATACCAGCGCCTGTCATTTCTCTTAATTCTTTTACCATTCCTGCTGTAATAGCCATCGTGATAGTCCTCCTGAATTTATAATTATTTTAAAATTTTTCCGTTTTATTCTTTATTAAGAAACCGCCCTGGTTAAAAAGCCAGGGCGTTATGAATCATTGCCCATAAAGATGGGGAAATTATTCTTCTACTGTTTCTTCTGCTTCTTCAACGAATTCTACATCTTCTGCTGTTCCCTGGTTTGCTTCGATTACAGCGTCTGCCATTTTAGAAACAATCAGTTTTACGGCTCTAATTGCATCATCGTTACCTGGAATTACATAATCCAGTTCTTCTGGGTCACAGTTTGTATCTGCGATACCGATAAGCGGAATACCCAGTGTATGAGCTTCCTGAACACAGATTCTTTCTTTTTTCGGGTCTACGATAAAGATAGCATCTGGAAGTTTTTTCATTTCTTTGATACCGCCAAGGTTTTTCTGTAACTTAGCCATTTCTTTTTTCAGTTCGATTACTTCTTTTTTCGGAAGTACATCAAATGTTCCATCAGCTTCCATAGCTTCGATTTCTTTTAATTTTGCAATTCTGCTCTGGATTGTTTTGAAGTTTGTGAGCATACCACCTAACCATCTTTCGTTTACGTAGTACATTCCGCAACGTTCAGCTTCTGTTTTGATAGCATCCTGAGCCTGTTTTTTAGTTCCTACGAAGAGGATTGTGCCGCCTTCAGCAGCGATATCAGCAACTGCTTTATAAGCATCGTCAACCATTCCTACAGATTTCTGCAGGTCGATGATATAGATACCATTTCTTTCTGTGTAGATGTATGGAGCCATTTTAGGGTTCCATCTTCTGGTCTGATGTCCGAAATGAACACCTGCTTCCAGTAACTGTTTCATTGAAATAACGCTCATTTTCTTATCTCCTTTGGTTGTTTTCTTCCGCTTATTTCTACTCTTTTGGAACTTTTTTATATAAAAAAGCACCTTCCATCAGAATTCATAAGCGTGGTTATTTTTTTGCAACACTGGCATTATATCATAGATAAATATCGTAATCAAGCCATTTTTTTGTTTTTTTCGCACATTCTGTGCAACCAGGTTTTTAAAAGAGGCATCCAGCTTTGACATTCTTTCTGAATTCCGCTTCCATCCGCTCTCACTAAGGTTTCATCTGCAAGCGAAAGTCCATGATTTCCTTCTGGATACAGATGATACTCTACCGGAATCTTTGCCTTTCCCATTGCTTCAACAAAAAGCAGAGAATTTTGAAACGGAACGGTTTTATCCTCAAACGTATGCCATAAAAAAGCGGGCGGAACTTGTTCTCCTACCTGAGTTTCCAGAGCCATCTCTTCTTTCTTTTCCTCGTAAGTATCCCCCAACAGATTATGTATACTCTCCAGGTGGGTATACTCTTCTTTTGACGTAATTACCGGATAGCATAAAATTAATCCTGACACTTTTAACTCTTCTGTCTTGACTCCTGTTTTCTCTGCCACAAACGGACGATTCCAGAATACTCCATAACTTGCCGCAAGATGTCCACCCGCTGAAAATCCCATCACAAACACTTTTTCCGTGTCAATATGCCACTCTTCTGCCTTTTCTTTTAAAAGTTTGATTGATTCAGCTACTTCTAACAATGCTGTTGGAAAAATTGCCGGTGCGCAGGAATAACGTAGCACAGCAGCATGGTATCCAGCACTGTTTAAATGCAGCGCAATCATTTCTGCTTCTCTGTCTGCTGTAAACCGATAAGCTCCTCCCGGGCAGATTAAAACCAGCGGTCGCTTTAAATTCGGTTCTAATTCTTCATAAGAATCTAAAATATAAGTCGTCAAATGAGAATCTTTTAAAGAACCTTCTGCCTTTATGGAAATATTTTTATGTATCATAATTCTGTCCTCTTTCTCTGTTTTATGTACTCTCGGAATCATTCTCTGTGCAAATGCTAAAAATTCCTTAAGAATCCTTTTTTCTTGTTACTTTTTCTTGTTATTCTTTCTCAATAATCGTACCACTTCGATACGCTGCCAATAATGCTTTCAATTCTTCAATATTTTCTTTTAATTTCCGGCCATTGTCTGTATCTTCCACCGTTTTTCGTATCATGGAACGCTTTACCAAAATACTGTCCGATAAAATGTCTGTCTCTCTGGTAATTGCATCTTCTGCTGACGTAAATGGTTCATGTGCAGCCAGAATCATTCCCCAGGAATTATAAATCAGCGTATAACCTGCAATTCCAGTTTCTTTTTGATATGCTTTGGAAAAGCCTCCATCAATAACAAGCACTTTTCCATTACATTTGATTGGGCTTTCGCCTGCTGCATGATGCACCGGTACATGTCCATTTACAATATGCGCACAGCCTTCTTCTAACCCAAACTCCCGCATAATTCGATTGATTACCGTTTCATCTTCTAACAATCTGTAATATGGATTTTTCTTTTCTTCATGAGTTTCTTTTTCCGCAAGAAAATACCGTTCAAAAGTTGCCATCTTCTGTTTGCCAAAAAGTGGAGAACCAGGACTACTCCAGATAAACCACAAAATATCTTTTCCTTTTTCTTTCTCATTCTCATCAATTGCAACAAATGCTTTTCTGACATAAGCCTCTAATACTTCATAGAGTGCTTTTCCCTTGTATTTTTTCCCATAAATGTCTACTGCTTTAAAGCTTCCGTCCTCATTTAACGGAATGCAGCCGTGATACAGCAGATTATTATTATAAACCTTATAAAGGCTTCCCTTCTTTAAAAGTAAATTCATATGGCGCTGTAATTTTTCACAGTTTGTAAATGCAGAATTCAATCGTTCCACAACCAATGCTTCTTCACTTGACAATTCATACGGATTATCCGGGTCAATTGTAGGAAAATTAGAATCCAGTAATTTATACTCTTTTCCATCCAACCGAATGGTTCCATTTGCATAATCAATACTGTCAAGCAATGCACGATTCGCCATATGAAATTCTTTTCTTCTCATCAAAAGCTGTCCCTCAAGCTTAAATTGAATAACCGAAATAGCTTTATGCATCTTCATCTGCAGAGAAATCTCTGCCGGGTTTAAATCATTTCCGCCTTTAATTTTAAAACAACTGCAAGGGTCATCTTTATAATGAATCAGAGAAAATGTCGCAAGCGGAAGCAGATTAATTCCATATCCATCTTCCAAAATATCAAGATTTGCATATCTTGCACAGATTCGGATTACATTTGCAATACAGGTTGTCTGTCCGGCTGCTGCTCCCATCCATACAATGTCATGATTTCCCCACTGGATATCAAGCGAATGGTACCGCTCAAGTTTGTTCATAATTTCATGTGGTCCCGGTCCTCTGTCATAAATATCACCAAGAATGTGCATGTGGTCTACAACCAGACGCTGAATCACTTCTGAAAGTGCAATAATAAAAACTTCCGCTCTTCCTATTGTAATAATTGTCTCTATAATCTGCTCATAATAAGCCTCTTTATCCGTTAGATCTGATTTTTCCGTAATCAGTTCCTCAATCACATAAGCAAAGTCAGGTGGTAACGCTTTTCGTACTTTTGACCGCGTATATTTCGATGCGGCCTCCTTACAGACTTCAATCAAACGATACAATGTAATTTTATACCAGTCCATAATATCTTCTTCGGTCTTTTTGATTAATTCCATTTTTTCTTTTGGATAATAAATCAAGGTAGCAAGGGAGCGCTTGTCCTGTTCATTTAATGTATGCCCGAACACGTCATTAATTTTTCTTCGTACCGAACCCGAACCATTTTTTAATACATGCGAAAATGCCTCATACTCCCCATGTATATCGGTAAGAAAATGTTCCGTTCCTTTTGGGAGATTTAAAATCGCCTGCAGATTAATAATCTCCGTGGATGCCTTTGCAATTGTCGGGTAAAGCTGTGACAGTCTTTCCAGATACTTTAATTCCAACTTTTCCATAAATTCCTCCTGATTTTTGTCTTTTTCACCATGTTTTCATTGTAACATACTTTCTTTTTTATGGAAACCGCCGAAATCAAAAAAGATATCCGAATCATCGTTATAAAACGACTCGGATATCTCTTTTATTACATTCTTTCCGGTGCTTCAAAACCAAGTAAATCAATACAGGTTTCTAATACATCACGGCATAATACTAACAGACGAATCCAGGATTTCTTCTGTTCTTCATTAGATTCGCTAAGAATTTTAGTTTCATGATAAAAGCTGTTAAATGCATTTGCCAAATCATAAATATAAGAACAAATCTTATGTGGTGCTTTCTCTTCAAATGCCGGTGCAATGACAGAGTTAAATTTACTAAGTTCTAACATCAGATTCTTTTCACTGTCATTTACTGCTTCTAAGATTGTTCCTTCGTTCGGATTTTTGCCTTCCTGCATATATTTTTCCAAAATAGATTTAATTCTTACGATTGTATACAAGATATATGGACCGGTATTTCCTTCAAAAGAAGTAAATCTCTCTACATCAAAGATATAATCTTTAGATGCCTGATTGGATAAATCTCCGTATTTAATTGCTGCAAGTCCTACCATCTCAGCAGTTTTTTGCGCATTTTCATCTTTCACACTGCGGTTTTCTACGATTTTTTTATACATTTCATCGTTAATTTCTGCAATCAGACGTTCCAGACGCATGACTCCGCCTTCTCTTGTCTTAAATGGTTTTCCGTCCTTTCCGTTCATCGTACCAAATCCAACAAACGAAAGAGCTGTTTTTTCTTCTACCATTTTTGCTTTCTTTGCACAACGGAATACCTGTACAAAATGAAGTTCCTGACGTTTATCTACAACATAAATAATTTCATCCGGATGATAATCTTCTTCACGCTGTACGATGGTTGCAAGGTCCGTTGTATTGTAAAGGGAAGCTCCGTCTGATTTTAAAATCATACATGGAGGAATTTCTTTTGTATCACTCTCTTCTTTTACATCTACCACTAAAGCGCCCTGGTCTACATAAGCATAATTATTTTTCTTTAAGTAGTCTACCATATCCGGAATATATCTGTCTGCATCGGATTCACCCATCCATAAGTCAAAATCCACATGCAGTTTGGAATAATTTTTCTTCAAGTCTTCTACGGACACTTTCATAATATGGTTCCATAATGCACGGTATCCGCGTTTTCCCTGCTGAAGCTGTAATGTTGCCTCTAACGCTTCATTTTTGTATGCTTCGTCTTCTTTTGATTTTGCACTGGCTGCCGGATAAATCTCTTCCAATTCACTTACTGTAAACGGTGCTTCTTCTGGATAATCCCCTTCAAAGCTGTCATCAAAATAAACCAATTCCGGAGAACGTTTCTTAAGTTCTGTGATGATCAATCCCATCTGAAGCCCCCAGTCTCCTAAATGAACATCTCCGATTACTTTATGACCTAAAAAACGACCCATTCTCTTAATACTCTCACCGATAATTGCAGAACGAAGATGTCCAACATGCAAAGGTTTTGCTACATTTGGTCCGCCATAATCGATAATAATCGTCTTTGGTGCTTTTTCTTTTTCAATAGATAAATTTTCATCTGCCTGCATTTCATTTAAGAACTTTGTTAAAAATGCCGGCGCAATCTTTAAATTGATAAATCCAGGATTGACTGCTTCTGCCATAGAAAACAGTTCATTCTCCTTTAAAAATGCAACCACATCATTTGCAATCATAATCGGTGCTTTTTTATAAGTTTTTGCAGCTGCCATCGCTCCATTACACTGATACTCACATAAGTCTGGACGATTAGAAACATTTACTCTTGCAAATTTTTCCTCATAACCTGCTTTGGTAAATGCTTCTTTTACTGCATCTTCCATTAATTCCATTATTTTTTTCATTGTTTTTTACTCCACTTCTACCTTTTTTGAGACTGCTACCGCAAGCGCACCCTGTCCGATATGGCAGGCAACACTTAAAGAAAGCGGGTCCATGTGTATTTCCATTTCCGGAAATTCTTTTTCCAGTTCTTTTTTCCACTCTTCTGCTTCTTCCAGATTTCCTGTATAAGCAGCCTCCAGACACATCAGACCTTTTTTATTATATTCTTTAAAGCGTTTTTTGAGGTCTTCCTCCATCGCTTTTATCATAATTTTCTTCGCCTGTTTTTTCCCTCTTGCTTTCGCAAATGCATCCAGTTTTTCACCCTGAATCTGAAGCACCGGTTTTAATTTTAATACCGTTCCAAGTGCAGCAGCAGCCGGTGTAATTCTTCCACCCTTTTTTAAATATTTTAAAGTCTCAAGTGTAATATAGATACTGGATTCTGATTTTTCTGCCTCCAAGATTTCTTTTACTTGCGCTCCTGTCTTTCCTGCTTGAATCAATGTCAATGCATCTAAAACGGACTGGCGCTGTGTTACTGAGATTCTTTGATTGTCCACTACATGAACACGACCATTAAACTCGCGCGACAGCACAAATGCAGTCTGGCAGGAATTACTTAAACCACTGGACATTGGAATATGTACCACTTCCTCATGGTCTGCAAGCAATCTTTCCCAAGTTTCCATTACATCTGCCGGTGACGGCTGTGATGTTGAAATATTTGCATCTTCTTCCAGCTTTTTATAAAACTCTTCCTGTGTCAGGGTAATCCCCTCTAAGAATAACTGTTCATTAATATAAAACGGCATAGGAAGAACAGTGACGCCTAATTCCTTGGCCTGTTGCTGAGTAATACCGCTGTTGCTATCGGTTACAACTGCGATTTTTGTATTTTCCATTTTTTCTAAACTCCTTTGCCAAATAAGGTTACTTCTTTTTATGATAGCATAGACTTTGCTTAAATACAATGCGGATTTTTAAAAAACCGGTTGACTGCATCCTCAGCCAGCCGGATTTTTTATCAAATTGACTCTAATCACTCAAATTTAGTTCATTCTTCTTAGCGCCTCAATTGGGCTTAAATTTGCTGCTTTAATTGATGGAAGCAGTCCAAATATCAGTCCGATTGCCATAGAAAACAATACGGATATTAAAACTGCCGGCACACTGATAACAAGAGGGGTCTGCGAAATCGTGGAAATAATCTTTGCCAGAATCATTCCTGCAAATACTCCTAAAATCCCCCCAATACTCGTCAATACCGCCGCTTCTGTCAAAAACTGTGCTAAAATTCTCCGCTTATTTGCACCGATTGCTTTTTTTAACCCAATCTCACCCGTTCTTTCTGTCACAGACACCAGCATAATATTCATAACGCCAATGCCCCCTACCAAAAGCGAAATGCTTGCAATCCAGATTAACTGTCGGTTTGTATTTTCGCTGATTTGTTGTAATCCTTTTGCCTTTTTCATAATATCTTCTGCTTTATAAGAAACCGAAGTTTCGGTATTTTGAATCTTCTCATTTAAAATCTGCTGAACAGCTTTTCCTGCCTGACTCATATCTTCCGGTGTTTTTGTCTGAATGACCGCCTGCTGAGGTTCATCGTATTGATATACCACTGGCCAGACACTGTCTGTAATCATTACAATTCCACTTTCATTATTATAATAAGTATAATATTCTTCAATGCTGTTAATGACCGGCTCATATTCATCTGATTTCTTTACAACTCCGACAACAACAAATGGCTCACCTTTAATTTCAATCGTCTTCCCCAGTTCTTCCCCTTTTTCAAAAAAACTATTTGCTGCTGTTTCATCAAGCAGAGCTACTTTTTTGAAGTTCACATACTCTTTTTGATTAAAACCTCTGCCTCGAACTAACTGATACCCACAGGTATCCAGATAATCCGAATCAATTCCAAGCACTTTTCCGCCGTCCATGCTTTTATCTTGATAATAAATGCCATCCGCATAATCTCTCATTCTATAAAAGCTGGCACTAACTACTTCCGGAATTTCTAAAATTTCCTCTTTCTGGCTCTCATTTAGTACCGGCACACCTTGTGGAAGTCCTTCATACTCAATTTGATAATCACCTCCCCCTTCTTTTAACTTAATTTCAACTACATTGTCTCCCTCACCGATTAAATTCTTTTTAATCTGTTCATTCGTTCCTTTAATTGTGGAGACAATCGAAATAATTGAAGCAATTCCAATAATAATACCAAGCATGGTCAGAAAGGAACGCATCTTATGTGCCCAGATTCCCTGAAAAGCTAAACGTATATTTTCAATCATCCCAAACCTCCATACATGTTATATGCATCTTCTGCTGAAATTTCTTTTACAGATGCCCCCTCTTTTACTTTTTTGCCATAAGGAAAAGCGATAAAGTCTTCCTCTGTAATTCCTGATTTGATTTCTACCATTCCATAAAAGATTTTTCCGGTTTTTACCGGCTGTTTTACCAATCTTCCATTTTCTTCTTTGTAAACAAAATCTTCCCCGTCTTTTTCCCGCACATATTCTCTGTTCAAATAGATTCCCGATGCATCCATTTCTTCTGCCGGAAGTTCCATACTGACTGATTCCTGATTTTTCAACCCCTGGACATCCTGAATATAAGCAGTAAAAGAATAATACGAAAGAGCGCTGTTATTACTGTTGCTATACTTTGAGGAAACAGGATAAGTTGAAATCTCTTTTACTTCTGCTTCAAATGAAACACCGGACTCATAGGCAGTTCCGCTTATTTGACTGCCCACTTTTAATTTTTCTCTTTGATATTCATCCACCATTCCTTTTACATAAATACCCTGCGTGCTTTGGATTTCAAGAAATGCCTCTCCGTCTGTCTGCCCTTTGTCTTTGTCCCCAACTTTTTTCACCACACCATTAATGGTACTTTTTACCTCCTGATTTTCCAATTCCTTTTCAATCTGTGCAATTTTCAAATCACTGCTTTTAATATCTAATTTTACGGTTCGGATTTCTGCATTTGTCTCTGTAATTGCTTTTTCTTTTTCTTCTTTTGTATAGCCATCAATTATAGCTTCCTGCGGAACTGCCTCGGTAAATTCCATATCCTCTAAAAATTCATCCGATGGATTTTGTATTTCTTCATCCGGATTTTCATCCGGATTCCATTCATTGGATGGATCTTGTTCTTCGGAATTATCGGCTTTATTGTCGGCTTTGTTATTATCCGGTTTATCTTCTCCCTGATTCTTGTTATCATCTAAAACCACATCATATTTTCCAAGACTTGTTTTATACCATTTTCCAGCTTCTAATGGCTCTTTGATTTTTTCTCCATTTAAGTAAATCGCTGCCAAAAGCACTCCATCTGGCTTATCTCCTGTTCTGACTTCCAAAATACAATGCTTCGCTGCTTTTTCTTCTGTCTCATCCTTTGTTGTAAAACCTGCCAATTGGTTCAAAAAAGCTCCCTGTACCAGAACTCCCTCTTTACAGAGATAACGATATGGTTCTTCTTTTGTCCCATCACCTTTATATGGTTTTGCATTTTCTGTTTTTCCATTCGGACGACTCTCTAACGTAATATCACCATAGAGCTTTTCGTAAACTTCTGCTTCTGTTTCCGATGGTTCTGGAGTGTCAGGTTTCTCTGGCGTTTCAGGTTTTTCTGGATTCTCCGGTTTGTCCGGATTTTCCGGTGTCTCTGGATTTTCTGGTTTGTCTGGGTTATCCGGATTCTCCGACTGATCTGGATTTTCTACTTCTCCCAAATTTCCTGACTGTTCCGGATTCTCCGGCTGATTTGATGGTTCTTCTGCCCACTCTGAATTATCTGAATGACTCAAAAAAGTCAGCTGATACTCTGTATTTAATGCCGTATTGGTCACTTTCTTTTTCTTGATTTTTGCCAGTGTATCTTCCAGCCCTTTTTTCTTAATTTGAAGCTGCTGGTTGTTTAGTTTTTCAGTCTCCAAGTTAATATGAACCAGTGTCATATCGTAAGAAAGAAGCGGTGTTCCCTCTTTCACTTCCTGTCCCTCCTGTACGAAAACCTCCTGTACAATCTGATTTTCTGAAAGCTGGACTTTCTGTGAGACATTTGAAGTAATAATTCCTTCTAAAGAACTGCTCTCTCCCCAAATCATCTGCTTGAGTTCTTCTACTCGATAAACTTCTACCTTTGTCCGGTTAAATTTTTGAACCCCAAACCAGATGCCCGTACCAATGACTGTGACAGATGCCACTATAATCAGCGCAAGTTTGATTTTTTTATGCATAAAGTCTCCCCTTTACTCCTCACTCTCTATTTCTGAAATTTCTTCTGATTCTTCCATTTTCCCTGTATCATCTGTACTTTCTTCATCAGATATCGTCTCACTTTCCTCATGAGTTGCTTTCATACCCTCTTCTAAGAAATCCTGCGGAAATGCAATATAATCACTTTCTTCTAATCCGGACTGAATCTCATATTGATAGGTTTCTTCATTATATTCTCCCAGTGTTACATCTCGCTTTTCCAGTTTTCCTTTATTATCTTCCGTCCAAACATAAGGTTTACTATCCGCATTTACAATGTACCCCTCATCCAGCCAGATTCCACTTTGTTCTTCTCCAAGATCCTTTTCAATGTAAACATGCTGTCCTAACAGCAGTCCGTCTGAACTGTCCAGCATTACATAAAAAGAATACGAACTCGACGTAGTCTCTGTGGATGTTGCTCCATAGTACATGTTATTGTTATTATTTTCTGCTTCATCTGTATTCACTGCCGTAAATGTTCCACTCCAGGTCTGGTTTTCATCCACTCTGGAACGAACAATTGCCTTTTCCCCCTCCTGAATCTCAGATAAATTCTGTTCATTTACCTTTCCTTTAATCCGGTAATCTCCAGTTGCCAGAATCGTTATAAACGCATTGGAATCTGAACTATACATATCTGTTTCACTTCCGTCATTAATGCTCTTTACAATTCCATCAATTTCACTTACCACTGTTGCATTTGCAATTTTATCCTGCTTTTGAGAAATTTCTACCTGTTTTGCTTTCTTTTCATACTCTGATTTTTTCAAATCTGTCTGTGCGGTCTGAATCTGCGTTGTATAAGAAAATTTTTCGTCCTCTGCCGCTTTTTTCTTTTCCTTTTCAAGCTGGGCAATCTGCGTTTTTAAATTTTCCATCTCTCCGTCAAGACGTTCTATTTCAAGCTGAGCTTCTTCAAGTTCTGTCTGCGTCTGTTCTGTATTATAAACAAACAATGCTGTTCCAACTTTTACTTCATCCCCGGCTTTTACCAGAATCTGTTCCACTTCTCTATCAGAACTCTTCTGTACTTCCCATGTTTCCTGCGGTTCTACCGTCCCTGCCATCCTTTGAACCTGAGAAGCCGGATTCATAAGGGAAACCCGATAGACATAAGCCAGCTCTGTATTGTTTGTTTCTGTCTTTCTTGTTCCAAAATACACACCTGTTCCAATTACTGCTATTAAAATCAGCCCACCTGCTATTGTTAGAATTTTCTTTTTTCTTGCCATAGAAACCTCCTTTTTCCATTCATCTGGTATGCCATGAGTATACCAGATTTTAAAACATCTGTCTTTTATTCCAAAAAAGTTTAATCTTAAGATGCCTTAAGAGATTGAATTGTTTGACATTTTCACAATTTCTGGTAAACTTAAAGCATATCGCAAACTTACTAAAGGAGACAATTTTATGATTCAATTCCAGAATAAGCGACTTTTTTTTGCAGCTTTTCTTCTTTTCTTTTCTGTTCTGCTTACCGGATGCGCCAGCAAAGAAGAAAAAGCCATCAGACAGACCATCAGCTCAGAACTTGACCATCTGGTATCACCGGATGCAACTCAGATAAATACTTATTTATCGTTCCAGCTTCTGTTTCCAGATGCACAGCAGGATGACTCGTCTGATTTAGACCCTTCTATCACAGAAATTTTTACAGAATTCTATAAAAACTTTTCTTACAAAATTTCGGAAGTTTCATACGACGACAAATCTGCCTCTGCAGATGTTATCATTCACAATTTGGATACGCATGCCCTTGCAAAAGACTACGCAATTGCTGCCTTAAAAAAGAGAATCGAGGGTGACGCAAATCCATCCCAGGTGGACTTTTCCTTAAGTGACTCTTATCTGCTGCTTGACAAGACGCTCAAAAATCATGATTATAAGCAGGTAGAATCTGATATTAAAGTCCAACTAAAAAAGAAAAACAATGTATGGGAAATTGTGGAAGATACCGACTTTGATAATGAGCTATCCGGAAATTTTCTTACTTATATGTCTGATTCCAACCTGCTCTCTCCAAAACAGGTTGTCAAAATTCACTTTGATACCATCAAGAAATTTGATGCAGAACAGCTCAACCGTTATCTCTCATTAGACAGTCTGCTTAATACAGACAATACTTATACCAGCTCCATCGCACACGCACTAGCTGAACAGATTCATAAATCTTTCGACTATAAGATTAAAAGTGACTCTGTAGAAAATAATTCTGCAAAAGTAGTGGTAAAAATTACCAGTACAGATTTTACAAGCATCCTTGAGACTTACCAGAAACAGATTTCTGAATGGGTACAGTCTTCCGATGCCCTTGAAGCCGGACTGCTTGGACGCCATGAAAAAGGCAGAGAGTTCTTGTTAAAAGCAATACAGGACAATACTGCAACTACAAGCGAAACGGTTGAAATTTCGCTTACAAACGACGGAACAAGCTGGAAGATGCAGATGGATCAGAATCTTGCACAGGCGATTTTAGGCGGGGTCAGCAGTACTCTTGCAGATGTACAGGAAGATGTAGAGTAAAAAAATACCGAAGACTGTCTTTTACGACAATCTCCGGTATTTTTTTATGTTTTTATTTTTCTTCCGTTGTTTCTTCCGGTAAATCTACTTTGATACACAGTTCTTTCAACTGTTTTTCATCTACCACATTCGGAGCTTCTGACATCAGACAGGAAGCATCTTTTACTTTCGGGAAGGCAATAACCTCACGGATAGAATCTTCTTTTGCCATCAACATAACCATACGGTCTAACCCATAAGCCAGTCCTGCGTGCGGAGGCACCCCATATTTGAATGCATTTAACAGGAAGCCAAACTGATTGTAGGCCTGTTCTTTGGTAAATCCAAGTACTTCAAACATTTTTTCCTGAATGTCATTCTGGTGAATTCTGACGCTTCCTCCACCGATTTCATTTCCGTTCAGGACAATATCGTAAGCCTTTGCACGAACTGCACCCGGATCACTGTCAATCAAATGTAAGTCTTCTTCCATCGGCATTGTAAATGGATGATGCATTGCTGTAAAGCGGTTTTCTTCTTCAGACCACTCTAATAATGGGAACTCTGTAATCCATACAAAACGGTATTCGTTCTTGTCAAGTAAATCCATCTGGCGTGCCATTTCAAGACGAAGTGCACCTAATATATCCCATACCAGTTTGGTTTTATCGGCTGCGAATAACAGTAAGTCTCCTGCTTCACCCTGCATCTTTTCAACAAGTGCTTTCATTTCTTCCTCTTTCATGAATTTACTGAAAGAAGATTTTAAAGTGCCGTCTTCATGAATTGCGATATAAGCAAGACCTTTTGCACCGTATCCTTTTGCAAATTCAACCAGTTTGTCAATTTTCTTACGAGGCATACTGCCCTGTCCTTTTGCATTGATTCCACGGACACTTCCACCCATTTCCAGAGCACTCTTAAATACAACAAACTCACAGTCTTTTACAACATCAGAGACATCTGTCAGTTCCATTCCAAAACGTAAATCCGGTTTATCCGAACCAAAACGGTTCATTGCTTCTTTCCAGGTCATTCTCTGAATTGGAAGCTGTACTTCTACTCCAAGTACTTCTTTAAACAGATGAGCCAGCATACGTTCATTTACATCGATAACATCATCTACATCCACGAAAGATAATTCCATATCAATCTGAGTAAATTCCGGCTGACGGTCTGCACGTAAGTCTTCATCACGGAAACATTTTGCAATCTGGAAATAACGGTCATAACCGGAGCACATTAAAAGCTGCTTAAAAATCTGAGGAGACTGCGGTAATGCATAGAAACTTCCCGGATGAATACGGCTCGGTACCAGATAATCTCTTGCACCTTCCGGTGTACTCTTATTTAAAATCGGAGTTTCAATCTCTAAAAATCCCTCATCCGCTAAGAACTGACGAACCAGTACTGCTACTTTAGAACGCAGTATCAGATTTTTTTGAAGGTCTGGTCTTCTTAAATCAAGATAACGGTATTTTAAACGTACTTCTTCTCTTGTCTTGCTGTTCTCTTCAATTGGGAACGGCGGTGTCTCGGATTCAGAAAGTACACGAAGAGAATTGGCACGGATTTCAATTTCTCCTGTTGCCAGATTTTCATTGACAGCACCGGAACGTGCTTCCACATGTCCGGTTACTGCAATGACAAATTCACTTCTTAATTTTCCGGCTTTTTCAAATCCCTCTGCATCAATATCTCCATTTTCAAAGATAATCTGCATAATACCGGAACGGTCACGAAGGTCTACAAAGACAATACCGCCTTTATTACGACTCTTCTGCACCCAGCCCATAAGGGTTACCGTGCTTCCGATTTCTGCTTTTGTAACTTCCGCACATCTGTGGGTTCTCTTTAACCCTTTCATTGATTCTGCCATTGTAATTCTTCTCCCTTAAATTCACTTAGAGCTTTCGTACATCGTAAATGATGTATTAGTTGCCGAAATTAATCGTTATAAATTTCTTCGATGATTTCATAGCCTTCGGAAAGAAGCTGCTCTTTCTGGAATTTTTTATTTTTCTTCATATATACGATATTAATATTTTTACCTGCTTTTCTTTCTTCACCGGCTTTTTTAACAACCTCTACCAGTTTAGCAGATGAGAGTTTTTTGTCAAGCAGATATGCTTTTTTATCTGCGCTTCCCGGAACTTTAAATCCTTTTTCCATTAACAGCATAACGATTCTCTCAAATCCAATCGAAAATCCGGTTGCCGGTGTCGGTGTTCCTGTGAATTTTCCAATCATTTCATCATAGCGTCCGCCACCGCCTACACTTCCTGCAAATCCATCAATACTGATTTCAAAGATTGGTCCTGTATAGTAAGACATTCCACGAACCAGTGTCGGATCAAATTTAATTTCAAAGTTTGCTGTTTTTGCTTCTAATACACTTTCGATAATTGTTGTCATATTGTCTGCAATTTCCGGTGCAAGGAAGCCTTCCAGTTTCTCTTTGCAGTAAAGTACTCCATCGATTCCATCACTGATTTTATCAAATAAATCAATGTATTTTTCAATGCTTTCTTTTGCAAATCCGGATTCTTCAAGTTCTGCTGCAACACCGTCTAAACCAATTTTATCCATTTTATCTAAGATAATAAATACCTGATCATAAGATTCTTCTGCAAATCCACTGTAAGCAGCCATTGCTTTTAAGAAACGTCTGTCATTGATACGGATAGTAAAGCTGTCGAAGTCCAGTTTTCCTACCAGAGTAGAAGTTGCAAGGATAACATCAATTTCAGCAAGATTGGTCGGCTCACCTAAAATGTCGATATCACACTGCATAAACTGACGGAAACGTCCTCTCTGCGGTCTGTCTGCACGGAATACATTTCCAATCTGAAGTGCTTTAAACGGAGATGGCAGCTCATTTGCATTATTTGAATAGAAACGGCAAAGCGGTACAGTCAGGTCATAACGAAGACCGCTGTCTACTAAATCATTTTCTTCTTTTGCTTCACTGATTTTTAATTTTTCTCCACGTTTTAAGATACGGAAAATCAGTTTTTCATTATCTCCACCCTGTTTGCTGGTTAAGTTTTCAATGTGTTCTACACAAGGAGTTTCCATAGAAGTAAAACCAAACTGTTTGTAAGTCTCTTTGATTAATCCGATTAAGTAATCACGGATTTCCATCTCTCTTGGTAAAATGTCTTTCATTCCTGTTACTGGTTTTTTCTTTAACTGCATATCACTTTCTCCTTTTCTTTCTCTTCCTCATGCATTGTTCTTTGAAATGCAAGAAATATTTTCATATCAAAATTTTTCACTTCATCAATGAGCATTTCCATTGCCACTTCCGGCGAAAATGCATCTCGATAGCTTCTTTTTGACGTCAATGCTGCATATACATCACAAATTCTTAAAATTCTTGCGCCAAGCGGAATTTCCTCTCCTGATAAATTTTTCGGATATCCACTGCCGTCATAGTTTTCATGATGATAATAAATACTTTCGAGTATAAAATCAGAATATCCTCTTTCTTTTAAACTCTCATACCCTAACTTGGGATGCTTTCTGACATACTTGATTTCCTCTACAATAAGAGGTTTTTCTTCAGCCATAATATAATTTCTAAGCTTTAATTTTCCAATATCATGCAGAATCCCTGCAACCGCAAGCTCATGACACATTGTCTCTTCCAGACCAAGCATTTTTCCGGTTCGATATGCCAGATTACTTACCTGTATTCCGTGTTTGATTTCTTTTTCCAGATCAAACGTAATCAAATGCATCAATGGTTCAGATGAAGCCTCTTGTATTGCTTCACTCATCCTGTGCACTTCCTATCTCCAGATATTTCTTTAATCCACTTCTTTTACGCTCAATCATTTCGTCAATTCTGGAAATATAATTCGTTACATCTTTTACATTTTCTGCACGCTCAATCCGCGCTCCGTCTTCAAAAACAAATTTTGTCGATGCACCTGCACCTGCCGCAATAATCGACTGTTTTTCCTCCATAATCAGAATATTATAAATTCCTGCCTTATCCTCTTTGGCATACCCGACATTTTCAAGATTACCGGACATATTTTTCTGGCGGTATAAATAATATGGACCCATGCCACACTCTCTGGCACAATTCATTGCCATATCCATAATCTCCTGATTATTTTCAAAGGACATCTCCTGATATCGGTCTTGAAACAGATGGAGTCTGGTTGCACGCTTGATTGCCAGTGAATGAACGGTAAGACTGTCCGGCTCCATCTTCTTTACTTCTTCTAATGTTTTTTGTACATCTTTGGCGCACTCACCCGGCAGACCTACAATTAAATCCATGTTTATATTATCAAATCCACATTCCCTCGCTAGCGCGAAGGCGTGTCGTGTATCCTCCACCGTATGTCTGCGTCCAATTAAATCCAGCGTTGCCTGATTCATCGTCTGAGGATTCACAGAAATTCTTGTAACCGGATATTTTCGAATCACTTCGAGTTTTTCTCTGGTAATACTATCCGGACGTCCTGCCTCTATGGTGTATTCTTTCACTTCACGGGTCGGGAAACAACATTCAATATGAGAAAGCAACCTCTCTAACTGTTCCGGCTCTAAAGTCGTAGGTGTTCCACCTCCGATATAAATTGTATCAAGTGTCCGCACTTTCATGGTCTCTCCAATGTAAGTCAGCTCCTTACAAAGTGCATCCAGATAGGCATCCACTTTATCTCTCCACTTCGCTAAAGGATAAGAGCTAAACGAACAATAGAGGCAAATACTTGGGCAAAACGGAATTCCCACATAAAGACTATAGCCATTTTTATAATCAATGTCTGCTAAGAGTGCTCGTTCCCGATTTGCAATTGTAATCGCCAGTGCTGTCTTTTCATTACTCGTATAATAAGTATTTCTCATAAACTCAGCGGTTTCCACATTGCTCATTCCACTTTCAATCAGTCCCATTGCAATCTTTGTCGGACGGATTCCGGTTAAATCTCCCCATGGAAGCACTTTTTTTGTTTCTTTTGAAAGTCCACGATACAATGCCTGCTTTAACTTATTTTTTCTCTCTTTTCGCTCATCATCCGAAGCCAAAAAAATCGTTTCCTCAAACACCGTTTCTTTATTTTTCAAAATTTCCAGTCTGGTATCTTCCTTGTTATAGGTGATTTTCACCACAAGAAAAGCTTCTTCTTTTTCTTGAAAAGCTTCTGTTTTTTCCTCTCCCTCATAAAGAATTGAAACCTCTTCCTGAGGATAAAACGCTTTAATCAGAGTATACGCATCATACTCAAATTCTTTTTTATTAAATACTATGTCTATCATATAGATTCCTCTTTTGATACTTTTTATAGATAAGGATTATATGATTTTTCATGACGAATACTGGTTTCATTTCCGTGTCCCGGATAAATTTGTACTTCCTGCGGAAGATGATCAATGATTTTATGAAGACTAATCTGCATCTGCGCAAAACTTCCTCCTGGCAAATCGCATCTTCCACAGTTTCCTTCAAAAATAGTATCCCCGCTCATGAGAAGTTCTTCCTCTTCAAAGTAATAACAACAAGAACCTTCTGTGTGTCCAGGAGTCAGATACATGCGAATTTTAGATCCTGCAAGTTCTATCTCCTGTCCATCTTCCAAATATTCATCTGCTTCTACCGTATATCCTCTTCCTTCCCATTCAAGAGAAAGATTAATTTCAGGATTGGAAAGTGTCTCTTTTTCTGCTTTTGATGCAAAAATTGGAATTTTCCATTCCTGTCTTAATTCATTTACTGCCATCATATGGTCATAATGTCCATGAGTCAGTAAAATTGCAACTGGTTTTTTCCCCAGTTTCTCAATCATTTTGCTAATGCGTTCTGCTTCTGCACCCGGGTCTACTAAAATCAACTCTGTCGTCTCTTTGTTTTGCAGAAAATAGCAGTTCGTCATAACCGGTCCTACCACAAGTGACCTGAGATTTAAGTTCTTCATCGCTTTGCTCCTTCTCTATCTAACGTACTCTTGGAATCTTTCTATGTTAATTTCGCAAAAAAACATGAAAAATTCCGAGAGTACATCCTATCAACCGGTTGTTCGTTCAATATCTTTTACGCTCTCTATCTGTCTGATTTTTGTAATCAGACTCTGGAGCTCTTCCTTACTCTTTACATCAAATGCCAGACTGATGGTTGCAATTCCCTGTTTGCTTGTTCTGGTATTAATCGATGAAATATCAATTTTTCGTTCTGTAAAAATTTTTGAAACGTCTACAATCAAGCCGGTACGGTTATACGCATAAATCGTAATCTCTGCCGTATACTGTTCATTTTCTCCACCGCCTGTTGTACTCTCCCATTCTGCTTCCATCAGACGCTGGCGTTCTTCTGCTGACATATTTAAGACATTGACACAATCCGTACGATGAATCGTAACACCGCGTCCACGTGTAACATAAGCTACAATTTCATCTCCCGGAAGCGGATTGCAGCATTTTGGATAACGGGCATTTAAATCATTCATTCCTTTTATAATAATCCCGCTTTTTCCTTTATGTGGACGAATCTTTTCTTTATTGTTCTCCGATGCTGCCTCTAATACTTTCTCATCAGTCAGTTCTGCCTTATGGTCTTTATTATACAGCTCTAACAGCTTATTTAAAACCTGACCTTCTTTTAAACCGCCATGTCCAACGGCAGCAAGTACGGAGTCCCAGTCACGGAAACCATATTTTTTCATAACGGCTTCCAGATATTTCTGCTTTGTCAGATTTCCAAGAGAAAAACCTTTTACTTTTGCATACTGGTTCAACATCTCTTTTCCTTTTAAGATATTGTCCTCTTTTCTCTCCTGTTTAAACCACTGATTAATCTTATTTTTAGCCTGTGTACTTTTTACTACTTTTAACCAGTCACGACTTGGACCTTTTGAGTTCTGTGAAGTGATAATCTCAATTCTGTCTCCATTTTTAATCACATACTCAATCGGAACCAATTTTCCATTGACACGCGCTCCAACCATTTTATTTCCAACTGCACTATGTACATTGTACGCAAAATCAATCGGAGTTGAGCCATTTGGAAGAGTCTTAACATCTCCTGCCGGTGTAAAGCAGTATACACTTTCTGAAAATAAATCGAGGTCATTTTTTAACAGACTCAAAAATTCTTTATTGTCAGACATATCTCTCTGCCATTCCAGAATCTGACGCAGCCAACTCATCTTTTCTTCTTCCTGACGAGTTGTATTTTCCTTTCCGCCATTATTGGAAACCTCTTTATATTTCCAGTGGGCAGCAATACCATATTCTGCTGTTCTGTGCATTTCAAACGTACGAATCTGGATTTCAAACGGCTGTCCTTTCGGTCCAATCAAGGTTGTATGAAGCGACTGATACATATTTGGTTTTGGCATTGCAATATAGTCTTTAAAACGCCCCGGAACCGGTTTATACATTTCATGAATAATTCCAAGACAGGCATAACAGTCTCTCACGGTATCTACGATAATACGCACTGCAAATAAATCATAAATCTGATCGAGTGTTTTATCCTGATTGACCATCTTTTTATAGATGCTGAAAAAATGTTTGACACGTCCGTCAATCTGTGCATGAATTCCAGCATTCTCAATATGCTGTCTTACCTCTTTTACAATCTCTCCCACAAAAAGTTCTCTTTCACTTTTTCTGAGATTGATTTTTTCTACCAAATCATAATACACATCTGGTTTCAGATATTTTAATGACAGGTCATCTAATTCTATTTTTACTTTTGAAATACCAAGACGCTGTGCAATCGGTGCATAGATATCCATGGTTTCTCTGGCTTTTTCTTTCTGCTTATGAGGCGGCATATATTTCAATGTTCTCATATTATGCAGACGGTCCGCCAATTTAATCAAAATAACACGAATATCTTTTGCCATGGCAAGAAACATTTTTCTTAAATTTTCCGCCTGCACTTCTATCTTGTCCGCCGAGTAACTCAACTGTCCCAGTTTGGTTACTCCGTCTACCAAAAGAGAAACCTCTGCGCTGAACTCTTCGGTAATTTCTTCGGTTGTCATAACCGTATCTTCGACAACGTCATGCAAAAGCCCTGCAACAATCGTCTCTTTATCCAGCTCTAAATCTGCCAGAATAATTGCAACACAAAGCGGATGAATAATATAGGGTTCTCCTGATTTTCTCAGCTGTCCCTTATGCGCATTATTTGCAATCTGGTACGCCTTTTCTATCATGGAAATATCAGTAGACGGATGGTACTTCTTTACACTTGAAATCAGTTCCTTATATAAAATCTCCGGACTGGTAAAATCTTCCATGGTTTTGACGCTTGCATCTGCTTTTTTAATTTTAGCAATTTCGTCGTCCTGAAGCGATGATGTATGATTTTTTTCCATATCTTCGTTCACCTGATTTCTATTTTCCCTGATATTTGATAACAGATTCCACGTCATATCCTTTCAGACGTTCTCTTCCTTTTAATCCTTCCAGTTCCATTAAAAAGATAACTTTTACAACTGTTCCACCTAATTCTTCTACCAATTTGGCAGCTGCTTCAATGGTTCCCCCTGTTGCAATCAAATCATCTACAATTACTACTTTCTGACCTGGTTTAATAGAATCTTTATGCATTTCAATGGTTGCACTTCCATATTCCAGATCATAACTTTTTTCTACTGTCTCGCAAGGAAGCTTTCCTTTTTTTCTTACCAGAACCAACGGTTTATGTAAGTTATACGCGATTGGAGCTCCAAAAATAAATCCTCTTGATTCTGTTCCTACAATAACATCTGCATCCGTATCTTCCAAAAGTGCCTGCATGGAATCTACTGCTAACTTTAATCCATCCGCATCCTGCAAAATGCTTGTTACATCTCTGAAAATAATTCCAGGCTCCGGAAAATCCGGAATACTTCTTACATATTCTTCCAGCTTTTTCATAATTCGTTCTTCCCCGCTTCCTCTTTTATATTTTCGAATTTGTCAATTTAAATCGAATTTTTAAATGTGATATTTAGTATAACATCTTTTCATTTCGGGATCAAATATAATTTTGCACGATAATTTCGATAGATTCCCGTCCATTGTATGTATTAATAGACGGATAGTAGGCAATTGACCAACGTTCTTTCTCCTGAATTTCATTTACAAACGCTTCTCCATCTCCAAACCAGACTCCATCCATGCAGATTCCGTTTTTATCGTAAAGCTTCATTTTTACTACGTTCTTATTTTTTCCAAAAATTCTGCACTGTGTAATTTTTATATTTTTCTCTGCAAAAACCGGCTTATTGTTTCCCTTTCCAAATGGCTCTAACAAAGAAAGCTGACGAATAAGCGGAAGTGTCACATAAGAAATCGGCATCGGTACATCAATTAAAACTTTTTCCATCATATCTTCCTGTGTTAATGTGCATTTTTTATTTAACGCCCTACGAAATGCCTCAATATTTTCTTCCGGCAGGGAAAGTCCTGCTGCCATCGGATGACCTCCAAACTTAGAAAGCAAATCCTTACATTTTACCAGTTCTTTAAACATATGATAAGTTTCAATCGAGCGTCCAGAACCTTTTACTCCGTCTTTTCCTTTTGTCAATACAATGACCGGTTTGTTATATGTTTCTCGAATCCGTCCGGCAATAATTCCGGCCAGACTTTCATGGCAGTCCGGCAGATAGATTACCAGCACCCTGTCCTCTTTTAACTCTGTTGTCTCTACCAGCTTTTCGGCCTGTTCCACACCTTTTTGCGTCATTTCTTTTCTGCTGTCATTTAGCGCTTTTAATTCTTCTGCCAGTTCCTGCGCTTTTTTTTCATCCTTACAAAGTAAGAGATTCAACGCTTTTTTTGCTGTACTTAACCGTCCGCTTGCATTAATACAAGGACCTAAGACAAACCCGATATGATAACCGGTCAGTTCTGCCTCTTCTAAATGATTGACACGAATTAAGGCTCTTAAACCATAATTTTTTGTATTTTTCATTCTTCTAAGTCCTTCTTTTACAACAATGCGGTTTTCATCCTGCAAATCCATCACGTCACCAACCGTTGCAATCGCTGCAAATTCAATAAACTCTTCCTGCGCTTCTTTTGGAAATCCTTTTTTCTCATACAAACCACAAATCAGCTTGTATGCCACCATTGCCCCACAAATTCCCTTAAACGGATACCGGCACCCTTCCTGCTTTGGATTTACAATCGCATCCGCAGGTGGAAGAATTGTTTTGATACTGCCATCTTCCTGTTCCTCATACGGAATCTCATGATGGTCGGTCACAATCACTGTCATTCCAAGACTTTTTGCATAGGCAACCTGTTCCATGGCACTAATCCCATTATCACAGGTAATAATCGTATCCGTTCCAGCCTGATAGGCAAGATCAATCAATTCTTTGCTGATTCCATACCCGTCCTTGATTCGATCCGGAATATCAATATCTACGATTGCTCCTGCTTTTTTTAAGCCAATTAATAGAATATAAGTCGAGCATACGCCGTCAATATCATAATCTCCAATGATTCGTATTTTTTTCTTTTCCCCGATTTTTTCCAGTAAAAGCTCCAGTGCCTTCTCCATTCCTTTCATCAACTGAAACGAATAAATCTGATTCATCCCTCCATGCAGATACTGTTCAATTTCTTCTTCACTTATCCGTTCCCTGTTTCTAATCACCCTTGCAATCACTGGGTCGACTCCAAATTTCCTGCCGATTCCATAAAAATCTGCCTTTTTTGCCAAAACCATCCATTTTTGCATGTCATTTCTGTCCTTATCTTCCTGTTTTTTCTTCTATTATATATACTATACCACACTTATACAATGATACAAATAAAAAAGAGACTGCTTTTAAACAGTCTCTTCCTCAATTTTTATTTCTTTTTCAGTTTTGTTCTCATCACATACCAAAGTGCTCCGGTAATGCATACAGAAGAATATCCACCACATACAATACCTACCATAAGTGGCATTGCAAATTCACGTACAGAAGAAACTCCAAGCACAAACAGGAAGAATACCATGATAAAGGTAGTCAGAGAAGTATAAATACTTCTTGTTAAGGTCTGGGTAATACTGGTATTTACAACCAGTTCCAAATCTTTCTTCTTTCCTGCTGTCTTTAAGTTTTCACGAATACGGTCGAAAATAACGATTGTTGCATTAATTGAATAACCAACGATTGTCAACATACATGCAATAAAGGTAGTTCCTACGGATACTCGTGCAATCGCATAGAACGCCAGTACAACCAGTACATCATGAATCAGTGCAAGTACAGCACTTCCTGCAAAACGGATATCTTTAAAGCGGAACCAGATATATAACAACATCAAAATTGTTGCAATGATGACTGCTTTTACTGCATCGGAACGCATTTCTTTACTTACGGTAGAAGAAATACTTTCACTTGTAATTAAATCCGGGTCCACATCAAAGTTTTCTACCAGTGCATTGTCTAATTTCTCCCTGGTTGCCACGTCTAAAGTAATGGTCTTGATAATCACCTGATTACTTCCCACTACTTTTGTCGCCTGAATATTCTTATCACCAGTTACTTCTTCTACAACCGGTGTTACCTTAGAATCAATTTCCTGAATGGTCATATCTTCCTTAAAGGTTACATTCGTAGAAGTACCACCCTGGAATTCCAGACTGTATTTTAACGCACTTCCTGTTGTCTTACCAAAGATTATCATAGCTACCGGTGCAGAAAGCACTAAGATCAGAGAAATTGTAAAGAAAATTTTCTTTTTTGCAAGAAAATGAATCGGTTCTCTTTCTTTTTTTACACCATAGAATTTTTTATCTCTGACTCCGACTGCGTAAACTGCATACATAACAAAGCGTGATACAACAAGTGCAGTAAACATGGATAATACAATACCAAGTGCCAATGTCTGTGCAAATCCTTTCACAGAACCTGTTCCGAGCCAGTTTAATACAAATGCTGCAATCAAGGTTGTAACATTACCATCTAAGATTGCAGAAAAAGCCTTCTGAAATCCGCTCTTAATTGCAGTCTGAACGCTTTTGCCGGCGCTGATTTCTTCCTGAATACGTGCATAGATAATAACATTTGCATCCACTGCCATACCGATTGAAAGAATAATACCGGCTACACCTGGAAGAGTCAGCGTCAAATCAAACGCATTTAAACAAATTAAGTCAAGGCAGGTATAGATAATCAGAGCTACACCGGCTACGACACCAGGTACACGATAAACCAGAATCATAAATAAGATAACTAAAATCAGACCAATTGCGGCTGCTTTTAAACTGGTTGCGATTGCTTCTTCTCCAAGCTGTGCTGCTACTACATTGGAACGAAGTTCTTTTAATTCCAGTTTCAGACCACCGATACGGATGGTAGATGCCAGACTTTCTGCTTCTTCCGCATTTTTCATTCCGGAAATCTGAGCTTTTCCGTCTTTAATTTCCGCATTTACACTAGGTACACTTACGAACTCACCATCATAATAAATACCGATGGAATCATGGCTGTCCTCATAAGCCGCCTTTGTTGCTTCCGCAAATTTATCTGTTCCGTCTTTTGTCAGTGTTAAATCAACAACATTTGTATTATTTTTCAAGTCATCCTGCACGACCTGTGCGCTTGCCGTTTTTACATCTGTTCCGGTCAGCACAATCGAACCGTCTTCTTCAAGTTCTTCGATGGTCTTATTTAAGGTATAAGTAACACCATCTGTTGTTGAATAATTTTCTGTTCCGTCAGAACCTTTATGTGCAATAAAGTAAAGAGAACCTGGTGTTCCGAGTTCTTCCAGAATCGCATTTGCGTCTGTTACATCCGGAATTTCCACGTTAATACGATTGTCTCCTTCTTTGTATACCTGAGCTTCACTACTGTAGTTTTCTACACGTTTCTGAAGCTTATAAATGGTATCTGACATCTCATCATCTGTAGGATTCTTTTTTGATGCCTCATAAGTGATACTGACACCACCGGAAAGGTCAAGACCGCGTTTAATATTCTTTGCGGCTCCTGTTCCTGTTGGTCCTAAACC
Organism: Firmicutes bacterium OM04-13BH; assembly: GCA_003481745.1. Taxonomy (GTDB): domain Bacteria; phylum Bacillota; class Clostridia; order Lachnospirales; family Lachnospiraceae; genus Blautia; species Blautia stercoris. The sequence goes on from QULP01000002.1 coordinate 294,958, forward strand.
GACTGCTGATGTAAAGACTAAAAATGCAGTCATAAACACCGTCAGTATCAGCACGAGAATTCCTCTGCTTTTCTTCATGATTTTTCCTTTCTTTGCTGATTGCCTCTTAATTCTCTGTCCTGTCTTACTCTTCTTCTGCCATAGCCGCTTTTATCATAATTGCACATTCTACTCTTTTTCTTTGCAGTTCACAGCCGATTTCATAAACATCATCAATTCTGCCTGTAAAATTATAAGAGTTTGCAGCACATCCGCCACTACAATAAAATCTGGCAAAACAGTTTTTACATTTTTCCTTTGCGTAGACATTACAGTTTTTGAATTGACAGGAAATTTCCGGTTTCTTAACTCCGTCCCAGACATTTCCCATAAGGAATTCTTCCTCACCAACAAACTGATGGCATGGATATAAATCTCCCCAAGGAGTGACAGCCAGATATTCTGTTCCTGAACCGCATCCGGACAGCCTCTTGTATACACAAGGACCTCCTGTCAAATCTATCATAAAGTGGAAGAAGTTAAATCCTTTTCCCTCTTTATTGCGTCGAATCATTTCTTTTGCAAGCTTATCATACTCTTCACAGATTTTTGGAATATCTTCTTTTTTGATTGCATACTCTTCTTTTTCATCTGCTACAACCGGTTCTACAGAAATCTGTTCAAAACCAAGGTCAGCCAGATGCAGTACATCTTCTGAGAAATCCAGATTATGATGGGTAAATGTTCCTCTTGCATAATATTTCTGCTGCCCTCTGCTGTCTGCAAACTTCTGGAATTTCGGAACAACCAAATCATAACTTCCTTTTCCCTTACGGAACGGACGCATAAAATCATGAACTTCTTTTCTTCCGTCAATACTAAGCACAACGTTGTCCATTTCTTCATTGGCAAACTCCATGATGTCATCATCTAAGAGCACACCGTTTGTTGTCAAAGTAAAACGAAAATGTTTATTATGAATCTTTTCCTGTGAACGTCCATAAGCAACTAATTCCTTAACAACATTCCAGTTCATAAGAGGTTCTCCTCCAAAGAAGTCAACCTCAAGGTTTTTGCGGTTTCCGGAATTTGCAATCAGAAAATCAAGTGCCTGTTTTCCGACTTCATAAGTCATCAGGGCTCTTCTTCCATGATACTCTCCCTCTTCCGCAAAACAATATCTACATGCAAGATTACAGTCATGCGCAATATGTAAGCACAGTGCTTTTACTACGGTTGGACGGTCTTTAAAGCTCTCAATCGCATTTTCATAGATATCATTTGTAAACAGCATCTGCGCTTCTTCTAATTCCCGACATTCTTCAATTGCTGTGCGAATATCTTCTTCTTTATATTGATTTTTAAATTTTTCCAAAATGGCTGCTTCTGACATTTTTTCTTCCAGACATCCTACAATATCATAAACAATATCATCTACCACATGGACAGAGCCACTATTTACATCAAGTACGATGTTATAACCATTATTTTTATAACGATGAATCACAACTTTATCCCTTTCTACTCTTCTCTAAAACAGGAAAAAGAATCCTGCAGGCAGGATTCTTTTTCCTGTTTTTATTGTTTCTAAAAAATACTATTATTTGTTTTCGCAGCTCTGGTTTCCTACTGTACAGGATGTTTTACAAGCTGACTGACATGAAGTCTGGCATTCGCCACATCCACCTTTTTTTACTGTGTTCTGTAAACTTTTTGTATTTAATGTTTTGATATGTTTCATCACATATTCCTCCTGTATTGATACAATTTTTACGCCTATGCGCTTTCGTTTATTATAGCATAGGACCTTATAGATAGGCAAGTATTTTTATTTAAGACAACATTCCCCCAAGTGCCCCTGCCATAATGCATAATCCATAGGTAATAAGAAACTCTTTCAGATCACCTTGTATCTTGCGCTCGGTTATCCATGTCACTACGGTTAAAAGCAGAGCGTAAGAAGCCCCCAGTCCCATTCCCCACAAAAAGCAGTGCTGTCTGATGCTTTTTCCAAGTGCAAAACTTCCCACAAAACAGGACAAAATGTATGTAACTAAAATTCCAAGATGAATCTGGTTTTCGTTTAACTGAAATTTACAAAGTAAAAATGCCAGAATTAACAGCAGCAAACCTGTTACAAGATATGCGACAAGTAACATTTTTATCATCTGTGTCAATTTAGATTGTGTTTTTACGCTTTGTTCCAAAAAAATCCCTCCCATATTTATAGATGTACTTTTCATCATATAATCTATAATATGGAAAGGACTTTTATTCTATCACTTATTTTTTCATGTATTTTCTGCTTTTTCTTCTTCTCTTTCTGGTCAGGTCTGCTTTTACCATAATCGCAAATGATGCAACCGCTGTACCCATCCACGCAAAGAGATTCATACTGTCTCCTGTTTTCGCATTGGAAGAGGCACTTGTGGAAGCAGTTGTACTTTCTGACACTGCTCCACTACCCTGTGATGTCAAAAGTATTGGCTTTTCAATCGGTGTTACAGAAGAATCACTCTGACCGGAACTACTTCTATTTAAATTTGTTCCAATTCCGCTTGATGCAACCACTATACCGGATTTCACCGAAGAATCTGTACTGTTTTTCTTCGTACCGGAATTAGAGGCTGTCTTTGAGGATGCCATCGTATTTCCTGCTGCCGGAACCATTGTCAGACTTCCTGCTGTCGCATCACTATAATAAGAAACACTTGGCTTATGATTTGGACTCTTTGTTCCAATTCCGACCAACTGATTTCCGCCTATATTAAATGGGCTGAAAGACGCTGTCTCAAACACCAGATATCCATCTGCAAGATTCAGATTCTGTCCGGCGACAAAGTATTCATACTCTCCCTTTTCTTCCATGTAATGAGCAATAATCAAGGATTCATAAAGCTGCGCCCCTTCCGGAACCGGAATCCTCACCGTAACTTTCTTTCCTTCCGGAACTTCGTATTCTTCATCGGTTTTTAAATTCCAAAGCGTAATCTCATAGCTTTTTAAAATTGCCTCGATATCCACCTCTTCTATATCGCTATCTGTAATCTTTGACACTCGTAAATCCACATAAGGTGGAAGAAAATCTCCGTCTACTTTAATTCCTGTTGCACTGTCTTCCAGGTTTCCAATTGGAGCTTTCTCTTCGGTCTGGTCTGGTTCTGCTGTTTCCTGATTCTGAGTGTTCCTGACAGTCTGTTCACCAGTTATTTTGTTTGAAGTTTCACCAGAAGCATCTTTCTCTTTTCCAGTATTTTCTGTCTCCTGAATTTGCTGTTCCCCTGCATTTTCCTGTGCGCCTTCTTCAGAACCAACTGTTTCTTTCGTCTCCTCTGTCGTTTCCGATTCATTTTCGGAATCACTTGGGGTTTGTTCCGAAGTATTTTTATTCTCTTCCTGTACGGTATCTTCTGCCGGGTTTTCTGTTACAGTCTCATTCTTATTTTCCTGTGGATTCTCATCCTTAGCTTCTTCTTTTGAACCTTCCTGCTCGCCTTGTGCCTCCTGCGATTTTAAAGAATCTACAAACACAGTAATGTAACGGACTACTTCCCCGCCCTGTTCACTCCAGCCTTCCACACCAGAATAATCATACGTCTCAATATCATTTGGTGTAAAAATAATCTGCTGCTGGCTCTGATAGGTATCCATCACTTTATCCGGCTCTGCAAAACGAAATGTTCCATCTCCGGAAAAATTTTCCGTTAAAGAAAGTGTATTTAACGCACCTGGTTCACTCATAGTCAAAGAACCCGGAAAGACAACTTCCGGTGCTGTTTTCTTTTGCTGCTCTGTCTCTTTCTGATTCGATTCCTCTGCGTCTTTCGAAGCATCTTCTTTCGTATCTGTTTTTTCAGAACTTTCTTCTGTTGTGTTCTCTTTTTTGGTATCCTGGTCTTTGGTTTCACCCTGCTCTGCTTTTTGTTCTTCCTTCTGACCCACTACAAAGGCAGACTTTCCAAGGTCTGCCTTTGTAGTATCTACATCAGATTCATTTAGCCATGCATAAGTTAAGGTTACTTTTCCCTTGCCTGTAACTGAAAGAATTGGTCCTGTAAAGCCCTCTGCACGGCTCACTTCAAACTGCGTCGGCATCCGAAGCGTTGTCTCCTCTGAAATGGTAATCGTTCCACAAACCAGAATTTTTGCTCCTTCTGTAGATAATTCTTTTGCTTTTTCCAGCGAATTAACCGCATTTGCCTTTGAAGTACCGTCACCGCTGTCTGATTTGGTACCATCTACATAAATCATTCTTTTTTCCTGATTCTGTTCTGATGCAGCAGATACTTGTGTGATATGTAATCCGTTTTGTGGAACAGCTCCGCTAAGTACCAATGAAGAAGCCAATGTTACTCCCATTAAAGTTTTATATATTTTTTTATTTCTATTCATAATAATCAGATTAAAATCCTTTCGTAAATCAAAGCAATTTCTGTGGTCTTTCATCTTCCACTTTATATCCGACATATTATAGCATACTTTTGCTTTTTTCAACAGTCCCCAAATTTATATTTTTTGAAAAAAGCCATTTTCCTTGCAATCCCATCAAAAATCATGTATCATAGATTAAATACCATGCTGGTTAAAGTTTTTTTCCGGCGAATTTAAACAAAAAGGAGTGAAGATTCATTGGATTCCAGCGATGCCATACAGTTTCTCATTTTGATTATCCTACTGGCTTTATCTGCATTTTTTTCATCTGCAGAGACATCTATGACAACTGCAAACCGAATTCGTATTCAAAGTCTTGCTGAACTTGGTGATAACAATGCCAAAATCCTGCTTAAAATAACCGATAATTCCGGAAAACTTTTAAGCACAATCTTAATCGGTAACAATATCGTCAATATTGGAGCCTCTTCCCTTGCAACCTCTATGGCTATCCGCTTTTTTGGAAATGCAGCCGTTGGAGTCTGCACCGGACTTCTTACCCTGCTGGTTTTACTTTTTGGTGAAATCACCCCAAAGACACTTGCTACAATTCATGCTGAAAAAATTGCACTGGTTTATGCAAAACCGATTTATGCGCTTATGACGGTTTTAACTCCGGTTATTTTTATCGTCAATCAGCTTGCACAGGGAATCCTTACCATTCTTCGGGTGGATTCCAGTAAAAAGGGAAGCACCATTACAGAACATGAACTGCGTACCATTGTAAATGTCAGTCATCAAGAGGGCGTGCTTGAAAATGAAGAACATGAAATGATTAATAATGTATTCGATTTCGGTGATTCTTTAGCACGTGATATTATGATTCCTCGTATTGACGTCACTTTTATTGATGAGGACAGTTCTTACGAAGATTTAATTGAGTTATTCCGTGCACAAAAACACACACGTTTCCCAGTCTACAAAGAGACAACCGATCATATCGTTGGAATTGTCAACGTCAAGGATTTACTGCTCTTAGACAAGCAGGAAGAATTTTGTTTATCCAGCATTATGAGAGAACCGTATTTTACCTTTGAATACAAAAAAACTTCTGAACTGCTTATGGAAATGAAAGAAGAATCAGTTTCGTTTGCCGTTGTTTTGGATGAATACGGTGCAACTGCCGGAATTATTACTCTGGAAAATCTGTTAGAAGAAATTGTAGGCGATATTCATGATGAATATGATGATTCAGAAGAGGATGATATAACAGAAATCATTCCAGACAGAGAATACATAGCAAAAGGCTCTGCACGACTTGATGATTTAAGTGATTTTCTCCATGTTAACATGGACTCAGAAGATTATGATTCGATTGGCGGTTATATTATTGAACAGCTCGATCGACTTCCAGAAACCGGGGAATCTGTCACAACCCCTGACCAGATACGTCTGGTGGTTGACAAAATCAAAAAGAACCGAATTGAAACCGTTCATATTTATCTTCCGGAGTCTTTGCACAGCCAGACTTTCTCTGACAAAAATGACAAAACTGACAAAACTGAACATTAACACACAGAAAGAAGGATTGAAACAACGATGGGTAGTTTTTTTAACATGGACAGTCCGGTTATGAGGTTCCTGTCCCGTTTATGTGACTTGATGATTTTAAATATTTTATGCCTGATTTGCTGTATTCCGATTGTTACAATCGGTGCATCCATTACCGCACTTTATTCGGTAACTTTAAAGATGGTAAAAGGGGAAGATTCCTATATTGCAAAAGGCTTTTTTAAAGGATTCCGCCAAAACTTCAAAATCTCTACGATTATCTGGCTGATTCTGCTTGTTATCGGTGCTCTGCTTGCCTTTGACTTTCGTGCGACAAATATGCTTCCGGCTGCTTTCCAGAACGTTTTCCGTGTTTTGGTCGGTGCATTTATTACATTTTATATTTTGCTGTTTTCCTATATCTTTCCATACATTGCAAGATTTGAAAACGGAATCAAAGATACCATAAAAAATTCAGTTTTAATCAGTATCTTAAACCTTCCACGTACTATTTTAATCGTACTTTTACCAATCGGTCTGGTTGTCTTTACATTCTTAACCAAGACAACCTTAGCTTATGGAAGCCTGTTATGGTTTTTAATGGGAGTTTCCTTTGTTGCTTATGTAAATTCCATTTCCTTCCGGATCGTATTTGCAAAATATGAACCAAGTGAAGACGAGGAAGAACCCTCATTTGATTCTGAAGAAGTAAACGAAACAGCAAACGAAGAAAAATAAATTTTTTACAGGTCAGGTCATAGAGTAAAGCGGATATTCGCAATCCGCTTCGCTACTTGCTCATGAATGTTCAACTTGAATCTATGACCTGACTTCTTTTTTTATCTCATTTAAAATTTCATGAAACTGACTTCCACAGCGCTCTACTTCTCCAAGCACAGTCTCAATCCCCTCTTTTGATAAATACCAGTTCTCGGCTGTTATCGGGCTTTCTTTTGCCGGACACACGAAAAATTCAGTTTCCGGATATAAGAGTTGATAATACAATAACGCTCTTCTTGCATGATACGGCATACAGCAGAGAATCGCTTTTTTTACTTCCATCCCTTCTTTATCCGTCACTTTCTTAGAATAAATTGCATTTTCATAAGTATACGTTGCATTATCTTCTTTTAAGATGTCTTTTTTATCCACTCCGTTTTGAACTAATACCTGCTGTAAAAATTCCCATTCAGTTTCAAACTTTCCCTGATACAGTTCTTGTTTTTGCAAAACTCCTGCAAAATGACCAAGCACTACACTATAATGCCCGGATGGCAAAAGCTTTTTTGCAAACCCTTCTCGGTATAGCTCTGCTGCACGCTCAGATGGATTCGGAAATCCATTTCCCGGAATAAAAATAATATCTGCTTTTTGAGGCTCTTGGTCTATAAAAATAAAATCTGTTATCTGCTTTAAAAATTTTTCATACATCTGTCTTATCCTCTTCTGATTTCTTATCACATAGAAAAAGAAGCCGGTTTCTCCGACTTCTTAAGGCTTCTATTTCATTTTCATTCATCTGCAAAAATTACATTGCGATAATAATTCCGCCATCATTTGCGTACATACTGCTGACACCCGCAGTATCTAACATAACCACATCTTTTACCGGAATCCGCTCTAAAATTGCCTCTTTTACTGCCTGTGCACGTGCCGGACAGTTACAATGACTAATTCCCAGCACCTTTTCTGCCGGATTTGGTGTGCGTTCTACCACATAATCAACCATTTTCATCACTGCTTTATTCATTCCTCTTGCCTGGTCAAGCTGAACAATCGTACCTTCCGGTGTAGAACCCATCACTGGTTTGATTTTTAAAGCAGTAGCCACAAATGCTTTTAAATTGCTCAATCTTCCATTTTTACGAAGTGTTTCGAGCGTTTCAAGCACAAAATACGTATTCTGTTCACTGATATAGGCATCTACTTTTTTTATTACTTCTTCAAATTCCATCCCCTGTTCTTCACACTCTTCAATTTTTAAAGCAATTAAGGTCTGTCCAACCGACGCAGAGTGAGAATTAAACACATGAATTTTTTTATCCGGATGTGTTTCCTTTAATAAATTCATTCCCAGAACTGCGCTGTTATAAGAACCGCTCAATTCAGAAGAAAGTGTTACTGCATATACGTGTTCTGCCTCACAATCATACGCTGACATATAACGTTCTGGTGACGGGCAGGATGATTTCGGGCAATTTGGACTCTCTGCAACTCGTTTTAAAAAATATGCCTGGTCAAAAGTATCATCATCTATAATATCTTCATCATCCACGGTCAGTGTCAACGATGCTCTTTCCACAGCCGGACTGTCTTTCCATTTTTCTACTAATTCTCCACAACTGTCTATCACAATTTTATATCTCATATTGCACCCTCTTATATGTAGTTTCTAATACTATGTTTTATAATACCATAAAACACTATACTTGAAAAGGCTTTTTCCTTAAAAAGACTTTGATTTTTTTACCGAATCGTTTATACTTAAAAAAGTAAACACAAAAAAGATGAGGTTTTTCAATGATTGCATTAAACGTACAAGATGTCAAAGATTTTATGGCACGGCTCTTAATTTCAGAAGAATTTGACTCATTCTGGCTCTGTGAGGCTTCAATTACCACATTTTCAACCTTTCAAATTGATGGAACCCTGCGCCCTGAATTTTTTGACACTGAAGAAGCCGAAGCCCTTACAAAAAGCGGTCGCACCTATTGCCTGTGGCAGGAAGTAAAGCCCTACTGTTTTTCTATTATCAAAGGGAAAAAAACACCGCTTTCCTTTAAAATTGTATTTCAATTATCCAGACAGGCTTCCGAACAGCTTCTCTTAAAAAATGCTTCAAACTGGAGCATTAACGATATTTATGGGCTTTATTTAAATCTGCAGTATGATGGTACTTCCCTAATCTGTACCACCGGCACTTCCATGAAACTATTTTCTATGGATAAATCACTGGATCTTCTCTGGGATGAAGCTGTCATCACATTTTTTAAAAAACACCAGATTGCCATGCTTTCTGTCTAAAACATGGCATATAAATGTACCACAAAGTGAAGGTTAAAAAGCCTTCATAAATATCTAACATAACTTTACAGGAGGAATTTTACTTATGATACAAGATATTTACCCACATATTTATCACAACGAATATACCCCTCACGAACCAACTCCTGAAGATATTGTTCTTCATTATAAAGACAACACTGTTTTTGTAAAAAAAGAAGAACAAAATATTTCGTTTTTAAAATTCTCTGAAGTTGTTTCCGTTTATCCAAAAGCAAAAGAAACATTTATCTATCTGTTTTCTATTGATAAGGTTTCTTATTATCTTATCCCTGAACTTCCAGAAGCTCTTTTTTCAAACTATCACTTTGAAAATAATCGTCTTTTCCGTACTGCACGACCAAAAGACCTCGCCTTTGCCGGAATCACCGGATGGCAGTTATTTACATGGTACAGTGAACACAAATTCTGTGGAAAATGCGGTTCTCCAATGAAATCAGATAAAAAAGAACGTATGCTTCACTGTCCGAACTGCAACACAATCGAATATCCAAAAATTTGTCCGGCAGTTATCACAGCAGTACGAAATGGAAACAAACTGCTTTTATCTAAATATGCGGGTCGTGAATACGTTCACTACGCACTAATTGCCGGTTTTACCGAAATTGGGGAAACCATTGAAGAAACCGTAAAACGTGAAGTAATGGAAGAAGTTGGATTAAAGGTTAAGAATCTGCATTTCTATAAAAGCCAGCCTTGGTCTTTTTCCGGAACACTGTTATTTGGATTTTTCTGTGATTTGGATGGAGAAGATACGATTTCTCTTGATGAAGAAGAACTTTCCATGGCAGTCTGGATGGAACGTGAAAATATTCCGGATGACCCGGAACAAATCAGCCTGACCCGTGAAATGATGACCGTCTTTAAAAACGGAGAAGATAAAAAATACTGTTAACTCTTAAATGAAACAAAAGTGCCCCTGAATTTTTCTACAAACTCAGGGACACTTTTTTATGGTTCACCTTATTATTTTGTCATTTCCATCATAATTTCATTGCTTCTTGCAACAAATTTTGTCATCTCTTCCGGAGTCAGCTGTCTATGCGTAATCACAGCTAAATCATATAACTGCTCGCATACCAGTTTGGTTAAATCTCCTTCTTTGTTTGCCAGCACATACTGCACCAGTTTATTATTTAAGTTTAATACCAGTGTTTCCTGTCCGCCAAACATAGATGAATCCATACCGTACATATTGTACATCTTCATCATTTCCTGCATACGACGGCTTTCTTCTGTCACTGTCATCATAGAAGAAACACTTTCGTTTTTCAGCTTTTCGGCTTTTACTGTCAGATTTTCTTTTCCTAATGCTTTCTTAAAGATTTCGCCTAACTCTTTTGTCTGCTCTTCTAAGTTTTCTTCGCCGTCTGCTTTTACAGATTCATTGATGTCTGCATCAATACGCATGAATTTTACAGTTTCTTTTTTCTGCTCTACATGAGAAATAAATGCAGAATCAATGTTATGCTTTAAGATGAGCGCATCCTGTCCCTCTTCTTTAAACATATTGATGTACTGGCTCTGCTGTACTTCGTCTGTTACATAATAAACCGTTGTTTTTTCCGGTTCTTTTCCTTCTTCAGCATCTTTTTTAATTTCTTCTGCTGTTTCTTCTTTATTCTCTTCGATTACTGTTTCAGCTTCCTCTTTTGCCTCTTCTTCTGTCTCATTTTCCTTTAAGTAATCTTCCAGAGTCAGGTATTTTCCATCCAGATTCTTATACAGGATATAATCCATCATTCTGTCTGAAAATTTAGTGTCTTTCAAACAGCCAAATTTGATAAACGGATTGATATCATCCCAGTATTTTTCATAAGTTTCACGGTCTGTCTTGCACATTCCGGAAAGTTTATCTGCCACCTTCTTACTGATATATTCAGAAATTTTCTTAACAAATCCATCATTCTGAAGAGCACTTCTTGATACATTCAGTGGTAAATCAGGGCAGTCAATCACGCCTTTTAACAACATTAAAAATTCCGGAATAACTTCTTTAATGTTGTCTGCAATAAATACCTGATTGTTGTATAACTTAATGGTTCCTTCAATGGATTCATATTCCGTATTAATTTTCGGGAAATATAAGATACCTTTTAAGTTAAACGGATAATCCATATTTAAATGAATCCAGAATAACGGCTCCTTATAATCCATAAATACTTTACGATAAAATTCTTTATATTCCTCTTCGGTACACTCATTTGGATGTTTCATCCACAGAGGCTGTGTATCGCTCAAAGAAACCGGTCTTTTGTTAATCTTAACCTGGTCTTTTGCAGGAGAAACTTCTACAACTTCTTTTTCTCCATTTTCATTTTCTTTTTCTTCTGTTTTGGCATCTTCATGAATATGCTCTACAACAACATCATCTTCTCTTAAGTCAGCTTCATCAATTGTTTCATATTCCTGCGGAGCATTTGCCTTGGAAAGATAAATCTCTACCGGCATGAATGAGCAATATTTTTCGATAACTTCTCTTGCACGGTATTCATTTGCAAACTCAAGACTTTCTTCATTTAAATGCAGGGTGATTTCAGTACCGACTTCTGTACGATTACTGTCTTCAAGTTCATACTCTGTACCACCATCACAAGACCAGTGAACTGCCTGTGCTCCCTCTCTGTAAGAAAGAGTATCAATTTCAACTACATCGGCAACCATAAATGCAGAGTAGAATCCCAGACCAAAGTGTCCGATAATCTGGTCTTCATTTGTTTTATCTTTATATTTTTCAAGGAACTGGGTTGCTCCTGAAAAAGCAATCTGAGTAATGTATTCTTCTACTTCATCTGCAGTCATACCAAGACCGGTATCAATGAATTTCAGGGTTTTTTCTTCTGGATTTACAATTACCTGAATCTGATTTTTATGATTTTCAGGAAATGTATATTCTCCCATTACCTCTAATTTTTTTAATTTTGTAATTGCATCACATCCGTTGGAAATTAATTCACGGAAGAAAATGTCATGGTCGGAATATAACCACTTTTTAATAATTGGAAAAATATTGTCACTGTTAATTGATAAACTACCACGCTTACTAGCCATGATATAAACATCTCCTTTTACTTTCTCTTTTTGCAGAAAACTTCTCTTTTCTGCTGCTAAAATCAATATTAATACTTAAAGAGTAAAAAGTCAAGAAAAAATTAGCACTCATTTTAGTTGAGTGCTAACAAATTTTTATAAATTTTCTAAACAAAGAATAAAATCTATACAATTTCACAGGTGTTCGATTGGAACGTCAAAAAATAGTTATCTCAAAAACAAATGCAGGAATAAATTCTTATACTTTCGATAAGGAAGATAGCGAATCGGAATATCTATTTTACTTTTTCTTACAAGCAGACTCTTTTTATGACTAAACGTATCAAATCCCGCTTTTCCATGATAACTTCCCATTCCACTTGCACCGACTCCTCCAAATCCCATATAGGAAGTTGCCAGATGTACTATAGTATCATTGACACATCCGCCCCCAAAGGAAAGCTGTGAGAGCACCTGTTTTTTGACAGACTGCTCTTTTGTAAATAAATAGAGTGCAAGCGGTTTTTCCTTTTGTTTTACCAGATTTACGGCTCTCTCTATGGTTTCAAATCCAATCACCGGCAGAATGGGACCAAAAATTTCCTCCTGCATCACCGGCGCATCAAAGTCAGTTTCATTTAAAATAGTCGGTGCAATCTGCAAGGTTTCTTTTCGTCCATATCCTCCGCTTACAACCAGTTCTTCTTTTAACAGCTTCATCAGCCTTTCATAGTGATAACTTGAAATTATTTTAGGATAATCTTTGCACTTTAATGGTTCTTTTCCGTACATTCTGTGAATCCATTTACACATTTTTAAAATCAATTCTTCTTTTACGGATTCCTGAACCAACACATAATCCGGCGCAACACAGGTCTGACCACTATTTAAAAATTTTCCAAACACAATTCTTTTAGCCGCAAGATTTAAGTCCGCACTTTCTTCTACAATACAAGGACTCTTTCCTCCCAATTCAAGTACAACCGGTGTCAGCTGTTTTGCTGCCTGCTCCATAATCAGTTTTCCAACTCTTGGTCCGCCTGTATAAAAAATAAAATCAAATTTCTGCTCTAACAGCTTTTTATTTTCCTCTTCCCCGTCTTTGATTACAGCTACAAACTCTAAAGGAAATGCTTCTTCGATTATCTTTTTTATCATTTTAAAAGACACTGTCGATGCTCCCGATGGTTTTATCACGCAACAGTTTCCTCCTGAAATTGCATCAATAAGTGGCTGAAGACAAAGCAAAAACGGATAATTCCACGGTGCAATAATTAAGACCACACCATAAGGCTCCGCAATTACCATACTTTTTGCCGGAAACTGAGCAAAGGGTGTCGGCACCCACTTTTCTTTCATCCAGCCGGCCAGATGTTTTTTTACATAACGAATCTCATTTAAAAGAAGTCCGATTTCTGTCATATAACTTTCAAACGCACTTTTATGCAAATCTTTTTTTAAGGCATCTGCAATTTCTCTTTCATGTTTTTTAATTACGATTTCAAGCCTGTTTAATGCGTTCTGGCGAAATTGGATTGATTTTGTCGCTCCTGTCTCAAAAAAGTTTCTTTGCTCTTTTAAGATTTTTTCTATTTCCATGCAGTCTGCCTCACTTTCTTTTTTAATCACCCAAAATATTTGAAAAACAGGCAGTCTTTCCTTACGAAAAAACTACCTGCCTTCTTTTGACTCTTAGCCCTCTACAATCAGATACTGACCATTTGGAAGTGCAAATACTTCACTGGCTTCTTCAAGTTCATTCATGGACATTTCATCGACATCCATACCATTTTCTTCAAAATATTCTTTTACTTCTTCTAAAGTATCCACAACAACTGCCATACAATCTTCTAAAAATGCTTCTGCTTCTTCCACAGTTTCTGCAACCGGCTCCGGAAACAGTTGTTCCTGATTTCTTAAAAATGTAATCAAGCACTCCTCACTAAATTCATTCATTCGTTTTTCCTCCTTAATCCTATCATCTTTTTTTCAAAAACCGTTTTCACGTGTTTTGTACTCTTATCTCAGATCGAGATACTCCCTTTGAAACCTTAATGGTTATGCTGTCACACATTTTTATGCGCTTTTGCATAAGCCAGAATTTCTTCCGGTTTGTCTACAATTTTAGCTGCATGATGTTCTTCCAGTTCTTTTCTTGGACGAAATCCCCAGGTCACACCAATTGTAAACATTCCTGCGGCATTTCCGGTATCCATATCTGTATTGGTATCTCCCATATAAAGACACTCTGAAGGTTTGGCATTGAACTCTTTCGCAATCGCAAGTGGTCCAAGTGGAGAAGGTTTTCTTGGAATTTCGGCAGTCTGACCCTGTACTTTATCAAACAATTCTTCTCCAAATATTTTATTTACCACATCTACTGCTGCATGATGTGGTTTATTTGAGCAGACACCTATCTTAATGCCTTCTTTTTTTAATCCATTTAACATCTCCACAATGCCATCAAACGGCTTTACATGATAAAACGGGTCCTCTTCAAACCATTTGCGGTAAATCTGTTTTGCTTCTTCATAATCAACTTTATCTATTCCGCCGGATGCCTCTAAAATTCTTCTTACCAGCTCATCTGCCCCATCTCCGGCAAAAAAATTATATCCTTCTACCGGCTGTTCTTTAAGTCCATAATGGCTCAGCAGACGGTTTCCCACTACCGCAATCGATTCTACCGTATCTGCAATTGTTCCGTCTAAATCAAAAATACATGCTTTTATCATTTGTTCTCCCAGTCCTTCCAGCTCATTCCCATATTTTTTACTTCCTGATATAATCTTGAAATCGGCATACCTACCACATTATAATAATCGCCTCTTATCTCTTTTATAAATTTTGCACAGAGTCCCTGAATTGCATAAGCTCCCGCCTTATCCATCGGTTCTTTGCTCTGTACATAAGTTTTAATTTCTTCTTCACTCATCGGATAAAATACAACTTCTGTCTTTTCAAAAAAAGTCTGTTTTGTCTCTGCCTGATTTTCTCTCACAAACAGACTCACTCCTGTATAAACAAAGTGAGAATTTCCCTGAAGCTTTTTTAACATCGACACCGCTTCTTCTTCATCTGCCGGTTTTCCAAGAATGTTTCCATTCACAGCAACTACAGTGTCCGCTCCAATAACGCAGACATCTCCTGTTGTTTTTGAAAATACGTCCTCTCCTTTTTGGCTCGAAAGCTCCATCACGACTTCTTCTGGATTCGTGCTTGTAATGACCTCTTCTGCTTCACTTTTACAGACTTCAAATACACATCCCATCTGAGTAAGCAGTTCTTTTCGTCTCGGTGAGCCACTGGCTAATAAGATTCTTTTCATATCTTAAGTTCTCCGTTGTTATTCTTTTGAATGTAAATCATTGCTTCTACATTCTTAACTCTTTTTTAGTATAATATTTCTTCGTCCTACATGCAATATCTTTTATTTGTAAAAAATTCATTTCACATTCTTGTTAAAATGTATTATAATGGTAATAATAAAAACAGACAGTTAGAAAGGACGTATGTATATGGGTAGTTTTTATAAGAAAGCTTTAGGATTTGGAGCACTTGGAGCTGCAGCTGGAGCCGTTGCATATTATCTCAAAAAACAAAAAGAAAAAGACCCTCAGCTTGAAGAGGATTTTGCAGATTTTCATGATAATATCAAAGAAACCGCTTCCTCTGCCGCAAACGTTGCTTCCCGCTTAAAAGAAAAAGTGGAACAAACCGTAGAAGAAACCGTTCAGAAAGTAAGAGAACATACGGATGATATCCTCGATGATTTAGATAAACTCGATGATGAAACTATCTTTGAGGATGACGAATTTTTTGATTCTCCGTCTGACACCTCAGAAGAGTTTGAATCTTCCAAAGAAGAAGAGGACTTCAAACCAGTCGAAGAAAGCAAAGAAGAACCAAAAGAAACAGAAACAGATAACGAAGCAGATAAAGAAAACGAAATCGAAAAAGAAGAAAGCAGTGAAGCCGCAGCGGATGAAAAAGATTCTGATACCGATGTTTCCAAAGAAATCGAACTTTAATATGAATTCACTCAAAGAAGAGTATTGTCTCAAATTCAATACTCTTCTTTTTTGTCCAAAAATCGTCAAATTTCGTTGATTTATTTTGCTAATCCGATAAAACTATGCTATGATAGGACTATTGGCAAAAACGTCCGATTTTCCCGTTTTTGTTCATCAGACAGCCTAGTCCTGTATCAATGATATTTCATTAAATAACTTGTGTAAATTTCCATCTGCTACGTTGTCGTCAATCGCCGTAGCCACTACGGCTCATTCCTCTGTCTTGCAGATTGAAAATTTATCCTGCGTTATTTGTTTAAAAGTCAATGATACAGTACACTAAATTTTACTCAAAGGAGGATTTTTTCATGGAAAAAATATGGATTGCCGGTGCAAAAGGACACGTTGGCTCTGCCTTGTGCGATTTACTTGACTGCAGACATTATGAAATTCTGCCAACGGATTTAGAGGAAGTTGATATCACGGACCGTGAATCAGTCAGCAATTATGTTCGTGTCAGCCGTCCCGATGTTTTGATTAACTGTGTTGGTTTTGGTGATATTACTTCTTGTGAAGCCCAGCCGGATAAGGCATATCAGGTTAATACCGTGGGTGCACGAAATCTTGCCGTACAGGCGCAGGCTATCGGTGCAAAGCTGATTCATCTGTCTACCGATGACGTTTTCTCTCATCATGCCAGACAGCCTTATAATGAATTTGAAATTCCAACCCCTTCCACCATTTATGGAAAAAGTAAACTTGCAGGAGAGCGTTTTGTACAAAATCTCTGTACCCGCCATGTTATCGTAAGAAGCAGCTGGGTCTACGGTATTGGAAAAGATTTTGTAAATACGATTCTAGAAGCCGCAAATAATCCTTCTGTCACTTCTATGGAAGTTGCAGAAAACGAATTTGCAAGCCCTACAAGTGCAACCGAACTTGCAAAAGTGATTGAACAACTGATTGATAATGACTGTCTTGGTATTTATCATGCAGTCTGCGGCGGATTTTGCAGCCGATTTGAATTTGCACAGGCGATTTTAAAGGCTATTCACGCAAAGGATAAGCTGACTTTAAAACCGATTTCTGATTCAGAAACTATCAATTATTCTGTTCTTGATAATATGATGCTTCGGCTTGAAAATTTTACTCAGCCGATATCCTGGCAGCAGGCATTAAAAGACTACATAAGAACTACAGGAGGAAATAACTAATGCCAAAAACCAAAAACACCAAAAAGAAACTCAGCCTGTCCACTCTGATTTTTACAGCTCTGCTTTTGGGTGCTCTTTTCGGAGTCGGACTTCATTATCTCATTCCTGCCGGACATATCCGTGATGATATCATAATCGAAGGCATGCTTTATGTTGTCGGTCAGGGATTTATCCGTCTGATGCAGATGCTCGTTGTTCCACTTGTTTTTTGTTCTCTAGTATGTGGAAGTATGGCGATTGGAGATACAAAAACACTTGGAAAAGTGGGGATCAAAACCGTACTGTTTTACTTATTTACCACCGCAATGGCCGTTACCGTTGCACTGAGTGTTGCTTCTCTCATTAATCCGGGACTTGGCGTCAAAGTAGACAACATCTCTACTTCTGAAGTTTCCCTTTCCGAAAGTAAACCACTGACAGAGATTCTTTTAAATATTATTCCAAAAAATCCAATTGAATCCTTAGCAACTGCCGATATGCTTCCAATTATCGTCTTTGCTTTATTTGTCGGTATCATGTTAGCAAAACTTGGTTCTAAAACATCTACCGTAGCCAATTTTTTCAGCCAGTTCAATGACATTATGATGGAAATGACTATGGTTGTTATGAGTGTTGCTCCTATCGGTGTTTTCTGCCTGATTGCACGTACGTTTGCAAATATCGGATTCAGTGCCTTTGTTCCAATGTTAAAATACATGGGCGCTGTTATTCTTGCACTTGCTATTCAGTGTTTTGGTGTTTATCAGATTTTATTGTTCTTATTTACACGACTTAATCCGATGCGCTTTATTAAAAAGTTTTTCCCTGTTATGAGCTTTGCATTTACCACTGCTACTTCAAATGCAACGATTCCTCTTTCCATTGACACTCTGCACAAGAAAATCGGTGTCAGCAAGAAAATCTCTTCTTTCACGATTCCACTGGGTGCTACCGTAAACATGGATGGAACTTCTATCATGCAAGGAGTTGCTGTTATTTTTATTGCACAGGTGTATGGAATTTCTTTAACTCCTTCTGATTTACTGACCGTTGTTGCAACAGCTACACTTGCTTCAATTGGAACTGCAGGTGTTCCGTCTGTCGGACTTGTCACTCTGGCTATGGTCTTACAAAGCGTTGGACTTCCAACCGAGGGAATTGCCTTGATTATGGGTATCGACCGTATTCTTGATATGCTCCGTACTGCTGTTAATATTACAGGTGATGCGGTCTGCACTACAATTGTTGCACATCAGGAAAAAGCTCTTGACCGTACTGTCTTTAACGAAAATTAAATATTCCAGCTCAAACAAAAATACAGGCTCCGCATCAGCGGTCAGCCTGTATTTTTCTAATATCTGAAAATCCTGTATTTTGCTGAACGATTTCCACATCAAGACCTTCATCTGCAAAATAGCCTTTTTCCTGTTAATCGACGCCTGAATCTTTATGCTCCCTCCGCCGGTGTTATCCGGTTCAGGTCTAAGGGTCTAAAATGACTTCCCTGTTCTATTCTCAACCGGATTCCACCAATTCCCCTGTTATTCCTTTTCAAGCCTAATCTACTCTATACCTACAGTCAATACTCTTTTTTCCATATCCTGCTAAGAATCTGCAAAGCTTCTTTGATTTCTTCTTCTGTAAGCGTTGCATATCCAATTAACACAACTGCTTCTGTTTCTTTTTTTTCCTGTACAAAAAATTCAGATAAACCATAGACACGAATGCCTGCTGATTTTGCGCGCTCCACTGCCTCATCTTCCGAAATCCCATTATGAAAGCGCAGCAACAGATGTATTCCTGCATGTTCTCCAAAACAACTGCAGATTTCGCTCATCTCTTCTTTCACCCAGCGAAGAATCCAGTCATGTTTACTTTTATAAAGACGTCTCATCCGATTTAAATGCCGTTCGTAATGTCCGTTTCTTAAAAACAGCTCTACTATTTTCTGATCTACTTTTGAAATGGTTACTGCAAACGGATATCTGCTCTGATAGTATCGCATCAATTTTTTTGGAAGTGCCATATAACTGATTCGTATCGATGGTGCAATGGATTTTGAAAATGTTCCAATATAAATGACTCTTTCGTTTTTATCAAATCCCTGCAATGCCGGTATTGGTTTGCCTTTATATCGAAATTCACTGTCATAATCATCTTCGATAATATAAGTCTGATTCTCATCTGCCCAGCGAAGCAGTTCCATCCGACGTTTCAGGGGCATTACTGTCCCCATTGGGAATTGATGTGAAGGCATCACATAAACCACGTCAGCACCTGTCTTTTCAAGTTCTTCGATACAGATTCCCATCTCATCGCTCTTTACTGTACACACTGAACAGCCTGTATGTTTCAAATCATACCAGGCACTTAAATACGTTGGATTTTCCATTGCTACTTTTTTATTACATTCAAAAAGGGTAGCCAAAACCATAAGCAGATAATCATTTCCTGCTCCAACTAAAATCTGACTCTTTTCACACTTTACTCCTCTGGCATGATACAGGTACTCTGCAATAGCTTCTCTGAAAGAATCTTCTCCATAGGGATTTCCCTGTGCAAAAATTTCTTCTGTAGAATCACTTAACACCTGTTTTGCCAGCTGTTTCCAGGTATGAGTCGGAAAACTTTCCGGTGCAATTCCATTTAGTGCAAAATCGTAACGATATTTCTGTAATTTTCTTCTCTGTTTTATCTCTGTCTTTTCTGGATTGTTTTGTTTCGTATACTCTGCTTTTTGAAAATAAATCCCTTCTATTTCGCAAACATAATATCCCTTATAAGCAACCGGTTCAATATAACCTTCCGCAACTAACTGATCATAAGCAGTTTCAATGGTACTTCGGCTGACTAGAAGATTTGCTGAAAGCGCACGGGAGGACGGCAACCGCATCCCTGCGACAAGCCGTCCTTCCTGAATTTCCTGTTTCAAATATTCTTCGATTTGCTGATACAAAGGAGTGAGGCTTTTTGTATCAAGCGGAATCATTAATTCATTCATAGCAGTTTTTCTTATTTCTTTTCTAATTTGAAAGAACTCTTAAGTGAAACAATACGGTTAAATACTAACGCATCCGGTCTGCTGTCATGGCAGTCTGTACAGAAGAAACCATTTCTTACAAACTGATAGCTGTCAAATGCCTGAGACTTTTTAAGTTCCGGCTCTACATAAGCCTTTACAACGGTCAGGGAATTTGGATTTACATTCAAACTTCCGTCTTCTTTATTATAAACGCCTTTTTCTTCGTCTACAATATTTTCATACAGACGACATTCTGTTTCCACTGCGGTCTTTGCCGCAACCCAGTGAATGGTTCCTTTTACTTTTCTTCCGTCCGGAGAGTTTCCACCCTTAGAAGCAGGGTCATAAGTACAATGAACGACTGTCACATTCCCATTTTCATCTTTTTCAACATCTGTGCAGGTTACAAAATAAGCATTCATCAGACGTACTTCATTTCCCGGATACAGACGTTTGTATTTTTTAACCGGTACTTCCATGAAATCTTCCTGCTCGATGTATAATTCTTTTCCAAATGGTACGCTTCTGCTTCCAAGTTCTGGATTTTCCATGTTATTTGGAGCTTCTAAGTATTCAATCTGCTCTTCCGGGTAATTGTCAATTACAAGTTTTAATGGATTTAAAACAGCCATCACACGTGGACGTTTCATTTTCAAATCCTCACGGATACAGTATTCTAACATTGCATAATCTACAGAACTGTTTGCTTTTGAAACGCCACAGAGTTCTACAAATTTTTTAATAGATTCCGGTGTAAATCCACGTCTTCTAAGTGCTGCAATAGAAACCAGACGCGGGTCATCCCATCCATCTACAATTCCATCTTCTACTAATTTTTTAATGTAACGTTTTCCGGTTACAACATTTGTTAAATATAATTTTGCAAATTCAATCTGTTTTGGCGGATGTGGATATTCTAATTCTGTAACTACCCAGTCATAAAGCGGTCTATGGTCTTCAAACTCCAGTGTACAGATAGAATGTGTCACCCCTTCAATGGCATCTTCAATCGGATGTGCAAAATCATACATTGGATAAATGCACCATTTATCTCCTGTTCTGTGATGATTCATGTGTGCAACACGATAGATAACCGGGTCTCTCATATTAATATTTGGAGATGCCATATCAATTTTCGCACGCAGCACTTTAGAACCGTCTTCAAATTCTCCATTTTTCATGCGTTCAAATAAATCTAAGTTTTCTTCCACACTACGATTTCTGTATGGACTTTCTTTTCCCGGTTCTGTTAAGGTTCCTCTGTATTCACGGATTTCTTCAGCAGATAAATCACAGACAAAGGCCTTTCCTTTTTTAATTAATTTAATTGCGGCTTCATACATCTGGTCAAAATAATCAGAAGCAAAG
Organism: Firmicutes bacterium OM04-13BH; assembly: GCA_003481745.1. GTDB lineage: Bacteria > Bacillota > Clostridia > Lachnospirales > Lachnospiraceae > Blautia > Blautia stercoris. The sequence goes on from QULP01000002.1 coordinate 316,548, forward strand.
TATAAACGGTCTTCCCAGTCTGCTCCTAACCATTCAATATCTTTTTTAATAGACTCAACAAATTCTACTTTTTCTTTTGTCGGATTGGTATCGTCAAAACGCATGTTAAATTTTCCATGGTATTTCTGAGCCAGTCCATAGTTTAGAAGAATTGACTTTGCATGTCCGATGTGAAGGTATCCGTTTGGTTCCGGTGGGAAACGGGTACAAATTTCATCGTATACACCTTCTGCTAAATCTTTTTCTATAATCTGTTCAATAAAGTTTTTTCCAACTGTTTCTTCTTTGTTTTCTTCTCTGCTTTCGATTTCTTTTTCCACTCTTTATTCCTCCAGTCTCTTTGGTCTATGAATTATACTACCATAAAAACGGTATTTTTCAAAGGTTTTCTGTATATTTTTTATTTTTCCGGTATCAGCATAAAGTTTACCATCGCAGTTGCCAAAAGCTTTCCGCTTTTTTCTGAATAACACTCTGTATGAATATTTGCCAGATGCTTTCCAACCCTGTCTGCTTTCGCCCTCACTAAAAGTGCATCTGCTTTTTCTCCTGGGCGCAGATAATTAATATTCATATTCGTAGTCGGCGTGATATGACATTTGCTTAAACTGCGTACCAATGCACCACTTGTCGTATCAATTGCTGCTGCAATCAAACCTCCATGCATCGTAAACATGTGGTTTAATTCCCAATCCTGTATCGGCCAGCGAAAAGTCAGTTCTTTTTTTTCAAAATCACACGAATAAAACTCCAGTGCCATTTTTCGGTACAAATGATCCGGATCACTTGGATACATTTTTTTGATGCTTTCTCTTACTTCCTCTTCCATTTCTATTTGTTCCTGCAAGGTATTTGACATTGTTTTCCTCTTTTCTGTTCTTTCTTTTTCCGATTTATTTTCAATAACGAACTTCTGATAAAGTAAGACCTCTTGCCGGTACGGTAAATCCTGCACTACTGCGCTCCTTAGCTTCTAAAATCCCATCGATTGATTCTGCCATCTTCTCGCCCCTTCCAACTTCAATCAACGTACCGGTTAAAATTCTTACCATATTATAAAGAAATCCATTTCCCCGATAAGTAATCCGGATTTCTCCATTTTCCTCTTCTAATTTAATTTCATAAATTGTACGGACAGTTGATTTTTTCATTTTTTTATTCGAACAAAAGCTCTTAAAATCATGCGTTCCGACAAGTTTTTCTGCTGCTTTTTTCATTGCTTTTATATCCAGCGTTTCCTGCAATGGATAGACGTATTTCCGCTCAAATACATTTTTGTGCCCACCTGTTAAAATTCGGTACTGATAAATCTTTTCTTTTGCTAAAAGTCGGCTGTGAAACCGTGGTTCTGCCTCACTGACACACTGAACTGCAATATCTTCCGGCAAATAATGATTTAAGTACTCACAGATTTCCTCGCAGCTTTTTTCTGTTTCCAGATGGACATTTGCTACCTGCCCCTTTGCATGAACTCCTGCGTCGGTACGACCAGCACCATCAATTTCGATTGGGGTTTCACACATTTTCGAGAGCACTTCTTCTATTTTCCCCTGTATGGTGTTAGTTGTCCGATTCTGCCTCTGCCAGCCCTCATAACGACTTCCGTCATATTCTATATCCAGCCTGTAATTCATACTTTTTGATTCTGCCCTTTCTCTGTTTTTCTTCATATCATTATATCAAGTTCTGATATGCGGGTCAAATCTGCAAATCAAGACTGGTTTTCTCATTCTTATTATGTTATTCTTCTTCCAAACGGATCTGTGCAATCTGCTATATTCACTTGCTTGATTCGGTAAATATGTACCCTTGAGTACACAACTATTTTTGGGAGAAGAGGCGCTGCTTCTATTGTATTCGCAATCATGGCGACGGTTGATGATGCCTATACCAGTATAGATCTGTTTCATATATTTTGGATAAAGATTTGCTTGTGATTTATTCTTCTGACAAATACAAACCTGATTTTTCTTCTTAAACCCTGTCTGATTTCTTTTCTTATTTTTTGGGATACTGTACTTCTCTTCTAAGTAAAAACAACGCCAGCAGATTGGGAATTGCCATAAGACCATTTAAGGTATCCGACAATTCCCAAATCATGGCAGGTGCAAGCATACACCCAAGAAATGCCACTGCTACATAGAGCCATTTATAAATTTTTGTTCCTTTTTCTTTTGCAAGATAAACCGCAGTCCGCTCTCCAAGACACGACCATCCAATCATCGTTGCAAGGGCAAAAAGTAGCGTAGATAATACAAGCAGTTCCTCTCCAAACGGAATCACACTTCCAAATGCCCTCGCCATTAAAGTCGTTCCATCTATATTTTCAATTCCAGTTGAAAAGTTTTGAATGCAGATTTCCGGACGATACACACCACTGACTAAAAGCACAAGTGCTGTCACCGTACAGACCAGAATCGTATCGACAAATATTTCTGCAATTCCCCACATTCCCTGAATTTCCGGCTTCTCTACATCAGACTGCGCATGGGCAATCACCGAAGAACCCAGCCCTGCCTCATTGGAAAATACCCCTCTTGAAATTCCTGTTTGAATGATTGTTTTTAACTGATATCCGCCAACCCCTGCACACGCTGCTCTTGGAGTAAATGCATTTTTTATAATTTCCCAAAATGCCCATCCAACTCTGTGCCGACAGGCAATCAAAATGCCACACGCTGTTATCAGATAAATTCCTGCCATAAAAGGAACTAATTTTTCTGTACAGACTGCAATCCGCTTCATTCCTCCATTTAAAATATAAGCAACCGCTACTGCTGATGCAACCGCTGTAAAAAACACAGGAATCTGAAATACGTTTTTCAAGCCATTTGCCATGGAATTTCCCTGCACCATATTTCCCATTCCAAAAGATGCTCCAATGCAGCAAAAAGAAAAGACTACTGCAAGCCATTTACAGCCAAGTCCCTTTTCTATATAGACCATCGCACCTCCGACCCACTGACCCTTTTCATCTTTATAACGATAGGTGATTCCCAGATAGTTTTCCGCATAATTGGTCATCATTCCCAAAACTGCAGAAATCCACATCCAAAAGATAGAGCCTGGACCTCCTGCCATTATCGCAGTTGCAACCCCTGTGATATTTCCTGTACCAAGCGTTGCTGCCAGTGCCGTACAAAAAGACTGAAACTGCGAAACCGTCTGTGTTTCTTTTGTATTTCTTATTTGTGGATTTTTAAAAAGTGAACCCAGAGTCTGTCCAAACCATTGTTTTATCCTTAAAATCGAATAAAATTTTGACTGGACAGTAAAATAAATGCCTGTCAATAAAAAAAATGCCAACATTCCCGGACTCCAGACAAACTCATGAAGGGTATGTAAGATTTGTTCCATCTCTTACTGCTCTCTTATTTCGCTCTATTTAAAGCAGTATATGAAAAAACTGCCTTGGTTATCCCAAGGCAGTCCATTTTGTTACTGGATTTATTCAATTTCAAGCAAAGCTTTTTTAATTATTCAAAAGCTTTTCCAACAGAACCAAACAGTTCCATTTTTTCTTTGATTGTATCACAGATTGCTTCAAAGCCTGGTTTTAAGAGTTTACGAGGGTCATATCCTTTTCCTTCGTTGTCTTTTCCTGCTTCGATGTATTCACGTGTAGCTGCTGCGAATGATAACTGGCATTCTGTATTTACATTGATTTTAGATACACCTAAATCAATTGCTTTTTTAATCATGTCAGCCGGAATTCCTGTACCACCGTGAAGTACTAATGGCATTTCACCTGTGAGTTTCTGAATGTCATCCAGGACATCAAAACGAAGGCCTTCCCAGTTTGCCGGATATTTTCCGTGAATGTTACCGATACCTGCTGCTAACATATCTACACCCAGGTCTGCAATCATTTTACATTCTTTCGGGTCTGCACATTCACCCTGTCCGATTACACCGTCTTCTTCTCCACCGATAGAACCAACTTCTGCTTCAAGGGATAATCCTAATCCTTTGCAAACACCTGCTAATTCTCTTGTTTTTTCAACATTTTCTTCGATTGGATAATGAGAACCATCGAACATAATAGATGAGAAACCAGCTTTGATACATTTGTAGCATCCTTCATAAGTACCATGATCCAGATGCAGAGCTACAGGAACTGTTATATTGAGTTCTTCCATCATTGCTTTTACCATAGCTGCAACAGTCTTAAATCCTGTCATGTATTTACCTGCACCTTCGGAAACACCTAAGATGATTGGGGATTTGCATTCTTCTGCTGTTAACAGAGCTGCTTTTGTCCACTCCAGGTTATTGATGTTGAACTGTCCTACTGCATAATGTCCTGCTTTTGCTTTTTTTAACATTTCTGCTGCTGATACTAACATATTTCTGACCTCCATTTGGTAAATTACCGTCGTTTTGTTCTAAGAAAAATGCAAAACAACGTTTGTTATTATTATAACACATTTCCCTTTTCTGGCAAGTATTTTTAAATAAAGTTAAAAGATTTCCTATTTTCTGGACACAAATTTTGCAAGCCCGTCTGTTCCTACCGGCACTTCTACCTGTCCCTGAACCAGCGGAAGTGCATAGAAAATAAACTCTTCTCCAATATCAGAGCCCTCATTCGTAATCCAGGAAAGCGGAACTGTTTTTTCTTTATTACAAATTTCATTGACATCTTCTAATCCAAGTTTCATGGCATAAGGCAGATTACTGATTCTGATATAAGAAACCATTTTTCCGGTTTCACCTTTTAATGCCAAACGCACACCAAACTCTCCAGCAGATACGGCTTCCTGCTGGTCTGTCTTTGACATCATAGAAGAAGAACATCTCTGTGAAACATTTAACTCAACCGAACGTGCTTTTACGCCAAGGCGGTTTCTGACTAAATTTTCCAGATATTTTCCACAGCCTGCAAGCATCTTATGTCCAAAGGTATCTGTTCCAACTGCATTATCATACTCACAGATAAAGACGCCATCTTTATCATGAATTCCTTCTGAAACACAAACAACTACATTGAGATTTTTTTCAAAACAAGCTTCTACTTTTTTTAAGAAAGCTTCTTCGTCAAACGCAGTTTCCGGAAGATAAATCAAAAGCGGATTATCTCCGACACTCTTTCTTGCAAGCACAGAAGCTGCAGTCAGCCATCCTGCATGTCGTCCCATAATTTCGATAATGGTAACGGATTTCTTTTCATAGACATTTGCATCCAACACAATTTCACGAACGGTAGTTGCCACATATTTTGCAGCACTTCCAAATCCCGGAGTATGGTCTGTCAGCACTAAATCATTATCAATTGTTTTTGGCTCACCAATCACACGGATATCACTTCCCACTTTTTTTGCATATCGAGAAAGTTTACTTACTGTATCCATAGAATCATTTCCACCGATGTAGAAGAAATAACCGATTTCTAACTCTTCAAATTTTTGAAATAATTTCGGATATACCGCATCTTCCAAATCTTCCGGAAGCTTATATCTGCAAGAACCCAGATATGCTCCGGGTGTTGTCTTTAGATATTCTAACTCTTCTCCCGGAAGTGCTTCTTCAAAATCCAGTACAGTTCCATTTAAAAATCCTTCAATTCCATTTACCATTCCATATACGTGTGCAATTTTTTCTTTCTGGCGAAGTCCCTCTTTTACCACTCCATAAAGACTACTGTTAATTGCCGCAGTTGGTCCTCCTGACTGTCCTACAATCAGATTTTTTCTTGTCTGGCTCATAAAAATACTCCTTTCTGATACCTACTTTATCAGAATATCATACAAGCAATTTTCACACAAGCGTTACAGCAGGTTTTTTTCCAAGAATGGAAAGCAGGTTTGCACAAGTAAATTCCCGCATACTTTCTTTTGATTTTTCTGAGACATGTTCAAACTGGGCCAGATACACAAAGTAACCAAATAATGCTGGAAATGCAACTGCCTGAATCTGAAAATCTGAAAACTCTGGATGAATACTGTTTTCTTCTCGCCCCTGTTTTGCAATTAATTCAAGCACCGTCTGTGCGTATTCTCTCGCAGATTTCATTTTTTCCTCAATTTCTTTTTGTGCCTTTTCTTCTGACTGGGGCAGTTTAAATAACTGCCGGCAACCATTGTCTTTATATACCACGTTTTCAATAAAATTAAATACCTCCATCAGCTGGTCTTTTAAACTTTTTTGTCTCTTTAAGTTTTCTACCAGTTCTAAAAATCTCTGATTTCCATGCCAGTATATTGCCTTTGCAATCATTTCTTCTTTACTCGAAAAATATTCATAAGCAGTTCCTTTTCCAACACCTGCACGGTTTGTAATATCTGAAACTTTTATCTGATGAACTTCCATTCCCTCATCTAACAGTTCTATTACCGCCTGATATAGAAGAAGTTCTTTTTCACTCAAAGTTCGCTTCTCCATCTGCTAATCTCTCCTCATCTTTCTTATAATTGCGACGGTTTAAAATATCATACACACAAGGCACAACAAACAGTGTAAGCAGTGTTCCATAAATCAATCCGCCAATCGTAACAATTGCCATCGGCTGCATCATATCAGAGCCCATACCAACACCCATTGCCATTGTAACAAGACCAAGAATCGTTGTAAGAGCTGTCATGATAATCGGACGCAGTCTGGAACGCCCTGCCTCTGCAATTGCTTTTTGTTTTTCCATTCCTTCTTTTCGAAGCTGATTAATATAATCAACCAATACGATACCGTTATTAACAATAATACCAGAAAGCATGACAAATCCAATCATTGCAACCACACTAATCGGCTTATTGGTCAAAATCAATCCGATAAATCCACCGGTAAATGCAAGCGGAATCGTAAACATGATAATAAACGGAGATAAGACAGACTGAAACTGCGCCACCATGATTAAATACATAAATACCAGCGCAAGTGCAAGCATTAACATTAACTGACTCATCGCATTATTAATTGTCTCATCTTCACCTGTCATTTCCACAGTATATCCATCTGGAAGCTCGTATTTGTCTAATACTCTCTGGACATCCTGACTGACAAGCCCAATGTTATAACCGGTCGCAATTTCCGCACTCACAGACATATAACGGCTTTGGGCATCTCGTGTAATTGTCTGTGGGCTCTGGGCATCTTCAAACGTTGCAATATCTCCAACTTTTATTTCTTTTGTTTCTCCTGACGCATCTGTTGTCTCAATTGTAATCTCCGAAAGTGCTTCTCTTGTCAAATCCTCATCTGCTTCACTTGTCACATACACATCATAATCTTTCGTCGCTGTTGAAATTGTGGTAGCAGAACTTGCTTCTGCAAGGCGTGCATTAATCTTCTGGAATACCTGTGCAACGGTCAGATTATTGCGCATTGCTTTTGCTTTATCTACGATAATTTTATACTGCGGATCAGAATCCTGAAGCCCATCAGAAACATTCTGTGTTCCCTTTACTTTTTCTACCTGTCTTGCAAGGTCTGCTGAGATTTCCTGTAAAGTATCCAACTCTTTTCCTTTAATTCGGATATTAATTCCACTGCTTCCAAGCGCACTCATATCCATAGAGGAAGTGGAAATGTTAATCTCGCAGTCTTCGATTCCCTTCGTGCGCTTCTTAATCTCTTTTTCAAGTCCGGCACTGGATAGTTTTCTATCTTCTTTTAATACCAGATACATCGTCACCTGATTGGTCGAGGAACTTCCAGATAATGATATTGAAGAACCACCTGCCATAGCTCCAATGGTTTCAATATCTTCGATATCTTCAATCTTCTGAATCACTTCATCTGATTTTTCAGCAGTTTCTTCAAGCGGAGTTCCACTATCTGTTGTTACGGTCAGTGTTGCCTGTGTACTTTCCATGTCAGGGAAAAATTCAGTTCCTTTCTGAATCGATAAGTACATGCTTCCAAAAAATAATACAAGTGCAGCAATTAACACCCAAACTTTATGTTTTAATGCTTTTAAAACCAGTTTTTCATATAAATCCTGAATCTTTCCAATGGATTTGACCTGTTTTGCCTCTCCCTTTCTCAAAATTCCGGCTGACATCATTGGAACTAACGTCAATGCTACAATCAAACTTGCAAGCAGGGAATACGCAATTGTCAGTCCCATATCTACAAATAACTGTCTTGTAATTCCTTCGGTAAATACAATTGGTGCAAAAACACATACCGTTGTCAAAGTAGACGCTGCAATCGCTCCTGCTACTTGAGAAGCCCCTTCGATGGCTGCTTTTCTTGCGGGTACTCCAAGTGCTCTCATTCGGTAAATATTTTCAATCACTACAATCGAGTTATCCACAAGCATACCAACTCCAAGCGCAAGCCCCGACAAGGAAATAATATTTAATGTCACTCCCGAAAAATACATCATAACAATTGCAGCTACAACACTAATCGGAATGGAACATGCAATTACAAAAGTCGGCTTGATATCACGAAGAAATAAAAACAGAATTAAGATTGCCAAAATTCCGCCGTAAATCATGTTTTCCATTACGGAATTTACAACTAAATCAATATAAATTCCCTGATTCATCAATGTCGTAAAATGCAGACCATCATTGGAAGCTTCTAATTCTTCCATTCGATTTAAAATTTTATCTGTGACATCTCCAGTGGAATATCCCGTCTGTTTTTCAATCGAAAGCATGACACCTGGATTGCCATTGATTTTTGCATACACTTCAGAAGAATCATCTTCCACATTAATATCTGCCACATCAGAAAGTGTAATGGATTTCAGACCATCAATCCCCAAATCCATGATAACCAAATCTCCAAGAGAATCTACGTCCTGAAGTTTGTCGCCTACACGTATCAGATAATCACTTCCATCTTCTGTCACATAACCTGCCGGCATCGAAAAATTCTCTGCTGTTAAGATTCCTTTTATCATATCAGAGGTTAAAATCTGATTCAAATCGGATTTTTCCTGCGCCTGTTCTTTCGCTTCAGAAAGTTGTTCTTTTCCAGAATCAAGCTGAGCCTGCGCTGTTTCAAGTTGAACAGAACCCATCTCAATTTTATTTGCAGCAGTACTTAACTGTACCGAACCTAAAATTTTCTGTGCCTCAAGTTCAATCTGCGCAGAAGTCATCTGAGATTTTCCCGCTTCAATCTGTTCCTTCGCACTTGTTAGCATTTCTTTTCCGGCATCTAACTGTTCCTGACCAGAAGCCAACTGTACCTTTGCTTCGGCAATTTCTTTTAATCCCTGATTTGCCGCCTCAATTCCAGTATCAATACTTTCCGGTTGAAGGTTTTCCATCTGTGCATTTAACTGTTCTAACTGAGCAGTCAGCTGCTCTTTTTGTGCCTGTGCGGTTTCTAAGCCATTCTGCACGGTTTCAATAGACTTCTTCCACTGTTCTTCGGTCATGCCATCCGGCTTTTTTTCTAGTGCATCTAACTGCCCCTGCAGATTTTCTATCTGCGCATCAATCTTTGAAATCGCATCTTCTAACTGTGACTGACCACTTTCTGCTTCTGAAAGCTGTCCCTTTGCCTCTGTCAACTGCTCAATCGTCTGATTTAATAACGCTTCTGTCTTTTCTAATAACTGTTTCTGTGTATCAAGCTCTGCCTGCTTACTTTCCAGATTTTGAAGCTGGACATCCACTTCAGCAGCATTTTTTGTCAATTCACTTTGCGCTTCATTTAATTTTGCGCTTCCCTCTCCAATTTGAGAAGCTGCCTCGTTTTGCCCTGCTTCTAATTCCTGCTTTCCATCCTCAAGCTTTGCTTTATTACTGTTCAATTCTTCCTGTGCATCCGCTAAATCCTGTTCTTTTTCTTCAAACTGTCCATTGATTGCATCCTGAACTTTTTGATTTACAGCATCTAACTTTTCCTGACTGATCTGAACCTGAATACTCTCTGTGACATTTCCACTGACACTGATTCTGGCAACTCCGTCAATACTTTCTAACTCTGACTGAACATTGTTTTCGATATAATCTGTTACCTCTGCGGCAGACATTCCGTCCACATCAGCTGCTGCAACTAATACCGGCATCATATCCGGATTTAATTTCATGATAATCGGATTTCCTACGGAATCGTCCCAATATCCTTTTATCTGGTCTAAATTTTCCCGCATCTCCAATGTCACGGAATCCATATTGGTGGACTCCCCAAATTCCAGAATTACAACCGATGCATTTTCACTTGACATTGAACTTACATTTTTAATATTGCTTACCGTTGCCATACTCTGTTCAATCGGTTTGGTAACGGTCTGTTCTACGGTTTCAGGACTTGCCCCTGGGTAGGTAGTCATAACAATTGCATAAGGCAGATCCATACTTGGCAGTAAGTCCGTACTCATCTTTGTAAATGAGACAACACCAAGAATGATAACCAGCACAACTGCAACTATCACAGTATACGGCTTTTTCACACTGAATTTTGATATCATAGCCTCCTCCATTTCGCTTTCTTTTAAGTTGAATTTTTCCGACTGACTGGTCAGTCAGTTGTGAAATCATTATAAAACTGAATAAATTCTTTGTCAATAAAAGAACTTGCTTCGTAAAATAAAAGGCAGCAGGAAATTCGACTGTTCTCTCATTTCCTGCTGCTCTCATTATCCTATTTTCAGTAAAGCTGTGGAATGCTTATCTGAATTCAGATTTTCTTACTTCTGTGCTTCTATTTTCTCCGCTAAATCATTTAAATACACCCAGCGATCCATTTTTTCTTCTAACTCCTGTTCTGCTTCCTCTTTTTCTTTCATTAATTCTGAAAGCTTCATGGAATTTGTTGCATTTTTTACCATCTCAGCATCCAAAAATTCTATTTTTCCCTCTAATTCTGCAATGTCATCATCTATTGTCTCAATTTCTCTTTGCTCTTTATAAGAAAATTTTAATTTCTGTGGACGATTCTGTTTCCAGTTTTTTTGTGCCGTTTCTTTCTTTTCTTTCTTCTCTGATTTTAGAAGCCCATCTACACTACTTCCCATTCTCTCCAGTTTTGCTTCAACATAATCCGTATATCCACCTTCATACTGCTGCAAGTGACCACAACCATCCAATTCAAAAATTCGATCCACTACATTATCCAAAAAATAACGGTCATGGGACACCGTAATTACAATCCCAGAAAAAGAGTTCAGATAATCCTCTAAAATTGTCAACGTCGGAATATCCATATCATTAGAAATCTCATCCAAAACCAGGCAGTTTGGAGCAGAAATCAATACACTTAACAAGTACAGCCTTTTTTGCTCTCCGCCGGAAAGTTTGGATACTGGTGCATACTGCATATCAGGAGTAAATAAAAACCGCTCTAACATCTGTGACGCTGTAATCCTTCCATCACGGGTCGGAACATACTCTGCAATATCTTTGATATAATCAATCACTCTCTGATTGGTATTCATATCCGGTACTTCCTGCGCAAAGTATCCGATTTTCACAGTCTCTCCAACCTCAATCTGACCAGAATCCGGCTCTACAAGCCCTGCAATCATTTTTAAAATGGTTGATTTTCCGCAGCCATTTGGTCCGACAAATGCAAGTCTTTGATTTCGAAGCACAATATAATCAAAATCCTCCACCAGATTTTTTTCTCCATACCTCTTACTGATATGATGAAGCTCCACCGTCTTCTTTCCCATTCTCGTCTCTACAGAATCAAGTTCTAATGCCTGTTCCTGAACCGGTGCTTTTCCATTTTTTAATGCTTCCAGACGCTCTAATCTTGCTCTCTGCTTTGTACTTCTGGCACGACAACCACGTTTTGCCCATTCCAGTTCCATTCGAAGCACGCTCTGGCGTTTCCGCTCGGATGCAAGTTCCATCTCTTCTCTTTGCGCTTTTAATTCGAGAAATCCAGAATAATTGGATTCATAACTATATAAATTCCCACGAGAAATTTCAAGAATCTTATTCGTCACTTTATCTAAGAAATAACGGTCATGCGTTACCATAATTACTACACCTTTATAGCTCTTTAGATAATCCTCCAGCCATACAAGCATACCACTATCTAAATGGTTCGTCGGCTCGTCCAATAATAAAATATCAAACGACCCTGTCAATACTTTTGCAAGCGCAACTTTTTTCTTTTGTCCACCGGAAAGCTCACTCACCCTCTGTTCATGGTTTGTAATTCCAAGCTGATTTAAAGCACTTTTTACCTCACTTTGCGCCGTCCAGTCTGTCTCATCTATTCCATCCATCGCATAAGACAAAACCGTTGCATGTTCCAAAAAACATGGATTCTGTGACAGATACGCAAGACGAATTCCATTTTGCATAATAATCTGCCCTTCATCCACCTCTTCCACTCCGGCAATTATATTGAGCATCGTTGTTTTCCCCGTTCCATTTAAACCAACGATTCCAATCTTATCCCCTTCCTGTACTCCATAAGAGACATCATCAAAAATCTTTTTATCTCCAAATATTTTGCTGACATGTTCAATATTTAATATGTTCATTTTTGCTTTCTTCCCTTTGCCTTCTTTCTTTAAATGACATAGTTTCCTACATCTTCACTATTTCCAATTAAATCCTGCAAAGAAATTTTATCAAAATAGTCCTGAACCAACTTATGAAAGTCTTTCCACATTTTTAATGTTTTGCACGTATCTACACGCTCACAGGTATTTACTTCTCCTTCTAAGCAGGCAACCGGTGCAAGGGAACCTTCTGTCACTTTTAAAATACTTCCAATCGAATAATCTGCCGGCGCTTTTATCAGTTTATAGCCACCGCCCTTTCCTCTCTGGGCGCGCACAAATCCATTTTTACTAAGAGCTGCCACAATCGCCTCCAGATATTTTTCCGAAATTTCCTGTCTCTTTGCAATATCCATAAGTGGAATATATTCTCCTGTGTTATGTTCTGCCAAATCCAGCATTACCCGAATTGCATAACGTCCTCTTGTTGATATTTTCATCTATAACTACCTCCATCTTTTAACAATGCAGTATCCAAAAATTTCTAAACTGCATCCTTCCATCCATATTTCCTATTTTACCATGGTCTTACTATGTATTCAAGGCAAGAAAGCGACACAAGCTACGAGATTTGGAAACAAAAACCGAAGAGTTCTCTTAAAAGAAAACTCTCCGGTGCTCTTTTTAAATATAATACATTTCCTGCCTGTCATAGTGCTCAGAATAATACAAGACCAGTTGTGAGATTGTCAGATTTTCCAGTATCTCATCCAGTTCATGATTCACTTTGTCAATCACAAGACGCTGAATCGTATCTGCAATTCCCACGTACTCACTGTTTGGCTGGGCTACCTGGTTATCTAAGTGATATGTTCCTTCCAAAACCTGTAAGACATCTGCCACTGTAACTTCAGCTGCACTTTTTGCCAACTGATAACCTCCCTGTGGACCTTTTACGCTCCGCACAACTCTGGCACTTCGAAAGGCAGCAAAAATCTGTTCTAAAAACTGTTGTGAAATTCCATTTCTCTTCGCAATACTTCCCAGAGAAACTGGTCCATTTTGGGAATTCACTGCCAAATCAATCAACGAAATTAAACCATATCTGGTCTTTTTAGAAAAGCTCATTCTTAGTCCTGTACGGCTTTGAATGCTTCATCCAAATCCTGGATAATATCGTCGATGTTTTCTGTACCAATGGATAAACGAATTGTATTTGGCTTAATTCCCTGGTCTAACAGTTCTTCTTCTGTGCACTGGCTGTGTGTTGTTGTTGCTGGATGGATAACCAGAGATTTTACGTCAGCAACGTTTGCCAGTAAGGAGAATAATTCCAGATTATCAATAAAGTCTTTTGCCTTTTGAGCATCTCCTTTAATTTCAAATGTAAAGATAGAACCACCGCCATTCGGGAAGTATTTTGCGTACAGTTCTTTCTGTGTTGCATCATCAGATACCGATGGATGATGTACTTTTTCTACCTGTGGATGATTATTTAAGTATTCTACTACTTTTAATGCATTTTCTACGTGACGTTCTACTCTAAGAGATAATGTTTCAAGTCCCTGAAGGAAAATAAATGAGTGGAACGGAGAAATTGTTGCCCCTGTATCACGAAGTAAGATTGCACGGATTTTTGTAACGAAAGCTGCCGGTCCTACTGCTTTTGTAAAGCTGATTCCATGATAACTTGGGTTTGGCTCTGTTAAAGATGGGAATTTTCCTGAACCTTCCCAGTCAAATTTACCACTGTCTACGATGACACCACCGATTGTTGTACCATGTCCACCGATAAATTTCGTAGCAGAATGTACAACGATATCTGCACCGTATTCGATTGGTCTTACAAGATATGGAGTTGCAAATGTATTATCTACAACAAGCGGAATTTTATGTTTGTGTGCAATATTTGCCAGAGCTTCAATGTCAACAACATCCGAGTTCGGGTTTCCAAGTGTTTCAATATAAATTGCTTTTGTGTTTTCCTGAATTGCAGCTTCTACTTCATCATAGTTAAAAATATCTACAAATGTTGTTGTTACACCGTACTGTGGCAGAGTATGCAGTAACAGGTTGAAAGAACCACCATAAATATTTTTTGCTGATACAATATGGTCACCATTCTGCGCAAGGTTTTCAATTGTATATGTGATAGCAGCTGCTCCGGATGCGACTGCTAATGCTGCTACACCACCTTCCAGTGCTGCCATTCTCTGTTCAAATACATCTTCTGTCGGGTTTGTTAAACGTCCATAGATGTTACCTGCATCGGCAAGACCAAATCTTGCTGCTGCATGGTCGCAGTTGCGGAATACATAAGATGATGTCTGATAAATCGGAACTGCTCTTGCATCTGTCACCGGGTCTGGTTTTTCCTGACCTACGTGAAGCTGTAATGTTTCAAATTTGAATTTTCTATTTTCTCTTGTAATTTTTTCACTCATAGTTTAATATCCTCTTCTTCTCTTTTTTATTTAAATTATTCTGTGAACAGTGGTGTAGAGTAATATCTGTCTGCTGTATCCGGTAACAATGCTACGATTGTTTTTCCTTTATTCTCCGGACGCTGTGCCAGTTCAATTGCTGCGTGCAGTGCTGCACCGGAAGAAATTCCTACTAAAACTCCTTCTTTCTTAGCAAGCAGTTTTCCTGTCTTAAATGCATCGTCATTTTCAATTTTGATAATTTCATCATAGATATCAGTATTTAATACTTTTGGTACAAATCCTGCACCGATTCCCTGAATCTTATGAGGACCACCTTTTCCTTCTGAAAGGACTGGAGAGCTTGCCGGTTCAACTGCTACGATTTTCACATCCGGATTCTGAGATTTTAAGTATTCACCTGTTCCTGTCAGTGTTCCACCTGTACCGACACCTGCTACAAAGAAGTCCACTTTTCCGTCTGTATCTTTCCAGATTTCAGGACCGGTTGTTTCTCTGTGTGTTTTCGGATTTGCCGGGTTTACAAACTGTCCAGGAATGAAGCTGTTCGGAATTTCTTTTGCAAGCTCATCTGCTTTTGCGATTGCACCTTTCATACCCTGAGCGCCTTCTGTCAGTACCAGTTCTGCACCATAAGCTTTTAAGATGTTTCTTCTTTCAACACTCATGGTTTCCGGCATGGTTAAGATAATACGGTAACCTTTCGCTGCTGCGATTGCTGCAAGACCGATTCCGGTATTTCCTGATGTCGGCTCAATGATAACAGAACCTTCTTTTAATATTCCTTTTTCTTCAGCATCTTCAATCATTGCTTTTGCAATTCTGTCTTTTACACTTCCTGCCGGATTAAAATATTCCATTTTACCAAGAATGGTTGCTTCCAGACCTAATGCATTTTCAATGTTTACAAATTCTACAAGTGGCGTATTTCCAATTAATCCTAATGTTCCTTTATAAATGTTTGACATAACTCTTTCCGCCTTTCCATAACAATTCTTTTTATTTTTTTATCGCTAAGCTTAACTCCCTTTAACATACTCTTTTAATATGTTTTCTATGTTTTACATCATATACCTCTTTTTTTGATTTGTCAACACTTATCTTTCATTTTTTTAGTCAAGCGGATATTCGCAATCCACTTTCGCTACTTGCTCATAACCAAATAGCTGCTACGCAGCTTATCAGAAGGGGCTTGCCCCCTCCTGATACAAGCAAGTCCCCACCCCTGCTTATTGCTTTTTGCAATTGAAGCAGGGGACTTCCTTGATTTGGTTAAAAACATAGTAAACTTATCAGCAAACTAAAAGAGTCCTTAAAAATCAGCTTTTTTTGCTGATTTTTAAAGACTCTCAACTTAGATTAACTTATTAAGACTGCGCTTTTAAAAATGCTTCGATTTCACTTTGTTTTGCTTTCACAGACCCCTGAACCATTGGAGGTCTTCCTCCACCCCTTCCATTTAAGGTCTGATTCATTTCTTTTGAAATATTCGTAATCTCTTTCTTTGAAGAACCAAGAATATAACGATACCCCTCCGCATCTGTCCCAATAAATGCTCCGCAGATTCCATCTGTTATTCTCATTACATCATTGACGAAATTTCTTACTGCCACGGTATCTAATGTTTCTTCGAATAAGAGCACGCAGGTATCCTCCGGCTTTATCTCTTTTAATACTCCTTTTAAGTACTGTTCCTGCAAAATCCGAATTTTTTCTTTCTGTGCCTCCACTTCTTTTTGCAGACGCTCTACTGCTTCCGCAACGGAATCCGGTTTTGCAGAAAGTTTTCTTGAAATTGTTACGACACTTGCTTCTTTTTGATTATAATCCAAAAGCGCACGGAAACCGCAGACCATCGAAACTCTCATTCCACCCTTGTATTTAATTGCACCGATTAATTTAATTAAGCCAATCTGACCGGTAGCATCTACGTGCGGTGCACAGCAGGCACAGCTGTCCCAGCCCGGAATCACTACGATACGAACCTGTCCTTCGATTTCTATTTTGCTTCTGTAAGTCATCGTTTCAAGTTCTTCTTTTGTCGGATACAACACTTGAATTTTTACATTATCGGCAACTGCTTGATTTGCTTCCCATTCTATCTCTTTTAAATCAGTTTCTGTAAGCATGCCGTCAAAATCCATCGTTACCTCTTCATTTCCAAGATGAAATCCTACATTGTTGTAGCCAAAACGACGGTTCACGATTCCAGATACAATATGCTCTCCGGTATGCTGCTGCATTTTGGAAAATCGTTCTTTATAATTTAATCTTCCTGTAACTTTGCTTCCCTGCTCAATTGCGTCTGTTACATAATGGGTTACAATCTCATTTTTTTCCTGTACATCAACGACTTTTACTTCTTTTTCTCCCACAAGAAGGACTCCGGTATCTGCATACTGACCGCCTCCTTCCGGAAAAAATGCTGTTTGATCCAGTATGACTTCAAACATACCGTCTTTTCCCTGCATACAACTTTCAACTGTTGCTGTAAATTCTTTGATACTGCTATCCTGATAAAATAATTTTTCTGTCATTTTACTAAAATCCTTTAGTCCCCGTATACACGAATTACTTTTGAAACTTTCTGCACAACACTCATGCCTTCAATAATCATCATGGCATCATTGAAGTTTCCTTCTTTTACTTTTGAAGTTACAACAACAAGTTCTGCTAATTCGCCCTCTTTGTTTTTCTGGATAACCTGAGCAATACTTACATTATTATTTCCAAATACACTTGCAATACTTGCGAGTGTACCGGCACAATCCGATACATGCATTCTTAAAAAGAAACGGCTTTCCATCTCATCTGCCTTTTTCAGAGGAAGCTGTTTATAGCAGGTGCAGCCAATTCGTCCCGTACATTCAAATACAATATTTCTTGCTACATCAAAAACATCCCCTGCAATTGCACTGGCTGTCGGCAATTCGCCTGCTCCTCTTCCATAGAACATCGCATCACCTACGGCATCTCCGGTTAAAAAGACTGCATTAAAAGAATCATTTACTGTCGCAAGAGCATGCGTCTCCGGAATCAGCATTGGACGTACGCTGACTTCAATTCCGTTTTCTGTATTTCTTGCCACACCTAATAACTTAATCACACAGCCTAATTCTTTTGCATAACGGATATCTTTTGCGGAAATCTGTGTAATCCCCTCTGTAATAACATCGTCAAATGTGACTCTTGAATTAAATGCAATTGATGCCATAATTGCCATTTTTCTTCCGGCATCTAATCCCTGAATATCTGCAGTCGGGTCAGCTTCTGCATAGCCAAGCTCGGTTGCAAGGGCAAGTGCCTGTGCAAACTCCATTCCCTCCTGAGTCATTTTCGTTAAGATAAAGTTTGTTGTACCATTTACGATTCCCATGATTTCCGTAATATGATTTGCAGCCAGACACTGCTTTAATGGACGGATAATCGGAATACCGCCTGCAACTGCGGCTTCAAATAAGAAATCACAGTTATGCTCTGCGGCACACTCCAATAATTCCTGTCCATGAGAAGCTACTAAATCCTTATTTGCAGTTACAACATGTTTTCCCGCATTTAATGCCTCTAAAATATAAGTTCTTGCCGGCTCGATTCCGCCCATAACTTCAATTACAATTTCAATGGATTCATCTTCTAAAATTGTTTTCCAGTCATTTGTCAGAATTTCCGGATTTTCTACCTTAGCAGATGCTTTCTTTAAGTTGCGCACCAGAATTTTCTCAACTTCTACAACTGCACCGATTTTATGCGGCATTTCCTCTTTCTGATTTCTTAAAACTTTATAAACTCCACTTCCTACTGTTCCAAGACCAAGCAGTGCTGCTTTTATTACTTTCTCGCTCACAATTTATCCTCTTTCTTTATCACTTTATTTGTTCTCTCTTTACGAATCGGATTTTGCACATGTTCTACAAATCCTTTTTTCATTTTTGTATTTCGCTGAAACGCTTTGCTTAAACCACCCAACTTATTATATACCCAGAAAGAATGTACTAAAACCGTATTTACCTTTCCGATTTTCTCTTTCGTCGTTCCGGTATAGTTTGTTCCGCCACATTCAAATTTTGTACCCTTCATGATTTCTGTGATTAAATCAGATTCACAGGTAATATCATCCGGTATTTCTGTATAGGCAAGTCCCACACAATCCTGTCTGTGCGCATCACTTCCACCTGTTCCGGTCAACCCATACTTATCTGCAATTTTCTGAGCTTTTCCATTTACTTCCTGTGATTCACATGCATTAAAAGTTTCCATGAAATCAAATTCCTTTAAAATCTCCGGATTTCTCTGATAAGCCTTTGCATTCATAAAACTCATATATTTTTCCCCACATGGATGCGCCGGTCCTAAGATTCCGCCATAATTATGCACAATCGGAATTAACATCTGAATCGGCATTCCACGAAGCTCCAAAAGCCGAAGCTTAATGGTCTCCGGCATAATAACAATAATGTGTCCTGCATCTAACGTATCATACTCAATTCCTTTTAATACCAGAAAATCTTCATGCTTTTTACCTTTAATAAATTTTTTCCAGTGCCGGTAACCACGATAAGAATCATGGTCTGTAACCAGCATTCCCCCAAATCCATTTTGTTTTAACAGGGTAATATACTCATCAATTGGAACTTTCCCATCGATAGAACCCTCTTTTGTGTGACAGTGCATGTCTATTTTCATAACAAACAACACCTCCTCCGATTTACCTACACAATCTCTTTTGTATCTTTCTCTTATTCTGCACTCATTCCAAAACGTGCCAGTAAATTATCAAAATGCTGAAGCTGAACAACCAGATTGAATCCATAAGGATTAATTACCATACCAAGTGCTTCCGGCATAATAATTTTTTTAATATTTTTAAAATCAATCATCATTGCACGATATTTGCCTTCACGATTTAATTTTGAAAATTCAACGGTATCAGTAAAAATCGGAAGCATAAATTTGTCTTCTTTACTTTTTAAATAGAACACCTTTAATGCTTCTTTTTTCTGTTCTTCTTCTGTTTTCCCTTCCTGAGGTTTTTCGACTGCAATCATAAATTTACTTTTTACCAGATTGGCAGCCATCTCTTCTTCCAGTTCTTTAATATTCTCTTTTTCTTCCATTGGAACTTCTCTTCTTAATTCCTGCATAAAATAAGTTCCTGTAATCTGCAGTGCCGGATTCTCAAGTGGTCTCTTATCCTCTGGAATTTTTTCTAATATTGGACGTTTGACAATCTCTGTCAGCTCAAATTCTGTTGTCTGTTCTTTTTCTACAAATACCACCGCATTGACGCCAAGCGTAAATAAACTGGTAAAAAATGGAAGATATCCTTTATTTTCGATTTTTGCCGGAATTAATTTATGTTTCTGCTCTATCATATAAGGCTTTGCAGCCTCTTTCATATCATCCTCGACTTCAAATATCCAAACCTGGTCATTAAAATTCTCCTTATCACAAACTACAAACGGGTTATGCGTTCCCGCATTGATAAGCAGATAGAACTGCTCCATTTTCTGCAGTTTCTGCAGGCTTTCGATTTTGCTTTTTTCCATGTCTTAAGTCTCCTGTTGTATTTTTCATTTATCCTCTTTCTTTTAGTATACACCTATAAAAGAATTTTGTCGTTATTTTTTTATAAATATAAATGAAAAAGAACCAAACAGACCATTTTCGTCCATTTGGTTCTCCTCTGTTCTTATTTATTTACATACTTCTTCGTAAAGATTTCTGCCCTTAGAATCAATTACTACGATAACCGGAAGATTTTCTACTTCAAGTTTACGGATTGCTTCTGTTCCAAGGTCATCATAAGCAATAACTTCTGCTTTTTTAATACATTTTGAAAGCAGAGCTCCTGCACCGCCAACTGCGGCAAAAAATACCGCACCATTTCTTACGATTGCATCCGTTACTTCTTTTTTACGTTTTCCTTTTCCAATCATTCCGGTTAAACCTAAATCTAATAAACGTGGTGCATATTTATCCATACGGCTTGCAGTTGTAGGACCTGCCGAACCAATTGGACGTCCTTCTCTTGCCGGTGTCGGTCCCATATAATAAATCACATTTCCTTCTAATTCAATTGGAAGTTTTTCTCCTCTGTCAAGTGCCTGGTCCATGCGAAGATGCGCTGCATCTCTTGCCGTATATACCGTTCCTGTAATATATACATAATCCCCTGCTTCTAAAGTTTTTACTTCTTCTCTGTCGAGAGGTGCTTTGATATGTCTATCCATAATTCTTCTATTCCTCCGTATTAGATTTCTCTTACAATATGACGGTTTACATGACAGCAGATATTAATTGCTACCGGAAGTCCTGCAATGTGAGTTGCATAAGTATTGATGTTGACTGCAAGTGCTGTTGTATCTCCACCAAGACCTGCCGGTCCAAGACCAATCTGATTGATTTTCTCAAGCAGTTCTTCTTCGAGTGCTTTTACGTGAGGAAATTCAGAATGAACACCGATTTCTCTTGTCAGTGCTTTCTTTGCAAGAATTGCTGCTTTCTCAAATGTTCCACCAATTCCAACACCAACAACAACCGGAGGACAAGCGTTCGGACCTGCTTCTTTTACAGCACCGATAATTGCTTCTTTTACTCCTTCAATTCCATCTGCCGGTTTTAACATGATGATTTTACTCATGTTTTCACTTCCAAATCCTTTTGGAGCAACTGTAATTTCTACTTTGTCTCCAGGAACGAGTTCATAATGGATAATTGCAGGAGTATTATCTTTTGTATTTACACGCTCAAGAGGATCTCCCACTACCGATTTTCTTAAATATCCTTCTGTATAACCCTGTCGCACTCCTTCATTGACTGCATCTTCCACGCTTCCACCTTCAAAATGTACATCCTGTCCGATTTTTAAAAATACAACTGCCATTCCGGTATCCTGACAAATCGGAATCATATCTTTTCCTGCAATATCAAGATTTTCCAATAACTGACCTAAAATCTGTTTTGCAAGCGGTTTTGTTTCTTTTTCATATGCATTTTTCATTGCCTGTGCCATATCCGGTGCCAGATAGTGGTTTGCCTGAATGCACATTTCTTTTATGTTTGTTGTTAATGTCTCTACATTTACTGTACGCACGATTCTTTTCTCCTCTTTCTTTTACTTCAATTGATTTTTCACTTCAATACGGTTAAAATCTTTTAAACTTTCTCCCTGATGTTTACCCATCAGACCAATCAACATATAATAACCGGTTCTTGGATCTACCGGATACTCTTTTACAAGTGTAAAATCTTCGATTTTGCCTGTACTGCTTACATGCATACGCGGTCCTAAACATTCTAATATCCAGTCTCCGATTTGTACATGCTTTTCGTCATAATAAGAAACCGATAAATCTTTTGCCACTGCTTCTCTTACTTTCTCTTCCAATTTATACAAATCTACATCCGGTTTTTCTTCAAATTCCAACACGAATCCATGACGAACATCCGATCTTGGTCCATCCTGTGCATACCCATCTCCCATAAAATGAACACATAAATCTTCCAACGTATGTGCCATTTTTCTGTATTTTACAGATTTATGTACAATGCCTGCTATATTTTCCGGTAATGGACCAAACATGCTTGGTCTGGTAATAATAATTTCTTCCCCAATTCCAACTAACAAGTCTGCATTTCTGTGAAGCAAAGGATAAATCAAATCAAAATGCTCCACAATCACCATTTTTCCATTGTTTGCTGCCTCTAAAATTGCCTCTGCCAGTTCATGCATCTGGGTAAATGCAGATTCAAACCGAATGTCCAGATGATAAGTGTGCGGTGCAAACGGGTCTGTTAAATCTTCTGATAAAAGCGGAAGCGGACGAATATTGACTCCCTCATCATCATTTGTCAAATCGATCCCAGGAAACATTCCTTTAATTAAAAGACTTTTTCCTGCTCCCGCATCCCCGATAATCCCAATAATATGATCAAACGGACTTAAATACATCTGGCTTAGCTGGATTCCTAAATCTGTCATTCTTCTACTGCCTCTTGGCGCAAAATAAAAACTGTACAGATTTCCTTCCTGCATTTGTTTTGAATATGCCATATCTTTTCCCTCTTAATAAAAATAGCCAGACCGCCCCAAAACAAACGCTTCAGGACAGTCTGGCATCTTTTTTTCTTTAAGTCTCCACTACTTATTGCTTTTCACAATTGAAGCAGGGGACTTTCCTGATTCGATTAACTTCTTGCTTTACGAAGCGCAATAATTCTTTCCATTTCATTATAAACAATCATGTAACCTTCATCTACACCCATACCTGGTTTTGCAAGAATCTGGTCTGGCTGTGTTGCCATTGCGCAGTTTACGCAAACCTGTGCAGAACGGTCTGTTTCATTACAAGTACCACCCTGGTAAGCTCCAAATCCTTTTTCTTTGCAGTAAAGAACTGCTTCTACGATATTATTGATTCCACCAAGGTCCGGTGTTTTAATCTGAGCCATATGACCTGCTTTATTGTCTGCGAAATATTTTACATCTTCTAATGTATTACACCATTCGTCGGCAACCAATTCTACATTAATGCCTCTCTTATCAACTTCTTCTCTTAAGCCTTTTAAGCAAAGCATCTGTTTTTCTCTTTCTTCTGCATCCATCGGTCCTTCAATTCTTAAATGGAAAGGTTTTGCAGCTTCTTCAAGTTCTGCAAGATAATCTGCCATAGCGGTAAAGTTATCTACTCCGAAGATTGCACCGATTGTTCCATATACGTCGATATGGAATACCGGCATATAACTTTCATCATGGCGAAGTTTTAATACACGATCTCTCAACCATTCTACATATTCTTTTAAGATTTCACCATGTTCGCCAAGTTTTGTCTTTACATTATTGATTAATGCATGAGGCATAACGGCTGCACCTTTTAAAATCATCTTATCAGAGTTATCATAACGGTTATCACCGGACTGTGTAAAGATTGGAATTGGTTTATCAGATACAGTTGTACCATATTCGTCTGCTACTACTTCGCACATCAGACGTTTTGTGGATTTTGCTACTGCATCAAGAATCGCCTGGCTGACACCATAACGGATTGCTGTGTGAAGTCTCTTTCCTTCTACCTGAAGGTTTTCTACCATTTCACAAAGTCCTTTAAAGCTGTCTGCTTCTTTTCCAACCAGCTCCGGTTTGATATATTTATCGATAATCGGAATGAAATCTTCTGCAAGGAAGAGAGGGTCTCTTCCGCCTGCTCCTGAATACTGAACGGCTGCACAATCACCCCACGCAATCTGTCCGTCTTCAAGGATTAACATAACAGAGATTGCTTCTCCTGCCTGTCTTACGGATTTAAATCCCGGTGTTACGGTTTCTCCAAAATAAGCCGCACCATCTGCTACTGCACCTTTTTTGATGGCTCTCTGGTCATCAAAGAAAAATCCTGTTCTTGCTTTTGAGCAAACTACATCCACAATTTTCATAATATTCTTCTCCTATTTTTTATGTAAAATTTGTTTTTTGATTTTTTCTTTGTCTTTATAGTCTCTTTGAGACTAATTTTGGTATTTCAATTTTGATATCTCATCTAACTTAATTTTTTGGTTTACCTACCAGACGTCCTTTACTGATTGCATAAACATCATCGATTGTCATCTGGAAAGAAGCTTTTCTCTTTTCCATTTTTGCTCTGTGTTCGATTTTGCCTCTGTTGAAATCAGCAAGTTCTCTTGGAAGTGGAACATTAGCTACATTTAAGTAACGAACTGCACCTTCAAAGTCACGAGCCGGAAGCATTTTTCCTGCATTGTATTTACTTGGAGCAAACGGAATATCAAGAACTCCGGCTTTTACTGCACGAACAGCACCAAGTGCCAAATCTCCCATTCCAAGTTCAAAGCATTTATCTACAATCGCACAAGTTTCCCCTTTAATGATTGCTTTTTCCAGTTCAAGAGCAGAACTCTTTAACTCCTGGTCAGCTAACAGAGAAATTGCCTGCTTAGTACAACGAAGACCCTGTGCATTTGCTTCCATTGTCGGAACACCCATTGCTTCATGCGGTGTTTTTACGATAACTTTTGTTGCTTTTGCAAGTGCTGCTACAGAACTTCCCCATGAAATAACACCAAATGCTTTTGCTTCATCCTGTGGGAATCCACCCATCCACTGATGAAGAACACTTGTTACAACAACATCTGAATATCCGTAACGGTCTAAGTACTCTTCTGTCAATTCTTCCAGTACACGAAGTGCTGCAACGTCCTGTACCAGGTTACCGCACTGACCATATCCAACGGTTACATTTCTTACACCCTGTTCTGCCGCAAGCAGCGCTTCGATAATCGCTACTGCATTTGACATGGACGGCGGAACTAATGTACCGGTTAATGGACCATAAGGCTCACGGTTAATCGAGATACCTGCTTCTTCATAGATACCGGTCAGACGGTCTACATACTGCCAGTCATAAATAGTTCTTTCAAGCGGAACATCTTTTGCATAAGGAATGTTGTAAGAAATACCGCCGCCTTCATAACTGGTAAATCCACCTGCATAGCAGATTTCAGTTAACAGTCTGGCATCTGGAGTACCATGACGAACCTGAACCGGAATATCAAGGTTTTCGATAATCGTACGGCAACCGGATACACCATGGTTGACTGCCGGAAAACCATTTAACATAGATTTCTGAGTACGAACAGATTCTTTAATTCCATCCTCAGCTTCTTTATAACGATTCTGTCTGGTATAAGAATCAATCGTTGTCGGAAGTAAATCTGCCTCTCCTTTATCCTGCAGATACTGAAGCAGTTTTACATGTTCATCAATTAAAGCGACTCCGGCTCTTGGCTGAATCAGAGTTCTTCTCTCTGCTTTTGCTTTTGCCAGTTTCTTTGAAAAGCTCTTGCTTTCTGGCATTGCTTTATGATAGGCAACAGATTCATCAAAGTCAACTTCTTTTCCTGTTGGCCACTGCTCTAAAATCTCTTTGCGGATTCCGTAAAATTCGTCATCCGACATTTTTTTATTTCTCAAGTCCATAATAAGCAATCTCCTTCTTCATAATCTCCAGCGCAGCAAGCGGATAATGCTGAGAAAGCAGTCCCATTGCTGCCAGAATATACTTTCTGTCTATCAGGATTTCAGCCTTTTCCGGTCTTAATGAACCAGGCTTGCTCTCATCAAACAGTGCATATTTTGCAACTTCTTCTGTATGTTTTGCATGAATTAACGCTCCACCTGTTGCAACCACGTATTTTACTCTTCTTAAGTCTTTTCCACTCTGTACATAAGTCAGACCACAAGGAGTAAAGACCTGCTCCAGCGAACCGGAGTGACGTTCTACTGCTGTTTCTACTGCTGCACAGGCAAGTGCATAATCCATTTTTTCCATTTCTTCATTATCCGGTATGTAATCTGTATGCTGTTCCAGCCAGCTTACCAGTTCAACTACACGATTTTTATTGATACCGGAAATTTTACTCAGTCTGCGCTCTCCGACAGCTTCTAAAATACCCTTTACACTGTAACGCATTCCGATATCGCCTTCCACCGTTCGTTTGGTATAAGGTTCCGGAAGCCCTTTTATTACAGTGGAAGCATTTGCCGGATTTCCATCTGCTACAGAATAGACATCTGTGGTCGCACCACCCAGGTCTACACCAACTAATTCCCCTATTCCCGGAACTTCTTCCCATCCATCGGATAACAGCTCCATTGCAACAAGCATTGCGGATGGTGTCGGCATGATAATTCCGGAAACCAAATCCATTGCTTTTGTAAGCCCTTTGCCCTGCACAATCCGATTCAGAAAAATTTCACGTATCTGTTTCTGCGTCGGCTCTATATTAATTTCTCCCAGTTTTGGCATTACGTTTTCGCAAATATAGACAGTACGTCCTTCTAAAATCTCTTCGCACTCATCTGCTGCGTTTCTGTTCCCTGCAAGCACAATCGGACAATCATAGCTTAATCCTGCAAGCATTTTTGCATTGTATAAAATGCACTCGGAGTTTCCTCCGTCTGTTCCTCCCGATAACAAAATAATATCCGGATGATAATCTTCTATTTCTTTTAAATCTCCTTTTGTAAGTTCAAAAGAATACGTTTTCCATACTTTTGCTCCGGCTCCAAGAGATGCTTCCCTTGATGCCTGAGCAGTCAGCTCTGGCACAAGACCAATTGAAACCATTTTTAATCCGCCGGCTGCGCTTGAGCAGGCATATTTTTCTTCAAATTCAAGGTGTCCCGTGGTCTGTTCCAGAATCTTGATTGCATTTTCAAGACCTTCGTTAATATCGGTCTCTACGGTTGTGTAAGCTGCTGCTGTTCCAAGAATCTCGCATGCTTCTACATCAACCGCTGTTACTTTTGTATTTGTACTTCCAAAATCCACCAACAAAATCGGTTTCATTTTTTTCACCACCCCGATGTTATGCTAATACCGCTTCCGGTTTTTCTACTTTTAAATCCTCGTATAAAGCAGCTACTGTTGTTTCCGGTGCTGTACCAGGTCCAAATACACGGTCAAAGCCCATTGCTTTGAAACGTTTTTCCACTTCATCAAATGGCTGTTTTCCAACTACAATATTTCCGCCTACATATAAAAGAATATCTTTTAATCCGGATTCATCGCATTTATCACGGAGTCCACGGCAATCTAATTCGCCATGACCGTAAAGAGATGAAACTAAAATTGCATCCGCATTTGTTTCAATTGCTGCTGCAATATATTCTTCCTGAGAAACCATAACACCCAGGTTTACGACTTCAAATCCTGCTTCTTCAAACGCATGCTGTAAAATGCTGATTCCGACAGCGTGTACATCTGCGCCGATTACGCCGATTACTAATTTCTTCTTATCCATTGTAAAACCGCTCCCTTCCGGTTATTTATAATGTATTTTTTATTGTATCTAACAGTGTTCCGTCTCTATATAATACGTTTGCTACTACCCTGTTGCCTAATTCTACCTTCTTCGGAACACCGGTAATTTTCTCTGCAATTTCTTTTAACTCGGTAATTTCTTTAACCGGAAGACCGGCTTTGATTAATTTTTCTTTTAATTCTTTCCGTTTTGGATTGACTGCAATTCCTCTCTGCGTTACAATTACATCTATGGTATCACCCGGTGTAGATTTGCATAACACCTGGTCTACGATAAGAGGAAGTCTTGCACGAATCAGCGGTGCTACAACAATGGCTAGTTTTGCACCTGCTGCTGTATCGCAATGTCCACCGGAACCTCCCATAATGTTTCCATTGGAATCAGTGTGTACATTTACATTAAAATCAGTGTCAACCTGGGTGGCTCCCAGAATGACTACATCAAGACTGTCCACTGCAGCACTTTTTGCTGCCGGAGATGCGTAACGCATGGCTGAAATCTCCTGATGTTTTGGATTTTCACGGATTGATTCAATGGCTTTTAAATCAAAACACTGTACATCCAGAATTGTATCAAAATAACCTTTGTTTGCCATATCTACTAAATACCCGGTGATACCGCCCATACAGAAACTACCTTTGATATGGTCTTTTTCCATCATTTCTTCCACATATTTTGCAACTGCCAGTGAGGCTCCACCAGCACCTGTCTGGAAAGAAAATCCATCTTTTAAATATCCGGAATTTTTTACTACCTTTGCTGCAAGTGCTGCAATTCTAAGCCCAACTGGGTCTCTTGTAATTTTTGTTGTTCCGGAAACAATCTTTGTTGGGTCCCCTATCTGTTCTACTTCTACCACATAATCTACATAACCTTCTGCGATGGAAGTATCTTTTAATGGATAAGGTACCAAATTATCTGTCAGTACGACAACCTTATCTGCATGCATTGCATCTGAGAACGCATATCCCATAGAACCACAGGCTGATGGTCCATATTTTCCGCTGCAGTTACCCATATTATCTGCACACGGTGCTGCTAAAAATGCAATGTCAATTTTAGAAGAACCATTTTCCATATCTCCGGCTCTACCTCCGTGGCTTCGGAAGATAACCGGCTTTTCCAAGATGCCCTGCGAAATGGCTTTTCCGACTTCGGCACCCATATAGTTACACTCAAGTCCTGTAACTACTCCATTTTTAATATGTTCAATAATTGGTTTATGTACATCGAAGATGGAACTTGCATTGACTGTTAAGTCTTTGATTCCCATACTGGCTGCTTCTTCGAGTACCATATTTAACACATAGTCTCCATTTCTCATGTGATGATGAAAGGAGATTGTCATTCCGTCCTTTAAGCCAGTTTTTTCAATTGCTTCTCTTACGGACGCTAATAATTTACTCATCAAACGCACCTCCGTAAATTGCTTTTTCCATTTCAAGTACCTGGGAAGCACGTTTTACAATCGGTGCATCAATCATTTTTCCTCTAAGAGAAATAACTCCTTTTCCCTGTCTCTTTCCTTCTTCAATCGCATCCATGACATCATGTGCATAAGCGATTTCTTCTTCTGTAGGAGAGAATACTTCATTAACAATATCAACATGTCGCGGAGAAATGACTGCTTTTCCTGCAAATCCCAGACTCTTGGCAAATTCAGTATCTTTTCTAAGCCCTTCCATATCCTCTACATCGGTAAACGGTGTATCGTAGGCTTCAATTCCACAAGCTCTTGCTGCAAGCACCAGTCTTGTTCTTGCATAAAAGATTTCCTGTCCTTCTTTTGTTCGCTTACAATGCATGTCAGCCGTAAAATCTTCTCCTCCTAAGAAGATTCCAATGACTCTTTTATCTGCGGAAGCGATTTCAAAAGATTTTTCCACACCAAGTGCTGTCTCGATTAACGGAAGAATTTTTACAGTTCCCTCTTCTATTCCCGCTTTCTTCTCTACCTCTGCCATGTATGCGGAAACTTCCTGAATCATCTCGGCTCCGCTTACTTTTGTTGGCATAATAACATCTGGTTTTAAAGGAATGATGGCCTCCAAATCCTCTTTCCAGAATTTTGTATCCGTCGGATTGATACGTACAACTGTCTCGCAGGCATCAAATGACTGATACTTTAATGTATTTCTGACAAGAACTCTGGCTGCATCTTTTTCATCCGGAGATACTGCATCTTCCAAATCGAAAATGATGGTGTCAGCTCCTAATGTATCACCATTAATCAGCATGTTTGGTGTATTGCCTGGTAAAAATAACATGGTTCGTCTCATGATTCTAAAACTCCCCCTCTTTTTAATGCTGTCTCCATTCGTGCTCGAATAACGCAATCGAGTGCACCTTTATCTTTGATATAAATTTTTCCTGTAGATATCTCAAATTCATTTAGTGTATCTACCACAGCTCCCCGAATAGAATCCAGATGCTGATTGGCTACAACAGAGTCAATTTCCAGAGTCAGTTCTTTGTCATCTGGTTCAATCTGGATAAACAAATCACTGGATTCCAGGGTTCCTGCTACTGCATTTTTTAAAATTTTCACAGGCTGTCACCTCTTGTCTTTCCCTCTTTTTTATCTATGCTTAAAGCTTAATTTTTTATTTTGTGATTATTCTACAACACTTTTTGAAACGTCGGCCTTGGCCAGAATTTTCTGTTCGTGTTCAATTGCTTTTTTCTCAAGCACTTCTACTTCTTTTGTTGTTTCCGCTACAAATGCTTCATCTTTGATGGATTCCAGATTAATTTTTACATTAAACAGTGCTCCAAGAACTGCGGTTCTTGCCATCATAGTTGCTACTAAAGCATCTGTTACTGCTGTTTTATTTCCTTTTGTTACCATTACTTCCGCATAAGGCATAATCTCATAAGCGCGTTTTGCAACTGATAACGGTACTGCAACGGCTGCTTTTAATCCATTCTGCATTGCTTCCTGACGAGCTGCCTTTTCTTCCTCTGTTTCTTTTGGCAGTGTCAGTGCCTGCATATATAAATCAAAAGATTCACTGTCTCTTTTGATGTCATCTAAAAGATGTTCACAGATTGCATGCATCGGTTCGATGGCAGCTTTCATTTCTTCTTCTACTTCTGCATATTTTTTCTTGCCAATGGTAAGACCTGCTACCATTTCAGTTAACGCTGCTGCTAATGAACCAGCGAGGGCGGAAATACTTCCGCCCCCAGGTACAGGTTCATTTGAGGCAGTTTGCATGGCAAATTCTTGAACGGTCATATTTTTCATGTCAATACCTCTTTCGTTTTACTCTTAATTATAAACGTGTTTCCAGAACCTGGTCAGTTGTGAATTTCGTTTCAAATCCGCAGTTGCTTTCTTCCAAATTGTTCAGTCCCAGATAGTATGCTGCACAGTCTACCAATGCCTGAAGAGGAACGAGTCCAATAATCTCGCTTCCCATTACATTTACACCGTAGCGTCTTGCTTCCATACGAACAGTTTCAAACACTGTATAAATAGAAGTTTTTGTATAGTTTGTAAGATTCATAGATACCTGAGCAACATTTTTGCTTGGGTCTTCTTTGTTCTCTAACAGAACGCCCATAGCTTTACAATATTTGAATCCACCTTTGATATTACGAATCTTATCAGCGATCTTCTGTGCAATTTCAACACTTGATGTGCTTAAATTAATGTTGTATGCAATAAGCGGCATTCTTGCTCCGATTACAGTTGCACCACCGGTTGGGTGAATGGTGCTTGGTCCGATATCCGGAGTCCATGTTTCTGGATCAGCTGCAATTTTTTCTGCCATTCCTTCAAACTGTCCTTTACGGATTGTTGCAAGGTTTGCACTGTGTTTTAAACCTTTTGCAGAATCTTCATATAAGAAGAACGGCTGACCGAATTTTTCTGCTGCTTCTGTAGCAACTTCTTTTGCAAGTGCATCTGCTTCTTCTACTGTTGTTCCACGGATTGGAATGAAAGGAACTACGTCTACACAGCCCATACGAGGATGCTGTCCTACATGTTTTGTCATGTCGATTAATTTTACTGCTGTTCCGATTGCTGTTACCATTACTTCTTTTAACGGCTCTGGCTCTCCGATTACTGTTACAACACTTCTGTTATGGTCTGCATCAGAAGAATAATCAAGAAGTTTTACTCCCTCTACATCACGGAAGCAATCGATAATTGCGTCAAATGTTTTTTTGTCCTTTGCCTCACTAACGCTGAAATTTGGTACACATTCAATGATTTTTTCCATTGCCATAGTTCTCTTTTCTCCTTTATAATTATGTAAATATTTAAAAGTTGCCGTTTTTTAAAACACACACTTATTTTTATTTCCATTCTTTGTGATATACAGTCTCGCCCGCTTTGATTACAGTCTCAACCAGGTTAATTGCTGTGTGATATGGCATATAATGAATGGATGGGAATTTCAGGAATATGATATCTGCCTGTTTTCCCACTTCGAGGCTTCCGATTTTATCGGCTCTGTCCACTGCTGCCGCACCATTAATGGTAAGAGCAGTAATGACTTCCTCGATTGACATGTTCATATAAATACATCCAAGTGCCACCATAAGTGGAATGGAATTTGAAAAACAACTTCCCGGATTCAAGTCAGAAGCCAGTGCCACTGCACAGCCTTCATCAATCATTTTTCTTGCCGGTGCATATTCTTCTTTTAAACCAAATGCGGTTAACGGAAGAATGGTACTGATGACTCCTGCATCCCTCATCTGACGGATTCCTTCATCTGATGCTTTTAATAAATGGTCTGCCGAAACTGCTCCAACTCTTGCAGCCAGTTCAGAACCGCCAAGCTGGTAAATCTCATCTGCATGAATTTTCAGCTTGAATCCCATTTCTTTTGCTTTTGTCATATAGTACTCGGAATCTTCTACAGAAAATACATTTTTCTCGGTAAAGATATCCGCAAATTCTGCAAGACCTTCCTCTTTTACAATCGGCATGACATGATTTAACTGTTCATCCAAAAATTCTTTCTCTTTGCCTTTCCATTCTGGCAGAACACTGTGAGGTCCTAAGAATGTGGAAACAATATCAACCGGATGTTTTTCATTTAGGTTTTTCATTGCGCGCAGCATTTTTAATTCTGTCTCGCAGTCCATACCGTATCCGCTCTTTCCTTCTACGGTAGTCACACCAAATTCCAGCATACGGTTTAAGCGTTCTTCACCTGTTTCCATCAGTTCCTCTAAGGAGGCTTCTCTTGTTGGAACTACGGTGGCATTAATGCCACCGCCGCGTTCCATGATAGACATGTAACTGTCGCCTTTCAGTCTCCAGGAAAATTCATCTGCTCGATATCCGCCAAAGATAAAGTGTGTATGGGAATCTACGAAACCCGGCATTACAGTTTTGCCTGTCGCATCGATTACTTCATACTCATCATTTATCTGTTTGTCTAATTCTTCTGTTGTACCAACTGCCACAATTTTATCATCGTGAATGATTACGGCTCCATCTTTAATCAGACCAATATCTGACATTTCTTTTCCATGTTTCGGTGCACTACCTTTACAGGTAACTAACTCAGATGCATGACGTATATAGCGTTTTTTCATGTCTGTTATCTCCTAATTTTAGTGATGTGTATGATGATGTGGTTCTACCACTACATCTTTGCATACTCTTTCAATTAATTCGTCGCTTGCAAGGTAAGGCATTGTAACATAATCCTGACCTTCTCTGATTCTGTTGTATTCTGCTACAGTTTCGATAGAGTGTTCGCATCTGCCCCAGCTTCTTCTTGATACACCAATCATAGTATCCCACGGAATAGCCGCTTTTAAGATTTCGTCTACTCTTTCGCTTCCGTCAAGTACCATACCGAATCCACCGTTGATGGATTTGCTGATACCAACACCACCGCCGTTGTGAAGAGCTACAAGACTCATTCCACGTGCAGCGTTTCCTGCGTAGCAATGTACAGCCATATCTGCTGTAATATTAGAACCATCGTAAATATTAGATGTTTCTCTGTATGGTGAATCTGTACCGCCTGTATCATGATGGTCACGTCCAAGCATTACCGGTCCGATTTCTCCATTTCTTACCATTTCATTGAATTTCAGAGCAATATCTCTTCTTCCAAGAGCATCCTGATATAAAATACGGCACTGAGTACCAACTACCAGTTTGTTCTTTTCCGCATCACGAATCCAAATCCAGTTATCTCTATCCTGGCTTCTTCTTTCTGGATTAATGATTTCCATTGCAGCGTGGTCTGTTTTTCTTAAATCTTCCGGTTTTCCGGATAAGCAGCACCATCTGAATGGGCCATATCCATAATCAAACAGTTCTGGTCCAAGAATATCTTCTACATAAGATGGGAAAATGAATCCTTCGCTTGTATCTTCACCATTCTTTGCGATATCTTTTGCGCCTGCATCAAATACAGCTCTCATGAAGGAGTTACCGTAATCGAAGAAGTAAGCTCCTCTTTCTACGAGTGTTTTGATTAAGTGATAATGTTTTACTAATGTCTGATCTACTAATTCACAGAATTTATCTTTATCATTTGCAAGCATTTCTGTACGTTCTTCGAATGTCAGACCCTGTGGGCAGTAACCTCCGTCGTATGGCACATGGCAGCTTGTCTGGTCAGATAACAGTTCAATCTTGATATTGTTATCAACTGCATACTGCAGTAAGTCTACGATATTTCCATGGTAAGCAATGGATACTGTTTCTTTCTTATCCATGTATTCCTGTGCAACTTTGAATGCTTCTGCTGCATCTTCAATTACAAGGCTTACCCATCCCTGGCTGTGACGTGTTTCAATTCTGGAAGCATCTACTTCTGCGATGATACCAACACCACCGGCGATTTCGATTGCTTTTGGCTGAGCTCCACTCATTCCGCCAAGACCACTTGTTACAAACAGATGTCCGGCAAGGTCACCATCCTGAGGTACTCCGAGGAATTTTCTACCTGCATTTAAGATTGTGTTGAATGTACCATGTACAATACCCTGAGGTCCGATGTACATCCATCCACCGGCTGTCATCTGTCCGTAGGAAGAGCATCCCATTGCTGTTGCTTTTGCCCAGTCTTCCGGATTATCGAACATACCAACCATCAGACCGTTTGTTACGATAACTCTTGGGCTTGTTTTATGAGATTTGAAAAGACCCATTGGATGACCACTCATCATTACCAGAGTATGTTCATCTGTCAGTTCTTCCAGATATTTTTTAATTAACTGATACTGCATCCAGTTCTGGCAAACCTGTCCTGTTTCTCCATAAGTTACTAATTCGTAAGGATATAAAGCAACTTCATGGTCAAGGTTGTTATCAATCATAACCTGGAATGCTTTACCTTCTACGCATTTTCCTTTATATTCATCGATTGGTTTTCCGTAAATTCTTTCCTTTGGCATGAAACGATATCCATAGATACGACCTCTTGTCAGAAGTTCGTCTAAGAATTCAGGAGCAAGCTGCTCGTGCAGTTCTTCCGGTACATATCTCAAAGCATTGGCAACCGCCAGTTTGATTTCACGTTTGTTCAGAGTAAGTTCTCTCATTGGAGCTCTTCTTACGCCTTCTTTGAAGGTCGGATACTCCGGCAGAACCGGGTCCAGTTTGATTACCATTGCTTTTCCGATTTCAGCATTATTCATCATTTCACATCTTCTCCTTTTTTGTTATTTTTATTTGTTTTTGATTTGATTTAATTTTACCATTTCAAAGTCTAAAAAACGTCTATTTATTAAAAATTTTTTCAAAAAAATCTTGCTATCTGGTAATAAAATCGTCAACAATTCACAATAGCAAGGTTTTTTATCGTCTTCTTCTATGAAATTTGTCAAATTTCTACATCAAGCATAAAGAATCATTAAACGAATACAAAAAGACCGCCCCAAGGACGGCCTCTTTGCAAGGAATGATATCTATGACTAGATATGGCGTGGCATGCTTCCATCCCTGAAATCAAAAATTTCAGGGACGAAAGCTTCATGCTCAAGAATACTTTCGTGCTCAGTATCCATGAACAAATCCCGTCTACCCAACGGCTTTCACTTTTTACGAATAATGGAATATTCGTATCTTTACTGTGACTATACCCTAACATAAGAGTAGTCAAAAAAACGCAAAAAATTCATATATTTTTTAAATTTTTTCTAATTCATATACACTTTTTAATGGTTTTAAATAATATTCTGCTTCTTTTCGATAGTCCTCTGCTTCTTTTGTCAAAAGTTTTTTGAATTTTTCTGAATATTTCTTTTTTAATTCCCATTCATGCAAGGCGAAAAGTCCCTTTGCATAAGGGGAACCCAACTGATTGGCACTTTTCTTTGCCTGCATCAGATAAAGCGAAGCCTTTTCAAACTCTCCCTTTTTCGCTTCAAGCAGCGCTAGAGCCCCCTTCGCGATCGAACGTCCAATCAACATATAAGATTCTTCATACAATAAATCTGCCTGATAAAAAACGAGTTCACCTTTCTCTACTTCTCCAAGTTCCTGATAAACCCTGGCAAGATTGCAGTAAACAGCCGGTGTACACGGAATATGATTCTTCCGGCAAACTGCAATTGCCTGTTTATAATACGCTTCTGCTTCTTTAAAATGTTTTTGTTTTCTCTGAATTTCCCCTATGTAATTATAACATCCGGAAATATTTGACGCATAAATCCGTTCTTTTAATGGAACTCTTTTAAAATATTCCAAAGCTTCTTCCAGTTTTTCTTCTGCCTCTTCAAATTTTCCAATCATGCCATAATAAATTCCATACAATCTGCAGGTAATCGCATATTCTTCCTGATATCCCTGTTTTTGTGCCAGTTTGAGACTTTCTTCTAAAAGTGCTTCTAAATTTTCTGTTTCCCAGATATTCAGACGATAATAAATCAGAAATCGTAAACAATGGATTTTTTCCTTTGCATCCTCTCCAATACACCCAATGGATTTTAATGCCTTTTCAATACATTCTATTCCTCGTCTGTAATATCCCTGCGGAATACAATACTGCGCCTGTGTTTCCATTAAAATCGCATGAAAACGAATATATTTTTCCTGCTGCCCACTCTCTTCGTAGATATCTTTTAATTCTTCTTCCAGCCGGTCACAATATTCTAATACGGATTCTTCTTTCTCCTGTTTTATTCCGGACATAAACAGTGCAACCGGATAATGCTCATACGACTTATAGGCATAATTTTGCAAAGCAAGAATCTTATACTCTAAAGTTTTTTCTTTATTTCCTGCAAGACAATAGTGATAAATTAAACGTTCAAAACGACTGGCATCATAAATCGGACTTTTTGCAATATATTCTGCAAGTTTACTGTGAAACACTCTACGCCTTGATGGAGACATCTGAATATGTACATAACGCTGAGTACTTTCATGAATAAAATAAAAACGAACCGATTCTTTTTCCTGTTTTTCGTAAATAAAATGTTCTTCTTTTAACCTTTCAATTGCCTCTAAAATTTCCAGTTCATCCTGCCTTAAAATTGCAACAAGTGCTTCCATGTCAGACCATGCCTGACAAGATGCAATCAGCTCTAATACCTTCCTGGTTTTATATGGAAGCGAATCCAGACGCATCTTCCAGACCTGAGTCATCGGCACAACCTCGTCTTCTTTTAAATCCATGCCCTTATAATAATCCAATAATGTATGAATTAAAAATGGATTTCCATTTGTCTCTTCGTAAATACTGTTTAAGAATTTTTCTGTTACATTCTTTCTTCCAAGACGTTCTACTAACATCTGTTCTACATTTTTTCGGCTGAAGGGCGAAACAAAAATTTTTGTAATCTGTTTTTCCTTTACAAGCACCGACAGACTCTTCTTTAATCTATCCTCCCAGTTTACCGGACAAGTACCCAGAATAAACAGATTTTTATTTCGAGAACGAATCAGTAAAGATAAAAAGTCCAGACTTGATGCATCCATATTTTGAATATTATCTAAAAACAGGACAACCTTTATCTGTCTTCCAAGTTCTTCAAATAATTTTAAGATCAAATTTCTCGCTGTGCGGTAACTATAGGAAATTTCAACATCTTCAAACAGAACAATTTCTTCTTTTCTTGAAAAAAGTGGAAACAGCTGGTCTGCCGCTCTTAAATATTCTGTCGGCAGTGTCATATTTTTCTCTTTCAAATAAGTATTTAATTCCATCATCAACGTATTCCACGCCTGAAGTGTCATATTTTTTTCTGTTGCCAGACAGGAGGTACGCATAATCAATACTGATTCTTCCTGAATTTCTTTCAAAAAGCTCTCCGCCAGATAAGTTTTTCCAATTCCGCTCTCTCCTGCTAAAAATACCGTCTCATCTTCCCCTGCTAAAAATTTACGGTAAATTCCACGAAGCAGGCAACGCTCTCTCTCTCGTCCATCGCCTTGTGTCTCATCTTCCTTATGCTCGCTTTCACTGACCCAGTTTTCCATCAGTTCATTGTAAAATTCCTGAATTTCTTTTCCGGGAAGAATTCCAAGTTCTGTATGAAGTTTCTCCGACAGCTGCTGATAAATTCGGATTCCTTTATAATACAAACCTTCTTTGGCATAGATTTGCATCATCATCATATAAATCCTCTCATCAATCGGCTCTGCAGTTGTATACCGTTCAAATAATTTTTCTCTTTTTTTCAGGGAAAGATGTTCAACATTCTGCATCTTTTCGTAAAGGCGGTTCAAATAAATCTCTTTTAATTTTCCCCTTTTGAAATTCATCCAGTCTTCAAACGCACCCGCATTTTTCAAATAAAAATTTTGCAGAAAATCTGATTTATAGACTTCCGTTCCGTTTTTCTCATTTTCCTCTAAAAAACGGTCATAATCACTTTCAATTTCCAGTTCTTGATTTAATTCCAGATTTTGTCTGGTAGGTGATGTAATCAGTTCTTCTCCGAACACTTTACGAATCGTATAAAGCGCATGACGTAAGTTTTTTCTTGCCGAGCTTTCATCACAGTCCTCCCATAAAAGCGTTGCAATCTGGTCTCTTGTCGCTGATTTTTCCACTGCCATATAATACAGCAAAGCTTCTACTTTTTTATATGGAAACATCATCTCCTGTTTATTTACCAGCACTTTCGGATTTTGAAGTACCAGTATCTCTATCATGATTTTTTTCCTTTCTTATATCTATACGGTTTTCACTTTACAGATTCCGGCTTTTGCAGTCGCTTCTGCCTCATTTTTTAATTCTACAGGATGCTCCCAGTCCTCGATTACTGCAAGTTCTCCGGCACTCACTTCCTGATTTGCAATCTTCATACTGCCTTCTTTTACATAAATACATAACAGATTATAATCTTTTTCTCTTTCAATCACAGCCTGCTGTGCAGTTTTAAGCTGTGCGGTTTCCATTACACCATCTGCTCCATCTTTTAACATCAGATTAAAATCTACGACCTTTCCATAACTGACAGTCGGAATTCCACCGTCAAATTCGTCCACCTGATACGGTTCTAATTCTACTCTTGTATTAACACCATGAATCAAATCCAGGTGTCCTTCAAAAATCATCAGATAACGTTTCACATTTGGCAGACTGGTAAACTCTGATTTCACAGCGTCTACGGTCGCACTGCTGATTCTTGCCTGAAAGTTTCTTTCTGCATAATTTCCATCTTCCGGATAAATGTAAAGCTGGGTGGTTGTTCCCCCTGACCAGTTACTGGTTGAAAATTCTTCTGCTTTTTTTACACTCATTTTTTCACTCATGATTTTTGTTCTCCTTCTCTATCATCCAAGATATCTTTACTATACCGCAAAATTTCTGCGGTTTCAACTTTCAACCTTGTCAGCCTTCCCAAAAATATGATACCCTTACATAAAGTATATGTTATTTATCAAGGGGGATTTTTTTATGTATCTTTCAAATACTTATCTCGAAGAGGGTTTTCCTTTTCATGGGAGAAAGCAAAAACAGATGGAAGCTTTTCTAAAAAAAAGCGGTCTGACTCCGGACTCCTTTTATTCCTACTCCGTTCTCTTAACAGACCAAAACGGGTCTATTTTAGGCTGTGGTTCACGTTATGAGAATGTCTTAAAATGTATCGCAATTGACGAGACTTATCAAGGAGAAGGTCTCCTTGCCAAGATTGTCACCCAACTTGTCAAACAGGCAGCACAATCTGGGATTTCTCACCTGTTTTTATTTACCAAACCTTCCTATCAGACAGTATTTACCGACATGGGATTTTATAAAATTATTGCAACTGATACCATGCTTCTTTTAGAAAACCGAAAAGATGGAATTGTACAGTATTTAAAATCAGAAGCTGCACCATTTTTGGCTGTTTCTTCTGATGTTTCACATCCTGTCAGTGCAATTGTTATGAATGCCAATCCATTTACCAAAGGTCATCAATATCTGGTGGAGACAGCAGCCAAAAAAAGCAGTCTCTTACATGTATTTGTTTTATCGGAGGACGCATCAGAATTTCCATCCGATGTTCGTCTCGAACTTGTTAAAAAAGGCTGTAGCCATCTGTCTAACGTCTCTGTACATGGAAGTTCCGATTATCTGATTTCACACGCTACTTTTCCGGATTATTTTTTAAAAGAGCGCGCTGTTATCAATGATGACACCGCAAAACTTGACCTCGAAATTTTTGCACATTACTATGCGCCTGCCTTTCATATTACTGCACGTTTTGTCGGAGAAGAACCTTTTTCTAAAGTTACAAATGCCTATAATCAGCAAATGAAAACGCTCCTTCCAAAGCATGGCATTGATGTCTTTGAACTGCCAAGAAAGCAAAATGATGACACCATTATCAGTGCCACTTTTGTCCGCAGACTGTTTCTTGAAAATCAGCTGGAAGCATTAAAAAATTTTGTTCCGGCTTCAACTTACGAATACCTGGTTTCTGAAGCCGGACAAAAACTTCGAGCTTCTCTCTTGTCACAAAAGGAGGGCCTATAAGATGTCAGATTTACTTAATAAAAACTGGAGTACTGGAGTTCCAATTACCATGGCTGAAATTCTCGATGCAAGAGAACACCGTGCATGGATTCAACAGGAACTGCTTTCAGACCATACTCTTGAATCAAACTGTGCCTTAATCAGCTTTACTTTAAATATTCCCGGTCCAATAAAAGTATTTCCTTATACCGTTTGGGCTTTTTATGAGGGAATTCATTTTATCGAATCCTGTTTAACAACGCATCAGCTTACGTTATTAACTAAAAAAATCATGGAAGAAAATACCGGATATGAAGCATTTTTTCTAATCAAAGGAATCACTCCGGAAACTTTAAAATCCTATATGACTGCATTTGAAGATGGCTCTTCTTTTGGACGTATCTTTGATTTGGATATTTTGCGTCCTGATTCTACCAAAGTATCCCGCACTGAGCTTGGACTCTCTGGGCGCACCTGCCTACTCTGTGACAATCCTGTTTTTGTTTGTTCCCGTTCCCGCACTCATTCTGCAAAGGAACTTTCCAAAAAAACTCTTTCTATCATTGAAGCGCATTTTTTTGAAGTGTTTTCTTCTTATATCGGAACACAGATGACACAGGCACTGATTTCAGAAGTCAATACTACCTTAAAACCAGGGCTGGTTGACCGCTATCACAATGGTTCCCATAAAGACATGAATCGGGAACTTTTCTTAAAAAGTGCAGACAGTCTGTTTCCTTATTTCTGTCAAAGTGCACGCCTTGGTCTGGAAGCAGGATGTCTTGGCACACCTCTTCCTGAAGTCTTTTCTTCTCTTCGTGTACTTGGATTAGAAGCAGAACAGACCATGTATCAGGCAACAAATGGAGTCAATACCCATAAAGGAGCCGTCTTTTCCGGTGGGATTTTATGCTGCACCCTTGGATATACTGTTTCAAAGAAAACCATACCTTCTCTTTCTTTTTTGGATGATACAACAGACGAGTTGTCAGAAATCATCAAAGAAATGTTAGTTCATCTCCTTGATGATTTGAAACTGCTTTCTAAAAAAGATTCTGCCTCTCTTACTCACGGAGAGAAACTTTATTTGAAGTATCAAGTTACAGGAATCCGTGGAGAAGCCCAAAAAGGATTTCCTTCTTTAGTTCAGCTTGGACTTCCACTTTACAAAAAACTTTTACAAGCAGGTTTTTCCAGAAATGATGCCGGCTGTATTTTACTTTTGCACTATATTGCTTACACACAGGACAGCAATTTAATTACCCGCTCTGATTATCAGACTGCACAAACGATTCGTACACAGCTTGCCTCTTTTTTAGAAAACAGCAGTTACGAAAAACAGCTTGAAGTTCTTCCTGTAATTGATAAAGAATTTGTCAAAGCAAATTTAAGTCCCGGCGGAAGCGCAGATTTACTTGCCTTAACTTATTTTTTATATGAAATTTATCATACCACTATTTTATTTTAGGAGGTTTATGCTATGGATTTTACTATGCAAAATGCCACATTAGAAGATTTAAACGAACTAAGCCTATTGATGAATCAGGCACATAAGACAATGGAGCACCCTGAATGGTTTGCCGCCGATAATGATGTTTATTTAAAAACGCATCTTGAAAAACACGGATTTATTGTCACAGCACGGACAAAGGATAAAACACTTGCCGGTTTCTTTGTCATTAAATATCCTGCTGTTTCAGAGAACTATCTTGGACAGATACTGAATTTTTCTGATACTCAGATGCAACAGACAGTCTATATGGATTCCGCCGTTGTCTCTCCTGAATTTCAGGGAAATCATCTGCAGTCTCGTATGCTTCAAAATGCCGAAGCACAATTAAAACAGCAGTTTCAGCATTGCCTGTGTCTGGCAACCGTACATCCAGATAACCGATTCAGTTTAAATAATATGCTGAAAAATGGATATGAAATTCAGTTAACTGCTACACTTTATGGCGGACTGCCACGTTACGTGCTGTTAAAAGAATTATAATAAAAAATCTGCGCAGAGCATTGAAACATGTTCTACGCAGATTTCTTTTTTATTTTAAAATTTTTAATTCGTATTCTCTGCTTCCCAGACCAATTTTTTCTGCCTGATCCAGTGTTGCTTTCCACTCAATATTCGGATTGGAATCTTTAAAGTGGTCGTGATGGCAATGCCAGTCTTCCTGGGAAAGATGTTCTCCAAGCTGACTGTTCTCAATTGGTTTTGCCTTCAAGCAGGCATCCGCACATGCCTGATCCAATGCAACCGGGTCAAAACTTGCAAACATTCCGATATCCGGAAGAATCGGTGCATCATTTTCTCCATGGCAGTCACAGTTTGGACTGATATCCTGTACCAGTGAAATGTGGAAGCATGGACGTCCATGACAGACTGCCTGTGCATACTCTGCCATCTTGCGGTCTAACAATTCATTTGCACTGCTGTTTGGATTATAAACGGCATCAAAACTACATGCACCAATGCAGCGTCCACAGCCCTTACATTTATCATAGTCAATCACTGCTTTTTTATTTTCATAAATAATTGCATCACTGCCACACTCTTTTGAACAACGATGACATCCGCGGCATAACTCTTTATTAATTGCCGGTTTCCCACTGGCATGCTGCTGCATCTTTCCGGCACGGCTTCCGCATCCCATTCCAATATTTTTGATTGCACCGCCAAATCCTGTCGCTTCATGTCCTTTAAAA
Source organism: Firmicutes bacterium OM04-13BH (assembly GCA_003481745.1). Lineage (GTDB taxonomy): Bacteria > Bacillota > Clostridia > Lachnospirales > Lachnospiraceae > Blautia > Blautia stercoris. The sequence goes on from QULP01000002.1 coordinate 359,768, forward strand.
TGGCTTAAGCTGATGAAAATATCTGCATCCATAATTGCACGTCCAATCAGGGCAGTTTTACAATATTCTCCATTTACAACCGGAACTTCCATTTCATCTGTTCCTCTAAGACCATCACCAATGATAATCTGGCATCCTGTTGTAACACTGTTAAATCCATTTAGATTTGCACAGTCTAAATGTTCCAGTGCATTTTTTCTACTGCCTGGATATAACGTATTACAGTCTGTCAAAAATGGAAGTCCTCCCTGTTCTTTACAGAGGTCTGCTACTACTTTGGCATAGTTTGGACGCAGAAATGCCATATTTCCAAGCTCTCCAAAATGCATTTTAATTGCAACAAATTTTCCTTCCATATCAATGTCTTTGATTCCTGCTGCAATACAAAGTTTTTTCAGTTTGTCTAACTGGCTTGTCCCTACCGGACAGCGAAAATCTGTAAAATAAACTGTTGATTTTGCCATAATTGCCTCCTTTGATTTTATGTACCATCAAAATCTTTTTTGGGAAAAATTATAAGAACTTATTTCTCAGAGTCCATTCTTTCCAGCAAAGATTTAGCATCCAGTCTTTGTATCGGAATTACTTCTTTTGGTGGATTTTCATGTTTTCCGAGCATTTTTTCCATCCATATCATACCATACCATTTGCCAAGTTTGTACCCACATTTTGTAAAATTCGAATAAATCTCCTACAATAATAGATTCAATAAACCAATGACAAATCCAATCAGTGCTCCAAGGTTGATTACCGTATGAAGTTCTTTTTTCATAATACTCATCAAAATATTTTCTACTTCCAGTACATCCATCTGGTTTACTTTTTCTTCTACCACTTCTGCAATATGGAACTGTTCGGCAAATCTGCCAGCTTCCTCACTGACAAATTTTTCATATACCACTTCTACTACCGTTCCAATTTTTTCTTCTCTTGAAACAAGCCCTCCCAGTACCTCTCTGACTGGTCTTTCTTCTGCTGCTGCTATTTCACCAACTACAATTGGATGGATTTTTTCCTGACCATTTTCTTTAATGTATTCGCCCACTTTATTTCCAATCGGCTCGGCAATCGAATGAATTAAATCATCATTTAAAAACATGGACACCATAGAACCCTCAAATTTCTTCTTAACTTCTTTTGCACCCTCTTCTGCAATTACCTTTCCGACATCCATTTTATCAAGTCCATCTAAAATCCGCCCGGTAATAAAATCTTCTAATTTCTTTCTTGTCTCATTATACTGTTCTGATTCTACATAACGCAGTAAAAATGTCTCTATCGTTTCATCACTCTCTGCAATTTTTCGTACTTCTTCCTTGACACGGCTTACTACTGCCTGCTTGACTCCATCTGATAACAGCATCTGTTCTAAATCTTTTTTCGTCAGCAGATGTTCCCCTACTGCACTCCCAAGTGCCCTTGCCAGACGCGTTTTTCCTCTTGGAATTACACCTGGAGTAAACGGAAGCGTCCAAGTTCCGATTTTAACCGGATGCAAGGGACGAAACAGCATTTTTACCGCAAGGTAGTTTGTAAAATATCCGATGACAGCTCCAATCAACGGACCTGACAGTATTTTTAAAATATGCATCAATATTCTTCCTCTTTTTTCATCTTAATTTTGTTTTCCAAATAATTTATTTCTCAATTTTTCCCATATCTGTACTAAAAAATACTCGTAAGCTTTATCATAAATAAAAAGTGCAGCCTGTCCTCCCAGTATTAAAATAAGCCTGGCTTTATCTGACAATTTTCCGGCAAAAAACAGCTTCGGTGCAATAAAAAGTGCCGGAAGATAGAGCAGATTAAAAACCAAAACCTTTGACAGGTTAAAATAAAGCTTTCTTTGTTTCCAGTCCGGATGCATTCCAAGTATCCGAAATACCGCCTCAATTAAAACAATGTAACCTCCCATCAAAGCAAAAGTAATACAATGCAGTTTTTGAGGGGTAAAAAGCAAACTTAAAATCACACTTCCGATAAAAAATGCAACTCCCGTTTTTAGTCCGTATTCTTTTATGATAATTCCTACACAAAACGCTGCTCCGGCAAGTAAAAACAAGGTATTGGATTCCAAAATCCCTCCAAAACACACCAGCAAAACTGTCACTGCCATTAAAATACCCGAAACAGCCATTTTTTTTGCATTTATATGCATGAACAAAGGTCTCCTCCCATACATTCACACAGACTATCTGCACACCATAAATCGCAACAGAAATTTCCAGTTCCACAAGCACTTCCACTGCCCGCTCCATAAGGATTTCCCATTCCCTGATAACGCTGCGTATTCCACTGAAGACGATTTACCAGATTATTATATTCTGCATTTCCAGGTTCCATACTGACCGCCTGTTTTGCCAAATTCAATGCATTCATATTGTTTCCAAGTCCCATATTGGCAATTGCACTTAAATAATACCAGTGAGCTCCTCGATTTTTCATGCCAGAGAGTACATTTAATGCCTGTTGATACTGGCGTCCATTTAAGTAATTACTTGCTACCTGATACTGACGTTGTTCTTCTTCAGAAGCTCCCTGATACTGATAACCGGAATTCTGCTGATAAGAACCACTCTGATATCCGCTTTGATATCCGCCGTCTCTTTCTTTCATAATCTGGTCATAAGCTTCCTGTACCTCTTTAAATTTTTCTTCTGCCAAATCTGCAAGCGGATTATCCACATAAGAATCCGGATGATACTTTCTGCTTAAATCGCGATATGCTTTTTTCACTTCATCATTGGAAGCATTTGGAGAAATTCCAAGCACTTCATAAGGATTATTTAACATTTTTTTCCTTCTCCTGTTTTTCTTTCTGAATTTTATTATAATTAGACCATACACCTGAATAGATGATATTTTTAATAATCTGGCTTTCCTCAACACATGGAAGATGTTCAAAGGCATTTCCGGTCTCTGCCATCATCATAACCAGCATTTCACGTACACTGTTTTCATACTCTTCTTTTGTTCGTGAATGATAAAACGGTTTTAATGGATTATAACTTCCGTTCTTTAAATCTTTTTCCAAGTCATCATAAGCATCCATAATATAAATAAACTTTCCAAGGAAGAAACCAAACTTTCTTAAATACGGTTCCCATCTGTCTTGTTTCAAAACAAACAATTCTTCCATCAGATGCCCAAAAGTTCCGGCTACAAGGTCAATATCTGTCTCTCCTTTTTGTTCATATACGGCAAGTTCTCGTAATCTCTTACAGATGACACGGCTCTGCCTTGGATATTCCTTACAGATTTTCTTTGCCTGCTTTTTATAGAAATGGATTCCCGCAATTCCTTTTAAACTTTTTTCATCCTTCCAGTCATCTTCAAAATGATAATAGGTCAATAAAAGATTCATATCTGCACCGTATCTTGAAATTTCATTTTGCAAAACCGGAATTTTTTTTATCGGGTGTACCGGACATCTCGACTCGCTTTTTTCTTCTTTCGGTTCATATAAGGAAGTCAACACCAAAACCAGAAAGGTAACGTCATAACTAAGTGTCACTCTTCCCTTTAATCCATAATTCTCTTGAAGACTTTTGCAAAGCCCGCAGTAATAAGCCTTATATCGATAAAAATCTTTTACTTTCATCTCCGGCTTATCCACTGTAATATATCCAAACATAGTTTTATCTGCCTTTCTTTTCTTTCGACATAATCTTTGTTATTATACTACAGATTTTGAAAAAAAGCCATTCTATTAGATATCTCTGATAGAATGACCTCCCTCTTATTCGCCCCGTAATGTTTTTTCAGTGAATTTTTCAAACAATTCCTTGTTCGCCTCATAATAGTCCATTTTATTCTGGTCTTTTTTCAGTTTGGTATCTTCTACCAAGCGCAGTGCTCCCATCAAATCACCTAACTCTTTTGGACTTCCTGCTTCTTCATAACCCGTACAATCCGAAAACTTTATATACTCTGATTCATCTGCCGGAAGTACGCCACTGTCTTTATAGCTTTCATAACATCCAGGACTTAAAAAGAAAATCATACTCGTTCCCTCCTGGATATCTACCGTAAGTTTTGTCTGTCCTGCTGCAACCAACTGAGGGTCTGCACTGTCTCCCTGTGGAATTGTATAATTCTGCATTTCAACGTGTATCTCACCATCTCCATTTAAATCTTCTGCCTCTTTTTCAAGCACACTTTGAATCGAAGAGATTTCTTCATCCGTCATCATTTCCTCTGTTACAAATGCCACGGAATAGTCATAATCCACTTTTGTTACGATATCTTTGATAAAAACACCTGCAACAAATAAAATAAATACAACGACCAGTACATGGATTTTGTAATAATACCAGAAATTATCTATCTTCTTTCTGGTTTCCTCTTTCATCTGTGGTTTCTTCATACTTATTTGGTCCATCCTTTTTTTATGCTGATTACGATTTTAGCACTTCTGCCGACTTATGAAAAGTATTTTCCTTATATCTTTATTTTGTTTTTAGACTTTCTTCACATTTCCTTACTTTTCTCTTGTATCCAGACATCCAAAAGCGTTATAATTTATGAAGTTTTATAGAAAAAGGAGTTATCTATGAAAGATTTAACAAAAGGCAACCCGACCCGCTTAATGCTTTCGTTTGCCCTTCCAGTCTGTCTTGGAAATATTTTTCAGCTTTTTTACAGTCTGGCAGACACTCGAATCGTAGGAAGCACCCTTGGAAACGAAGCCCTCGCGGCAATCGGCGCGACAACGGCAATCACTACTTTATTAATTGGCTTTTTACAGGGACTGACCAATGGATTTTCCATTATCGTCGCCCAATGCTTTGGTGCAAAACAGACTGACCAGCTAAAAAAAGCTTCTGCCGGCACTTTTTTATTAAGTTTTATCACAACCATCCTTTTAACGGCACTTGCTTTACTCTTCCTAAATCCTCTGCTGCATCTTTTGAATGTGCCACAGGATTTATTTGATTCTGCATCTGCTTATATCCGCATCCTGCTTATCGGAATGTTGATTACTATGCTTTATAATGCCCTCGCAGGAATTTTGCGTGCAGTTGGAGATACCGTTGCACCGCTGTTATTTTTAATCTGTGCTTCTTTATTAAACATTGTACTGGATTTAACCTTTATTCTGGTCTTTCATCTTGGAGTCCGTGGAGCGGCTTATGCCACCATTTTATCCCAGATGGTTTCGGTTGTGCTGTGTTTTACTTATATGTGGAAACGCTATCCGATTTTCCATCTGGAAAAAGCAGATTTTCATCTTGATTCAAAAATGGTGAAAAAACTGTACTCCTCCGGTTTTTCGATGGCACTTATGATGTCTCTGGTTTTCTTTGGAACTCTTGCCCTGCAGTGCACTATCAATACTTTTGGAACAGATATCATCGTTGCCCATACCGCTGCAAGAAAAGTAACGGAATTTAACTTTTTACCGATTTCTGTTATGGGAATTACTATGTCTACGTTTTGCAGTCAAAATTTTGGAGCAGGACAGTTTAACCGTGTAAAAACAGGAATCCGACAGTCACTGCTTTTATGTTGGCTGTGGGTGCTTGTTATTATTTTTCTCGCTTATACCTGTGCACCATTTTTTATTTATCTGGTTACCGGAACAAAAGAAACCGCCGTCACAGACCCGGCTTCCTTATACCTAAAAGTAAACTCCCTGTTTTACTTTGTATCTTCCGGAATTTCCATCTTACGAAATGGACTTCAGGCAATCGGCGACCATATTACTCCGGTCTTTTCAAGTTTAATTGAACTGGTCGGAAAAATTTTGATTGCCTTTTTACTTGCACCAGTACTTGGATATATGGGAATTATTATTGCCGAACCGATTATCTGGTGTTTTATGGTAATTCCTTTGATTGTAAAGTTTGTCCGCACCAGTCAGGCGTATCGGGTATGAACCCCTTCTATCCCTCTGCGTATACTAATATCGAAAGCAATTCTTAGGAGTTTTCATTTTGGCAACAAAGATTGTAATTGACGCAGGTCACGGCGGCAGTGTTGACCCTGGAGCTGTTTATAAAGGAAGAGAAGAAAAAAATGACAACCTGAATCTTGCTATGGCTGTCGGTAAGATTTTATCTGAAAATGGAGTTGATGTCGTCTACACCCGAACCGATGATACTTATCAGACCCCTTTTGAAAAAGCGCAGATTGCAAATGAAGATGGGGCTGATTTTTTTCTTTCTTTTCATCGAAATTCCAGTCCCATGCCGAATCAGTATTCCGGAGCAGAATCTCTCGTCTATGATTTATCAGGAACAAAAGCGGAACTTGCAAAAAATATTAATGGTGCACTTGGCGAGCTTGGGTTTAAGGATTTAGGAGTTAGTGCCAGACCTGGGCTTGTTGTTTTAAGACGCACCCGTATGCCGGCAGTTTTAATTGAAACAGGTTTTATTAATAACGATTCAGACAATGCTCTGTTTGATGAAAAATTTGATGATATTGCCGAGGCAATTGCTTATGCTATTCTTGGCACACTTGACGAAACAAAGACCGAAGAACCGGAACATTCTTCCTCTGTTCTATATCGAGTTCAGACCGGACAATTCCGTCAAAAAGCAAATGCTGATAATCAGCTTTATGAATTACAGGATATGGGCTATCCCGCTTTTATCCTTGAAGAGGATGGATTTTATAAAGTACAGGTTGGGGCATTTCATCAATTAGAAAATGCAATTAAAATGGAACGCAGACTGCGCTTGGACGGGTATTCAACCTGGATTACAACACGATAATTTTATTTGACTTGAATATTTCTCAACAAAAATGGATGCCGGAAAACCGACATCCATTTTTATATTTATTCAAATCGAAACTTCAAATACACAGATTACATAGATTCTGCACGTTCCTGGATATTCTTTTTAAAATTAATCACTTCATGTACATATTCTTTATCCATAAATTCAGAGTGAATCATAAAATCTGCGGTTGCCTTGCTGACCGCCATCGGAATATCATAAACCTGAGAAATTCTCATCAATGCTTTTACATCCGGGTCATGTGGCTGTGCAGTAAGCGGGTCTGAAAAGAATACAACAAAATTAATGACGCCCTCTACAATTTTTGCCCCAATCTGCTGGTCTCCGCCAAGCGGACCACTGTTATAGCCTTTAATCGTAAGCCCCGTTTTATCCGCAATCAATCTTGCAGTTGTTCCGGTTCCGTAAAGATTATGTTTTTTCAAAATATCATAGTTTTCTTTACACCATTCAATTAACTTTGGTTTTTCATTATCATGGGCAATTAACGCAATGTCTTTTTTCTCGCCGATTGTAAATTTGATGTATTCATTTTCCATGATAGTTTCCTCCTAATTTTTATCTCTGTCAATTATATCATGTTTCACTTGTTCTCTCAATAAGAAACTGCTACAATAAGTGAGAAGACAGAAGCCTTTAATTTGACAAGAAAGAAGGAAATTCATATGAAAGTACTGTTTTTAATTTTACTGTTTCTTGTTCTTTGTCCGGCACTTTATTTTTACTGTATTATGCCACGTTTTACCAGAAAAGAACAAACCAAGCGTTTTGCCCATCAGCTCTTTGCCCATCGTGGATTATTTAATCCAAAATTGGGAATCCCTGAAAATTCTATGCCGGCATTTTCACGTGCCATTGAAAAAGGATACGGGATTGAACTTGATGTACAGGTTACAAAAGATAACCGGATTGTTGTTTTTCATGATTATTCCCTTGGCCGGATGTGTGGAATTGATATTCCGCTTGAAACCAAAACTTATGCAGAATTACAGGAGCTCTGCCTTCAGAATACCAGGGAAACCATTCCTCTTTTAAGTGATGTCTTAAAACTGGTAAATGGTCAGGTTCCACTTTTAGTCGAAATCAAATTACATTCTTTCCATACATACCCTTGCGCTCTCGTGGATCAGCTATTACAAGAATATCATGGAAGCTACTGCATCGAATCCTTTAATTCACTTGCCTTATTGTGGTATCGTCGTCACAGACCAGAGGTTGTCCGCGGACAGCTTTCTTCCAATCTGACCAATCCTGTGGCAGAAGGTGGATTTTTATTAAGTTTTCTTGTAAAACATTTGTTAATTAATTGCATTGGCAGACCTGATTTTATCGCTTATTCCTATAAAGACTATAAAAACTTAAGCTTTACTTTAAATAAATGTCTTTATAAAACACCGGTTTTTGCATGGACTTTGCGCTCTCCGGAAACATTTGAAGCTTCTAAAAAACGCTTCGATTCCTTCATTTTCGACAGCTTCATTCCCAAAAATGAATGATGTGTAAATGTTTTCTAAATTTAACATGAACCCCATTGTTATTGGAATTTGACTATGCTATAATGTCAATACTTAATACTTGGAGAAGAGGTGAATTTCATGAAGCTATTAAAAAAATACCAGCATGTTTGGATTGTACCTGTATATGGCATTTTTTATTTATGGGCTTTTCAATATCTCGAACAGCGCAATGTAAAAGCTCATATCATTCATTTAAAATTAGATGACATGATTCCTTTCTGTGAGTATTTTATTATTCCTTATCTAATGTGGTTTCTTTATATTGCATTAACCGTTGGTTATTTTGCTTTCATCAATAAAAATAAGCAGGAATATTACCAGCTTATCTTTACATTAGGACTCGGAATGACATTGTTTTTAGTTGTTTCCTATTTTTATCCAAATGGTCAGGATTTAAGACCACACTTAACCGGAGATGGATTTTTTATCAGTTTGGTACGGCATCTGTACCGGATTGATACACCAACTAATATTTTACCAAGTATTCACGTGTTTAACTCAGTTGCCTGCTGTATCGCAATTTGCAGACATAACTCCTTTAAACATCCACGTACGGTAAAAATAGTTACATTCGTCTTATCCGTTTTAATTATACTGGCAACTGTGTTCTTAAAACAACATACGTTAATTGATGTATTTTCTGCATTTGCGCTGAATATCGTTGCTTACCAGATGTTCTATAAACCACATCCTGTCCGTCAGAAACAGCCGGAACAGATTTTTTTAAAATAATGACAAACAAAAATAAGCAAGAGAACTGTATCATTTACAACTCTCTTGCTTTTTCTTTTAATTAAAAATCTAATTTTAAATCTAATTAAATCCGTAAAATTTTTGTGCTACGTGATATACCGCAATAATAATATTTCTTCCACCTGCTCCCGGAAGATTGACTGCCCTTCCTAAGATTCCAAGTCTTAATTTACTATAAATATTTATATCTGCATTTTTAATATATTTCCATAAATCTTTCTTTTTGTTCAGATTTTCTTCTGTGCCTGAACGAATCAGCATAACAGAAGAAACAGTCGTAATGATATCCAGATATCTCAACATATACTGTCTTAAATGTTTATTTGAAATTTTCTTTCCGGCAATGGTATCTACCATCAGACGATTCACTAACAACTGCTGGTCAATCCTGCGAATCATGACGTCCTCATGTACTGACTGGTCTTCACGTCCAATAAAATAACGATAGAAATTTTCATCCATGTAATACATTGTTTTTACAGACATTAATGGCTGATACACAAACAGGTTATCTACATAAAATGTATGTTTTGGAAGTTCCAGTCCACACTCTCTTAATAATTCTGTACGATAAATAACAGAATGCATTAAGATATATTTTCCGACCGGCATATTCGACACTTCATCCCATGTAAAAATACGATTCTGAGGAAGATATTTACGATAACGCATGATTTTCTTTCGTTTTACGCCCTGTTTTTCATACACAAAATTGCTAATCATCATATCCAGAGTCTGCGGACCTGCAATCAATTCCTGCAGTTTTTTCAAAATTGCCTCAAAGGCTTCTTCGTTGACCCAGTCATCACTGTCTACTACTTTAAAATAAAATCCTGTTGCATTGCGGATTCCTGTATTAACGGCTTCTCCATGTCCTCCATTTTCCTGATGAATGACTCTTACAATGGTCGGATACTTTTCGGCATATTCATCTGCAATCTTTGCAGTATCGTCTTTTGAACCATCATTAACAATCAAAATCTCGACAAGTTCTCCTCCCTTTAATAATGAATCAACACAATTTCTCATATAATCCTGTGAATTATAACACGGAACTGCTATTGACAGTAATTTCATAATAAACTCCTTTCATCCTTCGTCCGTCATTTGCTGTATTTTCATTCTAATTTTTTATCCATATATTTTTTATATACCGAGAATGCAGATGGCATCGGATAGTTTTCAGATGCTTCTTCTTTATCAATAAAAATAAAATCTTTGCTTTTTTTTAGTTCTGTATCTTCTACTAAAATAAAGTATCCCTGCATCTGCCATTCCACATGTGAAAAAATGTGCTTTGCATTTTCAATTTTCTTAATCTGAATGGGGACCAGATTCTGTTTTTCTACAAAAAAAAGCACTTCTTTTTCAGACAGAAATCCCTCCTGGTTCGGAAACTCATATAACCCTGCCAAAAGTCCCTCATCCGGACGTTTTCTAACTGCAAAATATTCTTGCTTCTGAATCAACAGTACTGTCTTTTTTTCAATTCTCCGCTTTACTTTTCCACTCTTCTTCGGATATTGTTCAATTGTACCATGTTTTTTTGATTTACAACAGTTTAAAATCGGACATTTTTCACATTTTGGCATCCCATTGGGCAGACAGACGGTTGCTCCAAGTTCCATTAAACTCTGATTGAATTCACCGACATCATTTTCCGGCATCTGTTCTTCTAAAATATACTCAGCTTTTTTTTTCGTTGACGTCTTTGCAATATCTTTTTCCCACTCTTCCTGCCTTGCCAGAACCCTTAGCACATTTCCATCTACGGCAGGCTTTCTGACTCCAAATGCAATCGACGCAATTGCTCCTGCCGTATAACTTCCAATTCCAGGCAACTCCAGAATTTTATCGTAATCAGAAGGCATTTCTCCGTCATACTTTTCTACAATGACTTTTGCTGCTTTCTGCATATTTTTGACCCGATTATAATATCCCAGTCCTTCCCACAACTTCAAAAGTATTTCTTCTTCACACTCTGCAAGTGCTTCTATTGTAGGAAGTTTTTCTAAGAATCGCGCATAGTATCTCTTTACTGCTTCTACTCTTGTCTGCTGAAGCATAATTTCCGATACCCAGATATGATAAGGAGTCGCATCTTCTCTCCAGGGTAGGCTCCGTTTCTCTTTTTTGTACCATTCAAGCAGTGGCTTTGCTCTGTTCTCAAACATTTCAGTTTCTCCTAAAAAACAGCCAGAAACTTATCTCCAGCCGTTTTATATTTTTATTCAGTCTCTACTTCTGTCAGCTTTTCATAAATTTCTTTTACACTGTCAAAGATATAGTCTGGTTTTATCTCACCTTCCAAAATATCTTTCATTTCTGCCTCTCCTGATAAGACACAAATGGTATCTATCTTTGCATTAATTCCGGTTTTAATATCCGTATAAAGCCGGTCACCGACAATCACTGCATCCTCCTTATCGACACCCAGCCTTTTCAATACACAGTTTACCATAATCGGCTCTGGTTTTCCAATAAAAAACGGTTCTTTTCCCGTCGCATTTTTTAGCATAATGCTCATAGAACCACAATCTGGAATATACCCAAAACTAACCGGACAAACTAAATCCGGGTTCGTTGCCAGATATGCCACCTCTTTTCCTAACATAATGCAGGTATTTCTTATTTTTTCTGACGTATTCTCCGTATCAAACCCAATTAAGACAATACTTGCTCTGTCATCTGCTTCTGTTACCACTTCAATTCCTGCACTCCGAAGTTCTTCCACTAAAGACTGTGTTCCCATACAATAGACAATCTGTCCCGGATAATTTTCTTTAATATAGGCTGCTGTCGCCTGACTCGATGTATAAAAATTTTCTTCGTCCGCAGAAATCCCCATGTCATTGACTTTTTTTACATAATCTTTCACCGATTTTGAAGAATTATTTGTAATAAAAATATACTGTGCTCCTCTTTGTCTGATTTCCTCTAAAAATTCAAGTGTTCCATCAAAAATTTCATTTTCATTATAAATCGTTCCATCCATATCCAACAAATATAGTTTTTTTGATTTTAAACGTTCTGCTGTTTTGCCTGTTTTATCTTTCAATCTGCTCGTTTCTCCATTTTTTTCTATAAGATTTATCCTATTTTACCAGCTTACCAAAAAAGAAGCAAAACGAATGAAACTAAAATTTAAAGAGTTTCGTCCGTTCTGCCTCCTTCTATTTTTTACCAAATTTAAAATTTCACTTTAATAAAAACATAATATCGGGCATCCAGCTTCAATATTTTCATAAAGTTCTGATGCCATACTGCTCGGAAGGTTGACACATCCATGAGAACCGCTGTACATAAAAATACTTCCGCCAAAGGAATATCTCCAACTGGCATCATGGAATCCAATTCCTCCATTAAACGGCATCCAGTATTTTACAGGTGATTCATATTCATAAGTGCCATCTGACCTTCTCGTACCTCTTAATACCTGGTCTTTTTGCTTATACATCAAAGAATAAGTTCCAGATGGAGTTCTTCTATCGGAAATTGTGTAGGTTCCAGAAACAAAATCGGTATCCATGATAAGCGTTCCTTCTTTGTAATACCATAAATGCTGATTTCCAAGGTCAACTTCCACATAAGTATTTCCAATATCATCACCTGTCATACTATAAATAGCAGCTCTTGATGCATAAGCCGGCTCTCTTGTTACCACATCATGATTCACAATATTTTCATAAATCTGCTCTGCTTCTTCGCTCTGATCAATTCGAAATCCATAGCTTCCGCCACTGACTGTCACAGGCTCTCCGGTCATCGTACTTGTAATTGTACGGTCACGTCCCATCGTGTTTCGTCTTGTCGCCAAGTCTAAAACATATTCTTTGATATGTGCCATGACTGCCTCTTTATTTTCTACATAATTTCCCTCTTCATCATAGCTTAACCAGTCCTTAATCTGCATACCGTCTAATACTTCCTGCTCATCACCAAATGTATATGTAATGGTTGCAGTTGCACAACTGTTCCAGATATCTTTTTGATGAATCAATGTTTCATCATCTTTTGTCACACTCGGTTTTGCATAAGCTCCTGTTTTTTCCACTGACAGCTTTGTCTGACTTGTACAAACAGCTTCTTCTAATGCTGTAAGCAGCGTTCCTTCGTCAATGGTTGTTCCCTGTGTCTCATCCTGAATCACAAACTGATTGTCCACAAACGCAATCTGTGCATCTGCCGGTGCCTCCATATTTGCCTCCTGCAGGCAATCCAGACCATCTAACTGCGCTTTAAGCGCAGTTTTGTCAAAATTTGCATCAATCTCAACATTATAATTTTTCTTTGAAAACAGACCACTTACCCATAACAGCGGATTTTGTTTTTTCATTACATCTTTTACATCTCCACTGCCTATATACTGATATCCGATATCACTGCCTGAAATCGTTCTGCTTTCATTATTTCTGAAATCCAATTCAATTTCGTAAGACTCAACCTGTTTTTTCAATGCCGCATCTGCTTTTTTCTCCGTCATATTGGCACAGTCCATTCCATTGATTTTACTGCCTGCAAACAAATGATTGGTATAATAAAGCGCTCCTGCTGCATATCCTACAACCAAAATAGCTGCTGCTGCACCTGCAATCATCGAAGGTTTCAGTTTCTTTTTTGCGTTACCTGTCTCATCAGAAATTTCGGAATCTACTATCTGTTCTGCTGTTACCGGTATTGGCTCAACTGCTATAGCGGAAGCCACTGCTTCTTCTGAAGATGGCTCTTCTGAAGGTGATTCTTTGAACGGTTCTTCTTCGGATAGTTGTTCTTCTTTGACATATTCCTCTTCCTTGAGAGTGCTTTCTTCCTGCGATTTTTCTTCTGTATTTTCTTCCTGTTCTTCTTTTTCTACAGGTACTTCTTCTTTTGAAACTTCCTCTTGTTTTACGTTTTCTTGGTTTACGTTTTCGTTTTCTTGTTTTACGTTTTCTTCTTTTCCGGCTTCTTCCTTCGCTGAAACAGCTTCCCTTACCGCCTCTTCCTTGGAAATTTCCTCCCCTATTGTTTCCTGAATGATTTTTTCCATTGCAGAATCAATCTGTTTTTCTATTTCAGGATTTTCACCAGCATGTTGCTGTGCCTGCTTTTGTTTTTCCATTGCCCGTTTTTTTGCAGCTTCCACTTTTCTTCTTCGGGCTTCTGAACGAAACGGCTGCTGATTTTTATTCTTTTTTGTTGTATCTTTCATTATCTACTACTCCTGCAACTACTACTTTTCTTTTCCATCCAAATTCGACACTTGTACATTATAACACAAATTTTCCTTTATTGGTAAAATTAACGAAACCTAAATAAAAGTTAAAAAATTTGTAATAACTAGCGTACCAAAAATAGTAAAGCAGCCCTTTTGATTTTTTGCCATCCTCGAATGCTTATCTGCAGTAAAGCGGACATTCGCAATCCGCTTCGCTACTTGCTCATGAACGCAGTCGCTTTGCGATCTGTCAGTGGGAGCTTTCAACTCCCACTGACAGAAGCATCCCCCTCACCCGCCGCTTAGTGCTCTGCGCACTTGAAGCGGGGGAATGCTTATCTGCGTTCAAACACCCTTAGTATACCACAAAAGGATGCCATATTTACACTGACATCCTTTTCTTTTTCTTTACTTTTTTTCTTTACTTAGGCTTCTTTAAACATCATTCTGAAAATTTTTCTTACCAGCGGACCTGCAAAGAAAATCTGCCAGCAGAGCGCCATTGGGAAGTTTAATGCAGTTGTTTCTACCCATACCGCAATTATGTCTTTTCCTGCATGTTTAAACAATAACGTAGCTGCAAGGCTCATGCTTGGACACATCAGGCATACTGTTACCGCTGAAATTGCAAGCACAATCATAATCTGCGCATCTTTTCCCGGTGTTACAAATCCAAATGCAATTTTTTTTGATAAAAATCCAAATAAGAAGAAGTCTAAAATAAACGCAATTGGTCCCATAATCACTAATTCATGAAAAGCAAGTAAAAAGACTTCATTTGTCATTCCACCTTTGTTAAGCGCAATGTTATAGATAATCATTGCATAAACCATAACGAACACCATCATAATTGTAAATACTACTTCCTGAAACTTTGTTTTTGGCATAATTTTAATTCCTTTCTCTCGTTTAATTCTCTACAAAAAATATATAAAAACAAAAAAACGTGCAGTTGCAAAGGATTTTGCGATCGTTTTGCAACTGCACGTCGTGGTTCTATTATACCAAAACTTTATGCACTATATAATACTTTAAGTTCTACAAACTTTATGTGAATTTTTCTAATTTCACATACAATTTGCATAATAATACTGTTTTTTTTACTATGCAACATGAAATGCAACACAAAATAAAAAAAGTACCGTAAATACAGTACTTTTAAAGCAGGGGATGAGGGATTCGAACCCATAACAGCGATATTGTTTAAATTTAACTAATTATTTGAAAGCCGTAAAAGTACCGTAAATACAGTATTTTCATGATTTTCAATTCCGTTTTAACATGATTATTTATGTTAAAATATAACACTATGCAACACGAAATGCAACACGGAGATGATACAATTTTTAGTTGCCAGCATATTGACAGAATTTTTATGCTGGCAACTATTGTCAGACAATTCACTCAAAAATTTATTTGAAAACGTCTATTTAAATAGGTAGAAACTCGACTTTGTAGTCTAAGATTAGTCTAAGCAGAAGCTTAACTCAAATTGCAATCAAGTCACGCCACATATCCTGTCCACAGATGCCATCGCCTTTTCCATTGCCAAGTTTTTTACCCTGCTTCATGCGCTCAATCTGATACTTGTTAACCGCTGTCATTAATTCTTTTTCAAATTTTCTGTCAAGCTTTCCGGAATAATATCCTCTCGCTTTCAGAATTTCCTGCAAGAGCAATACACTAGTGCTAGAATCTCCGACTTTGCAGGTTGCTGGACTAAACATATACTTTTTCTCCTTAGTTGTTGTATTTGCCGATGCGTTAGTTGATGCTTTTACAGTCTGCCCTGTGATACCTTTTACGATTGCATTTGCCATTTTCTCAGCACTGTAAAGTGCAGCATCTTTTTTATTGTCGCAAAAACAGCACTCAACAAGCAGTGCTGGCGCATTTGTGTGCCTCAACACATACAAACCGTTACGGATAGAGATTCCGCCATTTCGCTTTGTGTAGCCGAGCTTTTCGATTTCATTCGCAATTTTCTGCGCCGTGCTTTTTGATGCAGAATTTTCACTGTAAATACACACTTCTGTTCCATTTGCTGAGCTGTTAAATGCATTGAAATGAATACTCACATCTAAATCTACGCTGTGAGCATTGCATTTTGCAACAATCGCTTCTAAATTGCCACGCACAGTTGTTGCAGTTTCGTCCGTGCAATCGTAGACTGTGTGTCCGAGCGCTCTAAACTTTGTAATCACTAAATCTTTTACTTTTCTATCCTCTACCGTTTCGCTAAAGATTCCGCTTGCGCCTGGAACCTTAAAGTTGTGTCCTGCGTGTACATTAATTTTCATATTTTTATCCAACCTTTTCATCTTTATTTAATAAATTTCTTAACATTTCATATAACCCTGTCGATGCAAGCCCTGAAATCATACCTCCAAGGACTACATCTATATTAATTCCAGATTTCACATTAACTACAATTGCAATAATTGTTCCAAGTGTCAATGCGGCAAGCGGAATATATTTATTAGGAAATTTAACAAAAGCTGTTTTCAATACATAGCCAACCATCAGACAAATTCCTAAAATTGGTAAATTAATATATTCTAGCAAAAAGTTAATGTCCATTCTGAACCTCTCTTTCTAATTCTTCTAAGCTATCAATTCTGTGATGAGCAGAGCGTGTAGACTGTTCCACCACTACCATGCGCTCAATCAAATTGTTGTGTTTTTTTACCTTTTCTTCCAATTGCTCGATTCGATAAATTGTCAATTTATTTGCTGTCATAATCCCCGCAAGAGACCCTGCAAGCGTGCCAAGCAAGGAGCAGACAGCAACTACAATCTCTGGTTGCATTGTGCCACCTCCTATGCTAATACCCAGCAAAGATTAATATAATATTCTTTATTAGCCTCTGATAATTGTGAGTCATTCACAAGAGCTACTACTCCATCTGTATTAATTCCGATGTTTCCGTAGCGCAAATCATATCGAGGAGCAAGGAGGCGCACATAGCGATTCGGGCGATACCCCGCTGGAATCGTTGCAAGTGTTGCCCCCGCCGCTGTTGCGCTTGTTTTTAATCTTCCTAATGCAACCACAATATTGCCATGCTTTCTAAGTGTGATATCTCCTGAGCTTCCGCTTGCTAATGTTGCTTTTGCTGTCGTTCCATTGAAAATTGCTTCCGCTGTTGTTGCAGAATTATCCGAATTTGTATGTGCTACCTGTGCAGAATCTGTCTTGTGATGATATTCATCCCATGTACTTCCGTTAAAAATTTTAAAAATTGCTTTCTTAATTGCCATCTTTTTGCCTCCTACTATATATTAATCCAAACTGTTCCAGTCGCTACTCCAATTGGAGCAGATGTCTGTGCATAAATTTTTGTTCCATCTGTGCCTTTAGGACCAGCCGGTCCTGTTGCTCCTTTTGGTCCAGTATCTCCTTTCGGTCCAGTCGCTCCAACTACTTTACCTAAATCAACTGTGCTTGCCATTTTTTACCTCCATTTTACGGATAAATTGCAATTAAATGCCCATTTGAATCAATCTGAAACGTCGGGCTATCACCTTTATCACCCTTTGCACCAGTTGCGCCTTTTTCTCCAGTCGCACCTTTTGCTCCTGTATCGCCCTTATCACCTTTATCTCCTTTAGCCCCTGTATCGCCTTTTGAAGCGATTTTGAGCCAATACGTAGCATTTGCTGGGGTAATGCTAGAAGAAGCTGTGTGGCTCTTGATGCAGGCATAAGTATTGCCATTGTATGTAACGATATCAATATAAGATGTATCATTCACATAAGCTGTCCCAGATGCCCATGTATTTTTCAGTCTCATACTGACACCAGCCGAACCTTTTGCGCCTGTATCTCCTTTTGCGCCTGTCGCTCCAGTATTTCCGGTTACACCTTTTGCCGCAATTTGAATCCAGTATGTAGTATTTGTCGGAACAATACTGGAAGAAGCAGTATGACCTTTTACACAAGCATAAGTACTGCCGTTGTAAGTTACAATATCAATATACGTTCCATCATTGACATAAGCGGTTCCAGATGCCCATGCGCCTTTTAAACGCATACTCACACCTTTTGCACCTTGTGCCCCCTGCGGTCCCTGCGCTCCAATCGGTCCTTGCGCACCAGTATCACCCTTTGCACCTGTCGCTCCAGTAGCTCCTGTTGCCCCCTTGATATTGCCAGTCTTCGACCATGCACCAGAGGCTCTTTTATATACGTCAAAATTCGATGTATTTAAGAAGAAATCTCCGTCTTTTCCCTGCGATGTAGTCGGAACAGCCGTTCCAGTTAACCATGTTGCGCCATCTGCGCCTTTCGCTCCGGTGGCACCGGTTGCACCCTTGTCACCTTTCGCTCCGGTGGCACCGGTGGCACCTTTATCGCCCTTGTCACCTTTTGGTCCTTGTAAGTCAACTACCATCTGAAAACCAGAGATATGCACTTTGTATCCTGCCGGAAGCCCTGCTTTTAACTTAATCCCTTTTCCATCTGAATTTTCAGTAAATGTCGTTCCGTCCTGTCGTACACCATCAACATATACTTCCAGAGCGTTTCTGTTTAACGGAAACTGATAATCTGTCCAAGAGAAAGAAGTCTGCCCCTCTGTAGAAGTAAAAATCTTCTCAAAGCGAATATAGCTTTCTGTACTTCCTGCCGGTCCCTGAACACCTCGTTCACCTTTTGGTCCCTGTGGTCCTGTCGCACCGGTATCACCTTTATCACCTTTTACACCCTGAATACCCTGTGGTCCCTGAATACCTTGATCTCCTTTATCGCCTTTTGGTCCTTGAATGCCTCGTGCACCAGATAAGTCAACGATATAAGTATAGGCACTTGAACTTTTACAATATAATTTACCGGTATCCGCATCATCTACACTCCCGGTATCAATCATGACAAAACTTCCTACGCTTACTCCATCTGTAGAATATCCAGCATTCATGGCTGATACACTTTTGTAAATTTTAGCGATTTTAAACGGCTCTCCCGGGTCACCTTTTAGCCCCTGTTTTCCTTGAGGTCCCTGTGGTCCCTGTGCTCCTTGCGGTCCCTGCGGACCAATTACTTTACCTAAATCAACTGTACTCATTATTTACTCCTTTAATCTTCATAAATTGCAATCAAATGTCCATCTGTATTTATCATCATCTGAGGTGTTTTTCCATCTTCTCCTTTTATTCCCTGAATCCCCTCTACCAACTGCATAGAAGCGGTGGAAATATCTGAGATTTTTTCTAAGATGGTTTTCTGTGTCGTTCCAAATGTCGGCGAAATAGAATATCCATTCTCATCAAAAGTCTCTGTTGTCTCAACAATTCTCTCATTCATGTTTACTGCATATTCACGGTCAACCGTTACAACGATATCTCCGATATCCCATTTAATTTTATACTGGGAAGAATCCACTTCTGAGGAGTAAGTGTCATTACAGGCACATTCTGCCAGCTTTGACTTTCCTCTATCTGGAAGTGCTGTATCATCTTCTATATCTCTTGCATCAACAAACAACTCATACCGCTCTAATCCAGAGTTTTCGTCTCCAACATAACGAATACGGCGCTCTGCTCCCTCTCCCTGTCCTGCTACAATCGCAGTATTTTTATATTCAGAAATATCTGAGATAAATTCCCGATTTGTGACATTATCATAATCTACATTAAAAATCATCGGCGGACGATTGCTTTGATTCGCAGAACGGTCAACTCCCTCTAAAACTTCAAATAAAAGCTGTTGGTTTTCCGGAATTAGTGAAACGCTCACACCAAGCCCAGATGCTTCGCATAGAGCGGTTACTGCCTCATCTAAATTGTCATACCTGGTCTGGTAATACACTCTGTCGCCACGTCCAGATGATGCTTTCACTTTTAGAAAAGGGATATTTCGTTTCGTATCCGTTGCGTTTGTGGCATTTGCTTTCACTAAACTGCAGATAATGTTTTCTGCCGTATCGTGAAAACTATGATATGCAAGCCCTTTTGGGGGATACGTAATACGCTGTGTTAATAAATGCAACAGTGTATATCCACTGATGGTTGCGGGTGTACTAGAATTATCATCGTCAGAACATTCAATTCTCTTGATAATTCCAGTTTTCTTCCTGTCATTATCCAGCATAATATAGTTCCCTATTTTCATCTGCTTCGTAATTCTATACACAAAAATTTGGAACGTCCCGTATTTTGTCCAGCGTGTAATAAATTCCAAACCCTCGTAAGCATCCAGTTCACCGATAAATTTTAAGTTTTTATCAAAAAATCTTACGTTAATTCGTTTATCCATATACTTCCGCTCACCGCCCCTGTTGGTGTCGTACTCTGTGTATAAATATTGCGCCAGCCTGTTCCCTGCTGCTGTTTAAACCATTCGTCAAACAGACGCTGATTTTCTTTCATAGCAGCATTATAAGCAGTTAAAGTTTTCGGTCGAATTGCACCGCATACAAGATTATTCGACCTCTCATCTCTATAAAGCGTAATTCCTCCGTTTTTAGCAACTCTATACTGTCCAAGCGACAATTCGTAAATAGTTTCTGTTCTTGTAAGCGCTGGTGTATTTGGTGCACTAGATGCACCTCCTGCTCTTACAAGCAGCTTTACAGATGATTGTGATACATTTAATTGTAATATCACTCTGTAAATTTTTGGATAATTTGCATCCGGAGAAAGTTGGAACTCTTTTGGCGAATCATTATAATGATAAAAACCCTTCAAAATAGCAAACCCTTTTCCTACTGTCACTTTTCCGGAAGAGATTGTAATCGGATACTGCATAGAACCATCTGAATTTACTGCAATTCCGGATTCGTAGATATTATCAAAATACCGGTTAAATTCTTCCTGACCATATTCTGTACCCCCATTAAAAAAACCATAATATTCCATTTTATACTCCTATGTATCTGTTCTTATACCGTACTTCCACGGATTGTGGGTCTAATCCGTTTTCAGACGTATATTCAAGCATGTTGTCACCTACCTGCAAAGAGAAGAATACAGACTGTAAATCAATATAATCAAATGCATCTGTACTTATTCCTCCTCTTATAATTTCAACTTTCTTCTGCCCAAAAGCGGTATTAATATACAAAATATCATCCGAAGTCAGTTCCCTCTTAATTCGGATAAATTCCCCTGTAGAGAGATTTGTAATCTTCGGATTGACTGCCGGTCCGTGAAAATAAATTTCAAGAGGTGCTTCTGTATGTCCGGAATTAAAGACATTTTTCTTCGGCTCTCCTCTCTCTTTGAGTTTAAAAGGGAGCGTGAATTTCCACGCCCACCCTTTTACCCATGTAGAAATTGCCTCTCCAGTCTGCACAATGTCCTGAAACATTGGATCCATACAGGAAAGTTCTATTTCAAATTCAAGCACATCATAAATATTCTGGCTTGTAAAATGAAAACTCTCTACTTCGTATTCAATTTCTCTTTCTACACCAAGATGATTCACTGTTAAGGTTCCGGAAGAGAACGGACTGAAAAAACGGATTAACTCCTGACGTTTATCAGATTTATCTTCATTTCCGAGATAGTCCGCAGAAATAGCAATCGGTCTTGAAAGAACTTTTTTTCGCTTTAACCGTTCTCCAATAAAGTTCGAATTTACGCTTTTTTCCAATTCATAATCTGTCGCTTCAATGCCTGAATATTCTGTTACACCAAAGTCCGGTTCATCCAACACAAGCGTCTCTTCTCCTTTTGAAAAACGAAACTCTATCCTGTTCAAGTTAATGCCAACCTCCTTGCTTCTTTTCTAAGTGCACGGCTCATCTCTACCGGAGACTGAACTGGCTGATAGAAATTAATTTCCTGTTTCACTTCTGTATTTTGAGAAGCTGCATATCCGTAAGCCTGTGGTGCTCTTTCGAGCATTTTGTTTGTCGTGATTCTGGAAACTGTTTCACTAACTGCTCCTCGCATCATTCCAAGTAATGATTTTACATCCACCTGCATGGCATCCGTTACCATTTCGGCAGCCTGTGTTACAACGGAAGTATTATCTTCCATTCCTCCACTGATACCGTAATCAAACATCTTACCAATCCAACCACCCACTCGTGATGGAGAATGAATTTGTAAGTTTGCTTTTGCCGCATTAGCTGCCGCACTTGCTACAGATGCCGCTGCGCTTGCAACCCCATAACCGCCCGCACGAATACCATTCGCAAAGCCATTTGAGAAGTTTACTCCAATCGAATAACTGCCACCAGAATTATTTGCCAATGCTTCTCTTGCTCCACTTCCAAGAGAAGCCGCTGCCGATGAAGCACTACCTTTCTTTTCATTAATTCCGTCTACAAAACTGGAACCCAGCTTGTTTCCCTGAGATTTTGCAGAACTTGCTACATTAACACCACTCAATCCTTTCGTTGCCGCTGTTCCAAGTCCTCTTGCCGCACTCGAAGCACTATTTGTTCCATTTCGGATTCCAGCTGCAAACTGATTTGTTGCGGTTTTTGCCTGTTGAGTAAAATTGCTCGGGATATTTGTTCCTTTTAAGGAAGTTTTTGCAGAGTTTCCAAGTGCGGATGCTGATGATTTTGTATTTCCCTGCCCTGCAGATAACGTTCTTGCGAAGTTCTGCGTTGCCGATGTTGCTGCGGTTTGATAGTTTCCGGCAACAGACATGTTTCCAAGACCGGTATTTGCCGCATTTCCAAGTGCTGACGCTGCCGATGAAGCACTACCAGCTCCACTGTTCAAGCTATTTACAAGCCCTGATACTGCACTTTGAGACTGGGAAGAAAATGTTCCTGGCATATTTCCGGCAACGATTCCGGTATTTGCCGCATTTCCAAGAGCCGATGCTGACAACTGCATAGATTCTACACTGCTCAACAAATATGTATTCGCTGCTGATGCGGCGGCAGATGCATTTGAGCCAAACACTGCCGGCATGTCTGCCGCCGTAAATCCAGTTGCACCAGACTGAGCAACTGTTAATGCCGCCATATACAGTTCTTCCTGATGCGCAAGCACTTCCTCTACTGTCATTCCGCACGCTTTTGCCGCCGCAAACACTGCTCCGGAATAATCTGTTTCCGTAAATCCTCGTGTAATTGCACTTGCACTGTTTCCTGCCGCTGTCCGAATAAAATCCTCACCAGTTTCAAGCTGATTGATTGTGGAATCAACTGCATCACTTGCTTTCTGAGCAGGAGTAGTCTGCGTATCAACTTCATCAATGCCTTGAATCAACTGTTCGATTGCTTCTGTTCCGACATCACCAAGTGCACCACTATCTTTTAAGTAGGTAGCAAATGTCTTTATGATTTCTTCTGAGGTCATAGACGAAACATTCTGAAATTCTGGAACTTTATCTTTCATTCCTTCCATTGCTTCGCTCATGCCAGAAGCTAACGCTTCTTTTCCCTCTGGACCCAATTTTTCAATATTATTAATTGCATTTGTAATTGCATCTTGAAGAGTCTTTGGAATTTCTCCACCAGAGGCTTTAATTTCCTCTGCCGCCATTCTGAAACCTTGCGACATTTTTGCATAATCAGTAGATTCAAGTGCTTTTTCTATTGTTTCCTGACTATACTTTACACTTTTTGCTGCTTTATCTGATTCAGTTGGAATCTTTGCATAAGCATCCAAAGCCTTTTGTATACTTTCTGGTGTTCCCTCACCAAGTAAATCCATAACTTTGTCCAGGGAACTGGTTTGAATCTCTGCTTTTTTTGCTTCCTTTGTAGCTTCAGAAAGATTTTCTCTTGTATCTTCAAGATTTTCATTTGCCTCTTTAAATGCCTTTTTAGCATTTCCATCCCATGTTTTCGTATACTCTTCTAGCGCTTTTGCATACTCGTCTAATGCTTTATTATACTGGTTCTGGGCTTTTGTTAAGTCTGTCTGTATTTCAGACTGCTTCTGCAAATTATCGGCATATTGGTTTGTTACAGCTTCCTGCACAGCTTTCTTTTTCAAGCTACGCACATATTCATCAATGGACTGTGTTACATCTCCAAGAGACTGCTTCACACCCTCATTATTCTGTATAAATCCATCTGCGGTAATGGAATATTCTGTTCCCATTGCCTCATTTAACTGATTTAAAATAGATCCTGCAAGCTGTTCACAGCCTTGTTTGACTTTTCCAGTTTCGTCAAATGCCTCTGACATTTTGTTTTTTAGTCGTTCCAGCGGTGCCGCTGAACTTTCGGCTGATTTATTTGTACTTTCAATTGAACTGGACAAATTATCTAACTCGTTTCGATTCTTTTCAATTGAAGCACTTAAATTATCAATTTCTTTTTGAAATGCAACCTGTTCTTTGCTTGCCTCATTTGATTTGAGTGCCAGATAGGCAATTCCACCTGCCAGTGCCGCAATTCCTATTGCAATCATTGCCGCAGGATTCGCACTCATTACTGCATTTAATGCAGCCATTACTCCTCCTGCTTCGGATGATGCCCTACTAAGCTTTATAACAACAGAAGTAACCGTAACGACTGGTCCTTCTACCGTTTTAAAGGTTTTAAATGCAGCAACAAGAGATACTACAATCGGTGCAACCGTATCCATATTATCTGCAAGTTTAATGAATACTTTTCCAAGTCCACTTACAATTGGTTCTGCAATCTTTACAACACTTTTTAATCCAGCATAAAATGTTCGTTTTAAAGCATCCATTCCTTTTTCCGCTGGCTCTTGCATTTTCTTCGGCAAAAGTTTAATGAGTCCAGTGCTTAATACATTTACAATCTCTGTTGCTGACTTTTTAAGCTGACTCTTATTGTTTACAATTCCTTTTGCAAACGCTTTGATTAAAGATACCGATGCATTTACCATCTTCGGGGCGGACTGCGCTACTTTTACCGATAAATCCGCAAGCACTGCACCAGCTTCCTCTACTGCCGCATCCAGTCCACCATTTTGCAAAGCATTTGATATCCTGCCGACTGCACTAATTCCCTCTTCTGCCGCTTCTTTCAAAGAGTCTTCGATGTTCTCGTAGATTCCGATGCCTAATCCCTCAAGAGCAGAATTTAATGTTGTCATTTTTCCTTGTAAGTTGTCCTGCATCGTATCAGCCATCTGTCCGGCTGCTCCGTCTGCATCTTCAATATAACCTTTCAGCTGGTCGAAACGTTCTCCTGAGTTCGCCAGTAATGCATTGACGCTCTTCAAGTCGACCTTGTTGAAAATGGTGTTTAAAACCTGTGTTCTCTCACCCTCATTCATTGAGCCTAAGATTTTGTTCAAATCATTGAATGTATCATTTAAAGGACGCATTTTTCCCTCTGCGTCAAATACATTCAAACCAAGCTCTCCCATTTTCTTTTTCGCCGTATCCGTTGGTGCGGATAGGCTTAAGATAACATTTCTAAGGGCGGTTCCACCTTCCTATTCTTCATTGTCTAGGCTCTTTATCCTAGAACTAAGATTTCTCTTAGAGTTGGACTATATCTTCATCTTCAACTTTACTTGCTAAGATGTTGGGCACTCGTGGATAATTAGGCATACAAAAAGCACTCTTTTAATGAGTGCTTCTGGTTAGCTTCTTATCTAGTCTCTACGCTTTCTAGTGGTTTCCCTCCTAGCTTAGCTCGGTATTGCCTTGTCTATTTAAGATAAATTCTTCAATTTGTTCTTGAGTATTATTTTTATATCCATACATTTTATGAAAATTTACATGACATCTCTCGCACAAAGTTATTCCATTGCTTATATCTGTTCGTAACTCTTTATGTTCTGAATAATTATACTTATGGTGGGCATTTAAATTTCCACCTTTACTGTCTCCACAGCATTGGCATGTATATTTATCCCTCTCAAAAACATTTCTTATCCATTCATTATATCCATCAATATTTCTATGTTCTTCTCTTTCTTTTTCTTCTTTGCTTGGATTATAATTAGGATTGTTTTTTCCAAAAAATATATGCTTATAGCCCTCATTCTTGCATTGTAAAGTGCAAAAATGAAATTTATACTTATCAACTTGACTTCTTACTTTTAAAAATTCTTTGCCGCAAGTATAACATTTGACCTTTATCTTATTAAATTTTATATTGTTGTCTCCTTTATGGAGTTCTCCATAATGCTTATTTTTGCATTGCATACTGCAATAATGCATTGGAAATTTATCAATCTTGGATGGTATTACTTCTATTTCTTTAGAACAATATGAACACTTTGTTTTTATTCTTTTCGGTTTGCTTTGTGGTTTACATTCAGCACAGCAATATTTTGAATTAGGTTTTTGCGCTTTCCATACTTTTCCACAAGTTTCACAAACACACTCATATTTTAAACGAGCCTTGTTTCTACAGCTTTTACATTTATTTTCATACCCATCTTTTAATAATTTACTTTTTGAAAAATTATCTATGGATAATTCCTTTTTACACTCTTTACAAATTTTAGTTTTCAAAATCTCACCTCTTATTACAATTTTATCATAATTAGGTATAATTGCAATAAACGGCGATTAAATAAATTTAGGTTTCACCGAATTCACCCAATGTTTTTTCAAAGATATTTCTATCTAAGCGACCAAAAGTTTAGCCCCTTTTACACCATTGTCGGCGAAGATTCCCAGCACGGTATTCGCTTCTGTTACCCCTCCAGCAAGTGATTTTGCAGTACCACCCACTGTTAAAAGTGCTTCACCTAACTGTTGAACACTTGTATTACTCTTTTGAGACGTCTTCGCCATCTTGTCGACAAAACTTTCGACTGTTCCTGCTTTATCGCCCAGAGCAGACATACTGTCTGTTACCATGTCTGATGCGGTCGCAAGGTCCATATCTCCTGCCGCTGCTAAATTAAGCACTGTTGGCAAAGTTTGCACTGATTTGTTTGTATCGTATCCAGCAAGAGCCATGTAATTTAATGCCTCTGCCGCCTGTGTAGCAGAGAACTTTGTTGTCGCTCCGGCATTTTTTGCAGCTTCCTGCAACTTAGAAAACTCTGCACTTCCATTGTGGATTTCTTCCGCAGACATTCCCATCGTTGCAGCCACTTGGCTCATTGCCGCTTCAAAGCTGGAACCTACTTTTACTGCATATCCACCCATGCCAGACAGGGCGGCAGATGTTGCAGTAATCGTTTTTGTCGCTGTCGCAAGCCCTTTTGATGCCAACGAAGAGATTTTTCCAAGTCCGTTTTCGATTCCCTTGGTATCCAGACCGGTTTCTATTACAATTTTACCATCTGCCATCTTCCCACCTCCTAAAGATAAGGTGAGGGGTCTCTGCCCTCTTTTAAGGCTTTAATCAACTCTTCATTTTCCTCTACTTCCTCTACCTGTTGAATCTTATAATACCTCTGCATTGCCTTATAAAAAGCAACCTGCTCCTTTGACAGACTCTTATTTGTCGTATCAATAATCCGATACTGCATAATCCGATGCAATGATACAGTTTCCGGAATATCATCCAGCATCGCAATAAATTCCCACCAATGCAAATACGGAATGGCATGTAAATCAATGCCATACACATCATTTCTGCGAAAAGCAGAATAAATTAGCCAGGCATCTTCCTTGAAATTCAGTGCTTCATTACTGTTAATTCCAAGTATTTTCTTTGATGGCTTACCTTTTTTCTCTTTCTTTCCACACTTCACAAACCAAGTTGCCTGCTTTGCAGCTTCTGCAATATCTCGTGGTAGTATTTTATACAAAATCCGCAAGCATCTTTCTATGTCTGCTAACGTTTCATCCGCATCTTCTACTGCTTCCATATAGCGTAAAACAGTGCGAAAATCTGCATAAATTGGATATTTCCCATCGTTTACTTCTAAACTTTCTGGCGGTTTTTCTGTCAAAAAACTCATATCTTATTCCTGTACGGACAGAAGAGGAGTTACTTTTTCCTCTATCACCTGTTCCTGGTCATCTGCATACATAGACAAAAGACGATTCGTTTTCTCATTCATCATCTGCTCCTGCCTATCTTTCTCTTCACAAAGTTTTGTATAAGCATCAACGCATTTCATTAAGTCATTTTCATAACCACATACTGCAGTTCCTGCTCCTTCACCAAAAACACTATCAAATGCAACTTTTACTGCTTCGCACTGGATATTAATCTGTTCTGGCAGACTTTTTCCCTGTGCTTTTTCTGCTTCTTCTGCTACATATTTATAGCTTTCCACTAATCTCTGCGCCTGATTTGCTTCAAACACATTCAAATTAAGCAAAGCTCCATTAATATTAATCTCCATTTGCATTTTCCTCCTGCTTCAATTCGGAAGTATTCTTTACTACCTCTCTTTTTACTACCTTTGTTAACTTATTAGAAGAGAGGGATTTTACTCCCCCGCCTCTGTTTTAAATGTTTTTTTCTCAGTGTCAAAAAAGCCAAATTCCCAATCACCTTTTCCAAGTAAGTTTCCGGAACCTGTAATTTCTCCATCGTTATCTGTAAACTCTGCCACCTCGATTGCTACTTTTCTTTTTCTCGCCGGATAACCATTTACAGTTTTTGTACCTGCCAAATCTACACGTACATAGTCTGCTTCTGCATCCTGTCCTGTTTTTTCTTTTCTTCCAATGTCTACAATGTGCTTCACAGCTTCTTCTGACTCAATCATATCCATTTCAAAAGGAGCCGACCAATCGTAAGAGCCAATTGATTTTGTTGTAGATTTATTATTTACATAACGCTTTGATGTTGTCTGTGCGGATGGGCTATCATCAATCTTTGTAAAGCCGGTCCCCATAAAAACATACTGTTCTGTTCCTGCACCTACATTTAAATAATCTGCTTCCTGATATCTCTGTTTTACTGCCATATTTATTACTGTCTCCTTTTCTGAAAATAAGTAAATTCACACTGTATTGCATACCGTGCCGTTTTTGCTTCTGCATCTACCATATAACCGTTTGTAGTAGCACGAATAGAGCGGGCTTCTTTCATGCTGTCGAGTATTGGAAACTCTCTGTTTCTTGTGCAATCTTCTAACCACTCTTGAAAATGTTCATAAAATTCTGAGGTATCAATATTTTCAACATCTCCCCAGAACACTCTGCTACAAAAATGAAATGCAACACGTCTTATGCTGTCTCCATTTGTGTATCGCTTCACAATCGGCTCTGCTGGTACAGCTTCAACCATATAATTTGTTGGTTTTTCTTCCAAGAAATCAATATCTACCTTTGAAAACGTCTCTTCAAACTCATCCAAGTACGGACACGTTGCAATGAAATCCCGGATAGCACCAATTACACTCATCCTCTTTTACCTCCACAAAACTTTGCTGTAGATTCTACAATTTCGTTTCCTCTGTCTGCCCACATTCGCTTATCCCACTCTTTACCAGCAAGTGGTGCTTTACTTCGGTTCTTTCCGGAATTTTCATAGTACTGACGTCTTGCATAAGGCTGACCGTAAGTAATATGGGTCGTTGATTCTACAGCTGTATTTTCAAGTGGTCCATTTAATTTCGGGACATAAGGCACACACAAACGTCTCACTTCATGAGTGAAGAACTTTTGTCCTGCTCCATTTTTATTTAAAGAACGTTTTAACAGGATTTTCTGTTCGTCGTCCATTTCAACTCGCACTCTTGTCTTTGACATTATGCGCCTCCAATCCGGATATGAGGTTCTAACCCTCTCCGATTGTCTGAGTGGCTTAAGATTCTTCCAAACAGCAAGCCTTTCTTCTCTAAATCGGATTCTTTTGCAATCTCATCTTCTAAGATTCCTTTTACAAACACATCCCCATTTGAAGCAGTGAAAAAACCTGTCACATCTTCTTTTCTTGCATATTCCGATGGCTCTAAGAACGTTTCCTTTCTTCCTGTCATCGGAATCCGAATCTTTATCGAATCTGCGCTGTCTAAGCCTTTTTCACTCACCGCTACCTTTTGGTCTGTGTACCAATGCACACCACAAAGCACGGTACGTTTATAGATGTACTGTCGTGTTGTCTTATCTAATCTTCGGTTGTAAAGGGTAATATCCGCATTTACAATCATTCCTCATCCACTCCCATGTATAAAAGACTACTTGACATTAGATAAGTGCTTGCAATCTGATATAAACGACTTTCAAATTCTTCCTCTGTCTGTTCTGTCTGATAGCTGACGGAATATCCATCGTTGTTTTCCGATGAAATATTTCCTCTTGCTTCTCTCTTTTGCATTGCTTCAGTCATTTCACAGATTGCATACTTTGCATTTTGTTCCCAGTCTTTTTCTGACCAATCACATGCTGTTCTTCCAAAACTGAAATGTTCCAGACGTTTTTCCGCTTTTAATTCTAAAGAAAGCCAAGTGCTTTCTTGTACCTGACTTCCTCCAAAACTTTCAACATAGAAATTATAATCTACTCTCATACCTTATCAACCGGCGGTTTTTACTGTATGTACATAAATACCGTCTACTTTGTTGTCATAAGTTTCTGCGATGCCGACGGTTCTGTAATTAAACTGCCATGCATCTGCATTCATGTTCTGCTCCGGTGTGAAGATTTTGGAAACAGTGTGCTTCTGATACTGAATGACTGCCTGTTTATCAATTACGATAAAGTTCATTGCAAGTGCACCGGTATCTTTTGTAAAGCCACCTGCTCCGGAAGCAGTCAGTTTTACTTTATTGAAGAACCTTCCTGATGGTACTTTTACGATTCCTGCAAATCCCTCCAGTGCCTTTCTGGATGCAGTTGTATCTAAGTCATCAATCATTCCATAAAGTGCCGGATTAATGAACAGATAGCATGTTGCAAGATTTGCCTCTGCATTTTCAATATGATTTCTTGCTTCACGAAGTGCTGCAAGTCCTGCCTTTCCATCTGCAATGTCTGTGCTTACTGTTGTTACATTCTTCGTCTGTGCGTAAGCAGACAGACGATAAGCATCCAGCTCCGGAATAACCTGTGTTCTAAGAAATTCACCGGATAATTTACCAAATGCGATACTTGCTGTATCAATATTGTCCATTGCATCTACAACAAACTTTCTACCACGGTCATAAGTACATTTCTTAGTTTCATAGTCTAATGTAACATCTCCTGCTGCATATCCGTTTGTTTTTGAATAATCTGCAAGACCCTGCATGGTCATTTTCGGAATCAAAATTTCATTTGCATTTGCACCCTCTTTTACCAGGTTGTTTGCTCCATCCAGCACAGCTGTTAAAGATGATAACTTGTAGACCTCATCCAAAAGGGTTGAGTACTGTTTTCTTAATTCAATTGCGTTTGGCATTCAACTTCTCCTTATTTGTTTTCCGGAAGTCCCATAGCGGCACGAAGCGCAGACACTCCATCTGCTCCACCACTGCCACCGTTTCCTCCGGTTGAACCTACTGGATTCTTAAATGGTTCATCTGAACCAAATAGATAAGCATCAGACTCTTTTACTGCTCCAATCGCAGCCTCAATGTCAGCAGACTGGTTTTTCGATGCTTTGAGTGTTTCCATGTCAAGCATTGCCATAACTGCCTTTTCGTTTCTGCCTCCAGCTTTCTTGATCGCAGCACTTAATTCTCCAGTAAACTGACGTTCTGCCTCTTTCTGGGCATATTCTGCGTCTTTTGCCTGTAAATCACCCTGAAGCTTTGTAATCTGGCTCTGTAAGTCCTTTACGTCCACTCCATCAAATTCTTTCAGTCTTTCATTTACCGTATCAAGAGAGGATTTATACTCATCTCTCTTTGTAACTGCATTATCGTACTCTGCTTTGGTACGATAATTTTCTTTCCATGCTTTTTCAAAGTCTGCTTTTTTCTCTGCCGGAAGTTCAAGTCCAAATTCTTTAAGAATCTCATAGATATTTTTCATGCTACATTCCTCCTGAAATCATTTATTGACCGCTCTTTCAGCGGTATGGGATATATCCGGTTCTTTAATGCCTGCCGAAAAAAGGCATAAAAAAACCACCAACCTGTATCGGTTGGTGGTAATACACCTCGTAATCTCAGTTAATCATAGTCTTTTAACTTCCAAAGTTCCACTTTAGAACGAATATATGTAATATCCTTTTCTAAAAGTTCTCTTTCTTCTGGTGTAATATCGTTATATTTTCCCATCTCGTAACGTGGAATATGATAAGACAACTGCTCTAATACTCGTTCTTCCAAAATATCATGCTCCACCTCATAAGCACCGATTGAAATAATCCAGAGTGCTTCTGATGTTCCGACAAGTAATTCATTATCTTCCTCTGTCATCCAGTCAGTAACCTGCCTCGGTGTCCATCCAGAATGCTTTATTAAGCTCATATTAGATTCTACACTATCTTTATATTCCTGATATGTAAGGTCATCGTCTGCTCTCATACTCTACCTCTTTCTTCCTGTCCATGGCTTATTTTTATTTTTTTCTGCCTGTTTCTTTGCATTTGATACCGCATTAACCTGAACATTTGGATATTTTTTCTTAAACTGTTGCATAACTCCTCGACAGCTTTCGCACATACAACGTTCTGATAGTAAATTTAATACGTGTTCTTTTCCATCCTTGCAAATGGATGCTGCATATTCAAAAAGTTTCGCTTCACTATCCACATCTCTATTATGTGTTCCGATAAAAAGTGTTTTAAACTCCGGCACTTTCGTTTTCAATACTAGTGACTCTTTATCTCCTTTGAAATTGATATAATTCGGGTCATCTATAGTTTGCACTTGACTATTTCCAAGCTTGATATTTCCATCCAATTCCATAACAGCGATATTGCCTTTTCTTTTTGCATTTCCAGTAAACAGCTGTGTCTTTGCCTGGAACGCTTTCTGGTCGAGTTCAAAAATCTTCTCACGTGGCATTTTACCTGAATCAACATCGTAAAGTTTTACAACTGAATATCTGTGATTCAATTCACCCCATTTCTTACTATCATTATATTTCATCTTCCCGAAGTTCGCAAGTGTTCCAGCGGATTCTCCAAGCACTTCTTTATATCGCTTGTACTGGTTCAAATCTTTCTGCATATTATCCACCATTTTCTGTGGAAACATGCCTTTGATTTTATTATCAGTAACAACTCGCCCCAGTCCATCCATGTACACTCGTTCCATCTGCTCCGGAAGTTTCATTTTCTTCGAAAAGTCTTTATACTGACTTAATGTATTAAGATATCTTGCTTGTGCTGCTATCACGGTATCCGAGTCTGCATTTCCCTGTTTCAGATTCTTGATATTCGCTCTCTGTGCCCGCATGGTCGTTTCCATCTGCCGTTGTGCCTGTGATGCCTGGTATGCATTGTAGCTTTTGCCTTTGTACTCATGCTCTTCCTGCTCTTTTGCTTCCAGCTCTTCTAACTGCTCATCTGTATAAGTCCTTGTAGAAAAACCATCCACAAAAGCATAGTAACTATGCTTACAATTCCATCCACATAAACCTCTTCCTTCTCCAAGTTCGCACACTCTTACAAGGTCATCGTAGCTGTAGACTTTACCGCCCCACCAGTGTTCTGGTCGGTGTCCACCATGCCATGTCACTTCGTATTTATCCGTTTTCAGGTCTTTTGCAACCATTTCGTTTATTTTACTGCTCAACTGTGAAACACCTGTCATAATGGCTCGTCTTACCGCCACAGGTGCACGGTTTCTCCATCCGGACGCATAATCTACTGTTTGTAGCCCGGATGCCGTCATTTCTTTTACGACTCTTCTTAAAACAGTATTATAATCAAACGAACCTGTTACAATATCCATACAGGCAGAATCTAAATACTTCTGGTAATACGTTACCAGTGGTGTGAATACTTTCTTGCCACGGGTTTGTACGGTAAATCCCATCGACCGTGTAAGATTCTTTATCTCACCCTGCGTCTGCTTTGCGATTGCTTCCGCCCACCGTCTGACCGTCTTATTTTCTTCCAGTGGTACAAAATTGCCATTTATCTGCTCATAAGCGTCTTTATTACGGACATATTCCCAGTCACAGACTTTATCGTACAAAGCCCAGATTTCTGGATAAGAAGCATTTAAAAGATCTTTCAATTCCTTTTCTATGAACTCTGTACTATTTCCAAGCAATAGGAGTTTATTTATCTGATAATCTGCCGTACTCGTAATTTCACCAGTCTTTTTGATTCTTCTTACAATGTCCGCATAAATACGGTTCTGCAAATCATAAAAAAGTTTTTCCGTCCGAAGTGGCAGTGTTCCTTTTTCATCTGGTGTCATCATAAATGCTTACTCCTCAATCGGGTCAGGGTCTACACTTTCATCAATAATCTTCTTTGCGGCTTCTTCCTCTGTTTCGCCGTACCACTTTGCACGATACTCTACTAAGGTCATTGCACCCATGTTCACATCCTGTCTGTCCTGCTGTCGTTCTGTCTCTTCACTGGTTAAAATGGAATCACTGAATTCACAGAAGAACTCATAACCGGAAGTGTACATGGAATTATAAAATGCCAGCCCTGCCGCAAAATCTTCCAGACAGTCCCGAAGTTTTCCTTGTATTGCTTTTACACGATTGTACTTCCTTGCCTTTGATGACTTGATTTCTTCCGCTGTCTTTTCAACATTCTGTACATTTGAAAGGTCTCCGTAGCTTAAACCTACGATAAACTCAATTTCTCGCTTATATTCTTCTAAGCCACGTTTAAACGCTTCGTCACGCATTTCCGGAGAGTACTCACGGAACAGTTCTTTGTCTTTTCCATCCTCAAGATTTAAGCCACGATACAATCGTTTGCTTAGTCGTGGCAGATTAAAACGTCCACCTTTTTGCTTTAGTGCTCTCTCATCCACATGAATAGCACGTTCCCCGGAATTGTATTCCCAGTCAAGCCTTGCCGCCTGAATATCCGCTTTCATAATCCGCTCTTTTGCAGATTCATATACCGATACACCGCAATAACTACCATCTACATTATTTCGCAGTGGATTACGATAATATCCAAAATCCATTTGCTTCATTCCTGGATAACCGACCGGACCGGCTTCTATATTCTGCCACTCACCCACTTCTTCAAGAGAACATTCCTGTCCAACGTCAGCCTGTGTCTGTGAGTGATAGCATCTGTTTGAGATTGTAAGTACTCCATTTGAAACGGTATGCCGTTCTACTCTGGTATAATAATCAATCTCACCGATACGCTTCACTGTAAGAAATGCAACGTCGGTTGGTCTGCCATCGTCTCCAAACTGAATCGGTATAAATTTATCTGCAGTAATAAACTCTGCCATTCCACCTGGCAATGGTTTCAAACAAAAAGAGCCCAATGCAAGACCATCCTGCAAGTGCTCATTTAAAAGTGTAAGCTGTTTTTTATATATCTTGTCCAGTGCCGGCACAGAAATAGAAGTTTCCATCTCAGCCAGCACAGTATCTGCAAATTCACGACAGATACCTTGTTCTATCTTAAGTGACTGCACATCGCTGCTAGTCCAGCCTGCTGCTCCATCGAGCATTAACTTCCATTCGTTAATAGCATCAATCATTCCCTGTGATAATGCCACATCCGTACCAAGTATACTTTTTAATTGCGTATAGCCAAACATTCTCGCTATCCTCCTCAGGAAATTCTTAATTCCATCAAACATTTTCTATTCCTCATCAATCAGATACTTCATATCTCGTTCAATTGTATATTCAAACGCATCCAAGCTGTCAATGTCTGTACTGCCATCGTCAAGCCGTTCATCCTCTAAGGATTCTTTATCATAAACCGCATCACAAAAAGCTGTTTCCAAACTCTCGCAAACATCGGTGTACAAGGGGTACAAACAAGATAAAATAGAAATGAGGGGCGATAGAGCGGAAATGTCAGATTTTCCACTCTATCTGAACACGGTCGCTGGTGGCCTTGATTGTAGAGATCAAACCATCGGCGGCTTTTCTTTTGTCGTCAAAATCTATGCTCTCCCAGTTGTCGAGATAATAGGATAACTTCTTTATCTGCTGGGGCGATATGGTTTCAACGCTCAATTCGGCGATTGCCTTTGAAATGGTCTGGCGTCGGGTGTCCAGTTCTTCAATTTTTTTGTTGGCGTAGGCAAGCAAGGTCGCATTGGCTCCGGTCAGTGTGTCCAGCAGCTTTTCAATTTCTGCCTCCACCTGTGCCAGCTCTACTTGATAGGCTGTCAGCTTCGGATTGACCTTTTCCTCTTTGCCGTGGAGTATCTGAAAATCTTTGAACTTCTCCTGCATGGCCGAGAAAATGAATTGCTCAAATTCTTCTTTGCGAATTTTCCCGCAGCCTGGACAGCCTTTGTTTTCCGTCCGTTTGGTACAGCGGAAATATCCGGTGCTGTTTGGTACATGGGTGGCTTTCAGAGCATACCCACAATGACCGCATTTGATTTTTCCGGCCAGCCAAGTATTTTTCGGTTTCCGTCCCTGCTGGAAGGTGGTATTTGCCATAAGTTTTTTCCGGCATTTCAGCCATGTGTCAGAGGAAATGAGTGCTTCGTGGGGAGCGATAACAAGTATCTGGTCTTTTAAGCACCTGTCCTTGTCCTCTTTCACATCCCGCCCCTGATAGAGATAGCAGCCGTTTGTTCCAGCAAAGTCAGAAGCGTCATTCACAATCGCTGCACCCTGGCTCTTGAAAAATTCGTACAGTTCCAAATCGGCCTGTGCGTAAACGGGGTTTCTTAAAAGCTGGGAAAGAAATGTACGGAACATGGATTTGCCATAAATTTTTATGTCATGTTCCTCGAAGTATCGGGTAATATCTCCGAAGGAGGTTTCCGGTTCAGCGTACATTTCAAACATCAGCCGAACATGGTCGGCGGCTACGGGGTCGGCAACCATTTTCTTTGTGCGAATACCCTCTACCACAGTAGGCTCTAACTGATAACCGTATGGCGCCTGCCCGCTCATGTGGAAGCCTTTCAGGCACCGGGAATAGTAGGCGTCTGTGACACGCTTCTGAATTGTCTCACGTTCAAGCTGGGCGAATACAATGCAGATATTCAGCATGGCCCGGCCCATCGGGGTCGAAGTATCAAACTTTTCCGTGGAGGATACAAACTCCACATCGTACTCTTGAAACAGCTCCATCATCGTTGCAAAGTCCAGAATAGAGCGGCTTATACGGTCCAGCTTGTACACGATGACCCGCCGAACCTTTCCCTTGCGGATCTCGCCCAGCAGCTTTTGAAACTCCGGTCTGTCCGTATTCTTACCGGAATACCCTTTGTCCTTGAATACCCGGCAGCTCCCGCCTTTCAATTCATACTTGCAAAAGTCGATCTGACTTTCAATGCTGATACTGTCCTTGCGGTCTACTGACTGTCTTGCGTAAATACAATCTTCTCTGATAAATTCCATATTGGGCTCCTTTCCTTGTTGGAATGGAGCTACCAACCTTACAACTATATTATACCATCAGCAGCCCCGGACAACAATGTTGCGAATGATTAGGGAAATCTGTCCCCATATTTACTGAACACCTCGTAAAGACAACGCTCAATTTCTTTTTTGCGCTGTTCTTTCTCCTTCGGGGGAAGTACCGGCGTGAGGCTTTCCAGCACAATGATCTTCCCTTGAAATGCGACAGACTTTGTTTCTCGTTCATAAGTGACAGCTTGCGTCATTGAAAACCTCCTTTGCGAAAGTGCGTGTATATGCCAGCCTTTCCCACTTGTCCCGTGGGGAAATGTCAAAAGACGGCACCCAGCAGGTGCCGCCCTTTGAGCTTTCTCCACTTCGGGTCAATGTGGCCCGAGGTCAGTAAGGACTGGAAAGGTACTTTTCTTTGGCGTCCTCCACGCTGTTGAGGTCGAATACTTCATAAAGCTGCCCCACAACACGCCGTATATCCTTCTTTGAAAATCCGCAGTCCTCCATTGCCATAATGACATAACCACGGCAGGCGTCATTGCTCCATTCGTCCGGTTCCAAGCCGGGGATCATTCCAAACGCATTTCCCATAAAGTGCTCCTTTTTTGAAAAGATGGGGAGCCACGCCGGATTGGTTGGCCTATCATCAGACAGCATTGCC
The DNA here is from genome assembly GCA_003481745.1 of Firmicutes bacterium OM04-13BH. Taxonomy (GTDB): domain Bacteria; phylum Bacillota; class Clostridia; order Lachnospirales; family Lachnospiraceae; genus Blautia; species Blautia stercoris. Next base: position 397,808 of record QULP01000002.1, read on the forward strand.
GGGGGCTCCCCATAGGTTTTCACTTCATTTCAGACACACCGGACGGGCATAGGCTTCATGCCCCATAGTATTTCAACTCTCCCCATTCTGATGGCAAGGCGTTCTCATTGCCTGCGACGGCTCACGGCTTGCAAGGCCGCTTCAACGCTCGGACTGTGACTAAACGCAAGTATCCGGGTTCTGCGCCTGTTCCGGTGGAGCCAGCCTTGCCCCACCTATGGCATGGACCTGTTCGCTCGCTCAGTTTTACAAAGACTGTATTCTCTGAAATCCGAGGTCATGGCGGGTCTGTCACACAGCGCGTTCCCCTTCGTATCCGGGTGTCTTTTTATTCAATTTTCAATCTGCATGAGGCTTGTCTGAACCTCGGGCCATTGTGACCCGAAGTGTTTTGCCTCTCATAAGCCATTTCATTTTCCGGCCTAAATCGGTACGCCTTACAAAGAATTTTTCAAAATTTTTTCTAAGCGCCGCAGACCTCGCTCGATTGCGACACGAACCACTTTTTCATGGACGCCCTCTGCCCGGGCAATGTCCTGTTTGGTCATGCCGAGAATGAAATGAGCATAAATCCGTTTTGCCTGTTTGTCCGGCAAACTGGAAATCGCTGCGTGAAGCTCCTGCATGGTCACTTTCCGCTCATACAGTTCATGGGGCGATAAGGCGACAAAGACAGCTTCGTGCTCCAGCCCGTCGTCCCGATCAAGGGAATAGTAGGCTTTGTGGCGGTATGTACGCAGCCGATAAGCAGCCTCTTTACGCTCAAACTCTTTGAACATTTCTGCAACTTCTTCCGATACTTCCATGAAGCAATCCGATGTATAAAATGGGTAATAGTCCCGCAAATTGATAATAGCCATATTGACCTCCGTTTCGGTTGTTGGTTGACGAGTGACCGAAACGAAGGCGGCGGGGAGCGGCACCGGGGAATGACTTCGGGCCAACATGACCCGAAGCTAACGCATAAGAACGCAAAAGCGCCCGGGCGGCATGAAGCCACACGGACGCATGAAATGACATAATAATTAAGGTTCCAACAAATTTCGCATACATAGCCGGAATAACCCGGAGGCGGAGCTATGCTTTTTTTAACTGATGTAGGTCATGGGTGCTATGAAAAAAGGCAAAAATAGACACGGCGGCAATCCTCCTATATGCCGCCGTGGATTTACACGGTGTTAGGTCGTCGTTGGTTTAGGATAGACGAAAAGAAACGGCGGCTCTGATTTTCTCAAAACCGCCGTATCAGTCGATGATACAGAAAAGCGCACGAAATCCTCTGCCCGTCAGCGGTTTTTTTCTTTTCCCCGCTGTGGAGGCAGATGTTTGAATATGTAGGTATGTTTCATGCCGCAAAGGCCAAAACATACCGTGTTAGTCAGTCAATTTGAATTAGAGTTCAATTCTTGCTTTCGATGGCTTATCTTCACAATAGGTAACTTTAATCGTTGTTCCCTTGTCAGGGACTTTGTTTCCTGCGCCAATCCATTTTCGGCAGATGTAATCTTTTCCGTCTATCGTATATTTGACCTTGATAGTATGCGGAAAGGCTGCGCCATCCATAGCATGAGCGCGGACAGGTTTACGATTTACTTTTAACCACCATTGTTTTGTAACTGAAATTACAGTTCCCATTGTTTCTTTTTCCATAAGTTATACCTCCGATGATATTTTCGATTGATGATACCTATTTTCTGTTCAACCTTTTCTTTGTTTGTTGTAAATGCGGAACGCTGCTGCGCCGGTGGCCGCCAACTGTACCAGAATCAGCACAGCAAACAGACCGAAGCTCTCATAGTAGAACAGTTCATCCCAAAAATATAGTCTGTTCAAATGATGCCATTTATTGTATTCTAAATTTGTAGGTAAGCTGAACGGGTAACTTACCAAGGGATAGCGGCAACAGATGTCTATCTAACCATACTACCATTGAGATCGAAAAGTATGAATTGAAGAGTACAATAATAGGGTTGATTGAGGATCAACTTTTATTTTTTGTACCTTCATGTTAGAAGCCGTTGTGGACTATTACCTAAAAATAATAGATATAACACAAAGAGAATTATTCAATCTGTCCAAGCATAACAGGAAGGAAAAGATTGAAATTCCATAGGTAGTGGCTTCGTTGACGCGACTAAGTTCAATACGGAAAAATCGGTCTGCAGGTGTGTCAAACAGAAGACACTATTTTTTTATATCTGAGACCGATTGTTTCCGATACAATTTATGGAACATTCAGCACATCATGGACAAACCAAGTCTGAGCCGTGACCATAATGGCAAATGTGCAAATAGCAAAGAGAAGTACTTCAGCCACAGCATTGACACGGCTGGATTGAAGTTGCTTTTTCAGATTGGCAGGCAAGATTCTTGACAGCAGACAATAAACTAAAAATCCAATACAGGCTCCAGCGGTATTTGTCATCAAGTCATTGATGTCGGAAGAACCCCAGCCAAACATCTGGACAATTTCAACAGCCAAAGAAAACAGAAAGCCAGTCAATGCAACCGTCTTCATGTGATGATATTTCTTGTACAGCAGCGGCAGGAAAAATCCCAACGGGACAAACAGAATAATATTCAGAATGGTATCAATTGGCCCAGTTATCATACCGATAAATGGAGTCCAAGAAATGTTCGGGCGAAAGGTCATTGTGCTTGTAAAGCCGATGCCTGTGACGGTCAAAAGTCCGAATAAATAATAACCAAAAACAAACACTGCAGCGGTATGGAGAAAACTTTGTGTTCTCCCCAATTTTTTGAGCCACAAGAAATACAGTACGAAGACTGGAACCATAAACACATACCCACTAATTGAGCGGATGAGAATATCAGAAATTGGTATCATTATTATCTCCTTGTCAAATTCAAATTTATTGCCCATTCCAGCATTGAGCATTTTCTCATAAAGCAAACAGAATACTGTCATTAGTAACGACGGTATTCCCATAATGCTAATCGTAAGTCTAATTGTTCAATGTCGATTAGACATTCACTTTTACATTTTGGACAAAAGAGAGGAAAATTTTTAAGTACGGTATCTTCCCGAATTTTGTCGCGTGTTTTATTCCCGCAGACTGGGCAGCGGATGAACTCTATTTTCTCCATATTGTTCACTCCGAATTGCGATCATTCTTTTTCTTATCCCGATATTTCCGTATGAGTTTATTACGGATAGGAACGCCAACACCAAGCAAAAGCACAACTGCCAAAATTGTGAAATCCATACAATCACCTCACATTTCTTTGTTCTTCATAATCCGAATGGACAAGAAGATCGAAACCGCATACATCACGACAATAGCAAAAACCGCAAAGAAAACGAGAAGTATCGGAAAAGATTCAACGACTGAAATAATTGATTTCCCGATAGCTGGCATTTTAGAGAGAAGAAGTAAAGTCACCAAAAAACCGGCCACTGGAATATACATAAATACCCGTCCTTTGATTGAGCCGTACTTGTAATATCCCGGAATCTGGAACACAGTATAGAGTGCAAATAAGAATACTCCTGCAATAGCGGCAGTTACAATGTCAAATACGCCAACTGTTTCACCCAGCACTTTCAAGACAAGCGGCTGTGCAATCAAAGAAATAATCAAGGAAAGAAGCCCCATTGCAAGGACGAAAACATAGCGTCCGATTACAAGCTCGCTTTTCCGAACAGGTAAAATACCAAACAGACGATCCATACTGTTTTTTTCTGTGATGGAAAAGGTATATCCCGTCGTCATGGCAATAAAGCACATAGCAAATGATACCCCTGTCAGTAAAGAACGATTGATTGCGGCAAACACAATCGGCAGAAGCAGGGTAAAGCAAATCGTCTTAAAATATGGTTTTACCAATGCAATATCTAATTTTGTGGATTTCAAAATATTACTCATAATCGTCACCTTTCTTGCTTGTAAACACTACAATTTCATCAATAGTGGCAGGCTCAACAGTCAGGTTGGAGAAATCGTTAATATCTTCGGTTTTCATCAGAGCCTCAAATCCCGTAGGGAATGTACGAATACCAGCCGCCTTATTTTTCAGATCATCGGACAGTTCCTCAATTCCACCTTTTACAATGCGGAACATATCTACAAAATCATCTTTGCTGCCAGTAAAGAACAACTCGCCATAACTGATGTAGGTAATATAATCGGCTGCACGCTCCAAATCGCCTGTGATATGGGTGGAGAACAAAACACTATGTTCGCCATCTTCAATATACTCTGAAAGAATTTTCAAAAGTTCATCTCTGGAAACCGGATCAAGTCCACTGGTCGGCTCGTCAAGGATCAGCAGTTTGGCGTCGTATGAAAACGCACAGGCAAGCATTAACTTCATCTGCATACCTTTGGAAAGTTCTTTTACCTTTTTGGTTGGTGCAATGTGAAATTTCCGTAACATATCCGCAAATTTCTGGCTGTCCCAATTTGGATAAAATACCGAAATGGATTTTTCAACCTGCGACACTTTCCAATCATCACTGAAATAATTTGTATCGAAAACAACGCCCAGCTCTGATTTTACTTTTTGTTCTTCTGCGATATTATCCAGCCCCATCACTTTGACTGTGCCGCCGGTGCGCTTGAGCATATTCAAAATCAGTTTGATTGTCGTTGTTTTGCCAGAACCATTCGGGCCGATCAAGCCCATAATATACCCCTTTGGCAAAGTAAAGCTGATATTGTGAAGTTGAAAAGAATCAAAAGATTTTGAAAGATTCGTTACCTCTAAATAATTAGTCATCTGTTTTTACCTCCGTTAAAATGTCCAAAAGGCGATGTAATTCCTCTGTGGATAGATTTGCCATTCTTGCAGCTTTTATTGCTTTGGTGAGATTGTTTTCTACTTTGCAAATAAGCTGCTCCTTAATCAGTTCTGAACCAGACCCCATTACGAAACATCCGCGCCCCTGCACATTTTTAACAAAGCCCTCTTGCTCTAATTCTGTGTATGCCTTTGTCACTGTTAAGACGCTGATCTTTAGGTCTTTGGCAAGTGTTCTAAGGGAGGGCAAAGTTTCTTCGGCTTGAAGCTCGCCAGATAAAATAGCCGCCTTGATCTGCTGTTTAATCTGCTCGTATATGGGGACGCCAGATACATTTGAAATAATCAGTTTCATTTCTGCATCCTCCGTGTGTTTTAACTGTTATGCTGTTGTGTATAACAGTATAACACAGAGAAAAAATAATGTCAATGAATGAATGGATGTTTGTGTTTTCAAGGTTCAAGAAAACATAGCGGAAATAAAATACCACCTTACATCATATTTCATTACATTTTCATAATCCAACCCGAAATGTACAATGATATAGGGTGATATGAGAATGAACCAAGATGAAAGAAGGTTTGACTTTCACGGCCTCGGGGCGGCTCTCAAAAGAGCCAGAGAAGAAAAGGGCTGGACACAAGCCTATGTTGCGGAATTAGTAGACCGTGACTCCCGTACCATTATGAATATTGAGAACAAAGGTCAGTATCCCAGTTTCGACCTTTTTGTTAAACTCATTACCATGTTTGACGTTTCAGTTGACCAATTTATTCATGCGGACGGAGGGGCAAGGTCAAGCTCTTGCAGAAAGCACATTGATGTACTTCTAAACTCCATGAATGAAAAAGAGCTTGTCGTGATAGAAGCCACAGCCGAGGGCATTAAGAAAGCCAGAGAAACGGAGGTTCCAGAATAAGGGCCCCTGTTTTTTTGCGCCATTTTAGGGGCTGCCGCTAAGTGGCAAGCAATGCCTCTGTGGCCACAAGTGGCACAAAGGCGGCTTGTTGGGGCTCGCCCCAAACCCGTATCTTCGGGCCAATATGGCCCGAAGTGTCAGCGTCGCTTTGCTCCTTGTTTTCATAACCTTAACGCTCCTTTTCCTGCTTTCTTCCCGGTTCGGTGTAGCCCATCAGAGTGTCAATGTTCGCTTTGATCGTGACGATCTCCTGCATATCCCGTCGTGCCTTTTGATATTCTCCATAGAGCTGTTTTTTCTTTGCTGTGAGCTTACGGCCTTCTTCCTTCAGCACATCCATTTTGGGGAGCTTCGCCCCGCCCAGCAGAGAGCGCATTTCCGCTTGTGCAGCCCGGTACAGTTCAAGGTCGGCCTCATGCTCCGCAAGGAATTTCCGGCTGTACTTCGTCGCCTTATACTGCTCAAAGACTGGACGGGTTTTGGCATACTGAACCGTTGCGGCCTTTAGCCCGGCATTGGTTTTCATGGCCTGTTCCGTCTGCTTGATCTGCTCGGAAATGGTATGAAAACGGTCTGCTGCCTCGGTGGCTTTCTGTGCCAACTGCTCATAATCGGTCAGGCCATTGTCCTGTATATAAGCAAGAGCGGCGGCCATCTGCTTAATGTTAAATACCTTCGCCCAGCGTTCATATCCCGGCCCCTTACCGGCAGCCAGCTTTGCTTGAATATCCACCGCCAGACTGATTTTCCGCTCCGAGCGCCCGGGGCGTTTTTCTTTGCCCTCAATGGCGGACAGAACATCTTGCAAGTCGTAGCCGTCCCCCAGCGTGGAGGCACGCAGACGGGTGAAGCGTTCCTGTCCCTGCCCGGTCAGCCGGAAGCTGATACCGCCGCCCCGAACCGTCTTGACCTCATACCCGGCCCGCTTCATCAAATTGAGAAATTCGTCCAAATCAGCGGGGCGTTCCGCCAACGCAGTATCAATGGCAAGGCGCAGCCTGTCCTGATAGGAAAGCGGCCCTTTCCGGTCTTTCTGCCACTCTCCATAGTTCCGATACTTGCCCTTGCTCCGGGGCTTCGGGTTCTCCACGATGGATAGCCCGTTTTCAAGGCACAGCCTGTCAGAGAGCCGCCGAAGGGCGAAGCTGGAGCCCCAAAAATTTCGGAATTTCCGGGTGCAGTCAAGGGTGGTGGAGTTGTAATAAATGTGACAATGGATGTGCTGCTTATCGGTGTGCGTGGTAACGATAAAAGCGTGCCGCCCCTTCGTCCAGCGCATAGCCAGCTCATAGCCGATACGGTTCGCCTCCTTCGGGGTGATCTCGCCCGGATAGAAGGATTGTCGTATCTGATAGCACAGCACATTATTTTCTTTCTTCTGTTCCCGGCCCGTCATAGCGGCATAGCTGGCCTTTGCCAAAAGGAACTCGTCCGCCACGGTGGCCGGATCACATTCATAAGCGGAGATATACTTTCCGCTTTCTGTTTTCTCCGGGTCCTTGCCATAGTCCAGACAATCCCGGATAGCCTCAGCAATCGTTTCGCCTTCGCCCGCATGGCGCTGTAACAAAGTTGTGGTAGCCAAAAATCATTCCTCCTTTCCATGAGAAAGGGGCGGCCCATTCAGACCGCCCCGACTTCGGGCCAGTATGGCCCGAGGCTGCTTAACTTGCCAGAAACCGGTACAGAGCGGATTTGCCTCCGTCCAGCGCCCAAAGAAGGGAGCCCGCCGCCGCTTGCAGTCCATACGGCGAAAGAAGGAAGGCAAGAAACAGAAATACAATCCCGCCTATGGGCGTCGGCGTGAAAAAGAGAGCGACACCCAGCACCGTCAGGATCACAGAGGCAATCGTCAGCAGGACGGCACAAATATCAAATAGGAACACCAGCAGAGCCGCCAGAAGGGACAACGCTAAAGCAAAGGGAGCAACCAATATTTTCAGCAGTATCTTCATCTTCAAAACCTCCTTTATCTATCCTTCCTACCTCTATTTTATCATGCCTGCCCGGGGACATAAATGTTGCGAAAGATTAGTAAATCCTGTCCTAAAACTTCGGGTCATGCTGGCCCGAAGCTTGATGGTTTTATCTAAAAAGTTATGATATAATGAAATCAATATTTTGGTTAGACGAGGTGATGAACATGGGGAACAGCAGAGACGACTTTACTTCAGCAACAAAGGAATTACTGGCAAATCGGGTTGGTAGAAGATGTAGTAATCCTGCTTGCCGAAAGTTGACTTGTGGGGCAAATACCAATCCTGAAAAAATTACAAATATAGGGGTAGCAGCTCATATCTGTGCAGCGGCTCAAGGCGGTCCACGCTATGACGCTTCTATGACACCCGAAGAAAGAAAGTCGTTTGAAAATGGAATTTGGTTATGCCAGTCTTGTTCTAAATTGATTGATACGGATATTACTCGTTATCCTAAAGAACTGCTACAAAGTTGGAAGCAGCTTGCAGAACAGACAGCAATTTTGGAAGTCGAAACTACTTCTTCCACACCTGCCTTTGAAAAAGATAAAGAGCTTGTCCAATTTTATTTGGAGTGCTTTGATCGTCCAGCCTTTCAAGATGACATTTATCAAGAAGGTCGAATGGAGGATTTTGATAAAGCGATTGAAGATACGCTAATTGCCTTGAATACAGGGGTACTAAGAACTCGTGATGGCTCCATATTAAAACAGGCTGATGGAAAATCTTCTGTCCAAAACTCTTTATGGAGAGAAAAACTCTATACTATCACTGATATGCTAACAGCAATTCGCAGACGATTGAAAATAGCCAAAAAGGAAAAAGCCTATTCGACATATGGCACAGGCGAAGATGTCGCTTATTGTTTCTATGATCGTGAGCTTGCTGAATGGCTTAATTCTACACGAGAAGAAATACTAAAAATTCTATCGTCTATTTGTAAAGAGGCTGGACTTCGGGAATTACATTTTCGGAAACATAGATATAGATGGTAAAAAGAACAAGGCGGCAGGTCCCAACATCGGAACCTGCCGCCCTCGTCTTACTTTGCCACCAGCTCGGAGAGCTCCCGCAGCACCTTTGACACCTCGCCCCACAGCTTTTCATAGTCCCGCTTCAATCCGTCGATTTCCTCCGGGTACACGCCATAGGTGTGTGCGTGTACGGCGACCTGATTGAGATTGTTGGAACAGCGCCGTTGCAGAGAGATCAGCTCTTTTACGGGCGTAAGGTCGATGTGCAGGATATACCCGTTCAGAGCCATTTTCCGTACATAAGCCCCGGCGTTGGAAATGCCCGCCTCGGCCATCCGCTCATGGATGGCCGCCAGCTCGTCCGGTGTTACCATGACGTGCAGATGGACATTCCGCTTGCGGTTCTCCATCAGCGTTCCAGCTCCCGGCCTTTCCGGCGTTCTTTGGGCTCCTTTACCTTATCCAGCGGTTTTGCGTCCAACTCCGGGGGCGTGGGCGGGATGGGCGTGTTGTTGGGTACGCCGTCGATCATGTTGCAGTTCTGCTCTGTGGAGAGCTCGGCGGTTTTCAGATAGTTGTCTTTTTCGTGCATGGCGATCCTCCTTTATCGTTCCTCATGGTTTTTATGGTTTCGCTTCTGGCCGGGTTCCTTCGGGGGTTCCTGCCCTCTGGTTTCATCTTTGAGCCGGGCGGTAATGGATGGGCGCACCCGGTCAGGATTGCCCGGTGCTGGTTTCAGCTCATAATCCTCCATCTGCTTTTCGGTCAGCGGCTTTGCGTAGGTCAGTTCGCCCCATGCCATCAGCCTGCCGTCTGCCACAGGACGCCTCCTGTCGTCATCGTAGTTGACGATGGAAAGAGGCTGGTTATCCGGCGGCTTCGGGTAAGTTCCTATGTCCACGGGCCGCTGGGTGGAATAATAGCGGTAAACGCCCTCCGGTCCCAGCTCGGTATGCTTGACCGCCGCATGGTAAAACTGCTGATAGTCGTCCACCCGGCGGTCAAAGTCCCGCTGCGCCCACGCCTGACTGGTTCCATAGCGGCCCCAGTAGTAATCCCGATGGCCGTTTTCCCCCTCGGTAAACTGCCAGGTCACAAAGGGGCTCGGCGCTCCCGGATTATGCCCCAGCGCAAAGCCGTGTCCGGTTTCAAAGGTGGCAGCTTTCAAAATCACATATCCTTGTACTGTCTCCAAGAGATCCCTCCTTTCTGTGCCTCGGGTCAACATGACCCGAAGTGCTGGATGTTACGAAATAAGAGGGCAGACCGGGGAGGAATGTAATAAGATATTCCCACCCCAGAAACACCCTCAAAAAAGCCCGGAATGTCAAGCCTTTGGAGGCGGCAAATCGTAACAGCCGCCCGGCCTTTTCTCCCGCATTTTCCTCATGCGTTCCCGGCTTTTCCGACGGTTTCCTTCGGCCTTGCAGACGTCGGAGCAGTAGGCTTGACGCCCCTCGGGCCAAAATGCCTTTCCGCAGACCGCACAGGCCCGCAGTTCCGGGGAGATTCCTTCCGTTGTCAGCGCCGCTTGAAGCTCCGGGTCAAGGGGCAGGACAGCCTCACGGAAGTAACGGCAGTACGCCCCTGTCCAGCACTTGTGCAGCATATAACAGGCACAGTCCAGAGGAAGGCACAGGCCGCTTTCCCTGTCATAGTTGGCACACATCCCCGTGACCAGAGAACGGATTTTCTTCTTCTCGTCACGGGTCAGCTCCCGGGCGTCCATTTAAGACTTCGGGCCACGATGGCCCGAAGGGCGGGGCTCCACGATCAGCGCCCGGAACTTCTTCCGGCACTGTTTTTTCTTTCCTTTGCACTCCTTGTAGTAACGGCATCCCTTACAAGGGTTGTCATTGTCCCAGCCGGGGTGCGGTACTTCCTTCATCATTCGTTCAAAAGGGCTGCTTGTAAAATTCATTCTCATTCCTCCGTATCTTCCTCCCACGGCGGGGTATCTTCGTCCTCGGGTTCCTCTGCGATCTCCTCCAGCTCCCCGTCCTCATATTCGCAGTAATCATCTTCCAAATCCGGGGCCTCATGCTTCGGCTTGTAAATCTTGAAATAGTAACCAATTCCACCGCCGGCCAGCACCACCGCACCAATCAGGAGCAGAGAGAGAAGGGGGCTGTCCTTTTTCTCCGGCTCGGGTTCCGGTACTTCCTCCACCGGTTCGGTGGGCTTTGGCTCTGGCTCCGGGGTCACTTCTTTGGGCGGTTCCTTACCCTGTTCGGCAAGAGGCAGAAGGTCGTCTGTGGTAACGGTATTGAGGAAATAGACGTTCTCGCTGGTTTTCTGTTTGTCGATCACCAGATAAAACACGCTCTCGTCTGCGGTGGTGATGGTGTAGAACTCCTTTCCATCCTCGTCGGTGGCGTTGTCCACCACGGTTCCCGTCCCGTCCGGGGTAAAGGGGTTCTGGGTTTCCGGCTCTGCTTCGGTTTCTGCCGGGGAGGGAGCTGTCTCCGGCTGCGGCTCGCTGCTCTGTGCATAAGCCGGGACTGTAAAGATCAGGCAACACAAAAGGCTGGCAGCCATCGCCGCCAGCCTGCGGTATTTAATTTTCTTCATGGGCTGTGTCCTCCTTTTCGGGTGCCTCCGGCTTCGGGTCAGTATGACCCGAAGCGGTAAGGCTGTTTTTGGGGTCATTCAAAAAAGCCATAAGCTGGGCGGGCGTCAGTTTGAGGGAGCGCACCGCCTGCACGATCTGGCTGTTTTCTTCCTCCTGTTTCTGCTTTTCCAGCTCCCGGATTTTGGCCTGCCACTCGGCTGCCTTCTCCCGGGCTTTTTCCAGTTCCTTATCGAGCTTGTCGATCTTGTTCATGCAAGGACTCCTTTCCTCTGGCTCACAAACGCCCGAAGGCATAGAAATGTGTCTGCCAGTAGCTTGAATTGATGTTTGCGTATTGGATGGGCGAACCACAATGAAGCATCATCCCGTCGCCCACATAAATCCCCACATGGGACACAGGGCCGGGGCTGTCATAGGTTCCCGTGAAAAAGATAATGTCGCCGGGCTTTGCCTCGGAGGGGGAAATGATAGCGCACTGGTTATAAATGCCCTGCGCCGTGGTACGGGGCAGGTTGTGGACGCCGCTGGCCGTGTACACCCAGCAGACAAAGCCCGAACAGTCAAAGGAGGTGGACGGGCTGGAGCCGCCCCACACATAGGGCCAGCCGATGTACTTTGTGGCTTCTTCCATGAGCGCCGCAAAAGCCGGGTCATCCAGCGCCTCACCGGGTATCTCATAGCTGGGGCCGGTATCTTCGCCGCCGTTGTAAATCCCTTCCCACAGATAGGGTTTGTTGCCTTTGAGCTGCTGCATAACGGTGTAGATTTCCCGCTGCTGTTCGTTAAGCCTCGGCAGGATCACGGCGGGCAGCGTCTTGTTTGTGAGGGTCACATTGAGAATGTAATACTCATAGGGGACTTCCTCGGTGGTGGTTTCCCCGGTCTCCGGGTCGGTGCTGGTTTCGGTGCGGTAGCGTATCTCGACTTCCTCCGTCAAGGTCAGCTCATACTGTGCCTCGAAGATCTCCCGCAGTTCGTCCTGCACCTGTTCCCGGAAATACACATGGTACTTTGCCGAGAGATAGGACGCCAGTTCATAGGGGTTATGGCCGATCTCGTCCACGGAATAGCGGTACTCGTCATAGCCGGGATGGGTGCTTTCGATGTTCGCTACCGTCTGCGCCAGCTCGTTTTCCAGTGCCGTGTAGTCCTCGTCCACGCCCAGCAGGTCCGTATCCTCCGAGGCATAGGAGGTGCCGGATAACGCATTGGCAAGGCCGCTGCCAAGCGTGGGAAAGATAGAGCTTACCGCCGACACAAGAAAACAGAGCAGCAACAGCAGGAGCAGGACCAGCACTGCCACGGGATGACGGGTCACAAACTGCGCCGCCCGACGGGTCGCAGTTCCCGAAGCGGCAGCGGTTTTCTTTGCGGCCTTTGCGCCCTGTTTTGCAGCCGCCTTTGCTTCTTTGGAATACCGGCGTTTCAGTTTCCATTTCTGCTGCACACGGGAAAGCGGATTGCTGGCAAGCTCCGGGTGATCGGAGGCCATCTTTTGAAAATCCACATTGGCCCGGGCTTTTATGTCCTTCCGTTCCCACTTTGCCACCTTCCGGGCTGGGTGTTCCCGCCAGCGGCGTTTGGCATAGCGGGTCAGTTTCCGGGCTCCGGCCTCTGCGGCCAGCTCGGATTTATGGGCTCCTTCCACACCCACATTTTCATGCTCAACCTCGTGTATCTTGTTGTGGACATAGAACCACGCTTCGGTGCGGGCTCCCCGGACTGCCTTTTTTGCAAGCCCCGGCGGCTTCTTCGCTGCCCGTTTTGCCTCGGTCTTGTCCAGTTTCTCCCGGGCCTTTCCCAGCTTTTCCCCGGCGTGTTCCGCTTTTGCCTGTGCTTTCTGGTACTTGTCCTTTTTGCTCCCGGCCTTCTCGGCGGAGCCCTCCGGCTCCTGTGCCTTGCCGGTATCCTGCGGCCCGCCCGCTTCATCCTCCTGCCTCATGCGGTCAGAGGGACGGCTTTTGCGGCTGTCCTCTTGAAACTTGCCGCTTTTGGACTTCGGGCCATCATGGCCCGAAGGACTGTCCTGCCCGGCATCCTCGTCCTCAAACCGCAGACGTCGGGACGGTGCGGGGGAAGGTCCTTCCCGTTCTGCCGGTCCGGGGCGATTGTCCCCGGTATCCTCCGTCGGCCCCGGCCTTTGAAAATTCCGTTTGTCCGGTTTCTTTCCGATGATGTATCCCTCCTTTCCAAACCTCGGGCCATCATGGCCCGAAGTGTGTTACGCCCGGTTCATTTCCTGTTTTTTGTCCTCCGGGCGGGTGGTCATAATGGCGTACAGCTCGGTATTCTGCGGGAAGCGGTCAACAAACGGGATGGTGGTATTCCCGAAGAACAGCAGCCCTTCGCCGGAATTGGTATGGGTCACATAGGAAAGCTGGTGGGGGCTGATCCCAAGCTGTTTGGCTAAAATCTGCCGGTCCCCCTGTGCCTGCGAGAGCAGCACAAGGAAGTCCGAGTTTTCAAAGATGTTCTCGATCTCCGGGCTTGCCAGAAAATCCTTTACATTCTGCGTTAAAGCACTCGGAACGCACCCTTTTTTTCGCAGCATTTTCCAGATCGCCACACAATAGCTTGCCGTCAGACGGTCACGGAGCAGCACATGAAATTCGTCAAAGTAACACCATGTGGCGATACCGCGGAGGAAATTCATGGACACCTGCGAGTTTACCAAGTCCTGCATAATGAGCATGGCAATCGTCCGAAGCCCGGCCCCCAGCTTTTTTAAGTCAAGGCATACCAGACGGCGGTTTAAGTCCACATTGGTTTCATGGTTGAACACGTTAAGGGAGCCCGACACATAAATTTCAAGGGCCGTCGCCAGCCGCACCGCCTCGCCCTCCGGCTGGGAACAGAGCAGGTCATACAGGGTTTGGAGGGTCGGCATTTTGCTTGTTTCCGGGTCCTGCAAGTGTTCCCGGTACATCTGGCGCACACAGCGGTCAATGACGGTACGCTCCACCGGCTGCAAGCCGTCCTTGCCGCCAACGATCAGCTCCATCAGCGACAGGATAAAGTCGGCTTTCAGCGCCATCGGGTTTTCCTCGTCAAAGCTCAGGTCAATGTCCATCGGATTGATGTGGTGGGGGCTGTCCGGGGCGATCTCGATGACCTGTCCGCCCAGCCGCTTGATAAGGGGCGAGTATTCGCCCATCGGGTCCACCACAATGATCCGGTCACGGGTGGCAAGGAACACGTTCACAAGCTCCCGCTTTGCGGCAAAGGATTTGCCGGAGCCCGGCACGCCGAGGAACAGGCCGTTGGGGTTTTTGAGCTTTTTCCGGTTTGCCATGATGACGTTATGGGAAAGTGCGTTGAGCCCGTAATAGACGGCTTCGCCATCCATGCGGAGCTCCTGCGTCATAAAGGGAACGAAAATGGCCGTGGAGCTGGTCGTCATGCCGCGCTTGATCTCAATGCCGTTATGGCCAAGCGGAAGGCTGGAAAGAAAACCATCCTCCTGCTGGAAGTCCAGCCGCTTCAAGGTGCAGTTGTATTTCTGGACGATACCAGATACCGTGAACAGGTCGTTGTCCAGCTCCCGGCGGGTCGGGGCCATGTTCACTACAAGGAAGGTCAGCAGGAACATTCGCTCGTTCCGGCTCTGCAAATCTTCCAAGAGAGTCTTTGCGTCGTTGCTGTACGTCACAAGGTCGGGCGGGAGTATGTCCATGTCATACCCGGCCCGGGCGGCTTTCTTCTGTTCCTCCACCTTCATCTTGTCAATGTCGGAGACTTTGGCCTTGATGGATTTTACGGCAGCGGCCTGATCGACGGTCTGGATATGGAGGGTGATGGTCATTTCCGCATCCATTTCCAAAAGCTCCGCCAGCAGCTTGTCCGAGAGCTCCGAGGCCAAAATCTGCAAGTAGGAGGCAGCGCCCCAGGTCGTCCCCACCCGGAACAGTCGGCTGAAACGGAAATCGAAACTGTCCGGGGCGATAAAGTCTTTGGTGGAAAGCCCGGTTTTGGGGATCATATCCCATGAAAACCGGAAGGGGGAGCCGCTGCCGGGGTGGAGCTGCCCGTGAAGAAGCTCCAGCCGTTCCAGCCCCGAAAGGGAGCGGCACTTGACGCCCAGCTTTTTGAAGTTCCCGCAAATGTCCGCCTCTACACGTTCCAGCCTTGCCCTGGCGGTGGAAAGGTCGTCCACGTTCACACCGAAGGTCAGGAGCTTTGTGCGAACAATGCCGTTGTTGCTTTTGGCGATCTGGTTTTCCAGCATTTCCACATACTCGCACCGGACGCTGTTGTAATCGTCATCCTGCATGGGAATGTTCACGCTGTACCGGCTGCCCGGGCGGCTTCGGTGGTTGAGGAAGGAAAGCTGGAACGGAAGGCTGCTGTCAAAGTAGTTGAGGCAGGCGCTCCACCCGTCAAAGATGGCCGCCTGATCTTCGGACTGTGCGAGCTGGTAGTTGATGTCCTCGTATTCAATGGTTTTGGTGTAATAGCGGTCCGCTACCCGGCACACCCCGTCCCGGTACATTTCCCGGTAAGGGAGGGTCTGCTGGGCGGTGGTGGGAATGTTCTTTCCTTTCGTGAACAGGCCGGTAAGGCCCTGCTTTTCAGGCTTTCTGCCTGCGGGCTTTCCAGCCCTTCTGCTGTTTCGCAATCGGCTGCGCCTCCTTTCTGGCGCTAAGCAGCGCATAGAAGTTTTCGGTTTTGTAAGGCCGCACACGGGGATAGAGGAACCGTGTGCGGATGATGTTTTTCAGCACTTTTTCCAGCGGCAGACCGTCTCGTTCATACATAGCCAGAAAGAAGAACGGGAGCATGAGGCCGATCATCAGGAACATGGCGGCACTGTTCCCGATACTGCCACGGGAAAACAGGTAAGCCGGGAGGCCCACCGCCGCCGCGCTGGAAAAACAAACAAGCTGGCGCTTCGTTAGGTTGAAGGCCAGCTTTGTCTTGATTTTGGAAAGGTCTTTTGGTACTGGCACATAGGCCATTTTGGTACACCTCCTTTATTGCTTCGGGCCAGCATGGCCCGAGGTTATCTTGCGGCCTCTTTGGCCGGGGCTGTGCTGCGGGCAGCTTCGGCGGCCTCTCGTCCGCTCTGCCTTGCCCGCCAGTATTCGGGGTGATACTGCCGGATGGACTGATTGAGTTTTTCTTCAAACTGTCCTTTGTCCTTAATGCGGTCAGGGATGTTCCACAGTTTTTTGTCCAGCAGTTCCCGGAGCACCACACTTTCCTGTGCGTCCTCCTCATAGCAGATATAGCCCTTATCCTTGAAGCCGCACTTTTTCGCCGCCGGGGAGAGGACGGCGGCTACCTCGTTTGCCACCATCGTTCCGCCGTGGCTGGCGGTAGATACCAGAAACACCCCCGGACAGAGGGTTTCACAGCTTTGCACCTCGCCCCATGGGGAGCTTTTCGGCGCATGGAACATTCCGCCCGTCCGGCTCCGGTCCGCCTGCATGAGTGCTGCCTTTTCTAAGATGACTTTCAGTTCCGGGGAAAAATAGGCATATTCCCGAAGGACACGGGCGGCGTCCCCGCCGCAGGCGTTCATCAACAGGGTATAGGCGTCGCTGTCCGCTTTGGTACAGCGGCCCAGCAGTTTTCCGTCATAGTAGCAGGTCGCGTCATAGCCCGTCCGTTTGCGTGGCATGGTTCCCGCCTCCTTTCTGCTTCGGGCCAGCATGGCCCGAGATCAACGCTCTGCGCTGCGGCTGGATTTTTCCTTCGGAGGCCGTTCTGCCTTTGCCTGTTCGGCAGCCGCTTTCCCGGCTTTGAGCTGGTCGCTGATAGACGCACGCCCCACAGAGCCGCGCTCCGCCATCTGTTCCAGCTTTGCCTCATAGGCTTGCAGAACAGCGGTATTGAGCTGTTCTCGGAACTCCTTTGTGACAGGGTAGGCCATATCCCGGTAGCCGCCTTTGCCGTCCGGCTGGCTGGGCATCCCAAGAAAGAGGCCCTTGCTGCCCTGTACGATTTTCAGATTTTCCACCACAAAGCAGTCATTGAATTTCACGCTGGCAAAGCCCATCAGATTTTTCACAGGTTCGATGACCCGCACGCTTACATCCAGCTTCAACGGTGCGGTCGGGGTGGTGTTTGCAACCTTTTCCTGCATGGTTTCCTCCTTTCCGGCGGGAACAAGGTTCCCGTCCTTGTAGTCATAGCCTTCCGCCCGGAGTGCCGCCAGCGTGTCCGCCGATACGCACCCGGACAGTTTCAGATCGGTTTCCACCATAAAGCGCATGGTGTCTGCTTTAGAAAATTCTTCGGGGAGCTTTCCGTAGAAAGCTGGGTGCGGCTGTCCGTCCGCACCCTGTTTGTAACGCCGAGGCATACCGCCTCCTTTCCGCTTCGGGTCAGCATGGCCCGAAGTCTCTTAATGGCAGCCGAAGATGGATTTTGCAAGACTGCCTGTTTTGAATAAGGTAAAACACAGCAGCACCGTATATCCCACACAGCCCCAGATCGCCCCGATGGGGTCGCCGTCGGTGGTGATACTCTGGATCAGCACCGCATAGATGGCGACACAGACTAAGATCAATAGACCTTGAAAACCCACCGCAAAGAGGGAGCGGAAATAGTTCTGCCCCATGTGTCCGGTTTCCCTGTTGGGGACGGTGGCAAACGGGATAGGCGCTAAACTTGTGAGTAAATAAATTTCAATCATACGGCCATATACGATGACGAAAATCACGATGTTTAAGGCAATCATGGTAAGCTGGATCAGGAAGGACTGGAGCCAGAGTCCGAACAGAGGACCTAACTCCATCGCCTCAAGCTCTGTCCGCAAACTGTCCAGCACATCCGGCGTGATCTCTGTCCCGTTCTGGATAATGCCCGCTGACTGCTGTATCACATGCTGGCTCACATCAAAGACCGCCAGCACGATATTGAAGGTGTTCGTCAGGATCATCACAGCCACAAAGGTTTTGAACACCCACTTAAAAAACATCCATGTGTCAACTTCATGGAGGTTGTTGCGTTCTATGAGCATCTGTATCAGCTCATAAGTCATTACAAAAGTGAGGATGACCCCGGCGATTGGCAGGATGGCAGTTTCAGAGATCTGTCGTATCATGGAAAAGACCCCGGCGTTCCAGTCCGCCGGGGTCGTGCCTACCTGTGTGGCGATCTCGCCAACGCTCTGATTGACGTTATCGAAAAGGCCATCCAGATTTCCCATGATACCATCGACGAGCAGACCTTTCAGCCATTCAACGATTGCGTCGATGATAAAGTCCATACATCAGCTCCTTTTCTGGAAAAAGGGACAACGGGTGACATTTAGCTGAACAGCCCGGACAGCAGAGGGATAAGCTGAAGGCCGATCAGAACGACACCGCCGCCCGCCATCAGCTGTTTTATCCCCAAATAGGTGTAGGAAAACGGCTCGATGGCGGGCGGCGGCGTGTCAAGAAATATCTATGGAGTTTTTAAGAACCGCCCCGGCGGGGCAGGTCAGGCTGTGACCTGCTCCACTTCCGGGATGGGTTTAAGATTAAAATGAATTTCGATAGAAATGTGTCTTGTTTTATCGCTGTCTATACTCTCATGGACAACGATTTCTTTAATCAGGCGGTTGAGGGTGGCGGCGTCCAGTTCCGTGATGTCGGCGTATTCCTGAATGGCTTCTACCCACTGGCGGGCGTCATACGCAAGCCGGATTTCATCGGCCAGCTTCTTCCGGCCTTCCTCAACCCTTGCCTTCAACTCGGCCTGTTCCTTCTGCGTCTTTTCCATCAGCAGATTGAAGTTCGCTTCGCTGATACGTCCGGCAACCATGTCCTCATACAGCCGCAGAACCATCTTTTCCAGAACGTCAATGCGTTCCTCGTCTTTGGCAAGGGAGCGTTCCAACGCTTCCCGCTGGCCTTTCTGCTCGGCTTCGCAGGTGTCGGACAGCTTCCCGGCAACGGCTTCCCCGTCCATCAGGGCGGCTCTGGCACATTCCCGGATTTTGTTCAGCACAAGCCGGTACAGGGTGTCGTACTCAACCCGGTGCTGGGAACAGTGCTGTTTCCCGTAGGCGTTATAGGTCTTACAGGAATAAATCTGCTTCGGGTGCTTCTCATTGGTATAGCGGATAGTCAGCGACTTCCCGCATTTGCCGCATTTGATAAGCCCCGCAAACAGGCTGATTTCCCCGGTCTGGCGGGGGCGCTGCCGGGATTTCAGCTTGCGCTGCACGATGTCAAAGGTCTTGCGGTCAACAAGCGGCTCATGCTGGTTCTCCACGACAATCCATTCCTCCGGCTTCTTCTCCCCGATGGTGCCGATTTTGAAGCGGTATTCCTTCTTCTGGGAAGCGATAGCACCGGTATAGACGGGGTTTATCAGGATGTCCTTAATTACGGAGAAGTCCCACATATACCGCCCGTTTACCGGGTCTTTCTTTTCCCACTTGGTTGACACGTTCCGCAGCCCCCGTATCCGGTTCCAGTAGGTCGGGCAGGGGATTTTTTCTTCTTCCAGCCTGCGCCGGATGTAGTTGGGGCCGTGTCCTTCCAGCGCCCACGCAAACAGACGCCGGACAATGGGAGCCGTTTCCTCGTCAATCAGCAGGTGGTTTTTGTCCTCCGGGTCTTTCTGGTAGCCGAAGGGGGCAAGGCAGCCGGTAAACTGGCCTTTCTGCGCTTTCAGCAGATAAGAGGAATGAACCTTCTTGGAAATGTCCTTGCTGTACATCTCGTTGAGGATGTTCTTGAACGGCGCAATGTCGTTGTTGTCCCGCATGGTGTCGATACCGTCATTCATGGCGATATACCGGACGCCGTGGCGGGGGAAGAAATCTTCAATCAGGAAGCCGGTCTGCAAGTAATTCCTACCCAGTCTGGATAGGTCTTTCGTGACCACAAGGTTTATCTGCCTGCGCTCGATGGCTTTCAACATCCGTTTCAGGTCGGGGCGCTCCATGTTCAGCCCCGTGTAGCCATCGTCCTGATAGACTGCAACAACCTCCCATCCCTGCTTCTCGCAGTAGTTTTCCAGCATATCCCGCTGGTTTGCAATGCTGGCGCTCTCCCCGTCAAGGTCATCGTCCTTGGAAAGCCTGCAATAGATAGCCGCCCGGAAGCTGCCCGCCAGTATTGCGTCCATGCCTGTATATTCAAATCCGTTCATCATAACCGTTTACCCGCACAATCCAGACGGAACACGGTCACTCTGAACCTTGTCTTTATTATACTCTAAATCTTGTGTTTTCGCAAGATATTCTTTATTATTTCTCTGGCTGTATTTCTGTGCAATCAGGCTCACGAAAACGTCCGTAGCGTCCAGTTCGCCGTCAAATACCGTTGTGACATGGATTTCAGTTTTGCTTTTTGCCATAGGCAGTTACCTCCATAAATGAAATAAGCCAGACAGGAGAAGGTCGGCAACGAAGTCCGGCAACGGACTTCAAAAAACCTCGAAAACAATCTCTGTCTGGCGGGTTACTGTTTATTTACTTTTTCTTTTATTTTTCTGTTGCTTTGGTTGTCAGAGGGGAGAAAAGCCCGCAGTTACAGGCTTTTCCCCGGCAACCGGCTCGGCAACGGGATAGCAACGGGGTCGGCAACCGGCTGTGGTTTCCCGGATTTTTCAGAAGGGAAGTTCCATCTGCTCGGTCACTTCTACAAATCCGTCCGGCGTTTTTTCACGCCCGTTGTCAGCGCCCGTTGCTGGGGCTTCCCGTTCCCAGCCCTTTTGCCTGCCGTATCCTTCAAATATCCGGGGATTGGAGAAATACTTCCATCCCGTGATACAGTGGTTCATGATGTCGTTGACTTCCCGGATTTCCCATTGCTTCGGCTCGTCAAAGGGATGGTTCAGGGCTTCCTTAAAAAGCTGCTTAGAGCATACGGCGCTGCCGGTGTAGTGGTCAAGGTATGCCTGTATCATCCCGGCCTTGGTGTCCTCCGGCATGAAATCCCGCTGGTGTTCTTTGAGGTACTGTATCATTTCGGGTGTAAAAGACAGCTTAAAATCGCCGCTTTTGTAGGTTGTCATGGCTTCCGCCCATACCTGTTCGATATAGGCTCTGGAAGCGGCTTCATCGTCCAAAATGTGTACCTCGGCCTGTTCGGGATAGACCATGACCGGCAGGAAGCGCCGGTTCCCGGAACGGTCAAGGGGCAGGAAGTCCAGCGCATTGGAAGTCCCGCCGAACACGCATTGCCGCAGCCTGTCCTCCGGGTGGGTTTCGTAGGGGATTTTATAGACCTCCTTCTGGCGGCTTAAAAATGACTTGATTTCCTCTATGCTCTTGGCGTTGGCAGTGGCAATCATCTCCGACATTTCAATTATCCAGTGGCCTTGTAACTTCCGGTACACGTTATCATCGTCCAGCTTCCGCAAATCATCGGAAAACCACTCGTCTTTTACGGCCAGCAGCCGGAAGAAGGTGGATTTCCCGGCTCCCTGACCGCCAACCAGACAGAGCATGACCTCAAACTTACAGCCGGGGCAGAAAGCCCGGTGGATGGCTCCCAGCAGGAACAGCCGCAGGGAATGGTAAGTGAAGTTGTCCGTGTCGGCTCCCAGAAAGTGCCGCAGGCAGTAGCGGATACGCTCTTTCCCGTCCCAGACAAGTCCGTTCAGGTAGTCCCGGATGGGATGGTAGCTGTTGGCGTCTGCGGCCAGATCGGCGGCGTCTGCTATCTTTTTCTCGCTGGTCAGGCCGTAGGTCTTTTCCAGATACAGCCGGATATACTTCATGTCCGTGTCGGTCATGGCCTTGCTGCCGGTTCTGCGTTTCCTGCCGATGGGCTTTAGAAGGTCAATGCGCTCGGTCAGGAGATTTTTCGCAACCGCCCCGGAAAGGACGGGGTCATACTGGAACACGGTCAGGCAGTTGTGGATACTGTTCCGCACGCCGCCTTTCTCGGTGCTTTCCAGCAGGGCTTTTACTTCCTCAACGCTCCGGGGCGGGGGTGCGGCTTCGATGGTGTCCGTCACGGCCTGCCGCAGTTCTGGCGGCAAGGTCTGCCATTCTCCGCTCAAGGTTCCTCACTTCCTTTCCGTAGCTGGCAATCAGGGCAGCCCGTTCCCCTATGTCGGAGAACAGCAGCACATCCAGCAGATATTCCACATGGGATTGTTTCTGCAAGGCTTCCACGAAAAGCGGGTGCCATTCTTCCTCCGGTGTCTTGGGGGCATAGTCCCGCTTCCAGCGGCGCAGCAGATTGTGATAGTCGGACAGTACCCGGAAACAATATCGCTCCATACGCTTGAATTGCTGCTCCGGGCTTTCCTGCCGGGGCTGTGGGCGGCGGCTCCTGCTTGGCGGCTCCTTATCCTCATAGGGAATGGAGAAGTCCTGCGCCAACATGAGGGCGGCTTCCTTGGGGCTGACATTTTCCAGATGGGAAACAAAGTCAATCACATCCCCGTCTGCCTGACAGCCGAAACAATGGAAGCGCCGGTCAACCTTCATGCTGGGGTTTTTATCGTCATGGAAGGGGCAGACGCACATCCCGTTTCTTCCTACCCGGATACCGTAATGCTCGGCGGCCTGCCGGGTGGTAACAGACTGCTTCACGGCTTCAAATACGTTCAATAGGCAAATCCTCCTGAAAATAAGAAAAGCGCCTGTCATTCTCACGGGGAAAATGGCAAGCGCCTGATTGGTTAAAGTTCCATATCCTGTTTTTGCTGGCGGCGGGGCGTCTGGCGTTTCTCTGCCTGTTCCTCCCGGATACGCTGCTCCCGGCCTTTGACCGCCTGCTGGATGGACGGTTTCTTTCCCGGCTCTGCGGTCTGGCGGTACTGCTCGGATGGCAAAACCTGATTGAGCCAGTGGCGCACATCCCGCAAAATCTTTACATCCTCCTGTACGGCAGTCAGCGCTTCCGTCTTGGAAGCGATATTCTCTGAAAGCTGTGCCTGTTCCCCGGCCAGCTTCTTTGTGCTGTATTTCGCCCCATCAAGGTGAACCTTGAAATACCGCAGGGCAGCGTTGTAGGCGTCCAGTTCCTCCTTATGGTCGGCGGCATATTTCTCCTTGGGTTTCTTCCAGCGGATAGCGGCATATTTCGCATGAACCGGCTTGTTTGCTTCAAAGTTCCCGATATGGAAAAGCAGCCGGTCAATCTCTTTTACACGTTTCTCCATCGGCCTGATTTCCTCACGGATGGAAACAGCCTGTGCGCTGGCTTCATCCAGATAGGCGTCAAGGCTCTCCACGGTGGAGATCTCTTTCTGCCGCAGGAAGTCCAGGGATTCCATGACCTTGTTGAAATCGCCAACAGTGCCTTTCAGCTTCCCCTTGGAAGTCCAGCCGGTACGTTCCTCGCTCCGTTTATCCAGATACCGGGAAAGCAGTTCGGGGATGGTCGGCTCCTTTGCCTGTTCCAGCGCTTCCAGCAGCGCCGCCTTTTTCTCTTTCAGGCCGGACAGCCAGCCCTTTAAGCTGCTTACCATCTGCCGGATAGACTGCATGAGGGAATTGGCAGCTTTGATGTCCCGGTTCAGGTTTCCGATGTTGGTCTGTATGCCTTTCTTCTCCAACTGGCTGACCGCTGGCCCCATGTGGACGGTGGGGATTTTATCAATCCCCTGTCGGGCATAGGAGCGAAGGTCAAGGCGCTCCGGGCTGCCGATGGCTTCCAGATAACGGTTCGCCGTATCAGCCCAGCCCTGCCGCCATATCTCGGCGTACTTCTGGTCGTTCCAGTCCACGGTGTCCTCTTTGTGGCTTTTCCATCTGCCGGACGCAAGCCGGATACGCTCGCCGTTCTCGTCAAGGTCGTAGACCTTCCGGCTTTTAGGGAGCCATTTTCCGGTTTCGTCCATCGCCCGCATGGTAAGAAGGATGTGGGCGTGGGGATTGCCGTCCCCCTTGTCATGGATGGCGAAGTCGGCAATCATGCCTTTGGAAACGAAAAACTCCCGGCAGTAGTCCCGGATAAGGTCGGCGTACTGTTCCGGGGGAAGTTCCCTCGGTATGGCAAGCACAAACCTCCGGGCAAGCTGGGAGTTCCATTGTTTCTCAATCGCTTCGGCGGCGTTCCACAAGGTATTCCGGTCTGCGTACTCCGGCGGGGCGTGGGGCGGCAGCATGATTTCGGTGTGGACGATTTCGCTTTTATGGGAATAGTATTTCTGTTTTTGGTCGTATTCGGAAAACAGCCGTTCCCCGCTCTGGTAGGCGGCAGACGCAACGGCTGACTGGCGCTTGCTGCGCTGGATGATTTTTACATCAAAGTGCGGGCATGGTGGCATGACGGATTGTGACCTCCTTTCTCCCGGCGTCCGGGCAAAGAAAAAGCAGGAAACCGTTCCATGATTTCCTGCTCGGTGGTGCCGCCGGTGGGCGGCTGGTATTTAGTTTTGAAAGTTCGAGTCAGGTTGACCCGATGATGGATAGCACGATAAATGGGAAGTTATCTCTTACTTAGAAAATAGTATGAAAAACCATAGGAACAATGAGAATTAAAATTGCACCTACTACACATACAGCAATTACTTTTTGAAAACTTCGTTTTTCTTGTTCAGACATATCATTATACCATTTCATAGGCAAGCACCTCCTCAACTTCCAATTTTTCGCTGACTCTATTTTTGCTACTTGCTACGGAACTTCATTCTTCTCTATTTTGATTAGGGCGTTTCTTATTACAAAGCGAACCTACCAACATACCGATTGCAGAGATTATCGCTCCTGCTACAATCATTCCAAAGTCTGGGGCGTTCAGTTTGTTAAAAGCAATGTTGTTTGCCATTTTGAATGTACCATATTCAGCAAGCATATACATTGCGCCAAAGAAAATTGTAAATGCCCATTTTCCTTTTCCCCAGAAATTGTTTTTACCAATAACAACGGATACAATAAATGTTGTTACAGGAAGAATAATCCAAAGAAACATCAAACTGTAACCCATAGCGTCGCTTCCGCTTGTAAAGAACCAGAACACAATCATTGCAAATGCCCAAATCAACAGATAAGCGAGAATTGTAATAATTCTGTTTCTGTTGGCGTTGCTTTTCACAACATTTGTACTTTCTTCGAGATAATCATAATAGGTTTTCATTTTCTGTTCTCCCTTCAATAAATAGTCAAGAGAGACATCGTAGCATTCGCTCATTTTTATGACACTAATGATATCCGGGTAGGATTTTTCATTTTCCCAATTTGAAATGGTCTGGCGACTCACTCCTAATAATTCAGCAACTTGTTCTTGTGTTAGTTTTTTCTCGATTCGGGCTGCCTTGATTTTGCTTCCAATATCATGCTCCATGCCACTGCACCTCCCTTGCACTTTTATTGTAGGAAAAACACCCTATATCGTCTACCAAATGGCTTTTACATCACTTATAATGTGTGTCAAAATTCTTTGACAACCGCATAAAAACCTATCTGTCGTTAATTTTATTATACTATGACCAGCCTCCTTTGGGAATAGATGAATTGTAAACTTGCTGGACGGGAACAGCTTGCAGCGCAAGGTGTTTCCGAGCGGCAAGTCCACAAAGGGGTAGCTGGCGGCAGCCAGCGCAGGGGAAGTGTAGCTTCCCCTGTGATGATTGACTGGAGCCGGAACGCTGCGGGCAATCATCTGCTTTCCGCAGGAAGCCCCCGGCAGGGCGCAACACACTACCTTCAGGTGGTGTATAGTTGCGCCCTCTTTCAGAGGGGCAGTCCACGGGCTGCGGCTCTGGAAGCAATCATGGCCGTTTCCGGCCTACGTCCTCTCCCTGAAAATCGTCGTTTCCGGCGAACACTTTTTCCATAAGCTGACGGGTGCTGTCCTGCCGGAACAGCAGCTTCAAGAACAAACTGACCTGTTCATCCGTGATGGCTTCCGTGTGGGGAAGGTAGCTTTCCAACATGGCGGCTCTGGTGCAAAGCCGGTGCGTCCGTTCCTTCCGTGTCAGCGTCTTTATCTGGTGTTCCAATATCTTTTCTTCATGCTGCGCCCTCCGCAGCTTCTTTTCCGTTTTCTCTATCTCCTGATTGAGTGCTTCCAGCTTTTCATTCATAGGCGGCTGTCCTCCTTCTTGGGAATGAGTACATATATCTTATTGGGTTCCCCGAAGCCCTGACGCACTCGCAGTATCAGTCCGGCGTCCTCCAATTCATTCAGGGAACGCTTCACGGTCATGGTGCTGCGGGCAAGTGCCGCCGCCAGTTCCACGATGGGGAAATGGATAAATAAAATCCCGTTGGCGTCCTCCATGCCGGACAGGAAAACAATATCCAACATCCGGGCGTACATGACCTTGGCGGTGCTGCTGATCGGGAGCCGCAGCATGGCTCTTGGCAGCGGCATACAGGGCGGCAGGGTGGTGTCTGCGGTCATAAATTCAACTTCCATTCAATCGGTGTCCTCCTTTACTTTTCGTTTTGAGCGTTTGGAAAGATAATGGGGGCAGTCCACAATGACCGCCCGGAAACTCTGCTTACAAGTGCGCTGGCATTTCCGGCAAAGGTCGTTGTACGTTACCCGCCCCCGTTCATTGAGGAAGAAGGATAGTTCCAGCTTCCTCTTTTTCGGCATTCTCGGCATGGTGCCTCCTTA
Organism: Firmicutes bacterium OM04-13BH; assembly: GCA_003481745.1. Classification (GTDB taxonomy): domain Bacteria; phylum Bacillota; class Clostridia; order Lachnospirales; family Lachnospiraceae; genus Blautia; species Blautia stercoris. The sequence goes on from QULP01000002.1 coordinate 424,478, forward strand.
AACAAAAATCCGCCCATTTCAGCCGTAACAGCCGCAATAGACGGATAGCAGATTTTAGTGTCGTGTTTCGGGGCGATTTTCAAGGGAAAAGCGGCCATAGAGCCGCCCGGAAATCCCCCGTAGTATTACGGATAGGGCAGACTATGCCCTATCGGATTGTTGTGTTTCAGTATCAATTCGGTGTTCATTTTTGCCGGTTCTCCCTGATGTCGTTCCTGCCCCTGGCTCTCACAACGGCGTTTCGCTCCCTTTGGTACGCTCGTTGCGGTCATGGTTCCTCCATTTCCTGCCGCAAGTCATTGCGCTACATCGCCGGGGAGCATATCCCATACAGGCCGGTCATTCGATTGGAATAATCCATCGATGAACTAAGCCCATTATGGCACATTTTTGAGCCTTCTCCCGTATATCCACAAAGTAGGAAAACCGTCCCAAAAACGAAAATTTCCACGATTGCGGAACGGGTATGGTATAATGGGATGGACGGCGGCAGCCAGCCGCAGGAAGGAGCGATGTATCTATGAAAACCCGCATTTCCGTACAGGAACGCCTGAAAGATTTACGGGTGGAACGGGGCTTAAATCTGGAAGAACTGGCGCAGGAAACCGGCATTTCAAAATCAGCCCTCGGCAGCTATGAAAACGACAACGATGAATACAAGGAAATCAATCACGGCAGCCTGTTGAAGCTGGCAGACTTTTATCAGGTGTCCGTTGACTATCTGCTCGGCCTTACCAACAATCGGAAATATGAAAACACGCCGATAGAAGAATTACATTTGAGTGATGAAGTCGTAGAACTGCTGAAAAGTGAACGCTTCAACAACCGGCTGCTGTGTGAGATTATCTCCCATGAAAAATTCAAGGAACTGCTGGCAGACGCAGAAATCTATGTGGACGGGATAGCAACCATGCACTTCCATGACACAAATAGCTCACTGGCTGCTTTACGGGCTATGATACTGGAAGAACATCCCGAAGCTACGGCAGACCGGGCAATCAAAGTATTGGAAGCCTGTCAGATAGAGGAAGAAGATTTCTTCTGCCATGTGACGCACAAAACATGGGACGTCATTCTCCACGACATACGCAAGGCGCACGAAAATGACAGCGAAAGTGCGCCGGATACCACGCCCGCCGATGAACTGATACGGGAAGTACAAAAGGCCATGCAATTGCCGGGGGACAGGGTTCAGCAATTCACGGAGATATTCTGCAAGGCGTTCCGGCTCAAATATAAGCGGCTCTCACAAGAGGAACGAAGCCTTTTGAAGAAGCTGTTCAAGAAATCCCCGCTGATAAAACAGTCTGGTATGAACTTCCGGCGCAGGCCGTGGAAATGAAAACTGCCGTTGTGGGAATGGTTGTTCCTGCAACGGCAGCTTTGATTATATATGAATTTGGAAATCCTGAAACTTAAACAATCCATTTCCCTGTTTGAGTTTTCCGGCTCTCTCTAATTGTGCAAATCCGGCTTCAATATCGGCTATCAAAGAAACGGGAATATCCAACTGATGGTGTCCGGGCAGAACTTTTTTTATATTGTATTTCCGTATTCGCCTTATAGATTGATAGAATAGCTTCGGGTCGGTAGTTGGGTAAAATGCGTCCAGGCTTCCCTTGTATATCAAATCCCCGGAATACAAATAGTTTCGTTCTGGTTCGTAAAAGCAACAATGTCCGGGAGAATGTCCCGGCGTGTGAACAACTTGAATTTCCCGCCCGCCTAAATTTAGAAAATCGCCATCGTGTAAAATTCTTTGTGGGATACCTTGAAAAATCTGATAAGCGTTAATATCAAAATCTCTTGGAAAATCACAAGGAAGCCTTGTCAAATTATTCTTCACAACTTGCAATGGTATCGGAAACCTGACCGATAGCCAGTCCTTTTCCGCTTCATGTACGGCGATATTATCAAAATACTTATGCCCGCCAATGTGATCCCAATGAACATGAGTTGTAACTGTCATAACAGGCAGCTTTGTCAGAGAGTCCACAATTTTTCTGATGTTGGAAACGCCTAAACCTGTATCAATGAGAATAGCATATTTTTCCCCACATAATAGATAACAATGTGTTTCTTCCCAGTGCTTGTATTCGCTAATAGAGAATGTATCACGGTCTATTTGCTCAATGGTAAACCAATTATCCATTCCGTATAATTACCTCCAGCAACTGAATTTCCAGTTAAAACCACTTTGCATTTTCATCTCTGAAATGTGGTATATTGCCATCTTTATAAGGGTCATACCGATTTTCGTTACAACCAAATTCTTTTAAGAGAGCAATCTTGCCATCTGGCGTCCATTCTATCAGTGACATTCCATCAAACGCTTCTACGTTACCGGCGTCCATCTTATTTTTGAAATACCATTCAACAATGGTTTGATTGCCTTTATGGAAAAATTGCTTGATGTCCCATTGCAAGACAGTTCCACGGGTATTCCATTCCTCAAACCAAAGTTTTATTTTCTTGGAGCCGTGGTACTCTGGCCCCCAACTTTCAATATATACGGCATTATCAGAAAATACATTAAATATACCCAAATCTTTTTTTGCAAGCCACATATCAAACCAAAGTCTGATAATTCTTTCTCTATTGTCCATTTCGCAGCGCCTTCCTTGTCAATTTAATTTTTCAGCGTCTTTGTCCTGCTCTAATTCAATTACATCCAAAATGCCACAATTCAGGGCTTCGCAGATACGAACCAGCGTTTCCATGCTGATGTTTTTGCCTTTACCCATGTTGGCAATCATATTTGTGGTAAGACCGGCGGCAATCCGCAAGTCCTCTTTCCTCATGTTGCGCTCAACCAGCGTGTGCCAGAGGGGTTTATAGCTTATGTACATTTATCCTCCTGCCTTTCTCCCGGTTTCGGGGTTCCTGTTCCCATTATATCAAAATTCTTGCTAACTCACAAACATTTCTTGACACAACCGCCGGTTCCGTCTGGATTGTGCTTTTCCTTTCTTCTCTTGATTACATCTACTTAGCCATAAGCTGCTTAATGCCCTGGCTTTTTGCTTATGTGTGATAAAGAAGTAATAGAAGTGTAAAAAATTTTGCCTTTCCTATCCGATACTTGTCTTCGGTATCGGATAGGGCGGGCGGTCATTCGGGCAAGTCCACCTTGCCGACGAAAGAATAGTAAATCTCAATATCCTGTCTGCGTGTGCCGTTTTCATCGTAGCTGCACTCATGCACAACGATTTTCTCTACAAACTCACGCAAGAGGGTGTGGGTCAGTTCTTCAAAGTTCATGTGCTTGCGGACAATGTTCATAAACTTTTCTGCGTTTACGGTAGCTTCCTGTGCTTTGGAAAGCTCCGCCTGTATTCTGGCAACACGCTCTTTCAATTCCTGCTGTTCGGCTTCATAGTCTGCCGAAAGCTCCGTGAAACGCTCGTCAGAAATGCGACCGCTTACGCTGTCCTCATACAGCCGCTTGAAAATAGCGGAAAGTTCGCCGATACGCTTTTCGGCAGCTTCCAGTTCCTTTTTCTTGGTGGCGTTCCGGCGTTTGCCGCCGTCCTCGTTCTGCTCGATCAGCAGCTTCATAAACCGGGCTTCATGCTTTGCCGCATAGCTCGTCACTTTCCGTAGATTGGAGAGAACGCCCGCAGTCAAAAGGTCGGTGCGGATAAAATGTGCGGTGCAGTCATGGGTGCGCTTCTTGTAGTTCCCGCAGATATAGCAGTCCTGTTTCCGCTTATCGGTCTGGTAACGCTGCTGATACATGACGCTGCCGCAGTCCGCGCAAAAGAGCATACCAGAGAACAAGCCCACTTCATCATAGCGGTTCGGACGCTTGCGCTGTTTGCGTAATTCCTGCACACGCTCCCATGTCTGGGTGTCGATGATAGGCTCATGGTGGTTCTCGAAAATTGCCTGTTTCTCAATGGGATTTTCTATGCTGTGCTTGGTCTTGTAGGACGGTTTCTCCGTCTTGAAGTTCACCAAACAGCCCATGTACTCCCGGTTTTCAAGGATATGCACCACGGTATTTGTCGCCCATTTGCACTCATAGCCGGGGTGATAGCGGCGTGTGCTGCCCGTCCTGCGGTATTCCAGCGTTCCCGGCGTTGGGATTTCCTGCTCGGTCAGCATACGGGCTATCTTGGTCGGACCGTTCCCGGCAAGGCACAGACGGTATATCTGCTTGACTACGGGTGCGGCTTCCTCGTCAATGATGAAATTTTCGTCCTCGTCCATGAGGTAGCCGTACACGGGTTTGCTCGTAACAGGCTTGCCGCTCATGCCTTTTGACCGTTTTACGGCTTTGATTTTCTTGCTCGTATCTCTCACCAGCCATTCGTTGAAAATGTTCCGCAAAGGGGCAAAATCATTGTCGCCCTGTGCGCTGTCTACTCCATCGTTGATGGCGATAAAGCGGACGCCTTTTTGTGGGAAAATCATCTCGGTATACATTCCCACCTGCAGGTAGTTTCGCCCTAACCGTGACATATCCTTTACGATAACGGTAGCCACTTTCCCGGCTTCAATGTCCGCAAGCATGGATTGAAAGCCCGGTCTTTGGAAGTTCGCACCAGAATAGCCATCGTCCGTGTACCAGCGCAGATTGGAAAAGCCGTTCTGCTTTGCGTAGGTTTCAAGGATACGCTTCTGGTTGGAAATGGAATTGCTTTCGCCTTGCAGCTCGTCCTCATGGGATAGTCTTGGATAAAGGGCAGTGATTTTCTGGGTGGTCTGTCTTAACATAAAATCCTCCGTTTCCGACAGCCAGCCCCACTATTCCGTATTTCGATTATACCACATGGGGCGGCTGTCTGTATAGCGGCTTCTGCTTCTTTACCGCCCGGTAAAATGACGATTTTTCTGTGCGGCTTGTAGCGTTAGGGCGAAAGCTGGGCTTTGTGTCCTGCGGCGGCTTCCGCCTCCAGCACTTTCATCATCTTATCGGCTGCTGTGTCGGTGGTATCTTTTTTGAAAAAGCCGGAAACGACAAGGACGGTGTTGCCCATGCGGATCTCTGTCACGCAGTCCGGGCGGCGTTCCGGGGTGGTGTTCTGCTTGTTCTCTGCCATAGGCAACTCCTTTCATTTCATCAATTCTTTTAGTCTGTTCAGCTTGGCTTGCGCCGTTTCACGGCGGAAGTTCTCTCCCGTAAAGAGGATAGGGGCGCACATTTCCAAAAGGCGGTCATAAATCCGGGCATGGGCGGTGTCCAGCGGATTTTGCAGGCTGTCCAATGTCAGATTGGTGGTAACGATTAAGGGCTTGCGGCTGCGGTAGCGACTGTCAATCACATTGTAGACCTGTTCTAAACCGTACTCTGTGCCGCGCTCCATTCCAAAATCATCAATGATAAGCAGAGGAAAACGGCAAAGACGCTCGATATACTCGTTGCGCCCCTCAAAGCTGGCGGTCAGGTCATTCAAAATCGCAGAGAAGTTCGTCATGCGGACAGCGACTTCCTGCTCCATGAGGGCATTAGCGATACACCCGGCAAAATAGCTTTTTCCTGTGCCGACCTTGCCCCATAGCAGATAGCCGATATTTTCCTCGCGCATGATTTCCCAATGCTCCACATAGAAGTGTGCAATCTCCATTTGCGGGCATTTCCCGTTGTCGTTGGCGAAAGTCCATTCCTGCATGGTAGGATTGGTAAATCCCCGGCGTTTCAAGTCCTCCACGGTGTCAAGGTGCTTTCTGCGCTGTTCGGCGGCTTCACGCTCCAAACGCTGGGCTTTCTGGCAGTCACATTCTGCCGGGTGGCGGTCACGCCCAAACAGGGCGGCTTGCTTTTCCGGGAAGTAGGCTTCTTTCGGAGTGTGACACTTGCCGCAGTAAAGCAGTCCGTCCTCGCCCGTGTAGTCCTCCGGCTGTGGGGTAACAGCCGCCATATTCAAAACTCGTTCTGTAAACAGATTACTCATAAGCTCTCGCCCTCCTTGCAGGTGTATTCGGGTATGCCCTGTTTCGGGGCAACCTTTGCGGTATCGTCTGCCGCCCATCTGCGGATAGTTGCGGCGTGGTTTTTATATTTCTTACCCGTGGACGCGATATAGCCGGAAAGCCGCTCAATGTAGTACGCCCATTTTTCGGGCAGCTCCGCTTGCAGTTCGGAAAGCTCCGTATCAGTCAGAAATACATTCTCATATCTGCCATAGCTGCGGGCGAGGGCTTGTCCCTTTAACTCTCCCTCTTTTTCTAACTCTATATCTATCTCTTTCTTTATCTCTATCTCTGGTGGACGAATGTCGGACAAATGTCCGCCATTTGTCCGCGGCGGCAAAAGTGCCTTATTTTCAAGCCTTGCGGCGCGTTTCCGTTCCGCTTCGGTAGAGGATTGACCGATCATCAGCTCGATGTCGGTCATGTAAAGCAGCCCGCAATCAAGCTGCTCCACAAGCCCTAACTGCTGGAAGATGGCTAATGCCCGTTCCACCGTCCCGATTTGGTGACGGGTCAGCGTGGCTATCATCTGGGCGGTATAGGGGATATGCTCGTCAAGCTGCAATCTGCCGCCATTTTTCAGCGATTTTAAGTACAGCTTCAAGAGGATATTGGAATACAAAATCCCGTCTTTCATGTCCTCCAACAGCACAATGGAATCGCTGTCGAAGAAGTTTTCTTTCAGTTTGAGGTAGTAATATTTGCGGTTATCTGCCATTGGCGGTGTCCTCCCTGTGTTTCCATCTCTTAGAGAAATACCGGGGGCAGAGGACGATAATCGCCCGGAAGCTCTGCTTGCAGCCGTGTGTGCAGCCCCGGCAAAGGTCATTGTAGGTAATACGGTTTCGGTGGTTGAGGAAAAAGCTCCATTCCAACCGCCGCTTTTTGCTCATGCGTGGCATTTCTCGCTCCTTTCTGCCGTTTCCGCTGGTATAAGCGGATAGGTCGGTAAAAATGTAGTTTCTCGGTGTCATTTTCGGGGATTTCCTGCGCTGTGCGCCCCGTTTCAAAGGTGGGCAGTATTGCGGATAGGGTGCAGGGCATATCCCCGTTTTGGTATCGTTTCGGGGCGGTTTTTAACGCTCATGTTCGTGCTTTTTCTCTCTGTCTTTCTCGCCTTGCAGGATTTGAGAAAGATTGCTTTTCACGGTATGCAGCTCCTTGACACGGGCTTTTTTCTCCCGGTATTCGTTGTAATGGGCGTTCTTTTCGGCGGTAAGCTGCTCGATTTCCGCTTGCAGGGCTTTATGGCTTGGCAGCTTGGAAACGCCATGCGCCCGAAAATAACGGGTGGCTGCGTCCGCTATGATAAAATCGCTTTCGTGCCGTTCCCGGTAGGCGCTGCGGGCTTTTTCCGTTTTCTGCGCTTTCAGACCGTCACGGGCAGGCTTGGTCTTGGCATAGGCAAGCACCTGTGTCTGAAGCTCCTTTTTCTCCCGGATAGCAGCGTCCAAGGCTTTCAGCTTGGCGGTGCTGTCCTGTAAATCCGCATTGGCGGATACAAGGGCTGCGTCCAGCTCCTCCGGCGAATAGCCGTACTGCCCGTAGGCGGCAACGGTAGCCGCCATTTGTTTCAGATTGTGGACTGCCGCCCAGCGGTCATAGCCCGCGCCCTTTCCCTCCGCTCGCTTCGCTGCCCGGTCAACCATGCGCTGAATACAGTCCTTTTCCGGGGTGGTTTGGACAGCTTTTTTGCCCTGCAAACGCTCCCTTATGTTGCGGGGGTATTCGGGTACGGTTGCGGTCTGCTCGGCGGCTCTGTGGGCGTTCTGTTCCAAAAGGGCAAGAACGGCAGCGCGGTCAAAATCATCTCCCAGCTTGCGGGCGGTAATGGGCTTTGTCCTGTCCGGCGTGAGGTAGGATAGCCGCCCTCGGCTCTCCTTGACAGTCACGCCCTGTTGCAAGAGAACGGCGGCGAACTCGCCATAGCTTGCGGCAGAGGACAGCGCGGTGCGTATGGCCTGCCGCAATTTTTCCTTGTCTGTTTCAAACTTCGTGGGCTTGGCTGGCTGCTCCTCTGCTGGCAAGGCGGCAGCTTCCTTGTCCAGCTTTGCCTGCCCTTTCCGCTGCGCCCAATACTCACGCTCAGTAATGCGGTTTTTGCTGCCATGCAAAAGGTCGATTTGATAGAGATTTTCCCGGTGGCACAGCTCCATGACTTCGGCTTTGAAGTATTCCATCGCCGCGTCTGTGCAGCGGTGTTTGCACCCGGCGCGGGTGTCTGCCGGTCTGTCCATGTAAGGCAGGAACGGAACTTCCTCTATCCGCAGAGAATTGATAACGATATGCACATGGATATTGCCGCTGTGGTTGTGTCCGTCCGGGTGCGTGCAGACAATGGCTTGGTGTCCGGGAAACTGCTTCCGGCAAAATTCCTCACCCAACGCCTGCGCCCGGTCTACGGTCAAACCGTTGTCCACCGCGTCCCGTGGGTCAAAGCTGATAATGTAGTGGTGGCTTTTTACATCTTCCCGCTTCTGGTTCTTCCCATAGCGGAGATTGGAGCGCATACAGGCAACGGCAAAATCCTCGTCGCCGCAGTTCAGCGTGGCTATTCGATAGTCCTCCCTGAGCATGAGCCGCCCGTTTTCATCAAGGGTGGGCTTCATGGTAAACTCGTCATGTTCAAAGGTGAGGTACTGCTCGGCTGCGCCATAGTCCGCATTTTTAGAGCTGATATGTTTGAATGTTGCCAACAGCGTCACCTACCTTTCGCAGGACTTCAAACTTCAAGGCAGCAAGGTCAGAAATGGCGGCGCGGACTTCAACGGACAGGGCGTTGTATGGTGTGCCGTACTCGTTGAGGGCGCGGGCAATCTGATTGAGGTTGCCACCGATTTTTCCATATTCGGCGGTCAGCCTGCCAACGGCGGACAACAGTTCATCATTGACCGTGGAAACGGTAACGATGGGGCGAATGGTCGCCCGTGTAATGGCTTGCCGGATAAATTCGGCTTGGCTCATGTCATAGTGTTTCAGCCGCTCGGCAAAGTCGGCGTATTCTTCCTCGGTCATGCGGGTTTTGACCACATGGCAGCGGTGGGGCGTGTTGTATTTTTTCTTCAAGCGTTGACCTCCTTTCTCGCCCGACAGGGCGCATGAGCAGGGTTTGGGGAAGGCACTCCCCAACAAGATTTACCAAAGGGGGCAAAACCGCAGATATGCGGATTTTGGCACCGTGGTAGAATCTTGCTCTAAAAAACTACCGCTTTCCTCGGCGGCTCTGGTTTGCGGATATACTGGCTTGCTCCACCAATATAGCGATTGCGGTGGCGTGTTCTGCCCGCTGTTCACCACTACAACGGTGAAAAGGGGGCGTTTTGGCAAACGCAGCGGAAATTTTTTTGTTTTCCCTGTCTGCTCCCTACAACAATCCGGCGGTGTGGTTTGCCAAAGATTTTTGAAAATGGGCGCAAAAAAAGCAGTAAACCTTTTCAAGATTTACTGCTTATCTGCCGCTGTGATGGGTGGCGGTATTAAATTGTCAGCCGTTTTTCAAATGGAATTTATCTGCAATCGCTTTCTTTCTGCTTTCCAATTCCTTTTCTGTAATCTTCCATAATCCTAACGCAATGATCTGCTATCTTTTGCATTCCGAGTTCTTCAAAAAAGGCAATTTGTATTTTCATCAGTTCTTCACAAACAGTCAACTTCTGCTCATCCATATTGCTAATAGCAAGCCATGGGAACGCTTTATATTTCTTAGTGTCCCCAATGAGAAAATTGTACCCTATCAACTCATTTTCACGGAAAACGAAATAGAATTGTGGGCCTGAACCTGGAACTGACTTTTCCATAATTTGCTGCATTGTTCTCACGCCGCCGTATGCCGGAAAAAAACCTATTCGCTCAAGAGCATTTAATATGTCAATCCTTTTATCTGTGGGTATGTCTCTATAATTGATAATCTGTTCCATTTGCTCTACCCTCATTGAAGTTTAATTTGTCAGGCTCTAATTATACAACTTTTCTGTTTAGCGGTCAAAGCGGAACTTCAACAGGCTTTCTATCAGTTGCCTGACGATATGCTCCTGCATATCCGTGTTAATCTGTCCGTCCATTTTCGCACAAGAGCGGATATATCCCGCATAATGGGATAGGACGGCGGCAACAGCTTCCGGGTCGCCCTCGCTTGCCTTAACGATTGTCTCATAGGGAAGTAGCTGGCTCATAGGACAAACCCTCCAACTCTGCCCGTAGCCGCCGTAAAATCATCTGAATACGCCGCCCGGTTGTGTTGCCAGCCCGTCCATATCTCCGTCCAATCTCCCTATGCGTCAATCGTTGGAAGTAGTACAAGAAAATGATTTCCTGTTCCATCTGTGATAGTGCGGACAGGGCTGCGGCAAGCTCTGGACTTTCCAAAAGCACCATCTGACCACAGACGAAAAGCGGATAGCTGGTCATGCCGGATTGCTCCGCAAAGTATTTATCTGTGGTACTGAATGGATAGTGTTTTTCTTCTATCAGATATTCAAGCGAGATTTCCCGCTTGCGGCGGCTCCGTATGCTCCGGGCTGCGTCTATGGCAGCGTGGCGAATAACAGTCTTGCAAAAGGCATCGTGTGTATGCCGGATATGTTCTTGATACTTTTCGTGTTCGGTCATGGAAAATCCCCCTTTCTGAATAATGGCAGAGGGCGGCAGCATCTTGTGCTGTCGCCCTCTTGATTACCGAACAGCAAAGACGGGCGGGGCTGTCAACGGCGGCGCATTTGCGCCGTTCATCTTGACCGTTGACAGGCTCGGCTGGGTTTGCTATCTGCTCACGGCAATTCACTCTCATTGATAGGAATTGCCTCAAGTTCCGTATTCAAATTGTTCCAATAAGAGCCGATATCCGCACTTGTGAAATACTTAAAACCGCCTGCTGCTGACTTCAATTCGCCGTTTTTAACCCCATAGCAGGCGTAAATCAAATCGTAGCTTGTTCCATCTGAGAGGTTAAATCTAAAGCTGGTCACATCTGCTCCGGCAGTTTCCTCAGTCGTTTTGTCTTTTAGGGATAAGCCCTTGAACTTATCATACAGGGTCTTTATATCATTTTCAGCAACAACTACTTTCTTTTCTGCTGATGCAGGCACTCCGTCATAGTGGTACATTTCAACGTTTTCGACATCTTCAACCTCAAATGGGAAGTTGATTTTGACAGGCTCATAAGCAATGTTTATAGGTAACAGAAAGAGAGCTGTAAAAATTGCAATGATACAAAGAGCGATGGAAACGAGAACAGCAATCGTTATCTTTTTTCTGCCTCTCTGCTTTTCTTTTGCCTCATGGCGCATAATAACGCTTTCGCTTTCTTCGTGAAGAACATCTTCGTTCGTGTGAGAAAGCAATTTCTGATAAATTGCGTTACAGTCAGCACAGGCGTTCAAATGCTCTTTTACCATCTCTGTGCTTGCTTCGCTGCAAGCACCGTCAACATACAGCGGAAGAATATCTCGAACAATATCGCATTGTTTACTCATGCTTTTCATCCATCCTTTCTTGAATTTTTAGCTTTGCACGATGATAAGTAACTCTCGCCCATGATTCTGTTTTTCCAAAAATTGCAGCGATTTGTGAAAAAGATAGTTCCCCGAATACGCGAAGCTGAAAGACTTCTTTGTATGGTTCTTCCAAACGGTGAAGAACGAGGTGTATGCGGAACGCCATGTCAGAATCTGCAACTGAGTTCTCAACATTTTCATTTGATGGCAAGTCATTGATTTCACTCACATCAGCTACTCGCTGACGGCTTCGCATTTCATCATGGTAAAGGTTTTTTGCTATGGAGCAGAGCCATGTCAATTCATCTGACTTACCTTTGAATTGTGATGTTGTAGAAACAGCCTTATAGAATGTGTTCTGCGTGATTTCCTCTGCTATCTCACGATTTTTGGCAAGAGAAATAGTATACGAGTATACCTGTAAATAGTAGGCTTTATAGAGCTTTTCATAGTCCATACTTGTCATCACCTCCTTCAGCTTCATAGGTTAGACGGAGAAATCGGAATTTCGTTACAAAGAAGTTTGAAATTTTTATACCTTTACGCTACTCTTGCTTTGTGCGGACTATTGGTAGACGCGCATTAACGGCAAGTAAAGAGATTGCTGTGTCAGCTTGATATGTTCAAATGCTAATTAAGTATAGCATACAGCTATGAATTTTTCTATTGCGTTCCCCTGACTTCGGAATAGTGGCAGGGCTGGCTATCCTTGTTTTGCTTTGTGCTTCTCTACCATACATGAGCATTTGCCGCAGGGTTGTCCGACCCGTAACCTTCCAGAAGGTTGATGACGCCCCATACCGCCAGACCGGCGCCAAGAGCCATGACCAGAATTTTGAGAATGTCGATTGCCTGATTGAAAAATTCCATATACGTTCCTCCATTTTGTTTGTTTGATGATTTTGGGTACAAAAAAAGCCGCCCACATCGGCGGCGCTTCGGGTCAACATGGCCCGAAGTTACACAAACTCGTCGCTGTCCAGATCATCGAAATTCAACAGGTCAGCTTCTTCGTCCGTGTCGGAGCCGTCCACTTCGTACACCGTGTATTCGTCCTCCGGCTTTAGTCTCAATGGCCGGTGGCGGAACAGGCTTTCCAAGCGGAAGGCGTTTTTCTTTTTATCAAATTCGGCTGTGTACTTGTAATTCGGGTGCTTTTTTAAGTCATACTTCGGGGACAGGAAGGGCGGGAGCCCCCGAAGCTGCAAGATACATTTATCCCCGGGCATGGTGGTGATCTCGCTGGTGGTCATCAGCTCCCGGCCAAGCCGCTGCATATTCTGGCTGTAACTTTCAGACTGTCCACGGCTTCGGCCCTCGGTCTGCATAGAGATGGTGGCCTTGCCCAGCCAGTTTTCCGAAATATCCTTTAGGGTGGAAGCCTCCCGGCCTCCGAGGAATACGATACTGTCCATGTTGCCCATGATGGTTTCGGAATGGTCTTTGTACAATGCCTTGCACTGGCTCATTGCCTGATAAAAAAGCGTCAGGCTGATCTCACGGGAGCGGATGACGGCCACGATCTTTTCCAGCCCCGGCACCTGTCCGGTATTGGCTGCCTCGTCCCACAGCACCCGCACATGGTAGGGCAGACGCCCGCCATAGGTGTTGTCAGCCCGTTCACACAGAAGGTTGAACATCTGCGAAAAAGCGAGGGCAACCAAAAAATTGTAGGTGGTGTCCGTGTCGCTGATAAGAAAGAACAGCGCCGATTTTTCATCCCCCAGCTTATCCAGCTCCAGCTCGTCATAAGACATGATCTCCCGAAGTTGGGGAATATCAAAGGGAGCCAGCCTTGCACCGCAGGAAATCAAGATGCTTTTGGCTGTCTTGCCGGAGACAAATTGTCAAGGACTTTTTAATCAAATTCACAAAAAATCTACAAAAAAGGTGCCAGAAGCATTGTATGGCTCCTGACACCTCGTTTGATAGATTACATTTTTCCGTTCAGCAGGTCTTTGCAGAGATACGCATAGTCTGGCAGCTGGTTGATATATGGCTCCCAGCGCCGCTTGATTTCGGCCAATTCCAGCGGATCGGCTGCTTCCAGTGCATGATCGTTGCCTGTCATATATAAAACATCCGTAGCAACATCATCCAAACACCTGCTGCAGAGATCGGCGGCTGATTCGATTCTGATACCGGTATCCACATAGACTGGATTGACGCCAATCGCCAGCCAGACATAGCCTACCTTGTCCGACCAGAGCAGTTCAAAATCAGGGCTTTGCCGCAGATGTTCCGCAAAGACCTCCTTTACTCGTTCAATTTCATGCTTCTCTTTTTCTGTGTAAAGCATTTTCGTGTCCTCCTTGACAAAAATTTTGGTGCGTACCATCATCAGTTTAGCACAAGGTGGCTTCGTTTATCAGCCGGTCACATCTGCTGTATCTCGTTTTTGAGCATACGCTTGATTTTATCGCTCATGGTTTCTGTGCTGGTATTGCTGAAATGGACATGAACCTTGTAGGTTGTCTTTCCGATTTTCTTTACCATCGCCGGCGTGTTTTCCGGCGCTCTGGACGCAGTAGCGGCGTCTGACACCTGCATAGTACAGGGTTCTTTGTTCATGGCGCTCCTTTCTCCGAACGGGTCTGTGCCGCCCGGTAAAAAATCAATCGTGCTTACTGTTTACAATGTCTTTTGCTGCCTGTCGGGTAGCACCGGCATTTTCTTCCCGGAAATTCTTCCCGTCAAAGAGAATCGGCGCACACCGTTCCAGAATACGGTCATAGATACGGGCGTGAGCCAGGTCGGGCGGGTTCTTGAGTTCGGCCAGCTTCAGATTGGTGGTGATTATCATGGGCCTGCGGCTGCGGTAGCGGCTGTCAATGACGAAAAACATCTGCTCCATCGCATACTCGGTACTGCGCTCCACACCCAGATCGTCAATGATGAGCAGGTCGTACTCGTCAAAGCTGGCGATAAAGTCAGCCCTGTCCTCGGAGAACATCCCTGTCAGGCGGTTCAAGATGGTGGGAAAGTTCGTCATCAGCACAGGCACATCCCGGTCAAGCAGGGCGTTGGCGATGCAACCGGCGAAAAAGGACTTGCCGGTTCCCACATCCCCGAACAACAGCAGGCCGGTGTTGTTCTTGTAAGCCTCCTTCCAGTTCTCCACATAGGCGAGAGCCTTGTCCATCAGGGAATTTTGGCCGTTGTCGTTGGCAAAGGTGTAGTCGTACAGATAGCGGTCTTGCAAGCCCTGTGCCTTTCGGCGTTTGATACGCTCCATGCGGCGCTGCCGTTCTTCAGCAGCCTTGCGCTGCTCCTCAGCTTCCCGCTGGCACTGGCAGATGCAACGCGGCATAAAGTAGCCAGATTTCCCAAAGCATGGCACAACGGTCTGCCTCTGGCCGCCGCATTTCTTACAGTGAATGAGCCCATCTGACGGGTCTATATACTCGTCCTCAGCCAATTCCACACCGGCAGCTGCCTTGTCGATGAACGCCCGGATTTCTGCGGTAATCTCAATCATACAGTTTCATCCTCCTTTACGCTGTAATCCCGGTTGCGTGAGGGTGTGACAGTTTTTTTAGCGTCCTCACCGGCCCAGCGCCGGATGGTTGCTGCATGGCTCTGATAACGCTTGCCGGTAGAAGCCATGTACTCGGACAGCTTTTCAATGTACTGTTCCCATACAACAGGAAAACTGGCCTGCAAGTCTGCCAGTTCCTCGTCCGTCAGGAAAACATTCTGGTAACGGCCATAGGCGCGGGCGGAGCGTCCCTTCTCTATCTCTCTCTTTATATCTATCTCTTTCTCTAACTCTATCTCTATCTCTGGTGGACGAATGTCGGACAAATGTCCGCCGTTTGTCCGGGGCGCAGAAAGAGCCTTATTTTGAAGCCTTGCAGCCCGCTTTCGCTCGGCCTCGGTAGAGGACTGGCCTATTAAAAGTTCGATGTTGCTCATGTAGAATGTGCCGCTGTCCAGCACTTCCACAAGACCCAGCTTCAAAAAGATCTGCAAGGCTCTCTCCACAGTGCCGATCTGCTGGCGGGTAATGGTGGCGATCATCTGCGCCGTGTAAGGAATGTCCTCGTCAAGTTGAAGCCGTCCACCATGTTTCAGCGATTTCAGATACAGCTTGAGCAGAATGTTGGAATACAGCACACCATCCTGCATACTTTCCAGCAGCACGATGGAATCATCGTCAAAATAGTTTTCTTTAAGTTTCAGGTAATAATATTTTCGGTTGTCTGACATAGGGTTCCTCCTTGGGGTTTCTCTTGGGATTCTGTACGCATTTTAAGACCGTTTTAGGGGTCGGAGGATAAATCTATCAGCCTGCCTTTGATACCCTCGAAAAAACCCTTGATTTACAAGGGTTTTTCAGCCCTTAAAGCGTGACATTTCTCCCGTTGTTTCCGCTTGCGCTTTGCGGCGTTGATCCGCTTCATGCGTGCGGCACATTCCGGGCAGTATTTGGCCCGGTTGGAACCGGGGGTAAACAGCGCCCCGCATACGGCGCATTTCTTCGCATTCAGCCGGTGGAACAGCGCCGTTTCCAGTTCCTTATCCTGCGGTAATACTGCCGCCCGAAACCACCTGCACAACAGGGAGTAGGAAATAGACTGGACACAGACACATTCCTCCCCATCGTCCAGGGCGATACAATTTCCGTCGATGTAGTTGCAGCACTCATGCACCAGCCTCCGCGCTCTGCGGTACTGGCGGTAATCCATGACGGGGATAGGTTCAGTCTTGTCGTTCTTCATAAATGATTTCTTTCACAAAGCAGGTAACCTCCTTGAATGAATTTATTGTTAAATATTCGTGCAAAGTATTGTTTTCTTCGTGCAAATGGCATATACTATAATTGCCAGTAGAAAGGGGTTGATCGTATGGCTGGAAATACCACAAACATCAGTATCCGCATGGACGCAGATTTGAAAGCGCAAGCGGACGCACTGTTTACTGAACTTGGCATGAATCTGACTACGGCGTTTAACATCTTTGTGCGCCAGTCGCTTCGTGAAGGAGGCATTCCCTTTGAAGTAAGGCTGGAACAGCCGAACAAAGAAACGGTTGCTGCCATGCTGGAAGCGGAAAGGATTGCAAAAGACCCGTCTGTAAAGGGCTACAATGACCTTGACGAGTTGTTTGCTGACCTGAAAAGATGAAAGAAACCAAATATACCGTCAAGTACACGACCAGTTTCAAAAAAGACTACAAACGAGCCATCAAGCGTGGCTTGAAGATCGAACTGCTGGAGCAGGCCGTAGCATTGCTGGCAATGGGCGAACCGCTGCCGGATAAGAACCGCGACCATGACCTGTCCGGCGATTGGGCAGGCCATCGGGAATGTCACATTCTCCCGGACTGGCTGCTTGTCTACCGCATAGAAGATGATGTTCTGGTGCTGACGCTGGCCCGCACCGGCACACACAGCGACTTGTTCGGCAAATAAACAGTCTGCCGCCGTATGGGGAAACCTGTACGGCGGTTTTTCTGTGTGCAAAAGTATGTCGTGAAACGCGGTAGCCCTTACCGCTCCGGCTCCCGGTCGTGAGACTTGTCCTGTTCCTGTCTGGACAGCTGCTCGGCGGTTTTGCGGAGCCGTTCCACTGCTTTCAAATCCTCCCGCATGGATTTCATGGCAAGTGTGTCCGTCTGCTTTTCAGCGGCCAGCTGGTCAATTTCCCGCTGCCATACCTTTGGGGTGATTGCCTCGCCGCTGTCTTTCAGTTCTTTCAGATACCGGGCCGCTGCGTCATACAGAATCAGTTCCCGGCTGTGGCGCTGTTCAAACTGTTCCCGTTTTTCCAGCTTTACTTTGGCAAGCTGCTTGTGGATGGACTTGTACTGGTTGTACTGTTCCCACATCTCCCCGCGCTCGGTAAGGGTAGTGATCCGGCGCTCGGCCTTGACGATCTTTCCGCGCAGGTCATAGTAACGGCTGTTCATATCAGCGATTTTTTCATGAAGCTGCTGCATAGACTGGATGCCGTTTGCCTGCAAAAAGCTGAATAGTGCAGCACTTTCTTGCAATGCCCGGATTTTGCCGGTGCGGGTGTGGGGAGCGTTCAACTGCTGCTGAGCCTCCCACAAAGCTGTCAAGCTGCTTTGCTGTGTTTGTGGTTTTTCCGTTTCGGCTTTCGACCAGCGATAAAGACGGGTAATGCGGGCTTTAATTTCTTTCAGCAGTTTGTTGTCGGCGGCGATCTGTCGGTTTACTTCCCCCTTGTCGGTGCGGATACCGCACTTTTCCATTTGGCTGGCAGCTGCCCCCAGATGGACAGAGGGGATTTTATCAATGCCCTGCCGCTTGTAGCTGCGGTGGTCAATGCGCTCCGGTCTACCGGCAGATTCCAGCGCCCGGTTGGTGTAGGCTGCCCACGCTGCCCGCCAAATCTCCACATTTCCTTTATCGTTCCAGTCGGTCGTATCCTCCCGATGATTTTTCCAGCCGCCTTTCCCATCCTGGATACGCTGTCCGTTCTCGTCCAGATCGTATGCCTTGCGGCACTTTGCGCCCCACTGTCCATTTTCTTTCAGAGGCCGGAGCGTCAGCATGATATGGACATGAGGGTTGCCGGTTCCCTTGTCATGGATAGCAAAGTCAGCACACATTCCTTTGTCTACAAAGTTGTCCTTCACATAGGCGCGCACAAGGGCAAGCTGCTGTTCACCGGACAGTTCACGGGGCAGGGCTGCTTCGATCTCGCGGGCAAGCTGGCTATCCCTTGCTTTCTCGATTTGCTCCACGCTGTTCCAGAGGGTGGAGCGGTCTGCAAACTCTGGCGGGGCGTGGGCAGGCAGCATGATCTCCGCATGGACAATGCCGCCTTTCCGGGTGTAGTCGTGGGTCATTCCATCCCATTCATTTGTCAGCTTGGTTCCGCTGCGGTAAGCAGCTGCGGCAACAGCAGAACGGCCCGCGCTGCGCTTGATGATACTGACGGGGATATGACAGAAATCTATGGGGAATACCTCCTTTCAGTGAGGGGATAACAGGCTCTGTGGAGCCGGACAAACGCAAAGCGGGTGTTTGGCTGCGCAGAGTGCACAAGGGGTTTGGGGAGCGTAGCTTCCCATCGCGGACGAAGTACGCAACGCCCCCGGCAGGGCGCACAGCACCGGAAACGGTGTATAAGTGCGCCCTTGTAAACAAGGGACTTATGGCGTGTCCCCGGATTGTGACAGGTTTGCAGTCAATTCCGCGGCCCCCGGAAGATGGGACAGGGCAATCAGAAATGCTTTGACCTCTGCGCCGGAAAGGTCGGGAGCCAGCGGGAAAATCCCCTCCAAAACGGCTCCGCGCTCAATCAGGCGGCGGGTGCGAACCCTGCGTTCTTCGTTCCGCTGCTTGTTCTCCAAAATCTTCTTTCGGTTTTCAAGCTGCCGAATCTCCTTCAGGACTTTCTCCCGTTCTTCTTTTTGAGGGTGGGCTGTAATTTTTTCGTTCATGTCAGGCACCTCTTTTCTTTGGAAATACTCATAGATTGACCGTCCATTTCTGACGCGCAAAGTACCGGCGCAGCCTCCGCAGTGCAGCGTGGATGGATTTTCCCGCCTGTGATGGCGTGATACCCTCCATTGCGGCAATATCTTTCACTTTCATACCCAGCATATAGCGGGCGTGGACACGGCGGGCCTGCATAGGCGGCAGGGAAGAAATTGCTTCGTACAATCGCCGTATCAGTTCTTCGTATTCGGCTAATTCTTCTTTTTCTATCAGGTAGTCCTCCGGCGATGGCTGCGCCCAGCCGATGGCGGCATTTTCGATTCCATCGTTACAATCGAGGGAATAAAACGCCTTATACCGGAACATCTTGCGATCTCTGGCGGCCTCGGCTCTCTTGTCCAGAAGAAACGCTTCGACGATCTCATCGGACACCTCCACAAAAATGTCCTCTTTGCAAAATGGATAATATTGTTTGAGATTGATGGTCTGCATAGGCATGCCCTCACTCTGTTTGAAAAAGGTCATCATAGCAGCGGCGCATATTCCGCAGACCCCGGCGGATGGCAACGCTAACCTTGCTGCTGTGGACGCCCTCTATCCGAGAGATTTCCGGCTGCTTGATACCAGCAATGTAGTAGGCGTGAACACGGCGGGACTGTGCCGGAGTGGCATGAGCCAGAGCCACCGGCAGAGCTGCAATCAGGCGCAGTCGCGTGGTCATTTCTTCTCGTTCCAGCAAAATATCTTCCGGTGATCTGCTGTGTTCCAGTGCGTAATTTTCCAGCCAGCTGTATGCGTCCAGAGAGTAGTAGGCGCGGTGGTAGACTTTCCGACGCTCATAGTTCTCCATCTCCCGCTGGGCCTGATACATCGCTGCCCATACCTCGTCCGTAACATCCACAAACTCGTCATGCCGGTAGTGGGGATACATCCACCGCAGATTGATTGTTTTCATAGGCTTACCTCCTGAAAATCGGAGAGGCGGACAGCTCGTCCGCTGTCCGCCCCTCGCTGAGATAAGGGAAATGATCCCTTTCACTTGGTAGCCAGAAAACAGGTCATTCGTTAAGCCTGTTTTCAAAGAATTTTATAAATTTTTTTCTGACCGCCTCCACACTTTGATAAACAGCCACTTTGGAGCAGCCGCACAGCACACCGATCTCTGCAAGGCTCAGCCCGTCAAGCGCATAGAGCAGGAACCGGCGGCGCTGGGCCTCGGTACAGGTGTCCAGAACAGCCCTCAGCTCATGCAGCGTTTCCATGCGGCAAAGGTATTCTTCCGGCGTTTCGCCGTAGGCTCCTATACCCTCGGTGGTAATGATGTACTCGTCAAACTCCCGGCCATCCCAATGCCGCCGCTGTTCATGAAACAGGTTCTCCGTTTTGTGATCGGCCCGGTCAAGAAATTCATAGACTTCCAGCGTAACCTCCACGGCCACAGCTTGTCCGTTATAATTGATGGTAACTTCCATCTGCCTTTCCTCCATTCAGATTTTTTTGGTAAATCTGAATGGGACGGCGGAGAACGGCACTGGGGCCAGGGTTCGGGCCATGATGGCCCGATGTTCCAGCCCCATAGGTATGAAAAAGCGCCCGGACAGCAAAAAGCCATTCGAGCGCAAAAAATACGGTATTCAGTTATATTTTGACAATTTTCGCGCTGCCTGCCAGACGAGGCCGGTTCGGTGGCCGGGCTTTTTTGTCGATAGTGCAAATATCGTCTGAATTTGTCGGCGGTCAGTGTGCTTCATGGCGGCTCCCTCCTAAAGCCGCCATGTCAGCGTATGGGCATCACTCCTTTGTTGAGGGCATAAAGAACGGCGGCCTTGATTTATTCAAAGCCGCCGCAGCGATAAATAAGCATGGGTAGTGTCTGTCGAACGACGGCTTTTTTTCTTTTGCCGTCGTCCGGCAGATGAATGAAAAATTATTGTATTTCGAGTGTCACAGTCAATACATTGGATTTAATTTCAGCAGAAACATTTCCGCCCAGTTTATCCGTCAGTAACTTTACAACCGCAAGTCCTACTCCTGTACCACTGTTGTGTCTGGATGCATCCCCTGTATAAAATCGTTCAAAGAGGCGGGCGGGATTTATTTCAGTTTTGCTATCAATCGGATTTTCAATCGTGAAAATAGCCCTATTTTCCCTTGCCTGCTTTAAGCTCATTTTTATGTCGCCGGATGAATAACGTATCGCATTTGTCAAAAGATTTTGTAAAATCCTTTCCACCATGCTGTAATCAGAATTGAGATAGACAGAATGGGGTGGCAAATCAATTTCAGGGGATATATTTTTTGCTTCCAATGCAGGAGCATTCTCTGTAATAAGATTTATCAGCAAATTAGACAGGTTAAAATCTTCTCGCCGGGGTGTTATCTGCTCGGCATCCAAAATAGACAGGTCATAAAAAGTCTGTACCAATTCTTTCATTCTTTCTGCTTTGTGAAAAATGGTTTCTATTCGCTGTGCTTGCCTGTCTGTCAGAGGTTCCTTTCTTAATAGCTGTAAATGTCCGAGTATAACGGTCAATGGTGTCCGCAGGTCATGTGAAATATTTGCAATCGACTCTTTCAGATAGTTCTCGTGGCGTAGCGTACTGGCAATCAACTGCCTTTGATTATCGTTATACTGGTTTAGTATTCCTGCCAGTTGTTCCAAATCTTTGTCAATTAAAGAGATGTCCAGCATTTTCTCAGATTTGCCATTTACCAATTCAGCTATCTGTTTTGATAGATTGCGGATTTGCCGTTTTGTTTGTAGATATTTGAATAGCAAGATAAGCAACAGCAAAAATACAATCAATAGCAGTAGCTCTATTTTAGACACCTCCCTCTTTCCGTTTTCTAATTGAAATCTACTTTAATTCACATTTCCGAAAGCTGCACCATGATAAAATCAACAGCGCAACGACCCAAACAATTCCAATCAAAATCGGGAATGGTTGGAAGATTGCTGTGCTGGTAACTGCCTCCCTTATTTGATAAGTTGGCAAAAAAGCTACTGGAAATTTCAACATCATTCCAAAACCCAGATAAAGACTAAGTACAAACGTCGTAACGGCTGTAACAGCAATCGCTTTTGCAGAATTACGCAGTGAAAAGCAAATCCAGATTGCAATAAAAAAGGTGGCGCTGTTCAAAAGCAAGGAATATAAAACTGCCTTCACAGCTTGATAAATAAAGCTCCCTCCGTCAAAAAATCCAAATCTGGAAACTTCTCTTATACACCCGGCAATGGGATAAACAAGAGCCATGACGTTAAATGCAATCAAATATGTAATTACCTTTGAAAAGAAGATTGCTTTTCTGGAATGGCCCGCAGTTATTTCAAGATCGACTGTCCGGCAGGAAAATTCCTGTCCTAAAATCAAAGCTAAAATACTGGACATCAGAATGAGCAGAAAGGTAGAATCATAGACCATCCCATTGAAAATATCTGCGAGGGAAGTAGCAGCCCCGCCGGTTGGCCCCATAACTTCCGGGACATAAGTTTCTGCGGTAAAAAAGCCAATTAGAAAGATGCCGACCACGCCACACCAATACAAGAAATTATGAGATAATTGATATCTTTCCATTTTTAATAGATTCCTCATTTCGACACCTCCCTGTCACTTCAAATCAGAACGCCTAAATCCCCAATAAGCGCCAAAATATAAAATGAATATCCACAAAAAATCTGTGAGAACAAACTGCGCCATTGACGGAGTAAATTGTTGTAGTGCAATCAGCCGGAGCTGTCCCATTGGCAACATTCTTGAAATAGAGAGTGCCTGATCTCCATTCATCAAAAAAATCATCAAGAAAAAAAGAACCATCGGGACAGCTAAAGTTTTTCCTATATCACGAAACAGAAAAGCAAAGAAAAACGGCAACAGGCACATTGCAAATAAAGAAACAACCACAAGCAAAACGGTATAGAGATTGCCGCTAATACTCACGAAATTTTCTTTGAAGCAAAGCCCGCCAATCAATCCATGTACCAGTAATGGTAAAGCTAAAATCGTCATACAGGCTATTTGATAGGCTGCCAGTTTTGCAAGTAATATCTGTCCTCGGTTATGGCCTGCATTGATATAGGATTGCAGTGTTCTTTGTCCAAAGTCATTTCCAACAAACAACGCGGAAAAGACGATTGCCAGAAAATAGAGAATAGGCACATTATATAACGATGCAAAGAATAAACTGGATGTTTCTCCAATACTGTCTAACAACAGCACACTGCTCAAAAAAAGATTAAACGCCACAATCCCCCAAAAGTACCGGCTATGAAACAATTTATAAAACTCAGCATTTAGGAGATTTAACATTTTCTGAACCTCCTATCTTGCTTAAAAAGTAATCTTCCAGTGTATCGCCGGATACAGAAAGCCCTGTAACGAGGATATGCTCATCCGACAAAACAGCCGCTACTTTTTCCAAATCATCAAGATAATCGTACAGGCGAATTGTCCCATCGGGCAGCAACTTGAAATTTTCTGTATGAAGTTTTTCTTCCAATACAAGCAGCGCCTTTTGCGGGTCGGTAGCCTTGATTGCAATATGCCGTTTACAGCGTTCATTCAATTCCTGATCGGAGATTTCTTCAATGATTTTCCCTTTGTCAATTAAAATAAATTCTGTTGCGGTTTGGTATAGTTCCTCTAAAATATGGCTGGACACCAAAATTGTCATGCCATATTCTTTGTTCAAGGATTTCAGCAAATTCCTGACTTCGACAATCCCGGCAGGGTCAAGTCCGTTGATCGGTTCGTCGAGAATTAAAAATTCTGGCGTGTTCAAGAGAGCGATTGCAATTCCCAGCCGTTGCCTCATACCCAAAGAAAAATTACGAACACTCTTTTTGCCAGTGTCCTTTAAGCCAACCATATTCAAAGTCTTTTCAATCACTGCTTTATCGGGGATGCCGCGTTGGATGCGTTGTATCTCCATATTTTGATAAGCTGTCATGGCCGGAAAGAGTGCAGGTGTTTCAATCATGCAGCCAATCCGCTTTCTCTGTTCCTGCAAATCTTTTGCCGAACTCTTTCCCCATAAGTCTAAAGTACCGCTGGTCTGGAAAGCCAGCCCTGTAACCAATCGCAGAAAAGTAGTTTTACCTGCTCCGTTCTGACCGATAAAACCGTAGATTTTCCCTTTCTCAATTTGCAAGTCAATATGATCTAAGGCAACAGTATGCCGGTATTTTTTTGTCAGACTATGTGCCTGTAAAATGATGGAACTCATGTTATCAACCTCCTTTATGATTGATTGTAAGAGGCAATCATAAAGAATTTCTTAAATCCAAACAGAAATCTCTAAAAAATGTCTAAAGCCAGAGGTCTAATCTCTGGCTTTGTGTAAACGGTATCCAATACCCCAAACAGTATCAATAAAGTCCTTGTCCGGGCAAACGGCTTTTAATTTGTTACGGAGATTACTTATATGAACATTTAATGTGTTATCCTCACTGATATACTCGGTGTTCCAAACACTTTGAAATAAATTTGCTTTTGAGAATATTTTATCCGGGTATTTCATCAGCAACTCTAAAATTGCAAATTCTTTTGCCGTCAAAGTCAATTCGCTGCCTTGCAAAAAGGCGGTATTATCGTTCAAATCCAAAATCAAATCGCCATGACATAAATAGGTAGGAGTATCTTTTTGAAACTGCACTCGACGGAGATTACTTTCAATTCTGGCCAGAACTTCCTCCATATCAAACGGTTTTGTAATATAATCATCTGCACCGAGACGCAGTAAATCTATTTTGTTTTGCGTTGTTCCTTTGGCGGAAATAATGATGATTGGAACCGTAGAACATTCTCTTACCGCTGTAAGTACGGTATCACCATTTCGATATGGAAGCATAATATCAAGCAAAATCAAGTCGATATTATTTTCCCGCAGGCAATCCAATACATGAAGCCCGTCATATTGGCAAAAAACTTCATATCCATTTTCCTGCAAAAATTCAGCTAATAACTTGCTGATTTCCAAATCATCCTCAACCAACAGAATTTTCATTTTCGTTTTTCACCTGCTTTTTATATCGTCTATCGGCGGGTTTGTCTGTTTCCTTGGGGATCAACCAAACACCGGCCATTTTCACAGCGCCGGGAATACGACCCTCGACGCAGTAATAGTTGACTTGACGGGACGAAACGCCCCATTTCTCGCTTGCCTCTTTGAGTGTCATATAGTCCATATTTGCACCTCCGACAACATTTTTCATTATATTTCATTTGCTCGAAGGACGCAAGACAGGAAATATGTCGGAAGTGTAAAAAACAAACAGAGGCCGCGAGTAGCAGCCTCCGCTTGCAAAAACTATTGATAAATCAGCTCTGTAAGAATAACTTCCTCCACCTGCGCTTTCAGCGTGTTCATCAGCCCCACCCAGCGCATGGGGTCACGGGCTTTCAGTTCCTCGGTGACGCCCGCCGCCTCCATCATGCGGGGCAGCATGGCGTCCATCCGCTCCCGCGCCGTCCGATCAATCTCCAACAGGTGCGGGTACAGCTTTTCGCTCAAAATCAAGCTGCTGTAAAGGCCGGGCCGGTGTTCCTTCAGGTAGCGTTGCCGCATACGGCCATACTTGCCGATGGGGGCCTCCGGCTGCTCGGAAAGTTTCAGATCAGGGATGTAGTAATCTCCGCAGCGGGTGTAAGTCAATTCGCTCATGTTCATTCTCCTTTGCACTGTAATGG
Organism: Firmicutes bacterium OM04-13BH; assembly: GCA_003481745.1. Taxonomy (GTDB): domain Bacteria; phylum Bacillota; class Clostridia; order Lachnospirales; family Lachnospiraceae; genus Blautia; species Blautia stercoris. The sequence goes on from QULP01000002.1 coordinate 449,986, forward strand.
TTAAACTGTGGCACTGGCCGATACGGTGGCCTTGCGCGGCTCCTGCCTGGGTAACTGGCTGACGGTGGTAAAAATGCCCTTCTCCATGTCCTCGGCCCGGATTGTGGCCTTTGCTGCCTCCACCTGGGCCTTGCGTTTGGCGTTGTAGCGTTTTTCCCATTCCTTCTGCTTGCCGTTGGCCTTGCGGCGTAAGTAGTTCTGGTGAAGCCTGTCCTTGCGTTCCTCCTTCTTCCGCAGTTCTTCTTGTTCTTCCGGGGTCAGGGGAACCGGCTGCAAGGCGGGCGGGATATACCGGCCCACAAAATTGAAGTAGATTTCAACCTCCTGCGTAGTGTCCTGGCTGCCTTTTCGGGCGCGTTCGTGGACAAGGATTTTCTCTACAAACTCGTTGAGCATGGTGTTTGTCAGAGTGTCAAAATTCTCGTACTTATCAATCAGGGCTATAAATTTCTCCGCTGATTTCTGGCTTTGCTCGTAGCCGGTAACAGCCTTTTCCAGCTCCGCAATTTCAATCTCAAGTGCATCCTGCTCTTTGGCATACTGTGCATCAAGCGCCTTATATCGTGCATCCGGCAGCTTGCCAAGGGCGTTGTCCTCATAGATTTTGCAAATCAGTTTTTCCAGTTCTCCGGCTCTCTTATGGGCAGCAGCCAGACGCCTGCGCTTTTTCGATATATCGGCACTCTGTTGAGCAACCTGCGTCTCCTGAACAGTGTGAATAAATTCCGTCCGGTCATTTCTCGAATATTCAGCGATAGCCCGGAGCGTGTCGGAAACCAATGTCAGGACAGCACTCTCATTGATACGGTGTTGTGTATGGCATAGTGTCCCACACGGAACTTTGGTATAATTGGAACAGGTATATTGAGAAATCCTCTTGCCATTGTTGGTGCGGTGGACATACATCTTGCCGCCGCAATCGGCACAATAGAGCAAGCCTGTGAGGGGAGCCGCTTCGCCCCAGCCGTTTGGATAACGCCGTACATTGCTGCGGATTTTCTGCGCCAAATCAAAGGTCTGCTGGTCGATAATGGCTTCATGGGTATTCTCAAAGATCGTCCATTCGTCCTCAGAAACATAGTGGCTTTTCTTGTCCTTAAAGTGCTTGCGGGTCTTGAAATTGATGGTATGCCCTAAATACTCTCGTTTTTTCAAAATGTTCACGATGGTAGATGATCCCCATCCATAGGGGTCTTTGACCGGCTTTGAACGGTTCACACCTTCGTTGAATCGGGCAAGGTGTACGACAGGAATTTCAATCCGGTCTGCGGACAACTTGCAAGCGATCTGGTAAGGCCCATATCCCTCCAGCGTGAGGGAGAAGATACGGCGTACCACTTCGGCAGCTTCCTCATCTACCAGCCAATGCTCCCGTTTTTCGTCCCATAGGTAGCCGTAAATCACAGTGCCGGTCAGATGCTTGCCGCTCATGCCTTTTGACTTAAACACAGAGCGGATTTTCCGGCTGGTATCACGGGCGTAAAATTCATTCATAATGTTGCGGAACGGGGTAAAATCGTCATCACCTTTCAGACTGTCCACACCGTCGTTGATGGCAATCAGACGAACGCCTCGCTGCCGCAAAACCTCCATAACTTGACCGACCTTCAGATAGTCGCGTCCTAACCGGCTCATGTCCTTGATGACGATTGCCTCTACACGCCCTGCCTCCACTTCCTCCATCATCGCCAAAAATCCGGGGCGGTCAAAACGAGTGCCTGAGATACCATCATCGGTAAAGTGCGTAGGGTTGGGCAGCCCATTCCGGCGGGCAAAATCCTCTAACATCTGTTTTTGGTTGGATATGGAATTGCTCTCGCCCTGTAACTCATCGTCCCGGCTCAGGCGCTCGTACAGTGGGGTGATTTTTTCGTTTCTCATAGCTGTACCTCCTGAAACAAAAATGCTCTAAGTGATTGCTTTACTAACCATGACAAAATCATGATTAAGAAGTCACTTAGAGCATATATCACCGCTGGCGAGCTTGTATTTCTTATACTGCCTCACGGCGAAGTGCTGGGGGCTGCGGCGTTCCAGCCCGTCAAACATATAGTCCACCGCATTTTTGAAGGTTTCGTCATCCTCCCGGACTTCCATGCTGTTTATCATTTCCACCAGCGTATTCATGTTGCGTTCTTCCTCCGGCCCCTCAAAGACGATGTAGGACACAAGGGCGCAGTACAAGAGGGTTTCTGCTTTTGTCCAGAACTCGTCGCCCTCCTTGCCGTCGCCTTTGGTGTTGGCAATCAGGGCGGTAACAAATTTCAAAACATCGCTTTCTGTCTTGATATAGGCCAGCGGATTGTAGTGCATGGATTTTGAAAAGTCGATACTGTTGAACACCCGCACCCTGTATTTCTCCCGTTGCAGAAACCGCCCGCACTGGTCGAGGGTGCCGCCCTTCGGGTCTACCACCACATACGAGGAATGGGCTTGAAGGAGCTGCGGGGTCAACCAGAACCTTGTCTTTCCCGAGCCGGACGAGCCGATGACACAGGCGTTTAGGTTCCGGGCATTGGCAGGTATCTTCGGACGGGTGTTCATGGTAAGGAACTCCGTCCCGGTCAGAATGACATTGTTCTGAAATTTAGGGTCTACAAACGGCTTTATATCCTCCTTTGTTCCAAAGCGGGCGGTGCCGTATTCCGCATCCCGCCGGAATTTTTTCGCCTGCCTGATCTTTGACTGTATCAGCAGATACACCCCAGCCGCACCGGCAAGGCCCACCAGCAGGTCAATACCGCCAAGCCCCGGCCAGTAGGTTTCAAAGGCTTTGGGGAAGGTATCGAGCATCCCCATGAGCTTTGTCCCGAAGTCTGTGCCGGGGGCAATCCGGTAGGCCGTCCCGATTTTGGAGAAAAACCAGAACACAAAGAGGTACGGCAGGTTTGGGAGCACATATTTTCTGATCTTGTCACTCAACGTCCGTCCTTCACCGCCTCTCTGGTCCGCTGCTTTTCCTTTGCCTGCGTCCTGATCTGCTCCGTGAATTTCCGAAGCTGACCGAGGATGGAAGCCTTGTCCTGCTCTTTATTCAGCACCTTTGCGCTGTACTTCTGGAAGGCCGCCGTGATAGCGTCCGCCTGATTGGCTTTGAAAAACAGCAGGTAATGGCCGGGGCTCACTTTATGGAAAGCGTAGTCCACATGGAACTCCTTCGCGATCCGGTCAAAATCCTTTGGGGCTCCCACATAGGGCATGGTGCTTTTGCCGCCATAGTGGTTCATCAGCTTTTTCACGCTCTGGCGTCCCTGCGGGGTCAGCGCCTTCTGGTGGTGCTTTTGCAGCGCCCGAACCACCTTGCCAAGAGCGGCAGCCAGCACTTTTCCTGTGAGCTTCGTTGTCCTGATCGAAAGGGCAACCGTTTTTTGGTTTACTTCTTCCTGCATAAAACCTCCTTTCCGTCGGGGTTCCCGCTATCCGGGAGGCCCCCGTACAATCTCGGGGAACAGAAAACCTCGGGCCAATGTGGCCCGAGGTTTACCGCTCGGCATCCCTGCCGGACGGAGCTTTCTTTTCCGGCTCCGTCTGGACTTTTTCGCCCTGTTCCCGCATGGTCTGCAAGATAGAGGGCTTCTTTTGAAGCTGGGAGGGCTTTTCGCCGGACAGCGGCTTGATACATTCCAGTCGGTCAGCCGCCCGGATGGCGTTGTCCGTGAGCTGCCTCTGCCATGCGCCTACGCTGGGAGCCCAGCGAAAGCCGCTGCTTTTCAGCTCGGCCCGAGTGTCCGCGTCAGGCTTTCCATCAAAAAACACCTGCAAGCGGTTGTCCTCCCGGTTCATCTCCACACGGCCCCCGTCGAACTCCCAGCCGGAAAACTCCCGCTGCGCCTGTTTGGAAAGCTGTTCGATACGGGCCTTTACCCGGTGGATCTCCGCATTGTTGTTGGTAAGCTGGTAGCTTTCAAAGGGCCGCGGGTCGCTCCGCCAGCTTGCCGCCATGCTTGCTTTCAGCTTTTCGATCTGGTCCGGCGACAGCAGCGCACAGCCATCCAGCTTGCCATGCTTGCGGTAATAGGCGTTGACCTCCTTCATAATGAGCTGGGAGCGTTCCAGCCCGTCCAGCTTCTTCTGGAGCTTTTCAATCGCTGCTGGGTCATCGGCGCTGATCCCGCCCATGCCGGTACTGCGTATCTTATCCAGCAGCCCTTGAATATACCGCCATTCCTCCATGTTGCTGTCCCGGGCCCGGTTCTGTTTTTCCTTCTTTCCCACCGGGAAATTGGCAGGTCCGGCGATCATCACAGAGGGAACCCTTGCGTCAATGGCAAAGCCCTGGTTCATGTTTTCGGCCAGCTTGCGGGCGTAGGTGTCTAACAGATGGTCGATCTTCTCATGGTACATGGGGTCCACCCGGGATTTCTGCTTTTCCGCTATGGCGGCGGCCTTGTCCACCATTGCCCGGTATTCCGCCGTTGCGCTCCCTTCCTTGTAGTCGGAAAAGCTGTTCATTTCTTTTGCCCGGCGGGCGGCTCCTTCATTGATAGGGTAATAGTTGATGGTATGCACCTCCTTTATGCTTCGGGCCATGCTGGCCCGAAGTCTTACCGTTCTTCATGGGAAGGCCCCGCCTTGTCCTTTTTCGGAGCGAGTGGGGCTTCTTGAAACCGTTTGAGTGTAGCGAGAATGGAGTGGACAGGCTCGGCCTTTTCAGGATAGGCAAATATCCGGTGTTCCGGCGGAATGTCCTGCGGCCCGTGGTAATACTCCTTGAAGCCCTCCGGGACTGCCGACACATACCCACCGGGAGCGAATACGCCGCCCTCGTTGATACGCACATCCCGCCCGTATGCCTCATAATCGAAGTAGTTCTGAATGTGCTCCGGTATGTCGATAGTCCCAAGCTCGTCGGCGTAAAGACGGCCCAGCCCTTCATCATCGGAAATATCCGGGTAAAAGCGGTAAAGGTCAAGGTTCTGCGTCAGGTTTATCAAATCCTTCACGCTCCTTGTGTGGTTTCCCAAGACAAGAGCGGCTTCAAAGGTTTCCAGTCCGCCCTTATCCCGTACTTCCAGCAGGGCGTGGCCCAGCTCGTTCAGCTCGTCGATGTTCTCACATTCGTAGAGATAATCGTAGAGCCCCAGCACATCACTGTCAAAGCTGGTAAAGAACACTTCGCTGTACCGTTTCCCGTCTATCCCGATTTTGGCAAGGGCGGCCTGCAACTCCTGTGTCGTCATGGGGAAATGTACCGTTGTCCCTACCTCAATCCCCATTAAGGGGTATAGGGCTGTATTGGTTATATAGGCTTCAAACATGGGCTCATTCCTCCTTTCCGGCCCGGTCAGCCAGCACCTCATAAATCCCGGCCATAATGTAATCGGCGCAAGGGAGGGCAATCGCGTTTCCCAGTGCCTTGTAGCGTTGCAGAGGCCGGATTTCCACGCCGTCCGCCCCGTACTTTGTCCAGCCCTCTGGCAGCCCCATCAGCCGTTCGCTTTCCGTTTCCGTCAGAAAACGGATACAGCCGCCCTTCGGGTCGCCCTCATACCAGAAGGCAAAGGGCGTTACATCACTGGCTAAAAGAGTGGGAAAAGGGTCAGTTGGTAATCCGAAGCTGTTTCGGAAGGCCGTTTCTTCCTGCCTTTTTGCCGCTCCCCGCATACGGAAGCACTGAAAGGGGTGGATGACTGGTATCTGCCGCCCTGTTTCAAAAGAAGCTGTTCGATCTCCTTCGGCGGCGGCCCACCCGCCCTCTCCGCAAGGCGGAGGAAGTGGGAGCATTGGACGGGGCTTAAATAGTATGTCTGCGGCACGTCTGCCTCCAAAATCCGCCACGACGAAAATCCGCTGCCTTCGTGCCAGCCTTCGGGAGCCTGCCCAATACTGGGCGTCCATGAGTCGCCAGCACACATCAGGCGTTCCCCCTCGCACCATTCCGGCGTTTCCCCATCTTCCCGAAGGAGGCATTGGAACTTCGGTGTCCGAGAAGGCGGATAAGACGGCTCTAAAGTCCATCCGGTCATTTGTAGAAAACGCTCCCATGACGTTTTCCCAAACAGCGATAGCTGGATATAGGTTATCAGTAGCATCCCTCATTTCCTGTATGATACGAAACGCCTGATAGAACAGGCTTGATTTTGCCCCGGCAAGGCCGGAGCGGTTGCCGATCAGAGAAAGGTTCTGACAGGGGGAACCGAAGGTAATTACATGAACCGGCGGGATTTTCCCGCCGTCCACCTTCGTAATATTCCCCAAATGCACCATGTCGGGAAAGTGCCTTTTGGTTATGGAGATGGGCGCTTTTTCAATCTCACTGGCCCATACCGGGCGGATACCGCACCGGGAAGCAGCCAGAGGGAACACGCCAATCCCGTCGAAAAGGCTTCCCAGCTTAATGTCCGGCATGGCCCGGGGTGCCGTGTCCCTTCACGGCAAGCACCCCTTCCAGTGTGGTCGCCGCAATGCCCAGCCGCCCGGCAACCGCAATATCATTTTTTACATCCTCGTCCACAGCGCTGCCGCAGACAATCAGGGTGTGGGAGCGCCGCAGCATATCCCGGCGCATATCAATCCCGGCCTTGTGTTCCTCGGGAACGCTGTCATTCAAAAACAGCGGCAGATACAAGAGCGGGCAGATCGGGGAAAAGCCCGCCTCATAAGCAAGACGGCAGTAGTGGGCCGCCAGCTCCATATCAACATCCGGCTCGCCGCTCCATGCGGCGGTCAGGTATGCTAAAGGTCGTTTCATTGGTTGAGCCTCCATTTCTGTTTTGGTTTAGGGAAAAGCAAGAGTTCGCCCAACCCCTCCGCCCCTTCCCCCGGGAAGGGGAACGGCTCTGGAGAATTTATATCCCCGTCGCTTGACCGAGAAAAAGCATAACCGGGAGAAATCCGTCAAGGGTGCCTCTGGCACCGCCTGCGGCGGCGCTGCCCTTGACTGATTTTCCCGGCTATGCTACGGAATAACTGGCGACGGGGAATAATTTATATCTCCAGAGCTTCGGGGCGCGGGGCAGAGCCCCGCAATCCTCGGGCCATGCTGACCCGAAGTTTGGGCTTACTTTTCCTGTTCGGTTTTCTTCTCCGGCTTTTCATGTTCCTTCTGCTGACCCTTCCAGTCGTCCAGCAGCTTGATGATCTGGTCCTTCATTTCCCTCGGCGTAGTTTCCTTGCCGAAATACTTGCTCAGTTCCGCACCTGTCAAAATCACTTTGTCTACCTCCTTTTTGTCCTCCATCATAATGCCGTCGATCACATCCCCGTTGAGCAGCTTCTTTTCGTCCAGCTCACGCATACGCTTTGCCTGCGCCTGTGAAGGCGAGGACTGCTGGCTGTCAATGGCGACGGCGATATAGTTCTGGTTCTTCTTGCCGATATAGGAAAGCTCCACCGCCGTAGTAAAGCCCAGCTTTTTTTCATCCATCAGCTTCATCAGGTCGGGAACCAGCTCATTGAGCCGGATATACCGCTGCACCTGCTTGACCGCCATCTTATTGCGCTCGGCTACAATTTCGTTGGAGCGTTTTCCTGCGTCCTTCGGGTCAATCTGGCCCGAAGTGCGGGAGCCCTGGTGCTTGATGGCCTCAAGCTGCATTTTCAAGGCTTTGGCCCGCTCACTGGGGAGGATTTCTTCACGCTGGTTGAGATTGTCCTCGACCATCTGCGTGATGGCTTCATCGTCCGTCAGATTGCGAACAATACAGGGCATATCCGCATATCCGGCAAGCTCGCTGGCCTTCTGGCGGCGGTGGCCGGACACGATCTCATAGCCGCCATCCTCACGGGGACGGACGATAGCAGGCTGGGTAACGCCCTTGTCCTTGACGCTGGACACCATAGCCCGCATTTCTTCATCGTCTCGGACTTCAAAGGGATGGTTCTTGAAGGCGTGGAGCTCGTTCAGCTTGATATAGACGATCTGCTCCTTGCCCCGGCGTGGTGCATCCTTCGGCTTCTCGGGTCCCTTCGGAGCGGAAGCGGCCTGTACCGTTGGAGCTGCTTTTTTCTCCGGTTCCTTTTTGACCGCCTTTTCCGGTTTCTGTGCGGGGGCTTTGGGCTTCGGGGCTGCGGCCTTGTCCTTATCTGCTTTCGGGGGACGGCCCCGGCGCTTTGGCTGTTCCGGCTCTTTGGGTTTTTCCTTCGCTTTTTTCGGAGCCTCCGGCTGCTTTTCCGGTTTTTCCGTTTTTGCCGGGTCAGGCTTTTCCACGCCGGGAGCTGCCGCCCGTTCCTCGGCTTTCTTTTCCTTCATAATTTCAGCGAAGTTATAGACAGAAACCTGTGGGGTCTTTACCTCTGGTTCCGTCTTTTTTTCCGGCTCCGGGGAAACGGAAACCTTCTCCGGCTCTTTTTGGGGAGCGGGAGGCGTTTCCTTGCCCGGCCCGCTATCCGTTACCGGCTGTTCCGGCGTTTTTGTGGTTTTATCATCTGCCATAAGCATTTACCTCCTGTTTTTTGGCATGAAAAAAGGGGCTCAACTTTTCAGTCAAGCCCCCGTGGGAAGTTCCTCCTTTCTCCGCCATGATACAAAAATACCGCCCGTAGTCTCGTTTGGGCGGTACTTTGTGTAAGATTGGCAGTCCATTATTAAGTTTTTTATTATGTTCCCTTTGTACACCGTTGCAATCTTCTGTTAAGAAGAACCGTCCTGCTCCCATTAACATCTGTGTACAGCGAATACGGTCAATAATCGCCTTTTTCTTTGCTGGCTTTACAGACATCCAAGGATATCTCGTCTCTACATTATTCCGAATAGATGCGCCCAGAACAGATTCCGCATTGTCGAAATATACCGTTTCAACATTGCAGTACTGTATGTATTCTCCTCGCCCATCCGTTACCGCATATTTATCAATAACTTCCTGTACAAATTCAAGAAAAATCTCTGTCAGTTTCTTTGAGTCAATCCCTTCCGGATAATCTTCTAACATAATGCGCCTGCTCATTACACCGACAACTTCTTTGTAATCATCTGTGTAGCCTCTTGCTACAAAAGCATGACCGGATTTGTTTCCACCAAAGTCCAGACCAATTTCAATCGACACAATATCTGTTTTCTTAAACTCTCTGTGCTCTGTATTGCCCTCTATTTCGTCTTTTATCTCGCAGTAGAACAATTCTGGCTTATCTGCAAAACGCTTGTAAATTGCCCCATCTGCACGTTTCCACAGCCCCAATATAAGTCTGTCATACCATACCGTTCCCTCATACTCTTTGCAAAGCTGTTCGACATATTCCTCCGGAAGAAAAGGATTGTCAAAGATAGTATATTTCTGCAAGTAAATATCCAGTTCTGGATTATCAATAAACTTTTTCAGCCAATGCGTCGGCTGTTCTGGGTTGCACGCTCCATCAAAGCAAGAATATTGCTTATCTAATCGTGACTTTAGCATCTGGAACACATCCTGATTCCATTTTGCGATCTCATCACCGTAACAATACTTAATACTTGACCCCTGTATCTTTGCGACCTGGCTAACTTTTTCTGCGCCCAGGCAGTACACATCTTCGCCACATATCTTCGCAATATTCATACTGTTGATTGTCCCAATTAATTTATCGGTATACAACTCACGCATTGGTTGCAATACATTTCGCTCAATAGATGCTTTAGACACTCCTAAGATAGCATTTAATCCCGGTTTCCCTTTTCTTTCTCGAATCCGGAATGGAACAATATAAGCAGTATCAACAAAAGACTTTCCGGAACGAACTGCTCCGGATTTAATGTTCCAGCGATGCGTTGCATGTAAAATATACTCATTCTGTTTCTTGCTTAACTGCATTGTCCCGCATCTCCTTTAGTATCGCATCCAGTCTGTCTAACGCTTCATCCGTCTCGTTTTCACCAGTTATCTGCTGTTTCCTTGCCCTCTTCAACTCAATATCTGCTTCTTTCTCTCTGATTTCTTCGTCTGGCACTTCATACTGTCCTGCAAACCGTGCCACCGCCTCATAAGCCTTTACATCGCCTTTTAATGCTTTTTTTATCATCGCCATATTGATTGCACTTTCAAGGGTGCTGTCTATACCAAGGCTTTCTAAAAATGGAGTCAACTCCTCATTCTCAATTTTTGCAGAAAGCAGCAAGTTTAAAGTTTTCCGGAAGTTTGCTTTTTTTCTCCTCGCCTCACCGGATGCCTTTCCACCTTTTGATGCGATCACTCGTAGTTCATTCGTAGTTCGTTTATCAAAACCTTTATCTCTTATGTTTTCATAGTTTGCCATCCACCCACCTTCCTGTCTTGCTAAATTTATGTATAAAAATAGCACCCAGTAAATACTGGATGCTATATGGATAAAATGTAAAGAAAAGAGAAACATGTAAGTTTAGCACTTACCAGCTCTTGTCCATTACCCGAACAAGTGGGCACACCGTCACGTGTGAGCAACAGCGGAAGGAATCGAACCCCCGACCTCTTGCAGATGCGTTGCAAGTGCTCTACCACTGAGCTACGCTTTGATGTGCCTGCCGAACCACCAGCAGGCTGTGATTACATAACATTTAATACTTTAGAGGATACCTATGGAAATCAAAAACCAATGACCGTAAATAGGCTAGGTAATGAAACTTTGTTTGCTCTCTGCCTTTCAAACCCATTTACACTATATCATAAAGTGAATGTCTCATTCTATTCCATCTTTTAATTTTTTAACGAATCCCAACTTTTTCCATCAACGCTTCTTGAAGTACCTGTGAAAAGTTAATATTCATAGCAAGTGCTTCTTCATTTAACCATTCCGGAATTGTAAGTGTCTTTTTCACTGCTCTGCTATTGTGTCTACGGTCATATTCAGCTTTATCGAACTGAACTACAACAATTACACCATCTTCTTGTTTTTCTATATTTTCAATATCAGACGCCTTTGGAAGTTCTTCTTTGGATTTGATACGGTCAGTTAATGTCAAGCCAAGAGCATCTACTGCCATATTGTATGCTTCTTCCATATCATCGCCTTCCGTTATGCACTCAGGTAAATCTGGAAATGTAATCCAAAAACCTCCCTCTTCTGCTTTGTGAAAAATTGCTGGATAAAATAACTTCTTCATTGCCCTTACCTCCTACTTTTTTTGAAAGACAGGGGCTTATTTCAGCCCCGCCTGTTTCAGTATTGTCTGTTCTGTTCCTTTTTTCAAATCCTTGTTATGTAGAGGAACAATTGTTTGTTTTCCAGTTTCTTGGTTTCGCATCTTTACATGCGAGCCATTCTGACTGACTGCAACAAAACCATTTTTCTTTAAAAGTTTTATCATTTCACTTGGCTTGATTGGCATCTGATATTCTCCTTTCCTTAAGTTAATTCTATTATACTACGTATTAATACGTATGTCAATACTTATAAAGAAATCTTATCCCTAATTTTTACATTTCAAAATGTTCCAATGCTTTTCCATGTATTCTATTCACTTGTGCCCGGCAATATCCTGTTTTTGCCATTACCTCTTCCCACTTCATTCCTCGAAGATAACGCATCCTTAACAAATCTGCTTCATCTGTATCGTCCATTCTTTTTATTTTCCCATCTATCTCCATTCTGAGTTTTACTTTGCAAAGACGTTCTTCTTTCAGTTTCTCAATTAGTTCGTCCATCAACGCAACAAAGTCAGACAAATCTGCCTGACCGCTTCCCTTTGGCATCCCATCCATGGACACGGACGGAAACAACTTATCCGCCCGCAGTTCCTGGATTTCTTCCAAGATATTTTGTTCTCTTCTCTCTGCCTTTCTGTATTGCCAGAGGTATTCTTTTTTCTTGTCATTTTCCTGCTCCACTGGCATCGCCTCCTCTCGTGTTACTTGCTATCTTCTTATTTTCCGGAAGTCATCCCAGAAGAATGTTTCCTGCAAACCATTGCCTTTTACTTTGAAATGCAGCAGGATGAAATGCTCATAGACTCCTGCAACAGTCGCTTTCTTGATTTCCACTCTTTTGCGTTTTCTCCCATCCGAGATATCGGAATCTTCCACCTGAATCTTTACTTCTTTCCCAACACGAACATTATGTAATTGTTCCAGCTCCTGCTGTCTTTTCTTGTCTCTCTCCACCGCTCTCGTTCCCCAGAGCACCGAAGCGCCCTGGGATGTAATATCTCTGTAACCCATTTCATTGTCCTTTCCATTTATTCAATTACCTTACAGCTCCGTACATGGGACGTGCGAAACAAGCATGATACGCACTGATTTGTTTCATTTGTTAAGAAATAATATTTCCAAGGAATAAACAAATTAGGATTATCTTTAAAAGCCTCGTCCCTGGTCTTTCTCAAAGTCCCTGTGTATACTGCATTATTAAACAACGTTACCGTCACTTTCTTACCCAACATCTGCTCTAATTGTTCTCTTCTCATTTTCCTCTTTTATGCTCCTCATACAAAGATTCTATCGAAGCATCATCAAGACGTTCGATTGCATCTCTCAAATTTTTTCTCATTGATTCCATATAGCTTCGTGAAAATATTGCTAATTTTCTTTCTTCTGATGTTTTCATCATTTCGCCTGTTTCTTCACTAATTTCAGCTTCTTTCTGCATATACAAATCTTCTAAACTTTTCAAGATATCAATTCCTGATTCCATTTGTACTTCTATTCCAAGTAAATCATCTAAAATTTCAAATAACTCATCCATTTTTCTCTTCCTCCAATGCTTCTACCGCTTCCTCCAACGCTCTTTCTACTTCCGGAATCGTACACAACCCTGTACCACCAACGACTTTATCGCATTTGCATGTTTTGCAATCTTTGCCATTCTCACTTCCTGATTCTCTTGCCATCCTGCTACACTCTCTGAAATCTTCCATCATTCCCGTTGAGTCAAATTCCAGTGTTACTCCATTTTCAAGTGTTACTCTCATTTCTTTTTCTCCTCCATCCATTTCTTTAAGTACTCTTCCTGCTCCGCATCGTCCTCTTTCTCCATTCCGGTATCTCGAACAATCATCCAGCAAGTTCCTGCGATTGCTAAAAATACGAGCACAAGCACAACTGTTCCCAAATTCTCACCCCCCTCTCAATTACTTTTCAACAACATGCTTTCTAATTCACTCATGTTGTATTTTCTTTGCTCAAAGTTACAGAACTTCGCTTTCTTTGTCTCTTGTTGCTTATTTTGCGTACTTCTTGTCTTTCTTACAGGATAGAACGTTTCCCAGCCTCTCATCGTTGCCTCTTTTGCGACTGCTATTTTGTCAATATCTGTCCGTGCTACTTCACATAAACGTTCTTTATACAACTCAATCTGGCTCGGATTGATAATTGCTCCTTTTTGCTTCTTGTATGAAATAAACAACAAAAAAGCATCTTCTACTTCTTGATTGTCAAAATATCTGATCTTTGTATCAATACTGGAAGTAGACTCTTTAACCGGAGGTTTTTCTTGCGAAGCAATATATATATATTTATTTACTTTACTTTCCTTTATGGCATTTTTCTCGGAATTATCGAAGTTATTCTCAGAAAAACTCTCATTATTCTTGGATTTATTTAAAAAAGGGTTCACTTTAATAAAAGGTTCGGTCTCCTCTTTTTTGAGAAGCCACAAATCCTCTCTTACCTGAATCGGATTTTTCAGTGCTCGTGTCTTCACGGCAAGCTGAAACCGTTCTTGTATTCCGGCAGAGGTCAGAACCTTGACCGACTGAAAAAGTGTGTTATCAAACAGTGACCGTTTCAGCAAGTAGTTTAAGACCTGCATCACCTTTTGCTCGCTCATCCGCAGTCGTGCTGCCATCACGAGTAGGAAATCTTCATCTACTTCTAAGTAGTAGCCCCTTTTGTATACTCTTGTGAGTAAATACATATAAATTGTAAATCCATCTGCGCCAAACTTGGCATATTCTACTTCTAAATCCTCGAAAATATCCACGTCAATCGGAAAATAGTCCAGACCTTGCTTTTTCGGTCTTGCCATTCGTGGATACTCCTTTCTGCAGCTCTGTTAGAACCTTGTCCGACCAGGAAAGTTTGTTATTAAACAGTGACCGTCCTGGCAAGAAGTTTCTTTTTTTACAGAGCTGCTATGTATTTGTGTGATATATGTGATAAGCAGCATGAACTGCGAATCCCCTAAGCTGTTTTGGCTTCCTCTTCTTTCTTGTCCGGAGTTTTCTTCATTAAGTTCATCCAGTAGAGGTAACAACTGTATTTCATTTCCTTTACAACCTTTACGTTGCTCTTTTTTAACATCTTGTCTAATGCGCATCCAGTTCGATGTACTTCTTGCATAAAGCTAGCAATCTCCTGCTCTGTGATCTTTCTGTCCGTTTGCTTTGGTACTTCCTGCTTTGATTCAACTTTTTGATGATATTCATAAGTATCTTCCTCTGAATCATGTGATTCACTCTCCGTTGGAATACAGAAGAGTTGGAAACACGCATATTTGTAAGCAGCCGATAAGGCTTTATTCAAGCTCTTATCTCCCGAATCCATCGCTTCGCCTGACATGCTTATCTTAATAGAAGAACCATCTTCCGCAGATGTAAACTCATAGTCTACGTCCACAACTGTATATTTCAGTGGGGTGCCTTTTGCGGATACTCCATCTTCTCGTTTTACACTTTTTACAGTCGGAACACAAAATACCTTGTGCTTAATCAGGGCTGGTTGTAATGCATTATAAACATCATCAATCCCTCTGAAACTATAGCTTTGCATTTTATTGTATCGGTCTTTTCCAATACTTTTGATATCGTCCATGATTTCGACGATTGCTGTGTAAATTTTCTTTGTTTCCATATTTTTCCCTCTTAGATTTATCTGATTCTCAAACTTTCTGTCTGCTTCGTTTCAGCAATACCATTGAACTCTTCCGGATTCGCTTTGACATCTGACAGCAGAGCTTTTCTATCCAACTTCGGCTCCTGAGCAATCATGTACTTCTCCGGAATCTTTGCTTCATCAAGAATATTCAATGATGGAGCATTTTTTGAAATACTATAAGAATGAATATCTGTCTTGAATTTCTTCTTATTCATCAACAGCATAGTATTTGTGAGATTTCTTTTTAAAAAGTCACTGCGACTCTTTAAAATCTTTTTCATTTTTGTAAGTCTTTCGATTTCTTTATCAATCTTCTCAGTATCGTTATCCAAGTTGGCAAGGATTACTGCATAAGCATCCGCTTTTTCTTCCAGTTCTGCTTCAATCCCTGCAAGTGTATCTTCAAACACTTGCTCATCCACGTCGGTATCCTCTACAATTTCGCATAACTGCATGTATTCCTGAGCAATTTCATATAACTTTAACATCTTAGTTCTCCTCTCTCTTTGTGATTACAATTGTTCTTTCTAACGTTTCATGCTCTCTTGCCTGTTCTCTTCTGTGTCCGGCAGAGGTCGCACTTACAGAGCATCCAGCACCGACTTTCATTTCAAGTAAGTATTCATCCATCATGTTTTCTTTCCTCCTAAATCAACATCTTGCTTCTTTCCTCTTCCGGAACGTTCAACGTATCCAAAATTGTCCACAGTTCGCTAAGTGTGCATGTTTCCGGTTCATTCAGACGTTTTAAGAATGTGTGATACTTCATACCTGCATTTTTAGCTAAGTCTTTTTTATAGCTTCCGTTTGCACAGATTGCACCACCTAAGCACCGTCTTACCTGAGCGGCACGTTGTTGCTCTTTACTTAAATATGTAACTGGCATCCTCTCAACCCTCTTTCCATTTCTCTTCAAACAGCTCTACAACTTTATCTACTGTCAACGGTTCTCTCGTTTCTACACCAAGCACTGCACTAAGTACGTCCAGTGCTATTTTCTCCTCTCCGCACTCTCTTGAATTGTCTAACAAACTGTTTAAGACTCTGACTTTCTCCGAATCTCTAATTAATTCTTCAAGTGCAGCAAACTCAATTTCTACCTTGCTCATGATGCCTTATCCTTTTCGATTTTAAATTTTGCCCAGTTCTCAATAAACTTCTCTGCCTGCTTCTTTGCTTTATTTTTCTTTCTTACCTGCAATAAACCAGCAAGGAAGAAAATTACTGCCGGTCCTGCAATCCAAGCCACAGCAAATACCATTGCCTGTGCGTCCTTGCACTCGATGACATTACGCAACCAGCCGCCGAAGCAGATGCCTGTCCAAAGTCCCAGACCTACTTCTAAAATATCTCTTTTTTTCTTATTACTCATTTTTTTCATTGTTTTTCCTCTGTGTATCTGTTAAAATACATAAATGTAAAGTTTTTTTGTGTGTCCCTTTTGAAGTTGCTGCTTCTAAGGGACTTTTTAAATTAGCCAGTGAGAATTTGCAGTTTTGCAAGTTCTACAGCTTTCTTATATACTTGAGCATATTTTGAATCGCCGTGCGTTTGCGCTACTTTTTCAAGAAACTTATCAATCTTGCCAGAAAAACAGCCACACTTGACTGTGATCTCATTATCTTTATCACGATAGAATGTTGTAAAATCGTCACGACTACCAATAACACCAATCGTTAAAATATGATTAATAGAAAAGACCCGAGCATCACCACCAACCCGAGCATTTCCTCTAACCTGAGCATTGCCACCAACCCAAGCATTGCCACCAACCTGAGCATTGCCATCAACCCGAGCATTGTCACCAACCCAAGCATTGCCACCAACCCAAGCATTTCCTCTAACCTGAGCATTGCCACTAACCTGAGCATTGCCACCAACCCAAGCATTGCCA
>QULP01000002.1:466602-476306 GCA_003481745.1 Firmicutes bacterium OM04-13BH
AACCCAAGCATTGCCACCAACCCAAGCATTGCCACCAACCTGAGCATTGCCATCAACCCGAGCATTGTCACCAACCCAAGCATTGCCACCAACCCAAGCATTTCCTCTAACCTGAGCATTGCCACTAACCTGAGCATTGCCACCAACCCAAGCATTGCCATCAACCCGAGCATTGTCACCAACCCAAGCATTGCCACCAACCCAAGCATTTCCTCTAACCTGAGCATTGCCACTAACCTGAGCATTGCCACCAACCCAAGCATTGCCACCTTGAGAAAGATTTTCTTCTTTCTCAATCCAACCGCCAAGTTCCCCTGCTACCACATTTTCAAAACTAGTAATAGCCTGAATTCTGTGCAGTGTTACATTTTCAAAAAGAAGCGGCACTGTTTTTGTTTCTCCTGTAAATTCGTATTTTTTCATAATGATTCCCCTTTCTTTATGCAAATCGCATTTGCGAATTATGCTCCTTGATTGCAATTTGAGTATTTGTACACGGTTGCCAATGCTGTACGTACTCAATTGCATCTTCAAAGCGTTTTTTCGGCACATTATTTCGTGCGTTCACATGAAAATATCGCTTCAAGTCTCTGTTACACTCAGAAAACACTTTCTTTCCAATTTCTTTATATGCATCGCTTTCTTTTCCACCAAGCGCATCAATGACAACATAATTAACCACCTCGCCAAGTGCCTGTTGCTGGCTGTAATCTAAAGTCATTGTATTTTCCAGAGTCGTTACTCTCTCATCCATTTTGACAAGCTTCTTGTCATGCATTAAGATTGCTTGCATCTCTGGAGAGTAGTTCTCCATTTCATAGTGTCCTGTTTTGCGTAATGCCGGAAGGACTTCCGATGTTACCCAACGCTTAAACTTTCTCGCATTAGGCATTTTACTGGAAAGGATAAGACTGTAAAGACCGGATTCGTTAATAAATATCACTTCTCGATTCTGACCTGACAGAACGATTCGTTCGGTCAGCTTATCTTCCTCATCAATGTGGTCTCTGATTGCTTTCGCTGTGTTTGTGTATTCAAGAATGTCTGCTACATCCTTGCCGACAAACCACACCTCTTCATTAATTGTTATTGTTCTTACTTGTCCAAATTCTTCATTGCTAAAAATCTGTAAATTGTTCAATTTCCTCACTCCATTTCTTTAATCTTAGTCAGAAGTTGCTCTAATTGGAACTTCCAAACTAAAATTTAGCTTTATAAATATCGTCTTTTGTTACAGTAAGGGTACATTTTCTATCCACACAATTTAATGAAAATGCCTTTACTGTATCAAAACGAACACCATTCACACATACCGTTTTCATATCCATATCAAGTGCAAAGCTATGCAATTCCTTTTCTGCTTCATCTTTGTATGGATTTACCGGGTATCCACATTTAGGACAATACCGTTCATCTTCTAAGAGATTAAGTTCATGTCCGCATTTATAGCACTTCATACCTCTTCACCTCTCTTTCTAAAAAAATCCTCAATCTCAACTCCTAACGCATCTGCCAATTCCGGAAGATGCTCTACTCTCAAAAGTTTTCGCCCGTTTAAGATATCGCTAAAGCTTTGCGAATTGAAACCAGCCTGCTTTGCTACAAATGACTGCTTTAATCCCTTATTTTTAATAAGTTTTTTGATGTTTGTAATGATGTTGCTATATGTAATTATTTTCCTCGCTCCTTTCACTTCTTATTTCGATGTTGCAGAATCTTCCTCAGCATCAAGAGTCTTGTCCTTTCCTGCAAGAGCGTTCTGAAGAAGAGCATTCTCAATCTTCAAATTCCGACAATCTTCCTCATGTTGTTCAATCTCCATCAGATAATAATTCTGTTGACGATGGAAATGCATCTGAGAAGTAAAAATTAAACATGCAAGATATACCACTAAAGACAGCAGGGATAACGATATTGATGTCAATATCTCTGCTCGTTTTTTTAGTTTATGATTTTCTTTCGCTAATTCTGAAATTTGCATTTTTTAACCTCTCTTTTAAATAAAATCAACCGGATTAAGATTCAGTGCTACGCAAATACTCAAAAACTCATCTGCCCTTAAATCTCTTTCCAGATGTTTGTCTCTCACACTTACATAAAGCAAATAATATGGGATTTTACTTTCTTCTGCTAATGCTAACTTTGAAAGATTTACCTTATTTTCTTCTAAATACTCTCCAACCTTTTTGGTTACTCCTTTTACAATGATTTTTCTCACTCTCCTTTTGATTGACTTTTTTCTCCCACTCTTTTATGCTCTAATCACAAGGCACTGCCATGCCTTAACTAATTAACCACATATTAATTTTAGGAGGTACCTTACTTATGGAAAAAAATCTAAACTTATTTCCTCAATTTCTGGTTCGTTATCCTGATAATGGGCTAAAAAATGAAGAGGACAAACCTATCTCAATTTCAGATGATGCTTTTGAACATTCACTATTTGCAATGGATTCTTTATTACATGTGATGAATATTTCACTTCCAATTCAACAAAGTCCGGAAGCTGTTATTGAATTTACAGATACTAAAACATATCCTGAAACTCTAAGAAGTCAAAAAATTATTTATCTTACTTCTGAACCAGACTATTGGGCTAATACTTGTTATCAACTCGCTCACGAGATGTGTCATTATATGATTCCTGGTGATGTCGTTTCAACACTTCGCTGGCTTGAAGAATCAATCTGTGAACTTTCCTCCTGTTATTTTCTTCTGGAGTTTTCAAAATACTGGAAACGTCTCGGTGTCTCTATAACAAGTTCCAGAACTGGTGCCCCTTATTATCTTGCGGTAGAAGAGTATGTTAAAAATTCACTAGAAAAAAATCATCCACTTAATTTGAATTCTTTCTGTTCTCAGTCTCCTGAAATTTTGCAAACTTTAGAAAAGTTCTGTTATTGTCGTGAAACCAACAGATACATAGCCCTCCGACTTCTTCCGATTTTTCAACATTTCCCAGAAGTCTGGCACGCAGTTCCTCTTTTAAGTGAACTTAATGCCAATCAACCGCTTCTGGATGCTTTAAAACAATGGTTAACACTCGCTCCCAAGGAGTCATGTATCGCTTTACAAGAGGTTGCTCAACTATTTGGCGCATCAATTTCTCTGAATTAAGGGGCTGTGTATAATCCCAATCATCAAAATAAGGAATTAACACAGGGTACATCCGGCAAATACTTTTTTCGGCAACTTCTTCCAATTTGCCGGATGTGCTAAGTCTTGATAAACGGAAGAGAAACTCTTCTTTTGTCTTTATGGTATATCCTTTTTCTCCTTTTTCCCCTATTGGGCATGGGCTCATTTCTCTCACCCCCCTCCTTGCAAACTAAAGTTCAAATCTGCAAACATCGCCATTGATTACAGTAACTAACCATTTGCCATCCACACGTTTCAAAGAAAATTCACTTACATTTTTGAAATGAATACCTCTTGCTTTCAGTGAATTCTTAACGGTTGAAAATAAAAAATCATATTCTACTATTTCCGGTCCTACACAGCCTCGTTCTCCTTTTAATCCTGGATAACACATTTCACATCTCTCCTTTCGGGTGTTGTAAGTTTCTTTTAATATTTATTTGCTTTCTTTTCCTTATCTGTTAGTGTTGACTTAAAATCATCTTTTTGTTTAAAAAAAATAGCTTCTTTCACCTCAAGACTTTCAATCTCTAATAATTCACATAATGCAGCAACTTCGCTAGTTTTAAATTCTCGCTCATTATTTATTTTCATTGACAATCCATAGCTTGATAATCCTAGATATTGAGCTACATATTTAAGTTTTAAACCTTTTGAAATAATTAATTCTTTCAACACTTCTGTATCTGTCATTTTCTCACCTCCTATTTTGATGATTTAAAATCATCTTTCTTTTATAATATCAGCATGTAGATTAAAAGTCAACATTTTTTTTTATTTTTTTCAATTTTTATTGATTTAAAATCATTTTAATGGTATATTATCATTATAAAATTAAATAAGAAGGAGGCGTAAATATGGCTGAAATAGGCAAACGAATCCGCTTACGTAGAGAAGAACTTGGAATAACACAGGAAGAACTTGCTTATCGTCTTGGATACAAAAGCAAAACAACTATTGCTAAGATAGAAAATGGAACTAACGATATTGTCCAAAGCAAAGTTCTTGCTTTTGCTAATGCTCTCAATACTACATCAGCTTATTTAATGGGATGGACAGCAGAAAAGAGTTCCCCTATTGCAACAGTTCACGACCAACTTAATAAACAAGAAAAGAGAATAAACACTTTTGTTCAATTATTTCATTTACATGGTTATACAGTAGAAACGAGTGAAAATACTGTTAAAATTAGTAAAGACTCAAATTACTGTATTCTTACGCAAAAAGAATTTGCTACATTATTGAATCGTTGCTATAAAGATTTTGAATATAACATCAGCAGATATATGGATGAATATGATTCAAAAATGGCAGTTGCAGCTCACGAGCGTACCAACATCGAAGTAACTGACGAAATGAAAAAGCATGATGACGATATCATGGATGATGACGACTTCTGATTTGGCAGGTGATTTTTTGAACTATGAAGAAATGCTGATAGAATCAGATAATGAAAATTTGATTATAAAGGAAAAGCCATTGTGTTCCAGTGATGGGCGAATTAAAGGAAATAAAATAGCCATTCGGCACACAATTAAAACTCAAACAGAAAAGTCTTGTGTCCTCGCAGAAGAACTTGGACACTACTATACCACTTCCGGAAACATCTTAGACCAGACGGACGTATCGAATAGAAAACAAGAGTACCGTGCACGGCTCTATGGATACAATCTCAAGATTGGACTCATGGGACTTATCAGAGCATTTGAGCATGGCTGCCGGTCCGCATCAGACATAGCGGAATATCTGGATGTGACGGAAGAATATTTAAAAGAAGCAGTTGACTGCTACCGGAGCAAGTACGGTGTGTATGCGACTGTGGATAATTATGCAGTATATTTCACTCCTGCTCTGGGAGTGTTGAAGATAGATTGAGTTGATTGACCAAGAGAGGTGACTTAATTTGAACAAAAAAACACCTGATAAAATGCATGACATTATGAAAAGAATGAAAACTAGACGTGAAGAATTAAACATGTCTTATCAAACTCTTTCTGAAAAAGTAGGTATTAGTAAATCTACCCTTCAAAGATATGAAACTGGATATATAAAGAATATGCCTGTTGATAAATTAGAAGAAATTGCAAATGCTCTTGAAATTTCTCCCTTATATCTAATGGGATGGGAAAATAAAGCCACCACTCCCTCAAAAGATAGCTATGAATTGCTTTTAATTAATGAAGCCTCTAAATTGAATCCTAAAGGCAAAATAAAACTTTTGAATACTATTCAAGAAATGCTTTGCAGTCCTTTATATAATAATAACTACCTGCAAGCCATTACTTTCTATGAGCAAGAACAGAATTAAATTTAAAAAACTATATCTACTATTAAAAGAGGATTATTTAATGGAAAAAGAAAACAGTTCAGATTATTCAAAACAAATAATGTCAAAAAATATTCTGTACTATATGAATAAGTACAATCAAACCAGAAACGATGTCTGTGAAGCTCTAGGAGTTAAATACACTACATTTACTGATTGGATAAAAGGAAATTCTTATCCAAGAATTGATAAAATAGAGCTTATGGCAGATTACTTTGGAATTTCAAAAGCTGATTTAATAGAAGAACACCCTTTGTTTGAAATCTCCGAAAACGATTATAATAAAGACGCTGTAAATACTAATGAGCCTAACAGCAAAGAAATTATAGCTGAAAATATTAGATATTATATGTCATTAGCACATATCTCACAAACTGAATTATGTAATACTCTTGATATAAAAATGCCTACTTTTTCAGATTGGATTCATGCAAAAACCTATCCTAGAATTGATAAGATAGAACTCATGGCAAGTTATTTCGGAGTTTCAAAAGCCGATTTGATAGAAAAACATTCCTACAATTATGCTATGGATGATTTAGAACTCAAAATAAAATCTCTTATCATTTCCAAATATGGAAATATGAGTAAATTTTGTAAAAGAATAAATATGTCCCAGGCGGCATTAGATAATATTTTAAAAAGAGGTATTCTTAATTCAAGCATTGCTAATGTAATTCAAATTGCCAATGAACTCAATTTAAATACCGAAGAACTAATAAACGGTAAAATTGTTTATAATTTGCCGAAATGCGAAGATCCTAATATTCTTAATTTGTATAAAAATATAAAATCAAGACGACTAGAACTTAAAATGTCTCAAGATTCCTTGGCAGAATTGACTGGATATAAAGATAGGTCATCTATCACCAAAATAGAAAAAGGTGAGGTTGACTTAGCAGAATCTAAAATAAGACAATTCGCTAAAGCCTTAAATCTTTCTCCACAGGAATTAATGGGATGGAAAGAAAAAGAAAATTCTCAAATGTCTAGTGTAAAAGAAAGAATTTTCGGTGCGGTCACAATCATGAGCGAAAAGGATGCCGAAAAAATTTGGGAATTAATTCAAGCTAATTTTGTTTTAGGCAACGCAGAGGAAGTTCCAGCCGAACCAGAAGAGATTGAAGCATTGGACGCTTATCAAAACGGAAATCCCGAATATCAACCACGCTACACTCATGAAGAAATGTTAAGAGAACTTGGCTTAGAGAAATAAAAAATCCATAGACAATTTAATACCGATGAGGTTATAATAAAATCACATAGCCGTTGACCGGCAGTATAGAAGCCATAGCGCTCAGACAACTGACGTGCAGTATCAAAGACCTCGTAGTAATGCGGGGTCTTTTTTACTTAATAAATAGTACAAAAGATAAAATAAGGGAATCAATCTACATTATAAAAAACAAGTAAAGGAGAATTGCCAATGAAAAGAAAAATTGTAACAATGCTTCTACTGGCTACATTATCAGTCAGTGTCGTAGGATGCGGAACCAGTTCCTCTTCCGGAAGTACAAAAGAAAACACTAAAACTTCCCAAAGTGAAGAAAAAGAGGAAGAGGCAAAAGAACCAACTGACCTAACCGGTGTGTGGGTATCTGAAAATAAAGATGGTTCTTATCAAGAAGCAACAATAACTGATGATTCTATCGAAATTAACTGGATTTCCGATGATGGGGCAACAAAATCCGTTTATTGGTCTGGAACGTATACTGCACCAACTGAATTTGTTGAAGAATATTCATGGACTTCTGATAGGAATAAAGAAAAAACAGATTCCGCATTGCTTGCATCGACTGATGATACCAAAGAATTTACATACAAAAATGGGAAAATTAGTTATGAAGTTTCAGCAATGGGTACAACTTCTACTGTTGAATTGACTCAAACTTCTAAAGATGCTTCAGAAACAGCAACTGAATCAGAAACCGGAACAAGTGATACAACTACTTCTGATTCTTCATCCTCTGACACTGCAAATAATACTTCCAAAGAACAAGCTTCTTTTGAAGTTACTTATAAGAATGTTTCATTTTACCGGGATAGCATCTCTGATTTAATTGGACAGTCTATTGTTGAAATTGAAAATACCGGAAGTAGTAATTTGTATTTAGATTTCAGTTCCTATGAATTAACTGCAGAAGATGGAACAATCATTCATACAACCAGTGGAAGTTTTACACCTGCTCCTCAAGTAATTGAACCGGGTGAAAAAGGTTATTATTACGAAGAACAACTTATGGATGACCAAACTCCAACCGAAGGAATTACAATCACGCCTCACATTAATGCTTCCACTGCGAAAGTAGACAATGTTCGCTTAGAAGTAAGTAATACAGAGGTTTACGATAAGGATATGGGTAGTGTTGACTTACACGGAAAAGTAAAAAACACAACCGGAGCAGCTCAGACAGATATTTGTGTAACTGCGGTCTTATTCAATGAAAATGCTGAACCGATTGGTCAGCTTTCGACTGTTCTTGCAAACACTTTACAGCCTGATGAAGAAATTGGATTTGAATTAGAACCGGTATTTCTTCCGGAAGATATCACAAGCGCATCCATTGCAGATTATAAAGTATTCGCTTATACAAATCAGTATCAATACTAATTTTATTAACAAAAGAAAAACCGGTTCCTGCTCCAACAGAAACCGGCAAATACAAGTAAATATCCGGAGACGTATATAATCTCCTAATCTAACAAAATTATTGTATCATCTCCGGAGCAGTCACGCAAGCAGAACATCTGTTCCAAGCTGGCTGTTATTTTTATACCCAAAAAGGAGTGATAACATGGCAACAGCACGAAAACTTGTATCAGGCTCTTGGCGATGTCAGGTATACAGTCACACGGAAGAAATTATTCAGCCAGATGGCTCCGTTAAACAGAAACGTTTTTACAAATCGTTTACCTGTGACGTACCTGGTCCAAAAGGCAAGCGAATGGCAGAGCGGATGGCTGCCGAATGGGCTTCTGAAAAGGAGCATAAGAAAAATATCTTAAACTGCACGATTGGTGAAGCGATTGAGATGTATATTAACTCAAAAGATGGTATCTTAAGCCCCTCTACAATAGCCGGATACAAAAGGATGCAAAAAAATGGATTTAAACATATCATGAATACTTATCTTACAAGTGTTGATAAGGAATACCTGCAAGAGGCAGTAAACCGTGAAGCCAAGCGAAAGAGCCTCAAAAGACCAACAGAAACTATTTCACCAAAGACCGTAAAAAATGAATATGGCTTAATCAGTGCAGCTTTAAATGCTTTCTGCAAAGGAATTGATACCAATGTAAAACTTCCTACCGTTCCGGTATTAATTAAAGATTTACAGACTCCTGATGCAATCTTTGCTGTATTCGAGGGCACAGACATCGAACTGCCAGTGTTACTTGCTATGTGGCTTAGTTTCTCAATGTCAGAAATTCGTGGTCTTACAAAATCAAAATCTATCTCTAAGGACGGAAATTATATATCAATCACGGAAACAGTTGTAAAAGTGGATAATGACGATGTTAGAAAGAAAGAAGCAAAAAATAATACCAGAATCCGCAGACACAGGATTCCGGAATATATAAAAGGCTTAATTGAGAAAGTACCTGGCGATGTACTTGTGCCATATTCCTATAACACCCTCTATAAGCGTTTTCAGTACTTATTAGAAGAGTCAGATATGCCACACATGACATTTCACGACCTCAGACACATAAATGCCTCTGTCATGGCACAGCTTCGTGTACCGGATAAATATGCTCAAGAACGTGGTGGCTGGAAAACAGATCAGATAATGAAAAAAGTATACACTCATACCTTTTCAGATGAACGAATTGCAGTGGATAATGTTATGGATAATTTCTTTGAAAACATTGTTCAGAATCTTTCGAATTGTATGAATTGTTTAGACAAGCCCTCTCATGAATAAATCTCTTCATGAGAGGAAAAACACCCATTTTTAGCTATTTTAAAAACTATGCAACACGAAATGCAACACGAAATAAAAAAAGTACTGTAAATACAGTACTTTTAAAGCAGGGGATGAGGGATTCGAACCCCCATCGACGGTTTTGGAGACCGGTGCTCTACCATTGAACTAATCCCCTATATTCTTTTTTTAATACATTTCCTTAACACGCTTATCATTATACAATAAATAATCTGTTATTGCAAGCTGTTTTTTTTATTTTTTGAAATGTACCTTCAAAACTACATATACAAAACCGAAACCATGCAGACACT
>QULP01000020.1 GCA_003481745.1 Firmicutes bacterium OM04-13BH
CTTCAAAACTACATATACAAAACCGAAACCATGCAGACACTTGCCGCTCCACTGATTTCTCAGCTTCTGGTCAAGCCCTCGACCGATTAGTAGCAGTCAGCTCCATACATTGCTGCACTTCCACCTCTGCCCTATCTACCTCGTCGTCTTCAAGGGGTCTTACTTCTCACGAATGGGATATCTCATCTTGAGGGGGGCTTCACGCTTAGATGCCTTCAGCGTTTATCCCTTCCAGGCTTGGCTACTCTGCCATGCAGTTGGCACTACAACAGATACACCAGCGGCCTGTCCATCCCGGTCCTCTCGTACTAAGGACAGCTCCTCTCAAATATCCTACGCCCACGCCGGATAGGGACCGAACTGTCTCACGACGTTCTGAACCCAGCTCGCGTACCGCTTTAATGGGCGAACAGCCCAACCCTTGGGACCTACTACAGCCCCAGGATGCGATGAGCCGACATCGAGGTGCCAAACCACTCCGTCGATGTGAACTCTTGGGAGTGATAAGCCTGTTATCCCCAGGGTAGCTTTTATCCGTTGAGCGATGGCATTCCCACTTAATACCACCGGATCACTAAGCCCTACTTTCGTACCTGCTCCACCCGTCGGTGTCGCAGTCAAGCTCCCTTCTGCCTTTGCACTCTTCGAATGGTTTCCGTCCATTCTGAGGGAACCTTTGGGCGCCTCCGATACCCTTTCGGAGGCGACCGCCCCAGTCAAACTCCCCGCCTGGCATTGTCCCACCGCCGGGTCACGGCGGCTGGTTAGAAACCCAATACTGCAAGGGTGGTATCCCAACATCGACTCCGTAGCAACTGGCGTCACTACCTCTTAGTCTCCCACCTATCCTGTACATGCAATACCGAATCCCAGTACCAAACTGGAGTAAAGCTCCATGGGGTCTTTCCGTCCTGGCGCAGGTAACCAGCATCTTCACTGGTACTTCAATTTCACCGGATGCATTGCCGAGACAGCGCTCAAATCATTACGCCTTTCGTGCGGGTCGGAACTTACCCGACAAGGAATTTCGCTACCTTAGGACCGTTATAGTTACGGCCGCCGTTTACTGGGGCTTAAATTCAATGCTTCGTTTCCTGACATCTCCTCTTAACCTTCCAGCACCGGGCAGGCGTCAGCCCATATACCTCACCTTTCGGTTTCGCATAGACCTGTGTTTTTGCTAAACAGTTGCTTGAGCCTATTCTCTGCGGCCCGCTTTTACACGGGCACCCCTTCTCCCGAAGTTACGGGGTCATTTTGCCGAGTTCCTTGGCAATGCTTCTTCCGTCGGCCTTAGGATTCTCTCCTCATCCACCTGTGTCGGTTTACGGTACGGGTACGTTACAAACAATAGCGGCTTTTCTTGACGCATGGCTCACACACTTCCCTACTCTAGTTCGGTCCGCATCACGCCTTTGGATTGTCACACGGTTTTTCCTATGTGACTCCTCCTTCGCTTGCCCCGGGATTCCATTCCCGGGTTGTGCTTTCCACACGTGTCCCCACAGTTCTGTTCTAACGCAGTACAGGAATCTCAACCTGTTGTCCATCGGCTACGTCTTTCGACCTCGCCTTAGGTCCCGACTTACCCAGGGCAGATCAGCTTTACCCTGGAAACCTTAGATATTCGGCCATAAGGATTCTCACCTTATTCTCGCTACTCATTCCGGCATTCTCTCTTCAATACAGTCCACAGCTCCTTTCGGTACTGCTTCTTCCCGTATTCAATGCTCCTCTACCAATGTATCAAATACATTCCTCAGCTTCGGTGTCGTGTTTTAGCCCCGGACATTTTCGGCGCAGGACCTCTCGACCAGTGAGCTATTACGCACTCTTTGAATGTATGGCTGCTTCTGAGCCAACATCCTGGTTGTCTTCGAAATCCCACATCCTTTTCCACTTAACACGTACTTTGGGACCTTAGCTGGAGGTCTGGGCTCTTTCCCTTTTGACTATCCAACTTATCTCGTATAGTCTGACTCCCGATAATCAATTCCATGGCATTCGGAGTTTGATATTCTTCGGTAGGCTTTGACGCCCCCTAGGAAATTCAGTGCTCTACCTCCATGTATCTCTATCGAGGCTAGCCCTAAAGCTATTTCGAGGAGAACCAGCTATCTCCGGGTTCGATTGGAATTTCTCCCCTATCCACACCTCATCCCCACCCTTTTCAACGGATGTGGGTTCGGTCCTCCACTGCCTCTTACGGCAGCTTCAACCTGGACATGGATAGATCACCCGGTTTCGGGTCTGCACATACTGACTCTGGCCCTATTCAGACTTGGTTTCCCTACGGCTCCACGCCTTTAGCGCTTAACCTTGCCAGCATGCACAACTCGCCGGACCGTTCTACAAAAAGTACGCGGTTCCGCATATAAAGCGGTTCCACAGCTTGTAAACACAGGGTTTCAGGTTCTCTTTCACTCCCCTCCCGGGGTCCTTTTCACCTTTCCTTCACAGTACTATGCACTATCGGTCACTAAGGAGTATTTAGCCTTACGGGGTGGTCCCCGCTTCTTCCCACAAGGTTTCTCGTGTCTCGTGGTACTCTGGATCCTGCCTTGTCCTCTTTCCTTTCCCATACGGGGCTTTCACCCTCTCTGGCTGGCTTTCCCAAAACCATTCTGGTAGAATCAAGGAATCAATTCCGCAGTCCGAACCCCAGCATGCACGCACACTGGTTTGGGCTCTTTCCCGTTCGCTCGCCGCTACTTAGGAAATCGAGTTTTCTTTCTTCTCCTCGGGGTACTTAGATGTTTCAGTTCCCCCGGTTCCCCTCCATACGTTATGGATTGGCGTATGGATACATGAGGTCTTCTCATGTGGGTTTCCCCATTCAGATATCTCCGGCTCATTGGATATTTGCTCCTCCCCGAAGCTTTTCGCAGCTTATCACGTCTTTCATCGGCTCTTAGTGCCAAGGCATCCACCCTGCGCTCTTTTTTGCTTGGCCATTCAGATCTTATAGCGTTAACATCTGACGGCTGGTGTTGCTTGGTTTGTTTCTATTTCTTCGCTGTATTTCTACAGCGCCTCGTTTCGTCTCTATCTTACGTTTTACGTATTTTAGATGTTTCGTATATGCAGTTTTCAAGGTAC
>QULP01000021.1 GCA_003481745.1 Firmicutes bacterium OM04-13BH
GGCTGTTAACCGCAGTGTCGTTGGTTCGAGTCCAACAGGGGGAGCTTTTTTATTTGGGAAGCCATCTATGATAAATAGGTGGCTTTTTCTGTATACTAAAAATTAAAAAAAATCTAGGCTGTCGATAATATCAATTAATAATAAGGGAACAGTCTAGATTTTTTTGCAATATATTATATTTAAGCGAGAGCAGGGTCTGTTACACCATTTTGTTCAAATGCTTTTTGACGGTCAATACAAGTTCCGCAATGACCGCAAGGTTTCTCTTTACCTTCGTAACAGCTCCAGGTAAGTTCATAAGGAACATGCAAGTCAAGTCCGGTACGAACAACATCCGCTTTTGTTAGATTTACAAAAGGAGCTTCTATTTTTAATTGATGTCCACTTCCTTCATAAATTGCCTGGTTCATAGCATTTTGAAATGCATCACTACAGTCTGGATAAGCATTTCCGGCTGAATCATCACTGTGAGCTCCGTAATAGATTACATCACAATTTTTTGAAAGTGCAATACTTGCAGCACAGGAAAGAAACAGACCATTTCGAAATGGAACATAAGTAGAAACCGGTTTTCCATCCGAATGTTTTAGCTGTTCTGAATAAGATTCTTCTGGAATTTCCTGAGAAGAATGACTTAGCAAGGAACAGTCACTATATTGAAAAATAGTAGACAAATCAAAATGTAACATTTCTATATCGTAATAATCAGCGACAGCTTTCGCTGCCTCGATTTCTTTGGTATGTTTTTGACCGTAAGTAATTGCAAGTGCAATCACATTTTCTTTTCCATATTTTTCTATGGCAAGACCTAAACAGGTTGTGCTGTCTACCCCGCCACTGGATAATACTAAAGCTTTCATAAATAAATAACCTCCATCATGAAAATAAATTTAGGTATTCTCGGAATATATAGTTAAACGCCTCGTTCTTCAGGGTCCCAGATTACCTTATGCATTTGAATTTGAAGATTTATACCATTCATTTTATTCTGCTTCATAAATTCTACAATCTGAGAGGGTTCAATCATCCCAAACACTGGACTGAGATAAATGTGGCATCGACCTTCTAATTGATAGGACTGTATTATTTCAAATGCTTTTTGACAATCCGCAAGTGAACCTACAACAAATTTTACTGTATCTTTTGGCTCTAAAATAGAAAAATTATTTAAGCACATCTTTTGTTCCATGTTACTGCATGAGAGTTTGTAATCCATAGTAAAAGAAACAGAAGTTCCTAAATTACAAAATGGTTCAAGGTTTATGCTTCCGTTTGTTTCAATTTCAATATGAAGAGAAGAATCAGATGCCAGAAGTTTTAAGAGTTCTTTTATAAAAGGACGGTAAAGGGGTTCTCCGCCAGTTAAGGTGACATTTTTAATACCGGATTCTAAAATGGTTTGATAAATTTGATTTGCCGTCATTTCTCTTGCAGGGGCATCTGTTTCGTTTGCCCACTTGGTATCGCAGTAACTGCAGGAAAGATTACATCCTTTCATTCGAATAAAAACAGCCAATTGTCCGACCAATGGACCTTCTCCATTGATACTTGTAAAAATTTCGACAACATCATAAATCGCTTGAGTTGACATAGTTTGATTACTCCTCATAAATCGCGCAGTTTTTTGGGGTTTCATATACGGTTACTCGCCTTAAAGTGTAGCCATGGGATTTCATTTTTGTATAAAAATAAGATGCCATGCGTTCTGCAGTTGGTCGAAATGGGAGTTCAACAATTTTGAAATTTTCTTCCTGTAAAGCGGTTAAAGTAGTAGGTTTAAGACTGCCTTTTTCAATGATTAAAGCATGGTCAAAAAAATCAGTTTCTGTTTTTAAGTCATGTTTTAAATCACCAAAGTCTACAAGCATATCGCGGGTCTGAGTATCAGTGCTTAAAGTTTTGCCACAGATTTCAACGATTACCCGCCATTGGTGTCCATGAAGATTACGACATTTGCCTTGATAATCAGAAAGAAAGTGAGCAGAGTCAAAAGTCTGCTCTGTTTTTAATAGATACATAATCATCCTTTCCGTTCGTTTACGGATATGGATATTGCTTTTGATAATAAAGAAATTTCTTTAAAATTAAAAAGACATGATGCACAAAATGGGCATCATGTCGAAACAATATACATAGCCCTGGTTTTATTTAAAGACAGGATGGTGCAAACGAACTGTCTATTATATAAAATTTCAAAGTTGAGTATAGCATTAGAGAAATCTCCTGTCAAGAATACAAAAAAAGAGATTCGGAAAATCGAATATAATGAAAACGACAAGAAAAAGAAAATTTTGTTAAAAATCTAGTTGACAAACAGAGAAAGGCTGTGATATAGTATCAGAGTTGTCACTAACAAATGACTGAAAAATACAGAACTTAATCTAAATTATCAGTAAATTAAAAAAGTTGTTGACAAGTTATGTTAGATATGGTATTCTAAACAAGCTATTGCGACAAGAAAAAGAAATTACTTGAAATTTAAAAAAGTAAAAAAGTTGTTGACAAATGCAAATGGTTTTGATATAATATAAAAGCTGTCGAGGAAAATGACAACAAATCAAAACAAAAAAACTTTGAAAAAAGTAAAAAAAGTTCTTGACAAACAAAAACAGCTTTGATATAATATAAAAGC
>QULP01000022.1 GCA_003481745.1 Firmicutes bacterium OM04-13BH
GATTATCTGAAAGAAATCCGTAAATCCACGAAACTGACGGAAAAGCACTACAAGATAATCGAACAACAGACCACATCAACCGAAGATGTGATTTTAGAAAAGGAGAATTGAAAAATGCAACGATTATTATTTGACTTCCTGTTCTTCTCTTTAGGGGGAACAGTTGGCGTGGTTGCCATGTGTATTTTACAGGCTGGCAGACAGTCTGACCGAAAAATGATGGAACTGAAAGGAGAAAAGAAAGCATGAATTTTGGACAGAACCTTTATAACTGGTTTTTAAGCAACGCACAGAGCCTTGTGCTGATGGCGATTGTTGTTATCGGTATCTACTTGGGATTTAAGCGTGAGTTTTCCAAACTTATCGGATTCTTGGTAGTTGCCTTAGTAGCCGTTGGTCTTGTATTCAATGCGTCCGGCGTAAAAGACGTATTGTTACAGTTATTCAATAAGATTATTGGAGCGTAAAATTAAGAATCCCACATTTTGAACACAAACTTGTGGTAATATACTAACTTGTGGTAATATACTAATATCATTAAAATGTTTAAAGGAGATTCTTATTATGGTTAGATACAGTATTGAAATCGGACAGCAAGAACAAAATATTTTAAAAGAAATCGTTTTAGCCAGTGATAAAAATGTAAAGAAACGTAAATTTGCAACAGGGTTATCGTCTGTGATGGCTGTCATAATGTTAATATATACGATTCTTTGTTTTATGAATAGTCGTATTGGATATGGTATTATTGGATTATTATTTTCGGTTTTCTTTATCTGGATTATCATAAACGGAGCTAACACATTTCAGAAAAAAGTAATAAATATTGTTCATTCAAAGATGGATAATAAATTGACTTCGGGAAAACGTGAATATTGTTTTGATACCGATGGTATTACAGTTAGTTCTGATATCGGTAACGGGACTAATCATTGGAACGCCTTTAAATGTTGGGGGATTTTCAGAAATTACATATATATCAGAACAATAAAAAATGAAATGGTTCTTGTTAATCAAAATGATTTGTCTGAAAATGATGTAAAAGAGTTAAAATCCCTTTTGAGTCAGAATTTAAAAGAAGAAACGCTTTAATATTGTTTTAGAGTTAAGCAGTCTTTCAGTTATGATCGACTGCTTTTTTCATACTCAAAATTAGAAGAAAGGACTGAATTACGATGGAAGAATGTAGCGTATTGATTGAAACGACCAAATCAGCAGAGGATAAAACCTCTCGCTGGTTTGATTTACCTATTGATTATGAGCTGTTCCGTGACCTGCTCGGTGTGGAAGCTGACAGCAAAGACTATCAAATCACAGATATGAAGCTCCCCTTTGCTGGCGATATTGTAAGGACAACATCTGTCAGACGGTTAAACAAGCTGTACTTTGCTTACACGGATTTATCGCCAGAAGTTCAGCAGGCTTATAAAGAGTTGATTTCCTATTGTGGCGGTGTAGAGGATTTATTGCAGAAATCCGAAGAATTTCTGTTTTATCCAGAATGCCACAACATCATGGACGTTGCCCGTTACCGCTTGGAGCATAACATTGAATTTTCTGCACTATCCGAAAAGGGAAAGAAATATTTTAATCTGGAAACCTACGCCCATGAGTTGGAAGAAAAAGGACGTTATGCTCTCTGCAACAATGGTATGTTCAAACTTTAACAGGTGGTATTGCTTATGGCAGAAATGAAAGTATTTGTTATCAATCTTGATGAACAGGAAAAAGATACAGGCTGTGCATGGTTTACACTTCCCTGCAACATAGAAGCATTAAAACAATCCATTGGCTTACCGCCGGACAGTGACCGTTATCTTATCAGTGATTATGATTTTCCTTTTGAAATCCTGCAAGATACAGACCTTGACCTGTTAAACAATATCTGCCTTGCGATTTCGGAGAGTGAAATCCCACCCGAAGATATACCTGCAATTCAAAGAGAATGGTTTTCAAACCTGCAAGAGCTGGAAGCCGGACTTTGCAATATTACATATCATCGGAACTGTTCAGATATGGAAAAAACATCAGAACATTTCTTATGTGTGCATGGCAGATTTTATGAATACAATGAGTGAAAGGAAGTGGACCGCTTATGATTGATGATATGCAAGTCTATATAGCCAATCTTGGCAAGTAC
>QULP01000023.1:0-354 GCA_003481745.1 Firmicutes bacterium OM04-13BH
GTGAACTACTCGGCAACTGAGTTACCAGAGCATCTGAAATCTGGCGGGATACCGCCTTTTTTCAGGGTGCGTCCATGACACCAATACTGCTTGCCTTTCGGCTATGCAGCTACTTTTATTATATCTGGTTTTTTTAGTCCGGTTACGGACAGTTCCTTCTGTTTTCCGGATACGGAAAGATATTTCCGCAGGATATTAAATGCGCCTACCGCATCTGCATTGTATCTTACTCCGTCAGTTACATACATGCCCCGTTCTTTTCGGTTTGATGCTTCTGCATATCTTTTTGATACTTCTGGTGATAACGGGCTGCACTGGCTGGTATAACTTTCTTCTTGTTTTATCAATGGAATC
>QULP01000023.1:364-2075 GCA_003481745.1 Firmicutes bacterium OM04-13BH
ATAACTTTCTTCTTGTTTTATCAATGGAATCCCATACCGTTTCAGCTTATATTCCAGCATGATATACAACTTATTATACGGCAGGCTGTGAAACTTCTGGTTTGTCTTGTGTCCCATATCTTTTTCTTTCCGGATATTTCGGATGTCTCCCACAACCACACAGCGGATCTCTTCTTTTCTGCAGTATTCTGCGATCCATCTGGTCACTTTGTGAAGATAATCCTTCACTGCATTCTGCTTTTTCCTGTAAAGTCTCTGGATATGTTTCGATGATTTTGGATATTTTATTCCTCTTTCCGATTGTTGTGTATACCATACTGACTGCACTCTGGCGATCTCTTTATGAAAATATCTTTCCAAAGAAAGATATTTTCTTCCCAGGATAAAAGCCCGGCCATTTCCAGAATCATAACAGGTCATCAGATTATGAATCCCCAGATCTATAGATAAGTAATGTCCATTCTGGGAAAGCTGTTCCGGCTCTTCACTCTCATAAATAACAATAAGGGCGCATTTTCCATTCTCCGGTGGATAGAGCTGCAATTGTTTTATATGGTCCATGCTCCTGAAAATCTTATTTTCAAGATATAGAAATTTCTCATGGATCCCGTATGTTTCTTCCATATAGCTTTTCAGATTCTTTGGCAGAGACAGTCTCAGCTGGTCTGAACCTTTCTCATGATGAATCCCCATCTGCATATATGTAACCGGGATATTTCCCTGTTTAAAACGGGGCGGATTTGGATCTTTGATCCCTCCAGTCTTTTTTAGGACATAAAAGGATTTCCATGCTTTGTCCAGCTGCTTGCAGATCTCCTGCGCTGTCTGTGACAGAAGCTGTTTATACCACAGATTTCCTTTATGTGCTTTTTTCTGATAATACCAGTCAGGATACTTTTCCAGTCCCAGCTCTTTATAATGACGCCGTTCGTAGTTGCAGATATTCCAGAGTTTGGAGGCTGCATAACACATATGCCCTATGATATTGGAATATTCCTGACTGATCTTTATGGATGTTTTATGTGACAGCAGCATTCCTCTTCCTCCTTTAATCACTGCGCAGATAGGGATTCACACTCCATCTTGAATCAATACGATTTGCTCTGATGTTCAATATAACGGCGGATATTTTCTTCAGATACAGATCCGATCGTTTCCACATAATAAGAATGGTTCCACAGCTCTCCTTTCCATAGCTGGTTTCTTATTTCCGGAAAACGTTCGAACATTTTTCTGCCAGTGATCCCTTTCAAATACTTAACGATTGCTGTTATAGAAAGTTTTGGTGGAGCTGATACAAAGCAGTGGACATGGTCGCCTTCACCACATTCAAATAAATGAACAGTAAAGCCCTTGTCCTCAGCAATCTGCTGCACCAGTTCCTGAAGGTATTCCTCAATTTCTGGTTTTAATATCTTCCGTCGGTATTTCACTGACCACACCATATGGTAGTTAATATTACACACGCAAGTTCTATAATGTATTAGGTTTTCTTTCATGCATATAGTATATCATATTGAATTGTAATGCGCAACAATTATCCGAACATATTTTCGTTTTTATTATATACCGGTTACGGCATTTATTTTTTATATTTATATTTTAACAGAGGATGAGGATTATTATACTGTTTGCATTGTGCAGATATGCACACTCCTGCGCTTTCATCTCGGTAATTGAATTGCCGAGGATTCCCGCTTATTGTCCTAAA
>QULP01000024.1 GCA_003481745.1 Firmicutes bacterium OM04-13BH
GATTATGTGAGGATACGGTTTCCGACACTGGATATTGGACACATCATCAAAGATATTTTACAGCTCAATATTCAGTACATGATACATGAGGACTTCGGGCATTACAGTTATACAGAACACTACTACATCGGAGATATTTTCGTATATACTTCTCCCGATGAAGAAAAAGGTGTCCTGCTGGAACTGAAAGGAAAAGGCTGTCGCCAGTTTGAAAGTTATCTGCTGGCACAGGAACGGAGCTGGTATGATTTCCTTATGGACGCTCTGGTGGACGGTGGTGTGATGAAACGCCTTGACCTTGCCATCAATGACCATACGGGAATGTTAGATATTCCAGAACTGACCGAAAAATGCCGGAATGAGGAATGTGTATCGGTGTTCCGTTCCTTTAAGTCCTATGCTTCCGGCGAACTGGTCAAGCATGAGGAACAGGACAAGGCTGGTATGGGCTATACACTTTATATCGGCTCATTGAAAAGTGAGGTGTACTTCTGTGTCTATGAAAAAAGCTATGAGCAGTACATCAAACTTGGGATTCCCATTGAGGAAGCACCGATAAAAAACAGATTTGAAATACGGTTAAAAAATGAACGTGCTTATTATGCTGTCCGTGACCTGCTGACTTACTATGACGCTGAACGGACGGCATTTTCTATTATCAACCGTTATGTACGCTTTGTGGATAAGGAAGCAGACAAGAAACGGAGCGACTGGAAATTATCTGTCCGCTGGGCGTGGTTCATCGGGGAAAACAGAGAGCCGTTAAAGCTCACGACCAAACCCGAACCCTACACACTGGACAGAACCCTACGCTGGATTCAACGGCAGGTTGACCCGACACTCAAAATGCTGGAAACAATCACAGCGAAAACAGGGATTGATTATCTGAAAGAAATCCGTAAATCCACGAAACTGACGGAAAAGCATTACAAGATAATTGAACAGCAGACCACATCTACCGAAGATGTGATTTTAGAAAAGGAGAATTGAAAAATGCAACGATTATTATTTGACTTCCTGTTCTTCTCTTTAGGGGGAACAGTTGGCGTGGTTGCCATGTGTATTTTACAGGCTGGCAGACAGTCTGACCGAAAAATGATGGAACTGAAAGGAGAAAAGAAAGCATGAATTTTGGACAGAACCTTTATAACTGGTTTTTAAGCAATGCACAGAGCCTTGTGTTGATGGCGATTGTTGTTATCGGTATTTACTTGGGATTCAAGCGTGAGTTTTCCAAACTTATCGGATTCTTGGTAGTTGCCTTAGTAGCCGTTGGTCTTGTATTCAATGCGTCCGGCGTAAAAGACGTATTGTTACAGTTATTCAATAAGATTATTGGAGCGTAAAGCCTATGGAAGAATGTAGCGTATTGATTGAAACGACCAAATCAGCAGAGGATAAAACCTCTCGCTGGTTTGATTTACCTATTGATTATGAGCTGTTCCGTGACCTGCTCGGTGTGGAAGCTGACAGCAAAGACTATCAAATCACAGATATGAAGCTCCCCTTTGCTGGCGATATTGTAAGGACAACTTCTGTCAGACGATTAAACAAGCTATACTTTGCTTACACGGATTTATCGCCAGAAGTTCAGCAGGCATACAAAGACTTGATTCCTTATTTTGGCGGTGTTGAGGATTTGTTGCAGGAATCCGAAGAATTTTTGTTTTATCCAGAGTGTCACAACATCATGGACGTTGCCCGTTACCGCTTGGAGCATAACATTGAATTTTCTGCTCTTTCCGAAAAAGGAAAGAAATATTTTAATCTGGAAGCCTACGCCCACGAACTGGAAGAAAAAGGACGTTATGCTCTCTGCAACAACGGTATGTTCAAGCTGTAATGTGCGGTGATTCTTATGGCAGATTTTATGAATACAATGAGTGAAAGGAAGTAACCGTTTATGATTGATGATATGCAAGTCTATATAGCCAATCTTGGCAAGTAC
>QULP01000025.1:1380-1661 GCA_003481745.1 Firmicutes bacterium OM04-13BH
GTGCGCTTATGCGGTATTAGCAGCCGTTTCCAACTGTTATCCCCCTGTATGAGGCAGGTTACCCACGCGTTACTCACCCGTCCGCCGCTCAGTCCCTTACATCTTCCCCCGAAGGTTCTGTCGTAAGCGCTTCGCTCGACTTGCATGTGTTAAGCACGCCGCCAGCGTTCATCCTGAGCCAGGATCAAACTCTCTGATATAGTGTTTGTCCAAGTTCAAGATAACTACTTGGCTATCTATCCCTTTTACTGTTTTGGTTCATTGAACCGTTCTTTTTAAAA
>QULP01000026.1 GCA_003481745.1 Firmicutes bacterium OM04-13BH
TCTTTCAGAGAAGAAGCACTGTCACGGACTTTATTTTTCGTATCCATCACAGCACCCACAGCAGAACCAACACGGCTTCCCATGCTGGCAGAGGTATTTTCCCGTTTCTTTGGCGGTTGGTTCGTTGCTGGCTTTCCGGCTCTGGCAACACTTGCACCTGCCACCGCACCTGCAACACTTCCAGCACCGACAGCCCTTGCAATTCGGCGTTCCATACGTCTTGCCCTGTGTCGCATGAACACCATCGGTCTACGGAATATCCGGCGACCTATCTGCTGGCTGTCATTGGCATTAAGGCTGAACATACTCATTAGCTCTCCGAGCTTCATGTAGATTCCGGCAAAACAGATTATCTGCAAAAACGCCACCATGAAGAACGGATAATCTGTGGAAATGTTGTAGAACATACTGGAAATCGAAAATGCCACGGTCACAATCAGCGTGATTCCAGCTCTTGTCATAATGGCGTTGAATACACGGACAACTGCCTGTTTCGCCATGTTCTCATAGGTCGGTATCATGGACAGTAAAAAGCTGACAGGCAAAAACATGGCATATATGATAAAAAGTATCTGGGAAAATAACATCATGCCGGTAAGCAGAAAGATAAAGATTGTGATACCGAGATTGAAAATGAGCAGGAAGAACACCATGCCAAGACGGTTGACGACTTGCGGAATGGTAAGGTTGTCATTGTCGTTATCCTCAATCTCTGTTTTGACGACATTTTCCCTTGTTTCCCCATCTTCGTCTGACGGGCTGGCAGATACTAGAGCTTCCACACGGTCAGTCCCGATTTCTTCGGTATCGCTGTTCCCAAACTGCAACAACAGCCACGGTTTTTCTACCTGTATCGCAAACAGGCTGTCACGGATAAGGTCTACGCTGTCCTTGCCTTTGCTTTCTGAATCGGGGAGCATGATTTTTGTCCCCAAGTCCAGAGAAGCGGTGCTGATGTCCGAACTGAAATCATTGATTTTCTGGATATAGTTAGGAGCATAAGCGATAAAGGACGCAGACACAATGAACACCACCACAAAGTTGATAACAGCGTGAAGTGCTTTGCTTGTTTCCCGTTTGAGAAGCCCTGTATAGGCGGTGTAAACACCTACAATCAGAATGATAATGAGCAGGAATCCCACATAGAATCCACTGCTGGAAAATCCATGTTCGGTCACTCCGGCAAGTGTCTGGATACTTTTCCCGATACTGTCTGCCATGTCATTGATGAAGTCCAGCTTATACGCCTGTTGCACCACATATCCTGTGGCATTGCTAAGATACAGGCTGATTGTCCAGACAAAATTTGTGATACAGTAAAGCCCGTACTGCACCGATTTTCCAATGCCGTCCAGCCAGTTCCACGGAAGCCAAGACCAGCTATTGTCCACATAGAAATCAAGCTGATAATTGGAAAGCGGATACTTTGAATACAGGTTGTCTGCATTGACCGTATCATCGACCAGTCCAGACGCATGAGCTACCGTCCCAAGCAGGGACAACAGTACCAGTGTAACGGTCACGGCAAGCAGAACCAGTTTCAGTACATGGAATACCTTTTCTTTTGTGACAGATTT
>QULP01000027.1 GCA_003481745.1 Firmicutes bacterium OM04-13BH
AGAACCAGTTTCAGTACATGGAATACCTTTTCTTTTGTGACAGATTTTATCATTCCAAATCCACCTCACTTTTTATCGGCGGTCTGGTATCAAAAGCATGGAGCAGTTCTACAAAGACAGGGTGTATCTGTACTACACCGACACGTCCGTATAAATCCTGCATTAAGCATTGTCCGTTCTCCAAATCCCTCAACCGTTTCTGGTTGTTTTCGTCCTCACTGTCCAGACCGAAAAACTCTAAGGTCTGCTTGATTTCATTGGTATCTGTGGAGCGGAACGCAAACTTTAAGCCGATGTTATTTTTCAGACTTTCTTTCGATACGTCCCCAGAGGATTGTGTCACAAAATAGACTCCGGCGTTCATGGCTCTACCAGCACGCACCAGCTTATTTGAGAGTGTTTCTCCCTGTGCCACATTCAAGAACGCCCATGCTTCGTCAAGGTCTACAATCTTAAAAATGCTTCGGTCACTGTGAATGAAGTCAAGGGCAAAGGTACTGATAACAATTAAGATGGATACCGACAACAGCTCAATGGTCGTGTATTCCTCAAAGGTGGTATCCTTATCCGGCAGAACCAAATCTGCAACCTGTATGATGTTGAGCTGGTTATCCAGACTGATTGCATTTTCCACTGAACCGTCCGAGAACAAAAGCTGTGCAAAATCATAGTCCGTAAAACTTTCGATATGGTCTGCAATGTTACGGGATACGGCGGTATCCT
Organism: Firmicutes bacterium OM04-13BH; assembly: GCA_003481745.1. Lineage (GTDB taxonomy): Bacteria > Bacillota > Clostridia > Lachnospirales > Lachnospiraceae > Blautia > Blautia stercoris. Next base: position 724 of record QULP01000027.1, read on the forward strand.
CTTTTCGCAGTTCCTCAATGACCTGCAAAAGCCCGTGGTTCTGATTCTGGGATACCGTGCGGACAGCTTTTCTAAGGACAGGGAACTTTTCGCCGTCCCTTGAAGAAATTCCTGTAAGGAATGTCAGAATGTCGATGGCAAGACTTTCAGCGTCCTTGACATCTTTCATAATCACATACGGGTCTAATAACCCTTGATTGTTGGAATCACTGGTAATGTTTACAATGTTGATTTCCTCTGCAATCTCCGGCAGTGTTTCTTTCCAGTTTCCACGCTCACTTTTCGGGTCTAGGATAACTGCCTGTCCACCGAACAGAACGGAATAATACACCAGCAGGTTATTACAGAATGATTTTCCACCACCAAGCGAACCCACAAAGGCAGAAGCCAACGCATTTGTGACCGTACCTTTTACCCCTTGACTGGCAAGGGACGGTTGCAGGTAGACATTTCTTCCTGTATCCACGGAATATCCGATATAGATTCCTGTATTTTCTCCCAACATCTGGGTAGCACCGAAACCAAGTCCGGCTAAAAAGTCGGATTTCACATACTGGATATAATCATTGATATAACGTTTGCTGGCTGGAAGAAACTCTCCATGCAGTCCCATCATATCTCCGGCAGGGCGAACCAGCTTCACATTCAAATCATCGTAAAAGTCCTTGACTTCATCACAACGGCGTTTCAGTTCGTCAAGATCGGGTGCAGATACCCGTATGACGTAACTTAACTTGTACATACTTTCCTTGCTCTGGTCTAAATCTGTTTCCAGTTCATCGACACTGTCTAAGGCTTCCACCACATTTGAACTTGTTTCATTTCCGGCTTGATAGGCGTGATT
>QULP01000028.1 GCA_003481745.1 Firmicutes bacterium OM04-13BH
CGCTGGTATCTGTGAGGTACTGCGTTAAGGGCTGGCAGATCAGCACCTCCACTGGTGCTACTGTCAGCTTTTCTCTTGGGGGCAGTCTGGAAAATCCGGCTGTCCCTGTTGTTAGGAAAATGAAGAAAGGAGCATTTACAAGTGAAGAAAATCCGAAGTTATACAAGTATCTGGAACGTGGAAAAGGTACTGTATGCCATCAATGATGTCAACCTGCCATTTCCTGTGACCTTTACCCAGATTACATGGTTCGTGCTGACGGAATTTATCATCATTCTGTTTGCAGATGTACCGCCACTTTCCATGATTGAGGGTGCGTTTTTGAAATATTTCGGGATTCCCGTTGCCCTTACATGGTTTATGTCACAGAAAACCTTTGACGGGAAAAAGCCATACAGTTACATCAAGACGATGGTGCTGTATGCCCTGCGCCCCAAAGTAACTTATGCCGGAAAAGCCGTGAACCTGCATAAGCAGAAATTTGAGGAAACTATCACGGCAGTAAGGAGTGTGACCTATGTTCCCGATTAAATATATCGACAATAACCTTGTCTGGAATAAGGACAATGAGGTGTTCGCCTACTATGAGCTGATACCGTACAATTATTCATTCTTATCCCCAGAACAGAAATACCTTGTGCATGACAGCTTCCGTCAGCTTATCGCACAGTCCCGTGAGGGAAAGATTCATGCGTTGCAGATTGCAACCGAAAGCTCAATCCGAAGTATACAGGAACAGTCAAAGAAGCTGGTAACTGGAAAATTAAAGGAAGTCGCCTATCAGAAAATAGATGACCAGACCGAAGCCCTTGTATCCATGATAGGCGACAATCAAGTGGATTACCGTTTCTTTCTGGGATTCAAGCTCATGGTCACAGAGGACGAAGTCAATCTGAAGAACATCAAAAAATCGGTATTTCTGACATTCCGTGAGTTTTTGAATGAGGTAAGGCACACGCTGATGAATGACTTTGTTTCCATGAGCAATGATGAAATCAACCGTTATGTGAAGATGGAGAAGTTATTGGAAAATAAAATCTCCCGCAGGTTCAAAATCCGCCGACTGGAAGCCAAAGACTTTGCGTATCTGATGGAACACCTCTACGGCAGGGACGGGATAGCCTATGAAGATTATGAGTATCCTCTTCCAAAAAGAAAATTAAAAAGAGAAACACTGATTAAGTATTATGACCTTATCCGTCCTACCCGTTGCGTGGTGGAAGAAAGCCAGCGATATTTGCGTCTGGAACATGAGGACAGCGAAAGTTATGTGTCCTACTTTACGGTCAATGCCATTGTCGGGGAGCTGGACTTCCCATCATCGGAAATCTTTTATTTCCAGCAACAGCAGTTCACATTCCCTGTGGATACTTCCATGAATGTTGAGATTGTGGGAAATAAGAAAGCCTTAACCACTGTCCGTAACAAGAAAAAGGAATTAAAGGACTTGGATAATCACGCCTATCAAGCCGGAAATGAAACAAGTTCAAATGTGGTGGA
>QULP01000029.1 GCA_003481745.1 Firmicutes bacterium OM04-13BH
AGAACCAGTTTCAGTACATGGAATACCTTTTCTTTTGTGACAGATTTCATCATTCCAAATCCACCTCACTTTTTATCGGCGGTCTGGTATCAAAGGCATGGAGCAGTTCTACAAAGACAGGGTGTATCTGTACCACGCCGACACGCCCGTATAAATCCTGCATTAAGCATTGTCCGTTCTCCAAATCCCTCAACCGTTTCTGGTTATTTTCGTCCTCACTGTCCAGTCCGAAAAACTCTAAGGTCTGTTTGATTTCATTGGTATCTGTGGAGCGGAACGCAAACTTTAAACCGATGTTATTTTTCAAACTTTCTTTCGATACGTCTCCAGAGCTTTGTGTCACGAAATATACTCCGGCGTTCATGGCTCTACCAGCACGCACCAGCTTATTTGAGAGTGTTTCGCCCTGTGCCACATTTAAGAACGCCCATGCTTCATCAAGGTCTACAATCTTAAAAATGCTTCGGTCTGAATGGATAAAGTCTAAGGCAAAGGTAGATATTACAATCAACATTGCCACCGATAATAATTCAATGGTCGTGTATTCGTCAAAAGTAGTATCTTTATCCGGCAGAACCAAATCCGCAACCTGTATGATATTGAGCTGGTTATCCAGACTGATAGTATTTTTCACTGTTCCGTCTGAAAAGAGCAGGTGTGCAAAATCATAATTTGTAAAACTGTCAATATGATTTGCGATATGGTTTGCAATAGGCGTATTTTCTTTCCGTAATTCTGTGATAACATTTAGCAATCCTCTGTGTTCACTTTCTGATACTTTGCTGATTGCACTGATAAGCACAGGGAACTTGTCTCCATCACGGGTTGAGATACCTGTTAAAAATGTTAAAATTTCTTTTGCCAGTGTAGCTCCGTCCTCTTTATCTTTCATAATTACAAACGGGTCAAGAAGCCCTGCATTTTCCTTGTCGCTGGTAAGATTTACAATGTTGATTTCCTCTGTAATCTCCGGCAGTGTTTCTTTCCAGTTCCCACGCTCACTTTTCGGGTCTAGGATAACTGCCTGTCCCCCGAACAGGACGGAATAATACACCAGCAGGTTATTACAGAATGATTTTCCACCACC
>QULP01000003.1 GCA_003481745.1 Firmicutes bacterium OM04-13BH
TTTTTTTTATTCTATACCAAATTTGTACCGATTTTTCACACCAAAAAACAGTGCTGATTCAAGAGCCCTTCCGTATTAAACCGACACTGTTTTCTTATTTTCTGTTTTTCTTAATCTTATTTATCCTGAATACTAACTCCCTGGATTGCTACACTCCCTCCTCTTACTACTTCAATATTTTTAAAGTACTGTGAAAAATAAGCAATCATTTCATCATTCCTGGTTTCTGTCTGCATACATTCCAGCAAAATTTCTTCTTTTCCATAATCCACAATCGGAAGTTTAAAGATACCTGCAATTCTAAGCACTTCATTTTTTATTTTTTCATCACATTTTTTCACTTTGATATACAATACTTCTTTTCTGTGAATCGGACAATTTGTAAAATCAATAACTTCGATTACTTCGACACAGCGGTTGAGCTGTTTTTTTATCTGTTCAAATGTGGCATCATCACTTTCCACACTGATTGTCATTCGTGACATGGTCGAATCTTCCGTTGTTCCTACTGTCAGGCTCATTAAATTATAGGATTTTCCTGAAAATAATCCTGCAATTTTTGCCAGTACACCTACTTCATTTTCCACATATAATGAAATCCATCTTTTTTTCATAATCATTTTCCCCTTTCCTTAGCAGTCCAAAATCATACAGTCAAGTGCCTGTCCGCCTTGTACCATAGGAAGTACCAGCTCATCGCTGTCAATCATAAATTCAAGTATGGTCGGTGCATCTGTATGTTCTTTTGCAAATTCAAATGCCTTTTTGATATCTTCTTCTTTTTCAATTCTCATTCCATAAGCTTCATAGCTCTCTGCTAATTTCACAAAATCCGGCTGATATTTTGGGCACTGTTCTCCAGGTCCTTTGCAGGTAGCACTGCAAGATTTTCTTCTTCTGGTACAGGTAGAGGAATAACGTTTTCCATAAAATAACTGTTGCCACTGGCGAACCATTCCCAGATAACTGTTATTAAAGATACAGAGAATAACCGGAAGTCCGTAAGCTGTTGCGGTAGCAAGCTCCTGAATATTCATCTGTACTCCACCATCACCGGAAACACAGATAACAGGGGTATCCGGATAACCGAATTTTGCACCGATTGCTGCCGGAAGTCCATATCCCATCGTTCCAAGACCACCGGAAGTCAAAAGTTTTTTGTTTTCATCCATTTCCAGATATTGTGTTACCCACATCTGATGCTGTCCAACGTCTGTTACAACAACCGCTTTTTTAAATTCTTCATTCATACATTCAATAATCTTCTGCGGTGTGATTCCCTTATCTTTCCTCATACCAAGTGGCTGTTCTTTTTCCCATCCACGAATTTCTTCGAGCCAGTCTTTGGTATCACATGGTTTGGCATGTTTTAAAAGTGCTGTCATTGCTTCTTTTGCATCGGCTACAATCGGGATATCAACCTGAATGTTTCTGGAAATCGAAGCCGCATCAATATCGATATGAACAATTTTTGCATTTTTTGCAAACTCATCAATCTTACCGGTAATACGGTCATTAAAGCGTGTTCCAATTGAAAACAACAGGTCACATTCACTGATTGCGTGATTTGCGGCATAGCATCCATGCATTCCAACATTTCCAATATACAGTTCATGATTGGTTGGAAGTGCCCCTTTTCCCATAATGGTTGTAATAACCGGAACCTGTGTCAGCTCTGCAAGTTTTTTTGCTTCTTCATTTGCACCGGAAATATTGACTCCGCCACCCATTAAAAATAATGGTTTCTTTGCCTGTGAAAGCAGGGAATTTGCTTTTTTAAGCTGCCCGATATGAACACCTTTGCTTGGCTTATAGCTTCTGATTTTTACTTCTTTTGGATAAAGGTCATCGCCCTCTTCTAACATAATATCTTTTGGAAGGTCTACTACAACCGGTCCTTTTTTTCCGGTATTTGCAATATAAAATGCCTCTTTAATAATTCTTCCAAGATCTTCTCTTTTTCTTACTGTTACCGCATATTTACAGATACTTCTTGTAATCCCTACAATATCAACTTCTTGAAATGCATCATTTCCAATCAAGCTTGTCGGTACCTGACCGGTAAAACAAACAAGCGGAACACTATCATAATTGGCAGTTGCAATTCCTGTTACCAGATTTGTTGCTCCAGGTCCGCTTGTTACAAGACAGACTCCGGTTCTCCCAGTTGCTCTTGCATATCCATCCGCTGCATGTACCAGCCCCTGCTCATGACGTGGCAGAATTACCTGAATGGAATCCTGCTTATATAATTCATCAAAAATATCAATCGCATATCCTCCTGGATAAGCAAAAAGAAAATCAATTCCCTCTTTTTGTAATGCCTTTACAAACAATTCTGTCCCTTTCATATCGTTTCCTCCTAATTCAAATTTACTTGAGTGCCCTCACGAGGGGATAAAAAAACGCCCTAAACCATCTCTGGCTTAGGGCGAATAAACAATCCGTGTTACCACCTAATTTCAGGAATCTCTTCCTGCACTCTGCTGATACGGAAAAAAATCAGATTTTTTCGATATCATTTTCCATATAACGTTGGAAACTTCCGTTGAGCGCTACTGAAAACCTGTTATCCGCTTCGTTCGTCTCACTGCTCAGAGGCTACTTCCATACTCCCTTGCTGAAGATTCTCACCTGCCATCTTCTCTCTGAAAACCGGTTGAGCATGTACTCCTCCTCGTCTTAGCATTTTTCTTTATTGAAAATAATTATATCAAATCCTGTATTGTCTGTCAATTCATATTTTTATTTTCATTATTTCTAACGTATTTTAACGTGCTTTAACGCACTTTTTCCTATTCGGTACAACGAAGAACGACTGCACCATGTGATGGCAGGGTCAGCTGAAGCACACCGCCTCTACAGACAGATACTTTCTTTATCAGGCTATAACCGAAATCACCGGTTGCAATTAACTGTTTAAAGTGAATTTCTCTGGATCGTGAGATTCCAAGTTCCCATACCGACAGAGAAATTGTTTTAGCTTCATTACTGTTATTGATTGCAATCACACTTCTTTGTGTATTCGTAAATCTTCCATAACAAAGCAATTGATAATCATTTGCAAGGAATTTTAAAGAACCTTTGATAAATTCTTCATTTTCTTTATGAATCGCAATCATTTCTTTATGAAATTCGATTAACTCTTTATCTTCATTTCCCCACGGATAGGTTCTTCGGTTATCCGGGTCTGTAAATCCACATACCCCTGCTTCGTCTCCATAATAAACAGTCGGTGCGCCAGGCCAGGTCATCTGCATGACAACGGCTTCTCGCAATACTGCTTTATTAATACCTTCTGATGCTGCATGGGAACCTAAATTAGCCACACGACCTACTTTATGATTGGTTCTTGTAAGAAATCTGGAATGGTCATGGTTGGAAAGCTCATTCATGGATACCATCAAAGATGGAGCATAAAAGCTTGCCATATGATATTTCATTGCCCCGATAAAGCAGTCACTGTTTCCGTACATGCCTTCGTTGTATTCATCACTGTGTTTTTCCATTCCGGTCAGAAACCAAGTCACCGGTTCCATAAATGCATCATAATTCATAACAGTATCCCACTGGTCACCCTCTAACCAGCTCTTGGCATCTCCATAATGTTCCGCCAGAATAATCGCATTTGGATTGGCTTCTTTTACATTCTTTCTGAAATCACGCCAGAATTTATGATTATATTCGTTGCTGTGTCCCAAATCTGCTGCCACATCCAGCCTCCATCCATCTACATTATAAGGCGGAGAAACCCATTTTCTTGCCACTTTCATAATATATTCATACAGACTGTCCGATGCCTCATAATTCAGTTTTGGCAGAGTTTCATGTCCCCACCAGCCATCATAGTCTTTATTATACGGCCAGTCATTTTGATTATGGAATAAAAAGAAACTGCGGTATGGGCTGTCTGCCGATACATAAGCCCCTTTTTCATAACCTGCCTGATTTTCATAAATACGCTCTCTGTCCAGCCATTTATTAAATGAACCACAGTGATTAAAGACACCATCCAGAATCACCTTCATTCCTCTTTTATGTACTTCTTCTACAAATCGTGCAAAGAAACGATTACTTGCTTCCAGGTTTTCATAATCAGTTACTCTCTGAATATATTTTGATGCATGAGAATTGTCCTGGTCACCCCAGTTTAACGGTTCTCCTCCATCTTTTACGATTTTTCCGTAATGCGGATCTACATAATCGTAATCCTGAATATCGTATTTATGATTGGATGGAGAGACAAAAATCGGATTAAAATAAATCACATCTACGCCTAAATCCTGAAGATAGTCTAACTTATCCCATACTCCCTGTAAATCTCCACCATAAAAATCACGAACATCCATTGCCTGTGGCGGTCGATTCCAATCTTCTACTTTTTGTACCGGTGCTGAAATATAAGAATATTCATTGGTCACAACGTCATTTGATTTGTCTCCATTACAGAAACGATCCACAAAAATCTGGTACATGACTGCACCTTTTGCCCAGTCCGGAGTCTCAAATCCCGGAACAATTCCAAATGCATAATGTTCGTCTAAGTCTTTTACAATACCAAAACGGTTATAGTAGCAATGCACTTTACCGGAAAATAATTCAAAATGATAATGAATGGTTTCTGTTCCAACCAGAAGTTTAGTTTCGTAATAATCAAAACCATCTCTTGTCTCGACCAGATTCATCTTCTTTTTTTCTTGTCCGCTGACCAGACAGACCATATCAACATTTCCACGTTTCGTACGAATTCTGATTTTTACTGTGTCTCCGGTTTTTGGCTCAAACGGCATACGGTAACTTTCCGTCTCATCACTGAACACCGCACGTTTATTGAAAGCAGGGCGCATGTTTGTCACATACTCCTGAATTTTTTGCATATTTTTTAAGTTTTCGTAATTCATATTTTGCATCCTCTCTTTTTATTCCGGTCTGTGTTTGAATTACTCTTTATAATTCTAAATGAGTGTAAAGTAAAAGAGGCAGTCTCTCGACTGCCTCTTTTGGAGAAGGTATTTCTTCTTATGGGGTGTAGCAAAAACTATATAATGTATTGGGGGGTTTTTACAGTTATTATAATAGCATGTACGGCACAAAAAGTGTGCACAATCTTATTATTATTTTAAAACTTTTTTTGAATAATTTTACATGCTCTATAAAACGACTCTGCTTATCTCTTTGTTAAATCATACAAAGTACCGCCCAAATCATTCTCTAAGCTTTTTTGCTCCTCATTTTCTGAAAACAATGCCTCAAATTCTTCCCGTCCGATTTTTTCCTTTTCCAACAGCAGTTCCACACATTTGTGTAAGACATCTATATGTGAACCAATCAGCTCTTTTGCCTGTGAATACGCTTCATCAATGATTCTTTTTACTTCGCTATCTATCACTGCTGCGGTCTGTTCGCCATAATTTCTTGTATGCGCCAAATCACGACCAATAAATACTTCGTCCTCATCACTTCCGTAGTTAATCAATCCGACTTTATCTGACATTCCGTACTGTGTCACCATCGCCCTTGCAAGCTGTGTTGCCTGTTTGATATCCTGAGAAGCACCGGTCGTCACATCCTTGAAAATAAGTTCCTCAGCAACTCTTCCTCCTAAGTCTACTACAATGTTCTCAAGCATTTTATTTTTGCTGTTAAACATTTCATCTGCCTCTGGAAGCGGCATCGTATATCCAGCTGCCCCAAGACCGGTCGGAATGATAGAAATCGTGTGAACCGGTCCCATATTTGGCAGAAGGTGGAATAAAATTGCGTGTCCCGCTTCATGATATGCTGTAATTTTCTTTTCTTTTTCTGAAATAACCTTACTTTTCTTTTCTGCACCGATTCCAACTTTTACAAATGCCTGACGGATATCTTTCTGCGTCAGATAATACCTTCCATCTTTGGCAGTTAAAATCGCAGCTTCATTCATAAGATTTTCCAAATCTGCACCGGTAAATCCGGCGGTTGTTCTTGCAATTTCATGTAAATCGACATCCTCTCCAAGAGGTTTCTTTCTTACATGAACTTTTAAAATTTCCTCTCTGCCTTTAATATCCGGTCTTCCAACTCCAACTTTTCTATCAAAGCGTCCCGGACGTAAAATGGCAGGGTCTAAAATATCTACACGGTTTGTCGCAGCCATCACAATGATTCCCTCATTGACTCCAAAACCATCCATTTCAACCAATAACTGGTTCAAAGTCTGTTCTCTTTCATCATGACCACCGCCCATTCCAGTGCCTCGTTTTCTTGCTACCGCATCAATCTCATCGATAAAAATAATACATGGTGCATTTTTTTTGCCTTCTTCAAATAAATCACGGACTCTCGATGCACCTACACCAACAAACATCTCTACGAAATCCGAACCGGAAATCGAGAAGAACGGCACTCCGGCTTCACCCGCAACTGCTTTTGCAAGCAGGGTTTTACCGGTTCCCGGAGGTCCGACTAAAATCACACCTTTTGGGATTCTCGCCCCGACTTTTGTATACTTTTGTGGATTCTTTAAGAAATCGACTACTTCTTCAAGGTCTTCTTTTTCTTCTTCCAAACCGGCAACATCTTTAAATGTCACCTTATTTTCTTCATTCACCGTCATCCTGGCACGGCTCTTTCCGAAGTTCATCATCTTGGCATTGGTTCCGCCACCTCCGCCTCCAGACATCTGTCTGCTCATCATACTAATCAGGAAAAATGCCATCCCTGCCACTAAAATAATCGGCAGTACAGAAGACAGGAAAATATTATCTCCCGGAACATCTCCGACTTCCAGTGCAATTTCTGAATAATCTCCCAAAAAATCCTGTATTTCTTTTACATCTAAAGCGTAAAACTGTACGGAATTTCCATTTGTTAAATCAACTGACACTCTTCCGGTTGGGTATTCTTTGTTCGGATGGATGTATACACTTTCCACTTCATTATTCTGTACGGATTCATAGAAATCCTGCTGGGAATAACTGTTATTAATTGTAAACTGTCTGGTCATAAACCAGTAACCGCCAACAAACAATACAATCAACAGCAGAATACTTGGAATCCAGCTTCTTGCCTGCTTATTCACTTCGTGTATCTCCTTTCACCGGACTGACCTTAGAATTCTACCACTCCAATAAATGGAAGATTTCTGTATTTCTGTGCATAGTCCAGACCATATCCCACTACAAATTCATCCGGAATATTGAAACATACATAATCTACTTTTACATCTTTTACTCGTCTTTCCGGCTTGTCAAGCAAGGTACACAGACGGATGCTTGCCGGATTTCTCTGTTTTAATACTTCGATTAAATAGCTTAATGTTCTTCCGGAATCAATAATATCTTCTACAATAAGAACATCTTTTCCTTCAATACTCTCATCTAAGTCTTTAATAATCTTTACCACTCCACTTGATTTAGTATCATCCCCATAACTCGATACAGACATAAAGTCAAGGCTTACCGGCACTTCAATTCTTTTTGCCAGTTCACAGGTAAAGAACACTCCGCCTTTTAAAACGCAGATTAAATGAACCGCTTTACCTTCATAATCTTTTGTAATCTGTGCTCCGATTTCTTTTACTTTTGCAGCCACATCTTCTTCACTGATTAACTCTCTGATTGTTTCACTCATCTTCGCTTTCTCCTTTTACATGTACTCTGATTACTGTTTTCGTCTTTTCCGTAACTTTATAGTATTCGCTGATACGATATCCTACTACCCATAAAATATGAGAACCGTCTGCTAAAACAGTAAGACTGTCTCTTTCTTGTCTTGGAACTTTACAGTCAATCAAATAATCTTTTAATTTTTTTCTTCCTCCCTCTTTCGTTACGGTAAGGAAATCTCCCGCCTGTCTTTTTCTCACACACGGAATCTCTTTTATTTTATCATAATCAAACCATTTCGTATACTTTTTTTCCTGAATTTGCATGTTTTCATAAGGAAATACTTCCATTTTCAGCTCTATTTCTGATTTTTTTTCAAGTTCTCCCTTTATCAGACAGATATCCCCATAATTCTGCCAGACTGTAATCCCGTAAATCAGAGAAATTCGGCTTCCGCTTTGCTTCTTTTCAAGCTCCTGTATCAGCTTGACATGTAACATTCCGATATCCTTCTTTTTACCTGCTGTCTCAGAAATCGCTCTTTGAATCACATAAGACTGCATTAATCTATCTTCCTGAAATAATCCCTGTTTTATGATTGTTCTGTCCTTTTTACAGATTACATATCTGTTATACATCATATCCGCATTTCTGCCAATATATTCCTCTGCCATAAGAAAAGTTTCTGCTGCATTTGCCAGATGCAGGACTGCTTTTTCATTCAGTTCTTTCAACTGTGGAAGAATATTCTGACGGATTTTATTTCTTGTATAAGAAGCTTCCTTGTTGGTACTGTCTTCTACCCAAAGCTGATTTTTATTTTCCAGCCATTCTTTAATTTCTTCTTTTTCCACACAAAGGAGCGGACGAATATAAGAAATCCCATTAATCTCTGTAACCGGACGGATTCCCGCCATTCCACCGATTCCTGTTCCCCGTACCAGATTATGAATCATTGTCTCCGCCAAATCATCTCTGTGATGTGCAAGTGCGATTTTAACGGTCTCTTTCGCCTTTTTCGCCTGCGTCTCAAACGCCCGATGTCTGACCATCCGCCCTGCTTCTTCTTCCGTTAAATGTTGCTTTTTTGCCAGTTCTAAAACCGGATAGGAATAACAGGAACAGGAAACACCAAGTGACTCACACAAGTCTTTTGCAAATGTTTCGTCCCTGTTTGCTTCTTCACCTCGAATCTGATGATTGACATGGACTGCCTCAAGCAAAAAAGAATTTTTTTCCGGAGATTTCTTTTGACATTCTGTCTGATATTCTTTTAATAAAAGCAGAAGCCCTACTGAGTCTACGCCTCCTGAAAGCCCCACAATCACCCTGTCATCCGGTTTTATCATCTGATATTGTTCGATATAGGAAAATACCTTTTTCATTTCATCTGTTTTCCAATCTTTATTTTTTCCATACGCCTGCTGCCAGCACAGTCATATCATCTGCTGCCTTATATTCACAAAGTGCCAGCACTTTCTGTAAAATTCCTCTTCCTAATTCCTGAGGCGCTTTCGCATGAGTCTGTAAAATAATTTCCTTTAAAGTCTCCTCGGCCCGCTCCTCCGGAAGTGCATCTAAAACTCCATCCGTCACCATAATTAAAAAATCACCATTATACAACTTTTTTGTCAGTGATTCGTAATCTGCCGGAAATACCAGCCCCAGTGCCATACTCTCCGATGAAATACTCTCAACCCACTGGTCACGCTTGATAAATGTCGTTGCTGCACCAGCCTTTAAGAAATGGCACATTCCCGTATATAAATCAATGATTGACACATCAACGGTTGAAAATTTACCGCCCCGCATCTGAAGATTTAAAACAGAATTCACTAATTTTGCCGCACTTTCCCCTGAAAATCCAGACTCCACCAGCTGTTCCAATAAATCTACCACATGTTCGCTTTCTTTACAAGCCTCGAGTCCAGAACCCATTCCATCCGAAAGACACATAAAAAACTGACCATTATCTTCTGCCGTGCACATATAATTATCACCGGAAATTGTTTCTCTGTCTTTTGTTACCTTTGCAGCTCCATATAAAATCCGAAAATTTACATCCTCTACAAATCGCACGGTCATCTTTTCTTTTGTCAGAAACATCTTGCCCTCTATTCGGGGTGTCATCTGACAGCCACACATTTTTGAAAGTACCTGTCCTGCTTCTGCTGCCGAAATACAGCGTTTTCCTTTCGTATATAATTCACAGAAATACTGGATTTTCTCGTCTGGCTGTTCTAACATCCAGATATTTCCTGCCAAAATATGTTTTTTCTTTAAACGACGTTTTAACTCTTCCTGAAACACGGCATCTACAGGGATAATATCAAAGAGTTCATTCGACAGCGTATTCATAAGCTGTGCCATCTCTCCCAACTGTTCTGCAACCGCCATCCGATTTTCCAGCAGTTTATTATTCCAAATCAGGATTTGCTTCTGTCGTTCCATCAGCCTCTGCATCTGTTCCGTCATTTTCCCCTGATTGATACAAAACTCTGTTAAATTCGCTCTTGCCGACATGATTTTCTGTACATCCTGTTTTTCCATCAAACGAAGCAGATGATATAAAATCTGATACGTCTGCAAAGGATGTTCTTCCCAACAGAGTTTTCCCGCCGTACAACTTCTGCAAGGACCATCCCGAAGCTGTCGAATCATGTCTTCCAGCTCTCCATTGCTGATATAGTCTTTTCGATAAGGAAGTCCATAAAAACTATCCGCAAGCTTTTGAAATGCAGCGGCATAACGTCTCATTCTCTCTTTTTGCGGATGCTCTTCATAAATTACAGTTGCCGCACTTTTTCTCATATCTGAAAAAACAGTTTTTGCCATGTCCCTCAGTATTAACAGGATACTGACTATGAACATGGCAATCATCCATTCCTGCATCTTATATCCCTCCCTAAACAGCCACTCCTGTCCAAAGAGTATTATAGATGTTTTTTCTTTTAAACTTTGTCAAAAACATGTTCTGGTTTTCAAAAAATTTTAGACAAAATTATCACTTTTCTTTAAAAATAATTTCATCTCCTTCCACCAGTCCAAGTTTTTCTCTTGCTACCTGTTTTGCATATTCATCACTCTGCATATATTCTTTTAATGCTTCAATCTCTTTTGTGCGCTGCTCCTCTGCTGATATCTGTGCCTTGACTTCTTTTCTCTGGCTTTTATAGTCACCTATTTTTTCTTCTAATGCATAACTTCTTGCCATTAAAGAAATCGAAAGTGCAGAAGCAACTAAAATCACACTAATCATCGCCGTTTTGCTTTCCGGTTGTCTATTTTCATCTTTCTTTAATTTTTCTCTTCGTTTCCGACTGAATTTTTGATTTTCTTTCTTTCTCATTCTGATTCTTCCTGACTTTTTGTATCGACTTTTGTTCATACAAAAAAAGTTTAACTCTTTTAATACATAATTTCAACCTTTTTCTTCCCCTGTGTAGAGGAGTCAGCAAGATTCCAAATAAAGTTACGATTTTCAACAATAAAAATCCAAACAGTCTCACAATCCATCTGCTTATTGTCGCATAATAGAAAAGAGCTCCTGCTGCCATTCCAGCCAGCGCATAAACACGTATCTGACCATTATTTTCCATATATATAACATAAAAAACAAAAAGACCCGCACTACTCCAATAAATTAAATCCTGTAAATCAATCCAGAAACGGCTGTTCGTCATCACACTGCGCCAGATTCTAAGGCAGTCATAAAGCAGACCAAGGAAAATCCCCGTCAGGAAAAGTTTCAGAAGAAGCAAAAATTCCTGTTCCATATATTTGCTCATCTTTATTTAAAAAACCTCTTTATCATTCCTTCTTTTCCCTGCACACTTTCTCCCCTTGCCCGGTCGTAAATAAGGCTGTCTACTTTCCCTGCAATGTCTACCTCTTGTTTTTCCAAATCAAGCCGTGTCACATGCAGTTCTTTTCCCTTTACACTTAAAATACCCAATTCTGTCACCAAACGAATCTCTTCTTCATCAAAACAGAGCACATCACTGACTCCGGTTATACTCCCCTTATTTCTTGCACGAAGTTCCAGTTTATGTGCTCTTCTTTCCACCACTTTTTCTTCCAAAATAAAAAATCCCCCAACTCTCTTAAAAAGATTATATGGGGGATTTTCCTCTAATATACACAAATTTTAAAGGTAACGGAACAGCTCGCTTGCTGCTTCTTTTTTCACCGTTTCCTGCACATCCAGCACTTCCACTCGAACATTCTTGCTTCCGAACTGGATTTCCAGAATATCTCCTGCTTTTACCTGCGCAGATGCCTTTGCCGGTTTGTCGTTAATCAGAACACGTCCCGCATCACAGGCTTCATTTGCAACAGTTCTGCGCTTAATCAGACGGGAGACTTTTAAATATTTGTCTAATCTCATTTTTTATGCGTTTACCATATCTTTTAATGCTTTACCAGCTTTAAATTTTGGATTTTTAGAAGCTGCGATTGTCATAGTTTCACCAGTCTGAGGATTTCTTCCTTCTCTTGCTGCTCTTTCAGCTACTTCGAAAGTACCAAAACCAACTAACTGAACTTTTTCACCTTTCTTTAATTCAGCAGATACTACATCGATAAATGCTTTTAAAGCTGCTTCTGCATCTTTTTTTGATAACTGAGTTTCTGCTGCCATAGCTGCAACTAATTCTGTTCTGTTCATGAATATTTCCTCCTAAAATAAATAATCTTATTTACAATGTTGATTCTAACTGTGGCTGCAAAATACAACCTCAACATACTGTTATTTATACCTTGTTTCCTATAGTTTGTCAAGCGTATTCAAAAAGCCCCGGACATCTTTTTCTCTTATTTTTCCAATGTGTTGATACTTTCTACAAATTCAAGCCACTTTTCGTACTGAGAAATCAGCTTTTTAAGTTTTTCCAGATTTTTTTTCGGAATCCATACTTTATTGTGCGTATAATAATAATTTGCAAGTTTCCAGAATTTTTCCGGATAAGCAAATCGGACGGCAAGATTTTCCCTCTCTTCTTTTATGAGCGGGCGAATCTCGCAATAGCTTTGAATCATCTCTTTTCCCAGTTCTTTGTCCCAACCGTGTTTCTCTAATATCTTTCTCATAAACTGATACAAATCTGCCATCTGCACATCATAATTCCAATTATCAAAGTTGACAACCGCAGTTTCTGAATCCCACATCAAAATGTTATGCTGATGAAACGCTCCATGGCAGACACAGCCTCTTTCCAGGCTTACGGTACGCAGTCTGTCATAAGAAGATTGACTGATACGCTTAAAAGCCTCTTCTGCACAGCAAAGATAACGGTCTGCATGTTCCAGATAACAGCGTTCAAATTCATTTTTCTGATGTTTTTGAAATATAAACTTTTTAATTTTTCTCAATTCCCGATTGTGGCGTTCATATTCGCTCAAAAGAGATTCCCTCACATAATGCTCCCAGACCGGCATCTGCATTGTTTTATGTAAGCTGGCAAGTGCTTTTACACTGCGCATGATATCCTTGCGGGACTGTGTATCACATTCTTTTCCATCGTACCAGTTCTTTACCAGATATGGAATATTTTCTTTATCAACTGTAATATAGTTTTCTTCTTTATTTCGTTTTAGTGTATCTACATGAATTTCTTTTTGACCTGAAATTTTTTCAAGTAGTTTCGCCTGATATTCTAATTTTCTTGTTGAACCGTAATACTCTCTGATTAAAACAAGCCCCTGCCCGGTCTGGCAAATTAAAGCACCACGACCTCTGCTTGCAGCCGATGCTTCTAAATCATACTTTTCTAAAATGCTAATCCCCCTGTCATGCACTCCTTTTTTCCTCCCCCTTATTTTCCATACATACGATAGGACTCTTTCTAAAAACCAAAAGAACTCACTCATACATTAATCTGTCTTTTTATTGTATGCAGTTTTTTTGAGGACTAGTATAAGAAAGAATACGAAAGAAACGGAAATCAAAAAACAGACAGAAAACATGGGCATCATGCTTCCTGTCCGATTTTATTTTTCGCCAGTTCAAGTAAATATTCTTTTGTATTATGAGACGGTTCTTCTAAAACATCTTCTAAAAGTATATTTAAGATTTCTCCTATCTGTTTTCCCTGCGTTACTCCAATTGCAATCAAATCTTTTCCATTCACTGCAAGATTACGAATAGAGAAACACTGTTTCTCTTCAATAATCTGTTCATAAATTACTTTTACTTTATGAATCCGTTCCAGTTTTTCCTCTCTTTGATAGGTACTCTGCGCCATTGTATCGGCATACTGTACCTGTAGAAGCAGAGGATACAATTCTTCTCCCAGTTTATTCATGGCTTTTCTTACTGCTTTTGGTGTCGGCTGGGTTCTCACATCATGCCATTTTACCAGTTTGGTCACTTTCTTTATCGTGTCATTATCCATTTTTAGCCGATGCAGCACTTCATTTGCGATTCTCTCGCTTTCTTCCCCATGTCCTTTAAAATGATCTCTTCCATTTTCATCGGTAGTTTTCATTTTCGGTTTCCCCATATCATGAAGCAGCATGGTATAACGCAAAACCTTATTTGCCGGAATGAGTTCCAAAGCCTTTAATGTGTGTTCTCCCACATTGGTAAAATGATGTGGTGTATTTTGTTCGGTCTGCATTATGGCATCAAATTCCGGAAGTACTACTTCTGTAATTCCAAGTTCATAAGCTGTTCTTAAAAGTTCCGGATGATTTGATAACAAAAGTTTTCGAATTTCTGTCTCGATTCGTTCTGCACTGATTTTCTCAAGATTACCTGAAAGTTTCGATGCTGCCTGTTTTGTTTTTTCTTCAATTGAAAAACCAAGCTGACCGGCAAAACGCACGGCACGCATAATCCGAAGGGCATCCTCTGTAAAACGTTCTTCCGGATTTCCCACACACCGAATAACTTTCTTATTCAGATCATCAATCCCTCCAAATAAATCAAGTAGTCCTTCTTTGTCATTGTACGCCATCGCATTAATGGTAAAGTCTCTTCGACGTAAGTCTTCTCTTACCTCTCCGGTAAAAGTTACTTCTTTTGGATGACGTCCATCCTCATACTCTCCATCAATACGGTAAGTTGTTACTTCAAATCCTTCTTTGCCAAACATAACAGTTACCGTTCCATGCTGGATTCCAGTATCAACGGTACGACGAAAAAGGCGCTTTACTTCCATCGGTTTTGCTGATGTTGTAATATCCCAGTCTGCCGGTG
The DNA here is from genome assembly GCA_003481745.1 of Firmicutes bacterium OM04-13BH. Lineage (GTDB taxonomy): Bacteria > Bacillota > Clostridia > Lachnospirales > Lachnospiraceae > Blautia > Blautia stercoris. Next base: position 14,785 of record QULP01000003.1, read on the forward strand.
CTCTGCCAAGGAGACTGTCCCTGACACAGCCCCCTACCGCATAAGCATCATGCCCATGTTCCTGCAAGACGGAAATGATTTCTTGAACTTCTTTCGGAACATTTATTTTCATTTTTTCTGTTTCTCCTTTTAGCCGTTATCTCAAAACTCTCTCTTTCATAGAAAATACAGTTTTTCTCACCAACTATAGAAGGTTGAAAATTTTTGCTGATTTTCTTTTAAACATCAAAGCTGATTTTTCTGCCTGTATGTGTATATTGATAATAACGGACTCCGGCTGCATCTAACATTCGTTTCGATGCTTTTACTGCCGGTGTATCACTGTATTTATCGCTGTCATAAACAATTGTCTTGATTCCCGCCTGAATGATTGCCTTTGCACATTCATTACAGGGAAACAGGGAAACATACAATTTTGCGCCCTCCAAGGAACCGCCTCTGTAATTTAAAATCGCATTGAGTTCACTGTGCGTTACATACAGATATTTGGTATTGTAAGGCTCGCCTTCTCTTTCCCATGGAAATTCATCATCAGAACATCCACTTGGAAATCCATTATATCCCATAGATAATATTTTATTGTCTGAACTTACAATACATGCTCCCACCTGAGAATTCGGGTCTTTGGAGCGCATTCCGGAAAGCTTTGCAACTCCCATAAAATACTCATCCCAGGATATATAATCTTTTCTCTTCCCCGTCATTACTTTCCTCTGCCTTTATTTATTCTCAGAATCTTCACTGTAACTATTTTCGTGTCTGAAACTTCGAAAGTGTGTTTTTTTATTTCGTACCGAAAATGCGGTCTCCTGCGTCGCCAAGTCCCGGTACAATATAACCATGTTCATTGAGACATTCATCTAATGCACCTACATAGATATCAACATCCGGATGTGCTTCGCTTAGTGCTTTTAATCCTTCCGGTGCAGCAAGCAGACACAGGAAACGGATGTTGTTTACTCCTTTTTCTTTTAACATCGTAATTGCAGCAATCGCAGAACCACCGGTTGCAAGCATCGGGTCTGTTACAAATACTTCTCTTTCTTCACAGTCTGCCGGAAGTTTACAGTAATATTCCACCGGTTTTAAAGTCTCCGGATCACGGTACAGACCAATGTGTCCTACTTTTGCAGCCGGAACCATAGCAAGCATACCTTCTACCATTCCAAGACCGGCTCTTAAAATCGGAACAACCGCAAGTTTTTTTCCTGCCAGCTCTTTTACTACTGTTTTCTGAAGAGGTGTTTCAATTTCAATGTCCGTTAATTTTAAGTCTCTGGTTGCCTCATAAGCCATAAACATTGCAATTTCACTAACCAGTTCACGAAACTCTTTTGAACTTGTCTCTTTTCTTCTGATGATACCAATTTTGTGCTGAATTAACGGATGTTCCATAATTTTAATTTTCGCCATTTTCTTATCTCCTGTTTTCTTTGCAAAATTTTTAAGCCTGCTGTCTTAATTTTCCTGAATTCAATTTTTTTAATTTTTAATCTTCAATCTGGTTGATTCTTCTCTGATGTCTTTCTTCGCCTGAAAATTCTGTATTTAAAAAAGTATCTACGATTTTGATTGCAAGACCAGGTCCTACGACTCTGCCTCCAAGTGCAAGTACGTTAGAATCATTATGAAGTCTTGTTGCCTCAGCACAGAAGCAGTCTGTACAAACTGCCGCGCGGATTCCTTTCATCTTGTTTGCTGCAATTGAAATACCAATTCCCGTTCCACAGATTAAGATTCCTTTTTCACACTCTCCAGACTGAATTGCTTTTCCTACTAATTTTGCATAAACCGGATAATCCACAGATTTATTATCGTAACATCCAAAATCTTTATACTCGATTTTACGTGCTTTTAAGTAAGCAATAATCTCCTGTTTTAATTCAAATCCCCCATGGTCGCACCCTAATGCTATCATAAGTTTTCCTCCTGTTTTTTATACTTTTATTACATGATGTCCCGCTGCCTTTAACAGACGGTTCATGATTGCCTGACCCATATTCGGTGTATCAAACGATTCCGAAAAAATCAAATTAACATTTTCACTATCAAACTCTCTTAAAATTCTAAATAAATGCAGACCGATGCTTTCTTCATCCTGTCTGCTTCCGATGCTTTTTACAACAGATGCATGATAAAGCATTTTTGTCTCATCTGTTCCGATAACACCAACGCGAAGACCTTCGGCTTCTGCTTTACGGCATTTCTCATTAATTGCCGCTACAACTGCTTCTGTTTCTCCTTCAATAATGGTCAACTCCGCTCTCGGGGCATAATGACGATACTTCATTCCCGGTGCTTTCGGTCTCACAGAGGCATCGGTAATCAAAAGCCCTTTATCCATTCGCACTTCTCCGATTACCTCTGCAATCATCTTCTGATTGATATAGCCTGGTCTTAAAATAACCGGAATTTTCTCTGTAAAATCTACAATCGTTGATTCCAGACCAATTCCAACTTCACCGCCATCTAAAATCATATCTACTTTGCCATTCAAGTCCTCTATTACATGCTCTGCAAGTGTTGGACTTGGACGTCCTGAAGTATTTGCACTCGGAGCTGCCACATATTTTCCGCCATAGCATATTAGCGCTCTTGCCACCTTATGAGACGGCATACGCACTGCCACACTTTCAAGACCTCCTGTTGTCTCAATCGGAACAATGTCTTTTTTCTTAAAAATCATCGTAAGAGGTCCGGGCCAATATTTTTCTGCCAGTTTTTTTGCGCCGTCCGGAACATCCTCTGCAATCTTATCCAAGTCTTCCAATTGGGCAATATGAATAATCAGCGGATTATCCGATGGACGGCCTTTTGCCTGATATATTTTTTCTGAAGAACGAGCATTTAATCCATCTCCACCCAAACCATATACTGTCTCTGTCGGAAATGCCACAAGTCCACCGTTTTTCAAGATTTCTCCAGCTTCTTTTATTGCCGCTTCATCCGGATGTTCTTTATCTACTTTTACTATTTTTGTAATCACAATTACACTCTCTTTCTATCTTCACATACATCTTTATCATATCATAAAAGCGGTTAATCTTCCAGATATTTTAAAATTCCTTTTTCAACTGCCTTCGCCACTCTTTCTTGATACTCATCTTGCACTAACAGCCCCGCTTCTTTTTTATTGCTTAAGAAACCACATTCCACAATATTTAAGATCCCCTCGCTTCTTTTTAAAAGATAATAAGTACGATTGGACTTCTCTACCCTTGGATGCTCAATCTTTAATTTTTCATTCAATGCTTCTTGAATACATATTGCAAGCTTCTTCCCCTCTGCCGAACTTTCATAATAAAACACCTGCGGTCCACAGACCTGTTCATCCGGATAACTGTTCTGATGAATGCTGACTGTTAAAAGAGGATGATTTTCTTTAATTATCTCACATCTTTTCTGCATATCCTGCACTTTTTTGTTTGGACTGTTTTCTTCATACAGTCCTTCGTCTTTTTTCCTTGTCATAATCACGTCATATCCAGCTGCCTTTAACAAACGTTCCAGCTTTTTCGCAATTGCAAGATTAATCTCTTTTTCTTTTAATTCATTTTGTCCAATCACTCCCGGGTCTATTCCGCCATGTCCGCTGTCTACAACAATTACCCCCTTGCTTTCTTTAGGTGTTCCATTTGCCAGCTGTGCCCCTTCTTTTGAAAGAAAAAAGACAGAAACCAGAAGAAGCAATGCCATAACAGTCTGTGCGATATGCTTTTTCATAAATAAAAAATCCTTTAAAGTATACTCTGTTAAGTATATGCTTTAAAGGATTTTTATTTTCTCAATCGAAATGATTCAGAACTTCTAAAAAATTATTCTTCTTCATTTTCCATCATGTACTGGTCTTCCTGATTTAAGAGTTTTGAAATCTGAAGCGCAATCTTTTCATCTTCATCCAATGCCTCGCTGTTTTCTTCTTCTTCCTCTTCCTCCTCTTCAAGCGGAGTCAGCTCCAAGTCATCTAAATTTTCATCTAAATCATCGAGTGCATCCAAGTCTTCGTCTTCTTCATCTAACGGTTCGATTTCCTGTGTTTCTTCTGTTTCTGCATCTTCAGTCTCTGCTTCCGCTTCTGTTTCAAGCTCACTTTCTGTTTCTACTTCTGCCTCTGCCTCTACTTCTGCCCCTTCTTTCTCTGTTTCCGGCAGAAGTTCACTTTCCACACCTTCCATTTCAGCAAAAGAAGTCGGCATTGCATCAATGATTTTATGTACTTCGTTATAAGAATCTGCGAAATGCTTCTGTGCACTGTTAATTAACTCTACAATCTGGCTCATTTCTTCCTGTAATGCCAGGTATTTTTTCTTTCCATCTAAGAGTTTGCCATCAATTTCCAACTCTGCATCGGCAATTTTCTGCTTTGCTTCCGCTTCTGCATCGGCAACCATCTTGTCGCATTTTTCCTGTGTTTCTTCAATCATTTTGTCCGCTCTTAACTGTGCTTCCAACGCAACTCTTCCGATGGTTTCATAATTATCTACATATTTCTGGTATTTTTCCTGAATCTCTCTTTCCAGACGTTCCTGATTGGCTTCTTTTAATTCCAGTCTTTTCTGCAGTTCAGCAATTCTTTGTTCTTTTTCTTCAATCTCTTTTTTGAAGGCAAGCTGCTGCTGAGCTGTTTCATCTTTCATCTTCTGTACTTTTTCCTGTACGTCATCCTTATCAAATCCACCCATTAATGTTGTTTTAAACATTTCTTCTGCCATATTACTGTCTTCCTTTCTATTTTTGCAAAATAATTTTCATTACATTTTACGGATTTTCTACTCAAGGTACTGCTCAATCAAATCCCATACGCTGTTACGCTCCAGTCCCAGTTTCCATTCCGCCACTCCTGCCAGCTCATATTTTTGAAATAACTTCAGCTTTTCTTCCAGAGACTGTTCATCTTCCAGCCACATCTGGTATTTTCCGCTTCCTGTTTCCAGTTCTGCATAGTTCTGTGAAGTTTTTTCATCCCAGGCAGAGGTCATTCCCATATTTTCTACTGACTGTCCAGCCTGACTCATTCCAAGAATTTCACTCGTCACACTGCCAGTAGTATCAGTATACCACATTCTGGTGTAAAATGGCATTCCATTAATTACTTTATTTGCAGGAACTTCTTTTAAAGTCTGCGTAATCCCTTTTTCCACAAACGGAAGAGATGCCACCGAACCGGCTTTTTCTGAGCCTTCCATATGTTCATCATATCCCATAATAATCACATAATCCGCTACAATCCCCTGCTCTTTACGATTATAGTAAGTTGTAAATTCCGGCACCGGATCATCCACAGATAACACAAGCTGATTTTTCCTGCATCCGATAGAAAGCTCACGGATAAACTGAATAAAATGAGGGGCTTCCTCTTTTGTCATAGACTCAAAGTCCACATTAATTCCATCCATTCCAACCCGTTTTGCTTCTGAGAGAAGCATCTCTACCAGATGATTTCTTGAAGCGGTATTCGAAAGCGTTGCAAGTGTACTGACACTCGAATTAAAATTGTCTACCAGTCCCCAGACTTCCATTCCGGCTTCATGCGCAGTCTTTACATAATCTGCACTTGCAAGCGAAGAAATTGCTCCATCTGTTCCGGTCACAGAAAACCAGGTAGGGGAAAGCACATTAATTCCCTTTGTTCCGGAAAGTACTTCTGATAATGCCTTATTTGCATCTTCGGAAGTTACCTGATGCCAGGCTAAATTAATTTTATAATCTCTGGTCAGACTTGTATAAGTTTCATTAAATTCGCCCTGATACTCGGTTTTCTCTTCCTTTGCATCTGAAATACTGTCATTTTTGATATAACCGTCAAATCCATCTTCCGTTGCAACTCTTGACCATTCATCCAGTGTCTCCAGCAGCACCAATTTGTCCTTTTTCTTGACATCGGTTAGAATTTCACTTTTAATTCCACCGCGATAACGAACTACCGTATCCTCTGTTACTGTTACCGTTTTTTGTGTTCCAAATTTATAAGAAATAATCACTTTATCCGGATTCTCACTCTTTGTCACCATAATCTGCATATATTGTTCGATAAATTCCAATGCCAGATATACGGTATCCTCTTTTTCACAGATAATCGGATATTCTTCTGTCTTTTCTTTTCCTACGGCAGTATAAGTATTACTGTCCGGTGAAATTGAAATCACTTCTGACGGTGTTGAATAAAGCATCTTTTGATTTGCTTCATCCCAGTAGAAACGTCCACCTAAAACATCGGATACTGTATCATAATCCAGATAAATATGTCCGTCTATCATTTTCGCTTTTCTATCACTGACTGTGTTTTGCAAAACCAGAGCGACATCGTCATCCGAAGTCAGCCCATAATAAGTGCGAACGTCCATCCTCTCATCCGACGGCGTCATTCTTTTGATAACTGCGGTTAGAGCACCCACACATCCAACCAGTACAATCAATAAAATCACAACAATGACAGGAACCATTTCTTTTCTTTTTTTTCCACTCATTTTGCGCTCCTTATCTTCAAATTCTTTTTCATTATAACATACTTTTCGCTTCCGTCATTATCTTTCTTCGACAATTTATGTTTTTTTAAGATTCAGAGAAACTCAAAAAGACTGCTACTTTCCGAATTTTTATTCATGAAAGCAGCAGCCTTTCTTTTATGCCTAAGCGGGGACCTATAGCATTTTATTTTTATGTTTCTTCTTTTTTTAATTTTATCAAATCAAATTCAAGCCGTTCCACTTTCCCCCTTTCATTCTGCACATAATCCCGCATATAAGTACCTTCTTCTTCAATCATGCAGGCATGCACGATTTCTTCCGGTGTACTTGGTTTTCCGTTCAGCCACAGCGGAATTCCTTCTGTTTGATAGGTTTCCAGTTCACGCCCAAGCGGGGATGGTTCTTTTTCTTTGCTCATACACTTTTTCTGCCTTTCTGTATTTATGTATTCACAGAATACATATTTGTGATATATGATAACAGCAGAAACAAAATAGCAGATATGTAACATTCTGATATTTGGCACAGGCGCAAATCTCCTTACAGACAAAAAAGCTTTGACGTTTTTTGATTTTTTTATATTCTTATATTTATGCTCTTATATTTTGTTCTTTCAAATTGGAAATTTCTACAGACATTCTGAATGAATGTTCCGATTTAACCAGATGGTTATATGATTAGAAAATTGTCTCAGATTATTTTGATTTGTTTCTATAAATGAATTTGTTTCTATCATTAATTCATTTGCTTTTATTCTATTTGGCTTTCGACTAAATAAAGGATTTGAAGTTTTTTTATCCTCCTTTCCATAAAACCTGCCCAGCCTTTTTATCTGTAGTATTACTATACCATGCTCCCTGCTTTCCCACAAGCATTTTTACTTAAAATTCGGAAGATTTATGAAAAAACAAGGAACTGCTTTACATTCTTCGTTTTGATAGTATATAATATAAATGAAAAAGTATATTCTTTTGATTGTAGAATAGTTTGAGACAGGATGTGATATTTATGAAAATAGAAAAAATTAATGAAAATCAGATTCGATGCACTTTAACAAAAGCGGATTTAGAAGACCGCCAGATTCGTTTAAGTGAACTTGCTTATGGCACAGAGAAAGCCAAAAGTCTGTTTCGTGATATGATGCAGCAGGCAAACATTGAATTTGGATTTGAAGCGGACAATATTCCTCTTATGATTGAGGCAATTCCAATTTCAATGGACAGTATCGTCTTAATCATTACAAAAGTAGAAGACCCTGACGAGTTAGATACCCGTTTTTCAAAATTTACACCGTTTTCTTCTTCCGGAAATGATGCGCTTTCCGCCCCTCCAGCTATTGAAGGAGCAGATGATATTTTAGACCTCTTCCAAAAAGTTTATGATGCAAGAAGCAAAGCTGCCGCAAAAAAGAAATCTTCCAAACCACAGCCTGCTTCTTCTGAAACCAATACAGCATCTGCATCCTCTGCTAAATCAGAAACTTCCGAAGAGGATACAGAAATCAAGCTTGATTTAATCCGCAACTTTACGTTCCATACACTTGATGATGTAATTCTGGCTTCCAAAGCATTGAATCATTTCTTTACCGGAAAAAATTCTTTATATAAAGATGACTTTGCAGAAGAATACAGTTTAGTACTCCATCAGTCCGGAAGCTCTCCATCTGATTTTAATAAAGTCTGCAACATGCTCTCCGAATATGGAAGTGGAAAACCATTCTCTTTAGCCGGAGAAGCACATCTGATTGAACATGCTGACTGTATTCTTTCCGGTCATGCGTTAGAACAACTTGCTGATTTATAAAACAGACTTAAAAATGCCATCAGGATAATTTTCCCGATGGCATTTTATTTACCAAATCTCACAATTATTCGGCTTAATTCTTATTTGTTTGCCAAAAAATCATTAATCTGCGCAGTTAAAACATCTGCGTCGATTCCATGAACCATAGCAGCTTCTTCTAAGCTTTCACCCTGAGCGGATGGGCATCCGATGCAGTGCATACCTGCTCTCATAAGAATCGGAACAATATTTTCATCTGTGCGGATTAATTCGCCAATTGTCATATCTTTAGAAATTGTCATTCTTCATTTCCTCCTTAATTTTCGTACGTCCCTATTATAAACGTTTTTCCCCCGATATTCAACTATTTTTATCTGAATTTATAAGATGATAATTTTTTTCACAAATTGTTTGTAAATAAAGACTTGTATTCTCAATCTAAATATATTAGAATATGCATATAAACTGAGCTATGAAGTTCAGAGAATATAAGGAGGATAATTATTATGGCATATGTAATTACAGATGAATGTTTAAGCTGTGGAACTTGTGAAGGAGAATGTCCAGTAAGCGCTATCTCTGAAGGAGATGGAAAATACGAAATCAACGCTGATGAATGTGTAGATTGCGGAACTTGCGCTGGTGTCTGTCCTGCAGAAGCTATCGTAGAAGGCTAATTTATTAAAAAGCTATTACAAAAATGAAGAGTGGTGCTTCATGCATCACTCTTTTTTTTTCGGAAAAAATGATGTTTTTCCTGTTTTTCTTTTTCTACTGCCACTGCAACCTCTTTTCTTGCTTTCTGACAGATTCTTATTTTTTCATCCAGCTTCCTGCATTTTTCTTCTTCCTGATTCCGGTAATTTTGCTCTTTCATCCGCTCTTTTACAATTCGGTTCAAAATTTCCATAAACTCTTTAGGAACTCCGCTCTCCTGCCCATCTGGTTTGTTCGTCTGTCTGTTCTGTTCCTTTTTCTTTTTTTGTTCCCTCGCTCTTGCTGCTTTCTGCGCTTTTTTACGTTTTCCAGAATATGCAGAACGACTTACAGAATTTACGGCTGTCTCGAACTTTCTCTCTGCTTTTTCTAAATTTTTTATTTCTGAAATTCTTTGTGAATTTTCTTTTTCTAATACTTCTCTTTCTAAATTATCTCCTTTCGAATTTGTTTCTTCCTGTTTTACAGTCTCATAAAACAGCGGAATTACTTTTTTTATCTCTTTCAATGAAAAACCTTTTTTCTTCAGTTCTTTAATACACAAAATAACCTGTATATCATATCGGGTGTAGTACCGGTGTCCCAGTTCATTTCTTCCTATCGGTAATAACAGTTCTTCTTCCCAGTAGCGAAGCACATGAGACTGCACTTCAAGAAGTTTTGATGCCTGAGAAACCAAATAGCCGGACTCACTCATATCCTGACCCCTTCCATTTTACTTTCTTTTTCTTATACACCCCTCTATTTTTACGCTTCTATTATATCCGCTCTATTTTAAAAAGGCAAGAAAATACGTTCGACAAAAAACTCTGCTTCTGCCTCCTGTCAAGATTCCCACTTGAATAAAATAATTCCACCAATTGCAACTGCCATTCCAATTACCTTTCTCCATTCAAAGGAAGCTTTTTCCATTCCAAAAATTCCAAGTAATTCAATTAAATAGGCTACTACAAGCTGTGAAATCACGATTAACATTGCTGCTTTTGCCGGTCCAAGCCCCGCCATACTTTGAATGACTGTAATCGTAATAAATGCACCAATCACGCCTCCTGCTAAAATATACTTCGGCTCTGCGGTCATTAATTTTCCAATCGGTTCTCTTCCGGTAAAAAACCATGCTCCCACACAGATAAGAAAAGCCGTAATCTGTACCCAGCCTGTTGCCAACCACAGACTCGTCTGTTTAGTTAAATTTGTATTAAACACACCCTGTATACTCATCAATGCTCCGGAAAGCAGCGCTGTTAAAATTCCCCACATAAAAAATCCCTCCACGTTGTTCTAAGTATGATTATTCTAATTATCATTTTTCTTTTTAGAATCTCCGCAGAAGGATTTTTTTATTCTTTATTTTATTCTATTTTTTACCCTATATTTATTTCTCTAACTTTTGTATCTTACAGACTCTTCTCTAATTTTTCTATCATCTCATCAATATCTTTTTCAGTAATGACAAGTGGAGGAACAAGACGCAGTACATCACTTCCTGCGGAAATCACAAGCAGTCCGTTTTCAAGTGCCTTAGAAGTAATTTCTGAAACCGGTCTTCCCGCTACAACCAGTCCCTGCATAAAACCTTTTCCTCGTCTTGCAGTGAAGCAGTCATATTTTTCAACCAGTTCATCCAGCTTTTTCTCCAGATATGGAGTAACTTCTTTGACATGTTCTACAATTTTATTTTTTTCAAACAAATCAAATACTGTGCTCACTGCTGCACAAGCCAGTGGATTTCCACCATAAGTTGTTCCATGGTCTCCAGCAACTAAAGAATGTTTTGCTGTCTTTTCATTTAAGACAAATGCTCCAACCGGAATACCGCATCCCAATGCTTTTGCTACGGTTACAACATCCGGCATCACACCATACTGCTGATAAGCAAACATGCTTCCGGTACGGCCCATGCCACACTGGATTTCATCTAAGATAAGCAAAATGTCTTTTTCATCACAAAGGGCACGGATTCCTTTTAAAAATTCCGCCTTGGCCGGATAGATTCCGCCTTCACCCTGTACAGTTTCTAAGATAATTGCACACGTTTTTTCTGTAATCTGTGCTTTTACGCTTTCAAGGTCATTATACTGTGCAAATTTAATTCCGCCAATTAATGGTTTAAACGGTTCCTGGTAATGTGCATTTCCTGTTACTGCAAGTGCGCCTAAACTTCTTCCGTGGAAAGAGTGCTGCATTGCAATAATTTCATGGTCATTTGAACTATCTTTTAACCATGCATATTTTCTTGCCACTTTGATTGCTCCTTCAATGGCTTCTGTTCCACTGTTTGTAAAGAATACTTTGCTCATCCCAGTTGCTTCTACTACTTTTTTTGCAGCCTCTGCAAGCGGTGCATGATAATACAGATTAGAAGTATGAATGACTTTATCTACCTGATCTTTTAATGCCTGATTATAGTCTTCATTTTTATATCCAAGAGCAAATACTGCAATTCCTGCTGCGAAATCCAGATATTCTTTTCCATCTACATCATATAGATGAACACCCTCTCCTTTTTCCATTACAACCGGAAAACGGTTATAAGTATGAAGCACATACTCTTCTGTTTGTTCCATATATTCACTACTTGTTTTCTTCATTGTAGTACTTTCCCTCGCCTTCTCTTAAGATTGCTGTTCCGATTCCTTTATTGGTAAAGATTTCAAGTAACAGACAGTGCTGGATTCTTCCGTCCAAAATATGTACACGATTTACACCGGACTCAATTGCATCAATACAGTTCTGCAATTTTGGAATCATTCCACCACCGACATTTCCATTTTCGATTAATGCTTTTGCTTCATTTACAAAAAGCTCTGAAATTAAACTGGATGTATCTTCCGGGTCTCTATAAACACCTTCGATATCCGTAAGAAATGCCAGTTTTTCTGCTTTCATTGCGCGTGCAATTGCGCAGGCTGCATCATCTGCATTAATATTATAAGTTGCAAAATCATCACCAAGACCAACCGGGCAGACAATCGGGAGAAAATCTTTTTCAAGTAATTCATTTAAGATTGCCGGATTGACCTCTTTTATCTCTCCTACATATCCTATATCCTGTCCCTGAGAAAGTTTTTTATTTACCTTTAAGAGTCCACCATCTTTTCCACTGATTCCGATTGCTTTTACTCCTAAAGATTCCACTAAAGTGACCAGTTCTTTATTAACTTTCCCAAGCACCATCTCTGCAATTTCCATAGTTTCTTTATCTGTCACACGAAGTCCATTTACAAATTTTGCTTCTTTTCCGACTTTTCCTACCCAGCGGCTGATTTCCTTTCCACCACCATGTACAATAATCGGTTTAAATCCAACTAACTTTAACAGTACAACGTCTTTGATGACATTTCTTTTGAGTTCTTCATCGACCATTGCGCTTCCGCCGTATTTTACAACAATGACTTTTCTGTTAAAACGCTGTATGTAAGGAAGTGCCTCAATAAGTACTTCTGCTTTTTCAAGATATTTCTGATTTACCATGTTCTCCCGTTCCTCCATCTGTTTCTTTTTGTACTTTTATGAGCGGTAATCCGCATTAATTTTTACATAATCATAGGTTAAGTCACAGCCCCATGCAGTTGCTGTAGCTGTTCCCATTTTTACATCTGCAATTGCTGTTACTTCTTTTTCTGAAAGAATTTTGGTTGCCTCTTCTTCGCTATATCCGGTAGCCACACCGTTTTCAATAATTTTTAATTTTCCGGCTTTGCTTTCAAAATATAAATCTACTTTTTCAGGGTCAAATACTGCACCGGAATAGCCCATTGCACATAAGATTCGTCCCCAGTTTGCATCATGACCGAAAATTGCTGCCTTCGTCAGATTCGATGTAATAATGGATTTGCTTAACGTCACTGCCTGCTCTTTTGACTTGGCACCAATCACTTTTACTTCAAATAAGGCGGATGCGCCTTCTCCGTCCGCTGCAATATGTTTTGCCAACCAGGTATTGACATAATTTAATGCTTCCGCAAACTTTTTATAATCTTCTTCTTTTGTCTCGATTTTTTTATTTCCCGCAAGTCCATTTGCAAGTAATAATACCGTATCGTTTGTGGAAGTATCTCCATCTACGGATACCATGTTATAAGTATCTTTTACGCTCTCACTTAAGGCTGCCTGAAGCAGTTCTTTTGAAATTACAACATCCGTTGTGATAAATCCAAGCATGGTACACATATTTGGATGGATCATACCGGAACCTTTACACATTCCTCCAACGGTTACGTTCTTTCCGTCAATTTCAACTTCAACTGCAATTTCTTTCTTTACGGTATCGGTTGTCATAATTGCTTCTGCTGCAAGTGTTCCTGCACCGATACTTTCTGAAAGTAACGGAGCCATATTTTCGATTCCTTTTTTAATCTTTTCAATCGGAATCTGCTGTCCGATAACACCGGTAGAAGCCACTAAAACTGAATCTTCCGGAATGTTTAATGCCAAAGATGCTGCCTTCGCAGTTTCCTTACAATAGCCAAAGCCCTCTTCTCCTGTACAGGCATTTGCAATTCCACTGTTGCAGATGACAGCCTGCGCTTTTTCTGATTCATATACAATTTTCTGATCCCATTTCACCGGTGCCGCTTTTACAATATTGGTTGTAAAAGTTCCTGCGGCTTCACAAGGTACTTTGCTGTAAAGCATTGCCATATCTTTTGTATTTCCTTTTTTGATTCCTGCGGAAAGTCCTGCCGCCAAAAATCCCTGTGCTGCGGTTACACCGCCTTCTATTACTTTCATGAGTGTTCCTCCTGACGTGTACTTCTTTTAATTTTATTTTTTTAATTATAATATCCCCTGATTGCTCTATTACAATGCTATTTCTGTAATTTACGGGAACATCGGAACTAATTTTAAGCCCTCATTTTCTTCAAATCCAAATAAAAGGTTCATATTCTGAACTGCCTGTCCTGCTGCACCTTTTACAAGATTATCGATTGCACCCATCATAATGATACGGTTTGTTCTCTTGTCAATCTTAAAATTGACATCTACAAAGTTGCTTCCCTCTACCCATTTTGTCTGCGGGCATACATCTTTGTCTAAGACACGTACGAAATATTCATCTTTATAATATTTGTCATAAACTGCTTTTACCTCTTCATAACTAACATCTTTTGTCAGGGTTGCATAAGCAGTTGCTAAGATTCCACGGTTCATCGGAACCAAGTGTGGAGTAAAGTTGATGCAGAACTGTTTTCCTGCCGCATAACCAAGCTGTTCTTCAATTTCCGGTGTATGACGATGTGTTGCAACACCATAAGCCTTCATATTTTCATTTACTTCGCAGAACAGGTTATCAATCTTTGCGCCTCTTCCTGCACCGGATGTACCGGATTTTGCATCAATAATTAAAGTAGACGGGTCAATCAATCCTTCTTTTACTAACGGATAACAAGTTAAAATACTGCAGGTTGTATAGCATCCCGGATTTGCTACAATTCTTGCTTTTTTCACCTGTTCTCTGTTGATTTCGCAAAGTCCATAAACTGCTTCATCAATATACTGTGGAGCTTTGTGTTCAATTTTATACCATTCTTCATATACTTTTACATCTTTTAAACGGAAGTCTGCACTTAAATCAATAACTTTTACTTTTGAAAGGATTTCTTCATTGATTAAAGAAGCACACAGTCCCTGAGGAGTTGCAGTAAAGATAACATCTACCTGGTCTGCTAACGCATCCATGTTATCATCCATGCATTTGTCATCCACTAACTGAAACATATTCTGATATACTTCATAGTATTTCTTATCAATATAGCTTCTTGAACCATACCATTTAATCTCAACATCTTTATGATTTAAAAGTAATCTTACCAATTCTCCTCCGGCGTAACCGGTTGCACCTATTATTCCTGCTTTTATCATATCTTCCCAACCTCTCTTTTAACGATTTTTTTTAAGGAACACACTCCCTGATTATATCTTTATCTTTACCATAATACCGCAGTTCTTCATTTGAGTAAAGTCCAAGAATCCTGTTTTTATGCGATATTTTTATTTTTTATGCATAAGATTCGCTCCGATTGCATAATAATACATCTTTTATGCATAATATTCAACCCCTATTTTTGATTTTTTTCATTTTCTGCAATTTCATTTGGTTTACATTTAAAATAGGTATTGATTCGACCTTTTATTTGCTTGTTTTTTTATTTTTTTTACACTTTTTTCAATTTTCTATTGCATAATTATAAGAGTTGTTGTATAGTAAACCGTGTTGAAAAACATAATTGAAATTTTTAAAATTTATTTTTATAAATCTTAGGAGGAAACTTATCATGAAAGAAAAAGTTATTTTAGCATACTCTGGCGGTCTTGATACAACTGCTTTAATCCCGTGGTTAAAAGAAAACTTCGATTATGAAGTAATCTGCTGTTGTGTAAACTGTGGACAGGGAAATGAATTAGACGGTCTGGAAGAACGTGCAAAACTCTCCGGTGCTTCTAAATTATATATTGAAGATATTGTTGATGAATTCTGTGATGATTATATCATGCCTTGTGTTGAAGCAGGTGCTGTATATGAACACAAATATCTGCTCGGAACTTCCATGGCTCGTCCGGTTATCGCAAAGAAACTGGTTGAAATTGCAAGAAAAGAAGGCGCTTCTGCTATCTGCCACGGTGCTACCGGTAAAGGAAATGACCAGATTCGTTTTGAACTCGGTATCAAAGCACTTGCTCCTGATTTAAGAATCATTGCTCCATGGCGTATGACTGATGTATGGACTATGCAGTCCCGTGAAGATGAGTTAGAATTCTGTAAAGCACATGGAATTGACCTTCCATTCGATGCAAACCACAGCTACAGCCGTGACCGTAACTTATGGCACATCAGCCATGAAGGTCTTGAACTGGAAGACCCATCTCAGGAACCAAACTATGACGATATGCTCGTTCTTAGTGTTACACCGGAAAAAGCTCCAGATAAACCAGAATATGTTACTATGACATTTGAAAAAGGTATTCCGGTTTCTTTAAATGGAAAATCCATGAAAGTATCTGAAATCATCACTGAATTAAATACACTTGGCGGAAAACACGGTATCGGTATCATTGATATTGTAGAAAACCGTGTTGTTGGTATGAAATCCCGTGGTGTATATGAAACTCCTGGCGGAACAATCTTAATGGCTGCTCATGACCAGTTAGAGGAACTGATTCTTGACCGTGAAACAATGGAAACAAAGAAGAAACTCGGAAGCCAGTTCGCACAGGTTGTATACGAAGGAAAATGGTTCACTCCGCTGCGTGAAGCAATTCAGGCATTCGTTACTTCCACTCAGGAATATGTAACAGGTGAAGTTAAATTCAAACTGTACAAGGGTAACATCATCAAAGCCGGTACCACTTCTCCATACAGCTTATACAACGAATCCCTTGCTTCTTTCACAACAGGTGACCTGTATGACCACCACGATGCAGATGGATTTATCACTCTGTTTGGTCTTCCGTTAAAAGTTCGTGCTATGAAAATGGCCGAATTAAAAAATGAAAAACAGAACTAAGTTTTAATAGATTGCAAAACCATCAAATTTTAAAGCTATCAAAAAGCGCTCCGGCGAGTGATTTACTTTCTCGCTGAAGCGCTTTTCTTTTATCTATATCTTCATTTCTTATCTTATGTCTTGTTTCTTACATCTGGTCTACATATCTTTGAATATTCGATGCATTGACATATTTATGCATCTTGTCCCCATCAAACACAACCAGCGTCGGTGCCTGCATAATTCCAAATTTTCGCACCATTTCCGGATTCTGGTCTGCATCGATGACCTGATACTCTTCTCCCTCAAGCATTTTTTTTGCAATTTTACAGTTCGGACAGGTTGCCGTTGTAAATAAGTATTTTTCTTCTTTTGCAGTTTCCACAACTGTTTCTTGTTCTGTTTTCACCGGCTGTTCTTGTTCAAGCTTTTGTTCTGCCGGTTTTGCTTTCAAATTAGAATGTAAGATATCATATACGGTACGATTCTTATATTCCTGGCTCTTTCCATCATTCCAGTTCTGAACCGGACGATAATAACCGGTAATTCGGCTGTAAACCTCCGCTTTTTCTCCACATTTTGGACAAATAAAATGTTCTCCCGCAATATAGCCATGCGTCTTGCATACTGAATAAGTTGGAGACAGCGTATAATACGGCAGTTTATAATTCTCTGCAATTTTGCGAACCAGAGAAGCGGCTGCTTTCCAGTCTGGAAGTTTTTCTCCAAGAAATGCATGGAATACCGTTCCGGAAGTATAAAGGGTCTGAAGTTCATCCTGTACGTCGAGTGCGTCAAAAATATCGGAGGTATATTCCACTGGCAGATGAGAGCTGTTGGTATAATATGGTGTATCTCCCTCTTTTCCGGCAGTACGGATATCCGACCAGCGTTCTCTGTCATGTTTTGCCAGACGATAAGCAGTTGACTCTGCCGGTGTTGCTTCGAGATTATATAAGTCACCATATTCTTCCTGATACATCACCAGACGCTCTCTCATATGATTTAAAACTCTCTTGGTAAATTCCTGTGTACGCACATCGGTCATATCACATTTGAGCCATCTTGCATTTAATCCGGCTTCATTCATACCTACTAATCCAATGGTGGAAAAATGATTGTCAAAACTTCCCAGATAACGTTTGGTATATGGATACAAACCTTCCTCGAGCAGTTTGGAAATTACATCTCTCTTGATTTTCAATGAACGTGCTGAGATATCCATCATACGATCCAGCCGCATCATAAAATCATTTTCATCTTCTGCCTGGTATGCAATACGCGGCATATTGATTGTTACAACACCGACAGAACCTGTACTCTCTCCTGAGCCAAAGAATCCGCCTGTTTTCTTTCTTAATTCACGTAAATCAAGGCGCAGGCGGCAGCACATACTTCTTACATCACTTGGCTGCATATCACTGTTAATATAATTTGAAAAATACGGTGTTCCATATTTGGAAGTCATTTCAAATAGCAGACGGTTATTTTCGGTATCAGACCAGTCAAAATCTTTGGTAATAGAATAAGTCGGAATTGGATACTGGAATCCTCGTCCATTGGCATCCCCCTCAATCATGGTCTCAATAAATGCTTTATTAACCATATCCATTTCTTTTTTACAGTCTTTATATTTAAACGGCATTTCTTTGCCGCCGACAATTGCAGGAAGCTCTGCCAAATCATCAGGAACCGTCCAGTCTAATGTAATATTGGAAAATGGTGCCTGCGTTCCCCAACGGCTTGGTGTATTCACTCCATAAATAAAGGCTTCAATGCATTTTTTTACTTCTTTATAGCTTAATCCATCTGCTTTTACAAACGGTGCAAGGTAAGTATCAAAGGATGAAAATGCCTGCGCACCAGCCCATTCATTCTGCATAATTCCAAGGAAATTCACCATCTGATTACAAAGCACGCTTAAATGTTTTGCCGGCGCAGAAGTAATCTTTCCTTCAATTCCGCCAAGCCCTTCCTGAATCAGCTGTTTTAAAGACCAGCCGGCACAGTATCCGGTCAGCATAGACAAATCATGAATATGGATATCGGCATTTCTGTGTGCTTCTGAAATTTCATTGTCATAAATTTCAGAGAGCCAGTAATTTGCGGTAACTGCACCGGAGTTGCTTAAAATTAATCCACCAACAGAATATGTCACGGTAGAGTTTTCTTTCACTCTCCAGTCCTCTACTTTTACATAGCTGTTGACAATCTCTTTATAATCCAGAATCGTGGATTTCATGTTACGGATTTTTTCTCTCTGTTTACGGTATAAAATATATGCCTTTGCAACATCTGCATATCCTGCCTGAATCAGTACATTCTCCACACTGTCCTGAATATCTTCTACAGAAATTTTTCCTTTTTTGATTTTTTTCTGAAAATCAGATGTCACATGAAGTGCCAGCATGTCTAGCATATCGTCACTGAATTGTTTATTGGTTGCATCGTATGCTTTTTTGATGGCCTTTGTTATTTTGTCTATTCGGAAATTGTCAATTTCTCCATCCCGCTTTACTACCTGAAACATACTTTTCATTCCTCCTCGTTTGCGCCTTGTTTTGAAACGCTGTAGATTCATTTTAGCAAATGCCCCTGGAGAAGTCAACCGTAAAAAATACCATATATAGGTTGAATTTTTTACATTCCACCATATATGGTATTTTAATCTTCATAAAACTCTTTTATTCTCCAAGTCTTCCATAGATATCTTTTGGAACTCTTGCTTTGATTTCGATTCCATTTTCTGTATATTTTTCTTCAATTAACTGACCGTATTTTCGTACCAGCTGTAACATTCCGGCATCTTTATAATCTAACACACGTTCGATATAAATCTGATTTCCAATCAAAATTTTTTCCAGTGTATTTTTTAATTCATCCAGACCCAAACCGGTACGCGCAGAGATTTTTAAAACATAATCTGCCTTAAAATCCCGAAGAATCTCATTACCTGCCAAACGATCCTGCTTGTTAAATAACGTGACAATTGTCTTATCCTTTACACCCAGTTCCCGCAAAGTTTCATAGACGATGAACATCTGCTCTTCTACCTGAGGATTTGATGCATCTACTACGTGCAAAATCACATCCGCATACTTTGCTTCTTCCAGTGTACTTTTAAATGCTTCAATCAAATGATGTGGAAGTTTCCGGATAAATCCAACCGTATCGGTCAGATAAATCCTCTGTCCACCATCTAACTCTAACAGGCGAGTGGTCGGGTCTAACGTTGCAAACAATTTATCTTCAGATAACACGCCTGCATCCGTCAAGGTATTTAAGAGCGTCGATTTTCCCGCATTGGTATATCCTACAATTGCAGCAGTCATCACGCGGTCTTTTTTTCGTCCTTCTCTTAAGAGTTCTCTATGCTTTTTCACATGTTCCAGCTCTTTTTTCAACTGGGAAATCCGCTCTTTAATCAGACGACGGTCCATTTCCAGTTTTTTCTCTCCTGGTCCTCTTGTTCCAATTCCGCCTCCAAGTCTTGAAAGGGAACTTCCAAGTCCGACCAGACGCACCGCACGGTAACGGAGCTGGGCAAGTTCGACCTGAATCTTTCCTTCTTTCGTGACTGCACGGCTTGCAAAAATATCCAGAATCAACAGGGTACGGTCCATAATCTTAGATTCCAGTTCCTGCTGTAAATGATTCATCTGAACCGGACTCAGTTCATCATCACAGATAATTCCAGTTGCATCAAGTGCATTTAACAGAGTACGGATTTCATCGATTTTTCCTTTTCCGACATAAGTCCCAGGATGAATCCGTTCCCTCTTTTGAATGACTGTTCCTACAACTTCTGCTCCTGCAGTTTTTGCAAGTTCTGCCAGCTCCTGAAGCGATTCTTCCGTATCATCTCCGTCATTTTCCTGTACACCGACTAAGATGACACGCTCGGTTTTATCACTTAAATCAAATAATTCCATCTAATCTCCTATTTATCTGGTTTCCAGAAAATAACTTTCTTTTACCGCTTTTTCATCGGACGGATATAATTTTAAATACTCTGCAATTTTTTCTTTTGCAGTTGCAAAATCAGAAGTCTTTTCATAGACTACAATTTCATTAAACAGTAGTCCCTGTTTTTCTTCTTCATCTCCTGCATCCAGCCCTTTTTGGATATTTTTAAGAGCAGAAGCATAATCTTCTTCTAAAATATTACAGTATGCCAATCCATTATAAGCCTTTGCCTGATAGCCTTTTTCGTTCAGACATTCCTGATACATGGATTTTGCATTATCAATATCACCCAGCTCTGCATAAACCTTTCCAAGATAAATTGCAGCATCTTTATATCCATCTTCATAAGAACTCGAAAGTTCTTCTTTTGCCTTGTCATATTCTTCCAGATAATAATAAATTCTGCCTTTATTGTAAGCGTCTTCTTTGCCTGTTCCGTCAATTTCAAGTGCCTGTTCCAGATAAGATGCGCCATCTGCTTTCAAGTCATAATCTGCATAAACTTTGTAAACCTGCAGATAATCATCATAATCTTCTGATTTTTCTATCACTTTTGAAAAATCTTCTTTTGCATCATCATACTGGTCAAGATGCAGTTCTGCACTTCCTTTTAAGAAATGAGCTTCCTTGCTTTCTTTTAAATCCATCAGTGCCTCTGCATGTTTTAAACTACTCTCATAGTCTGCCAGCTTATATTCTACCGAGGAAAGATAGGATAAAATATCTGTCTTTACCTCTGTCTTTGATTTTTCTGCTTTTTTTAATGCAGAGGAAAACGCTTTCTCGGCCTCTTCATAATTTCCGAGTCGAAGATAGGCAATTCCTTCTCCTCTTAACGCTTCTGCGGTGTGCTCTTTTTCTGCCACTGCCAGTTCAAAGTTTTCAATTGCACTTTCATATTCTTTATTTTCCAAATCCAGTGCACCCTGCTCATAATTACTGTTCTGATTACCTGCACAGCCAGTCAGCAGACAAAGAAGGCATCCGCCAACTATCAAACTTCTTCTATATTTTCTGTTCACTCACTGTTCCTCATTTCTACTGAACCAGATTCTGGGCTCTCATCACTGCAATCACTTCATCGACATACTGATTACAGATTTCATCTGTAGATGCCTCAACCATAACACGTACAACCGGTTCTGTTCCGCTTTCTCTTACAAGGATTCTTCCATCCTCTCCGAGTGCTTCTTCTACTTTTTTAATTACCTTTACCACTTCCGGATTTTCTCTGGCTTCTTTTTTATCATACACACGCACATTTTTCAAAACCTGCGGATAAATCTTTACTTCGGATGCCAGTGTACTTAACGGCAGTTTCTTTTCGATAATAACTTCCATAATCTTCAGAGAAGTTAAGATTCCATCACCCGTAGTCGCATGTTTGGAAAAAATGATGTGTCCGGACTGTTCTCCACCGATGGAATGTCCATTCTGCATCATATTTTCACAGACATATTTGTCTCCAACTGCTGTCTTTTCGTAAGAAATTCCTTCTCTGTCACAGGCTTTATACAGCCCCAGATTGGACATAATTGTGGTAACAATCGTATTGTTGTTTAATTTGCCCTGCTCTTTCATATATTTCCCACAGACATAAAGAATTAAATCTCCATTGATTTCTTCGCCCTTATCATCTACTGCGATACAGCGGTCTGCATCTCCGTCATAAGCAAATCCGACATCTAACTGATTGTCTTTTACAAACTGCTTTAAGACTTCAATATGGGTAGAACCACAGTTCATATTAATGTTTGTTCCATCCGGCTCATTATTAATGACATAAGTTTTCGCACCTAATGCGTCAAATACACTTTTTGCAATTGCAGAAGCGCTTCCGTTTGAGCAGTCCAGACCCACTCTTTTGTTTTTAAATGCACGGGTCGGAATGGAAATCAGATATCCAATATAACGATTTCTTCCTGCTGAGAAATCTACAGTACGTCCAATGTCCTCTCTTTTTGCAAATGGAAGTTCCGGTATTTTTCCATCAATGTATTCTTCGATTTTTGCTTCTACAGAAGCCTCTAGTTTCTGTCCGTTTCCATTGATAACCTTAATACCATTGTCATAAAATGGATTGTGGCTTGCAGAAATCATAATTCCGCAGTCAAATCCTTCTGTACGAACAACGTAGGAAACACTTGGAGTTGTCGTTACGTGCAGTAAGTATACATCCGCACCAGACGCAGTCAGACCTGCTACCAGTGAATATTCAAACATATAACTGCTTCTTCTTGTATCTTTTCCGATTACAATCTGCGCTTTATGCGCCTGTCCATAGTACCATCCTAAAAAGCGTCCTACTTTATAAGCATGTTCTACTGTAAGATTTACATTTGCTTCTCCACGAAAACCATCTGTTCCAAAATATTTTCCCATCGCTATTTACTCCTATCTTTTAAGATTAAAATAACACTTAAAACTATTTATTTTTTATTCTTCACCCTGCAGATTACTCAGTTTGGCTGCCTGGTCTGCTGCAATCAGACTGTCGATGATTTCTTCAAGGTCTCCATTCATAATAGAATCTAAACGGTGTAAAGTCAACTTAATTCTGTGGTCTGTTACTCGTCCCTGTGGGAAATTATAAGTTCTGATTTTCTCTGAACGATCTCCTGTACCAACCTGACTTCTTCTTGCTTCTGCCTCTTCATCATGTCTCTTTTCCAGTTCCATCTCATACAGACGGGAACGAAGAATTTTCAATGCTTTATCTTTATTCTTTAACTGTGATTTTTCATCCTGACAGGAAATAACAATTCCCGTCGGGATATGAGTCAGACGTACTGCAGAGTCTGTTGTGTTGACACACTGTCCACCATTTCCTGAGGCACGGAATACATCGAATTTACAGTCATTCATATCCAGATGGAAATCGATTTCTTCTGCTTCCGGCATAATTGCAACCGTAATGGTTGAAGTATGGATACGTCCGCCACTTTCTGTCTCCGGCACACGCTGTACACGATGTACACCACTTTCGTATTTTAATTTGGAATAAGCACCGCGTCCGGTAATCATAAAGGTAACTTCCTTGAATCCGCCAATTCCGTTTTCATTTAAGCTGAGCATTTCTGTTTTCCAGTTTTGAGACTCTGCAAATTTTACATACATACGATAGATTTCAGAAGCAAACAACGCAGCTTCATCTCCACCTGCACCTGCACGAATTTCAACAATTACGTTTTTATCATCATTCGGGTCTTTCGGAAGTAATAAGATTTTTAATTCATGCTCTAACTCTTCGATTCGTTTCTTTGCATCAGAAAGTTCTTCTTTGAGCATTTCTTTCATCTCTTCATCTGTTTCTTCCTCTAACATCATCAGGCTGTCTTCTACGGTCTGCTTACAGTTTTTATACTCTGTATAAGCGTCTGCAATCGGCTGTAAGTCACTTTGTTCTTTCATCAGTTTCTGAAATCTTACAGTGTCATTTGCCACTGTCGGTTCATTTAATTCATTTAATACTTCTTCCAGACGAATTAAAATATCATCTAATTTATCAAACATGGGAATCCTCCTGTTTTTTTCTTCCAATTACTACCCTGTCAAGTCCTGCCAGGTCTTTTACTACTTTTATTTCTTCATATTGTTCTTCTTTAAGCATTTGGCTGACTGCTTCTCCCTGATTATATCCAATCTCAAATGCTAAAATTCCTCCGGCATTTAGATAAACTCCGGCCTGCTTTGTAATTTCACGGTAAAAATACAAACCATCTTCCTTACCATCCAGTGCCATTCTCGGTTCATGTTCCCTTACTTCTTCCATCAAGGTTTCAATCACTGCACTCTCAATATAAGGCGGGTTTGACACGATTATATCATACTTTCCATTTATATGGGAAAATAAATTGCTTAAACACCACTCTGCTTTTAAATTCAGCAGACTGCCATTTTTTTGTGCAACCTCAAGTGCTTTTTCAGACAAATCTGCTCCAAGTCCCTCTGCGCCTTCTATATTTGCAAGCAGACTCAGCAAAATACATCCACTGCCCGTACACATATCCAGGATTTTTGGTGTCTGTATGCTATACTTCTTTACAGCTGACAGCACTTCTTCTATCAACACTTCCGTATCCTGTCTTGGTATCAGCACATTCTCATTGACATAAAAAGGCAGACCGAAAAACCATGCTTCATGCGTAATCTGCTGAACCGGAATATGTTTTGCCCTCTCGGCTAACAGACTGCGGTATGTTTCTGCTTTTTCTTCTTCCACCGTTTCATTTTGTTCCAGAAAAAAGCGGGCACGGTCAATTTGAAATACAAATTCCATTAACAGCCATGCATCTATCTCAAAATCCATTATCTTTGCTTTTTGAAGGACTTCTTTTCCCTCCGAAAGCAGAGTTCTATAAGTTATCATTTGCTTCTCCTGCTGTATGTTCTGCCTCTTCTGCTTTTTTTATTTCTCCTTCGGCATTTTCAAAATTCTCTCGCAGATATGCTTTCCAGTCAAATACCGCTTCTACTGCCATAATCGCAACTTCTGCCATATCCGGTGTTGGCTCTTTTGTCGTAAGTTTCTGCATACAAAGTCCTGGTTTTGATAACAGCGCAACAACTTTATTTTCACTGTTTCCGGCAAGGCGGATAAATTCATAAGAAACACCCGCAACAACCGGCACAAGCAGAACACGAATCACAACACGCATCCACATTGTTTTGACCGGCACAATCGCAAAAAATCCGATAAAGAAAATAATACTGATAATAATGACAAAGAACAGAAAACTAGTTCCGCATCGTTTATGAAAACGGGAACTCTTCATTACATTTTCAACGGTAAGCGCTTTTCCGCTCTCTACGCAGTTAATACATTTATGTTCTGCTCCATGATACATAAAGACTCTTTGAATGTCCTGCATCTTGGAAATCAGAACCAGATAAGCTAAAAACAATACAATTCGGATAAATGCCTCTGCAACTGTTACTGCGGATTCACCGGCTCCCACTTTTCTTAAAAGACTGGCAATCAAATACGGAAGCACCATAAAAAGTCCAACCGATATCACCACAGAAAAAATCATCGTAATTGTCATTAAGACTTTTTCCTGCTTCTTCTGTTTTGCCTCATATTTTGTAAGCTCATCCCCGCTTAATGCCTCTTTTTTTGCTTTTTCCTCTTCTTCCTCTTCAAAGAATGAAGCGGAATACATCAGACATTTTGTACCAATTACAAGGGAATCAATAAAACTAAACACACCTCTTATAATTGGCAGAGAGAGGATTTTTTTATTTTTCATGACGCTTTTGTAGTCTTCTACTTTTACTTCGATTTCTTTATCCGGTTTACGGACTGCAATCGAATAGACGTCTTTATGGCGCATCATAATGCCTTCCATAACTGCCTGTCCACCAATATTTGATGATTTCATATATAAAACTCCTCTGAAACGAAAGAAGAGGCTGAAGTCCGAAAACCCCAGCCTCTCTTATTTGTTTTCTTATTTGTCCATTCCGTATTTTTTATTGAATTTATCAATACGGCCACGAGCCTGTGCAGCTTTCTGCTGTCCTGTATAGAATGGATGACATTTGGAGCAAACTTCAACACGAAGTTCTGGTTTTACAGAACGAGTTGTAAAAGTATTTCCGCAGTTGCATACTACTGTACATTCCTGATAATTTGGATGGATTCCTTCTTTCATGATTTTCACCTCTTCTAAAAAATTTATTATTTATACCTTCCGGCACCTGGTACAAAATACAAAACCAAACAGACCAGGCGCATCCACGCAAAGTTTCCATGATAAACAGAATCTTCGATGGAGTATTAATTTTGCGTTTCTAATTCCAAACAGCTTTTAAATTATATCATAGTAATTTTGGAAATGCAAGCCTTAATAGAGAAAACGTTGTTTTTTTACTGTCTGTACAAACTCCTTATTATCTTTTGTATGTGCAAACATATTTAAAATATTCTCAAGCGCTTCATCGGACTTCATTCCATTTAATGCTTTTCGCATAATATCCACTGCTTCAAGCTCTTCTTTGCTTAATAATAAGTCTTCTCTTCTGGTTCCGGATTTTGCAATATCAATCGCAGGGAAAATTCGTTTTTCCTGAAGTTTTCGGTTTAACACCAGCTCCATGTTACCTGTTCCCTTAAATTCTTCGTAAACCACATCATCCATCTTACTTCCGGTATCTACTAAAGCAGTCGCAAGAATAGTCAGGCTTCCGCCCTCTCTCATATTTCTCGCTGCTCCAAAGAAACGCTTCGGCATGTGCAGGGCTGCCGGGTCAAGACCACCGGAAAGAGTTCTTCCACTCGGCGGAACGGTAAGGTTATACGCCCTTGCCAGTCTGGTGATACTGTCGATGAAAATCGTAACATCTTTTTTATGTTCTACCAGACGTTTTGCACGCTCAATTGTCATTTCAGATACACGTTTATGGTGTTCCGGCAGTTCATCAAAGGTCGAATAAATAATCTCCACATTTGAACCTTTAATTGCTTCTTTAATGTCCGTTACTTCCTCCGGGCGTTCATCAATCAATAAAATAATCAGATGCATCTCAGGATTGTTTTTCAAAATTGATTTTGCCACATCTTTTAACAATGTTGTTTTTCCGGCCTTTGGAGGAGATACTATCATCCCTCTTTGCCCTTTTCCAATCGGACTGACTAAGTCTACCACTCGCATTGCTACGCTTCCACCCGGACGTTCTAAATGCAGACGCTCATTTGGGAAAATCGGTGTCATATCTTCAAAATTATAACGACGCATCTCATTTGGCTTCATTCCATTAATGGATGTCACATAAAGCAGAGCCGAAAATTTTTCATTCTGACTCTTTACTCGAGTATTTCCCTTTAAAATATCTCCTGTCTTTAAATTAAATCTGCGAATCTGAGATGGAGAAACATAGACATCATTCTCACCCGGCAGATAATTATCACTTCGGATAAAACCATATCCGTCTGGAAGTACTTCTAAAATTCCTTTTACACAGATTCCGCTGTCTAATTCAGATTGCTCCATGGGTGGACGATCTGAACGTGGTTCTGGCTTTGTTGCAGGCTGCGTATTTAAAATTTCTTCTTTCTCTACTTTTTTCTCTTTTTCTATTTTTTTATCTTTTTCATCTTCTTGCAACATTCGTTCAATCAGTTCACTTTTTTTCAATGTCGAAATACCCTTCATTCCCCTTGCTTTTGCAAGCTCCTTCAATGTGCCTAATGACAAGGACAAATACTTTTCTCTCATACTATTTATAACCCTCTTTTCAAGTATTGCTATTTTCAGTTTTTATTCTTCTTAAACGATAGGAAATTTGTCAGACTCTGACAAGAACTTGATATTTTCTCTTGTATGTGCTTAATCATATCATAGTTTTTTTCAAAATGCAAAAAAATATTGTGCAAAAAAAGAGAGCCATCCATCTTTTCGGCGTTTTTAGCCGATTTTTAAAGATTTTTGCTCTCTTTTTTGTTTCTTTACGCTTTAATTGCCCAACGCATTTTTGTAGAACGTGCCCTTCCGTTTTGTGCACACTCCTGTGCAGACGGCCGAATCACATCTTTTGCATAATCCAAATAGATGCCGTCTTTGTAGCCTTGCTTCAACGCTTTTTTTACTAACTTGTCCTCTCCGGAATGAAAAGTAAGAATTGCCACTCTTCCGCCTGGGCGCAATGCATCCGGAAGTTTTTCCATAAATTCATATAACACTTCAAATTCACGATTAACATCAATTCTAAGTGCCTGAAAGGTTCGCTGACAGGTCTTTTTAATGGTCTCTTTCTTTTCTTTTTCCGGAAGAAAATCCAAAGTCTTTCCAATGATTTCCCGCAATTTTGTTGTCGTATCAATCGCATTTCCTTTTCGGATTTCGTCGGTAATCGCTTTTGCCAGTTCTTCACAGTATGGCTCATCCGAATTTTCATAGAGCATACCGGCAAGCTCCTCTTTTGTAATTGTCTTCAAGCGTTCTGCCGCACTGATTCCTGTCTCCTGATTCAGGCGCAAATCCAGAGGTCCATCTACCTTAAAAGAAAAACCACGCTTTGGATTGTCAATCTGCATCGAAGAGACTCCAAGATCAGCAAGCAAAAAGTCAAAGCCTCCAACTTCTTTTGCAATTTCATCAATCGTACAGAAATTCTGAAGCTTAATGGTTAACATATCCTCACCAAATCCCGCTTCTTCTAATCGTTTTTTTGTCTTTGCAGCTTCTTCATGGTCGACATCTGTCGCATAGATATGCCCCTCTCCCTTTAAGCACTCCAGCATTGCTTTGGTATGACCACCATATCCAAGTGTAGCATCAAATCCTGTTTGTCCCGGCTTAATCTCCAAAAAATCAAGGATTTCTTTTACCATAATCGAAATATGCATACCAGCCGGTGTATTTCCTTTTTGGATGACATGTGCAATCGTGTCCTGATATTTTTCAGGCTGTAATTCTTTATATTTTTCCTCAAATTTTTTCGGATATTTTCCTTTATAGCGTACTCTTCTTTTATGTGGCTGTTGTGATTCCTGTGTCATAAAATATATCTATTCCTTTCTTTTTTGATTTTTCTTTTTAAAACAAAAAACCTTGAAGACCTGAATTACTTCAGACCTCCAAGGTCATTTTTTATGCTTTTATCATGTTATTACATGAACAAATTATGCATTTTTTTCAGCGATTGCTGCCTGAGCTGCTGCCAGTCTTGCAATCGGTACACGGAATGGTGAGCAGGAAACATAATCCAGACCAAGTTTGTTGCAGAATTCTACGGAAGATGGGTCTCCACCGTGTTCTCCACAGATACCAACATGAAGGTTTGGATTAACCGGTTTACCAAGTTTGATAGCCATATCCATAAGTTTACCAACGCCTGTCTGATCCAGTTTTGCAAATGGGTCATTTTCAAAGATTTTAGCGTCATAGTAAGCATCTAAGAATTTACCGGCATCATCACGTGAGAAGCCGTAAGTCATCTGTGTTAAGTCGTTTGTACCGAAGCAGAAGAAATCAGCTTCTTTAGCGATATCATCAGCTGTAAGAGCAGCTCTTGGGATTTCGATCATAGTACCAACTTCATATTCAAGGTCAGAACCTGCAGCTTTGATTTCTGCATCTGCTGTCTCTACTACGAATTTCTTAACATATTTAAGCTCTTTGATATCTCCAACAAGTGGAATCATGATTTCCGGTTTTACATTCCAATCCGGATGAGCATTTTTCACATTGATTGCTGCACGGATAACAGCGCTTGTCTGCATTTTAGCGATTTCTGGATAAGTTACAGCAAGACGGCATCCACGATGTCCCATCATTGGGTTGAACTCATGCAGAGAATCGATGATTGCTTTAATCTGTTCAACAGTTTTACCCTGAGCATCAGCAAGTTTTTTGATGTCTTCTTCTTCTGTTGGAACGAATTCATGAAGCGGTGGGTCTAAGAAACGGATTGTAACTGGGTTACCTTCCAGTGCTTCATATAATTTTTCGAAGTCACCCTGCTGTTCCGGAAGGATTTTAGCAAGTGCAGCTTCTCTTTCTTCTACTGTTTCAGAACAAATCATTTCACGGAATGCATCAATTCTGTTGCCTTCGAAGAACATATGCTCTGTACGGCAAAGACCAATACCTTCTGCGCCAAGTTCGCGAGCTTTTTTAGCATCTGCAGGAGTATCTGCATTTGTACGAACTTTCATTGTTCTGTATTTATCAGCCCATCCCATGATTCTGCCGAATTCGCCTGCGATTGTTGCATCAACAGTTGCGATTACGCCATCATAGATGTTACCTGTAGAACCATCCAGAGAAATGAAATCTCCTTCATGGTATTCTTTACCAGCTAATGTAAATTTCTTGTTTTCTTCATCCATTGTGATATCGCCACAACCGGATACACAGCAAGTACCCATACCACGGGCAACTACTGCTGCGTGAGATGTCATACCACCACGAACAGTTAAGATACCCTGAGCAGATTTCATACCTGTGATATCTTCCGGTGATGTTTCAAGACGAACAAGAACAACTTTTTCTCCTCTTGCAGCCCAAGCTACAGCGTCATCTGCTGTAAATACAACTTTACCGCAAGCAGCTCCCGGTGATGCACCAAGTGCTTTTGCAACTGGTTCAGCAGCTTTTAATGCAGCAGCATCAAACTGTGGGTGAAGCAGAGTATCTAAGTTACGTGGGTCGATCATAGCTACTGCTTCTTCTTCTGTTCTCATTCCCTCGTCAACAAGGTCACAAGCGATTTTTAAAGCAGCCTGAGCTGTTCTCTTACCATTACGTGTCTGCAGCATGTACAGTTTACCATGTTCTACAGTAAACTCCATATCCTGCATGTCTCTGTAGTGATTTTCCAGAGTTTTGCAAACTTCTTTGAACTGTTTGAATGCTTCTGGGAATTTCTGTTCCATTTCGGAAATGTGCATAGGTGTACGAACACCGGCAACAACGTCTTCACCCTGAGCATTTGTAAGGAATTCACCAAACAGTCCGTTATTTCCTGTAGCCGGGTCACGAGTAAATGCAACACCTGTACCACAGTCATCACCCATGTTACCAAATGCCATCATCTGTACGTTAACAGCTGTTCCCCAGGAATATGGGATATCGTTGTCACGACGATATACATTTGCACGTGGGTTATCCCATGAACGGAATACGGCTTTGATAGCACCCATTAACTGTTCCTTCGGATCAGTTGGGAAGTCAGCGCCGATTTTTTCTTTATATTCAGCTTTAAACTGTTCTGCCAGTTCTTTTAAATCTTCTGCTGTCAGCTCAACGTCCTGTTTTACGCCTCTGTCAGCTTTCATTTTATCGATAAGTTCTTCAAAGTATTTTTTACCTACTTCCATAACTACATCAGAGTACATCTGAATGAATCTTCTGTAGCAGTCCCAAGCCCAACGAGCATTGCCGGATTTTTCAGCTAATACTTCTACTACTTCTTCATTTAAACCAAGGTTCAGGATAGTATCCATCATACCTGGCATAGATGCTCTCGCACCGGAACGAACGGAAACAAGAAGTGGATTTTCTTTATCACCGAATTTTTTACCGGTAATTTCTTCCATCTTTGTGATGGATTCCATAATCTGCTCCATAATTTCGTCATTGATTTTTCTACCATCTTCATAGTACTGTGTACAAGCTTCTGTTGTAATTGTGAAGCCCTGTGGTACCGGAAGACCCAGGTTTGTCATTTCAGCAAGGTTTGCACCTTTTCCACCAAGCAGGTTTCTCATGGTTGCATTACCTTCTGTGAACATATAAACCCATTTTGCCATTTGAACATTCCTCCTAAAAAGTGAGATATACGATGAATCGAATTGCTTCTTTTCACCGCGCTGTGTCAGCCTAAGCTCACACACTAACTATTTTAATCATTTGACGATTATTAGTCAAGTAAAATGGAAAAAAATATTACATTTTATCCCCTTTTATTGCCTTTTTTTAAGCGAAGCACCAGATGTCTTGGCAGACCATTTACCATAATCGGCTGATAGTCGCCCTGAATCAACGGTTTTACATAATCTATGAAGTCTTTTGTCACATAAGTGGCATCACGATTCATCCAATTTCTAGGCACTAATTTTTCCTCATTTGCAATGCGGTGCACGTCATAAATACCGGTTGCACTCATATATGGGTCATCTGAAACACGGTCAATGACTACCATCTTTCCGGTGTCTCCTTCATCGGCTGCTTTTACGGCTGCACCTCCAACCATAAATGCCTCATCAATATCCACTCTGGAGGCCATATGAGACGCACTTCTTTGCAAGGTAGAAAGTTCTACTGCTCTTGTCTTGCATCCACACTCTGCTGCAAGAAAGTTTGCCAGATACGTGGCTGTTCCCTGCAACTGTTTATGACCAAATGCATCGACATAATCACCGGAACTTCCAAGCTCACACACATAACGACCATCTGCAAGCTTGATTCCTTCCGAAACTGCAATTACAACAGAAGTTTGTTTTTCAAGCAGCTCTTTTACTTTTTCCAAAAATTTTTTAATATCAAAAGGTACTTCCGGCAAGTAAATCAAATCCGGTCCGTCACAGTCTTCTGCTTTTGCCAGCGCTGTTGCTCCGGTCAGCCAGCCTGCATTTCTTCCCATGATTTCCATAATAGTAACCATGTTTTTCTTGTAGGTCAGTCCGCTTGCATCACGAATCACTTCTTTTGTGGATGCTCCTATGTATTTTGCGGCACTTCCAAATCCTGGTGTATGGTCTGTCAGTGCAAGGTCATTATCAATCGTTTTTGGAACACCTAAAAATTTCTGGCTCTGTCCGGTCAAAATAGCATAATCCGATAATTTTTTAATCGTATCCATCGAATCGTTGCCTCCGATATAAATAAAAGCATCAATATTGAGTTTATTTAAAATCGAAAAAATTTTTTCATAAATTGCTTTATCTTCATGGATTTCCGGCAGTTTAAAACGGCATGAGCCTAAAAATGCTGACGGAGTTCTCTTTAACAGTTCAATATCCAGTTCTGTATGAATCTGTGTTGATAAATCCACGTATTGTTCATCTAAAAGTCCCTGAATTCCGTGCAGCATGCCATATACTTTGTCAAATCCCCTCTCAATTGCATTTTTATAGACTCCTGCAAGGCTTGAATTGATTACAGATGTAGGACCGCCCGACTGACCTACAATGATATTTCTTTTTTTTGCCATCTTGTTTTCCTCCTCTGGTCAAATTCTGCTGTTGCTGTCTATTATAGCAAATCTTTTTCTTTTTCGCAAGAAATTTATAGGGATTTCGCACAGTTATTTTGCTAATTTTTGTAGTTTTTTGTAGTTTTTATACAACATTTTCTTGCGTTTAAACCAAAAAGAAACCCTGCTTTAAGCAGAGTTTCTCTTCTTTTTAGATACGCTTAATTAAAATTCAAATTTCTTTTCAAAGTAAGCTTTTAAGTCTTCGATTTTAATTCTTTCCTGTTCCATTGTGTCACGGTCACGTACGGTTACTGCACCATCGTTCTCAGACTCAAAATCATAAGTAACACAGAACGGAGTTCCGATTTCATCCTGGCGACGATAGCGTTTTCCGATGTTTCCTCTGTCATCAAATTCACAGTTGTACTGTTTTGCCAGTCCTTCAAATACTTTTAATGCACCTTCATTTAATTTCTTTGAAAGTGGAAGTACACCGATTTTTACAGGTGCTAATGCCGGATGGAAATGAAGTACGGTACGAACATCATTTTTTTCAGCATCTAATACTTCTTCATCATAAGCACTGCATAAG
Organism: Firmicutes bacterium OM04-13BH; assembly: GCA_003481745.1. Classification (GTDB taxonomy): domain Bacteria; phylum Bacillota; class Clostridia; order Lachnospirales; family Lachnospiraceae; genus Blautia; species Blautia stercoris. The sequence goes on from QULP01000003.1 coordinate 48,438, forward strand.
AATGCAAGCACCATACGGTCTGCACCCAGTGAAGGTTCAATAACATAAGGGATGTATTTTTCATTTGCCTCATCATCAAAGTAAGTCAAATCCTGTCCTGATACATTCTGATGCTGAGTTAAGTCATAATCTGTTCTGTCAGCAATTCCCCACAGTTCGCCCCATCCGAATGGGAAGAGGAATTCTACGTCTGTCGTTGCTTTACTGTAGAAGCTTAATTCTTCTTTGTCGTGGTCACGATAACGAACCTCTTCGTCTTTTAATCCAAGGCTGTACAGCCAGTCAAGGCAGAACTGTTTCCAGTAAGCAAACCATTCCAGGTCTGTATCTGGTTTACAGAAGAATTCCAGTTCCATCTGCTCAAATTCACGGGTACGGAATGTAAAGTTACCCGGTGTGATTTCGTTACGAAAAGATTTACCAATCTGTCCAATACCAAATGGTAATTTCTTTCTGGAAGTTCTCTGTACATTTTTAAAGTTTACAAAGATACCCTGTGCAGTTTCCGGTCTTAAATACACCGTATTTTTGGCATCTTCTGTTACACCCTGGAAGGTTTTAAACATCAGGTTGAACTGACGGATATCTGTGAAATTATGTTTTCCACAAGTTGGGCATGGAATCTGATGTTCATCAATGAAGGATTTCATCTGTTCCTGAGTCCATGCATCTACACTTCCTTCTAATGCAATTCCATTTTCCTGACAGAAGTCTTCAATGATTTTATCTGCACGGAAACGTTCATGACACTCTTTACAATCCATTAACGGGTCAGAGAATCCACCAAGATGTCCAGATGCAACCCATGTCTGAGGGTTCATTAAAATTGCACAGTCTACGCCAACATTATATGGACTTTCCTGAATGAATTTTTTCCACCATGCTTTTTTTACATTGTTTTTTAACTCAACCCCGAGATTACCATAATCCCATGTATTAGCAAGGCCACCGTAAATTTCGGAACCCGGATATACAAAACCTCTGGATTTAGCGAGTGCTACGATTTTTTCCATCGTTTTTTCCATTTTACAATACTCTCCTTATCTCTTTTGCTTTTTTAAATCATTTTCATTTAAAATGAAAAACCTGTAAATTGTATTATACCCATAAAAATCCCTGTTGTAAAGCGTGTTCTTTTGCTACCACTCCATAACCCGCAAAACTTCAAGACTCTTCAACTCCCTGTCCACCTGTCCTTTCATGTACTCCTTCATCATTTTGCAAAGGGTCTCCAGCACTTCTTCGGTTACTGTAAATGTATATAATTTTTGAAGCTTTGAAGTTACAATATATTGGACGGTATACAAAACCGAGGCATCCATCTTGATGGCATATCCCTTTGTCTTTTTGTGACAGGACTCGCAGACTACCCCTGATTTTGCCGGATAAAACCAGAAAAGCTGTTCCGAATTACAACACTCCTGACAGGAAAAGAAATCCGGACATTCTCCATTAAGCAAAACCGCACGAAGTTCAAAGACGCACCGGATAAGCCGATTATCCATTTTTCCTACTGTAAGTGCACGAAGTGTCACATACAAAAGATTTAACATCTCTGTCGCATCCATGTATTCCCGATAATAATAGGACGCAAGTTCCAGAAAATAAAATCCGTAATAGACCCCTGGCTGCTTTTTGGCAAGTTCAGTAAAATAATTTTTTATCCTTGCTGATTTTAACTGGTAGCTGGTTCTTCCCTCATAGATAAAAAACGTTCCAAATACAAAGGGATTTGCAACGGCCAGAAATGCACTGTTTGGCTTTCTGGCTCCTCTTGCAAAAACTGTTATTTTTCCATATTCTCTGGTTAACAGCACCAGTCTCTTATCAAAATCTCCAACCGGTGCTGCCAAAAGCACCATACCGGTTACTTCTCTTGCTTCTGTCATATTTCTTTTTTATCGTATCCAAAATTCTTAATAAGGTAATCACTGTCTCTCCAGTCTTTTTTTACCTTTACCCAGAGTTTCAGATTTACTTTCTGTTCTAACATGCGCTCAATTTCAAAGCGTGCTGCACTGCCGATTTTCTTAAGCATTGCCCCCTGTTTTCCAATAATAATTCCTTTGTGAGAATCCCGTTCACAAATAATCGTTGCTTCAATATCCACAATTCTTCCGTCCGGGCGTTCCTTCATTGTATCAATTGTAACTGCAATTCCATGTGGAATTTCTTCATCGAGGGTACGCAGTGCCTTTTCACGAATCAATTCTGCCACAATCTGACGCTGAGGCTGGTCTGTAATCGTATCTTCATCATAAAACTGTGGTCCATAAGGCAAATATTTAAAAATGCAGTCAATTACCGTATCCAGATTCTGGGCGCGCAGTGCAGAAGCCGGAACAATATCTGCAAAATCGATTAATTTTCTATAAGTTTCGATAAAACCTGCCACTTCTTCTTTCTTTACTGTATCTACTTTATTGATGACCAGAATCACCGGCAATTTGCAGTTTTTTAACTGCTCTGCAATGTGACGGTCTCCTGGCCCAACCTGTGTTCCGGGTTCAACCAGCCATAAAATCACATCTGCATCTTTAAACGTACGGCTCGCTACATTTACCATGTACTCGCCTAATTTATTTTTTGCTTTATGAATTCCCGGTGTATCTAAAAATACAATCTGTCCACGTTCACAGGTATACACCGTCTGAATTTTATTTCTTGTTGTCTGCGCTTTTCTCGAAGTAATTGCAATCTTCTGACCAATCAGATGATTCATCAATGTCGATTTTCCTACATTCGGACGTCCGATAATTGCGACAAAGCCTGATTTATAATCTTCTCTCATTTCACTGTCCTTTTTTCTTTCTATTTTTCTCAGCCTATTTCGGTCTCTCTATCGTTCTCTCTACCGTTTTCAGCCGATATTACAATAAATGCTCTACTGTCTTAAAGAGGTCTTTCTCCTGTTCAATTTTTTCTTCGCTTCCAACGACACAGATTCTCTGCTGTTTTACGACGCAGTCTACAAGTTCTGCAAGTGCACGGATATCTTCTACGGTTGCATTTAAAATTTCCATCCGCTCTTTCTTTAACTCTTCTTCCGTCACATTGCTGAACCATGCATTTAAAGAGACGGAACCTTTGGTTGCCGGAGTCATCGGTACATCAAGATCACTGATTGTTCCAATCACATATTTTGTCATTTCTCTTTCATCTGCATCAAAGTTACGGATATAATCTGCAGTATGTTCAAATACTTCCAGCGTTTTTTTCAAATTCGGGTCCCTGTAAGACACCAGATAGCTGTCTCCACTTGTCTTAAAATCACTCATACAGCCATAAGCTCCACCTTTTACTCGAACATTCATCCAGAGATATTCATAGCTTAACATGACTTTTAAAATTTTCAGGCATCCGGTATACTCAAATCCCTGTTCTCTGAAGTTTCCGGCAGTCGCAACATACTGTACCTGTCCGGATGTTTTAAAGCCTTCGTTTTTCACTTCATAAATGGGTGTGCATACCGTATCTTCAGCCGGTTCATCAAACAGACATTTTTTAAAGGATGGAAGTTCTTTTTCCACTAAGTTACAGCCTTCTTCATCTGCGGTACAACTGACAGTAAGATTTTCTTCTCTGAAAATCAGCTTCATTAAAGTCTTAAGATTGGAAATTAATTCGCCTTTTTTTGCTTCAAAATTGCTTTCCAGCCCATCAATGACTTTATAGAACTCAACACCTGCAATCTGTTCCTGATAATATGCATTTGCAGAAAAATAAGACAGCGCACGCTTGACTGCAGTGCTGTGACCTGCCTGTGCAAGTCCCATCTGCAATCTGGATTTCATTCTTGCAATAATCTCATACAGACGTTTTTCATCATCAAAAACAGAAGTGATCAGGATTTCTTTTATCATTTCAAATACAAATGGGACTTTATTATACAGCATTTTTGCCTTAATTCCTGCCATATTTCTGATATCCTGATTATCTTTATAATCGCCAAATCCCTGTATTCCAAATAAAATGCCACCACTGTTGGCATTAATTTCATTAAAGAGTTCTCCATATTTATAATTTTCTGTATCCACATAACCCAGTACAGATTTCAAGATGGATGTGTATGGAATTAATTCCTGCGGCACTTTTTTCAAATCAAAAAGCAGGTCTAAATAGCAGATTCCATTGGTATCAATGTTATGATGAAGTAGAAGCGTGTCTCCTGATTTTTTCGGTGTATTATAAATTTTAATCGTTTCTTTACTGATGTCCGAACGTTTTAACATTGGAATCGTTGCAAGTGCTTCCGGAGTTTCCGGTGCATCCTGATATTCTTTTAAATGTGCACTTTCCGCCACGATTTTTTCTACTTCTTCTTTGGAAAGAGAACTTTTGTAGGCTTCTAATTTTTCTTCTAAGGCTTTGTCTCTCTGTGCTGCAAGTCCACGCTTTGGATTAACCACTACTATTGATGCATGAGTATTGTCTAATAAATACTCTTTGATTAAATCTTCAAAATATCGAGTCTGCGCTTTTTCTTTTAAATTCTCAAAGACCTTTAATTTGCAAAGATAATCAAATGGATGATGGTCATCATACAGCCAGCTGTCAAACACGTCCAGTCCATACATTAACCCCTTTGGATAGGAAGCGTAATCTGCCTCTCTGAAGCGAAATTCCATGTAGTTAATTCCTGCCAAAATCGCTTTTTTGTCAATTCCTTTTTTTACAATCTCTTCTAAGGTACTGCGAATCAGCGCAACAAATTCATCTTTTTTCTTTGGGTCTGCATTTTTTGCAACGATTGAGAAAAATGGCTGATAAATTCCATCTTCATAAGAACCCATAATATCTTTTCCCATACCGGCATCTAATAATGCTTGTTTGAGTGGTGCACCAGGTGCAGATAACAGGGTATAATCCAAAATATCAAATGCGGTATTTTGTTCTACATCAAGACTGTTTCCTGCCACAATATTGTAGGAAAGATAAGAGTTTTCCTCTTCCGGCTCATTCTCAGAAACCGGATATTCCATTGTCAGCTCTTTTACTGTATCAAAGGCTTTCTGCTTTGGAATGGCTGAATCAATCACAGTCTCATCATACTTAGAAAGATAATGTTCGTCCATCCAGTTTAAACGTTCTTCCATATCCATATTTCCGTACAAGTAAATATAGCTGTTGACCGGATGATAATAACGTTTATGGAATTCCAAAAATTCCGAATAGCTCAACTCCGGAATTACATTCGGGTCACCTCCGGATTCCACACCATAAGGAGTATCTGGAAACAAAGAGTTAAACACTTCACGGTCCAACACTTCTTCAGGAGAAGAAAATGCCCCTTTCATTTCGTTATAAACAACACCGTTTAATTTCAAAGGTGCTTCGGCATTTTCTAACTCATAATGCCAGCCTTCCTGACGGAAAATTTCTTCTTTCTGATAAATGTTTGGAAAAAATACAGCATCCAGATAGACATGCATTAAATTCTTAAAATCAGCATCATTACAGCTTGCCACCGGATACATGGTTTTATCAGGATAGGTCATTGCATTTAAAAACGTATTCAAAGAACCCTTTACCAGTTCTACAAATGGGTCCTTTAATGGAAATTCTTTTGAGCCGCAAAGGACACTGTGTTCCAGAATATGCGCTACCCCTGTACTGTTTGCCGGCGGTGTACGAAATGCAATATTAAACACCTTATTTTCATCTTCTGTTTCAAGCACCATCACTCTGGCACCACTTTTTTTATGTTTCCATAAAGAGCCTTTTGCATGAATATCCGGAATTTCCTGTTCTAAAATCTGCTCATAAGCCGGTATGTTTTCTATCTTCATGTAATTTCATAACCTCCAAGTCTTTGTCGTCTTATGGAACTATTCTTTCTCCATTGTGTTTATTTTACCACATATCTTGAAAATATAAAACCAAAAACGGACGTCACCCGAAGGTGACGCCCGCCAATTTTATTGAGCTATCATTCTAACTTATGAATTACTCTTCTGTTTTTCCGTACAGAGTAACCAGTTTGTTCAGATATTCGTATCTAGCTTTAGCCTGTTCTTCATTTAATGCAAACAGTCTTGCAGCTTTTTCCGGATTAGAACGTTTCAGAGAATTGTAACGAACTTCTCCATCAAGGAATGCCTGGTAGTCTTCTGTTGGAGCTTTAGAGTCAAGTGTGAACTTGCTTTCTGCTTCCGGATTGAAGCGGAAGTTATGCCAGTATCCACATTTAACAGCTAATTCTTCTTCTGTCTGAGCTTTAGACATACCTTTCTTGATACCATGGTTGATACATGGAGCATAAGCAATAATCAGAGATGGTCCCGGATATGCTTCTGCTTCTGCAATTGCTTTTACAGTCTGGTTGAAGTCAGCACCCATAGAAATCTGAGCAACGTATACATAACCATAGCTCATTGCGATAGATGCCATATCTTTCTTCTTCACTTCTTTACCACCGGCAGCGAACTGTGCGATTGCACCTGTCGGAGTAGATTTAGAAGACTGTCCACCTGTATTAGAGTAAACTTCTGTATCGAATACCATAATGTTGATGTCTTTTCCACTTGCTAATACGTGGTCAACACCACCGAATCCGATATCGTAAGCCCATCCGTCACCACCGAAGATCCACTGGGATTTCTTAGCGAGGAAGTCTTTATTTTTAACGATGTCTTTGCATACATCACAGTCAATGCCTTCTAATGCTGCAACCAGTTTATCTGTTGCTGCACCGTTTGTAGCTCCTACAGTATAAGTATCTAACCATTCCTGGCAAGCTGCTTTTACTTCTTCAGAAGCTTTTTCGTTTGCTGCTACAGCTTCAACTTTTGCTTTTAATCCTTCACGGATTGCTTTCTGAGCCAGTAACATACCGTAACCAAACTCTGCGTTATCTTCGAACAGAGAGTTATCCCATGCAGGACCCTGTCCTTTTGCGTTTACAGTGTATGGTGTAGACGGTGAAGAGTTACCCCAGATAGAGGAGCATCCTGTTGCGTTTGCGATGTACATTCTGTCACCGAATAACTGTGTGATCAGTTTTGCGTAAGGTGTTTCACCACAACCAGCACAAGCACCTGAGAACTCAAGTAATGGCTGTTTGAACTGAGAACCTTTTACAGTGTTTTCTTTGAATTTAGCGATAACGTCTTCTTTTTCCGGAAGAGTTACAGAGTAATCAAAGAATTTCTGCATTTCGATATTTGCTTCCATGTTTTCCATAGCAAGTGCTTTTGCACCTTTTTTACCTGGGCAGACATTTACACAAGAACCACATCCTGTACAGTCAAGAGCGGATACTGCGATAGCAAATTTGTACTGTTTTAATCCAGTCATTTCAAGTGTCTGAGGAGCATTTGCTGCTTCTTCTTCTGTCAGAGCTACCGGACGGATAACTGCGTGCGGGCAGACATAAGAACAACGGTTACACTGGATACAGTTTTCCGGATTCCATACAGGAACGTTAACTGCGATACCACGTTTTTCGTAAGCGGATGTTCCGGATGGTGTTGTACCATCTACATAATCTTTGAATGCAGATACTGGCAGTGTATTACCTTCCTGAGCAGTAACTTTAGACTGAATATTGTTAACGAAGTCGATAACTTCTTTTCTTCCCTGTTCTGCATGTGTTGTGTCAAGACCTTCGTCTGCTGCTGTTTTCCAGCTTTCCGGAACAGTAACTTCAACGATCTGTTTTGCACCTTCATCGATAGCAGCCCAGTTCTTAGCAACTACATCATCACCCTTACGTCCGTAAGTAGCTTTTGCAGCAGCTTTCATTAAATCAATAGCCTGTTCTTCCGGAATGATTGCAGCCAGTTTGAAGAATGCAGACTGAAGAATTGTATTGATACGTGTAGGACCCATACCTGTTTCAATACCGATTTTAACACCATCAATTACATAGAATTTGATGTTGTGGTTTGCGATAAACGCTTTTACCTGTCCTGGAAGATGTTTTTCAAGTCCTTCCATATCCCATGGGCAGTTTAACAGGAATGTACCACCATCTACTAATTCCTGAACCATGTTGTATTTTCTTACATAAGAAGGATTATGACAAGCAACAAAGTTTGCCTGGTGAATCAGGTAAGTAGATTTGATTGGTTTTTTACCAAAACGAAGGTGAGACATTGTAACACCGCCGGATTTCTTTGAGTCATAATCAAAGTAAGCCTGAGCGTACATATCTGTATTATCACCGATAATCTTGATGGAGTTCTTGTTAGCACCTACAGTACCATCTGCACCCAGACCCCAGAACTTACAGTTGATTGTTCCTTCCGGAGTTGTAACAAGTGCAGCACCTGTTTCCAGAGAAAGATGTGTAACATCATCAACGATACCGATTGTGAATTTTTTCTTTTCTGTGTTATTGTATACAGCAACAATCTGTGCCGGTGTAGTATCTTTAGAACCTAAACCGTAACGACCTGTGAAAATCGGAACTGCATCGAATTTTGTTCCTTTTAATGCTGCAACTACGTCCAGATACAGAGGCTCGCCAAGTGCACCTGGTTCTTTTGTTCTATCTAATACAGAAATCTGTTTTACAGTTTCCGGAATAGCTTCAACTAAAGCTGCTGCGCTGAATGGTCTGTACAGACGAACTTTAACAACACCGACTTTCTGTCCAGCTGCTGTTAAGTAATCGATTGTTTCTTCGATTGTATCATTAACAGAACCCATAGCGATGATTACGTGTTCTGCGTCAGCTGCACCATAGTAGTTGAACAGTTTGTAATCTGTGCCAAGTTTTTCATTTACTTTGTTCATGTATTCCTGTACGATTGCCGGAAGAGCATCGTAGTATGGGTTACATGCTTCTCTTGCCTGGAAGAAGATATCCGGGTTCTGAGCTGAACCTCTCTGACATGGGTGATTTGGATTCAGAGCATTTCTACGGAACTCATCGATTGCATCCATATCTGCCATATCTTTTAAATCTTCATAATCCCATGTTTCAATTTTCTGAATTTCATGAGATGTACGGAATCCGTCGAAGAAGTTGATGAATGGAACTTTACCTTTGATTGCTGCTAAATGTGCAACTGGTGTTAAGTCCATAACTTCCTGTACAGAAGATTCACAAAGCATAGCGCATCCTGTCTGACGACATGCGTATACGTCGGAATGATCACCGAAAATAGAAAGTGCGTGGCTTGCAAGAGCACGAGCTGATACGTTGAATACACCCGGTAACTGCTCACCAGCGATTTTGTAAAGGTTTGGAATCATCAACAGAAGACCCTGTGATGCTGTATATGTTGTAGTCAGGGCACCTGCTGCAAGGGAACCGTGTACAGCACCTGCTGCACCTGCTTCAGACTGCATTTCTGTAACCTGAACTTCCTGTCCAAAAATATTTTTTCTTCCCTGTGTTGCCCATTCGTCTGTAGCTTCTGCCATAACGGATGATGGGGTGATTGGGTAAATTGCTGCAACGTCAGAAAATGCATAAGAAGCATGAGCTGCTGCATGGTTACCATCCATGGTTTTCATCTTTCTAGCCATTTGTTTTTTTCCTCCTTGTAAATTGTTACAACTTTAAACAATGTTCACTTCGCTCTCCGAAGTCTGTCAATAATTATATCACGATTTACAAATTATGTCTATTTTTATAAGAAAAGAAAATGCAATGTTTTCTCAAAAAAACATTTTTATGCTTCTATAATTTCCTTAATTGTCTTAGCACTTAACTCTCTTGTCAGTACTTTCTGAATTCTGCATAATTCTTTATGTACTTTGCAGCCATCTCCCTGATTTCGAACACACGGCTTATCTGGATTCATACATTCAATCATGAAAAATTCCGGCTCAACTGCACGGTAAATATCCATTAAAGTAATTTCATCAATTCCTTTATTTAAGGCATAACCTCCATTACTGCCACGATAACTTTTCACAAGTTCGGCTTTTTCCATCTTTTTTAAAATCTTATATACAAAAGCAGGTGTCAACACTTCTTCTTCACAAATCTGTGTCACACAGATTTTCTGACCTCCTGCCAGTGCTCTGACAATACGTACTGCATAATCACATTCTCTGGTAATCAGCATAGCTTCTCCCTTCTTCTTTAACGTACTTTCAGAACCTTTCTGTGCTTGATTTCTGTACTTGATTTCGTGAGAAGATTTTTTGTCAGGTATGCGGCGCATATGTTGATAAAATTCGGGTGCATCCGACGAAAAATCAGCCACAAAAGCAAATACAATAAGAACTCCGAGAGTACATTTTATCTATAAAAAATTTTTACTCATTTAGTTCCTGTCATCATTCGACATGCTCTAAGTGCCATCATTATACCTATGTATACTTAATTTATCAAGTATTTTGAAAGAAATGCTTGCAAATTCCCTATTTTACTGTAAAATAGGAAGAGATTATGCACACACAGTTTGTATATAGAAATAAGTGAGGTAAAAACATGATTGCAGCAAATAATGTTACTTTGAGAATTGGAAAAAAAGCACTGTTTGAAGATGTTAATATTAAATTTACCGAGGGAAACTGCTATGGTCTGATTGGTGCCAATGGAGCAGGAAAATCTACATTCCTGAAAATCCTCTCCGGTCAGCTCGAAACTACAAGTGGTGATATCACAATCACTCCTGGTCAGCGTCTCTCTTTCCTTCAGCAGGACCATTTTAAATACGACGCTTATCCGGTACTGGATACTGTAATTATGGGTAACAAGCGTCTTTATGAAATCATGAAAGAAAAAGAAGCCATCTACGCAAAAGAAGATTTTTCTGATGAAGATGGTATCCGTGCCAGCGAACTTGAAGGTGAGTTTGCAGAAATGAACGGATGGGAAGCAGAATCCGATGCTGCCCAGTTATTAAATGGACTTGGAATCGAGACTGAAATTCATTACGCTATTATGGGAGATTTAACAGGAAGCCAGAAAGTCAAAGTTCTGCTTGCACAGGCATTATTTGGAAATCCTGATATTCTGCTTCTCGACGAGCCGACCAACCACTTAGACTTAAACGCAATCGAATGGCTCGAAGAATTCTTAATCAACTTTGAAAATACGGTTATTGTTGTATCCCATGACCGTTATTTTTTAAATAAAGTATGTACTCATACCGCTGATATTGATTACGGAAAAATCCAGTTATACGCAGGTAACTATGATTTCTGGTATGAATCCAGCCAGCTCTTAATTAAACAGATGAAAGAAGCAAACCGTAAGAAAGAAGAAAAGATCAAAGAACTTCAGGAATTTATTTCCCGTTTCTCTGCAAATGCGTCAAAATCCAAACAGGCGACTTCCAGAAAACGTGCGCTCGAAAAAATTCAGCTTGATGAAATGCGTCCATCCAGCCGTAAATACCCTTACATTGATTTCCGCCCAAACCGTGAAATCGGAAACGAAGTATTAATGGTAGAAGGTCTTTCCAAGACAGTCGATGGAGTAAAAGTCCTCGATAATCTGACTTTTACCCTCGGACGCGAAGACAAAGTTGCTTTTGTCGGTGGAAACGAACAGGCAAAAACTGTTCTCTTTAAAATTCTGATGGGAGAAATGGAGCCGGATGAAGGTACTTATAAATGGGGCGTTACTACTTCCCAGTCTTACTTCCCGAAAGACAACACACTTGAGTTTGACAATGACTTAACCATCGCAGACTGGCTGACCCAGTATTCTGAAATCAAAGACGCAACTTATGTTCGTGGTTTCCTTGGACGTATGCTCTTCCCTGGTGAAGATGGTGTGAAAAAAGTACGTATTCTTTCCGGTGGTGAAAAAGTAAGATGTCTCTTATCTAAGATGATGATTTCCGGTGCAAACGTACTGCTCTTTGATGAGCCGACCAACCATCTGGACATGGAATCCATTACTGCCTTAAATAATGGTATGATTAAATTTCCTGGTGTTATCTTATTTGCATCCCATGACCACCAGATTGTACAGACAACTGCAAACCGTATCATGGAGATTATGCCAAACGGAATTCTTATCGACAAGATTACAACTTATGATGAATATCTTGAAAGTGATGAAATGGCAAAGAAACGTCAATCTGTCTATACAATGACCGAAGAAGACAACTAAATAAAAATAAAAATGCTCAGAGTCATAACGGCTCTGAGCATTTTTATTTTTTTATTCCGCTTTTTCTTCTTTCTTTTCAAATGGATCTGTTCCTACCGGAATTAAAATATTTAATACGATTGCAACAACCGCTGCCGGAACAATACCGGAACCGCCGAATACATAGCTGACCCAGGATGGAAGCTGATTTAATACATCTGCTGTCGAACCAAGTCCATAGCCAAATCCAAGTGCAACTGACATAATAGTTACTGCACGGGAATCAACTCCATCTTTTGTAAGCAGTTTAATACCACTTACTACAATAGAGGAAAACATCATAACTGCCGCTCCGCCAAGTACAGACTGTGGCATAATTTCCACTAAAGCTGCAACCTTTGGCACAAGACCGCAGATAATCAAAAAGATGGCTCCCATTGAGATTGCAAACAGATTGACAATCTTTGTCATACCTACAAGACCAACATTCTGGCTAAATGAGGTATTTGGAAGTACACCAAATAAAGAACCAAATGAAGAACCAAAACCATCACATACAACACCACCGGATAATTCTTTATCCGTTGCCTCACGGTCTAATCCGCCTTCTGCGACACCTGAAATATCTCCGATTGTTTCAACTGCAGTTACAATAAACATGATTAAATACGGAATAATCGCTCTTAAATCAAACGTCATTTTAACCGGCATAAATTTCGGAATTTCAAACCAGGATGCATCTGCCACTTTAGACCAGTCAATCACCCAGGAACAGGTCTGCACAACCCCCTCTGCATCGGTATATGTAGTTGGAAGCACCAATGCCATAATCACACAGGCAATATAACCTACGATAATTCCCATTAGAATAGATGCAGAACTTGTCATTCCTTTTGTAAAGTGCTTAAATAAAATAACAGAAACCAAAACCAAAGTACCAACAAATAAGTTCGGAATAGAGCCAAAGTCTCCATTTGAATTTCCTCCACCAAAGGAATTAATTCCAACACTGATAAGAGAAAGACCAATTGCTGTTACAACTGTACCGGTTACCAATGCCGGGAAAAACTTTCTTAATGGTTTTAAGAAGAATCCCAGAACACCTTCCATCAGACCGCCAATCAAACAGGCTCCCATAATCGCTCCATAAGCTAAAACACCTCCGCCGCATGAAGCAACAATTCCTTTTGAAACACCGATAAACCCTGAACTTGTTCCCATTACAATCGGTAATCTTGAGCCAACCGGTCCTATCGTCCAAAGCTGGATTAACGTAACAATACCAGCAATTAACATTGCATTTTGCAAAACCGGACGCATCAGTCCCGCATCTGCCAGTCCACACATTCCTCCGATAATCAGAATCGGCGTCAGATTTCCGACAAACATTGCAAGCACATGCTGCATACCAAGCAGTATGGCTCTCCCCAGTGGAATTCGTCCTTCCAGTTCATACTCACTCGTGTACTCTACTTGTTTTTTTTCTTTTCCCAAACCTTTTTTTCTCCTTTCGCAATTTCGACCCATCATTTTTTACGGGCTTACGCTTCTACGCTTTTGTTTGGCAACGCTGTACCGCTTAAATTCCGCTGTTTATTATATCCAAAGTTCATTCTGACGTCAATATAGAAATCGTTCTTTTTTTCTTCCATTATTTTCCAATAATTTCAGCAGTATTAATAAAAGAATACGGAGTCGTCTGGTATACGTAATAATTCAACCAGTTTGTGTATAAATTGTTTGCATGAGAACGCCATAAAAGCAATGGTCTGTTTTCCGGATTATCCTCCGGATAATAGTTCTTCGGAATCTCAATATCCAGCCCTTTACTCTTATCTCTTTTATATTCTCCGTCCAGAGTAACACGGTCATATTCCGGATGTCCCATCACGAAAATCTGACGTCCATCTTCTGCCATGCATAAAAATACTCCTGCTTCGTCCGATTCTGCAAGTACAGTTAATGCTTCACAGGCATGAATCTCTGCTGCCGGAACCTCTGTGTGACGGGAATGTGGTGCCCAAAACTCGTCATCAAATCCCCGAACCAGCGGAATCTTTCGATTCTCTACACGATGTCTAAACAATCCAAAGACTTTTTTATCCATCAGTCTCTTTTTCAGACCATAATGGTAATATAATCCTGCCTGTGCTCCCCAGCACAGATAGATTGTAGATGTGACATTGGTTTTTGTCCAATCCATAATCTGTGTTAATTCTTCCCAATAATCTACCTCTTCAAACTCCATCTGTTCCACCGGTGCACCGGTAATAATCATTCCATCAAATTTTCTGTGTTTTACTTCAGAAAATGTTTCATAAAACTTATTCAAATGGCTGGTCGCTGTATTTTTTGCCTCATGGGTTGCCACCATCATAAAAGAGACATCCACCTGAAGCGGAGTATTTGACAAGGAACGAAGCAGCTGAAGTTCCGTATCTTCTTTTAACGGCATCAGATTTAAAATTAAAATTTGAATCGGACGGATATCCTGATGTGAGGCACGCTTTTCATCCATCACGAAAATATTCTCTTTCTCCAGAATCTCTTTTACAGGTAAATCACTTTGTATTTTAATTGGCATTGTTTTTTTATCCTTTCTGTTTTACATAAGAGGGGCAATCAGACGAAGGACTTTTCCCTCTATCCTTGTTGCAAGTTTTAGTTTTTTATAATCAGCTAATGATATATGGATACACTTGTTCATTGTCTCTTCAAAATCTTCTTCGATTCTCTTGATTTCAGAATTCTCATAGAAAAAGACACCACATTCAAAATGATGATAAAAACTTCGATAATCCAGATTCACAGTTCCTACGACTGCTTTCTTGTTATCAGAAACAAATATCTTTGCATGCACAAAGCCTGGTTTATATTCCGAAATTTTCACACCTGCCTCTAATAATTCATTATAATACGTCTTAGCAAGTGCAAATGCATATTGCTTATCCGGAATGTGCGGCATAATAATTGAAACTTCTACTCCACGCTTTGCCGCATAGGTCAGTGCACTAATCATTTCGTAATCTAAAATCAGATACGGTGTCATAATATGTACATACTGGCAGGCAGTATTTAAAATATCCAGATAAATCTGTTTTCCGACACGTTCTGTTCCATAAGGCATGACATCATAAGGAATCACATAACCATCTTTTTCCTTTAATATTGATTTTGGTGTCAGATACGCTTCATAATCCGGTTCTTGTTTTTCTGTTGTATGCCACATTTCCAAAAACATACAGGTAAATTTCTGTACGGCATCTCCGGTTATCATTACTGCGGTATCTTTCCAGTGACCAAATCGTTCTTTTTTATTAATGTATTCGTCTGCGAGATTTGTTCCTCCCGTAAAAGCCACTTTTCCATCAATCACAACAATTTTTCTGTGGTCGCGGTTATTATAATGACTGGAAAAGACCGGACGAATTGGTGCAAACATTTTGCACTGGATTCCATATTTTTTCAGTAATTTTGGATAAAAATTTGGAAGTAATGTCAGTTCACACATTCCATCATACATAACACGTACTTCTACTCCGGCCTTCACTTTTTCCTGTAAAATTTCAAGCACAGACTCCCACATATATCCTTCTTCTAAAATAAAATATTCCAGGAAAATAAATTTTTCTGCTTTCTTAAGCTGTTTTAACAATTCCGGAAACTGGTCATCTCCTAGTGGAAAATATTGAATCGTCGTATTTTGATAAACCGGACAATTCCCATGTTCCAGGAGATAATCTGCCATCCGCCCCATCTGTGGATTTTCTTCTTTTAACGTTTCAAATGTTTTCTCGTCCTGTTTTAAATAGACTTTTGATTTTTCACCCAGTACACGAAGCCTTTGATAAATCATTTTTGTTCCAGGCTGTATCATAATATAGGTATAAAACAGTGCTCCAAAAACCGGAAAAAGTAAAAGCGGAAGCATCCACACCAGCTTAAAATCCGGATTGCCCCGACTGTTAAAAATATGGAACAGGGCAATTAAACCTAAAACGCTGAAGCCGGCATATACAATCCCGCTATACTCTTTCGCCCAGAAAAAAGTGACACCAAGAAGCAAAAACTGAATGATAAATGCAACAGCCACAATCAGGGTACGACCAAAAATAATCGTTTTAATCCCTCTAATTCCTTTTATCTGCCATTCTTTTTTCATAAATCAAGTCTGCCTTCTTTCTCTATTGTACCGATTCTGCAAGTTTTAAAAAATCTTCTTCCGAAAGAATCGGGATTCCCAGCTCTTTCGCCTTTTTATTTTTAGATGAAGAAGATTCTGTGTCATTGTTAATCAGATAATCCGTTTTCTTGCTGACACTTCCGGTTACCTTTCCGCCCCTATTTTCAATAAATTCTTTCATTGCACTTCGGTTTTCAAATTGGTTCACGCTTCCTGTTATGACAAACTGTTTTCCCGACAGCGGATTTCCCGTTTCTATTTTCATTTCTTCAAACGTCAAATAAGTCAGCAAGTGTTCTAACTTTCTCTGATTTTCTTCATTTTTAAAATAATCTGTCACACTTTTGGCAATAACTGAACCAATTCCCTCTATTTGACTGATAGTTTCTTCATCCGCCCGCATCAGTTTTTGCAGGTCATAATCAAATTCCTTGCAAAGCACCTTTGCATTTGCAACTCCAATATTTGCAATCCCAAGCGCATAGACCAGCCTTGGAAGCGTTGTATGAGAAGATTTTTTGATGTTCTCAATCAGATTTTCATACGATTTTTCACCAAATCCATCCATCTCTATAATCGCATCTTTATAACGTTCCAATTCATAAATGTCACCAAATTCTTTGATAAATCCATTTAAGATAAATTTTTCAAGTGTTGCCTCTGATAACCCGTCAATATTCATTGCATCCCGACTCACAAACAACGTAAAGGATTTGATTTTTTTTGCCTGACACTCCGGATTTGTACAGATTAGTACCTCTACATCATTACTTTTTTGTATCTTTGTCGTTTTTTTGCAGACCGGACAGAACTCTGGAATCGTTAAGTTTCCGCTTCTCGTAAGATTCTCTGCAATCTGCGGAATAATCATATTTGCCTTATAGACTTCAATGCGGTCTCCAATTCCAAGCTTCAGTTCTTTTAAAATACTGATATTATGCACACTTGCACGGCTTACCGTTGTTCCCTCCAGTTCAACCGGCTCAAAAATGGCCACCGGATTAATCAGTCCGGTTCTTGATGGGCTCCACTCAATTTCCTTTAACGTTGTCTCACGGATTTCATCTTTCCATTTAAAAGCAAATGCATTTCTTGGAAACTTTGCGGTACTTCCGAGAGAATCTCCATAGGCAATATCATCGTATAATGCCACCAATCCATCGGACGGAAAATCATTTGTGGAAATTTTATCTGAAAAATACTGTATTGTTTCTTCCAGATTTTTGCTGTCCACCATGCGATATTCCACAATATCAAACCCCTGCGTTTTGAGCCATTCAAACTGACACGCTCTTGAATTGTTAAAATCCACTCCTTCCGCCCGAACCAGAGAAAATGCATAAAAATATACATTTCGTTTTGCTGTAATCTCATTATTTAACTGACGCACGGAACCACTGCACAGATTTCTTGGATTTTTATACTTTGCATCTACATCTTCAATCTGTTTATTGATTTTTTCAAAGTCAGAATAAGAGATAATTGCTTCCCCTCTCAATATCAGTTCTCCTTGATAGGCAATCTGAAGCGGCACATTCTTAAACACTTTTGCATTGTTGGTGATAACTTCTCCCACTATTCCATTTCCACGAGTGACCGCTTTTTTTAATTTTCCGTCCTGATACGTCAGTACAATCGTCAGACCATCCATCTTCCAGGAAAGCACTGTTTTTTGATTTCCCACAAAGTTTTTCAGCACTTCTATCTCTTTTGTCTTATCCAAAGAAAGCATCGGTGTCTCATGCGTTTCTTTGGGAAGCGCATTGACTGCTTCATAGCCAACTGAAACCGTCGGGCTTCCCGCAAGCGTAATTCCGGTTTCTTCTTCCAGTGCTTCTAACTCATCATAAAGCTTATCATACTCATAATTGCTTATAATTTCTCTATCCTCTTGATAATAAGCTCTTCCTGCCTTATTTAACAATTCGACGAGTTCCTTCATTCTTTCTGTCTGGTTCACATTTCTTCCCCCTTTCTTTTTTGATTACGGTTGTTTCCGAAGAGTCTTTAATCATTTCCTGCAATGTTTTCATTTCCTGTGCCGTCACTTCCCGATACGATCCAACCGGTAAATCACCCAGTTCAATATTCATTACCCGAATCCGCTTTAAGCGTTTTACTTCATATCCGAGATACTGACACATTCTTCGTATCTGTCGGTTTAAACCCTGCGTTAAGATAATACGAAAACTTTTTTCTCCTGTTTGAATGACACGGCACTTTCTGGTTTTGGTTCCTAAAATCGGAACACCATCCTGCATTTTTTTGATAAATTCTTTCGTAACCGGCTTATTTACTGTCACAACATATTCTTTTTCATGCTGATTGCCGGAACGCATCATTTTATTGACGAGTTCTCCCTGATTCGTCAGCAAAAGCAGCCCTTCTGAGTCTTTATCCAACCTTCCTATATAATATATCCGAATTGGATAATTAATATAAGAAATCACATTCTTTTTTACATTTGGATTTGCTGTACATTCAATTCCACGCGGTTTATGAAATGCTAATAATACTTTCTTTTCTTCACGGATGATTTTCTTTCCATCAATGCAGATTTCCGTTTCATCTGACACCTGCATTCCCATCCGGGCAGTTTCGCCGTTTATTGTGATTCTTCCTGCCTCCACCAGACGGTCTGCCTCTCGTCTGGAACAGACTCCTGCATCACTTAAATATTTGTTTAAACGCATCTTTACTCCTTTTTCTATTCTTGCGTATCCATCCTTATCGCAATAGAAAAAGTATACCATATCTTCTCCCGCAAAGCAAAGAAAAGCCCAAAAAGAACTCCTCTTGAAATCTTACTTGCCAAATCCAAGAGTGCAAGCGTATAATAGACAGGTACATAGAAACGTATTCTTCTTTTTTTATTTGAAAAACACTTTTTCAAAACAAAATCTGCGGGCAATTGTAGAGCTGCGCCTGCGTTGCTAAAAGAAGAATGCCTGAATTACAAAGGGGTAAAAACACATTATGAAAAACTCAAAGAAAACTGTGGGTATCATCCTGCTTACCTGTATTGTCGGAGTGATTTTGATTTTTGCACCGAAATATATTTTCGCAGCTGTAAAAACAGCCCTCGATACTTATCAGGATAAGAAAGAAGCTCTGCTGGAGGACCACTGGGTATACGATGAGAATGGTCGTAAGTATGTCTATCATGATGGGGTATTAATTAAAAATACCTGGCGTGAGATTGACGGAGTCCGTTACTGCTTTGACGAAAACGGATATGTAAAATCCGGATGGATTACGGATAAAGGCTCTACTTACTATCTGACAGCAAACGGAACACCTGCTTCCGGATGGGTTAAAGACGACGGCAAATGGTATTATTTAACCAGCGACGGAACACCTAAAACCGGCTGGCTAAGTGACAATGGCAAATGGTACTGTTTAAATGACCAGGGCATTATGGCTACCGGATGGGTAGAAGCAGACGGCACCAGCTATTATATGAATGATGATGGTTCCATGGCTTCTAACTGCTGGATTCAGCAAGACGGAAACTGGTACTATTTAAATACTTCCGGTGCGATTTCAACCGGATGGCGCAGTATCAACGACAAATGGTATTATTTCCGTGAGGACGGAGTGATGATGATTGGTTGGATTACAGATAACGGAAAAACCTACTGCCTTGACGGAGATGGCTACATGATAACCAATTCCTGGGAAGAAAAAGACGGAAAAACCTACTATCTTGGAGAAGATGGAACTATTATGACCGGAAAGATAACCGTTAATAACCAGACTTACTTCTTAAATTCTGATGGTACACTGGTAACTTCCGACTGGTATAAGTACGATAACAGCTGGTACTATCTGGATGAAAACGGACTTCCAAAAACCGGATGGTTACAACTTGACTCCAAATGGTATTATCTGAAAGAGGATGGCACAATGGCTACCGGTGAACTGATTATTGACAACAAAAAATATACCTTTGACGAAAATGGAGTATGGGATGGCAAATCCACTGCTGTTAAGACAACGGGCTCCGGTCCAATGGTTGCACTCACCTTTGATGATGGTCCTGGTCAGTATACCGAACGTATTTTAAATACACTGGCAGCAAACGGTGCAAAAGCGACCTTCTTCATGCTTGGAACAAATATCCCAAACTATCCGGACGCTGTTAAAAAAATGGAAAGTCTAGGCTGTGAACTTGCAAACCATACCTTTGACCATAAGGATTTGGCAACCCTTGATACGACAGCGATTCAAAACGAGGTAAGTTCTACAAACGACAAATTAAATGCGCTTGTCGGACACGGTGCTTCTTTAGTCCGTCCTCCTTATGGTTCTTATAATTCTACAGTAAAATCCGTAATCGGATTTCCTATGATTTTATGGTCTATTGATACACTCGACTGGAAGACCAAAAATGCCCAGAGTACCTACGAAGCGGCAATGACTGCACAGGATGGGGATGTTATCTTAATGCATGATATTCATGGTCCGACAGCAGACGCCGTTGATATGATTGTCCCTGCCTTAAAAGCAAAAGGATTCCAGATGGTAACAGTCAGTGAACTGGCTGCCGCAAAAGGAATCAATCTGGAAAATGGCGGTGCCTATGGTGCACTCCGATAATTATAAGTCCTGAATAATAACAAAAAATCCCAGCTTTTATAAGCTGGGTTTTTTGTTATCTTAAAAGATCCTGCGAAACAAAACCTTTCTCATTATTATATTCTACTTCTATCCATCCTTCCGGACCATCTGCAACCTTTGTTACCTCTGTTCCTCCCGGAATCACATCAAGAATTTCTGCTTCGGTATCCGCTTCCGCACGGAAATTGCAGTCTTCCTGTACCGTAAGTGTTGCACCTTCTTCTGCTCTTGCTGAAGAATTACTGTCCTGACCAAGCTGTTCTTCAAATGCTTTTAAATCTTCATCCGATTCAATTGCCGAATTCAAATCATCCTCCACCTGTGAAACCAGTTTCTGTACATCTTCATCTTGTGTTACTTTCTGAAGATAGGCATTAATTTTTTCATCACTGCTGTCATTATGGATAATATAAGAACCGTCTTCATTTTTCATGACATATAGCTGGGAAAGCCCTGGTGCTTCTGCCTTAATATCTGTAAATTTTAATTTATAAGAAGCATACACAACATAACTATCATCCGTTAAACCCGGCTTCGTATAAACAGTAATATCATTATAACTTTCAATATAAGTCGAATTTGTAACCTTCGCTTCATCGGCTGCATCTAAATTATCTGTGAGCTGTTTCATCTGCTCTATGTCTTTTCGACCCCATGCCTCATAAAACGAATTGATTAATGAATTTACTTCAGGGTACGCATTTTTTTCTAAAGAAGAGGTTTCTTCTTTTTTGTCATTGTTCTTGCTCTCATCTTTTGCTTCTGTGTTATCATTCTTAGAATCTACAACCTGTGTCTTTTCCGTTGTGTTTCCTTTCTCCTTTGAAGTAACAAGTCCTGTCACTGCACGGACTCCAAAAAATAAGACGAGCAGAACAACTAAAATAGCCAAACCCAGAAGAATATATCTCAGATTATCTGACAGCCATTCTCTGAAGTTGTCTAACATAGCATCCTCCTTTATCTCTTACCCTTATTCTCTGCTTTTTTCTCTAAAAAAAAGAAAAAACACACCCGGAGGGATTCGAACCCCCGACACGTGGTACCGGAAACCACTGCTCTATCCCCTGAGCTACGAGTGCTTACTGACGTAAAATATCTTATCATAAAACGGATTGGTTGTAAACCCTCCTGATTTTCGATTTTAGACTTTTTTAATAAATGACCGCTTGCAGTTTCCTATCCCTCATGGTATATTATTGAAATACATTTCTAATTTCTTTTCGGAACTTCTCCGAAAAAATTCCTATATTTTATTTCACATTATAATTTTATATTTTAATCTCAGGAGGTCATACTATGGACTACAATCTCTTTAAAGAAGAACTGTTACTTGCAATTCAGGATTTGGCAGATCCCGAGCAGTCGGTTTCTTTACACTGTATTGACAAAAATAACGGAAGCTGTGCAGATGCTGTTATCATTATGAAAAAAGGAGGTCAAATTGCTCCTACTTTTTATTTAGACGATTTTTATCCCTGGTTTTGTCAAGGCATTTCCATTGAGCGCATTGCCAGGCGGATTCTTGAACTCAACCAACAGCATCAGCCGGAGGCTTCGTTTGCACTGACTGATGAAGTTCATGATTATCAAAAAATGCGCACGCATGTCTGCTATAAACTCATCAATTACGAAATGAACCGTTCTCTCTTAAACAAAATTCCCCATATCCCTTATCTCGATTTGGCAATTGTCTTTTACTGTAAAGTTACCGCCCCAAATCTTCAAAACGGAAGCTTTCTAATCCACAATTCCAACCTTACCGCATGGAATGTTTCCACAGATGATTTAATTCGTGACGCCAGACTCAATACCTGTCGCAAGCTTCCTTTTTGTTTTAAAGAAATGGATGCTCTGATTCGCGAGCTCTCTAATGACGAATCACTTCTCCCCTCCGAATTTTCCCCAAACTCCATGTATATTTTAACCAATCAGGAAACGTATTTTGGCGCAGCTGCTCTTCTCTATCCTCACGTACTTTCTCATATTTCAGCACTTCTTGGCTGTAATTTCTTTGTTCTGCCAAGCAGCGTACATGAATGTATTCTCGTTCCTGACTTTGGAGTTTATTCCAAACCGGAGTTAGAGGAAATGGTTGTCGAAGTCAATTCCACACAGGTTGCAAAAGAAGAAGTGCTTTCCAATCATGTCTATTACTATGACTTAAAAAAACAGGAACTCTCTCTTTAAAGAAAAAAACAGCCGGAAGTAATCTTCCGGCTGAGTGCTTTCAATCATTATACTCTGGATAAATACTCTCCAGTTCTTGTATCGATTTTGATTCTGTCTCCCTGATCTACGAACAGAGGTACATAAACAGTAGCACCTGTTTCTACGATTGCAGGTTTTGTAGCGCCCTGTGCTGTATCACCTTTGAATCCCGGTTCTGTTTCTGTAATCTCTAATTCTACGAATAACGGAGCTTCAATTGCAAATACGCTTCCATTGTAGGAACATACTTTTACAACTTCGTTTTCTTTTACAAATTTCAGAGAATCTCCAACTGTTTCGTTGTCGATTGCAATCTGGTCATAAGTTTCATTGTTCATGAAGTAGTATAAATCACCATCATTGTATAAATACTGCATGTCTACACGGTCAATACGAGCCTGTGGGAATTTTTCAGTTGGTCTGAAAGTTTTTTCTACCACACCACCGTTGATTACGTTTTTTAATTTTGTTCTTACGAAAGCTGCACCTTTACCTGGTTTTACATGCTGGAATTCCATAATCTGTACTACGTTTCCGTCAATTTCCAGAGTAAGACCGTTTTTAAAATCGCCTGCTGATATCATAATGAATACTCCTGCTACTAAAAACATATACAAATGCGTATATGCTAGATGATTCGCTACAATCTCACGATTTGTAGTTACTGCTTCATCGTGTATACTTTTGATGATATAAAAAATATCTATCTACTCGTAAATTCTTGTACACTCCACAGTCGTAAATTCCCGACTAGCCATCGGTACACACCTATAACTTCATTTTTAGTTGATTAGATATAGGTTTTCATCTAAATAGCTTTTCCTTTCCTAGATTTTATTTGTTTACCACTTGATTTTCGTGGCCTTCTTCCATTGGAAAATAAAATCGTTTTTTCCACTGTACTTCATTGTATAATACCCGACTTAATTTTTCAACCATTTTTTTGCTTTCTTTTCTCTTTCTCGTAGAAATAAAGCACAATTTTCTCTAATTTGCGTTTAAACACAATCTGAATCTCTTCTTTTGGATGAATTGGTTTTACCAAAATGTTGCGAATTCCGGTTCTTTTTGCCCCATATACATCTGTGAACAACTGGTCTCCAACAAAAATCGTATTGGAACGGTCTGTTTTCATCAGCTCCATTGCCTTGATATAATTCTTGGTCGATGGCTTATGTGCATCTTCAATAAAATGCACCTGCACCTCTTTATTAAAAGAAGAAACCCTCTCATACTGATTATTGGAAAGCAGACAACAGTCAAATCCGATTTTCTTTAAGCGCTTAAATAATGCAACTGCACGTTCATCTGCTGGTTCCCCATGACGAACTAACGTATTATCAATATCAAAAATCAATCCACGGTAACCGTCCTGATACAATTTTTCAAAATCAATCTCATAAGTAGAGTCCAGATATTCATCCGGAAAAAAGGTACGAAACATTTTATTTTCCTCATTTCTGTTGTGTATTCATACCCGATGTTAACGGAAATCTCGTTTTTTGTCAATTATCTTTCTTCCAAAGCAATATAAGCCTGTTCTTCTAATACATTTTTATATGCCGGACGAATAATCTTATCCGTGTTAATCAGTTCTTCCATTCGGTGCGCACTCCAGCCGACAATACGCGCAATCGCAAACATTGGTGTATACAGTTCAAGGGGAAGTTCCAACATACTGTAAACAAATCCACTGTAAAAATCGACATTTGCACTGACACCTTTATAAATATGACGTTCTTCAGCAATAATCACCGGTGCAAGACGCTCTACCATTTCATACAGACGATAATCTTTCTGTCTTCCTTTTTCATCGGCTAACTGTTTCACAAACTGCTTGAAAATCCGTGCACGCGGATCAGAAATCGAATAAACCGCATGTCCCATTCCATAAATCAGACCACGCTTATCAAATGCTTCTTTATGAAGCAGTTTTCGAAGATAAGCAGAAACTTCCTCTTCATCTTTCCAATCGTGAACATGCTTCTTCATATCGTCAAACATGCTGACTACTTTAATGTTTGCACCGCCATGTTTCGGTCCTTTTAAAGAACCAAGTGCTGCTGCAATGGCTGAATAGGTGTCTGTACCAGAGGAAGAAACAACATGAGTTGTAAACGTAGAGTTGTTACCACCTCCATGCTCCATGTGAAGTACCAGTGCCAAATCCAAAATCTTTGCCTCAAGCGGAGTATATTTTTTATCCGACCGTAACATACGCAAAATATTTTCAGCAGTTGATAATTCTTTCTTCGGATTATGAATATATAAACTTTTATTTTGATTATAATGTCTATGTGCCTGATAGCCATAAACGGATAACATTGGGAAAATACTGATAAGATTGATACACTGACGCAGCACGTTCGGAAGAGAAATATCTTCCGGATTCGAATCATAGGAATATAACGTCAGCACACTTCTTGACAAGGTATTCATCATATCTTTACTTGGAGCTTTCATGATGACATCTCGTACGAAATTTCTCGGCAGACTTCTCTGATTTCCAAGTATTTTGCAGAAATCTTTTAACTGCTCTTCTGTTGGAAGTACACCAAATAACAATAAATAGGTTGTCTCTTCAAATCCAAAACGATTTTCTTTTAAAAAACCATTGGTAAGGTCTTTTATATTAATTCCTCTGTAGTATAACTCCCCATCACAAGGAACACTTTTTCCATCTATAGTTTTACTCGAAACGATGTTTGAAACCTGTGTCAGACCTGCAAGAACACCTTTCCCATTGATATCACGCAGACCTCTCTTTACATCATATTTTCCATAAAGAGCTACATCCATTTTACTGTTTTCTTCGCAAACTTTTGTAAGGGCCTCGATTTCCGGTGTTACTTTCATATTGAATCCCATAGCAGAATCCCCCTTTTCTTATTTTTTCACTTTAGCATAGTGACATTTTACCATAAGAAAAGGGGAATTCACAAGAAATATTTTTATGAACAGTTTCTAAACTTTTTTTTATATTTACAATTTTAATTTTGCAAAAGCATCGGCAAATGCAGAATTAATTGGTTCTTCTGCCTCTTTTTTCTGTTTGTTCAGATAACGCTGGACATCTTTTTTACTGACTCCCGCGCCTTCTTTCTGCCGTCTTGCTGTAAAAGAAGACAGTTTTTCTTTATAACCACAACTGCAGATAAAGGTATCTTCTTTGCCTTTTACATATAATTCCATCTTTTTATGACATTTTGGACATCTTGCATTCGACGTACGGGAAATTGTTTCTCTATGTCCACATTCTCTGTCCTGACATACCAAAAGTTTACTGTTTTTTCCATTGACTGCAAGCATACGCTTTCCACATACCGGACATTTTGTGTTTGTAAGATTATCATGGCGGAAGGTTCCATCTCCCGTTTTAATCTCTTTGGTCAATTCCTGTGCATAAATGCGGATTTCTG
Source organism: Firmicutes bacterium OM04-13BH (assembly GCA_003481745.1). Lineage (GTDB taxonomy): Bacteria > Bacillota > Clostridia > Lachnospirales > Lachnospiraceae > Blautia > Blautia stercoris. The sequence continues at coordinate 74,875 of QULP01000003.1, forward strand.
AAAGAAAGATTTTATCCTTTAATTTTCCCTCTGCAATCTTAGAAAGTTTATTCTCCCAATCAGCCGTCAGTTCCGGTTTTTTCAAATCTTCCGGAACCAATTTTAAAAGCTGTCGTCCCTTTGAGGTGATAAAAATTTCTTTTCCACGCTTTTCCATCAAAAAGGAATGAAACAGTTTATCAATAATATCTGCTCTGGTTGCTACCGTTCCAAGTCCTCCGGTTTCTCCTAAAGTCTTAACTGTCTTTGCATCCCGGCTTTCCATGTAGCGCACCGGATTTTCCATCGCTGAAAGCAGTGTCGCTTCATTAAAATGTGCCGGTGGACGTGTCGTCCCTGTTATAATTTCAATTCGAATATTATTCGAAAACTGCATGCCTTTTTCCAGATTCGGAAGTTTCTGTTCTCTTAAAGCAGACTCTCCTTTTTGTTCCTCATCCTCTTCATCTGACCAGCTTCCCTCATAAGCCTCCTTCCAGCCTTCTTTTAAGACAATCTTTCCTTTCGCAAGAAATTCTTCTTCCTCACAGCCTGCTTTTACTGTTGTCTGTTCGTATTCAAACGGCGGATACAAAACTGCCAGAAATCTTCTGACAACCAGATCATAAATTTTTCGTTCTTCATTTGTCAGATGTTCTAACTGTACAAACTGTTCGGTTGGAATAATTGCATGATGGTCGCTTACTTTTTTATCATCCACAAAAGATTTATTTGCCTTGACCGGCTTCATTGAAAGACTTCCTGCCATCTTTTTATATGGACCGACTGCACATGCTTTTAAGCGTTCCTTTAATGTTCCAATGACATCGGAACTTAAATATCTGGAATCTGTTCTTGGATAGGTCAGTATCTTATGATTTTCATAGAGCCTCTGCATGATATTTAACGTCTCTTTTGCAGAAAATCCAAATTTTTTATTCGCATCTCTTTGCAGTTCAGTCAAATCATAAAGTGCCGGTGCATAAGTTTTTTTTGCTTTCTTCTCTACTTCTTTTATGAAAAGGGGAGCGCCTTGCATTTTTTGTTTGAGTGTTTCGATTCTCTCTTTTGAAAATGAGCGGGCAGAACCACTTTTTTTATCCTGCCAGGTAAACCGGATTCCCTCTGCCATGAGATTGATTCCATAATACGTCTCCGGCTTAAAGGAACGGATTTCTTCTTCTCTTTTTTCAATCATTGCAAGTGTCGGTGTCTGAACTCTTCCACAGGACAATTGGGCATTGTACTTACAGGTCAGTGCTCTGGTTGCATTGATTCCAACCAACCAGTCTGCCTCTGCTCTTGCCCAGGCTGCTGAATATAATGTATCATACTCCCTGCCGTCTTTCAAAGAAGAAAATCCTGCCTTGATTGCCTTGTCTGTAACAGAGGAAATCCAAAGCCGTTTGATTGGTTTTCTACATCCGGATTTTTCCAATATCCAGCGTGCTACTAATTCTCCCTCTCTGCCTGCGTCCGTTGCAATAATAATTTCATTCACATCTTTTCGATAAAGCTGTGTTTTTACTGCATGATACTGCTTTGCCGTCTGTTTAATTACTACAAGTTCCATCTTTTTCGGCATCATCGGAAGGTCTTCCAGCTTCCATTCTTTATATTTCTTGTCGTATTCCTCTGGGTCTGCAAGTGTCACAAGATGTCCTAACGCCCAGGTGACAACATAGCGGTTTCCTTCGATTGCCCCATTTAGTTTTTTACTGCAGCCTAATACTCTTGCAATATCTCTTGCAACCGATGGTTTCTCCGCCAGTACTAATGACTTCATGTTATTACATTACCTTTCCAAAAAACTCTGTGGTTTTCTTCACTTTTTTCATCACATCATCAAATGCCTGTGGTGTCAGTGACTGCATACCATCACATAATGCTTTTTCCGGATTATTGTGAACTTCAATCATAACACCATCTGCACCTGCTGCGATTGCTGCCATGGTAAGCGGCTCTACCATAAAACGGATTCCTGCTGCATGACTTGGGTCTACAATCACCGGAAGATGTGTCTTTGATTTTAACATCGGAACTGCTGAAATGTCCAGTGTGTTTCTCATGGAAGTCTCAAAGGTACGGATTCCTCTTTCACATAAAATAACCTGTTCGTTTCCACCTGCCATGATGTACTCTGCACTCATTAAAAGTTCATCTATGGTGCTTGACATGCCACGCTTTAACAAAATCGGTTTATTTATCTTTCCAAGTTCTTTTAACAGTTCAAAGTTCTGCATATTTCTTGCACCAACCTGAATCACATCTACATCATCGAATAAATCCAGATGTGCTGCACTCATAATCTCTGTCACAATTGGAAGTCCGGTTGCTTTTTTTGCTTCTAAAAGCAGTTTTAATCCTTCACTGCCCAGTCCCTGGAAAGAGTATGGGGAAGTTCTCGGTTTGAATGCACCACCTCTTAAAAGACCTGCACCGGATGCCTTTACATCTTCTGCCACTTCAACCATCTGTTCTCTGGTCTCAACGGAACACGGACCTGCAATCACCTGAAAATGATTTCCACCCAATTTCTTTCCACAGATATCAATCACACTGTCCTGTGGATGCATACTGCGGTTTGCTTTTTTGTAAGGTTCTTTGATTCTCTTTACGGTTTCTACTACGTCAAATGCCTGTAACTGCTCCGGTTCAATCTCTGTAGTGTCTCCAACCAGACCAATAATTGTGGTATCTTCGCCCTGTGATAAATGAAGTTTTAATCCTCTGTTCACCAAATTCTCTTTTAATTTTTCCACTTTCGCTTCTTCTGCATCTTTCTTTAAAACAATAATCATGACTTTTTCTCCTTTGGATTGAATGAATTTTTTTATAAGATTTTATCTCATAAAACCAAAAACCGATGTTCACCTGCTAAGGCAAACACCGGTTAAAATTCTGTTATCGGTATCTTTGAAATCAGAATTGATTGACGGATGCTTTACCATAGCACAAAAGACCTGCATTATAAAAATAACCCAGATAACCAAAATAAAAATCTTTTGTCCATACATTCAATAAATTCTTCATCATGGTAAAACCTCTCTTAATTAATCTAACCAAATAATACTGACTTTTTTATCGTTTGTCAAGCCATTTTGCGAAAAATATTTTAGCAATTTAAAGTTTTACACTTTAAACTGTTTCCATCTTTTCAAACTGGCTGTTATAAAGATTTGCATAGAAGCCATTCTTGGCAAGAAGGGATTCATGAGTTCCCTGTTCAATGATATCTCCGTCTTTCATAACCAGAATTAAGTCGGCATCACGAATCGTGGAAAGTCTGTGAGCAATAACAAAACTGGTTCGTCCTTTCATCAGATTGTCCATTGCTTTCTGAATTCGCTCTTCTGTTCTGGTATCGACGGAAGAAGTTGCTTCATCCAGAATCATAATCTTATTGTCCGCTAAGATTGCTCTTGCAATTGTCAAAAGCTGTTTCTGACCCTGGGAAATATTACTGGTCTCTTCATTTAATTCCATCTGATAACCACCTGGCTGGGACATAATAAAATGATGGGCATGGGCTGCTTTTGCTGCCGCAATGACTTCTTCATCTGTTGCATCTAAGCGTCCATAACGGATATTTTCCATAATTGTTCCGTGGAACAGCCAGGTATCCTGCAGTACCATACCAAACATTTCACGAAGTTCCATACGGTTAAAATCTTTTACATTATGACCATCAATACAGATTTCCCCGGAATTGACATCATAAAAACGCATCAAAAGTTTAATCATCGTTGTCTTTCCGGCTCCGGTTGGTCCTACAATCGCAACTTTCTGTCCGGCTTTTACATCGGCATTAAAATCATGTACAATAATCTTTGACGGGTCATAGCCAAAGGAAATATGCTCAAAACTGACATTTCCCTCTATCTGATTGATAGACACCGGATCCTCTGCCACCTGGTCTTCTTCTTCCACATCCAAAAATTCAAACACACGTTCCGACGCTGCCGCTGAGGACTGAAGCATATTCGTAACCTGCGCAATCTGCTGGATTGGCTGGGTGAAGTTTCGGATATACTGGAAAAATGCCTGCACATCACCGACTTCAATTTTATTTTTAATAACCATAAAGCCGCCAAGCAGAGCAACCATAACATAACCAAGATTTCCCACAAACTGCATAATCGGCATCATAATTCCGGAAAAGAACTGTGAACGCCATGCAGAACTGTACAATTTCTCATTGGTCTTTTCAAATTCATTGATGACGTCATCTTCTTTGTTAAATGCTTTTACTACAGTATGTCCGCTATAAATTTCTTCAACCTGTCCATTTACTTCACCAAGATATTTCTGCTGATCCTGGAAGTATTTCTGGGAATGTTTCATGACCTTGCTGATAATAAACATCGAAACCGGTAAAATCAAAAGTGCTGCCAAAGTCATCCATACATTAATGCTTAACATCATAACCAGTACACCAATCAAGGTGGTGGCTGATGTAATAAGCTGGGTTACACTCTGGTTAATTCCGGTCTGCAGCGTATCCACATCGTTTGTAATACGGGAAAGGATTTCTCCATGTGTTCTGCTTTCAAAATATTTCATTGGAATTTTATTGATTTTCTTTGAAATATCTTTCCTGAGATTATAAGTCACATCATTGGAAATGCCTGTCATGATAAATCCCTGGATAAAGGATAAGACTGAACTGACTACATACAGACACATTACACCAACGAGAATTTTTATAATTTTATCAAAATCAATTCCGCTTCCGCCGTTAATCTTTGAAATCAGACCGGAATACAGTTCCGTTGTTGCCTTACCTAAAATCTTTGGTCCAATAATATTAAATACGGTTCCGCCGATTGCAAAAATCACCATCAAAATCAGTCGGAATTTATAACGTTCCATATATTTTAAGAGCCGAAGCATTGCACCTTTAAAGTCCTTTGCCTTTTCGCCGGACATACCTCTTCTCCGACCCATTGGACCTCTGCCTCTTCCTGCTGTATTACTCATGTTCCAATTCCTCCTTTGACAACTGTGACATTGCAATCTGCTGATAAACCTCACAGGTTTTCAAAAGTTCTTTATGAGTTCCCTCGCCAACAATTTTTCCTTCGTCTAATACCAAAATCTTATCTGCATGTAAAATGGTACTGATTCTCTGTGCAACAATTAAAGTCGTTGCATCTTTTGTCTCTTTCTTTAATGCACGGCGAAGCACCACATCGGTCTTATAATCCAGTGCAGAAAAACTGTCATCAAAAATATAGATTTCCGGATTCTTTGCAATTGCTCTTGCAATAGAAAGTCTTTGTTTCTGTCCACCGGATACATTCGTTCCACCCTGTGCAATTTCAGATTCCATTCCTTTTTCTTTTTGCCCGATAAATTCCTGTGCCTGTGCAATCTCGGCTGCACGATTGACCTCTTCTTTTGTTGCATCTTCTTTTCCATAACGGATATTGGAATCAATTGTTCCGGAAAACAGTACTCCTTTTTGCGGAACATAGCCGATTCGCTCACGTAAATCATGCAGTCCCATTTCACGGATATCCACTCCATCTACCAGAATTTTTCCGCTTGTCACATCAAAGAAACGTGGAATTAAGTTAACTAAGGTACTCTTTCCACTTCCGGTACTTCCGATAAATGCTACAGTTTCTCCTTTTTGAGCTGTAAAGTTAATATCCGAAAGCGTTTCCTCTTCCGCTCCAGGATAAGCAAATCCTACATGTTCAAAACGAACTTCACCTTTTTTGTTATTTTCCGGAATTTTTGCTGTTTCCGGAGATTCAATGCTTACTTTTGTCTCCATAATTTCGTTGATACGTTTTGCAGATACACTGGCTCTCGGAAGCATAATCGACATCATGGTAATCATTAAAAACGACATGATAATCTGCATTGCATACTGCATAAATGCCATCATGTTTCCGACCTGCATTGTTCCATTATCTACTGCATGAGAACCATTATAGATAATCAATACAGTAATTCCGTTCATAATCAGCATCATTGCCGGCATCATAAAAGTCATACAGCGATTTACAAACAGGTTTGTCTTTGTCAGACGTTCATTGACTTCTTCAAAACGTTCTTCTTCATGTTTCTCTCTTGAGAACGCACGAATAACAGAAAGACCGGTTAAAATTTCTCTTGAAACCAGATTTAATTCATCAATTCGGTACTGTAAAATTTTAAATTTCGGCATTGCAACTGCAAATAGAAATCCAACTAAAATTAAAATTGCCACGACTGCCACACCAAGAATCCAGGTCATGGAAACATCGGTCTGTAAGACTTTCAAGACACCACCCACACCAAGAATTGGGGCATAAAGTACAATTCTGAATATCATAGCAAATACTAACTGAACCTGCTGAATATCATTGGTACTTCTTGTAATCAAAGAAGCGGTTGAGAAATGATTTAACTCTTCACCGGAAAATGAAATAACTTTCCGATAGACTCCATTTCTAAGATTCCGTCCAAGAAAAGCTGCCACTCTTGAAGATAAAAACGTAACAGAAACAGCTGCAAGCATAATAACAAGTGCCATTGCAAGCATTTTAAGTCCAGAGGTCATCAGATACTGAATTTGCATCGCATCTACATCAATTCCCTGTGCTTCATACTCTGTCTGTACAAACTGTACGGCTGCCTGTGTTACAATGGATTCCGGCATTTCTTCTATTTTCTCTGTCAGAGAATCTTTCATGGCATCTAACTGTTCCTGCGGTAATTGTTCTAATACCTGCCATAAATCACTCTCTTCGGGCAGTCCCATCTGTGTTTTGATTTCTGCTGCCTTTTCTTCATCCTCTAAACTTCCTGCTGACATCATCGGAATCGCAAGAATCGAATTTAACTCATCTCGTTCCTCTTTTGTGACATCATTTCTTTTATAGACATCATCTTTTAAGGTATAGGCATCTTCTACTTTTGCTTTTTCCTTTTCATCTAAAAACAAAAGCAGGTGCTCCAGACTCTCTTTTCGGATGGTATCCGGCACTCCATCCTCAATTCCTTTTTGCTGGATACCCACATTGACAATTTTGGATGTGTAATCCGGCAGGGAAAGGTCACAATATGCCTGCACAAATAAAAGAACAATAATCATTACCACGTAATACCATCGTTCTTTCATGTAATGAAACATTTTTAACATAATCTTCGTGTCACTCCTTTTTGCTTTCTTCCTGTTCCATATTTGCTATCATTTGCTTCAAAAACCGCTTCATAAGACAAATTTCTACTTCTGAAAATCCTTCTACTACCTTTGCTTCACTTTCTTTGACTACTTTCTCAATCTGCTTACTCAGCGATTTTCCTTTTTCTGTTACATAAATCCGGACAACCCTCTGGTCTTTTTCATCCGGCATTTTCTCAATTAAACCTGCTTTTTCCATTCGCTTGATAGAAACCGCAACCGTTGGCGGTTTTATCTTCATTTCATCGCAGATTTCCCTCTGACTCATTCCTTCTTTTTTCTGCAGTATAAACAACAATGGTATCTGCCTTGGATGAACATCTAATTCTTTCATTGCTGCATACGCTTTGCCATAGTATAAATGTGTCATGCGCATTATCAGTCCCTGTAAACTATCTATTTCTTCGCATTTCACAAAATCTCACCACCCTTTTTACTTAGTCGGCTAATATAATTTAGCACTGTTTTTTTCATTTTACAACCCATTTTATGGTTTTTTAAGAAATTTATTTCTATTTTTTATTTTGTCACCTAACAAAAAAAGGGCTTATAGTTTAATTACTATAAGCCCTTTTTTGGATTAAATCTGTTGATGATATCCGGAAAGGAAATCTGCAATCTTTCCTGTCGCATCCTTTAACTGTTCAATATTCGGCAGATATACAATCCTGAAGTGGTCTGGCTCCGCCCAGTTAAATCCTCTTCCATGTGTAAGCAGTACTTTTTTCTCCTTTAATAAATCCAGCACAAATTTCTCATCGTCTAAGATGTTAAACTTTTTCGTATCCATTTTCGGGAAGATATAAAAGGCCGCCTTTGGTTTTACTGCTGACAAGCCCGGAATATCATTAATTGCATTGTAAATAAATTCTCTCTGTTCATAGATTCTTCCACCTGGAACAAGATAGTTTTTCACGCTCTGATGTCCCCCAAGTGCGGTCTGAACGATGCACTGTGCCGGAACATTGGAACACAGACGCATATTGGAAAGCATATTTAAACCTTCAATATAGTCTTTTGCTTTTTCCTTTGCTCCGCTTAAAATCATCCAGCCACAGCGAAAACCTGCAATCATATGGGATTTTGACAACCCATTTAAGGTAATACAGAATAAATCCGGTGCTAAAGAAGCAATGGAAGTGTGTTCAATTCCATCCATCACCAGTCTGTCATAAATCTCATCTGAGAAAATCATTAGTTCATGTTCTCTTGCAAGTTCCACAATCTGTTCAAGCACTTCTTTTGGATAAACTGCACCGGTCGGATTGTTTGGGTTGATAATGACAATCGCCTTTGTCTTATCTGTGATTTTACTTCTCATATCCTCGATATCCGGATACCATTCGGACTGTTCATCACAGATATAATGTACTGCTTTTCCACCTGCAAGGGTCACACATCCGGTCCAGAGCGGATAATCCGGAGATGGAACTAAGATTTCATCTCCATTATCAATCAGTCCCTGTGTCACTAAATTAATCAGCTCACTGACACCATTTCCGGTATAAATATGTTCCATTGACACATTTGGAATATTTTTTGTCTGCGCATACTGCATGATTGCCTTTCTTGCAGCAAAGATTCCATGGGAATCGGAATATCCCTGTGCACTTCTAAGGGTGGAAATCATATCCGTAATGACTTCTTCCGGTGCGGAAAATCCAAACGGTGCCGGATTTCCTATGTTTAATTTTAAAACATCGATTCCATCGGCCTGCATACGGTTGGCTTCATCTAAAACCGGTCCTCTTACGTCATAACATACATGGTCTAATTTTGAAGATTTTTTAAATGTTCTCATCTTGTCTCTGCTCCTCTCATTTTCATCCGCATCCTGATTTATGGAGATTTTATCACTTTACCATACAAAGCGCAAGAAGCAGAACTGCCCTTTATAGTGAAAAAAGTGCTCTTAACAAAAATATTTTTTTGATTTTCCAAAGTCAATATGTTAAAATATAATAAATTAACAATTATTTATTCTGTATTATTCTTTTTTACTGATTTTTTTAAACCTAATAGGAGGCTGCCTATGAGAAAAACTTTAAACGGAGTCTTCATTATGAAGAAAAAATCTATTTTATTTATTGTACTCGGTATTTTTGTCTTTTTGTCTTATCCGTTTTTCAAACTTGATTTCATCCTTTGCAAACAACTCCTATATCTTTACCTCTTTTTCGTCTTTGGAGTACTTGGATATGACAGCCACCAAAAGAAATCAAACATCCAATATTTTTACTACGTTTTGATGCTCATTTTAATCTTATTCTCTCTGTTACTTTGGATACTTTAGAAACTAAAAAAGAATAATACAGACAAATAAGGACTCACCGGTGCTCGGTGAGTCCTCTCTTATTACTTTAACATCTTCTTTAATTCATCCATAAAGGTATTCACATCTTTAAATTCCCGATAGACAGAGGCAAAACGGACATACGTAACCGCATCTAATTCTTTTAAGCGGTTCATCACAATCTCTCCGATTTCCGTACTTGGAATTTCCCGTTCTTCTTTATTGAAAATCTCTGTCTCTATTTCGTCAATCGTGCGTTCAATCTGTTCCACCGAAATCGGCCGTTTATAACAGGCACGCATAATTCCATCCTGTATTTTGGTCCGATCATATGTTTCCCTGCTCTGGTCTTTTTTAATTACCGTAAGAGGAATCGTCTCTATCTTCTCATACGTGGTGAAGCGTTTATGACATTCATCACATTGTCTGCGTCTGCGAATCGAATTATTATCCGGAACCGGTCTTGAATCTATGACACGTGTATTTTCCTGATTACAAAAAGGGCACTTCATCATTTTCAGCCTCCTTTACTGCCTTGCTTGCCTAAAGTATAGTACACAAAAGCGTAAATCGTCAATCTTTTTCGCACTTTATGCGTTGTCAAGGGCTAAAACTTTATGAAATTTTCCATTTTACAGTATATTGTGACAGTCTTATGAGAATCATTCTAATTATAAATGTATTCGTACATGAAACTAAAAATGGAGGATTCTTGCAATGGCTCTTAATAAAGTTGAAATATGCGGCGTAAATACATCAAAACTCCCTGTCCTTACCAATGCCGAAAAAGAAATGCTGTTTGAACGGATAAAAAAGGGTGACACAGAAGCAAGAGATTTATATATCAAAGGGAATTTAAGGCTGGTCTTAAGTATAATTAAACGCTTCTCTGCAAGTAATGAAAATGCGGATGATTTATTTCAAATCGGCTGTATCGGTCTGATGAAAGCAATTGACAACTTCGATACCACATTAAATGTACGCTTTTCTACTTATGCTGTTCCTATGATTATCGGTGAAATCCGCCGCTACTTAAGGGACAACAACTCCATACGCGTCAGCCGTTCCCTGCGTGATACTGCCTATAAGGCAATCCATGCAAAAGAATATTATATGAAACAGAACTTAAGAGAACCAACAGTTCAGGAAATTGCCAGTGAAATCGGCATCAATAAAGAGGATATCGTCTATGCCCTTGATGCCATTCAAAGTCCGGTCAGTCTATATGAACCGGTTTACACCGAAGGCGGTGACACCTTGTATGTCATGGACCAGATCAGTGATAAGAAAAATAAAGAAGAACACTGGATTGAGGATATCTCTCTAAAAGAAGCAATGAACCGGCTTGAGACAAGGGAACGAAATATCATAGAAATGCGCTTTTATGAGGGGAAAACCCAAATGGAAGTCGCACAGGAAATTGGAATTTCGCAGGCTCAGGTCAGCCGGCTTGAAAAACATGCCTTAAAATCCATGAAAAATTATCTTCGGTTGTGAAAAGATAAAGATCCCTCGGTGCGTAACTGCAAAATACCGAGGGTTCTTTTATCTAACTCTTTTTTAAAAACTTTTCTTCTTTTATTTCGACCAGAATAATATCTTCCCCAATTTGTTTGATACATTCGAACGGAATCACGTACTCACTGACCGGCCCGAAAAATCCACAGATTTTCCCCGGAAGCGGAACAATAATTGCTGTCACACACCCAGTCTTTTCATCAAACTCAAGGTCAAACGGCACACCGAGACTCTTGCAGGTACAGATATTAATCACTTCTTTTTGTCGAAGCTGGCATACACGCATAAAAAATTTCTCCATTCTTATTTTCTATCAGTATATGCCCCTATTTTTTATTATCGATCCATTTCAAGCTGGATTCCGGTATTTTTATGATTCCGGATAATTCGGTCAATCTCTTTTAAATCACAGGAAGGAAGGTCACCAGGAATCGTATTCTTTACAGAACTGGTTGCATTTCCATATTCTAAGGCTTTCTGACAGTCAAATCCACATCCGAGCAAACCGTATAAAACACCTGAAATATAAGCATCTCCGCTTCCGATACGGTCTACAACTTCAATATCACGGTATGGTTCTTCTTCAAAGTATTTATCTTCTTTTGCACTGTAGATGACTGAACCAAAGGTATGCACTTTCGGGCTGTGTACAATTCTCTGAGTAGATGCCACAATTGAAATCGGATACTCTTCGGTAAAACTCTTCATAATCTCTTTTACATTTCCCTCTTTTAAGAAAGTCAGGCGGGCAGTATCTTCTGAACAAAAGAAAATATCAACATAAGGCAGGATTCGTTCGATACACTCTTTTGCTTCTTCTCCGGTCCATAAATTTCCTCTGAAGTTTACATCAAACGAAATCAGTGCACCCTGTGCTTTAAATTTCTTAATCATATCAATGGCTACTTCTCTTGTATTTTCAGAAAGTGCCAGAGTAATTCCGCTTGTATGGAAACAGGCTGTATTTGCATACATGGAATCCGGAACTTCTGTTTCATTGATTTTACAAAAAGAAGCATGTCTTCTGTCATAAACGACACTTGGTTTTCTTGGATATGCACCATTTTCATAGAAATAAATTCCAAGTCTTGCATCTTCCTCTTTATCATATACCAGATAGTCATCGCTGACACCGCAGAAACGGACACGGTTCTTTGCATAAATTCCTAAAGAATTATCCGGAAGTTTGGAAATGATTCCGGTTCTAAGGCCCAACAGGGCAGCTCCGGATACGACATTTAATTCCGCTCCCCCGACCTGTTTCTGAAATGTTTCTCCACGCACAATTCGTTCATTATCCGGTGGGGAAAGTCGAAGCAAAATTTCTCCGAGTGACAGCAAATCAAAATCTTTTTTCATAATATCTGCTCCTTTCTTTGTAGAAAAAAAGGATGCAGACTTCTCCACACCCTTTTTTTCTATCTAAATGTTCACCCATGGCAAAAGGGGTCATTTATAGCATGTTAATTTCTATCTTTTATTTCTTAGCACTGCACCATCCACTAGCACAGTGTTAAAGTCTCCCTCATCCGCAAATCTGCGATTCTTATCCTCTTACTTCTTTTACGATTTCAACTGCTTCTTTTGTCATTGCTTCGATTTTATCGAATTCACCCGCTTTAATCATATCACCTTTTACCATCCAGCTTCCGCCACATGCAAAGATTTTGTCACAAGCTAAGTATTCTCTTACATTTTTCGGATTGATTCCGCCTGTCGGCATGATTTTGATTCCAACATAAGCTGCTGTCATTGCTTTGATTGTAGCAACTCCGCCAAACTGTTCTGCCGGGAAGAATTTTAATACTTTTAATCCACGTTTTACACCCTGAGCTACTTCTGAAGGCGTTACGCATCCCGGTGTTACTGTGATACCTTTTTCAATACAGTAATCTACGATTTCCGGGTCAAATCCTGGGCTTACGATGAATTTTGCGCCCGCTGCAACAGCACGGTCAACCTGCTCTGTTGTCAGAACAGTACCTGCTCCAACTAACATTTCCGGATATTTTTCTGTCATGATACGAATAGATTCCTCTGCTGCATCCGTACGGAAAGTTACTTCTGCACATGGAAGTCCACCCTGGCAAAGTGCTTTTGCCAACGGTTCTGCATCCTTTACGTCATTTAATACTACTACTGGTACTACGCCAAATTTGGAAAGCTGTTCTAAAACTGCGTTCATAATGTCCTCCTTGAATTTTAAAAATAATTTTTTTCGTTTCCGCTAGTTTCATAATGTGGAACTATGTTTCACAATACGATATCTTTACTTTGGATTATACTACAGATCTCCATATTGTCAAGCCCCTTTCAAAAAAAATTTTCTGGTTGTAACACATTCCGGAAAGTGTTACAATAGCGCCAAAGTCTTATGAATCGAAATTCCCCTCAATCCTCAAATCTAAGACCATCCTCAACATAATATCGTTACAGTTAGAAAGGAAAATGATATCTTATGGAATCAAAAAACCCTATTCAGGTTGCAGATCGGCTGTTTCTTGCTATGGAAACTTTGTCAAAAATCGGACCTGTTTCACTGGCTGATTTAAGCCGTGAATTAAATTTAAATAAAAGTACCACACACCGACTACTATCCTCCTTGATTTATATGGGGTATGCAAAGCAGGATTCAGAAACCCAGAAGTATGACCTGTCCTTAAAAGTACTGGCATTATCCAACTGTCTGTTAGAACGACTCGATATCCTTGAAGTTGTCCGACCTTATTTAAAATCACTCTCTCAAGAAACCGGAGAGACAGTTCATTTTGTACAGCTCGATGGCTCGGAAGCGGTTTATATCTACAAAGAAGAGTCACGTCAAAACTCTGTGCGGATGGTTTCCAAAGTCGGAAGCCGGATTCCGCTCTACTGTTCCGGTGTTGGAAAAGCAATGGCAGCCGGCATGGAAGAATCCCAGATTCATAAATTATGGGATGCCTGCACCCACAAAAAACTGACCCGGCATACCATTACAGACTATGACACCTTTTTAAAAGAGGTAAAAGAAGCCAGAAAGAATGGCTATGCTCTTGATAACGAAGAAAACGAACTTGGCGTACGCTGTATTGCCGTAGGACTTACCGACTATAAAGGTCGTTCCCGCTATGCGTTTTCTATCTCTGCACCTGTCACCCGAATGACAGATAAACGGATTCAGGAAATTATCCCACTTGTTCTTCAAGTCAAAAAAGAAATCGAACAGGGTGCATAATAGAAAGAAAAAGTAGGAAAGAAAAAATCCCCTCTACAAGATTTATTCCTGTAGAAGGGATTTCTTAAATTCTAATTACTCATATCGTACCATTTCTTTTTTTAAGCGTTTCATAATCCGTTTTTCCAGTCTTGAAATATAAGACTGTGAAATTCCAAGCAAATCCGCTACCTCTTTTTGAGTTTTTTCTCTTCCATCCGGCATATTAATGCCAAAACGAAGTCGGATAATCGTCTGTTCCCGTTTACTTAATTTACTGATTGCCTTTCCAAGCAGATTCCGCTCCACTTCACTTTCGATTCCACGATAAATTACATCTTCATCTGTCCCCAAAATATCCGACAAAAGTAATTCATTTCCATCCCAGTCTACATTAAGCGGTTCATCGATGGAAACCTCCAGTTTCGTTTTACTGTTTCTTCTCAGATACATCAAAATTTCATTTTCGATGCATCTTGAAGCATAAGTTGCCAGCTTGATTTTTTTTTCAGATTTAAAGGTATTAATTGCCTTAATCAGTCCAATCGTTCCAATTGAAATTAAATCTTCCGCTCCAACTCCGGTATTATCAAATTTCTTTGCAATGTATACCACCAGACGCAGATTATGTTCAATCAGACTTGCTTTTGCCTCTTCAAACTCATCGGTCTGCAGTTTTTCTATCATTAAGGTCTCTGTCTGTATATCAAGAGGAGCCGGCAGTACATCTGCACCACCAATATAGTGAATCTCTTCTCCTCTTCGCAAAATCATTCCTGTAAAAACAGGGAATTGAACTCTTCTTACAACTGCTGTTTCCATCACAAGCGCCTCCTAACTGTCAAAAACTTCTGGATTTATAATCATCTGAAAGGTTTTATCTACTGACATATCCTGTTTTACAAGTGCCAAAACCGGTTTTTTTACGGATACCCGCCGTTCTCTTCGTTCTACAGACATCTCATCTACAGTTACGACAAGCAGGCTTCCTCTCTTTGTTCCCACACTTAAAAAACAGATAAAGTGTGGTTCAAAACAGATGAGGCTTTCTGTCAGACTATCCGATGCGTTTTGGGTCCGCATTATAAGAGCATCAAACGCTTTTTTCTGCGGTTCACTTAAAAGACCGGTAAATGCCTGATATTCAATCACGCAGACCGGCTTCTTTAACAAAGAATCCCAAAGCTGGTTTCCTGTGTCATACAGACCTTTCACTTTTATTTGTCTTTTTCCTGCCCGAATTTGAATCTGGCAAAGAGTACTCCTTTTTCCATTTAAGTATTTTAAGAGTCTGATACTGATGACAAGCATCCAGTAAGTGACTGACGATAACGCCAAAAATGTGATGATTCCTCTTGCTGCAATCTTGGGAAATGCCAGAAAAATTCCTCCTGCCAAAGCAGAACATCCATAAAAGCCAAGCAGTTCCATCCAAAATACATTCTTATTTTTTGTTCCACATCCAGCCATAACCATAAGCGGTGCTAAAATCCCATAGGAAATCAGACCCCTTATTTTCCATGAAGAAAACGGTAAAAAAAGAATCACACCGCTTCCTACTGCTCCCAGTACAGCTCCTGCAAGTGAACGAAGCGGGTTGGCAGCCCCCAAAATCATCCGGTTCACCAACTGCAGGATAAAAAAATCCATTACCAGATTGACTACGAAAAACACATCTATGTAAAATTCGTAGTACACAAAACACCCCCCTAGACCTTTTTGACTCAATTACTTATCTGGAACTAAGTAATGTTCATTATAAGGTCTAGGGGGGTGTGAATTCTGTCAAAATCACAAGGCTCTTCCCAAAAATTTTTTGCTAAAATCCGATAGTTTTCGACATCGAAAGGCAACTTTATGTCACCTTCTTTATGTAAACTATTTGATGCAAAACTTTATTTTTTTCTTTTATTTTCCGGTTTACATAATTTTTATCACAATTTGATTTATTTTCGACATTTTTGTCGAATTTTATCAAAAAGATTATCTTTCCCTCTTATCTTGTCGAATTTTCTTTTCTACTTGACACTCTATTTTTTTCCTTTTAAACTTTAATGTAACAAAATGAAAGTGAGGTTTTATAATTATGATACCAATTACAGGACATACAAAACTCACCTGTCTTCTTGGAAGTCCGGTGGCACACAGCATCTCTCCTATGATGCATAATACCAGTTTTTCCGCACTCGGTCTTGATTATGTCTATCTTTGCTTTGATATCAATGAACAGACGCTTGGAGATGCCGTCAAAGCCTTAAAAACAATGGGTGTAAAGGGCTTCAATCTAACCATGCCAAACAAAACAAAAATTTTAGAATATCTGGACGAACTTTCCCCTGCTGCAAAGTGTATTGGTGCAGTTAACACCGTAGAAAACAAAGATGGAAAGTTAATCGGACACAACACCGACGGCATTGGGTTTATGCGCTCAGTCAAAGAACACGGCATTGATGTAACAGGAAAGACAATCACCCTTATGGGAATTGGCGGTGCCGCTACTGCAATCTGCGCTCAGGCTGCACTTGATAATGTGGGAGAAATCCATATCTTCGCCCGCTCAACCAGCCGTTATCTTCCACGTATCCGCGAAGTCATTCAAAAACTTTCCGCACTTAGCTCCTGCAAAATTACTGTTTTTGATCATAACGATACAACTGCTTTAAAGCACAGTCTGGAACAAAGTACACTTTTTGTAAATGCCACATCTGTCGGAATGGCTCCAAATACAGATACCTGCATCTTAGAAGACAGTTCTCTTTTAAGAAAAGACCTTGCTGTTGCTGATATTATCTATAATCCATGGGAAACCAAACTGCTTAAAATGGCAAAAGAAAAAGGCTGTATTGCTTTCAATGGTTATTCCATGCTTTTGTATCAAGGTGCAGAAGCATTTAAAATCTGGACCGGTCAGGAAATGCCAGTGGAATTAGTTAGAGAAACACTTGGAAAATAATAATAGTCTCTCCAAAAATGATGTTCTCTTGAAAAATTTTTAATTTTGAATATCGGTGGCTTTTATTTTTCTTCAAAATAAAAGTCACCGCTTTTTCCACCTTTTTTCTCTACCAGATGAATGTCCGTCATCACCATTCGTTTATCAATTGCTTTACACATATCGTAAATCGTAAGCAGAGCCACATTAACTCCGGTCAGTGCTTCCATTTCAACACCCGTTTTCCCTTCTACTTTTACCATACATAAGGCTTTAATCGTAAGATTTTCTTCTTCAATTTCAAAATCTACACTGCATTTACTGATTGGAAGTACATGGCACATCGGAATCAACGAAGAAGTCTGTTTCACTGCCATAATTCCGGCTACACGCGCTACACCCAGCACATCCCCTTTTTTTACTGTATGATGAAGAATCGCATCCATCACTTCACGATTGACCTGAATTTTCCCCTCTGCTAATGCAGTCCGGCTTGTCGGATTCTTTTCTGAAACATCCACCATCACTGCATTTCCCTGTTCATCAAAATGAGTAAACTTTGTTTCCATCTTTTTTCTCCTTAAACTTTTGACTAAAAAAGGCGATCCAGAACTAATCTGAACCGCCTTTATCTTTTGTAGTGTATATCGTATTACTTTCTATTTTTTAAGAAATCCGGAATCTGAATATCTTTCTTCGGCACAGTACTTGTGAAGTTACCTGTATTGCTTCCGAAAGTTGGCTGCTGGAAAGTCGGCATCTTAAAAGCTGGCTGCTGAGTTTCTACGTGTGCAGTCTGCTGTACCGGCTGCTGTACCACTTCTTCTGTTTTTGCAGTTTTTTTATCACGGGATACGCTTGGTTTTCTTGCTGTTTCATCATCAAGACCTGTAGCGATTACTGTGATTCTTACATAATCTGCTTCTTTATCATCATACAGAGCACCAAAGATAATGTTTGTATCTTCGCCTGTAAGGTTCTGTACATAGCTTGCTGCATCATTTGCATCCATAAGGGAGATATCTCCGGATACGTTGATAATAACATGAGATGCACCCTGGATGGTTGTTTCGAGAAGTGGGCTGGATACTGCCTGCTGAACAGCTTCCATTGCTTTATCATCACCTTTTCCTTCACCGATACCGATATGTGCAATTCCTTTATCAATCATAACAGTCTGAACGTCTGCAAAGTCAAGGTTAATCAGAGCCGGAAGATTGATTAAATCTGTGATTCCCTGAACTGCCTGCTGAAGCACTTCATCCGCTTTCTTTAATGCTTCCGGCATAGTAGTACGACGGTCAACGATTTCAAGCAGACGGTCATTCGGGATTACAATTAATGTATCCACATTGTCTTTTAATTTTTCAATACCTGTCAATGCATTTGTCATACGTGTCTTTGCTTCAAAACGGAAAGGCTTTGTGACAACACCAACTGTCAAAATTCCCATTTCTTTTGCTGCACCTGCAACGATTGGAGCAGCACCTGTTCCGGTTCCGCCACCCATACCACAGGTAACAAATACCATATCAGCACCCTGAAGAACCTGCTTAATTTCCTCGATGCTTTCTTCTGCTGCTTTTTCACCGATTTCCGGTTTTGCTCCTGCACCAAGACCTTTTGTCAGTTTTTCACCAATCTGAACAACGGTCGGTGCTTTACATAATGTCAGCGCCTGTTTATCGGTATTCACTCCAACAAATTCTACACCGCTAATTGTTTCTTCCACCATTCTGTTTACTGCATTATTACCAGCTCCACCTACACCAATGACTACGATTTTTGCAGATGATTCAGCCTCGTTTGTCATAATCTCTAACAAAGTACTTCCTCCTTTAGCTTACCTGTATGGTTTTTAAATACACTTTCATGTATTGCATTCCGTATTTCTTCTGATTTTACGCTTATGCCAAATCCTATTCTCCTCCAAGGTTCGTGCATATAGATATATAATATCTTCTTTTCAAAAATTAATCAACCGCTATTTTCATTTTTTCATAAAAAATTTAAATTTTTACTTTATTCTTATAGTTTCTTTTTTCTTCGACACCGATTTTTTTATTTTTCCATTCTTTTATTTTTTACTTTGCTGCCTCTACTCGTTTTGATTTTCTTCTGTGCTCTTTTGTGTCTCTGACTTCTTAAATACAATGGTCTCTGTCGTGGAGTCCACATTCTGTAAGTCCAAAACGCCCTGCATTCCTTCAAGCTGTGGCAAAATTCCCAGCATTTTGCTTATTTTATCTGAAATATTTTTTTCCGTGCCAAGTTTTACTTCGATTTCCGAAAAATACATGGTAAGTGCTCCATTTTCAATGACGATTCGGTCCGGATGCTGTTCACTACTCTCCATCATCTTTGTCGCACTTAAAAGCATGCCCAGAACTTCATCTGTCAGTCCGGACAATTTCTGTCCTACCTGAACCTTTTTCTGACCTAATCCTTCAATAAATGGAATATTTTTCAATTCTTTTGTAGTACTTACCTGAACAATTCCTTCTTTGTCAAAATACAGATATCCATCCAAAAATTTCGTATAACCAATTAATTCTTTTTCCCTTACATGAATGATTAATTTATGACTGCTTGTCCGCTCAATCCATACTTTCTGAATAAACTGGTCATCTTTTGTTTTTTCGCTCGGATTTAAAAAACGAACCAGTATGGTATTTGAAGCAAGTGATCCTTGAAGCACCATCTTTTTTATTTCTTTATCTGTATGAGCTGTATTTCCTTCTACTTTTACACTTGTAACCCGAAAACCGCCGAAAAAAACAGCAATTCCAAGCAACAGCACTGCCACAATACCGCCCAAAATCTTCGTGCGTTTCTTTTTATCCATATAAAATAATCCCCTTTATTTTCTTTCCATCACTGCTCCAAGCTGACTCAAATCACGGCAGATATCCTCATATCCACGCTCGATATATTCGATATTCTTTACCGTAGTCACTCCTTTTGCCGCCAGTCCTGCCAGAACCAGTGCCGCACCTCCCCGAAGTTCCTGCGCTTCTACCTCTGCCCCATGCAGTTTTCCTCCATAAATTTCTGCCTTTGCTCCATCAATCCGGATATTTGCTCCCATTTTTTTAAGTTCCCCTGCTACACGAAAACGATTCTCAAAAATGGTTTCTATCAGACAGCTTTTTCCTTTAATACCTGAAAGCACTGCCAGAACCGGTGACTGTAAATCTGTTGGAAATCCCGGATAAACTTCCGTTTTTTGACATAAAACCGGAACGTTTACTTCCTGACTGCACAAAGACAGTTTACCACCAATCCATTCGTATTGTCCACCCATTTTCTGATAGAGCGATAAGATTGCTTTCATCTCATCTTTTGGTGCTCCGACCAGACAAATATTGCTTCTTGTAATTGCAGAAGCGCAAAGATACGTTCCTGCTACAATTCTATCCGGCGGAACTTCGTATTCAACTGCATGTAAAGACTTTATGCCTTCGATTTCAATCATTCGGTTTTTCGTTTCTTTTATTTTTGCTCCACCTTTTCTTAAAAACCGGCACAGCCACTGCACTTCCGGTTCGCAGGCACAATTTTCCAGTATCGTTGTACCTTTGGCAAGTACGGATGCCAGGATTACATTTTGCGTTGCACCCACGCTGATTTTTGGAAATACAATTCTGGTGCCTTTGAGTCCCTCGGTTTTTCCCTTAAGCCCCCTGTCTTCTTCTGTAAATTCTGCTCCCATTTTTTCAAGGGCAGACAAATGAAGATCGATTGGACGTTTTCCTATCACACAGCCTCCCGGCCAGGGAATACAGACCTCCTTTTTTCTTCCTAAAAGACTTCCCATTAACACAATAGAAGAACGCATCTTCTCTGCTTCTTTTTTGGGAATTGTAGTCCGCTCTATCTTTGTACAATCCAGATACATGGTATGATTTTTATAAAAAGCCTTCCCACCAAGCCCCTTTATAATTTCTTTCATCAGATGAACATCTGTAATATCCGGACAATGATGAAGAATCACTTCCCCTTTACATAAAACAGCGGCCGCCATCATTGGCAATGCCGCATTTTTAGAACCCTGTATTCTTACTTCTCCATTCAGACGATGAAATCCCTCAATACGGATTTGATTCAAATCTGCCTCTTCCTTCCGTTGCTCTCTATATCCTATAGTATGCACCGTTTCTTAAAGTGCTACCTGCTCTCCCGCTTTCCTCTCCGGCTGACTGCAAGCGCCATTCCCATCTCTCCCAGTAAAAATACAACAGAAGTCCCTCCATAACTGACAAAGGGCAGGGTAATTCCGGTATTTGGAATTGTATTTGTCACAACCGCAATATTTAAAATAACCTGAATTGCGATATGCCCCATAATTCCTCCCGAAATCAATGCTCCTTCTAAATCCCCTGCATGGGTTGCAATTACCATCAATCTCCAGATTAGAAGTGCAAACAGCAGTATCAGCAGTACTGCACCGCACAGACCGGTCTCCTCGCAGATAATTGAAAAAATCATGTCGTTTTGCGCTTCTGGAACAAATCCAAGTTTCTGAACACTGCTCCCAAGTCCACTTCCAAAAATCCCTCCACTTCCGATTGCATAGAGTCCCTGAATGGTTTGAAATCCTTTTTCATAAGCTTCCGGATTTCTCCAGATTTTAAGACGCTCCAGACGATAACTTGCCGTCCCGAGAAAAATAGCGATAAATACCGTTCCCGCCACCCCAATTCCAATAAATGGAAGATAGCGCGGATGCGAAATAAAAACTAAAATAACACCAATTCCAAGAATGATAATTGCTGTGCTCAAATTATTTGTCCCAACCAATCCTACAATCGGCAAAAGTGGCAGCATAATTCCTGCCATCCAAAAGATGCCATCCTTTTTTTTCTGTGAATTTGTGATAAGAAACGTAAGAAATAAAATCACTGCCGCTTTTGCAAATTCGGACGGCTGAAATGAAAACGGTCCAATTGACAGCCATCGTTTTGAACCATTATACTCCTGCCCAAACAAAAGCACTGCCAAAGACAGCCCCATTGATGCCAGATAAAAAAGAGGGGCAAATTTCACCGCAATATGATAATCGATACAGGAAACCAAATACATCGCTATGAGCCCTAAAGACGTGGCAAAAAGTTGTTTCTTAAAATAATAGGCAGGGTCATGAAATTTCACCCTGCCATTATATGCACTTGTGCTATACAAAAAAATCAATCCCCACACGACGAGCAGAAGTACCAGAAACAAAAGTATGCTGTCCATACTCTTTTTTGGTTCTCTTACGACTTCCATAAGCATTTCCTTTTTTGTTTTTCTCATATTGCACTATATGATTTTATTTTGTTATTTATGAATTGTCTCTATGACAATGTCAATTAAAGCATTGCACGAACATACTCTTTGAATTTATCTCCACGCTGCTCATAGTTATCAAACTGCCCCCAGCTTGCACATGCCGGTGAAAGCAGTACCGCATCTCCGGCTTCTGCTTTTTCGGCACAGATTTTTACTGCTTCTTCGAGGTTTTCAGCCAGAATCGTATTGAAAAATCCACATTCATGCGCTGTTTTTTCAATTTTTTCTCTGGTCTGACCGATTAATACTAACTGTTTTACTTTTCCATCAAATGCCTGAATCCATTCTTCATAAGAGGACTGTTTATCATATCCGCCTCCGATTAAGAGCGTTGGACGATTCATTGCCTGAATTCCTTTGATTGCAGCATCTGGATTGGTTCCCTTAGAGTCATTATAATAAGCAACTCCATTAATTTCTTCTACAAATTCGATTCTGTGTGGAACAGCAGTAAAACGCATAATCACTTCGCGGATAGTTTCCTTTGGAACACCTGCGCAGTATGCCATAGCGGAAGCTGCCATTACATTTTCATGATTATGGCGACCAAGCAATTTTAATTCATCGGTTCTTGCAAATACAAATTCTTCTGTTTTTGATTTCCATACAATATTTTCTCCATCGAGGAAGATTCCCTCTTCAAGTTTCTGAACGCTGGAGAAAAAGACTACGGTTGCCGGACATTTTGGGGCAAATTTACGAAGTTCCTCATCTTCATAATTTAAAATACAAAAATCGTCTTTTGTCTGATTAGAAGCAATCAGCTCTTTAACACGAATGTATTCTTCCATCGTATGATGACGATTTAAGTGATCCTCTGTAATGTTTAAAATTGCAGAAACCTTTGGATGAAAACTATGTATGGTCTCTAACTGAAAACTGCTGATTTCTGCTACTGTATAGCTTTCTTCTTTCATGGAAGAAGCTGCTCCCGTATAAGCGTTTCCAATATTTCCAACAACAAATACCGAATCTGCATAAGCCTTTATGATTTCTCCAAGCAGTGCGGTTGTTGTTGTCTTTCCGTTTGTTCCGGTAATTGCAAGGACTGTTCCATCCCCCATGCAGTATGCAAGTTCTACTTCTCCCCAAATTGGAAGTCCTGCTGCTTTTAAGCGTTCTACCGGTTCAATATCAAGCGGAACTCCGGGACTCATCACGACCAGATCGAGACTGTCAATCAGTTCCTGTTTTAATTCTCCAAGTACAATTTCACATTTGCTTTCTTTCGGAAGTTTTGCTCTGACTTCTTCTTGCTTTAATGATTCATTTCCATCATATAAGACAACATCTGCCTGTACCGTTTCTAACAGTTTTACAGCCCCGATTCCACTGATTCCGGAACCGAAGACTAATACTTTTTTCCCCTGTAATTCTGTCTTTTTCATAATTTCCTTCCTTTCTTTTTACACACCTAAAAGTGCAATCATACACAAAATTGCTGTGACAATTGAGAATACTGCAACTACTCTGGTTTCTGACCATCCGCACAGTTCAAAGTGATGATGGATTGGTGCCATTTTAAAGATTCGTTTTCCACCGGAAATTTTAAAGTAGCCAACCTGTAAAATGACAGATACTACTTCTAACAAATAAATAAAACCAATAATCAAAATAAATAACGGCATCTGTAACATATAAGCAGTACCTGCTACAAATCCTCCCAGTGCCAGAGAACCGGTATCTCCCATGAAAATTTTTGCTGGATATACATTAAATAACAAAAATCCCATTAAAGCTCCCACTACCGCACAGGTAATCGGTTCAATTCCACTCTTTGTTGCAATTGCGATGACGGAGAAGAATGTAGCCACCATAATCGTAACAGAAGAAGCAAGTCCATCCAGACCATCCGTAAAGTTTACTCCATTTACAGTGCCGATTACAACAAAGAATAACAGCGGAACGGTTAAAATTCCTGCATTTAACTCATAACCGGATACAAACGGAATTTTTAAAGTCATCTGAACATCGGTAAATTTCATAATATAAAATGCGAAAATTGCAGTTACAACAATCTGGCATGCCATTTTCTGACCTGGCATCAGACCGTCTGAACGACGCAGCACTACTTTTAAATAGTCATCTAAAAATCCAATAATTCCAAATCCCAGTGTCAAAAATAAAACCGGAATAATCTTTGGATAATCTTTTATATAAAATAAAGATGTGATAACTGTTGATAAGAGAAAAATCACGCCTCCCATTGTCGGAGTTCCTGCTTTTTTCAGATGAGACTGTACCCCATCTACACGCTCTGTCTGTCCCATTTTCAGTTTCCGCAAATATGGAATCACGAAAGGACCTAAAATTACACTGATTGCAAATGCAATCAAGACTGGCCAAACCATTTTATACTCTGCCATAATACACCTCTTCTTTGTATTTTTTTGCCGAAAGTCTATCTTTTATAAACATCCGGCAATTCTTTCTATAGTAGTATAATGCCTTTTGCTTTTTTTATCAACCTTCAATCCCAAGATACGGAAGAATATTCTCATAGATATCCCGAATTACAGGTGCCGCAATTGTTCCCCCATAGTAAATACCTGTTGGGTCATGAATCAGACAGATTCCTATAATCTCCGGTTCATCTGCCGGTGTAAATCCAAGAAAAGAGGAAATATAGCGATTCTTACTTCTTGGAAGGGTCTGCGATGTTGCAGTCTTTCCACCAATGGTATGCCCCTCAATAAATGCATTTTTTCCAGAGCCTTCCGACACAACTTTCTCCAGAATTTCTCTGACTTCTTTTGAAACTTCTTCTGTCACAATATTATTTTCAACCGGATATTCAAATCGCTTTACCTCTTTTCCTGTCTCGTCTGTCACATAAACTCCAAAATGAGGCGTAATTCTTCTTCCTCCGTTTATAATCGAACTGACTGTTGTTACAAGCTGAATCGGTGTAATCTGAAAAGACTGACCAAAAGAAATCGTTGCCAGTTCCACCTGCCCGATATTCGCTTCTTTATGCATAATTGTTCCGGCTTCACCCGGAATATCAATCCCTGTCTTTTTTAACAGACCAAACTGTTTAAAATAATGATAATACCGTTCTACCCCAAGTCTGAGTCCTACTTCAATAAAAACCGGATTGCAGGAATTCATTGCGCCCTGCACAAAATCTTCTGCCCCATGTCCGCTTCTTTTATGACAGTGAATTCTTCTATCCTCCACTACTTTAAAACCAGGACAGGAAAAGCGGTCATTTGGTGTCACCACACCTTCTGATAAACCTGCCGCCATTGTGATTATCTTAAATGTCGAACCAGGTTCATAAGTGTCATTAACCGTTAAGTTTCTCCACATTCGGTTCAGGGCATCCTGTTTTTCTTTTTGATTTAAGTTTTCCTCTGCTTCCCCTAACATAAATGGTTCATTTAAATTAAATTCCGGTACATTGACGTCCGCATAGATTTCTCCATTCTGTGGATTTAAAAATAAAATTGAGACGGCATCCGCTTCTTTTTCTTCCATTACTTTTTCTGCTGCCTGCTGAGCATACATCTGAATATTTTTATCCAGACTGACATGCAGGTCATATCCGGCAATTGGCTCTATCCGGCTCTCTCCCAGTTTTTCCAATTCCACTCCCCTTGCATCCGTAACCGTGAGAATTTTTCCATCTGTTCCTTTTAAAAAGTCATCATACTGTACTTCAAGTCCAATAATTCCCTGATTATCTGCGCCTGTAAATCCAAGTACTTTTGAAGCAAGTTCCTGATATGGATAATATCGTTTAAAGTCCTCATCTACTTTTACCCCATCCAGACCATATTCCCGAATCCGGTCTCCTGTCTCTTTTTCTACATTTGTCTTGATTCTTTCGATGGAAGAACGCTTTTCCACACGCTTTCTGGCTGTTTCTTCTGAAAGTCCAAGTTCCTTTTTCAGCATTGCAATCACTTTTTCCGGCTCTTTTATCTGACTATGTATTACAGAAATCGTACAGACTGCCTTATTATCTGCTAAAACTTCTCCTTTTGCATCAATAATTTTTCCTCTTTCTGCCTTAATGTCACGTTCTCTTTCATGAAGAGTCTGTGCTTTTTTTGCATAATAATCCGATTCAATGACCATAAGGTAAACCATACGTACGATCAGACCTGTTAATAAAAAAAGACAGCTAAAGAATACGATTACTGTTTTCTTTTTGTGATAGACTCTGTTTTTATTCATATGCCTGAACCTGTTTTTTTTATATATATGACAGACAACAAAAAGGAATCCCATCTTGCAGGATTCCTTTTTAGCTTAAATCTCACTATTTTAAATGAGAGGCTCTATTATTCTCCCTCATCTTCTTCGTAGTCATCTTGGTTCGAGGTATCTTCTTCATTAGAATTGTCGCTTGAAGTATCCTCTTCGTCAGACACATCTTCAAAAGCATTTTCCTCATATCCGGCATTCTCACTTGCTACGCCGTCACTTTCTTCATCATTATATTCTTCTGATGAGCCGCTTTCATCCTGTACGACTTCGATATCCTGAGCATTATTGGTTCCGGTTTCAGAACCTTCTGTCTGTACGACCGGCTCATTTACTTCTACTTCAGAATCATCCAGTTTTAAAACACCTTTAAAACCATCCCATAATTTTGTAGTTTCTTCTGTCTCTTCATCTGGATAAATGTTCATATAAGGAAGAATTTCATCCAAAATTGCCTGTGCAATATATTGTGCATAAGAGCTGTCTGCCTGTTCTTCTACATTTGGTCGATCCACTACTACATAAACCACGACCTGAGGAGTATCAAGCGGAGCAAATCCAATAAAAGAAACCAGATAATCTTTTTCTTTTGTACTTAAGATTTCTGCGGTTCCTGTTTTACCACCCATGCTGTAACCCTGAACTTTTGATTTTCTACTGGTTCCAGATGTTACACTCATTCCCATATACTCACGGATTTTTTCAGAAACATCTGAAGATACAATCTGTTTTAATACATTTCCTTCATTGGTTTTTAATACAGAGCCATCTTCCTGTGATTTGATTTCTTTTACCACATGCGGCTGATAATAAGTTCCACCATTGATTACCGCAGACACGGCTGAAATTTCCTGAATCATGGTACTGGTAAATCCCTGTCCGAATGTTGTAGATGCCAGTTCCATATCTTTCATCTGGTCAATCGTATAAATTGCTCCTGAACTTTCATTTGGCAGGTCAATTCCGGTTCGGCTTCCAAAGTTAAACCGTGACTGATAATCCAACAATAAAGCCGCTCCCATTTTTCGTCCGATTGCCATCATACCGTCATTACAGGAGTTCTGAATAACCTCTCCAAGTGTTTCCGTTCCATGTGCATAAGGATAAACTGCACAGCGTACATAATCATTTCCAATCTGTTCTCCACCATCACAGATAAAGACATCACTGTCACTGACTGCTCCGGATTCTAATGCGGAAGCAACAATAATCGGTTTGATAACCGAACCTAATTCATAGTTTGATGAGACACAGAAATTTTCCCATAAACTATCTAATCCGGCACTGATCTCCTCATCGGATAAGTCCGTCCGGTTCGCATAGGCGGCTCTCGGGTCATTTAAATCAAAGGTATTTTTCCCTGCCATTGCCAGAATTTCACCATTATTTGGATTTTCTACAATAACTCCGATATTTTCTGCTCCGTCTCCTTCATAAGCATTGTTTCTTAATTTTTCATTAAAGGCTGAAATATATTTTTCTACAATACTTTGAATATTGACATCAATTGTCGAAACCACTGTCTTTCCATCTACTGCATCTACAATATTCTGCTCCATGATGTCATCACTGTTTAAATATCCGTATTTTTTTCCATCTGTACCATTTAAGGTGCTGCTATAATACCCCTCAATTCCAAGGCTTGCTGTATTATTCACCGATGAAAATCCTATAACCGTACTTGCCAGTGCATGAAATGGATACTCTCTCTGATAATGCTCTTCAAACCAGACCCCTTTTACTCTGCTTCTGCGTTTGTATTCGCTCCTTTTTAAGGTATCTTTATTATCATCCGTAATTTCATTCATTTCAAGGAAATGTTTTCTTTCATCCATAGATACTTTTTTTAAAATTTGATACTGCGAATTTGCTGTCGATTCATCATCCAGCTTTGCTTCTACCACACTGCTGTCAATTCCAAGGTAATCCGATAATGCATCCACTGTTGGTTTACGATATTTTTTATCTGAATTTACCAGACTACAATCTAAGATTACATTATAGACTTTCACACTGGTTGCAAGGGTATTGCCATTTCTATCCAGAATATCGCCCCTCTTAAATGGAACTGTCGTACTTTCATACTGCTGCTGGGACTGGGTTAATACCTGTCTTGTATATCTGTCACCGCTTTTAATACTGATATAAGTAATCCGAAATATTAACGCGACTAAAGCCAGCAGAATTACAATCAGTAATCCCACCAGCTTCGTTTTCATTTTCTTTGTAAGTCTTTTTGTTCCTTTTTTTTGTTGTCTTTTCAAACTGCCACCTGCTCTGCCTTCGCTCTTACTCTTCCGGTACTTCCTGATACTGCCTTACATAGCTATCACCGTCCGGCGTATAATACTTAATCTGGTCCTCGGTCGCATGCTTCATACCAAATTCATCCAATGCTTTTTTCCGTATCGTTTCCAAGTCTACACTTGAAAGCACTTCGCTATAGTACGCATCATTATCCGCCTTTAACTCACTATATTCTAATTTCTGAGAGGTCAGCCGGTTTTTCTGAATTGCCATTTCTGACTTTAATTGAAGATAATGTGTACTCGCCATGGTTACCATAATACAACCTGCAAGTACACTGTATACAAATTTACGGTTCAATTTCGGCTTCTGTTTTTTCTGATTTCTGACTGACACTTTCTTTTTATTTTTCTTTTGCTGGCTCTCATTTTCGCGGCGTGCAGTATTTCCATCTATCTTATATCTGCTCATGATGCCACCTTATTATCTACTTTTTATTCCTGCCTGATACGTTCAAACACCCTTAATTTTGCACTCTTGGAACGGGTGTTTTCCTCTAATTCCTCCTCAGACGGAAGAATCGGTTTTCTGGTAATTACCTTTCCTTTTGATTTTTTCCCACATACGCATACAGGAAAATTAGATGGACAGGTACAGGGATTTTCGTTTCTTTTGAAAATTGTCTTTACAATACGGTCTTCCAATGAATGGAACGTAATAATACAGATGCGTCCTTCATCATTCAGCAGTTCTATCATATCATCTAATGAGTTCTTTAAAACTTCAAGCTCCTGATTCAGTTCAATCCGGATTGCCTGAAATGTTTTCTTTGCCGGATGTCCTCCCGTTGCACGAATTTTCATCGGAATCGACTGTTTGATAATCTCTGTCAATTCTCCTGTCGTTTCAATTGGTTTCACAGCCCTCGCTGTACATATATGTTTTGCTATATTCTTAGCAAATTTATCTTCACCGTAATCCTTGATTACACGAAATAATTCCTGTTCACTGTATTCATTGACAATATCCCTTGCAGTCCGGCTTCCTCTCTGATCCATTCGCATATCAAGAGGCACATCTTCCCGATATGTAAATCCTCTTTCTGCGTTATCTAACTGATAAGAAGAAACTCCTAAGTCAAGTACAATTCCATCCACAGAAAAAATCCCTTTACGGTTTAATTCTTTTTTCATATTGCAATAGTTGCTGCGTATGATTGTCACACGGTCCTGAAATTCTTCTAACCGCTTACTGGCAGCTTCTATTGCAGCCTCATCCTGATCTATACCTATTAAACTCCCTTTGGTAGACAACTGACGACATATCTCATAAGAATGTCCAGCTCCTCCCAGCGTTCCGTCCACATAAATTCCATCTGGTTTAATATTTAAATTCTCAATTGTTTCGTTTAACAAGACGGATTTGTGTTTAAATTCCATTCTCCTGACCCTCCTGTCATTCACTTGCAATTCGGGCGAGGTTTCCAGACGGTATTTTTAAGTCTCATAAGCATTTGACTTGAATATCTTAGACCCGCAAACTCCCGCATCCTTGCCGGCGCGAGAATTCTCCCCTGCTTGTCCGGTTCACTATCGGCCTGCTCTGAAACGAAGAAACGTGAGAAGATTCTTGCATTTTATCAAAAAGTAGTAATTTTTTCTGTTTTTTCGGGTGAAAAATATGCTTCTTTCTTCTGTTTTTTAACGGAAATAACTGTGACTTCTGCCATAAGTCCCCTATTTACCGTCACTTTCACCACATCTTACCACTTACAAAGCCATTCTATACTACCACTGTAAAAAAAGCAAGGGGAACATATATTCCCCTTATGTCTGAGTTTTCTCGAAAAATGCCGCAATATCAAAAGATTTGCGGCATTTTAATTCTTCTTCCCATTCAATTTTGCGAACAGTTGTTTTATTCTTTTGTATTTAAATATTCTTCAATCAATTTATCTAATTTTACACTGATTTCCAGAATCTTATCTGCACTCTGTTTTTCAGTTATACTCTGATTCAAGTATTTTCTTGTGTCCTCAATCTGTATTTTTAAGGTTTCTTTTGTCATAACGACACTCCCTGTTCTTTCTTCTTTTACAAATAATCACTGAAAGTGAAACAACAACCAACACTGCTGAAAGCATCTGGGAAACCGGTACATGGATTCCCGGCAAAAGCAGCTGGTCTGTACGCAGACTTTCTATCCAGAAACGACCAGCTCCATATCCTGCAAGATAACAGAAGAAAAGTTCTCCTTCAAACTTTTTTCGCTTCCGAAACCAGAATAGAAACAGAAGAACCATAAAACTCCAAAGTCCTTCATATAGAAAAGTCGGATGTACCTGAATATATTCCACTCCACCGATTGTTACTACATGGTTCCACATAGCAGAAGTAATTTCATTTTTGCGCACTGCGGATACCGGAAGCTGCATTGCCAGGAGATTATTCGTATATTCTCCAAATGCTTCACGGTTAAAGAAATTACCCCACCGTCCGATAATCTGTCCTGCTGCCAGTCCCATACATACAGTATCTGCAATTTGTAAGAATTTCATTTTTGTTATTTTAGAATAAATAAAAACCGTAATAACTCCGGCTATAATTCCTCCATAAATTGCAAGACCGCCATTTCTGATATTTAAAATTTCGCCCAGATTATCCTTATAATTATCCCATGAAAAAATGACATAGTATATTCTTGCTCCAACAACTGAAGTAAGCATGGTAAGCATCAGTAAATCCAAATAGGTATCCTGATTTTGTCCGGTACGTTTTGCCTCATGCAGAGCAATGGAGATTCCCACAATCATTGCGATTGCAATTGTAATTCCATAATATGCAATATCAAATCCAAAGACTGATATTGT
Source organism: Firmicutes bacterium OM04-13BH (assembly GCA_003481745.1). Lineage (GTDB taxonomy): Bacteria > Bacillota > Clostridia > Lachnospirales > Lachnospiraceae > Blautia > Blautia stercoris. The sequence goes on from QULP01000003.1 coordinate 106,626, forward strand.
TTTTCCTACATTCGGCAGATAAATTCCCAAATGTGGGAAACGAATGGACATATCCATATCATTTTTCCTCCTTATACATTAAAGCGGAATAAGATTACGTCGCCATCCTGTACCACATACTCTTTTCCTTCCATGCGCACAAGTCCTTTTTCTCTTGCGCCCGCATAAGAACCACAATCCAATAAATCCTGATAATTTACAACTTCTGCTTTAATAAATCCTCGTTCAAAATCGGTATGTATTTTTCCGGCAGCCTGCGGAGCTTTTGTTCCCACTTTAATGGTCCATGCTCTTGTCTCATCTTCTCCTGAAGTCAAAAAGCTTAATAGACCAAGCAGACGATAACTTGCTACAATCAGTTTTTCCAATCCGGATTTTTCAATTCCCAAATCCTCTAAAAATTCTTTTTTCTCATCATCATCTAATTCTGCGATTTCCTGCTCAATCTGTGCACAAAGCGCAAACACTTCACTGCCTGTCTCTTTTGCATATTCTCTTACTTTCTGTACATGTGGATTAGAAACGGCATCATCTGCCAAATCTTCTTCTGAAACATTCGCTGCATAGATGACCGGCTTTCCTGTCAGCAGGTTGTATCCTTTTAACAGTGCCTCTTCGTCTTCATTTTCCGGTTCAAATACAGATGCCGGTTTTCCTTCTTCCAGGGTTTCTTTTAATTTCTTTAATAATTCCAGTTCTTTTGCTGCTTCTTTATCCATACGTGCAGTTTTTGTTGTCTTTGCAATTCTTCTGTCAAGAATCTCAATATCTGAGAAAATCAGTTCCAGATTAATGGTTTCAATATCACGAAGCGGGTCAATACTTCCGTCTACATGTACAACATTTTCATCTTCAAAACAACGTACTACATGAACAATTGCATCAACTTCTCTGATATTTGCAAGAAACTGGTTTCCAAGACCCTCTCCTTTTGAAGCACCCTTAACCAGACCTGCAATGTCAACAAATTCAATGACTGCCGGTGTTACTTTCTTGGAATGATAAAAATCCCCAAGCAGTTTCAGACGTTCATCTGGTACAGTTACAATTCCCACATTCGGGTCAATTGTACAAAACGGGTAATTCGCAGACTCTGCGCCCGCCTTCGTTAAAGAATTAAAAAGGGTACTTTTACCAACATTTGGCAATCCCACAATTCCTAATTTCATTTCTTGTATCTCCTCCTTCAATCTATCCCATGTAGATTTAAACTCTCTTTAGGTCTGATAAAAAGAATCCAATCATACATTTTTTGTATTTTTCTATTTTATCCTATGTACTGACTACTTCCACAGGCAAGCCTATGGGTTTTCACCACTAAATTGTAACAGGAACATCTCCTGATTCTTTTGAAAAGAGCCCCAAGACTCATTCTATACTATAGCATAACAAATCCAAAAAGTAAATTCTTAGATTGCAAGAAGTCTGCTATTTTCTGCTAAAATCAAAAAACAGCCTTAATCCTATTTCAGATTAAAGCTGTTTTCAAAATTTATCAACATTTTGTTCTATCTTTCGACAAAACCATCATCAGATAACCGGTCTCAAATTCTATAATACCACAATCATCCAACAACTGATTGCTGACTGCGATTCCATCTGAATTTTTCAGAGTGTAACCATCCAGCGGATACTGGAATCCGGTTAAAGACAATCCTGTCACTTCATCTCCCATAGAGAAAAACGAAACATATTTTCCAAACTGTTCTTCTTTGTGAATACAAATTTTTCCTGCTCTTCTAACCGTAATTGCATTTTGCTCATCTAAAATCCAGCCTTCTTTTTCTTTCCTTGCCGTAATTAAGAGCGACTGAAGATTTCCCATATAATGGTCTAATCTTCCTCCGGTTGCCCCAAGCAGAAAAATCTTATCACTGCCCAACTTTAGTGCCAGTTCCATTCCAAGTCTGGCATCGGTATCATCCTTTTCCGGTTTATACTGACGAATCGGAATTTCCTGCTGTTCTCTATACCAGTCTATCACCTCTTTGGAAATGCTGTCAAAATCGCCTAAAATCCAATCCGGAATGACATGATTTCGATAGCAAAATTCTAATCCTTTATCGACCCCGATAATACAGTCCGGCTTTATCTGCTTTAAACAGACTAAGCTAAACTCATCATTGATTTCACCGCCGCAAATCAGCACTGTGTTCATGTTCATAAGCCTCCAACCGATTCTGATACATCATGGCATTTTCCTTTGCCTCTCCATTAAAAATCGCAGAACCCATAACCAGAATATTTGCTCCTGCATCCAATGCCAGATCCATTGTATTCTTACTGATTCCACCATCTACTTCGATATCTACATCCAGATTTTTGTCCTTCAGCATTTCTTTTAACCGCTTTACTTTTTCTGTCGTATACGGAATATATTTCTGCCCTCCAAATCCTGGATTTACTGTCATAATAAGCACCATATCAACAATTCCAAGTACCTCTTCCACTACGCAAAGCGGTGTTGCCGGATTAATTGCAACCCCTGCTTTCATTCCGGCTTCCCGAATATGATAAAGAGTACTGTCCAGGTGCTTACAGGCCTCTGCATGAACGGTAAGCATGTCGGCTCCCGCTGCTTTAAACTGCGAAATGTAACGAGCCGGTTCTTCAATCATAAGATGTACATCTAAAAACAGACTGCATTTTTTTCTGACTGAAGAAATCACCGGCATTCCGAATGAAATACTCGGTACAAATATTCCATCCATAACATCAATATGAAGCCATTCGACTCCCGCTTCTTCTACTTTTTTAATTTCTTCCCCTAACTTCATAAAATCTGCGGATAAAATTGATGGCGATAACTGATACATATTGTCCCTCCTAATACCTTCTTTTTTCTTTTAATTCCCCATAGAGTTCAAGATAATTTTCATATCTTTCTTTTGAGATTTTTCCTTCTTCCAATGCATTTTTTACCATGCATCCTGGTTCATGCGTATGTGTACAGCCCTGAAAACGGCATGTTCCTTCGTATTTAAAAAACTCTCGAAAATAAAAACGTAATTCTTCTTTTTCGATTTCTTCTACATAAAAAGAGGTAAATCCTGGTGTGTCATAAAGCCAGGTATCTTCCTCTATCTGAATGATCTGTGAATGTCTTGTCGTATGACGACCTCTTCCCAATTTTTTACTGATTTCCCCGGTTTCCATCTGCACCTCATTTTGAAGCAGATTCGTCAATGAAGACTTTCCCACTCCGGACGGTCCTGCAACTGTTGTCGTTTTCCCACGAAGCAGTGATTTAATTTCTTCAATCCCCTCACCCTGCTTTGCACTTGCAAGCACCACCGGATAGCCACAGGCTTCATAAATCTCTTTGAGACGTCCAACTTCTTCTTCGTCACATAAATCCTGTTTGTTAAAACAGATAATCACAGGAACATCCTGTTTTTCCATAATAACTAAAAAGCGGTCCAATAAAGAGAGATTCGGCTTTGGTTCTCTGGCTGCAAAAATAACCAATGCCTGATCGATATTTGCAACTGCCGGACGAATCAATTCACTACGTCTTGGAAGAATCTTTACGATATTTCCAAGTTTCTCCTCTTCATTCAGGACCTCTATTTCCACATCATCCCCAACAAGGGGTTTTATTTTATCTTTTCGGAATATTCCCTTTGCTTTACATTCATAGACTCCGGATTCTGCTACACCAACGTAGTAGAATCCGGCAATCCCTTTCATAATCTTTCCAATCATCAATTTACCTGCCTAAAAGAAACATCATACTGGTCAATAATCTGATAGCTGTCATCAATCCATTCATACAGCACTACAGTTCCGCTTGTAATTCCAGGATGACCATTTAAATCCTGAATGGACAACGGAAACTGTGGGTCGTCCACTTCCATTGACTGGTCCGAATAAGTATTTCCATCATCATCTGTCTGTACCAGTTCTACTTTTACTTTTCCACCCTGATAATTGGTCGGCTGCTGAAGGCTGTTTGCAGGCTTCCATGTTCCATCAGAGGAACTGCTGGAATTTTTATCTTTATCTTTATTTTTATTTTTATCTTTATCTGTCTTGCTGTCCTCACTGTCTTCGTCATCCGAAGAACTGCTGCTTCTTACATAAATTGTAATCGTTTCTCCTGTATTTACCCTCGTTCCGCTGTCCACACTCTGTTTATAAACTTCTCCTTCGTTTACAGACTGGTCATTTCCTGTCTGAACGCTTACAAGAAGTCCCAGCTGACTTAAGGTACTCTTTGCATTCGCTTCACTTGTCCCAATCACATTTGGCACACGTACTGCAGTATCTCCTTCTCCGATACTGATAGTCAACGTTACCGTATCTCCGGCTTTTACGCTTGTTCCGGCTTCCGGGTCAGTTGAAACAACATTTCCGATTGTAATGTCACTGCTGTTTGCTTTCTGTACCGCTGTCTTTAAGCCTAATTCTTTTAACATTGCTTCTGCATCTGTCTGTGAATAGTCAGTCACAACCGGTACTTGAATTTCTTCTGTTCCACTGCTGATATAACAGGTAATCTGTGTATACGGCTCTACTTTTGTTCCTGCTTCTACATCCTGACGGCAGATATTTCCCTCTGCTACACTGTCAGATGCTTCTTCTCCGCCATTCTTATACCCTAACTGCAAGTCATTTAATGTTTTCTGTGCTTCTTCCGGTGTCTTGTTTGTTAACTCCGGAACTTCCACCTGTTTTACACTGCTGTCTGAATCTTTTTCTGATTTACTGTCTGAAGCCGTCGTATTCCCACTGTTATTATTTTTAGAGGAACCGAATTTTAATAAGCCCGAAGCTGATGCGATTGTGTAAACTAAGACACAGATAATAATTGCTCCTACCACAATTCCACCAATTGTCATCACCTTTTCCAATGTATGACTGATTCCTTTTTTGTGTGGTTCTTCTTCCTCTGCATCATAGTCATCTACATCATCTTTATAATCATAATCTGCGTTGTTGTCGATATATTCATCTTCGTCCGGAATTTCAAAATCTTCATAATTTACTTCCGGATTACTTTCCGGCACGGTATTTCCTGCTGCCACTGCACCTCGTTTAATCTGTTCCATCTCTTCCGGAGAGATTACAACCGTCTGCGCATGATTACTCAGTGGAGTCAGATTTACGAAATTTCCGTCCGGATCAATCAAAGACTGTTTTAAATCACTGATCAACTCTGCCAGTGAATTGTATCGTCTGTCCGGACTTTTCTGGGTACATTTCATGATAATTTCTTCCAGACTGTGTGGAAGCTGTGGATTTAATTCTGACGGTGGTATCATCTCCTCCTGAAGATGTTTGATTGCGATAGAAACAGTTGTATCGCCATCAAAAGGAACCGTTCCTGTCACCATCTCATACATTGTGATACCTAATGAATAGATATCACTCTTATAATCACTGTAACCGCCACGTACCTGTTCCGGAGAACTGTAATGAACCGAACCCATTGCATTGGTACTGATTGTATTGGAAGAAGCGGCTCTTGCGATACCAAAATCTGTTACTTTTACTTTTCCATCCGTAGAAATAATAATATTCTGCGGTTTGATATCACGATGCACAATCTTTTTATTGTGCGCTGCTTCAAGTCCCATTGCAACCTGAATTGCAATACTGGTTGTCTCTTTTATCGTCAGTCTGCCTTTTTTGGAAATATACTCTTTTAAGGTAATTCCCTCAACCAGCTCCATTACAATATAATTAATGCCATTATCTTCTCCTACATCAAACACGTTTACAATGTTTGGATGCGCCAGACCTGCTGCGGCCTGTGCTTCTCTTTGAAACTTACTGATAAAGGTTGTATCAGAACCAAATTCTGCTTTCAATACCTTTATTGCAACAAAACGATTCAGTTTATGATCTTTCGCTTTGTATACATCCGCCATTCCACCGGAGCCGACACAACCCACAATCTCATAGCGGTCACTTACAATAACTCCCACATCTAACATACTTCCACCTCTTTTGTGTCTGGTTCTACCAGAACTATTCCTATATTATCCTTGCCTCCATTTTCATTCGCCGCTTCTACCAGTCTTTTACCGGCAGTTTCAAGCAATTCTTCAGAAACAATAATGTCTTCTATATCTTCATCTAAAACCATATTGGTCAGCCCGTCGGAACATAATAGAAGCCTGTCTCCCGGTTCTAAATGAACGTCAAAGAAGTCTACTGCTACATCTTTTGTTGCACCAAGCGCCCGTGTAATCACATTTTTATCCGGATGATTTCTTGCATCTTCCTCGGAAATTTCGCCCATTCGCACCATTTCTTCCACCAGTGAATGGTCTTTTGTAATCTGAATAATCCTCTCATCGTTAATCAGATACAGCCGACTGTCTCCTACATTTGCCACATAAGCGTAATCACCTACAATTGTTGTCAGAACTATCGTTGTTCCCATTCCGCTCATTGTCTCATGTTCTGCCGCTTCTTTTAAGATAGAACTGTTCGCAGTCTCAATCGCAGTACGGATGATTTTAATTGGATTATTCTCAGGATTAACACGGATTGTCTCAAGTAGTGTCTCCACTGCATATTTTGATGCGAAATCACCTGCATTATGTCCACCCATTCCGTCTGCAACTACGAAGAGGTTCGGCAGATTTCCCACAGGGGTATCTGAGGCAAATACGAAGTCCTCATTGAGTGTCCGTATCTGGCCCACATCTGTAATAGAATATGATTTCATCTTACGAATCCTCTTTGTTATCGATATAACTCTTTCTTAATTGTCCACAGGCCCCGTCAATATCCTGACCCATTTCTCTTCTAATAGTAACATTAATTTGGTATTTTTCAAGTTTATTTTTAAAATTTAAGATAACTTTCATTTCTGAGCGGACAAAATTTCGCTCTTTAATCGGGTTAACCGGAATCAGATTAATGTGGCAGTTTAAACCTTTTATCAGTTCTGCCAGACGCTGTGCATCCTCTTCGGAATCATTTTTTCCGCCCACCAGACTGTACTCAAATGTGATTCTTCTGCCGGTTTTTTCAAAATAATTTCTGCATGCATCAAGTACTTCATCCAGACTGTACTTGTTTGCAATCGGCATTAATTCTTCTCTTTTTTCCTGACTCGAAGCGTGGAGAGAAAGCGCCAGTGTAATCTGAAGTTTTTCTTCCGCAAGTTCATACATCTTCGGTACAATTCCACAAGTAGAAACCGTGATGTTTCTCTGACTGATATTTAAACCCTTATCGTCACTTAACATACGGATAAAACGAAGCAGGGAATCATAATTATCCAGTGGCTCGCCGGTTCCCATTACTACTACATTTGATACCCGCTCGCCGGAATCTTTCTGAATCTGATAAATCTGGTCAAGCATTTCGGCAGCGGTCAGATTTCTCGTCCAGCCTCCAATCGTCGAAGCGCAAAAACGGCATCCCATCTTACAACCAACCTGAGAAGAAATACACACACTATTTCCATGATGATAGCGCATAAGCACACTTTCTACCACATTTCCATCTGAAAGTGCAAACAGATACTTCCTTGTACCATCTATCTTGGAAATCTGAACTTCCACTTTTTTTAAAGCAGTCAACGTACAGTTTTCTTTTAATTTCTGCCGGAAATCTTTTGAGAGATTGGTCATCTCATCAAAATCATCCGCCAGCTTTACATGCATCCATTCATAGAGCTGTTTTGCACGAAATGGCTTCTCTCCCAATTCCAAAACGGTGTTTTTGAGTTCCTCAAGAGTCTGGGACTTAATATCTGTTTTCTGCATCTTTATTCCACCCTCCTAAGTCTTGCCATAAAAAATCCATCGCTCTTATGGATTCCCGGAAGCATCTGTAAGTAGCCGTCTTTAGTTGTCTTACAGTGAAGTTCTTCGCAGATATAAGGCTCAATGCTTTCTAATTTATATGGATAGTTTGAAATAAACCAGGCAATATTTCCTGTATTTTCTTCTTTGGTAATCGTACAGGTACTGTAAATCAGAACACCCCCCGGTTTTACATAGCAGGCTGCTTTTTCCAGAATTTCTCTTTGAAGTGGAACTAAGGATTTGATTTTTTCCAAAGTCATATTGTATTTAATATCTTTCTTTCTGCCGATTACTCCAAGCCCCGAGCATGGAACATCTGCAATGACAACATCCGCCTGATCCATGATAGAAGAGTCAAATACCGTCGCATCTTTTACACTTGCTTCGATATTATGAAATCCCATGCGGGTGACATTTTCCTGAATCAATTCTACTTTTTTCTGACTGACATCTCTGGAACTCACCTTGCCTGTTCCATTTAATTTGTCTGCCACCGCAAGGGTCTTTCCTCCTGGGGCAGCACACAAATCCACTACAAAATCTCCTGCTTTTATGCCGGCAATTTCAGCAACCAGCATGGAACTGACATCCTGAACCTGTATTTTTCCGGCACGAAATGCTTCTAACGCCGGAAGATAATCATATCCGCTTAAATAATACGCATTTTCCAGATAAGGAGCTTTTTCTACCTGTATCCCTTCTGATTTTAAGCTTTCCAGTACTTCTTCTTTATTAATCTCAGACTTGCGGATCCGCACGGTAAGCGGTCTCTCCTGCATAAAAGAAGCCAAAATCTTCTCGGTTTTTTCAAATCCAAACTGTTTTAAAAACTTTTCTGCCATCCATTCCGGTACAGAATATTCAATCGAAAGATATTCTTTCTCATTTGATTTTTCCGGGAATACAATACTCTTTCGCCTTCTTGCCATTTGTCTGAGTACACCATTGATAAAACCCGTCAGATTATAGAATCCTTTTTTTCTGGTTAATTTAACTGCTTCATCACAAACTGCATTATCCGGAATCGAATCCATAAAAAACATCTGATAGACACTGCTTCTTAAAATTTCGCGAATCACCGGTTTCATCTTTTCGACTTTAATCTTTGAAAACTGATTAATCATATAATCGATTTTAATCTGATTCTCCTGTGTGCCCTCACAGACTCTTGTAATAAATGCTCTTTCCTGTTTTTCCAAATACTGGTATTTTTCCAGTGTATTGCGGATTGCAATATGTCCATACTGACCTTCTTTATTAATTTCAAGCAATGTCTGCAATACCAATTCTCTCGTATTTACCTGAACCACCATTCTACTTATCCCCTAATGTCAAACCTGTATCCACCGGGTATCCACGAAGAAAAGAAGCCGTATCCATACGTTTTTTTCCTTCCAATTGTAATTCTTTGATATTTAAACAGCCCTCTTTTGTCTGAACAAGAAGTCCATTCTTATCTGCACGCAGAATCTGTCCTGTCTGTGCCTCATCCGCTTCTGATTTTTCTAATACTTCAGCACTCCAGATTTTTAAATTTTTTCCATTCATACTGGTATATGCACTCGGCCATGGATTTAATCCACGTACTAATTGTTCAATCTCCTTTGCCGGACGATTCCAGTCAATTTTCCCCATCTGCTTACTAATCATTTTCGCATAAGGTGTAGTACTTTCTTCCGGCTGAGGAATGCGCCCTGCCACTCCCGCTTCTAAATCAGCCATTACTTTTACACAGAGTTTTGCTCCGGCAATACTTAATTTATCAAACAGACTTCCACCGGTTTCTTCTTTTTCAATCGGTACAACCACTTTATCAATCATATCACCGGTATCCAGTCCCTCATCCATCTGCATAATGGTAACACCAGATTCCTTATCGCCATTAATGACAGCCCACTGAATCGGAGCTGCTCCTCGATAGGCAGGCAGCAAGGATGCATGTACATTGATGCATCCATATTTTGGAAGTTCTAAGATTTCTTTTGAAATAATCTGTCCAAACGCAGCTACCACAATGATATCCGGTGCAATTCCTTCTAACACTTTCACAAACTCTTCTGCTCTTACTTTTAATGGCTGATAGACCGGAATTGCATATTTTAATGCGGCTTCTTTTACAGGCGTCGGCATTAAAGTCTTTCCTCTGCCCTTTGGTTTGTCCGGCTGAGTGACAACTGCCGCCACCTCATGTCCTGCTTTTACGATCTCTTCCAATGTTCCGACTGCAAAATCAGGTGTTCCCATGAAAACAACTTTCATTCCTATTCTTCCTCCTCGTAATTTACACGGTGCAGTTCCCCTTCCACCAGTTCTGTATACAGTTTTCCATGTAAATGGTCTGTCTCATGACAGATAGCTCTGGCTAAAAGTTCTGTTCCTTCTAAAATAAATTCTTCCATATTTTCATCATAAGCTTTTACTTTTACATAGTCCGGTCTTGTCACTACACCTGACATGCCCGGTACACTTAAACAACCTTCTTCTCCTGTCTGACTGCCAGATGTTTCAAGAATTTCCGGATTAATTAATACATACAATCCTTCTCCGTCTGCACTGGTATCAATGACAACAATCTGTTTTAACACTCCTACCTGTGGTGCAGCAAGACCAACTCCGTTTGCGTCATACATGGTCTCTATCATATCTTCGATTAAATCACGGATTTTTGGTGTTACCTCATCTACTTTTCTGCATTCTTTTTCTAAAATGGTATCTCCCTGCACTCTAATTTGTCTTAATGCCATGTCTTTCTTACTCCTCTTTTCATTCAATCTCTTACTCTACTGCCTGCGAATTACGTCGCTGTACAACAATTCAATTAATTCATATCAAACTGGATATAAATCTTTTCAAAGCCTTTATTAATCTGAATATAGCGTTCCAGTCTTTCCATAATTTTAATCAAGATTTCTTTATTTCCATGCCGCAGATGCAGTACCATACGGTACATGTCTTGTATTTTAGAAATACTCTGCGGTGCCGGTCCTACGATTAATAAATCATTTTTCTTATAAATACTTTCAATATATTTTCGGCAGTAGGTTAATCCCTCCAAAAGCAAGGCTTCCTCTGCCGAGCTGCCCGAAATCGTCAGCATTGATTTTGCCGGAGGATACCCCATCAAACTGCGATAAACGATTTCCTGTTCAAAAAACTGTTCATAATTTTGTCTGGCCGAAGTCACAATACTATAATGTTCCGGCTGATACGTCTGAATCACCGCTTCCCCTGCAAATCTGCCACGCCCTGCACGCCCAACTGCCTGTGTAAGAAGCTGAAATGTACGTTCGGAAGCCCTGTAATCTCCTACGTTTAAAGACAAATCTGCCGCAATCACTCCAACCAGCGTTACATTTGGAAAATCATGACCTTTTACAATCATCTGCGTTCCAATTAAAATATCTGCTTCCTGTGCCAAAAACGCAGATAAGATCTTCTCATGGTCGTCTTTTCTTCTTGTCGTATCGGCATCCATCCGAAGGATCCGCGCTTTTGGAAAGAACAGATGCGCCTGTTCTTCTATCTGCTGTGTTCCTGCTTTAAAACCTCCAATATAAGGCGAACCACAGGAGGGACATTCTTTTACATTCGGAATCGTATATCCGCAGTAATGACAAATCAGTTTTCCATTCCTGTGAGACGTCAGGGACACATCACAATGCGGACATTTCATTACATGCCCGCATGCCCGACAACTCACAAATCCGGTATAACCTCTTCGGTTTAAAAACAGCATCACCTGCTGCTTCTTTTCAAGCCGTTCTTTTATCTTTTCCTGTAAACTCTGACTGAATACAGAGCGGTTTCCCGCCTTTAATTCCTCTGCCAGATTTACAATCGTCACATCGGGCATCACCTGATTTTGATAGCGGGACTTTAATGTAACAAGCAGATACTCTCCTTTTCTTGCACGTTCGTAAGACTCTATTGTCGGTGTCGCTGAACCCATAACAACATTTGCCTTTTCTTGTCTGGCTCTCTCGATTGCGGTCTCTCTTGCGTGATAACACGGAGTTTTCTCACTCTTATAAGAGGATTCCTGTTCTTCATCAATTACAATTAATCCAAGATTTGGAAATGGTGTAAATAAAGCAGAACGAGGTCCTACAATAATTGAAATCTCTCCATTTTTCGCCCGCTCCATCTGATCATAACGCTCTCCTGCTGAAAGTCTCGAATGTAAAAAAGACACACACTCTCCAAAGCAGGCACGGAAACGCTCCACTGTCTGATACGTCAGTGCAATCTCAGGAATCAGTACAATTGCCTGCTTTCCTTCCCGAAGTATCGTTTCTATCAGCTTCATATAAACTTCTGTTTTTCCGCTTCCTGTCACTCCATAAAGCAGAACCGGACGATGAAAAGGACTTTCCCACTCTTCTAAAATCTCAAGTACCGCCCTGTCTTGTTCTTCATTTAACTGTTTTTGAACGGTTTTCGTTTCTTTTCGATGCACAGGATCACGATATACTTTCTGATTTTCAATCTGAATGATACCACTTTCTTCTATTTTTTTGATTCCGGCACCGGAAAGTTTTAAATTTCCCGTTGCCTCGGTATAAGAAAGTACTCCTTTTAAAAGCAGTGCTTCTAACAGCCTTGCCTTTGCCTTATAGTGTTTTCTTTCCCATTCTTCTAACAGCGCTTTCGCTTCTTCCGGTTCAATTTTAAGGCAAATGGTTCTGGTTTCCTTCTGCTGTTTTTTTTCTTTTACCGGAAGTACGGTTTTTAATGCCTGATTCATCGTACAGCCGTACTCCCTGCTCATCCATCCTGCCAGTCCGATTAATTTTGATTCAATTTCAATTCCTTTTTCCCATATCTTTGAAACAGGTTTGATTTTGCTTTCTTCTATCTTCGGCTTATCTGAAATCCCAATCACATAACCACTGATGGTTCGGCTTCCTTTTCCAAAGGGCACTTCTACTTTTGTACCTGTTTTTATAATTCCAAGTAAATTTTGCGGAATTTCATACTGAAACGTCCGGTCCAATTTTTCCTGTGAAATATCTACAATAATATCTGCATACCATTTTTTCATCTATTTTCTGCTGATTCTATTTCCCTGCAAGGATATCACGGATTAAATCACGCTCATCCATCGGATATTTCTTTCCTTTAATTTCCTGATAGTCCTCATGACCTTTGCCGGCAAGTACAATAACATCACCTGGCTGTCCATTGTGAATCGCATAAGCAATTGCTTCTTTACGGTCAATGATTTCCACGTATTTTCCATCTGTCTTTCCGATTCCGATTTTGATATCATCGATAATTGCCTGTGGCTCTTCATTTCTTGGATTATCTGAAGTAATAATAGTCAAATCCGCCAGTTTTCCGGATACCTCGCCCATTTCATAACGGCGCAGCTTGGAACGGTTTCCTCCACATCCAAAGAGGCACACCAGACGTTTTGGTTTATATTCTTTTAATGTTGTCAAAAGACTTTCAAGACTCATCGCATTATGAGCATAATCAATCATCAGTGTAAATTCATCGGATACCTTTACCATCTCAATACGACCTTTTACTTTTGCAGCTCTTAAGGCTTTCTGAATATTCTCCTCGGAAACTCCAAAATGACGGCAAATTGCGATTGCTGTCAAAGAATTATAGACACTAAATTTTCCGGGCAAGTCGATTTCAACCGGGAAATCCATCAATCCCTGTACTTCATAGTCAATTCCAAGCACACCTTTTCCAGTCACTAATTTTAAATCTTTTGCCCATAAATCTGCATTGTCATGCAAACCATAAGTTTCTACCGTACAGGTATGTCCTTCCAATACTTGCTGTACATGTTCATCATCGGCATTTACAATTCCAACTTTACACTGTTTAAATAACAATCCTTTGCAATGCAGATAATCATCAAAATCTTTATGCTCATTTGGTCCGATATGATCCGGTTCAATATTTGTAAAGATACCAAAATCAAATACAAAACCTGCGGTTCTGTGAAGCATCAAACCCTGTGAGGAAACTTCCATCACAACACAGTCACAGCCTGCCTCTGCCATTTTTGCAAAATATTCCTGCACAATATAAGACTCCGGAGTAGTGTTCGCAGCCGGAATGACTTCATCTCCGATAATTGCCTCAATTGTACCGATTAATCCGACTTTATATCCCGCATTTTCAAGAATAGATTTTACCAGATAAGTAGTGGTTGTCTTTCCTTTTGTTCCGGTAATACCGATGACTTTCATTTTTTCGGCCGGATGTCCAAACCATGCTGCTGAAATACATGCCATCGCATAACGGGTATTTTCCACACGGATAACGGTAACTTCTTCCGGCACTTCTACTTCATCCTGAACGACAAGTACTGTCGCACCTTTTTCTACAACTTCTTTTGCATATTTATGTCCATCAGACACTGCGCCTTTAATACATAAAAATAAAGAATCCGGTGTCACTTTTCTTGAATCATAAACAACACTCTTGATTTCTTTGTCCAGACCTCCCTGAACACATGTATATTCAATCTGTTCTAATAATTGTGATAGCTTCATCATTTTCTATCTCTCCTTTCAAAAGGATTTTTATTTCTGGTATGGTATATAGGATAACATAAACCGTACTTCTTAAGCAAGTCACATAGCAAAAAGAAAGCCATCCCCTTTTTAACCTTCGGAGATGGTCTTTTCTTTTTACTGCAAAAAGTTTTACTCAATAACTGTACCGGTCTTTCCAAGGAAACCGTCTTTTGCCCGGTCAATCGAGGTAATCACTGCTTTTCTTCCTGCTTTTTTCTCTACAAAGCTGACAGCTGCTTCAACTTTTGGAAGCATTGTAGATGCCCCAAACTGATTTTCCTGCATATATTTCTTTGCAGTTTTAACATCCATTTTTTCAATCTTCTCTTCTTTATCTGACTGATAATTTAAAGAAACTTTCTCAACGCTTGTAAGGATTAAAAGTTCCTCAGCATCTAAGAGCTCTGCCAGTTTTCCACTAACCAGGTCTTTTTCAATTACTGCACTTGCTCCATTTAAAGATGCCTGCTGTTCTAAGACCGGAATTCCACCGCCTCCACAGGCAATTACAATCTGACCTGCATCGGAGAGTGTACGGATTGCATCAATTTCTACTACGTCCTGTGGTTTTGGAGCTGCTACAATTCGTCTGTAACCGCCCTCTACTTTTGTGACATAGTTCCCTTTCTGTTCTTCAAGTTCTGCTTCCTCTTCTGTCAAAACTCGTCCAATGACTTTCACCGGTTCATGGAACGCATCATCATACGGGTCAACTGTGACCTGTGTAATAATTGTGCTGACCGGCTTAAAAATACCACGTCGAAGCAGTTCTGCACGGATTGCATTTTGAATATCATATCCAATATATCCCTGGCTCATCGCTGAGCAAACAGACATTGGAACTGCGGTATAGTCTGAATGTACCTTTCCAAATTCATTCATTGCGGTATGAATCATACCAACCTGTGGTGCGTTACTGTGAGTGATAACCAGCTCTGCACCTGCTTCTACTAAATCTGCGATAATCGCAGCGGTTTTCTTTACTGCACTTTTCTGTTCCGGTAATGTAGTACCTAATGCCTTGTGTCCTAATGCAACTACTACTTTCTTCTTTGCCATAAAATAAGTACCCCTTTCCCTCTGATGCTTTTAATACTTCTATTTTACCTCTCTTTAGCCATTTATGCAAGCAAGATATCACTTTAATCTATATGGAACGAAGTTTTATGTGGAATGAAAAAAACCGATGCGCAAGCACCGGTTTTTTTACTTGAGGGGGGAGATAGTGAGTGGTTCATCAACTATCTGAAACCTATTATAAAGATAAATTGTGATAAAATTATGTCCGTTTTATAAAAAAACAAGAAACTATCTTAACAAACCTTAAATGAATCAGAAAAATATTGATTATCGAAAGAGTGAAAAGAATAATAACACTACAATACCGAGGGCAATTCGATACCACCCGAATACTTTAAAGTCATGTTTTTTAATATATCCCATCAGGAATTTAATTGCCAGAATTGAAACCACAAAAGAAACTAAAGTTCCGACAATCAGAATTATGGCTTCTGTTCCAGTGAAATTCAGACCAAATTTTACGAGTTTTAATAAGCTTGCACCAAACATGGTCGGAATTGCAAGGAAGAAAGTATATTCTGCGGCAACTGTTCTTGAAGTTCCAAGCAGAATTCCTCCGATGATAGTTGCCCCGGAACGGGATGTTCCGGGAATGACTGCTAAAAGCTGGAATACTCCAATTAAAAATGCAGTCTTCCATCCGATTTCTACAACAGAATTGATAGAAGCCGTTCTCTTCTTATTGTAATTTTCGATTAGAATAAAAAAGATACCATAGACAATCAGCATAATCGAAACAACCAGATAGTTATTAAAATGTGCTTCAATAAAATCATTAAACGGCAGACCGATTACGATGGACGGAATACAGGAAACTACGATTTTAAACCACATAATCATTTTATCGGTTTTTACATAGCGTTCCAGTGCGCCCTTTGCCTTTTTCTGATTCTGGAACGGCCATAACTCTTTAAAATACAATACTACGACCGCCATGATTGCTCCAAGCTGAATAACAACCATGAACATTTCCCAAAATGCTTCACTTACATTTAATTTGATAAATTCCTCTACTAAAATCAGATGTCCGGTACTACTGACCGGAAGCCACTCGGTAATTCCCTCGACAATTCCCAGAAAAATAACCTTGAGTAATTCAATAAAATCCATTGATGTCTCCTTTAAAATCAGAAAAGCGGATTGCCAATTTTCCACAATCCGCTTCTTCTTTCTAATTCTGCACTGTTTATTTTACAGTCGCAATATCAATCAGTTCCAGTTTCTGAATATCTGTATTTTCCAAACTTGTTACTAAGGCTTCTGCTGTATCAAGAGAAGTCAGTACATTGACACCGGTTTCAATTGCATTTCGACGGATAATAAATCCATCTTTTGCTTTTTCTACACCCTGAGACGGAGTATCAATAACCAGGTCAATTTTATGTCCTAAAATCAGATCCATAAGGTTTGGTGACGGCTGTTCAATTTTATTGGTACGAACGGCATGAACACCATTTTCCTGAAGTACTTTTGCAGTACTTCTTGTTGCGTAAATTTTGTATCCTAAAGCTTCAAAACGACGTGCAATCGGAATGACTTCTTCTTTGTCCTCATCTTTTACTGTGATAATCATGTTCTTGTGTTTTGGAAGATTAATTCCGGCACCTAAGAATGCTTTATACAGTGCTTCATTAAAGGACTGAGCAATACCAAGGCACTCACCTGTAGATTTCATTTCCGGTCCAAGGCTGATATCAGCACCACGGATTTTCTCGAATGAGAATACCGGCATCTTGATTGCAATGTGTTTTGCTTCCGGCTGAAGTCCCGGTTCATATCCAAGGTCACGCAGTTTGTAACCAAGAATCATCTTTGTTGCAAGCGGCACGATCGGAATACCGGTTACTTTGCTGATATACGGTACAGTACGGCTGGAACGAGGATTTACCTCGATTACATAGACATCTTCTCCGCATACGATAAACTGAATGTTAATCATACCGATAACGTGCAGAGATTTTGCCAGCCGTCTGGTGTATTCTTCAATTGTTTTCTTTGCAGTATCAGAGATGGTACGTGCCGGATAAACAGAAATACTGTCGCCAGAATGGATACCGGCTCTCTCGATATGTTCCATGATACCAGGAATCAAAATATCCTGTCCATCACAGATTGCATCGACTTCGATTTCTTTTCCCTGAAGATACTTATCAACCAGAATCGGGTGTTCCTGTGCAATTCGATTGATGATTCCGATATACTGTTCCACGTCTTCATCGTTGATTGCAATCTGCATACCCTGACCGCCAAGTACATAAGAAGGACGAACTAAAACCGGATATCCCAGCTCATGTGCTGCCTGTTTTGCTTCTTCTGCTGTATATACTGTATGCCCCTGTGGTCTTGGAATATGACACTCTTCAAGAATCTTATCAAAGAGTTCACGGTCCTCTGCCGCATCTACATCTTCTGCAGATGTTCCAAGAATCGGAACACCCATCTTCATCAAGGCCTCTGTCAATTTGATTGCTGTCTGTCCACCAAACTGAACCACTGCTCCGTCCGGTTTTTCGACATTTACTACATTTTCTACATCTTCCGGTGTTAATGGCTCGAAATACAGTTTATCTGCAATATCAAAGTCTGTACTTACGGTTTCCGGATTGTTGTTGATAATAATAGTTTCATAGTTTTCCTTCTTAAATGCCCAGGTACAATGTACAGAACAGAAGTCGAACTCGATACCCTGTCCAATACGGATTGGTCCGGAACCAAGTACCAGTACTTTTTTCTTTGTTGTCTCACCAACCGCTTCATTTTCTCCACCATATACAGCATAGTAGTATGGTGTTTCTGCTGCAAACTCTGCTGCACAGGTATCTACCATCTTATAAGCAGCGGTGATATTCCATTCTTTTCTTAATGCTTTGATTTCATCTTCTGTCTTCCCTGTGATACGTGCAATGACATTGTCCGGGAATTCGATTCTCTTTGCCTCACGCAGTAAGTCTTCTGTTAATTCCTGTTCTCTTAACGCCTGTTCCATTTCTACAAGAATTGCAAGTTTATCGATGAACCAGATGTCAATCTTTGTAATTGCATGAATTTCTTCATAAGAAATGCCTTTTCTGATTGCTTCTGCAATTCTCCAGATTCTCATATCATCGACAATTTTTAATTCTTCGATTAATTCTTCTGTTGTCAAGTTTGAAAAGTCATAAGACATAAGACTGTCTACATGCTGTTCCAGAGAACGGATGGCTTTCATTAATGCACCTTCAAAGTTATTGCAGATGCTCATAACTTCTCCGGTTGCTTTCATCTGTGTAGTTAAAGTTCTCTTTGCACTGATAAATTTATCGAATGGCAGACGCGGAATCTTTACAACACAGTAGTCCAGCATCGGCTCGAAACTTGCATAAGTTTTTCCTGTAATTGCATTTGGAATTTCATCAAGTGTATAACCAAGTGCAATTTTTGCTGCAACTTTTGCAATCGGGTATCCGGTTGCCTTAGAAGCTAGTGCAGAAGAACGTGAAACTCGCGGATTTACTTCGATAACACAATATTCAAAGCTATCCGGATTTAATGCATACTGTACGTTACATCCACCTGTAATTCCAAGTTCTGTAATGATATTGAGTGCAGAAGTACGAAGCATCTGATACTCTTTATCACCAAGAGTCTGAGATGGTGCAACTACGATACTGTCACCGGTATGAACACCAACCGGATCAATGTTTTCCATGTTACAAACGGTAATACAATTTCCTGCACTGTCACGCATTACTTCGTATTCAATTTCTTTCCATCCTGCGATACAACGTTCTACTAAAACTTCTCCAACACGAGAAAGACGCAGACCATTTTCCAGAATTTCTACTAACTGTTCTTCATTATAAGCGATACCTCCACCGCTTCCACCAAGAGTATAAGCCGGACGAAGCACAACTGGATAACCGATCTTATTCGTAAACTCAATACCTGCTTCTACACTACGTACAACTAAAGATGCTGCAACCGGCTCTCCGATTTTTTCCATGGTATCTTTAAATTCCTGACGGTCTTCCGCTTTTTTGATTGTCTGGGAAGTCGTACCGATCAGACGTACATGATGTTCTTTTAAGAATCCTCTTTCTTCAAGTTCCATTGCAAGGTTTAATCCTGCCTGTCCACCAAGAGTCGGAAGCACACTGTCCGGTTTTTCTTTCATAATTAACTGCTCTACCACTTCAACGGTAAGCGGTTCAATATAAACGCGGTCTGCAATATCTTTATCTGTCATGATGGTTGCCGGATTGGAGTTTAAGAGTACAACTTCAATTCCTTCTTCTTTCAAGGAACGGCAAGCCTGTGTTCCCGCATAGTCAAACTCTGCTGCCTGTCCGATTACAATCGGGCCGGAGCCGATTACAAGTACTTTTTTAATATCCTGAATCTTCGGCATTATTTGCTTTCCTCCATCATCTTCATAAATCTGTCAAATAAGTATCCTGAATCCTGTGGTCCCGGGCATGCTTCCGGATGGAACTGTACGGTAAAAATATTCTTTCCGATATATTTCAGTCCTTCGTTCGTCTTATCATTTACATTTTCAAATGCCGGCACTGCCACATTTTGGTCTAAGGTATCTGTATCTACCATATAACCATGGTTCTGAGAAGAAATATAAACTCTTCCGGTTTCCAAATCTTTTACCGGATGATTTCCTCCTCTGTGTCCGTATTTCATCTTCTTGGTATCTGCACCTGTTGCTAATGCCATTAACTGATGTCCAAGGCAGATTGCAAAAATCGGAACTTCTGAATCATAAAGTTTCTTTACTTCTTTTATAATGGAAACACATTCTTTCGGGTCCCCAGGTCCGTTTGAGAGCATAATTCCGTCCGGATTGCTCTTTAAGATTTCTTCAGCTGGTGTTGCTGCAGGATAAATTGTCACTTCGCATCCTCTCTCATTTAAGGATTTCGCGATGTTTTCTTTTGCACCAAAGTCAAGCAGTGCAACTTTTGGACCATTTCCTTTTAAAACATGTTTTTCTTCGCAGGTAACCCGCTCAACTACTTTTCCGGTTGTATATTCTTTTAATTTCGGAATAATCTCATCCAGATTGTAGCTTTCATTCGTTGTAATCATACCATTCATGGTACCTTTTTCTCTTAAGATTTTTGTCAGTGCTCTTGTGTCGATTCCGGCAATTCCCGGAATATCATACTTCTTAAGAAAGTTTTGAACTGTATCTTCACAGCGGAAATTACTTGGAATTCGTGATAATTCTCTGACGATGTAACCATCTGGCCACGGTCTCAAAGACTCCTGGTCTTCGTGGCAGATGCCATAGTTACCAATTAACGGATATGTCATGCAGACAGCCTGTCCGGCATAAGAAGGGTCCGTAAGGACTTCAAGATAACCTGTCATAGATGTATTAAAGACTATCTCACTAATAATTTCTTTTTTCGACCCAATGCTGGTGCCGGTAAAGACGGTGCCGTCTTCCAGTATCAAAAATGCTTTCATTTTTTCACCTGTCTCCCTTTCCTATTTCTTGCTGTTAGTTTACGGGTTTCCTATTTTTCCCCAAATTGTAAAAAGTGTATCACAAGATATTTCATTTTTCAACCTTTTTTTCTATATTTTTTACAGTTTTAAAATTTTTTATCTTCTGCTCACTTTTTCCTGTTCCCTCAGACAATCAGCCACAAAGATAAGTTCCGTAAATATTCTGAGATTACTTTATATTATACCACATCTCTTTTTATCTTTTTCGATTATTTTTTTCAAAATAGTCTTGACTTTTTTTGCATATTATTGTATAGTATTCCTCGTGCTTACAAAAGCGCAAACTTAATAACAGATGCAGGAGTGGCGGAATTGGCAGACGCGCAGGCTTCAGGTGCCTGTGGTAGCAATATCGTGTGGGTTCAAGTCCCATCTCCTGCATCCTTTTTTTATTCTTTTTTATTTTTACTTACGGATTGCAGGAATTTATTTTTATGAATTGCAGGAATTTTCCAAAAAAGTATTGACATTTTCAACATACTATTGTATAGTATTGCTTGTGTTCGCGAGAACATAACTTAATAACAGATGCAGGAGTGGCGGAATTGGCAGACGCGCAGGCTTCAGGTGCCTGTGGTAGCAATATCGTGTGGGTTCAAGTCCCATCTCCTGCATCCTTTTTTTATTCTTTTTTAGAATTTTTTGGAATTGCAGGATTATCGTTCCATTATCTTGGATTTCTTATATTTTTTATGGAGGACTTTTCTTATGAAACTGCCAGGTTATTATTCTTCAGGGCAGTTTGCCCGCATGGCAAATGTCTCTGTACGCACGATTCGATTCTATGATAAACAAAACATTTTAAAACCTTCTTATGTGACGCCAGCCGGTGCACGTTTCTATACGGACTCTGATTTTGCCCGTCTCCAGCAGATTCTACTGTTAAAATATCTTGGTTTTTCCCTCGACGATATTCGTGAAATGACCATCGACGATTCTGATTATCTCTTTCTGTTAAACTCCCTTAATCTTCAAAAGAAATTAATCCAGGACCAGATTGAACAGATGCAGCTTGTAGAAAGTGCAATCGAAGATACCGTCCGAGTAATTGAAAAGGAACACCAAATTGACTGGAGCCAGATGCTTGACCTGATTCATTTAACAAATATGGAAAAAAGTCTCAAATCTCAATATCAGAATGCTTCCAATATTTCCAGCCGAATTCGTCTGCACAAGGAATATTCTACCAATTCAAAAGGCTGGTTTCCGTGGATTTTTGAACATTGCAATTTAAAGCCCAATGAGCGGGTACTTGAAATTGGCTGTGGAAATGGAGCATTATGGACAGAAAATCTGAATCATATCCCATCGAACCTCTCTATTTTATTATCGGATGTTTCAGATGGAATGTTACGAGATGCCAGAAGAAACCTGCCGTCCGGTGATAAGCGGTTTTCCTTTGCCTGTTTTGACTGTCATTCTTTTCCGTCTTCGCTTTCTGCCTTTGATTTAATTATCGCAAACCATGTTCTGTTTTACTGCAATGATTTACCAAAAGTTTTTAAGCAGATTCAAAGAGCATTAAAAAAAGGCGGTCATTTTCTCTGCAGTACCTATGGAAAGCACCACATGATTGAAATCAGTGAACTCGTTCAGGAATTTGACAGCCGGATTGTCTTATCTGCGGAAAAATTATATGAACAGTTCGGGCTTGAAAATGGAGAAGCACTTTTAAAGCCTTACTTTTCTGACGTTCAGTGTATCCGATATGAAGATTCGATTGAGCTTGACCGTGCCGAACCTTTAATTGAGTACATTCTTTCCTGTCATGGAAATCAAAACCAGATGTTATTGGAACGTTACCATGAGTTTCGCAGCTTTGTTGAGAAAAAAACCTCAAATGGATTTCACATTACAAAAGACGTCGGAATTTTTTTATGCACTTTTTAAAAAAACTCTTGAAGGTGACCTTACGTCATCTTTTATAATAGCATTATCAGAAACTACGAGACAAAAAGTAACATTAAACTACCTCTTTTAAGAAAGGAGATTTTCACATGAAGGGAATTATTTTAGCCGGTGGTTCCGGAACCCGCCTCTATCCTTTAACTATGGTAACTTCTAAACAGCTGTTGCCAATTTATGACAAACCGATGATTTACTATCCGATGTCCGTACTGATGAATGCCGGCATCCGTGATATCTTAATTATTTCTACTCCGCAGGATACTCCTCGTTTTAAGGAACTCTTAGGCGACGGACATCAATTTGGAGTGCATCTGTCTTATGCCGTACAGCCAAGCCCGGATGGACTGGCACAGGCTTTTATTATCGGTGAGGACTTTATCAAAGATGACACTGTCGCAATGGTGCTTGGAGACAACATTTTTGCAGGTCACGGTCTGAAAAAACGCTTAAAAGCCGCCGTTGAAAATGCAGAATCCGGAAAGGGTGCAACGGTATTTGGATACTATGTTGATGACCCGGAACGTTTCGGTATTGTTGAATTTAATCACGAAGGCAAAGCTGTTTCTATCGAAGAAAAACCGGAACATCCAAAGAGCAATTACTGTGTCACAGGACTTTATTTCTATGACAACAAAGTAGTCGAATATGCAAAGAACTTAAAACCAAGTGCACGTGGTGAGCTTGAAATCACTGACTTAAACCGTATCTACTTAGAAAACGGTAACTTAAATGTTGAACTGCTTGGTCAAGGATTTACCTGGCTTGATACCGGCACACACGAAAGTCTGGTTGAGGCAACCAACTTTGTAAAAACCATGGAATCCCACCAACACAGAAAGATTGCCTGCCTTGAAGAAATCGCTTACTTAAATGGCTGGATTACCAAAGAAGAGGTTCTTAAAGTGTATGAAGTCTTAAAGAAAAACCAGTACGGACAATACTTAAAAGACGTACTCGATGGAAAATATTTAGACGTTTTACACTAATCATTATTCGCATCACGAAAAGGAGAATTTTAAATTATGACAATTATTGTAACCGGCGGTGCCGGATTTATTGGAAGTAACTTTATTTTTCATATGTTAGACAAATACCCGGATTATCGTATTGTCTGCTTAGACTGCTTAACTTATGCCGGAAATCTTTCAACACTGGAATCCGTTATGGAAAACCCAAATTTCCGTTTTGTAAAAGAAAGCATCACAGACCGTGAAGCCGTTTATAAACTGTTTGAAGAAGAACATCCTGACATGGTTGTAAACTTTGCCGCTGAAAGCCATGTTGACCGTTCTATCGAAAATCCGGAAGTATTTCTTGATACAAACATCAAAGGTACTGCCGTCTTAATGGATGCCTGCCGTAAATATGGAATCAAACGTTATCATCAGGTATCTACCGATGAAGTTTACGGAGACCTGCCACTTGACCGCCCAGACTTATTCTTTACAGAAGAAACTCCGATTCACACCAGCAGTCCTTACAGTTCTTCCAAAGCGGGCGCAGACTTATTGGTTCTTGCATACCACAGAACTTACGGACTTCCTGTTACCATCAGCCGTTGTTCTAACAACTACGGACCATATCATTTTCCTGAAAAACTGATTCCGCTTATGATTGCAAATGCATTAAATGACAAACCGCTTCCGGTTTACGGAAAAGGTGAAAACGTAAGAGACTGGCTTTACGTGGAAGACCACTGCAAAGCAATCGATTTAATCATTCACAACGGACGTGTCGGTGAAGTTTACAACATCGGCGGACATAATGAGATGAAAAACATTGATATTGTAAAAATTATCTGTAAAGAACTCGGAAAACCGGAAAGCCTGATTACTTATGTCACAGACAGAAAAGGACATGACATGCGCTACGCAATCGACCCGACCAAGATTCACAATGAACTGGGATGGCTTCCGGAAACCAAGTTTGCAGATGGAATCAAGAAAACAATCCAGTGGTATTTAGATAACAAAGAATGGTGGGAAAATATCATTTCCGGTGAATATCAGAACTACTATGAAAAAATGTACGGAAACCGCTAATTATTAAAGGAGGAAACCTTCCATGAAAGTTTTAGTAACAGGTGTAAAAGGCCAGCTTGGATACGATACCGTAAATGAACTCAAAAAAAGAGGTCATACTCCAATCGGTGTTGATATCGAAGAAATGGATATCACAGACTCTGCTTCTGTCAACCAGGTTATCAAAGAAGCAGCTCCGGATGCAGTGATTCACTGTGCCGCATGGACTGCGGTTGACGCCGCTGAAGATGAAGCAAATCAGCAAAAAGTTATGCTTGTAAATGGCACCGGAACTCAGAATATTGCCAATGTCTGCAAAGAACTTGGCATCAAAATGATGTATATTTCCACAGACTATGTCTTTGACGGTCAGGGAGAAACTCCATGGGAACCGGACTGCAAGGACTACAAACCGTTAAATGTCTATGGAAAGAGTAAACTTGCCGGAGAACTTGCAGTATCGGAAACGCTTTCCAAATACTTCATCGTAAGAATTGCATGGGTATTTGGTTTAAACGGAAATAACTTTATTAAAACCATGCTCAAAGTTGGAAAAAATCATGATAAATTAACCGTAGTAAATGACCAGATTGGTACACCGACTTATACCTTTGACCTTGCCAGACTCTTAGTTGATATGATTGAAACAGAAAAATACGGTTACTATCATGCAACCAATGAGGGCGGTTACATCAGCTGGTATGATTTTGCCACAGAAATCTTCCGTCAGGCTTATGAAATCATGGGCGAGGAGGAGTATTCCAAAGAACATTTAACCGTAGCTCCTGTCACAACTGCCGAATATGGTATTTCCAAGGCAGCAAGACCGTTTAACAGCCGTCTTGACAAGGGCAAATTAACCGCAAATGGTTTTGCACTCTTACCAACCTGGCAAGATGCATTAAACCGTTATCTTAAGGATTTAAAAACACAGGAGTAAATAAAATGGGACAGATTAAAGTTGAAAAAAATGCAGGTGGTATCGAAGGACTCTGTGTAATCGAACCGACTGTACATGGAGATGCCAGAGGATATTTCATGGAAACCTACAATCAGAAAGATATGATAGAAGCCGGACTTACCATGAATTTTGTACAGGACAATCAGTCCAGTTCTACCAAGGGAGTCTTACGTGGACTTCATTTCCAGAAAGAATTTCCACAGGGCAAACTGGTGCGTGTGGTAAAAGGCTCTGTCTTTGATGTCGCCGTTGATTTAAGAAGTGACAGCAAGACTTATGGAAAATGGTTTGGTGTGGAACTGACCGAAGAGAACAAAAAACAGTTTTATATTCCGGAAGGCTTTGCACACGGATTTCTTGTATTAAGTGACATTGCAGAATTCTGCTACAAATGTACTGATTTCTATCATCCGGGAGATGAAGGCGGTCTTGCATGGAACGACCCGAAAATCGGTATCAAATGGCCAAAATTAATCGGTACTTATAATGGCACTGCATCTTCTGAAGGCTATGTCTTAGAAGACGGCACTGCATTAAATTTAAGTGACAAAGACCAAAAATGGCTTGGGTTGGCAGATACCTTTAAATTTTAATTGTAATAACTTATAAAAAATAAAAAAAGAAAGAGGACAAATCGCCCTCTTTCTTTTTTTAACCCGTAATCTCTCCAAACACTTCATCCATCTGCATCATCGGTGAATTTTCAGTCTGACCGTAAATCAAAATTCGATAGGTTCCTGTCTTATAATAGAAGTCCATCGCCTTGATTCGAAGCAGATAGGTTCCATCACCCTGACGTTTCGCCTGATAGGTTTTTAATGCCACAGTACCATCCTTTTCCCAAACCGTACATTCAATTGCAGTAACCGGCTCTGTACTTTCTACATTACTTAAAATGACATCAAAGTAACCTTTTCTGAAATCATAGTTTGTTACTGTCACATCTGCCGTTATCTTAGACTCCGGCTCTTTGATTTCGCCGGTAACAGTTTTAATAACAGATGGATCATAGCCTTCTGCCTGTCCATAGACAATGACATCATAACTGCCTTCTTCGTGCGCAAGGTCACTGCCCTTTACTTCGATACTGTAAGTACCATCTTCTTGTTTTTCAGCTTCATACCACACAAGGGCTTTCATGCCATCGGATTTCCATACTGTACATTGGATGGATTCCACCGGGAGCTGGCATTTTACCTTACTTAAGCTTACTTTAAACGAATCACTCAGTGCATCATAATCTGAAACCGTGATATCTGCAGTAATTTTTTTCTCCTCTGCTTCTGCCTTTTCTTCTTCCTGCACTTTTTTGGCGTTTTCCACTACAATATCTTTTGTTAGCTCATCCATAAATTTGGATTTCATTTTCAATCCGGTATTAACTTGCTCTTTTCCATATGTTTCAATTAATGTCTCTTCGCTTGAAAATAAATTTGTACCAAGCCCTAAACGATTTCCCGAAATCTCTACGCCAAGGCTTGCAAGGGTTGTCGGAAAGTTATCCATTGTGGAATATTCTCTATAGTCTTCTGTCTCCGGTTGTACTGCGGAATTGATATAAGTAGTATAGACTTTTCGTTCATAAGAGGACGGCACATCATCACAGAAATTGCTGTCCATTGTCAGATGGTCTCCCGAAATGACAATCGTAGTATTTTCATAGAAATCCTGTTCTTGAATCCATTTTACAAATTCCGTTACTTTTTTACTTGAGCATGCCATTACATTTGCATACTGGTCATCTCCGAAAGTATTCGGACAGTCCTTACAACGATATCCATCTTCAAAATGCGTATCGACCGTCAACATTGAAAAGTTAAATGGTTCGTTATTTTTACTGATTTGGGTCAAATGCTGTTTTGCAAATTCAAACAGTTTCGCATCTTCATAGCCCCAGAACACGTGATAATCTTCTGGAATTTCTCCATTTTCGAGACTGTAATTATAATCATAAATCGTATAATTGCCATGCTGCTTATAATACAAATCGCGTCCGGCAAATTCTGCCTCTGAACCCATCAGAAAGTACTGTTTGTATCCGTTCTCTTCTAAGATATCTCCAAGATTGGTTATACCTGGAAGAAATTCAGACTGCGTACTCATCAAATCTCCTCGAATCGGAAGATTCAAAGGCAGACCAGAAGTTTGTGCGAATAATGCCCCCATAGTCCAGGTTGCCCCGTACATTGGAATTCCACCATTTAAGGCTGTGCTATTTCCGGAAAAATTCTCATTTTCAAGTGATAATTTTGCAAGTTCCGGAATCCGGCTCTTTTCAAATGCACCTCCGCTTTTTTCATCTGCATAAGTATTTTCCATCGATTCCAGATAAATATAAATCAAATTTCGTTTTTTCTCCGGAAAAGTCAGCTCTACTTCTTTTGGGTCTGCATAATTATCCTCGATAAACGTAGATTCTGTTGTCTGATTTTTTGCATAAGCGGTAATGTCAAGCCGATTCCACATATAACCAACAGAAAATGCTGCTACTGCAAGAAATGCCACCATTAAACCCAAAACCGCAATATCTTTTATTTTTCCCAGTCTTTTATGTAGCAATAAAATTACTAACGTTAACACAATCGAAATCAAAGGGCACGTTAGAATAAAACTCGAAATAATTCCCGAATCTGTTCCTGTTGTCGGTGCCTGAATGTGGAATACCACCTCTTCCATTGTAAGGCCCTTCCAGGTGCGAAATACCCAGGCAACCGTTGTTGCAATTAACAGCGACAGGAAGATAAAAACATATTGCAAAATCACTTTTACTTTTCTTAAAATTTTTTTCTGCTTCTCGGAAAGCTCTTTTTTTCCTACCTGTATCTTCATTGTTTCCTCTCTATACTTCTTTCTATGTCTATTATGTACTTTCGAAATCTTTCTGTAAAATTTCGAAAGTATCTTACTTTCTCTTTTCAGAACGAAAGCGTTTTCCTATGTTTTTATATAATTCCAGCTGTATCTTCCAACACCGTTCCCTCTGATGTGCTACATTTCTTACTTTCTTTTCCTTGTTCTCTTTCGAGATTACAATTCCATTCCACATTCCTTTGATGTAATCTTTTCCAAAACCTTTGCTTGCAAAAAAGACTGTTTTTATTGTAAATCCCACAAACAAAAGCGGGAAATTTAAAATAATCTGCCAAAGAGGCATATTTTTATAAATCAAATACAGATTGTTTCTTGAAGAATATCGGATTTTAAATAAATTATATCTCGAGCCACTTGTTCCGCTTCCAACATGCAGTACTCTCGCAGTCGGACAAAACAGATTTCGATATCCATGCAGTTTAGCACGATATCCGATATCAACATCCTCAAGATAGGCAAAATGTTCCTCATCAAAATAGCCAATTTCATCTAAAATTTCTTTACGATAAATCGCAGCTCCCGCACAGGAAGCAAAAATTTCTCTGGTCTTATTGTACTCTGACTCCGGTTTTCCCTTTCCATCGGCAAATGCCCATCCAAGTGCGCAGTAAAAATTTCCTGCGTCATCCATCTTGTTTTCATCCTGAATCTGAAGCATTTTCGCCTGACATGAAAAGATATCCGGTGCCCGTTCGATTGCATGAACCAGTTCTGTAATAAATTCCGGAAATACAATCGTATCGTTATTTAACAACAATACATATTCTGATTTTGACTCACGGATTCCTGCATTGACTCCGCCACAAAAACCGGTATTTTCTTTGAGCGCAATCACATGTACCTCCGGATAATTTTCCTTTGTCCATTCCACACTTCCATCTTCTGAGCCATTATCGACCAAAATCACTTCAAAATACAAATAATCCTGTTTTCTTAACGAGTCCAGGCACTCTTTTAAATACTTTTTTCCGTTAAAATTCGGAATAATCACTGATACATCCTGCATACCTGTTCCCCTTACTCAAATGGCTTTAAAGAATAATTCCACTTTGTCAGTGAAAAATGCTTATTGTAATACGGGTCTCCGGCTTTTAACAGTTTCTCCCAGCGACAGCGCATAAACTCAATTTCTTCCTGAAATCTTCTGACTTTTTCTTTACTGTCCTCTGTTCCCCTGCTTTTTGATTCATAATGATACAGTTCCACGTAAGGGTCATATACGATTAATTCGCCCTGTGCACGAATTCTGAGACACAAATCCACATCATTAAAGGCAACTGAAAGTTTCTCTTCAAATCCGTTTACTGCTTCAAATACACTTCTCTTTACCATCATACAGGCTGCTGTCACTGCACTTAAATCCTGCTGAATCGCTGCCTTATGCATATATCCGGTACGTTCTCCCGGCATATCAACAAACATATGACCGGCAATTCCGCCAATTCCGATAATCGTGCCGGCATGCTGAATCGTCTCGTTTGGATAATAGAGTCTTGCCCCAACTGCCCCTGTTCCCTCTCTCTGACAGTGTCCAAGCAGTTCTTCCATCCAGTCCGATGCAATCACTTCCATATCGTTATTTAAGAACAAAAGATACTCACCTTTTGCCTTCTTTGCCGCAAAGTTATTAATTGCAGAATAGTTAAATCCCTCTTTCCATTTTAACAGGCGAATTTTAGGATTATCACTTAATTCTTTATAGTACTCAAAGATTTCTTTTGAAGTACTGTTGTTTTCTACAATTAAAATTTCATAATTTTCATAAGTCGATTTTTTCTCTATCGAATCAATGCATTTTTTTAAGGACTCTCTTTCATCCTTATTTGGAATAATAATCGAGATAAGCGGTGTACCTTCCACCTCGTATTTAACACGGTAAAAACCAAGGTCTTTGGTATGACTGACTTCTGCTTTTAAATGACATCTTTCTAAATTACCTTCAATTGCACGTTTTCCGGCTTCAAACGCATACATCTTACTTGCCGGATTATCTGCTGTCGATGCCTGATGCGTTCTCCAGTGATATAAGATTTCCGGCACATGATAAATCTCTTTCGCACTTTCACAACAACGGAAAATAAAATCATAATCCTGTGCTCCGTCATATTCTTTCCTGAATCCACCAATTGTTTCCACAATTGTCCGGCGCACCACAAAGAAATGGCAAATATAATTATTAGAACGAAGTAAATCAAGGTTAAAATCCGGTTTTAAATTCGGCTGGAAATGTTCCGATAAATCTGCTCTTACCTTATCCTCATCCGTATAAATCACATCAGTCTTCGGATGACTCTCTAATGCTTTTGCAACTTCATACAGTGCATTTGGTGCAAGCAGGTCATCATGATCTAACAAACCGATAAAATCTCCTGTTGCCATCTTCAATGCTTCATTGGTGTTTTCTGCAATTCCTGCATTGTTAAGAAGCGGTTTGACACAGATTCTGGCATCTTTTTTGCAGTATTCTTCCAAAATCTGGCTCATCCCTGCTTCATCTGGACTTGCATTTGCAATACAAAGCTCCCAGTTTACATAGCTTTGCGCAAGCAGAGAATCTATCATCTCTCTTAAAAATTTCTCCGGTGTCTTATAAGCAGGAACAACTACACTGATTTTCGGTTCGTAGTTCCATTTTTTCTTTTTCTGTTTTTCCAGTTCTTCCGGTTTCACCTTATATTCCTCATACCATGGACCATAAGGGACTTCTTCGGGTTCAAATCTTTCATGAAGCCGAATCCAGAATTCTTTCGGACCATAATGCTTCATATAGCGAAGCCCTTTTAGAATGGTATAAGGAGAAAGTTTCCCTAACATTCTGCCCCATTCAATTTTTCCTTTTGCCATCTTCTCACCTGCTTATCATTTCTTTTTTTTCTTTTTTATCACAGAAATCACGATTAAAATCAGTCCAAGTCCAATCAGACCTACAAGCACAACCACTGCCATTTCAAATGTACTAAAAGAACCGCTTTGTGCCTCGTTATTCTGGCTCTGCTCTTCTTTTGACTCTTCTTCCTTCTGTGCTTCTTCAGCTTTTTTATCCGCCTCATAAGCTTTCTTATCTACAACTGCCTGACCGACTTCATATCCATTAAATAAAAAGGTTTCCTGTTCGTTTCCATCTTCGTTTTGTGTACTCTGTATCTCAAGCGCATCCGTTGTTGTTCCTTTTGGCACGACTGCGGTTCCGCCTGAGAGTGTATATTTTTTTTGTGATACCTGCAGTTTTTCGAATTCTTTGGTATATTCTGCAAGCATAACTGTATCGGTAAAAACTTCTGTACCTTTGTAATGTAAAACCACACAAATATAAACGGTTCCGTCTTTTTCAAAATAAGTGACTAACGTATTTAAAGCGGTGTCGGTATAACCGGTCTTTCCTCCAAGACAGCCGTCATAATGCCAGTCACCCTCTCCAAGCAACGCATGATGGTTTGCAAGTACACGCTCCTCGGCAGTCTTATTCGTTGCCGGAATCGTATAATAACGACTTCCTACAATTTTGCGAAATTCTTCGTTTTTGTAAGCTTCCTGTGCAATCATCGCCAAATCGTGCGCGGTTGTATAATGGTTTTCATCATGAAGTCCGTTCGCATTGACAAAATGTGTATCTTTACATCCGATTTCCTGGGCTTTCTCATTCATCATTTCCACAAAGCCTTCTACGCTTCCGCCAACCTGCATTGCCACCTGTGTCGAAACTTCATTTCCTGAGACAAGCATAATCGCATACAGACATTGTTCCATGGTGAGTGTCTCACCTTCCTGAATGACCGGAGTCACATAACTGTTTCCAGGAACAGCTTCTTTTAAACCTTCTGCTGTAAAGGTGACCGTATCAGTCAGATTAGAATGTTCCAGTGCGACCAGTGCCGTCATAATCTTTGTCGTACTTGCCGGATAACGGCGTTCATCCATTGCTTTATTATAAAGCACTTCTCCACTTTCAGCTTCCATCACAACAGCTGAATCACACATAATTGCCGGTCCTTGTGGCCAGCCGTCAATGTCATTTGTCACTGTCGGGATATCATAGGTTGCATTTTTACAGGCATCTTTTGCCCTTTGAATCAGCCCTGGATTATCGTCCGCCCACACAACAGAAGTGCTAAGCACAACTGCCAAAATGCCAATCGTTACTCGTTTTATTAAGTTTTTTGCTTTCATCCTTTTATTCTCCTGCTTCCAGATACAGATTTAAAATCTGCTGTTTTACAGTTTCCCATTCTCTTTGCCTTGCAGTCTTAAGTCCGCCTTCTGTCAGATGTTTCCGAAGTGTCTCATTTTCTGCCAATTCCATAATCTTTTCCACTGCCTCAGAAATATTTTCAGGCTCATATAACAGACAGTTTTCCCCATCTCTTAAATATTCTTTGTTTCCACCATTTGGACGGACAACTGCAAGACCTCCGGTTGCCATCATCTCAAGCGGAGGATAGGAAAAGCTCTCCAGTATGCTTGATTTTACCAGAATATGGCACTGTTTGTATACTTCTGACACTTTTTGAAATGGAACTTTATGAAGAAAACGGTCCGGCTTGTACCATTCTTTTGGCTCTGAATTGTAGGAAAGATACCAGATTTCAAATTTCTCTCTATCGAGTTTCTCTACAATCTGAAAACTTTCATCTACATTTTTATGCCATGCACCGCAGTCTCCCTCGATTAAAATTCGAATTTTTCCGCTAAAATCACGAGCACATGGAGTAAAAACCCGAGTGTCCAACCCATTTGGTGCATAAGCACATTCCTTTTCAAACCGTTCTTTTAACCATTCCTTACACCACTTTGATATCGTAACATACTGAATCTGGTTTTTGCAATAGGTGGCGTTTGCCATTGCACGATATGGACTGCCTTTTTCATAAAAATCCGTCTCATAATTCTGCACCAGATAATATTTTTTATCAATATTCGAAAATAATTCCAGCCATTTTACTGTGACCCACATCGTTGCAATCATCTTATCAAAGTGACCGCTGACTGCATCCTCTCTTAATGGGATCACCGGAAAATTCTGATTTTCAAAGACACATGAAGTTTCCGTTGTATTTTCTGAAAGAATCGTGACATCAAATCCAGCCTCCCTTAAGAAAACGGCATGCCACATTGCCACCATGATTCCACCGCTGATATTAAGTGCCGGAAGCAGGATTCCAACATTTTTGGTCCGTTTGGCTTTGATAAAATCTGCCAGCGTCTTTCCTGTATAGGTTGTAAGATAGGCTTCTTTACAAAATTGATATGCCTGCATCGCAGTTTTTTTGCGAAGCTTTGGCTGTTCAATCAAAGCGCACAGCGTTTCTTCCCATTCTTTTAAATCCTTGCATAAAAATCCGGTTTTTTGATTTTCAATCGTATCGGCAAATGCACCCAGATTCGACGCCACCGTTACCACCTGAACAAGGGAAGCTTCCACCCATTTATTTTCTGATTTTGCGCGGTTAAAAATCGTATCTTCGAGTGGAGCTAAATTAATATCTACATCTGAAATCAATTTCGGAAGATTTTTCCAGTCCACAAACGGAAGAATCTTGATTCGGTCTGCAAATTCTTTTAATTCTTCCGGAGTTTCCAGCTCTCCCACACTGACAAATTCCAGATTCTTATATTGTCTCATTAACTTTAAGAGCACCGGCAGCAGCATTTCAATGTCTGGATTATGCGTAATGCTTCCACTAAAATAACCTAAACGTACAACTTCTTTATGTTCTGTTTTTTGATTTAATGCTGTTTCGGAAATCTGCATCATTTCCTCAGAAGCCCTGTTTCGATTGATGCAGACCTCTTTTACATGCAGCTTCAATGCTTCTGATAATTCCCCTGTAGTGGTAACAGCCCCCTGACATAAGTCAAGGAGCTGTCCATACGCCCGAACATTCTCATCATAGGCTTCTCTTTCTTTTTTTTCAAGCGCAGTTACATAAGGAATCGTATCTGTGTATTTTGTATCAAATACAAGGTCATCAATATCATATAAAACTGTTTTTTGATACTTTTTTGCTAATTTTACAAATTTTTCCGTTGTCTCATTGAGTGGACAGCGAAAAAATACAAACACATTATACCAGCCAATCTGTTTTAAATCCAAATCTGCAAAGTACACCTGGTCTGATGTAATCCCATAAGATAAAAGCTGTTCTCTTTGATGGCTGACACGATATCTTGACGGATGTGGCAGTACTGTTCCACATCCATCAATAAACAGCACATCTTTAAAAACCGGTTCGGACTCTTTTTTTGCTAAAGCTCCGAACCTTTTTTTTAAATATCTTCCACCGCGTTTTCCAAGTCCCAAAATTCCGTCTGCTTCTACCGTCTGAATTACCTTTGACGTGAGATTGTTCCAATTTGGCATCTTATTCCCCCTTATGACTAATCATGCACTCCCAGAATCTGTCTGTTGAAGAATTCCGGAAATCCATTAATGCAGACCATTATAGTTCTGAAGATATAATGGATACAACAGTCTTGCCCATAAAAACAGTGCAACTACAATTGTTCCTATTGAAACCAGATAATAGCAAAGCTGTTTTAATTTCTGATTTTTAATAAAATGGTCTGCGACTCTTGAATATCCCATCGTTACAAAATACATCATCGGAACTAACATCGGCATGCTGTAGCGTCCCTGTGGCTGATAATCTGAAGTATAAGAATAATATAAGTTCAAAACATTCGGAATTATCATTCCAAGTAAAAGACACAGATGGAATAATCCCTGCGGACGGATTCCTTTCTGACGGATTAATACCTGTTCTACGGTTTCTTCTTCATTAATTTTCTTCTCAAGCATAACCTGCTCTCGTTTTAAATAGAAAATATCTCTTGCTTTCCAGATTACAAATACCAGCCCGACAAGAATCAATGCAAAATATGGATAATACACTTTTTTTCCAAGAAAGATCTGATTGTATCCAAAGATTCCAACTACCCCATAGACTACCATTCCAACCCAGCGGTACTTAAAACCGGGAGCATGATATTTTAACATCGAGATAATGTTTGCCTCCGGATAATCCTTAAATGTCGTTACATTTTTGGGATTAAACTGTGGCTTTGCATATTTGATTGCATACTCATGCATGGTTTTTCTTGCAAGAAAATCTCCATCATAGATGATATAGTTTCTTACAAACCACCATCCGGCAAGCACTGCGACAACTGCCGTGATTAACAGACCTCTTTTGAACATTAATTTAAAATCTGGTTTCTTTTTGCCATAGCCAAGGGAGGAAACGACAAAGAATAAAATACTGCACAGTGCATAACCATAAGCATCATAATAGGAAAGCGCACAAAGTGATAATGCAACTCCAAGCAGAATACTGTTCTTCTTTGTCCAGCCCTCATTCATTGCCCTCACCCACATATAAATAATAAACGATGAGGAAAATAAGGCAAGTCCGTCACAATTGATATAAGTATATAAAATTGCAGCACCGGGAAGCAGGGTACAAAGGAAAAAGAACATCACCCTTTCTCCTTTTTTGAATAATGCTTCTCCGATTTTAAAAATACAATACGCTGACGCTGTTCCGAATAGAACATTAACCATTCTTGCAGAAATCAACAGTGCCCATTCATCTGTCGTAAAAAATGAAGTAATCTTCATAAACAACGCAGAAATCATGTAACTTAAAATCGGATTAAACGCATACGAAATTCCCCAATCTTCATCTCTTATCTCGGGGTCTCCACCGTGCGGCAGTTTTCCATGCTCATAGATATACTGCACGATTCGGGAACGCATCCCTTCATCGGGTGAAAAATTATGCCTCTGACTGCAGGCCCATGCCAGATAAATTCCAAATACCAGAAGCAGGGCAAAAATCATGCAGACTGTCCGTCCAAGTTTCTGTTTATTTTTGAATTTTCTGCTCATCTTCATGAATTCCTCTAAGAATTGCCTCTTTTACTTTTTCTGCTTCTCTTTCCCATGAAGTATTTTTTGCAAATTCCAGACCTTTTTTACGGATTGAAGCTAATTTTTCCGGGTGTTTGAAGTAATCTTCCATTGTATCTGCAATCTGATTCGGGTCATAATCTACTAAGATAGAATTTTCTTCATTGACAAGCCAGGTGCTGTTTTCTCCTTTCGAGCAGACTGCAACAGAGTTACAAGCCATAACTTCAAGTGGCAGCAGGGACAGGTTTGTGTTTGAAATAATCAGACACATATCACATTTTACATAAGAATCTGCAAGTACCTGTGGTGTTACAGTTCCAAGATTCTGATGTGGGAATGGAATTTCATAGTTGCTGACATCCCATCCTGCAAAAATAACCTCTAAGTCCGGCATTTTCTTCCATAATTCATTGATTGCCAGCATACCAAGCTCAAAGTCACGTCTTGGAGTAACCGGTCTTGCATAGAAGAATACTCTCGGTTTGTCATCTGTTTTTTCTTTTGGTTTGTAAATCTTGTCATCGTAAGAGAATAAGAAACTATCTGCTGTCATGCCATAATCGTTTCTCATTACATCTTTTAACCAGTCACCGGCAGTAATTCCACGAAATCCCATTTTATAAGTATTTTCTGCAAACTCATATTCTGAACCATGTGCATAGAAATACGGCTCAAAGTCCTGTACAAAATAAAATTTAGAAATGGTATTATTAAATCTTCTGACATAGTAAGCAGTGGTCCATGCAGTTGCAACTGTACCGTGTGCAAATCCCATCTGAGATACATCACAGTAAACTTCTACTCTCTCATCTAACAGTGGGAAATGCTGTTTTAAGAAACTGCGGATGGACTCATTATCTTTAAATGTCGGAGACATATACAGATAAATTTTGCTGTGAAAACCTAATTTTTCCAAATTTGATACAAAACGGAAAATTGTGGTATGTCCGCCTGAACCCGGACTCATTTCCGGAATGACCCAGTTTAATGTGATTTTTCCAGTTTTCTTTGCCTCTTCATACGCCTTTTTATCAAATGGAATTTCTTCTGTATTGACTACAAAATTATAAAATCCAAGCAGATTATTCTTTGGCGGAATCGGTGCAGGTCCGTTTTTCATACGTTTTAATGTTGCTTTCACGCCATTATTTTTTAAATATCTCATTCCTCTTTCTACTACATTATCGCTCATTCTTTTTTCCTTTCTCACCTAAGACCAGTTAAGCCTTTCTTTGTCTGTACTGCTGTGAAATATGTTTGTCCAGAAATTTCTGTTTTGCTTCCGAATAAGTATGGTACTTTCCGCCAAGTGTCCCCCCGACAAAACGGTCGAAATTACGAAATGCGGAGTAAATAGCCCATTTGATTTTTGTTTTCTTTCCAATCGGCTGTTGACGGATGTAAGCACAGTCTCCTCTGACCTGACGCACCCAAAGACGTGGGAGCTGTCGAAAATGCTGTGCCATCATATACTGATGAATTTCATAGAGACCTTTATATTCATCATAATATCTTGCAAAGTAAGTACTTAATTTAAAGTTGTGAGAATGATAAACCGGTGCAAACGGGCAGTATACTTTTTTATAACCCAACTCGATCATCTTTCTCGCCCAAATCTGATCCTCTGCAAAATTAACATCATCATAAGGATGCTGTTCAAATACATCTCTTCTGACACAGGAATTATTATCTGAGAAGAAAGCAAGTACATGTCGATATCCTTCTTCTCTTTCATAGCGTTCCTTATCTTCCATATAAAAAATCGTATTATCAGAACCAAATCCCTGAAATAATCCTTCAATATCTCTCTTATCTATAAAATTACAGCCTGGATAAGGATAATGGATTCCAAATCCACCCACCACTTCCGGGTCTTTTTTCATGGCATCAATAAAATTCTGAAGCCAGGTGTCCGTTGCAGGAAGTGCATCCTGTGTAATAAATACAATATAAGTTCCTGTTCCCTTAGAAGCCCCGTAATTTCTGGTTTTTCCATGTCCAAATTCTGATGCCGGAATCTGATATAATTTGCACGGATATTTTTTAATTACCTCAAGTGTCTGATCTTTTGAACCGGAATCCACACAGATAACCTCATATTCATAAATGGTTTTCTGGGAAAATATCATATCCAGCACTTTTTCAAATAAAGAACCTGCATTCTTAGTAGGAATTACAATGGATACGTCCATACATCAATTACCCCTTTTCACTATTTTACGTACTTTTTGATACATCTTATAGACTTTTAAATTTTCAAGCTGTCGGATTTTTTCTGCCTGATATTCTACGGTCGCCTGTAAGTCATTTAACTCTTTTCCAAGTTTGGCTATCCTGGCTTCGTGTGCTGCATTTTTTTCAGTCAGCATCTGTCTCTCATCTTTTAACGCTTTCTCATTCTGAATAAATGTCACCATCTGGTCAATGACACCATCATTTCTGCGATAAACCAAATAATCAAATTCGATTTCTTCACATCCACCAAGTGCGATTTCAAGTACCGGTGGTTCTATGAAATAATAATCATCAATAATCACCAGTTTTGCATTATGAGTAAAATTCAAACTGACTTCCTGTTTTTCTTTCTTTCCGACCAGTTTCCTGATTTTTATAATACTTTTAGAATCCACCGGTTTGAACCGAAGTCTGGTATATTGGTTTGCTTTTAATTGAATCGTTCTCTTAATCTCAGAATGAATGGTCTGCTCGTAGCTGATTTCTTCCCATTCTTCACCGGTATCTCCCTCGATACCGATAGAAAAGAACTGTTTCTTATAATCCCATTCACTGACAGGATAAGATTTACAGTGCATTTTCTGGTACAGATGGGACAGGGCATATTTTTCGCCTTTTCCAGCCACATGTTCTTGGAAGTTCACTTCCATTTGATAATAAACCGGCACTTCTTCCATATCTACACGGCCAATTGCATAGAGTTCTTCTAACTGACTCTTATCTAAACCGCAGACTGCTTCCTGCAAGAAAATGCTTCTTGCATAGATAAATTCTAATGGAATCTCAAAGAAAAAGACCCATTCATAATCTGCCAGCACACATTTTTTACCAAGCAGAAGATTTGCCGGAATCATATCAACATTGGAAATATCTGCCGAATGTTGCGCTTCTTTAAACTTTGGAAAGCCAAAAATTTCTTCAAATGCCGGACTGCTCTCGAATGTATGCATTCCTTTTACGGAAAAAATAATCTTTGCAAGAAAACGATAATCCTCTTTCAAGGCTTCATAGTCATTTGCTTCTGAATGGCGGTGGATTCTTTCTTCTAAGCTTTCCCCCTCCACAAATAAAAAACGGACCTGACCATTTTCCTCTTTGCATGGACACATTTCCACACCTGAATTTACAAATAATTCCGAAAGCAGTTCTCGGGATTCGACCATCTTTCTTACATGGGCTTCTCCCTCTTTATGCATCGCTTTTTTTATGACCGATTTTTCTCCGTTTTCTTCTACAATCATCGTTGCAATCTGAAATTTTTTCTGACGGTCTTTTGAAAATTTTGAATATAATATCTCAGGCATTGTTTTCCTCCTTTTTCTGAATTTCTACAAAAAAGGAATTGGAAAAATGCGGGAATAATTCAGCACTAATCATGGTATCAAAGGCAAGTCCCTCATCAAAAAGCAACAGACGCTCTGCATCAAAATTTCGGCGGTTATTCCGCAGTTCTCCTTTTTTTGGAAGATAAGAATCTGAATAAATGGTTGTTGCAAATTTATAATCCGGATAAGGATAATAGAACCGATAATTGTGATAGCCATTTGCATCGAGCAGTTTCTCTAATTCTCTTTTGCTGAATGTCTCTACTCCGGATGTATTTTTATAGCCTTCAATTCCTTCAAACATCCGACCGACATGGTCTTCTTTACAGCCTGCAAAGTATTTTAGTCCCAGCTTATTTTCAATTGCCATCAAAATCTTTCCATTCGGTTTTAAATGACGGTTGATTTTATCTAAAAATACCCGATATGGCTCTTCTTCCTGAATATAAGTCTTTGCATACTCAAACACGCCAATCAAGGTAACATAATCAAAGGTTTCTGTCAGATTATCAGATACCGTATTAAAGTTTCCGACTACAATCTCCAGATTTTCTGCCTCTTTATTCTTCCATGCATTAATTGAACTTCTCATCTTAGACAGGTCATTTGCCACAACCCGTCCGGCTTTTTTTGCAAGCACACCAGAGATTGCACCACATCCGGCTCCGATTTCAAGCACGGAATCTTCCTTTGTTATCGGATACCACTCTAAAATATTCTCTCTTTGCTGTGAAAGATGATACATCACAGCCCAGTTTTTTTCTTTTAAGATAATATCCTGATACTCTTCAGGTTCGTGATGTTTCACCAGCTCTAACAGATGCTCTTCAATCACACCGTCACTGTAAAAATCCTGACCTTCATAATAGTCCAGATTTAATGTAACTTTCCCAATCTTTTCGTTCATCCCATATAATCCTTCTATTATTTATTATTTCGTTTGTATTGCCCCGTCATAAGAAACCGTTGAATTCAAATCAAAGAAACCAAGCGTTCCCTCTTTCTTTGAAAAGACTTCAAGGTGGCAGGCATTATAAAGTCTGTGATAAATCTCCAAATCATCCCCATTATAACCGGTACAACCAAAAGAAAGAAAATACTGCCCTGGCTGAAGCGTCATAATCTGGTCAAAATTAACGATAACGATCTCCCCTGCCTTACAGTGTGCCGGTGTATAATTTTCCAACATGGTATTGGTACCTGTAATTTCCGTACCTTTTCTGTCTTTAATCGTATAAGCAAAAATTGGATGGTCCACATCTTTTTTAAACTGAATCTTCATCTTAATACGGAACTGTTTATTTTTATCTACGGAAGAACTGATTTCTCCCTTATCATTCACAATTGCAAAATCCACAATCTCTGCATCCAGACTTCCATAAGAATCCAGATTGCTGTTTAAAGTTAATTTACTCTTCCAGCCTTTTGCTTCCTGTTTTTCTTTCGTTTCTGTTTCCTGAGTTTCTACCTCTGTAGTTTCTTCCTGTTCTTCGTCCTTTGCACTGTCATCATATTGATTTGCAAGGATTTTCTTATATACATCCACTGCTTCTGCGGACGTTCCGGTCAGTACATGATGTCCGTGATGAATCAGCATACTTCTTTCACAGTATTTGATAACACTTCCCATATCATGCGTAACAAAAATAATTGTTTTTCCTGCTTCTTTAAATTCATTGAATTTACGGTAACATTTCGACTGGAAGAAAATATCTCCAACGCTCAATGCTTCATCGACAATCAAAATATCCGGCTCTACATTGATAGCAACTGCAAATGCAAGGCGGGCAAACATACCGCTCGAATAAGTCTTACATGGCTGATTGATAAAATCGCCAATCTCTGCAAAATTAATAATATCATCAAGTTTTGCTGTCATCTCTTCTCTTGAAAACCCAAGCATGGTACCATTCAGATAAATATTTTCAATTCCCGTATATTCCATATTAAAGCCGGCACCCAATTCAAGAAGCGCACTGATTTTCCCATTGACGGTAACACTTCCGGTTGTCGGACTTAATACACCGGTAATAATCTTTAACAGCGTAGATTTTCCGGAACCGTTTGTTCCGATAATTCCAACACATTCTCCCTTATGCACATCAAGTGAAATTCCCTCTAAGGCAAAATGATCCTGATGATAGCTCTTATGCGTAATAGACAGGGATTCTTTCAGCCTGTCTATCGGTTTATCATATAATTTGTATACTTTACTGACATCTTTAATTGATACTACAATATCGTCCATGTGTCCCTCCTACAATACATCTGAGAAATGTACTCTTAATCTACGGAATACAGTAAATCCAATCACTCCGATAATTAAAGTTACAACCCAGAAGTAAATCGTCATCTTTGGTCTCTCAAAGAACCAGATTCCATCCATGAAACTGTCAC
This sequence comes from Firmicutes bacterium OM04-13BH, assembly GCA_003481745.1. Lineage (GTDB taxonomy): Bacteria > Bacillota > Clostridia > Lachnospirales > Lachnospiraceae > Blautia > Blautia stercoris. The sequence goes on from QULP01000003.1 coordinate 149,143, forward strand.
GATATCCCTGTACAACATAATACAGCGGATTTAATTTTAAAAGAAATTCAACTTTTGCAGGCATTTTAAACGTTGACATATCCCACATAATCGGGCATGCCCACATACCAACCTGCATCAGGATATTGATAATCGTTCCAAAATCTCTGAAAAACGGTACGATGGAACAGGTAAAATAGGCAATCGCAGTAATTAGACAGATTGCGCAGATTGTATAGTAGCCAAGCTGAGCCATCTGAACAATCGGTGTCTTTCCCATAATAATATAGATAAAAATCGCAAATGCAATAAAAAACAAATGTACAAATAACGCCGATAAAATTTTTACAAGCGGAAGTACACTGATTTTAAATACGACTTTCTTTACCAGATAACTATATTCCATCAAACAGTTGGTTGCATTGATAATTCCCTCTGAAAAGAAAAACCAGGGAATAATACCTGCAATCAGCCACAGCGCATACGGATATCCGTTTGGCGTATCCATAACGCGAAATCCAAACTGGAAAATAAAAATGTAAATCAAAATTGTAACCATAGGCTGTACAAAGGCCCATAAAATCCCAAAATAAGAACCTGCATACTTTGTTTTGAAGTCATTTTTACCCAGTTTCCACACCAGGGTCTTGTTTCTCCACAATTCTCTAAATATGTTCATTCTAATCTCCTCTACTTATGGTAAAGTATACTTAACCTTTACAATATACCATTTTCTCTTATGAATTTCAATCGAAAGGATTAAAAAATGCCTGTACCCAAAAAGATACAGACATCTCATACTTGCTATTTGTCAATTCTATAAATACAATACTCATCAATTTTTGCGATTTTTTCGTATTCTTCTTCCGCATACCAGTCCATGGTATGCTCTTCTGAAAGTACAAGATAATTACAGCCGGAAAGAGCAAGCGCTTCCCGAAAGGTCTCTTTATCCTGTTCTTCATTATTAATCACATCATACACAATCGCAGCTTCCATGGTATCGGTTCTTGAATCCTTGCCTGCATCGCGTCCATAAATCAGGTGAATCGACGGGTCATACTGTCTGACATAAGAAATCAGCTCATCCGGAACAATTGCCCGAATTTCCTCTCCATCGGCATTTTTTTTCATTGCATCACACACACCAAGCACGGTCTGTGGCAGTTTATAATAATTGGTTGATTTATGAAATACATCTTTGTTGTAAACCAGCCGACCACTAAAGGCAAGTCCGGACAGCATCAGCACTGCCAGTACCACTGCAAAAAGTCTGTTCTTTAACTGTGAGATACACGATACAGCAAAATAAGCAATCACAAACGTAATCGGAAGCAGCCAGAACATTCTCCAGTAAACCGTCTTTCCAATTGCATAGTCCATAATAATTTTTGCCGTATACGGAATCCAGTACAAAATCAGTCCACCAATACAGTACCAAAACAGATAACGGTTATATTTCCTTCTCTCTCTTAAAAACAAAAGCAGAACCATACAGCCTAAAAAGAGATACAGGTAAAATCCCTTTCCATTATAATGCTTCCAGAAAAATTTAATCAAATCAAATACTTCACTACTCATCCCATTCCCTCAACTCTTAACAGCAGATAAATTCCTGTCAGTATGATACAAGGAATACATCCAGCCAGCAATTTCCATGCTATTCCTATTTTTCTTGTCTGTATGATTCCCGCAAATGCCCCAAGCGCCACCATAATCGGTGCTAAGAAAATTCCCATGGAAGAGGTCAGCGCTGCTGCTCCTGTCGTCAGAAAAATCTGGATAATATCCTGAATTTGATACTCATTTTTATAAGCACAAAGCAGATAATAAAACAACAATGGAAGAATCACTGCTGCCAGGACTGCTTTTCCCTGCCAGATACGAATCAGTAAAAAAGTAGACATCGTATACACGGAATAATAACCAAATATATTCATCCATGCCAGGAAAAGTAAGAACAATCCTCTCTCTTTTCTTTTATTTTTCCAGAAAAAACTGCCCAGCAGGTCATAAACAAAATAAGCAACCGGAAGAAAAATCAAAAACATTCCCGTATGTCCCAAAACGGTTGAAGGTACTCCATAAAGCCTGCTTAAACCCGCTTCAAAAATTGGAAATGGAGATAATACATAACGGCTTGGAAGGGACTCGTACTCATCTCCTGTATACGCATTGTACTGAAACACCGTATCTGTCTCGAGAGTTGTTGACGCCGTCGCTACATAAAAAGCATCATCATCGTCAATGTGTGTGTAAAAAATCCCTGCATACATCTGAACGACTATTAAGACAACCGCCGGAAGATACCAGAGTCTGCTTCCTTTTTGTTTTTTCGTTTCCTGTTTCTTAAACCGGATTAATCTCATAATAAAATCCCAGTTTTGAACAATCGAACTGACAAACAGCACCACCGAGATTCCCAGTACCAGCCAGTAAAGCGTATGAAATTTCCATCGAAAGAAAACTGCACACAATGCCAATATTTCAAATAAAAAGAAAAATAATATCATTCCACCCATAAGCAGTTCTGTAATTTTTTTCGTCCGCTTTGCCGGTGTATGAAATCCTATGACAATCAAAAACAACCAAAATGCCACTGTGAACAGTATCATTTTTACAATTGATACAACTTCCATTTAATCTTTTACCCATTCTCCTGTTTTATTAAAGTGAAACGTATGCCCCATCAGGTAACGTTCTGTATTCTTTGCCAGTTTTCCATTCGATTCCAGATAGTACCATTTCTTTTTCCAATGTGTCCAACCGGTTTTCATTCTTCCACTTGACTCACTTAAAAAATACTCATCTTTCTCGATTTTAATCCAGCCTTTCTGCATCGCACCGGTTTCTTCATCCAGATAGTACCATCCACCACTTTTCCAAAGCCAGCCTCTTTGCATGACTCCATTGGCATCAAAAAAGTACCATTCCTCTTCGATTTTTGCCCACTGGTCCGTAATCATTGTTCCATCCCATAGAAAATATCGGTAAACGGTTTCCCCATCTTCCGTTTCCTGATTTTCGTCTTTTGACCAGTAGCCATCGAGAGAATCCTGCGTATCATCCGCATACACAGACTGTGCACCGAACACCATAAAAATCGCACACAGTATCAGCATCCATCGTCTAACTTTCCCCATCCGGTCATATCCTTTCTCATTTATTCCAGCTTTTGTCCTAACGCTTCTCTATGCCTGTTTTTTCTTGATATCATTTATTTTACAGCACAGATACGCCATTGTCATCCAGAAAATATAATGAACACTTGAGTTTGCATATAAGATTCTGGATTCCATAAAATCCGATAGTAAAATTCCACCGCAAAGCCCCATTAAAATAAATGTCGATGTATCTGTTTTTGTGAAAAGTGCTCTTACAAAACGGATAAATACCATAATTAAAAAGACGAATAAAATTCCAAGTCCTACGACACCAGATGCTACCAGCGTTGTCACATAGACATTGTGAAGTCCGCCATTATGAAGCGCCTGTGCGGTTCCTTTATCTAAATCTCTCTTTGCATATTCATAGATGCAATTTGCACCTGCACCAAATACAGGAGAATTTTTCCAGACTTTTAATCCGGCTTTCCAGATTTCCACTCGTCCGTTGCTGACACTGTTTGCATCTTCTTCTTCAAAAAATTCTTCGGTTCTTACAATTTCTGTTTTCTCTTCCTGTCCTTTCAAAGAACTTACTGCATCCGGAATCAATACAATGGTATGTTTTACAATCGGAGAGAGTGCCAACACACAGGCAAAAATGACAACTGACTTTAAAAGACTCTTTATGCAGGTTTTCCTATCCTTTGTGACTAGATTCTCTCTTTTGACCCAGACAAATCCAATTACAATCAGAATAAAAAAGACAAACGCTCCATAAGCACTTCTTGACTGTGTTAAAATCAGATACAGATATTGAATTACAATATTTGCAATCAGAAGTTTTTTCTTTTGTACTGACTTGTTTATCAGATAAAGAGAAAATGCCGTGGAAATCACCGCCATCATTCCACCAGTGTTCGGGTTGAATAAGCCCCAGAGACGATTTTCAAACATTCCAAGATACTGATATCCATTCGGAAGTTCATAGCACACTTGAACGGAAAGTAAAAATGTAATTAATGCAATTGAGGCATAAATAAGCGGCATAATCACATTCATCCAGGAAAAGATTTTTATTTTCTTTTCCACTTCCTCTTCCTCTTTCTGCCAGTACATATTAAAAACTAAAAGCAGTGAAGTGGTCATATAACCAAACGTAAAAATATTGCTGCTTAATTTGGTTCTCCAGTTTACAAGTATCGTGATTCCATTTGCAACACAGAACAAAAACAAGACCAGTGCAAATTTATTTTCCAGATAAGCTCTGTAGTTTTTTATCAAAAAGATGGCAAGCAAAACCGCTCCCCATACCAGACCTGCTTTTCTGAAAACTCCAAGATGAATCTTCAAAAATGCCGGTGCTCCAAGATAAGCAATTAACAGCATATACATGGCAAACCAGAACGGATCGCTTATCATCTTTCGTATATCGAGTTTCATATTATAATTTATCCTTTCTTATACACGCTCGTTTACAAAAACTTTGAGCCTGCCTTATTTTTCAAAAGAAGATTTTTCCGGAAAATAAGACTGTAATAATTTTTTCAGCCATTCTTTTTCTTTTTCAAACTCAAGTTCCGGTTTATCGTCACTTAAACATAACATTTTATATTGTTTTGTCTTCAATGCCTGTTCAATGAGTTCATCGTCTTTTCCAATCGAATAAAATTTTCCAATATAAGGATTTCCAGGCTCGAACTGTCCTTTGGCAAACTGCCAGTAACGGCACAGCCATTGATTGACATCCATATTATTTCTCAATTTATGTTTACAGGTTTCCTCTAATACTTCCGGTTCTTTCTCCCAGACTTCCTCAAACGTACTCTTTAAATATGCAAGCGGAATATGTGGATTGACAAATCCAGGAAACTGTTTGACCCCTAACATATAGATATTTTTTAATAATAATCGTTTATAATTTAAGGAAAACCATTTCTTGCGGTATTTTTTCAAAGTATCTTTTTTCAGAAAGTGGTCGTTTAATAATTCCAAATCGTTTGCAACAATGTGGTCAATTCCACCTTTTTTAAAGACATGTACTCTCTCAAGCGGACAGTCGCATGGCAGACCGTTTTTAAAGAAATGTTCCGGTCTCATCGGTGCAACAAAAAAAGTATCATCATTCGCATAGATAAAATGCTCTGCTAAATCTGGAATCCTATGTAAATTCAGTTCAATCACATGGGAGTTATAGGTAGGAAGATATTCTTTTGGAATATAATCGGTATGTTTTACAATATTTAATTTCGGATGATTTGCTTTCATCCATTTCGGTACATGCCCCCAGGTGATAAAATGAATCTTTCGAATCCATGGAAGATTTTTTTCAATTCCACGAAACAGATATTCCAGATTATCCCATTCACGGAAACGGTTTGCACGTCCGTCTCCCTCTTCCTCTTTTAAGCAGGCTCTTTTTTCGGCAAGCCACTTCGGGTCGTTGCCATCGACCCATGGGATTACTAAATCAATTTCCATGTTTCATCCCTCTCTTTTCCAGTATTTTTTGAATCGTATTAAGCATCTTTTCAAGACTTACTTCACTTTGTAATAACACTTCGGTTTCCGAACATTTTTCAGAATGGAGTTCTTTTAATACAGCCTCCGCCCATTGTTTCTCTCCTTCCTCTAAAGAAAGAAAATGCATCTCTTTTGTCAGTCCCATTTCTTTTGGAACGGCTTCTTTGCTTCCAAAAGTCGGAAGTCCTGCTGCCTGTGCTTCAATCAGTGAAATCGGATACCCCTCAAACAGCGACGGAAATACAAATACATTCATCACCTGAAGTACATCGGGCACATCTCTTCTGACCCCAAGAAAACGAACAGAGTCACGGATTCCAAGTGCTTCTGCCTCTTCTTCTAACTGTTTTTTCTGAGCTTCATCTCCGCCTCCACATAAAAGCAGAACGGCAGACGGCTCTTTTTTTTGAATTTCCTGAAAGATGCGAAATAAAAAGCTGTGATTTTTCTCTTTGGAAAGGCGTCCTACATGACCTACAACCGGTTCGTCTCCAAGTCCCAGTTCTTTGCGCATCTTCTCTTCTCGTTCTTTTGTGTAAGTATATTTTCGGATATCGACTCCGTTTATAATAATCTGTGCTTCTTTCGCTTTCTCCCCAAACATCCAGACACCCGCTTCTTTCGAGCAGGCTAAGAGCTGATTGGCATAATTTGCCACCTGACGTCTGTTTTTCTTATGCATAAACAGCGTAAATTTTGTTCCTCTGTTTTCAGAGGAATGAGAATGGACGATCCGAAGCGGTACCTGATTTTTCTTTGCCGATTTTAAGGCTTCAATATTACTAATCGTTGTTTTGTTGGTCCAGAATACATCATACTGTGTCTGTTTAAAAATGGTATCCAGCTCTTTTCTTGACTGAAGAACACTTTTAGAACGTGGAGTCACATGATAAACCTTAGATCCGCCTGCTTTTAATTCGTCTTCAAACACAATCTCATCGTCATAAGCGATAAAATCCATGCGATAGCTCTCACGGTCGAGTCCACGGTACACAGACATGATAAAAGCTTCCATTCCACCAAGCTGTCTTGACATTCCTTCAATTAAAATATTCATACTTAAAGACTCTCCTGCAATTTTTTAATCTCTTCATAATTTCGTTTGCAGTTATCGGTATCCCAAATCGTAAAAAATTCTTTCTCTCGATTTAGATAAACTTCCGGATTTTTTAAATTTTCATCAATCGCACGTTTTAATGCTGTTTTTAACTCTTCAAATGTTTCACATACCGGTCCAAAACCATCTTCCTTAAAAGAAAAATACCCTTCTTCATACTGTGCTTTTCTGAATTTTTCATTATCAAACTGATAATAAATCATCGGTTTTCTCATATATGCAAAGTCATTAAAGATACTTGAATAATCCGTAATCAAAAATGCGGATTCTTTTAATAACTGCTGAACGTCGTAGTGTTCCCAGTCTGCAATCTTTACGTGCTTGCTCTCTGTCTTAAAAAACGAGATAAATTTCTGCATATTTCTGTGTGGATAAAAGACCAGTTCCATTCCAGCATTTGCAAGCCATTCTTCAATTTCACTGCTTCTTAAGACTTCCATCCAGCGTTTGCAGTATTCCGTTGCCTCAAAACTGCTCATATCGTCTAAGGTTGCCGAAACGGAACTTGGAACAGAAATCCATTTTCTCCAGGTCGGCATGACCAGAATCTGATTTTTCTTTACTTTTGCATCATGCAGCCCATCGAGTCTTGCTATTCCGACGCATTTGACCCATCCATCCGGATAACCAAATTTTTCACAGATAAACTGATGCTCTCTTGGCGCAGTTGTGATAAACATCCGCATCTTCGTATTTTCATAATGTAAAAACGGCAGATCATTTTCAATGACACCATGCTGTAAAAACACTCTGGTATTTTTTAAAATTCCATAGACCTCTAATAAATAGCAGACTGCCGCATTTGGCTTTCCGCCTTTTTGGGAACTGATATTAATCGAAGCTGCCAGATAATATGCCCAATGTTTGATTGAGCCGTACTGAATCACTTCTCCCAAATTTTTAATTTTTTCATAATCTACGGATTCTTTGTTAATCGCATAAACCACATCCTGCTCGGGATGCGCTTTTCTGATATATTTGTAAAGCCAATAACCATTGTCTCTGGCCTCATTATATTCTTCGCAAACCAGCCACATCTGTTTTCTCTTTTTTTTCAGACAGGCAGCATAGGGAATCGAAACCAGCATCTTAAGTCCTGAGACAAGGTCTGCCGGTTTGACAAATTCCAGTTTTTCTAAAAATCTACTCATAAGCCACTCTCTATTTTCTAAGAAATTTTTTATAAAACAGTTCTCTTAAGCGGTTCGGAATCAGACAAATCATCATCTGACCTCCTGCACAGACCACAAAATCCAAAAAACTGCTCAGGCCGCTTTTCCATAAAAAAAGCCGGAAATGTAACATTGATTTTACATATTTCCAGCCACCTCTTCGTTTGTACATTCCTGTTCCAGCACGCATGTAAAGAAGGGTATCCGGAAGATTTCTCGCCTCAACTCCCAAAAGCAACATTCTCGCCCAGAGATAATAATCCTCAAACAGATAAAAATGCTGGTATCCTCCTGCTTTTTCCACTGCTTCTTTACGATACATCACACATGGATGATTAAACGGATTTCTTCTTCCCGCAAATTTCAGAATTTCTTCCTTCGATAAAGGAAGGGTTCTTTTTGCTTTACAATGCAAAATGTCTTTCTCAAATTCTACTACGGTACCACTTACAATGTCAATTCCTTCTTCTAAAACACGAAGCTGTTTTTCACAGCGGTCTTTGCATGCAATATCATCGGAATCCATTCTTGCAACCGCTTCATTTTTACAGCACTTTAAGCCCTCATTTAAGGCTCGTCCCAATCCCACATTTTCTTTTAATCGTAAAAGATGAAAGACCTCTTTATGAGCTTTTTGATTTTCTTCTAATACTGCATCCAGCTCTTTTGTCAGAGGTCCATCACATACCACCCAAAAATCATTCGTTTTAACCGTCTGATTCCAGATACTTTCAATGCTTTCTCTTAAGTATTCCGGATTTTCTTTTGCATACACAGACATTAAAACACTATATTCTGCCATTTCCCAATTCTCCGTTTTTCTTTCTAATCCATTTCTTAATACAGATGTAATTTTTCTTTTAATGCAAACAAAAAGAGTAAGAACCCTCCCTGCTGTTTCTGAATTAAACGATTACAAAACCTCTGCTGTCTGTTTCCAAGCTGACAGACTCCACTTGCTTTTTGAACCGTCTGATTCTTTAAATAACCAAGTATTTTCTGTTTTCTTTCTGATTTGGAAAACCGTTCATCCTGATAAATATCAAATAAACTATAAATGACCGCCCGCATGGTCTTATCAGCAAACTCGCGCATCACCTGTGCTCCTTCCAGACAGGCTTCGCTAAATGCGAATACTTCTCTCATTAAATGAATTCGTATCTCAATCTCATCTTCTCGATAAGAAGAAGTAATCGACTCCCCACGGCAGTCATATTCATAATATGCTTTCGGAACAAAGGCAATCGTTTCAATCTTTCTTAAATAGGCAAGATTAAATAACAAATCCTCACCATAAGTATACTCGGTTGAAAAAAATTCTTTAATTTTTTCTTTTTTATATAGTTTATTACAGCAGGACTGAAGCAGACAATTCAAAATCAGATGTTCAATTTCCGATTCCATCTTTGCAACTGTCGTCACACATTCTTTTTGAGGGATGCGAATCACATCCCCCCTTGTCCCGCCATGAATTTCACGAAATCCACAGATTGCTTCATCTGCCTCATTTTTTTGTACCGCCTCATAAAGTTTCTGCGTCATTTCTTTGTCAATGGTATCATCGGAATCAACAAACTGTAAGTACTCTCCTCTTGCCTCTTTGATTCCACAATTTCTCGCACTGCTGACACCACCGTTTTCTTTTTGAATGATGCGGATTCTCTTATCCTGTTTTGCATATTCCTCACAGACCGCCACACTGTTATCGGTTGAACCATCATCAACTAAAATCAATTCCAAATCCGTGTACGTCTGATTTAAAATACTTGCAATACAGCTTCCTACTTTATTTTCACGGTTATATACCGGAACAATAATACTAATCATTTTTCTTCTCTTTCTCAGGCTGGTGGCTTAAGGCAATTGTTTCTTCCCCTTCCATGCCTTCGGTGCTTTCTTTCATAAACATAATTTTAAAGGTAGATAAAATCAATTTCAAATCATTGATAAACGAATAACTTTCAATGTACATCATATCTAATTTTAGTTTGTCATAGGCTGTGGTATTATACTTTCCGTAAATCTGGGCATAACCGGTCAATCCTGCCTTCACTTTTAAACGGAACGCAAATTCCGGAATTTCTTTTTCGTATTCTTTTGCAATTTCCGGACGCTCCGGTCTTGGTCCAACCAGACTCATATCACCTTTGATGATATTTAAAAGCTGCGGAAGTTCGTCTAATCGTGTTGCACGAATCACTTTTCCAACCGGTGTAATTCTGCTGTCTCCTGCTTTTGCAAGGCGCGCCACACCATCTTTTTCTGCATCTACTATCATACTTCTGAATTTATAGACATAAAATTCTTTTCCATCAATGGTTAAACGTTTCTGTTTAAACAAAACCGGTCCTTTGTCATAAGCCTTAATTGCAATTGCAGTCACCAGCATAAATGGAGATGCCACAATAAACATCAAAACAGAAACCACCAAATCCAGAGTCCTCTTTGCAAAACGCTGACCGATATTTAATCCATAATTACGACACAGTAAAAGCGGAGTGTCAAATAAATGAAGCGTTTCTCCATTTCTTACAATGATATCTGAAACTTTCGGAGTCAGATACACACGAATCGAATGTGCATAACAAAACTTTAAAATCTGGTTTCTGTCAGAGGAATGAATATCTCCTAAAAGTACACCACCATTTTCATATTCCAGAATTTTTTTCTGAATGGTTTCAAAATCTTCATCCACAGAAATCCGCTCTTTAATACGGAATTTATCTTTTCTCGTTGCAATTTTTCCACCCAGTTTTTCCACCGGATACTCTCCATAAATCAACAGAATATCACGTGGCGGGAAAATATAACTGAACAGCTTATCAAAAAAATACGAACAAATTCCAATTACAAGCAAATCTGCCAGCGTCATTGCAAGCAAGGGACGCACATCCGGCAGACGACGGTATAACAGCACAATCTGAAGATACATAATTACATTGGCACAAAGTCCGGACAATGCCTGAGAATAAATCAGATTGCCTCTTTTGATATAACCAATTTTAAATCCACCATAAATATATAAAAACAACAGCATAAATGCCGCATACACCAATACAATGAAAATATTTCCTTTTGCATAGAACGGCTCAATCCAAAGCCCCCTGCTGTAATATTTATTCCAGACATAATAAAAAATAAAAGATTCCAGTACCAGAATAATCATTACGGCTATGCTTCTGACTAAACGCCGAAATTGTTCTCTCTTTACACCTTTCATCCATCCAACCTCTTAATATTCTTAGTCTCTTAACATTCATCTTAACATTTTGTTCAAGAAGATTCAACATTTACTTCATTTATCTGTTTTTTATTGTACCTAAAATCTCCTTTAATTCCTTACGGAATACAAATAAAGTCAACAATCCTCCCACAAAAACAGTTAACACATTGATGATGGCATTTGCATGCAGATAAATATAACTTACTCCAATGTAAACAATTGTCCATGCAACAATGAATTTCAAATCGATTGAAACCTGAATTTCTTTTTTCAGCAGATAAGCACGAATCGTATTATTTACCATAAAACCTAAAAACAGGGCAATACTTGCTCCCTGTACCCCAACAACCGGTAATAACAGATGCACGCTGACTACATTTACCACACTTCCTGCCACTGTGGTATAAAACAATACATTATTTTTCTTAATTGCAGTAAAGATATTTCCAAAGAAACTGCTGATGCAGGAAACAATGGTTGCAAGCAGATAATACGGTACCAACTGTTTTGCGTCCGCATAAGATTCATTAATCATAATCGGGAAGATAACTGAAATTGCAGGAATCAGCATTAAAAGCCCCATGCATAAAAACTTGATATAAGAATTTAAAGCAGTGGTATAAAATTCTCCCTGATTCGTCTGCTTCTGTGCTTCTCTTGAATAAGACATTTCCTGCCATGCCATATTAAAGCAGGTCGTAAACAACGTAATAAACGAAGAAAATCTTCCGGCAATCGAATACAGACCATTTTCACTGACTGATAAAACATTTGAAATTGCGACACGGTTATAGGAAGTTAAAAACCAATATGCCACAGAATTCATGCAAAGCGGAAGTGAGAAAATCAGCATCCTTTTGAATAAATCTTTATCAAAGGCTGACACAGAAATCAGCTTTGGCAGCTTGATTCCCCATCCAAGCACTACGATGTTGACCAGATATCCGATACAGGCAGAGATAAACAGTGCACTGTAATCCATGTGGAAATATACAATAAATAAAATGTTACATGCTACAGTTACAAAAGAGCTGACCAGACCAGATGTGGTATATAACGCATTTTTTCCATAGGTTCTTGCAAGATATCCAACTAAAGTCTGAATGTTCATCATAATACCATACAGATAGATAAGTGGAAGATACTTGATATCAAAGATACATCCTGCTCCAAATAACACGATGGTATAAAGTACCGTAGAACCGGTGAAAATCGCAATTCCACTGGTAATCGGCTTTTTCCGCTCTTCTCCTTCATATTCAAAGGCAAAACGCATGATTCCGCTCCAGATATCCAGAAACAGAATCGAGCACAAGAAGTTAATATACGCAGTTGCAAGGTCATACGTTCCAAGATCTGCTTTGTCGATATATTTGGTATAAATCGGAAGCAGGAAGAACGTAATCAATTTATGTAACACCGTACCTATAAAATAGATACCTGAAGTTTTTACAAATTTCCAAAGATTCTTCACAGTAATTCTCCTTATTTGGTTTTCCACCATGCTTTAAAATCATGATGGGTGACACGTTGTTCTACCGGTGGCAGGGTCATATAATCGCCATATTCAATTGTAAGATAGGTATCATAGCCTTTTGGCGCACGGAAATATTCGCCCTCAAATTCCAATTCAACTGCTTCTGAAAAAATTTCGGCCGGCATCATATCTTTTTCTTTATAACCGCCCACCAGACAGCCCACATACTTTGCCCCCTCTACCGGATACTTCTGACTTAAATGGTCTACCATACGGATAAAATTCTTTCCGCCAATCAGTCTTCTGACAGCCCAGAATACAAACCGTTTTGTATTTCCTGTAGTATGGTTTCCTTTTACACCTTTAAAACTCTGAAATCCTCTGTAACGCTGTTTTTCCAGATACAAACATTTTCTGACATGTTTGATATAATCCTCTTTTTTCTCCCCTGGGAGTCCATCATAAGGAAAAATATCTACATAAATTCCCATTGGACAGTTGACTTCGATATTTTCTTTTAAAATTGTACGAGTATCAACTGCTTTTCCAAAGGCATAAATATATCCCTTTGTATTTTTGTGATTTACTACTTTATAACAGGAACCTTCCTGATTCATAATCTGCTCTAATTTTTCATAGTCTTTTCTTGGCATCCATATATCAAGGTCATCATCCCACGGAATATATCCTTTATGTCGGACTGCCCCAAGCAGAGTTCCATCCGACATAAAGTATTTCAGATGATATGCCTTACAAAGTTTATCTATTTCTCTTAAGATTCCAAGCTGTATTTCTTTTAATTCGGCAATCTCTGTAATTTCCTGCATCTTAAACCTCCATTTCCTATTTTTTTATTATCTTTCTTTTTCACTTTTAAACCACTCTCGAAGTATCTTACTATATTTCCTGTATAAAAGCAAATGCCAGAATCTGTCTCTCTTTCTTTTTTCTTTCTCATCCTTCTACATAACTATTGAATTTTCGACAAAAAATAGCTTATAATAGCAGGATAAGACGCAAAAACAATGCATACAAATAGAATAGAAAGGATATTATCTATGCACAAAAGGAAACCTTATTTTGCCAGATTTCTGGCACTGCTTCTTAGCACAACAACTGTATTTGGCTCTGTTCCGGTTTCTGCATCCTCTGTCTCTGGCAGTTCCGCTTTAGAATCTGCCGACTCTTCAAACACTTCAGAAGATGCCTCTGATTCCAGGAAATCATCCTCTGAGGATGAACTCAAAGACTCAGATACTTCCGATTCGTTCGGAAGCAGTCAGAATCCAGATTCGTCAAATTCATCCGGTTCTTCGGATTCTTCCGGTGATATTCAAAATCCGGACGGTTCGAATTTTTCCGGTAATACCCAGAATCCAGATAGTTCGAATTCTTCCGGTGATATCCAGAATCCAGATAGTTCAAATTCTTCCGGTGATATCCAGAATCCAGATAATTCGGATTCTTCCGGTGATACCCAGAATCCAGATTCATCCGATAAAGACGACAACGAAGAAGAACCGGAAGTTTCTTATTCAAAAATTCATTTTATCACTCTTCCGTATAACAGTGATGCCATCCTGCTTGAAAGCAATGGACACTTTGGAATGATTGACTCCGGAGAAGACAGCGATTATCCGGATGGCAGTGACCCACGCTATCCACTAAGAAACAATGTCTATACCGGAAAGGGCTATGAACAACAGGTACTTGATTACATGCACAGTGTTGGTGTCACGCAGGATAACTTTGATTTTTATCTTGGAACGCATCCTCACAGTGACCACATCGGTTCTGCGGATGAAGTCATTCGGGAATTTCATCCTCAAAGAGTCTATCTGATGGAATACAAAGATGAATACATCACTTCACCCGGACTGTTATTTGACAATCTCTATGTTTACGATAAAGCAGTTGAGGCAGCGAAAGAAGTTGGAAGTACTTTGATTCAGAACTTCGATGTCAATGCACCGGTTGTTCCAGACCAGGCTGCTGAAGCTTCCGCTCAGACCGAAGAACAAAATATTTCTGCCGGTACGGATACCCGTTCTTATTCTTATATTACAGAACAGGAAATTGAAGAAAAATATGGAGATTCTCCGGTTTCTGAAGATGACCCTGCAATGGAAGAGGCATTCCCCGAAGAAGGAATTGCTGTACTGAATTCTTCTGACCCAAACTCACTAATCTACAGCACACCTGCAAGCACAACCGGAAATCCAAACTTCGATCTTGGGGACTTGCATCTTCAGATAATGAACTACAGTGATGATTACAAGACAACCGGAAAACTCGATGCCAACTATTTTTCTCTTGGCGTAAAAGTTACTTCCGACAGCGGATATACTGCCTTTCTTAGCGGCGATATCGGTTTTGCAGACGGAGATGAAGCACGTCTTTCCAAAGTTTTAGGACATATTGATGTTTTAAAACTGGGTCATCACGGAATTGCAAATTCAAACTCTCTGGAGTATTTAAATGCCTTAAGTCCAACAATTGCCATTCAGTCAGGACTCTACAAGGTTCTTCCGGAAGACAGAATTGAGCTCTTAAATAAACTTGGAGCAAGACTTTACTCTCTTCCTGAATATACTTCCTACACTCCTGCCATCACACTGGATATGGATACGCTGGACTTAAATGTCTCTTCTTCTGATTATTTCTTTTACAGTAAAGACGAGACGCCTTATCTTTCCAGTTATTTAAATGGCCGTGAAAAAGCCTACACCGGTTTTGTGGACTATGATGGAGAAACTTATCATTTTTCTAATTCCATTACCGCAGATGAAAAGAAATGGATTCGCACAAATGCAACCTGGTATTATGCTGATGCAAAAGGTGCACTCGTTCATGGCTGGTTAAAAAATGGAAACTATTACTATTACTTAAAGAATGACGGCAGTATTTCAACCGGACTCTGCACCATTGATGAGGATACTTACTTTTTCAATGACAGCGGTCAGATGCTCTCTGCTCAGTGGAAATGGATCAATAAAAAATGCTATTATTTCCAGAAAGACGGCACCATGGCAAAAAATGCCTGGATTGGAACATCTTATGTTGATGAAAACGGAGTCTGGGACACTTCCAAAACCACAACCTCCAAAACCGGATGGAAACAGGATAAAAATGGCTGGTGGTATGTTCACGCAGACGGAAGCTACACAAAAAATGGATGGGAAACCATTGATGGAGAAAAATACTATTTTGATTCCACCGGATATCGTCATATTGGATGGCTGTATCTTAATCAAACTTATTATTATTTCGACCTCTCAACCGGAATCTTAAAGACCGGATGGGTAAAAAGTGGAAAATACTGGTATTACATGAATGAAAAAGGAATCATGCAGACTGGATGGCGTGAAATCGATGATAAATGGTATTACTTAAATTCATCCGGTATGATGCAGATCGGATGGCTTTACCACAAGCAGAAATGGTATTACCTAAACATTTCCGGTGTCATGCAGACCGGATGGGTAAAAGTTGGAAATAACTGGTATTATCTGGACAGCGACGGTATCATGCAGACCGGATGGACTTATATGTACACCCAGACTTATTATTTAAATAAGAGCGGTGTCATGCAGACCGGATGGCAGACACTTAACAACAAAACTTATTACTTTGACCCGACAAGCGGTGCTATGAAAACCAAATGGATCAAAATCGGTACAAACCAGTGGTATTACTTAAATGAGAACGGAACCTTAAAAACCGGATGGCAGACACTCAATAACAAAACTTATTATTTTGAAACTAATGGACTGATGCAGACCGGATGGAAACGACTCGATTCTAAATGGTATTACTTTGGCAATGCAAATGACGGAGCTATGAAAACCTACTGGCAGAAAGTCAATAATGCCTACTACTTCCTTGGTTCAGACGGTATCATGCGAACCGGATGGCAGAGCATCTGGGGCAAATGGTATTACTTAAATTCCTCTGGAGCAATGCTGACCGGATGGCAGAAAATTGACAATAACTGGTATCTTCTCCAGTCAAATGGTGCACGCATAGAAGGCTGGTATACAAACGGCAAGAATCGTTATTACCTTATGCCTTTAACCGGAGTGATGCAGAAATACTGGTTCTCTGTTGACGGCAAATGGTATTATGCAAATTATAGTGGAGTGTTACAGACCGGATGGGTTACCTCAAACGGCAAAACCTATTATCTGGACGAATCCGGAGTGATGCAGACCGGACTGAAATTAATCGACAAAAAATGGTATGTTTTCTCTGCTTCCGGAGAACTGATAGGTTCTAATTAAATCTAAATACAGCAAAAAAACAGACAGGATTTTGACATCATCCTGTCTGTTTTTTTTAAATTGCTTTTAACTTGTTAATTAATCCCAGTAAATCATTACCGTAATTCTTGCTTGCAGCCCAGCCGCCCCCATTTGGGTTTTCCTGAATTCCAAGCCATTCCACGTAAGGTGCACTTCCTCTTGTCACATAAAAGAAACGAACATCTACACAAGTATTTTTTAACGCCTCTTTATTGGCATAAGCTTTTAAATGCTGTACCTGAGCACGGATTCCGGTTCTTACATCCTTAAAAGAATTTCCTGCAACTCCGTTTCCGGTTGCTCCAAGTCCTGCGAAATTAAACTGACTGATTTTTACATCTCCGCCAAATTTCAGATATCCGGTTTCTAACATTGCCTGAATAAATACTACATCGGCTTTCATGTTTTCTGCATCGGCTTCTTCTTTTATTATTTTACAAAATGTTTCAATATCCGCTGCACCACCCTTGGTCAGCGCTGCAGACGGATAGGCAATCGAAGAGTATGTATTATAATATTTTACCATCTGAGAAACAGTCACACTGCTTGTTCCCGTAATCTGATATAATCCTTCATTTTTTGTTTCTTCTTTTAGTGCTCCACTGCTGTTAAATTCATACTTTGTTCCGCCAATTGTAACGGTTCCGACTGCCATTGCTCCTTCTGAATCAAAATAATAGGTTTTTCCATGAATCGTCTGCCAGCCGGTTTTCATTGCTCCATCTGAAGCTCCGCCAAAGTAGTACCAGACTCCTTTTATCTTCTGCCAGCCTGTCTGCATCACTCCATTTTCATCCAGATAGTACCATTTTCCCCAGATTTTCTGCCAACCGGTTCTTCTGACACCATTTGCTCCAAAGAAATAGTAGTTTCCGTCGATTTTTCTCCAGTAAGTTTGCATCACCCCGCTGTCCACGATGTAATAGTACTCATGGTCAACTATCTGCCAGCCCACCTGCATTGCACCATTTTTCTCATTTCCAAAATAATACCATGCTCCATCGATTTTCTGCCAGCCGGTCTGCATCACTCCATCACTGTCAAAATGATAATATTTGCCCCAGATATTCTGCCAGCCTGTTCTTACGGAACCATTTGCTCCAAGGAAATAATACTTTCCCTTTTCCAGATACCAGTAAGTTTGCATCACTCCGTTTGAATTTAAGTAATACCACTTTCCATTAATCTTCTGCCAGCCGGTTTTCATTGCTCCATCCGAAGACCCTCCAAGATAGTACCAGACTCCTTTTATCTTCTGCCAGCCGGTCTGCATCACTCCATCACTGTCAAAATAATAATATTTTCCCCAAATATTCTGCCAGCCGGTTCTTACGGAACCATTTGCTCCAAGGAAATAATACTTTCCATTTTCCAGATACCAGTATGTCTGCATCACTCCGTTTGAATTTAAGTAATACCACTTTCCATTAACTTTCTGCCAGCCGGTCTGTTTTGCATTTGACTTATAGTAATACCAGTTTCTATTTTCTTTGACCCAGCCATTCTTGTCTGAATTGCTGGAATTACTATTACTGTTATTATTAGAAGAATTCGAAAGTGTCACACCAAAATACTGTGCAATTCCTTCTGCATCGGCTCTTCCAATCTTCTGTAAATCTGCTTCACTGTCTAAAAACTTTGCATCCACTGTACTGCTGATAAATGCATGCTCCACAATAATGGATGGAATTCCTGCCTGCAATCCCTGACGAACAATTGCATAATAATCTGCGGTACTTCCATCCGGATATTTTGTACCACTTGCACTGTCACGATAAACCAGTCCACGATTGTATAAGCCTAAACTTACCAGTTTTTTCAAAATATCCTGTGCCAGTTGTCCGGCATTTTCCGCAACCTTAGAGTTATAGCGTCCTGTTCTTGGTACAAGGATTTCTGCTCCATTTGCGGTTTTTGAATCTGCGGAATTTAAATGCAGGCTTACTAAAATATCTGCATTCTTGGATGCCGCATAATTTACACGTTCACTTAACCCAACATAGCTGTCATCCGTTCTGGTCATATAGACAACAAACTGTGATGATTTCTCTAACTCCTGTTTTACATAATTTGCAATTTTTAATGTCAACTTTGATTCAGATTCGGAAGAAATTCCATTTTGATTTTCAGCCCCTCCATCATAACCACCATGTCCTGGGTCTAACACAATCACATACTTCTGTGCTGCTCTTCCCACAGACTCCATGGAAAATGTGCTGATTTGGGCAGTTACGTCTGCATCCGGAACGAGTTTTATTGATTTTTCAATTGAATCTGCAATTTCCTCTCCCGTAATTCCGTCTCCCTTTGTGGAAATGACAGAATCTTCTACCAGATTAGCAGTCTCTTCATCTAAAGACTCTTCAGTATCCTGCAATACTTCCGAAGCAGCTTCTTCTGAAACTTCTGTCTGCGTCATACCCTCAGAATCTTGAAGTGACACAGTATACTCAATCCCTGTAATTCTCACTACAGCACTTTCCCATACACGTTCCACTCCATCCTGTGCAATCGGAAGCAAAAAAACGGCAAAGTTCTCTGCTACAGTATCTGACTCTGCTGTTTTTATCTCTCCTCCGTCACGGTATGTAAGTACTGCACTCTCAATCACTGTTGTTTCGTCTCCAAAGCTCATAATAACAGACTGATTGATTCCATCATCCTGAGTAACCACATAGTTAAACGCCACTTCTGAAACAGCATCCCGGGAATTTATTTCTTCTGAATTTGTTTCTTCCGAATTTGTTTCTTCTAAATCAGAAGTTTTCGAATTCTGCTCTTCCGTATCCTGTTCGTTTGTACTCTGTGCCTCCGAATTTTGTTCCTCCGAAACCTGTTCCTGTGAAATTTCATCTGCGCTTTTTTCTGTACTTTGCACCGCTTCCTGTGTCTGCACAGTTTCCGGCACAGCCTCTTCTGTACCTGGCTCTGCTCCGAATACCGGAGTCGCTACAGATAATAGCATTGTCAGTGTCAACAAGTAAGCAATCCATTTTTTTGTTGCCTTTTTCATTTCCTACCCTTCCCTTTTTGCTTTGCGTCAACTTTTTCCAAATTTATTACATATATGTTAACCAAGTATTTCCTATTATATAATACTTATTTTTAAATTGCAATGTATATCAAATTAATATTTGCGTTTTTTTTTAACTATGTTAAAATGTTACCGTAGTTATTTGATTTAGAACAAAATTTTTAGGAGTCGTTATGATTGATTTTAATATTGCCCCTCATACGGGAAATGAAGTAAAATACATACAAGAAGCCATCGCAAGCGGAAAAATCTGCGGAGATGGAACATTTACCAAAAAATGCAGTCAGTGGATGAAAGAACATTTTTATACCAATCAGGCATTTCTCACCACTTCCTGCACTCATGCACTTGAAATGGCAGCTGTCTTAAGCGGTGTAAAACCGGGGGATGAAGTCATCCTTCCCTCCTACACCTTTGTTTCCACAGCAGATGCTTTTGTTCAAAGAGGTGCATCCCTTGTCTTTGTCGATATTCGTCCTGATACCATGAATCTTGATGAAACATTGATCGAGGACGCCATCACTGAAAAAACAAAAGTGATTGTTCCGGTTCATTATGCCGGAGTTGCCTGCGATATGGACACAATCATGAATATTGCAACGCGTCATCACTTAAAAGTTGTCGAGGATGCCGCACAGGGATTCGCTTCTTATTATAAAGGAAAAAGTCTTGGAACAATTGGAGATTTTGGCTGTCTTAGTTTTCATGAAACCAAAAATTTAAGTATGGGAGAAGGCGGTGCATTATTCTTTCAAAATAATGCTTATCAGGAAAAAGCAGAAATTCTGCGTGAGAAGGGAACAGACCGCAGTAAATTTTTCCGTGGACAGATTGATAAGTATACCTGGCAGGATTATGGTTCTTCCTATCTTCCAAGCGATTTAAATGCTGCTTATCTTTGGGCTCAGCTTGAAATGGCAGATGACATTCAAAATGACCGCATGGCCACCTGGAACTTTTACAATGAAGCATTAAAACCACTTGCTGATAAGGAGCTGATTGAACAGCCGTTTATTCCAAAAGATTGTATTCACAATGCTCACATGTACTATATCAAACTCCCGAATCTGGAAAGTCGCTCTGATTTTATTCATTATTTAAGAGAACACGGTGTGATGTCTGTTTTTCATTATATTCCATTACATTCTGCACCAGCCGGAAAAAAATACGGACGTTTCTTTGGAGAAGACCGCTATACAACAAAAGAAAGCGAACGTCTGGTACGTCTTCCGATGTACTACCAGCTGTCACAAGCGGATAAAGAATATGTTGTTAAAACAATTTTTGATTACTTCAACCGGTAAAAATTTTAAAAGAGTGGAACATTTTGCCAAATCTACAATCTGTTCCACTCTTTTATACTCTGTCTCTATAAATCCGTTTCTTATATTTATACATCTCATAATCGGCTTCTTCTTTGGAAGATTAAAACGGCAGGGTATAAATAAACACTCCACTCATAATAATCAAATTTCCAATTAATTTTTCCTTTGTAAACTTTTCTTTTAAAATAAAATACGACAATACCATAACAAACACATAAGTAAAGGTATCAATTACTGCACCATATTTCATGTCTACTTTTGTATACGCATAAGTATTTAGAAACAAAACGGCTGCAAAAATTCCGTAAGAAAGAATCACGCGCCAATTTAAATATTCAAAAATCGGATTTTTATAGGTTTTATTTGCACTCTGCTTTAATAACAGCTGTGAGAACGCACTGAAAAATGTTCCGATAAATAACAGCCACATATAATTATTCATATTTCTGCACCACCAACACTCCAATAAAGACAACCAGCAAACCAATCATATTTGTCACTGTAAGACTTTCATGAAAAATAAAAACAGCCCATATCTGGCTCCAGATTAAATATACCGTACGGTTTGCATAAGCAACATTTAAATCAAATTTTTTGATAACCTTCTGCCACGCAATTGCATAAACAAAGCAGTTTAATAACATCAAAAAAGAAAATCCAATCATTCCTGCTGAAAACAGTCCGTGTTTATTAAACTGCTGTGATGCCAGTTTGCTGAATACACTGGTAAATGAAAACAGCATGATATTTAAATGCAGTAAGATATAATCTTTTAATTTTTCCATCGTTCTTCTAAATTTCCTTTCGACAGCCAGACTGCTTCTCTCGCATGGCTTAACGCTTCTTCTAATTCCGCTTCGCTTTCTGTTCTCATAATGACCTGCCCAATCCGATCTGTTCCATTCTTCATTGCCTCAATTTTATCACCGACCTGATAATCAAGCTGAACCTCAATACCTTTTTGAACCAGGCTTTTAAGTTTATCCATTTCAATCTTTTCGATTATGCCATCCTGATTCGAAAACAGCAATGCGCCCATACAAGGATGTGTTTCTTCACTCTGAAACTCTGCCTCTTCGCCAAGTGCATAACTGATTATCTTTTCATACCAGTCATAACCCGTATAAATTGAAATCAGCTCCGGAATACAGGTTGCTCCTGTTCTTCCTCCAACTTCAATCAGCCAGACCTGCTCTCCTCTTACAAATACATCGGCATTTAGCGGACAGTTTTTCATTCCCAGTGCTTTTATGGCAAGCTCAATCTGATGTTTCAGATTTTCCATCAGTTTTTTCGATGCATGATAAGGAAATTTATGTCCGATTGGCATCGTTGTTCCATTTACCGTATAAGTAAATTTTTCATGTGGAAAAAATGCTTCTATTTTTTCTTCTCCAATAAAAGCATCTACCCCTATTTCATCGGCTTCAATAAATTCTTCTACCAGCACATACGGCTTCTTTGTTACCTTTTTTGCTTCCTGCCAGGCATATTCTAATTCTTCCATCCTGTCTGCACGGTGGATTCCACGGCTTCCTGAACTGTCCACTGCTTTTACCATAACCGGAAATCCAAGTGCATTAGCCGACTCAACACATTCTTCATAAGAAGCGACCTTTCTAAAATCTGCGGTTGATACCCCTCCTGCCTTTAATGCCTCTTTCATCAAAAGCTTATCCGTGACCTTCCACGCTGCTTCTCTTGGAATCCCGCATAGTCCCAGATTATCACAGACAAAACCAATTGCCCGCACTGCCACGTCCGTTCCTGAGGTACAGATTCCGGAAATCTTTTCTCTTTTTGCGGTTTCTAAAATTTTTTCATAATCTCTTGTATCTATCTCATAAAAAGAATCCGCAAGCGCAATTCCCGGATAATTTCCTTTTATGCTTACAACCAGCGTTTCCAGCCCCATTTCTTTTGCTTTTTTTATTAAAGGCACTTGATAGATTCCTGCTCCTAATATCATTAATCTCTTCTTTGACATTTCAAAATAACTCCCATTTAGCTGATTTGCCAACTTTCTTGATTCGGTCAAATTTCTTCCCTTTGTTCGCTTACATTTATCGTTTCTCTTACAATAAACTGCGGAGTATGATTCAGCGTAAGAATAATTTTTCCAAGATATTCCCCGACAATCCCAAGACACATTAAAATCATGCCTGCAAATACCATCGTCACACACATCATAGACGCCCAGCCAATCACCAGAGACGGGTCAACGATTTTTCGTATTGCTGTAATAACTGCCATCAAAAATCCGACTCCTGCAGCAATTCCACCTGCCACAGACGAAATTCGAAGCGGAATCACAGAATAATTCCAATATGCCAGCCATAAACGAATCAGCTTATGCAGGGTATAATTAGACGTTCCAACCTCCCTTTTATGATGTTCCACTTCCACATTTCCAATATTGTGGGTAATCCGATAAAAAATCCCATCAATATAAGGATTATAACTGTCATATTTCCTGGTTTCTTCTGCTACTTTTTTGGTGATAATCCAAAAATTACTTGAAGTAATTTCTTTTGGCCGTCCCAGTAAAATTCTCGAAGAAACTTCATTTAATTTACTGCTTAAGTTCTTGAGAGAAGAATTTTTTCGTTTTCCATAATGTCCATAAACCAGGTCATATCCCTCTTGAATTTTCTCTACCAGCTTAAAAATCTGTGAAGGATGCGTCTGCATATCATCATCCATTCCGAGTACATAATCACCTTTTGTATAATGAAGTGCCGCCATCAGTGCATTATGCTGTCCAAAGTTACGAATCAGATTGACTCCATGCACAAATGGATATTTCTTTCCTAATTCTTTTATTTTTTCAAACGTTCCATCTGTCGATCCATCATTTACCAGGACAAACTCGCATTGATATTTTTTATGTGCATGAAATTCCTGAATCGTCAGCTCGACTACTTTCTGAATTGTTTTTTCCGAATAATAACAAGGTATTACAATAGAAATCAGCATTTTTCTTATAACCTTCCTAAATCTTTTTTTTGTGTACCAAGCCAGTCATAGAAAAGAGGTGTTCCTCCGGTATGAATGAATAATATCTTTTTTCCAAAAATCTGATAATCTTCGATATAGTGTTCCATTCCAAGAAATGCTTTTCCGGTATAAGTTCCATCCATTGCCACTCCATTTAAGGCAAACTCCTCACGGATACACTGCTCGATTTCCTCATCATACTGTCCATATCCACCTTTTGTATACTCACTTGCCAGATGGATTTCTTTTTGGTCTTCCATGGAAAACTCTTTTCCAAGTCCTTTTAAGTATTCTCTTACTCCGGTTTCAATAATCGAAACCGCACGTTCATACTCTCTTGAGGAAATCAAAATCCCAACAATCTGCTTCTTATCTCTCGCCAAAAGATGTCCACAAGTCAGACCTGCCTGTGTTGCTCCTGTTCCCGATGCATGAAAAATATAATCAAAGAAAATCCCTTGGTTTTTCTCAAAATTCAAGATCTCCTGATAAGCTTTTGCATAAGCAGAAGCAGAAACCCCCTCGTTTCCGGTTCCAAATTTATTTCCATAGATATAATACGGTTTGTGTCCTTCCTGTATTAACCGATTCATCGTTGCCTCTACTGTCTCTGCAATCTGATTTTTTCTACATTTTACAATTTTTACCTTAAGCATCTGCATCAAATGGCTGTTGCTTGTCTCTTTTTCCTCACTTTCGCCCTCTTCAAATGAACAAATCATATAACAGGGAATCTTTTTTCTGAAACATTCGTTTGCAATCACCCTGCATAAATTAGATCGCACATTTCCATAAGCAATCATAATATCACAACCTTTTTTCTGCATATCTTCAAAAAAGGCATTTGCAATTCTTACTTTATTTCCTCCAAGTGAAAATGGCAGTAAATCTTCTCTCATGATATAGAGCTGATTTCCCGACTGTTTTCTGTCAAAAATCTCATAAATTGGTGTTCTTTCCAATTCCATTTTTTTCGCCTCTCAATCGTACCTTTCTATCATTATAAGCGAAAAGAAGAGACGTGTCAAAAAAACACGCCTCTCTTCTTTTTTAAGCAAAATCTAAAAACAAAATTTTCTTTAGTCGGTATCTGCTTAACACTGGGTCGGGTCCATAAGATTTGTTCCCGGTGCCAGTTTAATCGTAGCCGGTTTATCAAATGGCTCATAATAGCCATCACCAATTGTAATCTGTGAACCTCTGCTTACATTTGTATAAATCCATTTTGCATCTCTTACACAAAGTCGGATACATCCGTGAGATGCCGGACGTCCTAAGTTATTGTAATCTGCTGCATTTAAGTTATAAATGTTCTGCCGTCCACCTGCTACAGAGTGAATAAAGATTCCCTGATATACATGAGACGTATACTGACCCCAGGATGGTCCCATTAAGATATGCCATCTGTCCTGGTCACCAATGTAGAATGTTCCTGTTGGGGTTGGGGTTGCCGGAAGTCCTACAGAGCAGGTCATTGATTTAACCGGAATAATATATCCGTTTGAACCATCTTTTGCAAATACAGTAACCATGCAGGTCGTACGATTTACACGCAGTCTGTATGGTCCACTTACCATACTGCTGACATCCTGCTGCAATGCTCCATTGGATTTAAAGTATAATTTGTATCCATTGACATACTGCCAGCCGGTCTGCATAACACCATTCGCATCCATATAAAATCTGGTATTTCCGGTTTTAATATAACCAGTCTGCATCACTCCGTTACTGTCTAAGTAGTACCATTTGCTGCCAACAGAAGTCCAGCCGGTTTTCATTGCTCCGTCTGCAGTACCTCCGAAATAATAATACTTGCCATCAATCTTCTGCCAGCCAGTTTTCATGACACCGTCGTTTGCTCCGCCAAAATAATACTTTTTATTTCCGATTCTCTGCCAACCGGTTTTCATAGAGCCATCACTTGCTCCGCCAAGATAATAGTATTTTCCATAAATCTTCTGCCAACCGGTTCTCATAGAGCCATCACTGCCAAGGAAATAATATTTTCCATAGATTTTCTGCCAGTAGGTTTTCATCGCGCCATCATTTCCATGACCTAACCAATAATACTTACCGTCAATTTTCTGCCAGTAATATTTCATCGCACCATCATTTTCTTTTCCAAGATAGTACCATTTGCCATAAACCTGCTGCCAGCCGGTTTTCATTGCTCCATCTCTTCCGAGCCAATAATATTTACCATAAATATTCTGCCAGTAAGTTCTCATAGAACCATCTGCGCCAAGGAAATAGTATTTTCCATCTACCTGTGTCCAGTAGGTAGCCATGATTCCATTCGATTTCAGATAGTAATATTTACCACTTGTCAAAATCCAGGTACCTGCCGCATATGTTCCATCAGCCTGTTTCCATTTCCAGCCATCAGCTGTCTTTTCCCAGCCCGGTTTATAATTGGAAGTACATTTTCCGTCTGCTCCAAAGACATAAGTCACTCCATTTATGACTTTCTGACCATTTTTAAAAATTTCTCCATTTTCTTCCAGAAAATAAGTTACTCCATTTTCAATATCTGTACGGAGTCCTGTTTTAGAAGCATCTTTCTTTCCTTCTGCATTAAAATAATAATAATACTCTGTTCCGGTTTCACTTCTATATTTTTTCCATGCGTTGGATGCAAATTGACCCTTTGCATTTAAATAATAACTGTCTTTTCCAATCTGATAAACATCTTCACTTAAAACAACCGGTGTTACATCAGTTTCAGCCTCATATTTTACCCAAATACTTTTTTCTACTTCAAACACCCATTTTTCTGTCAGCGTGTCTGCATTTGTAAGATTTTCATAATAACGATAAATTATCTGTTTTGATTTATTGGATGCATCCACTACAGTTTCTAACGTCCAGTGTTCATCAATTTTTTCACCTTTTAATTCATTATTTTTCAGTACAGTAATTGTATCCGTCGGCTGTCGTTCTTCCAGTCCCTCCTGTGAAGGTTCTTCTGTCTTTGCCTCATCCGCCGGAGTCTCATTCGGCTCTTCTTTCATATCCTCAGACGGAGCCTCAGCTTCTGCATCCGGAGTTTCTTTCACATCCGGAGTTTCTTTCACATCCGGAGTTTCTTTCACATCTGGAGTTTCTTTCACATCTGGAGTTTCTTTCACGTCCGGAGTTTCTTCTCCTGTCTCTTGCTCTCCAACTTCCTGCTGTCCGCCATCCGGTTGTCCCTCTAAAAGAGTTTGTGAACTTTCCTGGCTCTGTACCGCTCCTTCTGATACAGTCGCTGCACTTACCGGCAATACCGTTGTCATAGTAACGGCCACGGTAAGCATCAAGGATAACAGTTTCATTCTTCTTTTTTTCATACCTATCCCTCGCTTCCTGGTATCTCCTGATTTTTACTTATTTTACCATTTTTGACCTGTTTTTACAACAAACAGAATGTAAAACAATATTAAGTTTTCTTTACAGAAATGATAAAATTCTCTCCATAACAAACACAGCTATGCAAGAGAAACACGCTACTGTTACAAGACTTTTTTCTTTCAGGGCGAAAATCACTGCAACTACCAGCCCCGCAAACGCTGAAATTGGAGAATCTGTCGCATACAAAATTGCCGGAAATGTCATAGCGGTCAGACAGGCATAAGGTACATAATATAAAAACGAACGGATATAAACATTTGTAATTTTTTTCTGAAATAATGTGAGCGGAAGCATACGAATCAGATACGTTACTCCTGCCATCACAAAAATATAAGCATAAATCATGATTCTTCCTCCCTAATCGGAAACAGGACTGCGCCCATTCCAGCTGCTAATAACGTACAGATAATAATTTTAAACCCATCTGAAATCTTACAAAGCAGAGGCAGATAATAAAATCCTGTACTTAAAATCAATGCGGTAATTACAACAATACATACATTTTTCTCTTTTTTAGCCGGAGGAATAACAATCGCCACAAACATTCCGTATAAAGCAACACCCAATGCACTTCTGATAAATTCCGGCATAATTGTACTTGCCACCGCACCTCCAAGCGTTCCGGATACCCAGCCAACCACCGGAAGGAAAATCAATCCATACATGTACCACTGACCCACTTTTCCTTTTTTAGAACTTGCCACCGCAAAAATTTCATCCGTGATACCATAAGCAATCGCCAGTCTGTGTCCGGTATGAACACTTCGTGCAAATTTCTGTGAAAGTGACAGTGACATCAACGCATAACGCATATTAATGACAAGCTGGGTTAGTGCCATTTCCACCAGAGAAGACCCTGCCAGAATGACATTAAGTCCTGCAAACTGTCCTGCCGATGTCAGATTCAACAGTGAAATCAATACTGCATGAAATGGTTTCATTCCATGATTCACTGCCAGCATGCCAAATGTAAAACTGACAGAAAAATACCCAAGTGCAATCGGAATTCCATCTTTTAAGCCTTGTTTTATATTATTCTGCATGTTTATCCCCCATTTTGTATTTTTTCTTTTTTATCATAATTACAGCACAATGCTGGGGTCAAAATTTTTGCCCCAGCACTTTTGTATTTCTATTCTTATTTTTCTTTATAAGTTTCTGTCGCCGTGTATCCACATGCCTTTATGGCGTGTGGTAGTTCACTCCTGAAGTGAATGCTCCAGCAAATCAACCAAATGTTCCAAAGCGGTCTGTTCGTCCTCTCCCTCACATACCAGTTCAATGACCGCTCCACCTCTTACGCAGGCACCAAGTACGCTCAGCACACTCTTTGCATTTGCTGTCACGTCTTTATAATGAAAGGTAATCAGACATTTATATTTCATTGCCTCATTACAAAGCTTTCCTGCCGGTCTTAAGTGCAGACCAATCAAATTATTTACTTTTACTTTCTGGCTTACCATGTTTCTCACTCCCTGCTTCTGTTATTGTAAATCTGTGTTCAAAGTCCACTATCCCGTCGTAATTTCTGCGGCTTTCACCAGTTTTAATTTTACTTTCACCGTATCCAGAGAGGTATATCCATCCGGAAGTGTAATCTGTACCGGAACTTCATATTCTCCGACACTGTAAGATTTTAAATCAATACTTAACGCAATCTGCGCTTCTTTCAGATTTTCAAGTGCTTCTTCCGTTCCCAGAATTCTTACTGTTATTTTCTCTCTGTCAAAAACCAAATCCGTATCGGATGGCTTATTATTTACTGTGATACTGTTTACCGGAATTTCATACTCTTTACTATTTAACGGAAGAATCTTCACTGTCACAAGGGCTGTCTCACTGATATCTGTCGCAAGTTCAATATCTTCCGGAAGCAAATCTTCGAGATTTACTTTTACTTCATAATCCGAAGATTTTCCACTGATATTAACCAGTGATGCTGGAATTACCAGTTTATCTCCATCCTCTTCAAACTGTTTTAAGGCTTCCTGCGTTCCTGCAATACTGATGGTATTCGGCGTAGAAGAAACCTGGAATACATAATATCCCGCTTTTACCGTTCCGGAATATTTCACTTCCACCGGAACATCCTGTTTCACTTTCCATAATTCAACATTTACATCTATTGTTGTAGACTGTATATCAAACTTCAGATACGACATCTGCTTTTCAGAAAGTTCTTCGAGGTTTTTGTCATAAACTTTAATCTCAGACTGTCTGGTATCATCCTTTGACATTCCACTGACATCTACCTGAGCCACGACATTTCCAATCTTATTCATAATCGATTCTGGTCCGATGATTGTCACACGGTCTGGATTTGTTTCCGTTTTTCCGACTTCATATCCTTTTTCCGGTTTCGTATCGCCTGTATTCACTGCAATTGTATATTCCTGACTGACTCTGTTTTCAATTGTAATCGGAATATTTCTTGGTCTTGCTTCTATGTTGTGCTCTTCAATACCGGAATAGCTGACATAGACCGGAACCACAATCGGATCAGACTCCAGATCTACAATCTGGGTTAAATCCGCTACCGCTGAAATATTGTCCCTGCTGATTTTTTTTATAATCGAACTTGCACCTGTCACCTTGACATCCACAGTATCTTTCCCATCTTCCATAAGCGCCACTTTATTCATACTTTCAATATAAGATTCGTTTGCAAATGTAACCGGTACATCGGTAATTGTAATTGTCCTTACAGGATCCTCAATATTAACAACCAGAAGCCAAATAAATATGGCAATAAACAGTGAAAGAATTCTAAGAGTAAATTTATTCATCAGATTTTTTCTCATTCTTTCCCCATCCCTTCCATATTATTTTTTTCCGTTTTGCATTCTCCGGTGTCGCATTCTGCTCTTTCTTCAGACGTTCTTTTAACTCATCCTTTGTCAATGCAACATCCAGTTTGCCCTGTTTTGCAACTGATACATTTCCGGTCTCTTCTGATACAATAATTGTAAAAGAATCGCTGACCTCACTGATTCCGACTCCTGCACGATGTCTTGTTCCAAGATTCTTATTCAGTGCCATGTTATCAGAAAGAGGGAGATAACAGGTCGCTGCCACAATTCTGTCTCCCCGAATGACAATTGCTCCGTCGTGAAGCGGTGTATTATGTTCAAAAATATTAATCAAAAGCTGACTACTTACTAAAGAATCCAGATAAATTCCGGTTCTCGCATATTCATTTAAAATGGTTTCTTCTTCTATTACAATCAAAGCTCCTGTTTTGACTGCTCCCATTTCAAAACTTGCACGAACAATTTCGTTAATTGTTTTATCAGAAAAATATCCGTCTTCTTCTTTGTTTCCTGAATCAAATGGAATGATACTGCTTACGATTTTTTTATGTCCCAGTTCTTCAAGTGCCTTTCTAAGCTCTGGCTGAAAAATAATCAATACGGCCGTAATTGCATATCCTGCCATGTTGGTAACCAGCCATAAAATTGTATTCATCTTCAATAAAAATGCAATGAAAATAAATGCAAGCACAATTAAGATTCCTTTTAAAAGCGAATATGCTCTGGTATTACGAATCCATAACATAAATTCATATACAAAGAAAGCAATCAACAGAATTTCAACAATATCACTCCACGTAAAATACGGTAATCGGATACCAGTTAAGTAACTTGTTACGGATAATAAAAAATCTCCCACAGTCTCACCCCCTTATAGTTCTTTTCTCTAACCTGAAATTTTTATAAGTTTTTTAAAGACTCCTCTAATTGTTTTTCAAAGTCAAAGTCTTCTTCTGCCACACGTTCTACCGGAACTGCCTCCGGTTCTTCCTGTGTTGTGTTCTGTTTCGCTGAAAAATCCTGTGTATGTGCTTTTTCGGTCTGACTCAGATTTCCTTCCGGAATTGGTTTTATTTCCTGATGCTGACTTTCCTGCTGATACGCCTTTGTTTCTTTATTTTGTCTGACTTCATCCAGCTTTACTTCTTCCACCACTTTAGAATTCGGTGTAAATTTCTTTACACTTTTTTTGCTTTCGGAAACCAATGCTTTTGGAACCGCTTTTACATAATAGATATATTCATCGTCTTCAAACTGAGTCAGTTCTGTTCTTGAATAATCTACACCCAGTTCAAAGAATTCAATAATAAATCCAATAATAATTGCAGCTACACCAGATAAAATAATCCCTGCAAGTTCTGTGCTGACGCTCATGAACATGCTTCCAAATACCATGATAACGATATAAACAACTGAACCTGTCACAATTGCAATTCTCCATGCATAGTCAAAAGACGCTCTGCTGATGACACTTACAATCACAACAACTGCTGCAAAAACTACAACTGTCAGCCACATTTCTTCATTTTTTAAGACACCGTCTAATAAAAGCTGTAATTTCTGCAGTGGCTCCGTTTCATTTCCCTGAAGTACCGTTGCTCTGTCTTTTACCAGTTTCATAAAGAAATATAATATTACCCCACATCCGGATGGTACTGCGCTTGATGCTCCTCTTAAAATGCCACAGCCTACCGGTACTGCTGCCGGAATATGCAGGGTAAAAGAAATCGGTGTAAGAATCAATGCGACATTATCTTCTGAAGTAAAACGAAGAAATAAAATCAGTAATAAAATCAGTAAGACTGCTGCAAATCC
Source organism: Firmicutes bacterium OM04-13BH (assembly GCA_003481745.1). Classification (GTDB taxonomy): domain Bacteria; phylum Bacillota; class Clostridia; order Lachnospirales; family Lachnospiraceae; genus Blautia; species Blautia stercoris. The sequence goes on from QULP01000003.1 coordinate 181,410, forward strand.
TGCCGTCTCAATTCCAACTGCATAACAATGACCAAGAATCAGGAGACACGCCAATATGGTCATCACATTAATTGAAAACATTGCACAAATCAAAGATAAAATCAAAACAACAAAAATGTTATCGATTTGTCTCATAAATCCTAATAAACCGTTAATCTGTGAAAATACAACAAATGCCAAAAGGAATTTAAATAAAGGCGTAATCCAGAAATCATGCTCTCCATAAAATTCTTTCACTTTTTGTTTCCATAGTAATAGTTTCGTCATGCCTTATGCCTTCCTCCTTTTAGCCGCTTTACCAGCTTTTGTTTCTTCTCTGTCATACATCTTTTTAAGCTGGCTTAATTCCTGATAGTACTCCTCTACCCCCTCCTGTGCCTGTCTGTACTTTACAGAACAATACACATAGGTAATAATACTGTATCCTGCAATCATAACCAGATAAAACAAAATTACTTTCACCCCGAGTGCAACCACGTCTATCTGATTGATATTATCCATCAGATAATCACTTTTGCTTCCGAAATACACCAGAAGCAGCAAACCATAAGCAATTGTAGTAAGAAAAAAATTCTTAATCAAGGAAAGCCCGATATAATCACTTCTATAATACTTACTGATTCTAAGCTGCTTACGACCCTTGCCTGACTCATAGGTGGCCAGCTTTCTCATCTTCTTAATTTTCTGTTCATTTAACATCTAATTTCCCTCTGCTTTCTTAAAGCAAATCTAATCATACGTTTTATATTATACCATACTTAAAGCAGACGAAGCAACCCTTTCTGCGCATACCAAAAGAGACCATTGTTTCTTTGTTACTGTTCTCTTTGTTCTTAGTAACATTTCTCTTTTCAATGGTCTCTTTTATCTGTTTTTTCTTTATTTCATTTCTTTTGATTCTTATTGCTGAGTTTCTGTTGTTGTATTACTATCTGTCGTTGTATTATCAGGCGTCTGCTGATTCTGGTTTGCATCCTGATTCTGATTCTGGTTTGCATCCTGGTTCTGATTCTGGTTTGCATCCTGGTTCTGATTCTGGTTTGCATCCTGATTCTGATTCTGGTTTGCGTCCTGGTTCTGGTTTGCATCCTGATTCTGATTCTGGTTTGCATCCTGCTGCTGTTGTACCGCCTGCTCTTGTGCCTGCTTCTGTGCCTCTGCTGCTGCCTGCGCCTGTTTTTGTGCTTCCGCCGCCGCTGCTTCTGCCTGCTGTTTTGCTGCTGCCGCCTCCGCTGCCTGACGTTTTGCCTCTGCTGCTGCCGCCTCGTTCGCTTTTCTCTGCGCTTCTGCCGCTGCTGTTTCTTCTTTTGTCCTGATACTGCGCTCTTCGTCTTTTGTATCGACTTCTTTTTTCGTCTTGATACTTGTATAAGTCAGATAAGTAATCTCATCTTCCAACTCTAATGTACCCTCTTTCATATCATCAAACGGAAAATTATGAAGAACTGCGGTGGTACCATTTAAGTATGTAATCTGAATATCATATTCAGGTACACTTTCGTCTGTTTCTTCCTCTGTATTACCGTCGTAATCTGCAGAAATCGTCTCCGTTTCTTCTTCTGAATTTTCCTGCTTATAGTCATAGTAAAAATAACGCTTCTCACCTTTGACATAAACATCCTCATCTTCGAGCAGGTTCTCACCAAACTCACTGTTTTCACTTTTCTTAACTGCAAATCCGGTAATACTCTTTCCAGTATTATTTTCCAGTTTTATCTCAACAGTCCCCTTCAGCGGAACTCCGATTTTTTTCAAATCTTCTTTTTCAATTGGTGCAACCGGAGTTTCTTCCCATTCATCCTCTTCTTTTGCTTCACTTTTCTGTGTTTTGGCATCATCAGTTTCTGACTTTCCACATCCACCAAGAGTCAGAATTCCTGAAAGCAGACATAGTACGATAAACAATGTTTTTTTTCTCATTTTTACTCCTCTTTTCTAAAGCACAGCTCCTGTAAAAGTACTCACTGTGCTGACTTATGAAACAAAATGATTTACCTCCCGATTCTTGCCCCATTATATTCTATGAAAAATTTTTTGTCAATTTCTTTCTGATTATTTTCTAATTATTTCCAATACCGATTGCTATCGTCAGAAAATAGATAGCTTCTGCTCTTTGTGTTTCTTTTAAAACCCGACTGACTGCATCAATCGTACTTCCCGTTGTATAAATATCATCGATAATCAGTACATTTTTCCAGTGCGCCTGATTTTTTGCCGGCATAAATGCCCTCTGAAGACTTTTTCTGCGCTCCTGTGGATTTAATTCCTTTAACGGTTTTGTTTTTTCCACTCGTTTTACTGCATCCGTCACAACCGGAAGATTTAATTTTTCTCCCATCGCCCTTGCAATCACCTCTGCCTGGTTATAACCACGTTTTGCCAAACGGGACGGATGCAGCGGCACCGGAATCAGTACCTCAATCTTCCATGCCTGAATTTGTTTTTTTGCATACACTGCCGCATAATGCCCATAAAAAATTCCATACTCTTTTCTCGCATGATATTTTAACTGATAAAGGGACTGCGCCACCGGACTTTGATACCCAAACACCGCAATTCCCTGTTGATAAACATGTTTTTTTCTACTACAGTCATAGCAAAATTCCTGTCGTTCCTCTAAAAGTGGTCTGGAACAGCGGTAACATCGAACTCCTTTTATCGGTTTTAACATTGGGGCGCAGTCTTTACAGATACTGCGCCCCCTTTGTGCTACGATTTCTCCGCACACCGGACACCTCCTTGGATAAAGAATATCTAAAATTCCTGCTGTAATCCGATTTCCTTTAATCTTAAGTCGAGTGTCGTGTAACGGCTTTGTTCCATTTGGTTTTCTTCCATTTCCCAGAATATTTTTTCATCTCCTACTAAAGTCACACATTTTCGTGCTCTGGTCACTGCTGTATATAATAAGTTACGGTTCATTAACATCTTTGGTCCATTCAAAAGCGGAATGACTACTGCCGGATATTCACTACCTTGTGACTTATGTATCGTAATTGCATAAGCAAGTTCAAGTTCATCTAACTGCCTAAATGGATATTCTACAAAACGTCTCTCTTCAAATTCGACCGTCAGCGTCTCCGCAAACAGATTGATTTCTCTGATAATTCCGGTGTCTCCATTAAATACACCTACACCTTTTTCAATACGGATGCCCCCGATTCCACGGATTTCCCACTCTGTCTGATAGTTATTTTTAATCTGCATGACCTTATCGCCTTCACGAAACAGTCCCTGTCTGTGCTCTTTTTCTCTTTTCTGATTATCTGGCGGATTTAAATACTGCTGCAAAACCATATTTAAGCGTTCCACACCTAAAAGCCCTTTTCTCATTGGAGTCAGAACTTGAATTTCATAAGGAGTCGCATTTACAAATTTCGGTAGTTTATTCTGAATCAGCGCTATCAATACACGGATAATCACGTTTGCATCGTAACGTTTTAAAAAGAAAAAGTCCATGCTCTTATTATCGAGTGTAACCGGTATTCCCTTATTGATTTTATGCGCATTAACAACGATATCACTCTGGGAAGCCTGACGGAAAATTTTTGTCAATTCTACCACGGCAAACTGACCGGACAAAATAATATCTTTCAACACGCTCCCTGCGCCCACGCTTGGAAGCTGATTGACATCTCCTACCAAAATCAGTCTTGTTCCCGGCATAATTGCCGAAAGCAGCGCATGCATTAAAAAAATATCTACCATCGACATCTCATCAATAATAATCACATCGGCTTCTAATGGATTCTGCGCATTTCTTTCAAAATGAATTCCTTTTTTTGTCTGATTCTCCGGCATACCGGAAAGCTCCAACAGACGGTGAATAGTTTTTGCCTCATACCCCGTCGTCTCCGCCATTCGCTTTGCCGCCCTTCCCGTCGGCGCAGCTAAAAGAATTTCTTCATTCTGTTGTTCAAAATACCGGATAATCGCATTAATAGTCGTTGTCTTTCCGGTTCCCGGTCCACCTGTTACAACAAGCAGCCCATTTGAGGCTGCCTGCATTACTGCTTGTCTCTGTTTTTCATCCAGCGTAATTTCTTCTGCTGATTCAAGTTCATCTAACTGAAGCTTTAACTTATCCTGATTGATTTCTTCTTTTAAATCCAGTTCTTTTAACATCTGTGCCACATGCAGCTCTACCTGATAAAACTGGCTTGCATACACAATCTGCTCCTGTTCTTCTTCCCCCGGCATAATTTCTTTTATTACAACCTTCCGCTCAATTGCCAAATCCATGATATGTTTTTCCATGTAGGATTCTTCCACACACAAAAGCGCAGATGCCCTTCTTAAAAGAAGCTTCTTTGGAAGATAAACATGACCCTCTGCCGATGCCTGCGTCAGTATGTAAAGAAGTCCGCTTCGAATTCGATAATCTGAATCCGGCAAAATTCCAATTCTTCCTGCAATCTCATCTGCAATCTTAAATCCGATCCCCTCTACATCTTCTGCCATCTGATATGGATTTTCTTTTAAAACATGATACATCTGTGGTCCATACTGCTTGTAAATTTTTCCTCCAAGTGCCAGAGAAATTCCATACTGCTGAAGAAACATCATTGCTTTTCGCATATCTGATTTTTCCACTATCTGATCTGAAATCTCCTGCGCTTTTCTCAAACTGATTCCTTTTACCTCGGCAAGGCGTTCCGGTTCTTCCTCCATAATACGCAGGGTGTCTTCTTTAAATCTGCGGACAATTCTTGCTGCCAGTGCCGCTCCAATTCCCTTAACTGCTCCCGAAGCCAAATACCGCTCCATCGCCTGAGAATCCTGTGGAACAATGACTTCATAAGAACTCATTACAAACTGCCGTCCATAGGAGGGATGTTCGGTATAATGCCCGAACGCTTTTATCGTTTCTCCCTCGTTCATATACTGAAAACTGCCGACACAAGTTAATTCTTCGTCCTCTGTGACTACCACCATAACCGTATATCCATTATCCTGATTTCGAAAGATAATGTGGTCAACGTATCCTTCTATGGTTTCCTCCATCTGCTTTCCTTTCTTATTTTCCCTCGACTTTACTCATTACATCAAGGTACTGTCCTGTTCCAACAGCCACTACCATTCCAGGGTCTTCTGCAACAACTGTATTAATTCCTGTTTCTTCTTCAATCAATTTTTCGAATCCACCCAAAAGCGCCCCGCCTCCAGTTAAGACAATTCCACGTTCAGCAACATCCGCAGCCAGTTCCGGCGGTGTTTTCTCAAGGACACTGTGAATCACTTCCATAATCTGAGCGATACATTCTGCAAGTGCCTCACGGATTTCTTCGGATGAAATCTCTGCACTTTTTGGAAGTCCGGATACAGTATCTCTGCCCTTTACTTCTATTGTATGTGGAAGAGTTTCCGGATAAACCGTTCCTATCTTTATCTTTGCTGCCTCTGCTGTACGCTCACCAATAATCAGATTATAGTTTTTGCGGACATAACGCATAATTGCCTCATCAAAGTTATCTCCTGCTACTTTTATGGAAGTTGAAACTACCGTTCCGCCCAGCGAAATTACTGCAACGTCTGTTGTTCCTCCTCCGATATCTACAATCATATTTCCAAATGGAATTGTAATATCAATTCCAGCTCCAATCGCCGCTGCAATCGGTTCTTCGATGATTGCAACGTCTCTTGCACCGGCACGATAAGTTGCCTCTTCTACTGCTTTTTTTTCTACTTCTGTGACACTGCTTGGCACACAAATGCTGACTCTTGGTTTTCGAAACGCTCTTTTTCCCATTGCCTTTGAAATAAAGTATTTGAGCATCTTTTCTGTTACTTCATAGTCTGAAATCACGCCCTGACGCATCGGACGTACCGCCATAATGTTCCCCGGTGTTTTTCCAATCATCTGTCTTGCCTCTTCGCCGACTGCACGTATTTTATTTGTATCTTTATCATAGGCAACAACGGATGGCTCTTTTAATATGATTCCTTTTCCTTTTACATATACCAGAATGTTCGCTGTGCCCAAGTCAATTCCAATCTCTGTAGCTCCCATATTTTTACCCCTTTCCTGCCTTTTATTTTCATCTTATTTTAAGATTCTGGCAGACCACAGCCTGACTGCTGTGTGTTTCATTATACCGAACTTACCGAAAAATGAAAAGAGGCAATCATTTCAAATATTTTGACACGTACTGACCTGTATAGGAGACAGGATTCGCTGCAACTTCTTCCGGTGTTCCAAATGCCACCACAGTTCCCCCGTTATCCCCTCCTTCCGGACCAATATCGATAAGATAATCCGCAGTTTTTATGACATCTAAATTGTGTTCAATGACAACAACGGTATTTCCTCCTTCACAAAGACGCTGTAAAATTTCGATTAATTTATGCACGTCTGCAAAATGAAGTCCGGTTGTCGGCTCATCTAAGATATAAATCGTCTTTCCGGTACTTCTTTTGCTTAACTCAGAAGCCAGCTTGATTCTCTGTGCTTCACCTCCGGAAAGCTCCGTAGAAGGCTGTCCTAAGCGGATATAAGAAAGTCCTACATCATAAAGGGTCTGAATCTTTCTTTTGATAGACGGTACATGTTCAAAAAATTCCAGTGCTTCTTCCACCGTCATATTTAACACATCATAAATGCTTTTTCCCTTGTATTTGACTTCCAAAGTCTCACGGTTGTAACGTTTCCCATGACACACTTCGCAAGGCACATAAACATCCGGAAGAAAATGCATCTCAATTTTTAAGATTCCATCTCCACTACATGCCTCACAGCGTCCACCTTTTACATTAAAGCTGAAACGACCTTTCTTATAACCTCTCGCTTTTGCATCCGCAGTTGCCGCAAATAAATCACGAATCTGGTCAAATACTCCTGTATACGTTGCAGGATTTGACCTTGGAGTTCGTCCGATTGGGGACTGGTCAATCGCAATGACCTTATCAAGTTGTTCCACTCCTTCGATGCATTTATGTTTTCCTGCCACCACTCTTGCACGATTTAATTTTTTTGCAAGACTCTTATACAAAATTTCATTGACAAGCGAACTCTTTCCAGAACCTGATACTCCGGTTACACAGGTCATAACCCCCAATGGGAAATTGACATCTATATTTTTTAAATTATTTTCCTCTGCGCCTCTTACAGTCAAAAATCCCGTCGGCTGTTTTCTCTCCTTTGGAACCGGAATCTTTAATTCACCGCTCAAATATTTTCCAGTAATTGATTCCGGACACTGCATAATTTCTTCGGCGGTTCCAATTGCAACCAGCTCTCCTCCATGTTCTCCTGCACCAGGTCCAATATCAACAATGCAGTCGGCTTCCCTCATCGTATCTTCATCATGTTCGACCACAATCAGCGTATTTCCTAAATCTCTCAAATGCTTCAAAGCGGATAACAGCCTGTCATTATCTCTCTGGTGCAATCCAATACTCGGTTCATCCAGAATATAGGCAACCCCGACAAGCCCCGAACCAATCTGGGTTGCCAGACGAATTCTCTGTGCCTCTCCTCCGGAAAGTGTTCCGGTCGCTCTTGAAAGCGTCAGATATTCTAAACCTACACTCACAAGAAAACCAACCCTTGCACGAATTTCTTTTAACACCTGATTTCCGACTAACTGCTGTGTCTCTGTAAGCTTTAAATTTTCCAAAAATTCCTGAAGATTACGAATCGAAAGTGCCGTTACCTCGGAAATATTTTTCTCTCCGACTGTTACGGCAAGCGCTTCTTTTTTCAGACGCTGACCTTTACAGGTCTTGCACGGTGTAATCTGCATGAAACTTTCATATTCCTGTTTGGAACTCTCTGAACCGGTTTCTCTATACCGACGCTCCACGTTTTTGATAAGCCCCTCAAAAGCAACATCATAAATGCCTTCTCCACGCTGACCTTTATAATAAACTTTTACTTTCTTTCCACCTGTTCCATTGAGAATCACGTCTTTAATTTCATCCGAATAATCCTGAAACGGAGTTTCCAAATCAAAATGATATTCCTCGGCAAGTGCATCTAAAATTGCACGGGTAAAACTGCCCTTATCCGTACAGGACTGCCATCCAAGCACAACGATTGCACCCTCGGCAATACTTAAACTCTGATCCGGAATCATTAACTCCACGTCAAATTCCATCTTATATCCGAGACCTAAACAGTCCGGACACGCTCCAAACGGATTATTAAATGAAAAGCTTCTCGGTTCAATTTCATCAATGCTGATTCCACAATCCGGACAGGAAAAGCTCTGACTGAAATTAATTACGTTTCCATCCATGGTATCTACCACCATCAGTCCATCTGCAAGATGAAGCACATTTTCAATAGAATCGGTCAGACGCTTTTCGATTCCCTCTTTTACAATCAGACGGTCTACAACAATCTCAATATTATGCTTAATATTTTTATCTAATTTGATTTCTTCATTTAATTCATAAAGATTCCCGTCAATCAGCACACGGACATAACCGCTCTTTCTTGCCTGTTCCAGCAGTTTGGCATGTGTTCCCTTCCGGCCTCTTACGACTGGAGCAAGCAGTTGGAATTTCGTCCGCTCGGGCAGTGCCATAATCTGGTCTACCATCTGGTCTACGGTCTGTTTTTTGATTTCTTTTTTACACTTTGGACAATGCGGAATCCCCACCCTTGCATACAATAAACGAAAATAATCGTAAATTTCGGTTACTGTTCCAACGGTAGAACGGGGATTTCGATTCGTTGACTTTTGATCAATGGAAATCGCCGGAGACAGTCCTTCAATACTCTCCACATCCGGCTTTTCCATCTGTCCTAAAAACTGTCTTGCATAAGAAGAAAGCGACTCCATATATCTGCGCTGTCCTTCCGCATAAATTGTATCAAATGCCAGAGAACTCTTTCCTGAACCACTTAGACCGGTCAGCACAACAAATTCATTTCTTGGAATGTCTACACTTAAATTTTTTAAATTATTTTCATTTGCTCCACGTATCTTAATAAATTTATGTTCCTGATTTCTCAATGTATTTTTCCTCATTTCCTTCTTGCGATCTGATTAACTTCAACAGTATCATTATAGCACAGGGATTTTTTATTTACAAACATTTGTTCGTATCATTTTCAAGACACGTTTTTATACTTTTAACACTCTCCTTATAACTTTGTAAAAGAAAAAAACAGCCTGTATTAGACTGTCCTTTTCTTATAATTTTTATCCTGACTTAAGTGGTTAACCTACTGTTTCCATATATACTTTTTTCGATTCGGTCTTTGATTTTCTGCCGGCAGATGCCATATACATCATAATATCACGTCTTGTGACAATTCCGATAAAATTCTTCTGGTCATCTATAACCGGAACAAAATTCTGGCGAAGTGCTTTATCGAGCAAATCTTCCATATCCGAATCAATCCGAACCGGTGCATAATCCATTCTACGCTCAAAGGAACGAATCGGAACTTCTTCTGCTTTCTTCAAATCAAATGCCCCACGTTCTTTCAGACCCCATAACAAATCACCTTCTGTGATTGTACCTACATATTTTCCGTCCACTCCAATCACTGGAATACAGGAATACTTGTGATATTCCATCTTTTCAAGCACCTGTCTTAAACTGTAATTGTCATAAATATAAGCAACATCACTTTTTGGAGTAAGGAAAAATAAAATATTCATAATATAAAGCCTCCCATAAACTTATATGCGCTCTTACCATCTTTCGGAGTTTATTTATGTAGCTCTGTCCCCATTACAAAACATACCTGTCAACTCCTGCGTCTTTTATTTTGCCACAGAAGTCCTTATTTTTCCAGATTTTATTTCTAAAACTTTCTTAAATTTTTCTAATATTTCTTAAGATAGCCCGAACAAAAATCAGGCAGTTAAAACAGAAACTCTGATAAAATCTGATTGCTTACCAGTACCCCGTCTTCCGTTAAAAAGATTCGGTCTTTTTTCTCTTTTATCATGCCCTCTTCAATAAATTTCTTTAAGGTCTGTCCATACACATCTTCGAGTTCCCGTCCAAAGGCACGGTGAAATTCTTTTTTCGAAACACCATAAGTTTTGCGAAGTCCCAGAAACATAAACTCTTCAATCTGCTGACGGTTCTCTAAAAATTCCACATCTTTTCGCATCTCTTTTGGCACTGCGGATTTTTCCAGGTATTCACTCATCTCTCTGGTATTGTTCATACGCATATTTTGAATCAGAGAGGCTGATCCAAGCCCGATTCCAAGATACTCTCCCCGCTCCCAGTAACGCAGATTATGTTTACATTCTTTCTGCGGTTTCGCATAGTTTGAAATCTCATACTGCATATAGCCGTTTGCTTCTAAGATACGTTTTGTTGTCTGATAAATTGCTCTGCTTTCCTCTTCATTCGGCAGAAGTTCCGGATGTGCATCATATTTTTCATAAAAAGGTGTGCCCTCTTCTATGATAAGCTGATACGCAGAAATGTGTTCCGGATTTAATTCCACTGTTTTTTGCAGTTCTTCTTCCCATTCCTCTTTGGTCTGAGAAGGCAAAGAGGACATCAAATCCAGATTAATATTCGTAAATCCGGCTTCTCTTGCCAACTGATAAGCTTCCAGAAGCTGTTCAAAATTGTGAATCCGTCCAAGCACTTTCAAATTCTCATCTTTTACCGACTGCATGCCGATGCTTAAACGATTGATTCCACATGCCTTATAAACTTCAAGTTTTTCTCTGTCAACCGTCCCCGGATTCATCTCTGTTGTAATCTCCGGATGTTTGACAAATTCAAAGATTTCATAAAGTGCATCAAAGATACGTTTTGTCTGTTCCGCTCTTAAGCAGGACGGAGTTCCCCCACCCACAAAAACTGTTGATACTTTGTAATTCCCCGCAAATTTCTTATAGCTTTTTATTTCTTTTATCAGCGCATCTACGTACGCCTCTTTTTCTTCTTCTGTCGCCTCTTTCGATAAAAAATCACAGTAATTGCATTTTTTTACGCAAAACGGTACATGAAGATACAGTCCCAAATCCTTCTTCATTTGTTTTACTACCTTCCCACACACTGACCTATTTTGATCTATTTTTATTACTTTTCTTTATTACATTACTGTCACAATAGCTTAATCTTCGTCTAATTTTAATACACTCATAAATGCTTTCTGTGGAATCTCCACGTTACCAACCTGACGCATTCTCTTCTTTCCTTCTTTCTGCTTTTCAAGCAGTTTTCTCTTTCTGGAAATATCTCCACCATAGCATTTTGCAAGTACATCTTTTCGCATTGCTCTTACGGTTTCACGTGCAATAATCTTACTTCCAATTGCTGCCTGAATCGGAATTTCAAAGAGCTGTCTCGGAATCTCTTCTTTTAATTTCTCACACATCTTTCTGCCGCGCTCATAAGCAGAGCCTTCAAATACAATAAAAGAAAGCGCATCCACTTCTTCTTTGTTGACTAAAATATCCAGCTTAACCAGCTCACTTCTCTCATAGCCAAGCATTTCATAATCAAAAGAAGCATATCCTCTGGAACGGGATTTTAAGGCATCAAAGAAATCATAAATAATTTCGTTCAGTGGAAGATGATATTTTAAAAGTGCACGTGTAGTCTCCATATATTCCATTCCCTGATACTGACCACGACGTTCCTGACATAAATCCATAATCGGTCCAATAAAGTCCGTTGTCACCATAATTTCCGCTTTTACCATCGGCTCTTCCATGTAATCAATTTCAGATGGATCCGGAAGATTAGACGGATTCGTTAATTCCATCATTTCTCCATTTGTTTTATAGACACGGTAAACAACACCCGGTGCAGTCGTAACCAAATCAAGATTGTACTCTCTCTCCAGACGTTCCTGAATAATTTCAAGATGTAAAAGCCCTAAGAATCCACAGCGGAAACCAAATCCTAATGCAATTGAAGTTTCCGGTTCAAACTGAAGGGAGGCATCATTTAACTGCAGTTTTTCAAGTGCATCTCTTAAATCCTGATATTTTGAACCATCTGCAGGATAGACCCCACAGTATACCATCGGATTTACTTTTTTGTAACCCGGAAGCGGTGCATCGCATGGACGCTCATCATCTGTGATAGTATCACCCACGCGGGTATCTTTTACATTTTTAATACTTGCTGTGACATAACCAACCATACCTGCGGATAACTCATCGCATGGAATAAACTGTCCTGCTCCAAAATATCCAACTTCTACTACCTCTTCTACGGCTCCGGTTGCCATCATACGAATACGTGTACCTTTCTTTACTGTTCCCTCTTTGATTCGGCAAAATACAATAACACCCTTATAAGAATCATAGACGGAGTCAAAAATCAATGCCTGAAGCGGTGCAGACGCATCCCCTGTCGGTGCCGGAATTTTCGTCACAATCTGCTCTAACACTTCTTCGATATTGAGTCCCATTTTTGCAGAAATCAAAGGTGCATCTTGTGCTTCGATTCCAATGACATCTTCAATTTCATTTTTGACACGTTCCGGTTCTGCACTTGGTAGGTCAATTTTATTGATGACCGGAAATACATCCAAATCGTGGTCCAGTGCAAGGTATACATTTGCAAGTGTCTGCGCTTCAATTCCCTGTGCCGCATCGACAACTAAAATTGCACCGTCACAGGCTGCCAGACTTCTTGAAACCTCATAGTTAAAGTCAACATGCCCCGGGGTATCAATCAAGTTAAAAATATACTCTTCTCCGTCCTTTGCTTTATATACAATACGAACTGCCTGAGATTTGATTGTAATTCCTCTCTCACGCTCCAACTCCATGTTATCAAGCACCTGTGCCTGCATCTCTCTTGCAGTTAAAAGACCGGTTTTTTCAATGATACGGTCTGCAAGGGTGGATTTTCCATGGTCAATATGTGCGATAATACAAAAATTTCTGATTTTACTTTGTTCAATTCCTGCCATAAATTCGTTTTTTCTCCTCTAAACTGTTTTTCAACTTGAACTTTATTTTAATTTTAAAGTGATTTTTATCTCTTGCTAACGCTCAGTATAGCACGAGATTCCCTGCATGCGCAAGCGTTTCATGCCCCTGTCAGCACTTTGTTCAAAATGTCTGCAAGGGGCTGCATTGCGTTCATTTCTTCTTCTACCGTATTTGTCTGTGCCCCACATTCAACCAGCAAAGCTTTTGGTCTCAAGTGCAGATTATAGCGATATCCTCTTAGATAAATCGTACGAAACCAGTCCGGATAATATTCTTTGGCATACCGCGCAAGCTGAAGCGAAAATGCAAGATTATCCTGAATATAAGGATTCGGCAGATGGGAAAGTTCTCCATTTTGATTCGTCCGGCTTAGACCATTAAAAAACATAATCTTTGCCGTCGGCTTTCCGTTTATTTCCGTCACCAGCCGTTTCGCACCGGTTACTCCATCCCTGTGCAGGTCAATCACCACTTCAATACTTGGATTTTCCTCCAAAATCCGGCTGATGGTCTCTTGTGCATAGTTATAAGCCTTATTTCTGTCTAATTTTCCACCCATAATATCAAATGTGTCTGTCACATGCATGACGTTGTATCCGTATGTATCCCGAAGCAGAGTCGTCAAATACTCTCCCACCCCCACTATCATTGTGGAAGCATCCCCTGGAACAGAATCTGCAAATTCCTCCTGTGAATGACTGTGATAAATCAGAATCTGCGGATTTTCTGCCCCTGCACTCATCCGCAAATCTTTTTCCAAGAGTGTCACTGCATTAAGCTGTTCACTGTTAATGCTGGTTGTCTTATCTATCGTATAAAAATTGCTGATGACAAAATTAAAATCCTGAAACTGCTCCAATGGAAGGTCCATGACCGGGGCACCGGCTGTCAATGTCCCCTTCTGCCCGTTTTCCGTTCCTGCATTTTCTTCAATCTTTTCTTCTGTATTTTCTTGCGTACTTTCTTCCGTATTTTCTTGCATGTTTTCTTCCACTGCACTTTTTTCCTCACTATCCATTCCTGTACTCTCCTGATTTTTTTCTTTCGGTCCCGCCTCCTGATTTTCCTTTGTCAGATTTTCAACTAAAAATTGTTCATTTTCTTTGATAATCTTCCGGTCGGTTTCCGAATCTGCCCCCGCCTGTTCCGAAATGCTTCGTACATTTATCCCACCTCTTACAAATAACCCACTTAAAATATTGGCACTAAGCGATGCGTCTTTTCCATCCGATTCTAATATCGATGGGAGATAAACCTCGACTGCCTGCTCTTCCAGATTTATTCCCATCCATACAAATGTCTCTTTATCAAAAGAGAGCCCCTTCAAACTCAGATATCCTGCAAGAACGATAAAAATCCCCCATAAAACCAGCTTTTTCCTGTTTCCTTCTCTCATTTTGTTCCCCCTATCACCTCCTATCTTTATATGAGACAATCCCTGCGCTTTATGCCTTGTAAAGCGGACATTCGCAATCCGCTTCGCTACTTGCTCATGAACACAGATAAGTTCTGAACCTGCTTTTTAACAAAATACTCGGTTCAAACCCTCTGAAATTGTATAAGACAACCGTTTCATTGTCTCATCCACGTCCTTTGGCGTCACAAACATGCTGTATAACGCCGGTGGAATCATTTCCTCCAGAAATTCTTTCTTTTCTTTTTCTTCTAATGTCTGAAGCAGTTTTTCCATTGAATCCTGTACAATTGTTGCTGCATCCACCACCGTCGGCACTCCGATTCCGATTACCTTTACTCCAAGTGTCTCCTTTGTCAGCCCATTTCTGTGATTTCCTACACCAGAGCCCGGAATGATTCCGGTATCTGTAATCTGGATTGTACGATTTAACCGCTTTGTACTTCTTGCCGCAAGTGCATCAACCGCAATCACAACATCTGGTCTGGTCTCATTTATCACACCTTTTACAATTTCAAGTGTCTCCATTCCAGTCTGCGCCATCACCCCCGGAACGAGCCCGCTGACTTGATACATATTTTGTTCTCCCATTGCCTGTGCACCATATTCTAAAATTATATGGCGGGTCATCTTTAAATTGTCCACCACATCCGGTCCCAGCGCATCGGGTGTGACCTGCCGATTTCCAAGTCCCACCACCAAAACCGTCAATTCTTTTTTCTCCGGTATCAGTTTCTTAACCTGTCTTGCCAGTTCTTCTGAAATTTCTCTGTGATAATTCTCATCCGGTATAGATAGATTCGGTGCTTCCAAAGTCAGATAACTTCCCTGCGGACGCCCCATCGCCCGTGCTCCATTTTCGGTTTCAATTTTTACCAAAGTCGTACGGATATCTTTTTCCTTGTTATACTCTTCTTCAATACAGACGCCCCTGATTTCTACATTATCTTCCTCATATCTTTCTTTTGCTTCCAGTGCCAAATCGGTGTGTATTCTTCCTCGAATCATGCTGTTTTTCTCCCTCTTTATTAGATTTATTTCTATTTTTTGCATTTTCATAGATTTTATGTATTGACATTTTGCGATAAATAAACTAGAATAAAAAAGCATGTGAATACCAAAGTGCCCGTGTCTTCTTTGGTATCAGATAATAAACATACGAATACGAAATATAATAATTTTGGAGGTGTACGGATTTGGCTAATATTAAATCTGCTAAAAAAAGAGTTTTAGTAAACCAGAAAAAAGCTGACAGAAATAAATCTATCAAATCAGCAGTTAAGACTTCTATCAAGAAAGTAGAAGCAGCAGTTGTAGCAAAAGATAAAGAAGCAGCAGTTGCAGCATTAGCAAACGCTATTTCTACAATTGATAAAGCTGCTACAAAAGGTGTTTACCACAAAAACAACGCAGCAAGAAAAGTTTCACGTTTATCTAAAGCTGTTAATACTCTGAACTAATTTTAATAATAAAGATAAACTTAAAAAGAACCAATGGTCAACCGTCATTAACCATTGGTTCTTTTTTATTTTTGATTCTGTTTTTTTACATGGTTTCGGCAATCGCTTCTGCCAGTTTTTCTATCTGTGCTTCCTGACCGTCTGCGAGTGCGGATTTAATTGTAACAGTATCCTCTATAATATTCATGCCTTTTAAGCCCGCAAAAATTTCTTTCATCTGTTTTCCGCATGTCACTGCCCAGGTTCCATTTTCCATAAATGCTACAGTACGATTCTTTAAGCTGTGTGCTTCAATATCACGGAGTACTTCATCCATCTTAATAAAGATTCCGCCATTGTAAGTTGGAGCGGCAAATACCAGATGGCTGTACTGGAAAGACGCAGCGACTACTTCTGAAGTTTCAGCTACCGATACGTCAAACATGGTTGTCTTGATTCCTTTATCGCGCAATCTGCATGCAAGAATATTGGCTGCATTTTCTGTATTTCCATATACAGATGCATACGCAATCATAACACCATTTACTTCCGGTTCATATAAACTCCATTTCTGATATTTTTCCAGATAAGCGCCGATATTTTCTCTCCATACAAATCCATGAAGTGGGCAAATGGTCTGAATTTCCACGGTTGCCGCTTTCTTTAATAAAGCCTGTACCTGAACACCGTATTTTCCTACGATATTGGTATAATATCTGCGTGCTTCATCCAGATAATCACGGAAGAAATCCACTTCATCTGCAAATAATGCGCCATTTAATGCGCCAAATGTTCCAAAAGCATCGGCTGAAAACAAAATTTTGGTTGTCAAATCATACGTAACAATGACTTCCGGCCAGTGAACCATCGGTGCAGCAAGGAAGGTAAACTCATGTTTTCCGGTTTTTAAGGTATCCCCTTCTCCGACTACTTTTATGTTCATCTTAACTGCATCGCCAAAAAACTGACGTAACATTCCTTCTGTTTTCTTACTGCATACCACTTCTGCTTCCGGATATAGCATCAACAGAGTACGGATTGTTGCGGAATGGTCCGGTTCCATGTGCTGTACTACAAGATAATCTAAAGTTCTTCCGTTTAATCCATGTTCTACATTTTCGAGAAATGTTTTCTCTACTGCATGGTCAACGGTATCAAATACAACGGTCTTTTCATCTAATAATAAATATGAATTATAGGAAACTCCTCTTGGCACAGAATACACGCCCTCAAACATGGCAAGTCTTCTGTCATCTGCTCCTACCCAGATTAAATCATCTGCTACTTTTCTTGTGCAATACATTTAAGACCTCTCTTTCTCCATCTGTTCTTTGATGTCTCATTTTATCAATTACAGGTCTATTATATGCTTTTTTATTTTCTTTGGCAACTACAGTTTCTGCTGGATTTACGCTTTTTTCACCCATACCATCATTTCATTTTCGCCTCTGTTTGCCCATACATAATATGGAATAAATTTCAAATCAGCCGGAACTTCGGTATCTGGTTCTGCGATGGTGTACAGTTCTTCCTCTTCTGGATTTTCTGAATTTTTCTGGCGTAATCCCTCTGTCAGCACTGTTTTTACCGGTTCTCCTGCGATTTTCTCAGCCTTTACTTCACAAACTGCCTTTGGACTTAAACGTACTAAATGTAAATCTGCACCGTTATCTGCTTCTTCCAGACAATACACAATCGGTCCCCTTACAACTGCGATTTTTCCAATATTTTCCCTTACCTTTGGATTCGTCTGAACCAGTCTTACTTCCATTGGGAATTCCAATTCTACTGTTTCAGTTCCAGTCCACTGTTTTGTCACATAGAGATAACCGGCTTTTTCTTCTGTTTTGGCACCATCGATGCCTTTTACCTGATAATTTTTTGCCCACCGTGGAATTCTAAATGCCAGAGTAAATGGTTTTTCGGTTGCAGGCATTTCTACTTTTACTGTTCCATCCCATGGAAATTCAGATGTCACTTTGATTTCGATCTCTTGTCCATCCAGCTGTTTTTTAATTACTCCACCAATGTACAGATGTACAAATAAGGTATCTTTATTTTCGGTGTATGCATAAGTACTGATAGAACTTAATAATCTTGCAATGTTTGGAGGACAGCAGGCACATCCAAACCATTTCTGACGAACCGGTTTTACATGGAACTTTCTCTCATCTTTGTGGCAGGCTTCCGGAAGCACCTCTAATGGATTCACATAGAAGAAGCTCTTTCCATCTAATGCCATTCCACTTAAAACTCCATTATATAATGCACGCTCCATTACGTCAGCATATTTTGCATCCGGCGTCATCTCTAACATCCTTCTTGCCATAAATACCAGTCCAATGGATGCACAGGTTTCTGCATAAGCAGTATCATTCGGCAAATCATAATTAAAGGAAAATGCTTCTCCAATATGGGTTGCACCGATTCCTCCGGTAATATACATTTTCTTTCTTGTCATATTGTTCCAGAGCACTTCACACGCTTTTAACAGACTTTCATCTTCTGTCAGTCTTGCCACATCTGCCATTCCACTGTAAAGATAAACTGCACGTACGGAATGTCCGACTGCTTCGTCCTGTTCACGAACCGGCTTGTGTGCCTGATTATATTCATAGCGCAATCCGTCTGGTTTCTTTTTCACTTCTTCCGGATGTTCATTGTCGTAATAATATGGTCTTGTTCCTCTCTCATCAATAAAGAAACGTGCCAGATTCAAGTATTTATCTTCGCCAGTTGTCTCATAAAGACGAACCAGTGCCATCTCTGCAATTTCATGTCCCGGATAACCTTTACATTTTCCTTCTTCTTTTCCAAAGCAGGAGTCTACATAATCTGCATAACGCTTTGCTGCGTTTAATAATTTGTCTTTTCCAGTTGCATCATAGTAGGCAACTGCTCCCTCTAAGAGATGTCCTAGACAATATAATTCATGATTGTCTTTTAAATTTGTAAAAATCTTATCTTTTCCATTTAAGATATAATAAGTATCCAGATAGCCATTTTCCTGCTGTGCTTTGCAGACAATATCAATCGCACCATCTGCAATCGCCTCTAATTTTTCATCCGGATGCTGGCTTAAAGAATATCCAACTGCTTCAATCCATTTATAAAAATCACTGTCTTGAAATACAAATCCGTAGAACTTGTCTTCGAGATGTCCAGGGTCTTCCGGAAGCGTCTCAAATCCACGAAATGTATAAACCGGCTCTTTAAATTCTGCTCCTTTCTCTCTTCTTTCCTTATTCTGTCTGCCTGCTGCTTCAAAATTATGCATACAGAAGCTTGGTGCAGCACCCTCTACCTCATCATTTAAAGCTCTCCACTGATACGGTATTACTTCTGTTCTTACTAATTCCATCTCTTTTTTCCAGAACGTATCTGTAATCTGTACGTTTTTTAAAGAAAGTGGTCTGCTGAATTTTGTCTTGTCCATGTAAATTTCCTCCCAAATCATTTTGATGTACTCTTGGAATCTTTCCCAAAAAGATTTCTTGTTTTTTATTATCTTTATTCTAGCAGTTTGAGCCTGCAGAATCCATTGCCAATTCGGAAATTTACATGTATAATTTGGAAAGATATGAACCTTCAAATTTTAATTATTCTGTATTAATTCTGTTTCAAAGGAGGATTTTTTTATGCTGAATTTAGAAGAAATGGCTGACCGCCGGATAACCGGTGCAAATTATATCACTTCCGTAAACGGAATGGTTCACCCAAACCGGATTATGGATGTGCACGATTTTTTATATATTTTAGATGGAGAATGGGAAATCTTTGAAGAAGACAAGGCTTATCATTTATCAAAAGATGATTTGTTAATTCTATCTGCCGGACGCCATCACTATGGACGGATTCCCTGCAATTCCGGCAATCGTCACATGTACCTGCACGTCCTTCCTACCGCTTTGGAATCTGACAGCAAACACGGTCTTAATTCTAAAAAGCAGAGTTTTTCATCCACAAAAAACAGCATGGAAAAAATGGAATCCTCTTCTACTTTTCCATGCCATACCTTATTGCACTGTAAAGAACGGATTCTAATCCGCACTTATTTTCAAAATATTATTCGTGCCTACTGGTCGAAAAGCCCCCAGAAAGAACATCGAATTTCTTTATTATTTAATCTTATGCTCTGCGAAATTCATGAATTAAATGATAACATCTGCTCCAATCATAAAACCGATTCCCTTTTGGAAGAGGTTACGCAGAAACTTCAATCCAATCCTCAGGTTTTTTATACCGCTTCCGAAATTGCAGACAGCTATTATATCTGTGCCCGTACCTTAAATAACCATTTTTTTAAAAATTACGGAAAAACCTTTTATGCTTATCAAATGGAGACAAAGCTTGAAATGGTACGCGATTTTCTGATTCATCAACCAGACGCAAAACTTCACGAGGCTGCACTGAACTTCGGATTTTATGATGAATTTCACTTAAGCAAAGCCTTCAAAAAGCAGTATGGAGTCTCTCCCTCTAAATTCCGTGCTTCTTTTTAGTTTCAGTTTTCTTTGATAAGTGTCAAAAGCTCCTCACAGACTTTTGGTGTTCCGGTAACAATATCCGCAGCAATCACCGGTCTTATTTCCATACCATTAAAATCTGCTATTTTTCCGCCTGCTTCTTCAATGATTATCCAGCCTGCTGCAAAATCCCATAATTTCAGATTGCGCTCAAAAAATGCATCGCTGCGTCCGCAGGCAATCCATGCAAGGTCTAAGGCAGCCGAACCACTTCGTCTGATGTCCTGACTTTTACAGAATACCTTTTTAATCAGTTCAAAATTTTCATCTGCCAGTTCTTTTTTATATGGAGATGTTCCAACATTTACAATACTCTCAGAAAGAGAACCAGCCTCACTGACAGAAATTCTTTCTGTGCCAAGAAATGCCCCTTTTCCTTTCTGCGCCCAGAATAATTCCTTTGTATATGGCTGATAAATAATTCCAAGAACCGGTTTTCCTGCCTCAAACAACGCCAGAGAAATTGCACTGGAACGATAATCATGAATCAGATTTGTCGTTCCGTCAACCGGGTCAAGCACCCACATTTTTCCGTAGAAATCTACCTCTTTCTGGCTGTCTTCTTCTCCAAGAAACTGAATGTCCGGATACTGAACCAGAAGTTCCGCCTGGATAAACTGCTGAATATCCTTATCTGCCTCAGTTACGAAATCAGCCGGACCTTTCACAGAGATATCTCCAATCAAATCTCTTTGTGATAAAATTCCTGCTGCATCTTTCACAATTTTAATAATATTTTGTATTTCTATTTCCATTTCTTTTTCCTCTTTATCTTTTCCAAGGTATTTCTAACCTTTATTAGAACTGCATGGGAGCAGAACGATTCCTTATAAACTTTCCAGACTTGCAAAAAACAGTTCATAGAAATCATCTTCACCCTCCAGCATTGGAGAATTTTCTCCTCCACCATTTGTACTTCTTCTCATGGCTGCGTAAAATTCTTCTCCGGCGCTGATTAAATCCATATCATAGATTTCGTACCCCAATTCTCTGCAAGTTTTACAAAATGCGGAAACTGGATTTTTCTCATTTCTTGTATCAAATAATTTCTGCCGAAGTGACATATCCACCTTTGCCTTTTTTAACAGTTCTTCCAGCATTTCTTCTGTTTGCATGCTCGTTTTCCCTCTTTTCTCTTGTGCTACATGAACGAAACAGCTTTACTAAACAATCTCATCCAAGAAAATCCTATTGATACAACAGATTTCTGCTTTTACAGTCTCACTTATGTTTTCTGGTATTTTATATCCCAATAACCACGATGTCAGTTCTGAAATTTCAAGTTCTATGGTTCGTTCTTTTTGTAAATTTTTCTCCTGTTGCTCATCTGACTCTTTTTTCCGAAAAACTTTTCCATCGAATACTTCAACAAAAGACTCCTTGTGATTGACATGCCAAATCCAGATTCCATCATTATTTTCAAGCAGTTTATCTCTTACCTTTAACTGATAAAGCACTTCCTGCTCTGCTACATTATCTTTCAGGCAAATATATTTCAAAAACTCTGGAAGGTTCACGATTCTCACCATAATTGCAGGTTCTTGTTTTATCTTTTTGCAGTCATCAGCATTGGCATACAGCAGACGCTGTTCTTTTTTCTCCATTCCCCACTCTGCCCTTAATGCCTTTATCTGATGTGGATTTTCCGGTGCTTTTAATGCTTCTAAACTTCCATTTTCGCTTTTTAATTCTTTCAGCAGAACTTTCACATAATCCTCATCCCGCCATGTAAACACATTATACCGTGCATTTAACCACTCATTCATCCAGTCTGCGATTTCCTTTGCCGACTCTTCTGTCACGTCCTGTTCCAGCCAGTCTTTTGATTTTAATTCCCACACCGGCTGGTCAAATACATACACAAAATCAAACGGCTCATAAATACGACGATCTGCCGGCATCAGAAAGCAAAACGGCATATCCTCCTGATACATATCCAAAAATGCCTGTTTTAAGAGACTTCGCATATATCCCTGACCTCTGTTTTCTATTTTCGTCGCAACACCGACCAGATAATCACAGATTATTTTTTGATTTTTAATATTCAACTGATAGGGATTTCGATGAATCATAGACAAAATTTGTCCGTCTTTTTCTGCCACGAGTATCTGATTTGTCTTTACTTTCTCTGTAAAATAATATTCCCGAAAGGAATCACTGTCCTCGAAAAATGCTTCACTCCAGAGCCCTTCGCAGGCTCTTTTTTCCTCGTTGCTTAAATATCTGTTCTTCATATCAAATCAACGCTCCGATTTACCAAATCTGTTCTACCTGGTATTTTCTTGCATAGTCAATTGGATTATAAGAAAGTTTTGCTTTTCTTAATCCCTCTAAGCCTAAATCGTCCTCACGGTTAATTAAAACGGCCTCCGGAAACTCCTCAATCAAAAACTGCTGATTAATAAACTGATACAATCCTCTGATTTCCGGATTTGCCTTTTCAATATGAATCACCGCCATCTGTTCCAACGGATTGTAGCTTCCAATCGTAAAGGCTTCTAAATAACCATCAATATAAACTCCGCTCATTCTGACATTCAGAAGCGAACAATTCTTTAAAATCTCGTGGATTCCACGCACTTCATAATCCAGATGCTCTTCTACCTCTTCGCCCTTTTCTTCTCTCCAGCGATCCAAAAACTTCCAGACATCACCTCTATCCGAACAACACAAACGGCGGTACTCATATCTGCCCTCGTATTCTCGTTTAAAGGCATTTAAATGGTTTTTCTTTTTATGCAGTTTTTTCCCAGACAAGGTACGCATTGCATTTCCATCATACAGATAGTCTTTTAAATCCACCTGTTCTGTAATCTTAAATTTATCCGGCATATTTTTTAAACCTAACTGTTCTACGGCTTCTTCATCTGCCAGATTAATATACAGTGGTGCCTTTAATTCTGTATTAAAATATTCCACCAATTTCCAAAAATAATATTCTAAATCTTCTTCACTACAAATCGGCATTGCAGAACCTGTTTTTCCATCTAAATCCATCAGCCATAAAATTGCCTTATTATCGCTGACGGCATATCTTACATTATAATACTCTCTCCAGATAAAGCTGTCTAAAAACACACTGTCACAGGTCTTATTCGGCCGTTTACAGAAAAACGGATTTAGTTCTTCCAAATCTTCTGCTTCTACCGGTTTAAAGTTTAAATTCATTCGTTTCCTCCAAAATTACTTCCTATCGCTTTTTTAGTTCTGATTTTTTCCTTAGCGGTATTCTCCAAGGAAAAACAGCGCTACTGTCCCGGGACCGGAATGTGCTCCTATCGTTGCACTAATCGGATGAATCATAATATTTTCAATCCCAAATTTTTCTTTTACCAGTCCTGCCACATACTCGGCATCAGCCTCACAATCTCCATGACTGACAAACACGGTTTCATTTTTATCACAATATTTTCCAATTCGTTCTTCCATCATAGAAACCAACGTCGCAAGAGATTTCTTTCTTCCTCTGACTTTTCCAATTGAAATCAGTTTTCCTTCATTATCTACGTGAAGCATCGGTTTAATATTTGCCAGTGTTCCTAAAACTGCAGTTGCCTTGGAAACTCTTCCGCCTCTGTGTAAATGATTTAAATCATCTACTGTAAATACATGGCACAGATGCAGTCTGTTTTCCAACAGCCAGTCACAGATTTCATCCAGGTTCTTTCCCTTGTCTCTTAATTTTACTGCATAATAGAGCAGTAACCCTTCCCCCATGGATGCAGCTAATGAATCCATTATCTTGATTTGTCTTTCCGGATATTTTTCTTTTAATTCCTCTGCTGCTATGCGGGCACTGTTGCATGTCCCTGACAAACCGGAAGAAAAGGCAAGATATAAAATGTCTTTTCCCTCCTGTAAATAAGTCTCAAACATTGCCTCTGCCATTGCCGGATTCATCTGGGAAGTTGTCGGCATTGCTCCTTCTCTCATCTGCCTGTAAAACAGCTTTGTATCAATCGGATTCTTTTTATCATAAACTACTCCGTTCATACTGCACGGAAGACATTCATAACCTACCTCATGTTCATTTAACCATTCAACTGGCATATCTACGGTATTATCTGTCAGAATTACAAAATTATACATAGGCTGTTTCTCCTAACTTTTTTATTTTTTTATTTTACTGCATTTCTTTTACAGTCTCAA
This sequence comes from Firmicutes bacterium OM04-13BH, assembly GCA_003481745.1. Taxonomy (GTDB): domain Bacteria; phylum Bacillota; class Clostridia; order Lachnospirales; family Lachnospiraceae; genus Blautia; species Blautia stercoris. Next base: position 205,816 of record QULP01000003.1, read on the forward strand.
TCGCTTTTTGAAGCTGAGTGTCCTCACTCTTATCAATACTAACCTGATTTTTTAACTCATCCGGCAAATCCACCTCAATATCCGGCTCTAAACCTGTTCCATGGATGCATCTTCCGCTCGGAGTATAATACTTGGAAATAGTCATTTTTACTGCACTTCCATCAGAAAGATTAAAGATTTGCTGAACAATTCCTTTTCCGAATGTGGTCGTTCCTACCAGTTTTGCCACTTTGTAATCCTGAAGCGCACCGGAAAAAATTTCTGCTGCACTTGCACTGTTTCCATTTACGAGTATTACCATCGGCTTGTCAAACTGGTCAGTGCCTGTTGCATTATATTCACTTTTCTTGCCATTTTTGTCTTCGGTATAAACAAGCAGTTCTTCCGGAAGCATCGAATCCAAGACATCACATACAGAAGTTAAAAGTCCGCCCGGATTATCTCTGACATCTACAATCAGACGCTCCATCCCCTGATTATTTAAATCTTCTAAAGCTGTTTCATACTGGCTCGCCGTAGTTTCTGCAAACTGGTTAATCGTAATATAACCGATCTTATTATCCAGCATTTCATGTTCTACCATTGGTGCTTCTACGGTATCAAGCGTTACTTCTACTTCGCGGTAATCGCTTTCGCCTTCTCTTAAAATAGTCAGTGTCACGGTATCTGATTCCGAAGTTTTTATCATTTTTACGACTTCACTGAGTTCTTTGTCTGTGATATCCTCGCCATTGACCTTGACTAACTGATCCTGCGGCTGTAATCCTGCTTCTGCTCCCGGTGCTCCCTCAAAACATTTTACGACGGTCACTGCTCCGGTAGACACATCTTTTTGCATCGTCACACCGATTCCACGATAAACCCCTTCGGTGTCTTCTGTCAGTTCTTTATACTCTTCTGCTGTATAATAAGTAGAATACGGGTCGCCAAGTCCAGCCATCAACCCCTTATAGAGATAAGATTCCAGTTCATCATTGTCAATTTTATCCAGATAATATTTATCAATCAGGCTTTCGATTGCTTTTGCTTTCTGAACCGATTCCTGATTTACCGCATGGTCTTTATTCGACAAGACATAGCGTCCTCCAAATATCCCACCGCCTACCAGTACGGTACACAATACACCGGTCACAAACCCCTTTACTTTGTTTTTTTCCAACTTTTCTGTCTCCTTTCACAAAACAAGGAGATACAGCCAGAATTTTCCTGGCTATACCTCCTTCTAATTTGCCTAAATATCTCTGTTGACACTTTTATTATACTCTTAAATGTTTTCTTACAGAAAGAATACTTCCAAAGAATCCGATTCCAATTCCAAGACCTAACCCGACCGGAAGTAAAATTCTGAATACATGCCATACGTCAAGGAACTGAAGGAAGCCTGTGAGAAGATGGAATTTTGTCATTACATAGTTAATGACCTGATTATAAAGTCCATACAGCACTGCCATCGGAATTACTGCACCGATAATTCCCAGAATAATTCCTTCAATTACAAATGGAACTCTTACAAAGAAATCCGTTGCACCAATCAGCTTCATAATTCCAATCTCTTCCTGTCGTACAGAAATACCCATTGTGATAGTATTGCTGATAAGGAAAAATGCAACCGCAAGTAAAATAAAAATAATTGCTAATGATACATATCCAATCAGTTTATTGAATGTAGACAGGGTTTTTGCAGCCGACTGTGACTGGCTTACCTGACGCACGCCATCCATCTTTTCAATTTTTTTTACTACTTTATCCTGTGATTCTACATTTTTTAAATAAACCTGATAACTCGCGGAATTTGCCAGAGGATTATCCTGGTCACGGAATCCTTCTGCAAGTGTGTCATCACCACCAAGGTATTCATCCCGAAATGCTTCCCATGCCTGGTCTGCAGATACATACTCTGCACGTTCTACTTCCGACATTTTTTTGATTTTAGAACCGATATCATCAATCTGTTCCTGTTTCACACCCTCATCAAAATAAACGACAACTGCTACTCCTTCTTCTGCGGAATGAACCATGTAACGGAAGTTCATAACCAGAGAGAGGAAAATTCCAAACAGGAAAATACAGGCTGCCATTGTTGCGATTGACGCTAAAGAAAATCGGATATTTCTCCAGATATTTTTAAATCCCTGTTTCAATATGTATGTCATCGTACTAACTCTCATACTGATATCCACCTTCTTGTTCGTCGCTAATGATGACGCCTTTCTTCATCGTAATTACACGTTTCTTAAATGCATTTACGATTTCTCTGTTATGGGTAACTACAAGAACGGTCGTTCCGCGCTCATTAATTTCCTCAAGCAGTTTCATAATTTCAAAAGAGTTCTTCGGGTCAAGGTTTCCGGTCGGCTCATCGGCAAGCAGAATGTTTGGACGGTTTACAAGTGCTCTTGCAAGTGCCACCCTCTGCTGTTCTCCACCGGAGAGCTGGTCCGGACGAGATTTATATTTCTCTGCAAGACCTACCAGAGTCAATACTTCCGGCACTCGTTTTTTAATCACACGTGTCGGTTTTTCAATTACCCTCTGTGCAAATGCCACGTTTTCATAGACATTTCTGTCTTTGAGCAGACGGAAATCCTGGAATACAACTCCAATTCCCCTGCGGTATTTTGCAACCTTTCCGCGTCTTAACTTATTTAATGCATAGCCATTTACTGTAATTGTTCCGGCTGTCGGATCAAGTTCTTTCAACAGAAGCTTAATCAGGGTAGATTTACCTGAACCGCTGTTTCCTACGATAAAAACAAATTCACCCTCATCTACGTGCAGACTCACATTGTCAAGTGCCGGCTGACCCTTGCTGTATGATTTACTCACGCCATTTAAATCAATCATAAAAATCCTCCTGTTTTCCTGATATCTGACCCCTCTTTAAGATATCAGTAATCAAGTGTTTCCATATACTTCATGTATTTTACTACCATCAACGCAATCTTAAATGTAATTGCATCTTCAAACACCCGCAAATCCAGACCTGTACTCTTTTGCAGTTTATCCAGACGGTAAACCAGGGTATTTCTGTGTATATACAACTGTCTGGAGGTTTCTGAAACATTCAGGCTGTTCTCAAAAAATTTGTTGATTGTAGTCAAAGTTTCTTCGTCAAAATCATCCGGTGATTTGCTGTCGAATATTTCCCGAATGAACATTTTACAAAGCGGAATCGGAAGCTGATAAATCAGACGTCCAATACCAAGTGAACTGTAGGCAATTACTTCTTTTTCACCAAAGAAAATCTTTCCAACATCCAGTGCCATACGTGCTTCTTTGTAGGAACGTGATACTTCTTTTAATTCTTTTACAATCGTACCATAAGCAATGTGGGTATTGCTGTCTTTTTCAACTCCAAGGGTTGTCAGAATTGTATTTGCAATTTTATCCACCTGTGGGTAATTGTCGCTTTCTGAAAGTTCTTTTACAATAATAATACTTTTCTCATCGACTGCTGTGACAAAATCGCCATTCTTTCCTCCGAGAACATTTTTTACATTCTCTAAAGAACCATAATCTTTATCCTGATTAGTTTCCAGAATAAACACAACCCTGCGCTGGTCAACTTCGATGTGTAATTTCTTTGCTCTGTTATGAATATCAACCAAAAGCAGATTATCTAACAACAGGTTTTTAATAAAGTTATCTTTGTTAAAACGCTCTTTATATGCAGTCAGAAGACTCTGAATCTGAAAAACAACCAGTTTTCCAAGTGTATAGACATCCTCTCCTGCACTGTTAATCACCAGTATATATTCTAACTGATGGTCATCATGCACTTTAAAATACTGATATCCTTTAATTACCTGACTGTCTGCTTGTGACTGTGCAAAAGCCAACACTTCATCCTCTGTACATACAGTTTCAGAAAAGGTCGATGCGAGCACTTTCCCTTCTGTATCAGTAATGCACAAATCTGTTCTGGTTATGGAACGAAGTCCATCTAACGTGTTCTGTAATACCTGGTTTGAAATCATGTATATACCCTCTTTCATCATATAGTTTATTCTACGCCATACAGCTTTAACTTTCTTTTTTTGGCTGTTCTGACACGCATTGTTCTTTCCCCAAAAAACAAAAACCTCACTTTATATAGTAATACATAACAGAAAAAAAATAAAGGGAAAATACAAAATATTACATATTTTTTTCAAAATGTAACATTTTGTTCATATTTTCTCTTTATCATTTTTGCAGTGATGTCTCTTAATTTTTCTCATCCTCATTGAACTGGGAGACTAATTTTTTAAAAGAATTTTTCTCCAGTATTTTTTCCAACCAGCGTTTTTTTACACCGGTTTCTTTCTGGATTTCTGCACGTTCTCCAAGACAGAAAAAAACTCTTGTATTCATTTTTTTTCGATGTTTTTTTACAAAACGCTCGATACTGAAATCTCCGGAACACCCTAAAACCGCCTGTGGTGCAAGTGCATTAATATCATTGATAATCTTATCGCAGTCATCCTCACTGCCATCTTTTAAACTGCCCTTTCCAAGAACCACGATTTCAGGATATTTCTCCTTGACGTAATTAAAAAATGCATTGGCCTCTTCTTCCGTCTCTCCAAGCAGATAAATCTGATTCTGATAACGGGAGAGATACCAGAACAAGGTTGCAAAGAAACTATGCCCCAGCACTTCCTCTTCCATACGCGTGTCATCCATATTTGCAGCCTCTAATACTTCCGGTTCATCCACAACTCCCTTATCCAGACTGTCGATGTATTCCTTAAGTTCCTCATCTTTCTGCGCTGCAAGAAGAATTTTCATGTTAATCACACCGTAAGTTGCCAGAACATCATCCCTGTTCCAGTTTTCGTTAATATTGTCCATTACTTCGTCCACATAGCATTTCTCAACTGAAATACCCAGAACTTGTATTTTTTCACTCATAAAACTTCTCCAGTAATTTTTAGTAACGTGGTTCATCACGTGTTCGTCTTTTTACTATAGCAGAATGGAGTGATTTTTTCAACCCTTGTCCCCTCACAGAGACAGTTCCTGTCTATAAAAAACATTCGTTTTTCTTACACAAATCTTTAATCACTTCACCTGCTATAATCAGACCGGCTACCGATGGAACAAATGCCGTACTTCCCGGAATATTACGTCGTTCCGTACATTTATGTTTTGCTCCGGGAGGGCAGATACAGTTGGTTCTACAGCTGATTGACATATCCTCAATTGGACGGATTGGCTGTTCTTCTGAATAAACGACTTTTAATTTCTTTATACCTCTTTTTTTCAGTTCTCTTCTCATGACTTTTGCAAGCGGGCAGACTTTTGTCTTATAAATATCTGCTACTTTAAATGCACTCGCATCTAATTTATTTCCTGCACCCATACTGCTGATAATCGGAATATTTTTCTCTTTTGCCTTCATGACAAGTTCCAGTTTCGCTGTCACGGTGTCCACTGCATCTACCACATAATCATATTCCTCAAATGGAAATTCATCTGCATTTTCAGGCAGGAAAAAGGTCTTATGAATTCGAACATCCGCCTTTGGATTAATCTCAAGGATTCGCTCTTTCATCACATCTGCCTTGTATTTCCCCACAGTTTTTCTTGTCGCAATAATCTGCCGGTTTAAGTTGGTCAAACAGACCTTATCATCATCAATCAAGTCAAATGCCCCGACTCCACTTCTAACCAGCGCTTCACAGACATAACCGCCAACACCTCCGATACCAAACACCGCAACTCTGGAATTTTCCAGACGTTCCATTGCCTCTTTTCCCAACAGCAATTCTGTTCTTGAAAATTGATTTAACATTTCTTCACTCCTTATATCATAAAGAGGCGGATGCATCTTTCCTTACATCCGCCTTCATAACCTATTCGTCTAATATGTTGATTTTATAATATCTGTTCCCACTTGTCAAGACATTGGGGACGGAGTTTTGTGGCATTTTAAATGCATAAAACTTTGCTCTAATAATTTACCTGATGGCTTATACTAATTTCTCAATCATTTTAAGAATCCGTCCAGCGCTTTTTCTAATTTCTTCTTCTGAAATTTTTCCCAAATGATAGGCTTCTCTTATGTTTTTATCATCATCCATATTTCCCGGCATAATAATATCATTTCCGGCTGCTACACATTTCCACGGAATACTTCCATCTTCCGGAACCGTCGTATTCCAGTCAGACATTATCACACCTTCAACTCCCCATTCTTCTCTTGCAATTTTTGTACAAAGATCCTTACTATTTGCAGCATGTACTCCATTCACCAGATTATAAGAAGACATCATTGCAACTGGATTACTGTTTTTTACTGCAATTTCAAATCCTCTGAGATAAATCTCACGAAGCGCACGTTCTGAAATATGAACATCTACTCCCATTCTGTTATCTTCCTGGTTATTGCATGCAAAATGTTTAATGGTTACACCACAACTTTTTTTACTCTGCACGCCTTTTGTAACTGCTGCTGTTAAAGTTCCTGCAAGGATTGGGTCTTCTGAATAATATTCAAAGTTTCGACCACATAATGGATTTCTATGTATATTCAATCCTGGTGCAAGCCATAACTGAATGTGGAACTCTTCCATTTCATCTGCAATTTTCTTTCCAAATTCTTCCATAAGTTCAACATTCCATGCCTGTGCAAGCACTGTCCCTACTGGAAATGCCGTACAAAACTGATAATAAGTATCTGTATTTTCATGTTTTTCCTGTTTTACAAGGAATCCATTTTCCAAAGCTCCAAGCACACCAATTCCATAGACCGTATCTGTTTTTCTATCCACTTCATAGCACTGCTGTAGTCGAATCCCCGCCGGACCGTCTGCCATAATTAAAGACGGAATTTTATATTTATCAAATAATGCTTCTGTCGTTTCACCTGCTGTACCTGGAACTTTAATTCCTGCTGCTCCTAAGGTACTTGTTGTTTCTGAAATATTTCCATATAAAAGTGGAATCAGTTCCTCCACCTCATATTTTTCTTCTAGCACATCCCGATAGGCTATACTCTTTTCTTTCTTCGGAACAAATATACATGTTGAAAATTGCTTATCTTCTTGCACCATTTGTCTCTTGTACTGGTTTTCAATTAAATCTGACTGGAATTCTAATTTTTCTGTTTCTTCAAGTTCTACATCGCTTTCTATTTTAATCTGTGCACTCAATTTTGCCGTATCCAAGCAATTTCCAATCCATATTCCATAATTTCCCTCTTCTATCATCCACACATGTTTTTTCTCAACAAAACTCGCAAATGCTTTTTGTTCTACTTTAATTTCCAGATTTTGTGTTTCTCCGGGCTTTAATTCTCTTGATTTGCATGAATCATCTGACGTACACGGTTCTCTTTAAATACTGTTCTCGTGATAAACTGGGAGTACTGAAGATTTACCTGGTCCTGCTCATAATTACTATTATTTGTAAATTCTGCATAGCCGATAATGCTAAGTTCCCGTTCTTTTGGGGAAGCATTAGTAACACTTAAATTCCATACTTCATAAGACTGATTTAACGGTACATAATATCTTACTTCTGAACGGATTTCGCTATAATCTGCTATCATTTTTGTATAAGCAGTTCCATGATGACATTCACTTTTATAACTTTCAAGGTCTTTTCCTACCGGCTGCCAAGATGCAGACCAGTAATCTGTTGTTTCATTATCTCTTAAGTAAATATATCTTCCCGGCTGGTCAAACTGATTAAAGATATAACGCAGAATTCGTCCATTTGCTCCTGATTTTGCAAAGCTGTATCCTCCCGCATTATTCGATACAATCGCTCCATATTCCGGAGAACCAAGATAGTTTACCCAAGGTGCCGGTGTGTCTGGTCTTGTAATTACATACTCCTTTCTTTCCTCATCAAAATATCCATATTTCATATTTTTAAATCTCCTCTCACTTCTTTGTGTTTAATATATCTTTTTTCGGAAGTGTGATATACAAGATTATCCTTAAAAATATCAAATTCATGACCTAAACATATTGGGGACGGAGTTTTCTGGCATTTTAAGCCAGAAAACTCCGTCCCCAATAATTATTTTCTCAGATACATCTGTTCCCCAATCAGCCGACGTACTTCATCGTAGTCCACTGGTTTATTAATATGACTATTCATTCCAACCTCAAGTAACCGCCTCTGGTCTTCCAAAAATACATTTGCAGACATTGCAAAAATTGGAAGATTCGCATCCACTCTTGGCCTCTTACAAATTACTTTTGTAGCCTCCCAGCCATCCATAATCGGTATCTGAATATCCATTAAAAAATATTTCTCATTTATTTTGCTTCTATTGCATTTGGATAAATTCTCTGCATCGTCTTATCATCATAATGCTGATCCAGCCAGATTTGAAGACTGTTTTTTGCCTCCACCTGACTGCTTCTCTCATCATATCGAATGAGTGCCAGACAGGACATCATAATATTACAACTCATGAATACAATTAAAACCCAGGTCACCATTTTTCCAATTTTTATCGGTATCTTTTCAATTCCTTTTTCAAAAAACGGAAATAATTTCTTGAACCATACAACAGCCGCAATTCCCCAGAAAAAGCAATATAATAGGTTAATTCTTCCACCCAGGTTAAATGGAATCTTGCTATAATCCCAGAATACTTTTCCAAACATCATTTCGGTAAATACACTACACAAATACTCATAGGCTCCGCCAAGCAAAGTTCCTGCGGTAAATAAAAAACTGTCACTTTTGTCTTTATATTTATAAAGTAAGGCAGTAACTGCACCAATTGCAAGCCCCCATACAATACTAAAAGGTCCCCACACCACACTGCTTCTGCTCATCCATATGCCTGCTGTGATACGGCAGAAAATCGTCTCTGTGATATCTCCTAAAAATGCCCCGATGAAAAACAGCATCACTATTTTATAAAAACCACATCCTGCCGCAAATATCTCTTTACTGGCAGTCACTGCCTCGGCTTTCACAGCCTTTGGATACGCCTTATGAATACGTGACTGTACATGTACCGTAATCCATCTTGCAATTTTAGCACTGATAGAAACAAAACGATTGTTTGCTTCCTCCCATTTTTCCAGTTTTTCACTTGTTCCTCGAAGCAAAATATAAGAGGCCAGTGCATCAAATGCCAAAGCTCCGATTAAAATCAAAAGAATAAAATGAATTAAAAATTCCGGACAGATATTTAGAAAATCAAGCAAGAGCCGATTGCTCCATTTTACAATTACATAGCCTAATGCACCCCAGATGATTGAAAATGGAAGGCAGATATATCCATCCAGATTCCACTTAATATCTGAATAATCCCACCATCTCTCATGATAAATTTTCTGAATCAGATGCCCTGCAATCCATTCTACCACAGAAGCATAAACTGCCGAAAATAAAAACAGCCATAATCCGCTCAGTTCCTGTAACCATATGGTAATCAATACTGCGCCAATTCCATAAATAATACAAAACGGACCATTGATTAATCCTCGATTTACCACCTTTCGCTGTCTTACGGTTGCAATGACTGTCTCCAACACCCATCCCAAAAAAGAATAAATTAGAAACAGCCATAATAATTCATATCCCGTAAATTGATTCATCTAAACTCCTCCTCTCTCGTACAGCTTTTGCCTGAGAATCTTTCCAACTGCTTCTGAAAACTGATTCATATCTTGAATCTTTATCCAGTCTCTTCCAAAAATTCTCTGCGCAGTTTCCATCTCACGACTGCCTCCCGTAAAAATTCCAATTACTTCGATTCCTTTCTGTCTTAGTGCATGAACTTCTTTTTCGGTATCTAAAACGGCAATTTCATCCATATATTCATTATTTTTGTAAAACACTCCCTCTCCGATTTCCTGATCATCCTGCGGACTTGCATCCGTAAGCACTAAAAGCAGTTTTTTCTCTTTTTGACTCTTTTCCATCAGATATCCCGCTGCCCGAAGCGCAAGACCATCCCTGTTATTTCCGGCCGAAACATAGTGAAACAGCTCCTCTTCCCTTTGTTTTTTTTCATACTCTTTAAAAATGCGCATCACAGTAAATCCCCGGATACTACAATAAGAAGAAATCTGAAATGGAATCTGGCATGTTCTAAGTGCCTTTGTAAGCACACAGGCTTGTGCAGAAATAAATTCTTGCTGTTTTTTTCTCGAAGAAGAGGCATCCATTAAAATATCAACCGAAAATTCCGGACATTCTTTTTCTTCTTTTTGTTCAAACACTCTGGGATTTCCAAGATAAACTACTTGCCATACTTTTGGAGCATAGATTGTTCCATAACGTGCCAGTTCAACAGATTGTTCTTTTTGTGTTTCTACAAAAATCCGAAGCTGCTGTACTAATTTTCTCGCACTATTTTCATAAATCACACGATTCTTTTCAAAATATTCCTTATTCTTTTCATACTGCACCTGACACTGTTTTTGAAACTCCCGGATCTCACCAGATTCTTCATTCTGTTTTGCTTTCTCTCCCCTTGTAAACAGCAGATGCGTATTCTTATGATTTCCAATACAAAGCCGTTTTTCTATTTCTTTCCGTTCATACTCACTATAAATACTTTGACCAAAACACCCCTCTACATACTGTTTTGCCTGTTCCGGATTATTCTTTAAAGAAAATTGAAACAAATAATGCTTTTTTTGTTCCAAACTTCCCGCATATCCACCCTCTGTCTCATTCTTATCTTCATAGTTTTTTGTCCGTACATAAGTTGCACTAACCTTTCCAAAAGAATGAAAGGCAGACGAAACCCTCTGTAAAAAATAAATTCCTGTTTCTTTCTTTCTTAAAACAGGCTTATAAGAAAAATAATGTTCAAACACTTCACTGCTTTTTTCTATCATTTCTTCTAGTGTCATTTTTCCTGAAAAATCAAACTCCGAAAGAAGCGCCTGTTCTTCTTTTTTTAATCCCGACGATTTTCCAAGAATCTGACTGCAGTGTCCATTTCGAATCCGGTCAATCAGTGAATATTCTTTCTGACTTCGATAATGCCGTACTGTTTCTTGTGCATATTCCTTTCTCAATTCTTTTAAAGAAGAACGACTAGTCTGTTCCTTTTGATATACTGCATTTTCCAGTCCAATCCAGAACAGCCCCTCAAGCGTCTCCTGATTTTTCCCATTCAGCATCTCAAAAAACTCTTCCATTTTTTCCCTATTATACCATTTGTAACAAAGTCCGATAATCAGATTCAGATAAATATCGGCCGTTCCATCCAAGGAAAATGCCAGAAAAAGAGGTTCAAAATCATAACACTGTGCCGCTGACCATATAAAATTTTTTGCTCGCTTTGCTTCTATTCTATCTTGTTCTTCCATCTTTCCCTCAGTCAAAAAATATCCTTTCGCTCCACTTTTCGTGAAATTCTTGCCCGAATGGTATCCCGAATTAATGTCTGTTCATACTCGTCAAATGTTTTATTCGTAATTCCCATATCAAGTGCTGTATAAACTGACACCCCTTTTTCTATCAATGCAATCGCATCTAATAATCCTCGAAGATCTAATGCTTTTGACGAAAGTTCACCATGTTCACATTTTTTCTGGAGTTCCAAAAATACTTCAGCAAATTCGACTGCCATCTTCTTTCTCATTGCCGGATATTGATCTAAAATTAGTTTTACCAGATTCCCTGTTGAAATCATTGGCATCTTTATCACAACAAATCTCGATACCAGAGCTTCATTCAGTTCTTTTGTTCCAAAATATCCATAATTCATTGTGGCAATCAGTCTGGTCGCCGGATGCAGTTTCATACGCTCATATCCCGGAACATCAATACACCTTCTAAAATCCAAAGTCGAATGTAAGACTGCCATTGCCTCGCTCTTTGCCATATTAATTTCATCTAAAATCGCAAAGCCTCCGTATTTGGCTGCATTGTAAATCGGTCCCGGACGAAACTGCACCTCTCCATTTTTAAACGTATCCATTCCAATCAAAGATGCGGCATCTGTTGCCACATGAAAAGAAATATCCCACTTCGGTCTTTGAAACACTCCCGCCAGATTTTCTGCAAAAATATTTTTCCCCGTTGCTTTATGTCCAACTAAGAGCAGATTCTTTCCACATAACAGAGCACTGACTGCCTGCTCCCAGATTTCCCTGCCATAATAAATGGTATCCGGCATTGGAATCCTGCTTTTTTGAGTTTCTTCTACAGAAAAAGAATCTCTGGTTTTTCTGATTTCTTCCACTAACTCTTTTCTAATTTCTAATTGTTCCAGTAAATCGCTCAATGTCTTTTGCTTCTTTCTTTTTTATTTTTCATTATAAAAAAAATAGCCTGTAAAATCAAATCTGATTTTACAAGCCATAATTAATGATAAATACAAAAAAGCGGGTGATGGGAATCGAACCCACATATCCAGCTTGGAAGGCTGGTGTTCTACCACTGAACTACACCCGCATCACAATGCATTAACTATAATACCACAATTTTCAGAAAATGCAAGCATTTTTTTATTTTTTATTTTGCAGAATTCTCCATACGTTTTAATTCTGGCAATATGGTACTTAACATTGTGATAAAACAAAAACTTCCACCAATCACATTTGATACCGGCTCTGCCAGAAATACACCTCTTGTTCCCATATGTAATGCATAAGGCATCAGATAAGTCAGTGGAACAACAATAAATACCTTCCGAAGCAGAGAGAAAAAGATTGCCTGTTTCTTTTTATTGAGTGACTTAAATACTGTCTGTCCAATATACTGCAGATCCATAAAGATAAATGCTGCAAAATACTGTTTTAATGCAATCACGGCATCTTTCATTAGTACTTCATCTGAACTGAAAATCCGAATTAGCGCATGAGGTGCTAAAATAATTACACTCCACATAACAGCCGTATATCCCAAAATCATACTTGCCATTATAACTCCTGCTTTTCGCACACGTGCCGGACGACGGGCTCCATAGTTATAACTCAAAATAGGGGAAGCACCCTCATTCATTGCATAAATCGGAGTTTCTACTAACTGACGCACACTCGAAACAATCGTCATAACAGAAATATAAATATCTCCACCTGTAACAGAAAGCACATTATTACAGCAAATGCTCACCAGACTATTTGTAAGCTGCATGATAAATCCAGAAGTGCCCAGACTGACAATATTCTTCGCATATCCGATACATTCCGAAATCTCTTCTTTCTTAAGAAAATGAACTCTTAATTCAGCTCTTCCGGTAAGAAAGAACAAAACAAATACTGCTGACAGACCCTGAGAAAGTACCGTTGCAATTGCTGCACCACGCACTCCAAAATTCAATACAAAAATAAACAACGGATCAAGTAGTAAATTTGCAATTGCTCCAATTGCAACTGAAAACATTCCGATTGTTGAATATCCCTGAGCATTGATAAAAGGATTCATTCCTACTGCAACCATAGATGGCAGTGTTCCAATCAGATAAATCATCATATACGGATATGCATAAACCAAGGCACTCTCTGAGGCTCCAAATAAAATCAAAAGCGGCCGGGCAAATAGTAATCCAATCATCATTAAGACAACCGCACTGCAACAGACCATCGAAAACGAGGTATTCATGATACGTCCTGCTTCCTGCTCTTTCTTCTTTCCTCTGTAGATAGAAAACAACGGAGCACCACCGCTTCCAAACAGATTTGCAAATGCAGTAATAATTACAACCAAAGGAAAGCATAACCCTACTGCACCAAGTGCTGCCGTTCCCACCTCTGGAATTCTTGCGATATACACACGATCTACAATATTATATAAAAGACTCAAAATTTGCGCTACAAGCATTGGAAGAGCCGCACCAAGAATATTTCCCGTCACAGTTCCATTTTCAAAATCAATTCTCTTCATTTTTACTCATTCCTTTTCTTTTTTAGGATAAAGCTACATTATAGAAAACTCCGTCACCCTTGACTATGATTATCTCCGTTTGCGGAGTACCTTTCGAATAAAGAAAATCAATAACAAAACAATCAAAACTGCCACAGTAACGATTCCAATCATTAACATAAAAAACTTGTTTGGATTTTTCAACAATTGAACAAGGTTTCTGCTATTTTCTACTACTTTACGTCCATGTGTGGTTGCATAATACTCAGATACATTTGCAATCCCATCGCCGTCTGTATCATCAAAGGACTGCATATACCTTGCAATTGCAACCCATGCTTTTAGTTCCTGATTTTCTTCCATAATTGCGTATTCTTCCAAATCCTCAATTGGATTTCCCTCTTTGTCTTTCGGAATGATTGATAATAAACCATAAGAGATATCCATCACAGAACCTAACATCTGTCCTGTGTAAAGGTCTGTTACTACATGATAGAGTTTATCATCCTGAATTTCTTCTCGTTTTCCATCCTGTCCGGTCAGATAACAATCTGTCACTTTATTTAAAATCATCCGGTGCGGATTAAAGGTAAAATTCAACCCACTGCAATACAATCTTGCAGTTGTCATAAAATCTGAAATCGAAGCATCAATCTCTGCTACCAGCTTTAACTCCTTTCCAGTCAGATAAGCACTAATTAAAGGATATCCCGCCAGCCCATCTTTTCCGATTCCCAGTGAAAAAGAATTATAGACAGCTTCTACCGTAATTTCTCCTTTCGCATAAGTATCCCGTACCGTCCCACTTGGGACTACCGCCACGTCTACCGGCTCTCCATCGTAGTTATCTGAATTTTCCACTGCATATACATAAGCATCTGATATTATATCACCAAGATTTAATTCCTCATGCCTCGTGCTCATTTCATCCAGACTATTAAATTCAATATCATTTTCTGCAAGTACTTCTTTTCTTGTATATCCAAACTTTGCAAGATAATTTATATCTACCGTATCCATTAATGCATCAATTTTTGCCTGCGTTGTCTCATCCGGATTCACTTCATCTGATACCGGAATCAGCTCATAAGAGGTTGCCTTCCACCGTCCATCATCCTTTTGTGTCATGGAAATTGTTCCAAGTTTTTTTCCATATTCACCGCAGGATACAATATAGGTATTTCCATGTTGAATTGGTTTGTCTAATTGTGAATGTGTATGCCCACTAATAATCAAGTCAATATCCGGAACCTCTTTTGCCAGAATCTCATCTTCTGATTTGTCTGCCTCATCCCATGTTCCACTATGAGACACGCAGGCAATCATATCTACCTTTTCCTTCTTTTTGATTTTTTCTACTGTTTGCTTTGCCGCTTTCACTGGGTCTTTCCATACCAATTCACAGGTTGGAGCACAGACAAGTGCATCTTTTCCAAATACACCAAGTACCGCTATTTTTGTATTACCTTTCTGAACAACTACATAATCCTTCACCTGATATTTCTCAAATGCTGATTGTATCTGCTTTTGACCTTCACTTAAACCTGCTTCTTCCATTGCATCCCAGTCTACATTACACAATACCAGACTCGGTACTGTATCACCAGAATTTTTAGCTGCATTCAACATATCTGCCAGTCCCTTTGACTGATAATCAAATTCATGATTTCCCAATGTGGTCACATCACATCCTATCTGACCAAGCATCCTAATTTCTGCTGCCTCTGTGTCATATACCGTCTGAACCAGTGTTCCCATTGAAAAATCTCCACCATCCAGTACAAGTGTATCTGGATTCACTTTCTTATGCTCATCTATCAATGTTTTTAATTTCGCAAAACCACCTGCCTCTTTTTTCTCACCATTTACTATTGTTGTAAAACTGTTCAGATGAGAATGCGTATCATGGGTAAACAATATATCAAGCTGTTTTGGCTCTGTCTTTGCCCAAACCTGCATGCCTGTCATTAAAGGTAATACTATTACGGCTATGAGCAAAATTCCTACCGCCTTCTTCCATATTTTCATCATAATCTTAACCTGCCCTCTTTATATTTCTTATTAATTTTATCATCTAACACAAAGAAACGCAAACCAGAAAACCAAAGGTGACTGTATTTTCTGATTTAAGATTTTTGCTTCTTTTGGTTTTATGGAATACTGTTTTTAAGACATAACGCTCCCCACCCCAACAATTGATTCGGATACGGTTCTATCAGTAAATGTCTTGCCCCTCGAATCAAATACGCTTTCACTTTCTCTCCATATAAATACGGGTCATTTCCTCTCACAATTCCAAATTCCATTAAAAGTGCTGCACTTCCGGTTACAAATGGCGTTGCAAAGGAAGTTCCACTCTGTGTCCGATATCCCCCTCCCACCGCTGTTGTCATAATATTTACTCCTGGTGCTGCGATATCTGGCTTTATCAGACGATTTTCTCTTGTATAGCCTCTCCCTGAAAAGTCCGCAACCGCCTGATATCTGGAATCATAAGCTCCGACAGAAACCACTTTCTGTGCTGTGGAAGGAATCGTAAGCGTTGTCTCCGGCATTGGATAAAGAAATCTCGTCCCCTGGTTGAGCACACTTCCCGATGGAAGCCACATATCATACGTTCCATCTACAACTTTTTTCGGAATCAGATTAATTTTCCAGACACCGGTATCCACATAAGTATTAACCGGAATAAAATCCAGATAAATTTCCTGTGCCGTACTAAATGGCTTTGGCTCTCCATAGTAAATCAAAATCTCTGTATCTCCCAAGCGAAATCTCTGTATTCCAAGCTCTTCCCGAAATGGTCCTGCAACCTCTCCATTTGGGTGTTCCAAAGAAAACTCTATCTCATCTACATACTGTTTCCAAATCTGCAGGTTGATGCTCCGCTCATAATCTCCAATTTGCAGGGGAACGACTTCATTTGAATTACCCAGTACTCCCGAAGTGTGCGTTGCTTTATTTCCTTCATTTCCGGTTCCCACGCAGATAACATTTCTTCCGATAACTGCCACGGTATCCAGATAAAATTCAAGCAGGGAATCTCCATCATGCGAACCATAATTATTTCCGAAACTCAAATTTAACGCAAGTGGTTTTCCAAGCCTGACTGCCGTTTTGATACAGTAATCAATTCCTTGCATCAATTCCGTTGTTCTCGGAAATCCTTCTGCTCTTGGATTTCCAAGTTTCACCACAATCAATTCACTTTTGGGTGCAACTCCCCGATAGACTCCTTTTGACGCTCTCCCATTTCCGGCTGCAATTCCCATCACACCTGTTCCATGCCCGCTCAAATCCCGGCTCGGAACAACCGCATACCGCTCTGCGGGAGTCCTTTTTGCCAACGCTTCCTCTATTTGCTCTTTTGTATATTCCGTTCCAATCTCATATCCCTCTGGTGGATTTCCCGATACACTCTGATCCCAAAGCCGCAAAATCCGGCTGGTTCCATCTTCATTACAAAAATCTGGATGACTGTAATCAATTCCCGAATCCACACATCCAACTAGAACTCCCTCTCCAAACAGGGAATTTCCCTGCAAAAAAGACTCATCCTGCACTGAATTGATACAAGAAGCCGATCGTCCCTCATTTACGGCAAAAAATAAACGCTTGGGTTTTTCTATAAATTCAACCCCTGCGTCATTTGCCAATCTCTCTATTTGATTTTGTGAAAGCGTTAAAATTGCAAAACCTCCCAAAAGCCTTACGGTCTGGATTTCCGGATTTTCAAAAATCTCCGGTTCTCCAGAATATTTTACAATCACCTCCCATTTTCCTTGTTCTGTTTCATAACCAACCGATAAATTTTCTGATTTTTCCAATTCCTCCGGTGTGGCATTCAATGCCAGATTTAATAGATTTTCCAGTTTTTGATTTTCCATTTGGCTTTTTTCTTTTCCATTTTTTATAGTGTATGCTGAGTAAATCTTTCTGTACAAAAAAGGTGACTCTCCACCTTCTGGAGAATCACCTTTTGAATCGATTCTTTCTATTATTTTCTATTACTGATTTACATATTTATGAATGGTTGCTCTTACTGCTCCTTTTCCTGCAATCATTTCTCTAAACATTTCTTCTATCTTTTCTGCCACACCTGTTGTATACAAATCAACAAAGAACAGACGCTCGTTAGAAAGAATCGGTTTTAACTGGTCTGTAAATGTCTCCGGTTTTCCGATTACAATCTCTTTTAACTGTTCCTGAATTTCTTCATTCATTGGGTCCGGAGCTAATTCATATTTTTCTCCTTCATCATCCACTCCAAGCATGTAACGAAGCCATCCGGCAATTCCGAGTGGAATCGCTGTCAGTTTTTTTGCATCTCCAAATTTTTCAACATAAGCTTTGATGGTTTCTCCAAAACGGATTCCCACCATCTGAGAGACGTCAACAGAGAGACGCATATTGGTGTCCCCTAAATATTCATTCGGGAAACGGTCATTGAATAATTCATCTACAAACGCCTGTGGAGAGAGAATTCCAGGATTTGGGACAACCGGAAGTCCTTCATCATAAGCAACCATACGTGCCATTTTCATCATGTCTTCATTTGTATTTAACATATGGGCAAATAAGTCATATCCCTGTACGACTCCAAGAGGTCCTGTAGCGGAATGTACCGGATTTAAGCATACAGTTACTTTCATACGTTCTGATAAATTAACAGTATTTCTGTCAGCCATATAAACACCAAAGCCTTTCTCCAGTGCCGGACGACCATTCGGGAAATTGTCTTCAATAACCAGATACTGTGGTTTTTCCGCATTTACAAACGGTGCAATATAAGTTTTTTTACTTGTAATAACCGGCTGCATTTCTTCAATGCCAAGTTCTTCCAAATCATCTGCAATTTTTTCACTCGGACGAGGAGTAATTTTATCAATCATAGTCCATGGGAAAGCAACTACTTTTTCATCACTGACATAAGAAACAAATCCTTCCTCTACAAATCCTGCTTTTTTCCATTCTTCTGTCATAGTCAGTACAGATTCACGAAGTTTTGCACCATTTTTAGAACAGTTATCCATGGAAACCAAAGCCAATGGGTATTTTCCTGCCTTGTATCTTTCATACAACATTGCCACTACTACTGCCATTGCTCCTGTCGCTTTATCCGGACCATTTTCAATATCAGCCTGTACGAATGGGAACCATGTGCCATCTGCTTTCTGTAATGCATATCCTTTTTCTGTAATTGTAAAAGAAACCATCTGTAACGACTTACTTGTAAAAATTTCTTTTAAACGGTTCCACTGTGTCTCATTAGATGACTGCGCTTTTACTGCCTCTGCCAGAGAACCCAGCACTTTATATTCACGACTTCCGTCTCCATGAAGAATAACGCTTAAGCCCAGATTATCATAAGGAGTATAAATCTTATCCACTACATCATAATCAAATGTTTCTACGCAGGTAAGTCCACAGTCTAATGCACCTTCTTCTAATAAACCATCTGCAATTCCACCGATAAATACACGGAAAATATTTCCGATTCCAAAGTGTACCCATCTTGGTTCTTTTTTTGCTTTTTCCGAAATCTCTTTCACATCGTATCCCGGAAGCTGAATTCCTGCTTTCTCCCATGCTTCACGATTTTTGATCCCATCCATTGTTAATTTCATGTCGTAATTTCCTCCTTAATTTTATCTTGCATCAAGTTTTACTTTTCACTTATGTTTATATCTTAACTGTAAGTTAAGTATATATCTCTGGTTTAAAAAAATCCATTGACAAAAATTATAATTTTTATCAATGGATTTTGTACAGATTCACTATAAATTTTACCAAAACCGAACCACCCTTTTTCTTGCATCAAAATAAAATCTCACTTATAATTATCTTTAAGTATAGCTTTATCTTATTTCCTGGAGGATTTTTTCTTATGATAAAATTAATTGCAACTGATATTGATGGAACTTTAGTAAAAGACGGAACTCTCATGATTAATCCGGAATACATGACCGTGATTGAACAGCTAACCCAGAAAGGAATTCTGTTTGTTGTCTGCTCCGGTCGTCAGTTTTCAAGTGAAAAGAAACTCTTTGCCTCAATCAAAGACAAACTGTTATATATTTCAGATGGCGGAACCGTCGTCCGCACCCCAAATGAAATCTTAAAAACTTATCCAATGTCAGATGAACTTTGGAAAAATATGTATCAGATGGTTAAAGAAAAACTTCCATCCTGTGACTGTTTTGCCGCTACACCGGATTACTGTTTTGCAGAAGATGGAGGCAGCCAGATGTTCCACTGGTTAAGAGATTCTTATGGGTTTGAGATGAAAGAAATCGATGACTTATCTAAATTAGAATCAAAGGATATCATTAAATTTACCATTTATCATCCAACTGCCTGTGAAGAAATGTGTACTCCTCTTTTCATTCCTTCCTGGAAGGAAAAAGCTCAGCTTGCAGTTGCCGGAAAAGAATGGGTGGACTGCAATGCGCTTGGAGTAAGCAAATGGACTGCTATCTCCTTTTTAATGGAAAAATATCAACTGAATGCTGATGAAATCTGCTGCTTTGGTGATAATCTCAACGACATTGAAATGTTAAAAAATGCCGGAACCAGCTATGCTGTTTCCAATGCCCGTCCAGAGGTAATCGAAGCGGCGAAATCAACCTGTGCACCTTACTGGGAAAGTGGAGTGTTAGAAGTGTTAAAATCATTTTTATAATGCAATAGGTAGCAGGAATAAAACTTTTTCCCTGCTACCACCTGAGTCAAGTGGATATTCGCAATCCGCTTCGCTACTTGCTCATAACCAAATAGCTGCTACGCAGCTTATCAGAAGGGGCTTGCCCCCTCCTGATACAAGCAAGTCCCCACCCCTGCTTATTGCTTTTCGCAATTGAAGCAGGGGACTTACTTGATTTGGTTAAATAATAATCCCTTCCAAATGGTCACATTCATGCTGAATAATCTGTGCTGTCCATCCAGAATATTTCTGCCTCTGTTTCTTAAAATTCATATCCTCATACTCAACTTCAATCTCCTGATATCTGGTACATTTTCGTACCCCTTCAAGGGACAGACAGCCTTCTTCAGTCTCATATTTTCCAGATTTTTTCACGATTTTCGGATTAAGCATTGCCACATTTAAAAATCCCATATTCACTGCAATAATGCACTTCTTTACCCCAATCATATTTGCTGCCATGCCAACACAGCCATCCTCATGGGCTTTTAATGTATCCAGCAAATCCACTGCTGTCTGAATGTCTTCTTTCATTGCCGGCTCTGATTTTTGATTTAAGAAAAAGACATCTCTCATAATTGGTTTTACCATTGTTTTTCTCTCCTGTTTTTACAACACATAATAATGCGGAATAATATCTTCATAATGTCCATCCGGCATCCGATTCTCTCATAAATATTACGTCTCTCTTTTCTGTCAAATCTCCAAAAGATTTTTAATTGCTTCCATATAAATCAGCACCGCTTCTTCCATACCCGAAACCAGCATATACTCATCTGCACTGTGAATCCGATAATCAATTCCCAGTTTCTCCGGTCCAAATGCAATAATATTTTTAAGGGATTTTGCATAAGTTCCGCCACCGATTACCATCGGTTCATTCTCGGTATCACCTGTCACATCCACATACGCTTTATAGAGCGCATTGACAAGCGGAGACTCCCTTGGGAAGAACAACGGGTCGCCGATTTCAAGAATTTCAATTCGTCCGTTTTCATCTTCAAGTTTTCCTTCGCACATCTTACGCACATCCTCTGCTTTTAAAGTCACCGGAACTCGAATATCAATCGTACAGGAAATGACACCATTTTCTGTTTTGACAATTCCATTACATAAAGTCAAATCACCGTATTCATCCTCAAATTTTAATCCGATTCCAGCTCCATCACAGGATGTTCCAATGTGACTGTTATAAAATTTCACAAAATCATCTTCAAATCCTGCTTTTTCAAGACTCTCAAAGGTTACTCCTGCTGCATTCACTCCAAGTGTCGGTGTGCTTGCATGCGCCGGAACTCCTTTTGCATAAATACGGATTGTTCCATTTTCTTCTGTCACTTGATATTCCTGAAGCTTTGTCTTTGCTAAAATTTCTTCTAATTTTTCTTTTAATCCCGCTTCTGCCGGAATCACAGTTGTACACGCATCGCAGACTGCATTTGAAACAAATCCGCCATTCATAGAAATAATTTTTGTATTTTTTGAATATGCCACCATGGACATATGACCTTTTTCACCATGAATACATGGGAAATTTGCATCCGGCGTAAATCCACAGGATAACTCCTCTTCGACTTCATTATAATGTTCCATGCATTTTGAACCGGTCTCTTCGTTACATCCCATAATAAGACGCACTCTCTTATTTAGTTTCACACCCGAATCACGCAAAAGTTTCATCGCATAAAGTGCCTCGATGACTGGACCTTTATCATCTGTCGTTCCACGTCCATAGATATAATCGCCCTCTCTTGTGAGCTTAAATGGGTCATAAGTCCAGTCTCCGCCGACCGGCACAATGTCAAGATGTCCGGCAATTCCGACAATCTCTTCTCCCTCTCCCATTTCAGCATAACCACAGTAATTATCTAAGTTTACGGTTTTAAATCCAAGTTCTTCTGCAATTTTCAGTCCTTCTTTCAGTGCCTCTGCCGGTCCTTCCCCAAACGGTTTTCCCTCTCCAGGCATTCCAAGCTGGGAATCAATCGCAACCAGTCTGCCAATATTTGTTATCATTTCATCTGATAAATCATGAATCTGTTCTTTGATACTCATAATAATCCTCCTGTTTTTATTCTACTTTATTTTTATTCCGGAATCGTATATTCATTTCGGATATAAATTTCTGTATAAATTAATTCTTTTTCCGGTTCTTCTGCATGAAACAGCAGACGAAATAAAATCATAACCGGTTCGTAACCCTGAATCGAAGCATCCTGTCCAATCAAAAAATGAATATAACCTTCTCTCATGAGCCTGTAGTTTTCCCCCATAAAATCATTGGCTATCATTTTTATCTTTCCTGCCATGCCTTTCTTTTTTAATGCCATACACACACCCGATTCTCCATGGGAGGTCATATAAATTGCTTTCAAATCCGGATTTTCTTTTAATATTTCCTCTGTAATTTTCTCTGCTTTTTCATTTTCTTCAAAACAATATTCTGGTCCGACCAACTCCACATCTGGATACTTTTCTCTTATCTGTGTTGTAAACCCATCCACACGTTCTCTAAGAGAAGGGTTCGTCCGATATCCGGAAATAATGGCAATTTTTCCCGTTCCGTTTACCAATTCTCCCATCAGACCTGCTGCTGCCTTTCCACACTGAATACCATTTTGCCCGACAAAACAGAGTCTTCCGGTATCCGGCACATCTGAGTTAAATGTCACTATCGGAATCTGATAGACTCCTGTAAATTCACGAATTTTTTCTTTGACTGCCTCTTCATCCGATGGAACCATTGCAATTGCGCTGACTCCGTCCTTTCGCATCTCTTCCATTGCTTCAATTGTGTCCGAAGCACTGATATGTGGAATCTTGCAGACAATCACCGTTCCTCCAAGGTTGTCTACTTCTTCTTTCGCTTTTTTTACACCTTCTAACACATCATTCATAAATGGGGTCTCACATGCCTGAACAATCACTCCAATTTTAATATTATTTTTACTCATCGAAAGTGCCCGCCCAAGCTGGTTCGGGCGATATCCCATTTCCTCTGCAATTTTTTGAATCCGCTCTGCCACCTCCGGACGAATCCGCCCTCTGTTATTTAACGCCCTGTCAACCGTTCCTCTTGACACCCCTGCTGCCTCGGCAATCTGCCTGATTGTTACACCCATTTTTTTCTTTTCCTCATTTCTTCTCTACGTTCTGGGGCACGCAAAATTTTCTCCTATTGTACCACATTCCATTCCTCTTGGCAAATGTTCCAAACGCAACTGGACTGGTAAAACTTTAGAAAACTGGCTATTTTAAGCAAGCCTGTTTTTCGTTATGATACTTAAAACTCAAGATAAGATGAATCGTGTGTACTCTCAGAATCTTCTTGTTTTTGATTTTGTGAGTACCGACAGAGAGAAAGAGAGGAAAAATTTAATGATTGAAAAAAGTAATACAGCCATTCCGGTTGCCGAAAAACAGACAACCAGTTCACAGATTCGCTTTATTACAATTACAGCAATGTTTATCGCTTTGACTTATGTATTTACTGCATTTGTAAACATCAAACTTCCAATCGCTGCAAACGGCGGTTTAATCCATCTTGGAAATGTTCCGCTTTTCATCGGTGCAATTTTATTTGGCAAGAAAACCGGTGCAATCGCAGGCGGTGTCGGAATGGGATTATTTGATTTACTGTCCGGATGGACTGCATGGGCACCATTTACTCTTGTAATTGTAGGACTGATGGGATTTGCAGTCGGCGCCATTACCGAAAAAAGAAAAGGCTTTGGATGGAATGTCCTTGCAATCGCAGTTGCCTGTGTGATTAAAGTCGTAGGTTACTATATCGCCGAAGGCTTTATCTATGGAAACTGGGCTGCTCCTGTTGCTTCTATTCCGGGAAATCTGGTTCAGATTGGCGTTGCAGCCGTTATCGTTTTACTGGTAATCGGACGTCTTCAGAAACTCGTAAAATAAAAAACTCAAAAATGACTGCCGATTGGCGGTCATTTTTGGTATACTAAATTAAAGTCAAAAAGTCAAAAAATAATTTATAAAGGAGCGTAAACAGATGTATAAAATGATGACCCCAGGTCCAACTCAGGTACGGGAAAATGTACGCATGGCAAGAAGCCTGGAATTTCAAAATCCGGATTTAGATGCCGATTTCTGTGAATACTACAAAGAGACCTGCCTTTTGGCAAGTGAACTCTTACACACCAAAAATGAAACTTTAATTCTTGATGGAGAGGGAATCCTCGGTCTTGAAGCTGCCTGTGCTTCTATCACCGAACCAGGTGACCGTGTCCTTGTCATTGATAATGGACTTTACGGCGAATCTTTTAAAGATTTCGTAACCATGTATGGCGGCATTCCAACTCTCTATACCGTAGATTATGACAAGCCGGTTGACCCTGAAAAACTTGCCGAATACTTAAAAGAACAGCACGATTTTAAATATGCCACAGTCGTGCACTGCGATACACCAAGCGGTATGTTAAACGATATTTCTAAAATCTGCCCATTATTAAAATCCTATGGAATCCTCACCATTGTCGATTCCGTATCTGCGATGTTCGGAGAAGAAGTAAGAGCCGATGATTACCGGATTGACATTTTATGTGGTGGTTCTCAGAAAGCAATTTCCGCACCTCCGGGACTGACTATTGTTACCATCAGCCAGGATGCAAAAGATGTCATGAATCAGCGTAAGACACCAATTGCTTCTTTCTATGCAAACTTAAAAGTATTTGAACATTACTATGAAGAAAAGTGGTTCCCTTATACCATGCCTGCAAGCGACATCTATGGTCTGCGTCAGGCACTTGAAAATATCAAAAATGATCCGGAGCATTTAAAACGTCATGCAAAAGTAGCCGAAAAGACCAGAACCACTTTAAAAGAAATGGGACTGACCTTATATCCACGCTCCGGTTATTCTAATACCGTTACTACGTTTGAAGTTCCGGAAGGTTTTACAGATAAAGAAATACTCTCAAAAATGAGAAACGATTATAATATTCTGCTTGCCGGCTCTTTTGGATGCTTTGGTGGAAAATTAATCCGTATCGGGCATATGGGAGAAAGTGCAAATGAAAAAGATGTGGATGAAGTATTACAGGCATTAAAAGAAATCTTGGGAAAATAAAATAACTTGGATAAATTTCCATCTGCTACGTTATTTATCTGAAAGTCAATGATACCGTACACTCGGTAACGAAAACCAAAATGAGATGCACTTTGAACAACACAAGTGCATCTCATTTTTTTACTGCTTTTTGCGATAATCCGCCGGGCTGCAGTGGTGGTATTTCTTAAAAATCTTAGAAAAATAATGATAATCATTAAATCCTGCTGCCTCTGCAACCTCTTTGATTTTTAAGTTCGTGTCACAGAGCATTTTTTCAGCACAGCGCATCCGACATTCCTGCAGATAATTGGCAAATCCGATTCCCATTTCCTGTTTAAATAAATAACTTAAATATGCCGAATTCACTCCTGCTTCTTCTGCCACATCCTGTAGGCTGATTTGTTCTTTATAATGCTGATGCAGATACAAGAGCACCACTTTTATCGTATGAGAAACCCCTTCTGGAATCTCCTCTTCGCTATGCTTACAGACTTCCTGCACGCTTTCTTCTAAAGCCATTTTAAATTGTTCAATCGAAGCAATCTCCGTATACACCTGTGCACTTCGCTCAATGTATGCACTTTCATCCAATTTGTGAAGCCACTGAACTAAAATTCTGCCATCCGTCATCTTCTGTTTTGCCTCAGAAATAAGTGTCACAGCCTCTTGCTCCAGTTCTTCTTCTGTATTCTCTGTTTGATTCTGAACCTGATGAATCAGCTTTTCTGCACTCTTTGGAAGCTCTCTTGAAACTTCTTTTTGACAGTCATAGTACAAAATGCTGTCTCTGTCATAAAATCCATATTTCATCATCTGTCTTGCCTGCTGATATGCCTGACGAAGTCCATCCTGTACTCCAATACAGATACTGCTTACACTGATTCCAAAGGAATACGGCTCTTTTTTACAAAATCGAAAACAGGCTCCGGCAACATCTGTCAGTCTCTGGCGCATCAAAGAGTCTCTTCTCATTTCTGATAAATCCAGAAAACAACAGAAAATTCCGGCTCCCAGATAGATAATTTCTTTTAATTCATTTTCTTCGCCTAACACAGCTTCAATTTCACTCTCGATTCCCGTCCGAAATTCCAATGAATACTGTTCCGATTCCAGTGGTGTCCACTCCCTGCTCTGCTGATTCCAGTCATGCATAAACATTGCAATCACCGCACTGTTTTTATAACTGCCTGCTATCTGCGCTTCCAGACGTTTCTGTTCCCGCACTTCTCCCTCTAAAATTTGAGAAAGAACTCCATTAAAGAAATGATATTTTAATGTATGACTGCCCATCTGAATCAGTTTTTTTGTATGTTTCTCCTGTGTAGTCTTTGCCTTTTTTGCCTCTATTTGAGCCTTCGCTTTCTCTAATACTTCTAAAAGTGAATTTTCATCCAAGGTGTTTTTCAAGATATATTCATCTGCACCAAGCCGCATTGCTTCTTTTACATATTCAAAATCATCATGACAGCTAAGCACAATCACAGAAACTTCCGGCCAGTTCTTTTTTACAGCCTTAATTAATTCAATTCCATCCATAAGCGGCATTGAAATATCTGTCACAACAATATCAATTTTTTCCTGATTCATCACTTCAAGGGCTTCTTCCCCATCCTGTACATCACGTACAACTTCATATCCCACTTTTTCCCATGAATCAAGTGTTTTTAAATAACTTCTTACAAGAAAATCATCATCCACTAATAATGTCTGAAACATCACTTCACCACCTGTATTTTAGTCTGTTTTTAGTTGAATCAAATAAGTCAAGTACCCTGCTTCAATCACCAAAATCATTAAGCAATGGACAGGGACTTATTCATAATTCTTTTTTTGCAGGGAGAAAAATCTCGACAGTCGTTCCATTTTCACTGCTTTGATAGACCATTCCTCCCTTATCTCCATAGTAAAGTTCCAGTCTCTCTTTAATATTTGGAACTCCGATTGCACTTAAACCATTGGTCTTTTTAGCTTTGCTGTGCAATAGCGTATCAATCTGTTCTTTTGTCATGCCTCTGCCATTATCAATGACAAATAGCCGTAATCGATCCTGCTCTAATTTTGCTCTTAAAATAATCTCTCCATTTTTTTCTTTCATGTCAATCCCATGAAGAATTGCATTTTCCACAAGGGGCTGTAAAATCAACCTCGGAATATAACAACCTCCGGCGCCTTCCTCCATCTCATAACGCACACGAAAACTTCCCTGATACCGAAATTCCTGCAGATGCACATAATTATTTAAAATATGAAATTCATCTGCTACCGTTAAAAAAGTACCTTTCTTGCTGATAGTCGCTTGAAGCAGCTCCACAAAATCTCCTATCAGACCACCTAGCTCCTTTTCCCCACGGATCAACGCCGCAAATTTAATCGAATTTAAAGTATTATACATAAAATGCGGGGTAATCTGATACTGAAGTGCTTCTAATTCTGCATCTTTTTTTAATCGTTCTTCTTCGATTACTTTTTGAATTAACTCCTGAATATCATCAAGCATCACATTAAATTCCCGACACAGTATTCCGATTTCATCTCCGGTTTCTACCTCCGCACGAAGACTCAAATCTCCCTCTCCAACCTGTTCCACCGTATCGGTCAGCTTTTTTATCGGACGGTAAATTGCACGCGTCAAACTGCCTGCAAGCACAATTGCCACAAATAAAAATACCAGCACAATTACAATCAAAAAAATCTGCATCTGACGGAGTTGGCGCAAAATTGCATTCCTTTGCACCGCAATAGAAAGCTGACAGCCGGAAAATGCGCCTTTATAGCCAATCACAATTACTCCTTTTTCTTTTTGAAAAATCCCATTCTGTTTCAGACACATCTCTTCTGCACACGCTTTTCCGGCTTCTTTGGAATTCATCCCTGTGACAACTACTTCATTTTCATCATAAACCAAAGCCTGGTTCATATTTTCATCATAAATCGGGTCTATGTATTGATAATAAAGAGTTCTTTCTTCTACGTTTAATAATAAATACGCAAGAATATTTTGTTCTTCATCGTAGATTGGCTGAATCTCTGTAACCTGAGTCCGGTTCTCATGCACGCTGTTTTTTACCATAACCGGTCGTGCCGTTTTTTCTTCCATCTCTTTTATGGTCTGAATCTCTTTTTTTGGAATTTCCCTTTTATAAACCGGAAAATCTTCAGAAGTCACCGCAATCTGTTCTTTGGGTAAAATCAAATCAATTGAACTGAGACGATCCTCATTTTTTTTGCAGGCACGCAAAATTTCTGCAAGACTCTCCAATTCATCTGCATTGTTGCTTTCCCGATATTGCTCAATTTCTCTTTGCAGCTCTTCTTTTCCGGCTATCTCAATATTTTTATAATATAATTCCTTCATGGAATTGTCAAAACTTTCCATAGTCTGCCGGACTCTCGAGTAGACGGTTTCTGTATAATTTTTCTCAATCATTGATGCACTGCGGAAATAAAATACGACCGTAATACAACAGCTTGTAAGAATCGTCACCAGCAAGATTGCCAGCAGTACTTTTTTGCGGATACTCTGTTTCATAGATTAAAATCCTTTACTTTTGATTTGATTATAGCACAAAATGCCCGCAAGTTGTGCTTTGTTCTTTCTAACACAAAAAGGTATCGGAAAACTTCCGATACCTTTTTTCTTTCACTCATTTAAGCTTCATTAAAGTTCGCCTCTTGCCTCACGTTCTGTCAGCTCTTTCATAATATCCGGATACATTTTGTCCAGCTTGTAGAGTGCCAGTGTAACAAATGCAAGCAGTGCGATAATAATTGGACCAAATTTATAAATGTTAATAATCATATTTAAAGTTTCCTGAGACTGTGTTGCAACTCCTGAAGAAGAAGTAACATATCCTGCAAAAGTTAACAATCCAGTCATAGCTGCGGATGCAAGACCTGCTCCAACCTTTGTTCCAATAGAACCACCTGCAAAAATAAGGCTTTCCTGTCTTACATGTGTTTTCCACTGTCCATATTCCACAACATCTCCAACCATTCCAAATACAACTGCATTCAGCGGTGCAAGACCGATTGCACGTGCCACACAACTCATAACCATCCAGGAAAAGCTGTATGGATTCAGGAAGAATAATAACTGTCCGACTAATGCGATTGCAGAACCTGCAAGTGCAATGTTTCTCTTGCCAAATCTTTTGATAAGTGGTGCACAGAGGAAAATTCCTGCTACCAGTGTTAATGTTTCTGTCAAGAATAATGCACTGTACATCCATGTGTCATTTCCAAAAATGTATTTGCAATAATACGGTAAGATTGTTCCTGAAATACTAAAGGAAACACTCTGAACCATCCACAAAACTAAAACTGCCCAGAAATACTGATTCGTAAATAATGCTTTCAAGGACTTTCCAAGCGGTACTTTTTCTGCTTTTTCTTTTGCTTCAATGTATACAGTTTCTTTACAGTTAAAGAAACAGATTAATAATAAGATTAAAGCAAGTACAGCCCAGATACTCATTGTTTTTACCCATGCCGCCTGGTCATCTCCAAACATTTTTACAATCGGAAGAGTAAAGGTTGCTGCAACGATTTTTCCAATTGGAGATAATCCCATACGAACCACACTAAGCATATCTCTTTCTCCGGAAACTCTTGTCATCATTGCTGAAAGACTTCCGTAAGGAAGGTTGATTGCGGTATAACAAACTGTAGTACAGAAGTTATACGTTACAAACAGATATAAAAACTGTAACATCGGGGTGGTGTGCGGTACCGTAAATAACAGTACTGCGGATAAAGCAAATGGTACACTCATCCATAAAATCCATGGTCTTGATTTTCCCCATTTTGAATTTGTTTTTTCTACAATAATTCCCATAATCAAGTCTGACACACCATCAAATAATCTTGATAAGAGCATCATCAAACCAACCGTACCAGGATTGATTCCTGCGTAATCCGTATAGAATAAGGTTAATAAGGTACCAACCATTCCAAATACAACATTACAGGCTACGTCACCACTTGCATAGGCAACTCTTATTCCCCATCCAAGTTTCTGATTCTGTGCGGTCATCATTTTCGACCTTGCCGACCAGTCATCTGCTGTGACTGATTTCGTCCGTGTCATTTCTTTTGCCATTTCATTTCCCTGCCTTTCTTCTTCGAGAATACCTTTCATAGTAAAGCGGACATTCGCAATCCACTTCGCTGCTTGCTCATGAACGCAGTCGCTTCGCAATCTGTCAATGGGAGCTTTTGACTCCCACTGACAGAAGCATCCCCCTTACCCACCGCTTAGTGCTCCGCACACTTGAAGCGGAGGAATGCTTATCTGCGTTCAAATCATAAGATGCTTTTTTTCTTTCGCATTTTCTCTATCTGATGATTCTATTTTACCGTTTTGCAGGGAAAATCCCAGTCTTAGAAATTTTGGGTTTTATTGTGCTATTTTTATATCCGCCTCTCTTCTTTCCTAAAAATAGTCCCCTTTTTTAGGAAACTTTGCTCTTTTAACTTTCTGATTGCGATTTTTTTATATTTTGTGTCTTTTTTTTAGGTGAGTACTCATCTATATTGTCTATCGTCAATATTTTTGTGTCCAATATTTTTTCACCTGGTATTTCGTTTTTTTCCAAACTTTCTATCATATATTCAATTGTCTCATAACCGATATCATATCCGGACTGTGCGCCTACCGCAAGAAACTTTCCGTCTTTCACTCCTTCAATGGAATCTTCCTGTGCATCCACTGTGACAACCAAAATTCCGCTTTCCTTCGTTGCCTCTGCCACTCCAAGTGCCGTCACCGCACTTGTTGTCATGATTCCATCCAAATCCGGATACTCTTCTAATAATTCTTTCATATCCTGCTCCGAAACCAAAAGATTGCTGTATCCGGTTTTTACAACTTCTATCTGAATATCAGGGTATTCTTCCATACAACGCTTAAAGCCCAAAATACGCTTTTCATGACAGGCCTGTGTGGTACTTCCTGCTATGACTGCCACCTTTCCTGTTCCATTTAATTTTTTTGCCATTGCCTGTCCAAGTTCATATCCTACCTTCTCGTCATCGATTCCAACGTAAGGTAAAACAACGTCAGAAACAGGGGTATCGTAAGCATACACTTCGATTCCCCTGTTTTTCGCCAGCTCAATATAATCTGCATTGTCGTAAGAATTCACAGTGGACACTGCCAGTGCATCAATCGGCATTTTCAGTAAATCCTTTATCATTTTTTTCTGTGTTTTCTGGTCTGTCTCCGAATCCGGAGACAAAATCACAACCTCTGCATTTTCTTTTTCTGCGGCATCTTCCATTCCCGAACAGACAGACATCCAATATTCACTGCTTTTTGACTTGGTCACAACTCCAATGGTATACTTTGGCGCTTTTGCTTCTTCTTTTGTCTTTCCACATCCCGCCATAAGGATTCCTGCAAGCAGAACCAGTCCCAGCTTTCCTATCTGCCGTTTTTTCATAGACGATTACCAGAGATTTCTGTAAATCTGTTTTACCTGTTCTTCGCTTACTTCACGCATAGTGTTCTGTGGGCTTCCACTATCCATAGCGTCGTAAGCCATTTTATCAATTACTTTAAAGAACTCTTCTTTATCAATTCCAAACTCTGCAAGAGTTGGTGTCTCTAATTCTTTTACAATTCCTTCGACTGCTGAAAGGAATTTTTCCGCTGCTGCTTTGTCTTCATCTGTTGCATCTGCAACACCGATTGCACGACCAAGGTCTGCAAATCTGTCATAAGCACCTTCTAACGCAAAGCCTAAACATTCTTTCATCAGCATTGCGTTAGAAAGACCATGTGCTACATGGAACAGTGCACCGATTGGACGACTCATTCCATGAATAATGGTAACAGATGCGTTGTTAAATGCGATACCAGCTTCTAATGCAGCAACAGACATCTGGATACGTGCTTCTTCATTTTTTCCATCTTTAAATGCAACCGGAAGGGATTTGAAAATTCGTTTTACAGCTGACATTGCAAAGCTGTCAGAAAGTGTCTGTGCTTTTCTTGATGTGTAAGCTTCTACTGCATGACAGAGTGCATCAAGACCGGTAGCTGCTGTAATTTTAGGCGGTGCTGTCATTGTAAACTGAGGGTCAATGATTGCCAGTTTTGGCATTAATACTTTACCTTTTAAGAGCATTTTGATATCTTTTTTGGTATCTGTGATAATCGTAAACTGAGTTGCTTCAGAACCGGTA
Organism: Firmicutes bacterium OM04-13BH; assembly: GCA_003481745.1. Classification (GTDB taxonomy): domain Bacteria; phylum Bacillota; class Clostridia; order Lachnospirales; family Lachnospiraceae; genus Blautia; species Blautia stercoris. Next base: position 238,557 of record QULP01000003.1, read on the forward strand.
CCTGCTGTTGTTGGAATTGCAACAAGCGGCGGCATTTCTACATCAATTACTTTTCCCATGTAATCGGAGATATTTCCACCATTTACAACTAAAGAACCAATAGCTTTCATAGAGTCGATTGGACTTCCTCCGCCTAATGCAACTAAGAAATCACATCCATTTTCTTTGTATACTTTCAGACCATTTTCAATCATAGTATCCGTTGGCTCACCAACGATTTCAGAATAAATTGCATAGTCGATTCCCTGATTTTTTAAAGCTGTTTCTACTTTTGCACAGTTTCCTAACTGAATCATTACTTTATCTGTTACGATAAGAGCTTTTTTCCCAAGTCCTTTTAAAGTTTCCTCCGCCATTGTTAAAGCCCCTGAACCTGTGATAATCTGTCCCGGTACGATAAATTCTCTTGCCATAATAACACGCATCCTTTCTAAACTTAGTTTCTTGATTTTCCTTTACTTTATTTTAACGTTCTTTTTTTCTTAAATTATCAAATAAATCTATTATTCATTCTTAGATTTCGGCATCATGCAGCCATGTATATCTTTCATCTTCACAACGATCTGTCTGTAACCATGGATTTCCGTCAATGTGGCGAATCATCCAACAAGTATACATCTGGAATCCCGGCGCAACTGCCTGAGGATGTAACTCTCCTCCCGGAATTGCGGAAAAGCTTCCGTCTGTGCTCTTAAATACCTGGTCTCCTACGAAACTTGCACCAAATCCTTCCGGTCGGTCAAATTTGAAATAATAAGTTTCCGGCTGTGGATGTCTGTGTGGAAGATATCCGGACCAGTTTCCTTTGTCATTTAATACTTCTCCGAGTACCATATTGGAATACGGAGCAATATCATGGTCTAAAATGGTATTAACTCTTCTCTTTGCAACATTTCCAAATTTGCCAACACAGGAATAACCCCATGGAGCATCCTCCGGTTTATATAATTTTCCTGCAAAGTCTGCATCATTTTTCGTGCACTGTACAAGAATTTCTGCATCGGTCTCTGCTGTTACTTTTATTTCTTTTCCGGTGCATACATGAACACACCAAGGACCTTCGGTAAACACATCTTTTCTGCTTACTGTTTCTGTATTGCCTTCCCATTCATAAGTGATTTTTCCAGAGAGAAGCAGAACTGCAGTCTCCTCACCTGTTCTTAAGAAGGTTCTTGTCTGACCGGCTTTCATGCGATACACACGAATGTCCATCATCATTTCTTTATAGTCATTGTCATAAGTTGTTAAAATTTTCTCGCCGTTTTCGTCAAATTCTGGATAGCCAAATACTTTACCCATTGTCTTTACCTCCTAATTGTACTTAATTGTACTTCTGTACGCTTAAACTTTTTTGTTCAAGCGTACATGACTCCTGAAATCTTAGTAAGCTCTGGATTCTCTACGTCCTTCCATTACACCTTCGCAAGCTTTTCTTACGCTTTCTTTTTCAGAAGTTGTTGCGATTCCTACGTTCCACCAGGATTCATATCCGTCTGTCATTGTCTTTGGAATTACTTTCAGGTCAAACAGGCAGGCAACTTCCTGTTTCTTTGCGTCCTCTAATGCTGCCACAAGTTCTGCGATTGTTTTGCATGTATAAGTTTTTAATCCGTATCCTTCGCCAATCTTTGCGTAGTCTACCGGAATTAAATCTCCTGTCGGTTTCTTTCCATCTGTGTAACGGAATTCTGTTGCGATGCTTCCGATACCATGGTTCATTTCCAGATTGTTGATGCATCCAAATCCACAGTTATCGAAGATTAAGATATTTACTTTCTTTCTCTCCTGCATAATCGTCATGATTTCGCTGTGAAGCATCTGGAAACTGGAGTCTCCGACAACACAGTAAACTTCATTGTCCGGCTCTGCGAATTTTACACCAAGAGTTGCTGCCACTTCGTATCCCATGCAGGAATAACCATATTCTGCATGATATCCGCCTCTCTTGTCTGTTCTCCACATACGCTGCATACAACTTGGAAGAGAACCTCCTGCTGTGATAATGGTTGCATCTTTATCAATTGTTTTATTGATTGCTGCAAGTGCAGCAGTCTGTGTAATTTTTCCGTTCGTTAATTTTACAAATTCCGGAACTGTTCTCGGGTCTCTTGCCTTGATAATCGGTTCAAAGTCATCTCCTGTATACTCGATTCCTGCAAGGCGATCCCACTCTTTGTCCCATGCAGCTTTTGCTGCTTCTATTTCTCCATTATAACCTGAAACATAACCTTTTGCACGCAGTTTTTCGGCAAGTGCCTCTACCGTTGCTTTTGCATCGCCCACCGCCTTTACAGCGTCCATCTTGTATGCATGATAACGGTTGTTATTAATTGTAACAAATTTTACATCTGCATTCTGAAAAAGATGTTTTGAGCTGGTTGTAAAGTCAGACAGTCTGGAACCGATTGCGATAACTACATCTGCATCTTTTGCAATCACATTGGATGCCAGTGTTCCTGTTACACCGATTCCGCCAAGGCAGTATGGGTGACTGGATTTGCAGGCACTCTTTCCGGCCTGGCTCTCACCAAACGGAATATGGAATTCTTCACAGAAGTTTTCAACGGTTTCTCCGGCTTCAGAATATTTTACACCGCCACCTACAATAACAAGTGGTTTCTTTGCCTGAGAAATAATTTCCACAAGATCTTCTAACTCTTCTTCTACGGCAACCGGTCTTGTGATTCTGTGTACACGTTTCTTAAAGAAGTAATTCGGATAATCATAAGATTCACCTTCTACATCCTGCGGAAGTGCGATACAGCAGGCACCGGTATCTGTCGGGTCTGTCAGAACTCTCATGGCACTGACTAAAGCAGTCATCAGCTGTTCCGGACGTGTAATTCTGTCCCAATATTTGCAAACCGGTTTAAATGCATCATTTGTAGTAGTTGCAAGGCTGTTGCTCTGCTCTAACTGCTGAAGTACCGGGTCTGGCTGTCTGGAAGCAAAAGTATCTGCCGGAAATACTAACAGTGGAATATTGTTTACGGTTGCGGTTGCACATGCGGTTACCATATTTGCTGCTCCAGGTCCTACAGAAGAAGCACATGGAATAATGGTTTTTCTGTTATTCTGTTTCGCAAATGCAGTCGCCACATGGCACATACCCTGTTCATTTCTGCCCTGCATGACTCTTAACTGTCCCGGGTTGGTATCCAGCGCTTCACCAAGTCCAACTGCAATACCATGTCCAAAGATTGTGAAAAATCCTTCTACAAACTTTGTTTCTACTCCATCCATGGATACATATTGATTATCTAAAAATTTTACAATTGCCTGTGCAACTGTCATTCTTGTTGTCTCTGCCATTTCCTCTAATCTCCTTTCTACGCTTCGTCCCTTATACTCTTGCAATCATTTCGCCGTACTGTTCTTTTTCTTCTTTAATAAATGCATGTACTGCATCCGGTCCCGGAAGGGAATCGGAACAGTTGTTGCTTCTTACCATCATGGATGCTTCTGCTGAACCAAATTCCAGACAATCGATAACCTGCCATCCCTGATATAATCCATATAAGAATCCGGAACCATATCCGTCTCCGCCGCCAAATCCTTTTCTTGCCTGTACCGGGAATGGTTTAATGGAGAATTTCTGTCCGTCACATGTATAAGCGGTAGAACCTTTCATACCATGTTTGATTACTACGATTTTTGCATTGTAACCCTGCCACAAAGCTGCGGATTCTTCATCACTCATACCTGGCTGAATCAGTTTCTCAGTTAAATCAAATTCTTCTCTTGAGCCCATGATGATGTCTGCTTCTTTTGCAACGATGGAATAGTAAATGGAAATCTCATCACTGTTCTTCCAGTTATATTCTCTGTAATCGATATCAAAAATAACTTTTGTATTGTTTTTCTTTGCCAGCATTACTGCTTTGATTGCTGCCTCTCTTGAAGGACTTTCTGCAAGTGCTGTTCCGGAAATTAAAATTGCTTTTGTCTGTTTGATGTATTCTTCATCAATGTCATCTACGCTTAACTGTAAGTCTGCAATACAGTTTCGATACATCAGGATACTGCTTTCCTTTGGAGAAAGCATTTCTGTAAAGGTCAGTCCTAACTTTTCTCCATTTGTACATTTTGAAATGTGGGAAGTATCAATTCCCTGCTCATTGAAGTAGTCCACTACGAATTCTCCGAACTGGTCATCTGATACCTTTGCAAAAAATCCTGCTTTCAGTCCATGTCTTGTAACTCCGACTGCGATGTTTGCAGGAGAACCACCTACAAATTTTTCAAACATATGAACTTTTTTCAGTGGTTTAAATTCTTCTTTCACTTGGTCGTTATAAGCTGGATTAAAATCAATTGCAACACGTCCCAGTAAAACCAAATCCATTGGTCTTGTTTCATCAAATTCTACATACTTCATAAAAGTGTCCTCCCAAATTCCTTTTTTACTATTTTTACTATGTGTGTGCGTGCTTTATTTTCGTTTGTGTGCTTCACGTGTTCTCTTTCTGGCTTTATAGTAGCACTTGCACACGCATTTTACAAGTGCTTTTTTTGTTTTTGCACACTTTCGATATTCTGCACAATCTAAAGGCTCGATTTTATAACAATTTTACTAGTTTCTTGTGTGCTTTTATGCGTGTTTTTTGTTCACAACAAAAAAAGAACCCTTTTTTATGAATCAAAAAGAGTTCTTTGCTAATTTCTATTTTCTTTATTGCACATTATATTTTGTTTTAATACTGATTTCCGTGTACTGATACTCTTCCTCCGGCAGATTGCCGTGTTTCAGACATTCTTCTAAGATAGATACTGCCCGATAACCCTGCTCGTATCCTTCCTGGTCAATCAGGAAATCCACGGTATCTTCATTCAACGCTTTTACATTTTCCGGTGTCACATCATAGATAATCACATAAGGGCGTTTTTCCAGATTCAATTCATCAAATGCAGCTTTAACACCTTCCTGTCCGCCGGATGCCACAAAGATTCCCTTCAAATCCGGGAATATCTTCATTGCATTTACAATAATCTGCTCTACTTCTTTTGCATCGTCCTGACTGCTTTGCACGCCAATCAGGTTCATCTCCGGAAACTGTTTTCTGGTTTCCTCTATAAATCCATCAATTCTTCTACTGCCGGCACGGTTCGAAAAATATCCGGTAATTCCAAGAACTTTTCCCTTTCCATGCATCATAAGCCCCATCAGTCCCGCTGCGGTCTGCCCACTCTTCCAGTTATCCAGTCCCACAAAACAATTCCGTTTTGTTCCAATGATATCGGTATTAAATGCCACAACCGGAATTTGTTTTTCTTCGATTAAGTCATTTAACTTTTCCCGAATCCGGTCACAGTCTACCGGCATGATTGCCAGTGCCTGAATCCCTGCTTCTTCCAGTTCCAGAATGGATTTCAACTGTGCTTCTTCGTCGACAGAAGGATTTTCCTTTACAATCACCTGAACTCCTGTCTCCAAAAGCCGTTCTGCCGCATCATAGATTCCCTTATTTACCTGAATCATAAATGGAGAATTGGACAGCTGTGTTACCACGCCAATCCGATACGTCTCCTCTAATTTCTTTTGTTCCTGTTCTTTTTTTCTCTGATGTTTCGGAACATATCCGATTTCGTCTGCAATCTGCCAAATCTGCTTTGCAACTTCCGGATTAATTCTTCCTCTGTTATTCAATGCCCTGTCCACAGTTCCCCTTGAAACTCCGGCCAGTTCCGCAATCTGCTGAATCGTTCCCGCCATAAATTTTGCCTCCGGTGCTCTAAATTTTACACATTGCACACAAATCTATTTGATTTTTGGAATAAAAAGCACACATTTTTGTTTTATTATATACTCATGGTGTGCATTTGGCAAGAGGAGAAATGAAAAAGATGAAGTGCTTTTTCAAAAAACACCTCATCTTTTCTATTGAATTATTTAAGAATACACTTTTTTAAATTAGAACAACACTTTCTTCACATCTTCTGCCTGTGCAAATGGTCCAGGAATGACATCCATGCCACGGTGTCCGCCAAAATAGTCTTTATCAAACTGAATGGCTGTTCCATCCGGATTTTCAAATCTCTGTTCCGGCTCAAATGCTTTTCCAAGTATATCGGAATGAATCATGCGGTCTTTAAACTCACCGACTAAATCATATACATTCGTATCTAAGTAATAGCTTCCCTCTTTTTCTACAAGATCCACTTTTGCTTCTTTATCTGAAATAACCAGTCCATTCACTTCATTTTTGCACGCTTCTGCACCATTTAAGTATACATTTCCCTCAATCCATACCGGAAGATGTCCAAAATGTACCGGCTCTAATTTCTTCATATCAACCGGTTTTGTGAAATCAAACTGAGAAATCCATTCGTCATAAGTCGGATATTCATCAAACATCCAGGTTCCTGCTTTTCTGTTTTCAGAATCAAATCCTTCATCGGAATCGTGTGGAATAATCACATCTTCTGACGGCCATTTCTGAACAAAGATATTGTTGTAAATTCTGTCATCCCCATGAAGAATGGTCATAAATCCCATTACTTCTGTGCGGTGTGGCATATGATATGGCGTATAACGCCATCCGGTTCCATCACCAACGCAAGTCAGCGCACCACAGATTAAGTTATGTACCAGTGCAACACCCTCTGTTGCAAATCTTAAACTTGCATCGGAAAGCATTACGTTATTATCAATCAAAGTCGGACCATGTCCTACTTCAACAAAGATATCCTGAGACATCATACCGCCTTCTAAGCTCTTTGCATAAGCCGGTTTCTGGTTGTCATGTAACAGGTTCTGAGTCAGTCTTGTACCCTGAGCTTCCCAGTCACACCAGATACCCATTGTACAATGATGAATGTGATTACGGCGCATTGTTACGTCGATTGCAGCGTGCATCTTAATGCCCGCAATTTCAGCTCCACCCTGTTCCATCATGTTATTGATATGATGAATATGGTTGTCCTCGATTATGCTGAATACACCGCCCATACGACCGATAATACCGCCCTGTTCGCAGTGATGAATATTATTACGGCGAATAATATGTCCACCGATGTTTTCCTTTAACCAGCCATGATACTGTCCTCTGCAGACTGCATCACGTTCCATCTGAGTCGGACTCTTTACATATTTATAAGTAAAATAATGGTCATTTTCAGGGTCTAAATATTTTCCTACGGAAATTCCGGCACATTTACTGTTTGAAATATCACAGTCCTCGATAATCCAGCCCTTGCTCCAGTGTGGTCCAATCATACCATCCTGAAATGCTGCTGGAGGAGCCCATGTTGTTGCTGCTTTATTAATATTAAATCCGCTTACTGTAATATAGTTTACTCCGGTTTTTTCCGGCATAAAGCACTCACGTCTTACGTTGATTTCTACATTTTCTTCATTCGGATTTTTACCCTGGAAATTTGCATAGATAATAGTTTCATCTTTTTCTTCATCCTGCTCGGTGTACCATTTATAAATAGAATCTTCCGGTACCCAGCTGCACTCATACACTTCACCTTTAATGCACTCTTCTAAAGAAACTGCCTCATAAAGTGCTTTATCATTTAAATAAACACAGCCTGTGTGCTTGTCTGCCTTTGCAAAGTACCAGTCACCATAAACAACCGTAGTATATGGATTATAATTTCCAAAAATGCTGTTTGCAATTCGGCATACCCATACATTTCCTTCATACTTCTGCCAGCTCTTTACCTGCTCTGCACCGGTGATAACAGCCCCAAGCGGCTGGGTGCTTCGATAAGAAATACGTGCATCCTCTTCTCCTGCATGAATTGGGTTAACATATTCACGATAAACACCAGGAGAAACTAAAACCTCATCTCCTGCCTTTGCTACTTTTGCTGCATCATTGATATGACGAAACGGCATGTTTGCAGTACCATTTCCATCACGACCTGCATTTGCATTTACATAAATTCTCATGATTCAAACTCCTCCAAAAATAATAGTTTCAATTTCTATTCGCATATTTATTTTTCTGAAATGAAGTATAGCATTCGATAATTGAAAATACAATTTATTTTTGTTTGAAAAATCTTGAATCTTGTGTGGAGATTAAAATTCAAATCAATCTTTAACAAAAATAACTAATTTTTCCAAAATGTTCTATCCACTCATAAATAATATCAGAACTATTGGCTTCTACAACTCGTACTAATTTTTTTAATACCTTCTCTGGTATTTTTGAATTATTATTGCAAACAAGAGCTTTTCCTGTACTGGTAATCCAAAGTTTTGTAGCATGAGCAGTGGCACGTCCTTCAGAAATATGGACATGAACAGGTTCAAGGGGCTCATTCTCATTTGACCAAAAATAAATACTATACGGACCAATTCTAAGAATTTGCGGCATTTAAAAGCCCTCCTTCTTGAGAAAATTCAATAATCAGATGAGCATTATTTCTAAGCAAATGTTTGAAATACTCTATTTGGCTCTCTGAATATCCGCTAATATTCTCCCATTTATATTCAGGAAGCCAGCAGGTTGCATTAGAGAAACCACCATCATCATTTGGCGTTTCAATATACACTTTAACTGTTCCATTTGCTTTCATCTCTGAATGGGTAATCTCTGTATCATCGTTTAAAGTTAAGAATGGATACATCATTATCAAAGCCTCCTTTTAATTTTTATATTTCTTTTAATCTATTATAGCACTAAGAAAATAAAAATAATAATAAAATTAAGTATCTATTTCTATTCAGTTTGTTTATCCCTTTACACTTCTGCCTGCATTTTCTCCTGCCACTTTTCCAACCTCATTATATGCTGTCTGAAAATAATGATAGCTGTCTTTCATGAGTTCACGTGCTTTCATCGTATGAAATTCATCACATACCAGTATGATATCTTCCACTTTCTCTGCCAGTTCCAGCTGGGTATGCCGAATCTTCTTATACGCTTCTTCAAATCCATCTTTGCCATTGTATTCCCCGATTGTAACCAAAAAACATTTCTCAATTCCCGCTTTTCTTAGTCTTTCAAGCATATTTTTAAATTTCTTTTTATAATCGTCTGCTAAAGTACCTCTATCTCCATCGGTTTCTCCCTGACACCAAGCTACATATTTATGCCGAATTTCTATTTGATTCTTTTTTGCATACAAAACTGCTTTTTCCAATCTTTCGATGGCATCTGATAAATAATCCTCATTTCCCTGCCATTCACAGATAGCTGAACCACCTTTACTTGCGGATACTGCCAATACTGGAACTTTTGTTTCTTTATAATATGCATTTACAAAAGCTGTCACCATAGAACCTGTTTTCATTCCTGGTTCATAGATACCATTTGGATTATTTTCATTCACACCAAATGGCTCTTCTATTTTATGTATATGCTCTGGGTCGCTGACTGCCCGATACTCCATTCCAGCACCATCTAAGAGTAAAGGTGCTGGCTCGTTCCATTTTTCTGTTGAAATTCCTCTTCCTGCCATATTTGACTGTCCGGCAAATAAAATTAAATCGTAAGTTTTCATATTTATCATTCCCTCTGTCATCTAAGTAATATAACTCTTTATTATCTTATACGAAACTTAGCAAATTTGAAATGAATAAGTCCTGTTTTTTATTTGAACAAACTATACATTTTTATTTTAGATACAAAAAAGACCATCACATTTTTAAATGCAATAGCCTTTTTTCATGCGGGCAACAGGACTTGAACCTGCACGGTCTCCCACTAGAACCTAAATCTAGCGCGTCTGCCAATTCCGCCATGCCCGCCTATGCAATTGTAAAAAAATAGGAACAAGCTTTTGCTTGTTCCAGTGAAGCATCGGGGATTCGAACCCCGGACAACTTGATTAAAAGTCAAGTGCTCTACCGACTGAGCTAATGCTCCATAATTTAGTACCTTGAACTGGGCTAGCTGGATTCGAACCAGCGAATGCAGCAGTCAAAGTGCTGTGCCTTACCGCTTGGCGATAGCCCAAGAACGCCTTACGGCTAAGGTGGATAGAGGGATTCGAACCCTCGGCCTCCAGAGCCACAATCTGGCGCGCTAACCAACTGCGCTATACCCACCATTATATGTACATTTCTGTACAAGCGTGCTTGAAGGGATTCGAACCCCCGACCCACGGCTTAGAAGGCCGTTGCTCTATCCAGCTGAGCTACAAACACGTACTCAGTATTGCATACTGAAAGCGGGTGATGGGAATCGAACCCACATATCCAGCTTGGAAGGCTGGTGTTCTACCACTGAACTACACCCGCATGGGTTTTCCTTTTTTAAAGGAAGTCGGGGTGACAGGATTCGAACCTGCGACCTCCTGGTCCCAAACCAGGCGCTCTAGCCAAGCTGAGCCACACCCCGAAGGTATTCTTTTTTTCCTTTTGTCTCAGGTTTTTTTGCTCTTGCCCTGTGACAAGATATAATATACCACAGGGTTTTCTATATGTCAACGTTTTTTTTTAATTTTTTTAATTTTTTTTTCTTTCCATAAAATACCCGCTATTTTCCCTTTAAAAGCTTTAATTTACACTGTTTTATTTACAGCTTTCTAAATAGTAGATATCATAATGCGCAATTCCCTTTTCATCAATTTCCATAATTGCATAACTCGGTTTTCTTCCATGCTGTCTTGGGTAGGATAAACTTCCCGGATTTAAAACTGTAATCTCCGACTCGATTTCCAAGTCCGGTCTGTGAGTATGACCATATAATGCCACATTGCATCCTCTGGCAAGTGCTTCCTCTTTTAGCATACTGGTTTCTACAGAGACACCATAATAATGTCCATGTGTCATCAAGATACGATAATCCCCAATTGTGACAACTATCTCTCTTGGCAGTTCTGAAAAGAAGTCATTGTTTCCCGCAACAATATGTACCGGACAGGAAACTAACGCTTCAATATAATCTTCCTGTCCCTCTACATCTCCAAGATGCAAAAGACAGTCAATCTTTCCTACTTTTTCTACCACTCTCTCCAAATTCTCTTCATGGCCATGTGTATCGCTTACAATAAGTATCTTCATTTACCGAGTCCCTTCCTTGTATATAATATTATAGAAGTAATGGGGTCAAAGAAGTTTTGACCCCACTCTTTTTGAACTTTATAATAAACGTTCTCTCTCTAACAGTTCTTTCATCAATCGAAGTGCATTTCCTCTGTGGCTAATGCTGTTCTTTTCTTCCGGCGGGAGTTCTGCTGTTGTGCATCCACGTTCTGGAAGATAAAAAATCGGGTCATATCCAAATCCATTTTCACCTTTCTCTTCATATCCAATAATGCCCTCTACCGTTCCTCTTACCACTAATTCTTTTCCATCCGGAAATACTGCTGCAATTGCGCACACAAACCTTGCTGTTCTCTTTTCGTCCGGCACACCTTCTAAACGGTCAATCAGACTCTTATTTTTAATATGATAGGACGTATCCTCTCCCATGTATCTGGCCGAGTAAATGCCCGGTTCTTTATTCAAATAGTCAATTTCAAGTCCGGAATCATCTGCAAGCACCATCTCACCTGCAAGTTTACAGATTGCTCTTGCCTTAATCAGTGCGTTTTCCTCAAATGTCTTTCCATCTTCTACAATATCTGCAGAAACACCTGCTTCTTTCATAGAAAGGATTTCAAGCGGAAGTGCACCTAAGATTTCACGGATTTCTTTCATCTTATTTTCATTGCCTGTTGCAAAAATCATTCGTTTCATAACTCTTTTTTATCCTCTTTCCTCTTATTCCACGGTTTTCTTTGGTTTTGGAGGCTTCGGTCCCATAAACTGATAGAAATAGGTTTTCATCATGCCGTTATAAATCTTGCGGTTTTTATCTGCTTCTCTTCCTATATAACGCTCTGCATCTTTATAAGCAGTAATCAGATACATAGACCAGGAATCAAGCTCTTTATAACGTGCTCCAATCGTTTCATACAATGCCGGAAGATTCTCTTTTTCTTCAAGACGTTCTCCATAAGGCGGATTCGTGATGATAAATCCATATTTTTTTGGATGGCTCAAGTCTTTGACATCTCTTTGTTGGAAATGAATCAGTTTATCTACGCCTGCACGTACCGCATTTTCTCTTGCATATTTTACAATCGTTCCATCAAGGTCATACCCCTGAATATCCGTCTGTACATTTAAATCCATGATATCCTGTGCTTCTTCTTTTACCTGATACCAGTATTTTCTTGAAATCAGGTTTTTCCAGTCCTCGCATAAGAAATTTCGATTGAGTCCGGGCGCAATATTTGCCGCCATCATCGCTGCCTCAATCGGAAATGTACCGCTTCCACAGAATGGGTCTACTAAAATGCGGTCTTTTCTCCACGGTGTCAGCTTAATTAAGGCTGCTGCTAATGTCTCTGTAATCGGCGCTTTGCTGATTGCCTGACGATATCCACGTTTATGCAGGGAAATTCCTGAAGTATCGATTCCTATCGTAACCTCATCTTTCATAAATGCCACACGAACCGGATAACTTGCGCCGTCCTCTTCAAACCATTCTACATGGTACACAGATTTTAAACGTTCTACCATTGCCTTTTTCATAATCGACTGGATATCAGATGGGCTGAATAACTGGCTTTTCACTGAATTTGCTTTCTTAATCCAGAATTTTCCATCCACCGGTATATAATTCTCCCATGGAAGTGCTTTTGTCTTTTCAAACAGTTCTTCAAAGGTCACTGCCTTAAACTGTCCGACTTTCAACAAAATACGCTCTGTCGTTCTAAGGAACATGTTTGCACGCACGATTGCCTCTGCATCTCCCGAAAATGTAACCTTTCCATCTTCTACTTTTATAATTTCATATCCTAAGTCTAAGATTTCACGTTTCATAACCGCTTCAAGACCAAAATGGCAAGGTGCAATCAATTCAAATTTATCCATTATAAAGTAATCTCCTTCACAACTTCTCCTTCAAAGCCACGAATGGAAAATACACCGTTTTCTAACACTGCATAAGTTGGAATATTACCTTCTTTTGGAATGGAAACAGAACCTGGATTTAAAATAGTATAAGTCTCTCTCTTTTCCGCACGCAGTACGTGTGTATGACCATGAATGAAAATATCACCATTCTTTAAAGGCGGAAGGTTATTTTCATTATAAATATGTCCATGGCTTGCATAAATGGTGCGTTCTCCATCCATAATAATACAGTAATCTGCCATAATCGGGAACTTTAATACCATCTGGTCTACTTCTGCATCACAGTTTCCTCTTACTACATATAAATCATCTTTTCTTTCATTGAGCAGGGCAATGACTTCCTTCGGGGCATAATCCTTCGGTAAATCATTTCTTGGACCATGGTAAAGAATATCGCCAAGCAGAACCAGACGGTCTGCCTTTTCTTTGTCATAAGCTTCTAACATTTTTTTACAGTAATAAGCAGAACCGTGAATATCGGATGCAAACATGTATTTCATAACTTTTTTTCTCCTTTTTATGTACTTTTAGAGCCGGACCGGAATAGCGGAGAATCTCGCAGGCAAGATTCTTTGTTCTGCCTCTCCGGTCCATAAAGTGTGCTCTTATTTATTTTTATTTATTTTACTATGCATCGGCGAAAAATACAAGTTAGAACCACTGTATGAATGGATTCCACCTACTACAGATTTTACCCGATATCCTTTCTTCATCAGCTCTCTGGCTGCCATCAGACTTGCACTTCCCCTGTCACAGTACAATATCATCAGTCCCTCTTTGGGCAGGTGCTCTAAAATTGTATTCTCTATTTCATCAAAATCTTCATAAGGAAGATTCAATGCTCCAAAATAATGACATTCCAGATACTCCTTTGGACTTCTCAAATCTATAATAAATACGACATCCTGTCGGTAATATTCATCCAATTGCTGTGCTGAAATTGTGTCGATACCAGCCATTTTATTTTTCCTTTTCTTTTATCTTATGTTGGAAATGTCAAAAGTGTAATTGCGTTTGTACCTGCACAAAAGATAAAACGCGGAAATGCTTATCTGCATTCAAAAACCTGCCATGCAAAATTCCTTTCACACAGCAGGTTCCTTGTTTTAGAACTTTTTTATTTTCTGTACGATTTAATATTCATACTCATTGGAAGCATTTTTATTATGCGTACAGTTTTTACTGTTATTTGCATTTGAATTTTTCTGTGTATTTTTTGAAGTCTGTGAATTTGACTGTGCAGCATTTGTATTACTGTTTGTTGAATTTGTCTGATTCTGCATACCCCCATTTTTCATATTGTTTGCGTTCATCCCATTATTTGTACTGTTCTGATTATTGTTTGAATAATTTTTAGCCATTTTACTGCCTCCTGATTTCATAACTGATTTTTGTTACAAACCTTAGTATTTCAAAAAGTTTAGAATTTATACATATTTTTTTCATTTTTTCTTTATTACTTCTTGCTTTTATCACAGTAACGTGCTATAATGCTAATCAACGTATACTTTAATACATGAATACGATAGTACAACGCCTTAATCACGTGAATTATTTTTCATTCACGTCAAACACACGCAATCATCTTACTATTATGATGTGCGTGTCAAAAAGTGAGTTTTGACACTTTAGAATGTGACAGAAGAAGGAGCTGATTCTCATGAGTGAATTAAAAGAAAAAATTAAAGAAGCCGTCAACAAACATCTTGATACGGCAATTGCTTTAAGCAAAGATTTAGCCGAGCATCCGGAACTTCCTTACCAGGAATTTGAATCCAGCCGAAAAATGGCAGAAATTTTAAAAGAAGCCGGATTTGAAGTTACCTATCCTTATGCCGGATATGACACCGCTTATTGTGCCAAACTTGATAACGGCGATGGTCCGTCCGTTGCACTTCTTGCAGAATACGATGCGCTTCCGGAAATCGGACATGGCTGTGGTCATAACCTTCACGGTTCTCTCTCCGTACTTTCCGGTCTTGCTTTAATGGATTTAAAAGATAAATTCAAAGGAACACTTTATGTCATTGGAACACCTGCCGAAGAAGAAAACGGTGCAAAAATTGGAATGGCAGAACAGGGAATCTTTGATGATATGTCAATGGCAGTTATGATGCACAGCAGTTCAGGCGGATATTCTCTTCCAGATATGGACGTTTTAAGCCTGCGCTGTTATGAAGTTGAATTCTTTGGAGAAACCGCTCATGCAGTTGCTGCTCCATGGAATGGCAAAAGTGCCCTCTCCGCTGCAAGAAAATTTCTTGATTTAATTGACGCAAGGCGGGAATGCTTCACACCGGATATTCATGTTAACTCGGTTATCTTAGATGGAGGAAAAGCTCCAAATATTATTCCGGACTATAGTAAAATACGAATGGAATTTCGTACTGCTTCCATGAGCCGATTAGAAAAAGTAGATGAAATGATTAAAAAATGTGCAAATGCCGCTGCAATGGCACTTGACTGTACGGTAACACTCACCTTTGGACTCTCTGATTTTGCAGATATGGTAAGAAATTATCCTCTGGAAAATAAAATAACCGAACTGATGGCAGGTTATGGATTAAAAGTAGGTGATGTACCACCGGCTTCCGGTTCTTCTGACGTTGGAAATATCAGCTACCGCTGTCCTGCAATGCAATCCATGCTTTCTATCACAGATGAAAATTTTGCACTGCATACCAGAGATTTCCGTGATGCCACATTAAAACCAAAGGCGCACGATGCAATGGCAAAAGGCGCATGTTGTCTGGCTGATTTATCTCTGAAAATATTTAATGACGATTCTTTCCGCAGTACTGTTTATGAAGCATGGCAGAAAGAATTAAAGAACAAACAATCTGACTAGCAGATGAGGAGGACTTGATTATGGATACAGAAACGAAAAAGAAGAAAAAATTCAAACTTCCGCACATCTTCGTACTGCTGACAGCTATCATTATTGTCTGTGCGGTCGCAACCTGGATTTTACCAGCCGGAGAATTTGACCGTCAGGTGAACGAAGCCGGAACGGAAGTAGTTGTTCCCGGAACTTACCACACCGTTGATTCTTCACCGGTTGGACCTTTTGAAACTGTAAAAGCCATTTACAATGGTATGTTAAACGGTGGCGGAGTTATCTTCTTCGTATTTATCGCTTACGCTGCAATCGGTTTAATTATCTCAACCGGAGCCTTTAACGGACTGGTTGCCGGACTTTTAAAAATACTTCAGGGAAAAACGAGGGCTATTATTATTCCGGTCTTTATTCTGGTTCTCGGCTGTGCTTCTTCTACCATCGGTGTTTTTGAAGAAGCTTTCCCATTCATTCCAATTTTTGTTGGAATTGCAATCGCCATGGGTTATGATGCTGTTGTCGGACTTGCAATTGTCGCTCTTGGTGTTGGACTTGGATACAGCGGTGCGGTTATGAACCCATTTACCGTTGGAATGGCACAGAGTATCGCCGGATTACAGCAGTTATCCGGTGCAGGATACCGTATTATCTGCCATCTTGCCATGATTGTTGTTGCTTCTATCTTTGTTGTCCGCTATGCCTTAAAGATTCAGGCTGACCCGACAAAGAGCCTTGTATATGGCGATGACTTCAGTCACTTAACCATTGATGCAAAAGAAGTAGAAAATCACCCATTTGGTATTCGTGAAAAATTAGTACTTGCCACTCTTGCTGCCGGTATCGCAGTCATTGTATGGGGTGTTAAAGTAAAAGGATGGTACTTTGAAGACTTATCTGCTGTTTTCTTAATCATGGGAATCGTAAGCTCCCTTATCATGGGATGGGGACCAAATACCATCGCTGAGAAGATGGCAGCAAGCTTTACTGATATCGCAGTCGCCTGTATGATGATTGGTTTCTCAAGAGGTATTCTGGTTGTATTACAATCCGGACACATCATTGATACCATTGTTTATGGAATCTCTATTCCACTGCACTACTTCCCATCCTGGGTTGCATCAGAGGCAATGCTCGTTGTTCAGACCTTATTAAACTTCCTGATTCCATCCGGTTCCGGACAGGCGGTTACAAGTATGCCGATTATGGCTCCTCTTGCAGACTTAGTTGGTGTTTCCCGTCAGGTATCTGTTCTGGCATTCCAGTTCGGCGATGGACTTTCCAACATTGTATGGCCAACCGCCATGGCACCAATCATGTGTGGAATCGCCGGTGTAAAGATTGAAAAATGGTGGAAATTCATCGTTCCAATCTTCCTTGTACTACTTCTTACACAGGGCATTTTAATTGGAATTTCAACTATCGTTTTCTAACGTCCGATACAATAAAACTTTAACCATAACTTCCAAAAGAGGCATTGAAATCATAAATTTCAACGCCTCTTTTTACGTTCTGTCAAACCTTTTTTTCTTTTTGTGCAATAAGACAATATTTGTCAACCTTCTAAAAAGAAAGCTGAAAAACATTGCTTTTTTTCCCTTTTTATATTATAATATCACTTGTAAAAAGAATTTACCCTTCAAAAATTTTTTTTACATTATAACCCCTTATTTAATTATTTATACTCCCCTCGGAGGTCTTGGTAGCTCCCCTATCAAGACCTTCTTTTTTTGTTCTTTTCTATTTTTTCTGAGTTTTCTGTGCCGTTTTTCTCTGCCTTTTCCGGCTTTTTATCAAGCGGATATTCACAGTCTGCTGCGCCGCTTGCCTAATCGGTTAAAGCTTTTTCTGCAGATAAGATAATGCAAGCAGTACAGCAAGTACCGGCAGTACAATCGGAAGCAGGGCACTAATCAGACTGACAATCAATACAATCACGCAGACTGCAATTAAAATCCCGATTACCAGATGAATCTTCGCCTGTTTTGAGAGTTTAATCTGATTTTTGATACTCTCACTCGCCCAGTCTCCATCTGTCGTTCCATAGTCCCCTTCTGAGCGATTCTGCCGTCCATATCTATCCTGATACGCTGTTTGATTTCCATCAGAGCCATAAGTCTGCCCTGTCGTTTCAAATGCCTCTAAAAGCGTTTTTGCAATCAATCTCGGAGCTCCAAGCTTTGCCACAGCTTCTTTTTCTGTACAGCCCTTCTCCACTTCTCCCTCTATATACTGACTATAATATTGAACATTCTCTCTTACCAAAGAAGCCGGCATCTCTTCAGAAAGCGCTTCTTTTAGTGTTTCCAAAAATTCCCGCTTATTCATAATCTTTATCCTTTCCCGTTTTTAAGCATCTTAAAACACTCCACGGATTTTTTCTTTTATTTTTTCTTTTATTTTCTCTTTTATGATACCATATCCTGTCAGAAAAAGAATGACCGTTTGGTGAATTTTTTATTAAAATGCAATAAAAAACGCTCTATAGAAATCCTTTTCAGACCTCTACTGAGCGCTTTTGTCAAGCGGATATTCGCAATTGAAGCATGGGACTTACTTGATTTTGGTCAAGCGGATATTCGCAATCCGCTTTCGCTACTTGCTCATAACCAAATAGCTGCTACGCAGCTTATCAGAAGGGGCTTGCCCCTCCTGATACAAGCAAGTCCCCACCATTGCTTATTGCCTTTTACTATTGAAGCAGAGGACTTCCTTGATTTGGTTAAATTAAGATAAAATTGAACCAAGAGCTCCATAACCCACGATACACATAATTACCGTAGCCATGCAAAGCCCGAGTAAGATAGCCGGAACAGATTTCTTCAAATCAACTTCTAATAAAGAAGCAACCAAAGAGCCTGTCCATGCTCCTGTTCCTGGAAGCGGAATCCCTACAAATAAAACCAGTCCCCAGAATTCATACCGTTTTATCTGGTCACTCTTTCCCATCGCTCTTCTTTCCAGTTTTTCAATAAGCGGACAAAACAATTTTGTTTTCTTTAACCATTTAAAAATCTGTTTGATGAAAAGCAGAATAAACGGTATCGGAATTAAATTTCCAATTATACAGATTACAATCGCCTGCGTCATCGGAATCTTTAAAAGTGTTGCTAAGAGCAGTCCTCCTCGAAGTTCCAGAATCGGCACCATCGAAACAAAAAAAACGGCAACCTCCGGTGATAAAAAAGACGGCATATTTGCGGCAAACCAATGTACAATTGACTCCATTCTTTCCTCCTGTAACTTTCCCAGATGCATTTGTACTCTCTTTTTTACAGAAGTTACAAACGCATTCTTTTTAGTGTACCTATCAACGATACAGTACACTAGCCTAAAAATTCTTCGGCAAGTGCCTTGAATCCAGGCATGGAATTAATAATCGTTTCATGTGCTACGCAGTAAGCAATACGCACGTATCCAGGGCAGGCAAAAGAAGAACCCGGAACAATCAAAATGTGCTGTTTCTTTGCAGCTTCGCAGAATACCTTTTCATCTGCAACCGGAGATTTCATAAATAAATAAAATGCTCCCTGCGGTTTGATACATTCAAATCCCATCTCTTTTAAACCATTATATAAATCTTCCCTGTTTCTGTCATAATATGGCACGTCTGCCTGTGCATCCAAACATTTCGCAACTGCTTTCTGCATCAGAGACGGGGCATTGACATAACCTAAAACACGTGTCGCAGTACCTGCGGCAGAAATAACATCCTCTGAATCCGCTGCCTCATCCGGAATAACAAGATAACCAATTCTCTCGCCTGGAAGAGACAACGACTTACTAAAGGAATAACCAATAATAGCATTTTCATAATATTTTGTCAAATACGGCACTTCTGCTCCATCATAAGCCAGCTCTCGATACGGTTCATCGGAAATCAGATAGATATCTGTACCAAATTCTTTTTGTTTCTTACGAAGAATTTCTGCCATTGCCTGAATGGTTTCTTCAGAATAGATAACTCCAGTCGGGTTATTCGGTGAATTTACAATGACAGCCTTTGTTCTTGCAGTCAGTTTTTCTTCAAGTTCTGTAAGATTTGGCTGGAAAGTCTCGGTGTTCGGGCTTACCACAACCAGTTTTCCATCAAAGTTTGAAACATAGCTGTTGTATTCTCCAAAATATGGAGCAATTGCAATGACCTCATCTCCTGGGTTTAATAATGTCTTTAAGATTACATTTAACCCCCCTGCTGCTCCAACTGTCATAATAATATTTTTTGCAGAAAACGCAGTATCAAATTTTTTATTGATGGATTCCGCTACTGCCTGACGCACATCCTCATATCCTGCATTGCTCATATATCCGTGCAGTACAATCGGGTCTTCTTTCTCTGCTTCCTCGATAATTGCCTCTTTTACCTGAACCGGTGCCGGCACATTTGGATTTCCAAGGCTGAAATCATATACGTTTTCTGCCCCGTATTTTGCTGCCATTATTTTTCCTTCTTCAAACATGGCACGAATTGCTGAGCTGTTTTTTACAAGTGCTTTCATTTTATCTGCTATCATACTCGTTTTCTCCTTTTTGTCGTCTCAAAATTTCGTTATTTTTTATTATAATCTTGTGTTAAAGGAAAATCAATGTTCTTCTTACTTAAGCCAAAAGAAAAAAGGACGCTGCTCTCCACAACGTCCTTTCTATCGTTTTTCTAAAAAACAGTTCCTACTATTTTCTTATCTGTGAAACAGAGAAAATCCCTTCTTTTCATACGGTTCTGTTTCTACAGAAGTCAACTGATAGCCAGTCTTTTCTACTACTTCTTTTAACTTTCCTTCATCTAATGCTTCTTCTGAAATCACTTCGGTCTGTTTTTTACTGTGAGAAGATGTTACCTTTTTTACATCAAAGTTATTGCGAATTGCATCATTCATGTGGCTTTCGCACATTCCACACATCATTCCATCGATTCCAAGTGTTGTTTTTACCATAGCTTTATACCTCTCTTATTTTTTATTTGATTGAAAGGACTTTATAGCCCTCTTTCTCCACATTTTGTTTCATGAGTTTCTCATCCACCGGTGCACTTAAAATAACTACCGCAGTTCCGGCTTCATGGCTTACTTTTGCCTCTTCCACTCCCTCAAGGCTTTCTAATGCCTGTTTGACTCTTGCTTCGCAGTGACCACACATCATACCCTTGATTTTCAAAGTCTTTGTTTCACCATCTGTCTGTGTCAGAGAAAGTTCGGATACGCTGACTTCATTTTTTAATTTCTTATCTTTTTTCGCGTCTTTTACCTTAAATAAATTCAATCTCAATGCATTTGATACGACACAGAAACTGGAAAGACTCATTGCAAATGCTCCAAACATCGGATTTAAGGTCCAGCCAAAAATCGGAATCCAGACACCTGCTGCAAGCGGTATTCCAATTACATTGTAGAAAAATGCCCAAAACAGATTCTCATGGATATTTTTCAAAGTTGCACGGCTGAGTCTCACTGCTGCCGGAACATCACTTAACCGACTCTTCATCAGTACCACATCGGCTGCATCAATTGCAATATCCGTTCCTGCTCCAATCGCAATTCCGATATCTGCTCTTGTCAGTGCCGGAGCATCATTGATTCCATCGCCGACCATTGCCACTTTTCCTTTTTGTTTTAACTTACGGATCACACTTTCTTTTCCATCCGGAAGCACACCTGCAATAACTTCATCCACACCGGCCTGTGCCCCGATCGCTTTTGCTGTCCGCTCGTTATCTCCGGTCAGCATCACCACACGGATTCCCATATTCTGTAATTCTTTGACTGCTCTTGGGCTGTCCTCTTTTATGGTATCTGCCACGGCAATCATACCAAGCAGTTTCTGCTCTTTTGCAAAGAACAGCGGTGTTTTTCCTTCTTTTGCAAAATGCTGTGCCTGTTTCTGCATTTCCTCGGAAATTCCAATCTGCTCCTGCATAAATTTCATGCTTCCACCAAGCAGTTCTTTCTTATTATAAGATGCCTTTAAACCATTTCCCGGGAGTGCCTCAAATTCCTCTGCCTCTTCAAGCATCCATTTCTTTTCTTTCACTTTTTCCAAAATCGCTTTTGCAAGCGGATGCTCACTTTTTTGTTCCAGAATTGCCGCTTCTCTTAACAGACTTTCTTCATTTTCTCCATCTGCCGGATAAATATCTGTTACCTTTGGCTCTCCACTTGTAATTGTTCCGGTTTTATCCAGTGCCACAATCTGCACACGACCTGTTTCCTCGAGAGAAACTGCTGTCTTAAATAAAATACCGTTTTTTGCACCTATTCCATTTCCTACCATGATTGCAACCGGAGTTGCAAGCCCAAGTGCACATGGACAGCTGATAACCAGTACAGAAATGCCTCGTGCCAGCGCATATCCTACACTCTGTCCTGCAATCAGCCAGACAATGGTTGTAATGACTGCAATCGTAATAACTGCCGGAACAAACACACCGGAAACCTTATCTGCAATCTTTGCAATCGGTGCTTTTGTCGCTGCCGCATCACTCACCATCTTGATAATCTGAGACAAAGTTGTGTCTTCTCCAACTCTGGTTGCCTCACATTTAATAAATCCTGACTGATTGATGGTTGCCGCAGAAACCAAATCTCCTGTTTCTTTATCGACCGGAATACTTTCTCCGGTCAGTGCGGATTCATTGACTGCACTGTGACCCTCTAAAATTCTTCCATCAACCGGAATATTTTCTCCCGGACGAACAACGAAAATATCACCTTTCTGTACCCGGTCGATAGAAACCGTTACTTCTTTTCCATCTCTTACAAGCACGGCTGTTTTCGGTGCAAGTTTCATCAGACTCTTTAATGCATCCGTTGTCCGACCCTTTGATTTTGCTTCTAACATTTTTCCGACTGTAATCAGGGTCAGAATCATCGCTGCGGATTCAAAATAAAAATCCATCATATAATTCATAACGGCATCCATATTTCCATCTACCTGCGCTCTTGTCATTGCAAGCAGTACATAGACACTCCATACAAACGATGCCATCGAACCCATTGCCACAAGCGTATCCATATTTGGAGCTCTGTGCCATAAACTCTTAAATCCGCTAATAAAAAATTTCTGGTTAATCACCATGACAATTGCCGCCAGAATCATCTGCACAATTCCCATTGCAATGTGGTTATCCTGAAACCATGCCGGTAAAGGCCAGCCCCACATCATGTGTCCCATGGAAAAATACATTAACACTAACAAAAATCCAACCGATGCAATCAGACGTCTCTTTAAAATCGGTGTCTCTTTATCTTCCAGTGCCGCCTCATTTGCTGCCAGCGTGTTCGCCTTTTTATCTGCTCCTTTTACAGATGCACCATACCCAGCCGCTTCCACTGCTGAAATAATACTTGCCGGGTCTGCACTTCCCTCTACTCCCATCGAATTTGTCAATAAACTGACTGAACAGGAAGTAACACCTGGTACTTTGGAAACCGCTTTTTCGACTCTGGCACTGCAAGCTGCACAGCTCATTCCGGTTACCGTATACTGTTCCATAACTTTTTTCAACTCCTCTCTCTGTTTTTCATTTCTAATTTACAGTTTGTAATTTTTACTTCATTAGTTTTTGCAAAGTAGCTACTAATTCATCCACTACTTCGTCTTTTCCTTCCCGAATATCTCTGACCACACAGGAATGAATGTGGCTTGCAAGCAGTTCCTTGTTAAATGCATTGATTGCTGCGCTCGCTGCTGCTGACTGTACCAGAATATCATTACAATACGCATCATTTTCCAACATTCCCTTGATTCCACGAATCTGTCCCTCAATTCTGCTTAGACGGTTGATTAATTTTTTTCGTTCCTCTTCCGAACGCATTGTTGTCTTTTTGCCACAACAACAGCCTCTCTTTTCTTCAGACATCTACATACACGCTCCTTTATAAGTTTCTATCTCCGTAAAACCACATGCCTTTATGGCGTGTGGTAGTTTACATTGTACAACTATAGGATTTTCCAACTTCAAATACCCCCTGTGGGTATCTTCACTATATACCCCCACGAGGTATTTGTCAATAGAAGATTTTAAATTTTAATAAAATGAAAAAGACATTTATCTGCCTTTCAACAAATAAATGCCTTTCTCTTCTTAATTTCTAAAACCTATATTTAGTTCTCTACTTCAATTTTACGAATTGTTTTATTTTTAATTTCTTCCTTAATTGCACCGATGAAATCTGCTAAATCTTTTGCACCTTCATCTCCAAGGTAACGACTTCTTACAGATACCTTGTTTTCTTCCTCCTCTTTTGCACCAACTACCAGCATATATGGTACTCTTGCAAGACGAGCTTCACGAATCTTATATCCCATCTTTTCAGAACGCTGGTCTACGGAACAACGGATACCATTTTCCTTTAACTCTGCTTCTACTTTTGCAGCATAGTCATGGAATTTTTCAGAAATCGGAATCACACGCACCTGTTCCGGACATAACCAAGTCGGGAACATGCCGGCATATTTTTCAATTAACCATGCCAAAGTTCTTTCGTAACATCCCACAGATGTACGATGGATAATGCAAGGACGTTTCTTCTCACCATTTTCATCAATATAGTACATATCAAACTGTTCAGCAAGCAGTGCATCCCACTGAATCGTAATCATAGTATCTTCTTTTCCGTAAACGTTCTTTGCATTGATATCGACTTTTGGACCATAGAATGCAGCTTCTCCTACATCCTCTACGAATGGAATATTTAATTCCTGTAACATATTACGGATGTGTTCTTCTGTTTCATTCCAAACTTCCGGCTCGCCGATATATTTTTCTTTGTCTTCCGGATCCCATTTTGACAGATGATAAGTTACATCTTCTTCTACACCAAGTACCTGTAAACAGTACTGAGCCAGTGCAATACAATCTTTAAATTCTTTTACCATCTGGTCTGGTCTTACAATCAGATGCCCTTCAGAAATTGTAAACTGACGAACACGTGTCAGGCCATGCATTTCACCGGAATCTTCGTTACGGAACAGAGTAGAAGTTTCACCATAACGGAGTGGAAGATCACGATAACTGTGCTGTTCTGCTTTGTATACATAGTACTGGAACGGACAGGTCATCGGACGAAGTGCGAATACTTCTTTATCTGTTTCTTCATCACCTAATACAAACATTCCATCTTTATAGTGATCCCAGTGACCGGAAATTTTATACAGATCACTCTTTGCCATCAGCGGAGTTTTTGTGCGGACATAACCACGTTTTGTCTCTTCATCTTCAATCCAGCGCTGAAGTTCCTGCATGATAATGACACCATTTGGCATAATCAGTGGAAGACCCTGTCCGATTACATCAACTGTTGTAAACAATTTCATTTCACGACCCAGTTTATTGTGGTCTCTCTTCTTTGCTTCTTCAAGCTGTTCCAGATGCTCTTTTAATTCATCCTTGCTTCCGTAAGCAGTTCCGTATACACGAGTCAGCATCTGATTCTTCTCGCTTCCTCTCCAATAAGCACCTGAAGATGAGAGCAGTTTAAATGCTTTTACGCCCTTTGTACTCATCAGATGAGGACCTGCACATAGATCAACCCAGTCTCCCTGAGAATAGAAGCTGATTTCTTCTCCTTCCGGAAGATCCTCGATTAATTCTACTTTATAAGGCTCATTTTTTTCTTTGAAAAATGCGATTGCTTCTTCTCTTGTCTTTGTGAAACGCTCAATCTTTGCACCTTTTTTGATGATTTTTTTCATTTCTTTTTCAATTTCATCGAGCGCTTCTCTTGAGAATGGCTGACACTCAAAATCATAATAAAAACCTGTATCAATAGAAGGTCCGATTGCAACTTTTGCATCCGGATATAATTTCTGTACTGCTTCCGCTAATACATGGGATGCCGTATGACGCAGTGCTGCAAGACCTTTCTCATCTTTTGCTGTTAAAATATTTACTTCACAGTCTTTATCTACAACAGTACGCAGGTCTACAACCTCTCCGTCCACTTCTCCGGCACAAGCTGCACGTGCAAGACCTTCGCTGATATCATAAGCGATGTCGATTACAGATTTTGCTTCTTCATACTCTTTTTTAGAACCATCTTTTAATGTGATAACCATAACTTTTTTCCTCCTGTTTTTTATTTATGCACTCTTAGAATCTTTCTCCTGCTCTTGCAGAATACTTTCCAAAAGTACATTTACATTTATCAATATCATTATCTATTTCGCAGAGATTTTTATGGAATAAAAAAAGTCCTTGTCCATCCCTGCATTTTCATGCAAGGGACGAGCAAAGACATTACCCGCGGTTCCACCCTTTTTGCTTTTCATCTAAACAAATCAGCTGTTACACTGATTTTCAAACCACTTCATTTTGATGATAACGGAATCACCGGACCGGATTGGGGTCACTCAGAGGTAGTTTTCGGATGGTTCCCGCTAAGGCAGTTCCAGCACCGGAAGCTCCGGCTGCCTCTCTCTGAAACGTTTCCACATCTTACTCGTCTCGTCAACGTATTTTCTTATTGATGAGTCAATTATAGCATTGTGTTTTAATTTGTCAAGCGTTCTTTTTTAATCATTTTTTACAAAAATGAATCAGAAATCTGTCGTACAACGCTTAACGATTTCACACGGCACAATGGTACGGTGTGAAACTTCTGTATTTCCCTCTAACACTTTTACAATGTTTTCCACCGCTATGTAACACTGCTGTTCAATCCGGCTGTCTACAGAAGTCAGTTCTGGCTCACAGCTTACAGAAAGCGGTGAGTTATTATATCCAACCACAGAAAGTTCTTCCGGTACCGAAATTCCTTTTACCTTTGCATACTTTAAAGCAGCAACAGCAAGCCCGTCTTCTACTGCAAATACACTGTCAAACTCCAGATTCTTATACGCAAGCATCAAATCTCTTGCATAATGAATTTCGTTTTTGGTATGAAACTTCAAATCTCCAAGTACCGGATAGCCGGCATCGGAAAGCGCCCTTTCGTAGCCCTCCATCTTCTGCTTTGCACTGAAAGTCTCCGAATCATACAAAAATAAAATCCGTTTCTTTCCACGGCGAATCAATGCGCTGGTCACTTCATAAGCAGCAGAGAAATCATCTGCATTCGAACAATAAATATTTTCTCCCTCAATCCAGCTGTTAATCAAAAAAACCGGCGCCTGTTTCGACGCATTTTTAATATAAGCCGTCTCCTTTTCTTCTACTCCGTTTCCACCATAAGTAGAACCAACCATAACAAGCGCATCGATTCTCTTAGATAATAACAATTTTACATAATTTTCTTTTGCTTCTCTTGTGTGTCCACTGCATCCAAGAATACAGTCATATCCATATTCATGAAAATTTTGTTCCAGGTGAGAAATTGCTCTTGCCATGTAGTTATCCGCAATGTTTGGACACATAATTCCAATCGTTTTCATTGAATCAAGTCCAAGTCCTCTCGCAAATATATTTGGCGTATAGCCCTCTGCTTTTATCACATCCATTACTTTCTGTCTAGTCTTTTCACTGACTTTCTGGCTTCCGTTTACCACCCTTGAAACTGTTGCGATTGACACACCGGAAATTCTGGCTATATCGTAAATGTTAATGACTTTGTTTCCTCATCTTTCTATCATTCTGATTCTTTAAAGAGGCATGGATTTTCAGATTTAAAATCCATGCCTCTTTGCTGTAAAGCGGACATTCGCAATCCCCTTCGCAACTTGCTTATGAACGCAGTCGCTTTGCGACCTGTCAGTGAGAGCGAAAGGTTCTCACTGACATAAACGTCCCCCTTACCCACTGTTTCGTGCCCCGTACATTTGAAACGGGAGAATGCTTATCTGCGTTCACAAAAAGTATCTCTATTAATAATAAGCCTGTTTTTCTTATAAGTCAAATCCAAAATAGCGAACCGCATTGTTATAAGAAATTCCCTTTACAATTTTCTCCAATGCTTTGTAGTCAGCCGGATATTCTCCGTTTTCTACCCATCCGCCGATTAAATTACACATAATTCTTCGGAAATATTCATGTCTTGTATAGGACAGGAAACTTCTTGAGTCCGTCAGCATACCGATGAAGTTGCTTAACAGACCTAAATTTGCAAGAGAAGTCATCTGTTCAATCATTCCTGTTTTATGGTCATTAAACCACCATGCACTACCCTGCTGAATTTTACCAATTGCACTGCTGTCCTGAAAACATCCTAAAATTGTTCCGATTGCTGCATTATCATTCGGATTTAAAGAATATAAAATCACTTTCGGCATCTTATCTGCTACATTTAAAGAATTTAAGAAATCTGCCGTTTCAGAACTTGGTGCATAGTTGTTGATGCAATCATATCCTGTATCCGGACCTAACTGCTTATAACGTGGTGTGTTGTTATCACGTTTGCATCCATAATGAAGCTGCATTACCCAGTCTCTGTTATAATATTCTTCTGCCATGAATTGTAAATATGCCGTCTTGAATTTTAATTCTTCTTCTTTTGTTACCGCTTCACCAGCAAGTCTCTTGACAAAAATTCTTTCGACTTCTGCATCATCTGCCGGAGCATACATAACATACTCGATACCATGGTCTGATACTTTACAGCCATTTGCCTGGAAATAATCCAGACGTTTTACAAGTGCTTCTTTTAAAGCCTTGAAACTGTCGATTTTTACTTCACTTACTTCAGAAAGAGTTTTTACATAATCCAGATATTCCGGTTTTTCCAGATTCATTGCCTTGTCCGGTCTCCATGCCGGAAGTACCTGTACATCAAAACTGTCATCTTTTGCAATCATCTGATGCCATTTTAAATCATCTACCGGGTCATCTGTCGTGCAAACCAAAGTAACATTAGACTGCTTAATAATGTTACGAACAGACATGCTGTCCTCCTGCAGTTTTGCATTACACAAATTCCATACTTCTTCTGCAGTTTCTCCATTTAAATAGCCTTCATAACCGAAATATTTTCTAAGCTCTAAATGACTCCAGTGATACAGCGGATTTCCGATCGCTTTTTCCAGCGTTTCTGCCCATTTCTGGAATTTTTCACGGTCAGATGCACCACCGGTGATGTAATATTCATCTACTCCGTTAGAACGCATCTGACGCCATTTATAATGATCACCGCCAAGCCATACCTGTGTGATGTTTTCAAATTTTCTATCCTCAGCGATTTCCTGCGGATTGATATGACAGTGATAATCTAAAACCGGCACCTGACTTGCATATTCATGAAATAACTTCTGTGCGGTCGGAGTTTCAAGTAAAAAGTTTTCATCCATAAATGCTTTCATTGCAAAAGCCTCCTTAATAAAATTTCTTGCTTCACCACAGGGTAATCCTGCGGTGCATAATAGATATCTTCTAAAGTTCCATTCATTACTTTTTTATCAATCAAATACTCCTGACATGCAATTTAGTCCAAATAAATCAACAATCTATTTTTTACTACACTTCATTATAGTCAATATAAAACATGATTGACCAAAAAACAGGAACCAAGCTTTACATTCATTCAACTTGAACTTTACTAAGTAACTTCATCCATTGGAACTTTTGATTAGCTATCTTTTCACAAGCAGACACTTTGGAGCGGCCGGTACTTAGAGGCTATGCCTCTTATGTACCGCTGCCAGCGACAAGTAGTTTGTACAGTGAAATTGTTAAGCAACTGTCATCCTGACTTGCCTAATTTTTCATCTACTGCGTTGTCGTCAATCGCCGTAGCTACTGCTACGCCTCATTCCTCCGCCTTGTATCTGAAGCAATTATTCTGCGTCAATATAACAGCACTTAACTTTCACTGTACTGCGTGCGCCTGCGTGAATGATATCGCTTTCCCTTTATACATACCCCATCAGACTTGGCAGCCATAAACTAAGCTGTGGAATATAGGTTACTAATAATAATACAGCAAGTATCGCTGCAAAGTAAATAAGCAACTGCTTAAATACTGTCTCAATTTTTACATTTCCGACTTTTACACCGACAAACAATGTCGTTCCTACCGGCGGTGTAATTGTTCCGATACATAAGTTAAAGATTAACATAATACCAAAGTGAATGGTACTCATTCCAAGTGCACTGCAGACCGGAAGGAAGATTGGCGTGAAAATCAGACATGCCGGTGTCATATCCATGAATGTTCCAACTACAAGCAGGATAATATTAATCAGCAGGAAAATAATATATTTATTATTTGTAATTGCAAGAAGTCCGCTTGATACTGCTTCCGGAATGTTTGTAAATGCCATAACCCATGACATGATACTGGATACACCAATTAAAAAGATAATGATACCTGTCATTTCAGCACTCTCTTTGAATAATTTCGGGAGGTCTTTTAAGGTAATGGATTTATAAACAAACAGAGACAGGCAAAGGCTGTATACAACTGCTACAACAGAGCCTTCTGTTGCTGTAAAGATACCACCAATAATTCCACCGATTACAATAACTATCAAAAGCAGACATGGCAGAGCCTGTAAGATAACTTTTCCGGCTTCTTTTGCTGTAAATGTTGATTTTGCACGATATCCTTTTTTCTTTGCAATGATGTAAATTACAAGCATACATGCAAGCCCCCATAAAATTCCGGGAATGTATCCTGCCATAAACAGGGCTGCTACGGATGTTCCACCACTTACTAAAGAATAAGTAATCATAACATTACTTGGCGGAATCAGAAGTCCTGTCGGTGCTGTCGCAATGTTTACCGCTGCGGAAAAGTTCGGGTCATATCCCTCTTCTTTTTCGATTGGTCCGATAATAGAACCCATAGCAGAAGCAGCTGCTGTACCAGAACCGGAAATTGCTCCAAAGAGCATGTTTGCGATAACATTTGTCTGAGCCAGTGCACCCGGAGTACGTCCAGTGATTAATTTTGCAAGGTTAATCAGACGGATGGCAATTCCACCTTTATTCATGATGTTTCCGGCAAGAATAAAAAATGGAATTGCTAATAAACTAAATACTGAAATTCCTGAAAAAATTCGCTGTGCACCGGTCAATACCGCAACGTCGATATCCATAACCGGAAGAATTGCACATACAGATGATACACCAAGTGCTACAGCAATCGGTACACCTGCGACTAACATAATGACCAGCAGAACCAAAATGATGATTCCTGATACAATTGCTATACTCATAAATCAGACTCCTCCTATTTTTCTTCAGCCACCGGCTGGTCTAAATTTCCCTTGCACAGTTCAATCATATTTAAAATTGCATAAATTACAATTACAATTCCACTAAGCGGAACAACTGTGTAAATGATTCCCATTGGAATTCCAAGAGAAGCTGTTTTCTGTGTCATTGTAAGTTTCATAATGGTAGAACCACCGTACACCATAACGCTCGCTGCAAAAATAAGAACAATTAATTCAATTACCAATTCTAAAACTTTTTTCTTTGTTCCGGTCAGCTTATCTGCCCAGAATCCCATTCTCATGTGGTCACGTTTTCCAAATACCAGTGCAGAAGAAAGCAATGCCATCCATGCAAAGCTATAAGTCAGAAGCTCTTCTGATACCGTACTCGGGGAATTAAAAACAAAACGTGTGACAATCTGGTAGGTTCCTACACATACCATAAAAGCAAAGAGAATGATACATAAGAAACTTAAGACTGCATTCATCCCATTTTTGATTTTCTTTACTGCTTCCATCGTACCCCTCCTACTCGTACTTTTTGTTAATTTCCTGAATATGGTCATACAGATCACGGATGTTTTCATTGCTTTCTAACATTTCTTCCTGTACACCTGCAACTTTATCTTTAAACTGCTGTACATCAACGTCGATAAATTCAACACCCATCTGATTCTGAGCAATGTCTTTTGCTTCCTGAACCTGAGTATCCCATTCTTCCATTTCTACTTCTGTAGAAAGACGTGCTGCTTCTTTAAAAACCTGGAATTCCTCATCACTTAAACTATTTAAGAATTTAAGATTTCCGATTAATAAATCCGGTACCATCTGATGTTTGTTGTAAGAATAATATTTTGCGACTTCACCGTGTTTGTTGTTTGTCAGCGCCAGCTCATTATTTTCCGCTCCGTCAATGACACCCTGCTGAATCGCTGTGTATACCTCACCAAAGCTCATCGGTGATGCTGCTGCTCCAAATGCATTTGCCATCTTAACACTTGCCGGACTCTGCTGTACACGAATCTTAAGTCCCTTTAAGTCATCCGGTGTATAGATTGGTTTCTTTGCATAGAAGCTTCTTGTTCCTGCATTGTACCATGTCAATACTCTAAAACCTGCATCATCCGTAGATTCATAAATCTTTTCCATGTAATCAGTATCGTTCATGGTTTCATGGTAAGCTTCTTCTGATGTAAATAAGTATGGCATACTGAAAATCTCATACACATCAGCAAATGTTTCGAGGTTTGCTGTTCCTGCCACTACAAAGTCAATCGCTCCGGTCTGTGTCAGTTCGATTGCTTTCTGTGCAGAACCTAAAATTTCATTTGGATAAATCTGGACTTCATATTTATCTCCCAGATTTTCCTCAACATATTCTTTGAACTTTAACAGTCCAAGATGTTCCGGATGTGTTTCAGACTGCGCATGAGAAATACGAATAATTCTCTTGCCACTTGAAACACCTGCAATAGAACCGCATCCTTGAGCACTCATAACCACGCACAGACAGACCAGGCAGACAAACAGTCTTCTTAATCTCTTCATAAGTTTCATTTTCCTTTCTTTTTTCTTTTTTTTGCACGCATAGGTAAGCGTTTACATTTCATTTTGAATTATAAAACGCTTTCACCGAAATAGCAAACACTTTTCCGCAAATTTTTTCACAATCTTTCCCATCTATTTTTGTCTATTTCCCCTAAAATTATGCTTTTTTTAATGTTTCTCATCTTTTATATTGACTATTAAAGCGTTTCGTTGTATTTTTTATGTAAGCTCTTACAATTTTTAATGGAGGAATTTTCCAATGCAAAAATATTTAAAGATTCATTCCAATGATAATGTAGCAGTTGCTCTTGCTCCATTATCCAAAGGACTGGTTGTCGAACTCGGCAGTCAGACAGTGACTTTATCAGAAGATATCCCACAAGGACACAAATTTGCCTTAACAGATATCAAGACAGACGAACCTGTTATTAAATATGGTTCACAGATTGGTCTTGCAAAAGAAGACATCACAACCGGTTCCTGGATTCACACACACAATATCCGCACCGGTCTTGGCGACCTGCTTACTTACACTTATGAGCCGGTTCATCCGGAAGTCAAAAAAACCGAAGAACGTTTCTTTGATGGTTATAGAAGAAGCAACGGAAAAGTCGGTGTTCGTAATGAAATCTGGATTGTCCCAACCGTTGGCTGTGTCAACAATGTAGCAACTGCTATCGAACGACAGGCTCAGGTTTATAAAAAAGGAACAGTTGAAGAAATCGTTGCTTTCCCACACCCTTACGGATGTTCCCAAATGGGAGATGACCAGGAACATACAAGACAGATTCTTGCTGATTTAATCAATCATCCAAATGCTGGTGGTGTACTGGTACTTGGACTGGGCTGCGAAAACAGTAACATCGAAGAATTAAAAAAATACATCGGCGAATACGACGAAAAACGCGTTCGTTTTCTGGTTGCTCAGGAATGTGAAGATGAAATTTCCGATGCACTGGATGTAATTGCAGACCTTGCAGACTATGTAGGAAGTTTCAAACGAGAACCCATCAGCTGTAGCGAACTGGTTATCGGAATGAAATGCGGCGGAAGTGACGGACTTTCCGGAATCACTGCCAATCCAACTGTCGGTGCATTTTCCGACTTGTTAATTTCCAAAGGCGGAACAACTGTCTTAACAGAAGTTCCGGAAATGTTTGGAGCGGAAACCCTGCTTATGAATCGTTGTGAAAATGAAAAACTTTTTGATGAGACCGTGAACTTAATCAACGATTTTAAAAATTATTTTAAAAGCCACAATCAGACCATTTATGAAAACCCATCTCCTGGAAATAAAAAAGGGGGAATTTCCACTCTGGAAGATAAATCTCTTGGATGTACCCAGAAATCCGGAAGTGCTCCTGTAAAAGGTGTTCTTTCTTATGGAGACAGAGTCTGTACACACGGCTTAAATCTTTTAAGTGCTCCCGGAAACGATTTAGTTGCCTCCACTGCTCTTGCAGCTTCCGGTGCACACATCGTTTTATTTACCACAGGACGTGGAACTCCATTTGCAAGTCCGGTTCCAACTGTAAAGATTGCAACTAACTCTACACTTGCAAATAAAAAAAATAACTGGATTGATTTCAACTGTGGAACTTTAGTTGAAGGGGAAACCTTAGATTCTCTTTCTTCTAAACTCTTTGATTTTGTAATTGAAATCGCATCCGGAAAGAAATCCAAATCTGAAGAAGCCGGATTCCATGACATGGCAATCTTCAAACAGGGCGTCACCCTTTAATTTATAGTTTCCGAACTTAAATAAAATAATCAGAAGAAAAGAGAAGAAAAAGATGAAAAAATTATCCTATGAAACCCTTCATGAAATG
The DNA here is from genome assembly GCA_003481745.1 of Firmicutes bacterium OM04-13BH. Taxonomy (GTDB): domain Bacteria; phylum Bacillota; class Clostridia; order Lachnospirales; family Lachnospiraceae; genus Blautia; species Blautia stercoris. The sequence goes on from QULP01000003.1 coordinate 272,713, forward strand.
AATTATGACGGGTATCTCTTAGAAGATGCCCCTGAACGTGTTCTTCAGTTTGGAGAGGGTAACTTTTTACGTGCCTTTACAGATGCATTTATTGATGTGATGAATGAAAAAGCAGGTTTTAACTCAAAAGTTGTCATCTGCAAACCAACTGCATCCCATTCTAAAGTAGCTGCCGCTATCAATGAACAGGAAGGGCTTTATACTTTATATTTAAGAGGATTTCAAGATGGACAGAAAGTAAACAACAAGCGTATCCTTTCCTGTGTCAGCCGATGCATCAACCCTTATGACGATTTTGAAGCACTGCTTGCCTGTGCGGACAATGAAGCGTTACGTTTCGTAGTTTCTAATACAACAGAAGCAGGTATCGTTTATGATGCTTCCTGTCAGTTTACGGACGCTCCGGCTTCCAGCTACCCTGGAAAACTGACTCAGGTTTTATACCGTCGTTTCCAAAAATTCGGAAAAGAATCCGGAAAAGGTCTGATTATTCTTTCCTGCGAATTAATTGAAGATAACGGAAAAGCACTCAGAAAATGCGTCTTAAACTATGCAAAACAGTGGAAACTCGGAGAAGAGTTTATCAACTGGATTGAAGCTGAAAACCTTTTCTGTTCTACTTTAGTAGACCGTATCGTAACTGGATATCCGTCTGCCGAAGCAGAAACTTTAACTGCTGAAAACGGTTATGAAGATGCCATTTTAACAACCGGTGAAATTTTCGGATTCTGGGTAATCGAAGGACCAAAATCTTTAGAAAAAGAATTTCCGGCTAAAGCAGCAGGACTTCCGGTTCTTGTTACAGACAATCACAAACCTTACAAACAGCGCAAAGTCCGCATCTTAAATGGTGCTCATACTTCTTTCGTGCTTGGTGCATACCTCGCAGGACAGAATATCGTAAGAGACTGTATGGAAGATGAAGTGATCTGCAACTTTATGAACCAGACTATCTATGACGAAATCATTCCGACTCTTGACCTTCCAAAAGAAGAACTAGAAGACTTTGCATCTGCCGTTACCGAACGTTTCAAAAATCCATTTATCGACCATGCGCTGCTTGCAATTTCATTAAACTCTACTTCAAAATGGAGAGCACGTGTTATGCCTTCTTTAAAAGAATATGTTGCAAGAAGAGGAAGCCTTCCAGCATGTATCACTGCATCTTTCGCTTTCTATATTGCGTTCTACAATGGTCAGGAATTAACTGCTGACGGACTGAATGCATCCCGCAAAAACGGTACTTACACCGTAAAAGACGATACTGATGTCTTAGAATTTTTCTATTCACACAAAGATGACAGTGCAAAAGACCTGGTTCATGCAGTCTGCACAAATACCTCATTCTGGGGTGAAGATCTAAGCACAATCGATGGATTTGAACATGCAGTTACCACTTGTCTTGAAGAAATCCGTACCAAAGGTACTTACGAAGTAATGAAAGAAATCATCAAAAAATAAACAGTTATAGTTACTGTTCCCTCTATAAAAATTAATACATACAAACCTCTACAAAAAGGAAGAGACCTACTGATATCAATCAGCCTGTCTCTTCCTTTTTATATTTTTATATTTTTTCCGCCGGTATCTCTTTTACGTAAAGCGGACATTCGCAATCCGCTTTGCTACTTGCTCATGAACGCAGTCGCTTCGCGATCTGTCAGTGGGAGCTTTCAACTCTCACTGACGGAAGCATCCCCCCTCACCCGCCGCTTAGTGCTCTGCGCACTTGAAGCGGGGGAATGCTTATCTGCGTTCAACTGGTTTAAAATAGAAGTTCCAATCGTATCTTCCGGCATTTTCACGCCAAAGTTTTCTGCAACAGAAGCTCCGATCACCGCAAAAGTATCCTGATTTTCGATTGCTCCGCCCTCTTCCATTTTCTTAGAATAAGCAACAAACGGCACATACTCTCTCGTATGGTCTGTTCCCGTGTATGTCGGATCATTTCCGTGGTCTGCGGTCAGAATCAACAGGTCATCCTCTTTCATTTCGTTTAATAAATTTCCAAGTCCTTCGTCAAACTTTTCAATTTCATGTCCGTATCCTTCCGGATTTCTCCTATGCCCCCACAATGCGTCAAAGTCTACTAAATTTACAAAACAAAGTCCATGAAACTCTTCTTTACAGATTTCCACTGTCTGCTGCATGCCATGTACCGAACTTTCAGAATGATAGCTTTTTGTAATGCCTTCTCCACAGAAGATATCATTGATTTTTCCGACACCGATAACGTCAAATCCTGCATCTTTTAAAGCATTTAATGCGGTTTTTCCTGTTGGCTTTAAAGCATAATCATGACGATTACTGGTTCGTTTAAATTCGCCTTTTTTCTTTCCGACATAAGGTCTGGCAATGACTCTTCCGACTCTCCACTCATCCTTTAAGGTCAACTCCCTGGCAATTTCACAGCAATGATATAAATTCTGTAAATCAAAAGTTTCTTCATTTCCGCAAATCTGCAAGACAGAGTCTGCCGAAGTATATACAATCATTGCTCCTGTATTGATTTCTTCTTCTCCAAGTTCCTCGATGATTTCCGTTCCACTTGCACTCTTATTTCCGATGACACGCTTGTGGCATCTTTTTTCGAGTTCATCGATTAATTCCTTTGGAAATCCTGTTTCCGTAAAGGTTTTAAACGGTTTCGGAGTATAAATTCCCATCATTTCCCAGTGTCCGGTCATTGTATCTTTTCCGTTGCTGGCTTCGCCAATCCGCATATAACGTCCGATTGGTTTTTCGACACCTTCCATGTTTCCGCCTTTATGCAGGTTTAACATTCCCAGTTTCTGAAGATTTGGAATCTTCAATGTTCCCATCTTATCTAAGATATGTCCGAAGGTATCTACACCTTTATCTCCAAATTTTTCAGAATCCGGCATTGCACCAATTCCAAGTGAATCCAAAACAATCACAAATACTCTCTTATAAGTTTCCATAACAATTCCTTTCTGTCTGCTCCGACACAAAACCATGTTAATATACCATATAATTTTTTACTATTTGTTATGCCAGATTGGCCGGTCCAAATCCCAGCGGAAGAAGTTCTTTTAACGTAAAGACATCATATTTGTCCTTGCTGACTGCCAGAATAATCTGAAATGTTTCAGGGTTGCAAAACTCCATCATAACCTGTCTGCACACACCACACGGCGCTGCATATTCAGTGAGCACCCCATCTTTTCCACCTACGATGCAGATTGCCTGAAATTCCTTTACTCCTTCACTGACTGCTTTAAAAAAGGCAGTGCGCTCTGCACAGTTTGTTGCGGTGTAACCGGCATTTTCGATGTTACATCCTGTGTAATAAGTTCCGTTTTTTGCCAGAAGTGCCGCTCCTACATGAAAGTTTGAGTATGGCGCATAGGAGTAATCTAACTGCCTGACTGCCAAATCAATCATTTCTTCAATCTGTTTTTTGTCCATGATTTTTTCCTGCCTTTCGTTTTTCCTGTACTCTTGTAGTCTTTCCTGCATTTTATTTTGCAAGAAATTTTCTGCGTCTTTGATGCCTTAACAGTTAATCTTACTGATTCTCTTTATCTGCATGAATCATTTCACGTATTGCCTGTACTGCCACCTGAATTGCTTTATCGGTATCATGTACCACCGGATTTTCCAATCCTAATTTTTCTCTTTCCTGATTTGCCATAACTAAGAAGCAAGAGCCCACTCGCACTTTTAAGTAACTTGCAACTACGAAAAGTGCCGCGGATTCCATCTCAGAAGCCAGACATCCTAAACGTTTCCATGCTTCCCATTTGTTCATCAGTTCATAGCTGACCGGTTTTGTCTCCGGCTCATGCTGTCCGTAAAATGCATCCTTACACTGTACCACGCCTGTATGGAATTCACAGCCTTCTTTTTTTGCTCCTTCTACCAATGCGTTGATAACAGTTAAATCTGCGACTGCCGGAAATTCGATTGGAGCATATTCTTTACTTGTTCCTTCCATACGGATTGCACCAGTTGCAATGACAACATCACCGCTCTTTACTTCTGTCTGCATCCCGCCACAAGTTCCGATTCGGACAAAGGTATCTGCTCCACAGCGATATAATTCTTCCATTGCGATAGAGGCTGACGGTCCACCGATACCAGTGGAAGTTACACTTACTTTTACTCCATCTAATGTTCCGGTATAAGTTACATACTCTCTGTTGTCAGCTACAAGAATCGGATTATCAAAATACTGTGCAATTTTTTTACAGCGCTTTGGGTCACCCGGCAGAATCACGTAACGTCCAACTTCGCCTTCTCCTACCTGAATATGATACTGTTTGCTTGCGTCCTCTGAATAATTTTTCATACGAAAACCCTCACTTTCATTTTTAATCCTGCTCTTTCTATCTCTTATCTTTCATTAACTCCTAAAACCAAGCTTTAACAGCCTCGTCAATTCTCATTGTAAAATTCGTTGTTGCTATATTAGCACCCTTTTCTACCATCAGATTATACTTTTGCAATATTTTTGTCAATGCATTATATTTGCATTGCACATCTTTAAATTTTTAACCAAATTAAGCAAGTTTCCAGCCACTTTTCTTATTTGGTACTTTTTTGGTACTTTCCTTGATTTTTTTATCTTCTCATGCTATACTAACAACCGCTGAAACCCCTGTTAACCAAGGTCTTTCGGGTTTTAGTAATCGTGTGTTCGTGACCTTCCACACTTTAAAAAAAACTACAGGAGAAAAATATTATGAAAAATCAAAACTCAAAAGTGCTTTTCTTAGCACAGGCTGCCATGATTGCAGCTATCTATGTCGTACTGACTGTCCTTGGTGCTTCTCTCGCATTTGGCGAAGTACAGATTCGTTTTGCAGAAGCCCTCACTATCCTTCCGATCTTTACTCCGGCGGCAATTCCAGGCTTATTTATCGGATGTCTTCTCGGAAATATTTTAGGCGGTGCGATTCTTCCGGATATTATCTTTGGAAGCATTGCAACTTTAATCGGAGCCGTTTTTACACGCATGCTTAGAAATAAAAGCAAATATCTTGCTCCGCTTCCACCAGTTGTTGCCAATACCATCATCGTACCATTCGTATTAAAATATGCTTATGCCGTACCACTTCCGATTCCATTTATGATGCTGACAGTCGGAGTTGGCGAAATCATTTCCGCAGGTGTGATTGGACTGATTTTATACGAAGCACTTTATAAATATAAAACCGTCCTTTTTAAATCTATTGCTTAAATCTATTGCTTAAATCTATTGCATAACAACAAATTCAAAAAAACCACTGCTGAACAGTTCAAAACTGTGTTGCAGTGGTTTTTTTGTTCAAATATTCATTACGACTGGGCAGTTACAAGCCCACTACCTTTAGGTGGTAGGTAGTTGACAATGACGCAGAGTCTGCACGCTTAAGTGAAAAAGTTTTGCCATTTCACCAATCCGAAAGAGTTTCTTGTTATCCATTTTGTACTGCCACCAGTCGTTTTGTTTTCTTAAACCACAAAAATGCTCCAATGCAGATAAAAACAGAGACTAAAGAACCAAAGGCTGTTGCAAGTCCCCTCGGAAACAGAGTTGCCGGAAGTTAAATTGTTTTCCATAACTGACAACTCCTTTCACCAAAAACATTAAACCCTACATCTATTGTAGAGTCAATATTTTTTCATGCACCTGCTGTTTTGTAAATTTCTTTTCTTGTGTATAAGTAAGCTACATTTTATGACTCTCCGCTTTTTTAATTTAACTTTTCATACCACTTCTCCGTCTGACCATCTTCTTTACTGTTAATAAAAATCGTATATTTATCTGTCTTAATTTCGATAATTGGCGTTTCTTTTAACCAGACATACATCCGGCACGCTCCGCTCTTGCTTCCACGGAATTTTCCAAGCCACTGATTTCCATCTGCCGAGCCATTTGTGCGGACAAATTTTTCATCCGGTAGTTTTTCAATCAATTTTATCTCTTCTATTTCATCTTTATCAAATTCTGCACCTGTATATCCTGAAGTAATTTTTACATGTTCGGCATCTATTTTTAGACGCACCGGAGTAAAATCCATCCTCACAAACATCACGCACATCCAGATAAATAATGACAACGTTCCAATTGTAATCACTGCCAGGAAAATTTTTCCACCTTTTCTTCCGATATTAAGACTGTAATTAGTACTGGAATAGCGATCCTGCACCCAGAAATGGGGATCTTCCGGATTCTCATACCAGCCTTTTCTCCAATAATAATCTTCATCTGGCACAGAAGCCTCTGCTAAACCTGCCGGATTTTGACCCCAGCCATTTTTTATTTTTATCTCATATAATTTTCTATGCGCCGAATACAGGATTTTCATAGAACCAAAAATAAACTCAAAAAACCAGATACTCCAGACAATCATCAAAATTGAGGTATACCAAAAGCCAAGAGGGCAGACCACACAGCCAAGCATTAAATTTAAAATATAAAAGTATCTGCTGTTTCTTTTATATTTCTGAGTCAGTTCTACAACTTCTGGTTGAGAAATTACTTCTTTTGGAAGATGTATTCCAAGTATCATTCCGCTTTGATACTTTGTTTTTCCACCATAAACTGCTGCCACAATTGCAACCATGATAAGGTCCGTAACCAGCATAATACTTACCAAAATCATCTAAAAACCCCCTTTTGCTTTTAATAATTCTAGTATATCTTATTTCTTAAGTAATGCAAATGAAAATTTCTTTACAAAGAAAATCTGGGTATAATAAAAACGTAACCTATATTATATCAATTTAAATCTAAAGGGGAAATGTATATGCCAGGAAATATGCAAAATTTAATTAAACAATATGTAAATGAAATAAAGCAGATATACGGCACACATTTACGCCAAATTATTTTATATGGTTCTTACGCCAGAGGTGATTTTAGACCTGACTCAGATATTGATATTATGATTTTATTAGATTTATCAGATTTGGAACTTAAAGCATACAGTCAAAAACTCTCCTATATGACGTATGATTTTAATATGGATTATAATATTGATATAAAACCAATTGCTAAAAGTGAAGCTCATTTTAACAAATGGATTGTAAATTATCCATTTTATTCTAATATTCATAGAGAAGGAGTCATTTTATATGGAGCAGCATAAGCAAATACCGCCAGATACATGAAAATATCTGGCGGTGTCATAATTTATTTCAATACTCGAACCTTCTGAATCTTTCCATTCAGTGTATCTCCTAATCCATAAACCACATGACTTAAGACATACTGTCCATCATTGACAAAAATTTCAATTAAATTTTCTTCCACAAAAATATCCAGTTTTGCAGATTTCCCTACTTTCGGGGTCTGATTTTCCACATGATATCCTTCCATATCTGCAAATACACGTTCACGATTTCCTACAACTTTTCCATCCTCCAGACGAATTTCGTATCCACCGATTTCTAATTCTTCTCCTTCTGATAAAGTCGTTGTTATCCAAAGTGGCTGTTTTTCTTTTAATTTTAATACCACTTTAGTTAAATCTATTTCTTCAAAGTTTTCTTTTACATTCGGATGCACATCAAATGTAACCTGTCCATTTTTAATTCCAACCACTCGTGGAAGGCACATCATTCCGATCCACTGTGTTCCATCTTTTGATTCTACCGGTTTTGGCATACGCATCCATGCAATCATCACTCTTCTGCCATCTTTATCCAGATTGCTCTGTGGCGCATAAAAATCACCGCCATAGTCCACCATCTGATATTCATCCGGTAAACTTAACTCCCCGGTTTTGACATCAAATTTTGCCAATGTACAGACAGACTGATTCGCATACTCCAAACCATCATTTTGAATTCCCATTGGAGAACCGACAAAAACATACTGCTCACGAATTTTAAATAAATCCGGACACTCCATCGTATGACCATAAGTCTCTTTCCGACACTGAGATTTATAATTCCAGTTTTCTCCATCTTCACTTTCAAAAATCAAAACTCTTGCCTGTTTTCCATGATAGGTGCTTCCAAGTACCATATAATACTTCTCGTCCTCTTTCCAGACCTTTGGGTCTCTGGTATCTCTGGCATCTGCAATTTCTTCATCCCGAATGACCGGAATAATCTGTTTTTTTCCGTTCCAGTTATCAAACTTTTCTCCGTCTTCTGAAATCAGCATTGCCTGACTTGTCTCAAACTGGTCATTTTTAGAAAGATGAATATTTTCTTCATCCTGTTCCAAATAGCGTACTGCTGAATAATAGAAATAAAGTTTCTCATCTTTTTCAATTGCACTTCCAGAAAAAACACCATTTCTGTCATAAGATTTTGTCGGAAATAATGCAATTTTCTTATGTTCCCAATGCACTAAATCTTCACTTACTGCGTGACCCCAGTGCATTGTTCCCCATATTGGAGCATAAGGAAAATGCTGGTAAAATAAATGATACTTTCCTTTGTAATAAATAAAACCATTCGGGTCATTTATCCAGTTGACTGGGGATTTTAAATGTAATACGTCCTGTTTCATAAATTTTTGCCTTTCTACTATCTCTTCTTATTTTTTGTTATTTTCGTCACTTTTTCCAGTAAAGCGGACATTCGCAATCCGCTTCGCTACTTTCTCATGAACGCAGTCGCTTTGCGATCTGTCAGCGGGAGCTTTCAACTCCCATTGACATAAGCATCCCTCTCACCCGCCGCTTAGTGCTCCGCGCACTTGAAACGGGGGAATGCTTATCTGCGTTCAAAGTAACCGGTTACTCTATAACTTGATATTAACTACTTACGTTACAAAAGTCAATAAAAATAAACAATAAAATGCCGAGGCGTTCCGCCCCGACATTTAAAGCATTTCATCTTTTATTTTTACTTATTAAAATCCAATTCCAAGTCCAATTAAATGCATAATCAGGGCACAAATCCATGCCACTGCACATTGCCAGAATACAACTCCAAGCGCCCATTTTCCACCAAGTTCACGACGAATAGACGCAATTGCCGCTACACATGGCGTATACAGCAGACTAAATACCAGAAGAGACGCTGCGGAAAGTGGAGAAAGTGCCCCCTCAATTCCGCTGGCAAAAAGCACCTCTAAGGTTGATACCACACTTTCTTTTGCCATAAATCCACTGATTAATGCAGTACAGATTTTCCAGTCTCCAAGACCAACCGGTTTGAAAATCGGAACCAAAAATCCTGCTACCATAGCAAGTATACTGTCTGCGGAATCTTTTACCATATTTAAATGTAAATCGAAACTCTGCAAGAACCAAACTACAATTGTTGCAAGCAGAATAACCGAAAATGCTCTTTGTAAGAAATCTTTCGCTTTTTCCCATAAAAGCTGTCCCACATTCTTTGCTCCCGGCAGACGATAGTTTGGAAGCTCCATCACAAACGGTACCGGTTCGCCTTTAAATAACGTATTTTTATAAAGACAGGCAGCCAGAATTCCAACCAAAATGCCAAGCAAGTATAAACCTGCCATAATGAGTCCGCCCTGTTTTGGGAAAAATACACTTACAAAAAATGCATAAATCGGGAGTTTTGCCGTACAGCTCATAAATGGTGTTAAAAGAATCGTCATTTTACGGTCCCGTTCACTTGTCAATGTTCTCGTTGCCATAACTGCCGGAACGGTACATCCGAAACCGATTAGCATTGGCACGATACTTCGTCCGGAAAGACCGATTTTCCTTAACAACTTATCCATAACAAAAGCAACACGTGCAATGTATCCGCTGTCCTCCATCAAAGATAAAAAGAAAAATAAAGTTACAATAATCGGAAGGAAACTTAATACACTTCCAACACCGTTAAAAATGCCATCTATTACAAGGCTATGCACTGCACTGTTTACATGCGCCGCAGTCATTGCTGAGCCCACTGCTTCTGAAATCTTATCAATGCCAAATTCCAAAATGCCCTGAAGCCATGCTCCGATTACATTAAAGGTCAGATAGAAGACTAATACCATAATTCCGATAAAGCATGGAATTGCAGTATATTTTCCGGTTAGAATTTTATCAATCTTTTCACTTCGAATACGTTCTTTGCTCTCTTTTGGTTTTACAACTGTCTTCTCACACAGTCGTTCAATAAAATCAAACCGCATATCTGCAATTGCCGCACTTCGATCGAGTCCTCGCTCGGTCTCCATCTGCTGTACAATATGTTCGAGCATTTCCATTTCATTTTCATCTAATTTCAGCTGTTCCAGAATCAGATTGTCACCTTCGATTGCTTTTGTTGCAGCAAATCGTACTGGAATTTCGGCTTTTTGTGCATGGTCCTCAATTAAATGAATCACCGCATGAATACAACGGTGCACTGCACCATCATGGTCATTTTTATCACAAAAATCCTGACGAAGCGGACGTTCCTGATACTTTGCAATATGAATCGCATGTTCGACTAATTCACTGACCCCTTCATTTTTTGCTGCCGAAATCGGAATGACCGGAACTCCAAGCAGAGCTTCCATTTCATTTACATCAATGGAACCCTGATTTCCAAGAACTTCATCCATCATATTTAAGGCAACGACCATCGGCACATCCATCTCAAGTAACTGCATCGTTAAATACAGATTTCTATGGATATTTGTCGCATCCACAATGTTAATAATTGCTTTCGGCTTTTCATTTAATACAAAATTTCGTGAAACAATTTCCTCACTGCTATATGGAGACATCGAGTAAATTCCAGGAAGGTCTGTCACATCTGTATTGGAATACCCCTTAATTGAACCATCTTTTCTATCAACCGTAACTCCCGGGAAATTTCCAACATGCTGATTCGAACCGGTCAACTGATTAAATAAAGTTGTTTTTCCACAGTTCTGATTTCCTACTAATGCATAGGTCAATGTAGTTCCTTCCGGAAGAGGATTTTCACTTTCTTTAGAATGATACTTTCCATCTTCACCAAGCCCCGGATGTTCAGATGGTTTTAAATACTCTTTTCCTTCGTGTGCACGACTTCTCTTTTTAATCGGCTCAATCTCAATCTGGTCTGCCTCCGCCAGACGAAGTGTCAGTTCATATCCATGAATCTGAAGTTCCATCGGGTCGCCCATCGGTGCAAGTTTTACAACTGTGACTTCTGCCCCCGGAATCATTCCCATGTCAAGAAAATGCTGACGAAGTGCTCCCGAACCACCAACGGTTTTGATGGCAGCACTCTCGCCGATTTCAAGTTCTTTGAGCGTCATTCTCTGATCTCCCTTCTCTTATGTTTTTTGTTCTTTTATCATTTTAGATTTATCTTTCAGTAGAAGATATTTGGGATTTTTTAACAGGCTTTTTCAGCCTGTTTTATTTACAAACCATTGATTTTCTAAACCGCAATACTTTCTCAGAAAGCTTAAGAAGCTGCTCTCCATCTGTCTCACCCAGCTGTTCCATCAATGCTCTATGATTAGCAACCATATCCGCATACAATTCCCTGCTGTAATTTTCGCCACTTTTTGTAAGGCAAACTTCATACTTTCTCTTATCTTCCCTTTGCTGAATTCTTAGAATATACCCTTTTCGTTCCAGCTCTTTTAAAATATTTGCAATTCTTCCGGTCGACATCTGCAGTTCATTTGTCAAATCTCCAACCAGAATATGGTCATTTTCTTTATATAGATAAATCAGAATCCGGTCTTGTCCAAACGCTGATGCCCTATCCAAAAACGCTGAAATTTCTTTTGAATACTTGAGCTGCATATCGGTAAATTCCAATGCAAGTACATCCAAAGACATCCGCGTGTTCCTCCTGTTTCCTCTTCTACCTAAAGATAGTTTATTCTAACTGATAGAATTTGTCAAGAGTGTTAAAAAAAGATTACCAGGTTTTCATCTGCTAATCTTTTTTACATATTATTTTTACTACCTATAACTCACCTCACTTATTAACTCTCCCTGACTTCGTATCCACATTTTAATTCCATCTCCAAACACTTCTGCCTCAATTATCGCCCCATCTTCATTTTCCTGTAAGACTCTGGCTGTTGGAATCCGATCCAATACTTCTTCAATAGATTTGCCATTGTATTTAAATCTTATTTTCTGAAGTGGACCATTTTGCATAAATTGAACTCTCTTACGAAATTCTCCTTCTTCAAATCGTTCTGCATAAGGAACCTGAAATCTTTCCTCTAATACTTTCAAATTTTTTATTTTATCCAAACGGTAAATTACTAAAAGAGAATCCTCAACACGTTTAAATTTCTCTCTTTCCAGCTCTGGAGTTGCAAATGAAATCATATAAAAATAATATTCAGAAAATAAAATAGCCGCCGGTTTCACCTTTCGTATTATCGTTTTTTCATTCTTCGTTTTCTCATACTCAATTTCTATATAATGCTGGTCATGAATTGCTTGTCCAATTTCCCACATATTATCAACAAAAATGACTTTATGTCGTGGTTCTACATAATGAAATTCCTCATTAGAAATTAATTCTGTAATTAATTTTTGGTCCTCTAATGGAATACAAGTTTTTATCAGCTTTCTTAAAATCTCGGACATCTCTTTTTGGGTTAAACAACGGCTTGCTAACAGAATTTTACAGATGACAAACATTTCTTTACTATTTAATTTTTTATCATAAATATGCTCTAAATAATAACCTTTTCTTTTATAATCATATAAAACATTATTATAAACACTTTCCTCATTATCTGTTTTTGCCAGATAACTGCGTATATTATCTATATCTCTTTGAATACTCCTGTTTACTACCCCATATTTTTCTGCTTCTTTCTGCTTATTTACAGTTATTCCATCCAGCAGTTTTGTATAAATTCCTAAAACTCTTTCTACTTTCTCTTTATCTCTTATCTCTTTTTCCATTTAACGTTCCTCCTCTTAATAATTCTCTCTGGATTTGTTAAAATGTTTTTGATATATTTTTTATAGATATATTCGCAAGTAAATTTTCTTTGTTATTTGATAATTTTATCTTATCACAACGATATTTTTCTTCGTTCAAAAAAACCTACAATACCCTGGGAGGAACTTATGGCAAAAAACACTCATACTTTTCAAAATGAAATCAAACATTATAATAAAATCCGTAATATTCTTCGGTACTTATATTTATATGATATTTCGTCTTTAGATGAGTTTTTGGAAAAAAAACTGATTAATAGCACCAGTTCTTTTTATCATACCTGTCTACGGATTAAAAACTATATTAATAGTGAATACTTACAAGAACCAAAAGTTATCGAAACGGCTTCTGGTAAAAAATTTCATCTAATCTATGACCCATTTCGCTGTCCTGTAAATTATCTTGCTGAAACTTATCAAAATTGCTCTTATGTTATTGATGATATTATTTTCTATTTCTGTCTTATGCAGACCTTTATTGATGCAGATGATAAGAATCCTTACGAACATTTTGATTATAAACTTCCTGCTGATAAAATTGATTCCGTTGAATTTAATGGTAATATTTCTGTTGCTGACTTATTTACAATTATCCCTAATATTTATAACTCTAATTTAACGATTTTAAAAAAATCAAACCAACTGCTTCCTGATTTTAAATACAATGACAAGTTATTTACGCCTCCACAAATCCGTGCACGTTTGACCGAACTTACTGACATTGGTATTCTTATAAAAACAAATTCTTCTAAAGAAATCAGATATCATTTATCTTCTGATATCTTTTTAAACCTGACCGCAGATGAACTTTACGACCTTCAGTTAATGACTCAGTTTTTTTATAATAGTACTTTTTTAACGATACCCGGTTTTTATCTTTCATCTACACTTGAAGCCTATTCAAATTCTATTTTTCTTAAAAAAAAAGTGAATTTTTTTTACAAACAAAAAAATCCGGTCTTCTTTTATAAAAATCATCGCCTGCAAACCGTAATTGATGATGATGTAACCTGGACGATTTTAACTGCGATACACAAAAAAGAAGTACTACAATATTCTTATAAAACTCAAGACTCCGAAGAACTATTATTTCATTCGCTTCCAATAAAACTGGTAATTGATAAGCAATACGGGCGTCAGTACTTTTTTGGTTACAGTTATGATGAAAAAAATTTTTTTATGGCCAAAATTTCATCTATTATTGATATTCAAATTGATAAAAAATTTAATGTGACTAGAAAATATGAATGTTTTAAATTAGAACAATCAGATGAAACTCCTGATACTTTAGACAGCTTGTATACTCAGACTTATAAGGAACAGACAAAAAATATCTGGAATGTTGCACTAAATGATACAACCTCTATTGTAACGATACATTTTTCTTTTCCAACAGAAAACTATAAAAAATGGTCGAACTATTTAATTTCAACCAAACGTCATGGGACAATAACGAAACTTGAGAACGGACAAATTGATTTTACTGTCGAAGTTCAAGATGAATGCGAGTTAATTCCCTGGATACGAAGCTTCGGTGCTTATGCAGTAGTTGATTCCGAAACGAATCCTTTTCTCGCACAAAAATTAAAATTCGACTGGAAAGAGGCTTTAAAACAATATGAAACTATTTAATAAATATAAGAATAAAAATTTTATGTATCTCACAAATTACATTAACAGCTGTATCTCTAATGAAGAACTGGCACTGACTCCAGAGGAACTGGAATATCAATTATTAGGAACTTCTCAAAGCACCTTTGAAGAATTTATTCATGCAGTTTTAAATCAATCTGTTTTTCCAAATCATAATGCAGGACTTCTATATAAAGATGACCAGAACAAGCTGCAACCCATTAGAGAAGTTCCTATTCCGGTTCGGGCAAGCATTGCAGAAAAAGCCTGGCTTTACTATGTACTTCAAACCAGTAACTCCGATTTATTTTTAAATTCAGAGTTAAAGCAAAAACTTCTTGATGCCTTATTGAAAGATGTAAGTTTTAAAGATTATCCCCTCCAGCAACATTATATAGATATACGAGAGTTTTCTACAGAAAGCTGCCTGGATATTACTCCACAATTTATTACCCATTTTCAAACAATTGTCCAGGCAGTCCAACAGCATCGGCAGCTCACTGTTACCAATCACAGTGAATCCGGTAAAATTTACTCTAACGAAATTGTATATCCCTATAAAATTGAATATTCACCACAATTTAATTTATTTTGCCTCTCATGCTATCCAATTAGTGCCAAACGCCCCGTTAAAATAATTCTCTCAAATCTATCTTCTGTTTCAATTGGAACTGTCATTCCGAATTATGATGAATTTATTATAGATTTTGAAAAACAACTTTCTAATATTAAATTAACACATCCAATTCAGTTAGAAATTTTAAACCAGAGAGAAGCTTATGACCGGTGTACTTATCTTTTTTCTTCTTATGACACTTATTGTTATGAACAAAATAATAAACTCACTATGACTATCTACTATTATCATTTTCAAGAAGAAGAAATTTTTCGCAATATTCTCTTTCTAGGGCATTATGTAAAAGTAATTTCACCACAAACCGTTGTTGAAAAAATTATTCAAATCATTCGTTCCGCTTATGAAAATTATCCAAAATAAAAATACCGCCCTCCAAAAGTCAAATTTTTAGTCTAACTTTTTTGGGGGCGGTACAGTATCTAATATTTGAGATGCTTTTTAATTTCAATCTTTTTCTTATTCCCAATTTTCCTCTAACAGAAAATCAATTCTGCCGAACTACTCTACATCTCCTACCGATAACTCACCTCACTTATCAACTCTCCCTGGCTCCGTATCCACATCTTAATCCCTTCTCCAAACACTTCTGCCTCAATCATATATCCGCTTTCATCCTCATGCAGAATCCTTGCAGTCGGCAGGCGGTCAAGCACCGCTTCAACAGAAATTCCACTGTATTTAAAGCGTACTTTCTGCAGTGGTCCGCCATACATAAACTGAATCCGTTTCCGAAATTCTCCTTCTTCAAATCGGTCTTTGTATGGAATGTTGAATTTTTCTTTTGAAATTTTCAAAGAATGGATTCGGTCCATTCGATAAATCGTTGGAAAAGAGTCATTTAAGATATTAAAATCTTCCCGCACCTTTTTATCATCAATAAATGCCGTCAGATAAAAATAATACTCCGAAAACATAATCGCAACCGGTTTGAGTTTTCTTGTTACTGTTTCTTTTCCTTTCATCTTTTTGTATTCGATTTCTATGTACTGATGTTCTCGAATTGCCTGCCCGATACTCCACATTTTATCGATAAATACTGTTTTATGCTGTGGCTCTATGTAATGAAATTCTTCATTTAAAATTAAATCTTTAATTACTCTTTGATTCTCAAGTGGAACGCAACATTCGATTAATTTATCCAGAATATCTGTCATCTCTCTTTTTGTCATCGAACGGCTTTCTAAAAGGATTTTACAGATTGCAAGTATTTCACTGCTTTTTAATTTTACTTTGTAAATATGTTCCAGACAGTACCCTTTTTTTCTGTAATCATAGTTAACTAAATCATATACTCCGCTTTTATTATCGGTTCGTCTTAAATATTCCCGAATCGAATCAATGTCTCTTTGAATGCTTCGCTTTGCCACTCCATACCGCTCTGCCTCTTCTTCTTTGTTGATAACCGCTCCATTTAACAGTCTGGTATAGATTTCTAAAACTCTGATAATTTTACCTTCATTCTTATCTTCGTTTCTGGTTTTGTTTTTCTCTTTACTTTCGTTTTTCTCTTTCATATATGGCTTTCCTCCATCGTTTGATTCAATCATAGCATTTGATATGGACACGTTCCGTCCATCCTTTTTATTGTTTAAAAATTTTTTCCTTTTATAATTTTCTAAGAAAAGCCACTCCTCTTGCTATCTCTTAGTATACCTTTTTTGCTCTTTTTCACAATATTCTGCCCTGCATTTTCGACTATTCTTTCTCTTTTTTCTGTTCATTTTCTTTATCTGTCGTTCTATTAAGGACATCCTCTGTCACTCTCCCTAACAAAGGGGCATAAAAGCAGAGAAAGTCTACATTTTTCAAATCAAAAGAAGAATATAACACAAGAATACACTTTTCGATTTCTTCTGTTGCTTCCCGCATTGCCATCTCTCCTTTTGCAGTTTCCCATATAATTTTTAAATGTTCTACCGATACGCAGGCTATTCTGGTAAGCCACTCTGTTGAAAGCTGTGAAAATTGATATGGAAGAAGCTGTTCTTTCCCTGCGGTCTTTAATGCTTCTGCAATGACGTTTTTTAATTCACTATTTTTATTTGTATTTATCTCCTGTTCAAACCAGCTTTTTGCCAGGTTTTCTAAAAACTGTGAATTTTTCAGCCACTCATCCTTTTGATTCCAAAACATAAGCTGACATCTGGCTTCTCTTGCTAATTCCAGCGCAACTTCTTTCGTATTATAACTATTCCACTTTGTTTTGCATTTTCTTACGGTTTTCTTCTGCTCAATATTAGTTCTATCTATTTCTTCTGTTTCAAACAGCAGTTTGCTCATTGTTCTGTTTGATTCAGCCAGTTTTTGATTCATCTCCAAAAGAATATTTCCAAAATAATCAATGGAAAGTCCTTTCGCTTTATCCTGTAATTTTTCCAGAAACCACGATTCTTTTGTGATTCCTGCTCTCATGCTTCGATTAAAATCTTCTAATTCTTTTTCATAAAGTTCTACAGAATCTGCAATCTTTTTTGAATTTTCATTTCTCCCTTCGAGAAATTCCTGAAAAATCTCTTCTATTTTTTCCAGTGTTTCTTCTGTCATTTTCTCTTCTGTAATTTCTAATTGTTCTCCTTTTCGATATTCTTTTGCAGATTTTGTCCCATTCATTCAAATTCTCCTTTACATTATTAAAAAAAACCTGTCGATATGCTTACTCCTCTTCTTTTAATTCTTCTATATTTTTTATCCTTTTATGTATCTGTTCACGGGAAATTTTATAAAATTTCTCCTGCAGTTCTCTCGGATACTTGCTTCCAAGCAGTGTAAACCAGTCAATCTCCTGCAGAGAATATACATTTAATGTTTTTTTCTCATAAGCAAACAGGTAAATTTTATCTTGATACATCCACAAAAAGACCGGTGATAATTCTATTTTTCTTTTATCCTTAAAATGAACCCTGATTTTATCCTGTTCTACAACACACTGCAATAAATCCCACAGCATTTTCAGCATTGCATCTTCGCTTACCCCTATATCCATTTTTTTATATTTCTCTGCCATTTTTTCAAGAGACTGACGACGGTTTAATTCCGTTGCTTTCACAATGCTGTCTACCATTCCCACATATTCTTCCCTTTGAAGTACCTGACATGTTTTTATCATTTCCAACAAAAAAGAAGCTTCAATTGCAGTCAACGGTTTTATCATATCCGTTTTATCCAGATAATAATAATTTTCATTCTTTACATATTTCACTTCCTGTCCCGAAAATGATTCACTTAATGACATACGAATTTCAACAATGTCTCTGTCAAATGTTCGTGCACTGACTTCATTCTTTTTACAATACGATTTTTTATAAACTTTCCCTCCTCTCAGCAATTCCAACTGCGTAGAAAGTATTCGCATAGCCTTATCTGTTCTCGCCATTTTTCTACTCCTCCATCGCTATTATCATAGCAATGGAGGACGTCATATTTTGTCGTACCTATTTATTTTTTTATTATAAAAAACAAAAAGAACCGCAATAATAAGCAGCCCTTTTTCAATCATTTTTATGAGAAAGCAATTTCCTGTAAATCAAAAATGGATAAAAATCCAGCCTGTCTCTGCCAAATTTCTATCCATTTTCTGAATATTTATTTTTCTATTTGGTTTTTCATAAATTCAAGCACTTCATCCACTAACTTGTCTCTGTTTTCTTCTGTAATAAAAAAGCATTTGCAGTTTGGATGATTTCGCACTTGATTTAAAAAAGGGATTTCTTTATCTTTTACTGCTGCAAGAATCGGAATGTCTCCGTCAAGTCGTTCTAAAACTGCATCACAAAATGCCTTTTCTTTTGACTCCATGAATCCAATCTCATCAAAGCAAAGAATCGTTCCCTCGGGTACTGGCTGTAACAGCTTGTCTGCATAACGATTAAATGCATCGCTGATTCTTTGTGTTTTCTGGTTTTTGCAATATCCCAACAGATTTTCTTCGGAATAATGCCACGGTGCTCCTATCGTATGAATATAAATGGGAGAACCCAGCGTTTCATCCTCCATTTTTGATTCTTTTTTTGTCTCAAAACCTGCTACCGAATAATTCAAAGTTTCTATTACTTTACGGATTAACGTACTTTTTCCAACTCTGCGTGGTCCGACAATTAACGCATGTTTTCTCATAGCTTTTACACTTCCTTCTTCCATACAGATTTTCTACTGTACCCCTGTCATCTTCCATACTCCAAGAAGAATCAACAAGAAAATAACATTTGAGATTGTAAAAATCAAAAAATACTTTCCTTTTCGTTCTGTTTCTTCCTGTGCAATCTGACGATAAGAAATCAAACTGGCCATTGATGCAATTAATGTACCAAGGCCACCCAAATTCGTTCCGATAATCAGAAGGGAAATTTTATTGGTAAATCCGGATAATAAAAGTGCAGTCGGAACATTGCTAATAATCTGACTTGCAAGCACTGCCACAATTACCTCCCGTCCTTCTATAATCTGATTTAGCCATAATGAAAAAGCAGAAATTCTTCCTGCATTTCCAATAAAGATAAAAAATGCAACAAACGTAAGTAATAACGAATAATCTACTCGTTTCAAACTTTTCCTGTCCCATAGAAAGATAAGAAGTAACACAATCAAAAAAGAAATTCGATAATCTATGATATGTAGGACTGCAAGCAGACAGATTCCAAATAATATCAGATAAACTCTTATTTTCTTCCAGTTACAAAATACTTGCTCTTCTGACTTCCACTCCATTTGAATTACTTTTTTCTTTTCTTTCACACAAAGCAAAAAACTCCAAATACAAAGAAGCGCCAGCGCAGTTAAGGTATAAGGCAGCATTAATAGAAGAAACCTTCCAAATGACAACCCGCTTTTTCCATATAAGTAAAGATTCTGCGGGTTTCCAAGGGGAGTCAGCATACTTCCAAGATTTGCTGCGATCGTCTGAACACAGACTACCCATAAAACTTGTTTTTTTCGGTAGGATTCTCCCAGCAAATTAAACACCACAAAAGTAAATGGCACAAAGGTAATCAACGCCACATCATTTGTAATCAGCATGCTTCCAAAAAAAGTAAGAAGCACTAAAGTTAAAATGACCTGCCAAAGATATTTTGTTTTTTCCAGCATCTTACGCCCCACAAAATCAAAGGCTCCATGCAACTTTAATCCTGCCATAACACTCATAAGAGAAAACAAAATTGCTAAGGTCCGAAAATCAATATACTGTATATATTTCTTGTCCGGATGAATCAAAAAAGAAGAAATTACAGCCAGCACAAAAGCAACACAAAGCACTACTTCTTTTTTTAAGAATTTACAAATGCGAACTCTTAAATCCAACTATCATCCCCTCCGGTAATTGCAAGACTTAAAAGTGCATCCATTTTTTCTACTTCTTCTGGTCCTTCAATTTTTTCCAGTAAGACGGCAGTGTCTAAAACATCTTCCAAGCTTTCATCTGGTCCGATTTCATAGTCGATTTCTGCCTCACATTCCGGACACGGAATCTTTTCCATCGTTTGAAGAGAAAGAAAACGATTTCCACATTTTTTACATTCATAAAATCCACATTCTTTTGTTCCATCTGGCACATAATACATTGTCTTTTCCCTCTTGCTTTCTTAATAATTTTCCCTTATTCCAATACATCAATCGCCAGATTATTTAATTTACAAAGCGTATTTACCACCGCAAATATAATCACTGCACCAAGATTTGCAGTCGTATTATCCTGGTCAAATCTCGGAGAGATTTCACAGATATCAAATCCTCTGACTCTGCGGGTTCTCAAAATATGTTTGATAATCGGAAGCACCACTTCAGGGTCCAATCCCAGTGACTGTGTTGCACTGACTCCTGGTGCAAAAGCGGAAGAAAATACATCGGTACATACAGTAATATATGCTGAACTGCACTGATATAAAAAGGTATCCACTTTATCTAATATCGTTGCATAATTGGAATTTTGGATTTCCTTTGCAAGAATATATTCTGTTCCGATTTCTTTTGCAAATTTAAATAAACTGACGGTATTACTATGTTCCTGTATCCCCAACGGAAGATAATGATACTGCACATTTTCCTTTTTGTAAATATCTGCAATCTGGCGGAACATCGAACCGGATGACGGACCATTTTCATAAGGTCTTAAATCAAAATGCGCATCAAAATTAATGATTCCCATATCAAGAGGCGTTTCTTTCTTCTTCATATCTGCCAGATGCCCCTGAAAATGACCAAAAGTTGTTTCGTGACCGCCTCCAAGCACAATCGGAAACAGCTCTAAATCCAAAATTTTCTCCACTGCCATGCCAAGCAGTTTCTGTCCCTCTTCCATTGAGATCTCATCACATAAAATATTTCCGGCATCATATAATTTGACATCCTGTAAAAAAGTGCATGGAAGATTTGACATCTGTGCACGGATAAAATCCGGTGCAAGCGCAGTTCCGACACGACCTTTGTTACGCTTTACTCCCTGCTCACTGCAAAAACCGATAAAAGCAAAACCCAGTTCACACTCCGGCTTTTCCGCCTGTACATTCAAATCCAACGGCTGTACCCACTGATGCCAGCGAAATGCATCATAATCTGTTGTACTGTCAATACGTCCCTTCCAGCAATCCATTGCACTTACATAGTTTGTTAATCCCATTTCAATCGTACCTTCTTCCTACATCAATCCTTAGTTTAAGTAAATGTAAACTCAAACAACGCACTACAGGCATATCATTCCCCATGTCTGATATGCCTGTTTATTTTCTTTTACTTGTTCTATTTTACGATGCAAGAGTCAAAATTTCATCGAATTTTCTGATAAATTTCTCTCTTCAAAAATTTTTCCTAACGATAGCAATTCTCACAGACACTATATCCACTTGCTTCAGCCTCTGATTTTGTTATTTTTTTTGCTTATTTTTCTTACTTATCTCTATTTACGCTCTCGAATATTCCTCAATCGCTTTATCTAATATCTGCATTTCTTCTGCACTTAATTCCCAATCGAATACTTTACAGTTTGCCTCTATCTTATCACGACTCTGTGAACCTGTGATGCAGGAAGAAATAAATTCTTTTTTCAAGGTCCAATTTAATGCAATCTGTGCAAGCGGTACATTTCTCTCTTTACTGATTTTATCCATGACAGATAATAGTTTCATTGCTTTTGAGAATAATGGTTCTCTAAAATATGGATAGAATCTATTTCTGTTATCGTTTGCTTCATACGTTTTTAACTTACGATATTTTCCGGTTAAAATTCCACCACCTAATGTCCCATAAGTCATAACTCCCATATCCTGTGCGTGCGCCCAGCGGATTAATTCTTCATTCTCCCGGTCTACCATGGAAAATTGTGGCTGATAGGCTTCAATTTCACAATATTTGTTTGCTTCTTCCATCTGTTCCTTTGTAAAATTAGAAACTCCGGCATGTAAAATTTTTCCCTGCTTTTTTAACTGATTTAATGCGTCCATCGTCTCTTCCATCGCAACATTTGGGTCTGGCCAGTGTACCAGATAAACATCAATATAATCTGTTTTTAAATTTTGTAAAGACTCATCACATTCTCTTAAGATTTTATCAGCTGAACCACAACGGACATATTTCCCATCAATAAATTCATTTCCACATTTCGTAGAAATCACAACTTCTTTTCTTGCACCCAATTTATGCAGGGTTTCTCCTACATACTGTTCTGCTTTTCCTGCGTTGTAGGCTGGTGCTGTGTCGATAAAATTAATACCACAGTCTAAAGCTGCTTTAATTGCATCCATACGGCTCTCATCTGAATAGTTGTCCCATCCGGCACCACCAATGCCCCATGTGCCAAGACACATCTTAGAAACTTCAATTCCTGTTTTACCAAATTTCGTATACTTCATTGGACTCATCCCCCCTGTTTTTTACTTTTCTTTGTAAAATTACTTTACTCTTAATCCGGCGGATATTCGCAATCCGCTCCGCTACTTGCCCATAACCGAATTACTCTGCTTCTTTTGTTAACTCGTCAATCAGCTCAATTGCTTCAAAAATCATATTATCACAATGCGGTTTCTTTGCTCCGCCTTTCTGTGCATTGGCTTTTAAAAGTTCTGCACAGTCTGTCATTCCATCATGCTTCTCAGCAATTCGTCTGCGAAATTCATTTACCGCAAATGGAGCTTCTATTCCCTTTGCACCAAGTATCATAAGTCCTGCTGTGATTGCCCCACAGGTGCTTCCGCATTTCATTCCGCCACCAAAATTGCCGGCAATTCCTGCTGCAAGATTTTCATCCAAACCAAGCTCCTCAGCATAAACCCGAAGGATGGTCTGAGAACAATTGTTGACCATTGGAGTTGCATTTCTAAGCTGTATTGCTTTTTCTATGTGTTTGTTCATTGTAAAGCCTCTTTTCTTAAGTGTTTTGTATTCTTACTTCTTTTATTTTACTCAAAAATTCATTGGAGGGAATATATAAATTTTCTAATATTGGATTTAAATCAATATATTCCTCTTCGTATTCATTATTATGACTATATTTTGCCATCACAACAAGGTATCCATTATCCCATTCTTTAACAGAAATATAATGTTCTAAGGAATACGGTGCTTTAAATCTTATTCTATAATTTTCAAATTCAAAAACCGTATAACCCTCTTCATTACTTAATGTGGCATAATCCATAATGAATTTCCTTTCTTTTATCCTTTTCTATTTAGAATTTCATACTCCATAACGATGATAAAATAAATCTTGAATCACACGGCATTTTTTGTAATATACTGCCAATTATTATTGTGGCAGATAAACTTCAAACTTGCAATATTTACCCGCTTATAAGATTTATTCGGTAAAACAATATATTCACCATCTACGCCCTTGACATAAGCTCCACTATTGGTAAATCCAGTAATATATCCGCTCTTTCCAAATACACTCACCTTATCATTCAGATAGAATCCACGATAATATGGAGTATTTTTGCTATTACGCTTTTGTATACGATTCGGTTCTTTTCTTCCCTTACGAGGCACTCCTTCGTGTAGTGAACGTTTTTTCTTACGAAATTGCCTAATAAGAAGCCATTCATGTAAATTCTCAGAAATAGTAGAAACTCCACTAATAACAATTGCATCATTATAATGCGTTTTTTCTAAACCAATATTTTTACGTTTAATAGTAGTTTCAAAACCATATGTAATAAGAGCCTGTGGATATTGATTAAGAATTTGTTGTCTAAGTACATTCATAAATGGTGGTTCTTTATACTGCTTAACTTTCTTGTGTTCCTTCTGCCATTTATAAAAAATCCCTCCATTCTTATGATTCGTACTATTATGACAATTTTTACAAACTGTGATTTGATTATCGACACGATTCGTGCCACCATTTGATACATAAATAATATGATGTGTTTGTAATGGCTTATTCCTTTCTCCACATACCTGACATGTATAGTTATCTCTTGCAAAAATAAAATATCGTTCTCCTTGATATCCATAAGTTTGACCTTGCGAATAATCAACACTATGAACCTCTGAATTAATCATCTTAGCAATATCAAATTTGCCAACTTCAATATGAAGAATTGATTCTGGTATAAAAGAACATAGTTTATCAATCCATTTAAATGTATGATTAATACGATTTTGTAAACTAGGCGGAAGCCATTTGCCAAACCGTTTACGATTCAAAAATCTACATCTACGATATCGAGTCTTACGATTTCGCCTACTTCTGCGATAGATTCGTTTTGTATCAATTTTTGATTTTACATCCTGACGAAGCTCTACTTCGCCCTTAAATAAAACCTTATTTTCAGAGGTCACAGCAAGACCAATATACTTAGAACCAGTGTCAATTCCAACATGACATTCCTGCTTGTTCTCACCAGTTACATACTTTAATTGAATAGTAAATGGATTATACTTATAAATTTTAGCTTTGCCTGTTTTTAATAAAAGGCGGGCTTTTCTTTGCGTACACGGCATTAAAGGTTCGCCTCGCATATTAAATACAAATACTCGCATAATATGTACCTTTTGCAGCTACCCTCAGGTCCTGCACCTTTCTATTTAAGAAAGTTTGTTACCCTTCGCCAATGTTAGAACTGCTTCCCGTAATCGGAGACTTCAGGTTGACTACTCCTACCTCACAGAGTTGTTTACAGAGCCTGCACAGAGCTGCAAACTAGGGTATCATTTGCAGGTGTGATAACAGAAATAACGTAGTGTTCAAGACACTTAGGCTAGTCAACTTGAACTTTTACAAGTTCTAACCTCTTTAAAACATTAATTCTAGGTCAGAGGCAGCTGACTACATCTCATGTTGCTACTATTTATTTTAAATTATTTTTTTTAATTTTACCACTCTTTTAAATAGTTTATCTTTCCTCTGTAAAAAAACTTTATCCCTTCTTATAGTCTTTACTTTTTTAATCTCGTTTCCATTCTTAAAATTTACTCATATTCCCGAAACTGTACGAATGAAAAACTAGAAGTTTTCTCTACATTATCTCCTACCTTTCACTCCACAGATTTTCTCTCACTACAAGCTGCAACTACCTTTACTCCAAACTTTTTCAGTGCTGAAATTACTCCATAAGCGACACAAAACTCACCCTGACATAACACACAAGACGGATTTAAATTCATAATCTTTGCCACATACTCTTCACAAATTTTATAAATTTCTTCCTTATTTGAATACGGATTAACTGCTGGAAATGGAATATCTATCACCTCACCATATTCCATTGCTGCATTTAACTGTGCTTTTTCCCATGCCTCACTTGGATGATTTGAAAAATTAATAAACATACTTTGTTTCTCCTTATTTAATACAGTAAATCTTCCTACTGCATTCTATAAACACCTAGATTATTTATATATCTCTATTATGCCACTTTTATCTTTCAAATACGAGGATTCCTTTACTTTTTTAGTTCTCCTTATAAAATAAAAAAAGCCTTGGAACTATCTTTTCATTCCAAAGCTTTCTTTCTCTTTCATTATTCTTTTATTATTTCAGTACTTTCTTCACAACCTCCAACAGCCTTTCCAAATCAATCGGTTTTGATACATGTTCATTCATTCCTGCCTCCAGTGCTTTTTGTCTATCCTCTTCAAATGCATTTGCTGTTATTGCCACAATTGGAATATTAGCTGTTTCTGGATTTTCTAGCTTTCGGATTTGGCGGGTTGCTTCGTATCCATCCATAATCGGCATCTGAATATCCATCAAAATCAAATCATACTGACCTGGTTTTGCAGTTCTCATTTTTTCTACCGCTATTGTTCCATCTTCTGCTGTATCTAAAATAAAACCAGCTTCTTTTAACAGTTCTACCGCAATTTCCCGATTTAATTCATTATCTTCTACCAAGAGAATCTTCTTGTTTTTAAATGGATTTTCTAAACTTTCTTCTTTCAAATTTTCTTGTTTTGCCTTTTCCTTTTCTGAAAATGTTTCCATCTGTTCTGGTCTTGAAAGTGCCCGCATTTCATTTGCTACAGGTTGACTGCTGACTTTAAATTTCAAGATAACTATAACTTCTGTCCCTTTCTCCTGTCTGCTTTTTACCGCAATAGTACCACCCATTCTGTCTACAATCTTTTTTACAATCGCCATTCCAAGTCCTATTCCTTCAATCCCGCTGACTGTAGAGGTCTGTTCTCTGGTAAACGGTTCAAATATATGTGCTATAAATTCTTCACTCATACCGATTCCGGTATCTTTTACACGAAATTCATATTTTGCAAATCCCGGCTCTTGTTCTTCTAATTCTCGAATTTGAAAATAAATTTTTCCTCCAGGTCTTGTATACTTTACTGCATTTTCCAAGATATTTAATAATACCTGATTTAATCTAAGTTTATCCGTAATAACATTTTTATGCACCATATTTTTGGTATCTGCACAAAATTTCAGCTGTTTCGCAGAACTATCTGTCTTAATAATTGCTTTTAAATTTTCCAGCACATCCGGTAAATACACTGGTGCGTGTTCAAGCTTTAGTGTTCCGCTTTCAATATGACTCATATCCAGAACATCATTTATTAATAACAATAAATGGTTGCTTGCTGTCTCTATTTTCGATAGATATTTTTTTACCTCCTGCGCTTCATTAACATGGGCAGATGCAAGCGCCGTATATCCGATAATCACATTTAATGGTGTTCTTATATCATGTGAAATACTGTTTAAAAAAATAGTTTCTGCACAATTGAACTGATTTTCTTTTGTTTCTTTTTCGACTTTGTTTTCTAATTGATTTTGAGTTTTCTTTTCTGAAGGATTCTGTTTCCAAGACTTCATTCTTTTCTTCTTTCCACTCACTTTCAATTATTCTTTTTTCTATCTTATTTTTTCCTACAATCATACCATATCGAACTGTCTTTTCTTGTAAAAAAAGGACTCTAACCGAAAAATTTTTTCAGCTAAAGTCCTTTTTATTTTTACCCTATTTTCTATAAATATATCTCAGACGACATCTGCCACCATTTCTTAAACTATTTCATTCCATATTTCTCTAAATCCACTTTTCCATCCACGACTTCAACTCCATCTTCTCTTAGGAGTTCTGCCTGTGCCTTTCCCCCTCCAAATGCAAATGCACCTGCAAGCTCCCCTTTGGAATTCACCACTCGAAAACAAGGAATATGAAGTGGGTCTGGATTTTTATGTAAGGCATTTCCCACAGCTCTTGACATTCTCGGATTTCCTGCCATCTCTGCAATCTGTCCATACGTTGCCACATGTCCTTTTGGAATCTTTTTCACTGCTTCGTAAATCCGTTTTGTCGGACTGTCCGTAACCAAATCATAACTTTCTGCAATCATACGCTTTACATCTTCATTCGGAATACTGCCATCTAAAATAATCGTATTCCAATGTTCTTTGTTTTGATGATACCCCGGAATCACAGATTTATAAGTGCTTCTCCAGAAATCACGCCACTCCGGGTCTGCTTTTACATTTAAATTCAAAAAACCATCTTTCTTATAAGTCCACAAAAATGCTTTTTTGCTTTGCTTTACCCGTACAAGCTGCCAGTTTGTATCAGAAAACGGCGTATCCACATAAGTATCCGCAAATGTTAATCCATAAGCTAAAATCTCTTCTCGTGTTTTCATCTTAATCACCTCTAAATTAATGTGTCAAATCCTTCACCCATTTATATTTTCTAAAATGTAAAAATACCCACGGAAGTTTCCCAACTTCATCAATACAGGTACATGCATACACAACCACGACTGGCCAGTGAAAATAGTAAGTACCAAGTGCAGCAAGCGGAATTGCAAGGCACCACATGCATACTGCAAGACTGTACATATCAAACATCGTGTCTCCACCTGCTCCAAAGATTCCATTAATCGTGACATCATTGACCGAACGCCCTATCATGTAAAAGGCAATCACTCCAAACATGCCTTTTAAATATCCTGCTGCCTGTGGAGTCAGATTCACGAAATGCAGAATAATCGGTGCAGTCACCAACATCAAAAGGGAAGCCATCACACCACAGACCAGTGAAATTTTTAATAAACGGATTCCATATAATTTTCCTCGTTTTAAATTTCCGGCTCCCAGTTCATTTCCAACCATAATTCCTGCTGCACTTGAAATACCCGCACTAAAACAGCAGATAATATCACGCACAACCGCAGCCACAGAGTTTGCTGCTGCCGCATTAACACCCAGATGTCCCATAAAGGATGAATAAGACGTAAATCCAATCCCCCAGAACAAACACGCACCAAGAAGCGGCAGGGCACATTTTTGAAAATCTTTTGCAAGCTGTTTATTTCGATAAAACAACCGCTTCATATCCGGATGAATGTAGCCGTCTTTATAAGAAATCACAATCGAACAGCCCAGTTCTAAAATACGTGCCACTAAGGTCGCAAGTGCTGCACCTTTTACTCCCATTGCTTCTAAGCCAAATGCACCATAGATAAATATCCAGTTTAAAATAATATTTACACAAACGGTAAATGAACTGATAATTGCCGTTGTCTTTGCATGTTCACTTGTTTTCATAATGACAAGATAACACTGCGAAATTCCGGTTAACAGATAAGAACAACCTGCAATTTTCAGATAGCTCACACCATACCCAATCAGTACAGATTCATTCGTAAAAACCAACATCAGATACTTTCCAAAGAATACACATCCAATAAAAAATATAACGGATACCATGCCACAAAGCCGAAGTGCCATACAGAAAATATCATCTAAGGTTTTGATATCTCCCTTTCCCCAGTACTGTGCCCCCAAAATTCCAAGACTTGCTGTTGCTGCTGCCAGAAACATGTTTTGGATAAACTGAATCTGTGTTGCCAGTGAAACCGCAGACATATAATTCTGGTTCATTCCCCCAAGCATAAACGCATCGGCTACTGCGACCATTGCAAGCATCAGGTTTTGCAGTACAATTGGAATCATCAGACTCCATAGTTTTCTGTAAAAAATACTGTCTTTTTCTAGTTTCATTTTAAATTCCCTTCTTAAATTTTTGATACGATTTCAACTCGCATTATAGCAAAAATTCAGACAAAAAAACACCGTGAAAAATGGCTTTTATCCCCTTTCCACGATGAATGGTATTTGTTTCTAGCTATCATATTTTCTGGTATGATTTATTCCTCAGATTCTTCTTCCAGTTTTTTCACTCTCTTTTTATAGACTCCAGAAAATACTGTTAATCCGGCAAAGCACAAACCACCTACACAAAGAAACATAATGCTTCCTGTCGCAACAGCCCCTGCAAATTTATGATAGTTGCGGTAAGAAATGATGAACCAGGCAATTCCGGTCAGAATACCTGCAATCAAACTGGCAATCGTATTTGTTTTCAGTGTCGGTTTTAATCTTCTGTCCCAGATACCATTTTTAATACAAGCGGTCAAAAGATAGACACATAAACTCATAAACACAATCCATTCCCCTGCAAGATTTTTTGCATCGTTATTTCCTAAAAGCAGCTGCACCAACATCACAGCTAACAATCCCCAAAAAGCAAACCAGCATCCATTATGTTCAATTTTAAGAAGCTTTAATTCCTGTCTTTCATCCAGATTACTTTTATTCTTCTTCATAATCCTCATCCTCCCAAAACAAATCATCTAAACCTTTTTCTAACACACGGCAGATTTTTCGACATAATTTAATCGTCGGATTGTATTCTCCTTTTTCAATGGCATTTATCGTCTGCCTTGAAACCCCAACTGCTTCCGCTAATGCTTTTTGTGTCATATCTTTTTCTGCTCTTGCTACTTTAATAGCAATATTCTTTGACACGTGTAATTCACCTCCGGCTTTTCTTTTCTCTAAGGTATCATTTATCCGATAAAAAGTCAAGTATATTTTACTTTTAGTAAACTATAAACGAACTAATAGATAATATGACAACAAAAAGTACCGGATAAAAAAGGAGCTTTTGTCCTTCTTTTCCGGTACTTTTTTCGTCTATTTTAAAATATTAGATTCTAAAATTTTTGCTAATTGCTAATATTTTAATAAAAATTTATAATTTTAAATATCCCTATCGTTTTTTATTTTCCAAATCTTATATTCTTTACTGTTCTTTTTTCAATTGAAAGATTTTCATAGGTACGAATTCCTCCATTTCCCTGAGGTGCTTGTGCCAGTAATCCCACTTTAATTTTTTTCTGTCCTGACAGGTTAAAAAATCTGGTCATATAATAAGTTTCTCCATCTTCGGAATAATGAAAAGCATAAGAATTATCTACTCTGCAAATCTGAAGCCAAACACTATTTCCAATCATATTACATCCATTCGCATCATCAGACATACCATTTTTAGTGACCACACTAACTGCCGCATGAGTATCAAAATCTGTTTTTTCAAAACAGCTTTTTGCCCAATTCTCCATATCCTCCATTACCATCAGAGACGCAGAATCATAGGTATCTTTAAAATCATGGGACACTTTGACTCTTAATACAAAATCGCCTTCTACTTCTGTATAATAGAATGGAGCATTACTCAAAGATTCCGGTGTAATTCCCTCTTCTGACACTGCTCCATTATTGCAAAAGAAATCACTTTCTTTTGGTGCATATATCTTAATTTTATTTTCTTCAACTTCCATTTCACTTTTGTTTAACCAATTAAATTCCATATCATTCTCTCCTCTACAATTTGTAACAAACTTTAATTGAATTTCCATCTTCGTATAGAAAACATCCCTCATAATTCTGCATTTCATAACGTGGCTCATAATCAACAACAAATCCTGCATCTGCCAGCTTTATCATTAATTGATTCACTTTATTCTTGCTATCAACATATATGGAAAGGGTTTTCCCATATTGAGAGTTTTCTATTTTTACATTTGCATTCATAATATCAAACTTCATTTACTCACTCTCCTTCTTTTTCTTGAATTATATTATAAATTTCTTCTGATTTCATTGGTTTATTTTATATATTTATTGAACAATATCGCAAATAAAATAAGGACAGAGTTTTCTGGTTTTTTAACCATTTTCTCTGTCCTTATTATTTATTCTTTTACTATTTTTTCCAAATACTTCACCGGTACTTCTTTTGTAAGCCACACTCCGTTTTTTGATAAGAAGAACTCATATCCATCCTGATACATTTCTCTTGCCTTTACAGTATAAATCACTGGTTTTCCATGTCTGCTTCCAACTTTAACCGCAGTTTCTTTATCCTTTGATAAATGCACATACAATCTGCTTTTGCGAATCAGACCAATCTCATCAATCGAAGAAACATACTTTTCACCTGTTCCATGCCATAATTCCTCTGGAGGTTCTACCTTTTCTAATTCAACGTCCACTGGAATGGAATGACCCTGATTCGCCCGAATTAAAGTCTTGTCCTCATTAAAAGAATATCTCTCTTTCTCATCTGTCCGGACAATTTCTTCTAAAATATCCATATTGAATTCTCTTGTTTTTGAAATGCCCTCAATCAATTCATCCACATTCGCCCAGCCATGTTCATCCAGACTGATACCAATGGTTTCTGGCTTGTGGCGTAAAATCAGACTTAAAAAACAACTGGTTCTTGTTAAGTTCATATTATCATCACCTTATCCTTATATCGTTCTAAAATTTTCTTTATCTCAATCATATCATTTTTTTCATATATATCCGCCCATTTGATTAAATGAATAAGCGACCTTATCGTTTCTTTTTTTCCTTTTTCTAATCCAAGTTTTCTTTTCAAAAATCGTTTCACGATTCTATAAATATAAACTCGTCTTGGAACTTGCAATAAATAAATCTTATCTGCATCTGCAAAGCACTGTTTACACCATTTATAATAAACACCTTCTATAATCCATTGCTCATTTTCAAGAATATCTTCCAATATTTCCTGTCGTTCTTCTGCATTTCTTTTTACCCCATAAGAATCTGCTTTATTATCCCATTGCAGTTCATCTAAATCATAATGTGTAATACCATATTCTTTTGATAATTTGTCTGCCAGATAAGTTTTTCCAGAACCGCTTCCTCCTATAATATGGATTTTCATTGAAATCTCCCCATAAAGTTCCAATTTATCATTTTTGTTTCAAAAGCTTTTACTATTTTACCTTTTTCAAACATGCGACAGTTTCAACATGCACCGTCTGACAAAATTGGTCCACGCACACACATTTTTCAACTCGATATCCTCTCTGTAAGAACACTTCCAAATCTCTTGCCAAACTGGATGGTTTACAGGAAATATACACGATCTTATCCACTCCATACTGAATAATCTTTGGCAGTGCTTTTGGATGGATTCCATCTCTTGGCGGGTCAAGCACGATCGTATCTGGTTTTTCTTTGATCTCATCGATCACTTTTAATACATCGCCTGCGATAAAGTGGCAGTTTTCGATTCCATTTAAAGCTGCATTTGCTTTTGCTGCTTCAACTGCTTCTTCCACAATTTCCACACCAATTACCTCTTTTGCTACCGGTGCTAAAATCTGTGAAATCGTTCCGGTTCCGCTATATAAATCAAACACGGTCATATCTTTTGTACTTCCAAGGTATTCTCTTGCAGTATTGTAAAGTACTTCTGCACCGTAAGAATTTGGCTGAAAGAAAGAAAATGGCGTCACTTTGAATTTTAATCCTAAGATTTCTTCGTAGAAGTAATCCTGTCCATAAAGAATTCTCGTCTCATCGCTTCTTACCATATCGGATAATCCATCATTGATAATATGAAGAAATCCCACAATTTTTCCTTCCAAATCCAATGCAAGAAGTGCTTCTTTTAATGGTGTTAAATCCATTTCTTCCTGACTTGTAGTTACCAGATTGACTAAAATTTCTCCGGTTGTGTTGGCACGGCGTAACAGCAGATGGCGCAGATAGCCCACATGCTGCATTTTTTTATAAAAACTGGTCTTTCTTTCCTGAAAATATTCAAGGACACAGCAAAGGATTTTTGTCATATCTTCATGCACCAGTTTACAGTCACGGGCACTTAACACATCATAAGTACTGCCTTTTTTGTGCAGTCCAAGTGCAAGCGGTCCGTCCTTATATTCATCTCCGAAGGAAAATTCCATTTTGTTGCGGTAAGCAAATTCAAATGGACTTCCTTTGATTCCTTCAAATACATAATCCGGATTTCCGTTTTCGTCTACCTGTCCACCATTTTTTACTGCTGTATCTAAAAGTTCTTTTACCTGCTTTGCCTTCATCTTAAGCTGGTCTTCATAAGACATGGTCTGATACATACAGCCTCCACATGCCGGAAAAATGCTACAGACCGGTTCTCTTTTTTCAAGAGGAGATTTTTCTAATACTTCCAAAAGACGTCCCTCTAATTTTTTTCCACGTTTTTTATTTATCATAAAACGGACTTTCTGACCTGGGATTGCATTTTTTACAATAACCGTTTCTTCTCCAACTTTTACTTTTCCTTTATTTGGAAATTCAATTTTTTCTACTACGCCTTCATAAATTTCACCTTTTTTCAAATGTTCGACCTCCATATCTGATGCTATTTATTCTTCTTTATTTTCTATTTCATTCTTTCTAAAAAAGAAGCTCCGGTTTCCCGAAGCTTCTTTTTATTATTTTGTTACTCTTCGTCCTTATCTTCTTCGTGTTCTTCGTTTTCCTCATCATCCTCGAAGTAGTCATCGAAATCATCATCAAAGTCTTCTTCAAAATCTTCGAGATAATCCGGTGTGAAGAAACGATAAACCGCATAAGCAATTCCTGCAACTACAGATACAG
The DNA here is from genome assembly GCA_003481745.1 of Firmicutes bacterium OM04-13BH. Taxonomy (GTDB): domain Bacteria; phylum Bacillota; class Clostridia; order Lachnospirales; family Lachnospiraceae; genus Blautia; species Blautia stercoris. The sequence goes on from QULP01000003.1 coordinate 306,986, forward strand.
CTCCAACAATTGCGAGAATCCATAAAACTGTATTTTTATTTTTCTCCTCTTCCCTTTTCTGCAATGCTGCTACTAAATCTTCAATACGATTCATAATACTACACCTTCCTCTCTTGCACAGAAACTTACTTTCTGGCAATTTTAAGTCCGTTACTTTGGCTGTTTCCATTATTATATCACGCTTATGTAGATTTTACTATCTTTTCTTTCTTCTTTCCTTGTATTTGTACTTTTATCTTTTGCATTGTCAAGTGGATATTCGCAATCCGCTTCGCTACTTGCTCATAACCAAATAGCTGCTACGCAGCTTATCAGAAGGGGCTTACCCCCTCCTGATACAAGCAAGTCCCCACCCCTGCTTATTGCTTTTCGCAATTGAAGCAGGGGACTTACTTGATTTGGTTAAAATAATGTTATAATTTCTTTAATTTTGCAAAGGATGCAAACATCTTTTTTACGCCTGCTTTTTCAAAAGCTACCGTTACTTCGTAATCTCTTCCACCATCAACAATGGATTTTACCACACCAGTTCCAAATTTGATATGTTTGACAGTATCTCCCACATCATAAGAAAGGCTGGATGCTTTTTTTACCTCAAATTTTTTCTGCATAAATGCCGGCTCTTTGATTGCTTTTTTCATCTGCTGGTAGCCTTTTGGAAGCGGAATTTCTTTTACTTTTCTTTCTTTGAAATTTCTTCCAAGGTCTACTAATTCCTTCGGAATTTCACGGATAAATCTGGACGGCTTATTATACTGGGTTTCTCCACGAATCATTCTCTGCTGTGCACAGGTCAGAGTCAAATCCTTCATCGCTCTTGTGATTCCAACATAACAAAGACGTCTTTCTTCTTCGATTTCAGTCGGGTCATCTGACACGATAGTCATGTAACTTGGGAATACGCCATCTTCCATTCCTGCCAGATATACATAAGGAAATTCCAAACCTTTTGCACTGTGAAGAGTCATTAGAAGTACACGATTATCATCTCCATCTACCGTGTCAATATCCGCAATCAATGCCACTTCTTCCAAGAAACCGCTTAAACTGATTTCCTCATTATTTGCTTCACATTCTTCTTCATAACTTACCACTTTTGTAATCAATTCATCAATATTTTCGATTCGAGATTCCGCTTCTTCTGTTTTTTCTGCCTGAAGTTCTGTCACATACCCGGTTTCGTCAATGATATCTTTCAATAATTCAGATGGACTGATATAGTCCAATTTGCTTCTTAAGCTCTGAATAAATGTTACAAATGGTGTAATTTTAGATACTGCACGTCCAAGCGTTGTAATTTCATCTGCTCTTTGCAAAGCATCATAGAATCCAATTCCGTTCTGGTCTGCAAAATCCTGCACTTTAGAGAGACTTGCAGCACCAATTCCTCTCTTTGGCACATTGATAATACGACGCACTGCAAGATCATCCCTGGCATTATCTACGGTTTTTAAATAGGCCAGCAAATCTTTGATTTCCTTACGTGCATAGAAGTTTACGCCCCCTACCAGTCTGTATGGAATATTTGCCATCAAAAATTTTTCTTCAAACATACGGGACTGTGCATTGGTTCGATATAGAATTGCGCAGTCTTTATATTCACATTCTCCCTCACGAACTCTTTTACTAATGTCTCCTGCGATATATTCTGCCTCTTCATAACCATTCATAAACTGGCGGTAATGCACGGGTTCACCGATTTCATTATCGGTCCAAAGCGTTTTTGCTTTTCTTCCAATATTATTGTGAATGACCTGATTGGCAGCCTCAAGGATTGTTTTTGTGGAACGATAATTCTGCTCCAGTTTAATTACTCTTGCTCTTGGAAATATCTTCTCAAATCCAAGAATATTTCCGATATTTGCACCACGGAACTTATAGATAGACTGATCGTCATCACCAACGACACATAAATTCTGATACTTGCCGGCTAAAAGACTGACAAACTTAAATTGCGCTGTGTTCGTATCCTGATATTCGTCTACCATAATATACTTAAATCTTTCCTGATAAGAATCCAGCACATCTGGACAGTTCTGGAACAATTCAACAGTTTTTACAATCAAATCATCAAAGTCCAATGCATTGTTTTTCTTTAATTCTTTCTGATACTCTGTATACGCCATTGCAATTTTTTTCCGGCCGTAATCGTCCATCACACTTTTTTCGTATTCTTCCGGGCCAACCAGATTATCCTTTGCAGAAGAAATTGCACCTAAAATCGCACGTTCTTTATAGATTTTCGTGTCAATATTCAGTTTTTTGCAAACTTCTTTCATCAGACTTTTCTGGTCATCGGTATCATAAATCGTAAAATTATTTTCATAGCCCAAGCGGTCAATGTACCTTCTTAAAATCCGCACACAGCTTGAGTGAAAGGTTGAAACCCAGATGCTTTCCGAGCCAAATCCCACAATCTTATCCACTCGTTCCCGCATTTCACCTGCTGCCTTATTCGTAAATGTAATCGCCATGATATTCCACGGATTAACCCCTTTTTCATCAATCAGATAGGCAATTCGATGGGTCAGCACACGGGTCTTTCCAGAACCGGCTCCTGCTAAAATTAAAACCGGACCTTCCGTCTGTAAGACAGCTTCTTTCTGTTCCGGATTTAAGGTATCATATATACTCATAAACCTGCACCTTCTTTAAAATTATTTTTCAGTGTCACCTGTTTCTACAATATACCATACTCCCCTTATCGGCTTCAAGCGTGAAAATTTTACAGAAATTCGTTTACAAATAGTTTTGAAAACTATATAATATAGCATAGAGGTGATAAAATGACAATTGACACAAAAGACATGCTCAATAGTATTCTTGAAAGCATTTCTCGTATTTCTTATATTAAACCCGAAGAAATTCCGGAAATTGATTTATATATGGATCAGGTAACGACATTTATGGAGAGTCATCTTTCTTCTTCAAGAAGACATGAAGGAGATAAAATCCTGACGAAAACCATGATTAACAACTATGCAAAAAATAACCTGTTACCGCCACCGGTCAAAAAGAAATATTCAAAAGAGCATCTTTTAATGCTTACTTTTATTTATTATTTAAAAAATATTTTATGTATCAATGATATCCAGACCCTGCTTGACCCGATTTCCCAAAATTATTTTTCCGATGACGGCTCTATGGATATGACCGAACTCTATAATGAAATTATGAACTTAGAACTTAAGCAGATTGAGCCACTTGCCAAAGACGTGACCAAAAAATATAAACTTGCCTGCAGTTCTTTTGAGCACGCAACAGAAGAAGAACAGGATTTTCTCCGAAAATTCTCTTTCATCTGTATGCTCAGTTTTGACGTCTATGTTAAAAAACAGGTTATCGAAAAGATTATAGACGATATGGCAGATAACCAACCCAAAGAGACGAAAAATAAGAATAAGAACAGTAAGAAATAATAAATTGTAAAAATTCTCAAAAAAATGGAGAGGTACACATTTTTATTTTTAAAAGGTCCTCTCCTGACTTTTTCTTTTCTGTTTTTATTCTTCTGTTTTTTCTGCCATTCTCTTAAATACCATTTCGTATCCGTCATTTCCATAGTTCAGACTTCTGTTTACACGGCTGATGGTTGCTGTGGAAGCACCTGTCTTTTCGGAAATATCAAGATAAGTTCTCTTATCTTTGAGCATCTTTGCTACTTCAAAACGCTGTGACAAAGACAAGATTTCATTGATTGTGCATACATCTTCAAAAAATGTATAACATTCCTCTCTATCTTTTAAACATAAAATCGCATCAAATAAAGAATCGACTGCTTCTGTATGAATTTTTTTACTCATAATTCTAACTCTCCTATTATAATGTATATTTTTGTCACCCCAGTATGACTTCTCTTCTTCCTATATTAACACACTAAAATTTTAAAGTAAAGCAGTATTTTTCAAAATTTACTTATTAAGAAATTTTTTCAGTTCTTCTACAGAACGGTTTACAATCAACTCTTCCGGAAAATCAATTTCTCTTATTACCTTTTCTGCAAAACAATGACAGCCAACCAATGCATCTGTATGTGCATCACTATCAACCACAACCGGAACTTCATATTTCTTGCAATAGTGAAGCATGGTCTTTACATTCTCTTCCCCATTTTCTCTGGTACAGCGAGGGTCTAACGAGTTATTATTCACTTCCAGAAGTACATGATGTTTCTTTGCCCCAAGTACCAGCTGTTCATAATCGACCGGAAATCTTCCATCGTCCGGATGCCCGATAATATTCACATAAGGATTTTCCATAACTTTTAAATAAGTCTGTGTATTTTCTTCTTTTGTACCAGACTTAAAACAAGGTATATGCATACTTGCAATCACGATATCCATTTTTTTTAAGAGATTTTCTTCCATATCTACTTTACCATCTTGATTTAAGATGTTAAGTTCCACACCAAACAGCATTTCTACCCCAAACATCTTTCGTTCCAGCATTTTTAAATTTGCAAAATAAAACGAATGACAGGTTCCCGGCATTTTCATTGCATGTTCTGTGATTCCCAACAACTCCAGCCCTTTTTCTGATGCAGACTGTGCCATTTCTTTAATCGTATTATAGGCATGTCCGCTTGCAATCGTATGTGTATGCACATCCAGTACGTACTTCATGATATTTTCCTCCTGATTCAACTATGTACTCTCGGAGTCTTTATTCCTTCTCCTCTGTAAAATTTTTTCTTGCTAACAGGGCTTTTATTATACCGCTCTTATCTTTCAAAATCAAGTATGTTTTCCTATTACACTATAGCATTAACATCGTAAAAACAACGCAAAAAAAGACAGCGTATAGAAAAAATTTTCTGGACACTGTCTCTTGCTTTAAAGCGGACATTCGCAATCAGCTTAATGCTCTGTGCATTTGAAGCAGGAATGCTTATCTGCGGTAAAGCGGACATTCGCAATCCTCTTCGCTACTTGCTCATGAACGCAGTCGCTTTGCGCTCTGTCAGTGGAAGCTTTCAACTCCCACTGACAGAAGCATCCCCCCTCCACCGCTTAGTGCTTCGCACACTTGAAGCGGGGGAATGCTTATCTGCGTTCAAATTTGAATATCTTTTACAGTAATTCGCCAAATAAATCTTTTACAGTCGGATAAATCTTAGCAAATTTCTGATATTTTTCTTCATATTTTGCTGCCAGTTCCGGTTCCGGTTCTACCGTATCAATAACTTTTACAATCTTAGCTGCTGCATCCTCTACGGAAGCGAACTCTCCGTTTGCAACTGCTGCAAGCATTGCACCGCCAAGTGCCGGTCCTTCTTCGGATTCAATTACATCTACTTTGATGTTTAAGATGTTTGCAATCATTTTCTTCCATAACGGACTCTTTGCACCGCCGCCACAGATTTTTGTGCGTTCAATCTTAATTCCAAGAGATTTTGCAACCTCAAAGGAATCACGGATTGCAAAAGCGACACCTTCCAAAACAGCCTGTGTCATATCGGCTCTTGTGCTGTCCATTGTAAGACCAATGAAAGTTCCTCTTGCATTTGGATTATTGTGAGGAGAGCGTTCTCCCATCAGATATGGCAGGAAGTATACATTATTTTCACCAAGTTTTTCAATTTTTGCCTGCTCACCGGCATAATCTTTTGTTCCGATGATTTCATCCATCCACCATTTATTACAGGAAGCCGCACTTAACATACATCCCATTAAGTGATAATTTCCATCTGCATGAGCAAATGCATGGAGTGCATTGTGTGGGTCTACACCAAATTCTTTGCTTGAAATAAAGATTGTTCCACTTGTTCCAAGGGAAATGTTACACATTCCATCGCCAACAGTTCCTGTTCCAACTGCGGCTGCTGCATTGTCACCTGCACCTGCTACTATCTTACAGGTTGCCGGAATACCCAGTTCTTCTGCTAATTCCGGTTTTAATGTTCCAACTACTTCATAGCTTTCAAACAGTTTCGGCATCTGTTCTTCTGTGATTCCGCAGATATCAAGCATTTCTTTTGACCAGCAACGGTTCTTTACGTCCATTAACAGCATACCGGATGCATCGGACATATCACTGCAGTGAGTACCGGATAATTTATACGCCAGATAGTCTTTTGGAAGCATGATTTTTTTGATACGTTTGAAATTCTCCGGCTCATTTTCTTTTACCCACAGAATCTTCGGTGCAGTAAATCCTGCAAATGCAATATTTGCTGTATACTCAGAGAGTTTGTCTTTTCCGATTACTTCATTTAAGTAAGCAGTCTCTTTTGTTGTTCTTCCGTCATTCCAAAGAATTGCCGGACGAATGACTTCATCATTTTCATCTAAGATAACAAGACCATGCATCTGTCCACCAAAGCTGATACCTGCAACCTGACTCTTATCACATTCTGCTGTCAGCTCTTTGATTCCCTCAATACTCTGTGTCCACCAGTCTTCCGGTTTCTGTTCTGACCAGCCTGGATGCGGAAAAGAGAGAGGATATTCTCTGGAAACGATTTTTTCAATTTTGCCTTCTTCGTTCATTAACAGTAATTTTACAGCGGATGTACCAAGGTCAACACCAATGTATAACATATTTTCTTCTCCTTATTCACTAAGAGGCTGCTCTTTCGGGCAGCCTCCATTTTTGATTCTTACCTGCAAAAATTATGCAAATGGATTTTCTGTTGGGTACAGAGTTCCCTTTGGCTGGTTGTAGTCGATTTCTTCTACATCAATGCCAAGGTATTTAAATACTTCATAGAGCGCTTTTCCGAAGTGTCCAAAAGCAACTGCTCCGTGATGTGGATAGTTCTTTTCTACCAGTACGTGACGATAGAAACGTCCCATTTCCGGAATTGCAAAGATACCGATTGCACCAAAGGAACGAGTTGCTACCGGAAGAACTTCACCATGTGCGATGTATGCACGAAGTTTGCAGTCAGCTGTGCTCTGCAGACGATAGAATGTGATATCTCCAGGGATGATATCTCCTTCAAGAGTTCCCTGTGTTACTTCTTCCGGAAGTGCTCTTGCCATAATCATCTGATATTTCATAGAACAGAAGGACAGTTTCTGGGAAGCTGTATTTCCACAATGGAATCCCATGAATGTATCTTTATGTGTATAGTTGAATTTTCCTTTGATTTCATCATTGTACATATCAGCCGGAACTGTATTGTTGATATCAAGCAGAGTAACGATATCCTGGCTTACAACAGTACCAATGAATTCACTTAATGTTCCCCAGATATCTACTTCACAGGATACCGGAAGTCCTCTTCCTGTTAAACGGCTGTTTACATAGCAAGGTACAAAACCAAACTGTGTCTGGAATGCCGGCCAGCATTTTGTTGTCAGGGCAACATACTGTCTTGCACCTTTATGAGCTTCTACCCAGTCAAGCAGAGTAATTTCATACTGAGCAAGTTTTGGAAGAACTTCCGGTTTTTTGTTTCCTTCTCCCAGTTCTTCTTCCATTTCTTTTACAATGCCTTCGATACGTGGGTCTCCAGCATGTTTGTTAAAGCTTTCAAACAGGTCAAGTTCGGAGTTTTCTTCAATTTCAACACCTAAATCATACAGACGTTTGATTGGAGCATTACAAGCAAGGAAGTCTGTAGGACGTGGTCCAAAGCTGATGATTTTTAAGTTTTTGATTGCAACGATTGCACGTGCGATTGGCTCAAATTCAGCAATCATATCTGCAACTTCTTCCGGTGTTCCAACTGGATATTCCGGAATATACGCTTTTAATTCACGCAGTTTTAAGTTGTAGCTTGCGTTGAGCATACCACAGTAAGCATCACCACGACCCTGTACTAAGTTGTCTCCTCTTTCTTCTGCTGCTGCAACAACCATAGCTGGTCCATGGAAGTATTTTACCAGTAAAGTTTCTTCTGTTTCTGGTCCAAAGTTTCCAAGATATACAACTAATGCATTACATCCTGCTTCACGCAGTTCTTTTAATGCCTGTTTCATATCCATTTCATTTTCTACAACTGTTGGACATTCGTAGATTTCACCTTTATAAGCTGCTGCTACTGCTTTTCTTCTGTTTTCGGACAGAGATTTTGGGAAACAGTTACGGCTTACTGCTACAATACCTAATTTTGCCTGTGGCATATTTGATAAATTCATTTTATTTTCCTCCTGAAAAATGAAACTAAAAATTTGATTTTAAATTTCTTATTTTACGGAAAGATTTTCTCCAATCAATCCTTCAAAAGCGCCCTGGATTTTTGCATCTTTATGTGCGATGAGCCATTTATTTTTTGCAAAAAGCAGTTTGTCTTCTGCTGTATTGTTCTGTGGTGCCGGTGCATCTTCGTTTGTTCCTTTCGGAAGAATGACTGCTGTACAGAACTTATTTTCATTTACATTACATGGTGCATAGTGAAGGGTGGTTGCATATACTTCCACGACCGTTCCTGCCGGAACAAGAAATGCTTCCATCTTCTCTGTCTGATATGTACCATCAGCTTCAATGTCCTGCTCTTTTCCAAGAATCAGGATTAAATCTGTTAATGCTACATTGACTTCACTATCTCTGTGGTATTCCACTGCATTCAACAGATAATTGCTTCCATTACAATAACCTACCTGAATCGGCATTCCTCCAAAAAGACTGTAAGCAATCTTTTCTACGCTTGGACAGGCTTCAAGGGCTTCATCTGAAGCAACATAAATAACATCATCCGGCTTTGGTGTTTTCTCAAGTGCAGCCAGAAGATCGCTTACGTTAAGTCCTGTTACGACTTTTCCGTATGGAGCAAATGCTTTGTCCATGACATTTAAAATTTCCATGGGACGTTACCTCCTTCTTAATTAGTTTAGTCATTAAACTATATACTTATGCTACCATCGAATGTAAAAAAAATCAAGTCGTTTTTTGCTTTTTTTATAAAAAAATTCTACTTGCAATTTTGCAAGTAGAATTTTTCTTTTACTTTATAATAATATTTTCTTTTAACGAACTCTTTGAAATTTCTGAAAGTGTTCCATCCTCTTTTAACGGCTCTAATGCCTGTTTTTCGATTGCCTGAATTAATCCATTATTTTTCTTACCAAAGATAGCAATTTTGGTATTTTTCGGCTTTTCAGTTAACTCATCTTCTATCGCACTGACATCTGCATAAGCATTTGTTGCTTCATATTTTTCACAGTTTTCTTCTGTCATGCCAACACTTGAAATCACACAATCATAAATGTCTGCATCTAATGATTTTAATAAATTTTTCTGGGTAGTATCGATAATTTCAAGTTTTAATCCAAGTTTTTCCGCTACCTGCTCTGCTACCTTTGCCTCAAATCCATCCGGTCTTGCGGTATCGGTATTTAAATAACTCATCGGAGAATCATTTAAATTCATTCCGACTTTTAAAACTCCCTTTTCTATAGTAGAAATACTTCCATCAGAAGATGTATTCCCCGCACTACAACCCGACAGGGAAATTATCATTAAAACAGTGGCTAACACTACTGCTCCCAGTTTTCTTCTTATGTTTTTCACAGTTTTTACCTCACTTTTTGTTTTTGTTAACGCATACATTCCTTTTTGCTAACACTACGATATCATGCTCCCTCTTCTTTGTCAAATATGTGCCTTCGGTTCTTGCAAAAGGATTTTGCTAATGGTATGATAGAGCTAAAAGAAAAACTGGAAGGAGTCATTGAATTATTATGGCAAATTCTTGGAATGGAAAACCTTACTATTCATTCGATGCAATGCTAAAGGAACGATTTTCTACCAAAGTTTATAAAGTAGCATTAAATGGAGGGATGAGCTGTCCAAACCGTGACGGTACGCTCGGAAACGGAGGCTGTATTTTCTGCAGTGCCGGAGGTTCCGGTGATTTTGCCGGAAATTCCCGTGACAGCATCACCACCCAAATTAAGATTCAGGCTGACCGCCTCAGAGAAAAACGTGGGGCAAAAAAATTTATTGCCTATTTTCAAGCATACACAAACACCTATGCTCCCGTTGACTATCTGGAAAAAATTTTTACAGAGGCACTTTCTTATCCCGATGTTGTCGCAATTTCTATCGGCACACGCCCCGACTGCCTTGGAGACGATGTCATTGCACTTCTAAAACGTTTGAATCAGATAAAGCCTGTCTGGGTTGAACTTGGTCTTCAAACCATGCATGAAGAAACTGCTCGCTACATTCGCAGAGGCTACTCACTCTCCTGTTTTGAAACAGCAGTAAAAAATTTAAAAGACGCAGGGCTTGAAGTCATTGTGCATACCATTCTTGGACTGCCAGGCGAATCAAAAGAAGATATTTTAAAAACGATTGATTATTTAAATCACAAAGACATTCAGGGAATTAAACTTCAGCTTCTGCATGTTTTAAAAGGAACCGATTTAGCTTCTGATTATCTGGATGGTAAATTTAAAGTCTACTCCATGGAAGAATATATTGATTTGGTCATCAGCTGCCTCGAACGCCTTTCACCAGACATCGTTGTCCATCGCGTAACAGGAGACGGTCCAAAAGCACTTTTAATTGCCCCTTTATGGAGCAGCGCAAAAAAAACAGTATTAAACACCCTTCATCATGAGTGTAAAATCCGAAACACCTGGCAGGGCAGACTGTTTCATGAAACCTGAAAACCTATCACAAATGTACTCTTGGATTTTTTCTGTAACTATCATAAAAGATTTCAAGAGAACATTACATTTAAAAGGAGGACTCTCATGGGAGAATCACTTACTTTATATAAACTTATTGTACTCTATATGCTGGAAAAGGTAGATTTTCCACTAACCAACGCACAGATTTCCGGATTTATTCTTGATAAAGGATATACTACCTATTTCCATTTACAGCAGGCACTTTCAGAGTTAACCGAATCCGAGTTAATCCACTGCGAAACTATCCGAAATTCTTCTTATTTCTCGATTACAAAATCCGGAGAACAGACACTTGAGTATTTCGGAAAAGAAATTCCTAAAGAAATCAAAGGAGAAATTGCTGAATTTTTCAAAAATAATGCAATGGAAATCAAGGAAGAACTTTCAACCTTTGCCAATTATTACAGAGGAGAAAAAGAAGGTTATCAGGTTCGATGCAGCGCAAAAGAAAAAGAAGTACCGCTTATTGAATTAACTATGACCGTTCCGACAAAAGCTGCCGCTGAAGCCGTGTGTGCTTCCTGGCAGACAAAAAATAAAGCCGTATATGAAAAACTGCTGGACATGCTCATGTAGCATGCTCAGCAATTTTTTTTAAATGTTCCTGTATCTGTTTTTCATATCCGTTTTCACTTGGATGATAAAATTTCGTCCCCTCTATCTCAGATGGAAGATACTGCTGTTTTACATAATGATTCGGATAATCATGTGCATACTTATATCCAATTCCACGTCCAAAATTTGACGCTCCTTTATAATGTGCATCCTGAAGATGCGGAGGAACGGTTGTTTTTACCTGTTTTACATTTTCCATTGCATCAAAAACCGCCATATATGCCGCATTGCTTTTTGGCGCACACGCTACATATAAAACTGCCTGCGATAAAATAATCTGAGCTTCCGGCATACCAACCCGCTCTACTGCCTGAGCTGCCGAAACTGCAACTTGAAGTGCCTGTGGATCTGCATTTCCTACATCTTCTGAAGCACAAATCATAATTCTTCTTGCAATAAATTTAATGTCCTCACCGGCATAAAGCATCTTTGCCAGATAATAAACTGCTGCATCAGGATCAGAACCTCTCATACTTTTGATAAATGCCGAAATCGTATCGTAATGATTGTCTCCGGTTTTATCATAACGCACTACTCGTTTCTGAATACATTCAGAGGCAACTTCTAATGTAATATGTATCTTTCCATCTTCACTTTTTTCGGTTGTAAGAATGGCAAGCTCTAATGCATTTAAAGCTGCTCTTGCATCTCCGCCTGCAATATCCGAAAGGAATTCTCTTGCATCGTCATCCAATACCGCACCATAAGCACCCATTCCTTTTTCGGTATCTGATACTGCCCTTAAAAGCAGCTTATCAATATCTTTCTTTTCAAGTGACTTTAATTCAAACACAATCGAGCGTGAAATCAGCGCACTGTTTACTTCAAAATACGGATTTTCCGTAGTTGCCCCGATTAAAACCAGCGTTCCATCCTCTACAAACGGAAGCAGATAATCCTGCTGCCCTTTATTAAACCGATGAATCTCATCTACAAATAAAATCGTCTTTTTTCCGTACATTCCAAGATAATCCTGTGCCGTTTTTACGACTTCTTCCATGTCTTTCTTTCCGGCAACCGTCGCATTCATCTGACAAAATCTTGCACTTGTTGTATTTGCAATCACCTTTGCAAGTGTTGTCTTTCCGGTTCCCGGAGGTCCGTAAAAAATAATACTACTCAGTTTATCTGCCTTAATCGCACGATAAAGCAGTTTTCCCTTTCCAATAATATGTTCCTGACCTACCACCTCTTCTAAAGAAACCGGTCTCATCCTTGAAGCAAGCGGAGATTCGTTTTCTAAAGTCTGTTCTTTCATATAATCAAATAAATCCATAACCTTCTCCATTTCGTAAAATACATTTTTTAAAATACGTTTTCTATATAGTTCGTGAACTACTCGGCTACAAGCAACCGAGCTTCTTGCTTAAATTTATTCCAAAAGCAATTCATCTACCGTAACAAATTCATAGTTTTCTTTTTCAAGCGTATCAATAATCTGAAATGCCGCCTGAACGGAAGTTTCAAAAATATCATGCATTAAAATAATATCACCTTCTTTCACATCTTTCACTACCCTTTTTACGATTTTTTCTGTATTTTGCAGTTTCCAGTCAAGAGAATCAACATTCCAGAAAACAGGAAGCATGGTCACACAAAAATCCAGATTTTTCTTCCACTCCCCAAACGGTGGACGCACAAATGAAGGGCAGACTCCGGTTGTCTCATAAATTTTATTACAGCCTTTTAATATTTCTTCTTTCGCTTTCAATTCTGAAAGTTTATTTAACTGCACATGGTTATAAGTATGACTTCCGATTAAATGTCCTTCTTCTGCCATCCGTTTTACAATCTCTTCATTTCCTTCGATATTATTTCCAATCAGAAAAAAAGTTGCCCTGACTTTTCGCTTTTTTAGACCATCTAAGAGTTCTTCTGTATAAACCGGATGGGGTCCGTCATCAAAGGTCAGTGCAATTTTCGGATGTTCCTCATCTGAAAGTGCTCCAAATACAGATTGTTCTTTTTTATCAAAGTCTCCATCTAAACCTGCCACGGCGATTAGCATAAAAAATAAAATCGTAATACCGGCTAATCCTTTTATTCGCTTCATTCTTTTCTATCCAAATTCTCAGTTTTACTTGTTATAATAATATATTCAAAAAAAGCCGGATACTTCCAAAAAAGTATCCAGCTTTCTAAAACTTACATTTTTACAATTTTTTATTTGTAAAGCGGACATTCGCGATCCGTTCCGCACACTTGAAGCGGGGGAATGCTTATCTGCAGTAAAGCGGACATTCGCAATCCGCTTCGCTACTTGCTCATGAACGCAGTCGCTTCGCGTTCTGTCAGTGGGAGCTTTCAACTCCCACTGACAGAAGCATCCCCCCTCAACCGCCGCTTAGTGCTCTGAGCACTTGAAGCGGGGGAATGCTTATCTGCGTTCAAATGCATCTACAAGTTCCTGACCGTCATCATATCCGGCTTTCTTTAATTCTTCTACAAACCATTCGTCAATGCCATCTACCGCTTTTTTGAAGGACTCTACATCAAGTTCTTCATTTTTCAGTACTTCTACACCGTTTTCATTTTGCCAGCGGGAGAGAATTTCGTCATCTCCTGCACGATTGATTTCACGTTCATACTGTACTGCTTTCTGTCCGATTTCATCGACTACTTCCTGTTGTTCCGGTGTCAGTGCATCATAAACACCCTGATTGATTCCAAAGAACAGACAGTCATAGTTTGCATTCCACAGCGAACAATATTTCTGTACTTCCTGCACACTTGCTGCATCAATTGCCGGAAGTGGATTTTCCTGACCTTCCACCGTATTCTGCTGAAGTGCTGTATAAGTTTCAGACCAGTTCATATTCGTTGCATCTGCGCCCCATCTCTTATAACATTCCATCAACAGGTTGGAACCTGCTACACGGATTTTTAAATTCTTCATGTCGTCTACAGAAGTTACCGGTCTGACAGAGTTTGTCAACTGTCTGAATCCATTTTCTGCAATTCCCATACAATGAATATCATAATCTTCAAGAATAGATTTTAACTTTTCTCCGGCTTCCCCATCGAGTTTTGCATCCGCATCTTCTACGGAATCAAATAAGAATGGAAGAGATACCACATTAAATCTCGGGTCAAATGCAGAGTAAATTAAGTTTGAATGTAAGGAAATCTGTACCGGGTCTCCATTCATAAGTGCCTGAATTCCCTCTGACTGGTTTCCGTTTGTCAACTGGTCTGCTGCATACACATTTACCTTAATCTTGCCGCCTGTCGCCTGCTCCATCATTTCGCCAAATTTCTGTCCGGCCTGTGCCCAGGTACTGGTTTCTGTGGTAGAGCATGCAAAGTTCCAGGTCTGTTCTTTCCAGTCTAAGTCACTTCTGTCCTCTACTTCATAATTTCCTGCACTGCTTTTTGCAGTAAATGTATTAATTAAATCTTTTACTTCTGCCTCGTCAAATCCTTCTGCAACCAGCTGTTCTTCATACCACTGCGGAATGTCCGCAACTGCTTTTTTGAAAGAATCGATGTCAAGGTCTTCGTGCTCTGTGATTTCCACACCGTTTTCCTTTGACCAGCGTGATTTGATTTCATCATCACCGGAACGGTTGATTTCACGTTCAAAATCAACTGCTTTTTTACCAGCTTCATCAACTACAGCCTGCTGCTCCGGTGTCAGTGCATCGTAGATATCCTGGTTGATGCAGAAGAACAGACAGTCATAGTTTGCATTCCACATAGAGCAGTATTTCTGCACTTCCTGTACACTTGCAGCATCAATTGCCGGAAGTGGATTTTCCTGACCTTCTACTGTATTCTGCTGAAGTGCTGTATAAGTTTCAGACCAGTTCATGTTGGTCGCATCTGCGCCCCATCTCTTGTAACATTCCATTAACAGGTTAGAGCCTGCTACACGGATTTTTAAGTTTTTTATGTCATCTACGGAAGTTACCGGTCTGACAGAGTTTGTCAGCTGTCTGAATCCGTTTTCTGCCATACCCATGCAGTGAAGTCCGTACTCAGATAAAATTTCATCTAATTTCTGTCCTGCTTCGCCATCCAGTTTCGCATCGGCATCTTCTACAGAATCAAAAATAAATGGTAAAGATACAACATTAAATCTTGCATCAAATGCAGAATAAATCAGGTTTGAATGCATGGAAATCTGTACCGGGTCTCCGTTCATAAGTGCCTGAATGCCTTCTGACTGATTTCCGTTTGTCAGCTGGTCTGCTGCGTATATATTTACTTTTACTTTACCGCCGGTTGCCTGTTCCATTAATTTTCCAAACTGTTCTCCAGCCTGTGCCCAGGTACTGGTTTCAGTGGTAGAGCATGCAAAGTTCCAGGTCTGTTCTTCCCAGCCAAGGTCACTGTAATCATCAATCTTATTATAGTCATCATCAGACTGGCGCTCTTCTGCCTCAGAATCATCTGCTGCAAGTTTCGATGTTCCTGTATAAGAACTTCCTGCGAAAAGTTTTGGCAGACAAGTAGAAATCTGCGGAATATAAGTCACCATCAAAAGAACAACTACGCAGGCTGCAATCATCGGAAGCACCGCTTTGGAAATTTCCTGAAGGGTAACTTCCAGTCCTTTTTTGATTTTGACACTGATTGCAACAAATAAATTAACACCTACCGGAGGAGTAACCTGTCCGATTGCAAGGTTGACCGTTGCAACAATACCAAAAGCGACCAAATCGTATCCAAGTGCTTTGCAAACCGGGAGCATAATCGGAATAAAAATATACATTGCAGAGTTTGCATCGATAAAGCATCCTGCAATTAAGAAGATTACGTTTACAATTAAAAGAAACGTAAACTGATTATGTGCTACACTGGAAAGCAGACCTGACGCTGCCTGCGAAATACCAAATTTGGTACATACAAATGAAAACAAAGAAGCACATGCTACGATCAACATGATACCACCGGTTGTCTTTGCAGACTCTACAAAGATATCTACCAGATCTTTAAATTTTACTTCACGGTAGATTACCATACCAACAAACAGACCATAAACTACGGATACCGCTGCTGCTTCTGTCGGAGTAAAGATTCCTCCATAGATTCCGCCAAGAATAATAATTGGCATTAAGAATCCCCAGAATGCATCAGCAAACGCTTTTCCACGCTCTCCCCAACTTGCTTTTTTGGTTGTCGGCTGGATTCCTTTTTTACGCACTTCAATCATAATTACAACAATCAGTGCCAGACCCATTAAGACACCCGGAATAATTCCGCCTGCAAACATATCCGCAATGGATACACCTGTAATAGAGGCATAAACTACGAATGCAATACTTGGCGGAATGACAATTGCGATAGAACTTGAAGTTGCCATCATCGCAGTTGAGAATGGAGCAGAAAATCCTCCTTCTTCTACCATTGCCGGAATTAAAACTGCACCAAGCGCAGCTACGGTTGCCGGACCGGAACCTGAAATTGCGCCAAAGAAGCAGGCTACGATAACACATACAATCGCAATACCACCTCTTCTGTGTCCTACACAGGTATTTACAAATTTAATCAGACGTTTTGAAATTCCGGCTTTTGCCATGATATTTCCGGATAATACGAAAAATGGAATGGCAAGCAATAAGAATTTACTGATTCCGGAATACATATTTGTTGCTACAATTGTTAAAGAAGTTCCCGAATATAAGATTGCACATACGGAAGAAAGTCCAAGGCAAATCGCAATCGGCACATTTAAGATTAAGAATACAAAAAATGATAAGAATAAAACCGCACTAATCACTTATGCCTCCTCCTTTCTCTTTGCAAATTTAAAGTCTGTACAAAAATCGATGCAGTATTCAATAAAATGAAGAATCATGCAGCCTGCACCAATCGGTACAAAGGACCAGAAAATCCATTCCGGCCAATTTAATACGAATGTACGTTTTCCATTTGCAAGCTGTGTCAGTACCTTATCCATTCCGTAATAGAACAGTATCATTGTAAAAATTACAGATAATACAGTCACTAAAATTGCAATTGGTTTTTTTGTTTTTTTTGGCAGTCTTTCTGTTACCAGATTCAAACTGACAAGCTCTCCCTCTCGGCATGCAAGAGCTGCTGCCAGTAAGGTAATCAGAACGAAAACTGCTACCACCAGTTCTTCTGTAAAAGACCAGGAACGGTGGATGACTTTTCTTGAAAATACATTTCCAACTGTGAGAACCAGAATCAAAATCGTTGATACTACTAAAATCAATTTTTCGATACCGGCAAGCACATCCATGATTTTCTTGTAGGTTTTCATCTTTTTTTCCTCCTCTTGACTTAAAACCTGAAGAAGCATAAATCCCAAACACATTTGCACGTGCTGCGCGTACACAAAAGGCGAAAAAAAAGAATCCTACCTACAGGATTCACTGCCTGTTTCTAAATTTATACATTCTTCTCGAATATTTTACTTCTTTTTTATATTTCCGTCAATAGTATTTAAAAAAAGACAGGAAATGAAATTCAAAAATTTCATCTCCTGCCTGATTTTTCATTAATTAAGCAAGTTTAGATTTTGCAAGTTCTGCTAATGTAGCAAATCCTTCTGCATCGTTGATAGCCATATCAGCTAAAACTTTTCTGTTTAAGTCAACGTTAGCCAGTTTTAATCCATACATAAATTTGCTGTAGGACAGACCATTCATTCTTGCTGCTGCGTTGATACGAGCGATCCATAACTGTCTGAACTGACGTTTTTTCTGTTTTCTTCCGGCATAAGCACTTGTCAGAGCTCTCATTACAGACTGTTTTGCAACTCTGTACTGTTTAGAACGAGCACCTCTGTATCCTTTTGCCATTTTTAATACTCTATTGTGTTTTTTCTTTGCGTTTAATCCGCCTTTGATTCTTGCCATTTCTTAATTTCCTCCTGTTTTAAAACGAATATCGAATTAGATGTACGGTAAAATCTTCTTCATGTTCTTTACATTAGTAGCATCTGTAATAGCTGCTTTTCTCAGGTTTCTCTTTCTCTTCTGAGATTTCTTTGTTAAGATATGGCTCTTATAAGCTTTATTTCTTTTTAATAATCCTGTACCTGTTTTTTTGAAGCGCTTTGCAGCTGCTTTTGTTGTTTTCATTTTTGGCATGATTGTATCCTCCTTAAAACTCTTTTAATGAACGTCTAGCGTTTTTCTGTCAAAAACATGGTCATGCTGCGTCCCTCTACCTTCGGTGCTTTTTCAACAACCGCAATATCAGATAAGGACTGTGCAAACTCATCTAAGATGTGTTTACTGCTCTGCATATGTGCCATTTCTCTACCTCTGAAACGAAGTGTTACTTTTACTTTATTTCCTTTGGTAAGGAATTTTCTGGCATTGTTGACCTTGGTGTTTAAATCGTTTTCTTCAATATTTGGAGACAAACGCACTTCCTTAACCTCGATGGTTTTCTGTTTCTTTTTAGCTTCCTTTTCTTTTCTCGCTAATTCGTACTTATACTTACCATAATCAATAATTTTACAAACTGGCGGTTTTGCTGTAGGAGCAACCTTTACCAGGTCTAATCCTGCTTCCTGAGCATGTTTCTGCGCATCTCTGGCAGACATAATACCAAGCTGTTCTCCATTTGCGCCAATGAGACGGACCTCTCTGTCTCTGATTTGTTCATTAATCATTAATTCGCTAATTGTTGTGCACCTCCATAATATTGATAAAACACTCATCTGACTTTTTTGTCAGCCACCTACCTCATAACATTCTGAAAAAAATAAGAAAGAATTTCCTATGAAATAAATAAAAAGTGGACAGCATAAGCTCTCCACAACATATTCCCATAAAGAAAACGCAAAAGCGCATCAATTATTTCAAATATGAACCATAGTCACTTACTCGTGCTAAGGTGAGAGCAATTACTCTGCTTTCTTTTTCTTCAGACTGTATTACGATATCATAAATAAACTGCAATGTCAAGGGGTTTATGTAAAAAGAATCCCGTTTCCCGGGATTCTTTTTTCTGTAACTTAATTCAGCTCAAAGCTTCCACATTTTGTTTCATCACAGTGACAAGCACTGGCACCGGTAATTGTAATTTTATCTGCACTGCATTTCTCCTGATTGTTAAATGTACACTGGCAGGCTTTGCAGTCTACGTTAATTGTTTTACATCCACATTCTCCGCCAATACTGTTCATCGCACTTCCGCTTCGTTCCACAAAACTGCTGCAACAGGTTTCGTCTGCGACTTTTGCATTGCTTCCATCTACTACGATATCTCCTTTAGAACAGTATTCCTCTTTGTTGTAAACACAAGTTCTTGCTGTACAATTTAATAATGGCATAATTATTTCCTCCTTAATCTTCATACCCTAAGAGTACGTTTACCAAGAACAGTATGTGTAGAAAGAAATTTTTTATGCATTAGTTTTTTATCTTTTACAGAACAGAAACTCAAACGACTTAACAAAACCCCTGTACTTAGTTGGGCTTCTTCTAAGTGCAGGGGCTTTTCAAAGGGGAGGATAAGTATTTCTACTTTTTCTTTTGTTCTTCCAGGAAGAGCGTCACGTATTTGTGCCTTCCCTCCATGGACTACTTATAGTATGAGCAGTTTCTGTTAAAATATACAATGGGATTGACAAATAATTAAAAAAATACTAGGATGACAGAAAAATTGGTTTCTTTTACCTAAGACTTCATAATAGAAATAAATTGAACTTTTTTATCCATTTCTTTTCCAATAATTCCAATTACTTTTCCCATAGTAAATGCGGCAAGAACTGTTCCAACACCCAATCCCATAATATGTCCAAGACATAAGAAAGTCATAAATCCTGTAATAAACAGGCAGGTAACATCAAAAGGAACTTTGATTTTGGAGTACTCACGTTTTAAGATATCTGCAAGTTCTCTTGGAAACAGGTCTGTCGGAATAATCGGCATTTTGCAGAGGTTTGAAAGTGCGATTCCAAAGCAGATGATGAGATAACTTAAAACAAAATATACTACACGCAATGGAATCGTGTATGGAAGCTGGCTGACCCATGCCTGATGGATATCTACCATTTTTCCAAAGAAAAATCCGATAACAAAACTAAATAAGTATTCCGGAATAAATTTTTTCCGGAGTACCATTAAAGTTAAGATAAGCAGACTTTGAAAAAGGTAAGTCCAGGTTCCAAGAGTGAGTTTTGGAAATACTTCCGAAAAAGCATAAGGCACACTTGAAATAGCTGATATGCCTGAGCCAGAGTGAAGCATCAAAACGACGCCGAGGCTATTGATAATGACAATCACAATAAGAGTAAGTTCTCCACGGATTGTAAGTTTTGAATCATTCATTTCTCTTTCTTCCTTTTCATTTATTCATTTGCGTTTCTCATTATAGACCCGTTTTTTTTTGCTTGCAATGCATAATCTGCCTGGAAACTATAAAAAATATTGAAAAATCTGTGCATATCGTATATACTGTTACGTATAGGTGCTTTGCGCCCAAAATATGAATATTAAGTAAAAGGTGGTAAAATACATGGCATTATTACAGGAATGGAGAGAGATTGCATATTCTCAGGAAGCAGACAGGGCACAGCTTCAGAAATTCTGGACAAACTATTTCTTAATTGAAAAAGGAATTTATGAAAAACTTCTTGCAGACCCGACAAATGTAGAAAGAGGAACTGTAAAAGAACTTGCTGAAAAATTTGACGTAGACATTATGACAATGGTTGGTTTCCTTGATGGAATCAATGACAGCTTAAAAGTACAGAATCCAATCGAAGAAATGGAAGAAGACACTGTAGTAAATCTCGGATTTGATACAGAGATGCTCTACAAAAACATGGTAGACGCAAAAGCAGACTGGCTGTACAATCTTCCTCAGTGGGATGAAATCTTTACAGAAGAAAAGAAAAAAGAATTATATGTAGAACAGAAAAAATCCGGTACAGTTGTAAAAGGACCGAAAATCGGACGTAACGATCCGTGTCCATGTGGAAGTGGTAAAAAATACAAACACTGCTGTGGAAAAAACAAATAATTATAAAAAAGTAGAAGGCGGAATTTTTCCGTCTTCTTTTTCTATCAGGAAAAACTACTAATGAAAGTGAAAGGATTTTATTTATGAGAATATTATTTATTTTATTAGGAAGTTTTAGTATTCTTTATTTTATCGGAATTGTATTGTATGCAGGACTTTCTTCCTTATTTCCGTGTATCTGGGCAGCAGCAGGGCTTGTGTGTTATGCAATCGCAATTTTGTTACGATTAGAAACAACGCATCACTGGAATATTTTAAGTATATTTCCAAAACCTGTAAAAACAGTATGCCTTACTCTGGCGATTTTGATAGTCATTGCATTTTTGATAACAGAAGGTCTGATTTTTTCGGGAATGACTCAGAAACCATCTAAAAATCTGGACACGCTGATTGTATTAGGGGCACAGGTCAATGGAACGAAATTAAGTAATTCATTGAAGCTTCGCTTGAAGCGGGCAAAAGAATATCTCAATGAAAATCCAGAAACAATAGCGGTTGTCTCCGGTGGAAAAGGTTCAGGAGAAGAGATTTCCGAGGCAGAAGCAATGTATGAATATCTGGTTTCACAAGGAATCGATACGAGACGTCTGATAAAAGAAGACCGTTCTACTAATACAAATGAAAACCTAAAATATTCACTTGCACTTTTAGAAAAAGAATTAAATAAAAAGCCAGAAGAGCTACGAATTGGAATCGTAACCAACGGCTTTCACGTATTTCGAGGAACTTCGATTGGAAAAAAGATGGGATGCCGACAGATAGAAGGTGTTCCGGCAAAAAGTAACAAATTTTTACAGCTAAATTATCTGGTGCGAGAATGTCTTGGTATATGGAAAGATAAACTGGTCGGAAATCTATAGCTGAATTTTTCGATAAATCTAATCCTGAATTATTCATGGTTGTTCCATGAATAATTCAGGATTAATTATCATACGTCAATCTGTTTGATATGATTAATATCTCTAAGGTCTACTATCCTTGTACATACTTTTTCAGCCAGCGCCATGTTATGGGTAATAATTAACATTCCATAACCGTTCTTTTTCGCAGTATCCAAAAGCACCTGCCATATCTGAGCTTGTGTGATCACATCCAGCATCGTAGTAATCTCATCGCATAGAAGGAATTTCACATCCGGACTTAATATTCGTGCAATACAAAAACGCTGCAGTTCTCCACCTGATAATTCTGACGGCCAACGGTTCAGCCAATCTTTTTCAATTCCCATCCGAGCTAATACTTCTTCTCCAGGAGTCCAACATTCATTCAGGATTTTTTTCATTTTCCATCTTGGATTAACTGCATATTCCGGATGTTGATATATCATTTGTACAGGACACATTCCCTTTTTAGGCAGCGGTTTTTCGTCAATCATCACGCTTCCGGAAGTCGGATTCATATACCCTGCAATAATTTTAGATAACGTGCTTTTTCCATAACCTGATGGTCCTACAATTCCAACACGTTCTCCTGCTTCTATTGTCAAAGAAACATCTTTTAAAATCCAAGGAGATTTATCTGTATATCTAAAATCAATATGTTCTAATTTAAGTTGCATTTACACACCTGACCTTTCCCCCTCGCAACTCCCTCATTGGTATTTGTCCCGTACATTTTTCAGATACATCGGGACAACGATTTGCAAATAAACAACCTTCTGGCAAATTTCCAGCATAAGGCTGTATTCCGGGAATCGGCTGGAATTCATTTTGTGGCAATGCTCTCAGAAATGCCTTGCTGTAGGGATGTCGTAAGTATTCTTTTCCCTTTTTAAAATCTTCCGTTGGTGAAATTTCTACAACTGTACCAGCGTAAAATACTGCAATTCGATCTGCAACCTCAAATGCCAAATCAATATCATGAGTAATTAGTAGAATTCCCGTACCTGTATTTGCTATTTTTCTAAAATGTTTTAATGTATCCATAGCCATATCAACACTAAGTCCTGGTGTCGGCTCATCTGCAACAATTAATTTAGGAGTTTCCAACACCGCCGCTGAAATCAGTACACGCCTGGCCATCCCTCCGGATAATTGAAACGGATACATTTCTTCTACACTTTTATCTAACTGATATTTTTGAAACATTTTGCGTTGTTTTTCTTCTGTAGAATATACCCCTACTACCTGTGGTCCAACTTTCATAACGGGGTCCAAATGGTCTACCGACTGTGGAATATATGCAATCTCTCTACCAAGATACTGTTTTCTTAATTTATCATCCAACTGTTTCCCCATATAGCAGACACTTCCACTTGTGCTTGCATTGCCAGGCAATAACCCTAATATCGCTGATGCTAAAAGACTTTTTCCTGAACCACTTGAACCTACAATAGCCACAATTTCTTTTTCTTTTACATCTATAGACAAGGAATGAATTACTTCCAGATTTTCTTTTCTAAATCCTTTTTTATACATGCTAAAAGAAACAACCAAATCATTTACTTCTAAAACTGTTTTTCTATTATCCATTTTTACCTCTATTCGTTACCACTTCCAGGATTCCATAATTTTTTCAGATTATCTCCCATAACATCAAATAAAACAACTGCAATTAGCAATAATAGACCTGGAAATAAAGCCAGCCACCATTTTCCTGTAGCTAAATGTTTCATTGCTTCAGATAAAATGACACCAATTGCAGGCATCTCTGCCGGAAGTCCAAATCCTAAGAATGTAATAGATGCTTCATGCATAATCGCATGAGGAAACAATAACACTAAACCAATCAAATAAGATGGCAACACATGTGGAACAATATGAGTAACTGCCACTTTCCATTTTGAAATTCCCATTTTATAAGCAGCTTGAACATACTGAGAAGAACGAATTTGCATAACTTCAGACCTCACAATTCGAGTCAGTGACGGCCAATGTGTTAATGCAACTGCAATTGTTACTCCTTTTACTCCTTTTCCCAACATAAAGGAAATCAACATTAACAGTACCAAATGAGGAAGCCCCATACACAAATCTACTCCCCAATTAACCACTTTATCTACCCATTTTCCAAAAACAGCAGCAGCTATTCCAAATATTAACGCAACTATTGAGCTAACAATTGAAGCAAGAATTCCTATCACAATACTATTTGACAATCCTTTAACACATCGATAAAACATATCTCTTCCAACAAAATCTGTTCCAAAAGGATGTTTTAAACTTGGACTCAAGAATTTATTTGCATAGTTTACTGCATATTTTTCAGGATTCATAAATATTCCCCATATAAAAATCCCTGCCAGGTAAACAACTGCGATTACCATTAATACAACAATTTTGGTCTTTCTATTCCATACAATCTTTTTATCAGACATACTCTTCCCCCTCTCTGATTCGCGGGTCGAATACGCCATATAAAATATTTGCCATTAAATTTCCTGCAAATACAAACATTGCACTGCATAATGCAATCCCCAGTAACAAAGGAACATCTGCATTTAAAGCTGCTGCCGTAGTTGCCGTTCCTATTCCTGGATAGGAAAATACATTCTCTGCCAATGCCATTCCTCCAAAAAGTTCACTAAATGATGCAAACTGAACAGTAACAGCCGGTAAAATAACATTTCTCAAAATGTGTCTTGTTATTAATTGTTTTTGAGATTCTCCTCGCGCTTTCGCATATAAAATAAAATCACTATTCATAATCTCTACAATTTTTTGCCTTGTGTACAGGATTACATCACTCATACTTACAATCGTTAACGTAAGCACCGGTAAAATCAAGTGATAAATTCTGTCCCAGATTGTGACCTCACTGGCTAATTTACCCGCTGGCACAGCCATTCCCATTGGAAACCATCCTAATTGAACTGCAAACAACGATAAAATTAACAAGCCCAACCAAAAAGTTGGCGCAGACTTTGTAATCAAACAGAATAGTTTCATAAACCTGTCAAAAATACCACCTTGATGTATTCCACATAATATTCCAAGAACAAATCCTAAAATTCCAGAAAAAAACCACGCCAGTAGCATCAATACAATTGAATATAAAAACCTTGTTTTAATAATCTGTATTACCGGCTTTTTATACGTGATAGACTCTCCAAAATCTCCATGTAATGCATGATTTGCCCACGTAACAAATCGTTCCGGCAATGGGTCGTTCAATCCCCAATATTCCGATATTTCTTCCTTTGCTTCATTTGACAACGTAGAATTTGTCCCTATGTAAGATACAAGAGGGTCAATTGGTGCTTTTGTAATAAGAATAAATGCCACCAAACTTACTGCTATCAATAACAAAAGCATCCTAATCGCTTCCGATAAAATTTTTTTTACGCTTTTCATTTATCCCATTCTCCCAAAATAGGTGACCTATCTCAAACAGGTCACCTAAAAACCGTATCTTTATTTTTTACTTATACTTCCAATCTTTCATATTACATACAATCGGACTTCCATGTCCGTGTGGATGCGGAATCTGGGTATCCATTGATATGTCTAAGTTATCATTGATAAAAAAGCAATGTTCAATATTTACTAAGTACAGTTCCGGATAATCTGCATCTGCAATTTTCTGAACTTCTTTCCATGCTGCAATTGCATCTTCCTGATTGTTCGCTGCAAGAGCCTCATCAATTTTCTGGTCTACAACACCATTTTTATATCCAACTACATTGTCATACCCACCTGTTAAAAATAAATCTGATTTAAACAGCGAATATAATACAGTAGGTGAATACTGACCCCACCCCCATACAATGCCCGCTGTATTCTGAAGTGTGGTAACTTCATCCCAGGTAGCAGTCTTTACCTGAATATCAATTCCCAAATTTTTTGCATTTTCAGCCAATGCAACTGCTAAATTGTATCTATCCTGATCTCCACCGGGAGAATACACATCAAATGTACACTTTAAATCACCTTTTTCTCTGATTCCATCATTATCAGAATCTTCCCAGCCGGCATCTTCCAATAATTTGATTGCTTCATCTACTCTTCCATCTTCATAAGTTTCTATAGAAGCCCATACTAAATTATCCGTAAAATTCACAGCTGGTTTTCCAACACCGTTAAATGCATTGTCTATAATCTCCTGACGATTGATACCGATAGATAATGCTTCACGGACTGCTTTATCAGAAGTAACATCGTTGCCAACAACCACTTCATTTCCTTCTGAATCTTTTGCTGTCATCGTCGGATTAACCGGAAGCGAAATATTTCTTACATCCATTGTTTCAAAATTAGTGGCAGTCATACCATCTACTTTTTCTTTTGAATAGTTCGCACCCACCATTACTATATCCAGCTCTCCGGATTTTGCTGCTGAAAAAGCTGCCTCCTGTTCCATTGCAACCAGTGTTACTTTCTTAATTTCCGGCGCATCTCCATAATACTGATCATTAGCTTCTAAAATAATCTGCTGATTTGCATCGTATTGAGACACCTTATAAGCACCTGTTCCAATTGGCTGTGTATCAAACAATTCGCTGTCATAAGCATCAGAAGGAACAATCTGTAACATTGCAGTGGTATCCAAAAACGGAGAATATGCTTCACTTAATTTAAATTCAACCGTGTGATTATCTAAGGCTGTCACTTTATCAAGACGAGTTAAATCAACGTTTTCATTATTTGCCTGATTTTCTTTCACCGTCTTATATGTAAATACTACATCTTCAGCATCAAAATCACTTCCGTCACTAAATTTTACATTTTCTTTTAAATTAAATGTATAAGTCAGTGCATCATCACTTACTTTCCAATCTGTTGCCAAATCTCCAACATATTCCGAATCTGGATTTACTTCCAGCAATGCCTCATTGATAAAAGGATATCCATAACTCATCGCACCCTTTATTGGGTCAAGACTACTTTCAAAAATGGTTCCTCCAACATACGCCCGCACTCCATCGTCTGTTTGTTTTGTCTCTTTAACTTCATCTGTCTGCTTTGTCTCTTCACTCTGGTCAGCTCCGCACCCCGTAAAAACAGCCATGAGCATAGTCGTCAGACATAAAATACTTACTACTTTCTTTTTCATACGTTCCTCCTGTGGTTTCTGTGTTTTCCTCATTATACTTAACTTTACAAGTCTTCGTAAGCCCCCTGCGCGGATATAATTTTCCTTTAATTTTTTCTTGTTTTTACACTACTTCGCTACTATGCCAGAACCCTATCCGGGGGATATTTTTTATAATTTTGTACAAAAAAAAGCAGGTTCACAAAGAACCTGCCCTTTTGCATTGATTAAGCTAACCGTCAAGTGGATATTCGCAATTCGCTTCGCTACTTGCTCATAACCAAATAGCTGCTACGCAGCTTATCAGAAGGGGCTTGCCCCATCCTGATACAAGCAAGTCCCCATCCCTGCTTATTGCTTTTCGCAATTGAAGCAGGGGACTTACTTGATTTGGTTAAACTAATTTTTTACCTGTCAGCATCTCATATCCCTGAAGATATTTTTCAATTGTTTTATCCACGATATCCTGTGGAAGTGTCCAGTTATTATCCGGATTTGCTCTTAACCAGTCACGTGCGAACTGTTTATCAAAAGACGGCTGTCCATGTCCCGGTTCATAGCCTTCTGCCGGCCAGAAACGTGAACTGTCTGGTGTCAGCATTTCGTCTCCGATTACAATGTTTCCATTTTCATCGAGTCCGAATTCAAATTTTGTATCTGCAATAATAATACCTTTGCTCAGTGCGTATTCTGCACATTTTTTGTACAGTGCAATGGTGTAATCACGAAGTTTCTGAGCGTATTCTTCGCCTTTTCCCGGGAAGTATTTTTCCAGATGAGCAATACTTTCTTCATAGGAAATATTTTCATCATGGTCTCCAATCTCAGCTTTTGTAGATGGTGTATAGATTGGTTCCGGTAATTTGTCAGATTCTTTTAAGCCTTCCGGAAGTTCAATTCCGCATACTTTACCAGTTTCCTGATAGCTTGCCCAGCCACTTCCTGTAATGTAACCACGTACAATACATTCAATAGGAAGCATTTCCAGTTTACGGCACATCATACTATTTCCATCAAATTTGTCCTGCTGGAAAAATTCCGGCATATCTTTTACATCTACAGAAATCATATGGTTTGGAAGAATGTCCTCTGTTAAGTCAAACCAAAATTTGGACATCTGTGTCAGAACGGTTCCTTTTTTTGTAACTTCATTTTTTAAAATCACATCAAAACAACTGATTCTGTCGGTTGCTACCATGATCAGACTGTCACCGTTGTCATAAATTTCACGTACTTTACCTTCTTTGATTGGTTTCAATTCCTGCATTTTTTCGCACCTCAATATTATTATATTCTTTTATTTCGTTGCTCCCCGCTGTTACTGCGGTTGCAATAACAGTACCACCATTTGTAGTTTTTTGTCAAGTTTTAGAGGCTTTCTTTTACCAAAACATGGATTTCAGAATGTAAATCCCATTTTCTCTATTGTCCAGTCTTTCGTGTTCACCAAATTTACACACTTTTACCTTATTTTCATCACAGAATCTCGACATTTTCGTCACACTCTTCCTGTATTCTTAGAAGCATCAAAGGGAACAACAAGGAGGAATTGATGATGTTAAACAATTACGATTTTAATCATACAGAAAATAATAATGAAATGGAAAATGAAACCAATACTTATCAGCCACTGACACCATCCGGCAGTCATAATAACAATAAAAAGAATCCTAAAAATTCTAAAAAACTTGCAAAGAAAATCGGTGCTATCACTTTAAGTGCTGTTTTATTTGGTTCTGTCGCTGCCGGTTCTTTCCAGGCTGTAAATTACTTTTCACCTGTTTCAAAAACAACAAACAGTTCAAGCCAGACTTCTAAAAGTAATAGTTCAAGTGCCAGTCTGTTAAAGACAACCACTACTTCCGACAGCTCTAATAAAGGCAGTTTAGATGTCTCTGATATCACAACATCTGCAATGCCATCTATCGTAGCAATCACAAATAAATCTGTTCAGGAAGTCCAGGATTACTTCAGTCAGTTCGGATTTAGAGGCCAAGGTCAGACACAGACTCAGGAAACCGAAAGTCAGGGTTCTGGTATTATTATCGGCAAAAATGATACAGAACTTTTAATGGTAACAAATAATCACGTTGTAGAAGGTGCCGATACTCTTTCCGTTTGTTTCATCGACAATAAGGTATATGAGGCAAACGTAAAAGGTACAGACGCAGAAAATGACCTTGCAGTTATCGCAGTTCCGCTTGACAGCATTTCCGATGATACAATGTCTCAGATTGCTGTTGCTTCCATCGGTGATTCTGACTCTTTAAAAGTCGGCGAACAGGTTGTTGCCATCGGTAATGCTTTAGGATATGGTCAGTCCGTTACAACCGGTATTGTAAGTGCCGTAAATCGTGCTTTAAGCAATAATTCTTCTGATACACAGGACAGCAACTCTTCTTCTGATGACAGCAGTTCTGCAACTTATATTCAGACAGATGCCGCTATTAATCCAGGTAACAGCGGTGGTGCGCTTTTAAATATGAATGGTGAAGTCATCGGTATCAACTCTGCGAAACTTGCTTCCACAGAAGTAGAAGGTATGGGCTATGCAATCCCGATTTCCAGAGTTTCTGATATCATTGATAATCTGATGAACCAGACAACCAGAACCAAAGTAGACTCTGACAAACAGGGAACAATCGGTATCAAAGGAATCAATGTAACCAGTGATGTTCAGGAGAAATATAATCTTCCGGAAGGTATCTATGTATCTGAAGTAACTTCTGGCAGCGCAGCTGAAAAAGCCGGCATTACTTCCGGCTCTGTCATCACAAAATTCGATGGAAAATCCGTCACTGATATCGAAAGCCTTCAGGATTTGCTGCAATATTATAAAGCCGGTGAAACGGTTGAGTTAACTCTTCAAGTACCGGACAGTGACAGCTACAAAGAAAAAACTGTTTCCATCTCTTTAGGAAGCAAATCCGATACTTCTTCTGACGGCAACAGCCAGACAAACGGAAACGGAAACTCAAATGACAGACAGCAAGGCGGTTCTTACTCTCCGGCTTCCGCATTTTCCATTCGATAAATGAAACACAGCATATATAGCATTCAAAAAAGCAACCCGAGTTTTCGGATTGCTTTTTTGTTATTCTACCCCAAAGTCGTCTTTCAAGGCACGAATTGCTTCTTTCTTATTTGTAAAATGAACTGCATTTAACCCCTGTGCTCTTGCTTCTGCAATATTTTCCATCACGTCATCCAAAAATACTGCCTTAGATGGCTCAATCTTAAAATCTTTCAACAGTTTCTGATAAAACTGTGCGTCCGGTTTTATCATCTGCACTTCCCATGACATATAACCGCCATCCATCAGATTTAAAAATTCCATCTCCTGCGTGCACCGTTCAAAGAGAGGTTTTGAAAAATTCGAGAGATAATAAAGTTTATATCCTCGTCGTTTCAGGTATTTCAGCCAGGTTTTTGTATACGAAAATGCATGAATCGTAAAGCCCATATCATCAAACGCATCACGAATCTGCTTTTCATATTCCGGGTCGTTATCAATAAAAGACTGTAAAATTTCTTCTTCTGTGCGTACTCCACGATCTGCTTCTACCCAGTCATCGCTGGCAAACATCGCATCTCCAACTGCCTCAATCGCATCATCATCGAATGCCATGGATTTTAAATAATCCTGCCAGTCATAATCAACAAGAACCTTTCCCAAATCAAAAATAATGGTATTTACTTTGGCATGTTTTTCGTCAATCTTTGGTATTTTATCATCCGGTTTTCTCCATTTATAGACGAGCAAAATGGCATAGATAAGAACCGGAAGAATTACGGTTGCGTACAAAGATGCCAGAAGTAAATCCTGTGCCGCAGGGCTTTTCATCAGAGCAAATACAAGGGTAAGTGCATATAAACCAAGAAGCAGTATGACGACTAAAAGAGCAAGCAATTGTTTTAGCTTCTTCACGTCTGAAACCTCCCTTTTTTGAATATCTTTAATTATAAAGAGTTCAGGAGTTTCCGTCAATGGACATTAATGCTCGAAATGTTAGAGAAAATCGACAGATTCTACAATTTTCCGGCTATTCTTATCAAGACTTAAAAAATGATTTACATATTTATTCAAGAATTTTTGAGAAAATTGTACAAATCACCACTCTTGCACGTACAATCGACGGTCGGGAAATTTTTCAGGCACGAATCGGAAAGCCCGATGCCAGACACAAAATTCTAATTTTTGCGGGGATTCACGGAAGAGAATATATGACCTGCCAGCTTCTCATGGATTTGACTGCCTCATTTGCAAGAGCCATTTTAGAAAAACAGACTTATCGTGGATATTCGTATCAGACTTTTTTTGATACCTGTTCGCTCTTTCTCCTTCCCATGGTTAATCCCGATGGTGTTACTATCAGCCAAATGGGGCCCGATGCTCTAAACAAAGAGGAAAACCGAAGGAGAGTATGGGAAATTGCACGCAGAGAAGGGGCAAGGATGCCATGGAAACAGTACTTTAAATACTGGAAATCCAATGCAGAAGGCATTGATGTAAACCGAAACTTTGATGCGCTCTGGGAAAGTTATTATGATGGAGTCCAAAAACCGGCAAGTGAACATTATAAAGGTCCGTCAGCCGGATGTACCTTAGAAGCAGATACTTTGATTCAATTAACGTTAAAAGAAAAATTTGACCGCACGATCAGTTATCACTCTTCCGGTGCTGTGATTTACTGGTCATTTGGACAGCGTGGAGAACTGGCAAAAAAAACACAGTCCTTCGCCAAAAGAATTTCTGACATTACCGGCTATACTCCCGATGACAATTATGAGGAACTTGACCCGGCAGGCTATAAAGACTGGGCACTTTTAAAGCAGAATATTCCAAGTCTGACAATAGAAATAGGCAGGGCGGAGTCTCCACTTCCGCCATCTGCCTATAAAAAAATCCGTAAAGAAAATCAATTTGTTTTTGAAGAAAGTATTCTTGATATTCTTGTTTCAATCCACAGTCGGTAATTTCACAGAGTCTGACATGTCAGCAAAACGCTGACTGTGGTTTACCTCATGTCAATGGAGGATACCGATTTCTCTCCGCCCACCACTGCCGTTAACCTTCCTGTTTGCAATTTTTCTCACCACCTATAGAGGTGGGAGAATCCTTGCTATATTTGTTGAAACCTGATTTTTATTTCATTCCTTCTGTAATATGTCTTGCAACATAAATACCACTTGCGGATGCATGGGAAAGAGAATGAGTGACACCACTACCATCTCCAATCACATACAGACCTTTATATTTGGTTTCCAGATTTTCATCGATATCGACTTCCATGTTATAGAATTTTACTTCTACACCGTAAAGCAGAGTATCATCATTTGCAGTACCTGGCGCAATCTTATCTAATGCATAAATCATTTCGATAATACCATCTAAGATACGTTTTGGAAGCACAAGGCTTAAATCTCCAGGTGTTGCTGCAAGAGTCGGGCGTACCAGTCCTTCTTCCACACGTGTCACGGTACTTCTTCGTCCTCTTACTAAATCTCCAAAACGCTGTACGATAACACCGCCTCCAAGCATGTTGGAGAGTCTTGCGATACTTTCGCCATATCCATTACTGTCTTTGAACGGCTCAGAAAAATGTTTGGATACTAAAAGGGCAAAGTTGGTATTTTCAGTCTGTTTTTCAGGGTCTTCATAGCTGTGACCATTTGCGGTAACGATTCCGTTGGTATTTTCATTTACAACGATTCCGTACGGATTCATACAGAAGGTACGCACATTATCCTCAAATTTTTCTGTACGGTATACAATCTTGCTCTCGTAAAGTTCGTCAGTCAGATGAGAGAAGATAACTGCCGGAAGTTCTACACGGACACCTAAGTCTACACGATTTGATTTTGTCGGAATCTCAAGGTCTTTACAGACAGATTCCATCCACTTACTTCCGCTTCGTCCAACAGAAACGATACATTTATCACAGTCATCATATTCTTCTTCGTGGAACACACGATATCCATCTTCTAACATTTCCAGACGGCTGACCGGATAGAAGAAACGGAATTCTACTTTGTCTTTTAATTCCTGATAAATGTTCTCCAGTACGATATAGTTGATATCTGTTCCTAAGTGACGTACCGATGCATCTAACAGGTTTAATTTATTTTGCAGACAAAGTTTTTTGAATTTTGTTCCTGCAGTAGAATACATCTTTGTTTCTCCGCCACCGAATTTTACATTCAAATCATCCACGTAATGCATTAATTCCAGTGATTTTTTCTTTCCAATGTGTTCGTAGAGAGTACCACCGAAATCATTTGTGATGTTATATTTTCCATCAGAAAATGCACCTGCTCCTCCAAATCCACTCATAATTGCACACGTTTTACATTTAATACAGGTTTTTACTTTATCACCATCAATCGGACAGCGGCGTTTTTCAAGCGGTGCACCTGCTTCAAATACTGCAATTTTTAAGTCTTTATTCTGCTCAAGCAGTTCATAAGCAGAGAAAATCCCACCCGGACCTGCACCAATAATAATTACATCATATTTCATAAACTTAAATCTCCTATACTCTACTTTGTTTTTACTTTTCCAGACAAAAACCCCTGAGTCATTCTTTCGTAACGACTTAGGGGTCCTCTGTCCTGTTTTTAATTAAATCTTATTTATTTCTGTAAATAATATCATCTCTGCTCGGTCCGTTAGAAACCATTGTAATCGGGAATCCAATCTTTTCTTCCACAAATTCAATGTATTTTCTACAATTTTCCGGAAGGTCTTCGTAGTTTTTAATTCCACGAATATCGCATTTCCAGCCTGGTAATGTTTCGATTACCGGTTTTGCTTTTTCAAGTAATGCGGTTGTCGGGAATTCTGTTGTGATTTCTCCATCAATATCGTAAGCTACGCAAACCGGAATCTCATCAAGGTATCCAAGTACATCTAAAACTGTAAATGCTACGTCTGTTGTTCCCTGCATACGGCATCCGTATTTAGAAGCTACACAGTCAAACCATCCCATACGTCTTGGACGTCCTGTTGTAGCACCAAATTCTCCGCCATCACCGCCGCGTCTTCTTAATTCATCTGCCTCATCTCCGAAGATTTCAGATACAAATGCGCCTGCTCCTACTGCACTGGAATATGCTTTGCAGACTGTAATAATTTTTTTGATTTCATAAGGCGGGATACCTGCTCCTACTGCACCGTAAGCTGCGAGTGTAGAAGAGGAAGTAACCATCGGATAAATTCCATGGTCTGGGTCTTTTAATGAACCTAACTGTCCCTCTAAAAGAATCTCTTTTCCTTCTTTTAATGAATTCCAAAGGTATAAAGAAACATCACACACATAAGGTGCTATCATTTCTTTGTACTGTTTTAATTCTTCCATGATATCATCAGGGTTTAAAGCCGGTTTATGATACAGATTCTCAAGAAGTACGTTTTTTGTTACACAGACACGTTCTACTTTTTCCCTGAGTACTGCTTCATCTTCAAAAAGCTCACTTACCTGAAAACCTATTTTTGCATATTTATCTGAATAAAACGGCGCGATTCCTGACTTTGTAGAACCAAAAGATTTTCCTGCCAGACGTTCTTCCTCATACTCATCAAATTTGATGTGATAGGACATTACCATCTGTGCGCGGTCAGATACTTTAATCTTCGGCATCGGAACACCCTTTTCCACAATTGACTGAATCTCTTTAAACAGTACTGGGATGTTAAGCGCTACACCGTTACCGATGACGCTGGTGGTGTGGTCATAAAACACACCTGACGGAAGAGTATGAAGTGCAAACTTTCCGTAATTGTTTACAATTGTATGGCCAGCATTGGCACCACCCTGGAATCTTACGATAATATCGGATTCCTGAGCCAGCATATCGGTAATTTTACCTTTCCCTTCATCTCCCCAGTTAGCCCCTACTACTGCTTTTACCATTTTGCATTCCTCCTAAAAGTGCTTATTTGTACCCATGTATCATACTACATTTCTTTTGAGAAATAAAGTTCTATTTTAAAAAAAGCATTTTTTTTTTTTATTTTTAGTGTTTTTGTCCAAAAAAAGGGTGTCTTATAAGTAAAAGTTACCTATAAGACCCCTCTTATCTTTCTTATCAAAACATTAATTTAGACATTAATTTCTGCTGTCATACCAAGAATTTCTTTGTTGTCATCAAGAACCGGCTGTACTACATTTTTCAAAAATGCATTAACCTGTACTTCGGCTCTTCCGGTATATTTGGATGGCTCCATTGTTTTCTGTAAATCCTCTAATGTCATGTTAAATGCTGGGTCAGCAGCAATCAGTTCAAGCAGATTATTTTCTTTTCCTTCTACTTTAACATTCTTTCCTGCTTCCATGGAAAGTTCACGGATTCTTTCATGTAATTCCTGACGGTCTCCGCCTGCTTTTACCGCATCCATCATAATATTTTCGGTTGCCATAAACGGAAGCTCGCTTCTTAAACGTTTTTCAATTACTTTTGGATATACAACCAGTCCGTCTACTACGTTTAAGCATAAATCAAGGATTCCATCAATTGCAAGGAAGCCTTCCGGAATAGAAAGACGTTTGTTTGCAGAGTCATCTAAGGTTCTCTCAAACCACTGTGTAGCGGATGTAATTGCCGGATTCATCGCATCGACCATAACGAAACGGGATAAAGAAGCAATTCTCTCACTTCTCATCGGATTTCTCTTATACGCCATTGCCGAGGAACCAATCTGGCTCTTTTCAAATGGTTCTTCTACTTCTTTTAAATGCTGAAGCAGACGAATGTCATTTGAGAACTTATGTGCACTTGCTGCGATTCCTGCCAGGATATTTAATACTCTTGTATCTACTTTTCTGGAATAAGTCTGTCCGGATACCGGATAACATTTTTCAAATCCCATTTTTTTTGCAATCATCGGGTCAATCTTATCGATGGTCTCCTGGTCTCCGTCAAACAGTTCAAGGAAACTTGCCTGTGTACCGGTTGTACCTTTTGAACCAAGGAGTTTCATGGTGCTAAGAACATAATTTAAGTCTTCTAAATCCATTAAAAATTCCTGCATCCATAAAGTTGCTCTCTTACCAACGGTTGTTGGCTGTGCCGGCTGAAAATGAGTAAATGCCAGAGTTGGCAATGCTTTGTTGGCATCTGCAAATTTTGCAAGTTCTGCAATTACGTTCACCAGTTTCTTTTTCACCAGTTTGAGCGCTTCTGTCATTACAATAATATCTGTGTTGTCTCCTACGTAACAGGATGTTGCTCCAAGATGAATGATTCCTTTTGCTTTTGGACACTGCACACCGTATGCATAAACATGAGACATAACATCATGACGTACTTCTTTTTCACGAGCCTTTGCAACATCATAATTAATATCATCGGCATGTGCTTTCAGCTCATCAATCTGTTCCTGTGTGATATTTAATCCCAGTTCTTTTTCTGTCTCTGCAAGTGCAATCCATAATTTTCTCCAGGTACGGAATTTCATATCCGGTGAGAAAATATACTGCATCTCCTTGCTTGCATAACGTTCAGATAATGGACTCTGATATCTGTCTGTACTCATTTTCTAATCTCCTTTTTTCGTTTTTACAAGTATTCTTACTTTTTGGATTATAGCTCACGTAGAAAAAAAACACAAGCTAAAACCCTGTACTTCTATGATATTCTTTCTTAAAATCAGAAAGCATCTTATCAATTTCTTCTGTATTCCATGCCATCTGCTCTGGTTTGACCTGACTCATTTCATAGACAATTTCTTTTCGCTCTTTCTCATCCGCTCCCATGCTTTCACATTCTTCTCTCCATTTTCCCTCATCCATAAACATACGGCAGGTATAGAAATACTGTCTGCGAATCTGCTGAGTCGGCAGTTTTTCATAAGCTTTCTTAAAGTATTTTGCTGCCTCTTCCATCTGAAACAGTTCCAGATACGCATAAGCCATGTTGTTATAAATTTCACCTTCAAACTGAAGTCCAAGATTTTCCTCTCTTTTTGCGGATACCAGAGCATTTTCATACATTCGGATTGCATTGACATACATCCGGTTGCTGACAAGATAATCGCCTTTTTTCTTGATTCGCACTGCCGGAAGCTGCTTTTCTAAAATTTCAAGGGTTTCATTTAATTTCTTAAATTCTTCATGGGAAAGATAATGAATCTCACGGAAAATTGCCAGAATAAATGCACTCGTTCCCTCTTCTTTTTCCAAAATCCGGTACAGCTTTTCATATAATTTTGACAGTCCCAACTCATCTTTCAGCCAGTTGCAGAGCCGTTCATTGATAATACTTTCATCAATCAGATAAATATTTTTATAAAAATAATAACAGAGTTCTTCTATGCTATAAATATTTTTACTGATATTTTCCACATAAAACGGCAGTGAAGCCCTTTTTACCTGACATAAAATATAATCACTCATGTTCTGCCTCCTGCCATCTTATTTTTTCGGTCCATTTTAAACCGCTTGATGGGAAAAGTTCTCCAAATCCCAAATCCTCCACAAATACCACACAGCAATCCGCAGATTCATAAACTGCCTGTATCCGTAATCTGGTCGCTTTCTTCGGACGTTTCGGAAGTCCTTTTAACTTCATTGTGTGCACAAAAGGCTTTTCTCCATCCATAGGCTGTAAGGTAAATTCCAAATCTTCTTTTTCATCTAAAATCAGTTCAAAAGTATGTTCTGTTTCGTACCAGTTTTTTCCACCTTCTGTTACGGTATAAATCTGGTCTTTTCCCTGAATATTCATATTCATCGTAATATGATTTTTTACTAAAGCTTCTCCCACATACAGATAATTTCCAAGAGTCTTATCCTCACTTTTTTCCAGTGCGGCAAAGCAAGCCCCCCGTACATACAGATTATTTCCGTAATAAACTCTTCTCTGATTTTTACAAAGGGCGGTAAGAGAATCTACTGCCCATTCTTTATCAAATCCTTCGCCAATCAGATACAGATTTGAATAACTTTCCTCTCCACAGCATTTTTCAATCATTTCAGCGAATCTCTTATCCCGTTTTTTCGGATTTTCCGAAAGCAATTCGGATTTTCCCACTTCAACTCTTGCAATCATCGGTTTTGTTGTCGTATCAATCCAGAGTTTCCGAAAATGAACTCTGTTTTTATCAAAGCAGAATAAGCCTGTACTTCGGTTTGCATTATCATGGCGGGTACGCATTGCATAATAATAAAAACTCTCATTATAATCCTGTATCAGTACCTGACCATTTGCAAAATTCAAATGTCTGCACACCTTCTGCAGTTTACGGATAAATACCCGATTCAGATTTGGTGTTGTAATCATTAAAATTTTAATCTGTCTTTGCGGTTCTCCCACTCCAAGCATAGAAAGACAGCCCTTTAAGAATACTTCAAGCAGTTCTTCTACCTCATGGACTTCTCCGTCAATCTCAACCGGCTCTCCTTTCATGCAGAGATTCAGTACATCCTCTACCAGTATCTCTCCCTCATATTTCGAAAAATATTCGGATTCCGCTCCAAAATGCCAGATATTTGTTTTGGGACGTTTGGACAATCTTGTCGGAAAGGTATATTCTGTCGTTCCGGTCTTTACCGCAAGAGAAACCGGATTTTTTTCTTTTCTGTCATAATAACAAATCTGAGATTCTTTTTCTCCAAATTCCAGACTTGCAATGATATTTCTTGTCTCGTTCATTCCTCGTCTCCCTCTGCTATTCCATCAATCGGAAAAGTGATGCAATCCAGGCTTCTCTTTGCCTGTATGTTTCAAGCACATCTTTTAATTCCTCTTCTTTTCCATGCTGTTTTGCTGACAACATCTGATTTATCATCTGATATTTTGTTGTTTCTTTTTTCTTTTCACCGGATACGGTTAATTCTTCTGTTTCGGTTATATACTCTTTTTTCTCTTTTTCGATTACGAAATAATACTCCAAGGTTTCCTGACAGAATAAAAGAAATTCTTTGTTAAAGATTCCATGATAACGGTTTGCCAACATTTCTTCTTTATATGGAATTTCTTCCTGACTCTTCTCACGAATCCGGTAATACAGCGTAACTTTTGCATCATTTCCGGCAAAACATTCTACAAATACTTTATCTTCTTCCTGGCTCTTCTGTAAAAGCGTTCGTGGAAGATTCTGATAAAAAGCAAATTTTAATCCCTTCTTTTCACATTCTTCCAAAATGGCTTCTGCATTTGTCATGCGCTTTTCATCCCAGTCCTGTTCCAGCTCATAAGATTTTAACAATGCCACATCGCAAATCGAGTCATGTTCCCATTCACGTTTGCGGATTTGTTCAATCGAACGGAACACAAAACGGTCTGATTCTTTGCCGGCAAGCAGAAATTCAAAGGATTCAAAGGTAACATAAGCAAGAATTACCACTTCTTTTCCACGCTGTCTGACATAATCTTTTAATACCGCCGAACCCTGAGGTGTCCAGATTCGTCCAAACATACTGAAAATTAAGATATCTTCTTCCAGCTCATAAGCATCCAAAGAAAATCCCATTGCTCTTTGCCAGATTTCTATCATTTTATCAACCGGACCTTTAAAGTATTTCACCAGATACTTCAAGATAACTTCATCATAAATTCCCTGTTCAAAAATGTCATGCGCCAGAAGCACTAATTCCTCTTCATATTCAAAATCCAGATTTTGAATCATACAGGTGCACAAGTGCAGTAAATCTACGAAACTGATTTCTTCATATCCATATTCGCAAATTAAATCATAAGCGCCCACATACATTTTCTGTTTAATCAAAATTGTAATCAAAAGACTCTTATTGATTTTTGCAAAACTCTGGAAATCAATTTTTTCCAGAGAAGCCTTCAAATTTTCTTCTCCCATGTATTCCTGATAAAACAACAATAAACGTTTGCGAATCTGCTGTCTGTATTCTTTTGAAAAGCTTTCTTCCTCGGCTGCAAGCTCAAAACTGTGAAGATTCGTCAGTGTAATCGGATTTTCATGTGCAAGTTCTCCACACGTATATAAAAGCAGTCCTGCGCTCTGATGTTCTTCCTTTGCAAGTTCTCTCGCCAGCTCTTCCCGCTCAAATAATGGCTGAAGATTATAATCCACGTTCTGAATATATCTTCTCTGGCAGTCATCCTCAAATACAATTCCTGCATCCGGTGTATAGATAGAAAGATATGCTGCGTGATTGTTAAACGTATAAACCTGCTCTTTTTCAAACGCAGAGTGTTTCACAATCACTTTTCGAATTTTTTTGTCATCACAGTACAAGCGATGCACAAACAATACTTTTCCAAGTGCCCGTTTGATTACTTCGTCCTTACTGTTCAGACAAAACTCACGATACATCACCGCAAAATCTTCATTGATGCGTCCCTCTTTTAATTTATCCTGTGCAAACTGTTCC
Source organism: Firmicutes bacterium OM04-13BH (assembly GCA_003481745.1). Taxonomy (GTDB): domain Bacteria; phylum Bacillota; class Clostridia; order Lachnospirales; family Lachnospiraceae; genus Blautia; species Blautia stercoris. The sequence continues at coordinate 347,451 of QULP01000003.1, forward strand.
ATCGTTGCCCGATAACTTTGATAGGTTACCTTATCAAGATTTTTATTGCGGATAACATTGCTGTATACAAAAGCTTTTTTGGTATCACTCAGGGTATTGTTGTATCCAAAATACATCCGGATCATTCTCGGCAACATTCCACGATAATTCCGGCTCATCGTCTCGATATAACATTCGTAGAGTCTTGTGATTTTCAAATCTTTCTGCACTGCAAGTTCATACCATTTGAAATACCGTTCTTCTCCCGCTTTTCCTTTCATAATCAAAAGGCAAATTGCACGCACAACCTGGGCGGACGGATATCTCTGATAAATATATTCCAGCAGCTCATAGACAGATTCCGAATACTCTCGAAGGTTTTCCGATAAATCTGTTGCACGAAATGCCATCTCCTCTGAAAGGATTCCATGACGTTTTGCAAACAGCATAACCTGTCTTGTAAATCCACCAAATCTGCGAAGCAGTGCCCCATCTTTCTCGGCAAGACGGCATGCCTGAAGATATAAAAATGGACTCCTGCTGCCCTCATTGTACTGTTTCTCCAAGAACTGCATTTCCTTTGTAGAAGTTTCAAATGCTTCTTTATTGTCATCCAGCACATATTCCAAATACTCGCAAATTCCGGACAGACGTTTATTCTTCATCACTTCTTTTTCAGACTTTAACTGACCAAGCAGTTTTCCTGCCTGTTCTTTCTCATTTAAGCAGTGTAACAGATAAATTTGTACCAGTTTGTACTCAGTCGTGAAAAATCCATTCTCCTGTGCTTCTGAAAATGCGGATTCCGTCTGTCCCTTCCAAATCGAAAATTCTGTCTTTCCAAGTAAGAAATCCAGAAAGTCCCGCAACAGTTCTACTTTTTTATGCTTTGCATAAGTCTCAAGGTCTAATTGTCTTTCTCCTGACTTTGACGCCACCACCATATAAACCAGTTCTTCATACACCGTCCTGATACGAATCCGTCCGAAATTTTTCCCTTTTCCAAGATTTTCTCTGCGGATAATGTATTCCATCTCATAAACACTGCCGATGAAATCATCATCACTGATTTTTTTCTTCTCTACTTCCAGAAAATCCCCTTCTACAAAGATTTCTGCTTTTAAATGTCCCCAGGTACTTCTATGAATCCGAAGGGTATCTTTTAAAGAAGCCATTACTTCATATACTTCCAGATTTTCCGATTCGATTTTCAGGGCAACCCGCTCTTTTTTTCCAATTCCGATTAAAAACTCTTCCAGATTCTGCAGTGTAACCGGCTTTGCCGTCATTGCAAAATAATAAGGAAGTAATTCCTGACAATCTTTTAAAAGGGTCTGGAAAGAGGAATCTACAAATAAATGATATGCCTCCCTGAAATCTCCTTTTGCAAGCTGTGTAAATGCATCCAGATTGTCGATTGCACCCATAGCTGTCTTTACTTCTTCTTTTTCGATTGAAATCTGAAATGGCAGACGATACTCTCCTACATTTGTAGTCAGTACCACCTCTCCCTCAAAGGAATCTCCTGGCTTTAATCCTTTCACATCTGCGCCATAAGGAATTGTCACATTTTGTCCTAAAAAACGCTCTTTTCCAAGAAGAAATCTGCGGTGAGAAGAGTATACAAGTCCTTTGATACGGCTCTTATCTTCTGCCCGAATAACCAGCTCTCCCCTTACATTTTCTTCCGGCTTTGTACTTACCACAATGCTGTTTTGTGAAAACAGGAGTTTTGGCACTTCATATTCAAATCTTCCGTTTATTAACTGCTCCATTCTTCTCTTCAATGTATTTACCCCGTTGTTTCTCTTTTTTTCCCGTTGCTTATTTTATATTGAACAATTTTTATTTTCTGGCTATAATGTGAATTATACACTACAAATGCAACAGACGCAACCTCTCGAAAGACTGCATCAGACAAGTTGCATGACACGTAAAAAAGAAAGGAGCATCTACGATATGCTGAAACATAAAGACCATTTTCATGGCAGTGATTTAGAAAAAATAGAGGATATTTACGGAATCAAAAAAGAGGATATTACCAGTTTTTCTGCCAATGTAAATCCACTTGGAATTTCCCCTCTTTTAAGGGATACTCTTTCCAGGCATGTAGACGCTATCACTTCTTATCCCGACCGCGACTATACAAAACTGAGAAAAAGTATCTGTGATTATACCGGTGCGCAGTTTGAAAATATTATTGTTGGAAACGGATCTACTGAATTGATTTCTTTATTTATTCAATCCACTCATCCAAAAAAAGCCCTGATTTTAGGACCGACTTATTCGGAATATGAGCGTGAAATCACCTTAGAGGGCGGACATACCTTATATTATCCATTAAAAGAAGAAAATGATTTTCAGATGGACGTCAATGATTTCTGCCACCAGCTAAATGATTCGATTGATTTACTTGTGCTGTGCAATCCGAACAATCCGACTGCTTCCGCCATCACCAAAAAAGAAATGAGAAAAATTTTGGACACTGCACTCCAATATGGAATGTTTGTCATGGTTGATGAAACCTATGAAGAATTTGCTCCGGACGCAGCGAATATGTCCTCCATTCCGCTGACTAACAATTATACCAATCTGATTGTGCTTCGCGGAATTTCCAAATTTTTTGCAGCTCCGGGGCTTCGCCTTGGCTATGCCGTAACCGGAAATCCGGATTTATTAAAACACATTAACACCAAAAAGAATCCATGGACTATCAACAGTCTGGCAGAAATTGCCGGCTGTATCATGTTCTCCGATAAAGAATACATCGAAAAAACAAAGAACCTGATTACAACAGAACGCGAGCGCATGACAAATGAATTATCCAAACTGGATACCGTCAAAGTCTATCCGTCCTGTACGAATTTTATTCTCGTAAAAATTTTAAAAGAAGAAGTCACTTCTGAAATAATGTTTGACCACTGCATCAAAAAGGGATTGATGATTCGTGACTGTTCCACTTTCCCGTTTTTAGATAACAGCTATATCCGGTTCTGTCTGATGAGTCCTGAAAAAAATACTGAATTATTAGAAGCGATGAAAGAACTGCTTGCTTAAACTAAGAGGGAGCTGCGCACTAATTCGTGCGCAGCTCCCTCTATTATTATTTTTAGATTTCAGCCTGTTTCAGCAGTTCAGGAACTTTAGATTCCCAGCCAAGTGCCATGATATGTACACCCTGACAGTATGGTTTACATTCTTTGATAATACGTGCTGCAATTTCAACACCTGTAATACCAGCTTTTGTCTTTTCTTTATCTGCTTTTAATTCTTCAATCATTTCATCCGGAACATGGATACCGGCAACATTATTGTTCATGAATTTTGCCATTCCCGCAGATTTCGGAATGATGATACCAACCTGTACCGGTTTTCCGAACTGTTTTGCTTTTTCCATAAATTTGATGAATTTTTCCGGCTCAAAGATTGCCTGTGTCTGGAAGTATTCTGCACCTGCAGCTACTTTTCTTTCCATTTTAGCAAGCTGTGCATCAACAGAATCGCTGCATGGAGATACAACTGCACCTTTTGAGAATTTCGGAGGTTCGCCAACTAATTCATTTCCACCAAGGTCTACACCTGACTCTAAGAGTCCAACTGTGTGAAGAAGGGATACAGAGTCTAAGTCAAATACCGGTTTTGCCTGCGGATGGTCACCCATTTTTGTATGGTCACCAGTCAGACAGAGGATATTTTCGATACCAAACATTGCAGCACTGAGAAGGTCAGATTCCAGTGCAATACGGTTTCTGTCACGGCATGCCAGCTGGAAAATCGGATTCATGCCTGCATCTTTTAATGCTTTACACATTGCAAGAGAACCAAGACGCATAACAGAAGACTGGTTATCAGTTACGTTTACTGCATGAACACCCTGAAGGTATGTTTTTGCTTCTTCTAACAGCTCATCTACATGAATCCCTTTTGGCGGTCCTACTTCAGCAGAAACTACAAATTCACCACGGTCGAATAATTCTTTCATTTTCATTGTACATTGCTCCAATCATTATAATATCATAGCTTAATCAAGCTTCTTTTTTCACTATTTTACTTCATCGTCTGTTGCGAAGTTATGAACCTGTGTCGGGCATTTTAACACATCAAGGCGTCCGATTTCTTTCAAACGTCTGTAAATGCGTTCCCATCCACATTCCATCTCACTGTCCACTTCACATTTTCCGTTCTTGGAACCGCCACACTGGCCATTTACAAGACTCTTAGAACATGCTGTGATCGGGCAGATTCCACCTGTCAGATTCAGGTAACATTCACCGCACTGGTCACATTTGTACTCTAACGGTGTCACACCCTGGAAACCAGGTACCGGATATGTATCGCAGGCTGCACAGACCATCTTATCTTCAAGATATTCTGCTACGGTCTGTACACCAACACCGCAGGAGAATACTAAAACTAAGTCTGCTTCCTGAATTTTACTTAAATGTTTTTTGAGACGTAATTCCATATTTTCCGGATTACAAATATAATCAGTTGTGAGAACACCTGTTACATTTCCTTCAGCGGCAAGTTCTTTCTGAAGTTCAACAGCTTCTTTTTCCGGAAAACGAACTTCTTTACATCCGTGGCAGTTGATAATAAAAACTTTCTTTCCGGCTGTCAATGATGTAATCGTTTCTTTTGCTTTTAACTGGGTAATTAACATATTACTTCATCCCCCTTATCGCATTTTTTCCGGCTTTGATACTGTCAATAATCGGAATCTTAGAAGAACAGATATACTGGCAGCATCTACATTCTACACAATCCATAACATTCATATCTTTCATGCCCTGCCAGTTCTCTTCTTTGGCATATTTTACAAAATACAATGGAGACAGTTCCATCGGACAAACATCGACACAGCGTCCACATTTGATACATGGCTGTTCTTTTGTCTCATCTGTATCAATTGCAATAATACCATTGGAACCTTTCATCATCGGTACATCCAATGTACTCTGTGGGAATCCCATCATAGGGCCACCCATCTTAACCAGAACATCATCATCTGTAAATCCACCACAGTAATCGATCAGTTCTCTTACGCTGGTACCGATTTTGATGATAAAGTTGCCAGGATTTTTAATCTTTTCACCAGTTACAGTTGCAACACGTTCAACGAGTGGCATACCTGTCTGGATTGCATCGGAGATTGCTTTTACTGTACTGATATTATCTACTACAACACCAACATCTGCCGGAAGACCGCCGCTTGGAACTTTTCTGCCCATAACACGTTTAATCAGAGTTTTTTCTGCACCCTGTGGGTATTTCGTTCTCGCAACAAACACTTCCATATTTCCGATATTGGCAACTTTTTCCTGCATTAATTCAATGGCATCCGGTTTATTATCCTCGATAACGATGATACCTTTTTCGGCACCTGTTGTCTTAAGGATTGCTTTTAAACCAAAAATAATGTCATCGGCAAACTCAAGGAGTACTCTGTGGTCGGCTGTTAAGAGCGGTTCACATTCGCATCCATTTAAAAGAATGGTATCAACCGGTTTGGCCGGTTTTAATTTTACGCAAGTCGGGAAACCTGCACCACCCATACCAACAATACCTGCTTCACGAATGATATCAATGATTTCATCCGGTGTAAGATTATCTAAATCACCATGTGGCTGTACGGATTCGTGCAGAGTATTTTTTCCATCCGATTCAATAACAACAGCCATTACTTCACTGCCTCTTGTGCCATGCATACGAGGTTCAACAGCAACTACTGTTCCGCTTACGCTGGAATGTACCGGAGCACTGATAAAGCCTGCTGCTTCACCAATCTTCTGACCTACCTTTACGGTATCGCCCACTTCAACGATTGGGTTTGCAGGTGCTCCAAGATGCTGTGACATGGAGATTACAACAGTTTTTGGATCCGGGAATTTCTTAAGTGCGATGTGTTCACTGAACTCTTTACGTTCTGACGGATGAACACCACCATAATATCCATTCAATCTGTCATCTCTGATTGATTTTACATAATCATTAATGACTTTGAAATTTACTTTAGAGAAGTCACGAACCTGTACCGGCTGATTTAAAAATTCTTCCAGACGACCCTGTTTTTCCAGTCTCTGATAGATTTTTTCCCATGCACAGTCTTTATTCGGGTCTACTTCACATTTTCCATTTTTTGCTCCACCGCACTGTCCATTAACAAGACTCTTGGAACAATCGACGATCGGACAGACACCACCTGTAACATTCAGATAACACTGTGCACATGCGTCACAGCTCTTCTTGGTAAGTGCCATACCATGGTGACCTCTGTAATTTAAGGTATTACTTGCAGCAATAACCGGTTTGCCCGCTAAATCTGCAACGGTCTGAATACCAAGACCACAGGAAATAACAACTACATTTTCTGTTCCCTCCGGAATCAAATCCTGTAATTTGTTTTCTGTGTGCATCTTATTGCATAAGAAGTCTAATTTTGCACTGCCTGTGACATTTTTCCCCTGCTCTGCAGCAAATTTTAAAAACTCATCGCAATCTGGTTCGTCAACAGTTTCAAATTCTTTGAAACACTTGTTACATGCAATCACAAACAGATTGTCCTTGCCTTCAAGCACTGATGCAAGCTCATCATTACTTTTCAGCTTATACTTAGTATAGTTTTCCAATTGCTCACCTTCCTTATATTTTTTTGATAATGAAAATAAATAATCCCTTATGATATCTGATTCGATTCGTTCCTTTCAGCTCCGCAACAAAAAAGAACGAAAAGAATCAGGTAAATAAGCCTCTAAATACTTACTTATTAAATGTACCACAAAATTGCTTTTTTAGCTAGGTTTATTAGTGATTTTTATGAAATTTTATTCAAATTTTCCAGAAAAACCATAAATTGTATACAATTGACCCTTTCTATTCTCCGCTCATGAAAAAAGAAGCAGGATTCTCGCCTGATAAATCCGAATCACTACTGATATCTGAACTGTATTCCGGATAGGACTCTATTGTAACAGAATCTGAGATATCCGTTGCCGTTCCATCATCGAAATGAATTTCATTCTCTTCTTCTTCCTGTTCTGCATCCATCGCTTCTTCATATGCTCCGTCTGCCTCTATCTCTTCATAAGTCGATTCTGGAAGGTCTGCATTTAATTCATCCGGACTCATCATGAAACCATCTTCATCATATTGGATTCCTTCATAGTCCTGACTTGTCTTTTCATCCTCATCTGTTTGTTCTGATTCTTTTGACGTTTCCTTTGATGCTTCTTTTTGTTCCTTTGCTGATTCAGATTGGAGGGATTTCTGCGAATACTTGAACATTCCAAATCCCGCTGCTACGATAACAACAGGAAGTATGATTTTAACTATTTTTTTCATATTTCAATCTCTCTTCTCTTAAAATTTCATTAATCCAGAATGACCTAAGTCTTCTAAATCTTCTTTCCAAAAATCAAAATAGTTTTTCTTCCCCACAGTTACTCCATATACCTGCCCCTCTGTCACAAACACACTAAATGCATATTTCATATACATATAATTTGAACCATCGGCAAACCCTTCTTCTCCTGGAAAAACTTTTCTTAATGTTGGAATAACCTCTTCTTCTGGAACACGCATAAGCTGAACTCCATTAACATATATATCTGTATGCTCGTTTACAAACTGTATTGCTTCACAAATTTTATTTTTCTTGTCATAATACGCTATAATATCTTTTGAAATATCTCGTCGAATTTCTTTATTCTTCCCACCATAAAACGTTTCCTCAAAATCGGACATATTTTTTATTACTTCTTCTGGACTTAACCCAATAAAATTTTTCCCTTCATATCCACTAAAAAATTTTACTTTATACATTTTTTAATCTCCTCTATAACAATTATAGATTTAATTTTCAAACAGTTTAGCCAAATATTTTTTTCAAAATTTATCTACCGATTCCATGCCTCATCCGCCAAACTCAAAAAAGAAAGTGACCCAAATACAATCACTACATCATCTTTTGTCGTCATTGCTTTTACTTCTTCCACTGCTTCTGCCACACTTTTTGCCGCTTTTACATTCGGATTCACTTTTTCTACTGCTTTTTTCAGTTCTTCTGCCGGCAGTGCTCTTGGATTATTTGGTGTCTGCACCGTCACAATCTGTTTTGCAAGCGGCGCAGTCAGTTCAATGACTTTTTCATAGTCTTTATCCGCAAATACCCCAAAGATGTAATACAGGTTTTTTCCTTTAAAATAAGTTTCTAAGGATTCTTTTAAGACAGTTGCCGCTGCCGGATTATGTGCTCCGTCAATGACTACCACCGGGTCTTTATGAATGACAGAGAAGCGTCCTCTCCATGTCGCTTCTTTCATTCCTTTTCGTACCGTTTCTTCACTTAACTGATAGCCAAGACTTCGAAGTGCCTCCACTGCTTCGAGTGCAAGTGCTGCATTTTTTATCTGATACGTTCCTGCAAGAGAAATTTCGATGTCTTTCCAGTTTTTATAAGAAAAGCGTTGTGTTTCATATCCATAATGAACGTCTTTGATTTCCTCCGGATTTACAATCGAGAGCGTTGCATGTTTTTCCTCGCTGACTTTCTTTACAACCTCTTCTGCTTCCGGCTCCTGTTTTGCCGATACAACAAGAGTCCCCGGTTTGATAATTCCGGCTTTATTTTTTGCAATTTCTCCAAGGGTATTTCCAAGGAACATCATATGATCCATTCCAATCGAAGCAATCACTTCGAGCACGGTTGTCGTTACCACATTTGTCGCATCGAGTGTTCCGCCCAGTCCGGTTTCTAATACAACGATATCGCACTGCTTTTCTACAAAATACAAAAATGAAATTGCCGTTTCCACTTCAAAAACGGTCGGGCTTTGCAGTCCATCAAAGAGCATCCCGTCAATCGCCTCTTTTACTTTTGTCGTAAGTTTTGCCAGAGAATCACGGTCTATCATTTCTTTATCTACCTGGATGCGTTCACGATAAGAATACAGCGTCGGAGAAATGTATCTTCCGGTGCGGTATCCACTTTTTGTCAAAATTTCTGAAAGAAATGCCAGCTCTGAGCCCTTTCCATTTGTTCCGGAAATATGAATAAATTTCAGTTTGTCCTGCGGATTACCCAGACGTCTTAATAATTCCTTCATTCCTTCTAATCCAAGCACGCTTCCGCTTTTTCCTACTTCATCTAAAAATGCTCTTGCTTCCTGATAATTCATAACCTTTGTCTTCCTTTTTTCTTTACTTACTCGTTTTAATATTTTTTACTGAAAATCAAACAACGACATCTGATTGGATTCCGGTAAATCTCCGAACAGTCCCAAATCCGACATTAACTCAATTACCGTCTTGCTGACTTTCGTACGATTTCTAAAGTCATCTTTTGATAAAAATGCTCCATCTTCCGCTGCCAGCACAACCGCATCTGCGGCACGGTCTCCAAGTCCTTCAATCGTATCAAGAGCCGGCATCAATTTTCCATCTATAATCTGGAACGTATGCGCATTTGCCTTATATAAATCAATCGGCACAAATTCAAATCCTCTGGCATACATTTCCTGAACAATCTTCATATCTTTCTGCGTATCCTGCTCTTTTTTACTTAAAGTATCTTTTCGCTTTTCATAATCATCCATAAAATATTCCAGTTTTTCTTTTCCCTGACACATCAGTTCATAAGAAAATGCGGTCGCACGGATACTGAAATATGCCGCATAATATGCCAGTGGATAATATATTTTACAGTATGCAATTCGCCATCCCATCATAACGTAGGCTGCCGCATGTGCTTTCGGGAACATGTACTTGATTTTCTTACAGGATTCAATATACCAGTCCGGCACTCCGTGTGACTTCATTTCTTCTATCCAGTCCGGTTTTAAACCTTTTCCTTTTCGTACACTTTCCATAATGGTAAATGCCTGTCCATGTTCCAGCCCCTTATTGATCAGATAAATCATGATATCATCTCGGGTACAGATACAGGTAGTAATGGTCGCAGTACCCGATTTAATCAAATCCTGCGCATTTCCAAGCCATACGTCTGTACCATGAGACAGACCAGAAATACGCACCAAATCTGAAAAGGAAGTCGGGTTTGCGTCAATTAACATCTGCATCGCAAAGTCGGTTCCAAACTCCGGGATTCCAAGACAGCCAAGCGGACAACCTCTGATATCTTCCGATGTAATGCCAAGTGCATCCGTACTTTTAAATAATGACATAACTTCTTTGCTGTCCAGCGGAATCTCTCTTGCATTGATTCCGGTCAAGTCCTCAAGCATACGAATCATGGTCGGATCATCGTGTCCGAGTATATCCAGTTTTAATAAGTTTGAGTCGATGGAGTGATAATCAAAATGCGTCGTAATAATATCACTTGTCATATCATTTGCCGGATGCTGAACCGGTGTAAATTCTTCGATATCCCAGCCAATCGGAAGTACAATGATTCCTCCAGGGTGCTGACCTGTCGTTCGTCTGACTCCGGTACATCCCTGTACAATTCTTGTGATTTCGCAGTTTCGTTTGCGGTCTCCGCGCTCTTCAAAATAATTTTTCACATAACCAAATGCAGTTTTCTCTGCAAGTGTTCCAATCGTTCCGGCTTTGAATGTCTGTCCTGCTCCAAAGATAACCTCAACGTAGCGGTGCGCCTTTCCCTGATAATCTCCTGAGAAGTTCAAGTCAATATCCGGCTCTTTATCCCCTTTAAATCCAAGGAAGGTCTCAAATGGGATATCAAATCCTTCCTTAATTAATGGTTTTCCGCAGACCGGACAGATCTTATCCGGCATGTCACATCCGGCACGTCCTGAGTAAGCCTTTACATCCTCCGAATCAAAATCGCTATAATGACAGGAAGAACAGTAATAATGCGGACTTAATGGATTTACTTCGGTAATTCCAGACATCGTTGCCGCAAAAGAAGAACCAACCGAACCTCTTGAACCTACCAGATAACCATCGCTGTTACTCTTCCACACCAGCTTCTGTGCAATCATATACATAACCGCATATCCATTGGAAATAATGGAATTTAATTCCCTGTCCAGGCGTTCTTCTACCACTTCAGGAAGAGTATCGCCATAAATTTCATGCGCCTTGTTATAACAGATTTCTCGAAGCATCCCATCGGAATTTTCGATAACAGGCGGACATTTTCCTTTATGAATCGGAGAAATCTTTTCTACCATATCTGCAATCTTATTTGGATTGGTAATTACAACTTCTTCGGCTTTTTCGCTTCCCAGATAGGAAAATTCCTGAAGCATTTCCTCAGTAGTATGCAGGTAAAGCGGTGGCTGCATATCTGCATCATCAAATCCCTTTCCTGCCATGATTATTCGGCGGTAGATTTCATCCTCCGGGTCTAAAAAGTGTACATCACAGGTTGCAACGACCGGTTTATTAAATAATTCTCCTAGTTTTACAATCTTTCGATTGATTTCACGCAGGTCGTCTTCGCTGTTGATATCGCCACGATCCTCATCACGAATCATAAATTCATTGTTTCCGACCGGCTGGATTTCGAGATAATCATAGAAATTTACCAGTCTTGCAATTTCCGGCTCCGGTCTGCCGTTTAACACTGCCTGATACAATTCTCCGGCTTCACAGGCGGAACCAATCAGTAAGCCTTCCTGATATTTTAGATACACGCTTTTTGGAACTCTCGGCCGCCTGTGATAATAAATCAAATGCGAATCCGATACCAGATGATAGAGGTTGACACGTCCGATATCATTGGTTGCCAGAATAATGGCATGATAGGTCGGCATTTTCTGGATGGCATTGACAGAAACTGCTCCTTTTTCATTCAAATCATCCAGATTTTCAATATCTCTTTCCTTACACATCTCGATAAAGCGCAGGAAAATTCCGGCGGTACATTCTGCATCATCAACCGCACGGTGATGATGGTCCAGAGAAACTCCAACCGCTTTTGCTACGGTGTCAAGTTTAAAACGATTTAACTGTGGCAGTAAGAATCTCGCCATTCCCACGGTATCTACGAAAGTAAAGTCTGTCTCAATTCCTAAATCATTACAGTTTTTCTGAATAAAACTCATATCAAATTCCGCATTGTGGGCAACCATAACTGCGCCCTCGCAAAATTCAATAAACTTTGGAAGCAAGGTATCAATGGTTTCTGCCCCTGCCACCATACTGTCATTGATGCTGGTCAGCTTTTCAATCCGAAATGGAATCGGAATCTTCGGATTTACAAACTCAGAAAAACGTCCGGTGATGATTCCGTTTTCCACACGAACCGCACCGATTTCAATAATCTTATCTGCCATTGCCGAAAATCCGGTGGTTTCAATATCAAAGACCACGTATTTTCCTCTAAGCGGTTGTCCCTTACTGTTTTGTACAATTCCTTTCAAATCATCGACCAGATAGGCTTCCATTCCATAAATGACTTTAAAATCCGCATCTTTTGGCACAACTCCGCCCCACTCATCAAAGCAGTGGTTTGCCTCCGGGAACGCCTGAACAACCCCGTGGTCGGTAATTGCAATCGCTTTATGTCCCCATTCATACGCCTGTTTGATAATCTGTTTTGCATCGGAAACCCCATCCATATCACTCATCTTGGTATGACAGTGAAGTTCCACTCGTTTTTCCGGACTGGTATCCATTCTCGAAGAAGTAAATGGTGCAATTTTCTTGATTCCGGCAACAGACGCAATCGTAAGCTCGCTGTCGAAACGGTCAATGTTGGTGACACCTTTTAATTTAATAAAGTTTTTAACTTTTACGCCCTCTAAGATTTCATCTACGTGTTCATTTTTGGCAAACAGCTTTATCATAATCGAATCCGTAAAATCCGTAATCGCAAACATAATAATTGTTTTTTCACCACGGATGGCACGGGTATCCAAACTCATAATCTGTCCACGGATGCAGACCTCACCCATCTCTGTCTGAACCGAACTTAACGGAATGACCTCATCATCAAAATCTCTTCCATAAATCACATCCGGATTATCGGAACGTTTCACGCCACGTCTGTATTCGGAGTTTTGCGTAAATCTTTTTTCTTTTGTATTTTCTTTTTTCGTTTTTGATTCCGTCTGTTTTTCTTTTTTGTTTTCTTTCTTGCTTTCTTTCTTGCTTTCTTTTTTCTCTTCTTTTGTTGTGTATGGCTGATTTGCTTCGCTTTCTGTGCCCTCTTCGGCCTCATCTTTTACATGCCCGAAAGAAGACTGCTCAATGACATGAGCAGCCTCCTGCATAATTCGTATTTCGCTGTTTTTGCGTATCTTACTTTCGCCTGCTTCTTCATATTCCGGCTCTACAATCAGAGAGAATGCACATCTTTCACAGAAGATTTTTTCAATATAAGAAATCAATTCTTCCTCATGACTTTTTGCCAGTACAGAGGACTGCATGACAAGTTTCATTTTGTTTTCTTCCGGAAATTCAATTTTCGCAGTACGAAAGGTATTATAAATTAAAATACTGTGCCCTCTTAGTTCATCTAACATAGAAGAGCGGTAGGCTTCAAAGAAAAGCTTTGGCGTATACTGAGAGGTCAGCGTAAATTTTTCAATAATTTTTATCTGTATCTGCGCTGAAGCAAAAAACTGTTTCTTTATCTGCTTTTCCAGAGCATAGATGTATTTTTTCTGAATCCACTGTATGCTCTGAATGTAAACTCTCATACGGTCTTTTTTCGGATTGACTGCAATCTTCGTCACTTTCACATCTTCTAAAAGTGCCTTTAATTCTTTTTCTACTTCAAGACCTGAAAAGACTTCTAAGAAATCTTTTTCCATTGATATGCTTCCTTTCTTCTATTCCATCCAATACAAGTTCTCATCATTTGCTTATTATAAATAGGAACGGATTATTTCGCCCAGTGTTCCAGTTCTTCTCTTAAGGTATCAAGCAGTTCAGCTTCCGGCACTTTCCTTACGATTTCTCCTTTTTTAATCAAAAGACCCACACCTTTTCCTCCTGCGATTCCAAGGTCTGCTTCTTTCGCCTCGCCAGGACCATTTACCACACAACCCATTACTGCCACTTTGATATCTAAATCAAACTGCTGAACCATCGTCTCAACCTTGTTTGCCAGACCAATCAAATCAATCTGGGTACGTCCACAGGTTGGACATGATACGACTTCAATTCCGCCTTTTCTTAAATTTAAGGTCTTTAAAATTCTTTTTGCAGATTTGATTTCCTCAACCGGATCTCCTGTCAGAGAAACACGAATGGTATCTCCGATTCCTTCATATAAAATAATTCCAAGTCCGACTGCGGATTTGATATTTCCGGAGTATAAAGTACCGGCTTCTGTAATTCCGACATGCAGTGGATAATTGGTCTGTTTTGCCAGCAGTTCATGCGCCTTTACGCACATCATAACATCCGAAGATTTGATACTGATTACTAAATTGTCATAACCAAAGTCCTCGATAATTCGCACTTTATCAAGTGCACTTTCTACCAGTCCTTCTGCTGTGACTCCATGGTATTTTTCAACCAGTTCTTTTTCGAGTGAACCGGAATTGACACCGACACGAATTGGAATATTTCTGGCTTTCGCAGTATCTACAACGGCTTTAATCTTTTCCGAACTTCCGATATTTCCCGGGTTAATTCGGATTTTATCGGCTCCGTTTTCCATCGCTGCAATTGCCATTTTATAATCAAAATGAATATCCGCAACCAGTGGAATATGAATCTGTTTTTTAATTTCTTTTAATGCCTTTGCTGCTTCTAAAGTCGGAACGGTACAGCGGACAATCTCACATCCTGCTGCTTCTAACTCCAAAATCTGCGCTACGGTCGCCTCGACATCTTCTGTCTTGGTATTTGTCATGGACTGAATTAAAATCGGATTTCCACCACCGATTTTTCTGTCTCCAATTGAAACTACTTTTGTATTGTCACGATACATCTACCTTCGCCTCCAAAAATTAATGATTGATTTCCAATAGTTTTTTCTTTAATTCTTCTTCTAAGCGGTTCATCTCAGCTTCTGCTTCCATTCTCTGCTGATGACCCTCTTTCTGGATATTCATAATTTCATCAAAGGTGCTGATTAAATTCTCATTTGTATGTTTTAATGTTTCGATATCCACAATTCCACGCTCAGACTCTTTTGCCGCATCAATGGTTGCCATCTTCAATGTCTCTGCATTTTTGCGAAGCAGGGCATTCGTCATATCGGTGACTTCTCTTTGTGCCTTTGCTGCCTGAGATGCATGTGCCACTCCAAGTGCCAGTACCATCTGACTCTTCCAGAGTGGAATCGTGTTGACAAGCGTAGACTGAATCTTCTCCGCCATTAAGGTATCATTTCCCTGCACCAGACGAATCTGCGGTGCCGTCTGAATCGAAATCATACGGGTTAATTCCAAGTCATGAATCTTCTTTTCAAACCGCTGGCACATTGAATCCAGATCTTTTGCCGCCTGTGCATCTTCCGGCAGATTGCTCATCTGTGCTTTTAAAGTCAGTTCTTTTAACTCACCTTCTCGCACTTCTTGCAGCTTCTTCTTTCCTGCTAAGATATACATGGAAAGTTCCTTAAAATAATTCAAATTCAGTGCATACATTTTATCCATAGTCGCTGAATCCTTTAAAAGCTGAATCTGATGTTTTTCCAGTGTCTGCACAATCTGTTCGATATTTCCTTCTGCTTTGGCATACTTCGTTTTTAATGCCTGAATTTTATTCGTGCCACGTTTAAAGATTCCAAACAGACCTTTTTCTTCTTCCACCGCATCAAAACTCTTCAGTTCTTTCACAACATTTTCAAGCAAATCACCAACTTCTCCAAGGTCTTTTGTTGTTACTTTTGCGAGTGCTTCTTCTGAAAAATCTGCCATTTTTTTCTGCGTTCCCACTCCGTACTGCAAGATTGCAGCAGAATTGCGGATATCAATCTGCTTGGAAAAACTTTCCACCATCTGGCGTTCTTCCGCCGACAATACGTCTTCAGTCATATTTGGATCCGTCGGTTTTTCCGGTTCTTTCGGGACAGGTTTTTCTTCTTCCACCCCAAAAGTAAGTGTCGGTGTCACATCAAATTCTTTAAATTCATCGCTCATTTAGTTTTCCTTTCCGGATACACTTTCAAAGTCCTTATTTCCTGTCAGTCCTTCCTGTGCCAGCATGGTCTTTAAAACAGAAATATCAGTCGATACATCCCATGCCGTATTTCTAAAAAAGCTGTCCAGAAGATTTTCAAATGCTTCATTGATCGTATCCAGTGTATTTTCAATTTCCTGTTTCGCTGTTTTAATATTCTCTCCTTCAACCGGCTGTTTGTCGAGTTCTTCATAAGCTTTCAACAATTTAACGGTCGTCGGAAGATAATAATCCATAAATTTATGCAGGTCCGAAATCAGCTCCGGATGCTGTTCCACCCGCTTGAAGATTCTTAAAATCACATTCTCCAGATGATACATTTTATTGGAAATTTCCACACCCGGAATTGCTTCATTGCAGCTTCGAATTTCTTCTAAGTAAGCTTCCCCTTCTTTGATGACTTCCTGCACTTCTTCTGAAAGAGTTCCCCGCAGTTTCTGTTCTGCCTGTTCTTTTTCCTGCATCTCTCTTTCCTGAATCTCAGATGCTTTCTTTGTCTGCATATACTGTTCATAAGACTCATCACTGGTAATCAGATAATTTCCCTCTTCATCCAGATGCCCTTCTAAGAACATACGGTTTTTAATCATTTTCTTCAAATCCCGTTTTACAAATTTTGGAGATTTTCTTACGCCTTTTGCAAGCTCCTCAATTTTAACATAAGTCTTTCCATTTAAAGTCCGTACATAAGAACGGAAGCGATTCACTTTTTTACGAAGCGTATTTCCATAAATGCCAAGCGCTCCACTTGCCACTATCGCAGCTATAAATACAAACATTCCTCTTTGCATCTTATTTGCAACTGCGTCAATAAAGATTCCTGCAATCCCAAGCGTTGCAGCCGTCACTCCAAACATTCCCACAAGTGCAATTCCAAGTGTCGTAAATAAAATTCCAAGTGCTCTCGGAGTTGAAGTATTGACATACAGGGCGAATTTTTCTCTGGCTTCTTTCACCAGTTTCTTTTTATATCCCCGCATATTCTGCTCTTGTCTTTGTCTTTCCGGTGAAACAGTTCTTCTCTGATTTGCTGTCTGCTGACTACCTGAAAAATGATTCAGATTTTTTATTGCAGCATCTTTCACACTCGTCGCCATATTTCCCAGCGCATTCTCAAGCGTTACACCTAAATCACGATTTAAGCGCCCATAATCTCCTGTCTCAATTGCATCCTGCACAATATTTTTTATATCATTTCCAAGTTGGTTCCAATCATTCTTTGGCATATTCTCTCACTCCAATCCTGCCCTTACCAGAACTGATTTCAATTATATCTGATATGACTTAAAAAAGCAATGTAACTTCTCTTGCATTTCCCGCATTAAAGTTTTATAATGGAAAACAAATTTATAGTTACCTATCGTATCAATGGGCAAAGAATGGAGGAGATTCAAATGGAGAAAAAAAACATCGACTGGTCCAGCCTTGGATTTGGTTATGTAAAAACAGATTATCGTTATGTTTCAAATTTTAAAAATGGAGCATGGGATGAAGGCGGTCTTACAACAGACGATACCATCACCTTAAGCGAATGTGCCGGAGTTCTTCAGTATGCGCAGACTGTTTTTGAAGGTATGAAAGCTTATACAACAGAAGATGGACACATTGTAACATTCCGTCCTGACTTAAACGCAGCTCGTATGGTAGATTCTGCAAAACGTCTGGAAATGCCGGTATTCCCAGAAGACCGTTTCGTTGAAGCCGTTGTTGAAACTGTAAAAGCAAACGCTGCTTATGTTCCACCTTATGGTTCTGGTGCAACTTTATATATCCGTCCTTACATGTTTGGTTCTGACGCTGTTATCGGTGTTAAACCTGCAAATGAATATCAGTTCCGTGTATTTACTACACCAGTAGGACCTTACTTCAAAGGCGGTGCAAAACCGATTACAATCCGTGTCAGTGATTTTGACCGTGCTGCACCTCATGGAACAGGACATATCAAAGCCGGATTAAACTACGCAATGAGCTTACATGCAATCGTTGATGCTCACAATCAGGGTTATGATGAAAACATGTATCTTGATGCAGCAACAAGAACAAAAGTAGAAGAAACAGGTGGAGCAAACTTCCTGTTTGTCACAAAAGACAACACTGTTGTTACTCCAAAATCTAACAGTATTCTTCCATCTATCACAAGACGTTCCCTGCTTTATGTTGCAGAACATTATCTTGGACTGAAAGTAGAAGAAAGAGAAGTTTATCTCGACGAAGTAAAAGATTTCGCAGAATGTGGTCTTTGCGGTACTGCTGCTGTTATCTCACCGGTTGGTAAGATTGTTGACCATGGAAAAGAAATCGTATTCCCTTCCGGAATGGAAAAAATGGGACCGACTACTCAGAAATTATACGAAACATTAACAGGAATCCAGATGGGACGCATCGAAGCTCCAGAAGGATGGTTAAAAGTAATCGAATAATTAATTTTTTTCATAAAAAATCCGCTGACAGAATTTTAACTGCCAGCGGATTTTTTTATTTTATTTTCTCACATACTTCACAAAAGAATATTCCAGATTAAAGTAAGTCTGTTCTTCGCTTTCCTCTGCAATTTTCCATTCTTCATTTTCATCCAGATTCGGGAACCATGCATCTGCTTCATATCCGAAATCAATTTTGGTCACATGAGCGGTATCGCAGTAAGGAAGCATCTGTGCATAAATACTGTCTCCTCCGATTACATACACATCTTCAGAAGCATAATTTTTTAATTCTTCGAGTGCTTCTTCTATACTGTGTACGATAATCGCATCTTTTACTTTATAGTTTTTGTCTTTTGTCAGTACAATATTTGTACGATTCTTAAGAGGCAGTCCATTTGGAAAGCTTTCTAAAGTTTTTCTTCCCATCACAACTACTTTTCCGGTCGTGGTACTGCGGAAAAATTTCATATCTGCCGGAATACTCACCAACAGTTTGTTTTCTTTCCCAATCGCCCAATTTTTATCTACTGCTACAATAATATTCATAACTTTAATCTCTCCTCTGTCTTTCTATTTTCTTCTTATACCGCAATCGGAATATTTTTAATCTGTTCTCCTGCCTGATAATCCTCTACAATCAAATCATCGGTAGTAAATTTATAAAAATCTTTCACTTCCGGATTTAAGGAAACTTTTGGTGCCGGATACTGTTCTCTTTTAATTAATTCTTCAATTACAGGCACATGGCGGTCATAAATATGCGCATCGGCAATCACATGCACCAGTTCTCCGGGAATCATATCATTGACCTGTGCCACCATCATAAGCAAAATTGCATACTGACACACGTTCCAGTTATTGGCCGCAAGCACATCCTGGGAACGCTGATTTAACACTCCATTTAAAATCAGACGTTCTTCTCCCGGCTCTTTTGTCACGCTATAAGTCATGCTGTAACAACACGGATCTAATGCTCCGCTGTGCAGATATTCAAACTGATAGAGATTGGTCATGATTCGTCTGCTGTAAGGATTTTCTTTTAACTGGCGAAGCACATAATCCATCTGGTCCGTTTCTTCTTCTTTATAAATAAATTTTCGTCCTACGACATCTCCATAGCAGGTTCCAATTGAACCATTTTCGTCTGCCCAGGCATCCCAAATATGAGAATGTAAATCATTGACATTATTGGATTTTTTCTGATAAATCCATAAAATTTCATCCATACAGCTCTTTAATGCAGTTTTTCTAAGCGTCAGCGCCGGAAATTCTTTTCTTAAATCGTAGCGGTTTACCACTCCAAATCGTTTGATTGTATAAGCACTTTCATTGGTATCTTCCCATTTCGGGCGGACTTTTTCGCCCTTTGTATCTGTACCGTTATCCAAAATATCACGGCACATTTTTACAAATAATTCATCTGCGTAACTCATGTTTTCCTCTTTTCTAATGCTTTTTTAGTTTTTTCTCTTTATTTACATCCATAGCCAAACGTGCTATAGTCTAATCTAACCTATTAACACTTATGATAGTTCAAAGTTTTAAGAAAGGATCATTCTTATGAAAAAGTTTTTTATATTACTTTTAAAACCGCTCTCTTTCATTCCTGCCCTTTGCATGATGTATTTAATCTTTTCCTTCTCAGGACAGAGCGGAGCGCAGTCTGGTGCTTTAAGCCAGAAAATCAGCCGTGAAATCGTTGTCGTTGCCGATAAGGCGCTCGACAAAAATCTTGATGAGACAAGAATCCAGTATTACACCGATAAACTGGAATTTCCGGTTCGAAAAGCTGCCCACATGACCGAATACTTTATTCTTGCGCTTTGTGTTTCGCTTCCGCTTTATGTCTATGGTGTCCGTGGAATCTGGTTGATTCTGCTTGCCGGACTTATCAGTGTCGGTTTCGCCTGCACAGACGAATTTCATCAATCCTTCGTGGATGGAAGAGGTCCTTCCAAGCGTGATGTCGGAATTGACAGTATCGGTGCTTTTATCGGTATTTTATTTATCCAGATTACCTGTCACGGCTTTTTACATCCTTCGGATTCGTAAAGACACATCCCCGCAAGGCAGAATCTCTTCTTCATGTTGCTCGTTTTCAATTAACAGACGGCCGTCTGGAAGAATCTGCTTTGCGAACACACTCCTCTCCTGTTGTCCATATGCTACCCAGACCTTTCGTCCCGGCACAATATTTCTTTCGATGTACTCTTTCGGGATTCCATCTTTTTCGGACTCTTCTAACAATTCATTTACGATTTCTGCAACCAGAAGATTCCGGTCTACATGCTCTCCCTCTTTTAAAACTGTTCCTGCAATATCTCCGAGTTCTTTGGGAAATCCATCTTTCGGTTCTTTTAAGTTTATTCCAATTCCCACTACAACCAGTTCAATATCTCCGGTTTCAAAGTCACTGACTGCCTCTGTTAAAATACCGCAGACTTTTTTCTCTCCCAGATATAAATCGTTCACCCATTTAATTCCAAGAGACACCTTGCATACTTTTTCCACCGCCCTGCAAACAGCAACAGCCGCCGCTGCTGTAATCTTTAAACTTTCCTGTGCCGTTTTTTTCGGTTTTAATAAAACGCTCATGTAAAGTCCACATTTTCCGGGAGAATAAAAATGTCGTCCTCGTCTGCCTTTTCCGGCACTCTGACTCTCTGCCACAACCACCGAACCTTCTTCGTATTCTTCTTCGATTCCTTTTTGTTTTAAATACTGGTTCGTCGATGGAATTTCTCTTTTTACTTCTATTCTTACCGCTTTTTTATTAAGCCCAAGTCGGATTGCTTCCTCGGATAATACATTATTTTCTTTACTTAATGCATATCCCCGATTATTGACTGCCAAAATCTCATATCCTTCTTCACGGAGCGTTTTCATCGCTTTCCAGATTGCCGTTCTTGAACAGCCCAGTTTTATGGCCAGTTCTTCTCCGGAAAGATAAGTCCCCTTATTTTCTTCTAAAAGCTTCAGAACTTCTGATTTTGTTGACATATTTTATCTTCTATTTTTCCTTTCCAGATACTCGTATATATTTTCATACACCAGTTCTTTTTTAGTCTCATTTAAAATTTCATGGCGCATATCCGGATACATCTTTCCGGTTACTTTCCGGTATCCAATGGATTTCATAAACTGAAGTTCTTTTACAAATTTTCGTCCGCCTCCTGCACATGGGTCATCTGCCCCTGCCAAAAACAGAACCGGCAGTTCTTTATTTTTTAATTTCCAGCCTTTTTTGCTGTATGTTTCTTTCATTAGAAGCATTAAGCTCTCAAATGCATCCGCAGAAAACGTAAAACCACAGTATTCCGATTCATCATATTTTCTTACCACTTCTTTATCGGAACACACCCAGGAAGAACGGCTGGATTCTCCCTTAAATTTCAATGCATAAGGACCAAATGCCATTAATTCCAACAGTTTACTCTTGTGATGTGCACCGGAAACCCGCTTCTCTGCTCTCGAAATCAAAAGCCCAAGATCAGCAGCCGGATTTTCACAAGGCGGTCCTGTTAAAATCAATTTTTCCAATTCATAGTCATATTGTTTTAAATAGTTTCTGGCAATCAGACTTCCCATGCTGTGTCCCAGCATATAAAATGGAAGATTTGGATATCTGTCTTTTAACCACACACTTACCTGATGCAAATCCGCCACCAGCGCATCGTCTTTTCCTCCGTACATATATCCTAAATCACTTTTATATTTTACGCTTTTTCCATGTCCTCTATGGTCATGGATGGCACAGAGATACCCTCGTTCACATAAATATCGCATAAATGGAAGATAGCGTTCTTTATATTCACTCATCCCATGAGAAATCTGTAAGATTCCTTTCGGTTCTTTTTCCGGTTCTAACCATAAAACGGATAACTCTAATCCATCCTGATTGGAACAGATTGACGTTTCATATTTTTTTATCATCGTTCACCTCACGAAACAAAAAGCGGACTTACTTCAAATTAAAATTAGTATTAACATGCTTAAATAGAAAAAAATGACTGCCGGCAGACAAACTGCGGCAGCCACCATTCATGATTCGTGTAATGTGTCAAGTACACTAATACAATATCTATTAGTCTTCTACTACTTCAAGAACATCCATTGGACAGGCTTTTGCACAAATTCCACAAGCGATACATTTGCTTGTAACCGGTGATTCTTCCGCTTTCACCATGACATTAAATGGACAGGCTTCCACACATTTTCCACATCCGGTACATTTTTTCTTGTTAATCATGTAAACGCCTTTTGCATTCTGTGTAATTGCACCCTCTGGACAGGCTTTTTCACATTTTCCACATTGAACACAAACCATAGGTTTTGCGTCACCATTTTTGTCAATAATCTGGATGCAGGATTTGTCTGGGTCAAATTCTTTGTAAAAACTTGTTGAACAGGCTCTTACACACTCCAGACATGCCATACATTTTGCGCCTTTTACTACTTTTAATTTTTTCATCCTAAGTTCCTCCGCTTTGTAAATGATATAATAGTTATCTAATTATAATATCATTATAACGGCGGTTTTACAAGCACACTTTCGTTTAGAATTTGTGACATTATTTTGCTGCTTCGTTATAGATTAAAGCCATCATCTCAAAGTCTTCATCCGTATTATTTTCCATGCTGTGGCTCTGTCCCGGTTCAATCACACAAACATCTCCTTCATGCACTTCGGTACGACTTCCATCATTATCCACAAATACTCCTGTTCCTTTTAAAACAAAGTATGGTTCGGTATTTCCAACATGCTGATGCATACCGATTGAGCTGTGTGGTTTTAACACTACTTTCGCATAAAGCTTTCCATGTCCATATAATTCTTCTTCTGCAAGAATGTGATGAAACTCTACGGTTCCTTCCCCTCCTCTGACATTTTGCTGTACCACTACATTTGTTTTTCTTACCATGATTATTTTCTTCCTTTCTCTGCTTTTCTATCTATTCTTTCTACTTTTGACACTCACATCATAATTTTAAAAACTGTTCTACATCTACAACAAATACGGTTGCACCGCCCACATCAACCGTGACCTGCGGTGAGGAATATCCCAGTATCGGTGCTCTTGTTCCCTCAGAATAAGTTGGTGTCGGCACAAGCATTTCTTTTCTTCTTGAACACTCTTCTTTAATAATCTGAATTGCAGTGTCTACTTTTTCATCCTCTGTTCCAATCATCAGTGTGGTATTTCCTTTTCTCATAAATCCACCTGTACTGGAAAGTTTTGTCACACTGATATGTTCTTTATTCAGACGTTCTACTACAAATCCTTCATCTTCTTTGTGCACAATTGCAAATATCATCTTCATAACGGAATTCCTCCTTGATTAAAGGTTATTTTAAGTCTCTGAATTTCTGGTCTTTAGTATACCACATTCATATCCTTTTTTCCAATAAAGTAACAAATTCTATTTTCTAAATTTTTTCAAAAAAAGTATTGACATTCTCATATCTCTATAGTATACTATCACTTGTCGTTAAGACATGCGCGAGTGGCTCAGTTGGTGGAGCGCGACCTTGCCAAGGTCGAGGCCGCGGGTTCGAGTCCCGTCTCGCGCTCTTTTTGTTTAAACAAACAAAATTTTTTCCATCGTATTATAATCAAAATACAAAAAAGAAACGTACTCTTTCTTCTATCGATTGAGTACGTTTCTTTTTTCTTTTTATCAGGTTCGCAGTACGGCACTCATCACATAATCACAATTTGAAAAATTCTTATGTGAAATATCCTCCAGACGAATCAAATCCAAATCCAGCCAGAGTTCTTCTGCTACAATCATTAAGTGTGAAAACATCACACCCAGATTAAATTCATCATATTTTCCCATACCAAAATAAGTGATATTATGCTTCTTTGAAAATACGTGAATCCGGTTGTCATAGACCACAAAACGCCATGGCTGACTGTTCATGCTTGACGGTGCAAGTCTTGCTGCCTCTAAAAGCTGTTTCACCCACTGCCGCGGTACTTCTTTATAAACGCAGAGTTCCTGAAGGCTCATTCGTTTTGCCTCTGACGGCTTTCTGGTATGTGCCCCCCGGCTCTTTCCAAATGCCATCATAATCATGCATTTCATATTTCCTTTATTGGTATTTCCAAACTTTGGTTTTACATTTCCAAGGAAACACGTTCCAAGCCCCTTTGTACATAAAAACAAGGCTAACTGTTCTAAAATGTATCCTGCATTTAACATTGCCTTATCTTTATCTTCTGAATAAAACGCCAGATAATACGGGGCTTTTACTCCCAGCAGATGAACTCTCTTATACTGTCCTTTGGTATTATCTATAATTGAAATATCCGTGGTAATTCCTGGATTTAATCCCTCTATCTGTTTACAATAATCTTTTATCTCAGTAAGCAGTGATGGTTTGAGTGCTTCCATCTCATAATTTCGTACTGATTTTCTTAAAAATATCGCTTCATATAAATTCATTTTCTCACCTTTTTAATTTTTTTGTAACATTATTGTAACATATTTAACGATAGTTGCCAATGTCTTAATGATAAAATTTTTCTTATTTCTTATAAAATAAAATACGACTTGACAAACAAATTGTCAAGTCGCATCGTATGGTATTACATACTTTTATTATAGAATAGAAACCGTAATTATTTTACAACAACTGTTCCGCTTCCAAGATTTTTCACAGTAAAGTTACCATTTCTGCCTTCTACAGAAACTTCGATTTCATCGCCTTTGCGGACTGCATAAGCTTTCATAACTGTATTTCCTTTTGTATCCGGAATTTCTACTTCTGCACTTGCTCCATCTGAAAATTCAGAAAGTACAAGTGTAACACCATCGGCATAATCATATTCTGCTTCTGTCTCGCTTGCTCCCATCGGAAGGATGGTATTTTCACGAACCATCAGTGGAAGAGAATGATAATCATGCGTTTCTTTTATCCATGTTCCGCCCTCTTTCTTTTCTCCTGTAATCAGGTTAATCCAGGTTCCTTTTGGCAGATAGTAACTTACTTCTCCACTTTCTTTGAAGACAGGAGCAACTAAAAGAGACGGACCAAACATATACTGTAAATCAAGGCAGTCGCAGGCTCTGTCTTCTGAAAATTCCAGCATCATCGGACGCAGCACCGGTGTTCCGTTTTTATGTGCTTTTACCGCTTGCTCATAGATATACGGCATCAGACGACATTTTAAGTTTACAAATTCTTTTAAGATAACACAGGATTCTTCATCAAATAACCACGGCACACGGTAAGAAGAAGAACCATGCAGACGGCTATGAGAAGAAAGCAGTCCAAACTGACACCATCTCTTATAGATATCTGCCGGAGCAGTCTGCTCAAATCCACTGATATCATGACTCCAGAATCCAAATCCACCCGCAGAAAGGGAAAGTCCGCCTCGAAGGGTTTCTGCCATTGATACATAAGTTGCAGAGCAGTCTCCACCCCAATGTGCTGGGAACTGCTGTCCGCCTACCGTTGCGGAACGGGCAAATAAAACTGCTTCGCCTTTTCCTCTTTCTTTTTCAAGTACTTCAAATACAGCCTTATTATATAAGAATGTAAAGTAGTTATGCATTTTAACCGGGTCAGAACCATCATAATACTGAATTCCTTTTACCGGGATTCTCTCACCAAAGTCTGTCTTAAAGCAGTCTACCCCATCATCAAGCAGTGCTTTTAATTTGCTCTGGTACCATTTGCATGCTTCCGGATTGGTAAAGTCTACAACTGCCATTCCCGGCTGCCATAAATCAGTCTGCCATACACTTCCATCTATACGTTTGATGAAATAGCCATGTTCCATTCCCTCTTCAAACAATTCGGACTGCTGTCCAATATATGGATTAATCCATACACAAATTTTTAACCCTTTGTCATGATAGCGTTTTAACATTCCTTTCGGGTCTGTTGTTACCTCATGATCCCACTGGAAATTGCACCATTTAAACCGTTCCATCCAGTAGCAGTCAAAGTGGAATACATGAAGCGGAATGTCTCTGTCTGCCATTCCCTGAATAAAACCGGAGGTTGTATTTTCATCATAATCTGTTGTAAAGGAAGTAGTCAGCCACAGACCAAAGGACCATGCCGGAGGCAGTGCCGGTTTTCCGGTTAATTCTGTATATTTTTCTACTGTTCCCATCGGAGTTTTTCCGCTGATAAAATAGTAATCCAGTCTTTCAGATTCTACAGAGAACTGTACTCGTTCTACTTTTTCACTTCCGATTTCGTAAGCAACGTCACCCTCATTGTCAACCAAAACGCCGTAACCTTTATTTGTAATATAGAACGGAATGTTTTTGTAAGCAATCTCACTTGCCGTTCCGCCATCTTCGTTCCACATTTCTACAATCTGTCCATTTTTTACAAACGGAGTGAAACGTTCGCCAAGTCCGTAAACATACTCGCCTAC
This sequence comes from Firmicutes bacterium OM04-13BH, assembly GCA_003481745.1. Taxonomy (GTDB): domain Bacteria; phylum Bacillota; class Clostridia; order Lachnospirales; family Lachnospiraceae; genus Blautia; species Blautia stercoris. The sequence goes on from QULP01000003.1 coordinate 374,320, forward strand.
ATCGAGCAGGAGCTGCTCTACCATATAATTCTTTCCGGTTTCACGGTCATGCATGTAAGCAAGGTTTCTGAAACTGGATTCTGTTAAGAATGTATCGCCCTCATAAAATGCCAGTTTATATGCATTTGGAGCCTTATCAATGACTGCTTTTAATGTACCGCTCTTATAAATCAGCTGGTCTTCTGTATCTTCAATTGTGACATTTGGATTTTCATTTTTTACTGCTGCAAACGGTCCTTTATAAGGCATTCCCTTATGATGAACCGCTGATACTTTGATAACACCCTCCTGAGGACTAGAAAGCGTCAATGTAAGAAGTGCAATATTCAGCGCATCCCCTCTTCCTGACATGTGTTTTGCCGGAAGATATACCTCTAATTTATTTCCATTTACAGTATGTTTTGCATATTCTACTGCATAAGAAGCTTCTATTTCATCTCTTAACATCCAATATCCATTGGTAAATTTCATTCTGCTGTTCCTCCTTCTTCTACTTTCGGTTCATGTTTTTTGAGCACCCGCTCTAAAAATTCTGACATCAAAAACGCAATCGGTCCTGGCACAAAGAACACCAGCAGCGGGAGTTTCCAGACGATTGCACCAATGCAGACCAGTATAATTACAAGCATGATACTGGTAAAAATATAACGCACGACCATGTACATTGAAATTTTCAAAATCCATCCGACATTCATATCAAATCTGGAAAGTGCCGGAAATGCATAACATGCCACAATAATCAGATAAACCGATACCAGTGCATAAAAGCAGATAAAAAACAGACCCACCATGCCACTGCTTTTCTTCATTAAGATTCCTACATTTAACTGCATGATAAATGTCATCACTGCAAGAATCATCCATAAAATTGTGGCTGGAATAAAGTTTAACTTAAAAGAACGGAAAAATTCTTTCGTCACATACCCATCATTATTTTTTACTGATTTTACCATCGCATAATACAGTGCCGTAGTAGATGCACCTATGGTAATGACCGGAAGGCTGCAAAGAATCCAGAGAAATCCTAATGCCATTATGTCAAATATTTTCTCTACTGTCCCTACAAAACTTCCTCCAAATCCAAACATATTCTCCGTCTTTTTCATTTGATTCCAGCCCTCTTTCTTATAACCTGTTTTAAGTTTCTGTTATACCAGTTCCGGATGTGTTCCTCTCTTTACAAATACCGGAAGGGTATCAAGCGGAGCTGCTACGGTCACAAAATCTCCGCCCTTATATTCTGTTTTGGAGTTGATATCGACCCAGTCTCCTTCTGGCAGATACAAGGTTCTTTCTCTCATATCTTCATATAAAATCGGTGCAACCAGCATATCTGGTCCAAACATGTATTCATCTTCGATTTCCCAGACTTTTGTATCTTCCGGATAATCATAGAATAATGGACGCATCACCGGTGTTCCTTTTTCATGTGCTTCTTTCATCAGTTCTGTTACATAAGGACGGATAGTTTCTCTTAATTCAAGATATTTTGTACAGATTCTAAGTACTTCATCACCATAAGTCCATACTTCATTTGGAGAACCACTCCTGTGTTTTCCACCGCCGGATTCACTTAAACCTGGGATAAACGGTTCTCTGAATCCATGCAGACGCATAACCGGACAAAATGCTCCAAACTCAAACCAGCGCACCAGCACTTCTTTAAATTTTTCATCGTTAATATTTCCACCGTGAAAGCCTCCGATATCAGTTGTCCACCATGGCAATCCGGAAATTCCCATATTCAAACCAGCTGCAAGCTGGCTTCTTAAAGAACGGAAGGAAGAATCAATATCTCCGGACCATACCAATGTACCATATTTCTGGCTTCCTGCCCATGCACAGCGAAGCAGATTTACAATATTTTCCTGACCTTCTTCTTCCATGCCTTCATAAGCCATACGTGCATATTCTTTCGGATACATATTTCCAACTTCCATATCTGCACCGCGGAAATAACGGTAATGACTGAATTCATATCCGGTCAGTTCCGGCTCTGCCTCATCTAACCAGAAAATTTTGATTCCTAAATCATAATAATTTTTCTTAATTTTTTCCCACACGTATTTTCTTGCGTCTGGATTGGTTACATCAATCACACTTGCCACATTAAGCTGTCCAAGACGTTTTCCATGTTCGGAACGAGTCAGATAACCCAGTTCTTCCATCTCTTTATAATTTTCACTGGTTTCCTCTACGGTCGGCCAGATAGATACCATGAGTTCAATCCCCATCTCTTTTAATTCTTCTACCATTGCTTTCGGATCCGGCCAGAAATCGGTATCAAATTTCCAGTCACCCTGATTTGGCCAGTGGAAATAATCGACTACAATGACAGAAATCGGAAGCTTTCTTCTCTTATATTCTCTTGCCACTTCAAGGATTTCATCCTGAGTCATGTAGCGCAGTTTGCACTGCCAGAATCCGGTTCCGTAATCCGGCATCATCGGAACCTTTCCGGTTGCATCCGCATAAGCCTCTTCAATTTCTGCCGGTGTATCTCCTGCTGTAATCCAGTAATCCATCTGTTTTGTGGAAACTGCAGTCCATTCCGTCACATTCTTTCCGAAAGAAACCTGTCCAATTGCCGGATTATTCCATAAAAATCCATATCCATTATTAGAAAGCACAAACGGAACACTCGCCTGAGAGTTACGCTGTGCCAATTCTAAGATACAGCCCTTTACATCCAGATATGGCTGCTGATACTGTCCCATTCCATATAATTTTTCACCGTCAATCGGCTCAAATCTTACGGTCAATCTGAAATTATCTGTATTCTGATGCGGCTCAAACGTTCTTGGCACAATCTCAAGTGCACTATTATACTCTTTTCTGTAATCCGCACGAATTCGTTCAAACTCTTCTAATAACAGTTTTCCATCCTGATTTTTGAAACGCAGTTTTCCGGTCGGTGTAATTTCACAGCGGATTTTTCCATTTTCAATGACCGTGCAGTCATCCTCTTCAAATACCTTTACTTTACATTCCTGTGGGGGAAGTAAAGCAGAAATATCTTCCGGTACAAACTCATAACGCTGTGTCGCACGAACACGGAAACTGTTTTTTCCCCATGGTTCAATACAAAGTAATTCCTTATCCTGTCGTCTGTAAATCTTATTTCCTTTTTGTGTAATCATCTCAAATATCCCCCATAAAAAACGTGCTGCACCGGCTGCATCCAAGGCAACCAGTGCAGCACACCCGTTTACTTTTCACATATCATCAGAATCTTTTTATACTTCTAATTCAAATCCTTCTTTTGTAAATAACGGAATCTGTTCAATTGGCGTCTCTACTGTAACGGTCTGTCCGCCTTCAAATACTTCTTTTGTCCATACGTTTGTCCATTTTGTACCTGCCGGCAGATAAACTTCTTTTGTTTTCTGTCCACGTTCCATAACCGGTGCAACCAAAATCTGTGGTCCAAACATATACTCCGATTCATTATCCCAGCATGTTTTATCTTCCGGAAAGTCATAGAACAGAGGTCTCATAACCGGACTTCCTTTTTCATGTGCAGCTTCCATCAGTTCTCTTGTGTATGGACGCATTGCCTCACGGATTTCAATGTATTTTTTACAGATTTCGTAAACATCATCACCATAAGACCAGATTTCGTTCGGGGCACCGGATACGCACTCTGCACCACCGGTTGTTCCAAGCTGTGGCTGATATGGCATACGATAACCGTGAAGTCTCATAACAGGACAAAATGTTCCATATTCAAACCAGCGTACAAATACTTCATGATAATCTTCATCATAGATGTTTGCTCCAAAGAATCCACCAATATCGGTTGTCCACCACGGAATACCGGAAAGTCCCATGTTAAGACCTGCCGCAAACTGATTCTGAAGACTTTCAAATGTAGAATGAATATCTCCGGACCATACGAGTGCACCATATTTCTGACTTCCTGCCCATGCACAGCGAAGCAGGTTGACTACATTTTCCTGTCCCTCTGCTCGCATGCCATCAAAGAATGTTTTTGCATACATTGCCGGATAAACATTACCAATCTGTACGTTTGGTCCTAAGTGATAACGATAATTTTCGAAATCATATACGGTGTATTCCGGTTCTGCCTCATCGAGCCAGAAGATTTTTACACCTTTATCATAATAATTTTTCTTTGCTTTGCCCCATACATACTCTCTTGCTTCCGGATTTGTCGGGTCATACTGAATGGTATTTCCCATGTAAACATTATCGATTCTTACACCTTTTTCTACTCTGGTCAGCAGACCTTTGGCTTTCATTTCTTCAAAGTTTTCACTCTTATAGTCAACCATCGGCCAGATAGATACCATCAGCTCAATACCCATTTCTTTTAATTCTGCAATCATTGCATCCGGGTCTGGCCAGTAAGTCGGGTCGAATCTCCAGTCACCCTGTTTTGGCCAGTGGAAGAAGTCAACTACGATAACATCAATCGGAATCTGTCTTCTTTTATATTCTCTTGCCACTTCAAGCAGTTCTTCCTGTGTCTGATAACGCAATTTACACTGCCAGAATCCAAGTCCATATTCCGGCATCATCGGAACTTTTCCGGTTGCGTCTGCATAAGCTTCTTCAATTTCTGCCGGTGTATCTCCTGCTGTAATCCAGTAATCCAGTTTCTTAGTAGAACGTGCTTCCCATGTTGTAATATTTTTATTGAAGCTTACACGTCCGATTGCCGGATTGTTCCATAAAAATCCATATCCAAGAGAAGATAATGCAAACGGAACGCTTGCCTGAGAGTTTCTGTGTGCCAGTTCAAGTTCTGCACCTTTTACATCCAGGAATTTCTGCTGATACTGTCCCATTCCGTAAATCTTTTCATTTGGATTTGACTCAAAACGCATCGTCAACTCATAATCTCCACCGATAATCGGTTTAAACTCTCTTGCCTCTACTTCCAGAGAACTACAGGTTTCTGCAAACATATCTTCTCTGTTTCGTACATATTCTTCTAAGAGAAGTTCACCTTTCTGATTATAAAAGCTGATTTTACCGATATTGTTGATTACCGCTTTAATTTTTCCATTTACGATTTCTGCGGAATATTCTTTAATTGTAATTTCAGAGCTGCGATTTTCCGGTTTTCCATCCAATGCCCAAAGTTCTTCCGGCATTTGAGGCATTTTTGATGCACGGACACGGAAACTGTTATCTCCCCAAGGTTCAATGATAACTCTCTCTGCATCATAGCGGTAGTAAAGAGAATGGTCTTTTTCCTCAAAGTAACCTAATAAAAAGTTGTTGTCTGAGCGGAAGTCACCTGTTGGTGCACCCTCTTTTTTTACAAAATCTGGCATAGTTTTGATTCCTTTCTTTATTTTTTTATTGTTTTTTATTTATTATTTTTATAGCATCACTCTTTTACAGCACCTGCTGTTAAACCACCTACAATGTATTTCTGTAAGAATACAAATACAAGGATTACAGGAATAACAAGGATTGCACCATAAGCCATAATACAGTTCCATTTTGTTCCGTATTTACTCTGGAATTTATGGATATTTGCTGTCAATGGTCTCATGTCTGCTTTTACGTTAAATGTCATGGAATAAATCAGATCGTTCCATCCATTTAAGAAAGAGATAACAACTACGGTGATGATACCGGTTTTAATTGTAGGAATCATAATCTTAAAGAAAGAACGGAATACATTACATCCATCAATACGTGCGGCTTCATCCAGGGAAACCGGAATACTCTTAAAGTATGGTCTTAAAGTTACAACGATAAACGGAACCGAACCGGAGGAAATTGCAAGTGCCGGTGCAAGATAAGTTCCAAGTAAACCTGCTTTAGAGAAAATCAGGTACATTGGTGTTAACATAACGGATGCCGGGAGCATCTGAGTTACAAGAAAAGTAAGCATGAAGCTTTTTGTTCCTTTTACTTTATAACGCCCCATACCATAAGCAGCCGGAATACCAAATACCAGTGATAAACACATGGAACACAGTGCAATGGATACACTGTTTTTTAATGAGGTAATAAAGTCTTTATCCTGCAAGTTCTGGAGCCATGGATCAACGGTAAATTCATGTGGATAATAAGTTACGATTTTTCCAAAACTTTCCATATCTGTCTTAAAAGACATCTGAATCAGCCAGTAAATTGGGAACAAGAAGATAATTGCGATTATAATTGCCCAAAAGCAATTGATGACATTGCTTCGTCCCTCTTTTGATTTCAGATATGCGACTTTTGCTGATTTTGTACTTTCCTTACTCATTCTAGTCATCCTCCTTACTCAACAGTTTCAGGTAGAAGATCCCAACCAGGAACAGGCAGGCAAATAATACCATTGCGATTGCAGAACCCTGTGAAAATTCATACTGGGTAAATGCTTTTGAATATGCATAAGTTCCAAGTACGTCAGTGGAGTTGAACGGACCACCTGCTGTCATAATGTACATAAGGTCAAATGCTTTAAATGTATAGATAAATCCAAGCATCAATACTGAAAGCATAGCCGGTTTCATCAGCGGCAGTGTTATGTAGATAAATCTCTTAAATGCATTTGCTCCATCCATAGAAGCACTTTCATAGATATCAGTTGAGATGCCGGTCAGACCGGAAGTTAACAGTAACATGTTAAATGGAATACCTACCCAGCAGTTTACGGCAATGACTGCTCCAAGTGCAGTTCCGCCATTTACCAGCCAGTCGATTGGGGACGAAATCAGATGAACCTTCATTAACAGGTCATTGATAACACCACCATCGAGTAAGAATAAGTTCTTACCAAGTAAAGCTGTAACCGACATGGGCATCATATATCCCACCAGCACGAGACCTCGAATCGGTCCTGCCAGTGTAAATTTCTTTGAGAAAAACATTGCAAATAAAAAGCCGATTGTAAACTGAACTACAAGGCAAGCCAGTGTAAATTCAATTGTATTTTTAAATACCAGCTGGAATGTCGGGTCGGCAAACAGCTGTTTATAATTGTCAAGTCCAACAAAAACCGATGCACCGGTGGCAAGGTTTTTTACGTTTACATTTTTAAAACTCAAAATCAGATTGTAAATCAAAGGATAACCACAAATTGCAACCAGATAAATAAAACCGGGAAGAATAAAAATATAGGCTTCTCTCCTCTTCTTTGCAGCCATGTTCAGTTTCATCTTCACACACTCCTCTCACGGAATTTCAAGATTTTCATTTTAAAAGAGTCCCGAAACCCAGACCGGTTCCAGGACTCTTTCTTATTACTGCTTATTTTTTTCTTACTTATTTACGTCGTCTGCAACTCCGCCGCCTGTTGTCAAATCAGGAAGTGGATCTTCTGCAACAATCGGGTCAATCTTAGCCTGCGCTTCTTTCATTGCGTCTTCTACGGATTTTTCACCAAGCAGAGCCTGCTGAACACCTGTATAAAGTGCTTCGGAAAGAGTCGGCCACTGAGCGTGCGGTCCTCGTGCTTTTGCATAATTCATAGCATCGTTAAATACAACGTATCTGTCATCTGTTGTCCAGAGGTCTTTTAAGCCTACAGCATCTTTACGAACCGGAAGTTTTGCAGCTGCTGCTGTAAAGTCTGCGTTGTTTTCTGCATTCATAAGAAATTTCAGGAAGTCAACACATTCGTCTTTGTATTCCGAACCTGTGCAGACACCAAAATTTTCTCCACCGATTGTAGAAGCGTATTCTTTATCTTTTGGAAGTAAAGTATACTGATAATTGAAAGAACCATTGATTTTCTCATCAATGTCAGCTAACTGCCATGTACCGGATTCAAACATTGCTGCTTTACCACTTGTAAATGCATTGTATGCATCAGACTGCTGCCAGTTAACAACTTCTTTACTCATGTAACCGTTTTGTACTAAGTCAGTTAAGAACTGAACTGCTTTTGTTGATTCAGCACTTGTTAAATCATCAATGTTTCCACCTGCGGAATAAATCCAAGGCAGAATCTGGAAAGTACCTTCTTCTGTAGCGATATCGCACATTGCAAATCCATATACACCTTCCGCTGCATTTGTTGTTGCCTTGCAGGCTTCTTCAAATTCTTCCCATGTAGTTGGTGGGTTCTCGATACCTGCTGCATTTAAGATGTCCATGTTACAGCAAAGGGTCAGACAGTTTGAATTGTTTGGAAGTCCGTAGTATTTACCATCTGCATCCATACAGCTTGAAAGAGGTCCGTCATAAAACTGGTCTAATTCATCCCAATCTTTGATGTCATCTGTGATGTCCTCAAATACACCAAGAGAAATATAGGATTCCATATCCGGTGAATCAACCATTCCGATGTCAGGAAGCTCTCCTGATACTGCACCGATTGTGTACTGGTTCATCAATTCTTCACGGGATACATAAGTACATGTAACATGAATCTTATCCTGAGACTCATTGTATTTCTCCGCTACCGCCTCAAGGTCTGGAGCTTCATGCTCGAAATAATGCCACAGCGTAACCTCTGCTGCTCCGTTTGAATTGGAAGAACTGCTGTCGCTCGCCTCTTTGCTATCACTGCTTGACTCTGAGGATGAACCGGAGCTACTGCCTCCACAACCTGTGACCAGTGTACCTGCCATTGCACCAACCAGCATCAGCGCTGCGATTTTCTGGAACCTTCTCTTCATAATTTTTTCCTCCTCTAATTAAGATGTTATTATTATAATAATTTTAGGTTTTTTTCGTAACTTACTATCTTAAGATAAGAGGTAAAATCTTAAGATACGATTTTAAGATTCGGGTATTTTTTTAAGATAGATCACAAAAAACCAGAATAATACTATGCACTTTAACCACACGCATTTAGTGCACACATATTTATTCTGGTATTTTGTATGAATCATTCTGAATTTTTCCGAACGTATTCCGTCATTGTGCAACCTTCCACTTCTCGAAATACTTTATTAAAATATTTGGAATCTGAAAATCCTACACTATACGGAATTTCCTCTTTGGGCAATTCTCCATTTAATAAAAGCTTCTTTGCCACTTCTATTCTATAATTCTTTAAAAAATGAGAAAATGTTTCTCCCATGTCTTTATTAAACAGATAACAAAAATACTCCTGTGAAATTCCAAGATTAGCAGCCAGCTCTTTCTGACTGATTTTACTGGAATACCCTTTTTCAATAAATCCCAGAGATTTTCTCACCAATGGATGCACATCCGGGTACCGTTCTTTTAATGTTTTATCAATGAGCTGAGGCTTTCCTTTCTGCGCCGCATCCAGACGTTCCATCGTATCTTTTAATTCGTCATAAGTTACTGGTTTTACCAGATACTCTTTTACTCCCAGGCTGATTGCCTGTCTTGCCACTTCAAATTCTTCATAAGCGCTTACGATTACATATTTCGTGCAAACACCTGCTGCAATTCCTGCCTTAATCAGTCCCATTCCATCCAAAAATGGCATCTTTAAGTCCGTAAAAACCACATCCGGCTTTAGGATCTGAAGCAACTCTAATGCCTGCTTTCCATTCGATGCCTCTGCTACTACCTCATAATCCTCTGATAAAGAAGTTAAAACGGAATGAAGTCCTCTCCTCGCCCGTTCTTCATCTTCTGCTATCAATATTCTCATTTATCTGCCTTCCCCCTTGTCTCCTACTGTCTTGCCTCTGGAAGTATCATTGTAAACTTACAGCCTTTTCGCTCTTCTGTCTCTAACTGAATCTTTAAATCTTCTGTATAATACATCCTCATTCTGGTTACGACATTAGAAATTCCGATTCCCAATCCTTTTTGTTTTGCAAGCAACGGATTCTCCAACACTTCTTTAATAATCTGTTCTACCTCCGGGGTCATTCCACATCCATTATCCTCAATTACAATTTTAAGATACTCTTGATATCCTTCTCCGGTAATTCGGATAAATCCACCTTTATTGACCCCTTCTAATCCATGAAGAATCGAATTCTCAACAAACGGCTGAAGCATCAGTTTCCTGCACGGCCAGTTATCATAATCCGAATCAAACTGAATTTCATAATCAAAGGCACTTCCCATTCGTTCTTTCTGTAAAAACAGATACTGCTCAATCCATGAAATTTCCTGAAACATATACACATTCTGATGTTTCTGATCAAACGTATAGCGTAAAATATTAGAAAGTTTTTTAAGCAGCAAAGAGACTTTAAAATCCCCATTATCCATTGCCTCATAATTAATCGCATTTAAAGTATTACAGATAAAATGCGCATTAATCTGCGATTCAAGTGCTTCTCTCTCTGCCCTGCGCTTCATTTTCATTGATTCAATAATTTCTCCATGCTGTTCTTCTACTTTCACATTTGCCTCTTGAATCGAACACAACATCTCATTATATTCCCGTGCTAACTGCCAGATTTCATTTGTTCCTTCTATTGAAATATATCCCTGCATATCCCCGGTTTTTACACGATCAATAGAAGTACTGATAACACTGACCGGCTTTAAAATCGACTTAATAATAAAAATTGCAATCCCCATTACGGCCAAAATCGCACACAAATACAAAATCATCGCCTTAGAGTACATTTTGTTTACGTTTGACTCTAAAGCAGCTTTGTCAATCACACCATGCAGCTTCCATCCATAATTTTTCACATCCGTTTCCAGATTGATTTTATTCGTGTCACTATTATAAATCTTTTTTGCGTTTTTATCCACATAATTTTCGTCGGTATGAAACAAAATCTTTCCACTGGCATTTTCAATATATCCCTGTAAAAACTCATCTTTTCCCCCCTGAGAAAGCTGTTTTAACAGTGCGGAAATTGACTGACTGTAATAAGAAACGATAATCATGTATTTCATATGTTTATAATTATAACCATTCTTAATCGGAAATGCGATATGTAAGACCCCTCTTCCAGACACATTTAAATGTTCGTTTGCTCCATTTACAATAATATAGCGGGGCAGAAGCCCTGTCTCATTATGTTGTTTCATCTCCTGAAACAAACTTATAATTTCATCCTGTTCATTTTCATCCCAGATTCCCTTGACTTTTTCTGTGCCCACTTCTTCTCTGGAGAACTGCGCAAGCAGACCATCTTCTTCAACCACTGCAACTCCGGTAATTGAACTACTTCCATAAGTTGTACTTTTTAAAGTTGTCCGCATCAGCTTAGAAGCATACTGATTGGTCTTCCCTGCCTGTACATAGTCTTCAATTTCCTGTACAAGCCGATCCTCCACTGCAATATTTGCACCTAAATCAATAAAGGACTCCATCTGATTTTCAATATTCTTGTTAACGGACTCTATCATCACTTTCTCTGATTCATAAGTCGTATCAAGCAGATACTGATAATATTTGCTCTTCATATATCCCAATAAAATCAGGGCAATGATAAAAATCATACCAAAAATCGAAAGCAAAAGAGAACACCACATGTGAGAACGATAATAGGTAACTGCCCGCTGTAAAATTTTTTTCTTTTTCATCTTGAATCTTTCCTTTCAAATCAAAGTCCGGATTTATTGTTGACTGGCAGTTTCTACTTCCTGTTCCACAACTGCAATCTGAACATCTACATCTTTCTTAAACTGTTCCCACTCATCTTCATGTTCTACAAAATATTTCGGGCAGTTCTTTCCTGTCACATCATAATGACGAATCACCTGCTCACTGGTAAGTCCAAATCTCTGACAGAGCCATCCAACTAATTCAACCAAGGACTGATATGTCTCTTTTGTAAACTTTCCACTCTTATCCTTATGACAACATTCAATCGAAAGCGTATCACTGTTTCTCGAATTAGAAGCATACGAAATCTCTGAACTTGGAATACACTGAACAATTTCTCCTTTTATTCCCACTACAAAATGACTGCTTGCCTTTGTCTCATGGCTGTCTTTTAACCCTTCAAAATAATCCCTGTTTTGTTTTGCAGTACTCTTTGGATTTGCCGTATAATGAATTACAATTCCATTGATTTTTTCAAGTGCAATCCCGGGTCTTGAATATTCATTGATATCGAGCAAATCAACTGTAAACGGTGGCGCTCCCGGAAAGTCTGCGTTTTTTTCCGTTTCTTCTTCTGCCGTTACATCTGTCTCTTCCTGAGACTGTGCTTCTACTCTGCCCTGTATCAATTCTGCAATCTTAACAACCGCAGTTTTTACCCCAAAAATAATGAAAAATAAAGTCACTGCATAAATAACGAATACCTTTATATTCCATCTTGTTCTGATTCTTTTTTTCTTTCGTTTCATAAAAAACTCTCCCCAATGCCAAAAACGGCAGAAACCATTGCCCAAAGACAACAGCTCCTGCCGTTTATGTTTACATCTGAAACTCTTTTGTATTATTTGTCATCTACGCTGTAGTTCGGAGCTTCTTTTGTGATATGAATGTCATGTGGATGTGATTCTTTCAAAGACGCAGCAGTAATCTTAACAAAACGTCCTGTTGCTTTTAATGTTTCAATATCTTTTGCTCCACAATATCCCATACCGGAACGAAGTCCACCGATTAACTGGAATACTGTATCTTCAACATGTCCTTTGTATGCAACACGTCCTTCAACACCTTCCGGAACTAATTTCTTTGCATTTTCCTGGAAATAACGGTCTTTACTTCCGTTTTCCATTGCTGCAATAGAGCCCATTCCACGATATACTTTATATTTTCTTCCCTGATATAATTCAAAATCTCCAGGGCTTTCATCACATCCGGCAAACATACTTCCCATCATACATACGTTTGCTCCGGCTGCGATTGCTTTTGTCATATCGCCTGAGTATTTGATACCACCGTCTGCAATAATCGGGATACCATATTCTTTTGCTGCTTCGTAACAGTCCATAACTGCAGTAATCTGCGGAACACCGATACCTGCAACGACACGAGTTGTACAGATAGAACCAGGACCGATACCAACTTTAACAGCGTCAACACCAGCTTCAATTAAAGCCTTTGTTGCTGCACCGGTTGCAACGTTACCGGCAATTACCTGTAAATCCGGATATTTTTCTTTCATTTCGCGGACTGCTTTTAAAATATTTGCAGAATGTCCATGAGCAGAGTCTACGACAACAACGTCAACATTTGCTTTTACAAGTGCATCCACACGAGCCATAACGTTTGCTGTGATACCTACTGCTGCACCACACAGCAGTCTGCCCTGTGCATCTTTCGCAGATAAGGGATACTTAATCTGTTTTTCGATATCTTTAATGGTAATAAGACCTTTTAAATTGAAATTCTCATCGACAATTGGAAGTTTCTCTTTTCTGGATTTTGCAAGGATTTTCTTTGCATCTTCCAGTGTAACACCCTCCCTTGCTGTTACAAGATTTTCGGATGTCATACATTCCTTGATTTTTCTGCTGAAATCTTCTTCAAATTTCAAATCTCGGTTTGTAATAATACCAACTAATTTTCCGTTTTCCGTGATTGGCACACCTGAAATACGGAATTTTGCCATAAGATTATTTGCATCTTCCAGTGTATGTTCTGGAGATAAATAAAACGGGTCGGTGATAACACCATTTTCAGAACGTTTTACTTTATCTACTTCGTCTGCCTGTGCTTCAATTGACATATTTTTGTGGATAATACCAATTCCACCCTGTCTTGCCATAGCAATTGCCATACGATGTTCTGTAACCGTATCCATTCCTGCACTCATCATCGGAATGTTCAGTTTTACTTTTTTTGTCAGATAAGTTGTTAAATCAACCTGATTTGGAATCACCTCAGAATAAGCCGGTACTAAGAGTACATCGTCAAAGGTAATGCCTTCACCAATAATCTTACCCATTGTCTTTCTCCCTTCATTTTGTTTATAGTAATAAAATATAACAAATTCCGACAAAAGTGTCAATCCACAAAAACTTTTCTCGGACAACTTTTTTCAATATTTTTTAAAAGTTCTTCGTCCGGCTCAAGCAACACTTTACAGAGTTCATTGTCACTAGGAATAATCATCGCAAAAACTTTATGTGATGGATTTCCTGATGAAAAATCATAAACTTTCATTTTGGTATTCTGGTTCTGATAATCCAGTCTATGGGATTTTACCGGCGCCATAATTTCCATTTTGGAAAGTTCAAAACTTTTGGCTCTTTTTCTCTTCATCTTCGCCATGATTTTGTCAATATCGAGTTCTCCATTTACATAGACATACTCAAATTCCAAATCCAGATTCGGAAACACAAAATAGGCTGCAATTCCAAGCGCAATCGCTGCAATAAATGCAAGCGGTGTAATCAAAATTCCGGCAACTGCCATAAGTGCAATCAGTGCAATCAGAAGCACTTTTATCATCTTGTCTTTTGCAGTTACTTCTTTTTTTATCAGAAGTTCTGAATATGTGTCGTTCACTTCGTTCTCCTTTCGTTTTTTCGTGCATTTTCATGCATTTTTTCTTATCTCTTTTAGTCTATCATAAAGAAATGCCGGTGTCTAGCTGACACCGGCATAAGAATTTCTTAAAATGTCAATCGGATATTCGCAATCCGCTTTGGTTAAATTACATCATACCCATTCCCGGATTACCTGCTGGCATTGCAGGAGTCTCTTCTTTGATTGTAGAAACAACTGCTTCTGTTGTTAACAGAGTTCCGGCAACACTTGTTGCGTTCTGTAATGCACTTCTTGTAACTTTAGTCGGGTCAAGGATTCCTTTTTCTACCATATTTACATACTCTTCATGGAATGCATCAAATCCAACACCAACTTCAGATTCTCTTACTTTATTGATGATAACAGAACCTTCCAGACCTGCGTTTGCAGAAATATGGAACAGAGGAGCTTCCAGAGCTTTTAATACCACTCTTGCACCTGTTTTTTCATCGCCGTCAAGTTCTTCAACCAGTTTTGCAACTTCTTTCGATGCATGGATGTAAGCAGAACCGCCACCTGCGATAATACCTTCTTCTACAGCTGCTCTTGTTGCATTTAAAGCATCTTCCATACGAAGTTTTGCTTCTTTCATTTCTGTTTCTGTTGCAGCACCTACACGGATAACAGCAACTCCACCGGAAAGTTTTGCAAGTCTTTCCTGTAATTTTTCTTTATCAAACTCAGAAGTTGTTTCAGCAATCTGATGTTTAATCTGAGCGATTCTTGCTTCGATATCTTCTTTAGAACCTTCACCATCAACGATAACTGTTGTTTCTTTCTGTACTTTAACAGATTTTGCACGTCCAAGCTGATCCATCGTTACGTCTTTTAATTCAATACCCAGTTCGTCAGATACAACTGTACCATTTGTCAGGATTGCGATATCACGAAGCATTTCTTTTCTTCTGTCACCATATCCAGGAGCTTTTACAGCTACTACAGAGAATGTTCCTCTTAATTTGTTTACGATAAGAGTAGTCAGCGCTTCTCCTTCGATATCTTCTGCGATGATTAACAGTTTTGCACCTGATTTTACAATCTGCTCTAATACCGGAAGTAAATCCTGGATATTAGAAATTTTCTTATCTGTAATCAAAATATATGGATCATCTAATACAGCTTCCATTTTATCCATATCTGTTGCCATGTATGCAGAAATATATCCTCTGTCAAACTGCATACCTTCTACTAAATCCAGTTCTGTTTTCATTGTTTTGGATTCTTCGATTGTGATAACACCGTCATTGCTTACTTTTTCCATAGCATCTGCTACCATTTCACCAACTTCGTCATCACCGGCAGAAATTGCTGCAACCCTTGCAATCTGTTCTTTGCTTTCAATTGTTCCGCTCATTGCCTGAATTGCCTCTACAGCTTTTGCAGTTGCTTTTTTCATTCCTTTTCTTAAGATAATCGGGTTGGCACCTGCTGCCAGGTTTTTCATTCCTTCATGAACCATTGCCTGAGCCAGTACAGTTGCGGTTGTAGTACCATCACCGGCTACATCATTTGTCTTAGCAGCAACTTCTTTGATGAGCTGTGCACCCATGTTTTCAAAACCGTCTTCTAATTCGATTTCTTTTGCGATTGTAACACCATCATTTGTAATAAGCGGAGCACCGAAAGATTTGTCTAATACAACGTTTCTTCCTTTCGGTCCTAATGTCACACGTACGGTATCTGCTAATTTATTTACACCATTTTCAAGAGCTGCTCTTGCTTCTGCTCCATATTTAATTTCTTTTGCCATTACTTTTTTCCTCCTGATTTTTGAGAATTACGATTTTTAAGAATTATAATTTCTTATTTATTTTACTACGGCAAGAATGTCGTTCTGTCTTACGATAATGTATTCTTCCCCGTCTAATTTCACTTCTGTACCAGCATATTTGGAATAGATAACCTGATCTCCAACGGCAACTTCCATTTTCACTTCTTTTCCATCAACTACTCCGCCAGGACCTACAGCGATTACTTCTGCCTGTTGTGGTTTTTCCTGTGCCTGACCCGGTAATACGATACCGGATTTTGTAGTTTCTTCTGCAACTAACTGTTTTAATACAACTCTGTCTCCTAATGGTACTAATTTCATATCTAAAATGCCTCCTTTAGAATTATCAATCTCATTTTACTAGCACTCATTTTAATCGAGTGCTAACCGTTAGTCATATATTAGTTAATTCAGCTTATTTCCGCAACTGCAACAAAAGGTGTAATATTTTATATTTCATGATATTTTCTTATGTTTTCTCATTTTTTCTTATGTTTTCTTATTTTTTTATTTTTGTACATGTTTCATACAATTTTTATAAGTTCAAAATAGAGAATGTGGCAAGGCACATTCTCGCGCCTGCGGCGGTCGCTTGCGACATCTACTTTGTACGCCGCAGTGCGCATCCCCGCGGAGCGTTTTTTTATTTACAGGAAAGTAATTTTCTGTAAATAAAAAAATAGAAAGTCAAGTTCCCTCTTACTATATGAAGTCTCTTCACTTTCTATTCTTGATTCATTCATTTCTATTCTATTTATTATTCTTCACGATTTTTCTTTTTTTAATTTCATCGAGTTCATCAAAAATCACTTCATTCAAAACTTTAATATAGGTTCCTTTCATACCGGAAGAACGAGATTCGATAACTCCTGCACTTTCAAACTTACGAAGTGCATTTACAATCACAGACCTTGTAATTCCCACACGGTCTGCAATCTTACTTGCAACTAAGATCCCCTCATCTCCGTCGAGTTCATCAAAGATATGAATGATTGCCTCCAACTCTGAGAATGACAGTGTATTGAAAGCCGCTTTTACCACCTGAATCTTCCGATTTTCTTCTGCATTTTCTTCATGAACGGAACGCATCATTTCAAGACCAACCACAGTTGTTCCGTACTCACTTACGATAATATCTTCTATATCATAACTTTTGGTATCACGGTACATAAAGAGTGTTCCTAAACGTTCTCCTGCAATATCAATCGGACTGATAATAGCCATATACTTATCAATACCTTCGCTTTCAAATCCAAGAGTCTGTAAATTGACATTTTCTTTTGTTGACAAAACTCCAAGCAGTCTTTCATTTAAGAGCTTATCAATAAATCCGCCGACCTCATCATCAATTAGCTCTGTAATCTCCTGCACTCCCTGACATGTTCCGACACCAAGTACTTTCCCCTTTTTACTGATAACAAGTATATTGGAGTCCAGAGTCTCTACCATCACCTCGCAGATATCATTAAATAATACCTTGGAAGAATGATTATTATGGAGCAGTTTATTAATTTTTCTGGTCTTGTCTAGTAATTGTACGCTCATAATAAATCTCCTTTCGTTTTGTTCAGCATCCAATCCTATATATTACATTTATTTTTCCTTTTTTCATTTTACCACACAATTATTCTGAAATCAATGGATAATATAGCTATTTTCTGTCTATTCATTTTTTTCTAACAATTTCGTTTCTTTCACCAAAAAGAGCGACTACAAGACTTTTCCTGCAATCGCCCTAAATTAACCATTTATTTTCATTGTTTTTATTCCACAAATGTCCGCTTTACTTGGATTTTTATTTAAGCCTCTTCGATTTTGTCTTTCGGCTGTATTTTCACAAATCCACACTGTTCATTTGCACAGACCAGTTTGTTTCCTTTTTCTACCATATATCCACCGCAGTTTGGACATTTTTCTTTGGATGGCTTCTGCCAGGACATAAATTCACATTCCGGATTGTTTTCACAGCCATAATAACGGCGTCCTTTTTTACTTCTGCGCATTACTACTTCTTTTCCACAGATTGGACACGGTACTCCGATTTTTTCCAGATATGGTTTGGTATTACGACATTCCGGAAATCCAGGGCAAGCCAGAAATTTTCCATGCGGTCCGTATTTGATTACCATATTTCTTCCGCACTGTTCACAGATTACGTCGGTTACCTCATCTTCTATCTTAACTTCTTCAAGTTCCTTTTCTGCTGTCTTTACTGCCTCATCCAAATCCGGATAGAAATTGCGAATTACCGTTTTCCACTCAATCAATCCTTCTGCAATACTGTCGAGCAGTTCTTCCATTGTTGCTGTAAAATGTACATCTACAATACTTGGGAAAGAAGTTTTCATAATATTATTGACTACTTCACCAATTTCTGTCATATAAAGGTTTTTATTTTCCTTTGCAACATACCGTCTTGCAATAATCGTAGTAATAGTTGGTGCGTAGGTACTTGGACGTCCAATTCCAAGTTCTTCTAATGTTTTTACAAGAGTCGCCTCTGTATAATGAGCCGGTGGCTGAGTAAAATGCTGCTGTTCGTTAAATTTCTCAAATGTCAGTTCACTCGTCTCATCGAGCCCTTTTGTCAAAACCGTCTTATCTGATTTTTCATCATCTTCCTGCACATAAACTGCCATGAAACCATCAAATTTTAATTTCGATGCAGATGTTGTAAAATAATACTCTCCGCCTTTAATTTTAACGGAAGTGGTTTCATATTTTGCAGGCTGCATCTGACTTGCGGTAAAACGTTTCCAAATTAACTGATACAGACGGAACTGGTCTCTGGTTAAAGACTCTTTTAAAGAAATCGGGGTTCTTGTAATATCGGTTGGACGAATTGCTTCATGCGCATCCTGAATTTTCTTCTTATTACTATCTTTTTTCTCAGTTACTTTGGTATATTCTTCTCCATACTGTTCTGTAATATACTCTTGTGCTGCTTTCTGGGCTTCATCCGAGATACGGGTTGAATCCGTACGCAGATAAGTAATCACACCGACTGTTCCATTTCCCTTGATATCAATTCCTTCATATAACTGCTGTGCAAGACGCATGGTTTTCTGTGTCGAGAAGTTTAACACTTTGGAGGCTTCCTGCTGTAAGGTACTGGTAGTAAATGGAAATGGTGCTTTTTTGGTACGCTCTCCCTTTTTTACTTCATCCACCTCATAGCTTGCACCCTCAAGGTTTTTTAAAATTTCATCGAGTTCTCCTTTGGAATGAATATTGATTTTCTGTCCTTTTTTTCCATAAAATTTTGCAGTCAGCGGTTTTTTCTCACCTTTTACCGCAAACTGTGCCTCTAAAGTCCAATATTCCTCCGGTATAAATGCATTGATTTCTTCTTCTCTGTCTCCAATAATACGAAGAGCAACAGACTGCACACGTCCTGCACTCAATCCACGTTTTACTTTCGCCCATAAAACCGGACTGATTCTATATCCAACCATACGGTCCAACATTCTTCTGGTCTGCTGTGCATCCACTAATTTTAAATCAATCTCTCTAGCCTCTTTAATAGAAGCTTTGACTGCTGTTTTTGTAATTTCATTAAAGGTAATACGACGCATTTTTTTATCATCTAACTTCAATGCCTTTGAAAGATGCCATGAAATCGCTTCTCCCTCACGGTCAGGGTCAGTCGCAAGATAAACTTTATCTGCTTTTTTCGCAGCTTTTCGAAGTGCTGCTAAAATGTCACCCTTTCCGCGAATTGTTATATACTTTGGTTCATAATCATTTTCTACACTAAACCCCAACTGGCTTTTCGGCAAATCTCTTACATGTCCGTTTGATGCCATGACTTCATAATTGGAACCTAAAAATTTTTTTATTGTCTTTACTTTTGCCGGCGATTCCACTATCACTAAATACTTTGCCATATCAACCTCCCGCTCTGGCATAATAATTCTTTATTGGCTCTGTTACAAGTTCCATCAACTCTAATTTCACCAAAATTTCCTGCACTTCAAGCAATTCCAAGTCAGTCAATTTTATAATTTCGTCCAGGTGTTTTGGTTTCAAATCCACACAACTATACACCATTTCTTCTTTTCTTGCAAGCCTTATCTCTGTTTTTTTATTCTTTTCTTTCGTCATTTTATCCAAAATTTCGAGTTCTTCGAGGATAATTTCCACATTTTTTGCAATTTGTGCTCCCTGAAAAATTAAATTGTTGCATCCTTCACTTAATGCTTCCCCCACTCTTCCCGGAAGCGCATAGACAGGCTTTCCCTGCTCAAGTGCATACTCTACTGTAATTAATGAACCGCTTTTTTTCTTTGCCTCGATTACTAAAACAATATCAGCAAGCCCACTGATAATTCGATTTCTTAACGGAAAATGCCATCCAAGGGGTTTCTCTCCTTCCTCATACTCAGAGATAATTCCTCCCTTTTTCTGAATCTCACGATAGAGATTGATATTCTGGCTCGGATAACAAATATCCACTCCACAACCAAGCACCGCAAATGTTTCTCCTCCGCCATCAATTGCACCTTTATGTGCCCAGCCATCAATTCCTCTTGCCAGTCCGCTGATAACCTGGACTCCACAAGAAGCAAATTCTTTTGCAAATTCATAAGCCTGCGTTCTGCCGTAATAACTGCACATTCTTGCCCCGATAATCGCCACACTTTTGCGATTTGGATCCGGAAGTTTTCCTTTTACATACAACCGTTTGGGTCTGTCTTTAAAATTTCTTAATTTATCCGGATATTCAAAATCGTCCGGTGTATAACTCACAATTTTTTCTTCCATATTTCAAGTATCCTTTCCTTCTACTCTTCGATAACAAAGTGCTTCACTGATATGCGCTTCTTTTATCTCCTCTTCTTGTTCCAAATCCGCAATGGTACGTGCCGTTTTTAAGATTTTATGATATGCCCTTGCACTTAATCTCATTTTTTTATACGCTTTTTCCAAAATTCGCTGTCCCTCTGCACTTACATTGCAAAACTCCTCCAATAATTTACCGGAAAGCTGAGAATTAAACCGAATCTTTTTCTCCTGATAGCGTTCCCCTTGTACCTTTACTGCCATCTCAACTTCTTTTCTAAAATTTTTTGAACTTTTTTCTTTCCGTTTTCCGGTCAGTTCCTGATAAGAAATTCCCGACACTTCTGCCACAATATCAATTCTATCTAAAATCGGACCACTG
The DNA here is from genome assembly GCA_003481745.1 of Firmicutes bacterium OM04-13BH. Classification (GTDB taxonomy): domain Bacteria; phylum Bacillota; class Clostridia; order Lachnospirales; family Lachnospiraceae; genus Blautia; species Blautia stercoris. The sequence goes on from QULP01000003.1 coordinate 395,551, forward strand.
ATTCGATTCTGATAACGCTTTACTTCCTGAAACGTACAACTGCACCGATTTAAATCCGGAAACTGACCACAGGGACAATGGTTCATTGCAGCAACCAGCATAAAATCGGCCGGAAACAAGTACGAACCTCCGCTTCGGCTGATTAAAATTTTCCGTTCTTCTAACGGCTGTCTTAATAATTCAATACATTCATGGGAAAACTCCGGAAATTCATCTAAGAAAAGAACGCCCTTATGGGCAAGCGTGATTTCTCCGGCTTTTGGATACTTTCCACCTCCGGCAAGTGCTGCCGGTGAAATGGTGTGATGGGGTGCCCGAAATGGACGAGATAAAAGAAATGGTTTCTCTTCGGATAACAGACCTGAAATGCTGTAAATCTTTGATACTTCAAGCAGTTCTTCCTTGGTAGGTTCTGGCAGAATCCCTGGGATTCTTCTGGCAATCATCGTCTTTCCTGTCCCCTTTGGACCGGTCATAAGAAAGTTATGCATCCCTGCTGCCGCAATCACGGCTGCCCGCTTCACATATTCCTGACCTTGAATATCAGCAAAATCTTCGATTTCTTCTTTCTTTGCAGGCAGTAAAACCGGCTCTTCTTTTGTATCTTCTAAAAGCCCCCAGTTTTCTTTTCTGGCACAGCTTAAAAATTCCTGCAAAGACTCCACTCCAAGCACAGAAATCTGTCCAATCATCCGTGCTTCCCTGTAATTTTGCTTTGGCACAATACAAAGCCGACATCCCTTTTTGTAAGCGGTTTCTACAAAAGGCAGAATTCCTCTGACTCCATTAATCCTGCCATTTAAGCCAAGTTCTCCGGCAAGCATCACGCCATCGAATTTTTCCGCTTCCAGAAAGCCAAATGCAATCATAAGCGAAGCCGCTATTGGCAAATCAAAATGATTTCCATCTTTACGGACATCCGCAGGTGCTAAATTTACAGTTACTCTTTTGGGTGGAATTGTCATTCCACTGTTTCTTATCGCAGTACGGACTCTCTCTTGCGCTTCTTTTACCTGATAAGATAAATCTCCTACCATCAAAAAAGCCGGAAGTCCATTACTTGCATCCACTTCTACTGATACCGGAACGCACCTTGCCCCATCAATAGCCGCTGACAACACTTTACTGAACATACATAAAATGCCTCCTAAACTCATAATTACTTGTCTTAGATTTGAAATTAAATAAATTTAAAATTTGAAAAAACGGCAGAACTGCCAGAACTGGTACAGCGAAGATTAAGCAGCTGTACCGGAAAACATGAATTGTTTTCTGATTCGATTATCGTATCACAATTTTCCTTTTGATACAAGCATTTTTTCTTTTTTGGGAAAAGCACAATTTATCCCTTTTTCTCATAGACTATTATTAAATCCCTTTGAGGTAAGGCTGCTTGAAAACATTTCTTAAGCCCTTGACATCCGAGGAGGAAAAATATTATCTCCAAGAATACAAAAGGGGCAGTCAGGAAGCAAAAAACGTTCTCATCGAACGCAATCTGCGCCTTGTAGCACATATTGTAAAAAAATATCAAGGGGTTGAAGAAGAATTAGATGACCTGATTTCGATTGGAACAATCGGTCTGATAAAAGCAATTCATACATTTAATCAGGAAAAATCCAACCGGCTCTCCACTTATGCTGCCCGCTGTATCGACAATGAACTGCTTATGCTGCTTCGTTCTAAAAAGAAAACCAGCAAAGATATTTCTCTTTATGAGCCAATCGGTACAGACCGTGAAGGAAATGAAATCAATCTGCTTGATGTGATTGAAAATGAGCCTGTCGATGTCGTAAAAAATTATTCTTTAAAACAGGATATCCGTAAACTTTACTACCTGCTCGGTTTCGTACTGACCAAACGGGAAGCGGAAGTCTTAAAACTACGCTTTGGGCTTTATGGCTGTGATGAGCTGACCCAGCGGGAAATAGCAAAGCGGCTGAATATCAGCCGCTCTTATGTGTCCCGTATTGAAAAAAATGCGATTTTAAAGTTAAGAAACGCTTTCTTTTCTTCTTAAAAGGTCAAAGACATTTAAATCTTCTCCCAAATCCAGATACAGCACCTGCTGTGGATGCGGAGCACTATCACAGGAATTTCCCTCTTCATCATAGATTGCTTTTACCGTAACCAGACGGTTTTCTCCATCCGGACGCATGACCTCTATCGTTTCTCCTACAAGGAATTTATTTCTCTGGGTGATTCGATAGAGTCCTTTTTCTGTCTTTTCTTCCAAGAAACCAAGATATGTGTAGTCTTTTGCATAAGTATTACTGTCATAAATCTGGGAAGTTTCATCTGGCTTTCCATAAAAAAATCCGGTGGTAAACAGACGATAGGTACAGCCCATAATCTGCTCTTTATACCATTCCATATTTTCCCGGTATAATTTTGGACTCTCAAAATAATCATCAATGGCTTTTCTGTAGGTTCTTGCAACCGTTGCCACATAAAGGGCGGTTTTCATTCGTCCTTCAATTTTTAAGCTGTCGATTCCTGAAGTCAGAATATCATCCATATGCTCAATCATACATAAATCTTTTGAGTTAAAGATATAAGTTCCACGCTCGTTTTCATAAACCGGCATATATTCTCCCGGTCTGGTTTCTTCTACAATCGAATATTTCCATCTACACGGATGCGTACACGCACCCTGATTGGCATCTCTTCCGGTAAAGAAATTGCTTAAGAGACATCTTCCGGAATAAGAAATACACATTGCACCATGAATAAAAGTTTCGATTTCCAAATCATCCGGAATATTTGCACGAATCTGTTTAATCTCTTCTAAAGAAAGTTCTCTTGCACTGACCACACGTTTTGCGCCCAGTCCATACCAGAACTTATAAGTTTCATAATTGGTATTATTTGCCTGAGTACTGATATGACGTTCAATCTCCGGACATACTTCTTTTGCAATCATAAATACACCCGGGTCAGAAATAATCAGTGCATCTGGCCTGATTTCTTTTAATTCACGGAAATATTCTCTTACTCCGTCCAAATCTTTGTTGTGTGCCAAAATGTTTGCTGTTACATATACTTTTACATGGTGCTGATGTGCAAATTCAATTCCCTCTTTCATGTCTTCCATAGAAAAGTTTCTTGCCTTTGCACGCAGACCAAAAGCTTCTCCTCCGATATAAACTGCATCTGCACCAAAAATAACCGCTATTTTTAAAACTTCCAGACTGCTTGCCGGAATTAATAACTCTGGTTTTGCTCTCATCTTTCCTGCCTTTCTATTTCTTAATACTAAGCGTCACTCCATCACCGAGAGGAATAATACTTGTCTCAAGTTCTTCATGATTTTTCAGCACATAAAGGTATTCCCTCATCCGCTTATAAATTGTCCGGTTTCTTCTCTCAACCGCAAAGTGAGATTCGATAATATCTCCATCTTGCAGTACATTATCAGAAATCAAAATTCCGCCTTTTTTCAAAAGTCTCAGCACATCCGGAAAGAAGTTAATATACTGCGCTTTTGCTGCGTCCATAAAGATAAAATCATAACTTCCCTCCAGCGTCTTTAAAATTTTGGCCGCATCCCCCTCTAATAAGGTAATCTGCTCTTCTTTTCCTGCTTTTTTAAAATTTTCTCTGGCAATCGGTATTCTCTTCTCATAATTTTCTATCGTCGTGATTCTGCAGTCTTTCGGTGCATACTCACTCATAAGAAGAGTGGAAAAACCAACAGCAGTCCCCACCTCTAAGATGAGATGGGGACTTGCTATCTGTAGCATTACTTTTAAAAAGCTCTGCATTTCCCGCCGTATAATCGGCACATAATTTTCCTTTGCATCCTTTTCAAGCTGAGTCAAAAAAGGCGTATTTCCTTTGTCCAGAGAGTTTATATAGGTAACCATTCTTTCATCAACAATCACTTTTTTTCCCTCTTATTCAGCCGTTTCTCCTGCCTGTTCTCCTGACGCATCCTGACTCTCATCTGTAACGGACTCTTCTGTTGTCTGCACATCTGTGCCATCCGCTGAAGTGTCCAGAGAATCCGTGGAATCCTGCTCCGGCTGTCCTGTCATATCTTCTCTTGCAAGCACTGCCAGCATTTCATCTGTCGTCATAGAAGTATTTAAAATATAAGTTCCCGACTGTAATTTATCTTTATAATTTGAAAGACTTTCCTGTACCACAAATACTTTTGCATCTTTAATCAGACCTTTGCTTTTTAAAATCTTTCCAATCTGATACACCGACGCTCCGTCTTTGATTACAACAGTTACATCTTCTCCATGGTCTTCATCATCCACAGGTATCTGATCGAAAATCGCATATCCAAAATCATACGCTGATTTTCCAACATAAATCACAGCACACACCACACAGGCATACACCGCAAAGCGGAAAAATCCACCTGCAAAAATTGATGCCGCACCCTGTTTTCTGATTCCTCTTCCCATTTTTTTCTCCTTATTTTCTTAATGCACCCTCGGAATATTAAAGTTTCCTGCCAATCCTGCCAATTGAACGCCGATAGGCATTCCCTGAGGTCAAGTGGACTAGGAATATCTGCCTGACCCTAATTCAAGTCCGGTACATCTAAATGAATCGCCTCATGTACTCTTACCGAAATATCCTGTAGGAGTCTGCAAAGTGCAGCTTCTGCCTCTAAAAACTGATTCACTTCCGGTATACAGCTTAATTCATCTATCTTATCATCAATGTCATCTATGGTGTCATAAGAGTCTGCATCATCATTTTTAATCTGCGCCTGATAGTTCAATCTGCGCAATTCATCGACCTGCCGTTTTATCTCAGGATTTGCGTTGAGCTTTTCAAGAGAAGTCGTGTATTGTCTGTAAACACTCTCACTTTTAATCTCCTCAATCACCCTGTTTACATAATAATCAATATTACTCATGGAATTATGCCTCCATAATAATCGGCAGAATCATCGGACTTCTCTTGGTTCTCTTCCACAAGAATTCTCCCAGAGAATCTTTAATCACATTTTTCATCTTGCCCCAGTCTGTAATATGTCTCTCCAGACAGCTGTCAATCGCCTCTTCCACTACACTTCTGGCCTCTTCCATTAAATCTTCCGATTCACGCACATAGACAAAACCACGTGATACGATATCCGGTCCTGCGAGAAGATTGCTCGAATGTTTTTCTAAAGTAAGCACAACAATCATAATACCGTCTTCAGAAAGATGCTGACGATCACGAAGTACGATATTTCCAACATCTCCAACACCAAGACCATCAACAAAGATTGCTCCCGTACGAACCTGTCCGGTTACTCTTGCCGGTTCTTCTTCATTTAGTTCAAGCACATCACCGGAAGAAAGAATAAAGATATTTTCCTTTGGAATTCCAAGTTCTTCTGCCACACCTGCCTGTGCTTTTAAGTGTCTGTACTCTCCATGCACTGGAATGGCATACTTCGGTTTTACAAGGGAATAAATCAGTTTAATCTCTTCCTGACATGCATGTCCGGAAACGTGTGCATCCTGAAAGATAACGTCTGCACCTTTCATACTTAATTCATTAATCACCTTTGATACTGCTTTTTCATTTCCCGGAATCGGATTGGAACTGAAAATAATCGTATCGTTTGGCTTAATCGTAACTTTCTTATGAATACTTGCTGCCATACGGGACAATGCCGCCATAGATTCTCCCTGACTTCCTGTCGTAATCAATACAACTTTCTCATCCGGATAGTTTTTAAGCTGGTCGATATCAATTAACGTTTTATCCGGAATCTTCAGATAACCAAGTTCTGCGGCTGTACCGATGACATTTACCATGCTTCGGCCCTCTACCGCAACTTTTCTTCCATACTTATAGGCTGAGTTGATAATCTGCTGTACACGGTCCACATTTGAGGCAAATGTTGCAATAATAATTCTTGTATTTCTATGCTCCGCAAAAATATTGTCAAACGTTCTTCCCACAGTACGCTCTGACATTGTAAAGCCTTTTCGCTCCGCATTCGTACTGTCGCACATCAACGCAAGGACACCTTTTTTTCCAATCTCTGCAAATCTCTGTAAATCAATTGCATCCCCGAATACAGGAGTGTAATCTACTTTAAAGTCACCGGTATGCACGACAATTCCTGCCGGCGAGTAGATTGCCAGTGCGGAAGCATCCTGAATACTGTGATTTGTTTTAATGAATTCGATTCTGAAACAGCCAAGGTTAATAGACTGTCCATGACGAATCACTTTCCGTTTGGTTGTACGAAGCAGATTGTGTTCTTTTAATTTATTCTCAATCAGTCCGATGGTAAGTTTTGTTGCGTAAATCGGCACATTCACTTCTTTTAATACATAAGGAAGTGCTCCGATATGGTCTTCATGACCATGGGTAATTACAAAGCCTTTTACTTTGGAAATATTTTCTTTTAAGTAGGTGACGTCCGGAATTACTAAATCGATTCCCAGCATATCGTCCTCCGGGAATGAAAGTCCGCAGTCCACTACAACAATACTATCCTCGTATTCAAAGGCTGTAATGTTCATTCCAATTTGTTCCAGTCCGCCCAATGGAATGATTTTCAATTTTGAGTTGTTGTTTTTTTTCAAATTAATTCCTCCAATTTTTGCCGTTCCTTTTATTATTCGTATTCAAAATCAATCTCATCCAACATCACTTCAAAGACTTTATACACTGCATCAAATTCTGTGTCATCCTCTACAAATACATAACAGCCGTCCTTGTCTCCATCTTCTGAGGTATCTTTTAAAATATAAGCTGCACTGCCTTCTTCACCGGACTCTTCCGGGTCTACTGTCAGCAAATAAACACTTCCATTTACTCTTGTCTGCGCAACGACTCCAAGTTCAATCTGACTTCCGTCCTCTCCATCAAAAATAATTGTTTCCATAACCTCATCCTTTCTTATCGTAATTTATTTTTTTATACGCTAAAATCCCGGATAACAGCCGTTTCTTTTTTTCTTAAAAATACCATTTCTGGCATTTTAACCGAAATTAAACTGTACCCGGGTTTGCTTTTGAATCCAGATATCCCTGCAGAATAAATACTGCAGCAATCATATCCACATATTTACTTCTGTTCTCCCTGCGCACTTTACTTTCCATCAGTGTACGGTTTGCTTCAACAGTTGTCAGTCTCTCATCCCACATAATTACCGGCAGTTTACATCTTCTTTCCAGTGTTTCCTTTAACTGCAGCGATTTCTCCGCCCGTTCTCCAATTGTATTGTTCATGTTTTTCGGAAATCCCAGAACGATTTCTTCTACCTGATATTCCTTAATCAGTTCTTCTATCCGGCGAAGGGATTTTCTTAACTTATTTTCTTCTTCCCGACGAATAATTTCAATTCCCTGCGCTGTAAGACCTAAAGGGTCGCTGATTGCCACCCCGATAGTCTTAGAGCCATAATCCAGTCCCATCACTCTCATAATCTTACTCGTGCTTCCAGGACTCATTTTTAATGTATTCTTTTAAAAGTTCCTCTACAAGTTCATCGCGCTCCACTTTCATAATTGTACTTCTTGCTCCCTTGTAGCTCGTAATATAAGTCGGGTCTCCTGACATAATATATCCGACAATCTGATTCACCGGATTATATCCTTTTTCTGCCATCGCATTGTATACCAAATCCAAAACATCTTTTACTCTGATTTCCGGATCGCCTTTTACATTAAAATATTGTGTACTATCTAAATTTCCCATATTATCACGCCCTTATCTAAAACTTTACCACTATTTTAATATATCTTTCTAGGAAATTCAACCATTATATTCGGCAGTTAAAAATCCCATCCTGAAGAAATTCGGTAATTTCTCCTGTTACAAGCTGATTCTCCAGATTTTTTTCTGATAAAACAGCAACTTTTATATACTCTCTTGTATGACCGACCCAGTAAGTCTGTCCATTAATCTCGGTTGTTTCCTCAAATAAAATCTCAACCTGTTTTCCAAGATAATATTCCATATATTCTTTCTGATGTGCTTTTCCAAGCTCAATCATCTCATGACTTCTGCTTGCTTTTACCTGTTCCGGAATCTGATTTTCCATTTTATCTGCTCTTGTGCCTTTTCTTCTTGAATATTTAAAAATATGAGTCTCATAGAATTTAGCTTCTGACACCATTTCCTTAGAGGATTTAAATTCTTCCTCTGTTTCCCCCGGAAATCCTACAATTACATCGGTTGTCAGTGCCGGATGGTCAAAATATTTCCGAAGCAGACGACATCCTTCTAAGTATTCTCCTGCGGTATATTTACGGTTCATTCGTTTTAAAGTTTCCGTGCATCCACTCTGCAAAGACAAATGAAAATGCGGACAGATAGCCGGCAGACTGCTTAAGGTCTTTACAAACTCTTCTGTAATAATACGCGGTTCTAAAGAACCCAGACGAATTCTTTTTACACCCTCAACATTCTGTACTGCCACAATCAGATTTAACAGACTATCCTCACAGTCAATCCCATAAGAACTTAAATGGATTCCGGTTAAGACAAATTCCTGATATCCAAGTGCTACCAGACGTTCTACTTCTTTTATGACTTCCTCTCTCTTACGGCTTCTGACACGACCTCTGACATAAGGAATAATACAGTAACTGCAGAACTGATTGCATCCGTCCTGTACTTTTAAATAAGCTCTGGTGTGCTCTCCTGTGGAAGCCAGCTCCAGTTCTTCATATTCTACCGGTTTTTCAAGGTCTATTCTCTCTTCCTTCTGACCATTTCCGCTTTGATACTCTTCCAGCACGGCAATCAAATCCTGCTTTCTGTTATTTCCAAGCACAATATCAATTGCCTCGTCAATTTCTTCTCCTTTTTGCGCCTGCGCATAACAGCCTGCTGCCACAACAACTGCCTGAGGATTCATTTTCTTTGCCTTATGAAGCATCTGTCTTGATTTGCGGTCTGCAATGTTTGTAACCGTACAGGTATTAATGATATAAATATCTGCTCCAGGCGCAAATGGTACAATTTCATACCCCGCATTTTTAAGCATTTGTTCCATTGCTTCAAGCTCATAAGCATTTACTTTACATCCTAAATTGTGCAATGCAACTTTCTTTTCCATATATTTCTATTTTACTCCTATTTATTCTTAAGCGTTTTGACGAATAGTTTCCGAATTATTTGTATTTTATTTCTCTCTTTTAGATATTGACTTTTTGCCCCATTAACGGTAACATTATGCTTGTAAAAAGCAAAAAACACTGATTGTAAGGGAGGATTTGTCCAATGAAAACAGTTAAAATTTCTCTGAATTCTATCGACAAAGTGAAATCATTTGTAAATGAAATCACAAAATTTGACTATGACTTTGATTTAGTATCAGGAAGATACGTAATCGATGCAAAATCTATCATGGGTATCTTCAGCTTAGATTTATCCAAATCTATTGATTTAAACATCCATGCAACTGATGGTGCTTTAGACGATATTCTTACTGTCTTAAAACCATATTTAGTAGACTAATATAAAATGGATGATAGAAACCAAGGACTGTTTTAACAGTCCTTTTTTCTATTTCTGCTTTTCACTCATTAATAAAGAAATCTTAAGAGCCACACAATTCTGTATGACTCTTATTATTTTATTATTGCAAATTTTACTCACACACAATCGTCTCTGCTGTCTCTACAGCCTGTATCATCATTTCTTCAATCTTATCCTGTAACTTCTCTTCTGAGCGTTTAATTACTTTCAGATTTGGTTTTGTAACCGGATGTTTCGCAACAAAGATTGTACAGCAGTCTTCAAACGGTAAAATCGAGGTCTCATAAGTATTGATTTTTAATGCCACATCTACAATTTCCTGTTTGTCAAATCCAATCACCGGACGGAATACCGGCATGGTGCAGACTTCATTTGTAGCAGCAAGGCTGTGCATTGTCTGGCTTGCCACCTGACCGATACTTTCTCCTGTAATCAATCCGAGACAACCGTCTTTTTTTGCAAATTCTTCTGCAATTTTCATCATATAACGACGCATGATAATGGTTAATTCTTCATGCGGGCATTTTTCGTAAATATACAGCTGAATATCTGTAAAATTTACAACATGAAGATGAATCGGTCCACTGTATTTTGCTACTAATTTTGCCAAATCTACGACTTTCTGTTTTGCCCTTTCACTTGTGTATGGCGGAGCATGGAAGTATACAGCATCAATCTTAACACCACGTTTTGCAATCATGTATCCGGCAACCGGACTGTCGATTCCGCCGGATAATAACAGCATCGCTTTTCCATTTGTTCCAACCGGCATACCTCCCGGTCCCGGAATTACTTCAGAATACAGATAAATCTTATCTCTGACTTCCACATGAATCATCACATCCGGTTCATGCACATCCACTTTCATATTCGGACAGGAATCCAGTACATCCCCGCCAAGCTGTGCGTTCATTTCCATAGACGTCATCGGATAGCTCTTCTTTGCACGACGCACGTCCATTTTGAAGGTTTTTGGCTCATCCTTGTACATCTCTTTCACATAAGCAACCACTTCTTTGGATAACTCTTCATAGCCTTTGTCCTCTAATACTACAGTCGGACAAATTCCAAAGATACCAAAGACACGTTTTAATGCCTCTATTGTCTCATCATAATCAAATTCACTGTCTGCATAGACATAAATTCGACCACGCTCTTTTACGACTGAAAATTCGCCATCTACTTCTTTTAATACATGACGAATCTGGTCTACAAGCGCATCTTCAAAAATATATCTGTTTTTTCCTTTAATTGCAATCTCTGCATATTTTATCAAAAATGCTTTGAACATATCGTTTCCTTTCACTTCATAATATTGTCTTTTATTCTTTTTTATCTCATTGACTTCTTTTACATCTTAATGTCGTGCAAATTTCCGAAGCACCGGAAGTACTTTTGCGATTTCATCTACCGCATAATCAAGTTCCTCTTTTGTTGTCATCTCGCTTAGACTGAAACGGATTGCAGATTCTCTGCGTTCTGCTGAGACTCCAAGCGCAAGCATAGTTGCACTTGCGGCTCTTTTGTGGCTGGAGCAGGCACTTCCCGCTGAGATATAAATCTGTTTTTCTTCTAAGGTATGAAGCAGAACCTCACTTCTGACTCCGACAAAGCTTGCATTTAAAATATGCGGTGCTCCATCTTCTGGTTTTGGACCATTGATAAAGACATTGTCCAGTTCCTGAAGTCTCTTTGCAAGATACAGTTTATTTTCCTTTAACTGTTCAATTTTTTCATCGAAATCTTCATAAATCTTCTTCGCTGCCACTCCAAGCCCTGCAATTCCCGGAACATTATCTGTACCGGAACGCATGCCTTTTTGCTGTCCACCGCCAAGAATCATCGGCTGAATTTTTATTTTTTCATTTACATATAAAAATCCAACTCCTTTTGGTCCATGAATTTTATGACTGCTTACAGATAACAAATCAATTCCCATCCGTTTTGGATAGATACGGAATTTTCCATAACCCTGAATTGCATCTACATGATAAATTGTTTTCGGATTCTTTTCATGAACCAGCTTTCCAATCTCTTCCACCGGAACAACTGCTCCTACCTCATTATTGACATACATCGTAGAAACTAAAATTGTATCCGGACGGATTGCAGATTCCAGTTTTTCCATCGAAAGAATTCCGTTTGCATCAACCGGAATTTTTGTTATTTCAAATCCCTGTTCCTCTAATGCTGCAAGCGGTGCTGAAACTGCTGCATGTTCAAACACGGTAGAAATAATGTGTTTTCCCTGTCTGCGATTTGCATAAGCGCATCCAACAAGTGCCCAGTTATCGGATTCTGTTCCGCCTGATGTAAAATAAATTTCTTTTTCCTGAACTTTTAAAGTTTTTGCAATTTTTTCTGTCGCATCTTTTACATACTGTTCTGCTTCCACGCCTTTTTTGTGCATTGCAGACGGATTTCCATAATCTTCCATCATAGTTTTTACTACAATGTCTCTTACCTCTTCAAAGCACTGTGTGGTTGCTGAATTATCAAGATATGCTTCCATTTTATTTTATTCCTCCAAAGCAAACATCAGAACTGAAAGCACTGTCAATCCCGCTGTTTCTGTTCGTAAAATTCGTTTTCCAAGAGTGATTGCTTTTGCACCCTCATCCATTGACTGTTCGACTTCTTTTTCATCGAAACCACCTTCCGGTCCTATGAAAATTCCAATCGACTGACCTGGTTTTATACTGTTTATGATTGTTTTTGTCTCCTGCATCCCTTTTGCACGCTCATAAGGTAAAAGAATCACATCCAGATTGTTTGCATAAGCAAGGGCTTCTTTAAAACTCATCACATGACTGACTTCCGGCACATACATACGTTTGGACTGCTTTGCCGCACTTTCCGAAATTGCCTGCCATCTACGCTGCTTATTTACCTCTTTTTTTCCCTCCAGACGCACAACTGCTCGCTTAGTTGCCACCGGTATCACCTGATGCACACCCAGCTCTACTGCCTTTTGAATAATCCATTCCATTTTGTCTGACTTTGGAAGTCCCTGAAACAGATAGATTTTAGAAGAAAGTTCATATCCTGCTTCCTGTGCATACATGATATGCGCAGTAACTTCATCTTCTAAAAATTCTTCGATGTAGCACGTATATTCCATTGTCTCTCCGGTACTAATCAGGATTTCCTCTCCGGTTTTCATCCGCAGTACATTTTTGATATGATTGACATCACTGCCACAGATGCGAATGACCGTTTCTTCTACCTGAGACGGTTCTACAAAAAAACGATACATTTTTTGCTCCTTAATTTTTTCTGGCCGTAACAGACACCCATTCTCCCTGATGTGTAACCTCTAACACTTCAAGACCGGCTGCTTTTACCGCATTTACAACAGTTTCTTCTTTGTCGTCAATGATACCGGATGTAATATAAATTCCACCTTTTTTCATCTGATTTAAGATAACCGGAGTCAGTGGAACTAATACATCTGCTAAAATATTAGCAACTACGATATCATATTTTTCATAGCCAACTTTATCCTGTACTTCTTTATCATCAATGATATTTCCAATCATCATGTCAAAAGCTTCTACCGGAATCTCATTTGCCTCTTTATTTTCTTCTACTGCCGGAACTGCACAAGGATCAAGGTCTGTTCCGACTGCATGTTTTGCTCCTAATTTCAATGCTACAATCGATAAAATTCCGCTTCCTGTTCCGACATCAAGCAGTTCTGTCTCGCTTGTCACATATTTCTTTAACTGACGGATACAAAGCTGTGTGGTCTCATGCATACCTGTTCCAAACGCTGTACCTGGGTCAATATGAATAATCATTCGGTCTTTATCTTCTTCTTTTACTTCTTCCCAGGATGGAATAATCAAGATATCATCTACATAAAACTGCTTGAAATACTGTTTCCAGTTATTAATCCAGTCTTTGTCTTCGGTCTGGGAAAGTGTAATCATTCCGGAACCGATGTCTACAAACATTCTTAACTCTTCTAATTCTGCCTTTACTTTTTCAAGCATTGCATTGACATCTTCATCCTCATCCAGATAAAAATTCAGATATGCAACCCCATCATCTTCCGGCATATCCGGAAGAATATCTACAAACATCTGCTTTTTATCCTGTTCGGATAACGGCTGTTTGTCCTGAATTTCCGCACCTTCAAGCCCGATGTCCGCAAGGGTGGAAATGACAATATCTTCTACTTCTTCTCTGATTTCCAAAGTAATTTTATTCCACTTCATAGTTAGTCTTTCCTTTCTTTATCTATACTTTATCTATACTCTCTTATACAAACATAAATACAATCGTTATTGTCACTACCGATAATACAGTCGACAAGATAATTCCCTCTGATATCGTATGTGCATCTTTATTATACTGTTCTGCTAACATAACCGGCATATTTCCGGTTGGAAGTGCCAGCATTAAAATAATGGTTGCACGCATAATATAATCTGGAAGAATTGGTTTTAACAAAATTGCAATTAAAACCGGTAAGACCAGAAACCGCAATAATTCAAATAGCATAAGCTTTCGATTTTCAATTATTTTTTTCGGATTTAACCCCACTACAGATGCTCCGATTACCATCATAGAAAGAAACGTACAGGCATTTCCACAGTAAGTTACGATATTCTGAAGCGTCTCCGGAACGGTAAGCTGAAACCAGTAAATCAAAAATGCAAAAATGCAACAGACAAAACCGGGTGTAAAAATATCTGTCCAGGACTGTTTTTTATCGCCTTCTGTTCCCTTTCTTACCAATGCAATCCCAAATGTAAAGATAAAAATGTTATACAGAAAATTAAAAATCACCACATATAAAATTGATTTATGTCCAAGAATTGCGAGTGATACCGGAAATCCGATAAATCCAACATTTCCAAACGTGCTCATCAAAACATATGCTTCTTTTTCCTTCGTCTGTACCCGAAAAATCTTTACAAATGCATAACCAAACACAATCAACAGAACATAATACACAATACCAATTCCCGTTACAATCCCTACATTTTTTCTGGAAATATCTGACATATCCTGAAACACACTTGCAAGAATCATTGCAGGGCAGCAGATGTTTACAACAATTGCTGACAAATCCTTCATCACCATTTCTGATACAAACTTCCTTTTATACATGAAATATCCAAGTATAATCAGCGCAAATATCATCACCATCTGCTTTAGAACCACTATGCTGCCCATTTTCTCATAAACTCTCCCACTTTATCTATTTAACATTCCTATTATAAGGGAAATTTTTTTAGATTGCAACGAAAAAAAGAGAAGAAAAAATGTGAAACAATCACAAATTTTCTTCTCTTTTTACTAATCTTCAAATGTTTCTTTAATGGTTTCTTTGAATTTTTCCCATCCGCCTTTTTTCTTCTTTTCCGGAGTTTCTTCTTTTTCTTCTTTTGGACGATTTCCGCAGGCGGCATCGAATTTACGAAGTGCTTCTTTTGCCTCTTCATTTAACTTAGTTGGTACCTGAACAACCAGTGTAACATAATGGTCACCACGTACGTTTTTATTTCTAAGGGACGGTACACCTTTTCCTTTTAAGCGGACTTTGGTATCGGTCTGCGTTCCGGGTTTGACATCGTACATAACGTCTCCGTCTACCGTACTGATGCGGACTTCTCCACCGAGTGCTGCCTGTGCATAAGTAATTGGTGCAGTAGAAAAGATATTCATATCCTGTCTCTGGAAAATCGGATGACGAGCTACCATAACTTCTACAAGCAAATCTCCTCTTGGTCCTCCGTTTGTTCCCGGTTCACCTTTATCACGGATACGGATACTCTGTCCATTGTCAATACCGGCCGGAATACTTACCTGAATCTTCTTATGTTTGGACACATATCCTGTACCATGGCAATCGGTACATTTATCTTTAATGATTTTACCGGTTCCCTGACAATCCGGACAAGTCTGAACATTCCGAACCATTCCGAACATAGACTGCTGTGTATAGACAACCTGACCTTCTCCATGACATTTTGGACAGGTCTCCGGCTGTGTTCCAGGTCTTGCACCTGTTCCATGACAGGTTTCACAGGTTTCTTTTAAATTTAAATCCAATTCTTTTTCACATCCAAAGACTGCCTCTTCAAATGTAACACGAACTCCGGCTCTGACATTTGCGCCCTTCATTGGACCATTATTCGTTCTTCTACGACCACCGCCGCCGAATAAATCTCCAAAAATATCTCCAAAAATGTCACCCATATCTGCGCCGTCAAATCCGCTGAAGCCACCATATCCGCCGGCTCCGCCACCGCCATTTTCAAATGCGGCATGTCCAAACTGGTCATACTGTTTTCTCTTTTCTGCATCACTTAATACTGCATAAGCTTCGGAAGCTTCTTTAAATTTTTTCTCTGCTTCTTTATCACCTGGGTTTACGTCTGGATGATATTTTTTTGCCAGCTTACGATATGCACTTTTTATGGTAGAATCATCTGCGCCTCTGTCGACACCAAGCACCTCATAATAATCTCTCTTATCCGCCATTGGTTTTAATCCTTTCTATACACACATTTAGGCATGGAGCGCCTGTCAGCACCCCATGCCCCATATCTTTTATTTACTGACAATTTTATACTTCTCTGTAATCTCCGTCAACTACATCATCGCCATAAGCTTCATTTGCTCCTGCGCCTGCACCTGCCTCTGGTCCTGGACCTGCCTGAGCACCTGCTGCTCCCTGTGCACCTTCGTACATTTTAGCAAAGAGTTTCTGTGCACTCTGCATCAGTTTTTCTTTACCTGCTTTGATGTCAGCAATCTGAGCATCTGTAATCTCATCGGTGTTTGCACAGCCATTCAGGATTTCTTTTAATGCATTTAAGTCAGCCTCTACTGCTGTTTTATCATTTGCATCTAATTTATCGCCAGCTTCTTCCATTGCTTTTTCTGTCTGGAATACCATAGCGTCTGCATCATTCTTTGTATCAACTGCTTCTTTACGTTTTTTATCCTGAGCTTCGAACTCAGCAGCTTCTCTGACTGCTTTATCAATTTCATCATCAGACATATTAGAACCAGCTGTAATTGTGATGTGCTGTTCTTTTCCTGTTCCAAGGTCTTTTGCAGAAACATTTACAATACCGTTTGCATCGATGTCGAATGTAACTTCAATCTGCGGAACACCTCTTCTTGCTGGCGGGATTCCATCCAGACGGAACTGACCAAGGGATTTGTTATCTCTTGCGAACTGTCTTTCACCCTGAACTACGTTGATATCTACTGCTGTCTGGTTATCTGCTGCTGTAGAGAAAATCTGGCTCTTCTTTGTAGGAATGGTTGTATTTCTCTCAATCAGTCTTGTAGCGATACCACCCATTGTCTCGATAGACAGTGACAGTGGCGTAACATCCAGAAGAAGGATATCACCTGCGCCGGCATCTCCGGCAAGTTTACCACCCTGTACAGATGCGCCAAGTGCAACACATTCATCTGGGTTTAAGCTCTTGCTTGGTTCTTTTCCTGTTAAAGCTTTTACTTTATCCTGTACAGCCGGGATACGTGTAGAACCACCAACTAACAGTACCTGACCCAGTTCAGAAGCATTGATTCCTGCATCAGATAATGCACGGCGAACCGGTTCTGCTGTTCTTTCTACAAGGTCATGTGTTAATTCATCAAATTTTGCTCTTGTCAGGTTCATATCGAAGTGCAGAGGTCCATTTGCATTCATGCTGATGAATGGCAGGTTGATATTTGTTGTTGTTGCAGAAGAAAGTTCTTTTTTCGCTTTTTCTGCTGCTTCTTTGATTCTCTGCATTGCCATTTTATCTGCGGAAAGGTCTACACCTTCTGCTTTCTTAAATTCAGAAATCATGTAATCTGCAACCTTCTGGTCAAAGTCATCACCACCAAGGCGGTTATCACCAGCTGTAGATAATACTTCGATAACACCGTCACCGATTTCAATAACGGAAACATCAAATGTACCACCACCTAAGTCATATACCATGATTTTCTGTTCTTTTTCGTTATCCAGACCGTAAGCAAGTGCTGCTGCTGTAGGCTCGTTGATGATACGTTTTACATCAAGACCTGCGATTTTACCGGCATCTTTTGTTGCCTGACGCTGTGCGTCATTGAAATATGCCGGAACTGTGATAACAGCTTCTGTTACTTTTTCACCAAGATAGTTTTCTGCATCACCTTTCAGTTTCTGAAGAATCATTGCGGAAATTTCCTGTGGAGAATATTTCTTATCATCAATTGTTACTCTGTAATCTGTACCCATGTGTCTCTTGATAGAAGAGATTGTTTTGTCAGCATTTGTAACTGCCTGACGTTTTGCCGGCTCACCGACTAATCTTTCACCTGTTTTTGTAAATGCCACAACAGATGGTGTTGTTCTTGCGCCTTCCGCATTTGCGATAACAGTTGGCTGTCCACCTTCCATAACACCTACACAGCTATTTGTTGTACCTAAGTCAATACCAATAATCTTGCTCATGATTTTTTCCTCCTATATCAATTCCAAGTTTTCTATCAATTTATAAGATGAAATCTGATTTTAAAAATCAGATATAATTGATTAATTTGCTACTTTTACCATGCTGTGTCTTACGACATGGTCTTTATAGAGATATCCTTTCTGGAACTCTTCTACTACTACATTCTCTCCGGCTTCTTCATCTTCCACATGCATTACTGCGTTGTGGTAATCCGGATTAAATTCTTCTCCGACTGCATCAATGGCTTTGACACCCATTTCTTCAAATACAGTCATCATCTGTTTGTAAATCTTTGTCATTCCGTCTGCAAACGGACTGTCTTTTTCTTCTTCCGGAACTGCTGCAAGACCTCTTTCAAAGTTATCTACAACCGGAAGAATCTTTTCAATGATTTCTCTTGCACCGATTTCATACATGGAAGCTTTTTCTTTCTCGGTACGTTTTCTGAAATTATCAAATTCTGCCATCTGACGTTTTACACGGTCAGTCAGCTCTTCGATTTTTTCATCTTTTTTATCTTTTTTCTTTTTGAAAAATCCTTTCTTTTCTTCAGATTTTTCTTCTGTTTCTGCTTCTTCAGAATTTTCTTCTGCTTCACAGCTTTCTTCTGTAACTTCTTCGGTTTCTTCTGTTTCTGTCTCGGCTGTTACATCATCGTTTTTATCATCATATAATTCTTTTTCTTCTGACACGAATCCATTCCGCCTTTCTATGTTTTCTTAAATATATGGTCTAATTGTGTTTTCAGCGTTTTCAGATTATCTACTACATTTTCATAATCCATTCTCTTCGGTCCGATGATTCCGATTGTTCCCTGCATGCCCTCACCTAAGTCGTAAGTCGCAGTCACTACACTGCAGTCTCTCATGGTTTGTACCGGACTTTCATTTCCAATATAAACCTGAATTCCTGTGTTTTCTTCTGAACTCATCGAATCTTTTACTAAATCCGCAAGCGCATGTTTTTCTTCAAATGCTGAAATCAATTCACTGGCCTTTGAGGTATCCGCCAGTTCCGGGTACTTGAAAATGTTTGTCGCACCGCTTGTATAGATTTCAACCTCATCTTTGTCTTCTGCAATCGCCTGAGCTACCGCATCAATCACACTGCCAACCACTTCACTGTGGATACCGGCTTGTTCTTTCATCCGGGTTATCATACTCAGATTGATTTCTTCGATTGTAAGACCATTTAACTGCGTATTTAAAAGCAGATTTAATTTTAAAACTGTTTCATCACTCATAGGCTCCTGTAAATCAATCATCTGATTCTTTACCAGATTGCTGTCGGTTACTAAAACCGCAAGCAGTTGATTGTCACCCACTTTAGAGAGCTGAATGAATTTAAGTTTGTTTCTGTGATAGGTCGGACCGGAAATCATTGTGGCATAATTTGTATTTATTGCAAGTACTTTTGCTACCTGCTGTAATACTTTTTCCATTTTATCGGTCTTTTCTATCATCAAATCTTTAATTTCCGAAACTTCTTTTTCTTTTTCCTTCATCAGTTCATCGACATATAACCGATATCCTTTATCAGAAGGAATTCTTCCGGCCGATGTATGCGGCTGAAGAATGTAACCCAGTTCTTCCAGGTCTGACATTTCATTTCGGATGGTTGCAGAACTGAGATTCAGGTCTGTGTATTTTGATATCGTTCTTGAACCAACCGGTTCTCCGGTATCAAGGTAGGTCTGGATTATGGCTTTTAAAATTTTTCGTTTTCGCTCATCCAATTCACTTTCCATTTTAATCTCCTTTCTGCTTCTTTTTTAATTGTTAGCACTCGTCGTAGTGGAGTGCTAACATCTATGCTCTTAAGATAGCACTGACCCATTTATTTGTCAAGAGCTTTACGAAATTTTTTTTATTTTTTTTACCCGAGTAAAAATCAATCCATTTCTTCCAGATTTTTCTTCAGTTCCACCATTTTGTCACGAAGCCCTGCTGCTGCCTCGAAATTCAAATCCGCCGCTGCTTTTCGCATCTTCTTCTCGACTTCTTTAATTAATTTTTCTAATTCTTTTCTGCTCATAGACTCAGGGTCTTTCTCTAATTTTTCTTCTGTCTCGGCAACCGATTTGGAAATACTGATTAAATCTCGCACCGCTTTTTTAACAGTCTGCGGTGTGATATGATGTTCTTTATTATATTCCTCCTGTACACTACGGCGACACATCGTCTCATCGATTGCCATCTTCATGGAATCCGTCATCACATCTGCATACATAATGACATGTCCCTCTACATTTCTTGCCGCACGACCAATTGTCTGAATCAGTGAGGTCTCGGAACGCAGGAATCCCTCTTTGTCTGCATCCAGAATTGCAACTAATGTAATTTCCGGAATATCCAGTCCCTCTCTTAAAAGATTGATTCCAACCAAAACATCAAATACATTTAAACGCATATCACGGATAATCTGTGTCCGCTCTAACGTATCAATATCAGAATGTAAGTATTTCACACGGATTCCCAAATCTTTCATATAATCCGTCAATTCCTCAGCCATACGTTTCGTCAGTGTGGTAATCAGTATCTTATTTCCTTTCTCGACTTCTTTATTCACTTCAGAAACCAAATCATCAATCTGTCCCTCTACCGGACGTACTTCCACCATCGGATCTAAAAGTCCTGTCGGACGTATTATCTGTTCTGCCCTTAAGAGTTCATGTTGTTCCTCGTACTCCCCCGGTGTAGCAGATACAAATAAAATCTGGTCAATTTTACTTTCAAATTCTTCAAAATTAAGCGGACGGTTATCGAGTGCAGATGGCAGACGAAAACCGTAATCCACCAGTGTTGTCTTTCTGGAACGGTCTCCAGCATACATTCCCCGAATCTGTGGAACCGTTTTATGAGACTCATCTACGATAATTAAATAGTCATCTCCAAAATAATCCATTAACGTATACGGTGCTTGTCCCGGCTCTAAGCCGGATAAATGTCTGGAATAATTTTCAATTCCCGAACAAAAACCGGTTTCTTTCAACATTTCCATATCAAAGTTTGTACGCTCTGAAATTCTCTGCGCCTCTAATAATTTGTCCTCACTTTTAAAATATGTCACCCGTTCTTCTAATTCTTCTTCTATATGAATGGCTGCCTTTTTTATCTGCTCCATCGGAACGACATAATGCGAAGCCGGGAAAATTGCGATATGATTTAACTGGCATTTTATTTCTCCGGTCAGTACATTAATTTCTGTAATACGGTCAATCTCATCTCCAAAAAATTCTACTCTTACCGCTGTATCCGTATAATCCGCAGGGAAAATTTCCAGCACATCTCCCCGCACCCGAAATGTTCCCCTGTGAAAATCCATGTCATTGCGATCATACTGAATATCAATCAATTCCCGGGCGACTTCATCCCGGTCTTTTTCCATTCCCGGACGCAGGGAAATAATCATATTCTGATAATCCTTTGGACTTCCGATTCCATAAATACAGGAAACACTCGAAACAATAATGACGTCTTTTCTTTCACTCAAAGAAGAAGTGGCTGAAAGACGCAGTTTATCAATCTCATCATTGATTGCCGAATCCTTTGCAATATAAGTGTCAGAAGACGGCACATAAGCTTCCGGTTGATAATAATCATAATAGGAAACAAAATATTCTACTGCGTTATCGGGGAACATCTCCTTGAACTCTCCGTATAACTGAGCCGCTAACGTCTTATTATGAGCGATGACAAGTGTCGGCTTCTGTAATTGCTGAATCACATTTGCCATCGTAAAAGTCTTTCCAGAACCCGTAACCCCCAGTAAAGTCTGGCATTGATTGCCTTCCTTGAATCCTTTCACAAGCTCTGCAATCGCCTGTGGCTGGTCTCCGGTTGGCTTATATGGGGCTTTTAATTTGAACTCATTCATGGTAAATCCCTCCATTTGTGACTTTTACTATGATCATTATCAGCCAAAAATTCGTATCCAGATTCGTAACGAAACGCCCATTTTCGTGTCAAATAGGTGTCATTTTTTCCTCGTTACGAATAAAAGTCACATTACGTAGTATCCCTGCGGGAAAATTCATATTTGCGGATAAAACAGCACTCGGAAATACCTGATGATACTAGGCTCCGGTTCTGTCATATTTTTACTGTTTGTTCTTGTAACAGTCCCTATTATATCAGACATTTTTTTGAAAGTATATAGATGAAGACAAGAAAAAAGTACAAATGTTCGATTCTTATTTGTACTTTTTTCTATCACTACTATTCTATTTTTCATCATGCTGCGTGGAAATATTCTTCTACAAACTTTAATCTTTAAATTTATTGTGATATCTCTACTATTTTTCACCTACACTCCAAAAAATTTGTTTGTAGAACTTAATTCCAAAACTTTTGCTTTTTCAATATATTTCGTATCTATTTTGTCTATACGTTCTCTTAAAATTGGAATAATATATTGTCCTTCAATATCATCACATATTTCAAAAATTGTTCTAAGCTGATTTATATGTGTATTCTCCATTTTATCATGAATAACAAAGTAAGGTACCTGGATACCGGCATCTATACTATACTCCATATATGCCAAATCATATGCTACAATAACAGCCTTTTTCTTTCCTGTTCCTACATTTCCTCCAAGCGCAGCAATACTTACAGGAAATTTCCCTTCCTCCTTCCATTTTTGATTGTATGCCAATAAATATTTCTCACCATATAATTTGTCACAATAGCCAGAGAATACTTGGTTGAATTTTTTTATTTTCTCTTCAACCCCATCGCTCCTCATTTGTTCTTCGATTTTAACCAATTCCTTACTAAATTTTGAACGCGCTTGTTCCTGTTCTTCTAACAAGTTTATAGATTGCTGAATTTCTCCTTTCTTTAAAGATAAATCTTCTATCTGTTTATTCAGCATATTCAGTTCATCTAAAAGTCCTTCATCCAACGCCTCAATAGTAACTTTTTCTTTTTCAGCAAGAATACAATTTAATTGTTGGGAATACTGTTCCAACAATTCTTGTTTCGCCAGTAACTGCGAATGAATAAAATCAATTCTATTTTGAATCATAGAATTATGGAAAGCGACCATATCTTCAAAACTTCTTTGAATATCAGGGACATAACTTTTCGCCTCTTCATAGATAGCTTGTAATGTAGTAAAATCTATATCTTTTTTTTCTTGTGAAAGCTTCGAAATACTTTCTTCGATATTTTTTATTTCAAATTCTAAAAATTGCATATTCTCTTGCAATTCATTAATTCGTATCGTCAATTTTCTTTTTGCATCCAACTCATCTCTATATGCATCCATATAAGATAGTTTCTGTCTTTTTTCATTCATTACATTCAAGTCTTCATTCACAAGTTCTAGAGACTGTTTCAAAACACTTAACGAAACAATACTCTTACTTTTTTCCAATGCTTGAATTGTTTTTTGACATTCTAATATCTTATCATTTATTTCACTTCTTTTATTTAACAATACTTCACCGTATATCTGAAACAAAAAACAATATACTAAATCATAGGTGTCATTCGAGGTCATCATTGGCAAAAATTTTATAATACGATCTTCCGCTGTATTGTCCAATCGAATAAACTTTGGAATAAGCTGTCTAAATGTTGGTTTCTCTTCATTCAAATCAAAAATTATCTTCTTTAATTCATTCCAGAAATCATTTTCATTGTAAGTTTTATCAGAAATATACTTCTTTCCTCTTGGAAACAAGTCTCTTTTTATTATATATTCCTTCTTATTTTTATTAATTAAAACTAATTCTGCCTGCACCTTATACTCACTTAAAAATCTCTTTATCTCTATATTTTCGCTTCGTGTATCAGAATCATAGTATAGTTCTCTAGTGGACTTTGCTCCTAAACATAAATCAATAATTTTTATTGCTGTGGACTTTCCCACACTATTACCACTTTCTCTCATATCTTTAGGAGTATCATCAATTATCAAACTTAGTCCTTTTTCATTAAAAATAATCTCTCTGATAATTTCTTCAGAAGGTTTGGTTTTGCGCACTATTAGTTCTTTTATTTTCATAATATACCTTCCCTTCCTCAATTTTTATTAATGACAACAAGAACAACCAATCCAATGCATAATATAAGAAATCCACATGAATCTTTCTTTTTAATTGATTCTGAATTTCTTGAAATAACACATCGATAGGTATAACTTTTTTAGATTTCAAAATTTTCAATAAAACACTGCCTAAATAATATAAAGATAGTTCTGGTTCTCTTTCAACATTAACAATCATAACGGTTTCTCCAATATTTTACACTCCATAAAACAATAGCAAGTAAAACACGCTATCCCCAAGTCTAAATCCTCTTGATATATAGAATCCATTTCTCCGGACGATTGAACAACTTGTAATATCCGTTCTTTAACCATATCAATAATTCTATCTGAATTTGCTCGGATAATTTCCATTTCACTTTTTTCCGTATCCTTATATTCTAGCATTATCCGACCTCTTGCATACAGATACCACGTATGAACGCACCTTAAAATTTTAGCCTTCCCTCTTATATTCGAATCGTCATAAGCATTCAAGTATTTATCACAAGTTAAATAATATGCAGCAAACTCCTTTATAATGTCTTTATAAACCACAACACCATTATATTCAATTTTATCGTCAGGTTTAAATTCTTGTATATTGACTCCACTAGCAGAATACTCTTCGTCAATACAAACATTCCCTAACACCTTAACTACATTCGAAATAAGTGATGGTATTCTAATAGCTTTTTGCATTGTGAAGTAAATACTGCCACTATTATTTGCTACCATCACTCCAGAATTATCACCACAATTTTCAACTCTATATTTATCGCTTATCATGAACGTATTTCCCCTGAATTAATGCCACTGATTACACCAGAGTTATTCCCATTATTAGTAACCTCCACATCACCATTACTTGTTACATTACGACTTTTTTCTTCTTTTATCTGTTTTAATATTTTTTTTGCTTCATTTTTCGCACGAACAGCAACTATTGTAGAAACAACTGTTGCAGCAGTACCTATTGCAGTCAAAATCAATGTCCAATCCATAACATATCTCCCCTTTTTATTTCATTTTACCACTCATATCAACAATAATCTATGCAACTTTTCATTTTATTCATATCACAATAACACGAATTTAGATCACAAATCACCTTGTATTACCCCATCCGAATCTTATTTTCAGTTCAACTATGCAGAAAATATGGATAAAATGGTTGTTTCAATCCCTACATTTCCAAGAAACAAAATCCTCCACTGTATTATCTAGGAAAAACACTTTAAATTCTCCACACAACTACACCATCAAAAATCTTACTATCACAATAATCAATATCCTGTTATTCCGTTGTTGAAGAACATTCGCTCTGATAAATATCTTATCGGAATCGGTAACACCAAGCCGTATTTGGTACTGATGTTTTAGAAATAGTTGTTATTTTCTCAGTATTGTTACTTGTCCAGTATATCACCCGAATGGAAAAAAGTACAGGACAAAGGCGAATGTTTGTTCTATATTTTTTAATCTTGATTTATTCAAAAAGTTCCGGCTCATTTTCAATCAAATCTTCTGCCAGATATTTTGCATCCATATTTTCTATTCCATAACTGTCATTTGAAATTTGTTCAGCCAACTTACTGGAATAATAAATGTCAAATGCTTTTCGTAAATCAATCCCTTTCATTTCGGAAATTACATTGATGATATCATTTTCCAAATTTTGCTTATAAACTTCTTCCAGTTGCTTCTTATCTACCATTGTTTTCCACCTCATATGCTCTTTTAAAAGTGATCACTCGATTCAGTGTTTCCTGATTTACAATACAGATTTGATTATTCATCTTATAGTATCGCAATTCATCTAAAACTTTTTCCTTATCCCATAATCCTCTAAAATACATATCTACAGTCTTAAACACGTCATCATCCGCAACATTTCCTATAATAATGTCATATTCTTTATTTAACGGCTGTCCTTTTCTACATGCACATACAAAATCAAGCCATTTCTCATTTTCTTTTTCAAAAGATAATACCTTAAAATCATCCCATTCTTCAGATAATTCATAAACATTAACTATTGCAGCCTTTTCCTGTCTCATGCCCTTTCGGACTGCCCATTTCTTTACCTGATTTTCGAAAGTTGTAATATAAAATCCCCGGCCAAAATCCAGATACTTTTTCGAATGTACTACGTCCGGATATTTTATAATTTCTGTTGATCCATGATATACAATCATACATTAACTCCTTTTTCTCTCACATAATCGGTAATATCTTCTACCAAATATTCCTTTCCCTGTGTATGAAGAACATCGTAACATTTAATAATATAGTTATCCAAAATTCCGGTTGAATTTAATATTTTATACACTTTGGCTGGAGACATCTTCCACTTATCCGCAAGACTATACAGCATGAATATTGAAAAGCTCAATTCTTTTTTCTCACACATAATCACTACCAACCTTTCCGTCATATTTATATTTAGATTATAACAAGTATTTTATGTTCATACACTATATTTTTCAATTATTATTCAAAAAAGCAGGCAATGAAAAGTCACAAAACCTCTTCATCCACCTGCTTTTTACCTATACTCTCACCACTACCGTTTCCACAACATCTGGATATTCAACCACCCACATACCACAAAATATCACCTATTTTTCGGTCTCCGTCTACTAGGAGACAAAATATTCTACTGCGTTATTTGGAAAAAACTCCTTAAATTCTCCATAAAGCTGTGCAACAAGCGTTTTGTTATGTGCAATAATCAAAGTTGGTTTATTTAGTTGCGCAATGACATTTGCCATAGTAAATGTTTTACCAGAACCGGTTACACCAAGAAGTGTCTCACACTGGTTTCCCTCTTTAAATCCTGCAACCAGCTCTTTGATAGCCTGTGGCTGGTCGCCGGTTGGTTTGTATTCTGATACTAATTCAAAATGGTCCATATATTTTTCCTCTTGAACTACCCCAACCGACTAACGTCGGATGGGGATTCCTACGGGCTTTCGCCCGATACCCACTCGTTCAGCTCATGGGTGTTCCAACAGAGAACAAACCCGTTTTCAGGAATGTCTTTGTATGTTGGCGTAAGTCAGATATTCCCGTCCATCCAGCTCCCTGTCCACTCATTCAACTGACTGGTACAAAGTGACTGGTAAGAATATCCGAGTATTTCTTCTATTTCTATATTTTTCTATATTTTTGTATTTCGCTTTTTCTTTTTTTCTATCTTCTTTTATACATACTCATATCGATTGTTTTGCGTCCACTTTTTCATTTCCGATGCAATGCTTTTTAAAGTTCCTTTTTTTCTTTCTTCTAAGACTTCATAAGGCAGTTCCCGGTAAAAACTATGGAAAGAAACTCCCCGAAATGCTTTTGTTAACTGTTTCCATGCCGGAATGATACTCACAATATCGGTTCCATTTTTTAGTTTTTCTTTTGTCTTTTCTGGTAATAACGCAAGTAACCGCTCATCCGGTAACAGTTTTTCCCGCATTCCCATTCCTTTTAATCCAATCGCATACGATGCTGCTTCATGAATGGAAAGTCCGAATGGTCTTAAATACAAAAACTTCCCCATTTGGCTGGTATAAGCCGGATTAATCTTATAGATTCCAAAACTTTGTTTATAGGCTTGATTTTCCAAACAGGTCGTCATTTTTCGGTAAGCAAACAGAGAAGCATGTCGATTCTTTTTCTTACATCCATACTTCATTCCGTGTTTTGCAAGAGTGGTATCCAAATCTTCCATAATAAGCGGTTTCTTCCGTTCGGTACAATAACGTCCTACCTTTGCCATGACTCTTCCGATTTCTTCTGAAATCTGTCCTTTTGTTTTCAATTCCGATGAAAAACGAAGCACTGTCCCACTCAGACGGTTTCCTTTTTCATCCAATTCTGAAACTGCTACATGGTCATAATTCAAATCAATCGAAACGCAGCCTTTTTCCAAAGATTCATTACAATATTTATTTTCCAGTAAAAGTGTCACCGATACAATCAGATATCTCCGACCCGTTTTCTCTCGTTTCAGCTGAAAATTATAACAAATCGCTTTTCGTTCCTGTTTTTCTGCCTGCAGCATCTCTTCCCATATTTTCTGTTGCCTTGCAAGATGGAACTGTTTGAATACCGTTTCTTTCCCATCCATACATTTTACAATCAGATTGCTTCCTTCTTTTCGCACCAGAAAGTTACAGTTCTTTGAAGTATGACGTCCCGGAAGACTCATCGAAGCATGACGGAATTCAAAGAATTCCTGTTTCCACTGTTCACGATTGACTTTCGGATTGTCTTTCTTTTGATATTGTTTCTTTCCACCAAATACAATTCGCTTCGGCGGAAACTTTTTTAACCATTCCAGCTTTTGAATGGCTCTTTTCTTAGAAGATTCCAGTAATGCAATTC
Source organism: Firmicutes bacterium OM04-13BH (assembly GCA_003481745.1). Lineage (GTDB taxonomy): Bacteria > Bacillota > Clostridia > Lachnospirales > Lachnospiraceae > Blautia > Blautia stercoris. The sequence continues at coordinate 423,873 of QULP01000003.1, forward strand.
TTGTTTTCAATCGACGAATGGAACGTTCTATTTTTCTTTCATATTCTTCTGCCGGAAAGTATGTTCCATTTGGAAGAAAAATCTGATTTCGTTCCATTCTAATTCTACACTTTGGATAAGGACGCTCCCAGATTCCGCTTTTAAAATAAGTTCGCAGAGAAGATTTGATTCCCTGCTTCTTTTCCAATTCTTCCTGTGTTCGTTTTATCTTTTGATTCCGTGCCTCAATGTCTTTTTCCTTTGTTCTCTGATACAAGCGATTCAATTCCTTTTGAGAAGAAAGAACAGAAGAAGAATAAGTGTAGATGGCACAATTATAATAGTCCGTTGTTCCATAGTTCCTTTTCAGCCAGGAGCTGTAGGTTTCTTCTAACAACGGACCTCTTTTTAAAAAGGATTTGTCATACAAGCAGTTATAGAGCTGGATTTTGATATTATTAAATCGTTCCATCGTCTGAATCAGAGACTCTACGTTCTGGATTTCATCCTCATCCAGATAATACCGCTTATCTGCATTTATCGTTCTGGTTAACTGCATGAAAACACTCCTTTTTCCAAAACGGTTTGTCGGTTAAAAATATAACAATAATTGAAATAATCCTTTATTTATAGTATAATTATAGCACAAATCAAGCCATTTTACAACATCGGTTATTTTAAAGAAAGGAGAAATTTATGGACAACAAAACTTATACTAAAAATGCTCACTCTGTCTGCTGTCTGACCTATCACGCTGTTTTCGTCATTAAATATCGAAGAAAAGTAATCACACCAGAAATCCTTGCTTTTATGCAAAACCACACCGATTAATTAATCTCACAGCGTTATCATGGAAAACTTTTGGAATTTAATGGTGAAGAAGACCACATCCATATCCTATTTGAACTTCCGCCATCCACTGCACCTTCTGTTATTATCTGTAATTTAAAGACTCAGCTTTCAAAGGAAGTCCGAAAACGCTTCTGGGAACAAATTCACAATCAATTATGGAAAGATTCTTTTTGGAGTGACAGTTACTTCTTATCAACAACTGGAGGTGCAAATCTGGAAGTTCTGGAACAATACATTCAACAGCAAGGAATTGAAAAACCAAAATGAAAATATATTCATCACAAGAAAAAATGAGCATTCATCCCCAACCGACTCGTCGGATGGGGTTTTCTGCTCTATAATAGATAAAAACTGCTTTCTTTAATAGTGTTTTCTTTTTTCAGTTTATCATTCCAGCTAAAAAAAGTACAGAGCAAATCGAATGTTTGTTCTGTACTTTTCTTTTTTTATTTATTATTTTTCTCGTAAATAATCAGCAGTCCTTTTAATAACAGTTCTTCATCAAGGGTAATCTTTTTCTTACAATAAGGAATAATCTTTTTCGCAAGTCCGCCTGTTGCAACCACGGTCGCTTCTGTTCCAAGTTCTTCTTCAATCCGTTCTACAATTCCATCTAAGGATGCTGCACTGCTGTAAATGATACCACTTTTCATACATTCGGTTGTATTTTTTCCAATCAGATGTTTCGGAGCTTCAATCCCAATTCCGCCAAGCTGGGAAGCTCTTGAGGTCAGGGCATCCAAAGACAAACCGACTCCCGGAAGAATCATTCCTCCGATGTACTGTTTCTTGTCATTTAATACAGATACGGTTGTCGCTGTTCCCATATCAATTACAATCAACGGTGCCGGATAATTATTACTTGCTGCTACTGCATCAGCTACCAAATCTGCTCCAAGCTGCCCTGGATTGTCCATCAGAATATTTAAACCGGTCTTAATCCCAGGTCCGAGCACCATAACTTTCTTTTTTAAGATTTTTTCAACTGCAAGTTTTGCAATATTTGTAATCTGTGGCACAACAGAAGAGATAATACAGCCTTCAATCTCTGTTTTCTTAATGTGATAGATATCCAGAATTGTTTTTAAATCAACTGCATACTCCAGTTCCGTCTTTGTTCTTACCGTAGAAAGACGCTCTGTAAAATAAATCTCATTCTCATCAATACAGCCTACTACAATATTTGTGTTTCCAATATCAATTGCTAAAATCATCTTTTTTCTCCTATGATTCTATAATCTACTTACGTTTCCCTTTTTGTTCTACCGGAAGCAGACGTGCTTTTGAAAGTGCTGCTCCTACCGCACCAGTAATCAATGTTGAAGAAAGCATTTCACAAACTGCATTGACTCCAACCATCATACAGCATCCGATAATGATGTTTCTTCCACCCATCAAGCCTTTTACATACTCGGTATTTCCAAACAGCCCTACTAAAAGAGTCATAAAGAATAAAGTGTTTAAAAATGCAGAAAAGAATCCGGTTACTGCACAGGAAACATAAGCATTTGTTCTCTTTCTCATCGCTTTGTAAATATATCCCAGACAGATTCCATCGAAAAGACGTGGAATAAATCTCTGAATGAATGCCAGAAATGGATTAATACTAAGCAGCATTGCTCCCATTGCACTGACTCCGCCAATTCCAAGGCACTGCCCAAAGCTAGTCAGTCCAAAGATAGCTCCTGCAATTGCTCCACCCATCGGTCCTAACACAATTGCACAGATAGCAACCGGAATCACATTGAATGAAATCGCAAGTGGTCCAATGTTCAAATATCCAAGCGGCGTGTATGCCATAATCAATAAGATAGCTGTCATCAGACCCAGAATGGCAAGTTGTGTTGTGGTAAATTTTTTTGTTTTCATTTTTCCTCCTTGTTCTCGTTCCGCCTTTTGCGGATACAATACGGTGTTGTGGTTACTCTGACCTCTTTTTTTTAATTTTTAATCTTTTAACCTTTTTCTTTTATTTAGAATTAATTTTGATTAGAAGTCAGCATAAGAATTTTATCCAGGAGCTGATTGGCTGCATCCTCCTTGCTCATAAGCGGAAGTGACGTTTCCTCCTCCTGTGTAATCAGAGTCAATACATTGGTATCCCCCTGAAATCCTGCACCCTTTTCTTTTACATTATTGGCTGCAATCATATCCAGGTTCTTTTTCTCAAGTTTGGCTCTGGAATTACTCACCATGTTCTGGGTTTCCATTGAAAATCCACATAAAAACTGATTTTCTTTTTTATGTTCTCCCAGATATTTTAAAATGTCATCCGTGCGTTCCAACGCAATCGACATTTCTCCATCTTTCTTCTTTACTTTTTCAGAACTTACAACAGCCGGACGGTAATCTGCAACCGCTGCTGCCTTAATAATAATATCCTGTTCATCGCTCACCGAAGTCACTGCGTCAAACATCTCTTTTGCAGTCACAATCGGTACAACTTTTACAAACATCGGTGGCTCAATTGCAGTACGTCCACTCACCAGTGTAACATCTGCACCACGAAGCATTGCTGCTTTTGCAACCGAATACCCCATCTTTCCAGATGAATGATTGGTAATATATCTTACAGGGTCAATCGCCTCCTGTGTCGGACCTGCTGTCACCAAAATTTTCTTTCCTTTTAAATCTTTTTCGCAGGCAATTTCTTTTTCTATATAAGCAAGCAAAGTCTGTGGTTCCGGCATTTTTCCTGTCCCTGTATCTCCACAGGCAAGATATCCCGATGCCGGCTGAATCACTTCGTATCCATAGTGCTCTAAAATCTTAAGATTATCCTGCACAATCGGATTTTCAAACATATTGACGTTCATCGCCGGTGAAATGATTTTCTTGCATTTACATGCCATAACTGTAGTAGTCAGCATATCATCCGCAATTCCGTGTGCCAGCTTGCCAATCACATTGGCACTTGCCGGTGCAATCATAACCACATCTGCTTTTTTTGCAATCGAAACATGCTCTACCTGAAACTGGAAATTCCGGTCAAAGGTATCTACCAGACACTTATTTCCGGTCAGACTTTCAAAAGTAATCGGATTGATAAAATTCGTAGCATTTTTCGTCATTAATACATGAACATCTGCGTGCAGTTTCTTTAAAGCACTTGCCAGATATGCAATCTTATATGCGGCGATACTGCCTGTTACACCTAATAAAACCGTCTTTCCCTTAAGCATTTTCCTTTTCATTCTCCTTCTTTGTTCTTGTAGATAATTCGCTTTATTATAAAATATCTTTTGTTATAATTTCAAGACAGGTTTTGTTTTTCTTAACATACAACCTATGATTCTTTATTATATCACAAGTCTCATTTTATTCCATCAAAATAAAATGATGTGATATAATTCTCTTAAATAATAATTTCAAGAAATAACGAGGTTTATTATGGTTTATACAAACGAAATACTGACCCTGGCTGTTGAAATCGGTGACAGTATGCTTAGAAATGGGGCAGAAATTTATCGTGTGGAAGATACCGTTGTCCACATTTTAAAATCTTATGAAGTAAAAGAATTTGACGTCTATGTCATTTCCAACGGAATCTTTGCAAGTGCCAATGAAAATCAGGAAGATGCCTGCAGTATTGTACGCCATGTTCCGCTTGGTTCGGTAAATCTTGGAAAAATCTCTGCTTTAAATCAACTTGCCAGAGATATCTGCGAACATAAGATTTCTTTGATTGATTCCTGGGAGGAACTGGAACGCTGTCAGAACCTTCCCAATTATCCTAATTCCCTTCTGGTCTTTTTCTGCGGACTCGGAAGTGCCGGATTCTGTTACTTATTTGGAGGAAGTGCCCTTGATTCTCTTTTTACATTTGGCATCGGTATTTTAGAACAGCTCCTTTTATTTGCACTGAAAAAATATAAATTTTCAAAGATTATCACAAACATTTTTGCAAGCCTGTTTGTCACTTTACTCGCAATGCTCTGTATGCTGACCAATCTGAATCTATTACAGGATAAAATCATCATCGGAGCAATTATGCCTCTTGTCCCTGGAATTGCATTTACCACTGCAATCCGTGACATTTATAATGCAGATTATCTTTCGGGTACAATTCATCTGCTTGACGCCTTAATTACCGCTATCTGTATTGCAGTCGGCGCCTGTCTGCCATTCGTCATTATGAATTATTTCGGAGGACTCTAAGCTATGGAATCTATTATAGAATCTATTATAGAATTTATCATTCAATTTATTGTAGCAGGCTTTGCTACATTTTCCTTTGCAGTCCTTTTTTCCGCACCAAAAAAAGAACTGCTTTACTGCGGTTTTAGCGGCGCATTTGGATGGATTCTCTACTACATTTTAGTCCAGCTTGGCATGGGCGTAGTTGTCCCATCCCTGATTGCAACTTTCTGCCTTACGATTTTGGCACGAATCTTTGCAGTCATCCGCTCCACTCCTGTTACCGTCTATCTTTTAACCGGTATCTTTCCTCTTGTGCCTGGAGCTGGAATCTTTTACACTGCTTACTATCTATTTACCAATGACCGGGCATTTTCTTCTTCCAAAGGAATTGAAACCTTTGAAGTTGCAGGTGCAATTGTACTTGGAATCATCTTTGGATTCGGGATTCCACAAAGTTTGTTTCATTTAGTCAAAAAATCCGGACGGAATTAAATTCCATCCGGACTTTTTCTTTTCTTGTGTAAAGCGGACATTCGCAATCCGCTTCGCTACTTGCTCATGAACGCAGTCGCTTTGCGATCTGTCAGTAGGAGCTTTCAACTTCCACTGACAGAAGCATCCCCCTCACCCGCCGCTTAGTGCTCTGCGCACTTGAAGCGGGGGAATGCTTATCTGCGTTCATAAAAAACTCATCGTAAAAAATTAAAAACGCTCTGCGAGAATCTTTTTTATAATTGACAAACCTGCTCTAACTAATTATGCTAACTTATAGAAAAATTTTTCACAATCCAGAAGATGTTTCAAGGTTCTGCTGCATTTGAACTCTGAACCGTAGAATCAATAATAATTGAATATAGGAAAGGATTTTAGCTATGAAAACAGTTCAAGTAAGAAATGTTATTATCGGAGAGGGACGCCCGAAAATCTGTGTCCCGATTGTTGGACAAACCAAAGAAGAAATTCTCACGGAAGCAGGTTCTTTTGCCGAATTTCCGATTGACGTTGTAGAATGGCGTGCAGACTGGTACGAAGATGTTTTTGATACCGATAAAGTACTCGAAACCGCGAAAGAATTAAACACTGTCTTAAAAGACACACCAATTCTTTTTACCTTCCGCACGGCAAAAGAAGGGGGAGAAAAAGCCATCTCAAATGAAGCTTATCAAAACCTTAATCTCGCAGTTGCCAAAAGCGGCTTTGTTGATTTGATTGACGTAGAAGCTTTTACAGGAGACGAAATTGTGACGAACATCATCTCAAAAGCTCACGATTTTAATGTAAAAGTAGTTTCTTCCAATCACGATTTTGATAAAACTCCTGAAAAAGAAGAATTAATCCGCCGTCTTTGTAAAATGCAGGAACTTGGCGCTGATATTCCAAAAATTGCAGTCATGCCAACCTGCAGACGTGATGTGCTTATGCTCCTTGATGCAACTCTTGAAATGACTGAGTCTTACGCCGACCGTCCGATTATTACCATGTCAATGGCTGGAACAGGTGTCATCAGCCGTCTTGCCGGTGAAGCCTTTGGCTCTGCCCTCACATTTGGAGCTGCCACAAAAGCTTCTGCCCCAGGACAGATTCCAGTAAATGAGCTTAAACAAGTATTGGATATCCTTCATAAAAGCCTGTAAAATATAAGGTGGCTGCTTGTAACTACAGCCACCTGCTTTCTATCTACTTTCATCCATCGCACGAAGTCTCTGAATCATTTCCTCACAGATTTCCTGCTCATTTTTTCCATCTGTCTGTATAATGATATCTGCTGCTGCCTCATACTTCTCACTTCGTTTCGCCATCAAGTCTGCAATAAATGATACATTCTTATTATTTTCAAGCAATGGCCGGTCATGATTGTCTTTTACTCTCTGCAAAACAGTTTCCGGTTGTGCAGTAAGAAGCACGACACGTCCATTCTTCTTCATCTCAAGCACATTATTTTCACGCATTGGAGTACCACCGCCACACGAAATCACTACATTAGACTTATTCTGCATTTCAACTAAAAGATTTGTCTCCAAATCACGGAAATACTGCTCTCCATGAGTTTCAAAGATATCTGAAATACTCATGCCCTCTCGTTTTGCAATAATATCATCCATCTCAACCACATCCATGGAAAATGTATCATGCAAATATCCCGCTATCGTAGACTTTCCACATCCCATAAATCCAATCAAAAAAATATTATAATCAAACAACCTTTTATTTTCCATTTTTCTTTTCTCCTTGATTTTACCACTTTAAACAATTAACTTGTATTATATCAACAGATTACATGTTCTGCAAGTGTAAAAAAGTAGACCGTTTTTTTGTACACTCTTCCCCTTTACTTTCGTGCGTTAGAGGTTGCTGCATGCCTGTGGCATGCGCTTAGCAACGACCGAAGCGGAGCGGAGAACGAACCCGTTCGAGTCCACTCAAATCTAAGCAAAAACAAATCAGAGATAACGTTCCCCTTTGCTTTCGTGCGTTAGAGGTTGCTGCATGCCTGTGGCATGCGCTTAGCAACGACCGGAGCGGAGCGGAGAACGAACCCGTTCGAGTCCGACCCGGACTCGAGTAAAAAAATAGACAGGGTTTTTATACCCTGTCTACTTTTTTACTAGCGTGCGTTAGAGGATTCGAACCCCCGACCTTTTGGTCCGTAGCCAAACGCTCTATCCAGCTGAGCTAAACGCACATATTTCTTATTTATTTTGTATTGCCTCAACAACAAAACCTATTATAATGTACATATTCCAAAAAGTCAACCCTTTTTTTGAAATTTTTTTATTTTTTGCGAAACTTGCGATTTCTCTGTATTTTCGCTATAGTAATCCTAGATTTTTATAATTTTGAAAGGGGTTTTTTACTATGCCAAAAACTTCAAATGACTTACAGACCAAACTCCACGCAATTCATCAAAAAGGCTATCCTGCTTATAAAGAATTACGTGGCACTTATCAATTTCCAAACTATCTTTTATACATTGACCATGTTCAGGGAGACCCATTTGCCTCTCCATCCAGTATCAGCGTTGAGATTCCGCTAAAAACTGCCGGATTCCCTGCTGATTACTATCAAAAATCCTACACCCGCATTGCACTGCAGGACTATCTTACCCGCCAGTTTGAACAGCAGGTAAACCGCTATAGTTTCCGTGCAAAAGGTTCTGGAAAAAGCGGTCTGATTTCTGTCACACACTGCGGTCAGGAGATTTTAGAGCGAAGTGCCTGCCAAATCACAAAAAATTCTATCATTGCACGTTTCTTTGTTGGATTTCCCGCAAACGGCAGACGTATCAATTCTATAGAATTAGAAAAAATCTTTTTTGATTTTCTTCCAATCTGTGTAGAAAAAGCATTTTTCTACCGCAATCAGAACACTAAAGTGGTAGAACAGGTTTATTTTCTCGCTGAGGACCAGTATTTTCTACGTAAAGAACTGAAACGCCTTCATCTTACTGCCTTTGTCGCCGATGCTTCTATTCTTCCAAGACAAAGTGGTGTTTCCGATAAACCTTTAAAAGAAAGTATTCCGTTTTTTGCTCCGGATTCTCTTGCCATTGAACTTACGCTTCCACACAAAGGAACGATTCGAGGACTCGGCATCAAAGAAGGAATTACTTTAATTGTCGGCGGAGGCTACCACGGAAAATCCACTTTATTAAATGCCTTAGAAAGCGGAGTCTATAATCATATCGCAGGCGATGGTCGAGAATATGTAATCTCCGATGACAATGGCGTAAAACTTAGGGCTGAAGATGGACGTTTCATAAAAGATGTGGATATTTCCCTTTTTATTAACGATTTACCAAATAAAAAAGATACTCATTGTTTTTCTACCTGTGACGCCAGTGGTAGTACTTCTCAGGCGGCTGCTATTGTAGAGAGCATGGAGGCCGGAAGTTCTCTTTTCTTTATTGATGAGGACACTTCTGCAACTAATTTCATGGTTCGTGACTCTTTTATGCAAAAAGTCATCGGTCGAAGTAAAGAGCCAATTACTCCTTTTTTAGAACGTGCCAGAGATTTATATGAAAAAGCAGGAATCTCCACCATTCTTGTAGCCGGAAGCAGTGGTGCTTTCTTTCATATCGCAGACACTATTATTCAAATGGACTGCTATAAGGCAATCGATATTACGGCTTCTACAAAAGTACTGTGCAAAGAAAATCCGCTTCCGAAAACTTCTGCCACAGAATTTCATCAGCCTGACAGTTACCGAATCATGAGCACACCGGATTTTCAAACAAAAACTTCAAGAAATCCTCATGCTTCTCATGCAGATAGAGGTTTAAAAGTAAAAACACACGACCGATATACCTTTTCGATTGGAAAAGAAACCGTTGATTTACGATATGTGGAACAGCTTGCAGATTTTGAACAGACATCAGCGCTTGCATCTATGCTCCGTTTTGCCTGTGAATCTTTGATTGACAATCAGCTTACTTTGGATGAAGTTGCTAAAAAATTGATTTCTATTCTCGAAACAAAAGGCTTCTCCGGCATCAACAGTACCTCTTATCTTTCCTGCGGACTTGCCATGCCACGAAAACAGGAAATTTATGCCTGCCTGAACCGCTTCCGCAGAAAATAATTTACAGAAAATAATCTGCCAAAAATAATTTCTTGTTCAAAACAAACCAGCAAAAAAGGATATCTTAGCCAAAACTTATTGACTTCGATATCCTTTTTGTCTGCTCTTTTTATTTTGAAATATTCTCATAAACAACCGAAGAAATGTCAACAATTCGCTGTCTCGCTTCCGTCGTATCACTTAAATTATCTGCCATCACACAGATAATGTATGGATTTTCTCCATCAAATACAATCGCTGCATCATTTTCTACATGGTCTAATTCTCCGGTTTTATTCGCCGTTTCTACTCCAGATGGAATACCTTTTGGTATTTTTTCTGTTCGGGTCTGCTGTTTTAATAAATTCAACATATCCTCAGAATGTTCTAATTTATTTTCATAAATATTTTTCAAAAACACACTACAATCTCTTGCGGACGTATAATTTTCGTTCGCAGAAGCTTTTTCAAGCAACATTCTTCCCATGGAAGTATCGGTGTAACCATTATTTTTACAATAAGTATTGACTGCTTCCTGACCTGCTGCATTATCACCATTTCCCAACATTCCAACCAGTGTATTTGCAGAATCATTATCACTGACTGTAATCATCGCATTTAACAGCTTATCTACCTGCTCCTGTCCATTTGCAGCAGCGATATTATCATAAGAAGAATAAACTGCGCCCATAATATAAAGTTTGATTAAACTTGCCGCTGTCAATCTTCCCTGACCAAGAGATGCTCTTGCGCCATCTTTCAAACGATACACATAAATCTGCCATGCCTCTCCAAATTCATCTGTACCTTGCAGTTTTTCTTCCACTGACGCACGAATTGCTTCCAAATCAGGAGCATCTTCTTCTGCAAGCTGTTCTTCTGTAAGACTTTCCTCAGAATCCGCATCTTCTTCTGTTTCATCTACAGGCTCTCCGGCTTCATCTGAATCCTGTTGCTCCTGCGTTGTATTTTCGGCATTTTCTGCTTCTGCCTGCTTTTCTTTCAGTGCTTTCTGCTTCTCTTCTAATTGTTTCTTTTCTTCCTGTGCTTCTGTATATTTTGTATTCTGAGTATTCTGTTTTTCTTTCAGATATACGTTCACACAAAGAACCGCTAAAATCAAAACCGCTAAAACAACGATTCCTGCAATTACCTTTGTCTTTTTCTTTTTTTCCATTTTTTATTTGTTCCTTATTGTATTTCTCTTTCTCAATTTCCTGCTGCAAAATAAGCATCAATACCGTTTGCAATGCCCTGTACCATTAATTTCTGAAAATCCGGATTTTCCATATTTGTATCATCACTTTCATTTGACATAAATCCCATTTCCAGAATAATAACCGGCACAGTACTCCAGTTAATTCCTGTCATATTGTCAAAAATCTGTACTCCGCTGTTTTTAATTTTGCAGGATTCACAATAGGCATTAATGACCGCTTCTCCAAGTGCATAGCTCTTATCATGCAGTGCTCCGACATAAGGATTCTGTGCAGACGGAATCATCGTAAATGCCCCGTTGACACTGCTGTCATCACTTCCATTTGCATGGATTCTCACATAAATATCTGCTCCATACTGTGTTGCAAGTTCTGCACGTTCCTTATTACTGATTGCAGTATCATTGTCCTCTCTTGTCAGCATCACTTCATACCCACGGTTTTTAAGTTCTTCACGAAGCTGTTTTGAAATGTTTAAATTCAGCTCATACTCGGGAACACCGGTAAAACTTCCCTGTGTTCCTGTCGTTGCCTTTGCTTTCATTTCGCTTGAACCTGGACCCATTGGCTCTTGTGCACTCATATCTACATTGTAACCCTGATGTCCTGGGTCAATTGCGATTTTCTTTCCATTACCGGTCTCTGGCACCTTTGAATTGGCATCCGTTTCCTGATTCTTCTGCTCTTCCCCAGCTTCCGGTTCTTTTGCTTCTTTCTGCGCTTCTTCCTGCGTTTCTACAGATTCTGCAGGCTCTTCTGATTCTTCCGCTTTTGTATCGGTATCCGCTTCTTCTTTCTGCTCTGCATCTTTTGTTTCTTTTTGCAGAATTTCTGCCTTCTTCTGCTCTTTTTCCTGTTTTTCTATGTCTTTCTTAATTGCCCTGATTTCTTTTCTTACCGCAGTAACCTGTTGTCTTGTTTTATTTACCTGATTTAATTGAAAAAGCGCAACAACAATTAGTAAAATCAAGACAATTGAAAGGCATCCCAGTATGATTTTATACATCCGTTTCACAAATTAAACTCCCTGATTTCTAAACTCTCTCGTAAATTTTATTCTAATAAATTTTTTTAATAAATCTCTTTTCCGCCAAAAATAAAGCTGACATCCTCATCAATGCTCTTAAGTTCTTCTTTTCCAAGATAATATTGTAAGTCACCACGATAAGACTTCATACTATAATCAATCAAAAGTGCAATATGTTTTTCATCAATTGGAAGATAAGAATAGACATCATCTGCAATAATCTTGTCTTTCTTTCCATCATACATTTTTAAAGTTGCACTATTATTTGAACTGTTGTAATCAACTGCATAAAGCACATTATCGGAATCTGGCACTGTATAAAGCGTTCCGGATTTTACATCAGAATCAATATTTTTGTCGTTACAATATAAATCACCATTTCCGTCACTGTCTGTATCTTTCAGATAGTACACATCTCCATCTTTTATTAATTCCTGATAATATGCCACATCTTCGGAAATCAGTTTACATTTTCCATCTGAATTATTATCTACAGAGAATGAATATAAGTTATAGGTTGCGTCTTCATCTTCTGAACCGGAATCTTGCATTTTTACTCCATATCCGGTTTTAGAATCTGCATCTACGCCCCATACAGTCGCAAGATTTTCATCCAATACAACGGTTTTGTCTTTCTCTGTATACACACAAGTCTGTGCGGATTCTGAAAGCATCTGATAATAATCAGACTCAATACTGCTGGCACTGTCAATCTCAGAAATTTTTAACTTCGGAACATCATCCATATTATAACGGCTATACACAATACCCTTCCAGTCTCCAGTATAATAATACATCTGTGCAACTGTAGCATCTACCTGTGTTTCTTTTCCATCTTTTACATAATACAATTTTTCCACTGGTGTAGAAATTTCATAATCCTCTAATGCGTCACGAATTTCATCTCGATTTTCTTTGTCATAATATTTTTCATAAGCCGCATCATAAGCATCTTCATCTACAGACTCTACTTTTTCGTATTTTCCGGTCCAGTCATTTTTCTCGATTTTTTCAACTTTATAATCTTCTCTATCCGGCTCTTCAATCGTTGCATCACTGTCTGCACAGTCATCTTCAACCACATCTTCTGCACTTAATGTTTCCTCTGAACTTTTTGTGTAATAGATTCCTCCATTATCTAAATCATCGTAAGAAACATCTTCTACACCCGAAGCAATTTTTTGCTTTTCTCCAAAATTTTCCACCATATAAAGAGTATCTTGTTCCTGGACTACAACATATTTTAAATCACTGCTTGCATAGAAAGAATCCACGTCTTTTGCCAACGTTTTTTTCTCTTTTTTAAGCGCAACATCCTGCTGGCAGACGTTAATCGTGCCATCTCCGTTTGATTCGCTCCACACAATATTTTTCTGGTCACTATCTAAATAAAAATAATTGACATCAGAAGCAATTTTTTCTTTATTTCCCTTCTTATCATTAATATAAAGCGTATCATTTCCGGCTTTCTTATACAAAATTTTATTATTGTCCAAAATTGTATAACTTGTAACCGAACTGTCAATCTTAACCGGTTCTTCTGTCTTTCCTACTTTCTGCATATTTAAACGAAATTCTATATCATCATCGCCATAATTTACATCTGTAGGATAACAGATGTATTTTCCATCTTTGGAGTAACTCACACCGGCAGAATAATTCTCTCCATCATCACTTGTGCTTCCGTATCTTCCCTGATACTCTACTGGTTTTTTCTTATAATGTTCAATATCGGACTGATTAATATAACCATCTTTTACATAAGTGATGTAAGAATCGGATTTACTGCCTCCCAGTCCTCCAACGATTTTTACAACTCCGCCGATAACAACAACTGCCGCAACAACACCTACTGCTCCCACAATTAACTTTTTCGGAACTTTCTTTGACATGGTTTCTTCAACCACCGGTTGTCCGTCCCCATTCATATCCTTTCCACAGATACTGCAGAATACAGCATCGGCATCATTCGCTCCTCCACAATGAGGACAAAATCTTTGTTGCACCTGTTGTCCTGACTGCTGTTCTTCCTGTTGATGCTCCGGCTGTGGTGTTCCACAATTACCGCAAAATCTTGCTCCCTCTGGCAATTCACATCCACAATTAATGCACTTCATCTTTCTTCTCCTCACTCTTTCTTACTGGTCTAACTGATATCCTCCATCATGCATTGCAAATTCTTTCTGTCTTAAAAATTCTGCATTTTTCTTTTCATATTCATTAAATACTGTTTCCTTAAAGTCAGCCGCATTGACCGTTCCGTTATACCATGATTTGCTTCCAAAATAATTCTGAAGCTCTTTAGAATCAAATTTTCTTCCATGTCTTGCATAGATTTCATTTTTCGCATAATTTAACTGCTGAAGCGTTAATCCGCTGACATCTGCATCTGTAAGATATCTGCTGTTACTTTCCGGTAAAATATAATCTCCTCCGGTTACTCCCTCTTCTGCTTCCGCAATTAAATTATCCACCGCATCGGTATCTTCCACCAATGTTTTTCCATTTTTTAATAATTTTAATGCGTCGTCCTTTTTGCCCTGTGCCAGCAGATTCTTGCTCTCTGTATCTAAATACAAAATATATTCTGGTTCATACTTTTCACTCAGTTTTATGATAAGCTCATCCTCGTCTTTTAACTCTTCTTTTTGTTTTGAAAGTTTCTTTAAAATACTTTCATAATCGGAACTTTTTGCGAATTTTTCAAGACTGTCCTCTAAATCTTTTTCCGTCTGCTCCTGAAGTGCTAAAACTTCTTCTGCTTCTTTTGATTCCAATTTATCTGTATCAAGTTTTACTAACGCATTTTTTACGCCTGCATAATCAAGTGTTCCTTTTTGATAATCACTCTTAATCTGGGAAATAGAAGAATCCGACTCTGCAGTTTCTTCCTCTTTCGATGCATCTTCTGTATCCTTAGAATTATCTTTACCGACTTCTTCTTCGTCCTCTTCATCACTTCTATCCGATGAAGCCACATAGCTGTCTGCTTCATAAGGAAACAGTACCTTAGAAGCAAAAATTCCTGCCACAAAAATCACACTGATTAAAATTCCGGAAATCGAAAGCGTACGCACTCTTGCATCCTGAAGAGAAAAAATTGCACATAAAAATGCTCCCAAACCAAGTAAAAATGGCACAACATAAATTAAATACGGATAAATACTCTCCAGCATAGTACTTTCCTGCATGAAACCCTGCAATACAACTCTTAATAAAACAAAGCTGACTAAAAGCAAAAAACTAAGCAGGAAAGACGCAACTGCCAATCCTTTTCCATCTTTTTTTGCGGTTCTCTGATTTGGTGAGCCAGCTGGACTTCTATTTATAGACTTCCTTTCATGCTGATTCTGATTAAGCTGGACATGCTTCTGATTCTTTCCTTGTTGATGAATGACTGGACGAATATCCGGCTTTGGATATGGAGTTTTAGAACTCTGCTGTCTACAGGTACAGATTTCGCCCTCCTTAATTTCCCTACCACAATATTTACAAAACATATATCCAAACCTCCCTCTTTGATTCTAACATCATTAGAACTGTAATTACGTTGGAGTGAAGCAGATATTGATATTCTAAATCTGCTTCACTACTTGATTCGGTTAATTACTTCTTGGACAATAATCCAACAGATAATACACTCTTTGTTTGGTTGTATCTGCCGCTGGTGCTTCATTAAATCCAGAATGATCCACATTCTGAGATTCCCAGTATTGTGATATCATTGCTTCTTTTTGATGAATCCAATCCACCTGCGCACTTGTAAGCTGTGACATCTGATCCTCCGGTAAGGATGCCTTTAAATCCTGCCACATCTGATTTAATAGCCCATCCCATAACTGATAACGTGCTTCCTGTTTTGCCATCTTTGTATTAAAGTCATCCGAAGCACCTACTTCATTTAAAATGGCTGTATCACTTTGTTCTGCTCCCACTATTTTTTCACTCCAGCTTGCATAAAGACTGTTGTCGGTACTACTGCCGGTTGAACTTGATGAACTTGTTGAAGCACTCTGACTGTTTGAAGCAGCTTCCTGGGATTTCTTTTCTTCTTCTGCTTTCTTCGCTGCTTCTGCCTCCTGTGCTTCCTGTTCCTCGTATTTCTTTAATAATTCTTTCTGTTCTTCCTCTTCTTTTTTCTTTTCTTCTTCTTTTTGTTTCTTTTCTTCTGCTTTTGCCTTTTCTTCTGCGGTCATAGTTCCTTCAACCGGCTCTACATCTTCTTCTGCATCTTTTTTTGTTTCTCTGGAATCTTTCTCTTCCGCATCTTTACTATCGGCTTTGTCTGTGCTTTTATCATTCTTACTGACCTGACTCTGCTCTGCTTCTTCCTGTTTTTTATTATCAGAAATTTTAACCACTGCAAAAGCACCTGCACCTATACAGACTGCAAAGATTACAATCATTATGTATAAACCGATATGACTTTTCTTTTTTACTGGCGGATTTCCTGATGGGCGCTGATTTTCTTCTACCAGACGCATTCCACAAGTTTTACAGAAATTTTGGTTTTCTTCATACCGCTTTCCACATTTTGGACAAATCTTCATCTTTTTTCGCTTCCTTTCTCTATTTTAATTCTTTAAAAATATTATAACAAAGGATTACAGTTTTTGAAGCCTTTTTGTATGAAATTTAAAAATAATTGGGATTTTTCTTTTTATTTAGAATAATTTTCCAATCAAAGATTGAGAGATATTAGAATGATGTGTATTCTTAGAACAAGGTACAAATTTGGTACAAAATGAAAAAATGCTCCAAATCCTTACTGAATTTGAAGCAAAAAATTAATGCCGCAGACCGGAATCGAACCGTTTTTCTTAATCTCAAATACTGATAGAAAGGGGCTTTGAAGACTTCATCACGGTTGCGGTGTTCAAAAAGTGTTCAAACGTTTGTCGCATACAAACTAAAAAGTTGTTACTTTCTGCATAGTGTATTTTCTAAAATGATAATTACTACGACATCAACCAAAATAATCCCCAATGCAATATATACAAAAAATGCAGGCAAAATATTTTCAAGCAAGCCCATTGTCAATGCAAGAATTGCTATAATAGACATTCCAATTCCCATTGTTCTGCATAACTTCTTTTCATCATATTTTTCCTTTTCTTCTTTTGAAGCCGTATTATATCCGGAAATAAACCAACTCCCGTGTCCAGAAAGTAAAATAATAGAAAATACAGCAAATATCACAAAGACAATCCACACTATCCAATCAGAACCTGTTGCTAAATCTACTAATTTCATTTATAAGCACCTCCTTAAATTCCGTTTTTCTTAATTCGATAAACTTGAATTTATACCCGGTACTTGTCTCGATTTATAGTCATATCAACCAAATGAAATACAAGTAAGATAATAAAAAAAACGGAAACTATTATTATTCCTGCGCCCAGCTTGATAAAATCAATTATACCGCCAAGACAAAAGAGCATTGCCCATGTCTTAATCCGTTTTCCAGTAACTCTGCATATTTTCTCTGTGTTTAATCCAGTATAATCTCCTGATAAAAACAGCACACTTCTTTCTGTATTCCTTGATTTGATAAAAAATCTTCCAACAAAAAAGAGAACAGTTGCCATCAGTAAATCAATAAATATAATTATTATTTTCATTTTCAACACCTCTAATTCTAAGTTCACAACTTCAAATTGTTTTAATTCTTCTCAGTTCCACCTTCTTTCCCTTCGGACAAGAAGTATCCCTCGCTCAAAGAGCTCGGTCAATTCAAATCTTCTATTGCTTTCAGTCTCTGCTGAAGACTGAAAGTTACCTTCGCTTTACTATTTCTAATAGTTTTCTCACATAATCATTTGCGTGGTTTATTGAAAACTCTCCATGATACATATTAGGAAGAACTTGTATAAAACTATCCTGCAATTTTTCATGAATGATTTTAGCGGATTTTTTCATTGATTGCTTTTCTTTTTCTCCAACATAAATTTGAACGGTTGCTTCACACTCTCCAATGCCATCTTTTAGTGAATATACTGAGTTTTCCTGTAAAAAGGCAATCATATCACTCTTTCTAATAGCACAAGTATCTTTGTAATATTCATCAAACAAATTCGACTTTATTCGTAGTGATTTGAATTGCAATTTTGAAAACCACTTATACTTTATTAAGCCATAGCAACTTCCAAACGCCGGTTTAATCATAGAATATGTAAATTTTGAAGGTATCACAAGTACACTTTCCACTATTGCATACTTACATATATCTTTGCGTTGAGATAAAATTTCAAGCAAAATCTGCCCTCCAAGCGATAGTCCTCCCATCATTAAAACAGAACCGCCCAATTTGCTATTTACAAATTCTATAATATCCAAAGCATTATTCTCTATCGTTGTAAACTGCTTATCACATCCTGCATGACCATCTAATATAGGCAAAACCACATGATAATCTGTTTGAAGTCTTTCAGCAACCTCTTTGTAATTCCACCATGATAAACCGCCTCCGTGTAAGAGGATAATTACATCGCTGTTTTCTTTTCCATATTCTACATAATTCAACCTCTTTCACCTCACTGTAAACTTCCGATTTTCTCAATTCTCCAAACTTGAATTTACTTTAATAAATATTTTTCAAACGCTTTATGATTATCAAAG
>QULP01000030.1 GCA_003481745.1 Firmicutes bacterium OM04-13BH
TCTTTCAGAGAAGAAGCACTGTCACGGACTTTATTTTTCGTATCCATTACAGCACCTACCGCAGAACCAACACGGCTTCCCATTGAAACATCATTATTCCTTTGTGGTCTGGCTGGCGTATTTTTATGTGTAGAACGAGCGTGATTATAAGCAGAACCAGCGATTGCACCAGCACCAGCTCCGACCATACTTCCTGTACCGACAGCCCTTGCAATTCGGCGTTCCATACGTCTTGCCCTGTGTCGCATGAACACCATCGGTCTACGGAATATCCGGCGACCTATCTGCTGGCTGTCATTGGCATTAAGGCTGAACATACTCATTAGCTCTCCGAGCTTCATGTAGATTCCGGCAAAACAGATTATCTGCAAAAACGCCACCATGAAGAACGGATAATCTGTGGAAATGTTGTAGAACATACTGGAAATCGAAAATGCCACGGTCACAATCAGCGTGATTCCAGCTCTTGTCATAATGGCGTTGAATACACGGACAACTGCCTGTTTCGCCATGTTCTCATAGGTCGGTATCATGGACAGTAAAAAACTGACAGGTAAAAACATGGCATATATGATAAATAGTATCTGGGAAAATAACATCATGCCGGTAAGCAGGAAGATAAAGATTGTGATACCGAGATTGAAAATGAGCAGGAAGAACACCATACCCAGACGGTTGACGACCTGTGGAATGGTAAGGTTGTCATTGTCGTTATCTTCAATCTCTGTTTTGACAACATTTTCCCTTGTTTCTCCATCTTCGTCTGACGGACTGGCAGATACCAGAGCTTCCACACGGTCAGCCCCGATTTCTTCGGTATCACTGTTCCCGAACTGCAATAACAGCCACGGTTTTTCTACCTGTATCGAAAACAGGCTGTCACGGATAAGGTCTACGCTGTCTTTCCCTTTGCTTTGTGAATCGGGGAGCATGATTTTTGTCCCCAAGTCCAGAGAAGCGGTGC
>QULP01000031.1 GCA_003481745.1 Firmicutes bacterium OM04-13BH
CGCTGGTATCTGTGAGGTACTGCGTTAAGGGCTGGCAGATCAGCACCGCCACTGGTGCTACTGTCAGCTTTTCTCTTGGGGACAGTCTGGGAAATCCGGCTGTCCCTGTTGTTATGAAAATGAAGAAAGGAGCATTTACAAGTGAAGAAAATCCGAAGTTATACAAGTATCTGGAACGTGGAAAAGGTACTGTATGCCATCAATGATGTCAACCTGCCATTTCCTGTGACCTTTACCCAGATTACATGGTTCGTGCTGACGGAATTTATCATCATTCTGTTTGCAGACCTACCGCCACTTTCCATGATTGAGGGATCATTTTTAAAATATTTCGGGATTCCCGTTGCCCTTACATGGTTTATGTCACAGAAAACCTTTGACGGGAAAAAGCCATACAGTTACATCAAGACAATGGTTCTGTATGCCCTGCGTCCCAAAGTGACTTATGCCGGAAAAGCCGTGAACCTGCATAAGCAGAAATTTGAGGAAACTATCACGGCAGTAAGGAGTGTGACCTATGTTCCCGATTAAATATATCGACAATAACCTTGTCTGGAATAAGGACAATGAGGTGTTCGCCTACTATGAGCTGATACCGTACAATTATTCATTCTTATCCCCAGAACAGAAATACCTTGTGCATGACAGCTTCCGTCAGCTTATCGCACAGTCCCGTGAGGGAAAGATTCATGCGTTGCAGATTGCAACTGAAAGTTCAATCCGAAGCATACAGGAACAGTCAAAGAAGCTGGTAACTGGAAAGCTCCGTGAGGTAGCAATCCAAAAGATAGACGACCAGACCGAAGCCCTTGTATCCATGATAGGCGACAATCAAGTAGATTACCGTTTCTTTCTGGGATTCAAGCTCATGGTCACAGAGGACGA
>QULP01000032.1 GCA_003481745.1 Firmicutes bacterium OM04-13BH
ATAAAGTCCGTGACAGTGCTTCTTCTCTGAAAGAAAATGTGAAAGACTTACCGACACAGGCTGGTTATGCTGTTCACTCTGCAAAACAGAAAGCAAAGGATAATGTATCGGACTTTAAGCGTGGCGTTGTGGAAGAACGGGAAAACCGACAGGAACAGCGTACACAGAAACGTAACCTGCACAGGGAAAATATCTCACAGAAAAAGCAGAAATTACAGAAAGCACAGGAAGCAAGGCAGACAGTTCATGCGAATGGATCAGCGACAGCCGGAGCTACCAGAAGCCATGAACGCCCTGTTGCCACACCTGTTCCAAAAACAGCACAGACCGATACGGTCATAAAGCCGGATATGAAGCGTCCTGCTACTTCTCCTGTGATAAAAAATGCAGAAGTCAAGGCTGGAAAAGAAACTGTCCGAACCAATATCAGACAGGAACAGCAGGTCAAATCGGTTGCCAGAAAGAACCAGACAAACGTAGCGGAATCCATCAGCAATCATAAGAAATCTACGGTACAGAAAACACAGGTCAATGGGAAATCTGCCCGTAAGACTGTTACGAAACAATCAGAGAAAGGACGGAAGAAATGAGATTAAAACGTATCCTTATCATAG
>QULP01000033.1 GCA_003481745.1 Firmicutes bacterium OM04-13BH
ATAAAGTCCGTGACAGTGCTTCTTCTCTGAAAGAAAATGTGAAAGACCTGCCGACACAGGCTGGTTATGCTGTCCATTCTGCCAAACAGAAAGCAAAGGATAATGTATCAGACTTTAAGCGTGGCGTTGTGGAAGAACGGGAAAACCGACAGGAACAGCGTACACAGAAACGTAACCTGCACAGGGAAAATATCTCACAGAAAAAGCAGAAATTACAGAAAGCACAGGAAGCAAGGCAGACAGTTCATGCGAATGGATCAGCGACAGCCGGAGCTACCAGAAGCCATGAACGCCCTGTTGCCACACCTGTTCCAAAAACAGCACAGACCGATACGGTCATAAAGCCGGATATGAAGCGTCCTGCTACTTCTCCTGTGATAAAAAATGCAGAAGTCAAGGCTGGAAAAGAAACTGTCCGAACCAATATCAGACAGGAGCAACAGGTCAAAGGTGTTACCAGAACGAACCAGCCAAATGTAGTGGAATCCAGAAGTAATCAAAAGAAAACAACCATACAGAAACAGGTTAACCAAAAACAGAATCGTAAGACTGTTACGAAGCAACCAGAGAAAGGACGGAAGAAATGAGATTAAAACGTATCCTTATCATAG
>QULP01000034.1 GCA_003481745.1 Firmicutes bacterium OM04-13BH
CCTTTCTACCCGGGAGTTTTAAATTAACACCATGATCTGCGGGATATAATACAGCATCCTGATTCGTAATACCAAATGTGATAATCTTACGCTTCTGGTAGTGCGGCATCTGCGGTTTTCCTAAAAACTTTGACGGATCCTGCTTGTAAGCCTTTAAGGATTTCAGCCAGTTTGAGAAATCGGTTCCTGCATGTTTGACAACAGCCTGTGCCGTCTGCATTGGAAGTCCTGCAAAGAAGTCAGGGTTATGCGTAACGCGCATCAGTTTCTCAAGGTGACCGTATGAAATGACCTTTTTCACTTTAACAGAAGGATAAGTCTGTTGCAGAAGATCTACTTCAGCAAAGACTTCTTTCTCATTGTCTGTACGAGAGTCTTTATCCCAGCCTGTGAAAATCTGTCTGATACGAAAGAGCGCAGCATTATACAACAGCTTTGCTTTTTGAGCATTGCTGTCGCAGTAATCATATATTAAGCTGTCCTGTGCTATCTGACACTGGATTACCTTATAAGACATATAGCTGCACTCCTTTTGTAAGT
>QULP01000035.1:0-211 GCA_003481745.1 Firmicutes bacterium OM04-13BH
GGAAGGTGCGGCTGGATCACCTCCTTTCTAAGGAAGAAGAAGTAGTTAAGAAGTGTTTCACTGTTGAGTTATTAAGGAAGGAAAACTTCTAAAATTTAATAACCAAACCTTTCCGGTGGCGATGCGCTTAGGGGAGACACCCGTTCCCATCCCGAACACGATGGTTAAGACTTAAGCGGCCGATGATACTATGCTGGAGACGGCATGGGAA
>QULP01000035.1:221-531 GCA_003481745.1 Firmicutes bacterium OM04-13BH
TATGCTGGAGACGGCATGGGAAAGCAGGTGGCTGCCGGATTACAAAAGAGGGCTTATAGCTCAGCTGGTTAGAGCGCACGCCTGATAAGCGTGAGGTCGGTGGTTCGAGTCCACTTAAGCCCACTGGGTAATACCCAGAGGAAAAAAGTAAATATGGGGATATAGCTCAGTTGGGAGAGCACCTGCCTTGCAAGCAGGGGGTCGAGAGTTCGAATCTCTTTATCTCCACTCGGTAAGAAAACGAAAGTTTTACTACCGTAGTCGTACCTTGAAAACTGCATATACGAAACATCTAAAATACGTAAAACGT
>QULP01000036.1 GCA_003481745.1 Firmicutes bacterium OM04-13BH
TTATGATTGATGATATGCAAGTCTATATAGCCAATCTTGGCAAGTACAATGAGGGAGAACTGGTCGGGGACTGGTTCTCTTTTCCGTTGGACGAAGAAGTGATTGCAGAACGTATCGGCTTAAATGCAGAGTACGAAGAATACGCAATCCATGATACGGACAACTTCCCGATGGAGATTAGCGAATACATTTCCATCGAAGAACTGAACCGTATCTATGAGCAGTTGGAAGAATTACCAGACTACCTGCTGGACGACTTGGACAGTTTTGTATCCTGCTATGGAAGTCTGGAAGAACTGGTGGAACATAAGGACGACATCATTCTGTATTCCGGCTGTGAAACGATGACCGATTTAGCCTACTATCTGATTGATGAAGAACAGATACTCGGAGAAATCCCGTCCTCTTTACAGAACTATATCGACTATGAAGCCTACGGGC
The DNA here is from genome assembly GCA_003481745.1 of Firmicutes bacterium OM04-13BH. Taxonomy (GTDB): domain Bacteria; phylum Bacillota; class Clostridia; order Lachnospirales; family Lachnospiraceae; genus Blautia; species Blautia stercoris. Next base: position 442 of record QULP01000036.1, read on the forward strand.
GTGACCTCGATATAGAGGGGACATTTATTGCAACAAACGCTGGTATCTGTGAGGTACTGCGTTAAGGGCTGGCAGATCAGCACC
>QULP01000004.1 GCA_003481745.1 Firmicutes bacterium OM04-13BH
TTTTATATTATATCAAAGCTGTTTTTGTTTGTCAAGAACTTTTTTAATTTTTCTTTTAAGAAAAATTAAACGGAGAAGGAGGGATTTGAACCCTCGCACCGCTATTAACGGCCTACTCCCTTTCCAGGGGAGCCCCTTCAGCCACTTGGGTACTTCTCCAAATGCCTAAATGATATTTTTCATTTAGCGAGCGGAGAGAGTGGGATTCGAACCCACGCGCCCTTGCGGACAAACGGTTTTCAAGACCGCCTCGTTATGACCACTTCGATATCTCTCCATCTTTGTTTTATTCTGTTTGTTTATCGCTCTGTGTCAGCGACAAGTGATATTCTAGCACTAGTTGTTCCAAATGTCAACACTTTTTTTGATTTTTTTTTATTTTTTTATTTTTTCCGTTTTTTTATTCTTTTTGTTTTATTTTATCAGGGAAAGATTTCGCCCTCTTTCCCTGATATTTACTGGAATTTTTAAGCTTTTTACTCCTGTTTGGCAAAGTTTTTAAAAGTGATTCTACTCTTCCTCTAACGTCTCCAAAATCTGCTCCGCAAGTAAAATATCTTCCGGGGTCGTAATTTTTATATTATCATAAGCCCCTTCTTCCAACTTCACTTTTAATGAACCATATTGTTCCATTACCATTGCATCATCCGTAATTCCCTGCATTCCTTCCTGCTTTGCCTTTTGATATGCCGAATAAATTTCCGTATAGGAGAAAATCTGAGGAGTCTGAATATTCCAGACTCGAGCCCGTTTTGGCGTAGATTCTACAAATCCCTCTTCATCCGTAATTTTCACTGTATCTTTGGATGGTACACCCAAAACACACGCTCCACCTGCAATCACCGCTTTTTTTCCGCGCTCTATCATTTCCTCTGTTACAAATGGTCTTGCGCCATCATGAATAAACACATAATCACAGTTTTGACATGCCTTAAGTCCTTCATAAACAGAATCATAGCGTTCTTTTCCACCTGTAACGACTGCTTTTACCTTTTGGAATCCAAACGGCTCTACAATCTCTCTTTTTACATATTCAACGCTTTCTGCACCTGTTACAATAATGATATCATCAATTTCACTGCTCTTTTCAAAACAAGAAATACTATAAAACAGAACCGGTTTCCCTTTTAACAAAAGAAACTGCTTCTGTATTTTACTCTTCATTCGTTTTCCCTGGCCTGCTGCCAGCACAATTGCTGTACAGTTCATATTATCGCCCCTTATACTAACGTTCTCCCAATTTCAGGTTTGGAACTGCATTTAAATCCATTCCATGTCTCGTTCCCTTTAAAAATTCGTAATACGCAGCCACACCAATCATTGCTGCATTGTCCGTGCAGAAAATTGGTGATGGATGATAAAATTTTATCTGATTTTTTTTACATGCTTCCTCCATCGCACTGCGAAGTCCGCTATTTGATGCAACCCCTCCGGCAATCGCCAGTTTTTTAATATGATAATCTTTTGCCGCCATAATTGCGTGTTCCACAAGTACCTCAACCACACAGCGCTGAAAAGAGGCTGCAATATCTGCTGCTACAATCTCTTCCCCCTGCATTTTGCACTTGTTTAAATGATTTAATACCGCTGATTTTACCCCACTAAAGCTAAAATCATAAGGAGCATCTTCAATCTTGGCCTTTGGAAAATCAAACGCATAAGGATTTCCCTCTTTTGAAAGTTTATCAATTTTCGGTCCACCTGGATATCCCAATCCAATTGCTCTTGCAACTTTATCAAATGCCTCACCTGCTGCATCATCTCTGGTACGTCCTAAAATTTCAAACTCACCATAATCTTTTACAATAACCAGATGTGTATGACCTCCCGATACAACCAGACATAAAAATGGCGGTTCTAAATCCAGATTTTCAATATAATTGGCAGAAATGTGCCCCTCAATGTGATGCACGCCTACCAGTGGTAAATCTTTTGCAAAACTAATTGCTTTTGCCTCTGCCACTCCGACTAAAAGCGCACCGACAAGCCCAGGTCCATAAGTCACCCCAATCGCATCTAAATCATCTAAAGTAACCCCTGCTTCTTTCAGTGCCTCTTCAATCACCTGATTAATTTTTTCAATGTGTTTTCTTGATGCAATTTCCGGCACTACTCCTCCATAAAGTTTATGAAGGTCTATCTGTGAAGAAATCACATTTGATAAAATAGTACGTCCATTTTTCACAACGGATGCCGCAGTTTCATCACAGGAACTTTCAATTGCAAGAATTTTAATATCTTTTTGTGTTTCTGTCTCCACGTTTTTTTCTCCTTTCCCATGTACTCCATTCCAATGTACGCTCGAAATTTTTCTGTTAAAAGCTCTCAAAACTCAAAACGTACCTCAATATCTACAATATCTATCTGATATCATCTTAAGTTTCTGCTACTCTTCTTCAAACTGCAGTTCTACCGACTGGCGATCTCTTGCTGCAATCGTATTTTGGAAAATTTTTGTTGCCTCTCCCAATGCTTCTTCCGGTCTTACCAGCGACGGACTGTAATGTGTCAGCCAGAGTTCCTTTACATTGGCACTTTTTGCTAATGTTGCAGCTTCTTTAAACGTCATGTGTTTATGTGCCTTTGCCTTTTCCTCTTCTTTATCCTGCTCTCCATACATTCCTTCACAGATAAATAAATCTGAGTCTTTCGCATGCTCTTCTATAGATTTGACCGGTCTGGTATCTGTCGTATAAGTCAGTTTAATTCCCTTTCTTGCCGGTCCTAATACCATATCAGGAGTATAAAGCATGCCATCTGCCTCTACTGTCTCCCCTTTTTGCAGTGGATTCCAATATTTTAACGGAATATTCTGTTCCTTTGCTCTTTTTGCATCAAATTTTCCATTTCTCTTGATTTCTATCGTATATCCATAACAAAGTACATTATGATTTACTTTATATGCCGTAATCTCATACCCATATAAAGTAAAAGTCTCTTCCGACTGAGTCAACTCAATACATTCAATTTCAAAAGGCAGTTCCGGTGCAATCACACGAAGCGCATTTACCACACGGACAAGACCTTTTGGTCCAATCAAAGTAAGAGGCTCGGTTCGCTCTGCATTTCCCATTGTCAAAAGCAGTCCTGGAAGCCCACTGATATGATCTGCATGATAATGGGTAAAACAAATCACATCAATCGGCTTAAAACTCCAGCCTTTTTCCTTTACAGCAACCTGAGTTCCCTCTCCACAATCAATCATTAAATTACTTCCGTTATAGCGTGTCATTAAAGCAGTTAATTTTCGTCTTGGAAGCGGCATCATTCCACCGGTTCCTAACAGACAAACATCCAGCATCTATCTTTTATCCTCATTTCTCTCTGATTTTGCAGAGATATCTGCGTTTTTTATCTTAACACACATTTTTGACTGCTACAACAATTCCTTTTCTTTTTTCACGGTAAGTGGAATTACAAAATCTGCGGTTATTCTATCATAGCACGCTTCACATAAATCAAATTCATGGTGTTCTGTATCTTTATTTGAAAAATATCCCCATAAAATCTCTCCATGAAACATTCCTTCCTGAATCATTTCGTTTTTTATGGTTATTTTTTTTCCACATCCATTACAATAAATTTCTGCCAGTTTTTTTTCTTTTTGATTTTTATATTTTCTCATCCTTATCCTCCAAACGGATGTCATATACTTTCAAAATCTCTCTTTTTGATTTACTTTGTACTCTCGACTTGTTTCTTCTGTATTATACCGAATTTTTTTCAAAAATCCTATATGAAACCATTTTCAAATATAGAAAAAGATAGCAATTCTGCTATCTTTTACACATAACGATTCCATCTTCGACCGGCTCTTCATAAAACTTTTTCCGCACATCAATCTCTTCAAATCCAAAGGAACGGTATAACTTTCTTGCACGTAGATTACTCTCTCGCACTTCTAAAAAGAAAGACATCCCCCCTCTTTTTTTCGCTTCTTTTAAAAATTCCTCCATAAGATGCGTTCCGGCTCTTTGTCCCCAGCAGGACTTTTTAATTGAAACATTTGTAATCTCGCCCTCATCTAATACAAGCCACATTCCTGCATAACCAATGATTTCATTTTGATTCTCAATCACCATGTACAACGTATTTTTGGAATGAACTGCATCTTCAAAATCCTTTTGCTTCCACGGCTTTGAAAAATTTTCAGCTTCAATTTGAGCAATTTCTTCTGCATCCTCTATTGTCATTTCACGCACTTTTAATAAATTTTTTTCGATATTCTCACTCATGGTTTTCTTGTTTTAAACGTTCTGCACGCTCTCTTTCTGCCTGAGAAACACGAAGATACTCCGGCTTATGTTCTGCTGCGCTTTCCGTTTTTCCCTCTTTAAAATAAAGAGCACCAAGCATGCCAACCGCCCCTGCGCGCTGTCTGCTTAAATGTGCCGGTGCAAATGAATACGGCACTTTACAGTTTTCCTGAATCAATTCTTTATAAACCGGAACAGCATCACCAAGAAAGATTACCGGTCTTTCCATTCGATTTAATTCTTTTATCAATTCCTCTAATGCAACTGCATCCTGTTCTTTTACCACCTGCATCTGATGATTTAAAAAGCAATACATTCCTGTATAAACCTGTTTTCTTCTTGCATCCATAATCGGACAGATAATCGTATCTTCATCGGTATCATATAAATTATAAGCCAGTGCATCTACCGTCGGCACGCTGATTAACGGCTTATCTAATGCAAGTCCCAGTCCTTTTGCTGTCGCCGAACCAATTCTAAGCCCTGTAAAAGAACCTGGTCCTGCTGCCACTGCAATTGCATCAATTGAACTTAAATCCAAATCAATACTCTTTTTTATTTCTTCTAACATCGGAAGCAAAGTCTGGGAATGTGTTTTTTTATAATTCATCGTATACTCTGCCACAAGTGTTTCTTCTTCTATCACAGCCACAGAAGCTACAAGCCCCGAACTGTCAATTGCTAATAATTTCATTGTCTTCTCTCCTCTCTGGTTTCTTGTTCTGCTTTTTTATTCCATTTCTGTCTTAGCTAAACCATCTATTGTGATTTTTCGATAATCAAATCCTTTTTCCGGATTTTTTTCAATTGTAATTGCAATGATAGACTCCGGCAAAAGCTCTTCTATTAATTCCGCCCATTCAATCAGGCAAATTCCTTTCCCAAAAAAGTAATCATCGTATCCGATTTCTTCCATTTCTTCAATATCTCCAATTCGATAGACATCAAAATGATAAAATGGAAGCCGACCGCCTTCATATTCTTGAACAATCGTAAACGTCGGACTGTTTACCGGTTCTTTGATTCCAAGTCCTACAGCCACTCCTTGAGTAAATACGGTCTTTCCGGTTCCCAAATCTCCATTTAAGGTATAAATCTGTCCTGCAACCGCTTTTTCTCCAAGCCGTTTCCCAAGTTCAAATGTTTCCTTCGCACTATTTGTTTCTATTATCATATTTTGACTCACTTTCTGTTTCTATACAAAATGACATCATTTTCTGTTTCTTTCATCCGAGCGAGTATTCGTCAGAATATCGTTACGGTAAAACAGACATTTACAATCCGCTTTGTTACTTGCTCACCACTTAGTGATCTGCGCACTTGAAGCAGGAGAATGCTTATCTGCGGTAAAGCGGACATTCGCAATCCGCTTCGCTACTTGCTCATGAACGCAGTCGCTTCGCGATCTGTCAGTGGGAGCTTTCAACTCCCACTGACAGAAGCATCCCCCTCACCCGCCGTTTAGTGCTCTGCGCACTTGAAGCGGGGGGAATGCTTATCTGCGTTCAAATCTCGATTCTACATTATAACACAGAAAATTATGGCTTGCACCTTTTATTTTTCCAGATTATAATGGTATCTGAACCTTTTGGTGCTGCCAGTTTTATTGTTTTGATAAGACTTTTTAAGTGCAGTAACCTGTTCGCAAAAAAAATTAAAGGAGATACAAATTATGGCTAATCCAATTGTAACCATCACAATGACAGATGGCAGTGTTATGAAAGCTGAATTATATCCGGAAGTTGCACCAAATACTGTAAATAACTTTATTAGTCTGGTTAAAAAAGGCTTCTATGATGGTCTTGTATTCCACAGAGTCATCCGCGGATTTATGATTCAGGGCGGCGACCCACAGGGAACCGGAATGGGCGGTCCTGGCTATTCCATCAAAGGAGAATTTACCTATAACGGTTTTTCCAATGATTTAAAACATACACCAGGTGTTCTTTCCATGGCTCGCGCAATGGATCCAAACTCAGCCGGAAGCCAGTTCTTCATTATGCATGAAACTTCCCCACATCTGGATGGACAGTATGCTGCATTTGGAAAAGTAACTGACGGACTTGACGTGGTAAATAAAATCGCTGAAGTTCCAACTGACTACAGTGACCGTCCTCTTGAACCACAGATGATTCAGAACATGACTGTAGATACTTTCGGAGTTGAATATCCGGAACCGGAAACGGTATAATTTTATCAGTCTTCAAATGTAAGAACTTCTTTATCAAGAATGGCATAATACAGTTCTTTTTCTGCCGTGACAGAAGCTTTTCCGCTCGTTGCTTCCGTCACGGCTTTTTTTATGCGTTCTTCTTCTTTTTTCGGAACTAATACTTCAAATTCTACACTTTCTGTATATCTTGAATCTAAAATCGGAAGATTCTCCTGCCCAAACAGATACTGCAGTTTTCCGACTCCATTATAATCTGTTCCAACTAACAGACATACTCCATGGTTTTTGGTAATTAAAATACTGTTTTTTAATCCTTCCTGAACGGCTTTTGAATATGCCCTTACAAGTCCTCCCGTTCCCAGCAGAGTTCCGCCAAAATATCTGGTTACTACAACCGCAATATTATACAGTTCTTCTCCAAGCAGAACATCAAGCATTGGTTTTCCTGCCGTTCCCTGTGGTTCTCCATCATCACTGCAGCGCATAAACTCTTTTCTTTCTCCAATCACATAAGCATAGCAGTTATGTCTGGCATCCCAGTATTTCTTTTTTATCTCTTCAATAAATTTTAAAGCTTCTTCTTCTGTTTTTACCAGACGGACAGTTGCGATAAAACGTGACTTTTTTTCTACGATTTCGCCCTCTCCGCCCTGATAGACTGTCCTATATTGTTCTAACATCTTTCTTATCCTTACCTGATTCTTTTTAAATTTTCTTCATCATACCACAGAAATTTACAGGTGCAAAGCAATAATTTTCCCCTGAAAAGTATCAAAAAGTGTGAATTTTATCAAGTTAGACTTTATTTCGCACAGGGCATTTGCTATAATAAACCGGTAAAGGAGGCAAAATACATGAATTTTGGAAAACGTGCGACAAACAGAAAACGAAATGCCCTGTCCTCCCACTCCACAATGATAGGGAAAAAAGCAAATGTTTCTGTTCTACGCATTCTGTTTATTTCACTGATTGCAGTTTTTACCATCTGCTTATGCATCGGGGTAGGAGCTTTTCGAGGTCTGATTGACAGCGCACCGGATATCAATGATGTCAATATCATGCCTGTCGGCTCTGCAACTTTCATTTATGACTCAGACGGCAATCAGCTTCAGAAACTCACTGCGCCTAATTCCAATCGTATGCCGGTATCGATTGACCAGATTCCACTTGATTTACAACATGCAGTTGTTGCAATCGAGGATGAGCGATTCTACGAGCATAACGGAATTGACCTCCGCGGTATTATGCGCGCCGCTGTAAAAGGTATTACGCATGGATTCAATTTTTCAGAAGGTGCCAGTACCATTACACAACAGCTTTTGAAAAATAATGTGTTTACCGACTGGACAAATGAATCTACAATTGAACGTTTTAAGCGAAAATTTCAGGAGCAGTACCTTGCAGTCCAGTTAGAAAAGGAACTGAAAGACAAACAGACCATTCTTGAAAATTATTTGAACACAATCAATCTTGGAGATGGAAATTATGGAGTGCAGGCAGCCGCACACGGATATTTTAATAAAGATGTCAATGAACTGACCCTTTCAGAGTGTACGGTTCTTGCCGGAATCAGCCAGAACCCAACCCGCTATAATCCTGCTACAAATCCTGAGGAAAATGCAAAGCGTCGAAAAGAAGTACTCGACCACATGCTTGCCCAGAATTATATCTCGCAGGAGCAATACGATGAATGTCTTGCTGACAATGTTTATGAAAGAATTCAGCAGGTAGAGGCAGAAACTTCTCAGGAAGACACCACTTACAGTTACTTTGTCGATGAACTGACCAAACAGGTTGTCAGTGACTTAAAGACCCAGAAAGGATATTCTGACCAGCAGGCTTACAATGCACTTTACAGTGGCGGACTTCGTATTTATACGACTCAGGACCCTAATATTCAGCAGATTTGTGATGAAGAATATTCGAATCCTGCCAACTTTCCTTCTGGTACTCAGGTGGAACTGGAATATGCACTGACAATCCGCCGTCCGAACGGAACGGAAGAAAACTTCAGTCAGGAAATGATGCAGTCTTATTTCCAGCAGCAGGAAGGAGAAAATTTCAATCTGCTCTTTGACAGCGCAGAACAGGCTCAGAATTATATCGACACCTACAAAGCTGCTGTTACCTATGATGGCTCTGAAGTGCTCTCAGAAAGCATTACAATGGCACCTCAGCCACAGTCATCTGTGGTAATCATGGATCAGCACACCGGATATGTAAAAGCGATTGTCGGCGGACGCGGGGAGAAGACCAGCAGTCTTTCCTTAAACCGTGCAACATCCACTCTAAGACAGCCTGGTTCTACTTTCAAATTAGTATCCACTTATGCACCTGCTTTAAATGAATGCGGAATGACTCTTGCAACCACTTATACAGATAAACCAATCACTTATAAAGACGGTACACCGGTTAAGAATGCAACAAATTCTTATCGCGGAGAAACAACCATCCGCGAGGCAATTATTCATTCTATTAATACCGTAGCTGTTCAGTGCTTTACCGATGTCACTCCACAACTTGGATATGAGTATCTGAAGAAATTCGGATTTACCACTGTTTATGACAATATCAGTATTAATGGTAAGATTTATACTGACATTCAGCAGCCAACTGCACTGGGCGGTATTACGCGCGGTGTCAGCAATCTGGAACTGACTGGCGCTTATGCTGCAATTGCTAATTCCGGAACTTATATCAAACCAATGTTTTATACTAAGATTCTGGATGAGGATGGAAATGTTGTCATCGACAATACCCCAGAAGAAAGAAAAGTCATTAAACCAAGCACCGCTTATCTTTTAACCAGTGCAATGGAAGATGTTGTAAGCGAGGGTACCGGTACAAGACTTCAGCTTTCTAATATGCACGTTGCAGGTAAAACCGGTACAACCGATACCTACAATGATGTATGGTTTGCAGGATTCACCCCATATTACACCTGTACAATCTGGTCTGGATATGACGATAACACCAAAATTCCGGATACCGGAAATTACAGAACCTATCATCAGGACTTATGGAATCGTATTATGAGCCGGATTCATGAAAATCTCGAAGATAAAGATTTTGACAAGCCGGCTACTGTTGGTGAAGCAACCGTCTGCAAAGACACTGGCATGCTTCCAACTTACAATTGTCCAACTGTAACAGAACTGTTTGATACCACTGAGCTTCCAAACAAACGCTGTACCAAACACGGCGGTGGAGGCAGCAGCCGAAGCTATAATTCTTACAGTTCAAGAAATTCCTACAGTTATTCGGATAATGAAGATGACGACGAAGAAGATGATACCGATTCTTCTTCCTCTGATGATGAGGAAGATAATACCGATAACGAAGAAGAATAAACTGTAAAAATTTAAAAACACAACAAAAAAGACTCCGTTCTCGAAAAAGTTGAGAACAGAGTCTTTTTATTTACTATCCTGATTTTTTACTACAATCTTCTTAATTGTCTTTGCTTAAAATTAATTTTGCAGCTCCATAAATTCCAGCATCATTTCCCAGTGTTGCCAGTTTAATCGGAGTTTCTTTGCTTGCAGTAAATGCATGTGCTTTATAATATTTTTCTACTGCATCAATTAAAACTTGTCCGGCTTTTGATACCCCACCACCGATTACAAATACATCAGGGTCAGAAACACAGGCGAATACAGCCAGTGCATTGCCAAGATAAGCAGCAAATTTATCAACAATTTTACCTGCCAGTACATCCCCTTCTTTATAGGCATCGAATACACTCTTTGCTGAAATATTTTTTACAGTTCTAAGCACAGAATCTTCTGTTTCACTTTCCAGCGCCTCTTTTGCAAGACGTGCAATACCGGTTGCAGAAGCATACTGCTCCAGACAACCCTTATTTCCACAGTTGCATGCTTTGGTTTCTGCCGGATTTACAAACGCATGACCGATTTCGCCGCCTGCCCCGTGCGCTCCGGTTACAATTTTTTCATTTACGATGATTCCACCGCCTACACCCGTACCTAAGGTGACCAGAATCAGGTTCTTTGCACCCTGTCCGCCACCTTTCCACATTTCACCAAGCGCTGCAACATTTGCATCATTTCCGGCTTTTACTGCAAGTCCGGTTAAATCACCAAGTTCTTTTTCAATATTTTTTCTTCCCCAATGAAGATTCACGGCGCATGGAATTTCTCCTGTTTCTTCTACCGGTCCTGGTACACCGATTCCAACACCTGCAACTTCTGCCTTATCAATTTTCTTTTCTTCAATTTTTGCAAGAATTGTTGCCGCTATATCCGGAAGAATTGCTTCTCCATTATTTTCTGTACGGGTCACAATCTCCCATTTTTCTTCTACTGTTCCATCCGTCTGAAACAGTGCACATTTTACAGTTGTACCACCAAGGTCAATTCCAAAACACCACTTTGCCATTATTCATCTTCCTCTTTTCTCTTTTTTGACATATTTTCCTGTACACGACGATACAGTTCCTGAGCTGCATTATAGCCCATCTTCTTCTGTCTGTGGTTAACCGCAGCCGACTCTACAATAACAGCCAGATTTCTACCTGGACGAATTGGCAGAGAATGGCATACTACACGGTTTCCCAAAAATTCAGTATACTCTTCTTCCAATCCAAGACGGTCATATTCTTTGTCTTTATCCCACTCTTCCAGCTTGATAACCAAATCAATAGACTGAGTATCTTTTACACTTTCTACACCAAACAGGGTCTTTACATCAATAATTCCAATACCACGCAGTTCAATAAAGTGACGGGTAATATCCGGTGCAGAGCCAACCAATGTTGCATCACTGACACGACGAATTTCTACAACATCATCGCTAACCAGACGGTGACCACGTTTGATTAACTCCAGGGCAGCTTCACTCTTACCGATTCCACTTTCACCCATAATCAGTACACCTTCACCATATACATCGACTAATACGCCATGAATGGAAATGCACGGTGCAAGCTCTACATTCAACCAACGGATAATCTCTGCCATAAAGGTAGAAGTTGTCTGGTCAGTTACAAAAATCGGCACATCATATTTAATTGCAAGATTAATCATATCTTCATCCGGTTCTGTCTTTGTACTGAAAATCACACACGGAATTTTACTTGCTACAAAACGTTCAAACGCTTCCATCTTCTTTTCTCTGGATAAATGCAGAAGATATGTGTATTCTACATATCCGATAATCTGAACTCTTTCATTTTCAAAATGTTCCAGATATCCGGTCAGCTGTAATGCTGGACGGTTAATATCCGGCAGGGTAATCCTCTTTTTTGAGATATCCACATCCGGTGTTTTATTATGCAGATTTAATTCCTGCACCATTTTGCTTAATTGTACACCTTTCACTTTTTAGGCCTCCTTGTTTTCCCTGAACGCAACCTTATGATAAACTATTTTTTGCGCACATTCGCTTTGATAATAGTTTATCATAAGGTGTTTAGAAGTTCAACTGCAACCATATCAAGAATTCGTCAACTTATGCCGTCAAAATCGTATGTCAGTTCTTACAAATGTTTAACTTAAATTTCACGCATTTGTTTTATGAAAAAAGTCATACACTGCCTGCGCTGACTTTTCATTCATCGAAGAAACTTCAGCCAGTTCTTCCACTGTTGCCTCTTTTATTTTTTCCACACCCATAAAATGTTTCATCAAAGCTTTTCTTCTTGCCGGACCAATCCCTTCAATCTCATCAAGCACAGAATGAATCTGATTTTTACTTCTCAAAGAACGATGATATTCAATTGCAAACCGGTGTGCTTCATCCTGGATTCTTGTAATCAATCGAAACGCTTCACTGTCTTTTTCAATCGGAATTTCCTGATTTTGATAATAAAGACCTCTGGTTCTGTGTTTATCATCCTTTACCATTCCACAAACCGGAATCTCAAGTTTTAATTTTTCAAGCACGGACAACGCAGAATGAACTTGTCCCTTTCCTCCATCCATTAGAATCAAGTCCGGAAATTTCGTAAAGCTTCCATACTGTTCTTCCTGATTTTTTTCTTCCTGCTGTTGTTTTTCTTCCATTCCATGTTCAAATCGTCTTGTCAGCACCTCTTCCATGCTTGCATAATCATTTGAACCTTCCACAGTCTTTATCCGAAATTTGCGGTAATCACTCCGCTTTGGTTTTCCGTTTTCATACACAACCATTGAACCAACCGACAAAAATCCACTGATATTGGAAATGTCATAAGCCTCCATTCTCTGCGTACTTGAAAGATTTAAAAGTTTACTGATTTCTTTTACCGCCCCGATGGTTCGTCCTTCTTCCCGCTTTAATCGTTCTTTATCTTTTTCAAGTACCAGCCTGGCATTATTTTTTGCAAGTTCTACTAATTTTTCTTTCGTTCCTTTCTTTGGCACATGAATCTGTACCTTTGTTCCTCTGCGATTTGAAAGCCAAGCTTCGATTATTACACGATCCTCAATTTCGCTCTCAATCATAATTTCCTTTGGAATCATTGCAGTTCCTGCATAAAACTGTTTGATAAAACTCGATAAAACCGCTGCTTTTTCTTCTCCTGCCGTGTGTAAAAAGAAATGGTCTCTTCCAATCATTTTTCCTCCACGGATAAAAAATACCTGTGCTACTACATCGTCATTTTCCTGTGCCACTGCAATCACATCTTTATCTTCTCCATGCTGGTCTGTGATTTTCTGACGCTCTGCAATCTTTTTTACGCTCTCTATCAAATCACGATACTGTGCCGCATCTTCAAAACGCAGTTCTTCGGATGCACTTAACATCTTTTGTTCCAGTTCTTTTAAAATTTCTTTATGATTTCCATTCAAAAACGAAATCAGCTCTTCTACCTTTTTATGATACTCCTCTTTTGAAATATACCCCTGACAAGGCGCCTCACACTGATGAATCTGATAATACAGACAGGGTCTTTCTTTTTTGATATCCTTTGGCAGATTTCGATTGCAGGTTCTTAGACGGTATAGTTTTGTCACAAGCTCCACCACCTCTTTTACTGCCAAACCACTGGTATACGGACCATAATACTTTGCTTTATCCTTCTTCATCTGCCGGACAATCTGAATCCTCGGATATTCTTCCTGCAAAGTTACTTTGATAAATGGATAAGTCTTATCATCCTTTAACATGGTATTATATTTTGGTCTGTGTTCTTTAATCAAATTACATTCCAATACCAGTGCCTCTAACTCTGAATCCGTTACAATGTATTCAAATCTTGCAATCTGTTCCACCATCTGTTCTTTTTTTATCCCCAGATTTCGACTGCTTTGAAAATACTGCCGAACACGATTTTTTAAACTGATTGCCTTTCCAATATAGATAATCGTATCCTCTGCATCATGCATAATATAAACCCCTGGTTTTCCCGGGAGCTTCTTTAATTCCTCTTCAATACAAAACAATTTTTCCCATCCTTTCTCCCTGTATTGAAAGAAGCTATCACATTCCTGCGATAGCTTCTCTGTTTCTTTAATCGTTTCTTTAATCATTTAATTCGTTTTTAGCCAGTACTACTTTTGGTGTTTCCTTTTCTTCCACCTTATTTTCTACGATACGCGGTTTTTCTTTTGGTTCGCTTTCTCCCTTGATTTCACGGAAAATCTTCATAAATTCTTTTCCGGTAATCGTTTCTCTTTCAATCAAGAATTCGGCAATCTTATCAAGCGCTTCTCGATTTTCGCTTAAAAGCCGTTTTGCTTCATCGTAGGAATATTTTAACAATTTCATAACTTCATGGTCGATTTCTGTTGCAGTGGAATCTCCACAGTTCATCACGGCTCTGCCATCGAGATACTGGTTCTGCGTTTCCGCAAGTCCCATCAGACCAAAACGTTCTGACATACCATATTGAGTAATCATGGCTCTTGCCACTTTAGTTGCCTGCTCGATATCATTTGCTGCACCGGTTGTAACGGTATCAAATACAATTTCTTCTGCTGCACGTCCGCCAAGATAACCAACCAGCATTGCCTCGAGTTCTTTTTTGGTATTTAAGTATTTCTCTTCTTCCGGAACATGCATTACATAGCCAAGTGCGCCCATTGTACGCGGTACAATCGTAATCTTCTGTACCGGCTCAGAATCTTTCTGGAGAGCGCTGACCAGTGCATGTCCGACTTCATGGTAAGAAACGATTCTTCTCTCTTCCATGCTTAAGATACGGTCTTTCTTTTCTTTACCAACTAATACAACCTCAACGGCTTCTAATAAGTCTTTTTGCGAAACCGCTTTTCTTCCATTTTTTACAGCAAGAATGGCAGCTTCATTAATCATATTTGCAAGGTCAGATCCGACTGCTCCTGAAGTTGCAAGTGCAATTCCCTCTAAATCAACAGTTTCATCTAAAGATACATTTTTCGCATGTACTTTTAAGATGCTGACACGACCTTTTAAATCCGGACGGTCTACAATAACACGTCTGTCAAAACGTCCCGGACGAAGCAGTGCAGGGTCTAAGACTTCCGGACGGTTTGTCGCAGCAAGAATCAAAAGCCCCTTAGAAGTATCAAATCCATCCATTTCTGCTAACAACTGATTTAAAGTCTGTTCCCTTTCGTCATTGCCTCCGAAACGGGAATCTCTTGTTTTACCAATCGCATCCACCTCGTCGATAAAAATAATACAAGGTGCATTTTTCTTTGCTTCTTCAAATAAATCACGTACTCGTGATGCACCGACACCGACAAACATTTCCACAAAGTCTGAACCAGACAATGAGAAAAACGGTACGTGCGCTTCTCCGGCAACTGCCTTTGCAAGCAGGGTTTTGCCGGTTCCCGGAGGTCCTACCAACAGTGCCCCCTTTGGAAGTTTCGCACCAATCTCGGTATATTTTCCGGGATTATGCAAGAAATCAACAACTTCCTGCAAGGATTCTTTTGCTTCATCCTGACCGGCCACATCTTTAAATGTAACTCCTGTTTCTTTTTGTACATAAGCTTTTGCCTTACTCTTGCCAACACCACCCATCATACCACCGCCTTTATTCATACGGCGGAAGAATAATGAAATCAGTGCAAACATTAGTACAACCGGCACAACAAAACTTAAAATTGCATATAAGAGTTCCCCTGCCATGTTTGGTTTTTCACGTTTGAACTCTACATTTGCCTCATCAAGTCGTTTTGTCAACTCATTTTCATCTTCCGTGGCAATAACGGTTTTTGTGCCATTCCCTAATTTCCCACTGTTTTTCAACGTTACTTTCAAATCATCAGAATTTATCACTACACTTTCTACCTGACCCTTATCAAGCAGTTGGATAAACTCACTATAGGAAATTTCGCTGGATACATTACTTGTCATTCTGGACAGCATATTCATTCCAAACAGACTGACCATAATACAGATTAAAAGTACCAGAAGGGATTGTTTATTCTTAGGTCCCTTATTATTATTCGGGTCCTGATTGCGGTTTTGATTTTGATCCATCTTATTCCTCCTCATTCTGTCCTTTCTATTATACGAATAGCTTGTTAAAAAATCAATTAAAAAACTCGCTTCAAATCTAAAACTTTCATGAATTTATTTGTTATTCTGCCAAAAGTTTCTTTTTTTTGTTTCCCCTACTAGAATTTTGCCTGCTCTTTGTAGTATAATAGATTTTGTATGAGTAAAAACAGAGTAAAAAGAAAGGCATAAAGAAAATGAAGATAGGATTTGATAACGAAAAATATTTATCTATGCAGTCTGAACACATTCGTGAACGCATCAACCAGTTCGACAACAAACTGTATCTTGAATTTGGCGGAAAGCTTTTTGATGACTATCATGCATCAAGAGTTCTTCCGGGATTTGCACCGGACAGCAAACTGCGCATGTTAATGCAGTTAGCCGACCATGCAGAAATTGTCATTGTAATCAGTGCTGGAGATATTGAAAAAAATAAAGTTCGTGGTGACCTTGGTATTACTTATGATGCTGATGTACTGCGTCTTAGAGAAGTTTTTCAGGAGCGTGGACTTTATGTCGGAAGCGTTGCAATCACACAGTTTTCCGGTCAGCCGGCTGCTATTAATTTCAAAAAGAAACTGGAAAAACTCGGCATCAAAGTATATATTCTCTACTCCATTGATGGCTATCCAAGCAATATTCCGCTTATCGTTAGCGATGAAGGTTATGGAAAAAATGATTACATCGAAACAACAAGACCACTTGTAGTCATCACCGCACCTGGACCTGGAAGTGGAAAGATGGCAACCTGCCTCTCCCAGCTCTACCATGAACATAAACGTGGAGTTCATGCAGGATATGCCAAATTCGAGACTTTCCCAATTTGGAATATTCCGTTGAAACATCCTGTCAATTTAGCTTATGAAGCTGCAACTGCCGACTTAAACGATGTCAATATGATTGACCCATTCCACTTAGAAGCTTACGGTGAAACAACAGTAAACTACAACCGTGACGTTGAAATTTTCCCTGTTCTTCGTGCAATTTTTGACCGTATTTTCGGAAAATGCCCATATCAGTCCCCAACTGACATGGGGGTCAACATGGCCGGAAACTGTATTATTGATGACGAAGCCTGCTGCGAAGCATCCCGTCAGGAAATTATCCGTCGTTACTATCAGGCAGTAGACGGACTTGCAGATGAGACTAAGACCCAGGACGAAGTGTTTAAAATTGAGCTGTTAATGAAACAGGCAAATATCTCCTTAGAAGACAGAAAAGTAACGGTTGCCGCAAAAAAACGTGCCGAAGAAACCGGAGCACCTGCTGCTGCAGTCGAATTAGACGATGGACGCATCATTACAGGAAAAACTTCTGATTTACTTGGGGCTGCTTCTGCGCTCTTATTAAATGCGTTAAAAGACCTTGCAGGGCTTCCTCACAATCTTCATGTAATTTCTCCGGCTTCTATTGAGCCAATCCAGAAATTAAAAACATCCTATCTTGGCAGCAAAAATCCTCGTCTTCATACAGATGAAATTTTAATTGCACTTTCAAGTTCTGCCGCAACCAGCGACGCTGCAAGACTTGCATTAGAACAGCTTCCAAAATTAAAAGGATGCCAGGTTCATTCTTCTGTTATGCTTTCTTCAACTGATAAAAAAACATTCCAGAAATTAAAAATGCAGGTAACCTGCGAACCGGTTTTTGAACATAAAAAACTATATTAAGATTTCAAAAAGGGACAGACACAGCTAATCCGCTGTATCTGCCCCTTTCCTTTTTACCAATTTTACCAATCAGAATTATCAATTAATCATCATAACCATTCGGGTTATTAGACTGCCATCTCCAGGAATCTTCACACATTTCTTTGATTCCATATTCTGCGGTCCATCCAAGTTCTTCTTTTGCTTTTTCTGCACTTGAATAGCAGGTTGCAATATCTCCAGGACGACGTGCTTTAATAACATAAGGAATTTTTACACCTGTTGCAGCTTCAAAGTTCTTTACGATATCAAGTACGCTGTAACCTTTTCCAGTTCCTAAGTTATAAATCTTAAGACCTGCTTTTTCTTCAATTTTCTTAAGTGCTTTTACATGTCCTTTTGCAAGGTCTACCACATGGATGTAATCACGTACTCCTGTTCCATCCGGTGTATCGTAATCATTTCCGAATACACCCAGCTCTTTTAATTTTCCTACTGCTACTTGAGTGATGTATGGCATTAAATTATTCGGAATACCGTTTGGATTTTCTCCGATTGTTCCGCTCTTATGTGCTCCGATTGGATTGAAATAACGAAGCAGTACTACGTTCCATTCAGGGTCTGCTTTCTGAATATCGGTTAAAATCTGTTCCAGCATAGATTTTGTCCATCCATAAGGATTGGTACACTGTCCTTTCGGGCATTCTTCTGTAATTGGAACAAATGCAGGATCTCCATATACTGTTGCGGAGGAAGAGAAAATAATATTTTTTACTCCATGTTTTCTCATTACATCAACTAAAGTTAAAGTACCTGCAATGTTATTTTCATAATATTCCCACGGTTTTGCCACGGATTCACCAACTGCTTTTAAACCTGCAAAATGAATACAGGAATCGATGGATTCTTTCTCAAATACTTCATTTAATGCATCTCTGTCAAGAATATCTGCTTTATAGAAAGTCACCGGTTTTCCTGTGATTTTTTCTACTCTCTCCAGTGATTTTTCACTCGCATTACTTAAGTTATCTAAAACAACCACATCATAGCCTGCGCTCTGCAGTTCTACTACGGTATGGCTTCCAATATATCCTGCTCCACCTGTTACTAAAATTGCCATTTGTTGTTCCTCCTTCTAAAACCTCTAAGTTTTCTGTTTAGAAACATCTTTTATGTTCTATATTACTTTACCATTTTTTTTTGAAAAAGAAAAGCCTTAATTTATTTTTCCCATAAATATTCCGGATACAGACCTTCTGCTTTCATACGTTTAATTGCAGCCACAACTACCGGTTTGTCTTCTTTATAGGTTACACCATACCATTTATCTGTAGATTTTAAAACCTGAACAGTCGCTTTTTCTTCTGCCAGCAGTTCTCCGACTACAGAAGGCAGAAAGTATTCACATTTTAACGGATTCTTTTCCAGATTTTCTTCTAAGAATTTCGGAAAACGATTTTTTAACTCTGTCAGCATACTCGGTGTAAATCCCCACATATTCATGGATACAATACTGTCATTTGGAAGTGCTGTCCATGTTTTTCCATCATCTTCTGTATATTCTGCCTGTTCTCCATGTTTTTCAATACGGGTTCTCTCACAGATTCCTACCAGATGACCGTTTTCATCCGTCTCGCAGACTCCTCTTGCCACATGTCCGTTTTCGGTCAATGTATTTTCCAGCACATAGCCAACCATAGTATAGCGGTATTTTTCATCGTCTTCGTGTGTGGTTAAGAAATCATAGATTACCTGGAACGCATGAGAACCATAATAGTCATCTGCATTGATAACTGCAAACGGAGCATCCACTTCGTTGATACAGCTTAAGATAGCATGACCTGTTCCAAATGGTTTGATACGTCCTTCCGGAACGGTAAATCCCTCCGGAATATTTTCCAGTTTCTGATAGACATAACTTACATCAATCACTTTGCTTAAGCGGTCACCGATTGCTGCTTTAAAGTCTTTTTCATTTTCCTCTTTTATAATAAATACTACTTTTTTAAATCCTGCTTTTACTGCGTCGTAAATGGAAAAGTCCATAATGATATGACCCTGTTCATCTACCGGGTCAATCTGTTTTAATCCTCCGTAGCGGCTTCCCATTCCTGCTGCCATAACGACCAATACCGGATTTTTCATAATCTATTTCCTCCTTATAAAATCATCAGATTTCTTTCTAATTTTACCACATAACTATCTGTATCGTAAAGCTGACTTGAATTTCTCAACGAAAAAAGAGCCATTTCTTCTAATTTCGATTCTTATTTATTTTATATGATGCTAGGGTCAAAAGGTCAAAAAGCCGTTCATGCTTGCATGATAAGGCTTTTGAACTTGGGACCCGCCAAACATGAGAAAGTAGCGATTTACGTAGTAAATCAGCGGATTTCGAATGTTTGCAGAATTGCGGGAGCTGCTTCGCAGCGGAGCAATTCGTAGGCATCAGTTGGGGGCAAAATACCTTTTGACCCCAATATCTTTATATTAATTAAAGCAGACTTAAAAGCTGTCCACTGAAATTAATTACAAAATGTAAATACATCGATGCTTTCAAAGTTCCATAACGTTTTACTACAGCACCAAGTACCATCCCCAATAAAAACGCATAGATTCCCTGTACCAGATTCAGATGAATCATACCAAAATAAAATGCCTGAATGATATTTGCTACCCAGAATGGAAACTCTTTTCTTAAAATCACAAGGCAGAGCCCCCTCATAAGCATTTCCTCTACAATCGGTGCCGTAATCACCACATAAAATACAGAAAAGAGACTCGGATTTCCACTTCCCAAATTCTCCATTACTTTTGTATAATTCTGCATCAAATCCGGTCGAACGATATACACAAGATTCAAAAGAAAACTGATTGCAAACTGGACAAAAATTCCTAATACTGCAAGTTTTAAAAGAACCGACAGATTCAAATTCTTTTGTTGATTCCAGACCGGATATTTTCCGCCTGCCCGCATCCGTTTATACCAGAATACCCCAATCACAAAAAATATAAGGTATGCCAGAATACTAATCAGGTACAGCCCTTCCTGCTCTAAAAATCCAGAAAGCCAGTTACCAAATACTGTTCCTGACACTGCAGTCATTCCAAGCATTCCTGTAAAAGTACAGCCACATGAAACAAGAATTTCTATTATAAAATAAACTGCAATCGGCGTCAGACTTAATAATAATGTCTTTATCTTTCTGCTCATAATTCTTTAAAGTGAAACTGGCTGTTTCCCTGTGCATAATCTGCCACAATCTGTCCCTGTCCGTATAATTTATATTTATAAGTAACAAGCCCCTCCAGTCCAACCGGACCTCTTGCGTGAATCTTTCCTGTACTGATTCCTACTTCCGCTCCAAATCCATAACGGAATCCGTCCGCAAATCGGGTGGAACAGTTTTGATAAACCCCTGCGGAATCCACTAACTGCATAAATTTTTCTGCAATTTCCTGATTTTCTGTAAGAATACAATCCGTATGATGAGAACCATAATGATTGATATGTGCAATCGCTTCTTCTTCGTCTTCTACCAGTTTAACTGAAAGCACCAAATCCAGATATTCTGTATGAAATTCTTCTTCTCCCATCACTTCACAAGAAATGATTTCACTAACTTCTTTTGTTCCACGAATTTTCACTCCTGCCTCTTTTAAAGCAGTTTCAAGTTCCGGTAAAAATTCTTTTGCAATTTCTCTGTGAACCAATAAGGTTTCCACCGCATTGCAGGCTGCCGTATATTGAGTCTTTGCATCCACAATCACCGGAATGGCTTTCTTTTTGTCATATTCTTTGTCTACATAAATATGGCAGACACCATCTGCATGTCCCATAACCGGAATCTTTGTATGATTCATAATATACTGAACAAAAGAATTGGAACCTCTTGGAATCAATAAATCGACCGATTCATGACAGGATAAGAGTTCATCAATCTCATTATGTTGTTCTGCCTGAAGCATACAGCCTTCCGGCACTCCGACCGAAGTTGCTGCCTTATAAATAATATCAAACAAAATCTTATTGGTTCTTGCAGTTTCTTTTCCACCTTTTAAGATAGCGCAGTTTCCGCTTTTTAAGCAAAGCGAAGAAATCTGAACCAGCGCATCCGGTCTTGCCTCAAAGATAATTCCAATCACGCCAATCGGACAACTCACACGATAAAGATTTAGTCCATCATCTAACTGTCGTGCCAGCTGTACTTTTCCAAGCGGATCCGGCAGTTTGATTAATTCGCTGATTCCGTTTACTACATCCATCAGTTTGTGTTCATCAAATTTCAGGCGTTTTTTCACCGCCGGTGCGATTCCCATTTTTTCTGCAGCTTCCATGTCTTTTTTATTTTCCAGAAAAATTGCTTCCCTATTCAAAAGGAGAGCCTCCTTTACCTTTTCAAGTGCCAGATTTCTCTGCGCTTCTGAAAGTCCCGCCAGCTTTGGGCTGTCCTGCTTCATCTTTTTTGTTGCCTCTTTCATATTCATACTGCCGATTCCTCCTGATTTTCGGGGATAATTTTACTTCTTACCGCTCATTATAGCTCGAATTTTCTCTGCTTGCAATCCCAATTGGAACAAAGTACATCATGTACCCAATTTTACCAAATGAAAATCTAAATTTTTTCATGATCCTTATTTAAAAATAGACATAGCAGTGCTATAATGTTCACACGGCATATCATAGTGATATGCAATTTTTCATATTCTTTAATTGGAGGATTTTATGAACATTATTATAGTAGGGTGTGGAAAAGTCGGACGCACCCTTGCCGAACAACTCAGCAATGAAAAGCATAATATCGTCATTGTTGATATTATTGAGAAAAAAATTCAAGATACTACCGAAGACATCGATATTATGGGATTTCTCGGAAATGCATCAAGTATCAATACCCTTCTCGATGCCGGAATTGAAACAGCAGACCTTTTAATTGCCGTGACCGGTTCTGACGAACTAAACCTGCTTTGCTGCCTGATTGCAAAAAAGGTAAGCAAATGCCACACTATCGCAAGAGTGCGCAATCCGGTCTACAGCAAAGAACTTGGATTTATCAAGCAGAGTCTCGGAATTTCCATGATTATTAATCCGGAACATGCTGCTGCGATTGAAATTGCACGTATCTTACGTTTTCCATCCGCAATTAAAATCGACACTTTTGCCAAAGGCCGTGTGGAATTATTAAAATTTAAAATCAAACCGGAATTTAAATTAAACAATATGTCCGTTATGGAATTTGGTGAACGCTATAAAAACCTGATTCTGATCGGCGCAGTCGAACGTGGAGAAGAAGTCAGTATTCCATCCGGTAATTTTATTTTAAAGGATAATGATATTGTGTCTGTCATCGCTTCACCAATCAACTCCGCTTTGTTCTTTAAAAAAATCGGAATCCATACACATCAGGTAAAAAGCACCATGATTGTAGGCGGTGGTACTCTTTCTTATTATCTTGCCAAGATTCTCTTAAGCATGAAAATTCGTGTTTTAATTGTGGAATCCAACGCCGCCCGCTGTGAACAGTTAAGTGAATTATTACCGGACGCTACCATTATCCACGGAGACGGAACCGATAAAAATCTGCTCTTGGAAGAAGGATTGACCCGTGTGGAATCTTTTGTTACTTTAACTAATCTGGATGAAGAAAACATCCTGCTTTCTTTATTTGCCAAGAAAAACAGTAATGCAAAATTAGTTTCAAAAGTAAACCGGATTGCGTTTGATGATATCATTGAAGGTCTTGATATCGGAAGTGTGATTTATCCCAAATATATTACTGCCGATTATATTCTTCAATATGTCCGTGCCATGCAGAACAGTATCGGAAGCAATGTGGAAACCCTTTATCAGATTCTTGATAATAAAGCAGAAGCTCTTGAATTTTCCATCCACGATGACTGTCCGTTTTTAAATATCCCGCTGGCTGACTTAGATATCCGCGACAACCTCTTAGTTGCCTGCATTAACCGAAATGGTGTCATCCTGATTCCAAGAGGTCAGGACTCGATTCAGGCAAAAGATACAGTCGTTGTTGTCACTACAATAAAAGGACTCAATGATATTCAGGATATCCTGAAAAAATAGTTTACTTTATTACTAAAAGGAAAATCAAATTATGAATTATTCGATTATTGCTTATATCATTGGATGGATTTTAAACTTTGAAGCTTTATTTATGGCACTTCCCTGTATAACTGCAATTTTCTACCATGAACATTCCGGCTGGGCATTTTTCTTATCTGCTATGTTCTGCCTCTTAATTGGAATTCCACTGGTACAGAAAAAGACAAAAAATAAAATCTTTTATACCAGAGAGGGCTGTGTTACAGTTGCACTAAGCTGGATTATCCTTAGTATTATGGGTGCACTTCCATTTTTAATTGGCGGTGTTATTTCAAATCCAATTGATGCCGTATTTGAAACCGTCTCCGGTTTTACGACTACCGGTGCAAGTATTCTTCTGGATGTAGAATCTCTTCCAAAGTGCATGTTAATGTGGCGAAGTTTTACTCACTGGATTGGCGGTATGGGTGTTCTGGTCTTTATTCTCTGCCTGCTTCCATTAACAGGAGGTGACGGCGGTTATCATGTCAACCTGATGAAAGCCGAAAGCCCTGGACCATCTGTCAGTAAACTCGTTCCTCAGGTTCAGTCTACTGCCAAAATTTTATATTCGATTTATCTGACTTTAACCGTTATCGAATTTGTATTACTTTTATTTGGTAAAATGTCTGTTTTTGATGCACTTACCACCTCATTTGGTACAGCCGGAACCGGTGGGTTTGGCATTAAAAATGACAGTATAGCGGGTTACTCGCCTTATATTCAATATGTAGTTACGATATTTATGATTTTATTTGGAATTAATTTCAGTGCTTATTTCCTGCTTTTAAGCAAGAAACTCAGACAGGCAATCCATATGGAAGAAGTACGCTGGTATCTGATTATCATCTTTGCTTCCATTGTCTTTATTTCTTTTAATGCAAGAGCAATGTTTTCTACTTTAGAAGAAACCATAAGACATGTCTCATTTCAGGTAGCTTCGGTTATTACGACAACTGGTTTTGCTACAACGGACTTTGATTTGTGGCCGGAATTTTCACGTACGATTCTGGTTATTTTAATGTTTATTGGTGCTTGTGCCGGAAGTACCGGTGGTGGAATCAAGGTTTCCAGATTTATTTTATTAATCAAGACCATGAAAAAAGAACTTCACACTTACCTGCATCCAAGAAGTGTAAGAAAAATTCAGCTGGATGGCAAAGTGGTAGAACACAATGTCCTTCGTTCTACGAATGTTTATATGATTGCCTATATTCTGATTTTTGTGGCCTCGGTTTTACTAATCAGCCTTGATAACTTTGACCTTACCACAAACTTTACAGCAGTTTCTGCAACCTTAAATAATATCGGTCCGGGGCTTGAACTGGTTGGACCGACCCAGAACTTTAGCCTCTTTTCC
Source organism: Firmicutes bacterium OM04-13BH (assembly GCA_003481745.1). GTDB lineage: Bacteria > Bacillota > Clostridia > Lachnospirales > Lachnospiraceae > Blautia > Blautia stercoris. The sequence continues at coordinate 24,977 of QULP01000004.1, forward strand.
AATGGAAGCAAGCTGATTTTGATTTTTGATATGCTTGCGGGACGTCTGGAATTGTTCCCACTTTTACTTTTATTTGTAAGAGATTCCTGGAGAAGATTTTAACCGAATAAAAGAAGTCTTCCTCACTGAAATACCAAAAAAGCAGATGAACATCACTTCTGATGAACATCTGCTTTTTTTAATATCAATATAATCTTTGTTCCTCTTTCCGGCTCACTGTCAATTTCAATCCTTGCATCATGGAGAATTGCCCCATGTTTTACAATCGAAAGTCCAAGTCCTGTGCCTCCGGTCTTTTTTGAATGACTCTTATCTACACGATAGAACCGCTCAAAAATACGCTCCTGTTCTTCTTTTTTAATTCCAATTCCATTATCTTCAATAGAAATTTGCACCTGATTTTGATTCTTCTTAACCTTTACTTTTACATAACCACCTTCATGATTATATTTAATCGCATTATCTGCCACATTATACATCATTTCATATAAGATATGGCGCACTCCATTTACTATTGTCTGTTTTTCTGCTTCCACAGACAGCTTAATCTTTCGTTTTTCTGCTTCCACAAGCAAAGTCGTGCCGATTTCTTCTGCCAGTTCACTGACATCTACCAATTCAAACGGCATGCTGATTCCCTCATCCAATTTTGAAATCTCAATAATGTCCTGTACCAGATTCGTCAGTCTGCTTGCCTCTTCATAGATTCGTCCGGCAAAATCAGGCACTTTATCCGGCGGAACCATGTTATTTTTCATAATCTCCGCATAGCCGGAAATTGACATCAACGGTGTTTTTAATTCATGAGAAACATTTGCAGAAAATTCTTTGCGAACTTCTTCTGCTTTTTTTAGTTCTTCCAGCTGTTGTTTCAACTGATGATTCTGGTCGTCAATTCTTACCAGCAGTGGTCTCAGTTCTTCATATGCTACACTGGAAAGTGGTTCTTCTAAATCCAGCTGGTTAATCGGTTTAATTAATTTTGAAGTCTGTTTTTCAACTAATAAGAAGGCAAATGCCAAAATTACAATCAGCAGGATTCCCATCAAAAAAAGCCCGGAAAACATGGTTTGAAATACACTGTCTGTCGTTTTTGCCACACGCACCAGCCGCCCATCATCTAATCTCAGGGCATAATAAAAGGTCTTTTTTGATAAGGTTTCCGAGAAACGAACGGTTTCTCCTTCCCCTTCTTCCATCGCCTGTTTTACTTCCGGACGATCCTTATGATTTCCCATTGTTGCAGAATCTTCTTCCGAATCATACTGAACAGTTCCGTCTTCATTTAATATGGTGATTCTGCTGGTTGTAAGTGTTCCTGCCTGTTCTTCCCATCCACTGTCTGTCGTCTGCTCTAAAAGCAGACGGACGTACTGCGCTTCATTTCGTACGTCCTGTTCCATCCATTCATTTGTTTTTACATACATGATGACGCTTGCTGACACGAAGGTCAGCACCATCGAGAGAATAATCATAAACCCTACATAATTTAAGATTCTTTTTCTCATTTTCTGTCTCCAATTCGATATCCTACCCCTCGGATAGTCTCAATCAATGCTCCTGATCCTTCGAGTTTCTGTCTCAATGTCCGAATGTGTACATCTACTGTTCGAGTTTCTCCATCAAAATCATACCCCCAGATATGTTCCAGCAGTTTATCACGAGTTAACACAATTCCCTGATTTTCCATCAGATAACGGAGCATTTCAAATTCTTTGTATGTCAGCTCCACCTGACGTTCTCCATCTAATACCTGGTGGCGTTCCACATCAATTGAAAGATTTCCACAGCTTAAAAGTGTATCTTTCATCTGTTTTTTGCTCCTTCTGAGTACTGCTTTTACTCTGGAGATAAACTCCATCATTCCAAATGGCTTTGTAATATAATCGTCTGCTCCACTATCGAGTCCACGCACTTTATCATACTCTGCTTCTTTTGCAGTCACCATAATCACCGGAATATCTCTGGTCTTCGGATCTTTTTTTAACTTTTCAAGAATGCTGTATCCGTCCTGACCCGGAAGCATAATATCCAGCAGAATCAAATCCGGCAATTCTTTTTCCAGACATCGGAATAATTCTTTTCCTTCCTGAATTCCTATTGCTTCAAATCCTGTTGTTTCTAATGTATATACTAACAACTCACGAATATTTCTTTCATCTTCTACACAATAAATCATACTTCCACCTCTTCTGGTTTTTCTCTACCAGAAAAGTATACTTAATTTTTTACGGAAATACAAGATGGGAGCGCATAGCGTGCCCGTGCAACTCGGGTAACACTTTGAAATTCTACACTGCTTTTCTTCATTTTTTCCAGGTAGCTGTGTGTATCAAAGGCATCCTCCTGCACCTGACAGATACAGACTGCCACATTCGAACAATGGTCCGCCACTCTCTCAAGACTTGCTGTAATATCAGAAAGCACAAACCCCTGCTCGATCGTACAGTTTCCATTTCTAAGACGTCTGACATGACGGTTCTTTAATTCAATCTTTAATTCGTCAATGACTTCTTCAATCGGCTCTACGCTTCTTGCAATACTTTCATCTTTTGTTTCAAATCCTTTTACGGCAGCCTCAACCACATCTTCTACTGCTTTTGTAATTACTTTTAACTCTGCAAGTGCTTCATCTGAGAATTTCAGATTTTTCTCATACAGCTCTTTTGCCGAGTGCATGATGCTGACTGCATGGTCAGAAATTCGTTCAAAATCACCGATGCAGTGTAACATGATCGATAAGTCATGGCTATCCTTTACATTTAAATCTTTCTGACTCAACTTTACCAGATAAGTTCCAAGTCCATCCTCATAGCGGTCCACCTGTTCTTCTTCCGCTAAAACCTGTTCTGCTTTTTCCGAATCATAATGTTCGATAAGCCCAATTGCTGTATTGATTGCATCTTTTACTTTATTCGCCATTTCAACTGCAACTCTTCGACTCTGTTCTACTGCTAAAGCCGGTTTATCTAAGAAACGGCTGTCCAAAAGTTCCATTCCTGTTGCTTCTGTTTCTTTCTTATCTTCCTCTTTGTCACGAATCGTAAGAATTGCAAGTTTTTCAAGTACTTTTGAAAATGGAAGTAACAAAAGGGTTGCAAATACATTAAAAGTCGTATGCACAACTGCGATTCCTGCTGCATTTGCTGCCTGATTCATAAACGGAAACTGTACAACTGCATTGATTGCATAAAACAGTACCATAAAGACAACAGTTCCAATAATATTGAAGTAAAGATGTACCATTGCTGCACGTTTTGCATTTTTCTTTGCACCAATTGCAGATAATAATGCCGTAATACAAGTACCAATGTTCTGACCCATGATAATCGGAATGGCTGCACTGTAGCCGACTGCTCCTGTTACGCAAAGTGCCTGTAAAATTCCGACAGATGCAGAAGAGCTCTGAATCACTGCGGTTAAAATCATACCTGCCAGAAGACCTAAAATCGGATTGGAAAATTTTGTTAAAATTCCAGTAAATTCCGGCACATCGGCAAGTGGTTTTACTGCGCCGCTCATACTTTCCATACCAAACATTAATACTGCAAATCCAATGAAAATCGTTCCAATATCTTTTTTCTTTTCACTTTTTGCAAACATTAAAAATGCAACACCAATTAATGCCAGAACCGGTGAGAATGTAGTCGGCTTAAATAACTGGATAAAAAAGTTATCACTCTGAATACCAGATAAGCTTAAAATCCAGGAGGTAATCGTAGTACCAATATTTGCTCCCATGATAACGCCTACTGCCTGAGATAATTTCATAATTCCAGAGTTTACAAAACCTACAACCATAACCGTTGTAGCCGATGATGATTGGATAACTGCGGTTACCGCAGCTCCTAAACCAACTGCCTTAAGTGGGTTCGAGGTAAGTGTCTCTAAAATTTTTTCCATCTTACCGCCCGAAACCTTTTCCAGACCGTCCCCCATCACATTCATTCCATATAAAAACAGGGCAAGTCCTCCAAGTAAAGTCAAAATACTAAAGAAATCCATAATTTCCTTCCTTTCTCTTTCATTTGACCTTATTCTACCTATCTTATGTTAAATTCTTTCGAGGCAAATGTAAAATCCATGTAAAATAATAATAGATGAAGCCATTGCACCAAAAGTACTCTGACTTCATCTATCGTTTAAACTCATTTATTGAGCAGATAGTCAAGTGGATATTCGCAATCCGCTTCGCTACTTGCTTGATTTGCTTAAATTGCCTTAATCAGTTCTGTAATCAATGCCTTAAATCTTACAGACACTTTGTCAGCAGTCTCCTGTACTTCTTTATGAGAAAGAGCCTGTTTACTCATCCCTGCTGCAAGATTTGTAATACAGGAAATTCCGCATACTTCCATTCCAAGATGCCTTGCTGCCATTGCTTCACATGCTGTACTCATTCCAGCCGCATCTGCCCCCCAGCTTCTTGCCATCCGAATTTCCGCCGGTGTCTCATAATTTGGTCCGGTAAACTGCACATAAACCCCTTCCTGAATCGGGATCTCCAATTTCTTAGCACAAAAGATTGCTATTTCACGCATCCTTTCGCTGTATACTTCACTCATATCTGGAAAACGCGGTCCTAATTCCTCTATATTCTCTCCAATTAACGGACTTGGAACTGCTGTTGTAATATGATCTTTTAAAAGCATAAAATCACCTGGGCGGTAATCAAAATTAATTCCCCCCGCTGCATTCGTGAGAATCAGCTTCTTTGCTCCTAAAAGTCCCATCAGACGAATGGGCAGAACCACATCACTCATCGGATATCCTTCATAGTAATGCACTCTTCCCTGCATGATGACAACCGGAACGCTTCCAATATAGCCAAATACAAATCTTCCCTTGTGTCCGGCTACTGTAGATACCGGAAATCCCTCAAGGTCTTTGTAATCCACAGTTTCTTTCACTTCAATGTGTTCTGCATAATCTCCAAGTCCCGAGCCAAGCACCAGTGCTACTTCCGGCTTAAAATCTGTTTTTTTCTTCAGACTTTCCAGACACGAAAATAATTTTTCCCTTACCTGATTCATAAATTATCCTCCAATCATACATTACTATGAACTACTCGGCTACAAGTAACCGAGCTTCTTACTTAAAAACTGCGGATATCATCCTCCCCATCCGCTTCCTGAATGGAACGGATTTCTACCGGATAGCTCACAGAATCATTGACCTGTACTAAAACAGTCTCCCCGGCTTTATGTCCAAGGATTGCTTTTCCAAGCGGAGATTCTATGCTGATTCGGTTATCCAGAGAATTTCCACGAATCGATGTTACCAATTTATAAGTCTCTGTCTCATCATCCTCCGGGAAATAGATTTCTACCAAATCATTTAATCCTGCTTCGTCTTTTTTTGTTGTATCTGTTACAATCTTTGCAGTTTTTAACATTCTTTCCAAATATCGAATACGGCTCTCATTTTTATTCTTATCTTTTTTTGCCGCATAATACTCAAAGTTTTCGCTTAAATCCCCTTGTGCTCTTGCTTCTTTTACTGCCTCAATTGCATTTTTACGCACGACTAATTTTCGGTAGTCAATTTCTTCCTGTATTTTTTTTACATCACTTTCCGTCAATTGTTCCTGCATAATCTTCACCTCTTCTATGATATCTTAGAATCCACCTGTGCCAGAAATCCTCTGCGTGCCAGTTCTGCTTCAATATCATCTAATGTGCTTTCACTGTCCGCTAAGATTGTATGATAATGATATCCCGAAGTAATATTTTTAAGCGGGCTTGACTGCCCACTTTCAATTTTTGCCACAAAATCGCCAATCTTCTTTCTTGAATCAAGTCCAAGTTCTGCAGACAGACAACCATAAATCTTATGATTGATAAATACATCCGCTACTTTTCCGCCACAATCTACAATCAGATTCAGCTCCTCCTGAATTTCTTTATCCGTATGGCAGACATAAATGACACGTGACGCAAACACCGGTGTCTGCAGCACATATCCTCTATGTGTTGAAAGAATATCCTGATTTTGTGCACGTAAAAGTGCAACATCCTGTACAATTACCTGACGGCTGACGTCAAATTGTTTTGCCAGTTCCGTGCCGGAAACGGGCTTGGGACTCTGCCCGATAAATTTTAAGATTTCTTTTCTTCTTTCTTCACCGTTCATCCTTCACCTCTTCCTTCCTGTTACGTCTTGCAACAGAACTCTATTGATTTACAGGATGAAGATTTTTCATGGAAATGTCAAGTATCGGTGCAGAATGTGTTAATGCTCCGCTTGAAATATAATCCACTCCGACAGAAACCAGTCTTGCCACATTTTCTTTTGTGACATTACCGGAACACTCTGTCTGTGCTCGTCCGTCGATGATTTTGATTGCCTCTCTCATTTCATCCGGTGTCATATTATCTAACATGATAATGTCTGCACCTGCTTCCACTGCTTCTTTTACCATTTCAAGATTTTCTACTTCGATTTCAATTTTACGGACAAACGGAGCATATTCTTTCGCCATCTCAATTGCTTTTGCAACACTTCCGGCCGCTCCGATATGGTTATCTTTTAATAAAATACCATCGGATAAGTTATATCTGTGATTACATCCCCCGCCTACTTTGACCGCATATTTTTCAAATACACGCATATTTGGTGTCGTCTTTCTGGTATCAAGCAGTCTGGTCTTACTACCTTCTAACAAATCGACAATGCTTCTTGTATAAGTTGCAATTCCACTCATACGCTGTAAGTAATTTAACGCAACTCTCTCTCCGGAAAGCAGAACGCGAATGTCTCCACGAACCACACCCATCAGCTGTTTATTTTTTACGACATCACCGTCTTTTACATAAAATTCAACTTCAGTTTTTTCATCTAATAATTCAAATACTCTTTTATAAACTTCAAGACCTGCAATGACACCGTCCTGTTTACAGATTAACTGAACTTCTCCAGGGCAGGCTTCTCTCATCACTGCATTTGTTGTAATGTCCTCACTTGTGATATCTTCTTTTAATGCCTCCATAATCAAATGGTCTGCATTTAATTTCATTGTAATCTGGTTCATACTGCTTCTTCCCTTCCCCTTTCAATTTCTTTTCTTACGCTTTCTGCATATAATTTCTGAAGTTCTTCTTTTCCTAAGAATTTCGTTGCGTCTGCTTTTTTAAGCAGTGCATTTTGTACATTTTCTTCTTCGGCAGTTTCTTTTGTTTCTAAAATCTTTGTAATCTGTCCTGCGGCACGTTTTGCAAATACCAGACTTTCTAATAAAGAGTTACTTGCCAGACGATTTGCTCCGTGAACTCCATTACAGCTTGTCTCACCGGATGCATACAGACATTTCATGGTTGTGCGGCTGTATTTATCTACTTTTACTCCACCCATGAAATAATGCTGTGCCGGAACAACCGGAATACATTCTTTCGTCACATCAAAGCCTTCTTCCAGACACTTCTGATAAATATTCGGAAAATGCGTTTTTATCTGTGCTTCTCCGAGCGGACGCATATCAAGCCATACATAAGGTTTATGGTCAATCTCCATCTGTTTTCTTATCTCAGCTGTCATCAAGTCCCTTGGCAGAACTTCATTTGCAAAACGTTCCATTTTTGCATTGTATAATTTTGCTCCCTCTCCACGCACGGATTCAGAAATTAAAAATCTTCTTCCTGGTTTTGGAGAATACAAAGTCGTCGGATGAATCTGAACATAATCCGGATGTTCCAGTTCAATTCCATGTTTTAAGGCAATTGCCAATGCATCTCCGGTTAAATGTGGGAAGTTCGTAGAATGTTCATATAATCCTCCGATTCCACCACAAGCCCATACAACCGCTCTTGCAGTCACTGCAAACAATGTTTTGTCCGCGCTTCTTGCCACGATTCCATAGCACTGGTTTTTCTCTTCCAGTATATCAATCATTGTGGTCTGTGTCAAAAGTTCTACATTAGAAAGTTTCTGTACACAGGCAAGCAGCTTACTTGTAATTTCTTTTCCTGTCACATCCTGATGATATAAAATTCTTGATTTAGAATGTGCGCCTTCTCTTGTATAAGCCAGCTCTCCGTTTTCTTTTTTATGGAATTCTACTCCGCAGTCGATCAGTTCGTTAATCACTTCTCTTGAAGAACGAATCATAATATCCACGGATTCTCTGCGGTTTTCATAATGACCGGCTTTCAACGTATCTTCCATAAAAGAATCATAATCCTCTTCATTTCGCTCCACACAGATTCCGCCCTGTGCTAAAAAAGAATCACTGTTTTCAAGTTCATCTTTCGTAATCATAAGAATTTTTTTGTCTTTTGGTAAATGTAAAGCGGCAAATAATCCTGACACGCCCGTTCCTACAATTACCACATCTGCTTTTACGTGTTTCATTTATTTCCTTCTCCTATCCCTTCACATTAAAATTGCTCAGTTTTTGAAATTATACATCTTTTCTTTACATCTGACAAGACAGATGTAAACTTGTACTAAAACAAGTACAAAAAAAGAATCCCAGCCAAGGGATTCTCTTGTCTTTTTTATTTCTGAAGTTTTTTCTTTCCCAACCGTACTTCTTCCATCAAATCTGCCATTTCTTCATCTAAATGGTCAAACAGATAATTCTTCTCTTTTGGTGATTCTTTTTTTACTTTCTTTGAAATCTCTGCCTCCACCGCTTCTACTTCTTCTAAGAGGTTTGCTGCGGAAAGCCGGTTTCCACCCTGACCTAAGATAATCACCTGTTCTAATGCATCTGAAGTGGCAACTGTAACCTGATATTTTCTGCCGATTTCATGCACTGTTTTTTCAATATACTGGTCGGCGGTTTCTGCTTCTTTTGTATAGACAACATAAATATTATGATATTTCATCACACTTCCTGGATTCCCTTTCACTTTATAAGCATCAAAGACCAAAATCAAAGTCATTTTTTTATACCCCTGATAATTACTTAAACGATCCATCAGCTTATTTCTTGCACTTTCAATATTGATTTTTGAAAGTTCATTTAGATCTTCCCATGCAAAAATAATATTATAACCATCCACAAGCAGATATTCTTTTATCGGTTCTCGTTTTTTCTCTTTTCTGGTATTTTCTGTCTCACTGCTTCTGACACTTGGATTTCTGTTTGGATTTCTTTTTGAAATCCGCTCCCAGCCCTGTCGTTCTCTTTTTACTGCACCATAAGTACGCTCAAAGATGGCTCTTAGTTCTTCTTCATTTTGAACTCCTTCTTTTAGATAAGCTTCTGCTTCCTGGGGGGTTCTTTTTGGCATTGGAATTTCTTCTTCTACCTGTTTTTGCATCGGGGTCTGAAGTTCCAGATGCATATAGTCTTCTACTTCATACCACGGCACAATAAATCCTGCCCCATGCGCACAAAAGACAGAACCGGTTGGATTTTCCAAATCACTTTCGGAATCGTAGTTCATCTCTTCAATCACTTCATCCGCATTATGGCACGGCATATAGCCTTTCAAGGTACAAAACAGTCTGCCGTGCCCGCTTGTATAAGCCATCACTTCTTTTTGATAATCACGCATCAAAGAAACCGGCGCAAAACCAGTCACTACGGAATATTCTCCTTCGCTGTCTGAAAGCTGAAATTCCCCATACATTTTCTGGATATCCGCCATCGCTCTTCCCACTTTATCTGCCGGCAGCTCCAGTCGGAATTCATAGACCGGCTCTAATAAAACACTCTTTGCTTTTTTTAGTCCCTGACGCAGAGCACGATACGTTGCCTGTCTGAAATCCCCACCCTCGGTATGTTTTAAATGTGCCCGTCCGCTTACCAGCGTAACCTTCATATCTGTAATTTCCGAACCGGTTAAAACCCCTTTATGCATTCGTTCTTCTAAGTGGGTCAGCACCAGCCTCTGCCAGTTTCTGTCCAATAAATCTTCACTGCAGTCTGCAAAAAAATGAAGTCCTGTGCCTCTTTCTGCCGGTTCTAATTTTAAATGTACCTCAGCATAATGGCGAAGCGGTTCAAAATGTCCGACTCCCTCGACACAGTCCTCAATCGTCTCTTTATAGACGATTTTTCCACTGCCAAACTCCACTTCTGTCTGATAGCGTTCCCAAATCATGCGCTTTAAGATTTCAATCTGTACTTCACCCATAACCTGTGCATGGATTTCCTGTAATCTCTCATCCCACACAATATGAAGCTGTGGTTCTTCTTCTTCCAGTTCTTTTAGTTTGATTAACATACTGTGCACATTACAGTCTTCCGGCAGTTCGATTTTATAAGTTAAGACCGGCTCTAAAACCGGTAAAAACGTATGGGCTTCGATTCCAAGCCCCTGTCCGCAGTAAGTATGGGAAAGTCCAGTCACCGCACAGACGCTTCCGGCTTTGGCTTCTTTTACTGCCTCAAAAGAATTTCCGGAATAAATCCGAATCTGTTCTGCTTTTTCTTCCCAGAGTTCTTCTTTTCCCTCTCCTGCCTCTTTTTCATTTGATAACAGCATTTTTACCTTTAAGCTTCCGCCGGTTATTTTTAAATAAGTTAATCGGTTTCCCTGTGCATCTCTTGCAATCTTAAAGACCCTTGCACCGAATTCTTCAGGATAGGCACATTCTCTTGTAAAGGTTTCGATTCCTCTTAAAAATTCTTCGACACCCTGAATCTTTAAAGCCGAACCAAAATAACAAGGAAAGACTTTTCTCTTTGCTATTAAGTTTATGATTTCTTCTTTCTGGATTTCTCCGCTTTCCAGATAATGTTCCAATACTGCCTCATCACAGACTGCAAGATTTTCCTTTGCCTCTTCTGTTTCAAGTCCGGCACTGAAATTAATGCATTTCTCATCTAATCGTTTTGTCAGTTCTTCCATCAGTGCATTTTCATTGGTATCCGGCTGATCCATTTTATTGATAAATAAAAAGACCGGTATCTCATACTGTTTTAAAAGACGCCATAAGGTCTGTACATGTCCCTGTACGCCATCTGCTCCACTAATAACCAAAATGGCATAATCCAATACCTGAAGGGTTCGTTCCATTTCAGCCGAAAAATCCACGTGTCCCGGGGTATCAAGCAGGGTAACCTCCCGCTCTCCTAATCTAAATTCCGCCTGTTTGGAAAAAATAGTAATTCCACGCTCCCTCTCTAATTCATAAGTATCCAAAAATGCATCCTGATGATCCACACGCCCCAGTTTCCGAATGCTGCCTGTCAGATACAAAATGCTTTCTGCAAGCGTTGTTTTTCCGGCATCGACATGTGCCAGAATCCCGATTGTCAGTTTGTTTGTATTCTCTAAATCCATCTATATTATAAACCTACACTTTCTGCATTTGACTTCTTTGTATTATATCAAAAAGAACGTGAAAAAGCAAAGCAGGGACAAAAGCCCTTTGATAAGCTTCTGCCCCTATTTTTTGTTTCATTAGTCAAGCGGATATTCGCAATCCGCTTTCGCTACTTGCTCATAACCAAATAGCTGCTACGCAGCTTATCAGAAGGAGCTTGCCCCCTCCTGATACAAGCAAGTCCCCACCCCTGCTTATTGCTTTTTGCAATTAAAGCAGGGGACTTCCTTGATTTGGTTAAATCCTTTTAAAAGAGTTTTATTTGCTCTTTTTTGTTTTGCTCCAAACTCCGGAGTTATCTAAGTAATAATCGCCAACCCATACATTACTCTTCATAGAACCATCCTGTTCTCCTCCAAAGTAATACCATTTGCCGTTGATTTTCTGCCAGCCTGTTTTCATTGCGCCATCGTTTGCGCTTCCAAGGTAATACCATTTACCCCAGATTTTCTGCCAGCCAGTCTTCATTGCTCCGTCATCTGCACCACCAAAGAAGTACCATTTACCGTTAATCTGCTGCCAGTAAGTTTTCATGGAACCATCTTCAGCAGAGCCAAGATAATACCATTTACCGTAAACCTGCTGCCATCCTGTCTTCATTGCGCCATCGTTTGCACTTCCGAGATAATACCATTTACCCCAGATTTTCTGCCATCCTGTCTTCATTGCGCCATCTGATGCATTTCCGAGGAAATACCATTTGCCCCAGATTTTCTGCCAGTAAGTTCTCATGACACCATCGTTTCCAAAGAAATACCATTTACCGTTAATCTGCTGCCAGTAAGTCTTCATTGCTCCGTCGTTTTCCTCTCCGAAGTAATATTTCTTACCGTCGATTTCCTGCCATCCTGTTTTCTTTGTACCGTCTTCGCCATAATAGTATTTCTGACCATTGATTACCTGCCATCCTGTCTTGGACAGTAATGCCTCCATTGCTTTTTGCAGGTTTTCTTCTGCAGCTTCGATTTCTGCCTGTGTTGCATCGTCTAAATCAAGCACTGCTTTTGCAGCTTCTAATGCCTGTTCAAAATTATCCCAGGTAGATGCCACATAGTCGTCTTTGTTTAATTCTTCTGCTTTCTCTACTAATGCTTTGAGTTCTTCAACAGATGGTTTTTCTTCTCCACCATCTACTTTTTCAAGCTGTGTCATTGCACTTTCCAGTCCGCTTACTGCTTCGTCTACTTCTTCCTGTGTTGCAGTTTCATTTCCTGCTACGCTCTGTGCTTTTTCGAGTGCTTCTGCAAAAATTCTCCAGGTTTCCTCTGTGTAGTCTGCTCTTGTTAATGCTTCTGCTTTTTCAAGTGCAGATTCCAGTTTGCTCTTATCTGCCGGATTTTCCGGTTCGGTTGGTTTTGCAACCAGATTTGCCATTGCCGCATTTAATAATGCAGTCTGGTTATCTACTTCTTCCTGTGCTGCATTTTCATCTGCATAAACTTCTTTTGCAGATTTTAATACACGTTCAAAGCTTTCAAAACTTTCTTCTGTGTAATCCTCTTTTACTTTTTTGTCTGCCTCTTCAATTGCTGCCTGTAATGCGCCTTTGTTTACTTTCTGTTTTTCAACAAGATTCCGCATTGCTTCTGCAAGTGCAGTTTTTGCCTCATCTACCACACTCTGTTCTGCATTATCATCTGCGGCTACCTTTTCGGCTGCATCCAATGCATTTTTAAATATTTCAAAGCTTTCTTTTGTATAGTCTGCTTCGTTCTTTTCTTTTGCACGTTCGATTAATGCAGTTAATTCTGTCTTGTCTGCTTTTTCTTTTAATGCTTCCATAGCAGTTTCAAGTGCAGCTACTGCCGCATCGACTTCTGCCTGCGTTGCATCTTCTTTTGCGTAAACTTCTTTTGCTGCATCAAATGCTTCTTTAAATGCGTTCCAGCTCTCTTCTGTATACGCACTTTCTTCTTTCTGTTCTGCAAGAACCAAAGCTGCGGATAATGCTTCTTTATTTACAGTCTCCGGTTCTTCTACAGCATAAACACCGTTTACTTTCCATTCGATGATACCGGTTCCTCTTGAAGCATCTTCTGTTGCGCCTTCACGAAGCTGTGGTGCTACAGTCAGGCGTACTGCTGTTGTTTTAAGCTTTCCAAGTGCAATGGTATTGTATTTATCTGCTGCACACTCTAAGTTCTGTGCATCTGCAACTTTTACCCAGTTACCATTTTCATCTAAATATTCTACGCCTGCGGACTGTGGCAGGAAGTTTCCGCCGCCATCCTGGAAGTAATACACATCCATGCTTTCAATTTCAACCGATTTTTCCCATGTGTAGGAAACCCATCCATCTACAACACTTCCGTCTTCTGCATAGCGATTATGCCAGTTGTGCCATACACCATTTGAGGTATCTGCGGAATTTGCCGGTTCTTTTTCGTTATTTAAGCTTGCAAGACCTCCAAGGTCATCGATTCTGCCATCTAAACCGTCATAGTTGCAAAGTCCGTCTGTTTTTGCATCTGGTGCAAGATTTTTTACCTCTGTATCCGGTTTGGATAATTCAAGATTTGCCATTGCTTCTTTCAGCTTGGAAAGTGCTTCTTCAATCTGTTCTTTTGTTGCTGTTTCTGATTCTGCTGCTTCTTTTGCTGTATCTAATGCTGTCTTAAATGCATTCCAGGACTCTTCTGTATAAGCTTCCTGCTGTTTGGTTTCTGCTTCTTGAATCATTTCCGTTAAAGCAGTCTTATCCGGGGCTTCTGTAACTTCTTCCAAATTGTTCTGTGCTTTAATCAGGGCTGAAAGTGCAGTTTCTGCTTCTTTCTTGCTTGCCTGTGCATCAGCTTCAATTGCTTTTGCGTTTGCGAGTGCTTTTGTAAATGCAGTCCAGCTTTCTTCTGTATAAGAGCCTGCTTCTAATTTTTCAGCTTCTTTGATTGCCTCTGTCAGCTCGCTCTTATCAACAGGCGCTAACGTACCATATACTTTCCACTCTACAACGCCTACACCTGTATTATCTTCTGCCTGTTTATTTAAGGTGACACGAAGAGCAGTTGTTGTTACTTCATCAAATGTTATTGCATTAAATTTGTCAATTTCTAAGCTGTAAGCACTTGCATTTGGAATTTCTTTCCAGCTTCCATCTGCATCCAGATATTCATATACATACGAAGTCGGAAGATTGATTCCACCGTTATCGGTTTCTGAACCATCATACCAGAAGTAAATATCACTGCCTTTTAAGGTTACTTCTGAACCCCAGGTATAAGTAAGAGTTTCGTATTTACTTGTGTTGCCCCATGTTCCGTATCTTGCGATTCCCGGATTATAAGATTTTTCCGGAACAAGACCATCGTTGATACCAGAAAGTTTTTCCCAGCCGGATACAAAGCTTGTAGAAGCAGTTGCGCTAAATGCAAGGTTTCCATCTTTTGCCGGAAGAGAAGCAATGACTCTTTCGAGTTTTGCTGCTGCTGCATCTACTTCATCCTGTGTTGCTTCTTTGTTGTCGTAAACTGCCTGTGCTTCTTCGATTGCTGCACTTAAAGTAGCATCTGCACCTTCTTCAAATAAGGAAGTGTCAACAGATTTTGCTTTATCCAGTGCAGATTTTAATAACTGTTTGTCTGCTGCCATTTCATTCGAATAGCCATAAACTTTCCATTCAATGACACCACAGCCTAATGTTTTTGGTTTCATCCACATACGGATTGCAGTTGTTGTAACCGGAGCAAATGTAGTCTTGTTGTATTGATTGAGTTTCACTCCAAATCCGTCTCCATTTTCTACTTCTTTCCAGTTTCCATCTGCATCAAGGTACTGATAGCTTACCGATGCCGGTGCAAAATTTCCATCGGTAAAGTAGTAAGCATCTGTTCCTGTAATTGTTACTTCGTTATTCCATGTGTACTGAACCCATGCATCTCCTGACTGATTTCCTCCCTGCCAGTTATGCCATACTCCATGAGAAGTATCTCTTGAACTTGCCGGTTCATAACCATCATTTAATCCGGCTACGCCACCTAAATCCTGAGGTGTATTTACAATTGCAGTTGGTGTCGCAATCAAAGCAATGTTCTGCTCTTTTCCTTCTACTACCTGTACTTTGGTAGATACCGGATAATCAATTGCTTCTAATTTACCGTTTGCTTCAAATTCACCACGTTTTGTATATAAGGATTTTTCAATGTCATCCCATGTGATGGATTCATATTTGCATAAGCCGTTTGAGTATTCTACTTTTGCTGTCTTTGGCATATTTGGTGCAACTCCAACGGAGGTAATCACCGGTGAAATTACAACATTTTTAATTGTAGTTTCTGCTTCAGAACCATATTCTTTCTTTAATTCTTCTGCGCTTACCGCTTTAGAAAGCATCTTGAAGTTATCATAGGTTCCGTTTAACCACGGAGAACTTTCAGAACTTGCACGACCGATAAAGTTTTTCTGTGTTTTTCCAAGTTTATCAAAGGAAAATCCTGCATCTTTGATTTGGGCATACGCTTCTCCGTTGATATATAAAACTGCGATATTATCTTTTAAGGTTACTTCTACATTCTGCCAAGAACCAGAATTTAAAAGCACACCTGCTTTTGCAGTTTCTGATTCATTGGTTTCAAGATTGGTTACTGTCATAGACAGCTCGTTTGCACTTTCAAAAGATACCTGGAATACATTTCCATCCATATCGCCAAATTCAAACAGTCTTGTTCCATTTGTCTGCGTACCGTTTAATTTCACATCCATGGAAATGGTTGCTTCTTTTGTGTTCTTTGTCAAGTCACTGGAAAGTTTGACATAACCACCGATTTCTCCGTCCATGGAAATACCGTTTCCTCCATCTTTTCCTTCTGCAACTTCTACATTTCCTTTTTGCTGTGCATCAATACCGGAACCGCTGATATCTTTTACTTTCTTATTTGCAGTGTCCATATTGGCAGCTTCAAAGTCATACTGTGCAAGTACTTCCGGTAAATCAGATTCCCCTTCTACCGTAACTTTTACAGTATCGGATGCACTGTTACTCTTGCCTTTGGCTGTTAATTTTAAGGTGTATTCACCAGCTTTTGGAAAGCTTACTTTTGTGGAAGTTGCTTCTGTATTTGAAAAGTTTACTTCTGCTTCTTCCGGAGACTCTTCTACACTCCATTTTACAGCCGGTTCTGTATGTAACCATGCATTGTCTCTTGCGCTTCCATGAAGCATCACTGTTTCGTTTACAGTTGTTGTTGCATCTTTTCCCGCATCAACTACAGGTGTTGTGTTTTCTAATAAATCTCCGGCTTTGATTTCTACTTTTGCGCTGTCTCCTGCCGGAAGAGGAAGAGCGACTGTTGTTGTACCTTCGCCTGCGATAAAGCTTCCTGCTACTTCTCCATTTACCAGTACCTGATAATTTCCTGCCGGAATACCTGTCAGGTCTAGGTTAGATTCATGTTCTACACCAGTTACATTTACAATGTTCATGGAAATTGTACTTCCATCTTTTGATACGGTTGCGCTGTCATACTGGTCACGATACAGTTCTAAAGAAATCTTATTATTAATCAGGTTTAATCTGTGGTAAACACCATCTAACGGAACAACACTGTAAGAAGCACCATTATCTTTCACTTCACAGCCATATCCAAATAAACCGAATACCGGGTCGACTGCAACATCAGAGGAAGCGATACGAACTGCACCAAAAAGCGCAAGGTCAGCTTCACCAGACATCTGTCTCCAGCCATTATGAAGTTTTCCACCGCCGGTTCCAAGTGCGGTATCATTTCCCATTTCTGCCTGATAAGTCCAGGAAACGGTTCCGATGTTTTCCGGATCAGCATCAATCTGTCCTGAATTGATTACGGTAAAGTTCGCAAGTTTTCCTGCATAATTAATTCTCTGTGCTTCACCCATTTCGTCACTGCTTAAACCATTGTTTTCAAAACGAAGCCAGTCATCCATACAATATCCTGCAAGAGAAGCAGTATACTGGAAGTTGAACCAGTTTTCACCACAGATTGTGGTTGGGTTTCCATAATGATACCAGATTGGCTGTACACCACGGCAGGCTCTTGTTTTTTTATTGACTTTTGACATAACGGAATCATTTCCAAACATTTTTGCCAGAGTGTAGATTGCTTCTTCACTGGTATTGTCATAAGGATATTCTGAGATATATGGATATGGGTCATTTGCAAAATTCTGGAATTTTTTCTCCATGATACTTGTTAAATTTTCCGCTTCTTCTTCATATCCACGTTCCTGTAAAGCTTCAATGATATCCGGTGTAGTGGATTCTCCCATCAGACCAGTTGCCCAGTTATAACCAACAGTTCCTTCATTGTATAACGCATCCATAATGTTATAACAACGAAGCAGATAAGTATCTGCATCTTCGATATAATCAATTAAATCCGGATACTGTTTGGCAATTTTATACATAGCAAAGTAGGTATTGTAGATATGCGGATATGCAAATCCACGGTAAGTCGGAGTACTGTTCGGCTCTTCCATTAAGAAGTCGTGAATCAGATAATCTTCCTGATGTTCTCCCATCAAGTTCTGCCAGATTGCTACATTTAAATATTCATCTAATGCCTGTACCTGCTCTTTTACCGGATTGTAGGAGTTCATTTCTGCAAGATATTCGCCATGAACATATCCCCAGTCATCACCCCAGCCCCAGTAACCATTAAAAGAGCCTCGTTTGGACTTGGTATCCATCATCCAGTCATCAAATACTTTATCCTGAATCTCACCTGCTGCATCCCACTGTGTCTTCAATAAAAAATCAGAGTGCGTGGACAATGCTGATTTCAAATCATCCATCATATAGAACTGCAGCATGGTTGTTTTTTCTTCGCCATCCTGTTTGTAGTTTACAATGATGTCATTTTGTCCTAAATCTCCAAAAGCAATTTCATAAATATGATACTGCTCTCCATTGATTTCTTTTGTTTCCAGATATTTTGCATAAGTGTTTTCGTCTGTGCGTTCACACGCAAGATTATTGGAAACGGTATTTGTACCTTGATGAAGATTATTGGTATGCGGACAGCGATATTCAAAAGAAATATCCTTTGCATCTACCTTTGTATGCAGATACATTTTTGCCGGCATGTCTTTTGCAAATGTCATGCCCGGAACTGCAACTGCATCAATGATTCCCTCATCATAAAGTTCGGTTTTCATCTCAGATTCATCTGCTACTCCTGTAAAATTAAAGGAATAGGTTTTGCTTTCTCCGGCTTTTAAAGTCATGCTGGAACTTTCCATGTAACCTTTATTTCCGGATTTTGCATCTTTACTGATTGCATCAGAATGAATATAGAATACATTCAGACCGTTTGCCCAGTCTGCCTGATCCATGCACCATTCTTTTTCTTCTGCACGTCTCTGTCCGACCTGCCAGTGATCCTGATATTCAAATCCGGCACCTGTTTCAGTTTCCGGTGTCATTAACAGGAAATGACCCTGTCCACTCGGTCTTGTTGCATATACATAAGAGGAGTCTTTTCCAACAAAGCTATGGTCGACTGTGCAGGCTTCATAAGCTTCTCCCTGATTCACCCAGATTTCATGAAATGCAAGCGGAACTCCGAAATCTCCAAATACCAAATCTGAATCATTTGTATTTTCTACGGTAATATCCCATTTTAACTGGTCATCTACTAAAGAATATGTTTCTATTAATTTAAAATCCTTGATGGCACGAGTGCCTTCTGCTTTTGAATTATCATAAGTCACAATAATTTTGTTATCTTTTAATTCAACCGTTCTTCCTGCATCAGAAGAATTGGTAAGAGATTCACTCCAGGAATCTTCACCATCCTTTTTGGTCTTGAACATCAAATCTCCAAGCCATTCATGTGCACCGGTGTCCTGTTTTGGATTATCCTTCACATTCATGACATAGTTTGTGTCAAATTCGTCCCCCACAATTTTCAATGACGTGATTTCTCCATATTTACCGGTCTCTACGTCAAAGTAATCATTTTTTAAATGATATCCATTTTCTGTCTTCTCCGCAATCATTCCATCTGTTGCTGCAAGTACATCAATACTGCCCAGATATGGAAGATAATTTCCAAGCACCATAATCGTGGAAATTGCGATTGAGAGAATCGAGCGCGGTACTTGTTTCTTATCCATAATAATTCCTCCTTCTTTTTTCACTGCCTCTTTCAGATACACACAGTCTTTTTTGTATCTTTTTTTGCAGTTTTGTAAAACGTTTTACTATTTTCTTTCTCAGTATACTCTCATCGAGCAACTTGTTCAATATTTTTGTGATTATATTTTGCATTTTAGTTGTTATTTCTAATTTTTAATCTTGTTTTTTATAAGATTTTACTATAAAATAACGTTTTACTTATTTTTCTTTTCAATTCATTGACTTAACCGAAACTTCTCCCTATAATAAAAGAAAAATACAAAAAAACTACACTTTACTTTAGGAGGTGATTTTTATTGCAACGATAAAAGAAATTGCAAAGGCGTGTAATGTCTCAATTTCTACTGTATCAAACATTTTAAATGGAAAAAACAAAGCCAGCGACGAAATGAAAAAACTGGTCTTGGAAACTGCAAAAGAAATGAACTATGTGCCAAACTATATGGCAAAAAACTTAAAGCAAAAAAATACAAAAACCATTGGAATTATTGCCGAGGATCTTACCATCTTCCATACTCCATCGATTATTGACGGAATCAGTGAATTTATGGAAGAAAGAGGGTACACACTCTTAATGGGAAATATGCGGCTTTATCAGAAATATGGTAATCTTTTTTATAAAGAAGAAAACTATGACTCGCTTGTCGAAGATGAAGTACAGCAGATGCTTGCCAAACGGGTGGAAGGAATTATTTACATTGAAGGACACTACCATGTCATGGATAATATCTCTGAACTTTTCTCCGTTCCGCTTGTTGCAGTTTATGGTCGGGTAAAAAATCCTGAGATTACTTCGATTATTTACGATGATGAGCAAGGCGGTTATGAAGCAACAAAAGAACTGCTTGCAAATGGACATAGAAAACTTGGGCTTATCAAAGGAACAGAAGCCAGCTATCATACCCTTGAAAGACGCAAAGGATTCTTAAGAGCACTTTATGAATATCAGATTCCGTTTAATCCATCGTGGGAAATCAGTGGTGACTGGAACCGGATCGATGGCTATGAAGGTGCAAAGCGTCTGGTCAAAGAAGGTGTAACCGGAATCTTTGCCATGAACGACTTAATGGCTGCAGGCGTTTATGATTACGCTGCCAAACACAATTTGACCATTGGAAAAGACCTTTCCGTCATCGGATTCGATAATCGGGAAATCTGTGCCGCATTTACCCCTGCATTATCTACCATGGCACTTCCTTTAAAAAAAATGGGAACAATTGCAGCAGATTATCTAATTCAAAAAATCGAACATCCCGACCCATCTCATCAGGATGAATATAAAATACCATGTGAAATCTTAAAAAGAAAATCGGTATGCAGGCTTTGATGCTCTACATACCGATTTCTCTTTTATTTGCTAATACTAATTCTAATTCTTATTTCCACACGGTATCTTTGATTCCAATATCGGATTCTTTAAACACCGGATTCTTTCCAGCTTTTTTCTGTTCTTCATAACTTTTCAGTGCTTTAATTGCTGTCTTTCTAAGCAGCATAATCGCAATAATATTAATGATTGCCATAACTCCCATTGTGATATCGGCGATATTCCAGACTACAGAAAAATCTGCCTGTGCCCCAAGGAAAATTGCTACAACACAGGTAAGGCGGAAAATATTTAATAAAGCTTTACTGTTTTTAATAAATAAAATATTGGATTCCGCATAATAATAATTTCCAACCAGACTGCTAAACGCAAAGGCAAAGATGGAGACAGTAATAAAATGGATTCCCCACTGTCCGATGTTGGTACGAATTGCTTCCTGTACAAATGGGATTCCATCTAATACTCCACTTTCACCCTGTACACCCGAAATCAAAAGCATCATAGCTGTAGTACTGCAGATTAAAAGTGTATCAATGAAAACAGAAATCACCTGCACCAAACCCTGTTTAACCGGATGATCAACATCTGCAGATGCCGCTGCATTTGGCGCACTACCCATACCGGCTTCATTTGAAAACAGCCCTCGCTTGATTCCAATCATTACCGCACTTCCGGCAAACCCTCCGGCAAAAGAACGGGCACTAAATGCATTTTCAAAAATCATACCAAATACATGCGGAATACTGCTTAAATTTGTCAGCATGGTATAAATTCCAATTAAGATGTAAACAACTGCCATAACCGGAACAATAAAAGAAGTAATCACTCCAATTCTATGTGCACCGCCCCAGATAACTGCTGCAAATGCAACAGCCAGTATGATACCAACTATCATTGGTACATGAGTCTGCGAATAATTCGGAATATAATATTCTAATGCGGAAGACATATTAAAGGACTGAAGTCCGTTAAATCCATAGGCAAAGCAGATAATCAATGCAATGGAAAACAGGATTCCAAGCCAGCGTTTTTTTAATGCTTTTTCCATGTAGTAAGATGGTCCACCTCGAAACTGTCCGTTTTCTTCTACCTTATAAATCTGAGCCAGCGTACTCTCAATAAAAGCAGACGAACTGCCAATCACTGCCATAACCCACATCCAGAAAACCGCTCCCGGTCCTCCTGCTGCGATTGCAGTTGCAATTCCGGCAATGTTTCCGGTTCCTACTCTTGAAGCAGTAGAAATCATCAATGCCTGAAAAGAAGAAACTGATTTTTCTCCCTCATTTCCGGTTTTCTTTTCCATAATGGATTTTAATCCATCTTTCAATAAACGAACCTGAACTCCCTTTGTAAATACGGTAAAAAATACACCAGCACCCACAAGCAGAATCAGCAGAATATATGTGTACATGAAATCGTTTATTCCTGTCAAAATCTGATTCATACCTCTCTCCTTTCAAAATGCGTATATTCTGCCATTATACCGTATTTTAAGTTTGTGTCAAGTCAGTACTGTAAAGTGAAAATATATTCCTGCAAAGTCTCTAACTTCTTCTAATAATTACATATTATTACTTCTTCTCCCACTCTATTAGATGCATCAGAATTAATCATACGCCTGACACTTACAACATCTATTTTATAACCTTTATTTCCATACAACTCGTTTATCAAATCTGTATTATGATTTGTAAGCATACAGTAACATCCTCTCGTTGTTAATTCATCATAAAGTTTTGCCAGTCTCTTATGACTTTCTATATCAAATCCCTCTTTTGTGTAGGATTCAAACGAAGTAGGATTCAATGGCGCATAAGGACTGTCCAAAAATACAAAATCTCCCTTTTTCGCTTCTTTACAAGCATCCTCAAAATCTCCCTGCAAAATCGTAATATTCTGAAGATATTCTGAAACAGCCCAAATTATATTTTCTTCTACAGATGCTCTGCGACTGTTATTATATGGCACATTAAAAAGACCTTTTCCATTTACCCGATACAAACCATTAAAACAATGTTTATTTAGAAAAACAAATAATGCCGCCAATTCTACATCATATTCTGATTTCATTAACTTATCATTATAATGTTCCCTAATGGTATAATAATACTGTTTTCCATCTTCCCACATCTCAGAATCTATTTTATTTACTTCACTTAAAAACTCTTTGGGACTGTCGCAGATTCTTTGATAAGTATTAATCAACGCTTTATTAATATCATTAATTAATGCTTTTGAAGGCTGTGTCAAAAAAAACACAGCACCGCCTCCCACAAACGGTTCAAAATAATGATTATAATTTTCAGGCATTCTCTCCTGAATCTGGCTTAATAACTGACGTTTTCCACCTGCCCATTTCACAAAAGGTACAATCTCTGTTTTTCTCATTCCACTTCCTCTTCTCTATGTTTACATTTCTTTTCAATAATTTCACTCGTCTATTATACTTTCAAACAGCCAAAAGAACAACCTCAGTCTTTACTCTTTACTTTTGGAATACAAAAATATATTCATGCTTAATGCCCAAAAACAGATTGCTATCTATACAAAAAAATGATAAATTTATTATTAAGAATAATCTATTTTTCAAAAAATAAATACCAGGAGGTTTCACGCTATGGCTACTTGTAACAAACAACATCGTTATTTAGAAGGATTTAATGAACTTCCAGAAGCTCAGGATAACAGAAATGGAGGACGACATATCTGTGCAGCTTGTGCTTATGAAGAAGGCTTAAAAGATGCTTTAAACGGTAATCTTCCGCAATCTGACCTTTCCCACCTGCCTGATAGTCAGGCTGGCACTGTACGCCATAAAAGTGCAATTGCCGCCTATAACCTTGGATATCAATATGGTAAAAAAATTAGTTGTTAAACAATACTATTGTTAAATTTTCAAACTTCTTTTTCAAAAAACAAAAATCCCCGAAAGCATAGCTTTCGAGGGTTGATATTTTCTCCGAAAAATAAGAGAGATTATCTCTTTGAGAACTATGGATGCCCGTAAAATGGGGCTTTTCGGATATGCGTGCTGCATACGTGATGCAAACCCACAGCATCCCAGAACAACCGAGCACTTCTCTTCATGGCCAGGTATCAGGAATGGTGCCTGGTCATTGTTTGGGATTATATTTTTATTGAAAATCATTCTTTCGCTATTCCCAGACACATAATATAAAAGAAAGCTGAGCATAAATGACCGGGATCATGCTCAGCTTATAAAATCAAATCGAACATATACTCTTCTATCAACTTATGTCTATTGCATTTTGACGTTTAATCCATAATACATACGTTTGATATATTACTAGACAATGTATTGCTATCTCAAGTACAAGTCTAACCGTGCTATTCATAGACAGATACTGATTTGCATGAACTATAAGATTATAATTTGAATAAATGATACGGAACATTCCCCAAATCGCAACCAAATAAATTATCATAGAATATATCTTACTTTTCTTACCCGAAACAAAATAAGCGAATGTTGCTACAGCACCAACTATATTCGGGATAATTAAAACAATCCACCATAAAACAATCTGAACATTTGAATTAATTACCATATTTCCAGTAATACAGGTCGCAGCAAAAAATGCAACAATTACGGCACCCATCCTTTTTGGTGATAGCATTCCTCGTATAGCATTAACAAAACCATACGCAAAGAAGACAATCTGAATAAGCAATGCCAATACATTTATTACAATCGCTTGAATATCATTATAATCAATCATCTCTGATTGCAACGGGAATCTAATTATAATGTCCACAATAGTGATAAAAAATGAAATTACCACAAACGCATAAAGAGCTATCATTATGTTATTGACGCTTTTCTTTTCAATAACAGGATTACGTTCTACTACTTTTTCCATTTCTTTTCCAGATAACAGGTCGTCAAGACTCACTTCCAGAATCTTCGATATTTTTTTAGTAGTAAGTAAATCAGGGTAACGATCCCCCGTTTCCCTTAATTAAAGATATTGTTGGGTAAAAAAAGAAAGGTCAGTCGATTTTGCCGATGAAGCGGTAGTAGATTTCTACTTCCTGCTCACGGCTTCCATCCTCGCCCTTGACAGCTTCGTGGACGGTTATTTTTTCAATTAGAGTGTTCAGAAGTTCGGCGGTCAGCTCCACAGGGTTGACATACTGTTTCATTAGGGCAATCCACTTTTCAGCATCCGCTGCGGTCTGTACGGCGGCTTCCATCATTTCGTGAAGCTGTCTTATTTTTGTTTCAAGCTCCTTTTGCTCGTTCTGGTACTTCTCGGACAGCATATTGAAGTTATACTCGGTTATGCGTCCGGCAGACCAGTCCTCATACATTTTAGCAAACAGCCCGTCAACCTCGGCTTTACGCTTCTCTGCCTTTTTCAGCTCCGCAGCCTGCTTTTTCTTCGCAGAGTTCCTTTCCCTGTCGCTGACATTGAGCAGCCGTTTCAGTAGCTTGTCCTCATCTTTCTGTGCCAGCATAGACCAGTATTGCAGTCTTGCAAGCACATAGGCATACAGTACATCATAGCGGATATAGTGCATGGAACACTGGCGTAATCCCTGTCCGTTCTTGCTGCAATGGTAGTACCCGTATGGGTTTTTGTTCTGCTTGTTTTCCCCATAGGCTAAAGACCATCCGCAGTCTGCACATTTTATCAATCCTGCGAAAATCTGTGTCGTACCGTTTCTGCGTTTCCTGCGTCTGCTTGCAATCAGCTCTTGAACTTTTTGGAACACTTCTTCGGAAATGATGGCTTCGTGGGTATTTTCCACACGATACCATTCTTCCTGCGGCTTCCGCACCTTTTTCTTGTTCTTGAATGAAATGTTGCTCTGCTTGTTGTGAACGCTGTGACCGATGTAGGTTTCCTCTTTCAAAATGCTCTTGACCTGTGCAATCGTCCACGCATAGGCTTTTTCTGCGGGCGCACCGGCGTAGATATTGGCGAAAGTCCCGTATCTTTCATAGTTCAGCCAGCCGGGGGTAGGTACTTTTTCCTCCACCAGAATCCGTGTAATGCTGGCGGCTCCACGCCCATGTACAGCAAGGTCAAAAATCTTCTCTACAATCCAGCGTGTTTCCGGGTCGATCAGAAGATGACCTTTTTTGTCCGGGTCTTTTACATAGCCCAGCGGTGCATAGGCTCCATAGTGTGCGCCATTGGCAAATCTTGTGTGCATGGCAGCCTTGACCTTTTTGCTGGTCTGTCGGGCGTGCATTTCATTCAGGATGTTTAAGAACGGTGCAAGCTCGCTTTCTCCGTTGATGGTGTCCACATTGTCATTGATGGCAATGTAGCGTACTCCCTTGCTGGGGAAATAGATTTCCGTGTACTGACCGGTCAGGATATAGTTTCTTCCCAGACGGGATAAGTCCTTTGTGACAACGCAGTTGATTTTCCCGTCTTCGATGTCATCAATCATCCTTTGGAAACTTGGACGCTCGAAATTTGTCCCACTCCATCCGTCGTCAATGTACTCGTCTACAACGGTCAGCCCATGCTCTGCGGCATACTGTCTAAGCATCATGCGCTGGGTCTGGATACTGCCGCTTTCCCCCTGTAATTCATCGTCACGGCTCAATCTCAAATATAGTGCAGTGTTATAAATCGTTGTATTGTATGGTTGTTTCACGGTTAAAAATCCTCCTTCTAAAAGAAACAACCCACGCTTATACAATACTCGCTGGTACAAGTATATCATAAGCGTGGGCTGATTGACAGTCGTTATTCCGTATTTTTTCAGGAAGCGGCGGCAGCGTGCTGGATCACATCTTCCAGCAGGCTGTCAAGCGGCTTCCCATCCTGTGCGAAATGCTCCGATACCTTGATACGGACTTTCCCCATGACAAAATACTGGGTGCCGTCTTTTTCGGTAAGCAGGGTGCCGCTGTTTTTGTTATTGCTCTCGTTTTTGCTTTTTGCCATAGGCAGTTACCTCCATAAATGAAATATGCCCGACAAGGGAATGTCAGACAGGTGTACAGCCGCAGACTGTCTCCGTGTCAACCAAACCGTGTCAACCGGCAGAAAAGACTTTGAAAACAATCCATAGGCGCTCTATTATTACTTTTTACTTTTTCTTTGATTTCTTGGTTGACATGGTTGACAAAGGAGAGAAATGCCCCAAATATCAGGCTTTTCCCCGTCAACCGGCTGTCAACCAAAGCGTCAACCAAACTGTCAACCGGTGGCTTTTCAGAATGGAAGTTCCATTTGCCGGGCTTCTTCTTCCGTGATTTCCTGAAAACCGTCCCCCTCCGGCGGAGCTTGGTTGACACGCTCCCAGCCTTTTTGAGAACCGTATTTCTTATACCGCTTCGGGCTTTTGTAGGCTACCCAGCCCTGTATGATGCCGCCCGCAATGCCGGTATTCATAATCTCGCAGATTGCCCGTGTCTCCCAGTCTGCCGGGGAATTTAAGTTCCCCAGCGCTTCCTCATAAAGCTGCTTGGAACATACCCTGTCGCCGGTGTAGTCCTCCAAATAGGCGTAGATCATGCCGGCCTGTGTGTCTTCCTGCATAAAGTCCTGCTGGTGGGCGTTCAGGTATCGGTTCATTTCCATGCTGAATGACAGCTTATACTTCCCACTGCGATAAACCGTCATGGCTTCCGCCCACATCTGTTCGATATACGCCCTCGCCGCCGCTTCATCGTCCAGTATGTGAACCTCCGCCCGTTCCGGGTACACCGTCACGGGGAGAAAGCGCCGGTTGCCGGTGCGGTCACGGGGCAAAAAGTCCTGCCGGTTGGTCGTCCCTCCAAATACACATTGCCGCAGCCGGTCTGCCGGATGTGTCTCATACGGCACTTTGTAGGTTTCTTTCTGGCGGCTTAAGAATGACTTGATTTCCTCAATACTCTTGGCGTTGGCTGTGGCAATCATCTCCGACATCTCGATAATCCAATGCCCTTGCAGCTTGCGGTACACATTTTCATCGTCCAGCTTTTTCAAATCGTCTGAAAACCATTCGTCCCTGCCTGCCAGCAGCCGGAAAAAGGTAGATTTCCCGGCTCCCTGACCACCAACCAGACAGAGCATGACCTCAAACTTGCTCCCCGGTCTGAATACCCGCCGGATGGCTCCCATCAGGAACAGTTTCAAGGCTTCATAGGTGTATTCGTCCGTATCGGCTCCCAGAAAGTGATGCAGGGCGTAACGGATGCGCTCTGTGCCGTCCCATTGCAGGCTGTTCAGGTAATCCCTGACTGGATGGTAGCGGTTTTCATTGGCAACAATCTTGATGGCGCTCTGCACCTTTTTCTCGCTGGTAAGCCCGTAATTTTCTTCCAGATACAAAAGCAGGTAGTTCATGTCCATGTCGGTCAGCGTGGTACTGGTGCGCTCCCAGCCCAGCGGCTTCACAATGTCAATCTGCTCCGTCAAAAGGTTCAGGCGCAGCGCCCCGCGAAACAGAGGGTCACGCTGGAACACCGTCAGGCAGTTTCGGATGCTGTTCTTCACGCCGCCTTTCTGCGTCCCCTCTAATGTTTCCCGGATTTCTGCCGGTGTCTGCGCCGGTTCCATTGTGTCCATCGTCCTTTTGACCGCTTCCTGCGTTTCCGGCGGCAAGCTCTGAAATTCGCTGTTCAAGCCGCAACACCTCCTTTCCCTGTGCGGCGATCAATGCCGCTTTTTCTTCTATTTCTCCGTATAACAAAATATCCAAAAGGTATTCTGTGTAGCTTATCCTCTGCAACGCTTCCACAAAAAGAGGATGCCAGATGGCATCCTGCGGCTGTGGGGCGTGTGCTGTTTTCCAATGCTCCAGCAGGCGCAGATAATCGCATAGCACCCGGAAACAATACCGTTCCGTTTCCTGAAATCTCTGCTCCGCTGATTTTTGTCGGGGCTGTGACCTGTTGTGACGCTTCCTATCTGGCGGCGCATTGCCGGATTTCTCATAGGAAACGCCGAAGTCCTCCGCAAGCCTGACCGCAGCTTCCCGTTTCCCCAATCCATGCAGCAAAGCGGCAAAGTCGATCACATCCCCGGAAGCCCCGCAGCCGAAGCAGTAAAAGCGGCTGTCCACTTTCATGCTGGGCGTGCGGTCATTGTGGAATGGACAGCAGACCATGCCGTTTCTCCCCACCCGGATTCCATAGAATGAAGCAGCCTGCCGAGTGGTAACAGACTGTTTCACCGCTTCAAATACATTCAAATGCTCCCTCCATAAAAATACTGGTAGCGGTAAAGCTGCCGATTATATCATAGCTCCATCTCATGTTTCTTTCTCTGTACTGCCTGTGGCTGCTCCCTCCGGCGCAGTGCGGTATCTACGGCGTTCTGCACCTGCCGTAGCCGTATGACTTCCTCCCGGAGTGGCTTGTGCTGCGGAGACAGTTCGGCATACTCTGTTTTTAACTGTGCGTATTCCTGTTTCCATGCTTTCAGGGCAATGGGTTTTCCGTCCAGTTTTTCTTTCAAAATACGGCGGGCGGCATAAAACAGCCGTAACTCCGCATCGTGGGATGTTTCAAATTTCTCCCTCTGTTTCTTAAACTTGATATTGTTCAATTCCGTATGAACAGGTTTTAGCCGCTGGTAATTCTCGCCCTCCCGTATCAATTCCTGCAATTCCTTTATCCGGGCAGATTTCTTTTTCATGGAGTCGCTTAACGCTTCAAATTCTTCGTTGACAGAGGAAAGACGCTCCTGCAAATCCTCTAATGTGAGCAGCTTGTTTTCCGTCAGATAATTGACGGCTTCGGCAAACTGCTTTAAGTTTCCGGTTCTGGCTTTATTGCTCCATGCCCCTGCGTTGCGCTGGTTGTAATAAGCGATCAGCAGGTCGGCAAGGCTCGGTGTCTGGGGTTTGGAAAGTTCTTCTTTTACCTCTGCCATCCAGACAAACAGAGCTTTGATCTTCTTCCTCACATCCTGCATGAGCCGGTTGGTGGCTTTAATCCAGCGGTTCAGTTCCCCTTTCTCGGTGCGGATGCCCTTTGCTTCCATCTGCCGGACATTAGCTCCCTCGTGGACAGTAGGTATCAGGTCAAGCCCCTGCCGCACATAGGAACGGTGGTCGATACGCACATCCAGCCCTTTTTCCTCAAATTTTGTATTAACGGCAGCCGCCCACTGCTCCCGCCAGTGTTCCAGCGTTTCCGGCTCATGCCAGTCTGTTGTATGGACAGCGTTAAACATATAATCGCCGTTTTTATCCCGGATTCGGTTTCCATCTTCATCAAGAAGATATTCCCGACGCTGTTTTTGTCCCCATGTGCCATCCGGGTTCAAAGGGCGCATGGTTGTCATCACATGAAAATGCGGGTTAGGGATGCCGCCGTCCTCTTTCTCCGGGCTGTGAAAAGCAAGGTCGGCAATCATGCCTTTTGTCACAAACTGCTCCTGTACGAACTTCCTCGCCAGCTCCATGTTTTCTTCCAGCGTCAATTCATTCTGCATGGCAATATCAAAGGAATAGGCAAGCTGTGCTTTTGGATGTTTCTCGCAGTTCTCCACAGCATTCCAGAGGGTCGCCCGGTCAAGATATATTTCCGGCGCATGGGGCGGCAGCATGATTTCCGAAGCGATCACGCCGCCCTTTTTGGTGTAGTCGCTGACTTCTCCATAGTAGCTGCTGTAAAGACGCTCCCCGGCTCGATAGGCTGCGCTGGCAATGGCGCTCTGACCGGCGCTGCGCTTGATCTGTGCGATTGAAAAATGATAAAGTGCTATCCTTAGTCACCGCCTTTCTCCTGCCCGGAAATACGGGCGTGGTTCTCTGTGGCAGACCGGATGAAATGCTCCGCCTGCGGCAGATTCAAAATGCTTTCCATGAGGGAATAAAATTCCGCTTCGGATAGCTCCTTTGTCTGTGGTGCAATGCTCTCAATAGCTGCCCCACGGGTAATCAGCCGGTGCGTCCTCTGTTTCCGGGAACCGCTTTCCAGATACGCCTGCCGGTTTTTCAAACGCTGCATTTTCCGTTTTTCCTGTTCCAGCAGGACAGTGGTTTTTTCATATTCCTGCTTCAACTGTTCCAAAGATTTTTCCATGTTCTCACATCCTTTGCTGATAAGATAAAGAAAGACCATCCGCAGACAGTCCGTGTGTCAGTGCTTCTATAAAACCCGATGAAAAGGGAAAACCGCAGAGCGGATTTCTCTTTGCGGCGAGTACACAGGGGATAGCCGCTTTAGCGGCGCAAGGGGGTGTAGCCACCTTGTCGGAGCGAAGCGAACGCAGACCTCGGATTGCTGATTTTATCAGCGGCAGAGGTAAGCTCCGCAGGACGCACGATACATGGTCTTTAGACTATGTATAGAAGTGCGCCCTTAGTTCCTAAGGGATTTTGCCGTTTCCGGCAGTCTTGTCCTTTTTCTTGGAACGCTTGGAAAGATACTTCGGGCAGTCAACCACAACCGCCCGGAAGCTCTGTTTACATTCGTGCTGGCATTTCCGGCACAGTTCGTTGTAAGTGATACGGCTGCGGTCATTTAAGAAGAAAGACCATTCCAACCGCCGCTTGTTACTCATTCTTGCCATAACCGGCTCCTTTCTCCGTTTCTATCTGATGTACGCAGATAGGCTGTTTTGATGTAGCGTCTCGGTATCATTTTTAAGTTTTTTTCCCTCTGTATGCCCCTTTGGAAAGTGCGGCAGTATTGCAAGTCAGGGAATGATACCTCACGCTTATTTGTCGCTTCCCGGTACGGTTTCGGAGCCTTTTGCCATCCATTCAAAGAAAGCAATTTTGCTGACCTTGATAAGTCTGCCCCTGCGGAACGCTGGAAAGCCGGGTGTGTGTACCAGCTCATAGGCGCTCGCTCTTGAAATTCCCATAATCCACTGAATGTCCGCCACATCCAGAACCAGCGGTAAATCCTCGTAGCTGTTCAATCTCTTTTTATCGTTCATTCTGTTCCTCCCATAAATCAAATAGGTTAAAATGCTTCCTGTTGCCGTTCTCCCCAAAAGCCGTTTTCCTGCCCCATTCCTGCGGTGTTTCCCTGCATTGGTGCGCCGAATGCGTCACTTCTCCTGCCGGTCATATCCCTTTTGGACGGTCATTCACTTGTCAAGGTACTGTGCGGTACGAAATTACCAACCGCAATCATCATAGCGTACTATCCTTGACAAAACAATGATTCTGCGATACCATGAGTGTAACGGATATAACTGAATTATATAATTACCATAAACAAAGGCAGGGGATAGGGATGGAGAATCAGTTTATACGGCATGAGCCATGTTTTGAGAGGATTTTGTTTGTCCTGACGCTGGACAGGAAGAAAATGAAAGAGCGGATTTTGATTGGGGAAGAACAGCAGATCCGCTTCCGTCTGAACGGGAGCCAAAACGCAGAGGTGCTTTGTGATATGACACGCCCACTGGGAACTTTTTTGATAAACTTTGAGCGTGACACGGACAGAGACTGGAACTTATACGGGCTTTCTCCGCTGCGGCAAGCTCTCCACTCCAACCGATGGAAACAGCCGGAGCTGGAGCAGGCGGCAAGCGAATTTCTTTGGGAGAAATATCTTAGCAACGACCCTCTGAAAATGTATGTGGCGTTCCGTATCTGGAACAGCTATCTGCTTGCCAGAGAACCCCGTGACCGTAACGCTGCCTGTGACCGCTTCATGGATAAAATGAGCAGACTGACCGGGGTATTCCAAAACGAAACCATGAGCTTTGACAGGGAGACAGGAAAACCGAAACAATTTCAAGCTGGCAGCCTTTATTTCAAAGGCGCACCGTCAGAAGATACCCGGCTTGACCTCTGGTTCCCGGACAACCGGCGCACAGAAGAATGTGTGTCTGCCTATGCGTCCCTCTACCCGTTGATTACCTATTATCTGAACAGGCTGAATGACTGGGGGCTTTGCTTCCGGCGGTGCAAGGTCTGTGGAAAATATTTTCTGGCAAAGAGCCAGCGGTATGAGCTGTGCAGCGACAAGTGCCGAAAAGCACAGGCGCTTCAAAACAAGCGGGAATTTGACGAGAGGTCAAGAGAAAATAACTATGACCTGCTTTATAAAAATGAATGCCAGAACTGGCGCAACAAAATAAACCGGGTAAAAAATACCGCAGGCTTTCCGGCTGACCGTCTGGAAAAAATACAGGCTTCCTTTTCCGACTTTAAGAAAGAAGCCTTACAGAGAAAAAAGGCTGTAAAAACAGGAACGGCCAGCCCGAAAGAATTTACGGACTGGCTGTATCAGCAGAGTAATGTAATTGTTGAGCTGACCGAGATATGAAAAACTTTCTATCGTCAATTTCGCATTATTGCAATAACAGATTGCTTCTTCCATGAATGGTAATATTATCATCAAACTTTTGGAAGAACTATAAATGTCCGAGGTGCCTTTGATTTCGACAAAAAAACAGGCTGAATTGTTACAAAGCTCGGACATTTCAAAAATTTTTTGAGAAATGGCGAAAAAAGCGGGGCAGCACACGCCGCCCCGCCGATCCCATACGGTTATTCCATCGCCCGCATTTGTTCGATCAGGGATTGCTTTTTCTGTCTGCGGATTGTCCATACAGACAAGATCAGTTCCATTCCGAACAATACCAGAATGAACAGTCCCATTTCCAAAACCGGGAATTTGTAAGGCACTACATTTCCGGCAAAAGCTCCTATACTCATTTTTCTGCAAGCAAAGATGGAAGCCGGAAGCCCAACGATCAGCGTCGCCAATGTTGCAAAGAGCGCATAGCACAGCCCCTCACAGATGTTCATTTCACATAGCTGTTTTTGTGTTAGGCCGATAGAACGCAGAATACTGTTTTCCTGCTTTCGGGCTATCTGGTTAGAGAGTGTCGTATTGATAAGGTTGATAACGCCAAAGAGAAATACCAACCATGAAAGTATCTCCATACTGCCAAACGCAAAAGAATTTGTCATTTCTTCATATTCAATCACTGTATTGATTTCATCTAAGGCAATATTACTATGGCTGGCAACAATATTTTTCAATTCAGCTCCCACATAGTCCGTTTTTTTCGGATCGTTTACAATGCTCCATGAATAGTCGAAAGAAGCGATTTCCGGGTGCAGTTCATGGAACAATGCTTCTGGTGCGAAAAAGAGTACTCCATCGAGGGCCAGTTTTCCATGCCCGGAAGGCGTCTTGTTGGAATCAAACAATCCTGATACAGTGACGGAAACAGGCGGTTGCCCCTCTCCAAAATAAAAGTCAACTGTTGAACCAACACCCATATCCTCATTCTGCTTTAGCACATTATAGTCAATTACAATACTACGGGAATCTTTTGGCATCGTTCCTGCTGTCAGAGCCGCTTCAACTGCCGCATAATTCTGGTCGGTCAGCATATCGCACATACCACCAGCTTGATGAATCTCTGTTTTATAAGTTGCATGGAGAGATTGCCTGCTTGGAATTATATCTGTAACGCCATCAATAGATAAGATTTTCTGCTTTAATTCCTCATTCAATGGATTTCCCGCTGCCATAACTTTTTCGCTTGCCACTTCGGAATGCAAATAAATTTTATAGTCGCCGTCCGGGAAAAACTGTCTTGCAAGCGCCTCTGGAGAACGCAGCAAAACAATGGAGGATACCACAAGCAGAATAATTCCGCCCAAACTCAATGAGGCTACAATAGCAACGGTCTTTTTTCGGTCACGCTTAAAATTCGCAATTCCCATTGAAACAGGATTGAGCTTGATATTCTTTTTCCGGCTGCGGATATTCTTTTGCGCTGGGGTAAAACGGACGGCTTCAATCGGGGAAATCCCTGCCGCAATTTTTACCGGCTTACGGATGGAAACAGATACCATGATCCAACTGCTTATGAGTGTCAAAATAACCGTTGCCACATAGGAAACAGCGTTAAAGCCCTTAGAAAACAGGAGAAAACCGCCACATATGCCCAACACTGTACCAATCACAATCCCGATACTGCCGAGTTTGCGTCCCTCCCGCTTTACAATCCGCTTGATTTGCTTTGGCGTTGCACCAATCGTCCGAAGCTGCCCGTAGCTCTGGATTTTGTCATTGATGGAGATACGGAAGATACTCTGGATCACAATATAGCCGCCGATCAGAACAACGGCAATCACGCCAGCCATTAGTGCAAAATCAAAGGATTTAGAGGCATAAGCAAAATACTTGCTGTTCATTTTTGGCATGGAAAGCTGATATTCCTCTGCAATCTCCCTGCAATAAGAGGTCATCAGTTCTTCGTCCAACTTGACGCTGTTTTTGAAATGAGCATAGGCGCGATAGCCAGCCGGGTCAAATCCTTTCCATTCTGTCAGGGCAGCGTTGGAAAGAATGATAGCGCAGGTATTCGCTTCTTTTTCATTTACGCTGTCCATAATGCCGGTAACGACATAATCACCATGAAAGCTCTCGGTGTCTAAGGTCACAGTGTCCCCAATCTTGGCATTGTTTCCATAGGTGGAAAGAAAGTATTCGCTTACGACAACTTCATTTGCTTTTTCAGGAACCCGGCCCTCTAACAGATTCATTTGCGCCTTGGCAATCTCCATCATTTGCGCGTCGCAATACACATAGGACGCATGATAGCCCTGTTCCGAAAGTTCCTCACCCAGCATATAGTAGCCGCCCACGCGCTCAAACTCCGGCACTCCTTTCAGGGTTTCAATGTCGTTTTCCTCTACGCCCATCCAAACCGCCTCATAAGTATCGACAACCTGATTGCGCTGCATTTGTGTCAGGGAAGTAGACACAATTCCCGTAAAGCAGATCAGAAACGCCGCCAG
Source organism: Firmicutes bacterium OM04-13BH (assembly GCA_003481745.1). Lineage (GTDB taxonomy): Bacteria > Bacillota > Clostridia > Lachnospirales > Lachnospiraceae > Blautia > Blautia stercoris. The sequence continues at coordinate 60,394 of QULP01000004.1, forward strand.
CGCAACAGCGATCACCACCATCAGATTCCGGCGCTTCTCGCTTTGCAAACTTTTCTTTGCCAGCTTCTTTGTAATAGCGCTGGTATCATTTTCAAAAGGCCATGTCATAGCCTGCCACCTCCTTATTCCACAATCTTTCCGTCCTCAATGCGGACAATCCGATCTGCAAGGCGGGCAATATCGTTGTTGTGGGTAATCATCACGACAGTTTGCCGGAACTCCGCACTGGTACGCTTGATAAGCCCCAGCACCTCGGCGCTGGTCTTACTGTCAAGGTTGCCGGTCGGCTCGTCGGCCAGCACAATAGCCGGTTTGGTAATCAAGGCGCGGGCAATCGCCACACGCTGCTGCTGGCCGCCGGAAAGATTATTCGGCATATTTTTCAGTTTATCTTCCAGCCCCAGCAGGTGAACAATCTCGTCCAAAAACTTCTGATCCACCGTGTCCCCGTCCAGCTCCACCGGCAGGACGATGTTCTCATACACATTCAGGATAGGAACAAGGTTATAGTTCTGGAAGATAAAGCCGATGTTGCGGCGGCGGAAGATGGTAAGCTGTTCGTCGTTCATTTTCGACAGTTCTTTGTCCCGGACAATCACATTGCCGGAAGTAGGGGTGTCCAGCCCGCCCATCATGTGAAGCAGGGTGGACTTGCCGCTGCCGGAGGTTCCCACAACGGCCACAAATTCGCCGTCATTTACAGAGAAGTTCACGCCGTCAAGGGCGCGGGTGATATTCGGCTTTGTGCCGTAATACTTTTTCAGATCAATCGTCTGCAAAACGCTCATACTCAAAACTCCTTTCAAGGCTTTCTGCCTGTTGATAAGGTCATTGTAAAACCCAAATGTCCGCGAAATGTTACAGCGGCCCAAAAATTTCATTGAAAATCGGAGTGAAATGTTACAGCGCTCGGACATTTCAAAAATTTTTTTGAGAAATGGCGAAAAAAGCGGGGCAGCACTCGCCGCCCCGCCGATTCCATACGATTATACTGTCACTTTGATTTGTTCAACAAGAGATTTCATTTTAACGAAACTTTAGTTACATTGATTCACTCAATCGCTTTAATACGCTCTACTACAGACTGCTTCGCTAAAATGTGTCTTTGATACACTGTTACTACTATATGAACCACAAAAACAAGCACGAAATACAGGAGTAGAAACGGCCACGGGAAGCGATAGGAAATATAGGATAATCCGGGTATTTCTGCGATCTTGTTGCATAAAAGGAACCCCAGCGGTATGCCTACCACACAACTCCCTATTAAACTACCAAAAAAATAAATCCTGTTTTCTGCACTCTGTGTTTGATAAATTTGTACTTTCGTCATACCAGCGGCCTCTAACAGCGCATAGTCATGGCGGCGTATAACGGTGTTTGTAATGCAAGTATTAAGCAAATTGACAAAAGCAAACAAACATATCAACACTATCACTGCTGTAACAACAATTTTGGCGTTATAAAAATACGCCTGATATTCAGATAAATCATCCGCAAATATGGAAGTATTTATACGGTTATCCGAAGCCACCAGTGCCTTAATTTCCTCAACAGCCTGTTTCGTTTGCATATCTTCAGTACAAATGTACCATGCCAGATCACAATTTATTTCTGCTAAAAAGTCCAGATATTCAGGGGTCGTATAGAATACGCTACCTTTGTCCTTATTTTCGATGAAACCACATACTGAAAAATCAATTTCTTTTGTAGACATTCCCGTATTTACTGATGCGGAAAAATGATCTCCCAAACTCAGGGAAAGACCTGTTTTTTCATAGTAAGGAGAGGCACGATTTATCACAATCGGAATAGTGCTGTTTGTATTTGGAGAATAAGGCATATCACCCTCAACCAGTTGGGTTTCAAAACTGGTTGTGCCGACAATACTATTGATGGATAGTTCATATCTATTCTCAGGTTGACCGGGAACGACGATCTCACAATCTAATTTTTTGGATGGATAAATTTCTGTTACACCAGAGATATTTTCAATCTGCGCTTTCAATTTCTCCGTAAAAGGACTATCTTTCATCAGTTCAAGAGTAGCGTTTTCGGCAGCTGTTGAGTTCAGTTTAAGATAAATGCTGCTGTTTTCATAATACGGTTGCCGGACAAGCTCTTTTATATCAATAGCCGAAACTACCGAAAAGACTACAAATACAAGGACTCCGCTCAACACAAGGGATAGCAGCGTATAAAATGCCTTTTTACGGTTACTGAAAAAGTATTTTTTTGCCAAACCATTAGGATTGATACGACTGCTTTTTTTGAAAATTTTAGCTGATTTTATTTTCTCTGTCCTCAATGCCGCCATAGGGGATAAAGACGCAGCCAGTTTTGCCGGTGTACGGAATGACCAAAAAACAATGAACCATACAAAAGCACCGGAAAGCAATGTGCAGGCCACACTGGGCACCAAATATAATTTCAAGGGTAATACACAATTAAAAAGAAAACCCAATAGCAAACCGCCTAAAATATACTTCCAAGATAACTGTTTTCGCTCGTTATGAATGACTGCTTTGATCTGTCGGTAGGTCGCTCCCACAGTCCTCAACTGTGCAAATTCTCGTGTGCGCTGTAATATGGAAATATACATGATATTTTTAATAGCGATTCCTGCTGTGAGTAGCAGAACAATAGCAATCCCCAAAATTACACTAAGTATTTCCTGTGTGTTATCGACACGAGAGATTATCTGTGTATCTATTGTGGCATTACAAAGTAAGATAGTCGAAAATGCTAACAATAGAGAGGCAATAAACATGATAATCCCTGCGAGGAAATTTCGTTGTTTATTTGCGGATAGACTTTGCGTCGCTAATTTTTTCTCCACTTTGTGAGTATCATTCTCAAAAGGCCATGTCATAGCCTGCCACCTCCTTACTCCACAATCTTGCCGTCCTCAATGCGGACAATCCGATCTGCAAGACGGGCAATGTCGTCATTGTGCGTAATCATCACAACAGTTTGCCGGAACTCTGCACTGGTGCGCTTGATAAGCCCCAGCACCTCGGCGCTGGTCTTGCTGTCAAGGTTGCCGGTCGGCTCGTCGGCCAGCACAATAGCCGGTTTGGTAATCAGAGCGCGTGCGATAGCCACACGCTGCTGCTGTCCGCCGGAAAGATTGTTCGGCATGTTTTTCAGTTTATCTTCCAGCCCCAGCAGATGAACGATCTCGTCCAAAAACTTCTGATCCACCGTGTCCCCGTCCAGCTCCACCGGCAGGACGATGTTCTCATACACATTCAGGATAGGAACAAGGTTATAGTTCTGGAAGATAAAGCCGATGTTGCGGCGGCGAAAGATGGTAAGCTGTTCATCGTTCTTCTTTGCCAGTTCTTCGCCCCGGACGATCACGGTTCCGCTGGTGGGAGTGTCCAGCCCGCCCATCATGTGAAGCAGGGTGGACTTGCCGCTGCCGGATGTTCCCACAACGGCCACAAACTCGCCGTCCTCCACGGAGAAGTTCACACCGTCAAGGGCGCGGGTAATGTTCGGCTCTGTGCCGTAATACTTTTTCAGATCAATCGCCTGTAAAACGCTCATACTCAAAACTCCTTTCAAGGCTTTCTGCCTGTTGATAAGGCTATTGTAAAACCCAAATGTCCGCGAAATGTTACAGCGGCCAAAAAATTTCATTGAAAATCGGGGGTGAAATGCTACAACGCTCGGACATTTCAAAATTATTATTCAACTACCCTTAATCGAGCTACAATACTTGTTTTTCTAAAATAGCGAAACGAAACATGAGGAACTATAATCGCCACAACGCAAATAACAATTCCCTCTAATATCAACGGGAAAATCGTAGGCTGTATTGTAAACAGCCATAAGTCAGGTTGATTAAAGAAAGTAGGAAGAATTGTATTTGCAACAATAAGAGAGAGAGGTAAACCCATTACACAAATCAGAAATGCGTAAAACAATCCCTCCAATACGGTCAATTTGTTAATTTGTTTTTTCGTCATTCCGATGCTCTCTAATGTAGCAAATTCCCGTTGCCGGTTTATAATGCCCGTTATAATGATGTTGGAAAAATTCACAAGCCCGATACTTCCTAATAGAAACCCAATAAGGCCACCTATGATAAAAATAGTTTGTTTTAATCCATTCATAGTTTGTGCCAATGTTTCAGACGATGCGTATTCAACGGTAGGCAAAGAATTGATGTACTCGGTCGCTGGCAAAAAGTGTTCTTTTTCCACATCAAACACATAACTCATTATGGCTGGATTGTTATACAATTCCACAAACATCTCATTACTCATATAAAAAATAGGACAATCGCCGCCAACATCAGTGTAGCCAACATTCTTACCCGGAGATTCTACCAATGAAAAATCAACCACTGCACGCGCAATTACCGAAACCGTTTTATAAGGCAATCCATCTTTGTAAATGGTAACTTCCTGATTGAGCGGACAAAGAAATTCAGGAGATTCATTTGGGTTGATCGCTGAAATTTCTATAACATAGTTTCCACTTTCCAAATATGAGGTTAGTTGCTGTATATCTGTTTCTCCCTCAATGAAATTCAATTTAGGAAGTATTGATTTTTCTACCCCGTAAATATTGCAAAGAGGTCGATAATCAACACCGAGTTTTACTGGATAAGTTCTGCCATCAACCATACCACTTCGTATAAGGTGATTATCTTCTGTGTATTCGTCTAATACTTCCGTGACCAAACTACCATAATCATAAGTAACACTGACATCATCCAAAGTGTTTTTATAAATTCGACTTCCGTTCAGCACAGGAATATTATTTTCAATATCAGATATGATTTCATTACTAACAGAATCATCTTTAAATCGAAAACCTTGCACATTAGAAAATGTGTTTGGGCTTGCCACAACAAAATCAAATGAGGTAACAGAAGATACATATTTTTTAACATCAACACTATTTCCGATTGCGATTGCACTGTTTAGGAGAATAATGCAGAGTATCATGGATAAGACGATAAATATGGTACGCTTTGAATTTCTTCTTAAATTTCTCCATGCCATTTCTGTTATTCTATTCTTAAACGAAAGACGATTCTTGTTGGCACTATGATAATTGTCTTTTTCATAGTATCTAGTTGCCTCAATGGGCGAAATCGTAGCTGCAATTTTGAATGGTTTCTTTATACTCACCCAAACAGTAATCGCACTAAATATCCCGGCAACGACAAAAATAATAGGATTAAAACTCAAGTTCACAGAAAGATTGTGATACTCGCCTTTCATAAAATTAAGAATCCACGGAAGCATAAGTATTCCTACTATATATCCTAAAATCAACCCAATAGATATAGCAATTATAGACAGCCAAAATGCTTGCTTATAAACAATTCGCTTGATTTGCTTCTCCGTTGTTCCGATTGTTCTTAATAAGCCATATTTCTTTATTTCTTGAACAACAGAAATCTCAAAAATATTGCGAATGAGCAAATAGCCCGTTATTACAAAAATCATAATAAAAAACAGGGCTGCTATTATGGCAATCCAATTTACAGATGTACCAGTGGACGGGCTGGTTCCCCTAATTTGCAAAATAGTTGTCTGTATAGACTGGATCGCTCCAACACATAAAGTCGTTACAGAAGTAAAAAGCATTGATGTTAAAACGATTGCTATTACAGCAACAATATTTCGTAATTTGTTGGCTTTGAAGCTTCTTTGCGCCAGCTTCTTTGTAATGGCGCTGGTGTCATTTTCAAAAGGCCATGTCATAGTTGTATCACCTCCATATTTGATAAGGGTATTGTAAAACCTAAATGTCCGCGAAATGTTACAGCGGCCCAAAAATTTCATTGAAAATCGGGGTGAAATGTTACAACGCTCGGACATTTCAAAAAAAATTTACGGCGGGCAGCCGGAAATGGCCGTCCGCCGCATTCTATTTTGTCGGCAGCATAATGGAAAATTCCGAGCCCTTGCCCGGCTCTGAAACCACTTTGATATAGCCGCCTTGCCGCGTTACGATCTCGCGGGCCAGATACAGTCCAATGCCCACGCCCTGCTGTTCGTGTACTTCTTCCTCACGATAAAAGCGCCGGAAGATAGCAGCCTGATTACTTTCGGAAATGCCCTTGCCGGTATCGGCTACTTTGATCTCCACATACATTTCCCACGGTATCACCGACACCGTAATTTTTCCACCTGCCGGAGTATACTTCACCGCATTGTCCAACAGGTTAAAGAGGGCTTCGGATGTCCACTTGCTGTCATGGGAAAAGGTCAAATTCTCCGGGCAGTCCACAGATACAGCGATTTTCTTTTTTTCCGCTGCATACACGATCCCACTCATGGCTTGCGCCACGGTATCAAAGAGGCAGACCGGTTTCTTATTCAACTGGATTACGCCCGTTTCCAACCGTGAGGTTTTCACAAGAGCCTGAAAGAGAAAGTCCAGTTTATCTGTCTGGGTGCGGATTCCACGGATAAAATCGGTACGCTCCGCCTCGGTCATAGGCTTTTCCAGCAGGGTGTCCGTCGCCATTTTCAGATTGCTTACCGGCGTTTTTACCTGATGGGAAATATCCGATACAAGGGTTTGTAACTCCTGCCGTTCCTCGTCCACCCGGCGACGGTTCTCCTGCATGATTTGGTAAAGTCTCGCCAGCCGGTGCCCGATTCTGGCGAGCTGGGTTTCGCTGTCCTCTGGCCGCTGGGGTGCTTCATTTCCGGCGATCATGTGGTCTAAGGTCTGGCACAGGTCAGTGGTAAACTGCGACAGTCGCTTTCCAAACGCCTGCGTCAGTACAAAAATCCCTACAATGGCGCACAGCAGCAGCGCCCCGCCTGTCAGCAGCACCGCAATCTGTTTTGTCACAAGAAAAAGAGCTATGGTGATCCCGGACATGGAGAGGACAAGCTCCATTGCCACCCGGCCAAACAGCCGCTTTACCGAGAGGTTTTGAAACTTCATTTTGCCTCGCCTCCCGTCCATTGATACCCCATGCCGTAAACGGTCTTGATGTAGGGTGCGCCGCCGTCGGCTTCAATCTTGCTGCGAATACGGCTGATGGAGGTTGTCAGGGTGTGTTCGTCCACAAACCGCTCGTCTATATCCCACAGCTTTTCCAAAAGCTGCCCACGGGTCAGCACTTGCCGGGGATTTTTACGAAACAGGTTCAGCATTTTGTACTCCATCGGGGATAGAGTCAGGGGCTTGCCGTTTAGGGAAGCCGTCTGCTCCGAGAAGTCCAGAAACAGCCGCCCGTCGTCGTAAATGTCCTTGGCCGGTTTGTGGTGTTCCAGCATAGCGAACATGGCTTTGATTTTTCGCTGCAAGGCCCCGATCACAAAGGGCTTTGTGATGTAGTCCACCGCGCCCACCTCATAGCCCCGTATCTGGTCGCTCTCCTGATCGTTGGCGGTCAGGAATATTACGATGGTGTCCGGGTGCTGGGGCTTTATCAGCTTGCACAGCTCAAAACCGTTCCCATCTGGCAGGTTAATGTCCAACAGCACTAAATCAAATTCCCGCTGGCGGATGGCTTCGGCTGCGGTTCTGGCATTTAGAGTAGAAGTCACGCCGTAGCCGTCTGCGGTCAGGTTATAGGCTAACATCTTATTCAAAAAACTGTCGTCCTCGACAATTAAAATCTGCTTCATATCCTCACTTCCTTTGCTTTTTGCAGATAGTATAACAGGCAAATGTCCGAGAATTGTTACAAGGACAAATATATTTATCATATTACAGCTTTTTTATGTGTACTGCAATTTTATAAAAGAAAGGACAGCAGTATCATCAAATTGCTGTCCTTGCGGTTTATTATAGCTGGTAGTGTATAAGCGTGGGTTCATCATATTTGGTGTGGTATCTTTAACTATGGGAAACTCCACATTCCCACCTTGATACTGCCTGTCTAGTTACATATAATTGCTCGGCAAGAGACTGTTGGGTCATTCCCTTTTCTTCTCTCACTCTCCTTAGTTGTTCGCCAAATTCGACCATATTAAATCTACTCCTTTCATAATTAGTTCATCTGCAGATGTAACCTTAGTATCACAAATTACTAGAACAACTTCAAGCAACACCTCAATAACTCATGTCACCATTATGGTGCGTCCGCTAAAATCAAGCATTTATCCCATTTACAAATCTATCGTTAAGTAAATCGGGAGTTGTCGACTTCCCCAAAAGCTTCTTTCTAGCATGCATCTTCTTTCGCCCTTGATAAGAACTATCTCAAGTTCCTATAGACTCGGTAAACCCCAATTTTTCTATCTCATAAAATCAAATTTTTTCATTCATCTTAAATCTTTTTCTAATTTTTCACTATATCACCATTTCTAAACACTGTAAACAGTGAACCCGGCAAAAAATGACCGGGTTCGTCACTAACCAAGATAATCACTTCACAACATCCATCCAATCGACATTCCCATTACCATTGTTCCTATCGAAACGATTTGCCAAAACTTCAGTTCCCTTTTCATACAGGCAACTTTGATATTCGTCTTTTTATTAATTCTGTCGATTTCTTCTCTGCAATTTTTCTTTGCCATAAACGTCTTCGATTTCTCTTGCGATGTTCTCTTGCTGCTCTCTCAGCATCCAACCACCTCTGTTGTCCTTATTGTGAATATCTTCTTCCTACAGAAGATGAGAATAGATTTCTTTATCGCAATTACTATGACAGCTATTGGACTCCACTTGTAGAACAGATTGGAATTAACCGTACGCCACATTGTACCAGGCACACCTGTATCCCTATGTTATCGGAAGCTGGTGTTCAGGATACAACCATCAAGAAAATTGTGGGGCACTCCGGCGCTATGACTTTGACCGAAAAAGTTTATACTCACTTAGATATGCAGGTTCTTATAGACGCAATCAACAAAACCTTAGAAAATAAGACCACGGTAATTGCTGATGCAGAATCTGCATAACAAAAGGACGCTCTACAGTGTCTATCACCGAAAAGTGTCCTATATTTAACGCTTACCTATATTTTTAGATATTTTTGTTGCAAACCGAATAAGTTTCACCACATTTCTAGACATTTCACCAAGATTTAAGGGTAAAGAAAAACCCCAGAAACTCGCGGTTTCTGAGGTTTGTGATCTCTTTAAATTGTAATTCTCTTGCGAGATAATTATCTCTTGCTGAACTGAAATTAACGTTTTGGTAACTGGGAACGCTTGATTTTACTGGATTCTTGGAATATGGTGTTGCAAACACGTTACAAACGCAGGACTTCTCATTACGCCTCACCACACCTCTAAATTATCAAAGAGGGAGATGACTCAAAGTAACAAATGTGCATCTTCCTCTTTTTTTCTCGCAATATCATTCAACTTCGACAATTTCTAATCAATTTTGTTTAAATATTATTCGTTGCTTTGTTATCATTGTTGTATTCGAAAATATATATGTACTCTTCTGATATATTTACTTCTTTCTAAAAATAATTTGCAAATGTGATTTCAAAATTTTTATCTAAAAATTTCTATAATTGCATGTTCAACTTGATGTTCTTTTATTTTATCAATGATTATATGCATATTTTCTATTTCTAATTCTATTTTTGTATCCCCATCCTTTGGTACCATACCAAATTTTCGAAATACAAATCCAGTAAATGTATCACAATCTTTTGCTGTAAATGTAACACCTATAGCGTCTTCAATATCACTTAATCGTATATTTCCTTTCACTTCCCACTTGTTATCACTTATCCTTATAATAACAGTTTCTTCTTCCGACGATATTGGTTCAATATCATTTAAATCGCCAACAATTTCTTCTAATAAATCAAAAAGAGTCACTATTCCAACCACTCCACCATATTCATCTAATACAATAGCCATAGATTGCTTCGATTGTTTCATATTTTTAAAAAGCACATCTGCTTTTGTGGTTTCCATAACAAAGTATGGTTCAGAAATTGCAGAATCTATAACCATATCCTTACTTTTTTCTTTTAATCTAAAATAGTCTTTTGCATTTAAAATACCAATAACATGATCTATCGAATCTCCACAGACGGGATAAAGGGTATGTCGTGTATTGTGGATCGTTTCATCCCACTCCTTCACATCATCAGACATCCATAATATTGTCACATCTGTTCGATGTGTAGCAATCGTACCAGCCATAATATCATTAAATTCAAAAACATTTTGAATAAACTCTTTTTCTTGATGATCTATTGTTCCTTTTTCACTTCCCGCATCAACAAGCATACGTATTTCTTCTTCACCTACTTGATCTTCCGCTTCATTTGGATCAATACCACAAATCTTCAAGACAATATTGGTTGATATTGAAAGAAATGAAACGATTGGCTTAAATAAGATAGAGATTCCCGTAACCAATCCTGAAATTCCCATTGCCAGTTCTTCAGATTTTTTCATTGCGATTCTCTTTGGAACTAATTCGCCAAAAACCAACGTGAAATATGATAAAATCAATGTAATCAATATAACAGCTATGGTATCTAAAGTAGAACGTGGAATATTCACACCCATCCCAACAACCCAATCAACTAAAGGTTCTGAGAAATTATCTGCTGCAAAAGCACTTCCTAAAAATCCCGACAATGTGATTGCAACCTGAATTGTCGCAAGAAATCGTGCCGGCTCTTGCGTTAATCGTACTAATCTCTTTGCCCGACCATTACCTTGTTCTGCCATTCGTTCTAGCTTTGTTTCATTCATTGATAAAACAGCGATCTCTGCACTCGCAAAAATCGCGTTTAATATAATTAAAATAATCTGCACTACTAAAAGAATAAAAATTGATGTACTCATAAATAAAACCTTTCTACAATAAAATTATCTAAATATCACACTTACTTAAAAGCAACAAAAGGCATGGTCTATGTTCCGAATACATAGTCCATGCCTTGCGATATATAAATAAAAATTCTATTGAATTGGTTCGCTTCAGAATCATTATCACTTTCGTCCATGTTAAATATTCCTCCTCTCAAATAGTATTGTAGTACAGTATAACAAAAAGACCTAACATAATCAATTCGAAAAAAGTAAAAATTGTGTTAAATTTATGTAAAACATAAAATCCGATTATTTTTAATTTCTTTGGGAAATTCAATTTTCTTTATCATCACTTAACATCATTTTAAAGTAAAAAGCAAGCCATTTTCAGACTTGCTTTCCACCATATCATCTTCCTTATTGATAAATCATTTCTTTATTCACAATCTCCCTTGCACATGCTTGTATATCACTCATTCTCCCTATCCATTCTAATGTATCATCTGCTTTTAGTTGTTCTGTAATTCCCTGTGCCTGCTTCATCTGCTCTACAATCCTTTCAAAGAGTTCCTGTGCCTGTTCTTTTATATCAGCCAGATAATCATTCAACCTTCCACTTGTAATCAGATTCAAATATATACCTCTGCGATATTCTTTCAAATAACGTAAATGCCTTTGTCCCCATACGCCTATAAATCTCTGTTCTTCTTCCTCCAGCAAGGTAAAACAGGGGATAAGATAATCCCCATGTCGGATATAAGTGCCGCCCATTTCTTCAAATATTGTTTTCTTCATTGTCTGTTCCACCTCGTCTTATCGTTCTCTATCCATTGATTTTTTCTTAACTGACTGTTTCGGCTGCTGTCTGCCTTCCTGCTGATAGAGGTGCAGCTTTTCCAGTACACTCTCTTTTTTCGGCTGTTCCAACGATTTTTCTTTCTTCTGTTCCGTCTGATTTTTCCATGCCCTTAGTTCTTCATTGTATTCTATAATCAGTCCTTCTGCTTTGTTATAAACCTTCTGAAAGGCTTGCACATTGGGATAGCCTTCACGTTTTACTATCTGTTCCAAACTCTTGTGCAGACGCTTTTCCAAATCCTCTAACAGTTCAATTCGCCCTTCCAGAGATTTTCGCTCTTTGCCTTTAAATAGTCCTCGTAACTCTGACAGTTGCTTTTTCAAAGAAGAAATATCTTGCTGTGTGCGTTTTATCTCTATTGACTGTCTCTGCAATTCATACATGAGCTTCTGCATATCTTTCCATTCCTGCAAATCAATCTTTGGTACAGGTTTAGGCGGTAGTTTAAATTTGAAAATTACTTCCTGCAAAAAGTCTTTCGCACCTCGGATAATCTGACTGAACATATCCGGCAGCCAACCGTGTGTCTTGATAGATTGCAGCGTTTTGTCTGTGATTTTTTCCTGCTTTATCTTCAAAATATCTTCTTCAGGAACGCCCTCAACTAATGCCACATCAACTGTCCGATTCCATTCCTGCCTTGCCGCATTGTCCGCCTTTATCTCCTCTGCTTTCGAATTGTTCTTTCCTATTTTCTTGGTTGCCAGATATACGCCGCTCTGTTGGAATACAGAGAGTTTTTCTGATTCCTCTTTTACATATCGGTTGATCGTATCGGTAAACAGTTCCTTGACTTCTTTGGTAAAGGCTTTATTCTTAAACCATTCATCCTTTTTCGTGAAGATATGGCTTTCATAAACTTCTCCTTTTGGGATAATACTGCACCCCGCCCGAAGATTGCCCTGCTCGTCTAAAACCTCTTTCTTTGTGAGTCTATGCTTTCCCTGCTCATCATAAAACATATTTCGGGTAGCAACCTTTACTTCGGGTTGTTCCAACATTTTCCGTTCACTAAATACCAGATGAATATGATAATTCGTCTTTGCCTTGTTGTGATGAAGGGCAGCACTGCATTCCACACCGTATCTTTTATGAAAAGTCTCTGTCTTGATTTGAAGAAAGAAAATGTGCATTTGGAAGAACAATATTTTGATGTAATTGACAGTAAAACAGAAAACGGAATCCGAAAAGTTCCGATTGCTGATAAGCTCCTGCCTTACTATAAAGACTGGTATAATTCTTGTCATGATTGCGAATATCTTCTTCATACAGAGGATGGCAAAAGATTTCTTTATCGCAATTACTATGACAGCTATTGGACTCCTCTTGTGGAACAGATTGGAATTGACCGTACACCACATTGTACCCGACATACCTGCATTTCCATGTTATCGGAAGCTGGTGTTCAGGATACAACAATCAAGAAAATTGTGGGGCACTCCGGTGCTATGACTTTGACAGAAAAAGTTTATACTCACTTAGATATGCAGGTTCTTGTAGACGCAATCAACAAAACCTTAGAAAATGAGGACAGCGTAACTGCCGATACAAAATCTGCATAGCAAAAAGGACACTCTCCAGTGCCTATCACCGAAAAGTGTCCTATATTTTTTAGATATTTTTGTTGCAAACGTGTTGCAAATGCGTTGCGAACTGAGTAAATTCCACCGCTTTTCACCACATCTGACAACTCCACAAACCCTTGTAAAACAAGGATTTGAACGTAAATTCGAGTTCTGAAGATTATCTCTTGCTGAACTGCGGAGCGCGACGAGCTGCTTTGAGACCCGGTTTCTTTCTTTCTTTCATTCTTGGGTCACGAGTTAAGTAACCTGCAGATTTTAATACTGGTCTGTATTCAGCGTCTGCTTCAAGCAGTGCTCTGGAGATTCCGTGACGGATTGCACCAGCCTGACCTGTGAATCCACCGCCATGAACGTTTACTAATACGTCGAATTTGTCTGCTGTTTCAGTAGCAACTAACGGCTGGCGAACAACAACTTTAAGTGTTTCTAATCCGAAGTATTCGTCGATATCTCTTTTATTAATTGTAATTTTACCTGTTCCCGGTACTAAGTAAACACGAGCTACAGATGATTTTCTTCTTCCTGTTCCATAGAATTTTGTACTAGCCAATGTTCTTTACCTCCTATTAAAATGTTAATACTTCTGGTTTCTGAGCTGCATGGTTGTGCTCTGGTCCAGCGTATACGTGAAGTTTTTTAATCATGCTTCTTCCTAAAGGTCCTTTTGGAAGCATACCTTTAACAGCGAGTTCAAGAACCTTTTCCGGTTTTTTAGCCATCATTTCTTTTAATGTGGTTTCTTTCATTCCACCAACATATTCTGAGTGATGATAGTAAATTTTCTGATCCATTTTTTTACCGGTTACAGCTACTTTATCAGCGTTAACGATGATTACATAATCACCTGTATCTACATGAGGAGTATAAACTGGTTTGTTTTTTCCTCTTAAAACTTTTGCAACTTCAGATGCAAGACGACCTAATGTCTGGCCTTCAGCGTCCACTACATACCATTTTCTTTCAATCTTATCCGGATTAGCCATATAAGTGTTCATGGTTTTACCTCCCTAATTTTCAACATATCATAATCTGATTACTTCATAAATAAAATTTATATGAAAATACTATACCGGGGCTTTTGGCTAAGTATTTTCGCACTACGTCACATTGAGATATTATATTATACTTACCCTTTAATGTCAATCTTTTTTTAAGAAATATTACAACATGAAACGCAAAATCTTTCTTGTTCTTTTTTCTCTCACGATTCTACTCCGATTTTCGGGCAGATATCATTTAAGCAGCATTGTTCACAATGCGGTTTTGTTCTCGCCGAACAGACTTCTCTTCCATGATATACCAGTCTGTGACAGAATTCACTGCCTTCTTCCGGTGGAATAATTTTCCAAAGTGCCATCTCCACTTTCTTTGGCTCTTTGATTCCATCTACAAGCCCCATGCGGTTTGTCAGGCGGATACAATGCGTATCTGTGACAATCGCCGGCTTTCCAAATACATCCCCCATAATCAAGTTTGCACTTTTTCTTCCGACTCCAGGCAGTTTTAATAACTCATTAAAATCATCCGGAACTTTTCCGTTATATTTTTCTTTTAACATACGCATGCAGGCACTGATATCTCTCGACTTGCTTTTTCCAAGACCACATGGTCTTACAATTTCCTCAATCTGCTCTGGTTCTGCTTTTGCAAGTGCATCCACATCCGGATATTTTTCATATAATTTTTCTACTACAATATTCACTCTTGCATCCGTACACTGTGCAGCAAGACGCACGCTGACCAGAAGTTTCCAGGCTTCATTGTAGTCTAAAGTACAATCAGCATCTGGGTATTCCTCTTTCAATCGTTTTATGACTTCCAAAGCCATTTCCTGTTTTTCCATTGTATTTTCTCCCGATTATCATTATAAAGCGGACATTCGCATCCCCCTCACCCGCCGCTTAGTGCTCTGCGCACTTGAAGCGTGGGAATGCTTATCTGCGTTCAACTATTTTATCGCAAGCCGATTAATCTGTGTTGCAAGATAACCCGCACCATATCCGTTATCAATATTGACTGTTGCAATTCCATTTGCACAGGAATTAATCATTGTAAGAAGTGCCGATAATCCATGAAAACTTGCGCCATATCCCACAGAAGTCGGAACAGCAATCACCGGCACATCTACGAGACCACCAATTACACTCGCAAGTGCTCCTTCCATTCCGGCAACCGCAACTACACAATTCGCATCCTGAATTTCTTTAATATTAAAAAGCAAACGATGGATTCCACTGACTCCCACATCAAATACTCGCTCTACTTTCGTTCCAAAGTATTCTGCCGTCTGTGCTGCTTCTTCTGCCACTGCAATATCTGCTGTTCCGGCTGTACACACTGCAACCAGCCCTTTTTTTTCTCTTTTCTTTCCATCTATTTTTAAAATTCCGGAAAGCGGGTCATATTCTGCAGCCGGAAATTTTTCTTTTACCAGCTCATATTGGTGTACAGAAGCCCTTGTCCCAAATACTTCTCCGTTTTTTTCATATAACTTTCCTACAATATGAAGCAGGTGTTCATCCGCTTTTCCACTACAGAAAATCACTTCCGAAAAGCCGGAACGAACTTCTCTATGCATATCCAGTTTCGCATATCCCATTTCTTCAAACGGCTCTCTCTTAAAATAACTTTCTGCTTCTTCTATTGATATTTTTCCTGATTTTACCTGTTCTAATAATTCTCTTGTTTCCATTTCTATTTCGATTGCCCTTTCTGACTGTCAAATAATTTGAACGCAGATAAGCATTCCCCCGCTTCAAGTGTGCAGAGCACTAAGCGGTGGGTGAGGGGGATACTTCTGTCGGTGGGAGTTGAAAGCTTCCACTGACAGATCGCAAAGCGACTGCGTTCATGAGCAAGTAGCAAAGCGGATTGCAAATGTCCGCTTTACACAGCTTTATTATAAGCATTTCACTAAAAGAAAGTCAATCTTAATGTACTCGCTCAAAAAAGAAGTACCTGCTCATTTTTGCAAATACTTCTTTTTTCAAAATTTATACCTTTCGATACGGCATTTTCTGATACATAATTTGTTCAAATTCCTCGACAGGCATTGGATGTGCAAACCAGAACCCCTGTGCTTCTTCACATCCTGCTGTTCTTAACACATCAACCTGTTCCAGATTTTCCACGCCTTCACAGACCACACGATAACCAAGCCCTTTCACTACTGCAACAATCTGATGCAGAAAATACATTCCACGTTCACTTGTCTTACAGTTATCCATAAAAACTTTGTCAATTTTTACCGTATTAACCGGAATGTCAATCACTGTGTTTAAAAGGGAATAGCCTGAGCCAAAATCATCCAATGCAGTCTGCATATTGACTTTCTGAAATCTTTCAAACAATCGTTTTACGTTGTCATAATACGATACCGTCGCTGTCTCTGTCAGTTCAATTTCAAGCAAAGCAGGGTTAATTCCATAACGATTTAAAATCTCCAGATAATGCTCAACAGTATCACAATCTCTTGCGTGGAGGATTGAAGCATTTACCGAAATCGGAATCAATTTTCTGCCCTTTTTCTTATTTTCTGCAAGAAACTTTACAACTTCTTCAAATACAAAAAAGTCCAAATCAATAATTCTTCCATTTCTTTCATATAAAGGAATAAATGCATCCGGTATCATAACAGTTCCATCCGGTCTCTGCCATCTTACCACCGCTTCCGCACCGATAATCGAATAATCAAAAAGGGAAACTCTTGGCTGTAAATAGATTTTAAACTCTCTGTTTCGCATTGCAAGGTCGAATCCATTGATAATTTCATTTTCCACTCTTTGTTTTTCTTCCATCTCTTTTCCGTAAACCTTCACACTGATTCCTGTTACCTTTGAGACTTGTTTCCTTGCATAATTTGCCGCATCAATTGCAATAGACGTATTTCCATTTGCTTCTTCAATAAAATAAATTCCTGTCCGAATCCGAATTCTGGTATCCGGAAAAATTCTTTCCTGCTGTTCTACAAAGGTTTGATTTAACCGATCTACTGCCTCTGCGGTATCACTTCTTTTTTTATACGGCATAAACAACAAAAACTGGTCGGAAACTATGCGGGTAAAATAAATCTGTTCTTCCTGCTGCATCGTTCCGATAATATAATTACTGAACTCTCTCAACAGACGGTCTCCCATCTGATATCCCCATTTCTGGTTAAAATACTTAAAGTTCTCAAAATCTGTGTATACCATCACATAAGAACTGATACTGTCATTAGCAAGCACTCGTTCTACTTCTTCTTTAAAACGGGTAAAAGAAATCAAACCGGTCAAATCATCAAACTCCGGATTTGTAAACATTCCATTACTCATGGAATTCATTAAAAACAATTTTCCAAGATGTGCCGCAATAATTTTTGTAATTTCACCTAAAATCTGCCGTTCTTCTTTCTTCCAACTGCGTTTTTCTTTACAAACCATATAAGAAACCGAACCTGCATATTTCCCCTCATAATAGATTGCAGTATGCACCGCTGTTTTGGCATCTCCATGAAGCAGAGTTTGAATTCCATGTTCACTATAACCAAGTGATTTCATCTCGTCTTCCTGAAGCACTGTCGTTCCATTCTCATCATAACTGTAAAATAATTTTAAGAAATCCTCTTTTTTATAATTTATTTTCTGTTCCAATGCCTGCGGTACATTGTCCGCTGTCCACTGATACATCTTCTCGCTCATATTAACCTTAATATCCGTACGAAACACAGTAATACGATCTAAATTAAAACTTTTACCTACAATTTCTAATAAACTGTTTACTGCACTGTCAAAGTCACCTGCTTTTTCAAATGTTTCAAATGCCGTTGCCACCAGACTTCCCCTGTATCCGGATATCGGTCTTTTTCCTCTTCTGTGCTCTTCTATTTTTTCCTTCTTTTCTTCTACACTTTGAAAGCGCTGAAGACTATCACAAAATACATACTGGTCTCTTCCGTTTTCTTTTGCACGGTATAACGCCCAGTCTGCATTTTTTAATATCTGTTCATAAGTATATCCCGAAACATTTTCCGGAAGATAACACACTCCAATACTACAGGTCATAGAGTATTCTTTTTCCTGAAAAGTCTGATTCCGAATCGAATGAACTAACTGCATAGCTTTACGAACCAATGCTTTATTGGGAATATCTTTGAATAAAATTACAAATTCATCACCGCCTGCACGCATTACAACATCTTTTTTATCACAGACCATAAGCAACAATTTTGCCAAATCCTTTAATACAACATCTCCAAATAAATGCCCATAATTGTCATTCACATCTTTAAAATAATCCACATCAATAATCATCAGACCACAAGCGGAATAAGGGTCTTTTGTTCTTAGATATTTTTCAATTAATTTCGTTCCCGCCCTTTTATTATAAAGCTTTGTGAGTGGATCTCTCTGCGCTTCTTCCTGCAGTTGCTCTTCCCTTCTTCTCTCTATCGTAACATCTCTGATACTTCCCAGAAGCACCGACTCTTCATTCAGACTTTTTGGAAGATAAACCGAATTTAAATTCTTTCTTGAAATCAAACCTTCCCCCTCTACATATCTGATTTCAATCGAATTTCGTACTTCTCCATTGCAAAATCCTACCATTTTCCACTTATCTTCCGGATGAATTTTATCTTCTTTTTGCAGATATTCCATAAAATGTTCAATTTTTTGAAGCATCTGAAACTGACCGTCATATAAAATAAATACTTCCCTTTCCGGGAAATATTCAAATAATAATAATTCTTTTCGTTTTATCATAGAAGCCAAAATTGCCTGCCTGTGTTTTACCCTCATAACCGCTTCCGTATCTTTGCATTCACCTTTCATACCTCTTACTCCCTATATTTTTTATATCCATACTATACCGCTCTCATACCTTATTTTAAAATTATACCAATTTTTTTTAATTTTGTATACTAGCCAAACGGCTTGTATTCTGTTTTAAACTGCGTTTTTTAACCGAATCAAGCAAGTCCCTGTCAGTAAAAAAAAGATGACTACACAAAATTTAAAGTGTAGTCATCTTCTGTCTATTTCTTATTTTTCTATAACGTATTTTAGTTTGCTGCAAGCTCTAACATTCTCTTTAATGGTTTTCTTGCTGATTCACGAAGTTCTTCATCTAATTCAATTTCCGGTGCCATTTTTTCAAGACTTTCTAATACATTTTCCAAATTCACTTTTTTCATATTTGGACAGAACTGACGATGTCCGACTGAATAGAATTTTTTCTCTGGATTTTTCTGCATTAATTCATAGAAAATTCCCATCTCTGTACAGATAATAAAGCTGGTTTTTTCTGAAGAAGTTGCATAATCAATAATCTGTGAGGTACTTCCAATAAAATCTGCTACAGAAAGTGTATCCGGTGTACATTCCGGATGTGCCAGAACCATTGCTTCCGGATGTACTTCTTTTGCTTTTAAGATATCTTCTTTATGAATGCTCTTATGTACATGACAGAAACCGTCATTAAAAATAAAATGTTTGTCCGGCAATTTTTCTGCTATATGGCGTCCCAGATTTTCATCCGGAATAAAGAAAATGTGTTCATTTGGAAGCTTCTTTACGATCTTGAGCGCATTAGAAGAAGTCACACAGACATCAGAATGTGCTTTAATCTCAGCTGTTGAATTGACATAACAGACAACTGCAACATCCGGGTACTGTTCTCTTACTTCTTTAATTTTTTCAACATCTACCATGTGAGCCATTGGACAATCTGCACTGGACTCTGCCATTACTACTTTTTTCTCAGGATTTAAAATCTTTGCACTTTCTCCCATGAATGAAACTCCACAGAATAAAATTGCATCTTCAGATACTGTTGTAGCCTTTTCTGCAAGATAATAAGAATCTCCCACAAAATCTGCAATTGCCTGTACTTCCCCATCCACATAATAGTGTGCCAGTATTACTGCATTTTTCTCCTTTTTCAGTCTGGCAATCTTTTCTTTGATTTCTTTGTTGCTCATATTCCTTCCCCTTTTCATTTGGTTTGATTTTTAAAAAGCACACCAAAAGCGCACTTTCTTATTATTACTCTTCCTGACTGTCACTCTTTTTACTTCCGCGCAAATCATAATCATCCAGAAAATTGTAAGCTTCTTTGTCTTTGTGATAACCGATAACCGTTCTTAAATTTATATTACGGACACTGTTAAAAATATTGGTTTCGATCACATCGCTGGTCTTTCTAAACTGCGCAACCAGTTCTTTCATCTCATCACGTTTTGAACCTCTGCCTCCGCCACAGCTGACGCAGTTTTCTGTAAAACGACATGCACACTGGATAAAATGCAGTCCGTTGTAATCTCTCCATGCTTTAATCGCATCTTCTTTTACCATGTATAATGGACGAATTAATTCCATTCCCTCAAAATTCTGGCTGTGCAGCTTCGGCATCATGGTTTCTACTTTTCCGCTGTATAACATTCCCATTAAAATGGTTTCGATTACATCATCAAAATGATGTCCCAGTGCAATTTTATTACATCCCAATGCCTTTGCATGAGAATACAGATAGCCTCTTCTCATACGTGCACATAAATAACATGGATTTTTTTCGATTGTTGCTACAGTGTCAAAAATTTCACTTTCAAATACGGTAAGTGGAATTCCAAGTAAATCTGCATTATCCTGAATAATCTTCCAGTTATCTTCATTATAGCCTGGATTCATTACAAGAAAAACTGCTTCAAAATGAATTTTTCCATGACGTTTTAATTCCTGAATCAGTTTTGCAAGCAGCATGGAATCCTTTCCACCGGAGATACAGACTGCAACCTTATCTCCCTCCTGAATCAGCTGATATTCATTTAAAGCTTTTGTAAACGGACGCCAGATGGATTTCCGAAATTTCTTAATAATGCTTCTCTCAATTTCTTTTGTCTTTTCTTCTTTGCTTTCTTTTGTATCTTCTTCCAGAAAACGACTTAAAGAAAGACGCAGATAGGCACGATATCCACCTTCTACATTAAAAGCATTGTATCCGGCTTTTGTCGCTGTTTCAATATAATCCTTACTTCTCTCTCCGGTATGACAGATAAAGTAAATTGGTTTTTCTTTTTCCAACACTTCTTCATATCGTGAATCAAACTCTTCCATCGGCAGATTCACTGCCCCCGGAAAACTTCCTCTTTTGTATTCTTCCTCCGGACGCAGGTCAATCACCTGAATCTCATCTGCACTTAACTGTTCTAATTCTTCTACCTGAATTGTTTTCATAACTTC
Organism: Firmicutes bacterium OM04-13BH; assembly: GCA_003481745.1. Classification (GTDB taxonomy): domain Bacteria; phylum Bacillota; class Clostridia; order Lachnospirales; family Lachnospiraceae; genus Blautia; species Blautia stercoris. The sequence continues at coordinate 81,779 of QULP01000004.1, forward strand.
CTAAATCACCTGTATTAAAATCATATTTACGGCTGTTCCAAGCAAAATACTAAGAAACGTATTATGCTTCCATTTATAACTGACTGCAACAACTGCCACTGCCAAAAAATTTGCGATTCCTGTGTGAGAAAAATCACTCCCTGTTTCCTTTAAACAATACACAATCAGCACAGCCATAATTGCTGATGGCAGGATTTTTCCAAGATAAATCAGTTTTTCCGGCATTTTGCGTTCCCCACGAAATGCAAGAAACGGCAATGCACGCAAAAAAAATGTAATCCCCGCCGACACTGCCACAACCAGAAAAAAGAACTCTATCTTCATGACTGTGCCTCCTTTTCTCTCATCAAAAGCAGAACACCTGAAACAAGAATTAAAGAAGGCAGCATAAAGCTTCTTGCTCCTGCTATAATCAGACACAGCATTGAGATTATAAGACCTAAAACGGCCGGTACATGATTCTTTGTTTTCTCCCAATTATCGATAAAAATAATGACAAACAATGCGGTCATGCAAAAATCAATTCCCTCTAATTTTATCGGAATCAGCTGTCCTAAAACTCCGCCTGCGACTGTACCTGCCATCCAATAACATCTTGACAGAAATGCAATCACAAACATCATGTCCTCTTTTTCTTTTCCGGTTTCCATCAGGCTTAAATTAACTGCATAAGTTTCATCTGTCATTGTATGAATCATATAAAGAAGTCGTTTTCCCATCTTCTTAAATTCATCTACAAACGTTAAACTATAAAAGGTCTGCCTGCTGTTCATCAAAAATGCAGTCACCGCAATCGTAATAATAGAAGTTCCACCACTTAAAAATGAAACCAGCACAAACTGAAATGCTCCGGTATACACAACCAGGCTGATAAGCAGTGACTGATACCAGACAAATCCTGCTTCTTCCATTGTAATTCCATATGCTATACTGACAAACACATAGCTGCATAAAATTGGAATTGACTTTAAAAATGCTTTTTTTACGGTTTCTTTCTGCATAAATTTTATCCTAAAGTATCGCCAAATTTTGGTTTTCAATCCGTTAGTGGCATAGTATCACTATTGAGAAACCTTGTCAAGTGAACTACTCTGCTACAAGTAACCGAGCTTCTTGCTTCAATCACCACTGCTATACAAATACAAAAACAGTATCTGCATAGTCTTACAATGTCACCTTTTATTTTTGAATTTTATATTGACTTTTTGCCAGATTCTGCTAGAATAATGCCTTGTAAAATTAAGTAGTGGATTTTTCCTGACGGATAAAACCGTCTCTTTTCGCCACACAGCAAGAATGCTGTGTGGCTTTTTTTATCTCCAAAATCTGCTGTATTTATAATTCAAAACGAAAGGAAATTAAACACATGAATGACAATTTTATGAAAACCAAACCGGTTTTACCTTTGCTTTTATCTTTAGCTCTGCCCATGATGCTGTCCATGCTTGTAAATTCCCTTTACAATATTATTGACAGTTTCTTTGTTGCAAAAATCAGCGAAGATGCCATGACCGCACTTTCTTTAGTCTTTCCAATTCAAAATTTTATTAATGCCGTAGCAATTGGATTTGGTATCGGAATTAATGCAGTTGTCGCATATTTCTTAGGCGCAGGCGATAAGAAAAGTGCAAATCAGGCAACAACATTAGGTATAATTCTTGCCATTATCCATGGAATTCTCCTGACTGCCGGAAGCATTTTACTTATTCCATATTTTTTAAAAATGTTCAGTCATTCCGAAAACGTAATTTCACTTGGAATTGAATATAGTAATATTGTATTTGCTTTTTCACTGATTATTATGTTAAATGTTGGATTTGAAAAAATTTTCCAGTCTGTAGGGAAAATGAAAGTAACAATGTTTAGTATGATGGCAGGCTCTATAACGAATATTATTTTAGACCCGCTTCTTATCTTCGGTATCGGTCCATTTCCAAGAATGGAGATTAAAGGAGCTGCTATTGCAACCAATATCGGACAACTTGTCTGCATGACTATTTATCTTTTGATTTTTATTTTCCGTCCGATTCAGGTAAAAATTCAGAAAAAATATGCGACACTGGATTTTGATTTAATCAAACGTTTATATGCAGTTGGGATTCCGGCAACTTTAAATCTTGCCCTGCCATCCCTGTTGATTTCTGCCCTAAATGCAATTCTAGCTTCTTTTTCAGGAGTTTATGTATTAATTTTGGGTGTCTATTATAAATTACAGACCTTTTTGTATCTTCCGGCAAACGGAATCATTCAGGGGATGCGTCCGGTAATTGGATTTAATTACGGTGCAAAAGAATATAAGAGGGTGAAAAAAATTTACAAAATTGTCCTTCGTATGAGTGCTGGAATTATGCTTGCCGGAACACTTATCTGTTTTATTATTCCAGATGTTTTAATCGGATTATTTACAACAAATCCCGAAACCATTGAGGCTGGAAAGACTGCTCTGCGTATCATCAGTATTGGATTTTTAGTATCTTCTGTCTCCATTACTTCTTCCGGTGCTTTAGAAGGTCTGGGAAAAGGAGTGCAGTCCTTAATCATTTCACTCTCTCGATACATAGTTGTAATTATCCCTGCTGCTTTTCTTTTATCACGAGTTCTTGGTGCAGCAGGTGTCTGGCATGCTTTCTGGGTATCAGAAGCAATAACGGCAATCGTATCTTTAGTTATTTATCAAAAAACAGTAAAACTAAATTAGACTTTTATTTAAAAAGAGCAAATAGCCAGTACTTGTACTTATTCCTGACCATTTGCTCTTTCTTTTCTGCTTTTTAGATTTGAAACTTTGCACCTATTTCTTCTTTTTCTCATAACATGATATCATATCCTGCCTAAAAAAAATGAGGTCCCTCTTCATGAATTCTTATTGCAGTTCTATCCTTTTTGACCACGGTCCGAATCCCTTTACAATCAATCTTAGAAATGCTGCTTCCCATAACTGCAATTCCTGTACTACCCTCTGGAGCGGTTCTTCTCTTGAACTTAAACTTCTAAACATTCTGCCATGGAAAACGACCGGATGGAAACAGCATCCTGAAACCGATCAGATCATTCGTATTGAATGTGGCACAGCTCTTCTGATTCTCGCTTCTAAAAAATGCCATCCTAATTCTCAAAAAACGCTTCATAACGGAGACGCCGTCTTTATTCCAGCTGGAACATGGTATAACCTAAAAAATATCAGCAAGTGTCCGTTAAAACTTTCTTTGGTACAGATTTCATCCAATAACTTCAAAAACTAATTTTATGTTTTTTGGATATCATAGTTCTATGTTCTGTGGTAAAATATTGTAAATGTCAAAATCTAATTTTTTACTGAACTAGGAGATGAAAGAACATGAAACACTACATTGATTTTATTGCAGAACAATTAAAGACATTAACTGCAATCCCAAGTCCATCCGGCTATACCAAAAATGCAACGGACTACCTGATGAAACTGCTTCAGGACATGGGATATGAACCGAAATTATCCAGAAAAGGAAATGTGTTTGTAACCCTTGGAGGGGACGGTGAACCTCTGGTTTTAGCTGCGCATGTTGACACACTTGGTGCTATGGTTCGCTCGATTAAAGACAATGGACGCCTTCGTCCGACCACACTTGGCGGACATGTCTGGAGCACTGCCGATGGTGAAAACTGTACCATTCATACAAGAGATGGCAAGGTCTACACCGGTGTTGTCTTAAACACTGAGCCATCCGCCCATGTTGCCGATAAAAAAGTAGAAACCCTTGAAGAAAATATGGAAATTTTACTAGATGAACCGGTTTCTACAAAAGCTGAAACGCTTGCGCTCGGCATCCAGACCGGAGATATTATCGCCATGGACCCTCGAACAGTCATTACCGAAAGCGGTTATATCAAAAGCCGTTTTCTTGATGATAAGCTTTCTGCTTCTATTCTTCTTGGAATCGCAAAAATTGTAAAAGATGAATCTCTTTCCTTTCATCGGAAAGTTTCTTTATTATTTACCGTCTACGAAGAAGTCGGACACGGCGGAAGTTTTGTTCCAGAAGATACAACCGAAATGATTTCTGTCGATATGGGATGCGTTGGGGCAGACCTTGGCTGTACTGAACGGATGGTTTCTATCTGTGCAAAGGATTCCGGTGGTCCTTACAACTATGATTTAGTAACGGAACTTTCCAACATTGCAAAAGAAGAACAGCTCGATTATGCGATTGATGTCTATCCGCATTACGGCTCTGATGTAGAAGCAACTCTTCATGCCGGTTATGATATCCGTCATGGACTGATTGGTCCTGGAGTTTACGCTTCTCATAACTATGAACGTTCTCACCTTGATGGTGTAAAAAACACATTTTTATTGCTAACGACTTATATTACCCGATAATTTTTTAACCAAATCAAGGAAGTCCCCTGCTTCAATTGCCAAAAGCAATAAGCAAGGGTCGGGACTTGCTTGTATCAGGAGGGGGCAAGCCCCTTCTGATAAGCTGCGTAGCAGCTATTTGGTTATGAGCAAGTAGCGAAAGCGGATTGCGAATATCCGCTTGACGTATTCAAAAATCCGCAGCCACCGGAAAGTTAAACTTCCCAGTAACTGCGGATTTTTTCTTCGTTTAGATGTTCCCCGATTACAATCTGAATTTCCTGTCCCTGAGGAATCGGACTGATACAAAGTTCATCCTGCGTTGCATTTAATTCAATCCAGCTTCCATCTTGATTCTGACTAAATCCCTTGATACGAAATACCTTGCCACAAGATGTATCTTCTAAGATTTTTTTCACCTGTGTTTTTAAAGTCTCGGCATCTAATTTCACATCCATAAAATAAAGAGATTCAAACCCACTTTCCTGTGATATATCCCTCTTTTCATAAGACTCCTGAATATATCCGGCTTCTGCAATCTCAGAAAAATCATCTTCTGATAATTCACTGCCATCTCTTCTCATAATCGTCTCATCTCCTAAAATTCGATTGCACTGAATCTCTTTCAAAGACTGATTTAAAGTGGCAATGGTTGTATTGATTTCTTCTTTCGTCGCTTCTTCTGAACGGCTCAAAATGATTTTTCCCGCATGAGCAGCTTCTGATGCCAGAAGATACCTTGCTTCCTCTGATAAATTCTTCTCTGATTTTGCATTTACAACCGTAATCACACTTCCGATTTGATACCATTTATCTAACGGTTCGTCCCGAAGTACGTCAAAAAATTCATCTACATCATAAATTCCGGAAGGTTCTACTAAAATTCGGTCATAACCACACATTCCCATTGCAATTAATTTTGTGCGAAACCGTCTTCTATGTGTTTCTTTATCACAGCCTCCGGCTATCATTTCCAGTTCACATTTTTCGCCCTCAAGTTCCTGTAACAGCATCATATCTACATTTACAGCGCCATAATCATTTTCCAAAATCCCGATATTAAGCCCTTGATTCATTAAATATTCTGCATATTTTTTTATGAAAGTGGTTTTTCCTGAGCCAAGAAAACCTGTAATTAAATCAATCGTAACCATATTTATATTGCACAATCCTCCCTCAAATCAATTTTTTCATGAATCTGCATTTCATAACTATCCAATAAGATAAGTCCCTCTGTATTTTTTTCAAAATCAAACGTATTGATTCTATCTACATGTGTCCGTATCAAAATCATATATATGCATTTTTTTGTTTTACTTGCCTTTATTAACTTGCTGACTGCCTCATCTAATGTTTCATCTTGCTTTTGAATTTTGACAGACACTGGTTTTCCATCTATATACTCTTTTAAAAATCCATCAATTCCATTATTTCTTTGAACTGGTATCGCTCCTATCATTTTTAATAATTCTACCTGCTGTTCCGTCTGTTTTTGATAGGATGCTCTTCCTTTTTTCAATAAAAAAGATTCTGTCTTTACCAGTTTTTCTAACCGTTCTTTTGTTAAATCAACTGCTTCCTGCGATATATCAATTCCCAGATAGCCCCTTTTTAACATTTTTGCGGCAACTACTGTTGTACCTGAACCAACAAATGGGTCTAATACGATATCACCTTCCTCCGTTACAAGTTTGATAATCTGTTCTAAAAGAATAAGTGGTTTTTGTGTTGGATATCCTACTCTCTCCTTTGCTTTTGGATTTAAATAAGGTATTTCCCACACGTCAGATAAAGGAACACCTTTTTTACTTTTTCCTATAACACTCTCTCCATTTTCATCTATCTTATATTTTGATTTACCATTTTTATCTTTTATTCTATCTTGCAGTATCTGGTCAACATTTGTTGTTTCGGAATAATCTGTATAAATCCTATTAAACTTAAAATTAGAAGTTTTACTGTAAAACAAAATAACTTGATGATTATTTAAAAGACCTTTTTTAGAATTCGACCATCTTTTATAAAACCATATAATTTCACTTTGAAAATACTGCGTTCCAAAAATCTTATCTAGCAGGACTTTCAGATAATGAGAAGCATTTCTATCACAATGTACAAAAATACTTCCTGTATCTTTCAAAACTCTTTTACATTCTTCTAAACGCACTTCCATAAATTTCAGATATTCATCCATATCTTTCCATTTATCACAAAATGAAAACTTCTCATTCTTCTTACTTGATACTAAACTTTGAATATTCTGCGTAAAAAAAGGAGGATCCAGATAAATTAAGTCTATCTTTTCAGTTTTCATCTTTTTTAATGTTTCTAAACAATCAGCACACACCACGTTATTGTTTTGCATTCTATCATTCCTTTATTTTATTAAACATTTCTTTTAAATCTATCCCTGTTGCATGTTTCAGATAATTCCAGGCATCCTCTCCCGAATAATATTCTCCACCAATTTCTTCATATAATTTTTTTAAAGTTGCCTGTATACGAATTGCCTGTGCACGATTGGGTTCAAAAAACATAATTCTAATCGGTACATATCCTGCCTCTTTAATAACCTGAATTCTTTTGTTTTCTTTTTTTATATGGTCTCCATCTGTGGTTGCATCTTTCCATTTAATTTCATAAGCCTTATTACCAATTAAACAATCAATTTCAACCGTCTTTGGACTTTTATCAATGGTATTAGAAAGTTTTACCTTGACTTGTGCTTCTCTAAAAGCATACCGGAAACATTCAAGTGCCAGTTCTTCTAACATTGACCCTGCATATTTATAAAGGAATCGTCCTACATTTTGCTGATAATCAATTTGATATCCTTCTTCATTCGTAAATCCCAACGCATTATATATCATATAATGTTCATTACTATCTTCTTCCATTTCCTTTTTTCGTTCCCGAATTTTTTTCTGCAGTTTTTCTCTATATTGCTCTACTATTTTTAATAGTCTTTCTTCTTTATCCATCTTATTCTCCTATTAGCGTTTTCTCTTAATGTTTTTCTTTTCATTTTTTACTCTTATCTTCTTACGATTCTATCATATTTTTTTGAAACAGACCAGATATTCTGCCTGAACTTTTTATTGACTTTCTTTGTCAATCAGCGTAACATAAGCTACCGAAAAAGAATTTTTTACCAATTATAAGGAGAATGATTTAAGAATTTATGACAACAATGAAAACGCAAAATCCCCTCGGTTATGAAAAAGAATCCAAATTGCTTGTCAATTTTGCAATTCCCTGCATTATCTCAATGCTGGTGACATCCCTTTATAATATTGTAGACCAGATTTTCATTGGACAAGGGATTGGCATGCTCGGAAATGCCGCAACTAATATCGCATTTCCGCTTTCCACTACCTGTACCGCACTCTCTCTTTTACTCGGAATCGGAAGTGCAACTAATTTTTCCCTGTATTTAGGGGCTGGAGAAAAAGAAAAATCTGCCCGCTATGCCGGCAACGGAATCTTTCTGATGGCAGTATTCGGACTTTGTCTGTTTCTTGCAACTACACTTTTTTTAACTCCAATGTTAAAATTTTTCGGTGCAACCACTGAAGTCCTGCCTTATGCCAGACAGTACACCCGCATTACAGCCTTTGGTTTTCCATTTTTAATTGCCAATACCGGAATGAGTAAATTAATTCTGGCAGATGGAAGTCCACGATATTCCATGATTTCTATGTTAATCGGTGCGATTGTAAATACAATCCTTGACCCGATTTTCATTTTCGGTCTGCATCTTGGAATGACCGGTGCTGCCCTTGCAACCATTATCGGACAGATTGTTTCTTTTAGTATCAGTCTTCATTATATGTTTCACTTTAAAAACATTGTGCTGAATCGAAGCTGCTTTCAAATTCAGCTGTCTTACTGTAAAGAAATTTTCCGACTTGGCGCAAGTGCCTGTTTTAACCAGATTGCCATGACTGTCGTACAGATTGTAATGAACAACACACTGGCACACTACGGGGCAAAATCCATATACGGAGGTGATATTCCTCTTGCCTGTGCCGGAATCATCACAAAAGTAAATATGATTTTTATGTCCTTTGTTATTGGAATTTCACAGGGTGTTCAGCCAATTATCGGATTTAACTATGGGGCAAAAAAATATAAACGTGTACGAAAAAGTTATCTGCTTGCGCTTGGTGTTGCAACTGTGCTTTCCGGCATTGCATTCTTCTGTTTTCAGGTTTTCCCAAGACAGATTATCAGCATATTTGGAGAAGGAAGCGAATTATACTTCCAGTTTTCAGAACGTTACTTCCGAATTTATATGTTTTTAACCTTAATCAATGGAATCCAGCCGGTTACTTCAAACTTTTTTAACTCGATTGGAAAAGCTCAGCTCGGTGTCTTTATGTCACTCACCAGACAGATTTTATTCCTGCTTCCATTAATTATTATCTTCCCACTTTTTATGGGAATCGATGGTGTCATGTATGCAGGACCGATCGCCGATGCAGCTGCGGCACTTGTCTGCGGCTATTTTACCATTCGGGAATTAAAAGAGTTGACACAATTGGAAAAATTAACTCTGAATCTTTAAGTTCATGAACAAAAAAGCTTGTCCTGAATAAATTCATATTCAAGACAAGCTCCTTTTAAACTAAATTTTAATTGATTTTACTTCATTTTCTTTTCATTTCAGTTTTGAGATTAAGATAACGGAATATACCGATAATAATGACAACTGTTTCCTCTCGTTTCCGGTCCGGCTTCTTCATACCAGTTATACTCAATTTCTTCGTTTTCGTCTGCCCAAAGTTCCGGACAATCCGTATACTCCCAATCCACCGGAATTTTATGTTCTTCCTGTAAAGATGCCTTTAACATCATCTGATGCAGTTCTTCTTTTTCGGTTTCATTTAATACACCCGGTTTTGCCGACACAAAAAGTGATGTGCCGGAGCGTGTTACTAAATCTGCCCACTGGGAATTTAATTTCCACGGAATATTCCCCATAATTCCTACGCAGTCTGCATCAATATCAAAGAATGTTCCATGCTGAGGCAGACAAAATGCCAGCGTATTGACTCCCATCATTTTGGTACGCTCCCAGGTTTTTCCACTGGTATCATCCCCGGTTCTCTGCATGTGCATCAAACCTGCACCCAGATGTCCAATCGTATTGCATCCTAAAATCATCACATGATATTCTTTGGCTGTCTCATAAATTGCACGATATAACTCTACTACAATTTCAGCACTTGTTTTGGATTTATCATAAAAGCTCCAGCCATCCGAGGTTGGGAACGGATTCATCTCAAGTCCCCATCTGCCAAATAAATCAAAGGTCGTAAAATCATGTTTGATTAACGTATATCCCCACTCGCAGATTCGTTTGACGTCTTCTTTTATATACGCAAGCACTTCTGGATGTGACGGGTCGAGACAGCCGTTGTGAGAAATTCTCCATTCTTCCGGAATCGTCTCTTCCTCATTTAAGAGGAAACGAACCCAGATACCCGGACGTACCCCTTTTTCTTCTAATTTTTTTGCAAGTGCTCCCATGTCCGGGAATTTTTCATTTCCTTTTTTCCATGGTCCTCCATTGTATTCATCCAGCCGATGATGTTCCTGCCAGCAATCGTCAATGACCATATAAGGACGGTTTTCTGCGCCTTTTGTAATGTCTACAATATAATCGGTATCCTGTAAAATTTCTTTCTCTGAGCTGTCTCCATATGCATAATACCAGTTGTTGCTTCCATAGACCGGAAAATCCGGAAAAATCGGATCCGTGCACATGCATTTACAAAATGCTTTTGCTGCTTCAAAAGAGGTACAATCATCTGCCTGCATTGCAATCACTTCAGCTGCTAACAACTTTCTTCCTGAAAGTACAACCCCCGTTCCACCACAGCGTACATCCAAAACTAAGGTAATTCCTCTTGTATCAGCCTCCCAGAAACACATGGCAGAAGGACGAACTTTTACACCATATCCTGTCACGACTCCTTCATTTAATGCAAGAAAATACCAAGGCATAAAGCGTGTTCCGCTCATTCCCTTCCATTCTGCATCTCCATAAGTTCTCTCCCAGACTCCGCCAAGAATCTTTGACGTACGCTCAAGCGGAGTATTCCAGCGAAGCTTTACTGTTTTTACCGGTGAGTTATCTGCCGTAAGCCAGATTTCTCCATTTTCATTTGCTTCAACACAAATATCTTCTTTTTCAAATTTTGAACTGTTTTGTTCTCCAATAAAAGAACCTTCTTCACTCTCTACTGTAATGTAAGATGGTATTCCTAATTTTATTTCTCTTTTCTTCATAACTTTTTCCTCATCCTATTTCTCCATGAAATGCACCTTTTCGGTTTTCAAATACCAATTCTTCTTTTGTCTGACGAAACGCTTTCGGACTTATATTTGTATAGAGCCGGAACATTTTCGAAAATGCAAGCTGATCCGAATATCCAACTGCCTCTGCCACCGCATTAATCGGCATATCTGTATTCTTTAACAGATTTTTTGCTTTTTCCATCCGAAATTCTACCAAATACTCCTGGGGCGAACATCCAATTGTTTTTTTAAACATATTCGTCAGATAACTGCGATTAATCCCGATATATTCTGCCAGCTCATTAATCTTTATTTTTTCTCTGTAATGATGTTTTATATACTCCATTGCATGTTCTACATATACAGTCCTCGGATAGGTATGCTCCGGCATCGTTTTTGTATTAAATTTCTCATTGTCTTCTATTAATGTCGCCAGAAACAAATTCAAATACCCATTCCTACGCATAGATTCCTCCGTTGTAAGTCGATGCACTTCAAGTATCTCATCCACATACGATTTTAAAAGTGCTGTACATTTTAAGCTTCGAATTGATTTCTCTTTTGAAAATCCCGCATACTGCATTACTTTTTTTACTTTATAACCATACAGCCCAATCCATGCATAGGCCCATGGCTCTTTCTTATCCGCTTCATACCAGGCTTCTTCTTCTGGACAAAGTAAAAAAGCATCGCCGGTTGTTAGATGAAATACTTCACCATTCTTTTCCAGCTTCCCTTTTCCATTTGTAATAATATGAAGCACATAATAAGTCCTTTTGTTTGGTCCAAACCGATGTCCGGGATAACATCGCTCCCATCCACAATATCCAAGACTTAATTCTGCCGAATCAATCGGCAAATCTTCCAGGCATTTATATCTCCCCTCATTCGTATATGCCGTTACCTGTGTCATATCACACTTCCTCTTTTTTATAAATGTGATGCGGTAAAGTCACCTTTTACAGTTCCCAATTGAAGTTCTTCTTTTGCTTTTCGATATTCTTTTGGGCTCACTGTAAAATTCTGTTTAAATATCTTTGAAAATGCAAGCTGATCCTGATATCCAACTGCAGCTGCTACCGCATTAATCGGCATATCTGTATTCTTTAGCAGATTTTTTGCTTTTTCCATTCTTAAATTCACCAAATATTCCTGCGGAGAACAGCCCACTGCCTTTTTAAAACTGCTCGTCAGATAACTACGGTTTACCCCAATGTAATCTGCCAGCTCATTAATTTTCACCTTTTCCTGATAATGATGTGAAATATATTCCATCGCATGACGTACATAAACCACTCCGGGATAAGAGTGCTGCTGTGCTGTTGCTGGTACCGTCTTCTTATAATCTTCAATCAAGGCAGCAAAAAACAACATCAGATATCCATTTCGTTTCAGCTCATCGGTGTAGGAAAGCTGATGTGCCGCCAAAATCCCATCCAGATACTGATTCAACTGTTCTTTACATTCTACATGCCTGATAGGATTTCTCCTCGAAAATCCCGCATGTTCTGCATTTTCTTCTGCACGGTAGCCGGTAAATCCAACCCACATATAACACCAGGGGTCTTTCTTATCTGCTTCATACCAAGCTTCCACTTCCGGGGCAATGAAAAATGCATCGCCCTCTTTCAACTCATATTTATGTTTATTAATTTCAAGTATTCCTTTTCCGCTTCTCACAATATGCAGTACATAAGAAGTCCGAAGATTCGGACCATACTTGTGTCCCGGATTGCAGTATTCCCAACCACAGTAAATCAGACACAAATCTGCTGAATCTTTTTGCAAATCTTCCAGACAACGAAATCTGGCAGAATTGGTATATCCGGCTACGTGTTTCATTCTTTACTCATCCACTTTCTTTAAGGTATACAGAAGTGATGCAAAATCTCCGCCTTTTTTATTCAATTCTTCTCTGTCAATTGGAATTCCGGCGCTCATCAACTCATCACCATAAGCCTGATAGGTTTTTACACTGTCTTCCTCTGTTTTATGACCATAAGCTTCTGCAATTTTTGCATCATAAGAAGTAACCGGCGCCATATCGCAGCTCACTTCATATTTTGTATTGGCATCAAGTCCATCCAGTTTTAAACGAAGCCAGGACGCATTGACTTTATTTAATCTCTGATAGAATGCAGCCACCGCCTGTGTTTTATCGCTGGAAACTACCATCCATGCAGTTTCATTTCCTTCAAACGGACTCAACAGACGATAGAAATCACCATCCATTTGAATTAACTCTCTGTGTTCTTTCATAAATGCAATCTGTTTCTTTACTGTCTCAATTTCGGCATCGCTAAGTAAGTTTAAATCCAGCTCATAACCAAATGTTCCAAAATAGGCAACATTTGCTCTTGTCTCAATCGGAGTAATTCGATGCATCTGATGATTCGGAACTGCTGAAACATGGGAACCCATACTGACAATCGGATAGACATAAGAGGTTCCATACTGAATCTTTGTTCTTTCACTTGCATCGGTATCGTCAGAGCACCAGGTCTGCGGAGCAAAGTATAACATTGCAGGATCAAATCTTGCACCACCACTTGCACAGGACTCAAATAAAATATGCGGAAATTCTGTCGTCAGTCTGGTATATAAATCATAAACTCCAAGGATGTATTTATGCATCACTTTTCCCTGCTCACAAGGCGCACTTCCTTTGCTGTAAGGTTCAGACATATAGCGGTTCATATCCCATTTAATATAAGAAATTGAAGATTCGCGGATTACTTTTGCAATCATCTCATAAATATAATCTACCACTTCGTTTCTTGAGAAGTCCAGTACATTTTGATGTCTCGCATGAGACTCAAAACGATTTGGTGCACTGATAATCCAGTCCGGATGTGCACGATATAAATCACTATCCTTGTTAACCATTTCAAGCTCTACCCAAAGACCAAATTTTAACCCCAGTTCTTCTACTTTTTTAGAGAGCCCCGAAATACCATCCGGCAATTTTTCCAAGTTTACATACCAGTCACCAAGACCTCTGTAATCATCATTTCTTGCACCAAACCAGCCATCATCAAGTACAAATAATTCTACACCTGCTTCTTTTGCTTTTTTTGCAATTGTTAAAATCTTTTCTTCATTAAAATCAAAATAGGTTGCTTCCCAGTTATTTAATAAAATTGGGCGTGCCTTATCTCTCCATTCTCCATGCATCAGACGTTTTCTGTATAAACGGTGATAGGTCTGACTCATTTTATTTAAGCCCTTATCACTGTAAACCATAACAACCTCCGGAGTCTGGAAGCTCTCTCCACTCTTTAATTCCCAGCTGAAATCTTCCGGATTGATTCCCATCATCACACGAGTCATATCAAAGGTAGAAACTTCAACCTGTCCTAAATAGTTACCGCTGTAAACCAGGCTGAATCCATAGACTTCTCCCTGACTTTCTGTCGTATGTGGACGTTTTAATGCCAAAAATGGATTATGCTCTGCGCCACAGCAGGTTCCATTTAAACTCTGAATACTCTGGATTCCCATTTCCAGCTTTCTGTTTTTTACGTAACGCTCACGTGACCATCCACCGGAAAGCTGAACCATTTCATAATCCATATCCAAAAATTCCACACTGGCACTCATGGCACGTTCTAATACAATTTTTTCTTTCCCTTTATGCACAAACTTTGTATTTCTTGTAATAACCGGATACGCCTCATAAATAGTATAAGACAAAATCAAATCGGTATCCATCACGTTATCATGCAGGGTGACTTCAAGAGTCTCTGCTTCCTCTTTTTCCTCTACATAAGTTGCCGGAAGTGGAAGGATTTCTTTTTTTCCTGAATAGATTTCATGACCTGCATATTTAAAATCAATAATACGGCTTCCATTTTCCTGTGCAATGGTCACTGCCGGACTTCTATAGTCACCGGTTCCATAACTTGGATATTCCTGTCTGGTATACTGCATGGATAACAGCCCCGGTTCCGGAATACAAACGGACATCTGAGAACGCATTGCTTCATCATGGAAATAAGCAAAGTCTTCTTTGTCATGAATTTTCTTTCCATAATATAAATTTTCAAGCTGTCCATTTTCCATAATACGCATAATATAACTTACTTCATCATTGTAAAGATGAAAACATTTGCTTTGTTTGTGAAAAATAATTGCCATATCTTTTTTCTCCTTTTTCTAAAAAGACCGACGTAGAACTCTACGTCGGTCTTAAATTCATAATTAAAGTTTTCCACCACTTGTTGCAATACCTTCGATAAACTGTTTCTGGAAAATTACATAAAGAACAATCATCGGAATACATGCAATCAGAGAAGCAGCCATCAGTTCCGGGAACTTCGCAGCATACTGTCCCTGCATCTTTGCAAGTGCGGAAGAAAGTACCAACATGTC
Source organism: Firmicutes bacterium OM04-13BH (assembly GCA_003481745.1). Taxonomy (GTDB): domain Bacteria; phylum Bacillota; class Clostridia; order Lachnospirales; family Lachnospiraceae; genus Blautia; species Blautia stercoris. The sequence continues at coordinate 96,789 of QULP01000004.1, forward strand.
TTTATCCGTATTTACAATCATCGGCCACATCAAATCTTTAAATGCAAACACTGCGGTAAAGATGCCCAGTGCTACCATACTGGATCTGGTAAGTGGTGCCATAATGTATAAGAATGTCTGTCCGATATTACATCCATCCAGACGTGCAGCCTCTTCCAAGTCATTTGGAAGTCCCATATACCCCTGACGGAGCAGGAAGGTACCAAATGCGGTAACCATACCCGGAAATACCAGACCAAAAATTGTATTTAACATTCCCATCTTACTTACCATAATATACTGAGGTGAGATGAAAATCTGTGCCGGAACCATCATCTGCAGCAGTACTAAAGAGAAACAGAAATCTCTTCCTTTAAAATGCAGACGACCAAACGCATATCCTGCCATTGTCGCAGTTAACACTGCACAAAGTACACGGAAGAAAATCATTAACAGTGTATTTTTGTATAATACAAAGAAGTTCATGTTACGAATGACTTCTTTAAATGAATCCGTTCTCCATACCTTCGGAAAAATAACAAACGGATCGACACTTGTTGCCTCAGTAACTGTTTTAAACGCGGTTAAAATCATCCATATAAAAGGTACCAGCATCGTAATGGATACAAGAATCAAGATTACATGGATTAAAACTTTCGTAAAGTTCTCTTTTGCTTTCATGTTGCCTTCCATACTGCTTCCCCCTTCCTAGTTGTAGAATACCCATTTTTTCTGTGCAGTCATCTGGATTGCAGTGATAATCAAAGTAATCACCAAAAGCAGAATAACAATTGTAGAACCATAACCTATGTTCTTATTTGTAAAGGTATATTTATAGAATAAGAATACTAAGGACTGTGTTTTATTAAGTGCCGGATTTGTTTTATCCATAACCATGTAGATCAAATCGAATACCTGTAAAGCACCAATAATACGTGTAATCATAACAAAAAAGATGGTTGGGGATAACAACGGCACCGTGATATTGAAGAAACATTTGATTCCTGTTGCACCGTCAATCTCAGCCGCTTCATAATAATCATGCGGAATTTCCTGCAGTCCAGAAATAAACAATACCATGTTATAACCAATGATAGACCAGATACCGATTACTGCAATTGAAAAAACTGCAATCCTTGGGTCTGAAATCCATTTTGTATGTAAATGAAACAGATTGTTGATCAGACCAAAATCTGAGTTAAACAGCCATCTCCAAACCATGGCAACTGCTGCCGGAGCTGCAACCATCGGTAGAAAGATAATGGTACGATAAACAGAACGTCCGATCATCTTTCGATTTAAGAACACAGCCAGTACCAGCGCGATAATAATTGAAAATGGCACTTCTACGATTGCATACTTAAATGTATTAAGCAATGCCTGCCAGATTTCTTTATCGGCAAATACTTTCTGATAATTTTCAAGTCCAACAAAGATATTTCCTCTTCCGAAATCTCCGGTTTTAAAGAAACTCTGATAAATCGTCTGGAAAATCGGGATAATATTTAATACAATCAAACCGATTACTGTAGGGAGAATAAAAAGCCAGCCCCAGATAAATTCACTTCGTTGTCTTCCGGTTGTTTTTACTTTCGTCTTACCTGCCAAACCACTCACTCCTTTTTTAATACAGGCAGATTCTTTCGAACCTGCCTGTGTCTCTTGCTTTCATTCTACTTCGTTACACTATAAATTGCGTTACAAATTACTGCTGTTCTTCAGCCAGTGATTCGTTCATCTGCTCTGCCATTTCTTTGCAGGCATCTGCCATAGTTTTGTCACCGCTGTAAACACTCTTAAGAATTTCACTATTCTTGTTTTCCCATGTTACTGTAGAACGGGAGTATGGTCTGATCTCCATATCATCCATCATATTGATGTAAGCCTGAAGATTAAAGTTTGCGGATTTTGCCCATGCTTCAGATGTTCCGGTATAAGCAGACATTGTAACACCCAGTTCAGCCTGTTTTTCCTGTGCTTCTTTCGAACCAAGGTATTCGATTAACTGCCATGCTTCTTCCGGATGCTCGGTATTTGCGGATGCTGCCCATCCAAGACCATTGTAAAGAGAAGCTCTTCTGCCTGTTGTTGCGCTCTTTGGAAGTTCTACACAATCACAGTTCTCTGCGGTGTATTCGTTATCACGGAATGCTGCGATCATCCAGGAGCCCTGTGGAACCATTGCCACTTTACCGGATTCTAATAATACATCTTCACCGTTTTCAGACATTGTCTCGATTGGAGGAAGCACACCGTCTTTGATCCATCCTTCTAACATTTCCATTGCTTCTACCGTTTTTGGATCATCCATTCCGGATTTTGTTTTGTCATCATTGATAATATATCCGCCATTATCATAGATCAGGTTGTAGTAACCAGCCTGATTGTTATCATTTCTAAGACATAAACCATACTGGCTTCCATCGTCTTTTGTCAGCTTCTTCGCTGCTTCTGTCACGTCATCCCATGTCCAGTCAGCGGTCGGATACTCTAATCCGGCTTCGTCAAACATTTTTTTGTTATACCATAAAGCAATCGTATCGATATCTTTTGGAACTGCGTAATATTTGTCATCGTATGTATACAGTCCCCAGATATCTTCCGGATAGTTTGCAGTGTCAATTTCACTGCTCTCTGCAATTTTATCAGTCAAATCTAATAACATGTCATTTGACATATAACGCTGACTTTCGTTAGAATGCATCCAGAATACGTCCGGTAAAGAACCACCTGATGCACCAGATTCCAGAAGTGTCCAGTATTCATCCCATTTTACAACAGAAACTTTGGTTTTGATTCCAGTTTTTTCTGTGAAATCATTCATAATTTCTGTTAAACCTGGTTCCTGGTTGGAATCCCAGATTGTTACGGATAATTCTACGTCCCCTGAACCACTCTCTGATTTTTTGTCTGAGCTGTCGCCTGAACTTGAGTCTCCGCTTCCGCTGCTTCCACATCCTGCCATGGTAAATACCATTGCGCCTGTCAGTAATAATGCCACTGCCTTTCTGAATTTCATAATTTTTTCCTCCTTTAATGAAAAAGAATATTCTCTATAAGTAGGGTTGCTTCGTCCCTCACTCATTTGATGAATTCATTATATCGAGATATGTCAAAATGTAAAATGGAAATATGTTTTTAATATATGGAGAAATGTTGTTTATTTGTGCATTTTCTATATTTTTTTGTCTTATTTTCTTTTTCAACAGTCATTTTTATATTTATATATCTGGTTTTTCACAATTTTGTTCGGTGTTTTTCCAACAAAGCTCTCTTTATTTTTCCGATTTTGCTTTCATTTTTCCACATATACATAACATTTTTCCATATCCTTTTCTTTTTATTTGTTTTTAAACTATATTTATATTCAAAATACCCGATATCTGGAATTTTTCTTTTTTATTTTTTGCATTTTGACATATTCAATGTTAAAATAAGGTATCGTGCAATTTTACATCACTTGATTTTTTGACGAAAGGATATGATTTTATGAATTTTATGAACCAGGACAACATTGTCGTAATTGCCTTAAACCGGATTGGAGATGTTATCATTGCAAATCTGCTTTTTCTTCTCTGCTCCATCCCCCTTGTCACCATCGGTCCCTCCCTTACTGCACTGTATCACTGCATGTTACGTATCGTAAAAGGAAATGAAAACAAGGTTACTAAAACTTTCTTTCGGGCATTGCGCCAGAATTTTGTGCAGTCTTTGATCGCCTGGCTTGCACTTGTTATCGTTGGTGTGATTTTGTTTTTGAACACTCACTTTCTTCTGCAGAATACTTCGGAAGCCGGAAAAATCTTTTATTATCTGTCCGGGCTGGTACTTGCACTGCTTGTTATTATCGCACTTTACATCTTTCCGGTCATTGCGGCATTTTCCAATACCTTAAAGAACCTTGTTAAAAATTCTGTTATTTTTGCAGTTATGCATATTCCGTCCACCTTGTTAATTGCAGTTATTTCTATCCTGCCAATGTATATGACTTATCAAGATTTAACGCTCTTACCACTCTACAGCTGCTGCTGGTTTTTCTTCGGCTTTGCATTAACCTGCTATATCAATTCGTTCTTGTTCTACCGGATTTTTAAACCGTATCTGGAAACAAGCGAAGAAACCGAAGAAATAAAAGAAGTCTCCAAATAAAAAAATTTCCGAATAGTAAAATACCGACAAATGAATTTTTATTCTCATCTGTCGGTATTTTACTATTCTTCCTCAAATTCATCTCCCACATCTTTCCCAAGGTCGCAGGTATAACGCCATTCAATTACATCCCCGTCACTGACCTCATATTTGGAACATCCATAATTGGGAAAATATCCATTCACGCTGTAAGTCCATCCAGAACGTTCTCCACAGTCAAATTCATACAACTGATTAATTCCTTTTACATAATACGCAGAATAAAGCGGAGTATAGTTTGCATCCAGCTGAATTTTTTTCTCTTTACAGACACGCGCAAGTATATCATAGACAGTATCACCCGTTTCATATTTCACCTCTATCGGTTCTAAAATCCAGCCATCTGACGGAACAAATTCCTTTTTCGATGCTTTTAACTCTTTCTCATTATCCAAAATAGTAGAACATTCAATGGAAACCGTACATGTATTCTTTTCTACATTCTGTTTATTCGTCTGCTGTTTCTCTTGTTGTGTTTCTTTTGTTTCCAGTTTTGTAATCTCACTGCTGTTTGTCATTCCACCACAGCTTGTCAAAAGAAAAAGAAGTGTCAAACACCCTAAGATTTTTCTAAAATTTTTTCTCATCCTTTAATCCTCTTCTATCATTCCATACTTCACTTTGATTCTCTCCAGTTTTTCAATCATCGGCTTACTTGCAATCCACAAAAAGATTACCGTTGCTGATGCATGAACCAAGTCCACCGGAAGCCCTGACATATAAATTGCCAGCAGATTTCGCTTGGTAATTGCATAGGAGGTCATCACAAGGGAAGCCGGGTTCATGATTCCTCCATAGATAAACACGGTCGCTAAAAATCCATAAATACAAAGCGAAATCTTACGTGCTTTCAACCAGCCTTTTTGAAATAAAATACCTGCCAAAAATCCGATAATTCCAGCAGCAAACATCTGCCACGGAGTCCACGGTCCCTGTCCAAAGAGCATATTCGAAGAAAGCATGGAAAGCGCACCAACTAAAAAGCCCGATTCTGCACCAAAGCAGACGGCTGAAATAATGGTCACAGCCACAACCGGTTTAAAGCTTGGCACCATAAAAAATGCTGCACGGCCTGCAACTGCAATTGCAACCAAAACCGCAATTGTAAGCAGTTCTCTTGCCTGCGGTTTTCTTCCTTCAAAAATCAAAAAGAACGGCAGCATGCAGTAAACTGCAATCGCCAGACTGATGACAAAATATTTTCGGTCATCAAAAAGCGTAATTCCAATCCAGATTGTAACCGGAATTAAAATTAAAATCAAAAACATAGATGCAATCGTACGTTTTGACAGCTTTCCCTTGTGTTTTGGCGCTGTCAGTACATCCTGCGCTTCCCAGAAATCGTTTTTTTCCGGTTCTGATTTCTCATCCCAGAAATCCAGGTCTGTTTCCTGTGCCGGTTTCTTCCCATCTAAAAAGGCATCCAGAAAGACATCTAATTTTTCTTCTTTCAGCACGACACCGCCTCCTCTTCTGTCTGATTGATTGCTTTTACCACATCCTCTACTGTTACCGCATTTGGAAAATAATTTCTTGCCATACGGTTTGCAGCAGTGGTATAAAAGTTATTTCCGGCAAAAAATTTTTTCGATTCTTCACTGGTTACCACATTTCCCTGAAAGAACAGTCCGGTACGATCCGCATACTGCGCACAAAATTCTACATCATGAGAAATCATCAAAATCGTTACACCATGTTCACTTAATTTTCTTAATATCTCTCCGAGTTCTTTTTTATAATGATTATCGATTCCTTTGGTCGGCTCATCCATCAAAAGAATTTTCGGGCGAAGCAGAAGTACTTTTGCAAGTGCCAGTCTCTGCTGCTCTCCACCACTTAAATCATAGGGATGCCGGTCTAAAAGCCCTTCTAATCTTGTTAACGAGACAATTCCCTCAACTGCATCTTTTTTCTTCATTTCAATTGGATATGCCTCACTTTTTCTTTCCCGTTTTCCATCTATCACTTCATATAAATCCTCTCTTACGGTTTTCTTCACGAACAGACTTTGCGGATTTTGCGGCATTACTCCTAAGAACCCATGATAGAGGTCATCATCACTGTATTTTCCGATTTCTTTGCCTTCCAGATAGATTTTACCACGGTACGGAAAACGAATTCTTGCAATCAGACTCATCGCTGTACTTTTTCCGGTTCCGTTTCCTCCTACCACTGCAAAGATTTCTCCTTTTTTGATGTCCAGGCTTAACCCTTTTACCACATCCGGCAAATCCCGTTCATAGCGAAACCAGACATCTTTGATTCGGATTTCCGGAATTTCTTTTTCCGGTTCTTTTTTCAGACCTGAAAGTTTTCCAAAAATAGAATTCTTCTTTTTTGCTGTCTCTTCCTGATTTCTTTCTTTTTTTATTTTTATACCTTTTGTCTCTAATTCCTCTGACAGCCAGCGTCGTCCCTGACTAACGGTAAGCGGGCATCGAAGGGAACTGTTTATTCCGGCATAAATCTGCATCGGTGCCGGCATGGAAAGAAACATATCATGTCCCATTGTTCTTAACTGCTCCCCAATTTCATTCGGTGTTCCGTCTGCTATCATCCTTCCTTTATCCATGACATATACTTTATCTGCCCATGGAATGACATCTTCTAAGCGGTGTTCGGTTAAAATCACAGTAGTCCCGATATCACGATTAATTTTCCGAACCGTCTCTAAAAAATCGGAAGCTGCAATTGGGTCAAGTTGGGAAGTCGGTTCATCTAAAATCAAAAGTTTCGGGTGCATTGCCATAACAGAAGCAAGATTTAAGAGCTGTTTTTGTCCTCCCGATAATTCACTGACATTTTTTAAAAACCAGGAATGGATTCCAAAATAAGAAGCCATCTCTGCCACCCGAAGCCGAATCGTAGGCGTATCATAGCCAAGGCTTTCTAATCCAAAAGCAAGTTCATGCCAGACTTTATCGGTTACAATCTGATTATCCGGATTTTGAAGCACATAGCCAATTTCTGCACTTTGTGTCCGCAAATCCACGTCTTCCAGATTCTGCCCGCCGTATAAGATTTCTCCCTTCTTTTCTCCATGTGAAGCAAGCACACTTTTAAACTGCCGAAGCAGAGTGCTTTTTCCGCATCCACTCTTTCCACACAGTACAACAAACGAACCTTCTTCTACTTCCATGGATACCTGATAAAGTGCCGCATGGCTTTCTTTTGGATATTGAAAACTAAAGTTTTTTACTTCGATACAATTCAATTTTTTATAACCTGCTTTCTTTTATTTTTGACGCTCACATCATTTTTTTCGGGTCTGTCAAATACCATGGAAGCCTGCGCTCCATATCTGCCATTTTTTTAAGTTTCTCAAATCTTCTATCCTCAAGCACACCTAAAATCACAGGAAAGAAACAAAATCCCGCCCATGCCACATAAATAATGACGCTAAGGGGGGTCAGCGGAAGTCCTCCGATTTTAATCTGTGGGTCGTACTGTGCAAAGCTAATGCCTGCTGCCATTCCACCAAAATACACTCCCATCAGTGCCAGTAAAGTGCCTGTTACAATCCCATCCCTATTATCAAATCGAAAGATTGCAAAAGCGCTTCTCCCTTTTAAGCCATATCCTCTTGCACGCATCGAATCTGAGGTATCAATCGCATTTTCCAGTGCCCAGGTAACCAATACAGAAAAAATCGTAATACCGTGACGCATTTTCTTAAAAATGTTTCCGTTCTTTACATCTCTCCCAATTGCTTTTTGTCCATTTCGGATGACGGTCAGCTGCTGTCCAAATCTCGGCACAAACCGAAATACCATAGATAATACCAAAGAAAGTGCCGGAATCACACGACCAAACAGATACACAAATTTATCTGTTGTCATCACTTTGTTGTAACAGGAAAACCATAGAATCGAAATAAAAAGCATCGATGCCAGTACCAGTCCATATACAATTGCCTCTAGCGTAACCGGCCCGGTTTTTAAATAAAATAGCATCGTCACTCCATAATGATTAAAAGCAGGATTAATAAATGCCACAATTATCATTGCCGGAAGTGTTGCAAGCAGATTAAATTTTAATACTCTCTGCCAGCCTTGAAGTCTGGATGCATAACAAAATGCTCCCAGGAACGAAATTCCCAGAAAAACCGGATGGCTGTTCAACATTGTTATCAAAATGACTGCTGCAAACCAGAAAAAGTTCACCGCCGGATGACAATCTGAAAAAGCATCCCCTCTTTTTTCTTTCATCTTTTGCCCTCTTTTCATTTTTATTTTCAAAAAACTGCTTTCAAAATCAATGAAAATAAAAATTTATCGTACAAAAAATTTGTTTCCGTCTATGCCTGCGGAAACAAATTTTGTGTTTTAATCTCCAAATGCCTGTATCCTGGCTCGCAGTTCTAACCTACTTGCTGCCCTTCTCAGAAGAAATTTCTTCCAATGGATTCGCAGTTTTCGTCCTGATTACAGTAGGGATAAAGTCTGTTGCGGAATCTCACCGCACGTTCCGAAAATCATCCGATTTTCATGCATTTGTACTATCGATTCATTTATTTTATTTCATTGTTTTGTTGAATTTTGTCATATTTCTTTCATAGTACGCTTTATCATAGAGTTTGTCAAGCGGTCTTTCTTTCCCCAAATTTCCGGTTATCGCTTTGATTATCCTACCAGCGTTCCATCCTCGTATTTTCCATCTTTAAACGCGAAGAAAAATTCAAAGAAATCATCGGTTTCATAAATTTCCATTAGTTCATTCAAATTCCAAATTGGATTTAAAGATGAAAGTTTTTCCCGTTCTACCCAGAACACCTTCCCCTCTTCCGAACTTTTCAATTCTCCTGTAAATTCATCCGTCTTATATAAAAGTACAAGATACCTTGTCCCATCCTCCCGAATCCAGTCTTTTATCCCGCAAAGCTTTGGATTTGAAATGATAAGACCGGTTTCTTCTCTCATCTCACGAATAACGGAATCCTTAAGAGATTCTCCCGGCTCTACATGCCCACCCGGAAAGATAATTCCCTTCTCATTTTCTCCGAGTATTTTTTCCTCTACCAGAACACGTCCCTTCTCATCATAGAGCATACACATGTTGGCTAATTCCATTGGTTGGCTTCTATCCATTGCATTTTCCTCCATTTTTGCAGATTTCTATCAAAAAATATACCATATCAAGTATCTCTTTTCTACATCATTTTTACTTTTTTGTATATCTCTTTCTCCATCTGCATATACTATCAGAAACCTTAGATACTGCGAGGATTTTATTATGACTTTAAAAACAAATATTTATCGGTTTCTTTTTATTTCCATTCTCGGCACTCTGCTTCATTTTACTTACGAATGGTCACAAAACAATGCCATTGTCGGGCTTTTTTCTGCCGTAAATGAATCTACCTGGGAACATTTAAAATTATTATTCTTTCCCATGTTTTTTCTGACTCTTTTTGAGCTTTTTTTCTTTCGAGATAGGCTTCCCAAAAACTTTTTACAGGTCCGAACCTGTGGAATCTTTCTTGGCATGGGGCTAATTGTAGTTGTCTTTTATACTCTGCTTGGTGTGATTGGAACATCCATTGATTTTCTAAATATCGCACTGTTTTTTGTTGCTGTTTTCTTCGCTTTATGGAGCGAAAATAAGCAGTATAGAAATTCGGAATCAAAGAAAGAAACTTCTTCTACCGCATTTTCTATCCTGCTTATCTTTACCCTGCTATTTTTCGTGTTTACCTTTTTACCACCTGATATTGGACTGTTTTGGGAGATTACAAAAGTTTGCTAACTTCTATTTCTTTCTACTTTCTTTCTACTTTCTTTCGATACTTCCCAATCCTCTTCATCATCTCGTCAAAATCTATCGGTTTCGACAAGTGCTCATTCATTCCGCTTTTCTTACTTGCCGCAATATCATCCGAAAAAGCATTTGCCGATACCGCAAAGATTGGAATCTCTCTGGCATCTTTTCGCTCCATTTTCCGGATTGCTTCTGCCGCTTCATATCCATTCATTCTTGGCATCATGATATCCATCAAAATCAAATCGAATTCCCCAATTTCTGATTTTGCAAATAACTCAACTGCCTCTGTTCCGTCTTTTGCCGGAGTGACCAAAACTCCTTGTTCTTCCAGCATATAAGTCTCTATTTCAAGATTTAATTCATTATCTTCGGTCACCAAAATATGCATTCCCGAAATAGAAATCTCTTCTTCCCTCTTCTGAACTTCTTCTTTTTCAGCTTCATAGGTTTTGTCAATTTTTAAGGTAAGCTCCACAGTAAACACCGTACCTTTTCCCTCTTCACTGACAAAATCTACTTTTCCTCCAAGCAGATCCACGGTCTTCTTTACGATAGAAAGCCCAACCCCGCTTCCATTATAAGTGGTTCTCGCAGTCTTATGTTCCTGTGCAAAAATTTCAAATGCATGTTTTTGAAATTCTTTACTCATTCCAATTCCGGTATCCCGACAGATAAATAAAATTCTTGCACATTCTCCATCGGATTCCATCTCCCGACAGGAAACCTGCACAAGCCCTCCCGGGTGATTATATTTTACTGCATTGCTCATCAGGTTCTGAAACACTCTTTGGATGTTTAGAGGGCTTCCAAGCAGATAGCAATGTTCATTTTCAACCGGCTCATACCGAAATTCAACTCCTGCATTTTTCGCCTGCACGAATACAATTGTTACCGCATTGTCTAAAATTTCCTTCAAATTAAATGACTCATTTTTACTTTCCATTTCCCCGGCTTCCATTTTACTCATATCCAATATGTTATTTACCAATTCTAAAAGGAAATCCGAGGCGGTATAAATCTTTTCAAAACAGTCTTTCATGCGAGAAGGCTCTTTTACACATTCCAGTCCAATCTCTGTCATTCCGCGGATTCCGTTAATCGGTGTCCGAATATCATGACTCATTCGACGAAGGAAATCTGTCTTCGAGGCATCTGCGGTTGCCGCTTTTTCTGCACTGATACGAAGCTGTTCCTGATAATCCATCTCCTTTTTCTTTTGTTCACTGACATTTCTTATAAGAAGCAACACCGATGTCTGTCCATTTTCATCATCACGTTTTTTAGAAACTAATAGCATCTGGTACCATTTTCCGGTAATTGCTTCAATCGTACAACCTAAAAAGTTGCGCTCTTTCATTCTTTCTGAAAGTGTTGTTAAGTCTGTAAATTCCAAAAAAGTCTCTCTTGCCGATTCAAGCATCAGTTTCCGCGCAAATTCTGTAAGCATCTTATCGGCTTCTTTAATTCCGGTAATTATTTCTTTTAATTGCGAAGTTTCAACAACCGGCTCCCAGGTATTTTCTTTTGGATACAGGATTAAATTCACATCATAAATACTTGAAATTGCCTGAACCAAATAAAATTCTTTCTCCATCCGATTCATTTTTTCTCTCTTCTGAGACTGGACAAACAATAATACAACCAGAGCAAAAATCAGATACACACCTGCTGCAATGCCAAGCGTCAGTAACATCCTCGGATAAATTTTCTGAGCACGGAAAAACACATACAGATAATAGTTTCGGTACATATCATGTTTTCCAAACCAAGTTTTTCCCTCACTTTTTAATTCAATCAGATTTTCATCCTCTGGAGTTTGGTCGTTCTTTAAAACACTTGAAATCGGACACTCAGAAATCGAAAGTCCTTCCAGTTTTCCCGCACTGCTGCTGATTACATTTTCTCCATCTGTCACAACAAGCACTTCATTTTTATTCTGCACAAGATTATCTAACAGATTACTAAGTGAGATTTCGTACTTATCATCTTGAAACTTCGTTGTATCGTAATAACAGATAATGATTCCAGACTCATCAACTCTTGAGGCAATAGCATATTCATAACTCTTTCCATCTACTTCCACACTGTCAGCAAAAACTTTTTCCGGAAACTGTAAGACTTCTTTTACCTGAGAATCCTCTAAAATAAGTTTTAAAAATGTCTCATTTTCTGCTTTATCTAATTTTACATTTTCTGCCACCTGCAAATTTTCATCTAATAAAATCACTCCGGAAAGATACTGGTTTTCGGCCTGCTCTAACAGTTCTGCTTTTTCTTCCTCTTTTATATAATATTTCAGCACATTGATTTTATTAATCATATCCTGTAAATCTTTAGTTGTAATTCCCATCTCATAATCCAGATATTTTTGACAGGTTGTTTTTGCAAGATTTAAGGTGCTTGATACTTCTCTTTCAATTGCCTTTTTCTGATGCCTGAATGAAAGCCCAAGCGTTAAAACAAATAGAACAATTCCTCCTAAAATTAGCCCAAGCAGAATATACTTTTCACTCGGACTGCTCCTTCGCTGTTTCTGTTTGGTCATCCTCCGCTCCTCCATATACATTTTTTTCTACATCTAACCCATATTTTTCTACAATTTTCTCCATTGTCCCGTCCTTGCGCATTTCCCCAAATGCCTCATTAAGTCTTCGGACGGCATCCGCATCTCCCTCTTTTCGAAATGCCACTCCCACAGCTTCACTTCTTAGACTCATATTTAAGAAACGGTACTCTCCCGGATATTCCTCCGTATACGTCTGTAAAGCGCCCTCATGTCCAATGATGGCATCTACATATCCTTTTCTTAACGACGTAAATACTTCACCAAGTTCTCGAAAACAGGTCAACTGCTCTAATTTAGGAAAATTTGGATTCATCTGTTTTAAGATAATCTTTTCTGAGGTAGAACCTGCCTGTACTCCCACACGCTTCTCTTCTAAATCAGCAAGCGATTGTATCGTACTATCCGAACGAACTCCAACCACACGCTGTGTATAAAGATAAGGATTTGTCCATAAATATCGGTTTTCTCTTCCCTCTATTGTCAGATAAGACCACAGACAATCCACCTTCTTATTTTCCAGTTCTACAAAACGATCTTCAATCGGTATCATCTGAAAAACAGGTGTATATCCCGCTCTTTTACACGCCTCCTTTGCCACATCCACATCGATTCCCGAATAATTTCCATTAATATCCTGATAAAAATAAGGAGTATACGAAGTTCCTCCAATTATCAGTCCTGGAAAAACTGCCTCTTTTTTTTGTTTTGTTCCACACGCACAGACACCTAAAATCACCGCAAGTGCCACTACAAGTAATACCCCTTTTTTCCTCATAGCTGTTCCCCTTTTTACTTACTCCAGAATTTCTTATGTCACTATTAATTTTTTATATTTTCCTCACAGATACGTGTCAGCTTTTCTTTAAAAAATGAAATCATCCTCTCCCATACTTCATCCTGAAAGAACTGTAAATCCGCATGGTCTGCTCCTTCCAGAGCTAAAAATGTCACATCACAACCATTTTTTTCTAAGCTTTCATAAAGACTTTCACTTTGTGAAAACGGCACAGTACGATCATTTGTTCCATGAATAATTAAAAACGGTGGTGCTTCTTTTGTCACTTTTGAAACCGGTGAATTTTCATATCCTTTTTCTGGATTTTTCATGACATTAAAGCCCAGCAACAGGGATTCCGGTGATGCTGCACACTGTTCTGCCTCTTGGTATTGAAACTTCGAGGTATCAGTTGGAGGATACCATGGGCAGGCAGCCTGAACCTTGCTTGACTGTTCCAGATAATCTCCAACATCCAGTGAAACATCTTCATCAAGTGCCGCCATACAAGTTAAGTAACCACCTGCGGATTCTCCAGTCACCCCAATATATTCTGCATCAATTCGATACCGGTCTGCATGCGCTCTCAAATAGCGAATTGCCGCTTTTACATCCTGAATCTGCATTGGATACTCTCCCTCATTGGAGGTTCGATACTCTACACTTGCCACTACAAATCCGCTCTGTGCAAGCTTGCTAAGATAGGATAAATGCGCTGACTTATCCATGCGAAGCCATGCCCCGCCACAAATCCAGACTACACAAGGATATGTTTTTCCACTAAAATCCTCCGGATAAATCAAATCCAGTTTTAAATCTCTGCGGCAGTGCCCATACCAGGAATCCACCTGTGCATACGTGATTCCCGTAATTGTCACATACTGCGGTTTTTCCACCTTAATTTTTAATACTTCTTTCATTCGTTTTCCTCCGATCACCTTTTTCCTTTATTTTATCATACCCTTTGTCAAAAAAAAAGAATCCTGGGAGGACAGGATTCTTTTTTCGGGTATTCTATGCTTTATCGTTTTCTTATTTTTATTTCTGTCTGTTTAGAAAATTCTCTTTTCCGAAACAAACTTCTGAGCAGTACCATCCACCCCCACGAAATAGAAAGTGCCGGAAGTGCGGAGATTATGATTCCTCTGACCGGAGAGATTTCTGAAAACACAGTTGGTCCAAAAAACCTGATAAACACAACTGTCATCATGACAATCAATGTAATTTTCTCTTTCATGGTATTCGGGGGTGTCAGGAAAATTTTTTTAAATCCATCTCAAGTCTTTCTGGTTCTTTTTTCATTTTAAACAAGGCGTACCTTTAAAATCGGCAGAAACGAAATTTTCGCTTCTGCCGGTTTTTGTTTAATCTTCTTTAATTTTTCCGTCAATTGTAATCGTCACAACCTGCCATGGAATGAATTTTTCACTGTTTTTTAAGGCTGCCACCGCTGCCCGTTCCAGGCCTCCGCAGCAAGGAACTTCCATACGAAGCACCGTCACACTTTTAATGTTATTTTCAGCAATAATCCGGGTCAGTTTCTCACTATACTCTACGGAATCCAGTTTTGGACAGCCAATCAATGTAATTTTTCCTTTCATAAATTCCTGATGAAAATTCGCATAAGCATAAGCCGTACAATCTGCCGCAATTAAAAGTTTTGCTCCATCAAAATAAGGCGCATTGACCGGCACTAACTTAATCTGGCATGGCCACTGACCAAGCTGGGACTGCTGGACTTCTTTGACAGTTTCTTCTTTTTTTATACTTTCTTCTCTGTTGAATTGATGCAGGGCATGTCCTGGGCATCCGGAAACTGCCGGTTTTTCTGATTTTTCTTCCTTGTCTTTACTTTCCTGCGCTTTTCTTTTCATATTTTCTTTTACTGCTGTTTCGTCATAAGCGGCTGCTTCTCTTTCTACAAATGTAATTGCTCCGGTTGGACAATTTGGCAGACAGTCTCCAAACCCATCGCAGTAATCATCTCTGGTCAGCTTCGCCTTTCCGTCAATCATCTCAATTGCCCCCTCATGACAGGCTGATGCACATGCCCCACATCCATTACATTTTTCTTCATTTATCTCAATAATTTTACGAACCATAGAAAAATACCTCCGTTTGTTTTAGCTCTGTCTTGTTTACAAACACATAGTAAAACAAATGGAGGCAAAATTATGTTGTTGGTACAACAAATTTAAAAATCTTATTTTTAATTCTGCAGCATTTGGATTTCCGTTTCAAAAAAACGTTCCTGAAATTCCACCAGTGCTGCAATCTGCTCTTTGCTGTATTTTCCTTTTTCCTTACAGACAACCAGCTTGTCTTCCACGTCATTTTTTCGTTTAATCACTGCCACGACATATCCCTCATAAGCTTCCACAGCTTCAAATTCTCCGACAACATAAGCATCGATTTCTTCTCCATCTCCAGATACGGTATCTGGAATGAAACCATAGTTTAAGCAATATACAAATCCGTGCTCTGGATGTCTTGAAGCAAGGGGACGGTCGATTTTCACCTTTATAAACTTTCCAAGGTAAGATTCCAGTGAAAGTATTGTGTTTATATCTCTGTTCTTCATTTACATTTCTTCTTTCTATTCTTCAGCTCACATCGGAGTTCCCACTTCGATTAGATTTCCATCCAAATCATAAAATCGAACAACCTTTTTCCCAAAATCATTCTCCATCAGCTTGTTGACATATTCTACTTCCGGATACAACTGCTCTAGTTTTTTTACAAATTTTTCTATATCACGTTCTTCAAAATATAGCTCACTGGCATGATTTTTTTGTTTCACTTCTTTTTTCAAAAAATCCTGCCAGATTTTTTTCTGCTGTAATACAAGTCCTTCTGTTAAGATTACGGTCTCGTTGTTATCCAGAACAACTTCCAGACCAAAAAGGTCGTGATAAAAGTGTTTGGATTTATCAATATCTGTTACAATAATTAATACGTTTTTTAATCTCATGGACTCTCCTTTCCGCAGCCATAGCCAACATAAAGAACTACTTCGTTTTCATCTTTCAACAAAGTTTCTGCAACCTGAAACAGCAGCACAATTAATATTAATGCTTCTTTCACGTTAATCTTATTATAACAGATATTGTCATTTCCGTGTTAAAAACAGGCTTTGGCAAACATTCTTTTGAGATTTTTATATGAATATGATAGACTACTAACTGTAATATATATTGGATTTCTTACTAAGAAATACTTACAAAAGAAAGGCTTTTTTATTATTTATGAAAGAAAAGATATTTAACATCATTCAGATTGGAGATAAAAGCAATAAAATCAGCCGTGCATTTGATATTTTTATTACGATTATCATTGTCGGTAATATTATTGTCACTTTTTTGGAAACGTTTGACCAGTTATTCTCTTTTTCCGTTTTATTTAAAATAGTGGAGATTGTCACTGTTTTTGTTTTCTGTGTTGAATACATCCTGCGCATCTGGACTGCAAACTATCTTTACCCAGAAGTAACTGCCGGACATGCACGTTTTAAATTCTTGATTTCTTTTGATGGAATTGTTGATTTGCTGACCATCATTCCGGCTTTTTTCTTATCCGGTTTTGTCATTTTCCGTATGCTCCGCGTTGCCAGAATTTTTCATCTGTTTCGTCTCAATGCAAAGTATGATTCATTTAATGTCATCACAACGGTTCTTTATGAAAAACGAAACCAGATTATTTCTTCGGTTTTTATTGTTTTGATTTTAATGCTCGCAAGCAGTCTGTGTATGTACAGTGTGGAACATGAAGCACAACCTGCCGTCTTTCGCAATGCCTTTAGCGGAATCTGGTGGAGCATGTCAACTCTGCTCACCGTCGGATACGGTGATATTTATCCGATTACAACCCTTGGACGTATCATGGCAATCTGTATCGCCTATCTCGGTGTCGGAGCAGTCGCTATTCCAACCGGTATCATCAGCGCCGGTTTCGTAGAGCAGTACCAGAGAAAAAGCAGTATTTCCAATTTAAAAGATGCGGACATTCAGGAAATTGCAGAAGTGTTTGTTGATAAACGCTATGCCGGAAAAACTGTAGAAGAAATGGAAGAAGCACAGCAAATCACCATCTTTCTTGTTTTACGTGATGATTTTTCTGTGCTTCCTCAAAAAAATACGGTTTTGAAATTAAATGATATTATTATTATTCGAGTGGAAGGGGAGTAGTCAGGGATGAGACTTTCGTCCCTGATTATTTATCCTTGTTTATAAACTCACAATCTTACACTCAAACGGTGCAAGCGTGATTTCTCCCTGTTTCACTTCATGCGCATTATGGTTGATATACATAACCACTTTCTGCGTCTCATTTCCTCTGGTTACGATTTCCACACCTTCTTCAGAAGGTGTCATCTTGATTTCACATTCTTTCATAATGTGTTCCATCAAAAGATTGGTAATCTTTTCTTCCAGACCGCATCCTACATAGTAAGTCGTTCCATTTTCGGTCTTCTTTCTGGTAATTGCTGCAAATTCTTCATAGAACTGGTCGCCATAATGGAATAACACTTCTGCATCTTTGACTTGAATCATATCTCTGAAAATTCCGCCTTTTCCGAAAATCCCTTCAAATTCACCAGTTCCGATTACCGGAAATGCCTCATAATCCTGAAGACTTTCGGTTTCTTCTACACTAAGACCGGTTAAGTCTCCATAATGAACTGGCATCGTTTCACCAAATGGAATATTATTGTCCACATCTTTTACTGCATGACGGTAAGTAACTACCACTGTTCCGCCATTTTTTACAAATTCATGGATACGTTTTTCCATCTCCGGTTTTGTAATAATCATCTGTGGCAGAATCACTACTTTATAGTCAGAAAAATCTCTATCTTCCGGAATCACATCCACACCGACATTCTGATCATGGAATGATTTATAGAATTTCTGCATTTCTACCGAACTGTCTAACAAAATGCTCTGTCGCTGGATTCTGAAAGACGCCAGTGAATCATAGTCATATACAATCGCAACCTCATTTTTAATCGGGGCTTCCATTGCTTCTTTATAATTGGAAATATCCCGGAAGAAACTCTGTACTTCATAGAATTTTCTACGCTTTACATTATCTGCATCAATGACTCCATAACAGAACTGTTCTGCACCTTTTGTTGCACCTCGATATCTAAAATACATTAAGGAATCTGCACCATGTGCCATACTTTGATAGGACCACATTTTTGCCTGATTCAGTCTCGGAAGAAAACCTGTGACATCATGACCCTGAGCTCCCATAATGGCTTCTGTAATCCAGAAATTTTCCCCTTTTAAGCCTCTGATATAATCCAGTCCAAATGCAATTTCATGAGGTTGAATAGGTTCTTTCTGACCTCCCCACACCGGATAATTATTATAGGCTACCTGATTCAGACTTTTTGCTACTTTTGAATAATCCACATGTTTTCCTAATCCTCCACCAGGAAAATCATGCATGACAACTGCATCCGGTACGATTTCTCTTACAAGATTTGCCTGAAACTCCATAAAATCCACAATCGATTGACTGCGGAATCTCTCCCAGTCCTGTCTCAAAGCCGGATTATGCGTTGTAATCGTCTCCATAGGGATTGGAATTTCTGAGAAATCATTGTATTCCTGTGACCAGAAAGTAGTTCCATAAGTTTCATTTAACCGGTCGATATTTCCTGCAAATTTTTCAGAAAGATAACTTTGGAATTTTTTCTGACAGTTTTTACAATAACATACATCACTGCCTTCATGACCAATCTCATTATCAATCTGCCACGCTACAATACTCGTTTCCTCTTTATAATGTTCTACTAGTTTCCGAACGATTTTCTCAGAATATTCATACATCCGTGGACTATTGAAACAATACACATGTCTTCCACCAAAAGTTCTCTTTTTTCCACCCTCAAATTCAGAAACAATATCCGGATATTTTGCTGCGAGCCATGCTGGAATTGTAGCCGTCGGTGTTCCCATAATAATTTTTAAATTTCGTTCTTTTGCTTTTTCTATTACATGGTCAAAAAAAGAAAAATCATACTGCCCTTCTCTTTTCTCCATCAAATGCCAGGAAAATTCAGCAATTCGAATCACATTACAGCCCAGCTCTACAATTGTATCCAAATCCTGTTCCAGCATATCAGCATGCCATTGTTCCGGATAATAATCTACTCCTAGCCACATAATTTTTCCTCCCTAATTTTCATATAATATCGGATTCTTTCCTGCACTTGCTTTTGTAAGTGCGAAAGTGCATTTTCTAACTATATGGTAGCAAATAAATTTTTACCTGTCAATGAATTTTTACTAAATTTATTTATTTTTATAGTAAATTTTTTACTTGCCATTATTTTCCTGCTTTTTGATGCTTCCACGAATAACCAGACTACATGGAATGACAATTTTCCTTGGAAGTTTCTCTGCATTCCAGAATCTCTCAAGTGCAAATGTCGCTTCTTTTGCACTTTCTTTTAAATAAACCTCTATGGAATCAAGTGGCGGTGTACTGCTCTCAGAAAAGGTTGTATTATTATAAGTTACGATATTACAATCCCCAGGAACCAGGAAGCCATGTTCACGAATAGCTTTCAAAATACCTGCTGCTGTAGCATCACTGGAAATAAAAAGTGCCTTGGGAGGTTTTTTATTTTTTTCTAAATAGCGTTCCATCGCCTCATAAGAACTTCCGGAATTCATCTCACAGTCAATCACCAGATTTTCATCAAACAGATTTCTGTTAATCATCGAATTTTTATAATAATAAAATCTTGGATCCATCGTAAGCATTTTCACCCTGTTATACGTATAAACTGCACCTGCATAGGCAACTCTCTCATATCCCATCTCATCAAAATGATTGAGCACCAGACGTATTGCCATATGATAGTTTGGAACAATACTATAATACTTCATCTCATCCGGCGAGGAATCAATAAATACAATATTGGATGTATACTTTTCAAAACTGTGAATTTCTTCTGTTGTAAAACGTCCTATTGCCACTATTCCCTCTAAATTTCCATCACTGTTTTTCACAAAATTCCCATCACTGTTTCGATATAAACTTACTGTATTCCAGCCATTAGAAAAGCACTCTGCTTCTACCATATTTTTTAACATCATGTAATAAATATCATCCTGAAGCTGTTGCATTTCAAACATCTGTGCAATTCCTACCGTAATGTTTTTGCTGTTTTTAATCTTTTCCTGATTTCGAACCCTAGTATCCTTGTGCCTTTGAGATACTGAGCGATATCCCAACTCCACTGCAATTTTCGTCACTTTCTCTCTTGTTTCTGCCGCTACATTCAAAGTACTGTCGCCATTTAAAATTCTTGATACCGTCCCCTGAGATACGCCGGCTTTTAATGCAATATCTTTTAATGTTGCCATAAGTTCCCCTTCCACAATATTTAAATTTTTACTAAAAATCTATTAAAAACAGTTTATCACAAGAACTGCTGTAATGCAAAAAAACCGACTGAATAAGCCGGTTCTTTTGCGTTTTTATTCTAACTATTTTTCTTTCTTTTTATCCGTATTTACTTTTTTCAAAATTTCTTCCAGATAAGCGCCATCCAGCTTATATCCTTTTGCATAGATTACAAATGCAAGCACTGTAATGATGGTCGGAATCACTCCCATAAGAACTCTCATTCCCATGATAGTCGATGCAGACTGTTCTGCATTTGCAACATATCCTACAATTGTAAGACCCACACCGATGAACCATGCAGAAACAGCAGATGCGGTCTTAACAAGTAATGTCTGGAAGGAAGCAATAATACTTTCATTTCTGCTTCCAAGTTTCACTTCACCATAATCAATGACATCGGCTAACATAACGGTTGTCGCACCTAATGTCAGACCCGATCCCATTTTGTAAAGTACACCGCAGACTGCAATAATTACTACATTTTGCGGAGCAAAGAATCCGCTGATAACCAATCCTGCAAGACCAATTGCCGGACTGAAACTTGCGATTGCAAATACCTGTTTTTTGCTCAAATCTTTTGAAATCATTGGGAAAATAAACAGTGCCGCAATTTCCGCAAATTGAGAAGCCGTTGTGAAGATTGGATACAAGCTGTTGCTTCCTGCTACATATTTAAAGTAATAAATTGCAATACCACCTGCAAGCTGAACAACCAGATTGTAGCAAAGTACAACACCGATAAATACTTTTAACTGATCATTTCCAAGGATAACATGAATTGCATCTTTAATTGTTGTTCTTTCTGACTTTTTATCTGTTGTTTCATAACAACTGCGGTCTTTTACAAAAACAACTGTAATAACAGAAGTCAGTACAAAGATTACAGCAATTCCAATTGCCAGATAAAAATATCCTTTTGCATCATCGCCTTTTCCCAGCATGGAAACCAGTTTGATTGCAAATGCTCCCATTAACAGCCATGCAAGACTGGCAAAAATTCTCGGAATTACAGACATGGAATCTCTCTCTTCTTTTGTACTTGAAAGAGAAGGAAGCATAGACCAATATGGGATATCAATAATGGTATAAGACATTCCCCAAAGGATATATATCACTGAAAAATAAGCATACATCGCAGTTCCTGTCATTCCAGCCGGTTTGTGGAACAAGAAAATAAGAATAATGGAGTTTACCACTGCTCCAATTAAAATCCATGGTCTGAATTTACCCCATTTTGTTTTAGTGTTATCAACAACAAATCCCATCATCGGGTCATTAAATGCATCCCAGATTCTGGCCACCAGAAACAGGTTACCGACAAACAAAGGTGTCAGTCCTACAGTATCTGTGAAATAAATCATCAGAAAATAAGAAATGATGGCATAGCACAAGTCTTTTCCAAGTGCACCGATACCAAATGAAAATTTACTAAAATTTGTTAACTTCATATGTGTTCTCCCTCGTAAGTTTTATTACTTTTATCATTCTCCAATGTAAAGAAGCAGGGGAATGCTTATCTGCAGTAAAGCGGACATTCGCAATCCGCTTCGCTACTTGCTCATGAACGCAGTCGCTTTGCGATCGGTCAGTGGGAGCTTTCAACTCCCACTGACCGAAGCATCCCCCTCACCCGCCGCTTAGTGCTCTGCGCACTTGAAGCGGGGGAATGCTTATCTGCGTTCAATTTCTTTAAATTGGATTAATGTACTTGCATAATCTCCTGTCAGACAAAGGTCAAAACCGTGCTGCATCAGATATGCACCACTCTTTTTAATTTCTTTTGTTTCAAGAATAACAGAATATACCGCCTCTTTTTTCAAGCCTCTTAATTTTACAGTCACTTTGCGGTGTCCGATTTTGGTCTGAGGAAGGAATGCGAAAACCAGTCCTTCTGCCTCTTTTGTATATTCATAAAGATGATAGTCATTTTCAGAAGTATTTTGCAGACGGTAGAAATCTCCTTCCTGAATGATTGGTCTGATTTTCTTATAAAGTGCAATCATTTCTTTTGACAGATTGCTATCTTCCTCTGTAAATTTCAAAATATTACAGCCAATTCCGAGTGTTCCCATCATTGCACTGTGGAAACGGAATTTCATAGAAATCACACGATTTGAAATAAAATTCGGACAATCTGTTACCCAGGCACGCATTGCCTTGATTGGATAAATATAAGAATAACTGTCCTGAACAGTCAGACGATCATAAGCGTCTGTGTTATCACTGGTCCAGAAATCATCAAAAATCCCAAGGATTCCATAATCAATTCTTCCGCCACCAGAAGCACACGCTTCAAATAATACATTTGGATGCTTTTCTTTTAGTTTTTTCACAATATCATAGACTGCTTCGATATGTCGGTACCAGATATCTTTGTGAAGATTGGTCTGTGAAATTGGTCTGTTTGCATCCCATTTGATATAATCAATTTCATGATAAGAAAGCAGGTCATCTAACATTTGATAAACAAAATTCTGCACTTCCACTTTTGTCATATCCAGTACATACTGACCTCTTGAAGTATCACTTTCTCTTGTATCAAAGTGATAAATCCAATCTGGATGTTCAGCATAAAGTTTTGTTGGTGGATTTACCATTTCCGGCTCTACCCAGATACCAAATAAAAGTCCTAAAGATTTTACTTCTTTTATTAATTCATCTATACCATTTGGGAATTTTTCTTCATTGACATACCAGTCTCCCAGACCATTTTCAATGCCATTTCGTTCTCCAAACCATCCATCATCCACAACAAAAAGTTCTGCTCCAAGTTCCTGTGCTCTTTTTGCAAGCTTCTTTTGTTCCTCACAGGTAACACCAAATTCTGTTGCTTCCCAGGAATTATATAAAACCGGACGAAGCCCAGCTCTTAAGATAAAGTCTTTTGCAAAGTTATGAAGATTATGAGACATTGTTTCAAATCCACTATTTGAATAACCACAAATAATTGCAGGACTTGTGAATGTTTCTCCTGCCTGAAGCTTAAGACAAAAGTCGTGCGCATTTAAGCCCAGCTGCACCAACGTCTCACCATACGGTGTCTGCTCTACCACTCCACTGAAATTTCCGGTTCTGCGAAGCGCACCAAAATATACATCTCCACTTGTCTCCGTTGCATCTTTATCTAAAATAAAATATGGATTATGATTGTGAGAAGAGATTCCTCTTCGATTTTCAATTAAAATCTTTCCATAGCTTACCTTCTGTACAAACCTTTGCTGCTCAGCGCCCCAATGACCATGCACATTTGTAAAATTTAAGTCTTCATACGGAATATGAAACTGTCCACTCTGTAACTGCTCGACCTCCATTGCCTCATTGGATTCATTATGAAGCACTACAAAACGCTCCATCAAATCATACTTTTCATACACTTTATAATGTAATTCTATTTTCAAAGCATAATATTGATCCTTCAGTTCAAGAATCAGCTCATCATATGCTTCTGTTTTTTCAATTTGATATTCCACATACTCATATACAACTTCTCTGGTTCCATCTGCAAATGTTACTTTCAGACAATGCTCTTTATAACGCAGACTTCCGTAAACCGGAAATTCTTCTGGAGTAATCTCATAGACCGGGTCATTTGTAGATACCTCTGTCAACACCGGCATTTCAAAGTCCTCAACTGCTTCAATTCGCTTTCCCCAGTATAAGTGTCTCACTAAGCCCTGGTCGTCAATTCCAAACGCATAACTATTCGAAACTGTTTGTAACAAGAAAACATTTTTTGAATTGTTGATCACAATACTCATTTGCTCTTCCCCACTTCTTTTCTTTTAAAGTATCACTATTTTTCATTTCAGTAATAAATTTACCACAATTTTTTACTTTAAGTCAAACTCTTTTTACCATTGCTTTAGTAAAAATTTATCTATTTATTTTGTGAAATTTGCACAATAAATATTATTTTTTTTAATAACAAAAAAGACCCCTTTCGGAGTCTTTTCTCTTAACTTTTAAAATAGAAGCTGAAGTCCCATCACAATGTTCCACATATATGCACATGTCTTTTAATCCATCATATTCCCTGTCAAGTTCTGAAGTATCCATGCTGCTTCCTATCTGCTTACGAATTTCCCGAGCAAACTTTGAATTCTTCACAAATTTGCGGATAATTCCCTCAACTGCCGCATTAATCCTGTCCTCATTCCACTGTCTTTTATAAGTACAGCGGTGTCCGTTCACAAGCTTTCTATGTTTGAAGGCATATTTGATCTGTCTTCCAGTTTTTTCCTAGTGAATTGACAAATGCATAGATTCCATAATCTACACCTCCACGATTTTAAGCTATCCCGAAACATGAGACTATTCGATCACTTTTTAACAAAAAATCCCGAAGTTAAGTCAAGCGGATATTCGCAATCCGCTTTCGCTACTTGCTCATAACCAAATAGCTGCTACGCAGCTTATCAGAAAGGGCTTACCCCCTCCTGATACAAGCAAGTCCCCACCATTGCTTATTGCTTTTTACAATTAAAGCAGGGGACTTCCTTGATTTGGTTAAATTGCCATCATCCAGTTTTTTTCCAACTCTGTATCTTCATTTTCTTGTTCCTGTAAAATTCGGTAAATTGTTCTCCAATAGTGTTTTTTTACTTCCTGACAGATTTTTTCGCAATCTCCCTCTTTACAAGCTGCTAAAATTGCAAGATGATTTTCATACTGGCGCTCCAAAATCTCTCCTTTATCTTTCAATAATTCATAGCCTGCCAAAAGATTACTGAAATATAACTCTTTCCATGCTTTTTCAAGACGCGGAAGTTTTGACATTATCACTAACTGCTCGTGAAATCGATTATCATATTCAAATACTTTGTCAAATTTTTCAATTGGAATATGTTTCATATGCTCCAAAATACTTTCCATTTTTCGAATCGTATCTTTCGGTATTTTTCCATTTAGCAAACGTATACTGACGATTTCATAATTTGTACGCAACAAATAAGCTTCATAAGAATCCATAAGAGAAAACCTTCTCACAGAACACCCCACGTTTCTTGTATACTCTACAAGCCCCTCAATTTCCAACTGGCGTAGTGCCTCACGAATCGGTCCTCGACTGGTATGAAATTCCTGTGCCAGCTCCAGCTCCACGATCCGCTCTCCGGGACGAATCTGACGCTTCATGATTTTCGTTCGAATAGCATTTACTACGCTTTCTCTTAATGTTTTGTATAATAATTCACTCATATATCTCCTCTTACCACAAAGTGTTCTATGTGAATTCGTTACCACTGTAAAATTTATCACAAAGTATTTTACATGAATTTTCTTTCACTGTAAAGTTTTATCACAAAAACATCACATTTTTTTGATGATCTTCTTAACGATTTCTACGGATAAATCCATTCCTTCTACCGTTATGTGCTCAAATGGACCATGGAATCCATCTCCACCGGTACCAAGATTCGGACATGGCAAACCTCGGAAACTCAGACGCGCACCATCTGTACCTCCTCGAATCGGAGAAACATCCGGTTCTACTCCTGCTTCTTTGCAAGCTGCTTTTGCATACTCAATTAACTGCATACATGGCTCAATCTTTTCTCTCATGTTACGATAAGATTCTTCGATTTTTACCTCTGCGGTTCCTTCTCCGTAAATAGCATTGATTTGCGCTACTGCCTGACGTAGTTTCTCCTGTTTTACATCAAATAATACCGGATCAAAATCACGAATAATATATTTCATCACAGCCTGCTCTACAGTCCCGTTAAATTCCATCAGATGATAAAATCCTTCATATCCTTCCGTCTTTTCCGGACACTCCGCTTTTGGAAGCATTCCGTGAAGTTCCATTGCAATGGTCTGCGCATTCTTCATAATATCTTTTGCGCTTCCCGGATGAACATTCACTCCATGCACAATGACTTCCGCACCGGCTGCATTAAAGTTTTCAAACTGAATCTCTCCTTCATGGCTACCATCTAAAGTATAACCGTAAACTGCGCCAAATTCGGAAAGTTTCAGGTAATCTGCTCCGCCTCCGACTTCTTCATCCGGTGTAAACGCAATACAGAGTTTTCCATGAGGAGTTTTTTCTTGCATCAGTTCTTCCACTACGGTAAGAATCTCTGCAATTCCGGCCTTATCATCTGCGCCAAGCAATGAAGTACCATCTGTTGTGATTAACGTTCTTCCTTTATAACTGCTTAATCTTGGAAAATCTTTTACCGTAAGCACTTTTCCAGAAGTACCAAGTTCGACATCTTTCCCATCATAATTTTCAATCAGCTGTGGCTTTACATCACGTCCATTATAATCCGGAGCTGTATCCAAGTGTGCGATTAAGCCAAGTGCCGGAACTGCCTCCATACCCTCGGTAGCAGGAAGATAGCCATACACATATCCATATTCATCCATTTTTACGTCTGAAAGTCCCAGTGCTTTCATCTCTTCTACAAGAAGCGCTCCAAGATCCAGTTGTCTTTTTGTTGTCGGAACACTCTTGCTGTTTTCATCACTTGCAGTCCAAACTGCAATATATTTTAAAAAACGTTCATAAGCTTTCATCTTATTTTTTCCTCTTCATTTTCAATTCTTATTAGAAAAATACAGCCCGGAGTTCAATGTCCGGGCTGTTTCATTATCATAACAAATTTTTATTACTGATGGGTATATCCAAAGAAGAAGTATCCCAGTGGACAGCAATATAAACCTTTGATGCCATCTGCCAGCATGTATTTCTGAGTATAGAAGTAAATTGGAGCTAATACACTATCTTCACCAACCAGTTTATCTTCTGCCTGATGTAACAGTTCCATACGTTTGCTGGTATCTGTTTCTGCTTTTGCTTGTGCAATCAGGCTATCATAGTCACTGTTAGAATACTGACAATCGTTATTTCCTCCGCCAGTCAGCCACATATCCAGGAAGGACATTGGATCATTGTAGTCAGCGATCCAGCTGTTACGTGCGATAGAATAATCTCCGTCTTTACGTGTCTGCAGGAATGCAGCCCATTCCTGGTTGTTTAATGTTACGGTTACACCAAGTTCATTTTCCCACATAGACTGCAGTGCTTCTGCTACTGCTTTGTGAGCATCACTTGTGTTGTACAGATATTCTACAACCGGGAAGCCCTCACCGTTTTCATATCCTGCTTCAGCAAGCAGTTTTCTTGCTTCTTCACAGTTCGCTTCATAGTCTGCATCTGTAGGTTTATAATAATCTCCACCAACTGTACGGAAGTCATCTCCGTCAGTGCCTTCTGCGTCATAGATACCAGCCGGAACGAATCCACCTGCTTCTACCTGTCCGGACTGTGTTACCTGGTTTACAATATAAGTACGGTCAATTGCCAGAGAGAATGCTTTACGAACTTTCGGATCGTTAAATGGCTCTTTCTCTGTCTGGAAACATACATAATAAGTTCCGATATAGTCTACGATCTTCATATCGCCGGAAGCGATCAAACTTGTAATTTCTGCCTGAGGCGCATCCTGGATGAAATCTAATTCGCCGGATTTAAATCCGGATAACATTGCGTTCTGGTTGTCCATTAATTTGAAAGTAATGGTTTCCGGTCCCAGATTTTCAAAATCATAGTAGTTTTCGTTCTTTTCTACTACGATCTGAGAGTTGTGTGTCCACTCTTTCATTTTGTAAGCACCGTTAGATATATAAGTATCAACGTTGAATGTCCACTGATCTCCGCCTTTTTCGATCATGTCCTGACGTACCGGCATCATAGCAGGGAACGCACATAATTCTTCAAAGTAAGGTAAATCATTTACTAAAGTTACTTCAAATGTTTTGTCATCTACTGCTTTAACAGCCAGTTCATCTGCTGATTTGTTACCATCGATAATATCCTGTGCATTTACAACACAGTCTAACATATAACTGTAGTCTGCTGCGGTTTCTGGGTTTACCAGACGTTTCCATGCATATTCAAAATCATTTGCTGTTACATCCTGTCCATCGGACCATTTGATTCCATCACGAAGTTTAAATGTATAGGTTACAGTTCCGTCATCATTTGCTACTTTTTCATAGCTTTCTGCCTGTCCAGGAACCAGTGCAGCACTGTTTGCAGTACCATCAGAACCATTTGTTTCTTTTCCACTGTCTTCCCATTTCATCAGACCTTCAAATAAGTGATGAGCCATTGTTCCGGCATCTAAAGAAGTACTTAATGTCGGATCCATTGTCTGTGGCTCAGAAGCCAGGTTTACTGTGATGTTAAACTCTCCATCACTTGCGGTGTCCTTTTTCCCTGCGTCGTCTGCCGCATCTTCTTTCTTAGCTGCACCGTCATCCGTTGCTGTACTGCTTCCGCAGCCTGCAAGCATAGATACTGTAAATGTTGCAGCTAACAGGATAGATAAAACTTTTTTCTTCATATCCTCTCTCCTTTTCTTCTTTTATTGATAAACAGGAACTCCTGCATTATCCATGTAAGAACAGCTCGTTTCCCCGTGTTACTTACTGTTCCAAAAGGTGGCATGCCACCCAGTGTTCTTTTTCATACTCTTTAAATCTCGGCACCTCTTGCTTACATCTCTCTGTAGCATATGGGCAGCGAGTATGGAAACGACAGCCACTTGGAGGATTCATTGGAGATGGAATATCACCTTCTAATACAATTCGCTGTCGATTTTTGCTCACCTGCGGATCCGGAACCGGAACTGCTGAAAGCAAAGTTTTCGTATATGGATGTAACGGATTACGGTTCAACTCATAACTTTCTGCAAGCTCTACCATTGTTCCAAGATACATAACACCAATACGATGTGAAATATGTCTTACAACCGATAAGTCATGCGCAATGAACAAATAGGTCAATCCCAATTCCTGCTGCATATCTTCCAGCATATTAACAACCTGAGACTGAATGGATACGTCCAATGCGGAAATCGGTTCATCACATACAATAAATTCCGGATTTACAGCCAGCGCACGGGCAATACCTACACGCTGCTGCTGTCCACCGGAGAACTCATGTGGATAACGATTCGCATGCTCAGTGTTTAAGCCTACATGGCTAAGTAACTCTTTGATTCTATCGGTTCGATCTTTTTGATTCGGACATAGCTTGTGAATGTCCAATGCTTCACCGATAATTTCTCCAACTGTCATACGTGGATCCAAGCTGGCAGATGGATCCTGGAAAATGATCTGCATCTTCCGACGATATGGAAGCATATTTACCTGTTTTGCTTTTGGAACTTTCACCGGATGAAGAATTCCATTTTCATCTCTTTTCCAAGGATCTTGTCCTTCAAAAATCGTCTCTCCATCATATACAATTTTTCCGGAAGTCGGATTATATAACTGTAATACGGTACGACCAAATGTTGTTTTTCCACAACCGGATTCGCCTACCAGACCAAGTGTCTCTCCTCTTTTTACTTCAATGGAGATATCTTCTACAGCCTGCACTCCAGGTCCTTTAACACCTTTGATTGGGAAATATTTTTTCAGGTGCTCAACCTGAACAAGAGTATCTTTTTTCTCACTCATGGTTGTCTGCCTCCATTTTTTCATTATTATTTTTTGCTGCTTCTTTTTGTGCTTTAATCTGCTCCTGTACGCACAGCCAACATGCTGATCTGTGATTTTCTCCTAATTCTACATATGGCGGCATTTTCTGTAAGCAAATTTTCATCGCACTTTCACAACGAGGTGCAAACGGACATCCTTCCGGCGGGTTTAACATATCGATTGGTGTTCCCTCAATTGGAATCAATCGCTCATAGCTATCCGCATCGACACGAGGCATAGAGCGAAGCAGTCCTCTGGTATAAGGATGACCCGGCGCATAGAAAATATCATCTACCGGTCCCTGCTCTACAATCTTACCTGCATACATAACAGATACTTTGTCACAGATTTCTGCTACAACACCAAGGTTATGGGTAATAAAAATAATACCCATTCGGTTTGTTTTCTGAAGTTTTTTCATTAACTCCAGAATCTGCGCCTGAATTGTCACATCAAGCGCTGTAGTCGGTTCATCCGCAATCAGAAGCTTTGGATGACAAATCAACCCCATTGCGATCATAACACGCTGACGCATACCACCGGAAAGTTCATGCGGATACTGCTTCATACGTTTTTCTACATTGTTGATACCAACTTCTTCCAGCATTTCCATCGCACGTTTCTGTGCTTCTTCTTTGCTGATATTTTTATCATGCGCTTTTAAAGCC
The DNA here is from genome assembly GCA_003481745.1 of Firmicutes bacterium OM04-13BH. GTDB lineage: Bacteria > Bacillota > Clostridia > Lachnospirales > Lachnospiraceae > Blautia > Blautia stercoris. The sequence continues at coordinate 127,642 of QULP01000004.1, forward strand.
TCCATCAGCTGATTTCCAATCGTATAGACCGGATTCAAGCAGGTCATTGGATTCTGGAAAATCATTGCTACTTCGCTTCCACGGAAATTTACCATTTCTGCCGGAGTTTTTGCCAATACGTCCTGACCTTCAAATGTGATAGAGCCACCGATTACTTTTCCCGGATTTTGTAACAATCCAATGATAGAATATGCTTCCACACTCTTTCCGGATCCGGATTCCCCTACCACACCCATTACTTCATTATAATCTAAATCATAACTGATTCCATTTACTGCTTTTACCTCTCCTGCCGGAGTGAAGAAAGAAACCTGGAGATCTCTGACTTCTAACAGCTTGTCAGTTTTATTATTCTGTTCCATTACGTCTCTCCCTTTCTTATTTTTTCAGTTTCGGATCTAATGCATCACGCAGACCGTCACCAAACAGGTTCAAAGACAGGATCATAACACTTAAGATCACTGCCGGAATGAGCAGTCGGTACGGATAGGTGCTTAATCCGCTTAATGCTTCGGAACACATGGAACCCAGACTGGTAAGCGGAGCAGATACACCAACACCCAGGAAAGATAAGAAAGATTCCAGGAAAATTGCGGATGGAATCTGCAAGAAGGTTGTTGTAACAATCTGTCCGATACAGTTCGGAAGCAGATGTTTACTGATGATACGTCCACCTTTTGCGCCCAGCGCTCTTGCTGCAGTTACATATTCCTGCTGTTTTAACTGTAAAATCTGACCACGGATAATACGGCTCATGGTTACCCAATATAACAGACCAAATGCAATAAACATAGAAATCAGGTTCGGTCCAAGTAAAGTTACCAGACGCTGTAAAACACCATCACCAGAATTCTGGAACTGTTCCAGAGCCGGTTTTAAAGTTGCAGAGAGCAACAAGATAATCAGCATCTCCGGAATAGAGTAAATAATTTCTACAATTCGCTGCATAACACTATCGACTACACCACCGCAGTAACCGGAAATGGATCCGTAAATTGCACCAATGATCAATACTAAGATTGCTGCACAAATACCTACGATAATGGATACTCTGGCACCAACCATAACACGCACCATAATATCACGACCCTGATCATCGGTACCAAACACATGAGGGAATACTTTCTCTCCGGCTGCTTTCTTTTCTAATTCTGCATTCGAATATCCAAACATACTATGTTTGATTTTCAGTGCTTTTGCTGCATCTTCTTCTGTCACTTCTTCACTTTCAGCTTCCTGCTGAGATACATTTGCTTTTGCACGAATTTTTGCTTCATCCACACGAGATAAGGTTTCACCTTTGGCTTCTGCCTCTTTACGTGCTTTTTCTACTGCTTCATCCGGTGTCAGGTTTCCTGCACCGTTATGTTCTTCCATATAAGCATTGATTTTTTCCTGTTCTTTCAGGCTGTAATGCCAAGGATGCAACGCTTCAGAACCACGAATCTGCTGTTTATAAGTATATGGTACAATAGATGGTCCTACAAACGCAAAAAGCGCCAGCAGGATAATAATTACCAATGCAACCATTGCAACGGTATTTTTACGAAGACGTCTCCATGCATCTTTCCAATAAGACACACTTTTGCGTTCCTGAATAAAATTCTCTTTCTCTTCAGAGGTTGCCGGTTCAAACGCATCTGCCGGCAAATCATTCCACTGGAGGATATCCTCAATATTCGGCTGAAGAGAACCTGGTTTATGATATCTTTTCTTTTCAGACATTACCTTAATTTCCTCCCTTTGCCAGATTGATACGCGGATCGACCAGTTTATAACATATGTCTACGAGCAAGTTCATGATGATAATAAATGCTGCCAGGAAAATAGTTGTTCCCATAATTAACGGATAGTCACGATTCTGAATTGCCTGTACAAAATATCTTCCCAGTCCCGGAATAGAGAATACGGTCTCTACAACCAAACCGCCGCAAAGTGTAAATGCGATCTGTGGTCCCAAATAAGTAATAACCGGAATTAATGCATTACGTAATGCATGTTTGAAAATAATTTTACTATTCTTCAAACCTTTTGCTCTTGCTGTTTTAATATACTCCTGATTGATTGCATCCAGCATAGATGTTCTGGTCTGTCTGGACAAATAGCACATCGGATAAAAACCAAGGGCTACACACGGCAACACATAACTTTGCGGAGTACCATCAAACAACGCCGGGAAAACTTTGATTCCCTCAACACCACCACAGAATGTATGTAATAATAAAGTTGCAACTACAAACCCCGGCATGGAAATACCGATAGTACACAGCACTCGCAGAAAACTGTCAATCCAGGTTCCTCTCTTAAATGCTGCAAGACATCCCAGCGGAATGCCTAAAAGCACTGCCCATAAAAGAGCAAGGCTACCTACTTTTGCAGATACCGGGAACATTTCTTTGATAATTCCCAGAACCGGACGGTTCTTCTGCATCTTGATGGAAGTTCCAAAATCTCCCTGTGCCAAGTTTTTCAGATACTTGCCCAGCTGAACATACATAGGCTGATCCAGTCCGTATTTTGCATTCAATGCCTGGATTGTCGCCTCAGACGGTGTTTTTTCTGATAACCATGGATTACCCGGAATCGCATTCATCAAAAAGAACGTAATACAAGCAACAAGCAGCAATGTAACAAATGCCATACAGATTCTTCGTATTGTGTATTTTGTCATCTTCTATACCTTTCCTCTCTTTCTCATCTCTCCTGTCGATGTAAAGCGGACATTCGCAATCCGCTTTGCTACTTGCTCATGAACGCAGATAAGCATTCCCCCACTTCAAGTGCGCAGAGCACTAAGCGGCGGGTAAGGGGGATGCTTATCTGCGTTCAAATTGTAAATTGTCGACAATATGACAATATTATACCCATTTTAACGCATTAATGTCAAGATAAAACAACTATTTTTATATTTTCTCTCCCACACAATTGTGCGTATATTATGGACATTTACGTTTTATAATCTCATACGGCTCGCTATACCAGATTTTTGGCTCATCTGCTTCATTTTTTTCTAAAACTTTCCTCATTAAGCCATCTATTTTTTCCACCTGATCTTCTACATTATTATCCACTGTCCCATAGATTTCGCCACTTAAATCCACCCCTGCATCTCTCGAATATAAAATGCGATATGATAAGGCAATCTCTCTTCCGGCGTCTTTAATTCATTTCCCAAAATTTTTTTAATATTTCCAATCCGATATAATACGGTATTACGATGTGTATACATTTCAGAGGCTACCGCCTGAATGCTCCCATTGTGTTTTAGATACGCGTGCAATGTTTCCACATAATTTGCATGGTATCTGCGGTCATGTTCTTCTAATGCTGCCAGACATTCCGCTTCCAATTCTTTTAATATCCCTTTGTCCTCTACCCTATACAGTAATCGAAATAAACCACATTCATTAAATTTTATTACTCGTTTTTTTTGCACGATCGCCATATGCGCTGCTACCTTTGCCCTATGATAGCTTACCGAAAGTTTGGAAATATCCATACACCTGCTTCCGACTCCCACGCACAGTTTGAGCTCCGGCATACGCCTCTCTCCTCTTTTTATAGCTCCTTCTATTAATTGGTACAAAAATTCTTCCGGAACCGCATTTGCTACTAATACAAAATCTGAATTGTAATAAAAGAAACTGGCATTATGTGTAATATCTTCCAGATACACTTGTATTCGATAAGACAACTTCTTTCTCTCTACGGTATCCATAGCATCCAACCCTTCGCAAGTCAATAAAAACACCTGAAAGCTTCCATCTACATCAAAATGTTGTAATAATTCTTTTCGATATTCATTCTGCTTCTCCGGAGTCTCTATTACCTTAATTAAAGCGGAAGCAATCTGCTCATCGGTGTTATCCTGCAAAAATACATGAATACTAAAGTCTTTTATCATATCGGATAAGTGGACTTCCCAAGGTACCGTCAATAATGGAAGATCATTTTCGTCACAGTATGCAATCAATTCTTTTGGCACTTCTTCAATATACTGCCCCACATTAATAATCAAACCAGAGGCATGAAACTGGTTCAGCTGCCTTGCCAAATGCATCCAGTCTTCTTTTTGGGGAAATCCCAACCCGGTTGTCACTGCAAGCTCCTTTCCCCAAAAATTTTGTATAATCGTTGTTCCCTCCAGAAGATGTACCCAACTGATGGAATTCGCCCAGCCATTTTTTCCAGCCAAAAATTTCATTTCATATCGCTTTTCTGCGATCAATATCATATCTTCTATTGTAAAACTCATATACGCTGTTACATCCCTTCGTCTTTTTTATATTTTTTTATTGTAACATAGTTTTTGTGCTGTCAGCACAGATTTCCACTCCAATTTTTAGAGTTATCCGCCATAGCTTTTCTCCATGTTTGTGCTAAAATATAGATAAATTAAAAAATGTTTAAAGGAGGCATAATTATGAGATTTGAAGTTTATACAAATTCCCAGGATACAATTCTTCCGGAATGGATTCAGACCGAGCGTTATATGTATTGTGACAATTTTGTAAACGACTATATGAAATCTAATCGTTTTAGTCTTCTTTCTTTTGTCAGACATCTGTTTCACAGATAATCATATACCTCTCTTTTTGAAAAAAAGGACATCCGATTCGGGTGTCCTTTCTTCTTTTGGATGCTTTTTTTCTACATCCGACAGTTTTCTATTTATCTAAAACTGCAACCTGAATTGCCTTTACTGCCTCCTCCATGTATTTGACATCTTCCTCACATAGCTTAATATCCAGACATTTTACGGTATCTTCTACACTAGAAGCTTTTCGCATTCCAACCAGAAGACTCATTCTGTCATACTGAGACAGTGCCCAGGATTCTACTAATGCCGCAAAACTGCAATTGTATTTTTCACAAAGCGGTCTCCAGATTTCAAAAGCTCTGCGCAACCCCTCCTTCTTCTCCGGATCTGTCCAAGGTATTCTGGATCGAATGTCAGTTTTTGCAAATTCACGTTCCATAAAGACCGGAGAAGTTAAGAATCCTTCCTCCAGTACACCATAAGTTTGAAATACCGTATTATACTTTTTACACAGCTCAAAATATTCTCTGCCATGGAAAGGAGAGAGAATACTGAAAAATTCTTGCACAACAGATACTCTTCCACCAGCTTCCTGATATACGACCAAATCTGCCGGCTGACTGTTAGAAAGTCCATAGGTACGGATTTTTCCTTCACGAACCAGATCCTCCAAAGCCCCAACCGTCTCCTCCACAGGAAAGCTGCCGCAAACATAATGTACAATAATAGAGTCCAGATAATCGGTTCCCATTCTTCGCAGCGAATCCTCAACATCCTTTTTCACTGCTGCTGCTCGGGTGTCATTATTTACGGTATAACCGTCTCGTTCGTAATGGAAATTACCACCCTCATCTCTCCAATTCAATGAGCATTTGGTCTGCAAAATAAAATCTTCTCTTCTTCCCTTAAGCGCCTTACCAAGCAGCTCCTCACTTACGCCTGTGCCATACACCGGTGCGGTATCGATGTAATTCACGCCATATTCATGGCAAACGTCAAGCAGACGCTTCGCATCCTCAACTGTAGAATCTTTATCTGTCCAAACACTTCCGCCCCCAAGTCCCCAAGTACCTAATGCAACCACAGAAACATCGATATCCGTGTTGCCAAGCTTTTGAAATTTCATTGTAATTCCTCCGTTTTTGTTGTTTTCTATGCTATTGAGTAAAAACTATTAAGTCTATCCAAAAGTTATTTTCTATATTTTTTGTAGACAACAGACCGTTTCGACTGTGTTTTCGTTGAGCAACCGAATTGCTTCGCCTTCAAAACCTTCATATTATTTCTTCAATCGTCATCTCATATACTTCTGTTACTTTTTCCATTGCTTCCGGTATCCCCGGCTTCTCTCCGGTTCTATCTCTCAAAAGTTCTGTCAACTCATTACTAACCTCATACAGACGGTCAAAAGAAAGATTCTGACATACCCCTTTCAATGTGTGCGCACTGCGGAAAGCATCTTCATAATTTCTATTTTTCAATGCCTGTTTTAACTGTAGATAACTCTGGTCTTCAAGGAACTTTAATGTAAATCTCCGAATCAGTGCTTCGCTGTGAAGGCGCCCCAGGACAACTTCATAGTTTCCTCCAATAGCTTCATAGTACTCTCGCATTGTCATATTTTAGTCCTCCTGTCAATTGTATTCCACTAATTCATGAACCTCTGCTAATCAATTATATACATACCTTAAAATCGTTTTTATAACTTCATCAATCACAATCGGCTTTGACAAATGTGCGTTCATTCCTGCATCCAGTGATGCCTGAACATCTTCTGCAAATGAATTAGCTGTCATTGCTATAATAGGAATGTTTTTTCCATCCGGTCTGTCATTCATTGCCCTGATTGCTTTTGCCGCTTCATAACCATTCATTTCAGGCATCATGATATCCATCAGGATTACATCAAATGTGCCTTCCGGATGATTTCTGAAAATCTCAACAGCATTCTTTCCATCCACAGCTCTTTCTACATTCATCCCGAACTCTTCCAACTGCACAGCAGCAATCTCTGCATTCAGTTCATTATCCTCTGCAAGAAGGACATTCACACCTGTAAGATTTACCTTTTCAGAAAAACCTGTTTCTGACTTATTACATTCCTTATCTGTAATTTCCAAAGGAATATCCACAGTAAATGTGGTTCCCTCATGCTTTTTACTCTGCACGGAAATGGTTCCACCCATCATATCTACATACTTCTTTACGATAGCCATCCCCAGTCCAACTCCATGGTACTGCGTTCTCACATCGGAATCTTCCTGTGCAAATTCCTCAAAAACTTCTTTTGTAAATTCCTCACTCATGCCAATACCAGTATCCGAAATGCGGTAACGCATATTTATATATCCATCCCCGCCCTTTTCCAGACACCGGGCTTCAAATGTAATCGTCCCTCCATCCGGAGTGAATTTCACGGCATTGCTCAGAATATTAACCAGCACATCGCGCAGGCGTGCAGGATCCGCAAGTACATTTGGAATCTTTGCTTCTTCACGCTGAATTTTAAAGTTGATATCCCTGTTCATAAGAAAACCTTTTGTAATATCCAATGCAGAATCTGTAATGTTTTTCACATCCGCCGATACCGGATTGTAATTCACTTTTCCACTTTCGATGCGGGTCAGATCTAATATATCATTGATCAGCGACAGTAAATGCTCTGAGCTTTCGTCAATCTTTTCCAGACAATTTTTCACTTCGTCTGACGGATTGTTTTTCATTGCAATACCGGTAAATCCTATGATTGCATTCATCGGTGTCCTCATATCATGGGACATATGTGACAGAAATGCTGTTTTTGCCTTGTTTGCAGCCTGTGCATGCTCTGCCAGTTCCGCCATTTCCTCAGCTTTCTCCTGGGCCGCCTTCTGAGCTTTTTTTCTTGCACTGAGACGCACCATTGTCCCAGCCATAGCAGTCAGCAGCCATCCAAAAATAAGAAGAACCCAAACAGTAACAACAGGATGCAGACGTATCCAGTCAACAAATGTCAGCTCTGTTGCTTTGTATGTGGTATACTGTGCTGCAAGATCTTCAACAAGATTTTGGGGCATGGCATACATTGCTTTCGTCAGAATACCAGCCAGCGCATGGTTCTCAGTTGATGAAATTACCATGCGGTAGGTGAATGTAGGCTGTTCCAGCAGAGTATATGTCATGGTGCCCGTAGTGTCACTGTTCACAAACGCCTGTGCCATGTAATAGTAGACGAAGGCGGCATCTGCTTTACCCTCACGGACAGCTTCCATCATTTCCTGTCGGGTACTGCACATCAGTTTTTCTGCACCGGGTGCCATTGCATCTTCAATTGAATTTGATGCTGTCTGGTCAACAGTAGTAACAACATTAATTTTTCCATCAAAGTCACGCCGTGTCACCCTTGCCAGCTGCATCGTAATGAAAGGTGCAGTAATCCCCCATTTTTTCGTCTCAGCATAGTTATCTGTTTCCAGGCGCGCATCGATGCTCATATCTGTGGTTTCCTTATTTTTCTGATAAGCAATATACTCATCTCTGGTGGCAGGTGTAAGAAACTCATAGGAAATCCCGGCATAGTCTGCAATTTTCCGGAAGTAATCCGGGATAATACCCTTCATCTCACCATTTTCATTATAAGAATATGGATAACGGGTCGGATCACACAGAACATGAAGCGGGTTGTCCTTGGAATACTGTGAAATAATACTTTTTTCTTTCTCCGTATATTCCAGATTCTTAGTTTCTATGCTTTCATAATTTTTATTGTAAAGTGTCGTTTTCCAGTCACCCTCAACTGCATTCATCTGATCGATCGCATAATTGATCTCATTCAGCAATTCTGTATTGCCCTTTTTAACAATGACATAGAAATCGCTGCTGCCAAATTTATCCACGATTCGCTCATTGTTTGTTTTTCTCAGAGAACTGGTAACAATCGCATCAACTTTTTCGCTCTGAAGGGCTTCCTCCATTTCTTCAGTCGTATCAAAATAAGATGGAACATATGTAAATCCTTTGTTGTCTGCAAAATCCGCAAACTCTTCATTCCGGGTGTTTCCGTTCAAAAGCGCCACACGCATACCGTTGTAAGTGCTGTAATTGCCGTCCACAATCGTGCTGTTGTCACTGCGGACGGTCAGCATCCCATAATTGGTTCCGATCGGACGTGAAAAATCAAACTTTTCTTCTCTGTCCGGTGTTTTGCGGGCAGATGTTACCATATCAATCTCGCCATCTTCAAGCATCTGCTGCATATCATCCCAGCTCTGATCGTATCCGACATATTCGTAATCTACATCCCAATAACGTGTCATCAACCGAAGGAAATCATAGCCATAACCGCTGCGGTTCCCCTCTTCATCCATCATGTGATAACCATCCATGGCAAAGAAACCGACTTTGACAGTTTCATGCTGCGAACTGTCCTCGGCTGCATATGCAGTCTGGGGAGAAAATATCATACACACGCATACAAAAACCAGTAACACTGCCACATATTTCTTTGCTCTCGAAATCATATTAAATCTCCTGTCTGTCAAATATATTTCTCTATACGTCTCCTTGTCAACCTCCTGTTTTAATAAATTTTCACCTGTCCCTACTGCTTCTCAATTCTTCGCATATAGTCTGCTTGATTGTTTTATCATCTAATGGCTTTGCAAGATGTGCGTTCATTCCTGCTTCCATACACCTTTCGGCATCTTCCCTGAATGCATTTGCAGTCATAGCAATGATAGGGATTGTTTTTGCATCTTGCCGTTCCAGGGATCTTATTGTTTTTGTAGCAGTAAGCCCATCCATCACCGGCATCATGACATCCATTAAAATAACATCGTATGTTCCCGGTTCGGAAGCTTCAAAATGCTGAACAGCTTCTAACCCATTGTTCACTGTTTCTACTTTAGCTCCATTTTCCGTCAGCATAAATTCTGCTATTTCCACATTCAGCTCATTATCTTCAACCAGCAATACCCGGATATCTGATATATCTGCATCAAAATCTTCTTTTTCTTCTGGCCGTGCATTCGTATCAATTTTAAATGGAAGTATTACAGTAAAACAGCTTCCTTCACCAAGCTTGCTTTCAACTGTTATGGTTCCGCCCATCTTTTCTACAAGTTGTTTCACAATAGGCATTCCCAGACCTGTCCCATTATAATCAGAACGTGGGGAATTATCTGCCTGTACAAATGGAGTAAACAATTCATTTTTTATAAATTCTTCTGACATTCCAATTCCATTATCTTTTATTTTAAATTCACATGTCATATGATCTTCTGATCTTTCAATCGTTCTCATACTCATGTAAATAAAACCATTCACCTTATTGTACTTCATACTGTTTGTAAACAGATTCATCAATATTTTTTTCAGATGAACTGCATTGCTCCAAACATATATACCACTGTAATCATCATGTTCTCCTATAACATGAAGTCCTTTTTCTTCTGCCTGAAAAGATAGTGACTCCGTGATTTCCTGACATACCTGATCCAGATTGATGGATTCATCACTAAAAACCACGGTATCAGATTCTAACTTTGCCATATCCAAAACATCATTTACCAATGATAATAGCAGTTTCGAAGACTCATTTATTTTATTCAGGCAATCTTTTGCCCGCTCACCATCATTTCCGCTTTTTTCAAGAATTGTAAGCATGCCCATAATGCCATTGATCGGTGTCCTGATGTCATGAGACATGTTATTTAAAAAGGAAGTCTTAGCCTTATTGGCACTCTGCGCTTCTGCAAGTGCATTTTGTAATTCCTGCTGTTTTTCTTCAAGCTCCTGATTCAGCTTCAATGCCTGCTCAGCAGACTTCTTGGATTTTTCTTCCGCACGTTTTGATTTTTTCAAAGAATCAAGAATTATACACAGGGTAACAAAAATAGAGATTCCAACTATGAGTGAGACAGCCAGTAAATTGTCCTGAATAAAATCCTTCGCTGTAACTTTTCGTGAAGAAGCATTATACGAAACTACTGCACCTGAAAATTGAGCTGTAGGCATAGATGTCAGTGTTTTATTCAAAATGGACAAAAGAACCGGTTCTCCCTGCTGAACAGCAAATGAAACATCAGCTTCTTTTGTCAGAAAAACACTATGAAGCTTATTATTTTTCAAATAGTCTGAAACAGTACCTGAATTGCTTACAATACAATCCGTCTCCCCTTTCTGCATTGCTTTTACTGCTGCATCTGATGTCTCATATTCCACAACCTCCCATTGCGGATAATTGTATGAAAGATATGCCTTCAATGCAAAATTATCTTTTTCAACGGCAACTATATTCTCTTTATTTTCATCAAAAGAATCCTTTGCCGTAATTGCTGCCATATTGAGAGTCAATAGCGTATCCGACAAAGCAAATCCATTTGTTTCTGCAAAGTATGGATTCTGGTTTGCATGAAAAATCAGGTCTATTTTTCCATCCTGCAATGCCTGAAGCAGTTCACTTCTTGTATCATATCCATTTAATTCAAATTCCAGAGTCTGACCTTGCAGACAATTTTCTGCAAGGTCCACATAATCTGTGATAACACCTGTCAATTTACCTGTTGATGGATCTACACTGCTGATACCTCCATCCTGATTCAGATACCCAATCCTGAGTGCACCATGCTGCCCGATCCACTCCCTTTCTTCTTTTGAAAGAAACGAGCTGCTCTGTGCAGAAAGATAACGCCTGTAGAGATCATCTGTGTAAAATGGGTTGTCATCCTTGATTCTGCGCATAGCACTATCCAGTGCTTCTTTGATATCCGGACGTTCTGGATTTATAACGAAATAGATTTCTGTCTCTCCAATACTTGTAATCGGTGAAATATCCGATTCTTCCCAACGGGATTCTTCTACCGAAACAAAGCAGTCAATTTCATGTTTCGACAGTTTGTCCATAACTTCTGCGGTATTAGAAACATTGATATGCTTCGTACGCAGACCATATTTTGATTCCCATTCATTAAGCACATCCTCCACTATATTATCTTTAGACACACCAATATTTTTTCCCTCAAAAGAATCCAAATTTCCTGCTGTAAGATCCATATTGGATGCATCCGTATAGATGTAATATTTCTCTTCCCCCATAGGCATATCGGAAAAAAGCATATTTTCAGCACGTTCGTCTGTATAGGAAATGCCACCAAGAATATCAATCTCTCCATTTTTCAACTGTGTAAAGCAGTTTTTCCAATCACTTGTTATGTATTTATATGTCCATCCTGCATAACCTGCAATATCTTGAAGATACTCATAACCATATCCTCTTCTTTCCCCCTTTTCATTGACGGTATTATAAGTTTCTTCAAAAGATCCTACCCGGATAACATTGTCAGAGTTTTCTTTGGCAAATGTAGGAACGGATAAAACAATAAAACATATAATTGTGCAAAATATAATGTAACAAAATTTGAAATTCATTATATTCTGTACTAATTTGCACTTCTTCATCTTTCTCCTCTCCTCTAGGCTACAGTTGCTTGCTTCCAAATTTTAATTTTACATTCATTAATTATCAATAACCTCCCCGCTATTTTTCACAATATTTTTCCAAACAGCTTCTGTATTACTTATTCAAGTGCTCTACCAGAACAAAGCGGACAAGTCCGCTTCAAACTCCCTCAATCCCTCAATCCCTCAATCCCTCAATCTTTGAGGGACTTGTTACGCTTTGCGTCCCAGACTTTCATCTGGTTTGCCGATTTCCATATTATAGCTTTAATACTTATGCAAAAAAACTGGTTTTATTATACTATAGCACTCTACTGTACACAAGAAAAAACATTACCGTTTTAACGCCTGAAAACAAAAAAAGAACAGCCGATACATATACTCGAACTGTTCTTCTACTTCCGAAGTCCACGCAGCATTGACATTACTGTTTCCTGCTTCTTAGGTTGACGGCTAGATACGCATTAGAGATGTCTCCATTGTAATGCTATTTCTTCTAATGGTAACCATACTAACTGTTCTCCGTCATCAGTTTTACTCTTACACAATTTTAAATCTTCATCCAAAATTTTCATAATCTTGTTGCACCAAAATCATTTCAATATCGTTTTTTTATTAAATTAAAAAGTCTATCTGCAGTATCCGGTCCTGTTTTGCCAGTTTGCTTTGATTGATTGACTCCTACAAATGAATTCTTCGAAAGCCTTGTTGCAAACACGAGATAATCCTTAAACAACTCGACAGCTTCATTCTGAATAACATTTGCAGCGATAATAACGTCAATGCCTGGATTATGATTCTTTAACTCATCAATAATCCTCATTATTGATTTTCCAGTATTAATCACACTATCAACAATAACTACTCTCTCTGTATTAATCACAGGAGCATCATCTTGCTTCGGGTTCATCGAATAAAAAATGCCGCCTGCTCCCATATATACTCCGTCACCAAAAAACCTGCCACCTCGTTCCAAAACTAAGATTGATGTATTTTTCTCTGGAAATACGGTAGCAATGTGCCTTCCTATTTTTTCTCCTAAACGCACATGTGCTGCTGCCAGCCTACTTCCACTTATTCCTGAATTCGATTTGCAGATAGCAATATCAGCTTGTACTTCTTCGTCCTCATCAGCCAATATCACCAAAGAATGATCGTAAATCGGCACCAAGCCTGATAAGCTTTCATTCTTCAATGATCTGCTTATTCGCTTACCAATATACAGAAATCCTTTATCAGCCTCGCGTAACATATATAAATCAATCTTGCTATCTCCATAGGCAAAAATAGTGTATCCATGTTCTCGCAATTGCTTTACGACATAATACTTAACATCTGCACTTATGTATGGACTAGCAAATATAGTTCCAAGATTCTTAGCATTAGCAATATCGCTCCACAAATCTTTTATTCCGGAAGAAAGCACAACATAATTATTCGATGCAACTATGTCATACACTTCATTATTAATTGTTATCTCTGCAATTTTAGATTTGTCAATAGACGCGGTTTGTAATTCCTTTTCAAAAAGAAATGATTGATAGCCAGTATAAAAATCTCCATCGAAGATCTTTGTCTTACCATTACAACAGAACCTATATGAATCTTGAATAATAATGGTTTTATCTCCGTCAACCATATACAAGATATCCTGCTTGTTGAACTGCTCCATTATTTGATTACAGATATCTGTCGCTAAATCGTAGGAGCTGAAACCTTCTCGAAGTAAAGATAAGAAATCAAAAAACTTATTCTGTTCTTCTTCATTATCACTTACAACGTAAAAGTCCTTATTTCGCCTATGACATTCCTCTCTAAGATTATTTATTTCAAACTCCTGCCATTGTCTTAACGACTCAATGGACTCGCCAGCAAACTTAGCATTTTTCTCTGACAAAGCATATCTTTCCTTAAGATTTTCCGGAGAACAATACAGATAAATAAAGATGTCGTACAAATCTCCGTCAGCCTCAGTAAATGCAACAGTTTCCATAAATGAATAGTGTCCATCTGAAACAATTACTTCATCATTCAAACCATTAATATATTCTGTGTATTTAATTCTAACTTGATGTTTCTCTTCTTCTGATAGTTCCAAAAAGGAACCACCGCAAATACGTCTCAACTCCTGGCTGCCATTAATAACCTTTGCATCAGTTATTCTATCCATCAATGTACTTTTGCCTGCACAAGGCATTCCATATAATGCTATTTTCAACCAGTAAACACCTCCTTGAAACAACAGTTTCTGTCAAAATCGATAACGTCAAAACTGACCTCATTTAGAGGTGTGTCGTAAGGCATTGAAAAAGGTAAATCAATACAATTACCACATATGAATATCTTTCCATTTGCGTAAAAAATATTATCCATTCCTGCACCACACATACCACCATACATGGTACAGTCGTAGCCACCAGTTCTAACATTCAATCGTTCCATCGCCTTATTCAAGAACGCATTAAAATCAGGTAGCGATATCCCCTGTTTTCCAATCATCCTAGAAAACGTAATCCTATTACCAAATTGTTCAAAGAACCCTATGGTCGCTTCCGGATTCTCAATTATCTCTTTTCCAACAGTACAATTCATAGAAGGATACTTCCCATTCACTTCTTTGTATAAAGCTATATTTTCCATCACTCGCTCATGAGTTCCACATCTATACTTGTCGTGAATAGCAGAGATTCCATCTACTGAAAAGCCAACATTTACATTGTATTCTTTGAAGAATTCTAACTTCTCACAATCAACTAAAAGACCGTTTGTAATGGTGTATGCAGCAATTCTTCCAGATTTCAAATAATCGCCAATATGAGCGATATACTGCTTAAGTTTTTCATAATCTAACATTGGTTCTCCATTACCCACGAACCCTAACTTAAACAAATCAATATCGTTGTCTTCAATATGCGAAGTAATAATATCAAGGATAGTAATTACATCCATATTGTCCTCTTGAATGTAATTCTTCTTCTCCTGAAAATGGCAATAAGTACAATTGAGATTGCATCGATTATTTATCGATATACAAGCTCGTGTTACCATCTTCTATTCCCTCTTTTCTGACTATTCTTATTGTTACCTCTATTAAACTGCTTTCTTGTAGGACCAGATTCATGATACTCACTAACCCAATCAGTAGCAGTTTTACCATCAATGTCAACGATCTTCTGATCAGCTCCTGCATCAATGAGTATCTTTCGAATATCCCAAGTATGCTTTTCCTTATTATTTTCAAAGTGACCATTCATGCAGGCCTTCATGAGCGCAGTAAATCCATTAGCGTCCTGCTGGTTAATACTGGTTCTTTCATCCTCACATAAAGCAATTACAAAATCCTTCTTTCCCTCCCAGGCAGCAATCATTAATGGCATATTGCCCTCATTCTTCTGGCGTACTTTTCCGGCATCAAAAGGATTTCTACTTCCAACATTAGGATTTGCCTTACACTCTAAAAGCAAAAACATAAACATCTCATAATCCTTCATCTGCACTGCATGCGATATAGCAGGGAAATATCTACGACTGCAATCACGCTTATTCACATCTGCACCAAGCTGAATGAGCCATTTGATTTTTTCTTTTCTTTGCTCAATTGTGACCCTATTATTTCTTACAGCAGAAATAATAAGGGTATTTCCATCCTGAAGATATGCATTAACTTCGTCTGCTGTCGGTTCTTCGCATTCCTCATATGAATCTGCGTAATAAGCGTCAATTCTAGCCAATTTAGTCATATTGATAAGATCCTGCTTAGTAGCCATATATTCTCTAAGATGTAATGCTGAAACGGATTCATGCCCTTTAAGATATGCTGAATAATCGGTGTCCTCTGTTATGATATCTACTTTGCAGTGATATGTATCAGAAGCCTCCTGTGCAATATATATTATTTTGCAATCTTCGTTATCTTCATCAGCATCGCCATTATATTCCATAAGAATTGTACGAGAACCATAGCTAATACCACGAATAACTTCCCAAGCCTTTCTCCCAAGAGAACCTGAGTTCTTATTCTTTATATTATCTAATTCATCAACAACTACCTTTGGAATAACTACCTTGCTATATTCCTTGTTCAGTTCATCAATTAACTGTGAATTCTTAAGTAACGCTGAAGTATCTGGAACTGCAACCTTCTCCCCTCTTAAAAATTGTTCGGTCTGTGATTCTGACATTCCAAAAACCTTACAATATTTTCTTGCCATTTCCAATAGAGTTTTTTCTGCAGTTTTTCCACCTTCAACACGTGAAATAGACGACTTGTTCATACCAGTTCCTGGTTCCAAGCCCTCTAATACATCAATCTTCTTTGCCATGCCATCCATGGTACAGCCATTCTTTTCACGAAGCTCCTTCAATCTCGAACAAAGGAAAGCTATCTGATTATAATTTGCCATAAGTAACGCCCCTTTCATAGGTATGTATGTAATTTGATTATTTGCTTTATCTCATACTCTCATTATATACCTCGTTATATTTTTCACAACGAAAAGGTGTGTTTTTGCAACAAATATTCAAAAGGCGCAACTCATCACTTCATTTACTTAATATATGCAACTAAATGAAGCTACTTGCAACAACACAAATAGATCAGTTGCATTAACCAGCTATTCAAATTTCTAAATGCATCACTACTTCTTATAATATCGTTGTCTATTCTCCGAATTATCCGCTCTGTCATTTCCATCTGTGTCACACTTCGGTCCAACTTGAGCCGAAGTCATATGATTTGCTTCATTACCTGCCAGCACTTCTGCTCCATTATCTGACAGTGAATCATCCGATAACCGCTTTCCCTGATGTTTCATGGCATCCAGCTTCATCTTATACGCAAATGCTTTCTCACTTGGCTTCAGATTCTCTCTATGCAGGTTAGAGTCAACCATTGCCACAACTGCCTGATCATCATCCAATTCTCTTATCACAACCGGAATCTTCGTCTCTCCTGCCCATATAGCAGCTTCCTTTCGCCTGTGACCGGATATTATCTCATATCCATCCCCATAAGGATTCGTCCTTACCAGAAGTGGCACAATCACTCCTTCTTTCTCAATACTCTTCATCAGCTCGCATAATTCCGTATTTACTTCTACCTTAAATGGATGATTCTTAAAATCATGCAACTGGTTTATCTCCACATTCCGTATCGTCTCCATAAAATCGCCTTTCTCGAATACATCGAATTCATCTATTCTGAAGTCCATCTGATACGATGACTTTCAGATACAAAGAAAGACCGCTCACTTTCAATTTTTCTTGAAAATGAACGGTCTTTCACGCTTCTGTTATTTGGTTGAATGATAAATGTATTACTTTCTCTTTGATGTGTTTCCGAAGCCGCAGTCCAATACCACAGACACGTTTACTCCATCAGAAATAGCCTTTTTATACGTTTTTCGGTCACTCTGGTCAAACCTGAAAAACCTCTCAAAGTGTCTAAAATCAAGGATTCTTACAAATCGGTCCGATGTAGTGCAACTATTGTCTCTATATGCGTCTGCGTTTCTGCAGATACTTCTGTTACGATTGTTTCCTGCTCTGTTGCTGCTGTACTTTCTGTCTGTGCCGGTGACGGTGACTCAGAAGAAGTCTGGTCTGTTGCAGGTGCTCCGGAGCATGCTGCCATAGACATTGCCATTACAACAGCAAGCATACCCTTCATCATACTCTTAATTCTCATAATCGTTTCTCCTCTCTGAAACATGTTTTGTTTTTCCTCTGCTTCACTATACAATACCGTTGTAAAAACCAATGTCCAAAGTAGGAAAAATTTGAGTAAATTCCGACACTTATTTTATGCAGTTCTATCTTTATGAGATTTCATCAACATCATAATACTTAAAATCCCGGAAGCAGGCACTTCCTCCTGTTTCCTCTGCCGCATAGCAGAACAGACCAAACCGGCAACCAGTAAAATGATCCAGTTTGAAGTACAGCTTATGCACGGTTCCGATGGGTAGCCAGTCTCCCTTATTTACCCGGTAATAGCAGCGTGCTTCATCCTTCATGTTACAGAAATCTGCTTCAAGACGAAAATCCATCTGGTGTGATTCAACAACAGTTCCTTCCGTCATATCCAATATACCATCTTCTTTTTTATCCAGCATAAGGACTTCATATTTTCCATGATGTTTTGTAATGCCAACTGCAGCATAACAGCTCTGCAACACACACAAACCTGCGATATCGCCCTCTTTCAATGCAGAAGCATCAACAGTAACCTCAGCTGCGCAGGACGGATAACTCATCCTTTGCGTAAGCGTATTTACTGCCTGTGTAAGCTCTGTACAAACTTCCCGTGTTGTAATTGTATAGGTTCCCTGCAATGCATCCAGATGATAGTACCGTGGATCTGGATCATGATTAAACTGCCAGCGCGGAAGCAGCCCATTACAGAAATCATCACTTCCCACTAATGGCTGATAAATATATCCTGGTCTGGTACTGTGAACCTCTATTTCTTCCGGCACATGTCCGTTCTGTCCAAAAAACGGAAAATGATCCTTCCAGGTAACCGGAAGCAGAATAGGAATCCGTCCAACTGCTCCGGAATCCTGAAACAGCATTGCATACCACTTTCCATCCGGCGTATCCACTATTCCTCCCTGTGCCACGCCCTGTCCACAATATCCACGATCATCACAAAGTACATCTCCACCCGTGAATTCTCCTTCCAGAGAATCACTGTAAAAGCATGCTTCCGTCCGCATCCAGCGGTCTCTCAGGGAATGAACCAGAAAAATATAATAATAGCCGTTTATTTTTTGAATATGAGAACCCTCATAGCCTAGCTCCGGGTTCTTATGATCACTGACTAAAAGACGATGTAATCCGTCCTTCTTTGGTGCAGTCAAATCTTCATTCAATTCTGTAATCCAGATTTCATCATTTCCATATACAATATAGTTTCTGCCATCCTCATCAAATAATAAAGAGCCGTCATGATAAAAGCCTTCTATCAGCTGCTTTTTCCATGGACCATCTATTTTTTCCGAAGTATACAAATAAGTCTTACGGGTATCATTTGCCACAAAGCAGATATAAAATCGGCCTTCATGATAGCGCAGGGAAGCTGCCCACATGCCCTGTCCGTAAATATTCTGACCGCTTTTCAGTTGCTGCGCATCCGTATGATCCAACGTCTCATAGACATAAGTCACATGCTCCCAGTGCACCAGATCAAAAGACTGCAGAATCTCACAGCCCGGCATAAAGTGCATGGTTGTGGATACCATATAATAGGTGTCTTCTACGCGGATCACGTCCGGATCTGGATAATCCAATCTTGTTATAGGATTTACATTCATTGTTTATTCCTTTCTGTTTTATCTCCATATTCTTTGTTCTATTCTATTTTTACTATTTTATCTTTGTTTCTTATCTGTCTGCCTTTTCATCTCTTCTCTGCCCCATTTCACTATTGCTAATATCACAATCTCACAGTAAAATATAATCCTGTCTTTGACAGTTCAATAGGCAAAAAATCGCTATAGGACTTTAAACTTAAGGCTTGTAGCGATTTTGGTTTTCGTTTTACAATGTAGTAATTTATCTCCTTTTACTAATTTTTTGAATTTCTTTCATCTTTCGTTTGGTAATGAATTGATAATCCGTGTTAAAACCACTTATATCATGAAGCGTATCTGTAAGTTTTGATCGTCTGTAAAGGGGCTTGAACTACCCCAACCGACTAACGTGAGGGCACTGAAAAACTGTTTTTACATACAATATATAGTAGTGTAAAACATATAAGTATGCTTTACCTTGTACCGTTTTGTGTAAAATAAGGACTTTTTCAGTGGCGTCGACTCGTCGGATGGGTTTTTCTGCTCTATAATAGATAAACGAGATCAGACAGAATGGCATTTATATCGAATTTGAAATCATATTTATCCCGAATCTTACAGCAGGTCTTGTCCAGCTGCAAGCCATAGTAAATGTATTGTAGAAAGAGATAACCACCACAATAAAATTTTTGCTGGTTGAAATCAAGTCTTCGGTCGGCATGAAATGTTATCTGCACAGATTTCTCAGCCTGTTCCTTTTTATATTTTTCCGTTTCGAGTCGGGCTTCTTCACGTGCCCAAGCCATAACATCATCGCGTGTTGGCCCATGTTCTTTTAATAATTCATTAAACACGCCTAATTTTCTGACAGTGGCAGAAGTGCTTTTTCCTTTGCTGTTTTTAAAACTTTTGGTGATATAAAAGGATTCTGAATTTTTCTATTTGTTCGTTGTAACTCTCATAATTTCTCCATCTTTTTTAGTATAGCATACTATTAAGAGAATTACCACTAATTACTACTAAATAAAACAGAAAATTTGACATAAAAAATGCAGGTAGATCAATACCTGCGACCACTTTTTCTAATATTCAACTGTCAAACTCCCGAATACGAAGCATCCGTAAACCCGAATGTTTCAGCTATTACCATTCATCCCGATTTGTTTTCTCGGCTGGGCATCTTGAAAAATGCCATATAGTGCTTGCATATTTCACTTGTATATAGTATATTATAGATAGCAATTGGGGTATGTGTTTGCGGACACATCTTGAAGGAGTCGGAGTAATCCGGCTCCTCTTTAATTTTCAACAAAAAAGATGGTAGCCAAAAGGATATTTCCCAATGACTACCATCTTTTTATTCTGCCGCTTCTAACACTAATTCTGCAAATTTTTTATCATTCATGCCTTCTAATTTTTCTAATACCTGCCCGGCAATATCTTCCATATCGCTGTCCTTTATGTACGGCATTATCCGTCTGATTTCTTCCATCATCTTCATTCTGTTCTGTGTCTCAAAAACACACATGAAATTGATTTCTTCTACTGTGAATTTATTTATCATCCTACATCTCCCTATATGAATTTTTTGATTTTTCCAGTTCCTTCGTATCCTTATTATTTCCCTGTGTTGCTTCCTTCTGCTTGGCTGCCAGTCGCTCCTTTAAAGAAGAACGTGCTTCTGACTTTTCCTGCTGTTCTTTCTTTTCTTCCTCACGATTGAATTTTCCCACGCCATTGTTGAGCCTCTCATCAATCGTGTTATAATTCTGCTCCTCCAGTTCCTCAATCTTAGCAAGCGGCTTGTATTCTGCCAATTTCACAAGCAGTTCCTTTGCCTGTCTCTCACTGTCCTCGTCTATTTCTTCGTCAATAGATGCCTGCAAGAAAATACTGAGTGGTTTCACATTTCCAGTTCTTATAGTATGGCTACTTCAAGTATTACTCATAATTTTGTCGTATCCAATCCAAATAGCGTAAAGCGTTTTGTCGCAGCAATTGACGAAGCTGACCGTGACCGCACACCAAAGCAGACACTTCCCGGACGTCAGTTAACGAACCCACAGGAAATCTTAGCTTTAATGTCAAAAAGGAAGAAAAAACATGTCTGATAAATATTTTACCGTTAATATTCGGGCATATTTGGATAAAGCCGAACCGACATATATCGGAGAGGAAAGTCTTTACGACTTACTCTCCGATTTTTCTTGTCCCAAAAATCCCGATGTGGAATACTTTTTATTACATAATGCGATTGAGTTTACCAAAAAAGAGCAATCTATCACTTATCTGGTATTTGATGCTGAAGATGCTTCACTGGTTGGTTATTTTTCACTTACAGTAAAACCAATCTCTGTCCGTGCTTCAAATATCAGCAAGACAATGGCAAAAAAGCTGTCCCGTGTCAGTATTTTGGATGAGGAAACACAATCCTATACCACCGCAGCTTACCTGATTGTCCAGTTGGGAAAGAACTATTCTCTTCCAAAGGAAAAACGAATTCCTGGAAATATTCTACTGGGATTTGCACTGGAAACCATATCCATTCTCAAATATTCCGTAGGTAGCGTTATGGAGTTTCTTGAATGCGAAGATAATGAATTTCTTCTGAGCTTTTATACGCAGAATCATTTCAAGCCATTTGATACTCGTATTACCGCTTCTCAGAATAATGAACCACACACTCTGCATCAGCTTTTAAAATTTATTTAATTTAAAAATGCATGAAAAAATCGACAGTCTGATTTACATTTTGTATTTCAGAAAACTGCCGCTTCTTTTTCTTCCTTATTCTGTTTTTCTTCCTCCAACTCCCGGAGGACTTCAGCGACGTACTTATCAATCATCCGTACCAGAAAATCAATGCACCGCTCAAATTCAATATTCTGTTACATAAGCTCCTCCCGTTATTGTTTGTTCTGAGCTTATTTTACAGAACCTGACTGAAAACCACATTGAATAGAAATTGATTGTAAATTGACACATTCACTTAGTATTGGCACCGACTCTGGCCGGGCATTATTACTGGATTTTCAGGCAACTCTTGAAACCAAACCTGAAAAAGCAATAAAACTGGAAAAAGATGCACTTGCCCAGATAGAAACTATCACTGTTGACAATGCTCGCCTTGTTTCCAACCTTCATGCCAATCTCGGTGGACTTTACCGCATGAACGGTCATCCCGATCTTGCAAGAGAACACATGGAAAAAAGTATCTCACTGCTTGACCAATTTAACCTGCTTCATATAAATGACAGCATACCTCAGATTGCCAATTATGCAATGTTCCTGACAGAACAGCAGGAACCTGAAAGAGGAATCTCCGAATTGCAAAAATTATCCGGCATCATCAAGGAATACCATTCCGATGAATGTCTGGATTATGCCAAAGTACAGGAAACCCTTGCAACCATTTATCTGATGACCGCCAATCTTTCACACGCCAAAACACATTTTAAAAAAGCTTTCAAAATATATGAAAAGATCTGGGCTGATGAGCCTGAAATGAATGATTGAAGCAAAATATCGGGAGATTCAGGAGTTATATCCACAGATTGGATTTTCCATTGGAAAAACTCTATCCGGTCTTTTAACAAAATAAGTACAATTTACGGCGGGCAACTTGCCCGCCGTTATATTCAACTATTCGTCAAATAAATATATGCATCTTCCAAAGTGATATCATTATCCAGGACACAATTCTCATTTGGCTTTCCTTTGCTTAATACTTTCATATGAATTTCATTTTCTACATACTGCTTAGATGATATAGAATAATTGGCTTCTAACAAACGGGCTTCTTCTGCATTTTGTACCGTACAATTCCAAACACAGCCTTTTGCATTTTCCAGCAACCCACTCACGCTTCCAGAATATAAAAAACTTCCCTTTTTCATAATGGCAAGCTGTGTACAGGTTGCTGCTAAATCTTCTACTACATGAGTGGAAAACAGCACAGTTCTATCCTTTGAAAAATCAACCAGAAGATTGCGGATCCTGATTCTTTCTTCCGGATCTAACCCAGTTGTTGGTTCATCAATAATCAAAAAATCCGGATTATTAAGAAGTGCCTGTATGAGTCCGACACGTCTCTTCATACCACCAGATAATTGCCGCATTTTTTTATTCTGATGCTCTGTAAGAGAAGTCTTTTCCAGATAATAGGTAATTCTTTGTTTGAGGTCATTTGTGGATACTCCTGACAGTCCCCCCATATATACAAGACATTCTTTCACCGTAAGATTCGGATATAAGTCGATTTCCTGTGGAAGATAACCAATCTTTTTCTGTATTTTCTCATAATTTCCCTCGTTATACAGAATTCCATCAAGGGAAACCATTCCTTCCGTTTGTTTTAAAACAGTTGTAAGAACCCTCATCAAAGTGGTTTTTCCAGCACCATTCTCACCCAAAAGTCCGTAAATTCCCTTAGGTATTTCAAGAGATGCCTTATTTACTGCAACTACACCATTTTTAAATCTAACTGTTAAATCATTTATTCTAATACTCATAATCTATCCTCTTTTCTTTAAAGCCATTGGTAATACTGCAAATAAAAACAGCCCCGCTATAAAAGACACAAGCGTTCCATAAATCCAACTCTCGGACATTAATTGAGTAGGTTCACAAAAGCTGAAAGAAAACAATCCCAGATTTCCGAAAAATGAACTTCCCGCTTTTGATATAAGTCCAATGACAATTCCAAATAAACATCCAATACCTGCCCATATATTTCGAAGCAATGTGCACAAAATCACAGAGCATATACTCCAAAACCAGATAGTTCCAAACATTGCAATGAAATATACAAGAAATATCTGAATACCCGAAATGCCTTCGTTTACACTGCCCGGTTTTTGCCAGTAAAACAAAACATATCCAACACAAGAAAGTATTAATAAATATAATATTTGAACGCCCACTCTCTGCGATATTACTTTTAACTGCTTTTTTTGATCATACAAATGAAATACATCGGCACGCTTACTTTTTACTTCCATCAAATATGTGTCACTACAAAAAATAATTGTTAAAAATGCTATTGGAGACTGAATTGCTGAACCGATTTCTTCATAGTATATAATCGGATGAATAACACACAATATCAGTATAAATGCACATGAATAAAAAATCTTATATAACGACAGGCAGTTTTTTAGTTCCGTTTTCAATGAACCCCCCTCCTTTTCCAGATTGTAACAGAAATACATACTAATATAACTGATGAAATTACAAGAATAATCTGATTTATGTTTGACATTTTAGCTACATGTGTTTCAAAAAACCTGCCAGGGAATCGCACCATAATAGAGAACGGTCTCATATAATAAATATCATTCTTCATGGTCAGCATATTTGAATATATAATGTGTAAAAACAAGATTGGTGCTGCCGGAAGCGGATTTTTAAATATTAATGCTGTAATTGTATAGACACAACATATCATCAAAAGATTCGGAACAATATAGCTCAGAGAATTCACGCAAAAATCAATTGGTGTTACTGGAAAGCCCGATTCTAAAGACGTTTTCAAACACAGCATAAAGAATATAACATTCAAAATCACTAATACTCCCAGCATACTAATGAATCCGCTTATTACTTTCCCACATATATATTGGATTGCCGTAACAGGCTTTGTATGTAATAATTCATAGGTACTTTTTCGTGTATCCTGAATAAATGAAAATGATAGCAAGACTGTTGCAAAAAAGGCCATATGCAATCCTGCAAAATCCGTAAATTTTTTGGCAAAGTACCAGGAAAAAGAATGTTCGGATAATTTCCGCTCGATATAATGATTGATTTCTTCTGCTGTCCCCTTATGAATTTCAAGGTCCTCATAAGCATATATTGCATTATAATAGCCATATTGGGATTCCAAAAACTCAGAAGCAGTCTTTACATCCATATTCTGAATTTCTTTCATTACATGATCTGCTTCCTGCCTGCTAAATCCAAAACCATTTTTGGAGGTGTCCATTAACGTCTCTTTGATCGTATCTTCCCACTCCCTTCTTCTTTCTTTATCATCAGATGTGGGAATGTACCCATCCATGACATCAGCATCTTCCAATGCTACGTCATTTTGTGTGATCTGTTCATTCTGTTTGATATAATGAATTTGCAAATACGATGACAGACATTGATACATACTGGCAACTATAATAATCAAGCCAATCCACAAAACAGGGTTCTTTAAATAATCAAGTATACTTCTTTTTATGATTGTTTTCATTGTATCTCTTCCTTTCTTTATTTCTTTAACAACATCATACAAATCAATTCTCAATAAATTCACAACAAAAAAGACTAAAACCACTTTATTTGTGATTTCAGCCTTATAAAGTATTTTTATTCAGCTTTGAAAAGAGCTTCTACATGAGCACCGCCTTGTCTGGCATTATATATTTTCAAATTTCCTCCATGCTTTTCACAGAAAATACGAGAAATATACATACCAAGGCCAAAATGCTTTAAATCATCTTGTGGATTCTTATGATAAAATGGCTCTGTTACTTTTTCCTCAGTATCCACAAATCCTATTCCATCATCTTCAACAGAAATTATAAGAAAACCATCCTTTTTCTTTATCTGCAAAGCAATACTTTTTTGTGCATATCGAACCGCATTTTCCAGTAAGTTGTCTGTCACTTCCATGACAAGTTCCTCATCCACTTTCACAATGTTTTGTTCCTGCACTCTTTCTACCTTACATAATTTACTTTCCTTCTTGGACAGCATGGCAGCTTCTGCCTCAATCTTTTTTGCCAGTTCCGATAACTCTATCTCTGAGCATTGCAGTTCCCTCTGTTCTAAATGGGACATTTTTCTCATGTTTTCCGTGAAATGCTCTATACGGTCAATCTGATACATGCCTGTTTGTAAGATATCAATAACATCCTCTGTTTTTATACTCTCGGCAGAAACAAACTCTAAGAGCATTTCCTGATACCCACGCAATATGGAAAGTGGAGAACGTATATCATGTGCAATTGCATTCCGCAAAGTCTTCTCGTCATCAATCATTCGCCACATCTTTCTGTTGTTATCTGCTAAATCACTTCGCATCATTTCAAATTCTTTACACAAAGTTCCCATCTCATCTTTATTTTCATAGGACACATGAAAATCCAGTTCATTATCTGCAATCATTTGTGAGGCATCTTTTAGTTCCTGTATAGGTGTCTTTAACTTATTTTTATAAAAAAAGAATACCGCAGCAACACTCCCAACAATCGAAAAAATCAGTACCGAATATGTTTCCATAAAGTCACACATTTCCGAAAGATGATAGTCCAAACGATTCATTTGCGATTGATTAGGTCTTGATATCTCAATCTCGTATTTCTTTCCATATTGCTGAAACATGTCCGTATAATCTGCATAATCAATATATTTTTCCCATATTTTATTCTGCATATTTCTTGCAAAATGAACTGTAAATCCAGATAACAGAAATGCTGCCGTTAAGCTGATCACAAAATAAAGCAGAATTGTTTTTTTCAGTGACAAGTTTCTTATTTTTTCCATCGGTATCCAATCCCCCATACAGTTTCTATGTATTCTTTTTCTGAATAATCCGCTATTTTTTTCCTTATACGCCGTACTAATTCCGTTATCGTTCTACTATCCCCTTCCGCATCATATCCACAGACTTGTGCATATATACGTTCTTTATCAAACACCTGCCCTGGATGCATGGATAAGAATTCAATAATCTGATATTCAATTTTTGTGAACTCCATCCTATGTCCAGCTATAGCTACTATTTTTTCAGAATAATCAATCAGCATTTCATCCATGAAGCGGTATTCCGTTTTTTGTTGATGCCTTTCTTCTCTCTTTATGTTTGTAACAATCCTCGCTTCCAACTCCCGAAGACTAAATGGTTTCGTAATATAATCATCCCCGCCCGAAAGCAACCCATTAATTTTATCATCTTCATCAACTCTTGCTGTTAGAAACAAAATCGGGCATAACACTTTACTGCGTATCAGACGACATACTTCAATCCCATCCATACGTGGCATGTTGATATCCAATAAAATAATATCCGGTTTCATTTTTATTTTATTTAATGCTTCCATTCCATCTGTAGCCGTAATGGTTTCATATTGTTTCATATTAAAATAACTACAAAGCATTTTCACCAATTCTTTATCATCATCAACAACTAAAATCTTGTATTTCATCCAAACCACCTCCAGTATCCATATTATACGATAAAAAACAATGAAATCACAATAAGAGTACATGAAGAACGTAAGCACAATATATCTTTTTTCTCAATTCCTGCTCAATTTCCACTCAATGTCTTTTACCTCCGATTTTCGTATGCTTATCTCACAGCAAAGCAGTACCACACCGGTATGACCTGCTGAATCAATCAATACGAAAACGGAGGTATTTTTTATGCAGGTGGAACGGCAAAGACCTCCTGTGACTGATTGCTTTCACAGAAAGTCTTATTTGTTTATGCTGTCACATTTTCATTTTCAGATATGGTTGTCTTTCTCACACACCAGCCTTTCATAATCCAGAAATCCCCGGATATACATTTCTTTTGCCACAATCCCTTCCATGGCATTTTTCGCTGAAATAATTCTGTCCAATGCCTGCCACATCTCCTGTCCAGCATCTCTGAGGACTGGTTCCAGTATATCTATGTAATGATGAATTTCTGCTTCCAGAGATAACATCTCTGGATCACATTCAAGAAATTTTTCCAGTTCCCGCTGGTATTCTTCATAATAACTTTCAATCAATTCTTTTCTCATATCTGGAATCCTCCTTATACATAAATCAGTTCCTACTTGATGATTTCAGCAGCTCGGTTGCGAATATTATTACAATGGCGTACCCATTCCATAGGGTTCTGTCTCTTCAGTTCCTCGGTAACTCCCTCCGAACTTTTCATCTGAGCTTCAATCAGCTCAAAGCATTCCTGTGCCTGTTCATTCAGATCTGCCAGATAGCTGTCCAGTCTGGCGGTCAGAAGAAGATATGTATAAATTCCAGATTTATGTTCTTTCAGATATTCCTTCCGAAGCATTCCCCAGAAGCCAATCGGTCTGGTCTCTTCCGGATAGTAAAGATTCGGTAAATAATAGTCTCCTACTTTTGTGTATTCGATTTTCATGGTGTCTCCTTTCGCTTTGCATGAAATTGTCATGTTATCTGCGTAGGATGTGCTTTTTTCTTAAAAATCTTTTCACATAGAAGACATTAAGTGCTTGATACCCTGTGATTTTATGCAGGAGCTGTAAAGTCCTGCGGATTTGATACCCGGTCGTACTCCGGCAGCGTCCGTACATTTCCCCGATTTCCTGCTGTGTGTAATGCCCCAAAAAGTAAAGGTAGATGATTTCCCTCTTTTTCTCCGGCAGAGAGGACAAAGCGGCTGCAAGATTCCCGTTTGTGAGGATAACCCTCTGACCACACATCATAACCGGGTATTGCTTGTAGGGGTCTATGAAATAGGTGTCTGACGTACAGAATGGATAAAACTTTTCTTCTGTAAGGTATTCAAAAGATATTTCCCTTTGCCGCCGCTTATCCCTGTCACGCCATGCGTTGATAGCTGCATAGTGTATGACAACTCTGCAAAAGGCATTAAAGGTGTACTCGATATGCTCCTTATATGCTTCTGTGCAAGGCATAAATAGTTCCCCCTTTCTCCCACATAATACGGCGTATGGTTTATAAGACACTTGTTATTTCAAGGTTTCTACTGTGAATGAAGCAGAATTGCCCGAATTATTATCCCGTAAAAGTTTTTGTGCTTCCGCTTCGGAAATTTCCTTAATCTCCATAACTCCATTTTCACTATTTTCAGCAATGGAAAGATATATACTGCCACTGTTATTAAAATAGATGATGGGTTTTTTAGTATCAATGAATATACCAATTATCTGGTCGTTGTAGTACCAATACCCATCTTTTGGGTGATAAACTATGCCATAGGATTCATAATCTTGGAGCGTATTCATGTTTTCTGTCTTATCTCCAGATTCCATGCTGTAAGATTCATGATTTCTAATCATATCTCCATTTTCTGTAGAAGTGCCAGCGGGCATTGATTTAAGTCCTGAATTTTCATACTTTTCTGTATGCCTGTCATAAACTTCTTTTGTGCATTCCCGAATACCAATAAGTTTATCGTTTGTATCCCGTTCCGCTTCAATATCTACTGTTCCCGTAAAGAAATTGGTAAAACTTGCGCCGCCCACTGGGTCATTAAAAAATCGGACAACATTTCCCTTGTAAGTGTAGCACTTGCTATTCTTATCATAAATCAATCCATATTCTTCATATATCCCATAGTCAATATTACCGCCGGGCAGTTCTGCCGCCGTATCGTAATCTGAAGCATTCTCGGAAGCATGTATTGGTTTGTACTCCTGTTCTTCAAAAATTGGATTATTATTAGCTTGGGCGGAAGTTGCAAATGCTGTAGCTACCCCGACAACAATCAGACACGCCAGTACCAGCGAAAAAATAGTTGTTTTTTTTGTTTTCATAATAGCAGTTATCCTTTCTTCGATAGCATTTTTACTAAAGCTGTTACAAAATGGCAATAGCCCACTTTTCGTTGCTTCCATGTTGATAAGCATTAGCGAATAGGCAGATTTTGATTTTTCTCCAAATTGTCGTATGACGCTTTCATCACAAGCCAGTTCTATATCACGGTTAAAAAGAATATACATCACCCACACAAAGGGGTTGAACCAATGAATACAAAGGGCAAGTGTCGCAATCAGCTTTGTTACAGTATCATAGCGATAAATATGCACATATTCATGTGAGAGGACATATTGCAGTTGTTTTTCATTTTTCCAGTCCATTTTTTTCGGCACCAAAATAACAGGACGGAAAATGCCATAAGTTAATGGGGCGGAAATCCTATCAGATTGCTTTACCAAAATTGGACGTTTCAATGGGCGTTCCGCCAGCCACTTTTCTACATAATGGTTGTGGACGGGTAAAGCTGTCCGAAATTCAATCAGACAACGCAAATAGGATATTACAAAAAACAATGCGATAAGTATTATTCCTGCACACCATACAATAAACCACATGGAAACAGATGATAAAATATTCTCTGGCGGCTGTTCTGCTCCCTGTGTCGTAACAAACAGCCCTTGCATAGTGGGAATGTTGTAATCTGTTCCAGCTTCCGGCAATGTTGTAGAAGATATGCTATGAGTTACCAACGTATAAACACTAAACATTGACGGAATCGAAAACGGGATAAGCAGTCTTAATATCACCAATTCCCATAAAACAAGAAAAGTCTTTTTCGGCAGTTTATTGATTGCCACCGCACGGATAATCACTACCGCAGTAATGAAAGCAGCCCCCGAAAAGCTCATTTGCAGTAAATTCATTTACACCACCTCATTCCAAATCTTCCACAATCTGCTTGAGCTTCTGAATCTGTTCAGCGGAAAGCTTTTTTCTGCCTAACAGGGCTGCAAACAGTTTGTCAACTGAACCGTCATAAATCTTGTCAACCAATTCTTTTGTTTCCGCTTCCTGTACTTCTTCTTTGGGAATAAGGGCATGGCACATGAAATTAGGCTCGGAACGTTCAATCGCCCCTTTTTTGATACACCTTTTTATCAGTGTGTAGGTAGTATTCATGTTCCAGCCAATTTCTTTTTTCAGAACGTCGGATATGTGTTTTGCAGTGGTGTCGCCCTCGTTCCAAAGCACACACATTACTTTCAATTCTGAATCGAAAAGTTTAATATCCATTTGTTTCCTCCTTTCCACAAGACCGCAGTAGTTTCTGCTTGATTACACATTACACCTTTCTTAATCGGTTGTCAACACTACCGCAGTAGTGTTAAGAAAAAATTCATAATTTATTTTCTTGAATAGATAATGAAATGAGAGGGCTTCCGCAGCAGTCGGCACTGTGCGTAATGTGCATAACTTGCTATCTTATGGAGTTGTGGGAAAGTCCGTTTGCAGAATGTGGGAAAGCTGCTCTTTAGCTTTTCCATGTTCTGTGAACGGACTTTTCCATAACGGAATAGCAAGTTATACACATTTCCATGGTGCTTGTCGTTTGCTCTTTGGTTCGGAATAGTGTGGTGCTGGCGGTCTATCTCTTGTTTTCGGTTGTTTGCTTCTTTACTGTACATGAGCATTTGCACCGGGATTATCATTTCCATATCCTTCGAGAAGATTGATTACTCCCCATACGCCTACACCTGCACCGATTGCGGTTACTACTGTTTTAAGTCCTGTTACTGATGTTGTAAAAAAGCCCATTTGTTTGTCTCCTTTTTCAAAAAATAAAAAGGCGCTTCTCTGAATTATAATTTTTAGAAAAGCTCCCATATCATAAGTTCCATATTCAGTTGTAAAACAACTTCTGGTCACAATGTCCAGAAGTTAAGCTGTGATTTCTCCGACATCGCATACCTCATCCACCACATCATCTCTCTTAAAGCGGAGTCTGTTGCGGTTCTTGACGTATTTTTCAATGTCAAACTCATTCTTTTTGTCATAATCGGATAACAGTGGGTACTGCTTATGCTTCGTTATATCAAACTTATCTGAGAAAAAAGGTCTCACGCCCCTAAGCTGCATGATACACTTGCTGCCATCCATGACTGCAATCTCATCCTGGCTCATCAGTTCCTTTCCGGTCTTTTGGTAGTTCAGACCGTAGGACTGGCTCGTACCTCTTGTATCTGAGGTATTGTAAAGGTCAATCGTTTCTTTCCCAAGAATTTCTGCCAGATCTTTCAGAGTATCTTTCTCTTTTCCTCCCAGAAACAGGGTAGTGTCGCAGTTTCCTTCAATCGTGGATGCGTTGTCCCGGTACAAAGCCTTGAGCTGTGATTTTGACTGCAAAATAATAGAAGCTGATATTTCCTGGCTACGAATGGTAGAAATCAGCTTCTCAAACTGTGGAATCTGCCCAATGTTCGCAAACTCATCAAGGAGCATGCGCACATGAACCGGGAGCCTTCCGTTATAAACATCATCTGCTTTATCACAAAGCAAGTTAAAGAGCTGTGAATACATGATTGATACCACAAAATTAAATGTGGCATCGGTATCGGAAATAATAACGAATAACGCTGTCTTTTCCTCTCCCAGAGTATCAAGCTCCAGCTCGTCATATTCCATAAGGTCACGCAGCTCCTTAATATCAAATGGTGCTAACCTCGCACCACAGCTAATCAAGATTGATTTCGCTGTCTTTCCAGTAACAAAATGTCAATAGTTTTTTAATCATTTTTCTCAAAAAGGCAAAAAAATAGAACGTATAGTTTATTTCCATACGCTCTATCTCACATTTCATATTAAATTTTGAATTCTACAAATTTTTTATATTTCGTTGTCAATATGTTTTCTACTCTAACGCCCCTTTTACTTTTTTGTGGGAAATGCACCGCTCCTCCCGATTGGCAAGTGCCTTCACCCTGCCTTCTAACAGAAGTTCCCTTCCTTTTTCATTTCTTGTATACACACAGTCATAATTTCCGATATACGGATGCATGCATTTTGCAAAACGTTCCGCATCCTCCTTCTTTTTCGAAAAACAATTTGGAATGGCATAGAAACCATTCAGTCCTTTGTGTCCCTTCTTTTTCACAAGTATGTAACGCTGGTTGTCGATCACATCAAAAAATTCATTGACACACTGTGCGAACAACGCTTTATCCCTGCCGCTTCCACCGGACAGATAAATAATATGGTTATCCGGTCCGTTTGATTCTGTCTCAACTTTACAGTGTGTTTCTTCCAGAAGCTGTTGCTCCTCTAATGCTTTGCGGATTCCATTTCCAAATGCCTTTAATCTTTTTAGCGGACTTCCCAACATGAAAATTTTCGGGAAACGTATCATAATTCCAGCCAGTCCGGCAGCAATGAAGAAGTAACAGGTTCCGGCCAGGATACCATTTTGGGACGCTGCAGCAACAATACCTGCCCCAATTGCCCCGATCAGACACAGAATTCCTGACAGGATCATTGTAAGAATCGCATCCCAGAAAACAACACTTGTGACAAATTTGTCTTTTACTTCTGTCTCATCCACAATATCCATTTTGTCATAGACTGCAAGTGCACTGTTCCAACGTTCTTTTAACGTATCGCGCTGCCCCGACATTTTCAGCATTTGTCTGTTAATCCTGTCAATATTCGTTTTATTAAATGGCGTTTTAATAACTGACAACCGTTTCATTCCATTTTCAATCGTATTTTCTGTATAATGCAGACCGAGAAAATGTTCCATCCTTCGCTCCAGCATACTGTAATCTTCACTGATCTGATTGTCATCTGCCTTTAGCACTTCGTTCCACGGTCTTAAACAGACTAAATGCCAGATGTTACTTGTTTTTTCCGGATGTTCTTTCATCACACGGATGGCACGCCCTCTCATCTGGTTGCTTAACATAAATGAGCCTACAAAGCTTGCAAGGATCAGGGAATTGATACAAGGAGAATCCCATCCTTCCCCTAACAGCGATTTTGTACCGATCAGCACCTGCATATAGCCTTTTGAGAAAATATCTGTTACCGCCCCTGTGAGAAAATGTGCATTTCCAACCGCTGTCACTTTAAGATAATCTGTTTCAGAAAGATTTCCGATCCTGCTGAATGTAACTTTTCCGCTCATTCCGATCGCCTGCTCTAATGCTTCTCTTGCCTCTGCCGGAATGATCACAATCGTTCCACAAAGCACCCCAAAACGGATTTGTTCGTTTTTCTTTTCATTGTCACGACGGAGCATCTCAAAAAACGGAAGCACTCCAAGTGAGTTAACATCATATTCTGTATTTCCAATTGCTTTTTCATATTCTTTCCGGATGTAATCTGTCAAAACAAGCAGCCTCAAATCCTGACCGGATGCCTCATATTCATGGAACACAATATCACGGATGCTGTTACATTTTCCAAGGGAATTTGTGAGCATTTTTTCCACTGCCGCACTTTTCGTCATGACGACTTTTTTCTTTTCTATCAGACCGTCGGATTTTAAATCAGCAATTAGCAATTCACGATATGTCTTGTCACACAGGTATGAATCCACATCATCATACAAGAATCCCTGTAACAGACGCTCCATCCATTGCACATTCATGTCCGGTAATTTTTTTGCCCCCAAAAGCCTCTGTAATCTGGACGGAATTGCAATATTTTTGCTCTGTAAATAAATCAACAGTGATGCCAGATATGCCGGATTATCCAGAAGCAGATCATCTGAGAGCTGTCCACTGAACCCCTTATGGCTTCTTACGTACGTAAGGAACTGAGTATCCCGCATGATTTTTTCTGTCATTGCTTTACTGCGTTCTTCAAAACGTCTGACTTCCTTCTCTTCTTCTTTTGTTGGATAGTTGAAGTAAACATAATCCTGATGCGGACAGAGGCTTCCCTCTTTTACGAGCTCCGGTATCGTAATCTCTTCATCGATCTCTCCACACATATTCATGTACCGCGTCCACATAGCCGGTGTGGAATCATATGGTGGTGTTGCTGTCAAAGCGATGATTTTAAGGTTATTCACCTGTTTTTTGAATTCTTCTAATGCTTTCCACCATTCACTTCGCAAGTGGTGGCATTCATCCAGACAGAGTACTTCGATCCCAGCCTCTTTCATCGTCCCAACCAGATCAAAACCGCTGTAATCTACTTCCTTTGTCTCTGTTTTCGCCGGGCACTCGTCTGTGCCTGTGCCACTATCCTCACCTGCATCTTCCTGTATTCCCTGAAATCTTGTCATGGCACTGTGTAATGCCTGATAGGTTGCAACCGTGATCGCCTTTGGCTGTTTTAAATTCTGTGAAAGATAATCTTCCCCCTGTATGCCCTCACATAAAAAAGCTTCCTCAATCCTTGCGATCCACTGCTCCCGGATCGTAATGGATGGTGCCAAAATCAGTGCTTTTCCGTTCATCCTGCGGATCAGTTCAATTCCCAATGTCGTTTTCCCGGATCCGGGTGCCGCTACAATATGTATTTTTCCATCTGCCATGTACCTGTCTGCGTGTTCCAAAACCCTTGCCTGATACCTTCTCCATGTTCCTTTAAACTCTAAAATACCTTCGTAATTCATAATCATCCATTTTCCTCTGCTTATTCCACTTTTTCTGTGGTCTGTAACTATTATATACAACTGCCAATTTTCTTACAAGAAAGATTCCGTGTCCAATAAGAAGTATGCCTATGTTGGGATATTTAAATCATTCTGCATCCTCAAAGCAAATGAATTTAAATAGAATTTCAGGTGTGCCTGTGATAAAATATTAATAAGTTTAACAACTGAAATTTGACTGTATCATTTTGTTCATCAAATTTATTATTCATAAGGTGTCTATTTTGATCCTAAGAAGAAATGAATTTTAGGTCTTGTATATTCATCAAACTGATCTTCTGTCTCTGTATCAAATGAACAAGACAAACTGATAGGCGCATCCTGATCATAGAAACGGAAACTCTTATAAAATGTCCCATTTAGAAATTCATCTTTAAATTGTTGTGGAATAGCCTGATAAGATAATATCTCAGGATTAGATACGGATACATTTAAATTCTCAAAAGACTTTTGTAATGTCGCAAAATCTTTTTCTGTCTGCATTAAATTCTCTTCTAAACTCTTATTAATATCCACACCTTCTACATATGAGATATTGATGATAGTACCACTATTATTGACTTGAACATGAACATAACAATCAGTAGCACCTGAATCTCTTAAATATCCCATAACAGTATAACTTGATCTACTACGTAATTCATTTGGATTGTCTGCATGTACTCTTACACATACAGGTTCTAATGCCTTTTTTACTATTTCTACTTGTTTTGCAGAAGCTGCAATTCTTTGATCCATTGCCTGCTTTCCTTTTATATATTGAGGTATATAAGTACCGACTACAATAAGTATTGGGATAACTGCAAAGGCAATGAGTTGTTTTTTTATATCAGGAATAGGGATTCTATAAGCATGTGCCATGTTCTCGGCATTACTTCCTGCTTCAGATAACATATCTATAGATGTAGAGACTGTACTTACTGCACCAGCCACCTGCATAGCACTTCCTATATTCTTTGCAGTATCATTATCACTTTCTTTAAGGAATCGACCAACAGCTTGTGACGCCAAAGCAGCAGATACCTCTTTAGAATAATCTGTTTCTGACTGTTTCACATTTAATCTACCTATAAGAGATTTCCATTTCTTACCGTTCATTCCAAACTTAGGGGCAAGTGCACAGAAACAGAATATAATAACATATATAATGACAAATCCTAATGCAGTAAACATCCCTGTAGGCTGAAAACCTTTGTTTTGGAATACTAAATCATCTATCATCTCTAATGGTACTATTAATGCACATTGTACAAATGAAAAGATGAGTGCAACCACTGCAATCTTTGGATATATACAATATCTTTGAATCATTTTTTTCTCTTTATTGTTAATCATGGATATCACCTCTGTTTCTAGTATAACTTATTTTTGAATGAAAAAAGAGCGATATTTTGCTCTTACTATATTTGTTTCTTAACTAAAAGGAAATTACGAATATTTTGATGTTTAATACCATACTCAAGTTTGATTGTATCATGGTTCATCCTTGACCCGTTAGAGGGCAACGCATTTAATCCGAACAGCTCATTTAAAATAATATTATTCCTTTATAATTCTACAAACTTGAATTTTGTCTGATTACCAATTATCTTTTGTAATTTATAGCTGCATCAAAAAGAATACCAATACACTCAAGAGTATCGTTACTATTCCCATTATGATAAACATCATGGAAGTAAAACTTTTTGAAATTGGTCTATCAACATAGCACTTTTTAGGATTGTTTGGATTATAATAAACTGTCATCTTACTGTTGATAGGCCACAACTGCTCTGCAAGTTGACGCAAATTTGCAATGGATCCAGTTTTTACATGTAGCCAGCCTTTTTCATCTTCATAGACTTCTGATTTCACCGGTACGGGTACTCCAGATATTTGCGTTGTTTTAATTCCACAAAATATTTTCTTTGTTTTATAACAAGTTCCATTCACAAAGTACTCCACGATTGGATACACCCTTCCATTTCCCGGAAACCCATATTGTTTAACAATACCGTCTGTCTGCTTTGTACACAATTGATTCTGTCTTTTTACAATGATATTGAAAGTAACTCCTAGTAAAACCAATATTACACCAAGACCTCCAACTGTCATCAATTCTAACCATGCAATTTGTATTTCTGTCATAGTTTCATCACCTCAAATTCCAGTTTTCTTGATTCTGCAAACTTGAATTTGTAATTACATTCCATACATATTGGCATTCTTTACAATCACTCTATCTCCTTTTTCTAATTGTTCCTTAGAAACTCCTCTTAACCCAAGTCCAACATGTTCTGTTTTATATCCACAACCATTTGATTTTCGTTCTTTTGTATGTATATCGATGTTAGTAATTATAGTCTCTAATACACCTCCCATAATAATCTTTGTTTTTCTCTTGTTAACTCGCTTTTTCTCACATTTTCATTTTTTCATAGAGATTACTTCTAAGTCTATGTCATTCCCCTTGGCCATAAATCATGGATATACGGATGTTTAGGGTACACAAAACAAGACGTCGTCTTATTCTGCTATGATCGGCCTCTCTTCCCCAACTCCTTACGGCAGCCTAACCTCCCATATCATACGGGATCTCCTATAACTTCAGGGTCCTTAATTCCTTCGTTCTGCTTATCCATAAAGGGGTGTCATGATGCTCCATTGCTGAGTCTCTGCTCTGATGGTAAAAAATCTGACTTGGCTCTTTATGTTTATGAAATTCTTCTGTTTCTTTCAGCACCTTGCGGCGGACGTCTCCTGAATCTCACAGTTGATCTTCTTATGCTGCCTGTGGCTGCCTGTGAATGTCAGAAAGCATCTTCTGCGCATCATAGGTCACTCCATTTGCAAGGATGGCATAAAAGACTCGTATCAGCTTACAGCTGATTGCAATCACGGATTGTTTCTTCTTGAGCGGATTGTTCGCTCTTGTCGTGTAATACTCATGCAATGACTTAAACTCTGGATTCGTAGCTATCAGCGGAATCGCTGCATTGAACAGTACTGCCCGCAGCTTACTCCGCCCTCTTTTACTTATGGTCGTCTGTCCTTTGTGCTTTCCAGAGCTGTTCTCCCGTAATGAGAGTCCTGCCAGCTTTTGTATCTGTCTGGGTGATTCGAAACGCCTCACATCACCCACTTCTGCCAGAAATCCGGCTACCGTGATCACTCCTATACCTTTGATGGCAAGCATCTGCTCGCTTTCGGGTATCTTCCTGCACAACTTTTCTATCTCCTCTATAACGGCGTCAAGCTGTGCCTTTTTGTATTCGTAATCCTCGAGCAATAGCTTCATTTCATACTGGGCAGCCGAAGAGCCTTTCTTTAAGCCAATGCTGCGTTTTGCTGTCTCACACAGGGTCGTTGCCCTTTTCATTCCTACAGCCCTAAGCTTTGCATCTCGCCAGATTTGATTGATTTTCTCGGCTCCCAGTTCCACGATTGCTTCCGGAGTACAAACTTTCTTTAGAAGCAGCATACTGCTCTGTGCTTCATAGTCCCCAAACACATCTGTGTACTCGGGAAAATATATGGCGAACCATCTGGCAAATCGGTTTTTGATCTGGGTCATCTCCCTGATGAGTCTCTTACGATTGGTCACCATAATTCTTAAATCAGCATACACACCATCCGGTGTATACGGTGCAGAATACCGGCCCTCGGTAACCAGCTTTGCGATCACCTTCGGATCCTTCCTGTCATTCTTGCTTTGGCTGTTGTCATCCAGTTCCTTGGTCTGCTTTACCGCATAAGGGTTAACCATAACCAGGAGGATGCCCTCATCCTCAAGATAAGCGCCAAGATCAAACCAGTAATGACCTGTCGGCTCGATACCTACGATAACATCTGACTTTCTGTACTTGTCCTGTAAACGCTGCATCCATGCTTTAAAGGCTTCAAAACCTTCTCTGCTGTTGCTGAATGTAAAGACTTTCCCAAGTTCAATGCCTCTCCAGTCAAATGCTCTGGCATACTGTGTCGTACTTCCGATATCAATTCCAACTACCAAAGTTGATTCTTTTACTTGATTGATTTTTTCATTCTGCTTATAATTCATTTGTGGGTGTCTCCTTTGAACGATGATTTGTCAACCGGCCAGTTAACAATCATTATTCTATAGGTGGCACTCATTTTTTGCAAACCGGTTATTTGTTACTTAACAGGAATGCTCCATTTGTTTTATAAACACACGCATTTTCTCCTTCTCTACACATTCCTGTTGATATGTTTCCTGTGACAACTGTTCCACCCCCCATAATTGTAAATACATCATCAATAATCAATTCAAAGTCTTCTTTTAAACATAATGGAACATCTAATCTGTTCATATACTCTTTTTCTCGCTCTTTTTTGCTTTTACCAAATAATCCCATAGTGTTTCTCCTTTATAACTTCTAATTTGTTGCTCAAATCATATCACATTTTCAAACATATCTCAATTCCAATTGTCTCTGCCCCCATCTATTGCATTGCCTTTCGGCTTGCTTCTGTAACCAGCATCCGGTTAATCTTTTCTTGCATGGTTTCCTTTGCATCTTCATTGAAATGATAGCGGACAACATATACTGTCTGCCCGATTTTCTTTGTAAATGTGTTTCCCTCTGTTTTTTTATTCATCATTTTTTCCATAATCATCTATTTCCTTTCTTTCCTGTGCCCGACAGAGAGAGGTTTGCTTCTGTCCCTGCCGGGAGTTTATCGGCACGCTGACAACGCAAGTGTCAACATAGGGTTTGAAACTTTTTTCGGGTAGTTATTTCTGTTTTCCAAAATACTATTGAAAAGTTTTTTGAATGTTCTTGTTGACACCTGTTAAAAAGTAGCTGAAACACCGGTAAATACAAAGGATTTTGGTGTCAACAAAAATGTCAACAAGCAGTAAATTTCCGGGTAATCAGTAGCCTTTCGGCATCAAAATCAGCCTTTCTCTCTGTCGGGCAGATCAAATGGCAGCTCCAACTGTTCTGCTTTCGTCAGCTTTGTAAATCCATCTTTATCCGGTTCGTTGCCACCCTCTTCTTCTGCTCCTTCCCTGATCCAGCTTCTCTGTCTGCCATATCCTTCCTTTGAAAATCTGTGGACTCCGGCTCTCTTCCAGCCAGTGATCTGCGTATCCATAATGGAACAGATCTCATTTGTCTCGAATTTTTTCGGCTCCCGGTCAAAATGGTCAAAGGCTTCTTTCCAGATCTGGACGGAACATACATGACTACCTTTATAAGCGTCCAGCCAGCCTTGTATCATTCCTGCCATCGTATCTTCCTGTGTGAACTGTTTTCGGTATTCACTGATCTCCTGCTCCATTTCCTTTGAGAACTTCAACAGGCTGCTCTTATTCTCCGTTGACCAGTAGATTTCCATTACTTCTGCCCACAACTGGTCAAAATAGGATCTGGCTTCTTTTTCATCATCGAGGATATGCTTCTCTGCCTTACTGCTGTCTATAGCAATCGGCAGGAACCGTCTTGCCCCGGTACGGTCAAAAGGAATGAACTGCCTTGTGTTCGTTGAACCTGCAAAGATACACTGACGCTTCCGGTCTTCCTCATATTTATCATAAGGGTTCCGGTAAGTGTCTTTCTGTCTGGTCAGGAATGACTTGATTTCCTCATTGCTCTTTGCACTGATTGCAGCAATCATCTCCGACATTTCCATAATCCAGTGTCCCCGGAGATGCTCGTATATCTTACTGTCATTCAACTGCTTCAGATCATCAGAAAACCAGTCATCGTTCAATGCAAGAAAACGGAAAAATGTGGATTTTCCGGCTCCCTGCTGACCTACCAGACAAAGCATTTCATCTGCTTTACAACCGGGGCGGTAGATTCTGCTTAATGCTTCCATCAGGAAGTGCTTCACAACCTCATAGACAAAATCCGAAGCATCTGCCCCCATATACCGTTGCAGAACATAACGGATTCTCTCCTGCCCGTCCCACTCCAGTTGTTCCAGATACTCACAGATCGGGTGGTATGCCCGGCTGTTGGCTTCTATGCGAAGTGCCTTATCCATACATTTTTCACTTGTGAGTTTGTAATAGCGTTCAAAGAAATAGTAGAAATAAGTCCTGCCATCATCATCCAGCTTGCAGACTTCCTCATTCCACCAGAGTTTTTTTACAATATCAATCCTGCCTGTCAGCTTGTTGTATTTCATACTCTCACGCACAAGCGGATCATTTCTCAGCACAACCATATAATTTCCAACCGTTGCTTTCGCAGTTCCTTTCTGTGTATATTCCAGCATCTGTTTCACTTCATCGACTTTGCTTTTATCTACCATCCGGAACATTTCTTTCATGGCATCTTTCTGTTCTTTTGTGGCGATCTCCTTTATCTTCTCTTTCGCATTGCTCAATCCGCTCCACCTCCTTCCATTTTTCTTTTACAAGTGCTTCCTTATCTGCCCTGTCCCCAAAGAGCAGGATATCCAGATAATACTCAACAACTGACAACTCCCTGAGAGCAGTCATAAACTTTTCATGCCATTCTTCTGTCCGTGTTTTTGGTGCATACTGTTCTTTCCATTCCAGAAGCAGGCTCAGATAATCCAGATAGGCTCTCAGGCATCTCAGATGTTTTTTCTGCCAAAGTTCTTCTGGTGTCGGCTCTGGCTTTTTTGCTGAAACGCTTCTCCTGTTCTGCGGTGATCCCCTGTCCCTGCCGGAATAAGGAATCCCAAAATCATCTGCCAGCTTCATGGCTGCATCTTTCAATCCAATGTCAAACAGTTGTGCCGTAAAATCAATGGCATCTCCTGTACAGCCACACCCGAAACAATAATATCTCCGGTCAACTTTCATGCTGGGTGATTTGTCATTATGGAAAATGCAGCGGATCAGTCCGCTCCTGTTGGGCTTTAACCCATACCTCTCCGCAGCCTGCCGGACGGTCACATTCTGTTTTACTTCATCAAATAATCCCAATTCGTTTCCTCTCTTTCTTAAATCTGCTTCCCAAATCTGGGAAGCAAGTTTTCACAAAAAACAAAAAAGCACTTTGTCCTGTCCTTACGGAATCAACAAAATGCCCTTATAGTTCCAGATCACTGGAATGTGATCTTCCTTTATTCAGTTGTTTTCTCTCTGCCTCTTCTCTTTGAATCTTTGCTACGTTCAATGCAAGTTTTTCTCTGATTGACGGCTTCACTTCTTTTTTGATTTCTTCTACAACGGCTTTTTTCTTCTCTGGCTGTTTTAACTGACGGACAACCCTCACAACAGCTTTTTCCATCGCATATTCGATTTTTTTAATCAGACCGTCCAGCCTGTTTATCGCATATTCCTTTTCTTTTCGTGATGCCTTACGTTCCGGACTCTGAATCCATCTCTTAGAATCTTCCGCAAGACGAATGTCATCTTTTCTGGTAGCCCGCATTGTTTCCTCTGCGACTTTATCCACAGCCTTGTCATAGGCTTCACTGGATACTTCGTCAAGCAAGGTTTCCACATCTTCAATACGGAGGGTAAGCTGTTGCAGTTCCTCTCTCTGTTCTTCAATCAGCTCGCCCTGACTTAGAATCCGGTCAGAATTGGAAATGAAATTTTCTTTAAATTCTTTTTCCTGCTGTTCTATTTTTTCTTTCTGTGACTGGATAACCTTTTCATTTGCCCTGACATGGTTTGACTGCCTTGCAAGTTCCAGATGATTCGCATTGACCTTATCCCTCTGCTGATTGAGCATTTCCTGCTGAACCGCAATCTCTTCTTTCTGCTTCATTCGGATATAGTCCTGTTTCTCCAGATACTGCCTTCCTCCATAGGACGGTTCTTCGTCAATTTCCAGTCCATGACGTTTACAGATATCCAGGAACATTGTCCGGCAGGCAGAATCAAAAACAACCTTACGGTTATTTGTCTTTGATCTTTTCTTTTCCGGATTCGGAAGTTCAAAGCCAAGTTCTTCCAGTGCCGCTTCCTGTTTCGGTTCAATCTCCCCATACCGGTTCGTAGCATCGAATACATGACGCTCATGAATATGCGGAGTCGCTTCGTCCATGTGCAGTGACCAGTCAATGATATGCACATTAGAACCAAACCGCTCATCGAACTCTTTCTTGAATTCATCAAAAACCAAAACCAGCGTTTCCACAGAAGCGTGTTCATCTATCGTCCCAAGCTGATAGATACTTTCTTCCGGACAGGTCTTTTTATTTTTCAGAACATCTTCCACCCCTTTACATCTGTCGGGGTGTCTTGCTTTCTCATGACGTTTATTCTGGTTAATCACATAATCGCTGTAATGATCCACATAGTATGCCATCTCAATCTGGTTAAAAGAAAAATTATCCTCTTTTCCCCGGTCTGCCATTGTGGTATATCCCTGATAGCAGTCCCAGTAAATATTCTGACGGACACGTTCATTGTCAATATGCTCACTGTGTTCCGGGTCAAATCTCCGGTCATTGTGAAGCGGATTGTAAACACCGTCTTTCCCAGATCTGCCGTTATGCCTTGTGCCTTTCAATTCACATCTCTCCTTTTTTCAAGTTGTTTCCCCGGAGGGGATTGCAGCGAAGCTTCCAAAAGTCTCTGTCCCCGTTACAGACAGTACCCAGTACCATATGGCGAAACGCCATATCACTGGGCAATGGCTGCCGCCCTTAACCTGCTAAGGGCTTTGCCCCTTAACCCCAGCAAGATGCTGCCGCTCTTTGCAATCTGGGCACAAAGGACTTCCAGCCCTCTGTACTCCCAGCAGACAAAACGTAACTCCTGCCGCTGTCCCTTCAGCAGGATCTCCGTTCCGTCTGTTTTTCAAAAATCCTCTGCATCGGATTTTGTGAAAATATAAAAATGGGTAAAACAAAGGGCACTAACTTTTTACGGTTAATGCCCTTTCCTTTACTCATTCACTTTTCAGATAATTCCTGTATGTATCATTCTGATAATTGCTTCAGAACCATTTTAACATTCTTCCTAAGTTTCATTCCGTCCCTCAGTCCCAACCGGTAGAAAAATTCTTCTGTCTCTGCTCCACTGTTAAATATCTGGTCGCAATATTTTGTAATGGCCTCTT
The DNA here is from genome assembly GCA_003481745.1 of Firmicutes bacterium OM04-13BH. GTDB lineage: Bacteria > Bacillota > Clostridia > Lachnospirales > Lachnospiraceae > Blautia > Blautia stercoris. The sequence goes on from QULP01000004.1 coordinate 172,033, forward strand.
CCTGTTTCTGTGGAAGTGTGGCAATCACTTTTTTATATTCTTCCTCAACTTCATCTGGTTCTGTCACAGACGGCTGGCTCAGTTTCCAGTCTGCATACTCTTTTCCCATATGCTCCGTTATGGTCAGGTTGATAAATTCTTCAATCTCTTTTGTAATCTTCATTTAAGAATCCTATTCCTTTCTCCAGTGGTCTACTTCATCAATCTGATTTTGATTGTTTCCAGCCACACCACTGCCCAGCCAGAAAGCACAGCAGGATATAAAGTATAAAACCTGCCACAAGCATCCTGACCGCTTCTGTGCCTGTCTCCTGTCCGAATCCATACCCTAAAACTGCTGTAATGCAGATGATCCCCGACAGGATATGAAATACCGTTGCCGACAGCCATGTGAAGAACATAACCACCAGTTGTATCATTGTCAGGCATATACGCACTGGCAGTAATACGATTTTCACAATAATTCTTACAACAACCATGACTGTCCACCCCTTTCACTGTTTCAGATAACTACGATAGCTGTCTATCACAGAATCTGTCACACCGCTTTTGTAAATCTTTCGGATATCAACGATTTTTTCATCTTTCAAAAGTTTCAGCCAGTCCAGTAAATCTTTTCTGCTGTTTGCAAAATTACAACATCTTCCGTCTGCATATTCAATCCAGTATCTCATAAGTCCCTCCTACACATACACCAGTTCATTTAAAATAATTTCATCTACCCGGCTTCTTGCATTGTTTGCCCGGCGAACCCATTCCATCTGATCTCTGCTTTTCAATTCTTCCGTAATGCCTTCCTGCTCCATAATCTGTTCCATGAGGAAATCCCTGCGTTCCAAACACTGCTCATTCAGATCTGCGAGATACGTCCAGAGCTTACCACTCAATGTCAGATAGGAATACAAGCCACTCTTGTAATCTTTCAGATAGTTTCTGTGAAGACTTCCATAAAAACCAATCTCTCTTTTCTCTTCGGGTACTGCGATCAGTGGCAGATAGATTTCCCCGACAAGGATATAATCCAGACCATTACTGTTATCGTGAATGATTCTTTCTAATTTGCTCATGCTGATGCAACTCCTTTCTTCGGTTCTGCTGGGGGAAGCAGTGATAGCGGAATGAACACACCTTTTGCAATATCTTCCTGCCGGATCTCTTCTTTTTTTGCATCCAGTTCGGCTTTCTTTTTTGCCTTTGTCCGTTCATAGTATTCCTGCTGCTTTCCATTTGCTTTTCTTCTCAGGTAATTCTGGTGAAGCCTGTCTTTTCTGGCTTCCCGTTTTTCCATTTCTTCAATTTCTTCCGGTGTCATTTTCACCTCACCGAAATGTGGCGGTAAATATCTGCCGATGAAGTTAAAATAGATTTCCACTTCCTGTGTCGTCTCAACGCTTCCTTTCCGGTCACGCTCATGCACCACAATCTTTTCTACAAATTCATTCAGCATGTAAGTGGTCAATTCCTCAAAATTTTGGTATTTATCAACCAGAGCAATAAACTTCTCCGCTGATCTGCGACCTTCTTCATAGCCTGATAATTCAGCTTCCATATCTGCAATTTCTGCCGACAAATCTTTCTGTTCTTTAGAATACTGTCCATCAAGAATCGCATAGCGTTCATCTGGCAGCTTGCCAAGAATATTGTCCTCATAAATTCTGCAGATCAGTTTTTCCAGTTCCTGCACACGCTTTTTTGCCTCTGCCAATCTGCTTTTCAATCTTGTGATCTCACTGGACTGCTGTGAAGTCTGTGCCTTTTTTACTGTCTCCAAAAATTCTTCACGATTCAACTGTGAATACTCCGCAACAGCCTTTAAAAGTTCCTTAATCAGCTCCATAACCACATCAGCATTAATTCTGTGCTGTGTCTGGCAGAGTGTTCCAACCGGAACTTTAGAATATGCAGAACAAGTATATTGTGGTACTCGCTTGCCATTATTTACTCGATGGACATACATTTTGGAACCACAGTCTGCACAATACATCAGACCTGTCAAGGGGTGGGCTTCTCCCCATCCATCTGGATATCTTCTCACATTGCTTCGGATTCTCTGTACATTGTCAAAAGTTTCCTGATCTATAATGGCTTCCTGCGTGTTCTCAAACACCGTCCAATTATCTTCAGATACGTAATGGCTTTTCTTATCCTTGAAATGTTTTCTGGTCTTGAAGTTCACTGTATGACCAAGATACTCTCTTTTCTTCAGAATGCCTGCAACAGTAGAAGAGCCCCAGCCATAAGGATCTTTGATTTCTTCTACTCTGCCTTTCCATAATCCGGCATCTTTCTTTGCCATATGAACCGCTGGTATCTCAACCTTATCCTCTTTCAGTGCCTTGGCAATCTGATATGGTCCGTACCCATCCATTGTCATGTGAAAGATTCTCCGTACAACTACAGCTGCTTCTTCATCAACAATCCATACATTCGGGTCATCCTTGTCTTTCAGATACCCATATGGTGTTGTACTTGCCACATGCTTGCCGGATTTTCCTTTCGCCTTGAAAGTGGATTTTATCTTTTTACTGGTATCCCTTGCATACCATTCATTCATGATATTTCGGAATGGAGTAAAATCATCGTCCTCCCGGAAGCTGTCTACATTCTCGTTGACTGCAATCAGGCGGACATTCTTCTGTCGCAGCAATTCCATATATTGTCCGACTTTCAGATAATCTCTTCCCATTCGGCTCATATCTTTAATCAGAATCGTTCCGACTTTCCCCGACTCTACTTCTTTCATCATGGCAAGAAAGCCTGGGCGATCAAATCTTGTACCGGAGATACCATCATCAGTAAAATGAACAAGATTGGTAAATCCATGTTCTTTTGCATATTGTTCCAGCAGTTTCTTCTGGTTTGAAATACTGTTGGATTCCCCGTTTAATTCATCATCACGACTAAGACGTTCATACAACGCTGTCATGAATCCCTGTTTCTCTGTCATAGTCAGATGTCCTCCTTCCTTTGTTTATTAATTGCCTGTTCTCATCCCATATCCGTTCCTGTACCGGGTTCTGATGTTTCCGGGACGTATTAACCAAAAAAGACACGCTGAATGCCTATTCAGTTCTGGTATCACTACGGGCAGGCTGTTTCGTTTTCAAGGTTCGTGTAAGAAGTAAAAAAGATTCTTACACTAAACGAAATGCTCAGAGGTCTTTTTACAGCCCCCTTACTGCATCTTTTTTGATTTCGTGTCATCTTTTTAAAGTTCCTTACACAATCTCTGTACTGACGAAACAAAATACGGACATGTTTTGAAATTGTTTTTTACAAAATACAATTTTGTTCTTTAAGGTAAAAAAATAAGCCTCAAGAGACTTTTTAATCATTTTGGAGCTCCAACTCTTTAAATTTGATTGATTAAGAAGTCTCTTCAAACTTACTACACCGGCAGCAAGTTTATACTTCTTGTACTGTCTTACTGCAAAATGATTGGGTTTATCCGCTTCGAGTTCCTCAAACGATAAATCTACGGCATTTTTGAAATTCTCATCGTCCTCTCTGGCTTCGCTGGCATCAATCATATCAATCAGCATTGCGAAATTCTGCTCCTCTTCCGGAGCTTCATACCAGATATAAGCGATAAGAGCCGTGTAATAGAGCTTTTCAGCCCTGACCCAGAAGTCCTCATCGGATTGCTGTCCCTCTCCTTTGGTGTTGACTATAATCGTGTTTACAAGTTTCAAAATATCCTTCTCGCTCCGAATGTAGGCGAAAGGATTGTAATGCATGGATTTAGCAAAGTTTATGGTATTCAAAACTTTTATCTTGTACTTGCCCCTTTTTAACATTTTTCCGCACTCCACCAGTACCGTGCCTTTAGGAAGCGTTTTGTCAATACAGAGAATGATAATTCATTAAAAAATGAGTTGTTTTTGTGGTGTACAGCCTTAGAAATTGCCTGCTGTCACTTCCTGACAGATTAAATTCTTCATTCTGTCCTCTATTGTTACCTTTTTTGCTTTGTTGAAGAACACCCCGACAAGGTAGGTAGTGTTTCCTATTCTCGCCTTGAGATTGCCACCATCAATATAATTTGCTTTATTTTCCGCTGTTTTCTCTTCCTGCATTCGCACCTCTCCTTTCCAAGATTCCCCCTACAAGGGACAGGTAACAAAAAAGGTAACATGACCGAAAAGACCTCTCAAATCACCCTACCTGTATCTGCTACCTGTGTTTTACTTATTTTTCTATTTTCTTGTTACTTTTGTTACCTACAAGAGAAAACCCAGTAAAATCAATACTTTCACTGGGTAACAGAACCGGTAACAAAAAGGTAACATCATCAATTCTGTTACTTGAATGGTATCTCTAATTCCAGTTGCTTCGGTACTGCCATAAAACCATCGCTGTCCGCTTTGTCGGGGATTCCCTGAGAGAAACCGGCACGAACCCAGCCACGCTGTTTGCCATAGACACCGAAATGCATGACACCATCACTCATAATCCAGTCTGTTACCGAATTATTCATAATGTCGCAAATCTGTTTCAATTCAATTCTCTTTGGCTCATAATCCCTGTGAAGAGCTTCTTTCCAAAGCATTTTGGAACAAACCCTGTCCCCCTTGAAATTATCAAGAAACGCAAGTATCATTCCTGCATCTGCATCTTCCGGCATGAACTGCTTCTGATAATCTTTCAGATACTCGGCTGATTCCCTGCTTAGCATAAGCCTGAACTCTCCTGACCTGTATATCTCCATAGCTTCCGCCCACACCTGCTCGATATACTTTCTTGAAAGCTCTTCATTTTCAAGAATATGGCACTCAGCCCTGTCTGGATAAACCATGACCGGCATAAATCGTCTATTGCCTGTTCTGTCGAGAGGAAGCGTGTCCATAGCGTTGGAAGTGCCACCAAACACGCACTGTCTCGGTCTGTCCTTTGGCTGTGTCTCATAAGGAACCTTGTAAATGTCGCTCTGTCTGCTGATGAATGACTTTATATCCTCAATGCTCCTTGCACTGGCTGTTGCTATCATTTCTGACAGTTCTATGATTAAATGCCCCTGCATCTTCCGGAACACATTTTCATCATCAAGTTTCTTCAAATCATCCGTAAACCATGAATCATTCATGGCTAGGAATCTGAAAAACGTTGACTTTCCGGCTCCCTGACCACCCACCAGAATCAGCATATATTCAAACTTCGTTCCAGATCGGTATACCCTTGAAATTGCCCCTAACAGAAGGACTTTCATTGCTTCATAGACATAATTGTTCTGATCGGCTCCAAGGAAGTGATGAAGCACATCTTTGATACGTTCTTTCCCATCCCAGACCAGAGAACCTAGTTTTTCACGAATCGGATGATACTTATTTTCCATAGCAACCACATTGATAGCCGATTTTATCTTCTTTTCCGTTGTAAGGCTGTAATGTTCTTCAAGATACAACATGATATGGTCTATATCAGAATCTGTAAGTGCCGGACTCTCACGATACCATCCTAACCCCTTAACAATGTCGTTTCTGTCAGTCATCATGTTATAACGAATGGCTCCCTTGAACTTCGGGTCGTTCTCAAGGACTGTAACCACATTTCTAATGCACTGCTTCACAGCTCCTTTGTCTGTTGTGATTAACTGTTCCCTGATTCCTGCGATATTCCCTGACTCTTCTCTCAATATCTTCCACCCCCTTTCCTAAATCGTGTATCACTGCTTCCTTTTCATCTTCCGTACCCCACAGCAGGGTATCAAGCTGAAACTCAACCTTTTCCCGATTCTGCACAGCTTCCACATATCTTTCATCAATCTTTTCCATGCTTTCCGGTCTGAAATTCCGCTCCCATTCTTTCAGCAGATGAAGATAGTCGGACAGCACCCGATATGTCTTTGTTTTCGTTTCTTCAAGAATCTGCATTGGAGATTTCTCTCTTCTTACCGGCTTGGGCGGTGATCGCACCGAACTGTCATAGATAATCCCAAACTCGTCAGCTATCTGCATGGCTGCTTCTCTTGGTGACCGGTTATAATATTTAGCGACAAAATCAATCGCATCTCCCTTTTCCCCACAACCAAAACAAAAATATTTTTTATCTGTCGGTTTTACTTTCATGCTCGCCGTTTTGTCCTGATGAAACGGACATCTGCACATGTTATTTCGATTGAAAACAATGCCTGCTCTCTCCATGACTTCCCTTGCGGTCACTCTTTCCTTTACTTCATCAAATACTCCCATACAATCCTTTCCGGACAATAAAAAAGCATCTGTATTTCCACTAATGGATTACAAATGCTTCCTAAAGTTCCATATTCTTTTTTCTGATATGCACATCTTGTTTTTTCTCATATTCCATAACCTGCTTCTGTTTCTCTTTCAGTTTTGCCTGAATGGAAACCCTTGCCTGTTCCTTAATCTGTTCCTTTGCCTTAACCTTATTTTTCGGCTCATTCAGGGCAGAGATGATATTTCCCAAAAGTGCCTGTGATGCTTTTTCCAGTTTGGCAACAATCGCATTTACGACCTTGGAAGCCACCGACTTTGATTTATCACTGAGTTTGTCTTTCGGCTGTTGCTGTAAAAGTTCTCCATAGTCCTTTACAACATCAACATCATGCTTCACTGTTTCCTCTTTCACACGCTTTGTGACAACCTCACAAGCCTTTTCATAAGCAAGGTCTACTGCTTCTTCAATGACTGCGTTTACGTCCTCTATCTTCATCACAAGACCATCAAGAACAGCCTGTTTTTCCTCAATGCGTTTCTTCTGATTCATGATGATAAAATCCTGCTTCTCCAGATAGCTTGCACCGCCATACACCGGCTCAACATCAATCGTCAGTCCATGATTCTGACAGATGCTGATAAATAGTTTTCTGCACTCTTCATCAAAAACCATCTTCCGGTTATTGTACTTTCCCTTTTTCTCATTCGGCTTCGGAAGTTCAAAGCCAAGTTCTTCCAATGCCTTATCCTGTTGGGGACATAATTCTCCATACTGATTCACAGCATCAAATACATGCCGTTCATGAATATGTGGTGTTGCTTCATCAAGATGCAAAGCCCAGTCCAGTATATGAACATGGGAACCATACCGTCTGTTAAATTCCTCGAAATATTCTGCACTGACCTGTGCAAGCACATCAGCAGACACCGCACCGTCCATGTTTCCAAGCTGTAATAAAGTTTCTTCCGGACACGTTTTATTATTTTCAAGAATAGCATCAATCGTTTTTACTCGGTCATAGTGTCTTGCTTTCCGGTTTCTCTCATTCTGACCGTCCACATGGTCTGAATATTTCTCAACATAATATGCTTTTTCTATTTCCGTAAAAGTGAATCTCGCCCGCTCGTCCTTATCATTCGGCAGGCTGTACCCCTGATAACAATCCCAGTACACATTCATCTTCGTTCTCTCTGCGTCAATATGCTCACTATTTTCTACATCAAATCTGCGGTCATTGTGCTTTGCGTCATAGGTTCCATGCTTGCCTGACCGTCCATTGTGCCTAGTTGCTTTCATGCTAATCTTTCCTTTCTTTCCATAAAAAAAGACCAAGTAAATCTCTCTACTCAGTCTGTTTATCGTAACAATATTTAGTTCTTTTCCCGAAGGGAATTGCAACAAAGTTGCTTAATCTTGTGAAGCTTTGCTACAAGCAATACCCAGTACTTAGTGGCGAAACGCCACTAACTGGGCAATGGTTGCACCCTTGACCGGCTAAGGCGCTTCGCCCTTAACCCGAGCGGAGTCTTTCTCCTGCACCTTGCGTAAGGCTCTGCCTTTACAATCCGACAACCTGAAATTTGTGGGTTCTTTACATAGATAAAATTTCAATTTTCAAAGCTATCCCCATTGAGAGAATAAACTAAAATTTATTCCACTATCCCACTCCAATTGTTTACAATAATATCTGCGTTACTTTCAAGGTCCGTAGCACCGTCCAATTCAATTTTTACACACGACATATTTGTCATCCATTCTTTCTGTTCTCTCATATTTGGTGATCCATCTTCTTCATAACTTCGATTATCTTTCAAAAATTTCATATGGGATTCATACATATCTCCACCTTCAAGTACTCTTCTTCCAAATCGCTCTATTGCTCTTTTATGAACTCGTTGTATTCGAATATCTGGTTCAACATAAAGAAATACCATCATTTTAAACATATCATCAAATGCATAATGAAAGGAACTCATCGAACCAGCCATAACAAAATGTTCATATGGAGCAATATCAGTGTTCAGTCTGCTAATCTTTTCTTCCCTCGTATACATTTGTGTATATGGACTATCTGTATTCTGTTTCCAAATATAATCATCCACATCAAAATATAGATATCCCAGTTTCTGTGCAACTATTTTTCCAAGTGTTGTCTTTCCACTTCCAGATGGACCAATTATCATAATTCCAGTTGACATATTTACACCTCACTAAATAGCAATAAAGATTTATTATTGTTCTGAAAATCGGAATTTATTACTTATTCATTTCATCAACTAAGCTTGCTGCTTTTACCGTCATTTCCACCCATCCAGGCACAAAACCACTGCGCAATGCATTTTTTACCGATTTAAGATTTGACCACGCACAGCAGTAAAATGGTACTTTGCCTCTTTCAATTATTTCAATTGCAAGATTACTTGTTAGTGATGAAGCAATTCCCATTCTTCGATATTCAGGCAAAACATCGACACCTATCTGCCACATATTATCACAATCCGCTGAACACGCTGCGAGACCTACAAGCTTCTCACCATCATATGCTCCAACTCCCAGAACATCTAACTCTTTTCTATCTGCACACAATGCATTCCCCCACATTGGAAGATACAAATCTGCAAAATCTTTTTGTTCTAACACTTTAAGGACATAATTGCACTCTAATCTTTTCAATCGTTCCATATCCGGCAAAAAATACTCTGCCATAAAACATACTCTATATCCTTTTTCTTTCATCCGTTCATCAAGCCAGTGCATGTTAGGCGTCTCAAAACAATGATAAAATTCAAACTTACTCAGATATGTTTCAACTATTTCTTTAAATTCATCTTTCACAGATGCAACTACATTGCTTCCATAAGACACAAAATTACAAGCGATAGGTTCTTTATAATATTTTCTTGCCAAAGGTCCAACTCCAGATTTAACAAATACATTTGTATCCTGAAGGAAGTCAGAAACCTTTGCATTTGTGTCATATGCAGATTGCTGCATTGCTATATCCATTATTTCTTTATTCGTCATAACTTACTTCCTTTTTTATTCTTTATCCAATACTAAATTATAAATTGTTATCATTCACTAAATATGAAGTTGTCAATAGCGTTTAACAGAATTAAGATTCTTTTTATTCCTTTATTCTGCCTTATTAAGATGCCACAAATCAAGAATACTTCTCAATTTGTGGCACTAATTCATTAAACAAAATGTGCTATAATCGAATGTCTTTCTTCAACTATATTAAACCTAAATGTTTTTCGACACAAGTTAATGTACTCTCAACTGTACTATCCACAGTTCTCTCTATCCAAAAGAAAGAACTGCTTTTAATCTCCTCTATGCGATTTACATTGAGTTCATATAAGGTAATATTCACAGTTTGTTTGGCTTTTTCTATATCAGTCGCTGAATTTAAGTACTGAAAAAATCCCTGATGATCTGGTCGATTACCATATTCATCAACAAGATTAGATGGGTCTTTTATGAGAAAAACAACTCTCGCTGGTTCAGAAAAAGCGAGTGCCTGAGCAACTGTAAGATGACAATCGCACAAAACTTTCTTATTTTCTGATAAACGAATCAAATCAAGAAGAACAAACTCTAACTGTTCACGAGTATTATTCAACAGCCAATTCTTATATTCTTCAACTGTTCTTCCAAAAAATTCATCTGCACTGTTAAAATACGTATTCATCGCAGGCTGAAATAATGGGTTCGACATTTTTTTGTGCTCGTCGAATCTCTCATCAACATCAAATAGTTCAAATCCATACTTTTCCGCCAACGCACGTGAAACGGTTGTCTTTCCTCCACAAGGTGTTCCCGTTATAAAATAAACATTTTTTAAGTACTCTTTGATTACATTATCTTGAAATATCATTGCACAATCTCCTTTATTAAATAGTTTTTCGGGTTCTGCCTATACATAAAACTATTTAACATAGTTCTATGAACTCAGATATTTCTTAATTTTAAGAACATCATCATATTCATTTCACCTCCACAACTTTCGATTTGGTAAACCATCTATACAATACCATACTTCATTGTCCATTACAATAATTGCATCGCTCCCGCTTATTCTCATCAATTCTGCAACTATTATATTGTGATATTATGCTTACTCTTAGGCTGTCTGTTCACTTTTCTTTGCGTGATACGCTTCACGTCTCATAGCCAGTGTTTTTTCATATCTCTCTTTTGCAATAGGGTCTCCATTCAATGCATCTTCACACATTTTTCTGTAGCTCTTCACTGTGGCTCTAACCTGATACTGTTTACGCTCTGCAAGCTGACTCTTTGCTTCCTGATCTCCGGCTTCCGCCCTGGCTCTCAAGGCTTCCATCTGCTCCTTTCTTCTTGCGGTATGCCGTCTGTTGTATTCTGCATTTCTCTCTTCCAAATATTTTGCATATTCAGGGTCATTTTCTGCTCTCTGCTTACGCTTTTCTGCTGATTTCCTTGAACGTTCTCTTGCAATAGCTCTACTCTCCTCAAGCTCTCTGACGGCTTCCTGATTGCCTTTTTCTGCCTGCTCCTTTAATTCTGCCAAAGCAATCTTTTTCTTCTTTGTAGCACGCTCCTGACGTTTCTTTTCCCTTTCCAATGCCAAGCGTTCTTTCTCTTCCATCTTCGCCCGATATTCAGGGTCAGACATTCTCAATTCTCGCATTTTTTCAGATCTCTTACGGTTGTTCTGTCTGCCTTTTTCAAGGATTGCTTTATATTCTGCCATAGCTTCAGGATCTCCAGCTTCTGCTTTTGCCTTGATCTCTGCACGCTTCTGAATTCTTTTCTGCGTAGATTTCTTAGAAGATTTTCTCTTTCTTTCAGCAATCTCTTCCGCTCTGCGTGCTTCCTCTGACTGCAAGGCTTCCACTTCATCCTCACTGAGTGGAAGAACAAAATTTCCAATGAAATTGAAATAAATATCCACTTGCTGAGTACGGTCTTTTGTTCTGCCACCCTCTGCTTCATGAATTACAACCTTTTCAATGAAATCATTAAGCATAGGTGTTGTCAGTTCCTCAAAATCTCGGTATTTCTTAACCAGTCGCACAAATTTATCAATCTGCACTGCCTTAGTGGATATACGTTCTGTAGCAGTTTCAAGTTCTGAAATTCTCTGCTCTAGGCTGCTTTGTTCGGTGTCATATTCTGTCATAAGGCGGTTAAACTGTCTCTCCGGCAATCGCCCCAGTGTGAAATTCTCATACAGACCTTTTATCCGATCATCCAAATCCATCATACGACGTTTTGCTTCTAACAACTCCTTTTTATCATCTGTATTATCCTTTTCACACTGCAATTCATACTGTGCTTTCAACTGTTCTACAAACTCTTTTTCATCTTTAAGGACATACTGTGACACTCTCTTAGTTGCCTGATAAATCAGCATTTCTATTGTGCTTGCCTTGATATAGTGACCAGTACATGAATGATATTTATTGTGGTACCGGCTACACCGGAATGCCTGATTGCTGTCATATATTTTCCCATCTTTTGGCTTTGAATTGATATATGCCAGTCTGCTTCCACAATCCGCACAATAAAGCAGTCCTGACAGCCTGTGCGCAGGCTTTTCACTGTTTCGCCTTGGAGATACCCTTTTTCTCATTCTCTGCGCTTTATCATATGTTTCCTGATCAATGATAGCTTCATGTGTATTGTAAAAGACAAGCAGTTCGTCCTCATTTGCAATTCTTTTCCGTTTTGTCTTAAAATTATCCCTCGTTGTCTTCCCAAGAACGGTATGCCCCAAATACTCACGTCTGTTCAAAATATAGCCCACTGTTGTAGCATTCCATGTATAAGGGTCATGGTAATTCGTACACTGGCAATCCTCAGGATGATTCTGTCTCGCATAAGCCGAAGGAATAAGGATTTTATCCTCTGACAAGGTATCTGCTATTGCGGTTGCACCCATTCCATCACAAGCAAGCTGAAAAATGCGTCTGACAACCGAAGCAGAAGCTTCATCAACATACAATGTCTGCTTATCCTCAGGCTTTCTGTAATATCCATAAGGCACTGCACCGCTGACACGTTTTCCGTCTCGCATTTTTGCCTTGAACACTGCCTTGATTTTCTTACTGGTATCTTTTGCATACCACTCATTCATGATATTCAGAAATGGTGTAAAATCATTATCTGCCGGATTGGCACTGTCAACTCCGTTATTTACTGCAATAAAACGGACATTTTTCTTAGGGAACATCATTTCCGTATAGAAACCTACTTGCAGATAGTTTCTGCCAAATCGGGACATATCTTTGACGATCACTGTTCCCACTCTGCCGGCTTCAATCTCTGTCAGCAAAGAATTGAATGCCGGTCTGTTGAAGTTCGTTCCTGAATATCCATCATCACTGAAATGCTGAATATTACCAAAGCCATGTTGCACTGCATAATCTTCCAGATACTTCTTCTGGTTTGTTATGGAGTTGGATTCGCCCTGCATCTCATCATCACGGGACAGACGCTCGTAAAGTGCTGTTATTCTATTATCTTTAGCCATTTTCTCAGCTCCTTTCATAATGCTAAAAAATAAGAACACACAGAAAACACTTCATTTTTTAATGACCTATTTTCTCTGTATTCTTAAAATCTAACCCTTCAGATCAGTGACAACATAAGACGAGTGCATCTGCATCAGGTTCGGCTTCACAAAAAAGCAAGTCTTACCGGAACCGGAACCACCGATAACAAGAATATTTTTATTTCTTGCATACTTCGGCTCTTTCGGTCTGCCGGACATCATCAGCCGTTCCGTCTGTGTCAGAAGGACATTATTTTCAAACACAGAATCCATATATGGCTCTATGTCCTTGGCATTTCCCCATGAAGCGTTTTGTCAAGTGCTTTTTTGAGTTATTGACGCAAATTATCGTGAAAGTGCGAAAGTGCAAAGTGCAAAGGGTCTGCGTTTTGCACTTTCAGCTTGCGGGTTCGGGTGGTTGCTTCTTCTTGATGAAGTTGTACCATTGACCGCCGACACGCCTTGCGCCTAAAATGCCGCCCATGTTGCGCTTGGCGTTCTGTACCGTCCTCTCGGATATTCCGGCTTCGGCTGCGGCTTTTACAATGTCCTCGCTGGCAAGCTCTTTCCCGTCTGCAAGCAGGTCAAGTATCAGCCGTTCCGCCTGTTCGGTCTTGGTGGCGGTGTTGCCGCCCGCGCCGGACAGCAGTTCGTCGGCGGTGATGTCGTATTCGCCTATCCACGAAAAGCCCGTTTCCGGGTCAAGGCAAAAGGCAACGGGCTTGCCCTCCGGCGCAAGGGAAGATTTGTCATGGACGATAACGCGCACATTCGGTTCTCGCTTCACGCGCCCGATCAGCAGGACGCTCCTTGCTGCGGCGCGGAAGTCGATAGAACCTAAGCCCCGGTATGCGCTCTGCCCTCCGGCAGCTTTGTTGAGATGTCCGATAAGGATAACGGCGCACCCGGTACGCTCGGCAACATCGGCAAGGCGGCGGAACATGGGGCGCACTTCGTTTGCCCGGTTCATGTCGGTCTTTTCGCCCATATACGCCTGTATGGGGTCAAAGATAATCAGCCGCGCCCCGTTCTGCGTGATTGCTTTTTCTATGCGCTCGTCGGACAGGGTAAGCTCCCGTTTTGCTTCATCAATCACAAGCACCCGGTCAAGGTCTGCGGCGGCTTCTATCAAGCGTGGCTTGACGGTATCGCCCAGCCCGTCCTCGGCGGTCTGGTAAATTACTTGGAATGGCGGCAAGGGCTTCATTCCCGGCAGCGTTCCCCCGGTGGTGCAGGCGGCGGCAAGGCGTAGGGCAAAGGTGGTCTTGCCCTCGCCGGGATTGCCTTGCACAATGGTTACTTTCCCAAAGGGAATATACGGCTCCCATAGCCATTCAACGGTTTGCGTGTCAACCTCGCTCATGCGGATAATCTCAACGGTTTCTTCCTGCGGCGGCTCTTTCAAGCCGTAAATCGCTTCCCGGATATACTTCCCGTCTGTGATTTCTCTCCGGCGCGTCTGCACCTCATTCCAGTCTTTGAAAAGAGGGATAAGGCGGTGGACAGTCAAGCCCTCTGGCATAAGCTCCGCAAGGCGGCTGCAAGCGTCGCTTCCGGCTTGGTCGCTGTCAAGGCAGAGGTAAACGGTCTTGATGTTCGGACGGTCAGAGAGGAAACGCAGCAGGGCTTTTTCTCCCACGCCGCCCAGTGCCAGATAGCTTTGCTTCTGCCAGTCCTTTTTGAACAGACAGAGGAAAGATAACAGGTCTATCGGGGCTTCAAAGACAAACAATCTTTCGCCCTCGCCACGGTAGCAGAAGTTAAAGGCTTTGTCGCTGCCTTTCACATCAAGCCGGAAGCTCCCGGCTGTGCCACGCTGATGGGCATATCTCGGTACACCGCTTTCATCACGCCCGACAAATACGGCGTTATGGTGGGCGGCTTCCTCGTAAATATCCCCGGTGGAAAAGAAAAAGCCCGACACATCTTCATCAATGCGGCGGGCGGCTGTGAGGTAGTTCCTCGCTGTTCGGTTGTCGGGGCTGCGGGGCGGCAGTCGGAAGTCAGAAATGGGCGCGGGGCTTGGTCTGTCCGGCGGCGGTGCTGCGCCTTTTTCTCCCGTCAGCAGTTCTACGGCTTCGGTAAAGCTCTTTCCGAAAAACTCCATGACAAAATCAACGGGTGCGCCGCCCTTGCTCTGGCTGTGCCTGTACCATTTGTTTCCCCGGACGGTCAAGCTGTCGTGCCGCTTCCAGCGGTATTCATTTCCGGCGCGGGTAAGCTGCTCGCCCTGTGATTGCAGGAAAGAAACAATGTCGGCTTGGTTGGCGCGGTCTATCTGTTCTTGGGTGTAATACATGGCTGATACCTCTCTTTCTGTGGTTGAATTGTTCATAGTTTTGATGTAGAATGAAATCGAAAAATCGGAAGTTAGTGAGGTGCTGGATTGTGAATGAAAGAGAAAGAATTATTCACTTATGGTTTGAAATGTGGCTTACAAAACAGGATTTAGGTATTGATAATATTTTTGCAGAAGATGTAATTTATACTGAAAGTTGGAGTCCAAAATATAATAACCGTCAAGTCGTAAAACACTGGTTTCAGGAATGGAATACTCGTGGCAAAGTCGTTGCTTGGGAAATCAAACAATTTTTCCACAAAGGAAATCAGACGATTGTGGAGTGGTATTTCAAAAATGAAATGAACAATGGGAGCATAGAGGAATTTGATGGAATTTCCCTGGTTGAATGGACAAAGGATAATAAAATAAAATCATTGAAAGAGTTTGGTTGCAATTTGAATAATTATAATCCTTATGAGCATAGTGACCTGCCCGAATTTAGGGACGAAAGAGCAAGTTGGTTTTAATATTAGGAATCAATAGCGTCCATTTTATCGGAAAACATTTAGGACGGACAAGTAAAACAGCTTGCCCGTCCTTTTCTTTATCGCTCCTGTTCCTGCCGCTTGGTGCGGCTCTGCGTCTGTTCCGGTTGGTCGGCGCGGAGTGCAATATCCACGCACCTGCGGATTTTTTGAAGCTCGGCAACCTCGGTGCGGGTATCTTTCAGTTTGGTATAATCGCTGTCCCTCTGTGTTTTGAGGTCAGCATATTCCTGTTCCCATTCCGCAATAGGCAAGGTCTTTGTTCCTTTCGGCAGATTTGCATGGAGATAGCGGCTTGCCGCGTTCCATAGGGTCAGCTCGGCGTGGTGGGCTTCCTCGTACTTGTCGCGCTTGTTTGTCCAGCCGTTTTGCAGCTTTTTCAGTTCATCGTGAATGGGCTTGTACTCTGTGTAGTTCTTCCCGTATTCAATTAGCTTTTGTAGCTTCTTCATGCGTTCCTCGGCGGTTTTCATTCCCTCCCGGATTGAATAGGCTTTATCACTGACAGAGGAAAGAGAAGCGTCCAGCTCATCAAGATTAGAGATACCATGCTCGGAGAGATAGTTGACCGCTGCCGCTATGGTTTTCAGTTCGTCAGCTGCGTGTTGGTGCTGCCAACTCTGCGAATACTTCCGGCTCTTTTCTCTCTGAACGCTCAAATACTTCATCAACAGATTTGCAAGGTTGGGAGATTGCGGCGGCTGCTTCGGGGCGGTTTCCCGCGCTTTGAACAGGTCGGCAATCCATTCCTTGAGCTTGCTAATCTGCGCCCGGATTTCCCGGATAAGGCGGTTTGCCTTTTGGATATTGCGGTTCAGTTCGCCTTTCTCGGTGGCGATACCTTTCTTCTCCATCTGGCAAGCCGCCACGCCCATGTGGACGGTGGGTATCTCGTCAATTCCTCTCTCGGCGTTGCTGCGGTGGTCGATACGCTCCGGGCTTCCGTTCCTCTCCAAAAAGTCGTTGGTAAAGTCAGCCCATGCCTTGCGCCACAAGAGGGTGTTGTCCTTGTCGTTCCAGCCTGTAAGGTCAATTTTGTGCGTCTTGTATCTGCCGCTTGGCAAGCGGATACGCTCGCCGTTTTCGTCAAGGTCATATTCCTTTTTGGATTTCGCTGCCCACGCGCCGCGCCCGTCAAGGGGGCGCATAGTCAGCATGATATGACAATGGGGATTGCCGCTGTCGGTGTCGTGAATGGCAAAATCAACGCACATTCCTCTGGAAACAAATTGAGAGGAACAGTATTCCCGGACAAGCCGGATCTGTTCCTCTCTGGATAATTCTATGGGGAGCGCTGCGTCAATCTCACGCGCAAGCTGGGCGTTCCCGGCTTTCTCATAAAGTTCCACGCTATTCCACAAGGTTGAACGGTCAGAAAATGAGGGTGGCGTGTGGGGCGGCAGCATGATTTCGGTATGGACAACGCCGCCTTTGCGAGTGTAGTCATGGGTCATTCCGTCCCATTCGTTTGTCAGCTTTTCGCCGCTTCGGTAGGCGGCTGCGGCAACGGCTGATTTGCCTTTTCCTCGGCTCACAATGCCGATGTTCCAATGGTAAATGGCTATGGGTATCACCTCCCGGATAGGATAATAAAACCCGCAAAAATGGTACAGACGCCAAAGGCGGGTGTACTGTTTTTGTGGGTGTGCAGGGATAGCCGCGAAGCGGCGCAAGGGGTGCAGCCCCTTGTTGCGGCAAAGCCGCCATATCAGAGCGCGGGGAAATCTCCCTGTGCGGAGATAAGCCCTCGGCAGAGCGCACACGCCCGTAAGGGTGTATAAGTGCGCCCTTAGTTCCTAAGGGATTTATTCGGCGTTCCCGCTTTCGGCTCGTTTTTTCAGATATTCCCGTACTGGCTCACTCGTTAATGCAAGCCGGAGAAGCGCGGCGGCTTCCTCGTCGGTCATGTTCTTTGCTTCCGGCACAATGCTTTCAAAGACCGCGCCCCGGACAATAAGGCGGTGGCTGCGTGTTCTGCGTTCCTCTTTGGATAGCTTCTGACGCAGCATCTTTTCCCGATTTTCAAACTGCCGGATTTTCTTCTTTCCGTCCTCAATCTCGGCTTGCAGCTCCTCGCGGGTTTTCTCTCTTGGCTTTGTCATGGTTGGTCGCTCCTTTCTGCTTATAAGCATAGAAAAAGGACAGTCGATTTTCTCGGCTGCCCTTGTAAAATAGAAAACTTATTTACTTTGCAAGAAGGTTTTGTTCGGATACTTTTTCATCAGAAGTATGGCTTGTTTGGGCGTGGGGCATATCAGTCTGAGTTTCCGTCAAAGTCTGTGTTATGATAGTGTTCATATAACCAGTATTTTCCCTCAAACTCAACGACAATGTTATCGCCGTACTGATAAACCGCAGCCCCTACAATATCATCATTTGCTTGGAAATTTTCTTTTGGTTCTTCCGAAGAACTAACTGTGTTTTCGATTTTTCCTAACAAATTGAAAGAACTTTTTTCATCTGCGAAGTTGGGTTGAGAGTCAACGATTTGATAAAGCGTATCATTTACATAGACCATAGGAGCAATATCTCCAGAAATGGGAACCAATGCCTTTAGCAAATCTTCTCCTGTTACACCTAATTGTGCTTCATCGCTTGCAAAAGGAATACGCAGCAGGTATTGTTGGTCTACTTCGTAAAGATATATATAAATGCCTGAGCCAACATCTTGTGTGTCACCTAAAAGAGAAAGAACATCTTCTCTTGTCATGGTCGGTGTTAGTTCTTTAATTTGCTCAGATGTTACCTGCGTCGGTGTATCGAGCGGTTTTTTGTTTTCTGGTATTAGACTAAGGATTTCTTCAGTCAACGGGTTACTTTCTCCTGCGTCAATCGTTTTTGCAGCTTCTTTTATTTCTTTATGAGAATAGTCGCTCAAATCTTCAACAGCAATGCCGAGAGAATTGAGATAATCAACCGCTGCATTATATTGAATTATATCAACGGCAAATGCGGTCAATGGTATCATCAAGCACAAGCAAGCTGCAATAGCCCCCCACTTTACCCAAATGGGCTTTTTGGCTTTCTTCTTGTAGTTGAGAGCTTCATCGACATATTTTGTATCAAGTTCGCTCATAGCGTCGGAAAACTTCTTTGCGTTCATATGAATACCTCTCTTTCAATCAAATATTGCTTCATCTTCTCGCGGATACGGGTCAGCCGGACAGAAATGTTTTTCTCTGAAAGCCCTACAAACTCGGCTATGTCCTTGTAGCTGTCAGAAAACCAATAGCGGCGCATGAAAATAACGCGGTTTTCGGTAGTCAGCGTGTCTAAAAATGCTTCAATGATACGGGCTAACTCTTTGGCTTCGATTTCTGCTTCTACTGTATTCGGGGCTGCTATACAGGCTTCAATTTCTTCCAAAGCAATCGTGTAATGGCTGCTCCGTTTGGCTGCTTCCTTTCTCCAATAGATTTTGAGTGAAATGTTCCGAATGATTTTAACAAGATAAGATAGCAGCGGGTTAGGTCGTGCCGGGGGAATGGCGTTCCATGCGCCTAAATAAGCGTCGTTTACACATTCCTCCGCGTCTTGTCTGCTGCCTACGATATGGTAGGAAAGATTGTGGCAGACCTTTCCGTATTTTATATCCAGCTCTCGTATGCCTTGTTCTGAACGTCCAAAAAACATTTCTATGATTTTTTCGTCGTCTATCATCTCACCGCCTCCTTTCGGGCTTCACCTATGTACTACGGTTTCAGCGGCAAATACTACATCTAATCCGAAACTTTTTCAAAAAAATTATAGCACATCTTTTTGAATAGGGTGTGTCAAGTTGCCGGAATGTTTCTTTGCCGCTTCGCTTGCCGCCCTGCGGCGTTCCTCGTTGTATGGGGCGGTCAGACGGAAAGAGAAACGCCCCTTGCGGATTTCAAACTCCATGCAGCCCGTGTCCGGGTCTGCGTCGATCTGGCGGCACTGGTCGGGGTGAGCTACGGCGTAGGCGGTCAGCCTGTTCTTGAGGTCGGTGTTGTGGGTGCGGATATGGATAAGCGGGTCTTTCTCGTCAAACCAAATATCGGTGGTCTTTTCCTGCTTTGTCAGCCCTGTTCTCATAAACTCTCCTTTCTGCGCCCCTGTTACGCAATAGGGGCATTTTTCGGGTGTTTTTCCCGGCTCTTGACTTGGGGAAAATGAGGATTTTCAAATAGAAACCGCCCGGACAGGGAATGGTTCGTCGGGGCGGCTGTTATCGCAAGATTTCTGTTTTTTCCGGCTCTTGACCGTCAGACGCGGATAAACGCAAACTGTCGGCAAGTACCAGTTTGAGCAGTTTGTCGCGGAATGTTTCTGTGCTGCTGTGATTGAAAAACAACTCCGCAACAATGGTCTGCCCGTTCCTCTGGGTCGTGATGATGCTGTCGGGGGTCTGTTCTGTCATAGGCGGCTCCTTTCTTTGGGCGCAAAAGAGGGATTTCCCGTAGTTCGGAAAATCCCTCTTGGTTGACGGTTATTCTGTTTTACTGTGTGGGCTGTGCGGCGGCTGCCTGCGCCTTTCGCCTTGCCCGGTATTCCCGCGCTTTCATGCGGTCATACTCCCGCTGCTTTTCAAGGTTTCGCGCCCGGTACTCCCTTGAATACTGCCGGTGGTAGGCGCGGCTCTTTTCCTTTTTGGCTTCTTCGATTTCCTCACGCATTTGCCGGATTTCCTGCTCGGTCGGTTCTGCAAGCTGTGTCACTTCATTCTCAAACTTGCCAATATAATTGAAATATATGCTGATGTGCTGGATTGCGTATCTCGCCCTTTTCTGGTCGCGCTCATGCACTTCAATCCGGCTGATAAACTCGTTGAGGATAGTAGGGGTAAGGTCGGTAAAGGCAGCATGGCGTTCCGTCAGCTTCAAAAACTTCTGCGCCCGTCCTCCCGCGTTCTCATAAGCGGATAGCTGCTCTTGGAGCGTGGCAAGCTCCGCTTTCAGCGCATAGTATTCTTCCGAATACTTTTGCGACATCTGCTCATAACGGTCTTGCGGGATCGTGCCGAGGGCGTTGTCCTCGTAGAGCTTATTCAGCACCTTGTCAATCTGTTCAAGGCGCGTCGTGATTTGCGGAATACGCTTCTGCTGTTTCTTAGTCTGGTCGGTCTGCTGCATGGCAAGGTTCTTTTTCACTAAGGCTTCAAACTCCACCCGGTTGCTGATAGAATAGTCCTCGATTTTCTTCAGCACTTCCGCGATGGTCTGCATGAGCAAGTCCGCGTCCATGATGTGCGGGGAATTGCACTTGGGATTTTTTGCTTTTCCCTTGTGGTACTCGCTGCAATAGGCAACATGACGCTTGCCACCATTCCGATAATCTATGCGAATGTGCATTTTTGCGCCGCAGTCCTTACAGAAAAGCAAGCCGGACAGAGGGTGGATTTCCCCGTCCCCGTTGGGGCGTTTGACGGGTGCGTTTTCCAAAATCCGCTGTACGGTTTCAAAATCGCTGCGGCTGATAATCGGCTCATGCACATTTTCTGTGATGTGCCACTGGCTCCGGTCTACATAGTGGTTATGCTTATCCCGGAAATGCTTTGTAGTCTTGAAGTTGACCACATCGCCGCAATACTCCTGCCGTGTGAGGATATTGGTCAAGGTGGCTTTGTTCCACTTGCAGCGGTTATCCTCGTTGAGCGTCTTATTTTTACAGGTTCCCCGCCCCCGGTCTTTCATATAGAAAGTGGGGGTTGGGATTTGCTCCTGTGTCAGATATACGGCGATTTGGTTGCGGTTCTTCCCGCCGATAAACAGACGGAAAATCAAACGGACAACCTCGGCGGCTTCCTCGTCGATTATCCAAAAATCCTTGTTGCCCGGGTCTTTCATATAGCCGTAGGGGGCTTCGGTGACAATCGGCTTTCCACTCATGCCTTTGGTCTTAATGCCTGTTTTCACTTTCTTGCTGATGTCCTTTGCGTACCACTCCGACATGATATTGATAAAGGGCGCAAACTCCAATGTGTCGGGCTTCTCGCTGTCTATCCCGTTGTTGACCGCGATAAAGCGCACATTGTTCCGTCTGAATATCTCCATCGCGTTGCCGACTTGGAGATAGTCACGCCCCCAGCGGGTAAGGTCTTTCATAATACACACGCCGATTTTGCCGCTTTCCACATCTTCAATCATGCGGGAGTAGGCGGAACGGTCAAAAAACCTGCCGCTTTCGTCGTCGTCAATGTAGTGCCGGATATTGGTTAGGTGCTGCCCTCTGGCATAGTTCTCCAAAAATATTTTTTGGTTCTGTATGCTGTTGCTCTCGCCGCCGTCCCTGTCCTCGTCGCCTACGGAAAGGCGGGAGTAAAGGGCTGTAATTTTGCTATAATCAGTCATGTGCATAACCTCCTGTGCGTCCATGTATGTGTCATTTACACTTAAAATTATGCACTCCACCTTGCGGAACCGTATTCTACACCCTGTCGGAACTTCTTGGCATTCTTGGCTTTGTAATACACCACAAGTCGGAGTGCTATGCCGCATGCCACACCAATCAGTAAATCCCTTGGGTGGAAGCTGGGCAAGGGATTGGCAAACAGCTTATCAAAGCGGTTCATGACTGCCATCATCTTATCGGAAGCATTTGTCCCCTCCGATACTCTCCACAACCATGCAACCTTGTCACAGAAATACCCAGCAAAGATATAGGGCAGATTCAAAAGCACTAGCTTCTTGGTATCCATACCTCCTGCTTTTTCTTTCAGATTTTTCGGGATTTCCGTCAGGTCTTTGGTTATGCCTTCAATGATGTTACTCAAGGGCTCTGCCCCCTGTCCTTATTCTTTTCCCGGCTCCGTTCTCTGTTCTTATTCTGTGATACTGCATCCCTAAAGCGTTTCAGTTTCTCCCTTACGGAAGTCCTGCCCTTTCGTTTCTCATTACCATAAACAAATTCCTTGAATGCCTGTGCTACTGCATCGGCATCCCTGCCCTTGAAAAATACCACATATTTCGGCGGGTCCGTTGTCTTGTCTTTCTTGACGGCGAAATCAACATTATATTTACGAGCTACCCGCTCAAAGGATTTGATATTGCCGTCCGTCACTTCGATAGACGAAACTCCCACGCCTTCGCCAACCAGCTTTTTAACAGAAGTTTTACCATGCGTTTTCTGTGCTTTCTGCCTGCGGTGGTTCAGATACATCCGCATTGCAGCCTTCAAGACGTTGGCATCCAATTTAGCGGTCTTAATTACAAGAGCGATTGTTTTCTGCGTTACTTCCTCTTGCATAAGTACCTCCGATCTGCATTTCCATGTGCGTATGCTCCGCTAAGGTGGAACATACAGCCGATGTAATAAATACCTCAGAATTCTCCTTTCCGCTTCTGGACATCGTGTCCAAAAGCAATAAAAAAAGGGCAGCTATAAATCTCTCGACTTATAACTGCCCTGACGCTGTTTTATTTTTATTATTTTATTTCAAACTGACAAACAATAGTCTATCACTTCATTTCTACTATAATACTACTTTTCAAAAGCAGCAAAAATTTCCCTAAGTAGCAAATCGCACTCTTCCCATTCATCTAAAACAAGTTGATCCTGACTTCTTTTAACCTTCAATTTAAACTGTTTCAACACTTCTGATTTAGAAACTATTTCACCTTGATATGCATCTACTTTATCAATGTAGGATTTCCAACGAACAGGCTCGTATTCTCCACTTTTTTTCAGAATATCCTTACCAAGAAACATTTCTATTGAGCAAGCACGACCATTAATATTGTCTATTGAACTTCCTCCCGGTCCAATAGTTGGATAATGGAGACACATTTCTAAATCTGGCAAGTGCATAATTCTTACATTTGATGGAATTGGAATATTTTTTAAAACTTTTATTTCACTTAAACCAGCTGAATCATTATCATATAATGCAATAATTCTATTCCTGATTCCAGCAGCAATAAATGCTTTTAAATAATGCGTTAAGTAATTTGTACTTCCCTGCACAACATAAGTTGAAAAATCAATAAAAGAATAAAACTTTACCATGTGAGGATACAACAATTTCATTGCTTCAGATATAACTCTTGCATCTGTACTACCTTCTGTAAGTATAACTGTCTTAGATACTAAATACTCTTTTTCCTCTGGAACCTCATCACACCATCCACCCTCAAATAGATTTGTATAATCAAGAGTAATAATGTCTTCCGATTTAAATGCTTCTAAAATAATACGAAATACATCCCACGGTGATCCTATTTCTTCATCTAAATAATAGAAATCAATGCCAAAATATGTATCATCCTTACAATGTGGTAATGAGTCTAATACTATTTTCTCGCACAGAGAATTATTCTCTCCCCTGCATTTCTCTAATGATATATAATCACCATTCTCATAAATATCGGACGCTAATATTGAAGAATACTTTTTTACTGCTCGGGCCCAATTTTCAAAGGTATACTCTCTTTCAATATTGTCATTATCGACTTCATCATCAAAATCATCTTCTAAGTAGTCTAAATAATTCTTCTTATGGTATTCAAATAAACTTTTTGCCTTTAGAGTTGTATGTCCCATTACATCTAAACACATTTTTGCATTATTAACAGTCTTAGTAAAATATCGTCTAGTAATACTTTCATCTAGTTCTTTGTCAAATACTTCTTCTATCGTCAAATCATCTTGACTAAAAATTGATAATAAATCACCAAAAGTATTTTTGCGTGATAAAAATTCATAACTTCCAATACATAGTCCAACAATCTCTCCCATGTTACCTCCTTGTCAGCGTTTTCTTCTTTGATTAAGTGTTACTATATATTACTAATTCAGTACCATGGACCAGTATGAAGCATCCCCCAAGAATTGAACTAGTATGTTTACTATGATTACATTATTACTGCAAGCTGAAATCTACCGAATCAAAATAACTTATATAAATGGTTCATCAACTTTATATAACTGTTATTTCCCCAAGATGTACTGGTTCTTTTAGTTTAATTCTTTCATATCTCACCCTACTTGTCATTTCCCGTATTTCCGAGAACACATCACTTAATATTAATTGCCTCTTAGATGAATTATTTTCAAATAAATAAGCAAGCATAAAAATTGAAATGGCATGCCGATTTGTTCCATTATCATGATACTGTATCCTTTTATCAACAAAAAGATATAAGGTATCAACGTCTCCTTCCCTTGTAAAGTCAATCTGATTATCAAATAGCTCATTTAGTCTATTAATATCTCTTTCAAGATAGGTTTGATGTTTTTCCAATTGATTATCATATATTTTTTTTAAGGCATCTTCAATTCTTATATAATTCTCACGGTTTTGATATACATTTTCCTTCCATTTACATTCAATAATTAGCAACTTTTTGCCTATTTTATCATATATTGCAACATCAATATCACTATTAAGGGGCTTTCCCTTAAATGTCTCATTAGGTACTGAATAAACATAATTTGTATTATAAAGAATATTCGAATATTTATTCACATGATTAACAATATAATCAATTATTGACTGAGAAACCGTCTCATCCTTATTCTCGAAACGTATTCCTTTGTAGTAATGTCCATTTACTATCGAGAATTGAAAATCATTCAATACTATGGAGCTTGGTATCCAGATAATTTTATTCTTAAATTTTAACAGGGGAAATTCAGTAAAATTTCCACTTGTCACGTTAACATCCATCGAAAAATAATCTATATAACTCATTACAGAATCTCTCGAGATTCCTATTTGCCTCCCTAATGCTAATATTTTGACGAGATCATACTGACATACATATTCCAATTCACCCACCATAGTCGACGAAGCCAACATATACTTCTGCATACAAAGCCTACTCAGATAATAAAGCAATGCCAAAAATGTGGCCAACTCATCTTTGCTCCCAATAATCACTTTATTCGTATTATCATCTAAGCTTCTAAGTGAAGACGACGATATCTTATTTAAGTCTGACATTACACGTTTCTTACACAACTCGAAATATTTAGTATCAATAACATTTGCCATTCTATTTAATATATTATAAAAAATATAAATCTTCTGAGGATGTTTTATTAACTCTTTCACATTGATTTTATCATGCAAGTATTTCTCACATTCAACAAATATTTCTTTTTCTACCTCAAAATTCAAAGTATCATCTAAACCATAATAATATAATAATTCTTTATGATATTTTTCTGAAATGACAGGAAAATAGAAACCATATGTATTATCATCTTCAGGTTTTATCATTACCTTTGAAGCGCAATCACGTATTTCTCTTATTTGCTCTCCCCGCTTAAATTCGTCGTGCAATTGTAATACATACTCAACAAATGAATATTCTTCACCTAAACTAGGAACATATCTTTTCTTTGAAAACAAAATCTTCCTATCGGATATGAGCACCCTATGTATGTACCAATATATAGCTTCTCGAAGAGGATTTACTAAAATGAGATATTCATTAGAATCACCCAATCCCGCAGCTAAAGATTCTTCAGATTTCATTTTATAGTTCATTTCTAACACGATAAGTGGAAAAAGAATTTCATAATAGAAATCATGATTAAATAACTGTAATTTTTCAGAAAATACTCTGTCGACATCATTTTGTATAGCATCTGCAATTTTCTTTCTTAATTCATACTCTTGCTGTCTCTCCATATACCTCACCTTTTCTCATCAAATAATGTTCTTCTTAGCATGTTTTTCCATACGGAATTCCTTATAATCTATTAAATATGAATTGCATTCGTTTTTACAACTGGAATTTATTTCTCTCTTAGAACGAATTTTTTGAAGTAAGAAAGCAATACTTTCCACATATGATTACAATGAACGAACCGATATAGTATCACAAAAGTTTTATGGAGTAGCTGTTTTCTTACATAACACGACCAAAGGTAAGGAAGGATCAGGTGCTTTCTTTTCACAATAGATGACATTGGTTTTGCATCCAAGATAACGATAAATTTCCATCGCCTG
Organism: Firmicutes bacterium OM04-13BH; assembly: GCA_003481745.1. Taxonomy (GTDB): domain Bacteria; phylum Bacillota; class Clostridia; order Lachnospirales; family Lachnospiraceae; genus Blautia; species Blautia stercoris. The sequence continues at coordinate 198,492 of QULP01000004.1, forward strand.
CGATGACAATGCATAATCACAGGTAACAAAATAGTTACATTTTGACGCATAACAGATATGATCAACATCATAAAAACCACTTCTAATGGTTCTGTAAAACTCACGATCATAAGTAGGATAAAAAGCTTTATATGTAAACTTTGTGCGCTTCTCAATTTTATTTCTGTGATAGCCTAATGCATTCATTAGTATAAAAAGAAGCCGAACCGCTTCTCTAATCTCGGAAAAGGTTCTTTCCTTTTTACAATAATCCTTAAAGTCCTCAACTGGAAAACGAGAACCACAAATCTCGTAAAATACCCTATTAATGCTTTCGTTATCAATCATCTCATTCTTCGGATCAAATAACTGTGTAGATGTTAACAAAGAAATTTCCTTTCTGTGTGTTTCCACCTCTTTTTCGTCCCATCTGAGTAATCCACACGTTTTTTCCTCTAGAGCCTCAAATGTAGCGCATTCTGACTCTTCAGCATACTGATTCAAAACCTGAAGTTTTTTCGCACGGTCAAAGCACACTTCTACAGGTTCTGTGAGAATTTTGAGACATCCGTCCCGAACCGGAAGGACTTCGCAGTTGCTACAAATTTTTGAAATATTATCTCGCCGTTTGCCCTCAAATATAGAATTGTCCATCCTACATACTTCCTCCATATGAGTAGGACTATACACAAATTGAATTTCATCCATTTCGGCATAATTATACAGTTGTGTGTGGAAAACTTCATTACTCTCATATAGTTGATAAACGCCAAAATCCATATACACAAGCGTTTTCTTTTCCAATACACATAACGGAATGTTCTTCGTCTGAAAGTCTCTACAAGTTGTTTTTATTTCAGTGTTCAGAATGTTGTCGATAGACCGTACTCTGTTCCATTCGTTCAGACTAATTTGAAGTTCCTTACGATCTTTTTTTTCCAGATATTTCCTTAACAACTGAACACTTTTTATCAATTCCAACCAGTCCACTCCGCTCGGACACTCATCCCACTGTTCACAAAAACCAACCGCTTCTAAATAATAATCTGCGATTACTGCTTCTATCTCTAATTTTTGTGTTTTCTCCATATCATCACTATGCATATTTTTAGCAATCATTTCTAAGTCACTAAAAATAGTATAAGGTAAAACAGAACAAATATCACATCTTAGATTAATCTGATTAAGTCCCTTTTCTGTCATCAAAATGCTCGCATAAGTATTATATATATATCGATAATAAACAAAACATTCTGGTGTTGAGCATTTCCGGTCTGCGTATTTTGGTACATCATTTTCCGGATTAGGACATTCATGAAGCTCATGTATCTTGTCCAACAGGTGCAGCAAGGCATAATAATATTTCATCAGTATTAAATCAGCACATCGATCCTTTACGTTTTTCAACTGATTTTTTTCTCTTTCTCGTTGATACAAGTACATTCCCGCATAATTCGGCAAATCTTTACAGACTTTGCAAACCCAATTAATATCATTATCCGTACTTTCACAGGCAATATGACTATTAAAATTTTCGCTCATATTACACACTCCTTTGCACAATAAAACATTTTCATCTATTTTTAACTTACAAATACCAAGTTGCAAATCTCATTTTGCATTTCTATATGAAGTTACAATATGACTTAGTGCAAATAATACTGATGCAATAATCAATAACACTGAACTACTCATAATCCCACTAAGCAGGAATAAAATTGAAAGAATAATTGCACAGTAAATCATTCCATCATAGCCCTCCTCAAATACCGATTGAACAAAATCGCTGCTCGATGGTCTGCCAAGGCTGTGGCGCAGTTTTATTTTTATTAAAAAGCAGAAGAATTACTTTTCATAATCCGTTATTGTTAAGTTACCACACGAAACAACTGAACTAAGAAAGCTCCACTGCCTATGATAAGAATAACATTTTCCAGTCTCTTCCGCAATCGGAATTATGACGCTAATGCACCTCCGAATAGGTAGATGTAATTATTAACACTACTTATTCTGGAGGTTTTATTATGTATAAAGATATTTTTGAATCTATCCGCAATGAAGCGGAAAAACGTAACCTGCGTGAAAGAACTATTCAACTGTATTGCTCTGATGTCAGTTACTTCCTTCGTTGGATCGGAAAAAATGTTTCTGATCTTACACTTGAAGATGCGGAAAGTTTTCTTACTGCCAAACGTCTGGAAGGAAGGTCTCCTGAAACTCATAATCACTATCGGTCTGCAATAAAGTTCTTATATAAAAAGGTGCTGAAGACTGTCTGGGATGATGACACTGTTCCAGCTATGAAAAGAGAGCGCAATCTTCCTGCCGTTCTGTCCTGCGATGAAATAAATGCAATCATTGACGCCACTCCGAATCTGAAACATAAAGCGATTATTGCAACTATGTATTCTTCCGGATTACGTGTATCGGAGGTTGTTCATCTTCATTATGATGACATTTCACGTACCAACATGACAATTCATGTTCGTGAAACCAAAGGCAGAATTGACAGGTATACAATTCTGTCTCAAAAGAATTTAGACCTTCTCACAGAGTATTGGTACAAATGTGGTCGCCCCAAAGATATCCTTTTCCCAAGTTCCTGGTCCGGTGGATATCTTGATATAGCCAGTGTTAACCAGTTCTTTAAGAAAAGTGCTAAACTCGCCGGCATTAACCGTCATGTTTCCTCTCATGCGTGCCGTCATAGTTTTGCCAGCCACTTATTCGAAAGTGGCACAGATATAAAATATATCCAGTCACTTCTGGGACATGTTGATCCTCGCTCTACAGATGTTTACCTTCATGTGAGCAACAAGACAATTCTGGGAATCCGCAGCCCGTTCGACAACCCGGAAGGTGGTGAATCATGAGTAAGGATTGTACGATTCAGGATGTTTTTCATCGTTTTTATTCATCTTTTGAATCCACACATAGTATTTCTCCCGCTCAGAGAAAAGCCGCTTACCACATCATGAATTGCAAAACCGGCGCCTTTGGTATGAATGTAAGCGTATGCGAGGACTGCGGCTGCATATCAGTCCACTATAACTCCTGCCGTGACAGGTGCTGTCCTATGTGTCAGGAGTTTCCAAAAGAAAAATGGGTAGATGCACGGCGTGAGGATATCTTAGATGCTCCTTATTTCCATGTGGTTTTTACAGTTCCGGAAGAACTTAATCCCATTATCTACAGCAACCAGAAAGTCTTATACACTGCTCTTTATCATGCGGCTTCAGATACTCTCAGTGAACTTGCTGCTGATTGTAAATATCTTGGGACTGATATCGGCTATATCTGTATCCTTCATACATGGGGAAGTACCATGAATTTTCATCCTCATATCCATGCGATTGTTCTTGGTGGAGGGCTGGATGTGAAAAATCATTGGAAAGACAACGGGAAAGATTTTTTCCTTCCGATTAAGATAATCTCAAAAACGTTTCGTGGAAAATACATGGCTGAACTTAGGCAACTTTGGGAAAATGACAAACTTGAATTTCATGGCTCAGCTGCCTTGGAAAAAATCTATCCGGTCTTTTAACAAAATAAGCATAATTTAAAGATTTACGGCGGGCAAGTTGCCCGCCGTAAATCTTTAAATTATGCTTTGATTTTTCCAGAAAATATTTTACTTACTTTGTTTTTCATGAGTATGAATACAATTTTTACTTATTTCCGTATCTGCGAAAACTCTTATAAATAAAAGGCAGTAATGCTATTGCCATCACTGTATACATTACCATTACAAGCGGAATTTGTCGAAATACACAATTCCCAATCTGATAAATAAGTGGGACTTTTACACTTGCCTGTACATTTGTCAAAATTGTTGGTATCAAATTGAAAAGCGTTGTATACCCAGAAAGTGCCCGTCCTATAAATGGCAATAAGCAATATAAAAAGAACGGAATGCAAACAGCGACACTAATTGTATGCATTTTAGCCGCTACTAACATAGACACTACAGCCGCCAGCATACTGGCTATAAATCCACATACAACTGTCAACAAATAGTATTGTCCATATGACATAATGTAAATACTATACGCCTGATACATTTGATAAGGTGTATTCATACCACTGGTTCCCATAATTCCAAAACAAATCACACTAAGTAATATAATTCCCATACAATAAATCATAACTGTCGTAGCTATTCCTGCCAGTATTTTTATTTTAACAGCTTTTGTACGTCCATACTTTGTAGAGAAAAATACTGCATCTGCTTTTGTCTGAAAATCATCTGCAAATATTCCAGCACAAATAAAACCAACTATGATTGACAGAATAATAGAATACGTTTCTACATACATAATCATAGTATCCCACGAACTATAAGATTCGTATTCTACTGGTAATTTTATTTCATTATATTTCTTTTCCAAGTATTTTTTCTGTACAGAAGTCTTTCCACATTCTTCTGCCATCTTTTCCATATTTTTATGATAAGTGTCATAGAACTCTTGCACATTTTCTTCTGTAATTTGATTCAGAACACTTTCATCATATTCTGCATCCGGTGTTAATACCGATATTATAAAACTCCTAATATCATCTATCGGTTGTAATGTCGTTCCGTAAATCGCATTTTCTTCTTCTGAGGATTGTGTCACCGAATTTTTATTTTGTTCTATAACTTTTCCAAGTTCATCTTCTGTCAATGTACCTTTCCATGCTCGTCTGTTATCTGTAAGTTTTCTTGTTGCCATAATTCCAGTACTAGCATTTCCATTCTCATCCACATAGCGATTACTTGTAACTGCAAATCCGCTAAAAATGACAGCAAGTATCAATGCCAATCCGATTGCAAATACATTAATTTTCTTTGAAAAAACTCGTTTTAATTCTAATTTAAGCATCTTGTTTTTCCTCCGATTTTTCTCCAAAATAAAATAGAAATGCATCTTCCAGATTTTTTTCTACAGCCACAGCATCTTCTGTTGGCTTTTCTATTGAAATAATTCTAAGCTCTGCTCCGGTTTTTGTTGTTTTTATATTTCCAACCAAATATTCATTCATATATTTGTCTATCATACTTCTCGAAACATTACATTGCCATACCTTTTCTTTCATAGAAGATACTAAATCTTCCGCAGTACCTGCATAAAAAAGTTCTCCATCTTTCATTAACATAATGTTATTCGCAATGTACTCAATATCCGATACAATATGTGTAGACAAGAGCACCAAACGTTCTTCCGACAATTCACTAATTAAATTACGAAAACGTATTCTTTCATTCGGGTCTAATCCAGCGGTAGGTTCGTCCAGGACAAGAATTTGCGGATCGTTTAACATCGCCTGTGCTATTCCTACACGTCTAACCATTCCTCCAGACAAATTCTTCATTTTTCTTTTACTGAATTTTTCCATTCCTACTTGATTTAATAATTGCTTCACTTTATTTCTGGCAAACGGCATTTTTAACCCTTTTATAGAAGAAATGTACATCATGTAATCATATACGGTCAAATCTGGATAATATCCAAAATCCTGTGGTAAATATCCCAGAACTTCTCGGTATTCACCTCCTAGTTTCCATATATCTTTACCATTCCATAATATTTGTCCTTCTGATGGTTGAACAATCGTACAAAGCATACGCATTAATGTGGTCTTTCCTGCTCCATTTACTCCAAGCAGTCCATAAATTCCTTTTTCCATAGCACAATTCACTTTATTAACAGCATTTACTTCTCCGTATTGTTTTGTTACATTTTTAAATTCTAATTTCATACGTGTAATCCTCCAAAATTTTTTCATCAAATACCAATGACTTCTGAACACAAAAAATAAAATATACAAAAGTCAATATCAGCATAGCCACCCATACCGGAGTTACAATTTTCTGATAAATAACATCATTTGCAACAATTATCATCCATAAACCAACCCATACCAGACAGGAAAGCACTGCTATATATTCTGATTTTTCCCATCTGCTGTACAATACACGAAAACATATACAACATGAAACATTTACTGGAAGCAAAAAATTAACCACCAAATCACTTAACGAGAGTATTGTTGTTTGATATGTAATTGCCAAAAACACCATAACGATCACCAGATCCACTACTCCAAACATTAACATTCTTGCTGTACAAATCTGACGCAGTGTGTAATAAGACGCCTGCTCAATTTCAATCGCACCATTTCTTCTGTTTTTCCAAATTTCCGGAACAATCAGAACCACAAATATGTTGGCAGATATTCCCATAATCTTCATCATATCTTTTATGTCTGACGTATAATTACTCAACCATATCCATAGACACATAAGAATACAACCTTGTAAAATCCACCATCTTTTTTTTATGAATTTTGTCTGCTCATACAAAAATTCAAAATAAGATGTTCTATGCGATTGTTTCGATAAAATTGACTCTGACAAAATATTCTGACATGCTTTTACTGTTCTGTTTTCTGCTTCAATCCTTACATATTTTTTTTCAATCTCCTCTTTATATTCCTTTATTTGTTGCTTATATTTCATCATAGTTTTTCACCTCCAACTCTTTCATCAAAAGTTCTTTTGCTCTTCCAATTCGATATTTTACAAGCGAAAGTTTTATGTGAAGTAATTCTGCAATTTCTCTTTGCTTCAATTCTTGAAAAAAATATAAAACTGCCGTTTCTCTAATTTCTTCCGGTAACTTTCTCACTGCCTGTTCAATAGTTAATCGGACTCCTAGCTCTTCTACATGATTTTTACTACTGTCCTCTGATTTTAGCAGTTCCTCTGATGGAATATCTTTTTTCTTTTTGTAATAATTTTTAACGGTATTTCCGGCAATTGTATAAAGATAATTCTTAACTTTTCCATATTCTTTATATCTATATAAATTGGAAAAGAAACGTGTAAATACTTCTTGTGTCAAATCCTCTGCCTCATAGGGATCATAGATATGTAACAAACAATATTGATATATACTTGAGTAATATTTTTTGACCAGTTTTTCACACGCATCTTCATCTCCTGCTCTTGCTAGATGTACTAACAAAGAATCAGTTTTGTATTCCATTCGCAAATTTGCCTCCCTCTGTTTTCTAAATAATATAACAATCCTACTATAAAAAAAGTTAGAATTTTCTTTTGTTTTTATTTATATTTTTCTAAATATTCTTCCAAACATAAATTTTCTTCTTTCATTATTTTAGCGACAGTCGTTCCAATATAACGGTAATGCCATGGTTCATTACTAATTCCTGTTATATCCGTTTTATCTTCCGGATAACGTTTTACAAACCCATATTTATATGCATTTTCGTCTAACCATTGATATACTTTTTCAGAAGAACATTTGTCGGTATCCGCATTAATATCAACACTCAGTCCTAATTGGTGTTCGCTTGTATCGGGAATTGCAACATATTTCTCGGCTCTTTTTTTTGCTTCTTTCGCAGAATATCCTTGTTTTTCATATTCATTGATTTTCTCGTCCATAATTTTTTGTTGTTCTTCTGTTGTTCGATATCCTTCTCTAACAAACAGTGCCAGCCCCTCAGCTCTTGCATCATTAAACATTTGTTGTAATTCTGGATAAATCCGTGAATCTACTTTTTTACCATTCGATAATTCTGTCAATTCTACTTGATAATTATCTGGAATATAATGATTTCGATCGACCAAAATAAGATTCCATTCACCCGAAGTGTCTGCAAAGGACTTTTCTGACTGCAAAATTTTCGGTAATGTTAATTCTCCAACCTGCACATCGATTTTTATTGTTCTCCACATTACAACGGTTATTATGATAGTCATTAAAAGAATGAATACTCGTAAAATATTCTTTCTTCTGCGATTGCTGTATCTTCTTTTGTTCATTTTCTCTCCCACACTTTCATTATCAAAATATTTCTACTTTTAATATAATTAACAACCAAAACGACAAAAGAGTTAGTATCTAAACTTATTTATCAATAAAAAGTTTATTTTTTCTCAATTCCAGCTCAATTTCCCCTCAATGCCTTTTTCCTCCGATTTTCGTATGCTTATCCCACAGCAGAGCAGTACCACACCGGTACGACCTGCTGAATCAATCAATACGAAAAAAGGAGGGGATAAACCATGCAGAACAATATCCGCAACACAAACCTGCGCTTTAATCTGGACAAAGAACAACAGCGGAGAGCCTGGGAATATTTACAGACGATGGACAGGCAGGATTTTAAATCTTACAGTCAGGTAATCTCTCTTGCACTGGTAGATTATTTTGACCGCTACTACCGCACACAGGCTGATCCTTATCTGGAAACAAGAGAACGGGAAGAACTTTTTGTTAAACAGATTGTAGATGCAGTGGAAAACAGTCTGAAACAGGCATTGCCACTTTTTCTTTCCGGACTGACTGCAGGCATGGCGCAAAGGGAGCCCCAAATCAGTTAATGACATTACCCAAATCAGGGCGTCCTTTCCAACACCTGAAAATTCACAGCCAGATAATGATGTAGACTGGGATTTTCTTGGAGAATAACTGATTGGAGGTGAACACATAACGGACTTTCTGACAGCAGACACCAACCTGCCATCTTATATGATGTTTCCCCGTTTTCTTCTGGACATGGGAATAAACGAAACTGCCAAAATGCTTTATATTATCCTGCTCGACCGGGCAAGGCTTTCCTAGAAAAATGAGGGCTGGTCAGATATCGATGGTCATGTGTTCATTTACTTTACAATTGAAGCACTGGCAGAAGTTCTCCACAAAAGCCAGATGACGATTAAAACTGCTCTGGCAGTGCTGGAAAAACAGGAGCTTATCTTCCGAAAACGGCAGGGACCCGGACAGCCCAACCGGATTTATGTAAAACTCCCAAAAGAAACCATCCACTATACAGACAGATTTCTTTCCCTAAGACAGACAGAAAACTGTCCTATTGACAGACAGGATTCTTTCCCTGATACAGACAGAAAACTGTCTGGTAATAAGAAAGAGATAAAAAAGAACAATTTAGAAAAAAGAGGGAGTAAGGAGCCACTCTCACCCTATGGAAAATTTCAAAATGTTTTTCTGTCAGAAAAAGAGCTTGAAGATATCCGGCAGACAATCCCTGACTGGAAGGATTATATTGAACGCTTATCCGGTTATATGGATTCTACCGGAAAGCAATATCAGAACCATGCAGCTACCATCATCAACTGGGCAAGACAGGATCATCCTGCTTCCCGGCAAAGAAATTACGAAAGTGAGGAATACGAAACACTATGACAAGATTTACAGAAAAAGCAACCGCTATAACACCAAACAGAGAGCTTCAGCCTGATGAATATTTTAACAAAACAGACCACCTGATCTACTGTTCCAAATGCAATACGCCAAGACAATGCCGGCATGAATTACAGGGAAAGGTTCTTATTCCTTCCATCCGCTGTAAATGCCAGCAGGAAATCTTTGAGCAGGAAGAAGTCCAGAGAAAACTTCATGAAAAACAAATGGAAATAGAGCATCTTAAAACCAGCAGCTTACAGGACAAAGTCCTCTATGACTACACTTTTGCCAGAGATAACGGCATCAATCCGGAAATAAAACTGGCACACAATTATGTAAGCAACTGGGAAGAGATGAAAGCAAACGCTTCCGGACTTCTCATCTGGGGTGATGTCGGTACTGGAAAATTTTTTTTTGCAGGCTGCATTGCCAATGCCCTTCTGGAAAAAGGCGTTCCTGTACTGATGACCAACTTTTCCCGGATTCTGAATACCCTTACCGGAATGCATTTTGAAGACAGAAACCAGTTCATCAACTGTTTAAACCGCTACAGTCTTCTGATTATTGATGATCTCGGAATTGAGCGGAACTCTGACTTTGCACTGGAACAGGTATTCAATGTGATCGACAGTCGTTACCGCAGTAAAAAGCCCCTGATCAGAACGACCAATCTCACTTTATCAGAACTGAATAACGCCGCTGATATCGTACACAAACGAATTTATGACCGTATTCTGGAGAGATGTCAGAATCCAGATACGTCCTGATTTTCGGGATAAGCTGATTGAACAGCTCAAGGGACTTTCGGTAAATATTATGACTATCACCGTCGTGATATTGCAGCCAATGAGGTGGATTATCTCAATGTGGAGGATCCTGATGTTTTCTCCCATCGTGCATGGGATCTTGAATATCAGAGGAAACAGGAGATGCGACGAAATCAGCCTGTTCGAGCTAAGAAAAGGTCACATGATATGGAATTATAATTTCCTTTAAAAAGAGGCGCATGGATCCATCAAATCCATACGCCTAATTTACACATTGTTATTATTCTTTCCGAATCCTTTCAACAATGCTTTCCCGACTCATCTTTTCAAACTGATACTTTGGTATCACATACGCAATCCCAACCAAAATTGGAATCATAAGCACACATGGCACTATCGTAAGATGCAGCCGGAAGAAAAATGCCGTACCGAGTGTATTTATTAAAATCTGCTTTGCTCCAACCACAACTAACAATACTGCAATCATAAATGCGCCTCCCAAATATAGGAATCCCTCAGCCACTAGCATTTTCGATATCTGTTTTTTCGTCATTCCAACAACTTCCAAAAGTGCCAGTTCTTTTTTTCTGCTAATTACAGAAGTTGCTGTTGTATTAAAGAAATTCATAATGCCAATAAATGCTAAAATAACGACAAGAAAACTACCGATCATATAATATTTACTGACATACCGCTGAAAACTCTCTTTCATGTCCAATACAGAAAACACATTGATCATTTCATTTTCTTTCAAAACATTTTCATCAATGTATTCTTTTATCTGCTTATCCGCTCCTTTCTTTGCATCGATGGCAGCATACATGGCTGATTCATTTCCCGTCTGGGTAATATACTCATCTTCTGGAACTAATACCGTAATATAGATAAGGTCTGCATACGGATAATCCAATGCATATGGCATCAGTGCTTCTCCAATGACTTCGTAATCTTTTTGGTTTCCATTTTTGTACTCCATCTGAAAAACATCCCCAGTCTGATAATAAGAAACCGGATGCTCTGCATATTTATCACCATAATCTACAAGCACATAATTTCCGCTTTTAAATGTATCCCAAGAGCATTTTTTCCCTCTCCATTCTAATTTGTCAAACACCGACTCGCTGATTCCGAGAAAATGAACACTTACTGTATTGGAAGCCTTTGCATCTTCCCAAACCTGTTCTTCATAATCGGTCCAGTTTTTTTCATATTTATCTGCGAATGCTTCCCATGTTTTCAGAAGTTCCGGCTCCATCTTGTGGGTTTCTTCAGAATAATACACATATCCTGTCTTAGCACTATCAGGACATTCGTCCAAAATCTCTTTGATTTCAGGTGTAATACCGTTGAAATTCGTATTTGACAAACTTCCCGTCATCTGATCCAGTTGAAAATCGGAAGCTAAAAACACTTTTCGGTAAGAATCAAAATCATATCCCTGCACCAACATCACGATACAGTTGACAACCACCATAGAAAGAGCGATAGAAAGCATAACAATCAACCCCTTTTTCCAATTTCGTAACACATTTTGAACTGCCATCCCCCACCAGGTTACAGAAGTATTCTTTTTTATTTTCCTATGTGACTGCTCTCCTTCTGCCAAACGCAGAGCTTCCACAGGCGAAACTCTTTCCACCATTCTACAAGCCTGCAGACTGGAGAGATACACCGTTAAAAGCGTTAAAAGTATCGCTGCAAGGAAAATCAAAGGATTTGCTGATACTACTGTCTGAGCCGTTTTTCCTGCCTGTGCACTAATTTCAACATCTGCAGTCAAGGACGGAGCCATACAAAGACCTGCAAGATAACCACAAAACAATCCGATTGGAATGCCAATAGCTGATAATCTCCACGCCTGCATACGTACAATTTTCTTCAACTGCTTTCCCGTTGTCCCCACATTCTTCAACAATCCGTAAGCCCGGATATCCGTTTTCACAGAAATGTTAAAAATATTATAAATAATCAGGTATCCAGCTAATATGACAAATAGAATCATTATAATTAAAGAAGAAAATGAAAATGAATCCTCTTCAAAGAGATTATATGCCGGATTGACTTCCATTCCTGTCCCAGCTCTCGTAAATCCCGCTGCTTTGGATATCTTTTCCGTTTTCTTTTCCAGATTCCAAAGGTTCTTGTACCAGACAGAATACTCTTTCCCTCCATTGTAGATGCCATTTTCTAATTCTTCCTGCGTAACGGGATAACGATTCTCCTTTGCATAGGCTTCGGATACCCAGACCATCTGACCTAAAACAGCTTTATCCCCCTGCCAGAATCCACATATCTGAAACGTATCTGTCTTATATTGTTTCAGCATGGGATTTACTTCCCAGGTCAGCGTTACTTCTTCACCAATCTTTGGTGTAACACCCAGAGATTCCAATATCGTGCTGCTAAGTGCTACTTCATTTTCTTTCTCCGGCAGTCTTCCTGTAGTTGGCAGACAATTAAAACTTTCTGCCATATTTTCATCTGCATATCGGACCTCTACGGAAAATCCAAACCGTTCGTCCATTCCAGCTCCCAGAAAAATACCAGAACCATATCGTTCCACCTCATCACTTTGTTCTATTGTTTTTTGCAATCTCTCCGCATCTTCTTCTGACAAATTCTGCGCAATAGCATGGGATGAATCCATAAATTGCTTAATTTCTGTTGCTCTTTTGGAAAGTATCATGGATACGCTCCCCACAAAGAGGCTTGTAAATAACAGTGATGTCAACATGATTGCAATGACAGCAATAATATTTCTTGCTCGGTTCATTTTCATAAAACGTTTCGTCAATAATCGTAACGTTTCTTTATTCTCTACTTTTACCATATAATCGCCCTCACTATACCAAACCACTGTCTGAAACAATTTTTCCGTCTTCAATCTGTAAAATCCTGTCAGCCATCTGGGCAATCTCTTCATTATGGGTAATCATAACGATGGTCTGGTGAAAACGCTTACTGGTTACTTTCAGAAGCCCTAATACATCCTGACTTGTTTTCGAATCCAAATTTCCAGTCGGCTCGTCAGCGAGCAAAATGGCTGGTTTTGCAGCTAAAGCCCTTGCAATTGCCACCCTTTGCTGCTGACCCCCTGACAGTGCACTTGGAAGATTTTCCAGTTTTGTCCGAATACCCAGTGTATCTATGATTTCATTTACATAACCCTTTTCAATCTTTTTTCCATCCAGTTTTACAGGAAGAACAATATTTTCCCATACATTCAGCATCGGAACCAGATTATACTGTTGAAATACAAATCCAATATTTCTACGCCTAAAAATAGTAAGCTCTTCATCTGACATATGGCTTAAATTCTGTCCGTCAACAATGACCTGACCGGATGTTGGATTATCCAAACCACCAATGATATGAAGCAATGTAGACTTTCCACTTCCAGAGGTTCCAACAATCGCTACAAACTCCCCTTTTTCTACTTCCAGGTTTATACCATCAAGAGCCCTGACTTCTGTTTCTCCCTGCCCATATATTTTTCGTAAATTTACTGCTTTTAATATATTCATGCCATCCTCCCATCAAAAAAGCCTGTATTGATCTTTACAATACAGACTTTATCATAACAATGTCTCCATCTAGTTTCTGAAATGTCACAGTTTTAATACTATTCCTTCTTTGCTATCGGAAGAAACACAGAAAATGTAGAACCCTTTCCTCTCTTTGATGTCACTTTTATATACCCCTTTTGTGCCTGAATGATCTCTCTTGCAAGGAATAAGCCAATTCCTACTCCTGGCTGGTCTGCCACTGACAGACTCCGATAAAACCTTCCAAATATCTTTGGTATTTCTTCTTTTTCTATTCCAATGCCATCATCAATGATATCGATCTTTACAAAGAAAGAATACTGCTCGGCTTTTATCTGAACATTTTCCCCACATGCTGTGTACTTAATCGCATTGTCTACTATATTTCCAAGTGCTTCCACAGTCCATTTTGCATCACACATAGCATGTAAATCCGTGTCAAATAGATTCAGGGAAATATCCTTCTCCATTGCTTTTACATTAAACTGCTGCTGTACAGATGCAAACATCTGTGCAATAGCAGTATCCTCCGGATGTACTGCTATAATTCCGCTCTCCATTCGTGATAATTTGACCAGTGATTGTATCAGAAAATCCAATTTCTCCGTCTGCTCCAAAATGGTAGCTATCTCCTCTTGATTTTCATTACTCACTTCAGAGAGTATTTCTCCATAGACTTTCAGATTTGAAATGGGAGTCAGTGTCTGATGCGCAATATCTGAAATAAGTTTTTGTATCACTTCTTTCTGTTCCTGTTGATTTTTTCCTGCCAGAAAGCTACTGTCTATATATTGTTTCATGCTGTTTTCAAGAGCAGAATACTTTTCTTCTGATATTTCTGTCCGTTCCAGTTCTCCATCTATTGCACAATCCAGCATTTGCTGCAGCCGGTTCAAAAGCTTTTTTTCTTTCTGATAAAAAAAGCTGTACCAAAAAACTCCGCTCAGGACAAATATAACTACAATCAACATAATTGTTTCTATCATCCATTCACCGCCCAGGTATAACCAATTCCATAAACCGTCTTGATATATTCAGGCTTCTGCGTATCATCTTCTAATTTGTCTCTGAGGCGTTTGATTGCAACAGTCAAGGCATGGGCATCCACAAACTCTGTATCTCCCTGCCATACCTCGTCAATCAGATATTCCCGTTTCAATACTTTTCCTCTGTTTTCACACAGCACTCTAAGGAGCTTTTGTTCTGTCTTACTAAGTTCAATAGGTTCTCCATCTTTGAAAAATTCCATTTTATCGAAATAGAACTCAAATCCATCAAGCTTCATAGAATTCTTAGCTGCTGCCTCTTTATTTCTAAGCTGCACAGACACTCTTGCACGTAAAACCATCAAGCTAAATGGTTTCGTAATATAATCATTTGCCCCAGCTTCCAATCCTGTTACAATATCTACTTCCATGTTATTTACTGTAAGCAGGATAATTGGCACCTGACTGTTTTTCCTTATTTCTCTTACAAAATCAATCCCATTCCCATCCGGCAAGTTCACATCTAATAAAACCAATGTGATATCTTCCTTTTTCAAGACTTCTCTAGCCTCCTGCAAAGTCTGGCACTGATAAAAGAAATAGGAATCATCCTTCAATGCGAGACGTATTCCATCATTTAATTTTTTGTCATCTTCAACAATCAGTAACTTTTCACTCATATTTTCTCTGCTTTCTTTCAAATTACGCTAATTGTATCATTGCCAGTTTTTTGAACTACCTCAACCGACTAACGTCGGATGGGGATTCCTAAGGGATTTCGCCCGATACCCACTCGTTCAGCTCATGGGTGTTCCAACAGAGAACAAACCCTTTTTCAGGAATGTCTTTGTATGTTGGCGTAAGTCAGATATCCCCGTCCATCCAGCTCCCTGCCCACTCATTCAACTGACTGGTACAAAGTAACTGGTAAGAATATCCGAATATTTCTTCTATTTCTATATTTTTGTATTTCGCTTTTTCTTTTTTCTATCTTCTTTTATGCATACTCATATCGATTATTTTGCGTCCATTTTTTCATTTCCGATGCAATGCTTTTTAAAGTTCCTTTTTTTCTTTCTTCTAAGACTTAATAAGGCAGTTCCCGGTAAAAACTATGGGGCGAAACTCCACGAAATGCTTTTGTTAACTGTTTCCATGCCGGAATGATACTCACAATATCGGTTCCATTTTTTAGTTGTTCTTTTGCCTTTTCTGATAATAACACAAGTAACCGCTCATCCGGTAATAGTTTTTCCCGAATTCCCATTCCTTTTAATCCAATCGTATACGATGCTGCTTCATGAATGGAAAGTCCAAATGGTCTTAAATACAAAAACTTCCCCATTTGGCTGGTATAAGCCGGATTAATCTTATAGATTCCAAAACTTTGTTTATAGGCTTGATTTTCCAAACAGGTCGTCATTTTTCGGTAAGCAAACAGAGAAGCATGTCGATTCTTTTTCTTACATCCATACTTCATTCCGTGTTTTGCAAGCGTGGTATCCAAATCTTCCATAATAAGCGGTTTCTTCCGTTCGGCGCAATAACGTCCTACCTTTGCCATGACTCTTCCGATTTTTTCTGAAATCTGCCCTTTTGTTTTCAATTCCGGTGAAAAACGAATGACTGTCCCTTCCAGACGGTTTCCTTTTTCATCTAATTCTGAAATTGCTACATGGTCATAATTCAAATCAATCGAAACACAGCCTTTTTCCAAAGATTCATTGCAATATTTATTTTCCAGTAAAAGCGTCACCGATACAATCAGATATCTTCGACCAGTTTTCTCTCGTTTCAACTGAAAATTATAACAAATCGCTTTTCGTTCCTGTTTTTTTGCCTGAAGCATTTCTTCCCAAAGTTCCTGTTGCCTTGCAAGATGGAACTGTTTAAATACCGTTTCTTTTCCATCCATACATTTTACAATCAAATTTCTTTCTTCTTTTCTGACCAGAAAGTTACAGTTTTTTGAAGTATGACGTCCCGGAAGGCTCATTGAAGCATGGCGGGATTCAAAGAATTCCTGTTTCCACTGTTCACGATCGACTTTTGGATTGTCTTTCTTTTGATATTGTTTTCTTCCACCAAATACAATTCTCTTCGGCGGAAACTTTTTTAACCATTCCAGTCTTTGAATGGCTCTTTTCTTAGAAGATTCCAGTAATGCAATTCTTGTTTTCAATCGACGAATGGAACGTTCTATTTTTCTTTCATATTCTTCTGCTGGAAAGTATGTTCCATTTGGAAGAAAAATCTGATTTCGTTCCATTGTAATTCGACACTTTGGATAAGGACGCTCCCAGATTCCGCTTTTAAAATAAGTTCGCAGAGAAGATTTGATTCCCTGCTTCTTTTCCAATTCTTCCTGTGTTCGTTTTATCTTTTGATTCCGTGTCTCAATGTCTTTTTCTTTTGTTCTCTGATACAATCGATTCAATTCCTTTTGAGAAGAAAGAACAGAAGAAGCATAAGTATAGATGGCACAATTATAATAGTCCGTTGTTCCATAGTTCCTTTTCAGCCAGGAGCTGTAGGTTTCTTCTAACAACGGACCTCTTTTTAAAAAGGATTTGTCATACAAGCAGTTATAGAGCTGGATTTTGATATTATTAAATCGTTCCATCGTCTGAATCAGAGACTCTACGTTCTGGATTTCATCCTCATCCAGATAATACCGCTTATCTGCATTTATCGTTCTGGTTAACTGCATGAAAACACTCCTTTTTCCAAAACGGTTTGTCGGTTAAAAATATAACAATAATTGAAATAATCCTTTATTTATAGTATAATTATAGCACAAATCAAGCCATTTTACAACATCGGTTATTTTAAAGAAAGGAGAAATTTATGGACAACAAAACTTATACCAGAAATGCTCATTCCGTCTGCTGTCTGACCTATCATGCTGTTTTTGTCATTAAATATCGAAGAAAAGTAATCACTCCAGAAATCCTTGCTTTTATGCGTAGTCACACAGATTACTTAATTTCACAGCGTTATCATGGAAAACTTTTGGAATTTAATGGTGAAGAAGACCACATCCATATCCTATTTGAACTTCCGCCATCCGCTGCACCTTCTGTTATTATCTGTAATTTAAAGACTCAGCTTTCAAAGGAAGTCCGAAAACGCTTCTGGGAACAAATTCACAATCAATTATGGAAAGATTCTTTTTGGAGTGACAGTTACTTCTTATCAACAACTGGAGGTGCAAATCTGGAATTTCTGGAACAGTACATTCAACAGCAAGGAATTGAAAAACCAAAACGAAAATATATTCATCACAAGAAAAAATGAGCAGAAAAACAGCCAAAATCTCCCGAAGGAGCTTTCTACGCTTTAAATATACACTAATTCTTTCAACACAATCTCTTCTGCAGCATTCCGGACATTATTTACCGCTCTGACCCATTCCATCTGATCACGAGCTTTCAATTCTTCCGTAATGCCCTGCCTATTCATCATCTGACGCACCAGAATATCCATTCTCTCCTGTGCTTCATCGTCCACAAGATTCAGATGTTCTGTCAGTTTGTCTTCCAAATTTGCGTTTTACCTAAGAAATATATAAACTTAAAACCTTCAAGCCAAATTCCTTCAGCACTAGGAACACACATCCTTTACCTCGTCTGCGATATGGGAACACATTTCTTTCGCTTTTTCTACTGCTTTTGATTTCTTCCCAAATCGTTCTTTTGCGTTTCCAATTTCATTTTTGAATCCTGTTTTATATATGAAAATGATTTTATAGGGATCTTTCTCTCCATTTTCATCGTAACCACCGACAATAACTTTTTCGATGATACTTTCAAATATTCCTCTGTCAAATTCTTCTAAAATCTGATTTTTTGACAATGCTTTTCTGAAATCTGCCAATCTTCTTTGCAAGCTACCTTCATTATCATATTGTTGTTCCAACATACTTAACTGTGCTTTTGCTTCAGACAATTTCTTTTCATATCCCACATCTGTTTCCTCGTAAATGTCTTTAGCCACAACACCTTCTAAATAGTTTTCCAGCAACTTTTTTCTCTTATATTGAATATTATAAACACTTCTATTGAGTTTTTCAATTTTGTCTTCTATCGAGTCCTCTGATAAAGTTTTCTCGACTCTCTTAATAAATTCCTCTAACACGTCTTTATGATCTGTACATAACATACGGTAAGATTCAATAAAAGCATCTTCTATAACCTGCTCTGGAATTCCTTTACTATCTGGACAAAACCTTTTACCATGCTTTGTTGATTCTACACATTGCCAAATAGTTTTTGTATATTTCGAACTGCTATGCCACCTTCTCCTTGATAAATTCGCACCGCAAAATCCACATTCAAGCATACAACTAAAAGCATATTGTCTACTGAATTTTTCTCGTTTTCCAGGTGCTACTCCCTTTTTGCGTCCTCCATTACGGCGTTCCCGTATCTCCTGAGCTCTTGCAAATTTTTCTTCTGATACAATCGGTTCATGATGATTTTTGATGTAAAACCGATCTTCTTCTCCAAGATTTTCCAGCCTTCTTTTTGATATCGGATCTACTATAAAGGTTTTTCCTAATAAAATATCACCTTTGTATTTTTCATTATTAATAATTCCCATTACACTGGAAGAAGTCCATGGATTCCCTTTAATAGTTGAAATTCCCTGTTCATTCAGTTCTCTTGCAATCATCGTACTTCCAGCACCTGCAACATATCTATCAAATATGTATCGGACCGTTTCCGCACCTTCTTCGTTAATAGACAGCGACTTTGTTACTACATCGTAATCATATCCAAGGCAGCCCTGAAAACCAACAAGTTCTCCACGTTTCATCTTCATTTTCAAACCTTTTTTTACATATGCAGATGTATTTTCCACTTCCTGCTGTGCAACAGAACTTAAAATAGTCAGTAAAAATTCTCCATCTTTTAAGGTATTAATTTTTTCGACTTCAAAATATACCGCTATATTCCTCTCTCTTAACATTCTTACATATTTTAATGTATCTAATGTATTTCGTGCAAATCTAGGAATGCTTTTTGCAATCACTAGATCAATATTGCCTGAAAGGCATTCCTGAATCAGTAATTGGAATTCTTCTCTTTTATCTGTTTTCGTGCCTGTAATTGCTTTATCAGCAAAAACTCCTGCAAAAACCCATTGCTTATTACTCTTTATCAAGTCCGTGTAATATCTGACCATTGAATTATAACTTTTAATCTGATCTTCATCATCAGTACTAACACGACAATATGCGGCAACTCTTAATCTATCAATCTTTCTTCCCGTAGAAGTATCCTCACCAGCACCCTTCGCCTTAATGATTTCAACTTCCATTTCACCGCTCCTTTCTTTTTGTGTTCCTACCGTAGTGTTGATATAATCTTGCAACGCAACACTCCGATAGTCAAGCGGTAATATTAGAAATAACACCATAATCTTTTTTTAACTTTTTCTCTACCAGCTGATACTCTGCTTCACTTATAAGTTTTAACGAGCGTAATTGTTTCAACATTGACAGCTGCATACAATATGGCAAATAGCACCATTAATCCAAGAAGTACCCATGGCAATGCAGCCGAAATAAAATCAATGAACGGATTGCCGTCAAATACATTACCAAGAATAATCATAACAACACCGATTACGATAGATATCCATACAAATTTGATAACGTTATTTTCGGCTTTGGCTACTTTCATGTCTCTTTCAATTTTATTAAGCAATGTCGCATCTCCTTTCAATAATTCATCCAGGCTTAAATCATATAATTCACTCATTCTTATAATGCTTACAATATCAGGTAGTGATTTTCCATTTTCCCAGTTAGAAATAGTCTGCCTGGAAACATTGAGGTCTTCAGCAACCTGTTCCTGTGTAAGTTTCTTTATAGTACGAGCATTTTTAATTTTATCAGCTATCATAATTCTGTATACCTCCTTTCTTCCATGAGATTACAGCAAACGTAGTAGTAACGTCTATCAAAAGGCTTTTACATATTAGATAAAATCATGTAAAATTTCTTTTACATAGCTTAATTGCAGTCTATTTAGCTTGTTTCTTGACTACTCATGAAAAATATTTTTACTTTCGCCCCACCTGTATTTTCAGAATTTGAAAGTTTAATCCCTCCGCCATATTTTTCAGCCACAGTTTTTGCAAAAAATAGCCCAATCCCATAATGGGCTTCTCCATTTCTACTTGTGTCATCCATAAAAAACTGCTCTGTGCCATGCAATAATGCTTCTTTTGTAAATCCTGATCCACTATCCTCCACAATGAATGTCAGCCGACCATCATGCTCCTTTGCACCAATATAAATGATTCCATTTTCTTTTGTATGCTCCACTGCATTCTGAATCACATTCATTACTGCCCGAAACATTTGATCATAGACAATCATTACCTTTTTATCACTTTGCTTTGCCTTCCAATCTATTTTCTGGTGATAGATTTCTGCCAGCCCAAGTGCCTGCTCCTTTATATCTGTAAAAAAATCTTCTAACATCACCGTTGTATAGGTAACATCACTGCAATTCCATGATTTTGTGACATCTATCAACTGCTGGACATAACTTTGTATCTGTGTTGTACCGTTTAAAACATAGGTAATATTATTTTTCTGTTCCGTGGTCAGTTCAGTCTCTGAAAGTAGTTCTGCATTTCCCCTTACAATCGTAAGAGGTGTTTTAATATCATGCGCCAAAGCAGACATCTGCTGGTTCTTTTCCTGCTCTGTTTTCCATTGCTTTTCTAAGGATTCCCGCAATGCATCTCGCATATCATCGATTGCCGATAAACAATCATCAAACTCTTTGATACCGGAACCAGATGTCTCATACTCCAGGTTCTGATTCTTTATTTGATCGATGGCATCTAACACAGGCTGCATCTGCTTTTTGATTCTTTTTCCAAAACATATGGACGGAATGATGATAATCGCTATCGCTCCAATCACAGCCATAATACTCATCACATTCTGAGGTCCTATAAAATGCTCCCTCAAAAAAGCCGAATGATACTGAGGTGTCAGGCGATATTGCAAAACAACATATTCATTTTCCCTTGAAATTACTTTATAAAAATATTTCCCGGATGCGGTTCCATACTTTGCAACATTCCATGCTATCTGTTCGTATTGTTCTGGAAGATTTCCACCTATTTCCTCTCCCTTCTCTGAAAAAATGACATAATTACAAAGTGCAGGAATCATCTCAGCAGTCACTTTATCTGCATGCAAAATCGTATCATATGCTTCATTAATCTTTTGCTCTGCATAATTCGCCGGATAAATGCAGCCCACACTGATCAAAAGGTAAAGTAGCAGATAAGCAACAATCACCAAACCGACTAATGATCCAAGCATGACAAGTACATATCTCATAAAAATCTTGCTGAGTGCATTGCTTCTCTTTACTCTTCCCATTTATATCCAATCCCCCAGACTGTTTTTATCGGTGTATAATCATAATCCGCAAATTTTGCTCTTATATTTTTGATATGCGTGATTATAGTACTGTCATTACTCTCATTGTCAAAGCCAAAGACCGCTTCCAATATCTGTTCCTTCGAGAAAACCTGTCCTCTGTTTTTAGCCAGAAATTCACAGATTTCGTACTCCGCTTTCGTAAGAGGAAGTTCCTTATCATCAACCAATAGTTTCTTTTGAGATATTTGAATACAGACCCTCCCCAAAACCATCCGGACAGAATGTTCCCTGTGCTCTCTTCTAAGATGTGCATTGATCCTTGCCCGAAGTTCCATCACTCCAAATGGCTTTGAAATATAATCATCTGCTCCTAAAGAAAGTCCGTTTACCAGACTGTTTTCCTCCGTTTTTGCCGTAAGAAACAAAATCGGACAATCCACAAGTATCCTAATTCTTTTGCATAATTCGAAGCCATCAATTCCAGGCATCATAATGTCCAGTAAAATCAGGTCATAACGATGTAATTCTTCCATATTAATTTTTAGTGGATTACTTACTTTGGTAACCAGATGTCCATCCTTATTCAAAATGCTTTCTATCATTTCCAAAATTGCCGGTTCATCATCAACTGCCAGTATTTTTGCCATAGTTTCCCTCGATTCTATTCCGATATTCTGTTTCCTTCCCAGTGGTTTACCCACCAAAAATAGTATACCATACTAATCCCTGTAAATATTAAGCAACCTGGTATGAATGACAACCATTCACCTACACTAGTTTCTCCCAATACAGATTGCAGATAAGTATATGGTACTCTACCCGTCCAGCAGACAAATACATATTTCCACACATAATCTCCAAGTCCGGTAAGCATCAATGCACTAATTAGTCCTGATATAATCCCTGCTCCAATGGATACCCCTTTTCCAAACTGAAAAGCCAGAATCAGCTGCCACAGATAAAGTGGAACACTGCTTCCCCACAGCAGCAATGCTGCAAATATACATCCTTTCATGATTTCGATATCGCTTGATGCGATTCTTCCAAATCCAATTCCGAATATGATTGCTGTCAATAGGATAGAGCACAGACACAAAACCAGTAGCATCAACAGTTTCGATAAAAATGCTGCAGGTTTATCCGGTAAAGACAACAGATTTTGAAAATCACCTGCATTTTGTTCCTGTTCCATCACACTTGCTGTAAAAATTCCAATAAGTACCGGAAATCCTGCTCCTATTGCCTGATAAAATGCAATCACTTTCATATTTTCATTCCATGGTGAAAAAAAGTAATATATTAAAAATATAACGCTGGTTATAATCGGAATCAGTAAGTGTGCCAGAATCACAGATGTTCCTTTCATCTTTCGCAAGTCTGCATTAAGAGATCTTCCAATCATCTTATTTCACCTCTCTTCTCTCAAACCATTTCAAAAACAGAACCGTTACAAAAACAAACCAGATGATTGAGAGACACATTCCCGGAACAATGACTCCCGTATCCAAAAGAGGATTCCCTGCTTCTGCGGCAAGTCCATTTGGTAAAACATGAAGCAACGGGCACATCATTCGCATAGGGATTGCAGAAACAAGTACATACCAGATTCTGGTTTGTGATATTACCACACCGCTGACGGTAATAAACAGGCAGACGAACAGGTTTACAATCATTCCAAATCGTTCACTTAAAAATAAAGCTACCGGAATCTCCCATAACTCAGAAACCGTCAGAAACAATACTGCAATCAACGCTCCTCCAACTGGAACATGTGTCGTTAGAAGAAAGCCTCCAAGCGTTGCTCCTGCAAACACAATCATATTAGAAAACAAAATCATGTACCCAATATAAATAATTTTCCCCAGCAACAATTTTCTTCTGTCTGTGGGAATAGTCATTAAATGATAGTATTTTATCTTTTTCTCCTGCGCCACAGAAAGATAACAAAATAGAGCAATCATCCCCGGCAGCAAAAGTGTATACCACCAGTTCCAAACACTTTCTGCATAAGCATTTGTCATCCCAAGAGTAAATATAAATGCCATAACAAATGTAAGAAGAGGAAATCCCCAGATAAACTTTTTTCGCATGGTTCTTTTGGCTTTTTGATGTTCTGCTTTTATAATATTAACCATGGATTTCACCTGCTTTCTGGTTTTTTCTTACCACATTCATAAACAAATCTTCAAGATTATCTCCCTGCTTTAATGCTCCTTCGTATCCTAAGATTCCACCTGAAATAATCCCGACTTTATCTGCAAGTAACTGTACCTCTGAGAGAATATGACTGGAGAGAATTACAGTGATTCCCTGTTCCGGAAAAGACCGGATCAGCTCTCGTAATTCCTCGATGCCTATTGGATCTAATCCATTCGTAGGTTCATCCAATATCAAAAGTTCCGGTTCTCCAAGCAATGCCATTGCAATGCCTAGTCTTTGCTTCATCCCCAAAGAAAACTGTCCTGCTTTCTTCTTTCCGGTGTTTGTAAGTGATACAATCTGCAAGACCTCATCAATTCTGTTTTCATCTGTACCAAGCAATAATTGTCTTACCTTCAAATTCTCTCTGGCGGAAAGATTTTCATAAATAGGCGGATTTTCAATTAACGCTCCTATTTTTGATAAATCTTTCCTATCCAAAAGTTTTCCATCAAAGTAAATCTTTCCTGCAGTTGGTTTCATCATACCAGTCAACATTTTCAATGTGGTAGATTTTCCCGCACCATTCGGTCCAAGCAGTCCATAAATCTGTTCCTTTTCTATATTAAATGAAACATTATTTACCGCTTTCTGCTTTCTAAAATATTTACACAAATTTTGTGTCTGCAACATCATTTCCATCTTTACTATCCTTCCTTCCATATTTCATTTCTTACTGAAATATAACCTAACAGAAAAAAATAAAGATTTGATGAAGATTGCTAAATAATTCGTCTACTCTATTTTTATTCTCGTATGGAATAAACCATCAATTGAATATCATTATCAGAACTCGGCTTTCCACTGAAATCAGCAAAGCTGTTACAAATACGAAGTCCTAATTTACCGAATATCTCCGTGATTTCATCCAAACTATATAACCTTATAGGATTTCCTTCTTTCATTTCAGGCTTATAAAGTGCTTCTCCATACATATAGTCTACCTGCCCATATATCAGCGTTTTTCTATCCTTCTCCCATTCAAAAGCAGATAATGTAAGTCCCTTTTCTCCTGCATCCCATAACTTGCAAGGGAAATGTGTTTGGGCATAGCTTCCATTCATGATATCCATAAAGTGCTTTCCACCATTTTTTAATGCTTTCACAATGACAGAAAAAATCTTATGATTTTCCCCATCGTCTTCAAGATATCCTATTGCTCCATCCGCCATATTCAGCACAACATCAAATTCCTTATCAAATGTGATCGTGCGAATGTCCTGACAAATGAACTTTGCATTCAAATTTTCTTTTTTTGCCTGCTCGTTTGCATAATCTATGTACGCCGGTGTAATATCAATACCGGTAACCTCATACCCACGTCTGGCAAACTCCAGTGAGTGCCGACCAAATCCACATGCCAAATCAAGTATTTTTTCCGTCCCTTTTAACTGCAACTGATTGATTAGAAAATCTACTTGTCTGTTGGTATCTTCTACCCATGACATATTGTGGATATCCAGAGTCCAATTTTTCTGATACCAGTCTTTTTTCATTGCTTTCATCTAAATTTATCTCCTGCCTTTCATCCTTCAAAAATCTGTCCCGGTAGTTTTTTCTTTTCTAAATATGGAAACGCTCTATCAAATTCTTCTGCTTCATTTTCATCCACCAGATACCCTGCTGGTGTTGCATATTCACCTGTTATGCCATCTAGATAACCCGAAATCAGTTCTTTACATAAAAAGAATGAAGCATCATCCCCTTCTTCCAGACCATGGTAACGAATACCAAATTCACTTGCTTGTTTAAATCCGCTTTTCCCATAAAAATCAATATTTCCTTCAAAACATATTGCTCCGCATCCAAGTTCTTTTGCTTTTTCCAGAGAATAATCCAGTAAAATCTTTCCATACCCCTTCCTTTTAAGCTCCGGTGCAATACAGATCGGTCCCCTAGTCATAATGGGAATACTTCTGCCATCATCGGCTACAATCACAGCCTTCATAAACATATTCTGTCCAATCAGATGTCCATCTAATGTCATAACAAAATCCAACTCTGAAACAAATGCCGGATCATTGCGAAGCTGATGGAGTACATAATGTTCCAGACAGCCTGGTCGATCCTCCCAGTCTTTGTAAAAGCAATACTCTGGATAACGGATTTTAATGGCTTCCCAGAAATACCGGGCATATCCACAGCAAAACAGCTCCTCTACGGTATAACACTGACATTCTTTCAACTGATCTTCTTCTGCTTCGTAATCTCCGACGCTTGGTGTTCCATTACAATACAGGTTAAATGCCATACGGACAATTCGTAAACTTCCACTGGTCTGCCACCCTTCCTGCAGGCATTCCGTTTTTACACATCCAGTTTTAAAATTATAGATTTTATTCACATTATTTCTTGTGTCTCTGTCGATACCCAGGCAATAAACCAAAGCCCGATGGTAGACATCCTGATATCTGCATTTTTTCAGATATTCCTCATAAAATTTTTCGTGTTCCCTGCTCTTGAAAGTAATTGTGCGAGAATTGCTATTCTCTGCTCTTAACGCTGTGTTTGTCATTTTCATTTTCCTCCTGAATTTTTAATATTTTGGTATAAAAAAGACACTCCATTTCTGGAATGCCCCATAAAAAATAGGGACACCCGCTTTTAACAAGTATCCCTATAATCTATCAATGATCTGATAGCTCTCTATTCATTTTCATATTCAAGATTCTTTGTGTTCCCCGTCCCGAGGTCTAACGCAACAACAACGGTTACTTTCTTCACAAGGCTCTTTTCTTTGTGATTTTCACCTATTTTTTTGAAACTGAAAAACTCCACAAAGTGCGTAAATTCAAGGATTTCTATATATTTTTCCTTTGCAGCAACACCACAGTCTCCACATGTTCGGTCCAACTAAACATATCAACTGGCACAGCACTTTTTGCCTCATATCCATGTTTTGTTAAATATTTTAAGTCTCTTGCAAGTGTTTCCGGATTACAGGAAATATACACCACTTTTTCAGGTGCAAGTTTAATCACAGAACTCAAAAATGCCTCATCACTTCCGGCTCTTGGCGGATCCATAAATACAACATCGACTTTCTTGCCCTGTCCAGCCAGATTTACCATGAATTTTCCGGCATCACCCTGATAAAATTTCACATTTTTAATTCCATTTCGTTTGGCATTGATAATCGCATCTTTTACAGCGTCTTTATTTAATTCTACACTGATGACTTCTTTTACATGACTGCTTGCAATCAGACCAATCGTTCCGATTCCGCAATAAGCATCAATGACTTTCTCTTCTCCCTGTAATTTCGCCATTTTAATTGCTTTTTGATATAGTTTTTCAGTCTGTACTGGATTGACCTGATAAAACGAAGCCGGAGAGAGGCGGAAAGTACAACCGCAAAGCGTATCTTCAATAAATCCTTTTCCATATAAAGTGATATTACGTTCTCCAAGTACCATGCTTGTCTTTTTGTCGTTTACATTTAAAATAACCGTTGTAATTTCAGGATGAAGTTTTCTAAGAGCTTTCACAAAATTATTTTTTGATGGGAAGATTGGAGAAGCACATACTAATACTACCATTACCTCACCGCTTGCAAATCCTCTCCTTACCATGACATGACGTAGTAACCCATATCCGCTGTCCTCGTTATAAACTTTTATCTTAAAAGATTTTAATAAGCCTCGGATATCTCTGATAATTGCATCCGCAGTCTGGTCTTCTATCAGACATTCATCAACCGGAACAATACGATGTGTTCCTTCTTCATAGACTCCGGAAACAATACTGCCATCTCGTCTGTGTGCAAACGCTGCATTGACTTTATTTCTATAATGATATGGATTTTTCATACCAATAATCGGTTCTACCAGACAGATATCTTTCAAAAGTTTTCTGATCTGCTTTTGCTTTTTCTTTAACTGTTCTTCGTAAGAAATCCCCTGCCAACTGCATCCGCCACATTTTTTTGCCACTGGACATACTTTTTGTTCTTCCATTTTATAACAACTCCAATTTTATTTTTTTGTTTCATTATATCAGATTTCCTCTTTGCTTAAAAGCTATGTTATTCTGTACTTTTTTTACAAAATATGCTATTATTTTATTTTGTAAACTTTTATAAACCTATTAAAAGAGAGGAATACAAAAATGCTCCAAACAATTGAAGCAGTTAACTCTGCTGTAAACAACTTTATCTGGGGTGTGCCTGCCATGATTTGTATCATCGGTGTCGGTCTTTACTTAAGTATCCGTACCCGATTTTTGCAAATCCGCAAGTTCCCTTATGCAATCAAAACCACAATTGGACGTGTTTTCCGTAAAAGAGAGGCTTCTGATGGCGCAATGACTCCATTTCAGGCAGTCTGTACGGCACTTGCCGCCACAGTCGGTACCGGTAATATCGCCGGAGTTGCAGGTGCAATCGCAATCGGCGGTCCAGGTGCCGTATTCTGGATGTGGATTTCTGCTGCCCTTGGCATGTGCACTAAATTTTCAGAAGTTACCCTTGCAGTTCACTTCCGTGAAACCAACGCACGGGGAGAACTGATCGGCGGACCTATGTACTACATAAAAAATGGTCTTGGAAAGAACTGGAGATGGCTTGCTGCTTTATTCTCTCTTTTCGGTGTCTTAACTGTATTCGGCACCGGAAATGCTACACAGGTTAATACAATTACGACCGCCATCAATTCTGCATTATTAAATTATCATCTTATCAACGAAGATGCTGTTTCCACCAGCAATCTGATTATCGGTATTATCATTGCCATTTTAGTTGCCACTGTACTTCTTGGAGGCGTGAAACGAATTGGACGTGTAACGGAAAAACTCGTTCCATTTATGGCACTTATTTACATTGTACTGTCCCTTGGTGTGATTTTATTAAATTTAAACCGTGTACCTTCTGTTTTTGCTTCTATTGTTGAAGGTGCTTTTTCTCCGGCATCTGTAACCGGAGGTGTGGTAGGAAGCTTCTTCCTGAGCATGAAAAAAGGAGTCTCACGCGGTATTTTCTCAAATGAAGCAGGTCTTGGTACCGGTTCTATCGCCCATGCCTGTGCGGATACCAAAAAACCGGTAAAACAGGGATTCTTCGGTATCTTTGAGGTTTTTACAGATACAATTGTAATCTGTACTTTAACTGCACTGGTTATCTTATGCAGTGGAACCCCTGTCGGATACGGAGAAGCAGCCGGTGCTGAACTGACTATTTCCGGCTTTACTTCTACTTATGGAAACTGGGTTTCCATTTTCACTGCAATTGCACTCTGCTGTTTTGCATTTTCCACTATCATTGGATGGGGACTTTATGGTGCACGTTGTATTGAATATCTGTTAAAAGAAAAATCTATCAAACCATTTATGGTTGCTTATTCTCTGGTTGCCATTATCGGTGCAACTGCTGATTTAGGTCTGATGTGGAGTGTTGCTGAGACCTTTAACGGTCTGATGGCAATTCCAAACTTAATTGCTCTGTTCTTACTTTCCGGAACGGTAGCCCGTTTAGTTAAACAGTATTTTGAAACAGAAGGAAAAACCAATTAGTTTTTTCA
Source organism: Firmicutes bacterium OM04-13BH (assembly GCA_003481745.1). GTDB lineage: Bacteria > Bacillota > Clostridia > Lachnospirales > Lachnospiraceae > Blautia > Blautia stercoris. The sequence continues at coordinate 228,110 of QULP01000004.1, forward strand.
ATAAAAAAAGCCGAAAGCTTTAAGAGGTCGATACACACAGTATCTCACTCAGCTCTCGGCTTTTTTCTTACTCTTCCCGTTCTAATTGTTTCAGCAGATATCTTCCTACAATCCCTGAAAATCCTGCCACATCCCGAATATAGGCAAAATCTTTTCCAAAGATCTTTTTTTCTGCCGGTAAATCTTTCTCTTCTCCTGCAAATACTCCAAGCACACAAACACCTTTACTTCGTAATTTACGTACTTCAAATGCAGTATCTGAAATCGCATACTTTCCCTGATAGGGTTGTGGATTTCTTGCATTTGGACGGTTTAAAATCACATCATAAGGTCGTCCGTCACTTAGTACAATCAGAATCTTATGTTCCTCTTCCCGATTTAACAATTCATACCCTGCTGCCTTAATTGCCAACCCATCGCGGTTATTGGAAGACGTATTATATTCAAAAATATTTTCATTGGCACTTCTATCATCTTCATATTCCCGAAAACGGTGCAAAATCGTATAATCCCAGAAGGTGCAAAAACTCATAACCCGATGTGGAACATTTGCGATGCTCAATGCTTCACTTAAAATATATGCCTGCATCGCCACCTGCCCCTGCCGTTTTCTCTGTGAGCCACTTGCATCAATTAAAACATCCACTACAAAATCACTGTTATCGTGATTTAGTTTTCTTAAAAACACTCTTGAATCATGACTTCTTCCAATTCTCCAAAGACGTGACGGCACAATTCTTCCCCTGTCAGATATTGTTTCCTGTACTTCATCACGCATCACCAGTGCTTTTTTTAGCATATCTGAGAGCTGTCGGATGTTATTTTTCACCATCCTGTGATTGTTATAATATTCATAGCGGTTTTTATCTCGCTGTTTTTTTGCATACTCATACTGATAATTACGAAGAACCGCATGTTTTAATACTCCTTCTGTAAAATACAGACTGCAGTCACTGTGAATTCCACGACATAATAACAGGTTTCGTCTTTTCTCTTCAGTTTCAGAAAGATATCCAATTCCGTAATTTCGCTGAACGTAACTGTGCATCTTAGAAAGTGCCTCTTCATCTACAACCAAAATTTTCTTTTTCTGACTTGTCTCTTCTTCGGATTCTTCTTTCTTTGTCTCCTGGTTTAATTCCATTTTATCCAAATTGGTCATTGCTTCATTTATATGTTCCAGATAGGTGCCAAAGCTCTCTTCTAATGCCTCTTCTTCCAGATAATCTTTCCAGGAAAACTCGGCAAGCTCTTCCAGCGAAACTGCAAGTACCGTTTCAAGATTTCCATAACGTTTTTCAAAATTAGGATCTACCATAGCGTTATATAACTTATCTATCGTGTGAATCAGCTCTATCGTTTCTTTTGCATCAGAAAGTGCCTGAACCTGTTCCATAAATGCTCTCATCCGGTTTGTAGCAGGCTCAGAACCGTTTAAACATTCTTTAAACAGCATTAGCTTCAAACGCCCTGGCTCAGAAGCTGCAAGGCGTGAAAAATCCATTTCCAGTATATCTTCAAGCGCCTCTTTTCGGATTTCTTTGATTCCTTCCCGCTCTTTTGTAATCCGCTCGGCTACCGACCATTCAATACAAAGCTGTGCAAGGCTCATAAGAGGCCCTTCTTCCCCATGCAGATAGATTTTCTTCATTAAGTATAAAGAAAGCTCTTCTCTGTTAAAATAACGTGCAAATGCGCCCTGTTTGATTCCGTCATAAAGCCCAACTGCATGAGAACGATGATAACTCTCAATGTCTGGTTTTACATCCAGCGTATAATCTCCACTTACCGTCCAAATCAGATTTTTGATCCGGTTTTCTAATTCCAATTCAAATTCTTCTCTCATTCAAATACATCCCCTGGATTCCAGGACTCCGGTATTCTTGTCATTACGACATCCTGCACAATTTCCTTCTCAAAAATATCAAAGCATTTATTTACAACTCCCATTTTCACTGCGAGGGACGGTTTTAATCCGCAGGAAATCGTGCGCAGTGCCCCAATCATCCCTCGCAAATCCAATGCTTTTGTTGTAATCTCGCTGTTATCTGCCTTTAACTGCAAATCCAAGAAGAGTCCAATCCATTGCTTTAACGCTTCCTCTTTGATAGTTGGAAATTTCGTTTTAAAAACGTACTCAAGTGTCTCTTCATTCTGACCCGGCATATCTATCACAAGGAAGCGGGAAACTAATGCTTCATTTAACTCTTTTGTTCCTGCATAACCATAATTCATCGTTCCGATAAAACGTGTTGCGTCGTCCATCTCAATTTTATCATATCCCGGCACATCAATACTTCTTCTATGATCGAGGGTAGCATGTAAAACGGAGACTGCATCATTTTTTGCCATATTAATCTCATCAAGGATTCCAAAACCACCATATTCGGCACAGCGGTAGATACTTCCCTTTCTTAATTTGACTTCATTATTTTCAAAGGTATCTGTACCAATTAAATCTCCACTGTCTGTATTGACATGAAAGGAAATATTATAAACCGGTCTTGCGAAAATCCATGCCAGATTCTCAGCCAGTATATTTTTACCGGTTGCCTTTGGCCCTGTTAAGAGCAGATTTTCTCCCTTTAATAAAGTTGCAATTCCCATCTCTAATACTTCTTTTCCAAAAAATGCCATATCTGGCTTTATAATACGGTTTTTCACCCTCTCATCCACTTTATGTTCCGCACGAAATTCTGCAACCGCTTCAATCAATCCCTTATCTACTTTTTGTTCCTCTAAAACCTTAAGTTCTTGTTCCATTTTCTCCATCCTGTATTTTTTTACTTTTATTCTATTCTATTTCACCATATCCATCTGTTGGATTTCCAACATTTTTGAAAATCAGGCGCTACACTTATCATAGAATAAATTTTTCATATAACTAGAAAAGGCATCTGGATTTTCCAAATACCCTTTCTTTTTTCTCAATTTCTATTTTTATACATCAAATAATAAATCACCATAAGATGGCATCGGCCACATATCTTTGTCAACAATCATCTCAAGTTCATCAACCGGTGTACGAAGTGCTTCCATTGACGGCATTACTTTTTCATGATAGAACATTGCACTTTCTTTTCCTTCTTCTTTGGTCAGTGCTTCTTCTGTTACTTTCTTTAATTCATTTAATGCATCTTTTGTTTTCTTTAATAAGGCAGAAGTTTCTCTTAAGAGCTCTGTCTGAACTTCTACTTCTAAAACACCTGCTGCAACAACCGCATTGATAGAATCTGCAAGCTGTCTTGTATATTTAATCACTGCCGGAATAATCTGTTTGCTTGCCACATCAATCATAGTCTTAGCTTCAATATTGATTGCTTTTGAGTAAGCTTCGTATTTAATTTCTTTTCTGGATTCCAGTTCTGCTTTTGTAAATACACCAAATTTTTCAAACAATTCAATGGTCTGTTCGCTTGTCAGTGCTTCTACTGCATCTACCATACATCCGATGTTTGGAAGTCCTCTTCGTTTTGCTTCTTCCACCCATTCATCTGAATAACCATTTCCATTAAATACAATTCTCTGATGCTCAGTAAAGTTTTTCTTTATCAAATCATGTACAGCCATATCAACGTCTTCTGCATTTTCCAGTACATCGCAGACTTCTTTAAACGCTTCCGCTACGATTGTATTTAAGACAACATTTGCCGGTGCAATAGAATCTCTTGAACCAACCATACGAAATTCGAATTTATTACCGGTAAATGCAAATGGTGACGTACGGTTTCTATCGGTTGTATCACGCATAAATTCCGGAATGGATTTTACACCTGTCTCTAATTTTTCACTTCCGATACTGTGGTCAGCCATACCTGTTGTAATCAGCTGATTCATAACGTCAGTCAGCTGAGTTCCCAAAAATACAGAAATAATAGCCGGAGGTGCCTCATTTGCGCCAAGGCGGTGGTCATTTCCAACATCGGCTGCCGACTCACGAAGCAGAGCTGCATGTTTATCTACCGCTTTTAAAATACAGCTTAATACCAGTAAAAACTGCACATTTTCATGCGGTGTATTTCCAGGCTCTAACAAATTCACACCTGTATCTGTTGTCAAGGACCAGTTATTATGTTTTCCGGAACCATTGACTCCTGCAAACGGCTTCTCATGAAGCAGGCATTTCATTCCATGCTGGCTTGCAACACGTTTTAAGGTCTGCATAATAATCTGATTGTGGTCTACTTCCACATTGACTTCCGCATAAATCGGAGCTAACTCATGCTGTGCCGGAGCAACCTCATTATGCTGTGTTTTAGAAGTTACGCCCAATCTCCATAATTCTTCATTTACATGCTTCATATATCCGGAGATTTTCTGACGGATTGTTCCAAGATAATGATCATCCAGTTCCTGACCTTTTGGCGGCATTGCACCAAATAAGGTACGACCTGTGAAAGTCAAATCTTTTCTCTGCATAAATTTCTTCTCGTCAACCAGAAAATATTCCTGTTCTGCACCTACAGAAGGAATGACTTTTTTTGCAGTTGTGTCTCCAAACAGACGGATCAGACGCATTGCCTGTTTATCAATTGCCTGCATCGAACGAAGCAGCGGAGTTTTCTGGTCAAGTGCCTCTCCTGTATAAGAACAGAATGCGGTTGGAATACATAAGGTTGCCCCTGCTGCATCATGTCTTACAAATGCCGGTGAAGTACAATCCCATGCTGTATATCCTCTGGCTTCAAATGTCGCACGAAGACCGCCTGATGGAAAAGATGATGCATCCGGTTCACCTTTAATCAGTTCCTTTCCTGAAAAGCTCATAAGGACTTTTCCTGATGGAAGCGGTGCAGTAATGAACGAATCATGTTTCTCGGCTGTTACTCCGGTAAGCGGCTGAAACCAATGTGTATAATGTGTTGCACCTTTTTCAATCGCCCATTCTTTCATCTCATGTGCAATGACATCTGCCATCTCAAGAGACAATTCTTTTCCCTCCAGAATTGTCTGTTTTAATTCCTTATATACTTTTTTTGGAAGTCGCTGCTGCATAACAGAATCGTTAAACACATCTTCTCCAAAAATTTCAGTGACTTTAATGTTTTCACTCATTCGACTATCCTCCTGTATTATGTGCCTAAAAGCTGTTTCTACGATACCTCATATAAGAAAAAAAAGCAAGTGGAATTTTCAGATATCGCTTACCAAAATGCAAAGAAAGCTAAAAGTAAAAGACAAATCCCACCAACCCAGGACAAATCTTTTTTATAAAACTTTGCACAGCGTTTTCCAAGTTTCCACCCGATTTCCATCATAAAAATCCCCCAAAGAAATGCCCCTGCAATCAGCATCCAGCGTACTCCTTCTAAAAGTCCTGCTCCCATTCCAACTGCCACGCTGTCAATAGACAGTGCCACTGCCAGAATAATCCCACTCATAAAATTTAATTTTCTTGTTTTTTTCGTCATATTCTGCTTTTGTATCTGAACAGAGTGATAAATCTGGTATCCTCCCATTCCACCAAGTAAAACTCCTGCCAGAACATCTGTTGTCCTGCCTTCGATAAAATGAGAAAAACCATTTCCTATCCAGACCGCCATTCCCAACATTCCGCTCATAACCAGATTCATCCCTGCAACTACCGAAAATGAAATCTTAATACGGCTTGCCCCATACGAAAAACTGACCATGAATGAATCCATGGTCAGTGCAAAAATCAATATACTGTTTTTCAAAAAATCCTCTATATTCATATCCGTTCAGCATCCACTTTTTTTATTATACTATGATAATAAAAAGAAAAAGTCCGATGCCTTTTACGTTTTATTTACTGATACAGCATAAATTAAGCAGCTGCTATATTGACGCCAAGTGATTTTCTGCTATACAAGGCAAAAGAATAAAACATCAGGCAAGTCAATATGGTAGTTACTTAATATTCCCTGTATTAGCTTGAATCAACGGCACTTTCTCATCTTTTTTCAATATAATGTTCACCGCATGATTCATATTTTGGATTTCCACCTCTCGATGTTCTCCACCAAATTCTCCATCCAAAGTCCAGGAAATCTGTGTCTCCGAAGTAATTTTAAGGTAAGAAGTCTTAAAAGACTCAATGTTGGAAGTATCCGCTCCTCCTAAAAGAGCTGTAATAATCTCATTTAACTCCAGAATATTTTTCGGACGACGTATCAGTAATACTTCAAACACACCATCATCCAGCAATACATCTGGTCCGGTTAGTTTTCGGAATCCACCAACGGATGTCGCATTGCTGACCATTCCGAAAATAAAATCTCCCTCGAAACTGGTATCCTTTGTTTCTACCTTAAGCTGATAAGAAGCAATATTAAATAATCTCTGTGTTCCTTCTAATATATAGGCTGCATGTCCTAAAATATTTTTTAAGTCCTGATTAGTCTCATAAGAAACATCTGTAAATAAACCAAATGCTGCAATATAAACAAAAAAGTCATCATTAAATTTCCCGACATCAAAAGCATGTGGAATGCCCTCTACAATATCTGTAGCCGCCTGTAACATATTTTTTGAAACATGAAGACTATTTGCAAAATCATTCGTACTTCCTGCCGGTATGTAACCAAGTAACGTTTTATGATTTCCCTCCATCAATCCTGTTACCACTTCATCAAGAGTCCCATCTCCTCCACTTGCCACAATCAGGTCGAAATCCCCTGCTCTTTTTTTCGCAACCCGAAGTCCATCCTGATATGCCTGGGTAGAATGTACTGTTACCTCATATCCGCCTTTTATAAAAATATCTATAATATCAATCAGACGTGATTTAATACTTCCTTTTCCTGCTCTTGCATTAAAAATAAACAGTAATTTTTTTTCCATACGTCTTTCTCCTATAGAACTTTACTTTTCTAATTGATAGAACACCACTTTGTACAAGTATAAAATCAGGACAATACAAAAAAGAACATACAATTCCGGTGCAGCCATACTGTTACCGGAGGTATGTTCTTTTTACTTCAGCCTAAGGCTGCATTATCTTTTCAATTTGTCCACAACTGAAATTATACTAATTCTAATACAACTTCCATTGCTGCATCGCCCTTACGTGGTCCGATTTTGATAATTCTTGTGTAACCACCGTTACGGTCAACGTATTTTGGAGCGATTTCTGTAAACATTTTATCTACCATGTCTACATCTTTTGTATTTTTCTTTCTACCAGCAGCAGCTGTTGGAACTTCTTTTACCGGGTAGAAAACTTTTAACATCTGTCTTCTGGCATGTAATCTGGACGGAGCATCTTTTTTGATTTCTTTCTGAACTTCGTCATATACAGTTACTTTTTTACCATCAACAACTTCTTTTACTCTTTTTCCACTTTCGTCTTTACGAGCAACTTTTGCAGTTACTGTAACAGTTTCAAAGTTGTCTTTTTCTTTCACTGCCATTGCAATAAGACCTTCCGCAATTTTGCGAACTTCTTTTGCTCTGGTTTCAGTTGTAACGATTTTTCCATGATATAACAGGCTTGTTACCTGGCTTCTCAGTAACGCTTTTCTCTGGTCAGATGTTCTGCCTAATTTTCTATATTTAGCCATTTTAATATTTCCTCCATTTGTGGAACAATGAGCCATGCTTCTTCGGTCTTACTGGCTCATTGCTTATATTCCATAAATTCTCTTTACTTGGTTTACTCATCACTTGGGTTCAACTGTAAACCTAACTCTTTTAATTTTGCAAGTACTTCTTCAAGTGATTTACGTCCGAGATTACGAACTTTCATCATATCATCTGAAGTACGGTTGCAAAGTTCTTCTACTGTATTAATGCCTGCACGTTTTAAGCAGTTATAAGAACGAACAGATAACTCTAATTCATCAATGTTCATTTCGAGAACTTTTTCTTTTTCATTATCTTCTTTCTCAATCATGACCTCTGCTGTTTTTGCACTTTCAGACAGGTCAATAAAGAGGCTTAAATGCTCGCTCAGGACTTTTGCTGCAAGACTGACTGCCTCATCAGCATCCAAAGTACCATTGGTATAAATATCCAGTGTCAGTTTATCAAAGTCTGTAACCTGTCCAACACGGGTATTTTCAACAGTCATATTTACACGCTCTACCGGAGTATAAATTGCATCAACTGCAATCACACCAATCGGCATGTCGTCCGTTTTTCCTTTATCAGAGCTAACATATCCACGACCTTTTGTAATTGTAAGTTCTGCATTAAACTTACATCCTGCTCCACCATTCAATGTAGCAATTACCTGATCCGGATTCAGGATTTCAATATCCTGATCTGCCTGGATATCTGCGCCCTTAACAACGCCTTCTCCATCAAACTCAATATATGCAGTTTTTGGTTCTGCGCTGTCACTTGTGTTCTTAATTGCCAGGTTTTTCAGATTCATGATAATCTCTGTCATATCTTCTTTTACACCTGGAATGGAACTGAATTCATGCAGAACACCATCAATTTTAACCTGGCTTACAGCAGCACCTGGTAAGGAAGAAAGCATAATTCTTCTTAAAGAGTTGCCGAGTGTAATACCATAACCTCTTTCAAGTGGTTCCACAACAAATTTCCCATATCTCTTATCATCAGACATTTCTGTGATTTGAATTTTGGGTTTGTTAAAATCGAACATGCAAAGCCCTCCTTGCTACGTGCATCTTATTTAGAATATAATTCGACGATTAACATCTCATCAACCGGTACGTCGATTTCTTCTCTTGTAGGAAGTGCTTTCACTTCGCCTTTCAGAGCTTCCTGATCAACATCTAACCAAGCCGGTACAAGACGTCCGCCTGTTACTTCCACGATATCTTTGTATCTCTGGGAAGATTTACATTTTTCTTTAATTTCGATAACATCGCCAACTTTTACAAGGTAAGATGGGATATTAACCTGTTTTCCGTTAACCATTACATGTTTGTGGTCAACAATCTGTCTAGCTTCTTTTCTTGTTCTGGCAAGACCAAGACGGAAAACTACATTGTCCAGACGAGTTTCCAGCATAATCATCAGGTTTTCACCAGTCTGACCCTGTTTCTGGTCAGCTTTTTTATAGTAGTTACGGAAAGGTTTTTCCAGAACACCATAGATGAATTTTGCTTTCTGTTTTTCTCTTAACTGAAGTCCGTATTCGGACATTTTTCTATTTGCTCTTTTTAACTGTCTTGTTGATTTTTTGTCAATTCCTAAATAAATCGGATCAAGACCAAGGGATCTACATCTTTTAAGAACTGGTACTCTATTCACTGCCATGATTAATTAACCTCCTAATTAGACTCTTCTACGTTTTGGTGGACGGCAACCGTTATGTGGTACCGGTGTTACGTCGCAGATGCTTGTAACTTCCAGACCGCAGGCAGACAGCGCACGGATTGCTGCTTCTCTTCCTGAACCTGGTCCTTTTACGAAAACGTCAACAGTCTTAAGACCATGAATTAATGCTGCTTTTGTAGCAGTCTCTGCAGCCATCTGTGCTGCATAAGGAGTAGATTTCCTTGAACCTTTAAATCCCAGACCACCTGCACTTGCCCATGATAAAGCATTTCCTTCAGCATCTGTCAATGTAACGATTGTATTGTTGAAAGATGACTGGATATGTGCCTGTCCGCGTTCAACGTTTTTCTTAACACGCTTTTTTGTCACTTTTTTTGTAACTTTAGCCATTTCTAAACTAACCTACTTTCTCAAATATTTCAAATCATCATGTTATCATTTGCTTTAATTTTTCATCTAAAATTTAAAGCTTAATTATTTTTTCTTATTAGCAACAGTTCTCTTCGGACCTTTTCTTGTTCTGGCATTTGTTTTTGTCTTCTGTCCACGAACAGGAAGTCCTTTTCTATGACGGATTCCTCTGTAGCATCCGATTTCCTGTAATCTCTTGATGTTAAGAGCGATTTCTCTTCTTAAATCACCTTCTACATTGATGTTTAATTCATCAATTGCATCACGGATTTTACCAACTTCTTCGTCAGTTAAATCTCTGCAACGAGTATCAGGATTAATTCCTGCCTGCTCTAAGATACGGTCAGCACTTGTTCTACCAATTCCGTAGATATAAGTCAGACCAATTTCAACACGTTTTTCTCTTGGTAAGTCTACACCAGCTATACGAGCCATGTACTTGTTCCTCCATTGTTCTAATAAATATTGTTCCTAATTGAGACACATTGAAAATGACGGTTTCATGTGTCCAGCCGCAAATAAATTTCACACAGCCTTTCCGAATCATACAGTCCGGTATTAAGCAATATTCTGCAATCATCCTCTCGGTAGGACGACAAACGTGATAATATTACTATATTTAATCAGTATAAACAACGCATCCACGTGGTTCATACTGCAGCCGCACTAAAATAAAACTACACAAACTTTTCCTCGTCTAATTAACCCTGACGCTGTTTGTGTTTCGGGTTTTCACAGATAATTCTGATGCTACCTTTTCTTTTGATAACTTTGCATTTTTCGCAAATCGGTTTTACAGATGCTCTTACCTTCACGGAATAACCCTCCTTTCGTATTTTTGCTGTGCTCTGATTCGAGGGCAAAAATGCCCGAGCACAAAAGTACGCTTTATATAATAGCACTACTTACATAAGATTGCAAGTGTTTTTTTCAAATTTTTAGCTGCATATCTTTGTACTTTTTTCAGTACAGATATGCAGCTATTCTTGTCTGTAATCTTATTTATCTCTCCAGATAATTCTGCCTTTGCTCAAATCATACGGAGACATTTCAATTGTTACTTTATCTCCCGGAAGAATTCGAATAAAGTTCATTCTCAGTTTTCCACTGATATGAGCCAGAATTACGTGTTTGTTTTCCAGTTCCACTTTGAACATTGCATTTGGTAATTTTTCCAGCACTGTTCCTTCTACTTCAATAACATCTGCTTTTGACATAAATCAAACCTCCTGTCCGCTTTTGCGGTTTTTCAATACTCTCTTGATACGCTCATTTGTTAATTCATTTCCCTCATCGAGAAGTTTCTGGATTTCGGGAGCAATTTCATAGGCGACCTGAATATGTTTTACTTTTTTCTTTTTCTGGTTTTCAATTGTACGGATTTTTCCGTCTGCCAGATAAACATATTCACCTTCTGCTTTCATTATCATGTATCTTTTTCCTGTATCATGACCGGCAAGTGATACAGCCGTCATTCCGGTTCCAAGTTTTTTCATTAAACCGAACCTCCTATTTTGTAAAAGTGAGAATTTCCGGCTCACCATCCGTAATTAATACAGTATTTTCATAATGTGCAGAAAGGGAGCCATCCTCTGTTACAACGGTCCAGTCATCATCTAACCATTCTACATCGGCTCTGCCCTGATTAATCATTGGTTCAATCGCAAGAGTCATTCCTGCCTGCAGTTTCAGTCCTCTTCGTCTCTGACGGAAATTCGGAATTTCAGGGTCTTCATGAAGACTTGTTCCGATTCCGTGTCCAACTAGATCGCGCACGACTCCGTAACCGAATTTTTCTGCATAAGCACCGATTGCTGCGGAGATTTCATATAAATGATTTCCTGCTTTTGCAAATTTAATTCCTTCAAAGAAACTCTGTCTGGTTACATCAATGAGCTGTTGTGCTTCTTTTGATATTGTTCCTACAGCATGTGTTCTTGCTGCATCTGAATGATATCCCTGATAAATCAGACCTGCATCCAGACTTACAATATCACCATCCTGAAGAATTCTGTTTGCTTTTGGAATTCCATGGACTACTTCATCATTAACTGAGACACAGATGGATGCCGGATATCCATTATAATGAAGGAAGTTTGGAATACATCCCATCTGACGGATAATCTTTTCACCTAACTGGTCAATCTCAAGAGTAGAAACTCCTGGACGGATGAAGTTTTCAAGTTCATCGTGTACCTGCTCTAAAAGCCTTCCGGCTTCACGCATTTTTTCAATTTCTCTGGCAGTTTTTATCGTTACTGACATTTTTACGCTCCTAAAATCTCGACGATTGCCTGGAATACATCTTCCATATCAACAGTACCGTCTACTTCTTTTAACACACCGGATTTAGTATAGTAATCAATTAACGGCTGTGTCTGATCATGGTAAACTCCAAGGCGTTTCTGTACGGTTTCCGCTTTGTCATCGTCTCTTAACACTAATTTTTCACCGCAGGCATCGCAGACTCCATCTACTTTTGTCGGATTGTATTTAATATGATAAGTTGCACCGCATCCAACACAGGCTCTTCTTCCTGACATACGGTTTACAATGTTTTCATCCGGAACCTCCACATCAATTGCAAAATCCACTTTTTCTCCTCTTTTTTCAAGAGCAGCGTCCAGGCATTCTGCCTGCGGAATGGTTCTTGGGAAGCCATCTAAGATATAACCGTCTTTACAGTCATCCTGTCCAACACGGTCAATTACTAAATCTACCGTTAATTCATCCGGAACTAACAGACCCTGGTCCATATAAGTTTTCGCTTTTTTACCAAGCTCTGTTCCATTTTTGATATTTGCGCGGAAAATATCTCCTGTAGAAATATGAGGAATGTGATATTTTTCTGCGATTTTCTTTGCCTGTGTACCTTTTCCGGCACCAGGTGCCCCCAACATAATAATTTTCATACGCTTTTCCCTTTCTGTAATGCTTTTTTACTCTTTTTTTACATTTTCCTTATATAGCATTTTAGTGCACCCACAAAAGTGGGTACACTTCCATAATGTTATGCCTATTCACTTAAAAAACCTTTATAATTGCGTACCAACATACGTGATTCAATTTGTTTAAGAGTTTCCAGTACAACACCGACTACGATGATGATGGAAGTTCCGCCAAATGAAACATTTGCACCGAATACACCGTTGAAGAAAAACGGAATAACTGCTACAATTGTAAGTCCGGCAGCTCCAATAAAGATAATGTAATTCAAGATATTCTCGAGATACTCCTGTGTTGGCTTTCCAGGACGAATTCCAGGAATAAAGCCACCCTGCTTTTTCATGTTATCTGCAACTTCCATCGGATTAAATGTGATAGAAGTATAAAAATAAGCAAAGAAAATAACAAGTACGATATAAAGAATAAGACCAATTGAATATACCGGTTCATCCGGATTAAACCAATTACTGGAAGAAAGTCCTTTTAAAATCTTGCTTCCGATTCCTGTACCGTTGCCTTTATTTAAAAAGCTGGCGATAATAACCGGAAAAGACATCAAAGAAGAAGCAAAAATGATTGGAATAACACCGGCAGTATTTACTTTCAGTGGAATATTACTGGACTGTCCACCCATCATTTTTCTTCCTACCATTTTCTTGGAATATTGAACTGGTATTCTTCTTTCTGCACCATTCAGGATAAGTACCATAACGACTACCAGAATAATGATTGCCGCTATAATGATTACTGACAAACCACCTCTTGCGATGGTTTTGCCTTTTACGAATTTGTCAAACAAAGTAACCAAATCACTTGGTATTCTGGAAACGATGTTAATCATAAGTACGATAGAAATACCATTTCCTACACCTTTTTCCGTAATCTGCTCGCCAATCCACATTAACATAGCAGAACCGGCTGTCAAAGTGGCAACCGCAACAACTACGCTTGTGAAATTCATGTTTGTAAGCCATCCTCTGTTTCCAAATCCGATTGCCATTGTAACGGACTGGAACAGCGCTAAAGCTATTGTCACATAACGAGTGATGGCAGTCATTTTCTTTCTGCCCTCTTCTCCATCACGCTGCATTTCTTCCAGCTTCGGAATCGCAATCGTCAAAAGCTGAATGATAATGGATGATGTAATGTACGGTGTAATACTCAATGCAAAAATAGACATGGTCTCAAAAGAACCACCTGTAAATGCATTGAAAAAGTTAAACGCATCGTTTGACTGATTTGCAAACAATTGTTTAAAGAAATCTCTGTCAACGCCCGGTATTGGCAGCTGTGAGCCAATACGGACGATAACAAGCATTAACACTACATAGTAAATTCGACGTCTTACATCTTTTATCTTAAAAGCATTTTTAAGAGTCTCAAGCATTAGATCACCTCGACAGTTCCACCTGCAGCTTCAATTTTTGTTTTAGCGCTTTCACTTACAGCGTTAACTTTTACATTAACTTTCTTTGTAACTTCACCGTTACCAAGAAGTTTAACGCCATCTCCAAGACGAGAGATTGCACCTGAAGCAAGTAATGCTGCTGGTGTTACCTCAGCTCCGTCTTCGAATCTGTTTAATTCGCTTACGTTGATTGCAACGATATCTTTAGAATTTCTACATTTGAAGCCTCTCTTAGGAAGTCTTCTGTATAAAGGCATCTGACCACCTTCAAAACCTGGTCTCTTAGCGCCTGAACGTGCTTTCTGACCTTTATGGCCTTTACCTGCTGTTTTACCATTTCCTGAACCATGTCCACGACCTCTTCTGAAGTTGTCGCTCTGTCTGGAACCTTCAGCTGGTTTTAAGTTTGATAAATCCATGATGGCACCTCCTTCTTAATGATTAGATTTCTTCTACTTTAACCATGTGTCTTACCTGACGAATCATACCACGAACAGATTCATTATCAGGCATTTCCACTGTTTTGTTTAATTTTCTTAAACCTAAAGCTTCTACTGTTTTTTTGTTTTTCGGAACAGCACCGATTGTAGATTTCACCAGAGTGATTCTTAATTTATCTGCCATTTTTCAGTCCTCCTATGCAAAAATCTCGTCAACGGATTTTCCACGAAGTCTTGCTACTTCTTCCGGAGTCTTTAACTGACTTAAACCTGCGATGGTAGCCAGAACTACGTTCTGTTTGTTACGGGAACCCATACATTTTGTACGGATGTTTTTGATACCTGCAAGTTCGATTACCGCACGAGCCGGACCACCAGCGATAACACCAGTACCTTCCGGAGCTTTCTTCAGAAGCATTTCAGCGCTTCCGAATTTACCGATGAAGTCATGAGTGATACTTCCGTTTTCGTCTCTTGCTACTGTAACTAATTTTTTCATAGCGTCTTCTTTTCCTTTGCGGATTGCTTCCGGAATTTCTGCCGCTTTGCCTAAACCAGCGCCAACGTGTCCATTGCCGTCACCGACAACTACTAAAGCTGTGAATCGGAAGTTACGACCACCTTTAACAACCTTGGTTACGCGCTTGATTGATACTACTTTTTCTTCTAATTCAAGCTGACTAGCATCAATAATAGTACGTTTCATGTGTTCATTTCCTCCCTTATTAGAATTCTAACCCAGCTTCTCTTGCTGCGTCTGCTAATGCTTTGATTTTTCCCTGATATATAAAGCCACCTCTATCAAAGACAACTTCTTTGATTCCTGCTTCAACTGCTTTCTTACCGATTACAGTTCCTAAATATGCTGCTGCATCAACGTTATTGGTTTTTTCTAATTCTGCTTTTACTTCTTTCTGAGTAGTAGAAGCGGAAACCAGAGTTTTTCCAATGGTATCGTCAATAATCTGAGCATACATATGATTATTGCTGCGGAAAACTGCTAAACGCGGAGTTGTAGCTGTACCGCTCAGATGATTACGTAATCTTCTATGCTTTTTTGCGCGAACTTTCGCTCTTGATACTTTACTAACCATTTTTGCACTCTCCTTAATTATTTCTTACCAGTTTTACCAACTTTACGTCTGATAACTTCATCAGCATATTTAATACCTTTACCTTTGTAAGGTTCCGGTCTTCTCTTATCTCTGATTTCAGCAGCGTACTGGCCAACTTTTTCTTTATCAATACCTTTAACAACGATCTTGTTTCCATCAACTGTAGATTCAAGACCTTCTGGGTCTTCCATTTCTACCGGATGAGAATATCCTAAAGAAAGAACAAGTTTCTTTCCCTGTTTCTGTGCTCTGTAACCTACACCGTTAACTTCCAGAGCTTTTTCATATCCCTGGCTTACACCGATTACCATATTCTGAATCAGTGTTCTTGTTAATCCGTGTAAGGATTTCATTTTCTTTAAATCGTTTGGTCTTGTAACAACTACCTGACCATCTTCTAATTTGATTGACATTTCTGTTGGTAACGCTTTTTCAAGTGTTCCTTTTGGACCTTTTACAGTCACTACATTGTTCTCAGCAATTTTAACTTCTACGCCTGCCGGAACTGCTACTGGATGTCTTCCGATACGTGACATTCTTAATTTCCTCCTTACTTAAATTTTCGGAAAGGCCTATTATGGTTCCTCTCTGTTTTCAGTACTTCTTCGTCTGCTGTACTTAGCTTAGATTACCAAACAAATGCTAATACTTCGCCGCCTACATGCAGTTTTCTTGCTTCTTTGTCTGTAATAACGCCCTGGTTTGTAGACAGAATAGCAATACCCAGTCCACCCAGAACTCTAGGAATTTCCTGGCTTCCTGCATATACACGAAGACCTGGTTTAGAAATTCTCTTAAGACCTGTGATAATTTTTTCGTTCTTGTCTGCACCGTATTTCAGTGTGATATGGATTGTTTTGAATACTCCATCTTCAAGAACTTCGTATTTTGTAATATATCCTTCTTTTAAAAGGATTTCTGCGATAGCAAGTTTCATTTTAGATGCCGGAACATCTACTGTGTCATGTTTTGCAGTGTTTGCATTACGAATTCTAGTAAGCATATCTGCGATTGGATCGCTCATTGTCATGATAGTTTCCTCCTATAATTTAGACTTTTCATGTGAAATTAATAATTTATATTGTAACGACCCGGCACTAAGTGAAGTCTGCCGTAAGGCGAAGACTTCTCTTAAGTGGCTTATGGTCACTTACTTACATTTTCGGCTTACCAGGAAGCTTTTTTAACTCCCGGGATCTGACCTTTGTATGCTAATTCACGGAAACAAATTCTGCAGATTCCGTATTTTCTTAAATAAGCATGTGGACGTCCACAGATTCTGCAACGATTGTATTCTCTTGTAGAGAATTTCTGTTTACGCTGCTGTTTTACTTTCATTGCTGTTTTAGCCATGAATTTTCCCTCCTATAATTATTTTGCGAATGGCATGTTAAATAATGTCAATAATTCACGGGCTTCTTCGTCTGTCTTTGCAGTTGTAACGAAAATAATATCCATACCTCTTACTTTATCGACTTTATCATATTCCACTTCCGGGAAAATTAACTGCTCTTTGATTCCGAGTGCGTAGTTACCTCTTCCATCGAATGCGTTAGGATTAACGCCGCGGAAGTCACGTACTCGTGGCAGTGCTAAGTTAATAAGGCGGTCTGCAAATTCATACATTTTTTCGCCTCTTAAGGTTACTTTACAACCAATCGGCATACCTTCACGAATTTTGAAGTTTGCGATTGAATTTTTAGCCTTTGTTGTAACAGCTTTCTGACCTGTGATTAATTCCATATCAGCTACAGCTGCGTCTAACAGTTTAGCGTTATCTTTGGCTTCACCTACACCCATGTTAACAACGATTTTGTCGAGTTTCGGCACTTCCATGATATTCTTATAACCAAACTTTTTGATCATAGCATCTACGATCTCATTTTTGTATGTTTCTTTCAGTCTGCTCACTTTAAATGGCCTCCTCTCTTATTAATCGATTACTTTGCCTGTAGTTTTGGCGAAACGTACTTTTTTGTCACCTTCCATTTTGAAGCCAACACGAGTTGCTTTGCCTTCATGCATAACCATTACGTTAGATGCATCAAGCCATGCTTCTTTCTCTACAATACCGCCCTGCTGATTTGCCATGGATGGTTTTGTGTGTTTTGTGACCATATTTACGCCTTCTACCAGAACAGCACCTTTTTTCGGATTAACAGAGATTACTTTTCCTTCTTTGTCTTTATCTTTACCAGCGATAACTTTAACAGTATCACCTTTTTTAATTTTAAATGTTGACATCAGGTACCTCCTATAATACTTCCGGAGCTAAGGAAACAATTTTCATAAACTGTTTATCACGAAGCTCTCTAGCTACTGGTCCAAAAATACGAGTTCCTTTTGGTGTTTTATCATCTTTGATGATTACAGCAGCGTTTTCATCGAACTTGATGTAAGAACCGTCTTTACGACGAACTCCTTTTACAGTACGAACTACAACAGCTTTGACTACATCACCTTTTTTAACAACGCCACCTGGTGTTGCATCTTTAACAGTAGCAACGATTACATCACCGATGTTCGCATATCTTCTTGTAGAACCACCCATAACACGGATGCAGAGGATTTCTTTTGCACCTGTATTGTCAGCGACTCTAAGTCTACTTTCCTGTTGAATCATGCTTAGATTCCTCCTTACGAATTATTTAGCTCTTTCTACTACTTCAACAAGTCTCCATCTCTTATCTTTAGAGAGCGGTCTTGTTTCCATAACTTTTACAGTATCACCGATATGACATGTGTTTTCTTCATCATGTGCTTTCAGTTTATATGTTCTCTTCACGATTTTTTTGTAAAGAGGATGTTTTACATGGTCTTCGATAGCTACAACGATAGTTTTATCCATCTTATCGCTTACTACTTTACCAACACGTGTTTTTCTAAGATTTCTTTCCACGATTATGCCTCCTTAATTATTCGCTGTGTTTGCCTTCTGAGCAATCAGTGTCTGAATTCTGGCAATATTTCTGCGAACCTCTTTGATTCTGCTTGTATTGTCTAATTGATTGGTTGCATTCTGAAATCTCAAATTAAAGAGTTCCTTTTTAGCAGCTACTAATTCTTCCTGTAATTCTGCAGCTGATTTTGTCTTTAAATCTTCTACATAATTTTTAATTTTCACTGTTATCACCGCCTTCTAAGTCTGCACGAGAAACGATTTTACATTTACATGGTAACTTGTGCATAGCAAGACGCAATGCTTCGCGAGCTGTTTCTTCCGGAACGCCTGCGATTTCGAACATTACTCTGCCTGGCTTTACAACTGCTACCCAGTATTCTAAGGCACCTTTACCGGAACCCATACGTGTTTCTGCTGGTTTTGCTGTTACAGGTTTATCTGGGAAAATTTTAATCCAAACTTTACCACCACGTTTGATATAACGTGTCATAGCAACACGGGCTGCTTCGATCTGGTTAGAACGAATCCAGCATGGTTCTGTAGAAACCAAACCGAATTCACCGTAATTGATTTTATTTCCTCTAGTTGCTTTTCCTCTCATGGTACCGCGGAATTGTTTACGACGTTTTACTCTTTTTGGCATTAACATAATTATTTATCGCTCCCTTCCTTAGTTCCTTTAGTTGGAAGTACTTCGCCATTGTAGATCCATGCTTTAACACCAACTTTACCATAAGTTGTGTCAGCTTCGGCGAAACCGTAATCGATATCTGCTCTTAATGTCTGAAGCGGGATGTTTCCTTCGCTGTAGAACTCTGTACGAGCCATATCAGCACCACCAAGACGTCCGGATACGGATGTTTTGATACCTTTTGCTCCTGCTTTCATTGTTCTGGACATTGTAGATTTCATTGCACGACGGAAAGAAATACGATTCTCTAACTGAAGTGCGATGTTTTCAGCTACTAACTGAGCATCTTTATCTGGTCTTTTTACTTCTTTAATGTCTACAATTAATTTTTTATCTGTGTATTTCTGTAATTCAGCTTTCACTTTTTCGATTTCTGAACCACCTTTACCGATTACAACACCCGGTTTAGCAGTATAGATAATCACTTTAACTCTGTCAGATGCTCTTTCGATTTCGATTTTAGAAACACCTGCGCTGTATAATTTCTTTTTCAGGAAAGTTCTGATGTTGTAGTCTTCAACTAAGTTATCAGCGAAATCTCCTTCAGCGTACCATTTGGAATCCCAATCTTTGATAACGCCGACTCTCAGTCCATGTGGGTTAACTTTCTGTCCCATGATAGTCCTCCTTATCTCTCATCCAACACAACGGTAATATGGCAGTTTCTCTTTTCGATTCTGTATGCTCTACCCTGTGCTCTTGGTTTGATTCTCTTCATGGTCGGTGCTTTGTTAGCGTAGCACTCTGCAACATAAAGGTTCTCTGGGTTCATTCCATTATTGTTTTCAGCATTAGCAACAGCTGATTCCAGTAATTTTTTGATTACGCTGGAAGCGTATCTTGGGTTGTATGTTAAGATACCAAGTGCAGTCTGAACATCTTTTCCACGGATTACATCCAGTACATAGCAAGCTTTCTGTACGGACATTCTAGCGTAGGATAATTTTGCAGACGGTCTTGTATCTTTATTAGCATTTCTTGCTCTTTTGATCTGACTTCTATGTCCTTTAGCCATGATAAAAGCCTCCTTCTAAAATATTAGCGAACACCTGATTTTTTCTCGTCTTTGCCGTGTCCTCTGTATGTTCTGGTTGCAACAAACTCTCCGAGTTTATGTCCAACCATATCTTCTGTAACATATACCGGCACATGTTTTCTTCCGTCATGGACAGCAATTGTGTGTCCAACGAATGAAGGGAAGATTGTAGAACGACGTGACCAGGTCTTAATAACTGTTTTATCTCCAGCAGCATTCATAGCATCTACTTTTTTCAGTAAGCTTTCATCTGCGAAAGGTCCTTTTTTTAATGAACGAGCCATTAGTCTTACCTCCTTATTTTGCTAATGTTTTACCATCTCTTCTTCTTACAATATACTTGTTAGACTGTTTGTTTTTCTTTCTTGTCTTCAAGCCAAGAGCCGGTTTACCCCATGGAGTACATGGACCTGGACGGCCGATACCGGTCTTACCTTCACCACCACCATGTGGATGGTCATTCGGGTTCATTACAGAACCACGAACTGTAGGTCTGATACCCATGTGACGTTTACGTCCTGCTTTACCAATGTTGATAAGGCTGTGCTCGCCATTTCCTACTACACCAATAGTAGCACGGCAGTTAATCGGAACCATTCTCATTTCGCCTGATGGCAGACGAAGTGTAGCGTATTTACCTTCTTTAGCCATTAACTGTGCACCGTTACCAGCGGAACGAACTAACTGTCCACCTTTTCCGGCGTACATTTCAATATTGTGAACCATTGTACCAACTGGGATTTCAGAAAGCGGCAGGCAGTTACCAACACGGATTTCAGCGTTTGCTCCGTTCATAACTTTCATACCAACTTTAAGTCCTTCTGGTGCAAGGATATATGCTTTTTCACCGTCAGCGTAGCAGATTAATGCGATGTTTGCTGTTCTGTTCGGATCGTATTCGATTGTTTTAACTGTTGCCGGAACATCATCTTTCTTTCTCTTGAAATCGATGATTCTGTATTTTCTTCTGCTTCCGCCACCGCGGTGTCTTACTGTGATTTTACCCTGATTATTACGTCCAGCGTTTTTATTTAAGGACACTACCAGAGACTTCTCAGGTGTTGATGTTGTGATTTCTGTGAAATCAGAACCTGTCATATGTCTTCTGGAAGGTGTATATGGGTTATAAGATTTAATTCCCATTACTGTCTCTCCTTTCATTGTAACGCCGTAAGCGTTGTGTACCAACGCATCCTGGCGTTTGTTGCCTGCAGTTAAATATTGGATTACTTTTTCTTAACTGCACTTTTCATATTTTCAGTCAAACTCTTAATCTTATAAACCTTCAAAGATTTCAATATCTTTGCTGTCTTCTGTAAGAGTTACAATAGCTTTTTTAGTTTTAGCTGTTTTACCAAATGTCATACCACGTCTTTTTGTTTTACCATCAAGATTCATAGTATTTACATTTTTAACTTTTGTTCCTTCGAACATTTTTTCTACAGCTTCTTTAATCATGGATTTGTTTGCTTCTGTATGAACAAGGAAAGTATATTTCTTTTCGCCCATAGCAGCCATGCTCTTTTCTGTAACGATTGGTTTCAGAATTACATCATAATACTGTACGTTTGCCATTATGCGTATACCTCCTCAATTGAAGCTACAGCAGATTTTGTCAGGATTAAAGTGTTGTATTTCAGGATATCAAATACATTGATTGTATTTGTGTATGCTGTTACAACATCCGGAATATTTCTTGTAGATAAAACTACGTTTTTGTTCTCTTCGTTAAGAACTACTAATGCTTTAGAAACATTCAGGTTATTTAATACTGTCTGCATTGCTTTTGTTTTTGCTTCGTCTAATGTTAAATCTTCAAGAACGATTAATTTGTTTTCCTGTACTCTGCTTGTTAAAGCGGATTTCAGAGCCAGTCTTCTTTCTTTTTTGTTCATTTTAATGCTGTAATCTCTCGGTACTGGAGCGAATACAACACCACCGCCTGTCCACTGCGGAGATCTTGTTGAACCCTGTCTTGCATGACCTGTTCCTTTCTGTCTCCACGGTTTTCTTCCACCGCCACTAACTTCAGAGCGTGTTTTAGCTTTCTGAGTTCCCTGACGATTATTTGCAAGCTGACGAACAACAGCTAAGTGCACTAAATGGTCGTTGATTTCAACGCCAAACACTGCATCGTTTAATTCCATTGTTCCAACTTCTTTGCCTTCCATATTATAAACAGATACGTTTGCCATCTGTGTGTTCCTCCTTTCCAACGAAAACTTTATTTAACAGTCTTAACTGTTTCTTTGATTGTTACTAAGGATTTCTTAGGTCCCGGTACAGAGCCTTTTACAAGAATCAGATTGTTTTCTGCATCTACGCTTACAACTTCAAGATTCTGAACTGTTACTTTAACATGTCCCATCTGTCCTGGCATTTTTTTGCCTTTGAATACTTTACTTGGGTCAGATGCAGCACCGTTAGAACCTGCATGACGATGGTATTTAGAACCGTGAGCCATAGGTCCTCTGGACTGTCCATGTCTTTTGATTGCGCCCTGGAAACCTTTACCTTTGCTGATTGCAGTTGCGTCAACTTTGTCTCCTGCTGCAAAAACATCGCATTTGATTTCCTGTCCGAGTGCCATTTCTTCAGCACCTTCCAGTTTGAATTCTCTTACGAATCTTTTGTAGGAAACACCAGCTTTATCAAAGTGTCCTTTAACCGGTTTGTTAACAAGTTTTTCTCTCTTGTCAGCGAAACCAACCTGTACTGCACTGTAACCATCATTGTCCTGTGTTTTAACCTGTGTTACTACACATGGACCAGCCTGCAATACAGTTACTGGAGTTAAAACTCCGTCTTCGTTGAAGATTTGAGTCATTCCGACTTTAGTAGCTAAAATTGCTTTCTTCATTGTTTACCTCCTGTGATTCTACAGCGGATTACACTGTGTTGTGCAATCATCCTAGACAGAAAGTTAATATATTTATATCAACCTTGTAAGGATAATTTCTCATTAAAAATTATTTCTGTTTCATCTTGATATCGATGGAAACACCTGCCGGCATCTCTAAACGAGACAGGGCATCAACTGTTTTCTGTGTTGGTGTGATGATATCAATCAGTCTTTTATGAGTTCTCTGCTCAAACTGTTCTCTGGAATCTTTGTATTTGTGTACCGCACGTAAGATTGTTACTACTTCTTTTTTAGTAGGAAGCGGAACCGGTCCACTCACAGTTGCTCCATTCTTTTTAACAGTTTCGATAATTTTGCTTGCAGACGCATCTACTAACTGATGGTCATAAGCTTTTAAAACGATTCTCATTACTTGACTTGCCATAAAAAAAGTCTCCTCCTTTTCGCACTTTATAAGTAGTACGACAAGCGGCGACTGTACACATTCCCGTGTGTGTCATCTCATTTTTACACACACTCCCACATACCCGTGGTAAGTCTTCAAGATTTTGTACAGTGACTTGTCGTCAGTTTCCTAACATGACATTCGCTCCACGGAAAACCTACCTTTTCGGCAGCAACCTCGCGCTTCATAGCTATCAATGTCACAGCAAGAATGAGTATACACGATTCTTCAAAATAATGCAAGAGTTTTTTTTAATTTTTTTATTTTTTTTTGAACACAAGAAAAGGTTCCTATGACAAAGTGTTTCTACGCAACAAAAAAAGAGAGTCGAAACTCTCTTTCTTCGCTCCTATGCTTCTTATATACAGTTCTATATATATAGAAACATTTTAGAATAAATTCGTATAATCCAAAAGCGTCACCTTATTATCTGAATCCTCAATCACTTCCGGATGGTCTCCATGCGCCTGTGCATTTCTTAAGAGGTCTTCTACCGATGGACTCGGAAGAACTTCTTCTACTACCTCTTCTGCTTTTGGTTCTTCTTCTGATTCTGAAGTTTCTTCACCATGAACAGCTTCTGATTCTTCAGAGTTCATCTTAACAATCCCCGCATTCAGTGCTTCTTCAATTTTTGCTTCAAGCCCAATGGTATCTTCATTTTCTTCTGGTTTTATTTCTTCTGTCTTTGGTTCCTCTGTAGGAACCAAAACTTCACCGGCAGACTCTTCTTGTGTTCCCTCTACCTGCTCTGCCACTGTTTCTTTTTCCGCTGTTTCTTCCACAGCAGGCTCTTCTACTGTTTCTCCTGTTCTTAACAGTTCTGACTTTAACAATTCTGGTTTTAACACCTGTGTCTTTTCGCCGGCAATTTCTTTTTCATCTGCCGGCACTACTGTTCCCTCTTTACTCATCTCCACTGCATCCTGTAAATATGAATTTTCATCTGACTTTGGATTCTGCTCGAACTCTGTCTGGATGTTCTCTGTTTTTTGAACAGATTCATACTCTTTGGCAGTTTCCGGCTGTGCCTCTTCCTGCTTCTCATTTGTCGGCTCTTCGGAACGTTTCGATTCAAGCGGAATCACTTTTTCTTCTGTGTTCTTTTCTTCACTTTCTGATTTTGTTTCTTCCATATCTTTTTTATCTTTTCTCCACAATTCGGCAAGAATAAATAAAATAATTAAAAAGACAATTCCAAGACCAATCAAAATCAATCCTTCTTTACTTTGAACTGCAATCGCTGCATAAGCAATAAGTGGAACAACAAAAGACAGCTTCATAACATCTCCGCTAAGCTCTACACTGCGTTCTTCTGTCTTTTTATCATAAGCATCTTTCACCAGATACGTGTCATTTTCTGCATCCGATACATCTGAAATCTCATAAACATAAGCCTGATTATTTTTTGTATAAACAATCTTCTGTCCTTTCTTCAGATTTACCGCATCCGTCTGCTTACCATAAGCAACAGAACCGACCGGAAGATTTGTCTCCGCCGTACTGTTATCATTCATAACCGTCTTTACTCCTGCAAGAGGAGGTACTAACAAAGCCGCTGCTATAAGGATGGTACAGATGATAACCAGGTCCACAATAAGTTTTAAAAATTTTGACATCTCTGTTTCCTCATTTCGCAATTCTTTCATTTCTTATCTTAACATTTTCTGACAAAGATGTACACAAAAACTTTAATTGATATTCAAACTGATATTCTAATCAGATATCCGAAATGAATATTCTACAGATTCGTCAGAAATGCCTGATATCCCTTATATGCTTCATAAATATCCACTTTACTTGCAATTTCCCACGGAGCATGCATATTTAATACGGCAACTCCACTGTCAATTACATCCATATCGTATGCTGCAAGAATATAGGCGATAGTTCCGCCGCCTCCAACATCTACTTTTCCAAGTTCTGCGGTCTGGAAAGAAACATTTTGCTCGTCCATCACACGACGCAATCTTGCAATGTATTCCGGATTTGCATCATTAGAACCGCTCTTTCCTCTTGAGCCGGTATATTTATTAAAGGTTAATCCGTGACCTAAAAATGCACAGTTATTCTTTTCCATCACTTCCGGATAATTTGGGTCAAATCCGGCGCTGACATCAGAAGAAAGCATGCAGGAATTTTTTAATGCTCTGCGCACAAGCAGTTCACTGTAAGTTCCACACGCATTCATCACTTCCGCCACCGTATTTTCAAAGAATCTGGAATGCATACCGGTTGCTCCTACACTTCCAATTTCCTCTTTATCTACCAACAAACATACAGAAGTATATTCTGCCTCTGTAACTGCCTCAATCGCTTTATAAGACGGATAAGCACATACTCTGTCATCCTGCCCATAAGCCATAATCATACTTCTGTCTAATCCAAAGTCTCTTGCTTCTCCGGCCGGAACAACTTCTAATTCAGCGGATACAAAATCTTTTTCTTCAATTCCATATTTTTCTTTTAATATAGAAAGAATATTTTCTTTTACGCCTTCGGTCTCCTCTCCCTCTAACGGAATACTTCCAACCAGTACGTTCAAATTTTCTCCCTCAATAACTTCTGTCGCTTTTTTCTGCATCTGTTTTGCAGAAAGATGAATCAATAAATCCGAAATTCCGACAACAGGGTCATCTTTGGATTCTCCGATTACCACATTTACTTTTGTTCCATCTTCTTTCACCACTACACCATGAAGTGCCATTGGAAGTGTCACCCACTGATATTTTTTCACACCGCCATAATAGTGTGTATCAAGCAGTGCCTGTTCTGCTTCTTCGTACAACGGATTCTGCTTTAAATCCAAACGTGGAGAATCGATATGTGCTCCAAGGATACGCATTCCTTCCTGAATTGGTTTTTCTCCAATTACAAAAAGAGCCAGTGCCTTTCCCATATTGTTGGCGTACACCTTATCCCCTTTTTTTAAAGTTTCTCCTTTTTCAATAACAGTATCAAGATTTTTAAAACCGGCTTTTTTTGCCTGTTTTATAATTTCATCTGTACATTCTCTTTCTGTTTTGCATAAAGACATAAATTCTTTATAGCCCTCGCAGAAATCAAAGACTGGTTTCTTATCTGCATATTTTTTCCAAGCATTTTCTGTTTTCATTCTCTTCACCTCAATCATTTTATTCTTCCTACAGCTTACTACACCTTCATTTGAATTGCAACCTGCCAAGATTGACTTTTTACCCAGTTTCTATCATAATAAGTTCAAGTCGAACGCATGTGAGACTTGGCGCGTGATTTTTGTGGAACATTTATCTTAACCAGAGAATAAGTTTCCGACGGAGATACCGTTATTTTGTACGAAAGGATTTTGCCTTATGAAGATGAAAATAAAGACCATAGAAGACCTCTCTTTAAATGCCTGGCCTTCTCATAAAATTTTAATTTACGACGGATGGATTATCCGCTTTTCCTGTTTTTATACCCACCGCACAAACTGTGTGGAGCAAATCGGCTCTTCACAGATTGCGCTCTCTGATAAGATTGCCTATTGCGAAGAAGTCTATGAAAAATGGAATACACCTGCTATTTTCAAAATTAATCCTTTAATGGACAGTTCCTTTGATCAGAAACTAATGGAACGAGGCTATCATATTGCACATACCACGGAAGTCATGACAATGAGCTTGGAATCTTATGAACCAAAAGAACCACTTGCCGAGGTTTCCCTTACTCCACATATTACCTCTGACTGGTTAAATGCTCTTTTTGAAATGAACGGTACAACCAATCCGATTCACAAAAAAATTGTTCCTTCCATGTATCATGCGATCCCAGGAGATACCATTTTTGCCACTGTCTATGACGGTGATAACGTCATTGGAACAGGTCTTGGAATTTTAGACCGTGATTATGTCGGCATCTACGCGATTCATGTCGCTCCCGGTTACCGCAGAAGAAAAATCGGTCAGTCTATCTGCCGTGCACTTCTTAAAAGTGCGAGAGAACAAGGCGCCTGTTATGCCTACCTTCAGGTTGTAAAAGGCAATTTTGGTGCTCGTACTTTATATGAATCACTTGGTTTTGAATATCTTTACACTTACTGGTTCCGCCAGCAGTTTTAAATTTTAAAAAATAAAAAAGGAACTCCGCAGAGCTCCTTTTTTATTTTTTGCTATTTATTCAATCTTTTTATCTGTAGAACAGGCTTCCAAGCTGTAAATCTCTCTTGAAATCTCTAATTCTTGTTTCTCCATCGATATAAACAGCTTCAATTCCCATTGCTGCTGCCCAGTCTCCCATCTGTTCTGCTGTGATATCATAAGAGAATGCGGTATGATGTGCTCCACCTGCTAAAATCCATGCTTCTGCACCTGTAGCTAAATCTGGTTTTGGTGTCCAGAATGCGGTTGCAACCGGAAGTTTCGGCATTGGTTTTTCTGTTTTCTTGCAGTCTACTTCGTTGATAATCAGACGGAAACGATTTCCAAGGTCAATTAAAGAAGTTGCAATTGCCGAACCTGTCTTAGATGTAAATACTAAACGTGCAGGGTCTTCTCTGTCACCCATAGTTAACGGATTTACTTTGATGCTGATTGGGCCATCAGAAATAGTCGGGCAAACCTCTAACATGTGCGCTTCCAAGATACCTTCTTTTCCCGGTACTAAATTATAAGTATAATCTTCCATAAAGGAAGTTCCTTTTGCATCTTTCATTCCGGCAGTCATGATTTTCATCAGGCGAACCATAGCAGCTGTTTTCCAGTCACCTTCTCCACCGAATCCATAACCTTTTTCCATCAATCTCTGAATAGCAAGACCCGGAAGTTGTTTTAAGGAGCCTAAATCTCCAAAATGAGTAACGATTGCCTGATAGTTTTTCTCCTCTAAGAAACGTTCAAACCCGATTTCAATCTGAGCCTGCGCAGCTACATGTTTCTTAAATTCTTCCGGGTCTCTTCCCTCTAAGAGAATGTCGTATTTGCTGTAGTATTCTTCTACTAAAGCATCTGTATCAGCTTTGGATACTGCTGAAACTGCTTCTGCAATCTCATTAACCGGATATGCATCAATTTCCCAGCCAAATTTAATCTGAGCTTCTACTTTATCGCCTTCTGTTACAGCTACGTTTCTCATGTTATCTGCGATTCTCATAACACGGATATGGCTGCTTTCCATGATACCAATTGCTGTACGCATCCAGGAAGCAATTCTTTCCTGAACTTTTTTGTCGCTCCAATGTCCAACGATAACTTTTCTTTCAATTCCCATACGGCTTACGATATGACCATATTCTCTGTCTCCGTGAGCAGACTGATTTTCGTTCATGAAGTCCATATCGATGGTATCATAAGGAATTTCCTGATTAAACTGTGTATGCAGATGAAGCAGCGGCTTTCTGTATTCCTGAAGACCTAAAATCCAGGATTTTGCCGGTGAGAAGGTATGCATCCATGTGATAACACCTGCACATTCTTCATCTTCATTTGCTTCATTGAAAGTTCTTCTGATTACTTCGTTTGTAATTAAAGTTGGTTTTAATACAACTTCATAAGGAAGTACTCCTGATTTATTTAATTCTTCTACGATAATTCTGGAATGTTCTGCAACTTTTCTCAAGCACTCATCTCCGTATAAATCCTGTGAGCCTGTTGCAAACCAAAACTTATAATTTTTTGATGCTTTCATTTTAAAAAAATCTCCTTTCACCGTTACGATTTTCTCTCATGGTTTTTCTAATTCCCATGATACAGCTTGTATGGTCATCTTTACAAGTTGTATCACAAGAAAACAGACAAGTTTTTCTTGTGCACATACAAGTTCTATTTATACAAAAAGAAGAAAGAGTAGACAAACAAAACTGTTTATCCACTCTTTCTTCTTTTCTTTTTCGTTTTCTTCCTGTATTTCTTTTCCGTCAAATATTACTCTTTAAAACAAAAGCAATTACTTCCGATTTGATAAATAAGCCTCGATACTCTTCATCGCTTCTTCTTCATCTTCACCTTCTACAGATACTGTTACACTTTCTCCAGCATCTAATCCAAGACTCATCATTCCCATAATACTCTTGGCATTTACTTTCTTTGCTTCACTCTCCAGATAAATATTGCTGGAATACTGACTTGCCACCTGAACTAACATAGCGATTGGTCTAGCCTCTAACCCATTTAAAATGCCGATTGTAATTGGTTTTCTGATCATACTTGTTCCTCCTTACTTCCCCTAAGTTCTTCTGCTATCCTGCCAATTTTACGCAATCTGTGATTGACTCCTGACTTTCCTACTCTTGGATTTAACCGTTCTCCTAATTCTTTTAGGGAAGCATCCTGATATTTCAATCGAAGTTCCGCAACTGCTTTTAGATTGTCCGGCAGTGTCTGAAGTCCTACCGTATTCTGGATATACCTGATATCCTGTGTCTGCTTTACCGATGCCGACACCGTCTTGTTAATATTTGCCGCTTCGCAGTTTACCTTTCGGTTTACACTGTTTCGCATTTCCTTAAGGATTCTGACATTTTCCAGATTCATAAGTGATACGCCTGCTCCCATGATTCCAAGAAGCTCTACTATCTGTGCTCCCTCTTTTACATAAACCACTTCGTGCCTTTTTCGACTCACTGTCTTAGCCTCTACTTCAAAGCTGTGAAGCGTTTCCTGAAGCTGTTCTGCCTTTATCGAACTTGTACAGACAATTTCAAAGTGGTAAAACTTTTCCGGATCACTGATTGATCCTGCACATAAAAACGCACCTCTTAAAAAAGCTCTTTTACAACAATTTTTCTGGATTATCAACGGATTTACCAGACCATTAAATGTAATCGGCATTCTGTCCTGTGACAGATACTTCATAGCCTGCAAAATCCGAACCGCCTCATCCTCACTTGGAATGTCCACTACATACTTATTATTTTTCCTGTATAAGACATCCCCTATTGAAAACACTTTACTTATTCTAAATGTTTTTTCCAATAAAGTAAAGTACTTTCTTGCAACACTTTCGTTTTCTGCTAAAAAATGTAATGACAGTCTCTTTTCTGCTCCATATTTTATCTCCCCGCCAAATGCAAACATCGCCGCAAGTTCTGCTATCTGGCAATGCCTTGCAGGGCTGATAATTCCCTCCAGTTCTTCTTTTACACTCGCCGAAAACGTCATCTCTTTGCATCCTTTTCAATGTCTCTATGTTCAATCCGAACACCATATTCCCCATTTTTATTCAGTCTGTTATATAATTCATTGGCAAGAGTTACACTTCTATGTTTTCCTCCTGTGCATCCAATTCCAATCACCAGCTGACTTTTTCCCTCGGAAATATAATTTGGAATTAAAAACCGCATCATATCTTCCAGCTTGTCTGAAAATATGTGTGCTAATTCAGACCTCATCACATAATCCCGAACCGACGGGTTATTTCCGGTCTGAGGACGAAGTTCCTCTATGTAGTACGGATTCGGAAGGAAACGAACATCGAATACTAAATCTGCATCTTCCGGAATTCCGTATTTAAATCCAAACGACAAGACCGTAATAATCATATTTTGGAATGATTGATTATCTACAAAAATCTTTTCCAGTTCCGCCTTTAATTCCCTTGTCAAAAGCTGGCTTGTATCCAAAATATAATCTGCCGATTTTCTTAAAAATTTTAAATATTCTCTCTCTTTTCGAATTCCCTCATCTACTCTTCCCTTACCGGACAGTGGATGAGAGCGCCGTGTTTCTTTATATCTTTTTACCAGAGTTTTATCATCTGCATCTAAAAATAAAATTTCAGGTTCAAATCCCGGAACTCTAAGGCGTTCCAGTGCCTGCTCCAGTTCCCCAAATGCCATCCCGCTGCGGATATCCACTCCAAGTGCCACTTTATTAATGTCTCCTGAACCTCCGTCACGCACCAGTTGTGCAAATTTATCCAAAAGCGGAAC
This sequence comes from Firmicutes bacterium OM04-13BH, assembly GCA_003481745.1. GTDB lineage: Bacteria > Bacillota > Clostridia > Lachnospirales > Lachnospiraceae > Blautia > Blautia stercoris. The sequence continues at coordinate 259,468 of QULP01000004.1, forward strand.
CGGAAGATTATCCACACAGAAATATTCCATATCTTCAAGCATCTTTAATGCTGTACTTTTTCCGGCCCCGGACATTCCCGTTACAATTACAAAACGCATCTTTAAAACTCTCCCAAAAATTTTATCTCAGTCTCCAGTAAAATACCGAACTCATCCTGTACTTTTTTCTGCACTGCTTTCACCAGATTTAAAACATCCTCAGCTGTTGCTCCGCCTGCATTTACTACAAAACCACAGTGTTTTTCAGAAACCTGTGCGCCTCCAACCTGAAACCCTCTCAAGCCGGCATCCATAATCAGTTTTCCTGCAAAATGTCCCTCCGGACGTTTGAAAGTGCTTCCTGCGCTCGGTCTGTCCAACGGCTGTTTGCTGACTCTTTTTTCTTTTAAATCATCCATAACTGCCTTAATTGAATCCGCACTGCCTTTCTTTAACTCAATAACTACCTCTAATACAATATAATTTTTCTCTTTTACAATACTGTGGCGGTATCCCAGCTCTAATTCTTCATTTTTGAGTGTTCTTACATTTCCCTCTGTATCAAGGACAGTTGCCTCTACCAGCACATCTTTCATCTCTCCGCCATAAGCACCTGCATTCATGACAACTGCTCCGCCAAGCGTTCCCGGAATTCCTGCTGCAAATTCAAATCCTTCCAGAGACTGTTCAAGCGCACAGGATGCAATTTTAGAAAGCTGTGCCCCCGCCTGTGCACGAATTTTTGTTTCATCTTCTACCGATACTTTACTCATATTTTTCCAAATCTGAATGACTGCCCCGCGGTAACCTTTATCACTGACAAGGAGATTGCTTCCATTTCCCAGAATAAAATACGGTGTCCCTGTCTCCTTACAGACATGTATTACTGCTTTTAATTCTTCCGCTGTCTGCGGACATAAAAAATAATCTGCCGGTCCTCCGATTCGAAACGTAGTATGTTTTTCCATCGGTTCTTCTAACTTAACATTCTCAATTCCAATACAATCAATTAATTTATTTTCAATTTCTTTCTTCACTTTTTTACCTCTTAACTTATATTATGATGTACTACAGAAAAGTTCCGAACGTACATGACTCATTCTGTCAGGTCTGAAATCACCTGCGCTGCTATCATAAACCCCGCAATTCCGGAAGAAAAAGAAATACTGTTCACCTGTGTACCTACACTGGTCTGGTCTTCTTTCAAAACAGAACGTTTCTTTTTGGAAAACTCCTGTGTAGAATAAAAAACTTTTATATTTTTTGCTTTTTGAATCTTTAATTCCTGGCGAATTTTTCTCATAAACGGAAGATTCACCGTCTTAGAAAAATCTGCTATGCGAAAACAGGAAGGATTCCACGCATTTCCAATTCCCATACAGGTAATTATCGGCGTATGAAACTTTCTCATCTGCTTTAACAACAACAATTTTGCCGGAACATGATCCATTGCATCTACAACATAATCATAAGAGGAAAAATCAAATAAATCAATCGTGTCCTCTCCTAAAAAAGTTTCATAAGTATGGACAATCGCATTCTCATTAATATCCATGATGCGCACTTTTTCCACCTGCACTTTTTTCTTTCCTATTGTAGAACGCAGTGCCACAATCTGACGATTCAGTTTCTTCGCTGACACCTCACCATAATCTACCAATATTAACGTCCCCACTCCTGCTCTTGCCAGCGCTTCAACTGCATAAGAACCCACTGTTCCAATACCAAATACCGCCACCTTAAGCTGATCCGGACTCTTTCTTTTTTCTGTTCCTGATAATCCTTCCGTACGGGAGAATACGTGGAGCATACGTTTCCTTCCTCCTAATGTTTCTATGAAATATAAGGATGCCAAAATTTCCAAGCTCAATTCCAACATCATTACGTTTCATTATACTATTAATTTTGGAAGTTGTATAGAACTACTTTTTCATCTTTGGTTTAAAAATCAGGCTCGCAAGATAGCCAAAAATCAGCGCTGCCGAAATCCCTACGGCACTTGATTCAAAACCACCCTGAAAAATGCCAAGCAGTCCCTGCTCATCTACCGCCTTTTTGATTCCTTTCCACAAAGTATTTCCAAATCCAAGCAGAGGAACACTCGCCCCTGCTCCTGCAAAATCAATCAATTTCTCATAAATTCCAAGTGCACCAAGCACCGTTCCGGTACAGACCAACAGCACCATAACTCTTCCGGGCAGAAGTTTCGTCCGGTCAAGCAGAATCTGCACCAGTGCACAAATCAGTCCGCCCACCCAGAATGCATTCAGATAATCCATAAGTTCGCCCTCCACATTGCGTATTGCACATCTTTTTTGCATTGCCAAATCTATTTTAACAATGTTCGATTACAACTGCCTGGGCAATCCCAGGCACACTTTTTCCCTCATTATAACTTACTTTAGATAACAGTGCTCCAGTCGGTACAAACAGCACCCGCTTCCATTCACCTTTTTCAATTTTGGGCAGAATATACGAAGCAAATGTCGTGGCAGAACATCCGCATCCACTTCCTCCTGCATGGGTGTCCTGTGTTTCTTTATCATAAATTTCGATTCCACAGTCCATCAGCTTTGCCGTAACATCATATCCCTTTTCTTTCAATAAATCAATCAAAATTTCTTTTCCCACTTCTCCCAAATCACCGGTAATAATGCGGTCGTAGTCCTCCGGTTTTCGTCCAAAATCCTCCAGATTCTGATAAATGGTATCGCTCGCAGCCGGTGCCATACAGGCTCCCATATTCAAAGAATCCTTTAAGCCGTAATCTATGATTTTCCCTGTTGTAATTCCGGTAATTCTTGCTTTTCCGCCTTTTCGGCCAAGCACACAGGCTCCGCTTCCTGTCACAGTCCAGGTAGCTGAAAACGGTCTTTGATTTCCATATCCAAGTGGAAATCGAAATTCTTTTTCTGCACTTCCAAAATGACTTGAAGTTACTGCCACAACATAATCTCCATATCCTCCCGCCACCGCCATAGAAGCAAGCGACAGTGCTTCTCCCATTGTCGCACAAGCTCCATACAATCCATAAACCGGAATTTCAAATCCAATAATCCCAAAGGAAGAGGCAATCGTCTGTGCCAGCAGGTCTCCGGCATAAATCATACGGATTTCTTCCTTGGAGAGTCCCACTTTTTTTATCGCCATCGATACTGCTTCTTTTTGCAGGATACTTTCGGCTTCCTCCCACGACTGGCATCCAAACAGCCCGTCCTCTTCTCCTATTTTGTCAAAATATTTTCCAAGCGGCCCATCTCCCTCTTTTTTTCCAACCATAGAGGCTCCACTTAAAATATGCACTGCATTATGAAATAAAATACTCTGTTTTCCTATCATCTGTTCCCGTTCCATTTTTATCCAGACCTCCTTATACGATTCCACATTGTCTAAGCGTATAATAAATCAGCCCCATCAGTGCTGAAGTCAAAATTCCATACAGAATCACCGGCCCTGCAATGATAAAAATTTTACACCCAATGCCGAATACCTGTCCTTCTTTTTGATATTCAATTGCCGGTGCCGCTACTGAATTCGCAAACCCTGTAATCGGTACTAACGTGCCTGCTCCTCCCCATTTTGCAAGTCTTGGATAAATATTAAATCCTGTAAGAATGACACTAAAAAGAACCAGGAGGAGCGAAGTCCAGCTTCCACTGGTCTGCGCATCAAGCCCCTGGCTCTTACAAATATTCATAATTCCCTGTCCTATCGTACAGATAATCCCACCTGATAAAAAAGCACGCGCCATATTTTTCGGCAAACTGTGAACAGGTGTCATTTTTTTTACGTACTTTCCGTATTCTTCTTGTTGTTTTATTTTTTCAATTGCTTCTGCTGTGGTTTGAGTGTTCTTAGCCATACCAGTCACCATCCTCTTCTATATTCTTGAAATTTTTCTACAGCTCATTTCAAAAATATATCTTTTTACTTTAGGATTAGTATGGCTTTTCAAAGGCAAAATTATTACTTCTCCGCTTCTTTTTCTTCTCCGTACAACCGTTTTGCCCTCTTCAAACAATGATACCGGTCTATCGATATCACAAGTCCCATTTCAGCCATAATAATAACGATAGAAGTACCTCCATAGCTAAAAAATGGGAGCGGAATACCTGTATTTGGAAATAAATTAATATTTACTGCAATGTTAATAATACTCTGAACTCCAATGTGGAAAAAGACTCCCATCGCCAGTACAGAACCGTAGACATTTTCAGAATTTTTTGCCACCTGATAAATCAGGTACAACAGATAAATCAAAAGTCCGATAATGACTAATGCGCCCACCAGTCCAAGTTCCTCACAGATAATTGAAAAAATCATATCTGTATGAGCTTCCGGAATAAATCCCGGCTTCTTTTGTACCGAATTACCAAATCCCTTTCCAAAAATCCCACCGGAACCAATCGCATACAAAGATTGAAGCGTCTGATACGATTTTGTCGAAGCATATTTCTGTGGTGCAAGCCATGCAGCAATTCTCGCCTTACGGAACGAATATGTATCCGCATTAATCAATGTTTCACTTGGCAGATTAAAGTAAATCGAAAGCACCATTGCAAGACTGACGGCTATTACACAGACAAGTGCAACTATTTTTAATTTCGGTGATTTAATGCAGACCACCGTGATTAGGTAAGTAATCCCAAGTACAACAATTGCAGAACTCAAATCCCTCGACAACTGCCACAACATCACCGCCGGAACTGCCCCGACTCCCCACAATAAAACCACAAAATAAGAATTATTTTTTATAATTATCGGTCTAATCCAGTCAGCTGCCTGAATAACCTTTGCCGACCGCTTCTCAAAAATCTTGTGTCTTGGCTTCATATAAACATACCGTCTTTGAATCAGACAGGCCAATGCCAGGATCACAAATACTTTTACCGGCTCAGCCACCTGAAAGGAAATCGGTCCTAACTGAAACCAGCGCTTCGCACCGTTTATCTCTTCTCCTTTTGCAAACACCCATAAAATCAATCCAATTCCAACAAGATACCCCACTGTCGTAAAATGCCAGAATCCTGTATAATTCAATTTCGGCAAAATTACCATGCAGACTAATCCAAGCAAAATAAATACCATCTGCCGTTTAAAATAGTAGAAAGAATCATAATTATACTTTTCTGAATTCGCACAGGTCGTACTCGACGCAGAATAAATCATAATTGCACCAAAAAAGCACAAAATAAGCGTCACTGCCCAAATTTGAAACTCTCTTCTCTTTACCATTGAAAGATACTTTTCTTTTATCTGCTTATTTCGTTTTTTATTTTCTTTTTTCCGGTTTTTCTCTCTTATTTTATCTCTTTGGCTTTGATTTTGTTTCTTTGAGCCCTTTTTTTTCTCACTTTTTACAGCCATCTTTTCTCTCCCCATGAATCGCTAACTTTAATAGATTAACACACCGGCAGTTTATTTGTCTATGTTTATCCGTAAAATCGGTCAATTCGTTTTATGAGAAAGTCTGGCTTTTTCATTTTGATTTTGCTCGTTATAACCCTCAAAGCCCTCTTCAATTTCTTTTAAAATCTCTGCATAACGAAGCAGTTCTCTTTGAATTTCTTCTTTATTATCACGCTCCTGTTTATAACAGATTCGATGCTCCATGCTTGCCCAGAAATCCATGCCAATGGTACGAATCTGCACTTCCACCGGATAATATTCTGTACTTTCCATCGAATATACCTGAATCCCCAGAATCATGTGAAAACTGCGGTATCCATTTGGTTTTGGATTTGTAATATAGTCTTTTTCTTTGACCAAAATCAAATCACTCTGTTTTCTTAACTGTTCTGCAAGGAGTTCGACATCCTTTTCAAAGTAGCAGATAACACGGATTCCGGCAATGTCCTGCAAATGCTCTTTTGCATTCATAAAACTCCCCTGCAAATCCATGCGTTTTAATTTTTCTTCAATACTTGCTTTTTGTTTAATACGAAACTGTATATTATGAATCGGATGTGATTTATTGCCATACATGGAATGATTGAGTACATCAAGTCTGGCTTTTAAAAGATTCAATGCATCCTGATACGGCACAATCAAGTCGTAGTATTGTTCATTTGTCATAAAACTTTCTTTCCTCCGGTCTTAAAAACTTACAGCAGTTCGCCCATTCTGCTGCCATGGGTTATTATACCATATTCAATGCCGGTGGAAAATAAATCTTCCATGAAATTTCTATGAAACTCTTATAGATTTTTTATCCTGTAAAATGCTTCTCCTGATTTTCCTAGACTCACTATCCTTTTCTTAATCTTTAACAAAAAAACTGAACCAGACTTCCAAGTACCTTTCCAACTGCAATCGATAAAATAACCAGTCCTGCACCTTTCGTAAGACCGACTCTTCTTGCCATAATTGCAAATACATTCACGACTTCTCCAAGCGCAATCACCCAGCTTCCCAGAAAAATCCCAAATCCGATTCCAACAAGAGCTACGCACCAAATACCCAGATTGATATGAATCCGATAAAGTAAAAACAGATTTCCCAGAAAACTGCCAAGCATCAGGCTGTTTTCATAAAACAGTAAATGATTTCCGGTGTGTGTCACTCCGGCATATCTCGGAATCATTCCAAGTCCGATAATAAATGCCGCCAGAGCTGTTGCTACAACCATACCGCCACATAATCCCACAATTCCGGCCAAAAGCTCTCTTAACATCTTATTTTCGTTCCTTTCTTTTTTCCTGCTCAATCAGTGTCTTATTGACATCATCCTCATAAACCCGCATTTCTACTTCCATTGGAGTCGGGTCTTCCGTAATCTTTCTGCCACCAAAATGATTAAAGAAAAAGACAACACCGAGTCCGATTCCAATTGAATACGATAGTTCCAAAATTGTTTTTCCATTTGAAACTCTTCCGGTGATCTGCTCATATACTTTCATAAATAAACCTGCCGTATCAACATCCGTATTGAAGGTCATAATCGAAAATGCCCCTCCAAAAAATGTCACAAGCGATACAAAAATTGTTTTTAACCAGGAATAGAATTGATGGGCGTGTTTCTGTGTTTCATAAGTCAGAATAAAATTTGCCTCTCCGATATGCGTCACATCTACGCTCTCTTCATTTCTTTGAATTAAATCCACGATTTCCAGTGCAGATATTACATACCGCCCTGGTTTTTCATTTGGAATCGTAAATAATTTGCGGGCTTTATTTCGGTTTAATACTTTTCCATTACTGCATGACAAACTTGCCACATCCTGAACGTAAACTTCGGGACTGTGTACTTCTACATTTTTTTCGGTCTGTATATATAAAATATCACTCATGTTTTCTGCTGCTCCTTGCCTTATAAGATGCAGAATTTAGTATTTAACAAACGTCTGAAAATTATACCTGAATTACTCTGGATTACTCCTAATCAATCCGTTCCCTTAAAACTTTTAAAATCTTTTTCTCCATTCTCGACACCTGAACCTGCGAAATTCCAAGTTCTCCTGCAATCTGCATCTGTGTTTTTTCCTGAAAAAACCGCAGATAAATCAATTCCCGCTCTTTTGCCTCCAGACTTCCCAAAAGCTGTTCGAGAAGCATTTTATTTAAAAGACTCTCCTGTCCGTTTTCCGGTTCTTCGATTTTATCTTCCAGTACAATTCCACTTCCATCCCCCTGATAAATCATCTTCTGCAGGGATTCAATCTGTGCACCTGCCTCCATTGCCATCACGAGTTCTTCTCTCGTCACCGCAATTTTCTCTGCAATCTCCTCAAGCCCTGGTTCTCTTCCTCTTTCGGCAAATAGTGCCTCATGTACCCGATAAGCCTTTGCATTAATCTCTTTTAAAGAACGGCTGACCTTTATCATTCCCTGATCCCTTAAGTAACGCTTGATTTCTCCGGTTATCATCGGAACTGCATAGGTAGAAAATTTCACATCAAACGAACAGTCAAATTTATCAATGGCTTTTAATAGCCCAATCGTTCCGATTTGAAATAAATCCTCCATCTCCACTCCACGATTTAAAAATCGTTTTACGATACTATGCACCAGACCCGTATTTTTCTCTACCAGCATATCTCTTGCTTCCTTATCCCCTTGGTGTGCACGCCCGATAAGGGCAAGGACCTCATCCATAGCGCCTCCTTATTCTTCAAAGCTTTCCCTGCTTATGCCAATTTTCTTTCTCATACGCACGGTTGTTCCTTTTCCCACCTCGGATTCAACCAAAAGCTCGTCCATAAATGCTTCCATAAATGCAAATCCCATACCGGAACGTTCCTGATCCGGTCTTGTCGTAAACATTGGCTCCATTGCCTGTTTTATATCTTCAATTCCCTTTCCATAATCAATTATCGTAACAAACAACTCTCTTTTACCTGTCTTACATTCAATCCTGATTTTCTCCTGCTTCTTGTTGTCATAAGCATGAATAATGCAGTTTGTAATCGCCTCTGATACGGCGGTTTTAATATCTGCGACTTCTTCTAATGTCGGATTTAACTGCGTTGCAAATGCTGCAACGGTCACTCTTGCCAGACTTTCATTACAAGAACGGCTGACAATTTCTAATGTCATTTCATTCGTATACTCCATTTTTATGCTCCCCCTTATCTTTTTTTCTGATGCCAGACTGTTTCCTGACTGATTTCAATATATTTATAAATTCCGGAAATCCGCATAATCCGATATACACGGTCATTTACATGAATTGCGGTCACTTTTCCCCCACTATAACGCACAATCCGATACCGTCCCATCAACATTCCAATTCCCGAACTGTCCATAAATGTCGTCTTTGAAAAATCAAATACCAGTTGGGAAATCTCCCCTTTTTCCAGCTCTTCATCCACCACCTTGGTAATCTGCTGTGCAAAATGATGGTCCAGCTCTTCCGGCACATAAACCATCAGACAATTTTCCCTTCGTTTGATTACATCACTCATACTGATTACCCCTTACTTTATTCTTTCAATCTTTTGTAAAAAAAGGATGAATACTCATCGTATCCATCCTTTTTCTCAAGGTTTCTCTTTTGATTTTTCTATTCTTCTGAATCTTCTTCACTATAATCAGAATAACTGTTATCCTCTTCATCCGAGTTGCTGTAATCTTCATCATTATTATCATTAGAGGTATCTTCTTCATCATTATTATCATAATTCGAATCATCCTCTTCTGAATTATCTTCTTCATCATAATTTGTATCGTCCGAATTATCCGAGGTATCTGCCTGACTTTGCGTCTGACTGGATTGTGAAGAACCAGAAGAAGAACTTCCCCCTGTCAATGCATCTAAATAATCCTGCGCATCGGATGCATTCTGTGTTCCAGGGAAGGTATCAATAATCTTCTGATACCAGGTCTTTGCATTGTCTGTATCCCCACTCTTCTGATAAGCCTGTGCCAGATAGAACATCGAAGTAAAGTCCGGTTCTCCGATATCAAGCGCTTTTGTATAATTTTCAATAGCAGTTGCATAATCACCGCTCTCATAAGCATCCATCGCCGTACTTTGATATTTCTGTTTGACACTGGAACCAATGTCTCCCATAATCGCATCGTACATACTCTTTGCTTCAACGGAAAGCAGGTCACTGTTAACTCCTTCTAAGGCATTTGCTGCTGTCTCATAATTTTCATCATTATATGCCTGCCATGCCTTTAAAAGATTTTCATAGCTGGTTGTTGTTTCTTTTGCCTGAGAAATCTGGTCTGTCGCTGTATTTACAGATTCCGAAGAATTGTCAATTTCTTCCTGCAAACGAGTCAGTTCTGCTGCCTGTGTCGCTACTTTATCGCCGTATTCTACTACTTTCTGATTTGCTTTTTGATTAATCCGCTGATTCTGTGCCGGAACAACCAAAAACCACAATGCGGAAGCCCCGACCAAAAGCCCGATAATCAGATTGATTAATGTATTGGTAACGGTACGCTCCCGATATTCCATTGGTTGAATGACCACGTCATTTCCGGAGCGATAAATAACTCTTCCTTCTTTTTCCTGTTTTACTTTTTCTCTTGCCTTAAATCTTGGCTCTAAATTTGTAATTTTACCGGTCTGCTGTTCTACTTCTCTTAAAAAACGCAGAGTAGTCGTATTGGTCTTATCAATTTTCGCCGCTGATTTCAACTGCTTTCTTGCCTTTTCATATTTTCCATTGCGGATATAAATCAGTGCCAGTAAATGATAACCCTTAATCAGTTTCGGATTGTCTGCAAGCACTTTTCTAAGCTGCATTTCTGCCATGTCGATACTGCCTCTTTTACAGTATTCCAGACATTGATTGTACTTTTTGATACTCATGTTAATCGTATCAAGGCGGTTTGCATTTTTCTGCAGACGGTTGATATAATCAGCTGCGATATTATTTTCCGGCTGCATATTTTTACTGATTACCCATTCACTTAATGCCGCAACCACTTCACCGGTCTCAAAATAAACCAGTCCGAGAAGATTTCTCGCATGAATATTGTATTTATACATTCTAAGACTTCTCTGCAGGCAGGTAATTGCCCCTGACAGGTCACGAATCTGTGCTTTTTCCAAACCTCTGTTATAATACAAATTCGATAATGCGACAATCTGTTTCTGCACCGTCACATTGCATCCGCATCCAGGGCAATAGGAAGAGCTGTTAAGCTGGGTATTGCATATCATACATTTCATCTATTTACTCCCTATTTTCTGGTGTTCCCTTCAGTTTCTTTTAAAATTTCTTTGAGTATATCCACAACATCAGTCAAATCCTGACGATAAATTGCATTTTCTGCATCGTCCACATCCTGACACGGCTCAAATTTTTTTAATTCCTCTTCGTAATTAATCATTTGTTTCTCCTTTTTAAATAGTCCTTAATCTCTCCAACGAGATACAAAGAACCTACAACAAATAGTAACCCGTCTCCTTTTTTTGCATAAGCCAGTTCAAATGCCTTTTCACAATCCGGTTCTGCATAGACCTGCTTACAACCGTTTTCTCTAAACAATTCTGCAAGTTCTGTTGAAGACTGTTTTCTGCTTCCCCAGATTTCTGTTACATACACATTGGAGAAATGAAGTCCATTACAGATTTTCTGAATCATGTCTTTAAAATCTTTATCGGAAACCGTTGTAAAAAGCAGAGTAATTGGATAATCATCCTGGAAATACCGAACGGTTTCTACAAATTTTGCAATTCCATCTTCATTATGAGCTCCATCCACAATGACACCTGGCAGTACTGTTTCCATTCTGCCCTGCCATTTTGTATGCTCCATCCCGGCTTTTAAGGTTTCTTTTTCGATTTTATGAACTTCTTTTAATACTCCCATTGTTTCCACCGCAAGAGATGCATTCATCATCTGATATTTTGCAATAAAAGGAATGAACAAGTCTATTGTACCATAAATTTTAGAATCGTAGGTAAATGAAATTCCATCCGGTGTATAAGAAGTCATCTTCTGGCTTGCCTGTTTTACCTCATAATACGGACACCCCAGTTCTTTTGCCCGATTTTTGATGACTTTTTCGGCCTCTTCCTGATTTCCATCAAAGATAACCGGAACACCCGGCTTGATAATGCCGGCTTTTTCACCTGCAATCTTTTCAATCGTATCGCCAAGATATTCCACATGATCCAGACTGATAGAAGTAATCACGCAGGCAAGCGGAGATACAATCGAATTTGTCGCATCTAAACGTCCGCCCAGCCCGGTTTCCAGTACCAGTAAATCTACATCTGCCTCATCAAAAATGACCATTCCCATTAAAAATAGAAATTCAAAATAGGTTGGATGGTAATCTCCTGCCTCTACAAGCTCATCTGCAAGCGCTTTGATTTTTAAGAAAGCCCGTAAGAATGCCTCATCTGAAACCATTTCTTCGTTAATCTGAAATCGTTCATTAATCTTTATCAGATGCGGTGAAGTAAACAACCCGCACTTATAGCCGCCTTCTTCAAGCATTGTGGAAAGAAACGCACAGACACTGCCTTTTCCATTTGTTCCTGCTACATGTATAATTTTTCGTTTTTTATCCGGACTTCCCAGTAAATCCAGACACTTTCTGGTATGTTCTAATTTATTTTTCGTTGTAAATTTCGGAATTTCTTCTATGTATGCAACTGCTTCTTCGTAAGTAAACAAAAATTAATCCTTCTTTCTTTTGTCATTTCCCTAAAAAATCACCGCTCCATTCACAATGATAAGGGTCACTTACCATTATAATGAAGCGGTGACAATATGCAAGCAAATTATGTCGGTTGTAAACTTTTTCTTTTACTGTGTCTCGACAGTAGTTTCTGACTTCTCGGAAGATGCCCCGTTTTCCACCGCGTCTGCTTTTTCATCTGTTTTTGTTTCTGTCTGTTCTTCTGTCTGTCCTTCTGTCTGCGAACCCATATCTGTCTCTGTTGTGTCTTCTGTGGATTCATCTGTTTGTGCTTTGGATGTTTCATGATAAATCTGTGTTTCTGTCCGACTTAATACCTTTCGGGTAGAACTGTTACTGCGGATTGCGATATCCACTTCATCTCCATCCTGTAAATCACCATCTGTCAGAAGAAGCGTCGTCGGACTGACATACGTTACTTCCACTAATTCTCCATTCACCTCAAGATAAGCAGACTGCGTGAAGTTTGTACCGGTAATATAATATCTGCCATCCGAAATTTTTTCAATTTTATCTAAGGTTACTTCTTCCACTCCAAGATGCAGCTTTTCTTTCTGATATGGATTTTTTCCGCCATAGACATACTGTTTTCCATATAAAATATCATACTGCAGCATTTCCAAATCTGCCTGATAATTCTTTGTCTGTCTTCTTGCCTGATGATAACGGAACACATTTCCTTCATGAATTCCAACACGGTTCATGACTTCTGCTGCCATCTGATAAGCAGCAATATTTGCATCTTTCTTTTCAAGCTCCATATTATCCCAGATTACATATTCTGTCTGGAACAGATAACGATTCTCCATATCTTCTACGGTCAATCCCATTGTCGGAAGATGATCCCCATACATGACAAGCACTACATCTTCATCAAGTTGAGATAAGGTATCCGTCAGTTCTTTTACAAACTGGTCCATCTCATAAATCTGATTACAGTAATACTCCCATTTATTATTTAACGCCTCTGTACTCGAACCGCTTACTGTAATCTTCGGATTTTCAATCGTCGGTTCTTCCGGATAATCTCCATGTCCCTGTACCGAAATCGTATAAATATAGTCCGGATCATCTGTCTCATTTAACGCCTGCATAATATATTTTGTCAGATTTCGATCTCTCATCCAGTCATTCGGGTTTGTATCATCCTGTTCCGACATATACTCTTCCGAAGTAAAGGTATCAAATCCAAGATTTGCAAATACACTTTTTCTTCCATAAAAGTTCGCCTCATTATTATGAATGGCATGAGTCCGATATCCCAGACTCTTTAATACATAAGGTGCACTTTCACAAGTTGTTTCTTTTAAAATACTCTTATATGGATATTCGCCAGGTCCAAAATAATGTAAGCTCATTCCTGTAATGCTTTCAAATTCTGTATTTGCTGTACCTGCGCCTACAGAAGGCACTTTATAATATCCGGAAGAATATTCCTTCATCAGTTTTCTGAAATTTGGAATCGGGTCTTCCGAAACATTTAAATAATTAACCAGTGTCGGATCAAAAAAGGATTCCAGCTGTAAAAAGATAATATTTGGTCTTTTTTCTCCTGTTTTGGGCAGATTTGATTCACTGTCCTCAATTTCATTGATTGCTGATTCAGAATAATCTCTCGGACAGCTGATTCCGGTATTAAAAATCGTAGTTGCCAGACAGTATGGATATCCATAATCCTGATAAGCAAATGCAATATTTCCAAAGTAATTGGAAAGCACTCGTTTATCCAGTGCCAGTCTGGTTGTTCCTGCAAATGCCAGCACTACAATCAGCACAAACGGAATATTGACACGGTAACGTAATTTTCCTCTGTATCTTGGCCCTTTTACAAATAAAATAATCATTGCAATCAGCACCAGTATTGCAATAATCATTACAATAACAAAGAAAAACGGATTCAAATACTTATTTGCAATCTTAACTGCGTCGGTAATCAGATGTAAATCCGGTCCTGTAAATGGAGTGACACGGTTTGCCAAAAGCACACCATTAATAATTCCAAGTCCAAGCCAGAAAATAGTTAACAATACCCTCATAAATACTCTTCTTCTTACCAGATACACTAACATAGTGGTTGTAAAAATAAGAAATGAGTTATATAAAAACACTAACGGTCTTTCTGTCATATAGCTAAAAGCTTCTGACACAGAATGTCTGGAGATGGCCTCGATTACAAAATATAAGACCATCACTCCAAACATCTGAAGAGGTACTGACAGAAAGTTCAAAATTTTGATAAACTGTTTTTTTATGGATTTCAAATGCTCAATCTCCTATCAGCCTTGCTTACTTTTCAAGCTGTTTCAGTCTCTCTTTTACCTGTTCCATCATATTTGTATATTTTTCAAGTTTTGCTTTTTCTTCTGCAACCTTGCTTTCCGGAGCTTTGCTTACGAAGCGTTCATTGCTTAACATTCCTTTTACGCGGGCAAGCTCTTTGTTTAATTTTTCTTCTTCCTTGTGAAGTCTTTCTACTTCTTTTTCGATATCTACCAGTTCTGCGAACGGCATATAGATAACTGCCTTTGAAGTTACAGCAGAAACAGCATCTTCATCGATTCCGGCTTTGTCTGCCTGTACAACAACTTCACTTGCATAACCAAGTGTTCCAAAGAATACTTTTCCATTTTCAAATGTCTCACGGATTGCTTCATCTTCAGAAACAACAAATACTTTTGCTTTCTTGCTCGGCGGTACATTCATTCCGGTACGCACATTACGAATGCTTCTGACTGCTTCTTTGATGATTTCAACTGCTTCTTCATCCGCTTCAAAATCCCATTTGGCTTTTCTTTCCGGCCAGGAAGCAATCATGATAGATTCTTCTTCCGGACGAAGAGTGCAGTAGATTTCTTCTGTAATAAACGGCATATATGGATGTAATAATTTCAGTGCATTTCCAAGAACTGTTTTTAAAGTCCAAAGAGCTGCTGCTTTTGTGGTGTCTTCTTCATTGTACAATCTCGGTTTTACCATTTCGATATACCAGTCGCAGAATTCTTCCCAGATAAAGTCATAGACTTTCTGAACAGCAATACCAAGTTCATATTTATCCATATTTTCGGTTACTTCTTCTGCCAGTTTGTTTACTTTAGAAAGAATCCATTTATCGGCACCCGTTAAAGCATTTAAATCAATTTCCTGCGGTACTTCTGCTTTTTCCAGGTTCATCATGATAAATCTGGAGGCGTTCCATACTTTATTTGCAAAGTTACGGCTTGCTTCTACTCTCTCCCAGTAGAATCTCATATCATTTCCAGGTGCATTTCCTGTCATCAGAGTCAGACGAAGTGCATCCGCACCATATTTATCGATAACCTCAAGCGGGTCAATTCCATTTCCGAGGGATTTACTCATTTTACGTCCCTGTGAATCACGTACCAGACCATGAATCAGTACATGATGGAATGGAGTTTTTCCGGTCTGTTCCAGACCTGAGAATACCATTCGGATAACCCAGAAGAAAATGATATCATATCCGGTTACCAGTACATCGGTCGGATAGAAATAATTTAATTCTTCTGTATTGTCCGGCCAGCCAAGTGTTGAGAATGGCCATAATGCAGAAGAGAACCATGTATCAAGGGTATCTTCATCCTGTGTCAGATGTTCACAGCCACATTTCGGGCATACAGACGGCATTTCCCTTGCAACAACTGTTTCTCCACAGTTATCACAGTAATAAGCCGGGATTCTGTGTCCCCACCATAACTGACGGGAAATACACCAGTCACGAATATTTTCCAGCCAGTGCATGTAAATCTTATCAAAACGTTCCGGAACGAAAGTCAGGTTGCCATCCTGTAATGTCTTGATTGCAGCCTCTCCCATTTCTTTCATTCTTACAAACCACTGCGGTTTAATCATTGGTTCTACGGTTGTACCACAACGATCATGTGTTCCTACACTGTGAGAATGCGGAACAACTTTTACTAAAAGACCAAGCTCTTCTAAATCTTTTACCATTGCTTTTCTGGCTTCGTAACGATCCATGCCTGCGTATTTTCCACCTAAATCATTAATGGTTGCATCATCGTTCATGATATTGATTTCTTCGAGGTTATGACGTTTTCCGACTTCAAAGTCATTCGGGTCATGTGCCGGTGTAATTTTTACACAACCTGTTCCAAATTCTTTATCTACATATTCATCAGCGATAACCGGAATTTCTCTGTCTGTCAAAGGCAGTTTTAACATTTTTCCGATTAAATCTTTGTATCTTTCATCTTCCGGGTTAACTGCAACTGCAGTATCGCCCAACAGAGTTTCCGGACGGGTGGTTGCGATTTCAACGAAACGACCTTCTTCTCCAACAATCGGATAATTGATGTGCCAGAAAAATCCATCCTGATCCTCATGTTCCACCTCAGCATCAGAAATAGAGGTCTGGCAGACCGGACACCAGTTGATGATTCTGGAACCTTTGTAAATATATCCTTTTTCGTATAAACGGATAAATACCTCTTTGACTGCTTTTGAACAACCTTCATCCATTGTGAAACGTTCTCTGTCCCAGTCAGCAGAAGCACCCAGTTTCTTTAACTGGTTAATAATTTTTCCGCCGTACTCTTCTTTCCATGCCCAGGCATGTTTTAAGAATTCCTCACGACCTAAATCCTCTTTATTAATCCCCTGCTCTTTTAATTTTTCGATTACCTTTACTTCTGTAGCGATTGCTGCATGGTCTGTTCCCGGCTGCCACAATGCCTCATATCCCTGCATTCTCTTAAAACGAATCAGGATATCCTGCATAGTTTCATCCAGTGCATGCCCCATGTGAAGCTGTCCGGTTACATTTGGCGGCGGCATAACGATAGTAAACGGTTTTTTATCTCTGTTTACCTCTGCGTGAAAATATTTATTATCAAGCCATTTCTGATACAGTCTTTCTTCAAGACCCTTTGGGTCATAAGTTTTTGCAAGTTCTTTGCTCATGACTACCTCCTTGTTTTTATTGGTTTATTTTTTTGCAGACATTTATCATAAAAATAAAAAAGCCTTTACAGATAAAACTGTAAAGGGCGAATGTCCGCGGTACCACCTTGCTTTTTAACTCTAAGTCTGTTAACGCAGACGACGCGTGAACACCTACGCAGGATGGTTCTTCTTTACAGTCCCCTCACCCTTTCAGCATTCCGGTTCCAAAGCTACCTTCCACTTGTTCCTCTGAAACGCGCTTTCAGCATTTTGCCGTTCTCTCTGGCAGATTTCCAAATGTACTCCTCTTTTTCAACACCTTTTGCTACGATACATCATAATCATAAAAAATCTTTTTGTCAAGCAAAAAAATGAACCGGAAGTTCCGATTCATTTTACATTCGCTCTTTCTTTATTTACGGGGGAAGTTTTCTTCCCCCTGCCGTTTAATCAGTCGCATAATTCTATAATGTTCAGGCTCCGAGCTTTGGCATTCCATACGAATTCCAGATACAAAACTTTGGCACGGAAGTTTTTCACCTTACTGCTGTTAAGCAGGTTTCCTGGCTCATGGATTAACGCTTCGCCGCCCTTCTCATATAATTTTATACAATGGGTATCTCCGGCGTCACTCCCCATATACAGTGACCGGCTCGCTCAGGCCTTGCACCTGATTCCCTTTTCACCTATTCTGTGCGGTCAGTATAGATGCACTCAACAGTTCTATGGAATTATACTAGATCTATAGTACCATTTTCTATCAGATTCGTCAAGTTTCCTTTTACATTTTGCATGATAACTTTTTAAAATCATTATTCTTCTCTGTCATTTTTTCCAGCATGCCACCAAATGTCCCGGTGTCCTTTCTTCTAATTCCGGTTCCTGCTGCCTGCACAAATCCATCGCATACGGACAACGTGTATGAAATCGGCATCCGGATGGAACATGGAGCGGACTTGGCAGTTCCCCTTTCATTCCAAACTGTTCCAGACTAAGTGCCCGCTTTGGATCCGCAATTGGAATGGCTTTCAGAAGCGCCTGTGTATAAGGATGACAAGGATTATCATAAACCTCATCGCTTTCTCCGCTTTCCACAACCTTTCCCAGATACATTACACCGATCCGATCTGAAATATGGCGTACCATAGATAAATCATGTGCCACAAACAGATAAGTCAGTCCCAGTTCTTTCTGCAAATCTTCTAACACATTGACAACCTGTGCCTGAATGGATACATCTAAAGCAGAAATTGGTTCATCACAAAGCAGAAATTCCGGATGAACCGATAACGCCCTTGCAATACCAATGCGCTGACGCTGACCACCGGAAAATTCATACGCATATTTTCCCATATCGTCTGCCTTCATTCCTACTTTTTCCAGCAAACCTACAATTCGCTGTTCCATCTCTTTTTCAGAAAGCTTTTCAAAAACTGAAATCGGCTCTGCCATAATTTCTCTTACATTCTGATGTGGATCCAATGCGGAATAAGGATCCTGAAAGATAATCTGCATCCGTTTATGGTAGGAAAGAAGCTCTTTTCCTTTTATTTTTGTTATATCATCTCCATCATAAGTTAAAGTACCATCCGTAGGTTCGTACATACGAATCAGCGTTCTTCCCAATGTGGATTTTCCGCATCCGGATTCTCCCACCAGACCAAATGTTTCCCCTCTCTTTATCGAAAGACTCACACGATCTACTGCTTTTACCTGCTGTATCGTTTTTCCAAAAAAATTTTTTACCGGAAAATACTTCGACAGATTCTTTGCTTCCAGGAGATATTGCTCTTTTGTTTCCATAGTTATTTCTCCTCTTTCTTCTCTTTCTCATCCAGTTCTCTTTTTGTGAAAATACATCTGGATGACTGTGTATCTGAATAGGAGCGCATAAGGGGAACTTCTTTTTTACACTCCTCACAGGCAAATTTACATCGTGTTACAAAAGGACATCCTTCCGGAGGATTTGCCAAAGATGGTGCCATACCCGGAATCGGTTCCAGACGTTCCCGGCAGCCACTTTCACATTTCGGAATCGCATGAAGCAAAGCTCTGGTATAAGGATGGGTTGGATTTTCAAAAATTTCTTCTGTTGTTCCTTCCTCCATAATAAGTCCACCATACATTACTTCAATTCGCTTTGCCAGAGAAGCTACCACTCCCAAATCATGCGTGATCAAAATAATATTCATATGTTCTGTTTCATTTAACTGTTTTAAAAGCTGTAAAATCTGTGCCTGAATCGTCACATCAAGGGCAGTCGTTGGTTCATCTGCAATCAGAAGGCGTGGCTGACAGCACAAAGCCATAGCAATCATTACTCGCTGTCTCATTCCACCGGAAAATTCGTGAGGATACTGCTCCATACGACTTTCAGGAGAAGAAATTCCTACCTTTGCAAGCATATCCACTGCTACTTTTCTTGCCTCTTTTTTACTCAGCTTTTGATGACGACACAAGACCTCAGTCATATGGCTTCCTATTTTTTTCAGTGGATTCAAAGCTGTCATAGGGTCTTGAAAAATCATAGCCATGTCTTTTCCGCGCATCTTTTCTTTTTCTTTCTCTGACATGGATAATAAATCCTTCTTTAACACTTCCAGATGGTCTGCCTGTATCTCTGCATTTTCTCCAAGCAGTCCCATAACAGATTTCATCGTTACACTTTTTCCACTTCCGGATTCCCCTACAATTGCAAGGATATCCCCTTCATCCACATAAAGAGAAACCCCTCGTACTGCCTGAATTTTCTGTTTATGACTTTTAAATACAGTTGTCAGATTGTCGATGGTTAATACTCTATTTTCATTCATCTTCTTATCTCCTATTTACTTTCATCCATCACACGCGGATCTACATAAATCCGGAGCAGATTACCCAGCTTGTTAAATGCAAATATAGTCAGCATAATTAAAAGTCCTGGAATAATTGCCATATAAACTGCATTTTGCAGATTACTCTGCGCACTTTGCAATAATTTTCCCCAGGATGACAAAGGTTCCTGAATTCCAATTCCCAGAAAGCTTAAAGAAGATTCTGTCATAATTGCATTTGAAATACTTGTCGTTGCTGCAATAATAATAGTAGGAAGTACAGATGGAATCAGATGTCTGATAACCATTTTAAGTAAGGACACACCTGTAAAATCTGCATATAATACATATTCCCGCTCCTTTACAGACATTACCTCTGCCCGAACAAGTCGTGCAATCTCCATCCAGGAAAAGAATCCAATTACAATAACAATTGATACCAGTCCCTGTTTAAAAAAGATACTGACAACCGTAACCAAAATCAGCCATGGAATAGACTGTAAAACATCTACAATACGCATCAGAATACTATCCACGATTCCTCCAAGATATCCTGCCAGAATCCCAACTGTCACACCAATCGTAATACTCATCAACATAGCAAGAACACCAACTAATAAAGAAATACGACCTCCATAGATTACACGAGCCAGATAATCACGTCCCACTTCATCTGTTCCAAAAATATGAACACTGCTTGGTGCCTCAAGCATATGAGAGACATCTGTTTTATTTGGCTCTAACGGCAGCACGGGAGCCAGCAAAGATAAAATCAAAATAATTGCAAGAAAAGCAATCGAAAATATTGCTATTTTATCATGCTTTAATGCCTCCCAGACATTTTCCAGACGTTTTTTTTGAGAATCATTCATTGCCATATACTTACCTCATCTTTCTAATTCTTGGATCTGTTACGCAATATAAGATATCAGACAACAGATTTCCCAGAACAACCAATGTGGAAGACAAAATCAGGATAATCATAACGATAGGATAATCCATTCCCTGTACCGCTTTAATAAAGTAAGGTCCAATTCCTGGCCAGCTAAATACGGTCTCTGTAATTACTGCACCTGTTACCAGAGTAGGCAGAGCCATACCAAGTTTTGTGATAACCGGAAGCAATACATTTTTACAGACATGTTTAAACATAATTTCCGTACGAGATGCTCCAAAAGCCTTTTGTACCATAACATAATCTTCCGAATACTGAGTAATTGTAGAAGAGCGAACATATCGGACATTATCCGGAATAAATGCCAGCGTCAGTACCACATAAGGCATAATAAAATGTAAAAAGAAATCTCCCAGTGTTTTTACACCTACCGTATGCATACCAAGAATCGGAAGAATTCTCAACCTGTAGCCAAACAGGTAGATAAACAGCATCGCTACCCAGAATGTAGGCATGGCAATCCATAAAGAACAAATTCCATCTATCAGTTTATCCTGCCATTTATTTTTATGAGAACCTGCCAGCAATCCAAGTACAATTGCAATCACATAGGCAGTCAGATAAGAAGGAAGAACCAGTTTGATTGTGTTTGGAATCCTTATTGCCAGTTCATCAAAGATATTGGTTTTCGTTACAATAGAATAGCCAAAATTTCCATTTAAAATTCCCTCCAGCCAGCGAATATACTGCACGTAAACCGGCTGATCATATCCATACTTTTCACGAATCATCTGAACCATCTCCGGAGACATCTTCGGAGTTGTCATAGCATCAATTGCATCATAGGGTGCCAGATGCATTAAAGAAAAACAAAGAATTGTGATTACAATAATCAGAGGAATCGCAGTAAGAATACGTTTTACAATATACTTTGCCATGTTTTCTCCTTTTTGCTTTTTACTCAAAAAAAGACGGAATCCTTCACTTTATTTCAGAAGAATTCCGCCCTTTGTAAAAATAATAAATCAATACTTACTTATTTTGCAATTTTCAGATTGGAAGTATCCTCAAACGTGTACACCGGAACAAGTCCTGCTTCTTTTACACCTTGAATTCTGTTGTTTACAACCAGAATCTTATTATTGGAAATAATTGGATAAAATGCACCTGTGTCTTGAATAGCAGCCTGCAATTTTGCATAAGTTTCTTTTCTTGCAGATTCATCCGTCTCAGAAAATCCTTCTTCAAACAGCTGATCGATTGTATCATATCCACTGTAATGCATAGAATTATAAGCAGCTCCATTCTTAAACAGACTCGAGAATGTATCAGGGTCAATTCCCATAATATAACCTCCCAGATACATATCATACTCATTATTCGGATCTTTCATTGCATTAGAAACAGCTGTTGCGTCTCCTCCCGCAAGTTCTACCTCTACACCAACTTCTTTCAGCTGCTCCTGAATCAGAAGTGCCTGTGCAGACTGTACCGGGTCACTGGAACTATATCCAAGTTTCAATTTCAGATTACTTACTCCTGCATCTTTCAGCATGCTCTTTGCCTTCTCTACATCCTGATCATACTTCTCTACACCTTCTTCCGTATAGAACTGACTGTTTGTCGGCAGGAAAGTATACGGAATGCTATAATATTCATCCGACTCATAAGCTGCATCATCCATTGCTTTTTTATCCATAGCAAACAACAGGGCTTTACGGACATTTTCATCTGTCACTCTGTTACAGTTAAACTGTAAATATCCTATACGACCCTCACTGTAAGAATATGCTGTCAGATTGTTTGCATCCAAATCCAGTTTTTTCACCTGCTGTGGTGTCAGCTGATAAGCATCTACTTCTCCATTCTGTAAAGCCAAAATAGCGGTATCTGCATTCTCAATAATCTGGAATACTACATTTTTAATAGCAGGTTCACCTTTATAATAGTTTTCATTTGCCTCAAATTTCAGATAAGAACCAGATTGATAATCTACCAGTTTATATGGACCGGTTCCTACTGAATTCATGTTATAATCATTATGTTCAAAGTCCGTTACATCTTTATAGATGTGTTCCGGCATAATAAAAATCTGGCTCAGCATTTCCATAGCAGTAGGTGTTTCAAATGGAAATGTGAAAGATACGGTATAGTCATCCTTTTTTTCTACTTTTACCGCTCCCTGATCATATACCAGCTGGGAATATGCCCAACCCAGATTTTCTTCTTTTTCCATAGCTTCATAGGTAAAGACAACATCGTCTGCTGTAAATGGTTCTCCATCTGACCATTTCACATCATCTCTGAGACTGAATGTATAGGTTTTATTATCATCCGATACTTCACAGTCTTTTGCCAGAAACCAGTTGATTCCATCTGCATTATTCATATACAGCGGAGAATAAATCATCTTAACAGTCGATAATCCCCAACGGTCAGATGTTGTAATCACATTAACCGTTTCTGTCGGATCTCCGGAAATCGCATAAGTAAATGTGTCTTTACCGGAAGTTTCTGTAGCCGCTGTACTCTTATCTGAAGCTGTTTTACTGTCATCTTCCGCAACCGGATCTTTTCCTCCGCAGGCCATCAGACTTGCAGCAAGTACAACAGTCAGAGCAACCACAGATGCAAGCTTTGTAATTCTCTTCATCTTACTCTCTTCCTCCTTATTTTCTCTCTTTTTCAGAGTCACTACTCTTCATTATGCTATCAGCTAAAAACAATTTTGTCAAACATTTCTTGTCCCAAAAAGAAATCACCACATCCCGGAAATCTTACGTGGAATGCAGTGATTTTGTCATTTTTGATTTTTGATTTTTTCTCTTTTTTTCCGTGTCATAATGCCACCGATTCTACCGGTTTCTTTTGCAGAGAGACTCTTCCATCCATCTTTCAAAACTCTGTCTAAAAGCCCGAGTTCTTCTGCTATCTCATATTTCACTTTTTCTTCGGGAGTCAGACTTTCCAAATCAATCTCTTTTTGCTTTTTTTGACTCATTTTATACTCCTTTTTCCTTATATGTACTCTCAGAATTTTGAGCGTACAGGAATTCTTATTCTTTTATACAGGAGTATTGCCTGAAATTTTTATTTTATACCGTTTCTTTTTATTTTGGGATAATAATTGACGCAATAATATAAGCAATAATTCCTGTTCCTGCACCAATACAGCTTAAGATTACCCATGCCAGACGAACCAACGTCGGGTCAATATCAAAATATTCTGCAATTCCTCCGCAGACGCCTGCTAACATGTAATTGGTTGATGAACGATATAATCTTTTATTCGACATAATAAATTCCTCCTAAATTCAAAATCTTCCTAATTTAATATAGTTCATACAGAAATGTAAAAATGAACGTTACGATTCAAACGTTATCTGAACATCCCCCATTCCACAGTCAATGCTTAATTCCTTTCCGGTATCATTTTTATCTAAAAATTCATTTCCAAATCCGGAGGAAAGAACGTTATCTCCAATCTGAACAGTACCCATTCCAACCTCTGCCTCTGCACTGTAGTCCTCTCTTTTTCCTGCCATTTTCATGTCCACCGTACCTGTTCCGCAGGAAATATCACTTACTTTTGCATCTAATTTCGCCACAGATACTTCACCGGCACCAACCTCTATCTCACATTCCTGTGCTCTTAATTCATCGGATACCTGCAAAACCCCTGCGCCAACTTCCAGGTCAAGAGAAGCTGCATTTAATTTGTCGATAACCAGTTGTCCTCCTCCGTTCATTTCAACTGTCACTGATTCAAACTGCATATCCTGCGGGAGAATAATCTCAATCGGGTCTTTTTCTCCCTGATGATTCTTTCCTTCCCGCTCAATTGAAAGTTCCCGGTCTTCTCTGTCATATTCTACAACATCTGCGCTATTATAACTCTTTACCTTAATTGAACTTGCATTTGCATCCGTCTTAAATTCCAGATAAATGGCATTTTTTTCTTCTGTTTCAATACTTAATGAACTCACTTCCTCTTTGCTAAATTCATATTCCTGTTTTGCTTCAGTATCTAATTTCGCATAGATTGTTTCAAGCCCATCAGAATCAAATCCTTTTCCGTCTGCAAGTACATTCACTTTTTCTGCCCAGCCAAAATATTGCATCCCTTTATCCTTTAGAACAGACCAGTCCGGACCAATTATCATTCCGGCTAAAAACAATCCTGCTCCAATCACCCCAATCACAGCTGACAAAATCAGACATGTCTTTGTAAACATTTTCATACACGCTGCCCTCCTTTTCTTCCCTTGTAAAAGATTCTCTGAAGAAAATCAACGCATCCTCGAAAGACTATCGGAAATCCTTTTCCAACTATCCAGAGAAAGACTAACAGGATTAAAATTGCAATCGCAACTGCTACCATACCGCCCCCGGCTACAATTAAAAAGATTCCCGGGGATGAAATCAAACGAATGATAGCTAAAACAATTGCAGTAATTCCTGCAATCAAAAGTGCGACACCTCCAATGCCAATTGCTGCAATGATTCCCAGCACTCCTACAATCAAACCAAATAAAACACCTAAAATCCCAAGTCCTCCGCCAGCCCAGATTGGAGAAGTTAAAATAACAAGCACTATCACAAGTCCCCAGGTAAGACCGCTTCGTTTTTTCTGTGTATGCTGTCCATATCTGCTTTCTTCCTGATGATAATGATTTGTTTCTTTGAGCATATCTTTCTTATCAAAACGCACATCCTGATAACCCTGTTCCGTATACTCTTCATAGTCTGCTTCATTTCCGGAAAGGTCTGCTTTGATAATCGCAGCCACCTTCCCGGGGCTTCCCAGCTCCTGAATCACCTCTGCTTCTTTCTCTTTTCCGGCATCATCAAAGTATCCATTATAATATTCCAATGCCTCTTCCCGCTCCTGCGCAGGAATGTCATACAAAAGTCGTTCCAGCTGGCTTAAAAATTCCTCTCGGTTCATACTCACAACACCTCTCCCTCAAATAATCCGCTAATCTTTCCCGAATATGTTTTCCATTCTTCTTTATACAAATTCAATTGTGCCATTCCCTTTTCTGTTACCTTATAATACCTGCGGTTTCTGCCTCCAAATTCCTGGTCATAAGTTTCCAGACAATCATCTTTTAAAAGCCTTCGCAAAACCGGATACAACGTAGATTCTGAAATCTCAAGCACCTGCCGTACATCCTGCGTAATCTTATACCCATACGTTCCCTCGGCTTCCTTTGAGACAACAGCAAGTACAATTGCATCAAGTAATGCTGCACCTGTATTAAAAACCATGTATGCTTTCACCTCTTTTTTTGTAGAGTTATTTCTTATACAATACTATACGTCATATAATATAGTTTTGTCAATAATATTATATTAAATAAATCTTAAGGTTTTATAAAACAAAAAAATGGAAGGTTTTTTATTTTTCTAAAAAACCTTCCATTTTCTTTACGCTACTTTCTTTACTCTACCGCAAATGCCCGCTCCAAATTTACAGAATAAATATATTTTTCTTCCACCGGCTTTTCCAACATCCGCTCCAGTGCTTTCTGATAGTATTTCAGCTGAATTCCATACTTTCCAACCAAGTCACTGCCATCCCGCTGTTCTACATAATCTGTCTTGTAATCCAACAAAACAATTTTTCCATTTTCTTCAAAAAATGCATCGATGATTCCCTGTACCAGCATCGTCTCTTCTCCCGTCTCTGTTTTTAAGATATCTGAAGCCAAAACTTCAATGACAAAGGGCTGTTCACGGAATAAACATCCCTCGCTTTGCGCCTGTTTTATTCGTTTTCCAATTCTCGAATTAGCCAGTGCAAAAATCTTTTCAGGTTTTACTGTTACATAAACCGATTCATCTATTTTTTGTTCTTCTCTAAGTTTTGCAAGCTGATTTTTTACTGCCGTTTTGGTATCCGTATCTGTAAAATCCAGCCACTGCAGTACCTTATGATACGCATTTCCGCGGTCTACCCCGACTAAAACCTCGCCTTCTTCCTGCATAAATGCCGGAATATATGGTTCAATTTCCGGCAATTCTTTTATTTCTTCCTTCTCGTCTGCAAGAAGTTCTTCTCCAAGAATCTGATCCATAAGGGAAACTCTTTCCTCAAAGGAAATGCTCTCTTCAAAGGAAACACTTTCTTCATCTTCAAACTGCATCCGTTTGACTTCTGAAACTGTTACCTTAGCCGGAACTTCGGCTTCTTTCTGCCACGGATATTCCCACAAAAAATGTTCCTGTATTTCTTTTCTTATTCGTTCATCTGAAGATGCACGCTCCATTTCTGCAATCAATTCCTGCTCTTTGATTAACTGCTCACTTCGCTCTTTTGCCTCACTTAAAACAAACTCAACCGGTGATTTTACAGCAATCAAAAATGGAGCTGTTTCTTCATGCAATGAATGACTCACAGGGCAGGAATATTCATACTGCTGATACAATCCATCCATACAGCGGTGTCTTGCAAGTGCCGGAAAAATCCAGTCCAGATACATTCTCGCTTTCACAAGTTTTCCATAAGACAGACGCATTTTTTCTTCATTTTTTATCAGTTCAAGTCCTTCCACACGTTTCTCCAGTCTGCTGACTGCCCCAGTCAGATATAACTTTTCTTTTGCTCTGGTCAAAGCTACATAAAGCACTCGCAGTTCTTCTCCCAGATTTTCAAGCTGAATCTGGCGCTGAACAGCTTTCTTTAATAAAGTCGGTGCTTTTGTTCTGCGTTTTGTATCAATCCAGTCTGCACCGATTCCCAAATCCGGATGAATCACAAGTGACGCTCTGGCATCCTGCTGATTAAACAATTTTCCAAGCCCGGATACAAAAACAATCGGAAATTCCAGACCTTTGCTTTTATGAATACTCATAATCTTTACGGTATTTTCCTGACTTGCCGTGATGTCTGCTTCACCAAAATCAATCTGGTATTTCTGCAGGTTTTCAATATAACGCACAAAGTTAAACAGTCCTCGATAGCTTGTTTTTTCATAATCTCTTGCCTTCTCAAAAAGCATCTCAAGATTTGCTTTTTTCTGTTCGCCAAGCGCATTTGCCATATAATATTCTATCAGTCCAAGGCTCTCATAAATATCCCATAACAGCTCATGGATTGGTGTATAGGCAACCTTCACACGCAGGGTGTAAAACTGTTCTAGAAATCGGCTGATTTTTCTTTGAATTTCTGCCGCTCCGTCTGTTTTCTCATATAACAACATACATTCAAAGAATTTAAGCGTCTCATCTGAACTTTCTTTTCCCGCACATTTTATCTTTGCCAGTTCTTCCATTGTAAAGGCATCCGGCAGATTTAAAAGCACTCCGGCAAATGGAATATCCTGAAGCGGATTATCCAGAATCCGAAGGTAATTTAAAACAGTTACGACTTCCTGTGCCGAGAAATATCCGGTCTTTGTCGTTACGCTTGCAGGAATTCCACGACTCTCAAGAATCTTTTTAAAATTTTCTGCCCAACCATTCATGGTGCGCAGCAAAATCACAATATCTCCATACTCTGCTTTTCTATAACCGCCATTTCCTTTATCTACAACCGGAAACTTTCCAACGATTTCCTGAATTTTATCCGCCACAAGTCTTGCTTCAAGTTCCTGCACATTTTCTTCGGTTTCCATCTGCTTCCATTCGGCTTCATCGCTTTCCACCAGCAAAAGTTCTGTTTCTCTTAACACCGGCTCACTATTTTCCTCAAACACCGCTCCGGCATAGAGTGCCGCATCTTCATCATATTCCACTCCGCCCAGACTCTCTCCCATTATCTGGTAAAAGATAAAGTTGATTCCTGCTAAAACTTCCTCTCTGCTTCGGAAATTTTTATGCAGGTCAATCCGCACCTTATCTCCGGCTTTCTGCAAATATGAATGATATTTTTCCATAAATAAATCCGGTCTTGCAAGGCGGAAACGATAAATACTCTGCTTGACATCTCCTACCATAAAGATGTTATTCTGTCCCTCTTCCATCCTTGATACCGCAGTTAGTAATTTTTCCTGTACCAGATTGCTGTCCTGATATTCATCAATTAAAATCTCATAAAAATGGGCAGAAAGTTCCTTCGCTGCCTCACTTCGCTCATCCCCATTTTCCGTATGATGAATCAAAATTTCCAGTGCAAAATGCTCCAAATCCGAATAATCCAGCAGATTCTTTTCCCGTTTTTTCTCTGCAAATGCTTCCGAAAAACGAAGCGTCAAATCAATTAAAACCCCAACCGGTCCTCCGGCTTCCTGCAGATATTTAGCTGCTGTTTCAAACGGCACACCAAAGTACTGTTCTTTGATTTCATTTAAACCGTCTTTGATTTGATTTCGATAATTTTTTACCAGTTCTTTTTTATTTTCCGATGCTTCCGGCATTTTTTTTCCCGATAATCTTGCATAAGAAAGATGGGAAAAAACCTCCTGCTGTGCTTCGAAACTGTCTGCTTTTAACAGCAGTTCCACTGTTTTTAAATCCTGACTTAAGGCTTCTTCGTAAAGATATGGTCCATCTTCCTGCCGACAAAGTGCAATTCCTGCTTCTGCAAGCATACGGATTTCTTCCAGATTTTTTTCGATATCGGACTTTAACAACTGCATCCACGGTGCCTGCTCCACTTCTTTTACTGACGAAATCTGATATGCATCTTTGCAGGATACCAGCCATTCTTTTGGATACGGATAACTCGTCGAAAAAGTATACAATTTACGTATCAATTCCACCAACCCATCATCAGAACGCCCTGTGGAAAACGCCTCCACAAACTCATGAAATTCTTCACTGCCCTCTTCATAAGCCTCGCTCAAAATCCGCTCGGCCACATCTCCCTGAAGCATACGCAGTTCCCCTTCTTCTCCCACACGAAAAGACGGGTCTAAGTCAATTAAATGAAAATAATTTCGCACAATATACGCACAAAAACTGTCAATCGTTGTAATCAGCGCATGATGAAGCAGGGTATTCTGCTTTCTTAGATGCTCTAACATCTGCTCTTTTTTCGGACTGTCTTCCTGCTTCTCTTCTTCCTCGATTCGAGCTTCTATCGCAAGTCGGATTCGCTCTCTCATCTCTCCTGCTGCTGCTCTTGTAAAGGTCACAATTAAAAGCTCATCAATCGAAACCGGATGCTCCAAATCTGTAATCATCGAAAGGATTCTTGCCACAAGCACCGCTGTCTTTCCACTTCCCGCTGCCGCACTGACTAATACATTTGCATTTCTCGTCTCTATGACTTTCTGCTGTTCCGGGGTCCATTTCATTTCCATTTATTTCTTTTCCCCCTTTTCATTTTCTGCTTTTTCGCTCTCCTGCATCTGCTCTTCCATGCCTTTCCAGATTTCCTCACTTTTTACCTGCGCCAGTCTGCGGTATCCACACCCTTCTTTTTTCTCATCAAACCCACACGCACCTTGATATGGGCAATACTGACAGGCATTTCTTTGTCCCATCTCATAAGGTGAAACCGACGCTTCTCCCTTTAAAATACGCTGTCCGATTTCCTGTATCTTATGTTTGACATAGCCTGAAACCAGTTCAAAATGTTCCTCATCTACCGCACTGGAAGTCTTAGAAAGTCCTCCGCTTTTATTGATAGAAACTGGAATACTGTTTGAAGATACCCCTTTTTCTTCGAGTCCCTTGTCCAGACGTTTTAAAATCTCCGGGTCGGCAGATGCCAGTCCATTCATTCTAAGCTGCTTTAACAGTCTCTGATTTAAAGACTCTTCCGATTCCTTTTCTACACAATCTACAATCGGGTCTTTGATATTATAATAAAAAATCCCTGCCGGAAGTACGTTTTTATCCGGATGAGCTCTTTGTTCCAGTTCCATTGCCGCATTTAAATACAGCACCAGCTGAAGCTGAAGTCCGTGATACAGTGCCACTAAATCAAACGCAGTACTTCCTGATTTATAGTCAATGACTTTTACATAGACATTTTCAGAATCTTCACACACATCCACACGGTCGATTCTTCCCTTTAATTTCATTGTCTCCTCTTCTGAAAGCGCAATATTAACGCTTTCTAACGAATCTGCCATTGCAAAGGAAACCTCAAACCGGCTCGGTTTAAATTCGCCCTGTTCCATCTGTTTTGCAAGTGCCCAAACCGTTCTTCGCATCATTCGTTTGACACGATTGACCATATAAGCATTTCTCGCATCACTTTGAAGCACGGTATTCCCATAGGAATCAACGGCTTCTTCCACACAGGAATCTGCGAGTTTTTCCATCTCTTCGAGACTGATTTCATCCCATTCCACACCCTGTTCTTTGATGTGTCTTGCAAAACGTTCCAATCCAGAATGAAGCACATTTCCCATATCCATTGCATTAAATTCATAGGCCGTACGTTCTTTTAATTCCAGCCCGTAAGAGAGGAAATGTGCACAGGCACACTTTGCAAAAAGTTCCAGTCTGGTCGCACTGTTTTCCAGTATCTGTCCATACAGTGCCTTTGCCACACTTCTTCCGATATTATCAGCGATTTTCTTTGGAAATGCACTCTTCATCAGACCTTTTACTCTCTCCTGCCATTCTTCCTGTGAAACAAACCACAAAAATAATTCCTGCCAGTATTTAGACGGTGTCTCTTTTCGGATATTCTGAAAACCTTTGGCAAGATATGCAAATGCCTGCTCCGTCTTTTCAAATGCAAAACTGTCATTTTGTCTAACTTTTTCCACCGGCAAATCCGCAAACATCTTTCTTAAATTTCCAATCAAAAAGGAAGGAAGTATTGCCTCTCCATCTGCCCCCTGCTTGCTGTAAGAGAGGAATAACTGATTTGATGGCTTCGTCAGATTCAAATACAGATAAAATTTCTGTGTATACAGATTTTCTTTCGCAGTTGGCGCAAGCGCTACTTCAGACAATTTCAAATCTTCACGGTTTAATTCTGATAAAATTTTTCCACCACCATCTTCTCTTGGAATTTTTCCATCATTGACTCCGACAAAAAACAAAACCTGAATGTCTTTTAAACGGGTTCGCTCCATATCTCCGACCAGCACCTGATCTGTACTTGGAGGAATAATTCCCACCTTTGCCTCAGAAAGCCCTGCCTCTAAGAGTTCTTTAAACTCCCTTAAACTGACACTTTCTTCCCCCAAAACCTGCACCATTTTATCAAATAAATCCATCACAATGGCATAAATCTGACTGTATTCTTTTGCCTTTCCAACCTCTCCGTGTGCCTCAAAATACTGCTCACTTTTCTTTAATTTCTGCTGAATTCTGCATGAAACAATAAACTCATAAAAGGCTCGCACACGCTCCGATACCGTAGCTTTTCGCACTTTCATACGCAAAGTAAATCCTTCCAAAAGCTCCATCAGACGAACTCTTAAAGCTTCAATTTTTACAACTTCCTCTGGATTTTCTCCCCGATAAGCTAATGTCCACTCCTTCTGCCACTTCTTCCAGCTCTTAATACCCATTCCAAGCATATAGTTTTCTAAGACGTCCATTTCTTCTTCCGTCAAATCCAAAAGCCCGCATCGAAGAAAACGAAACACACTCTCATAGCTATAATTTTCTATCAGCATATCAATGCAGGCACGCAGAAATTCAATAAACGGATTCATAAGCACAGTCTGTTTTTCATCAATAAAACACGGAATTTCGTAACGTTCCAGCATCTTCTTTGCATAATCTGCGTAAGTATCCATGTCTGCCGTAATCACTGCAAAATCACGCCAACGCATCTTCTTTTGACGTACCATCCGGTGTATCATTCCGGAAACATATTCCATTTCTTCTTTGGGATTGGCACATTCCAAAACCCTTATCGAATCCTGTCTTTCGGTATAACAGTTTCTTTTAGAACGAAATAAATTCTGCTCTAAAAATGCCAGTGCCGGCTGATGGAAAAACCTTGCGTTTCCCTTAATTTTCACATCGTCCACCGGACAGCCGACTCTTGACGCTGTCTGGCACAATCTACTCACCGTCTGCTTACTTAAATAAAACAGATTCGTCGCATCACTCTGCACATAAGGACGTTCCCCTTCCCCGATTGTAACCGTCACATACATTTCTTCGCAGAGGGGCAGAATCTTCTCCAGTACATTTTGCTGAATCGGTGTAAATCCGGTATAGCCATCCAGAACCAGTATGCTCTCTTTTAATTTTTTCGACTTTCCGGCTACACTTCCAAGCACTTCAAGCACTTCTTCTCTTGTGATTGCTTTTCCTTCCAGATACTCAAAAAAGCCGTCATAAAGCACTGCAATATCCTTTAATTTATAGTAAAGTTCCGGCTTATCCTTTGCACACTCCAGCATTTTTTCCATGTCTTCTTTTGAGACTTCATACTGCCGAAGCTCAGATACCATGGATTTCATTTCAGAGATATAACCCTGTCGTTTCATTTTTTCGCCAAGCACACTTAATTCCTTCTTATGATTTTGTGCCACTTTTCGGATAACCAGACTCTTTCCGGTCTCTTCTAACACATCCTCACACAGATAACCTGTTTCTTCTAATACTCGAAAAGCAAGACGTTCAAAACTTAAGACATCAATATTTAAAATTCCTTTTCTTGGATGCATCCGGACCAGTTCTTTCTGTGTCTGCATCGTAAACTGCTCTGGTACTAATACCAGATATTGCTTCTTCGGATTCTGAATGGATTCCCGTATAATTTTCTGATAAATATAATAAGATTTTCCGGCACCCGATGCGCCAAACACAAAATGTAACGACATGCGTTTCCCCTTTCTTACAACTAACTGTTTCTGTCTTTTACTTTAGGAAAAATTTTTCAATGACCTCTGCAATTCCATCCTCATCATTACTATTTATGGTAATATAATCTGCCACATCTTTTACTTTTTCCTGTGCATTTGCCATAGCCACCCCAAGACCCGCATACTGAATCATGGAAATATCGTTAAATCCGTCTCCACAGCACACCATCTCTTCCCTTTCGATTCCGAGAATCTTTAACAGACGTTCCAGACAATATGCCTTATCCACATTTTTCGGAAGCACCTCCAGGAAATATGGTTCCGAACGGAATACCTGCGCTTCTAACTGATATTTCTCGGCAATGACTGGTTCAATACTCTCTAATAATTCACCGTCAGCCGTTAAAATACACTTGTTAACCGGAAAATTGACATAAGATTTAAAATCCGGTTTTTTAATCACAGGAAGTGTCGTAATTCTGGATTCTATCATAATATATTCATCCGGTATTTTTGCAGAAATAATAGAATCCCCCTCATAAGTCATAAGACCCGTTCCATAATGCATGGCATCGTCATATAATTTCTTTGGAATCCCAATCGGAAGTTCTTTCGAGTAAATACATTCTTTTGTTTTCCAGTTAATAATTCTTGCTCCGTTAAATGCGAGCACATAACTTCCATACTCAGCAAAATCCAGTTCATCTGCAACTGCCACAATTCCCTTTGTCGGACGACCCGATGCAATCGCTACCGGAATCCCTTTTTTTTGAAGTTCTAAAATTGCTTCTTTTGTCTTTTGGGTAATCTCTTTCTTAGAATTTGTCACTGTTCCATCAATATCCAATACTAATAATTTATAACTCATTTTTAAAAAATCCTCCTCAATTTCTCAGATGTTTAACCAAATCAAGTAAGTCCCCTGCTTCAATTGCGAAAAGCAATAAGCAGGGGTGGGGACTTGCTTGTATCAGGAGGGGGCAATCCCCTTCTGATAAGCTGCGTAGCAGCTATTTGGTTATGAGCAAGTAGCGAAGCGGATTGCGAATATCCACTTGACTCTGAAACCAGTTTAACACAAAAAGTTTTCTCAACCAACCTCGTTGGGGGCATATTTTTCTTTTTCTCCTAATAAACTATGATGTGAGTGTCAAAAATAAATTTTGCCACTCGCTGATGTATCCGGATTGCTTCATTGCTACGCAATTCTCACAATCCTCGAACACCTCAAACTCTCATAAAATGGCATATTCATACCATTTTATTACGTTTTCGTTGTTCGGCGTGTCAATTAAATATAAATTGCTTTTTATGCAAGCACAACCGCAATTTATATTTTTGACACTTACATCAAGTTATAAAAAGGAATACCAGGAGGGAATACTATGAGTGCGAAAACCAAAATTGTTGTACTACATACGAAAGAAGTGATTTATACCGTGCTTTTTGTTGTACTCGCCATTGTGCTTGCAGTCCTTCTTTTTTTGATGTTCGGAAAAGACAAAAAGACCACTTCTTTCTCAGGCTCTCCCGCCAAATATCACGCCGGTATCTATAAAAGCCCAATTACGCTCGATAACAACACCTTTGATGTCGAAGTCACGGTTGATGAACATGAAATCACCTCTATCTCCATGACAAACTTAAGCGAAGCAACAACTGCTATGTATCCACTGATGGAACCGGCACTCGAATCCCTTGCGAATCAGATTTATGCAACCCAGTCCACAAAAGACCTTACTTATGCCGAAGAAAATAAATATACTTCGATGCTGTTGTTAGATGCAATTAACTCGGCACTTGATAAAGCAAGGGCAGATTAAGAAGATCTACAAAAAATGGCTCCGAACAAAAGTCCGAAGCCATTTTTGCTGCCTACTATGTACTTATTATTTAATTGCACCTTCTACCATACCCTGAATAATCTGTTTCTGTGCAAACAGGAACAAGATAATAATCGGAATCATGGCAAGCAGAGCTGCTGTCAGGATTAAATCCCATTGTTTTACATAAGAACCTACAAAACTGCTTACTGCAACCGGAAGAGTTTTGATTCTTCCGTTTAATCCAAGCATCAGAGATGGAAGCAGGTAATCGTTCCAAATCCAGATACCATTTAAGATTAATACTGTAACCTGAATTGGTTTTAACAGCGGGAAGATAATTCGAAAGAATGTACCCTCAGGACTGCATCCATCAATCCATGCAGCTTCTTCCAACTCATACGGAATTCCTTTTACAAAACCATGAAGGATGAATACAGACATTGAACCACCGAATCCAAGATAAGCAAAAATAATTCCTTTGTAACTTTGAAGCATCTGAATTCCCAAAAACTCTGAAGTTTCACGGAAAGTAGATAACAGTGGAAGCATTACAACCTGGAATGGAATAACCATTGCTGATACAAATAACATAAAAATGAAATTAGACCATTTTGTTTTATTTCTTACTAAAACCCAGGCTGCCATACTGGAAAACAGAGTCAGTAAAATCAGAGATACTGCTGTAATCAACAGGGAACTAAAGAAAGAACCCCAATAATTAAAGTTATCATTATGGATAACATTGCTCATGTTGGTCAACAGCTGTCCCCAGTTTTTTGGTAAAGAAATCGGGCTGATGACAATACTTGCACTATCCTTTGCAGAGTTGATTATAACCAGTAAGAATGGAGCTAACATCACAATTGTCAGAAGAATTCCTACAATCTCAGCGATTGTTGTTCTTATTTTCTGTGCTTTCATTACATTTCAACCTCCTTCTTTTTACTGATTGTAACCTGTGTCAGAGACACAATTGCAAGAATAATAAAGAATATAACCGCTTTGGTCTGACCAAGTGCATACTGGTTCTTTCCAATCGCTGTATTATAAATATTCAATGCTAAAAATTCTGTAGACTGTACCGGTTTTCCGGAAAGAATACGAGTCGGTGCACCATTGGTAATAGCAAGGTTCAAATCAAACTGTTTAAATGAGTTAACCAAAGTCAGGAAAATACAAATTGTGAATGTATTTGCAATCATCGGTACTTTGATTTTCAGCAGAGTCTGAAGTGTATTTGCACCATCTACATTGGATGCTTCCAGAATATCTTTTGGCACACTCTGTAAACCGGTTACATAAATCATCATGATATATCCCGCATACTGCCAGGTACTTACAATTAAAATTGCCACAAGCGCAAGGTTCGGGTTTGTCAGCA
Organism: Firmicutes bacterium OM04-13BH; assembly: GCA_003481745.1. Taxonomy (GTDB): domain Bacteria; phylum Bacillota; class Clostridia; order Lachnospirales; family Lachnospiraceae; genus Blautia; species Blautia stercoris. The sequence continues at coordinate 296,061 of QULP01000004.1, forward strand.
TGGAAACACTTCCTGAAATTACAGAAACCGCAACTTTATTGAAAATGAACTGCCATACATAACCAAGTACAATTCCACCAATCAGGTTCGGAATGAAATATGCTGCACGATAGAAGTTACGACCTTTTACTTTTGAAGTACAAAGCAGTGCCAGTGCAAATGCTACAATATTTACACTCAGCATATTAATTACTGTGTAAATAAAAGTCACAACAAAAGAATATACATAATCCTTAGACTTGAACATTGCAATGTAGTTTCCAAATCCAACAAAATTATCATATTTTATTCCGTTCCAGTCTGTCAAGGAGTAAAAGATACCACAGGCAAACGGAATAAGCACAGTTACTGCAAATGCAAACAGCAGTGGAAATAAAAATAATACATAAATAATTGAACGGTGTTTCTTCGTTGGCAGCAGGTAAAGCCCTACAATAAGCAATACCGCTCCTGCGATTAAAAGTCCTCCCCGAAAGGAAGTTCCTGTTCTCATAAAATCCATGTACAGTGCCGCTGCCATTGCTATGATTCCAGCCACAATTGCTGCACATGATATTGCTTTTTTCGACTGATTCATTCCTAACTCTCCCATCAAATATTTACCGGCTGTCTTATAACAAAGACAGCCGATAAAACCTATTATTTACTTGATGCTACATAATCTGCTATTGAAGAAGCCATTGTACTTACAAATCCCTCTTTATCAAGCTGACCTTTTGCATACAGCTCAAATACAGGACCAGTTGCATTCATAGCCATGTTATCCGGCTGTGTTACCCAATCCCATGCATAAGTTTTTCCAGATTCAATATAAGGAAGCATACTCTGTGCAAGTGGTGTAGAAGGTTTTAATGTACAAGATTTAAATGGAGAAACCATACCGCAGTTTTCTACAAGTGCTTTCTGACCTTCTTCGGATTCAGCAAGTGCTTTTAAGAATTCTTTACAAGCATCAATTTTATCACTCTTATTGTAAATTCCCCATAAACTTGGTGTATCAACGATAAGACCGTCTGTATCTTCTTTTGTAAATGCTGATGGAGCAAGTCCACATGCAAATGTTGCATCATAAGTTGGTAAAGATGGGTCAATCCAGTTACCCTGTGTGATAAATGCTGCTTTTCCGGTTGCCCACAGAGCCAGCTGATCATCATAAGTACCGGAAATCAATACATTCTGGTCTGAGTAATCAAATAATAACTGTAACCAGTCTGCGAACTGTCCCATTCTATCTTCATCAATTTTTCCTTCATTGTTTACCATATCAATATATGTTTTATCATCACGGTCAACTCCCTGTGAATAATAAGCTGCTAATAAGTGGTTACCGGTTGACCAGTACATCTGTCCGGATTCTGCTGCAACTGCACAAACAGATGTCAGTCCAAGTTCATCTTTCATACCGTCAATTTTTTCAAATGCTGCTTTATAAGCATCAATGTTTGTCAGAGTAGAAGGATCAATTCCTGCTTTATCTAAGATATCTTTGTTATATGCAAGACCAATTCCTTCCAGTGAGAATGGCATACCATATACTTTTCCGTCATCTCCCTTAAATGCGTAATCAGTATCTTCAATCCAGTCTTCTCCGTCAAGTGGTTCTAACCAGTCACTGAAAGAAGATTTATAAGAGTCAGGACCAAATGCAAAGATATCTGGCATGTTTCCTGCTGCGTAGTAGTTTTTCAGCTGACCATTTACGTCAACACCGCCACCTAAAGATTCGATTACAACTTCCTGTCCGGTTTCTTCTTCATACTGTTTTGCAAAATCTTTTAAGGCCGAGTCAATTTCAATTTTTGTATTTACAAAACGGATTGCATCTTTATTGGCACTGCTTGAAGCTGCGCTGGAATCACTGGAGCTGTCTGAAGAACTGCTTCCTGAACTGCTTCCACATGCACCTAATGTCATTGTCATCGTTCCTGCAAGTAAAACTGCTAACCATTTCTTTTTCATCTCTTTTACCAACCTTTCTTGGAATTTTCATCTTTTTTCTTTATCACTTATGCGCATAAGTTCTTGATGAAATTATCATAGCACCCCTTTCGTTAAAAAGCAATACTTTTTATATGCCATTCTATACATTTCTACATTTTCACCAGTATTACTACTTATTTTCATGGTATTGCAACCTATTTTTTGTATATTTTGCAGTAATAGGTTTTTCGCAAAACCTTTTTTCGTTCATTTTTCGTTTATCTTATGCGCAAAAGTAATTCCATTTTTCGACTTTTTTCATTTTGCGCATAAGTATTTTGAAGTCAAAAAATGACATTCTGCTTTCGGCAAAATGTCATTTTTCTGTCTCTTATTTTCTATATTCTTAAATTTTTTTTACAGAATCCCGAATTACAAGTTCTGTTCCAAGCTGAACAATTTTATCTTCGGATTCTCCCTCTATCAGTTTTAATAGTTCCTCTACTGCTGCAATTCCTTTTGCCTGAATGTCCTGTCGGACTGTCGTAAGCGCCGGACGCACCATTCTTGAAATTGGAACATCATCAAATCCTGCGATGGAAATCTCTTCCGGAATTTTTCTTTCTCTATCCAAAAGCATATTTTCAATGTGTACCGCATAATAATCCGAAGCACACAGAAGAGCCGTATACGAAAATGATTTCTCATAAATCTCATCCATATTTTGAGGCTCTCCTGCATCGCTGGCATAAATTTGAATAAAATTTTCTTCCCTACTTACCGGAATGTTCGCTTCTTTTAGCGCCCTGCAAAATCCCTGAAATCTTATTTTATCCAGATTTACCAAGTTATCAGCAAGGAAAGCAAGCTTTCTGTGACCACACGAAATAACGTATTTTGTCAGCAAATATTCCGCCTGTTCATCCTCGATCCTGATATTGACACAGTTTCCCAGACCATTTGTATCATAATCATCAATAATCGCAATCGGATTTTTAAAGCGCTCTTTTAAATAACGGATATCACCCTCTACAAATCCTGAAGTAATCAGCCCGTCCATGTTCCAGGACATCGTAAACTGCTGAACCTGATGCACATCGTCGACTGCATATACCATCAGGTAATATCCTTTTTGCCGTACATGCCTTTCAATCGCACCTAAAATTCTACCAATAAATGGGTCTTCAAATCGGTTCGCTATCTTATTCTGTTTTGATTTAATCAACAAGCCAATAATCTTTGATCGTTTACTCGCAAGGTTTCTTGCATTGATATTTGGTGTATAGTCATATTTTTTTAAAATTTTCTGAATTCGTTCGATATTAGCCAGTGAAACTTCTTTTGTCTTGCCATGAATAACATTCGAAACAGTCGTTGTGCTGACTCCGAGCTCCTGCGCCATTTCTTTAATTGTAACCATTCTTTACTCCTGTTTTTACACTGCTCTTCTGACTGCTCCCACAGGCAGACCTATGGATTTTCGCCATAATTTATAGCAGTTTTACTTCTATTTTTTTCTCACGACTTCCAGTATACACACAATTTCCACCTTTCTCAATAGTGATTCTGCCATAATTGTCCGGATTCTCATAATCTTTTCCCATTCCATCATCTTCGTACCACACATATTCGGCTTTTGTCTTTACAAATGCCAGTGCTTTGACATGGTCACAGTCTACTTCATCTGCATACTCGCCACCATCTGTCAGTACCAAAATTTTATCCGGACGTACGAAAACTAACATTTCAAACAAGCCTGCTTCTACATAGTGATGTCCTGCCGGGAGAATTTCCGTATCGTAATCATCCACGCCTCTAAAGCGAAGCATTGCCATTTCCTCCGGAAGATAGACATATCTGCCTTTTGCATTCTGGTTATAAACCGGAGCAATCATTAAACTGTCTCCAACCAAAAGCTGGTCTTCTACCTGAGAAGCAAATTCATCATCTGTATATACAAAAGATAATGGTTTGAAGTACATTTCACTGTTTAAGGCAGATTTCATATACTCGCTGTAAATATAAGCCAGCAGACCATAGCGAATATTAATGATTTTTCTAAATTCTTCTACATGGTCAAAACGATATACTTCCTGTTCTCTTGTTCCCATTGCACTGTGATTTCTCATCAGTGGAGAGAACATGGCAAGCTGGGTCCATCTCATGACCAAATCTTCCGTTGCATCTGCACCAAATCCACCGATATCTGCACCGGTATAAAGAATTCCAACCATGTTTAAGGACGGCATCATACGCAGATTCAACAACAGATGATTCCACCAGGATTTATTATCTCCAGTCCAGATTCCACCATAACGGTGCATGCCAATATAAGAAGAACGAGAGAACATTAAAATTCGTTTTTCCGGGCTCAGGCGTTCAAATGCCTCTCCTGCCGCACGGGTCATATTATAACCAAACAAATTATGTACTTTATCGTGGCGCATCATTTTTCCATCTACGTTATGATAGAACTTCTTAAAGTCATCTGTATTGTTTGCCAGACTTCCAACCAGACCGGTAAACTGCTGGAACGTATCCAGATCAAGGTTTTTATCTTTCAATTCTGCAATCTTATCAAAGGTTTCATCCATTCTATCCTGTGCAAAGAAAATAGACGGCTCATTCATATCATTCCAGAATCCTTCAATTCCCTGGTCTAACAGCACCTGATATTTATTTCCAAACCACTCTCTCGCCTCTTTGTTTAATACATCCGGGAAATGCACTTTTCCGGGCCATACTCCGGCTACAAAGTATTCTCCATTTTCTTTCTTACAGAAATAGCCTTTTTCAATGCCTTCTTCATATACGTCATAGCCTTCTTCAACTTTTACACCTGCATCAATAATCGGCACTAAATGAATGTGCTGTGCTTTCATCTCTTTTACAAACTCAGGAAAATCCGGAAAACGTTCCTGATTTACCGTAAAGTCTTTAAACCGCTCCATGTAATCAATATCCATGTAAATACTTTCAAGCGGAATTTTCTTTTCTCTGTGTCCTTTTACTACTTCACGGATATCAGCTTCATTCATATAACCCCAGCGACTCTGCTGATAGCCAAATGCCCACTTCGGAGGAATATAGCTTCTTCCAATCAGCTGACGAAACTGTTTTACAATGTCTAAAATGCTTTCTCCTGTCATTACATAAACATCTGCATCCGGTTCACTTAATGTAATTTTTAATTCATTTAAATGCGTATATCCCACATCAAATGTAATGATTCCCGGATAATCAAAAAACACACCAAATTGCTCTTTTCCTCCATCTAAAACTAAGAAGTTATGAGATGCATATAAAGAGGTACGGTCCTCTAAATGGTTCGGTTCATCTGCGCAGCAGCTCTTATAAATCCAGCCTCTCTTGTTAATTCCACGTACATTTTCACCCAGACCATACACCTTTTCTTCGTTTTCCAGTGTATACTCAAACTGAAGCTGTTCCTCCGTTTTTGCCACTGTAAAATACGGAACATCCCCGTTCTGTACCTCTAATTTTTGTACCACTGCATCGGTCTGAAATGGATTTCCATAAGTGTATTTTGTTATCATGTCTTAACTTCCTCCTTTATTTTTTATGTACTCTCGGACTCTTTCTGCCTTTACACATATTAGCCCATTTTCAGTTCCATTTTTTGTATCATAGCATGGCATTTTATTTCTATCAATCCCTTTTGCGCATAATCCATATGTGATACAATAATTTTTCCAGTATTTCGGCAGTTTTTCAGTTTATTTTCCGCAATTTCAGTCAAATATGCCAAAAAACTGCCGGTGTTGTCCGACAGTTTTTTTGATTTTTATTTTCTATAATGTTTCCAACTCTTCAATCCAGATTCGAACACAGGCATCACTTGGCATTCTTAAATCTCCTCTTGGAGAAACTGCCACACTTCCGACCTTCGGTCCATCCGGAAGACAGGAACGTTTAAACTGCTGAGAGAAAAATCTCCAATAAAATTTTTTCAGCCATTTTAAAATCACTTCTTCTTCGTATTTTCCTTCAAAGGCTTTTTTTGCAATTCGGTAAATTTTTTTCGGGCTGCACTGGAAACGAAGTAAATGATACAAGAAGAAATCATGCAGTTCATAAGGTCCTACCAAATCTTCTGTTTTCTGGGAAATCACCCCATCTTTTGGAGGAAGAAGTTCCGGGCTGACCGGAGTATCTAAAATATCCAGCAAAATATCAGAAAGTGCTTCTTCGTCGCAGGTGTCTGCATAATATCTTACAAGATGGCGCACCAGTGTTTTCGGCACAGAAGCATTGACGCCATACATGGACATATGGTCTCCATTATAAGTTGCCCAGCCAAGCGCAAGTTCGGACAAATCACCGGTACCGATTACCATTCCGCCAAATTTATTAGCAATGTCCATGATCACCTGAGTACGCTCTCTTGCCTGTCCGTTTTCGTAAGTAACACTGTGGTCAGACGGGTCATGTCCAATATCTTCAAAATGCTGAGTCACTGCTTTTTTAATATCTACTTCTTTTAAGGTTGCCCCAAGACGTTTTGTCAACTCACAGGCATTTGTGTAAGTACGGTCCGTTGTTCCAAAACATGGCATAGTGACTGCTAAAATCTGTTTTCTGTCAAGTCCGCATAAATCAAAGGCTCTTGCCGTAACCAAAAGTGCAAGTGTAGAATCAAGTCCACCGGAAATTCCAAGCACGGCGCACTGACTCTTTGTGTGTTCCAGACGTTTTTTGAGTCCCATTGCCTGAATTGTCAGAATTTCATCACATCTTCTGTCTCTTTCCCCTTTTGCATCCGGCACAAATGGATTTGCATCGATAAAACGTTCCAGTTTTGTCTCGGTTACATTTAAATGAAATGGAATCACCTGATAATTTTCTTTTCCCTCTGACTGCCAGGTTGTATTTTTTCTGCGCTCTCCGACTAAACGACTCATATCTAACACACTGTAAATCGTTTCATTTGCGAAGCGTTTTGCTTCTTTTAAAATCGTACCATTTTCTGCAATTATATTATGTCCGCTGAATACTACATCCTGCGTGGATTCTCCATTTCCTGCGGAGGCATAAATATAACCACAAAGCAGTCTTGCAGACTGACCGGAAACCAGATTTCTTCTGTACTCATCTTTTCCGGTCGCCTCATCACTCGCAGACGGATTGATAATCAAAGTAGCACCAGAAAGGGCATGAGAAATACTTGGCGGATTCGGTGCCCACAAATCTTCACAGACTTCTACTGCTGTTACAAGCTGTGGCAGTTCTTCACAGACAAATAAGAGATTTTGTCCAAAAGGTACTTCTCTTCCGTACCAGTTTACCATTCCCTCAAATGCACGGCCTGCTGTAAAATGACGTGCCTCATAAAACTCTGCATAATTCGGCAAATGGTGTTTTGGCACAAATCCTAAAACTTTTCCACCCGAAATTACAGCTGCTGTATTATACAGCTTCTGGTTAAATTCCAGCGGAAGCCCCACAATAATCAAGCCTTCCACTTCTTCTAACTCTTCTTCAAGTTTGTGAAGTTCTTCCTTCGCACGCACAAGAAGCAGTTCCTGCCAGAACAAGTCTGAACAGGTATATCCCGTAATACAAAGCTCCGGAAATGCCATCACCTTTGTTCCTGCTTCTGCCATTTCTTTTACTTTTTTTACAATCTCTTCCCGATTGTGCACGCAATCTGCCACTAAAATATCCGGCGTTGCAGCTCCCACTTTTACAAAACCGTCTCTCATCTCGTACCCGACCTTTCCTTATGCTCTTGTACAGCGTTTTAAAATACTTTTCAGTTCGTCTACTGTAAAGATATAATTTTTATTACAGAAATGACAATTTAACTCAATTTCTTTTCCATCATCAATCATTTCTTTGATTTCTTTTTTACCAACACTGATTAACGCTTTTTCCACACGTTCTTTACTACAATTGCAATGGAACTGTGTCGGCACTGTCTCCATGATTTCCACATCGAATCCATCTAAAATCAATTTTAATAAACTTTCCGGTGTATGTCCTTCCTCTAACAGACTGGTAACAGAAGTTACTTTCTTTAAGTTTTCTTCTAATTTGTTAATCACTTCGTCATCTGTAAATGGCATTAACTGAATGATAAATCCTCCTGCCTGTTTTACGGTATTGTCTTTTTCCATCAGCACTCCAAGACCTACAGAGGACGGAACCTGCTCACTTGTTGCAAAATAATAAGTCAAATCTTCCGCAATCTCACTGGTCTGTAAAACAGTCTGTCCCACATAAGGCTCTTTCATCCCCATATCTTTGATGACGTTCATAAATCCTACGCCAACCGCACCGGCAACATCTAATTTTCCCTTGTCATTAGCATGTAAAATAACATTTGGATTTCCAACATAACCTTTTACATTTCCTTTGGAGTCTGCAGTTACTGTGATTCCCTCAAGTGGTCCTCCTGCTTTAATCTGAAGAGTTAAAATATCTTTTTCCCCCTTCATCATCACACCCATCATGCTTCCTGCAGTAAGAAGACGTCCTAATGCCGCTGTTGCCACCGGACTTGTATTATGTGCTGCTCTGGCTGTCTCAACTAATTCTTTTGTGGTTGCCGCAAACGCACGAATCTGATTATTTGCGGCAGTTGCTCTTACAATGTAATCTCCCATTTATTTCCAATCTCCTAATTTTTCTTTTTTCCATGTTCTCTTGCAATCACATAAATCCGTTCACTTTTTTCATTCACCGGATTTTTCGTAAATGCATCATAAGCCGTAACAAATTCCATTCCGGCTTTTTCTAACAATTCTTTTACCAGCTCCAACTCATAAGCTCGCTGATAATGAACTTCTTCATATTTTCGATAAAGACCATCCTTGCCCTCCGGAATAAACAATGCCAAATCATATTCATTAATTTGTTCTTCTTCATCATAATAATTATCCCAGATAAAGCTGGCATCCTCGCGATTCTCCGCAATCGTCTGTTCTCCAAGGATTTTTTCATACTTATAGACGGTATTTAAGTCAAAAATAAAAACACCCTCCGGGTCAAGATAATTGTTTACCAGTTTAAATACTTCCAGCAAATCCTCATCCTCGGTAATATAATTCATGCTGTCACAAATTGAGACGATCGCTTTTACTGTTCCATACAATTCAAACTCCCGCATATCCTGACAAAGATAAAGGATATCCTGACCTTCTTCCTCTTTCTTTTCCAGTGCAATTTCCAGCATATCCGGTGCATTATCCACACCAATCATATCGTATCCGGCATCGGAGAGCAGTCTGGTCGCATTTCCTGTTCCACAGCCCAATTCCAGTACCAGTCCGTCATCTACTTCATATTCTTTTAAAAGCCCAGTCAGGTAGTTACACCACTCCTTGTAGGGTATGTTATCCATGAACATATCATACACCCGGGCAAAACTTTCATAAGCGCTCAAAAATCATTCCTCCTGTGCACATATTCTTTTTTATCTTAACATAAATCAGGTTTGCGGTCAAAAAAAATCGACTGTACCCTTAAGCACAGCCGACTAATGATTTATGCCCTCTCAGAATCTTTGTATACACGTATCATAAAGACTCCAAACGTTCATTTTATTTTTTTATAAACCTGTTTTTTCTGCAATGAATTTTCTTGCTTTGATTGCATATTCTAAAGGATTTGCCTTTGCAGGATCCTGTTCTGCTTCTACTAACATATATCCTTCATAACCTGCATCTTCAAGCACTTTGAAAATCGGGTCAAAATCAATACATCCATCGCCCGGTACAGTAAATGTTCCAAGACGTACACCCTCTAAGAAGCTTAAGTTTTCATTTTTTACTTTTTCTACTACTTCCGGACGGATATCTTTTAAATGTACATGTTTGATTCTGCTGACATATTTTTTTACCATTTCAAGCGGATCTGCTCCACAGTAAGTAAAATGTCCGGTATCAAATAATAAGCTGACATATTCCGGGTCTGTATTTTCCATCATACGCTCTACTTCATCCGGATTCTGTACAACAGTTCCCATGTGATGATGGAAAGTAAGAGAAATTCCGTATTCCTCCTTTGCGATCTTTCCAAGTTTGTTCATTCCTGTACAGAATGTATCCCACTCTTCATCATTCATTACATATTTATGTCCAAAAATCGGAGTGTCCTGCATTCCCTGCACACTGTGGCTCTGTTCAGAAGCTCCAATAATCTTTGCACCCATTGCCTTTAAAAAAGTCAGCTGTGCACGAAATTCTTTTTCTACTTCTTCAAATGGTTTTGTGATTAAAAAAGAAGAAAACCACTGATTACAGATCTCCACGCCACGAAGCTCCAATGCTTTTTTCAGAACTTCCGGGTCTTTTGGATATTTATTTCCTACTTCAGAACCGGTAAATCCTGCGAGTGCCATTTCACTGACACACTGTTCAAATGTATTTTCTTTTCCTAAATCCGGAAGGTCGTCATTCGTCCATGCAATTGGTGCAATTCCAAGTTTTACTTTTTCTTTATTAAACATTTTTTCTATCTCCTGCTGTTCTTTTTAGTCAAGTGGATATTCGCAATCCGCTTCGCTACTTGCTCATAACCAAATAGCTGCTACGCAGCTTATCAGAAGGGGCTTGCCCCCTCCTGATACAAGCAAGTCCCCACCCCTGCTTATTGCTTTTCGCAATTGAAGCAGGGGACTTACTTGATTTGGTTAAAAAAATACCACGAAAGTCTCTACATAATTTCAGAAATTTTAACCGGTCTGTGTTCTTCTAAAGATTTCTTAGCTGCCAGTCCCATTAATACCGGTTTTAATCCATCCATTACGTTAAGAGGAGTTTCTTTATCATTTTCAATTGCATCGATAAATGCTGCAATTTCTTTTCCATAAGCATCCATGTATCTCTCTAAGAAGAAGAACAATGGTTTTTCACCTGTTACACCATCTGCGTTGCTGATAACTGCGGAAGACTGACTGTCATTTTTCATAGAAACCATACCTTCTGAACCAAATACTTCTGCTCTCTGGTCATATCCGTAAACTGCTTTTCTACAGTTATCGATAACAGCGATTGCTCCGTTTTCCATCTGAAGTGTAATAACAGCGGTATCTACATCTCCTGCTTCTCCGATTGCCGGGTCTACTAAGTTTGCACCCTGAACATAAACTTCTGTTGCATCGCATCCAGCTAAGAAACGAACCATATCAAAATCATGAATTGTCATATCAAGGAACATTCCTCCGGATACTTTTACATAATCAATGCTTGGTGGCTCAGGGTCGCGGGATGTAATCTTGATAATCTCCGGTTTACCAACCTTTCCTGCTGCAACTGCCTGCTGAACTGCTTCAAAGTTATGGTCAAATCTTCTGTTAAATCCAACCTGGTATTTTACGTTTGTTCCTTTTAAGGCATCGATTACTTCCTGAATTTTTGCAATATCATGGTCAATTGGTTTTTCACAGAAAACATGTTTTCCGGCTTTGATTGCTTCTAAGGAAATCGGGGAATGGGTGTCTGTTGAAGAACAGATTAAAACTGCATTGATTTCCGGGTCATTGATGATTTCTTTGTAATCTCTTGTTGTATGTTCTACACCCATGCTCTTTGCCCATTCTGCTGTTTCATCATTTAAAAATGGGTCTGCAACTGTTTTAATCACTGCATCTTTTACTCTTGTTGAAATACTTGTGATATGGACTCTTCCAATTCTTCCTGCTCCGATAATACCTACTTTTACCATTTTTTCATTCTCCTTTTTATGAATTTTATTGTTTTTGTTTTCTCTTGCGTGCCCGAGCACTTTTTCTTTATGTTGTTATAATACCATTGCGTGCCCGAAAACGCAACTCGGGATTTTGTACAATTTTACCAGAACAATTCTATCTAAAATTACCAAAAGCAGGAACTCGGCTTCTGCATCTGATTCGCCGATAGACTGGCAATATAGCAGAAAATAGTCAAGTTGATATTCGCAATCCGCTTCGCTACTTGCTCATAACCAAATAGCTGCTACGCAGCTTATCAGAAGGGGCTTGCCCCCTCCTGATACAAGTAAGTCCCCTGCTTATTGCTTTTCGCAATTGAAGCAGGGAACTTACTTGATTTGGTTAAAAACAAAAAATGAGAAAAATTACAGAACATGACAATTTTGTAATCTTTCTCAAAATATAATCAGCCGATATTATTATTTTCAATTCTAAGCATACGATATCCAATGCCAATATGTGTCTGGATATATTCCACTCCATTTTTCTCAGGCTCAAGTTTTTTCCGCAAGGTTGCCATAAAAACCCTGAGAGAAGCAATATCGTTATCTGAACATCGTCCCCAAATCTGCTGAGTAATATACATGTGGGTCAACACCTTTCCCACGTTACGTGACAAAATGCAAAGCAGCTTATACTCTATAGGTGTCAGATGTAGTTCCTCTCCCTTCAGATATGTGCAGCCTGCCATAAAATCTATCTTTAACTCTCCATTTTCAAAAATAGATGTTTTGTTCTGTTCATCTGTCTGTGTTATCGTAAGTCTTCTCTGTGTAACACGGATACGTGCAAGTAATTCCTCTACTGAAAATGGTTTTGTAATATAATCATCTGCTCCGGCATCCAGCGCCTCTATTTTGTCTGTATCTTCACTTCTGGCACTGATCACAATAATCGGCATGTTCGACCAGGTACGGATTTTTCTTATCACTTCTACTCCTTCTATATCGGGAAGACCTAAATCCAGAAGAACAATATCCGGATTATGGGACGAAGCCTCCAAAATCGCCGAAGAGCCGTTTTCCGCAACCAAATATTTATAATCATGTGTTTTTAATGTAGTAACAATCAAATTACGTATGGGTTTGTCATCCTCAACCACCAGAATTAATGTTTTATTCATTTAATGTCACCTCGCTTAATGGTAAAGTAAAAATAAAATTGCATCCATGAGGAGCATGATCCGTCAGAACCAGAGTTCCATTATGTTCTTCTATGATAGAACGACAAAGTGCCAGACCAAGTCCCAGACTTCGATGACTATCCGCAATTGTTGTTTTTCCTGTATAGAACATCTCAAAAATATGCGGCTTCATTTCATCCGGGATTCCCGGACCGTTATCTTCCACACTTATCTGTGCTTTCCCATCTGCTTTGATTCCACGAATACAGATAATAGAACCCGGTGGTGTATATTTTATTGCATTATCAATTAAGTTTACCAAAACCTGTATAATAAGACGTACATCCATACGTGCAAGAACAAGCTCTTCACAGTCTGTCACTATTTTATACTCATCATGCTTCTTGTTAATATGCCGCAGAGACTCTGCAATCACTTCATCTAAAAGCTGATCTGTAAATTTAATTTTCAGTCTTCCGTCATTCAGTCTGGTAATAGAAAGCAAATTCTCCACAACTCCGATCAGCCATTCAGAATCATCATAAATGTCAGTATAGATCTGAGCCTTTGTAGCCTCATCCAAACGGTCGCCATTGTTAACCAACATATCTGCATTACCGGAAATAGAACAAAGTGGCGTTCGAAGGTCATGAGAGATTGCCCGCAGAAGATCTGCCCGCATCTGCTCGTTTTTGGCCAAAACTGCATTTTTCTCTTTTTCCATGGCGTTTTGTGCATTTTCCATTGCAAGCGCACATTCATTTATTACAGACAGCAGGATACTGTATTCAAAATAGTCCAGTGTTTCTTTTTGCATTGGTATTCCAATTACACCGTAAACATTGTCTCCACCCCGGATTGCCAGATATAAGCATTTGGCCTGTGGAAAATGATGAGTGGAAGCACCGGCACGCTGCCTGTTTTCATAGACCCATCTGGCTACACCCTGTTCTTCTGGTGTTAATATATTTTTTGCACTCTCTTTTTCCACCGAAAAAAGTTTTCCATCTGATAAATTTCCGTTTTCCACTACATACGCTGTAATATTGCGATTTAATAAGCGAAGAAGCTGAGTACAGGTAATGTCAAGAATCTCTGTCCCTCCTTTTGCCTTTTGCAGCAGGCAATCCGTATCAAACAAAACTTGTGTACGAAAAGCAAGCTGAGCAGACAATTTTGCATGTGTTTTCAGCTTTGCTGCAAGTGCTCCCGTAAGCACAGATGAAATAAGCATTATGAGAAAAGTTACCGGATACCCTACCGCATAAGTCTGAAAAGACATCCTGGGTTCTGTCAGAAAAAAGCAAAATAAAAAAACACTTATAACAGATCCGACCACACTGCAAAGATAACCATCTGTCACCATTGAAGTAAGCAAAACTCCCAATATATATATCGTTACAATATTTGTATCCGTGAAATTCAGTCTCTGAAACAGAATACCAATCAAGGTACATACTGCAAATATAATTACCGTGAGGAAATAATCTTTCGCTGACGGTTTTTCTACATACCTTGCAAATGACCTCTTTTGATGAGTTCTGGTTTTTAGCGCATCCGGAATAATATGGATATCAATATCCGGTACAATTTCAATCAGTCTTTCTGTCAGAGTTGCTTTGCTGAAAAAGTGATTCCTCCTGGCATTACTTTGTCCGATTACAATTTTTGTTACATTGGATAATCTGGCATACTCTGCGATTTGTACAGGTATGTTTTCCCCATGAGTCATCACTATCTCTGCTCCCAGCTTTTCTGCATACTGTATATGTTCTTCTAACTTTTCTTTATCTAAGACTTCTGATTTTATACCAGTTCGTACATACAAGGCTGTAAAACGTGCCTGCAGTACTTTCACCATTTTGGCCGCTGTATCTATTATTTTTTTATTGGAGGGTGCTGCTGACAGACAAACCAGAATATGTTCGCTTAGCTCTTTATTATTCTCCTCTGCTTTGAAACTCATTTCATCTTCCACCCTTTTCTGCTGTTTTTAAAATTATATCATGCGACTGTGTTATGGTCAAAAGTCTTTTCTACCTCCTCTGAATGTCCATCAAAAATCAATATTCCTTATTCCATTACCATCACTTATTCCATATCCTCTTCATGACAATCACGCTATATACGGAAACACTTCTGAAGATCCCGATACTCTCCTAATACCAGTAATTTATTATTCTCTGCAAAACATGTATCCGGAGAAATCGAAATAGTGAATTCTCCTTCTTTTTTTACCGCCAGAATATTAATATTGTAACGTTTTCTAATATCCAGCCCGCCTACTGTTTTTCCAATCCATTCCTCTGGTACTTCCACCTCAAAAATCGCATGGGAAGCATCCACCTCCATATAATCAAGGATATGATCATCTGTGTAACGGATAGATGCCCATTTCGCAACTTGCTTTTCTGGATAGACCACCTTATCTGCACCGTTGCGCAAAAGAAATTTTTCCTGGACATCACGTTCCGCTCTGGATATAACAAGTTGTGCTCCCAATTCCTTTAGAAGAGAAGTTGTTTCAAGGGAATTTTGAAAATCACCTCCAATCGTCACAAAGCAGATATCGTAGTTGCCAATCCCAAGAGATCGCAGAAATTCAGCATTTGTACTGTCCCCAATCTGGGCATTCGTCACAAATGGCAACACTTTATTCACCCTTTCTTCATTCCAGTCAACCGCCATAATCTCATGCCCAAGCTGATTAAGCTGTATAGCAATATGCCTTCCAAATCTTCCAAGTCCAATAATCAATATATTCTTCATAATATTTTTTTCTCCTTATCCAACTGTAATTTTCTCTAAAGGCAGCCTTGCATTTCCCCTGTTTCTTCCGGAAAATACTGCATAAATCAGGGTCAATCCCCCTACACGCCCAAGATACATCAGTATAATTAACACAACTTGTGAAAAAACATGAAGTTTCGGTGTAATTCCTAATGTCAGACCTACTGTACCTACAGCCGAAGCTGCTTCATACAGACAGTCCAAAAGAGGAATATCTTCGTATATGCTGATTGCAAGTCCACCGCAAAAAAACAATGTAAAATAAAGCATGGATATTGTTGCTGCATTTTTAATCGCATGATATTCCAGTCTCCGTCCAAAAGCCCCTGCATTTTCCTGGCTTCGAAATGTAGCTATTGCATTTAAAAGCAGTACTGTAAAAGTTGTCGTTTTCATTCCTCCTGCTGTAGATCCCGGTGAACCGCCAATCAGCATCAGCAGTATCATAACCGCACTTGATGCCTCACTCATCTCTGAAATATTTATAGTATTAAAACCTGCAGTTCTTGTAGTTACTGATTGAAATGTGGCAGCTAACAGACGCTGCCCTGCAGGCAGATTTTTCAAATCATAGACAAAGAAAAAAACTGCCGGAAGGAAAATCAGACATGCCGTCGTCACGAGAATGATCTTGCTTTGCATACGGTAACGTTTAAAGTTCATTTTATTCATATAGATATCGTCCCAGGTGAGAAAACCGATCCCCCCTATAATAATCAACAGCATAATTACCACATTTACGATGGCATTTCCAGAATATCTCATCAGAGATGGAAATGTATTTTCTGTTGTTCCCAGAATATCAAATCCAGCATTACAAAAAGCAGAAACTGAATGGAAAACTGCCATCCAGACTCCCTTTAATCCATAATCCGATAAAAAAACCGGTAACAATAACATGGCTCCTACTGTTTCAATTAGAAAGGTTCCCTTTAAGATGAATCTTGTCAGTCTGACGATTCCTCCAACTTTAGGTGCTGAAATTGCATCCTGTATTGTGCTTCTTTGCATAAGAGATATTCTTTTTCCTGAAAGAAGAGAAACCGCTGCCGCCACGGTTACTACTCCCAGTCCTCCTATTTGTATAAGCACAAGAATAACCGTCTGACCAAACACAGACCAATAGCTTCCTGTATCCTTTACTACAAGCCCTGTAACGCATACTGCTGAAGTGGCTGTAAAAAGTGCCTCAGAAAATGGCGTTGGCACATTCTCCAAAGTAGCAATCGGAAACATCAACAGGATAGTGCCAAAAAGGATCACACCTGCAAAGCCCAGAATAATCAATTGAAAAGAGGTCAGATGCTTCTTACGTATTATCTTTGACATAAATAATTATAACTCCTTACTAATAATTCTAATGCTATATCTTCGTAATATATTTTATTATATGGCGTTCTGAGATTATGGAAATTGCATAGCAATGGAGCAATCCCGTTATATCTGTAAGTGCCAAAATTTACTTTTGACACTCACATCATTATATATGATTACTTTCAAAGATAGTATAAAAGTCTATGATTCTGTATTAAGATAGTATAAAGATTTTATTTTTGAATATATTCTAATTATTCTGCCAACATTTTGAAAGATAATATTAAAGCCGCATGATTTAACAAAAAATCAAGCGGCTTTATCGGAGAAAGTATTGCATTGAATAATGTGGTGTCTATTTACTTTGTAAGCTTCCTGTTATCAAACGCCAGCCTCATCTGATGCCATTCAACATTTCCGTGTGTAGATTTTTCCGACACACCCTCATCCAAAAAGCCAAATTTGGCATAATATGAAACCAGCTTTTCTTTACAGGTCAGCACAAGGCCCTTACGTCCCTGCTGCTTTGCGTCATGAATTGCACGACGAATCAATTCCCCCGCATATCCGTTTCTGCGATAAGCCGGTAAAGTATTGACACCAAAAATCATCTGCCATGCTCCTTTTTCGTTGTGCATCTCTGCTTTTTCATACATTTCATCCGTCAAATCTGCTTCATCTGTAACAAAACCATCCACAAATGCAATCAGTTTTTCAGCTTCATACATCAGCCAGAAATGATTTCCATAATATCTAATTCTTTCAATAAATTCTTCTTCTGTTGCAGCTTCCGCAGGTGGAAAACACTCTGCCTCAACTTCGGCAACTGCCGTGATATCTTCTGCTGTTGCATATTTTATATTCATAATTTTTTTCCTTTATCAAACAATTTTTAACATCTGAATCAGTAAAATCCATGCAAGTCCATAATAAGTCACAACCGCTACCAGGTCATTTACCGTCGTAATCAGCGGACCGGAAGCCACTGCCGGGTCTACTTTTATTTTATGAAAAAGGATTGGCACTAATGTTCCAACCAGACTTGAAATAATAATTGCTACTAAAAGTGAAATTCCAACACATCCGGAAATCAAAAAAGCACTTTCAAATGAATATCCTTTAAACAAAGCAATATAGATTCCCAGACAGACAAGTGCCATGATTCCAAGCAGTGCTCCATTACAAAATCCAACTTTCATTTCTTTAAATAATAATTGAAGTTTATCTTTACCACTTAAATTTTCATCCATCAATACTCGAATAGTAACAGCAAGGGACTGAGTTCCAACATTTCCGGCCATATCAAGAATTAAAGACTGAAAGCAGATTACAACAGGCAGGACTGCAACAACACCTTCAAACGCTCCTACAACTGTAGAAACTCCCATTCCAAGAAACAACAGGATAACCAGCCATGGCAGACGCTTTTTCATACTCTCTTTTGTTGTTTCATTTAAGTCCTCTTCTGCTGACAAACCGGCAAGTTTTGCATAGTCTTCACCCATTTCATCATCAACAGCTTCTACAACGTCCTGTGCGGTGATGATACCTATAATTTTTTTATTTTTACTTAAAACAGGCAAAGAATCTTCCGCATAGTCCTTTATTTTTTCAATACTATCGGAAATTTTTTCCCGGTCCAATAAATAAGGATATGCATAACTGATTAAACTATCTAACTCTTCATTTTCTCTTGCAATAATCAGGTCTTTTAAGTCAATCGCACCACAAAAGCATCCTTTCTCATCAACGACATAAATTGTTGTAATGTTATCATTTTCTCCAGCCTGCCGAATCAGTTCATGCATTGCCTGACGAATCGTAAGATTCTGTCGGATGCAAATATAATTCGTTGTAATCAGACTTCCAATCTCATCTTCGTCATAAGAGTTAATCAACCGAATATCCGTCTTGGTTTCATCATCAATCATCGGACGAAGCTTAACCTTAACGCTTTCATCGATATCTTCCCATAAATCAACTGCATCATCTGCATCCATTTCATTAATAATTTCTGCCAGTTTATCAATGCCAATCTCTTCAATGTATTCTGACGGATTATCAATATACGCAATGATTTCTGCCATCCATTTTGCATCGAGTGCACTATATAAAAGATTTCGCTCTGCTCTGTTTAAAAACTCAAAACTTTGAGCAATATCATTTTCATGATAATCTCTAAGCTGTTCCCTCATTTCTTCTATGGAAGGGGATACTTTAATAATTTCAGCGATTTCTTTCGCAAAAATCGGTTCTTTTAATACTTCTTTTCTCATAATAAGCCTCCTCTCACCCTAAAAAAGGGCATAAAAAATCCATCGTAACAACTTCTGTTACACAATCCTAAGATTTATAAGTTGTGAATTCGTTCCTAACGATGGATTAAGACTTATTATTTATATTCAATGGGATAAAATGGCGTACTTATAGACACTTGAAATAAAATCCAAGTCTATATCCATCATTATATGTACTTCGACTTCGACTCTCACAACTGTCCATACGACTATCCGCCTCCTTTTAATTAAGCTTAAATAAACTTTTTTGCGTAGTGATTATAACACCCTTATCTGCTTGGTTCAAGCCCCATTTTGAAACTTTACAAAGATTTAAACTAATTTCATATTTCATATACAGCAACAACTTCTGTCTTTTATAATCTTTTATCCGCTGTACTAATAATTTCTTCTGTCTTTTCCTATTCTTTGATAATACGCTTTTTTAGCAAAATACATTCTCTGATCCGCCAGAATAATCTGCTCATCAATGGAACAGACTTCTTCTGACAATGCCGCTCCATAGGATATATTAAGTTCTGCAACCTGTTTGCCATGCCACTTTGCAGCTGCCTTTTCAAAACTTTCATTCAAAACAGATAATTTCTCAACTGGCTCTTCTAATATTACTACAAACTCATCTCCACCTGTCCGATAGCATTTTCCATAACTTCCATACACACTCCGAATTGTAGATGCTGCTCCCCTTAACAGCTCATCTCCTGCTGCGTGCCCAAGCTTATCATTGACTTCTTTT
This sequence comes from Firmicutes bacterium OM04-13BH, assembly GCA_003481745.1. GTDB lineage: Bacteria > Bacillota > Clostridia > Lachnospirales > Lachnospiraceae > Blautia > Blautia stercoris. The sequence continues at coordinate 315,953 of QULP01000004.1, forward strand.
AATCCATTTACATCAAATATCGCAACAACAATTATTTTTTCACTCGGCACGTCTTTTCTGATTCTGTCCAGACCTTCCTCATAAGCCCGACGATTATAAAGCCTTGTCAGTTCATCTGTGTAAGCAGAATTAAACAAACCTCTGTCCCGCTTTGCAATAACATGAAGACTGATTCCAAGCAGCAATAAGCAAAGCAAAAATACCACTACATTTGCTGAAATCAAAACGTAATTATTGATATAAGCATAAGTATCGAAATTGTGAATAACCATATACCAGTCAAATTTTTTCATATATTTCGTAATGGTATAATTTTTACTTTCCGGTTCTTTCTCATACGCATAATCATCATGGTCGTCTTCTTTGATTATCTTCTCTGGAAGTTTCTGTAAAAATGAAGCATATTTCTCTGTATCTCCGCTTCCTACCTGAATGTTTCCCTGCGCATCTGTAAATAAAATATCGATACCATACTGCTTTTCATACTTTGCAATCTGCCTCTGAATTTTCTCCAATTCCATGCTGACACCACAGACTCCCAGAAGATTTCCCTCTTTATCTTCAATCCTCACATCAATATAAATCAGCCACAGGTCCGGATATTCTTCATCTCCCCCTAACATTACCGTATACTTTTTACCAGAATCTACGAATTTCTGATACCATACATCATCCTCATCATTTTCCACATCCATAATCTTATAAAAACCATCATAAGTATAATAGGCTTTCGTTTTTTCAGACGCTACAAATACAGTTTTATAAGAGAAATTTTTCATATATGAAGTCGTATACTCATCCATTTCTCTGCTTATTTCCTCAGCATCCATCTTTTCTTCGTTTTCCAACAATTCAATCAAAAAATGATCCGAAGCCAGTGTATTCGCCACAATAACCGGCTCTAACAGCCGACTGTTGATATCATTATAAATTCCCGCCGCAATGATTTCACCATTCTTCAATGCATGTTTTTGCAATACCTGATACAAAGATACCGTCGAAATAACGGTACTGCTAACAAAACATAAAACAATAACCATAAGCATCAGGAGAAAAAACCTGTTCTTTTTCATAAAATTCTTCCTCATATTCTTCCCGCTAAAACATTACAAATATTATTTTTATTCGTTTTAGTGAGCATAGTATAATCATTTTAGCACACTAAAGAGTCTTTGTCGAATAAAAATATAACGTAAAATCATTCAATTATTTGCATTTTTATATATTTTATTACTTAAACTTTCACAAAAAATGATTGCATAAACTGCTTCAACTATGCTATAATAACACAACATTTAAGAACTATTTTACCAAACAGCGGAATAATTTTACTTGTCCGCTTAACTAATAAAAACAGAAAAATAAGGGTGTGCCTGAATTTCAGAAGACTGCCAAAAAAGACGCATGAAAGTGCGTTTCTTTTGGCAGTCTTTTTTATTTTAGCAAATTTTATTTAATTCAGGCAGAAAGGAGTTTTTCATGCTTGTAATGATTGATAATTATGATTCTTTTGTTTATAATCTTGCAGCCTACTTTGAGGAATTAAATCAGGATATCAAAGTCATCCGAAATGACAAACTGACGATTGAAGAGTTAGAATCCATTGAAAACCTGGACGGCATCATTATCTCGCCGGGACCGGGTCGTCCACAGGATGGCGGAGTCTCTTTAGATATCGTCCGCCATTTTGCCGGAAAACTTCCAATCCTGGGTGTATGCCTTGGGCATCAGATTATCGGACATGCCTTTGGCGCAGTCGTAAAAAGAGGAACTGTTCCAATGCACGGAAAAGTAACACCGATTCATACCACCCAAAGCAGAATGTTTTCCAACCTTCCGAAAACTTATGAGGTAACACGCTATCATTCTTTGGTGGTAGATGAGAGTTCTCTCCCTGATGAACTTCAAATTGATGCAAAAACCGAGGATGGTGCAGTTATGGCACTTTCTCATAAGACCTATCCGGTTTATGGAATCCAGTTCCATCCGGAAGCCGTTTTAACCAAATACGGACATGAACTTTTAAACAATTTTATTACAATCTGTAAGAAATGGAGGGCTCACGATTGGCAGCCAGATTTTGCAAACTAGAACAATACTGCCCGACGGCAGATTTATTTTCCCTTTATCATACCAGAGAAACCGCTTTTTTAGATTCTTCTCTTACCAGTAAATATGGGAATTTTTCGATTATCGGACTTTATTCATACTTAAAAGCGGAAGAAACCGATGGCATCTTAAAAGTAAACGGAACCGTTCAAAAAGAAAGTTTGTTAGATTTCTTAAATCAATATTTAAAAGAACACAAAGAAGAAAACCCAACCAATTTACCGATGCTTGGCGGAGCTATTGGCTATCTCTCTTATGATTACGGCAGGAGTTTTGAACAGATTCCAAGCCGGCATAAAAAAGAGATTTCAATGCCGGATGCCATGTTTGAGTTTTTTGATTTATATCTCATCGAAGATTTAAAGAAAAAAGAACTGTATCTTTCTACAAGTGAGCACTTTCATACACTTGAGGAATACAAGACCGAAATCATGCAGGATATTTTAACACTTGCCTCTAAAAACGTCACTGTAGACTCTTGTCTTTGCGACGTTAGAATCAAATCCGATTTCGTAAAACAGGATTATCTTAATGCCATTGATTCCATGATTGATTATATTAAGGCAGGTGATATCTATATTGCAAATATGACCCGTCAGATTTCTGTCGAAAGTTCCCGTACCCCTTATGAGGTTTTTCGCTATTTAAGGGAGCACAATCCTTCTCCATTTGGAAGTTATTTTAACCAGCCGGAGTTTCAGATTGTCAGTGCTTCTCCGGAACGCTTTCTGGAAGTTCGCGACCATAAAGTGGAAACCCGTCCAATTAAAGGAACGAGAAAACGCGGAATCACTCCTGAAGAAGATTTGATGTTAAAAGAAGAACTGGCACAATCTGAAAAAGATAAAAGCGAGCTTTTAATGATTGTAGATTTGGAAAGAAATGATTTAAACCGTGTCTGCAGACCCGGAAGTGTAAATGTGACTGAATTATTTGAAGTCGAAACTTATGCAACGGTCTTTCATCTGGTTTCTACAATTATCGGAGAACTCGAAACAGATAAAACCGTACCGGATTTAATTGCCTCTACTTTTCCCGGCGGTTCGATTACCGGTGCTCCGAAAATCCGCGCCATGGAAATCATTGATGAATTAGAGCACAGCCAACGCGGACTCTACACCGGCTCTATCGGATATCTTTCTTTAAATGGAGACTGTGATTTAAATATTGTCATCCGTACTGCTGTGCATCAAAATGGCATTTATCATCTTGGAGTTGGCGGTGGAATTACCGCTGAATCCGAATTGGAATTTGAATATGACGAAACCTGGCAGAAAGCCAAAGCCGTTGTCGCAGCCATCGCAGGAGGTGACGTGCATGAGTAATCTTACTCTTACATCATTAACTCCAGATGATGGTTACTGGTTTGGGCTTGGAGTATTTGAAACAATATGGGTGAAACAAAACACTGCCGTATTTTTAGACGAACACTTAAACCGTTTAAAAAAATCCGCTCTTTTTCTTGGATTTCTGCCGGATAAAACATCTGCCAGTCAATGGATTTCGATTCGGAAACAGGAAATTCTGGACTATTTAAAAGAAAATCCGACGGAAAACGGTGTGTTAAAATTAACACTTTCAGATAAAAATCTTTCTCTGACTTCAAGAAAAAATACTTATACCAAAGAACAGTATGAAAAAGGCTTTGCTTTAGACTACAGCAAGATTTTAAGAAACGAGACTTCTCCGTTTACTTATATGAAGACCTTAAACTATGCCGACAACATTTTAGAAAAACGTCTGGCAAAACAGCGAGGATACGATGAACCCATTTTCTTAAATACCAAAGGCGAACTGTCAGAGGGTGCAACAACCAATCTGTTTTTTGTATCAGGTAAAAAACTTTTTACCCCTGCGCTTTCCTGTGGTCTGCTTGACGGTATTTTAAGACAGTATCTATTAAAAAACTATCAAGTTGAAGAATGTATCATCAAACCGGAACAGGTTTCTGACTTTGACGAAATGTTTGTCACCAATTCCCTGCTTGGAATTATGCCAATCTGCCGCCTTGGCGAACACAAGTTTACCCGACGTACGATTACAAGTCAGTTAATGCAGACTTACTCTGAAATTTAAAAAAGACGTCGCACTTGACAGGCTATCTTTCCAAATCAAAAATCAAGACAAAACAAGAGCAGACGAGATTTTTCCTCTTCTGCTCTTGTTTCATCTTATGGTCTTTTCATCACCACATGATTCTTTTCTTTTTTTCCCTGTTCCATTAACTGATAGGCTTCTTTAAATGCCTCTTCAAGCGGAAGGACTCCATGCACTCCACCAATTGTAACTGAAAATCGAATGTGTGGATATTCTTCTAATACCATGTTATTAATTGCTTCTGCAATACGCTTTAACTTCATTTCAAACATCTGGCTTGAAATGTTTTCCATAAGAAGCAGAAATTTATCACCTTCATAGCGAATCAACACATCGGAACAACGGATACAGTTTTCTATCATTTTCGCGATATGATAAATTACAATATTACCTGCTGCATGCCCATATTTCTCATTGATAATTCCAAAATTATCTCCATCAATTAATGCCAGTGCATTCATCTGAGTCATATTTTTAGCATATTCATCATAATATCTGCGGTTATACACTCCGGTTAAAACATCTCTATAAAATTTCTGATTATAGTTTTTAATTCCCTCAATAAAATCATTGCGTCCAAGCGGGTCTGAAATCATTTCATCCCGCATTTTATAAATCATCTCAAGCACGTAAGGATGGCCTTCTATTTCGATGTATTTCGCAATCGTCTCATAAATGTTTTCGCCGATAAATTCAATTTTGCTGCACTGATCTTTTTTAACAGTTGCCTTTCTTGATACACAATTTTTGCAGGTTTCTTTTTTCCCAAATATATTATAACATTTATCGGATTTATAAACCGATTTCTTTTCTCTTACCGGAATAACTTCGTACGATTCCACATCAATCAGACGTACACTATCAAATACTTTTTCTAACTGCTGAACCATTTCTTTTAATTCTGCTTTTGTTCCTTTTGTGATATCTTTATTGTTGTCAAAATAAATCGTATCTTTCTCATGAATATCTATAATTCTTCCAAGTACACCGATATATTTGGGTTCTTCTTCTCTTGACCACAAAGACTTTGCGATTACCTGACACCATCTCTGTCCTTCTGGATAATTTGCAAGGAATTTCATCCGAATCTCAGAATTTACCGGTGTCGTCTGATGCAGAGCTTTCGTCAAAGTCTTGATATTCTCACTGCCTAAAAATGTTTCTTCCCCTTGCTCCGGTTTAATAATCACTTCGCGCAATCTCAACAGTTTTGCTCCATATTCAGAAAGCGTAACCGCTTCAATGGCAGAATCATATTCAAACTGAATTTCTTCCAGTCCTGCTGTGAAAAATTTGCGTTTTTCCTGCTCTTTTTCCAAACGCCAGGAGCTGTAACTTGCCTTTTCCACAATTCTGCTGTCCAAAAGTTCTTCGGTTACTTTTGTTACCAGAGAAGGATTGACATCCATCTGCGCGTCTATATCCAGACTGACCTCAATAATATCCTCAATGTCTTTTAAGCATTCCAATAACAATGGATTAAATGCACCACACTGTCCATCTAAAATCATTTCCATCGCTTTTTCTTTTGAAAATGCTTTCTTATAGCATCGTTCACTTGTCAATGCATCATAAACATCCGCCAGTGCCACTACCTGTGCAGAAATCGGAATTTCTTCTCCCTTTAATCCATCCGGATAGCCTTTTCCATCATAACGTTCATGGTGCCATCTGCAGATTTCATAAGCCACACTGACCAGTGTTTTCTTTTGATACGTTGGAAGTTCTTTTAAAATGGAAGCCCCTAACATGGAATGAGTTTTCATGATTTCAAATTCTTCTTTTGTCAGCTTTCCAGGCTTATTTAAAATCTTCTCATCTATCATAATTTTTCCGATATCATGAAGCGCAGAAGCGGTACTGATAATCAAGACATCTTCATCTGTAAGATTATAAGAATTCGTTTTATTCATCAGACACTGAAGCAATAAACGAGTCATGGTCTGTACGTGATGTACATGAGGTCCGCTTTCACCATTTCGAAACTCTACGATATGCCCCAGTATATTAATCATCATACTGTTATTTTTTTCTTTTTCATAAATCTGCTCTTCCACCATATTTAACAGACGTTTCTGTTTTTCATAAAGCATTAAAGTATTGGTAATTCGGCGATGAATAATATAACTCTCATAAGGTCGTTTAATATAATCTGTTGCACCAAGTTCATACGCTTTTTCCATATAGGAGGTATCATTTTCTGCGGAAATCATAATAACCGGTATGGTATCAATCCAATGCTTCTGATTCATCACTTTGAGTACTTCAAATCCATCCATACCCGGCATTACAATATCAAGTAAAACCAAATCAATACTGGTTTCATATTTTTGAATGACAGAAAGTGCTTCTATTCCATCTGATGCTTCAAGAATCTCATAATTCTCACCTAGCATTGCAGCTAACATCACACGATTCAGTTCTGAATCATCTACAATTAAAATTGTTGTTGTTTTTCGTTTTTCTACTCTATCCATTTACTATTCCTTCACGAATCTTTCTCTGTTTTCATATTCAATCTGACAACCACAAGACTTGGCGCATGAGTTTTATCGCCTGAAATGAATTCCCTTTTTATATTTTTTGCAATTTTTGTCTCGCAATTATTCATTTTCGCAAGAAACTCTTTTTTCTTTACTTTTATAACAAAAAACAGGCAGAATCGCTTCTGCACTGCCTATGTCCTCTAGTATGATATTATTCTATAGTAGATTTTGCCAGAAATCAACCTCTTTTTTTGCATGTTTTGACAAAAGACTTTAAAAAAAAGGCAGTTTCCTGCCTTTTTTCGTATTACCTTTGTTTTACTTTTACTTTTTCGGTTCTTTTGCTGTAATATAATACGGAAGTGCAACAAAGATTGCTCCGCCTATCATATTTCCAAGCGTAACCAGTCCTACATTGTAGATATATCCTCCAATGCTGACGGATGCATCACCCGCATTCATCAAACCAACTGCCAGTACACTCATGTTTGCAATACTATGTTCGAATCCACAAATCATAAATACGAAGATACACCAGAAAATCATAATCAATTTTGCAGCTTCGGATTTTAATTTAAATCCACACCAAACTGCAAGACAGACCAGAATATTACAGAAGATTCCTCTGAAAATCAACTCCTGTGGAGCCAAATGCATCTTTGTTTCTGCAATCTTTGCATAGTACGCACCAACATCACCACTCGGTACTCCTGAAATTTGAAATCCTACTGCGGAAATTAAAGAACCAAGTAAGTTTCCAATATAACAGACAATCCATAATTTAATGGTTTCTCCCCATGAAACAGAACCGCCAAGTGAAGAGCCTGCCATAACCAGATTATTTCCGGTAAACAGTTCCGCTCCTGCCATAACAATAAGACTTAAGGCTGCTGCAAAGGAGAACGATTGCGCACCTCTTACCATTGCAGGAGCACCATTGATTGTCAGATTTGCGCCCCAGGTAAAGGTGATAAATCCACCGAATGCAATAAATAAACCTGCCATTAAAGCGGAAACAAAATATCCCACTTTATTTTTCTCTAAAAAATCAGCTTTTGCCCTTCCGGCATTACATAACGTTGCAAATTCATTCTTAAACATATACGTTCCCTCTCTTTTCCTCTAATGTACTCTCAGAATCTCAATAAAGACCACGAAAGTGCATCATATACATGTTTTGATACAGAACACTTTTCCTGTTTGCATAAAATCCTACAGACTCACACTCCGGATTGCTACCTCTGTGTTCTCACAGCAAACGTACATGCCTGCTTTTTTACAGGTATCATTGTGATGTCAAGCGGATATTCGCAATCCGCTTCGTTACTTACTCATATCGGTTAAATTCAGGTACGGCATAAGCCGCACCTGAACCTGTTATTTTAGTTGAAGAGACCCTCACTTCTATAAATGATAAGTACTCCACAAACTTATTTATGTATTGAATCTATTAACTTAGAACAGACCAGAAATCTTTCCTGTTTCATCTACATCGATTCTTTCAGCAGCCGGTACTTTCGGAAGTCCTGGCATGGTCATGATTTCACCTGTCAGAGCTACGATAAAGCCTGCACCTGCGGAAATCTTCAGGTTACGAACAGTTACTTCAAAGTCTGTCGGTGCGCCCAGTTTTGTCTGGTCATCTGTTAAGCTGTACTGAGTCTTAGCAACACAAATCGGACAGTTGCCAAATCCCATTGCTTCAAGCTGTGCAGCCTGTTTCTGAGCATTTGCAGTCAGAACAACTCTCTTACCACCATAAATTTTCTGAACGATGTTGTTCAGTTTATCTTCGATGCTTCCCTCTAATTCATAAGAGAACTGGAAGTCATTTGGCTCTTCAACCAGACGGATTACTTCTTTTGCTAATGCAAGACCGCCTTCTCCGCCTTTTGCCCATACTTCAGACAGAGCAACGTTAACACCGAGTTCTTTACATTTCTGTTCTACTAAGTCAAGTTCTGCTTTTGTATCAGTCGGGAATGCGTTAATAGCAACTACACATGGCAGTTTGTATACGTTCTTGATATTACTTACATGTTTTAACAGGTTTGGAAGACCTTTTTCAAGAGCTTCTAAGTTTTCGTTATTTAAGTCAGCTTTTGCAACTCCGCCATTGTATTTCAGTGCACGTACTGTTGCAACGATAACAACTGCGCTTGGATGTAAATCAGCCATACGACATTTGATATCCAGGAATTTTTCAGCACCAAGGTCAGCACCGAATCCAGCTTCTGTAATTGCATAATCACCTAATTTTAATGCCATCTTTGTAGCAATTACGGAGTTACATCCATGAGCGATGTTTGCGAATGGTCCACCATGAACGATAGCCGGTACATGTTCCAGAGTTTGAACAAGGTTTGGTTTTAAGGCATCTTTTAACAGTGCACACATAGCGCCTTCTGCATGTAAATCATGTGCAGTAACCGGTTTCTGCTCAGAAACTTTACCGTAAGTGTAACCAATGATAATTCTTCCCAGTCTTTCTTTTAAGTCTGTGATGTCTCTTGCAAGACAGAGAACAGCCATGATTTCAGATGCAACTGTGATATCGTATCCATCTTCTCTTGGCATACCGTTTGTCTTTCCGCCCAGACCATCAACTACGAAACGAAGCTGGCGGTCATTCATATCCACACATCTTCTCCATGTGATTTTTCTAGGATCGATGTTTAATGCATTGCCCTGATAGATATGGTTATCAATCATTGCTGCTAATAAGTTGTTTGCTGCACCAATTGCATGGAAGTCACCTGTAAAATGCAGATTGATATCTTCCATCGGAACTACCTGTGCATATCCACCGCCTGCGGCTCCACCTTTTACACCAAATACCGGTCCAAGAGATGGCTCACGAAGTGCAACCATGACATTTTTGCCAAGTTTCTGCATACCATCTGCAAGACCTACTGTTGTAGTTGTCTTACCTTCACCTGCCGGTGTCGGGTTAATCGCTGTAACCAGAATTAATTTTCCGTTTGGTTTGTCAGATTCTTTCAGTAAATTGTAGTCAATTTTTGCTTTGTACTTACCGTACTGCTCCAGATATTTCTCTTCAATCCCTGCTTTTTCTGCAATCGCGGTAATTGGCTCCATTGTGCACTCCTGTGCAATTTCGATATCAGTCTTAAATCCCATACTAAAAAACCTCCTTAAACTAAATAGAGAAAAGCTGTCCCTCTTTTTCTGCTTCGAGTCTGTTTCTATTAAAATTCACGAATAATATACCGAATTTTTTTATCAGATCACACTTCATGTGTAAAAAAGGGCAACATTTGTGGTCTACAAATGCTGCCCAGACGGTCGGCTCTTACTTCGTTTTAATTTCACTGTGGTTTTCCACACTGACCCGTCAGAAATCAAAACTGCTTTTCAATTGATATCTATAATCTACCATAAACCTTATAGTTTGTCAATGCTCTAACAAACTAAATTGTGTATTTTTTTTGTTTTTTCAGATTAAATCGGCGCATTATTTATTTTATTGAAATAAATGTTTCGACAGCTTCTTTTGTTGGCATTACACGAAGTGCGCCTTTTTTGGTTGTAATTAAAGATGACGCTCCATTTGCAAATTCCAGCATTTCATAGAGTTGTTCTTCCGATAAACCGGTAATTCCATTCTCTAACACATAGTTTAAAGCACAGGCTCCAAAGGTATCACCTGCTCCTGTTGTCTCGATTGTATTTTCCTGAAGAAACGGCGCATGAAAGACTTCTTTTCCCTCATGAAATGCAATACTTCCTTCTTTTCCCATTGTCACATTCATCAGTTTCAGATTCGGATAATCCGCAAGCAGTTTATGTGCACCTTCTTTGATATCTTTTGTTCCGGTCATAAATTCCAGTTCTTCTTCAGAAATCTTTAACAAATCACACTGTCCCAGTCCATAGGCAATCTGTTCTTTCGCAAGCTCCATGCTGCTCCATAATGGTGGTCTTAAATTCGGGTCAAAAGAAATCAACATTCCGGCCTCTTTTGCAATAGTTATCGCTTTTTGGGTTGCTTTTCTGACTTCTTCATGTGTCATAGACAATGTTCCAAAATGAAATGCCTTTGCAGATTCCAGATATTCTTTCTCTACCTGAGATTCACTTAACATCATGTCTGCTCCTGGATTACGATAAAATGCAAAATCTCTGTCACCGTCTTCAAATGTATGTACAAAAGCCAGAGTTGTGTGAACTTCCTGATTTTCGTACAGATGACTGGTATCAATTTTCAATTCATTTAATGTCTTTCTAAGAGAAGTACCAAACTGATCTTTTCCAACTACACCCAGAAATGAAGTTTTCTTTCCAAGGTTATTTAACATCGCCAGTACGTTACAAGGTGCTCCGCCTGGATTTGCTTCAAAAATCGGATTTCCCTGAGCACTGACTCCATTTTCGGTAAAATCAATCAACAACTCGCCAAGTGCAATTACATCAAACTTTTTTTCCATGTCGTTTCCTCACTTTATTTTTTATTGTTTCACTTTGTTATTTCATACCTGTTGGGGCTGTTTTTTGCCCCAATCAATGTTGATACTCTTATTATATCGGTATTGGTTTTAGACTGCAATCACTAACTATATCTATTACAAAATATCTACATAAGATACATTCAGAAACTACTCTTAATCTTTCCATTATTCTTCCGTTGTACGAGCCCATCTTACAAAGTCCCGAAACAGATTCCTAATGTTCTTTAACATTCCGTCAAAAACTCCTGCTTTATAAAAATTAATCACAATCGCACCTATCGGCACTGCAAGTATCATTCCCAATACACTGCTGATTTTATATCCGGTATACATAAAAATCAATGTCACCAGCGGATTCATTCCTATCGAATCTCCCACCATCTTCGGCTCAATAATTCTGCGGACAAGCTGTGTCACCAGATATAAAATGACAAGTCCCACCGCAAAACTGGTATCACCGGAAAGTGCTTTAAAAATCGCCCATGGAATCAATGCAGTTCCAGTTCCAAAAAACGGCAGCATATCTAAAAAGGAAACCAGAAAAGAAATCAAAATTGCAAATTTTACTCTTAAAATCAGCATTCCTATAAACAAAATCAGCCATATGACTCCCATAATTTTAAACTGTGCCTTAAAATATCCACTAAACACCTTTTTGAAACTCTCAGCGAGCATCCGCCATTTATCCTGTATCATTTTCGGAGTGTGTTTTCGTCCAAATTCCAGAATTCGATTTCTGTCAGCAATGAAAAAATACGACGACAACAACGTAAAAATGGTAGAAATCAATGCATTTGGTAAATTTTTTGCAATATTTCCTGCATAATCTACGGTAAGTTCGCTTACCGTACTGATTATCGTACCAATTTCCTTTCCCAATTCTTCCTGCGTATTATCGATACTCACCTGCACATTATCCGGAAGTTCTTTGATGATGCTTCTTAAATTATGCTCTACTTCCTGAAATTCTTCGCTGAAGCCGCTATACAAATTCGGAGCCTGCTCCAGAAATTTTCCGGTTTCTGTCATTACCTTTGCACCTATGAGATAACTTCCGCCAATGATTGCCCCCAAAACCATAATAATAATCACCATGGAGGTATGTTTCCTTGATATCTTTAATTTTTTTTCCAAAAATTCCACCAGAGGACTTGCTATCATTGCAAGAATCCATCCAATAATAAACGGAAGAAAAAATTTAAACATTTTTATTCCTAAAATAATACAGAGAATTCCCGTAATCAGTCCTAAAATTGCTAAAAAAACTCCCTTTAAATGTTTTTTCAATGTTTTTTTCATAAATTAATTTTCCTTCATTTGATAAGATTTTTTTAAATTTCTTTTAAAAATTCAAATGGCTCTCCATCATGAAGAAAATGCATCAGCATATAGGACGTCATGATGGCCACCTTTTCTTCTTTTAAAATCCGTTTTACTTCTTCTTTATCTGCAAGCACAATCTCCAGTTCTTCTGAATCTTCCAGTCCGGCTCTTGACACAGTTCCGGATGCATATCCATAAACCGTTGCACAGGATTCATCGGTCATTCCGATTGTCGTAAAATACGGTTTTTCATAAGCCGGATTTACCGTTACCGGTTCTAATGTCAATCCGGTTTCTTCTTTCATCTCTCTGATTCCTGCTGTTTTAAAATCCTCTCCTGTCTCTACCAGTCCTGCCGGAAATTCATAGATATAATCATCAATTGCATAACGGTATTGTCTGACTAAAACAACTTTATTCTTATCCTCTTTACAGACTGCATAGATAATTACTCCATCCGGATGGTTTTCTCTTGTATTCAACTTTAAATGTCTCTCATCTTTTGCTCTTGATGCTACATAATAATGACCTGCTTTTCCTGTTTTACTTTCTACATCCAGATGATACAAACGAACATATGGATTTTCTGTCATCGGAGTTACTTTTTTAATGGATGGCATACTTTTTTACCCCTTTCTGATGCAATTGTGCAATTTCTGCTTTTGTAAATAGAAAGATTATAGCGCGTTTACACTTGTTTTTCAAGACATAGCCGACGATCTAAACAACAAAAAAGATATCTTTCGTTTTTATCCGAAAGATATCTCTTTTGTTCATCTATTTATTCTTTTTAATTTATAAGACAGAAATTATCTCTGAACACGTGCTCCTGCACCGCCCATGATTGCTTCTACTTCTTTTTTGCTTGCCATTGTTGTATCTCCTGGTGTTGTCATGGCAAGTGCACCGTGAGCTGCTCCGTAGTTTACAGCCAGTTCTGCATTCTCTGTTGTCATAAGACCATAGATCAGACCGGATGCAAAGGAGTCTCCGCCACCTACACGGTCCATAATTTCAAGACCTTTGTAGTCTTTGGATTTGTAGATTTCACCATCAGCCCAGCAAATTGCTGCCCAGTCATTTACAGTTGCAGTCTTAACAGTACGAAGAGTAGTTGCTACTGCTTTAAAGTTTGGATATGTTTTTGCAGCTTCGTTAATCATTTTCTTGTATCCGTCAAGGTTCAGTTCTTTTAAGTTTTCGTCGTTTCCTTCGATTTCGAAACCAAGGCAAGCTGTGAAGTCTTCTTCGTTACCAATCATAACGTCTACATATTTAGCGATTTCTTTATTTACTTCCTGAGCCTTTGCCTGTCCACCGATTGCACTCCACATAGATGGACGGTAGTTTAAGTCGTAAGATACGATTGTTCCGTATTTTTTAGCAGCTTTGATTGCAGCTAAAACAGTTTCACAGGATTGTTCAGATAAAGCAGCGTAGATACCGCCTGTGTGTAACCAACGTGCTCCGAGTTCCCCGAAGATGTAATCGAAATCAAAATCTTCCGGTGTTGCTTTAGAAATAGCTGTATTTGCACGGTCTGAGCATCCAACTGCTCCACGGATACCAAATCCTCTTTCTGTGAAGTTTAATCCGTTTCTGCAGATTCTTCCGATTCCATCTGTTTTCATCCATTTAATTAAGGAAGTATCTACTCCACCCTGATTGATGAAGTCTTCCATTAACATACCAACTTCGTTATCAGCGAATGCTGTGATGATACCTGTATTCATTTTAAAGCATTTGCTCAGTCCACGGGCAACATTATATTCTCCGCCGCCTTCCCATGCACGGAAGCTTCTTGCTGTACGGATTCTTCCTTCGCCCGGATCAAGACGAAGCATTACTTCACCCAGAGATACTTCATCAAATTTACACTCACTTGCTGGTCTTAAATTTAAATTCATGATTAATCCTCCAAATTTTTATGTATTGTCTTACAATTTTGCTCTTATCATTTCACTCTTACAATTTTGCTCTTGCAATTTCTTATTATAGCATGTGGTTTTTATTTTTGTTGTTTTTTCTTTCGTGCTTTCCAACTTTTTAAAATTCTAAGTAAGCACCTTTCATCGGGCTTGCTGCATGTTCACTGAACAGACGAAGCACACCATTTTTGTATTTTACTTCTTTTGGTTTCCAGTTTTTCTTACGTTCTGCAAGCACTTTATCGATTTCTTCCGGAGTTTTTTCTTCCCCTGCGATACCGATGATATTTAATTTACGTGCAAATACATCAATTTCAATTAAGTCACCTTCTTCTACTAATGCAATCGGACCGCCTTCGGCTGCTTCCGGACTGCAGTGTCCGATTACAGGACCGGTAGATGCACCGGAAAAACGTCCGTCTGTAATCAGTGCAATACTTTTTCCAAGTTCTTTATCACTGCTGATCGCCTCTGAAGTATAGAACATTTCCGGCATACCGCTTCCTTTTGGTCCTTCATAGCGGATAAATACAGCGTCACCTTTGTTTACTTTATGTTTTAAAACCGCATCAAGACATTCTTCTTCGCTGTCAAATGGTTTTGCACGAAGTACGGCACGATACATTTCTTTCGGGCATGCAGTGTGTTTGATAACTGCGCCTTCCGGTGCAAGATTTCCACGTAAGACTGCGATACTTCCGTCTGTTCCAATTGCTTTGTCATAAGGACGGATAACATCTTCTTTTGTCACATTGCAGCCATAACGTTTGTTAAATTCCTGCATCCATTTGTCGCATCTTTCGTAGAATCCGTTTTTCTTTAATTCTTCCAGATTTTCTCCAAGTGTTTTTCCTGTTACAGTCATAACATCAAGATG
The DNA here is from genome assembly GCA_003481745.1 of Firmicutes bacterium OM04-13BH. GTDB lineage: Bacteria > Bacillota > Clostridia > Lachnospirales > Lachnospiraceae > Blautia > Blautia stercoris. The sequence goes on from QULP01000004.1 coordinate 331,242, forward strand.
TAAGTGCTGTTTGATTTCTTCCATAATAGCCGGAACTCCGCCTGCATAGTAGAAACATTCTGCCGGCCAGCGTCCTGCCGGACGTACATCTAAGAGATATCTTGCATTTCTGTGCAGTCTGTCGAAGGTATCACCTGTAATTTCAATTCCGAGTTCGTGTGCGATTGCCGGAATATGAAGCAGACAATTTGTACTTCCTGAAATTGCTGCATGAACTAAGATTGCATTTTCAAAGCTGTCCATTGTCACGATGTCGCTTGGACGCATGTTGTCCATTTTTGCAAGTGCAACTGCCTGACGACCTGCCTGTCTTGCAAAATCAAGTAAGTCAGGACTGGTTGCCGGCATTAAAGCAGTACCCGGAAGTGCAAGTCCAAGTGCTTCTGCCATAATCTGCATCGTAGATGCAGTACCGATGAAAGAACATGCTCCACAGCTTGGGCATGCATTGTGTTTTGCCCAGTTTAATTTATCTTCATCAATTTCTCCGCGCTGGAATTTTGCACTATACATACCTAACTGTTCCAGAGTCAGCATGTCCGGTCCTGCATTCATTGTTCCACCTGGCACTACGATAGCCGGAATATTTAAACGGCACAGCCCCATTAAGTTTGCCGGCATTCCTTTATCACAGCTTGCAAGAAATACGCCTGCATCAGATACAGTTGCATTTCCGTGGATTTCAATCATATTTGTAATCATTTCACGACTTGCAAGAGAGAAGTTAATTCCGTCTGTTCCCTGACTTTCTCCATCACAGATATCGGTACAATAATATCTTGCTCCAAATCCGCCTGCTTCTGCAACACCCTTTCTTACTTCTTCTACTAAGACATTTAAATGTCCGCTTCCCGGATGGCTGTCTCCGTAAGTACTTTCGATTAAAATCTGAGGTTTGGATAAATCCTCCGGTTTCCATCCTGTACCAATACGCAGTGGGTCAAGCTCTGGTGCTAATGTACGCATTTCCTGGCTTTTTAAACAACTCATGTTTTTTGTTCCTCCTTAAATTTTAAATTCTTAGTTTCTACTTATTTTATTTTTTATTTTTACTTTATGGACTTTTCTATTACTATTTATTAACTATTTAACTAAATATCCTCCGTCAACCGGAATGACTGCTCCACACAGATAATCACTTGCATGGGAAGCTAAGAAAATGGCTGTTCCCTGCATATCCTCTCCGGTTCCCCAGCGTCCTGCCGGAATTCTTTCGCTGATAGTTTTAAAACGTGGATTTTTCGGGTCAAGAAGTGCTTCATTCATTTCTGTTGCCATATATCCCGGTGCAATTGCATTGACATTAATTCCTCTTCCTGCCCAGTCATTCGATAACTCTTTGGTAAGCTGTGCTACTCCGCCTTTTGCAGCTGCATAGGCCGGAATGGTCTGTCCTCCAAAGAAAGAGTTCATGGAAGCGACATTAATAATCTTTCCATAGCCTTTCTTCAGCATAATTTTTCCTGCTTCCTGACACAGTACAAAAATAGAACTTAAGTTGACGCTGATTACATCATCCCATTCATTTAATGGAAACTCTTCTGCGCTATGACGTCTCTGAATTCCATGTGAAGTAACAAGTACATCTAAGTCTCCACCAAGTTTTTCGACGCATTCATTGAAAATGCGGTAAACTTCTTCTCGTTTGGAAAGGTCACCCTTTATGCCTACACAGTCATAACCCTTGTTACATTCTTCTTCCGCTACAGCAAACACCTTGTCTGATGTTCCAACAATTGCCACTTTGCATCCGGCTTGCAAAAAGCCCTCTGCCATTCCAAGACCCAGTCCTCTTGTTCCACCTGTTACAATAACTTTCTTTCCAGAAACATCAAATAAATTCTGTCCCATTGGTTTTTTCCACCTTTCTCCTGGTTTTTAAGTCGTCATACGTCGTATCTGTTTTTATGGTATCACACTCCAATTTCACGGTCAAGTTCTTCTTTTGATTTCGTTTTATTTCAGCAGATTTTATAAAAAGGCAGAAGGAAATTTGTAAGTATTTCCTCCTGCCTTTTTTATATCTTCTTAGAATTTATGTCTTCTCAGAATCTTTCTTATTCCATCTTTTTCATTAATAATTTAATTTGAATCCTGTTATTTTCCAAATGACGCTTCATTGCTTCACTTGCTCCCTCTGGGTCATGCCTTTTAATTGCTTCCAGCACTTCACGGTGAGTCACAATTGTTTTATTTGCAATCGAATAATCTGTCACATCAATAAACAGAGAAATTCCACTTTGGATTACAGGCATTAGATTGGTTGTCACCTGATTTCCGGTCGCCCTTGCAATCTCCGCATGAAATAAGATATCTTTTTCCAGATAAGGCTTTCCCTGATTGAAAAGTTCCTCTACTTCTTTTGCATACTCTTCAATCTTCTCTACCTGTTCTCTTGTTGCACGCAGTGCTGCCAGAGCCGCAATCTCCGGTTCAATCATCATACGCACTTCACAAATATCCAGGGCAAGACTCTTCTTATCCTCCATAAATGCAAATCCAAGAGGGTCATCCATCAGCCCCGGTGTCTCACTTACGAAGGTTCCACGACCTCTTTTTATTTCCACAACATTTCTTGATACCAGTATTTTTACTGCCTCACGAATGGTTCCACGTCCGACATTCAACTGCTCTGCCATTTCAAATTCATTTGGAAGTTTTTCTCCGGCTTTTAATTTCCGGTCTGAAATCAGTTGGACAATCTGTTCTGAAACTTTTTCCGGCAGAAGTTTATTGTTTGAATCGATTGATTTCAGCTTTCTGCCCTCAGCTTTTTTTCCCATACTCCACCTCAATCTTTCCTTTTTCTTATTTTTCGGATGTTCCTGATGCAGAGCCGCTCATTGATGTTTGATTTTTTTCTGCTTTCTAATTTAATATCCGAACTTCTTCTCAGATATTATAGTATACCAGTAATTTCCTGTAATTTCAATAAATTTGCAATTTTCGCTTTCTGTTCTTCTGTTGCACAAAGCAGAGGCTGGGCGCAGACCGGATTAAACTCTACTCCGGTCTGTACCATTGCTTCTTTGATAATCGGAATAAACTGTTCTCCGATTGAATAAATTTCCATCAAAGAATCAATCTTCTGCTGACACTCTGCCATCTTTACAAGATTATCTTCTCTTGCTGCATTTGCAAATGCGGAAGCAATCTGCGGTACAAAATTTGAAATTCCGGCTACACAGCCATTTCCGCCACTTAATACATTATGTGCGAAAAATTCATCAAATCCGGAATATACCTGGAAATCCGGGAATTCTTTTTTCACAACCTGAATAATCTCTCTTGTGTGACCCATTGTTCCAACAGTATCTTTAATTCCCACGATATTTTTATGTTTTCTTACTAATTCAAGAATTAACTGCGGGCTTAAATCATAACCGGTACGGTCCGGGAAGTTGTATAATAAGACCGGACCATTTACATTGTCTGCCACCTGGTCATAAAAGTTAATAACAGAATCATGTGGAAGATTAAAGTAATATGGTGAAATTACCATAACTGCATCTGCACCTTTTTCGATTGCATAGTTTGACAATTCAATACAATCTTTTAAAATCATGCAGTTTGTTCCCACATATAAAGTCACACGTTTGTTGATGTAAGAAACTGCGGTGTCAATCAGTTTTTTCTTTTCTTCCATAGAAATGGCGAAGAACTCACCGATACTTCCAAGGATGAGGATTCCATCCATACCACCCTGAATTAAATGTTCATAAATTCTTTTGTTTGCTTCTAAATCTACATGTCCCTCAGCGTCAAAAGCTGTTACAACAGGGGTAATCCATTTTGCGTTCATATCTCTTCTCCTTTAATTCTAGTATCCTGCACCTTCCATTGCGGAACGAGCTGATTCTGTATATCTCTTAAACAAACCTTTTCTTGGCGGTCTTGGAACGATTCCATTTTTACTGCGCTCTTTTAAGACTGCGTCTACTTCTTCTTTGGAAAGTTCTTTTCCATTAATTCCAACCACATCCAAAGTACGTTCCGGAATATTATAAGAAATAATATCTCCGGTTTCAATAAATGCCAACGGTCCGCCACTTGCAGCTTCCGGTGATACATGTCCGATTGCCGCACCTCTTGTTGCACCGGAGAATCTTCCATCTGTTACAAGAGAAACTTTTCCATTTAATTTGGTATCGCACACAATTGCCTCTGTAGTCATCAGCATTTCCGGCATACCACTCCCTCTTGGTCCTTCATAACGGACAACAATTACATCTCCCGGTTCAATTTTTCCATCAACAACTGCCTGATAAGCATCTTCTTCACGATTATACACTTTTGCGGTTCCTTTGTGAATCCGCATATCTTTTTCACAGGCAGAGTATTTTACAACGGAACCTTCCGGTGCTAAATTCCCACGCAGAATTGCAATCGAACCTTTTTCTGTTGCCTTTTCGACCGGGAAAATGACTTCATCTCTGGTTAATCCATAGTTGCTTAAATAACCAAGATTTCTCTCAAAGAAATTATCTTTTTCTAAATCTTCGAGATTTTCACCCAGTGTTTTTCCGGTTACGGTCATTACATCCAGATGTAACATGTCTTTTAAGTATTTCTGTACCATCGGAATTCCACCTGCAAACCAGAAAGATTCCGTCATCTGAGTTCCGCTTGGGAAGATATTTCCGATATGCGGCACTTTATGATTGATTTCATCAAAGAGCTCTGGTGTCAGTTCAATTCCAAGTTCTCTTGCGATTGCCGGCAGATGTAAAGTTGCATTGGTAGAACCACCGATTGCACTATGTACGATGATTGCATTTTCAAATGCTTCTTTGGTTAAAATCTTAGACGGTGTAATTCCTTTTTCTACCAGTTCCATAATTTTACGTCCTGCCAGACGGGCATAAGAAAGAATGTCTCGCATGGTAGCCGGAATGACTGCGGTTCCCGGAAGCGCCATTCCAAGTGCCTCTGCCACACATTGCATGGTGCTTGCTGTTCCAAGAAAAGCACAGGCACCGCAGGATGGACATCCTGTCATTTTATAATCACGGACTTCCTGCTCTGTGATTGCCTCTTTTCGTTTCTGACGAAGAGAAATATCTCCAGCAACAAGAGAAGTTGTCATATTTGGACCTGGACGCATACTGCCTCCTGGAATAAAAATAGTCGGAATATCCAGACGGGCAGCCGCTTTTAAATGTGCCGGTATGGATTTATCACAGGAAGAAGATAAAATCATTCCATCCCATGGATACACACTTCCGTGTACTTCTACCATGTCACAGATTGCCTCTCTGGATGCCAGAATATAGTTCATGCCATCATGTCCTTGTGCACATCCATCACAGATATCTGTTGTATGATACTGTGCCGGATATCCACCTTTTTCAAACACGCCATATTTTGCCTGTTCCATAAGACCCGCCAGATGAGTACTTCCTGGATGGCTGTCTCCAAACACATCTTCGAGCATAATCTGTGGTTTCTTAATGTCTTCTTCATCCCAGCCTGAACCCATCTGCAGGGCATCAAACTGTGCCCATAACAGACGCTGTGGTGCACTTTTTTGTTGCATTTTTTTATCCTCCTGAATTTTTTTCTTTTTATCTTATCATACAAAATTTTAAAGTTGAAATCCACTTTAATTGAAACCAATTTTCCGCAATATGTGAACGGTTAAGTTTTTTATTTCTTATGGCTTTCTTATAACAAAATTCATACAAAATGTAAACTAAAACAAAAAGGGCAAAGAACCCTTTTCGATTCTTTGCCCAGTTTCATATCTCACTTTAGTTCGATTTGAATTTTTGATTTAACTTACATCAATCCTGGTAAGAATCCCTGGAAGAGAGAAAGGATTGATACAAAAATCAGAATTGCAACACCGGCTACGAAACCACCGATACTCCATCCTCTGATTGTATCCGGTACGGAGATTCCGAAGAAACGGCTGATTGCCCAGAATCCGGAGTCGTTTGGCATGGAAAGACCAATACCACCGGCACAGATAGCAATCGCACACAGAATCGGAGATACTCCGGATGTAGCAATTGTACCAGCCATGATAGCTGCTGTTGTTGTAAGGGCTACAGTTGTAGAACCCTGTGCACAACGAATAATCTGGCAGATTACGAAGCACAGTACCAGAATCGGAATACTGAATCCGGAAAGTGTTCCTGCGATATAATCTGCAATACCTGTTGCCTGAAGAATTTTACCAAAAGCACCGCCGGCACCTGTGATAAGAAGAATCAGACCAACCTGGTCAGCACCTTCTGACATAATTGTTGTGATAGATTTTGTCAGATATTTTCTGGAAACTAATGCGGCATATAAAACACCGACTAACATAGCAAAGTTTTTATTACCAATGAAGGAAACAAACGGTATTTCTTTTCCTGCTGCTAACGGAACGAAACTTCCAAGAAGAATCAGGATAATCGGTACTAACAGAATAGACAGGGCTTTTAACGCTCCCATTCTTTCTTTTCCTGTTGTATCTCCCATAGATGCAGCTTCTTCATCTAAATCATCAAATGTATAGAAATGTTTGTTTTTCTGGTCCTGTTTGTTGATGAATCCACCATAAACAATACCACCTACAATCATACCTACAAATGCAGATACTAATGCGTAGAAGAAGAAAATACCAATTTCAATTCCAAGTTCCTCTGCAACTGCAAGTGGTGGTGCAGTCGGCAGTACCAGTGCGAATGTACATGTTGTAGCTACTGAAATTGCACATGCGAAAGTAACCATGGAAATTTTTGTTTTCTTGCATAATACTTTCAGCATCGGAGCAAACATGATATAAACTACATCTCCGAATACCGGAATACCTGTGATAAATCCTGAAATAGCAACTGCGATTGGAGATTTTTTATCGCCAAAAGCTTTTAAGACTTTATTTGCGATAGACTCAATACCGCCAGCCTCATACATGAATTTACCTAACATAACACCAAGACCGGTAACCATACCGATTCCACCAAGTGTACCTCCAAATCCGTCTGTAACGGTCTGGGCAATCTCACCAAGTGGCATGTTCGCAACCACACCTGTAATGTAGCCAGTGAGCAGTAATGCTACGAAAGCGTTTACCTGAAATTTGATAATGAGTAACAGCAGAATTGCAATTGCAAGGATAAAGATTGCAACCAATGCCGGACCTGTTACGATTCCTCCTGAAAACATACCGTTTTCCTCCCTTTTTCTTTTTTCAATGCACCCTCAGAGCACATCTTATTTGGTTTTCATGTGACGTGTGACGTCGTATCCATTCCATGAGTAGACTGTACCAGATTTTATACAAATAGTCAATAGGGCATTGTACATTCTGTGAGTTTTAGATAATTTTAAAGTTTATTTTTTGGTAAATTTTCACATAACTTTTTTGTATGTTTTTTCTTCATTTTTATTTATCTCTTTTTTTTAAAATTAAATGCCGAAATACTCCGGATAGTGTTCCAGAATATTCTGGAAATTTTTTCTGTAAATCCCAAGATGTCTGTCATAGAATTTTTTCAGGTCAAAGTCCTCTGTGTAGCCGATTAACAGCTGATGAAAAATTTTTTCATGTTCTTTCTGAATTGCTTCCAAATCCGTTTTACTCATAATTGCATCGAGATAACGAACACGGTCATAATGGGAACTGACTCTTCTGACTGCTCTCCAGACATTACTTTTATTTCCTGCCTGATAAATTAACTGATGAAATTTATTGTCTAATTTAAAAAACGCATCAATACTGTCTTCATTTTTTTCTTCCAGTACTTTTTTCTGCAAATCCAGATTTTCTTTTATTTTTTCCACGTAATCCTGACTTAACGAACCTGCAAGCGTTGCAAGAATTTCCGGTTCTAAGACCGAACGCATAAAATAGCCTTCTTTTAACGTATTAATGTTGATATAAGAAACTTTAGAACCGCTCTGTGGATACACTTCTACCAACATCTCTTCTTTTAACATAATGACTGCTTCATGTACCGGTGTCCGACTCACATGAAAAATTTCTGCAAGCTCTGCCTCATTTAACGTTTCTCCCGGAAGCAACTGCATGGTCATAATATTATCTCGAAGCACTCGATAGGCATACTCTCTATTGTTTTCTTTTTTTCTTCGTTCGCTGATTCTTAACTTCATATTTTTAGTTTTCCCCTTTTCTCGTCTTTTACTAATATATTAGTTTAGTTCTTTTTCTTTTTTACTCTGCTTTTATTTTACTATCCCTCTGCCTGTTACGTCAATTTTTTTCGAGCATTTTCCCCTGTATTTCCTTGTATTTTTCACGTTTTTGTATATTTTTTACAGTTTTTCATTTTAATTCTTGGCAAAATTTATAGTTGCATCTTCGGTTCTGTTCTGATATATTAATGGCAGATGCAACTGATATATCAGTTTTCATCCATTATCAGAAGATGTATCCATTCCTTTTCTCTTCTGGTTTCTGATATTCAGATTGCAAAGAGAACCAGTAAAAAGCAAAAAGTAAAAGTGCTCCACTTTCCGGAGCAAAAGGAGATAAAATCATGAAAGCAATTAAAGTAATCGAACCATTCAAAGTAGAAATCGTTGACGTACCAAACCCAACTATCAAAAAAGACGATGATGTTATCGTAAGAATCACTTCCGGCGGTATCTGTGGTTCTGATATCGGAATCTGGAACGGAACAAACTCTTTAGCTACTTATCCTCGTCTGATTGGTCATGAATTTGGCGGTATCGTTACAGAAGTTGGTTCTGCTGTTACTTCTGTAAAACCTGGTGACAAAGTTGCAGTTGACCCGGTTGTAAGCTGTGGACACTGCTATGCATGCCGTATCGGAAGACACAATGTCTGCTCCACACTTGAAGTTATGGGTGTTCACAGAGACGGTGGTTTCGCTGAATTTGTTGTTGCTGATGAGAAAAACATTCATAAATTCCATAAAGACTTTGACGAATCTTTACTCGGTCTGGTTGAACCATTTACAATCGGTGTAGAAATCAACAACCGTGGACAGATTACAAAAGGCGATAAAGTCCTGATTATGGGTTCTGGCCCAATCGGTATCGCTGCAATGCAGGTTGCAAAAAGAAACGGTGCAGAAGTTATCATGACTGACCTTGTAAAAGAACGTCTGGAAAAAGCAAAATCTATGGGAGCTGATGAAACTGTATTAGTTTCTGAAGATAACTTAGAACAGCGTCTGTTAGACTTCACAGATGGAGAAGGTATTCCGGTTGTTGTTGATACTGTATGTATTCCTTCTTCCTTTGAACAGGCTGTACAGCTTGCATGCCCTGCCGGACGTATCGTCTGCATCGGTCTGAAAAACCAGCCATCTTCTATCACAATGGCTGATATCACAAAGAAAGAACTGACTATCGTAGGTTCTCGTCTGAATAACAACTGCTTCGATGAAGTTATCGCAGGATTTGAAGATGGAACTCTGCATCCAGAACAGTTAATGACAAAAGCTTACAACTACAAAGACGTTATGGACGCATTAAATATGATTAAAGAACATCCACAGGATGTATTAAAACTTGTTTTAAAATTTGAAGATTAATTAATTTTGCTACTCCCCCTTAAAGTGATATGTGCTCTCGGAAGCTTTCTGTAAAAACTCCGAGAGTACATTAATAAAACAAAACCCTCTTATGATTCTGGTGCACCATGAAAGTGGTGCACCATTTAAGACTAAGCCAAAATTTTAGTAACCCAATAATAAACTATAAAAAAAGCGAAAGGATTTTTGATTATGAAAGAAATTTATATCACCAACAAAGAATCCGGAATTTCCATGGACGAAATCTCCAAAGCAATGGACGAACTTCTCTCTCAGTATCCAAATCTCAAAAAAGTATTGATTATCCCGCCTGATTTTACCCGCTGTTACTCTTACGCCGGCGAAATTTCACAGATTTTATATAAAAAACTTGCTCCAGAAGCAGAAGTTCATGTAATGCCGGCACTTGGAACTCACATGGAAATGGACGAAGAAGAAAAACAAAAAATGTTTGCAGGCGTGATTCCGAATGAAGCATTTTTAGTACATCACTGGCAGAAAGATACCATTTCTATCGGTACGGTTCCAAAAGAAGTCATTGAAGAAATCTCTGAAGGCTTATACTCTACTGATATCGAAGTGGAAGTCAATGAAAAACTGATTCACGGCGGATATGATTTAATCCTCTCTGTTGGACAGGTGGTTCCTCATGAAGTAGTTGGTATGGCAAACTACAGCAAGAATCTTTTCGTTGGAGTCGGCGGACGCCAGATGATTAACAAATCCCACATGTTAAGTGCCATCTGTGGTATGGAAAAAGCTCTCGGTGTTGCAGATTCACCGGCACGAAAAGTATTTGACTATGCACAGCAGCATTTCCTTGACGGAAAACTTCCGCTGGTTTATATTCAGACTGTTACAACTTTAAATGATGATGATTTGAAATTAAACGGTTTATACGTTGGTTCTTCCAGAAAACCATTTGAAAAAGCAGTGGAACTTTCCACAGAATTAAACATTGTCCATGTAGAACGCAGAGCGAAAAAATTAGTGACTTACCTTGACCCGGATGAATTAAAGACAACATGGGTTGGAAATAAAGGAATTTACCGTACCAGAATGGCAGTTGCAGATGGTGGAGACTTAATTATTCTTGCTCCTGGTGTAAAAGCCTTCGGTGAAAATGAAGAAATGGATAAGATGACTCGTAAATACGGTTATAAAGGACGTGACTACGTGCTTGATTTATTTAACAAAGGTGCATTTGACAATAAGATTATGTCTGCTGCACACTTAATTCAGGGTTCTTCCGACGGACGTTTCACTATTACTTACTGCACCAAACCGGAAAATCTCTCCAAAGAAGAAATCAACAGTGTTGGCTACGAATGGATGGATTACAATGAAGCAGCTTCTTTATACAATCCAGACACCTTAAAAGAAGGCTGGAATACTCTTGAAAATGGAGAAGAAATTTACTTCGTAAAAACTCCGGCACTTGGACTTTGGAAAGTAGATTGATTTTTATTCTAATTTAAAACTCCCCCATATTTTCTCTCTTGAGAATATGGGGGAGTTTTTAGTTTATCTTATTAAATTTCAAATAAGAATTAAGCCTGAGGACCTGCAGAAACAAGTGCTTTACCAGCTTCGTTTCCTTCGTATTTAGCAAAGTTCTTAACGAATCTGCCAGCAAGATCTTTTGCTTTTGTTTCCCATTCGGAAGCATCTGCATAAGTGTCACGTGGGTCAAGAATTCCTGTATCAACACCTTTAAGTTCTGTTGGAACTTCAAAGTCGAAGAATGGAATTTTCTTAGTCGGTACATTTAAGATATCTCCGTTGAGGATTGCATCGATGATACCACGAGTATCTTTAATGGAGATACGTTTTCCGGTACCGTTCCATCCTGTGTTAACGAGGTAAGCTTTTGCTCCGCTCTGTTCCATTTTCTTAACCAGTTCTTCTGCATATTTTGTCGGATGTAATTCCAGGAATGCCTGTCCGAAGCAAGCAGAGAAGGTAGGTGTTGGTTCTGTGATACCACGTTCTGTACCAGCTAATTTAGCTGTGAATCCAGACAGGAAGTAGTACTGTGTCTGTTCCGGTGTCAGGATAGATACTGGAGGAAGTACTCCGAAAGCATCTGCTGACAGGAAGATTACGTTCTTAGCTGCCGGTGCAGAAGATACCGGACGAACGATGTTTTCAATGTGGTTGATTGGATAAGATACACGTGTATTTTCTGTTACACTCTTATCTGCGAAGTCGATTTTTCCATCTTTGTCCAGAGTTACGTTCTCAAGAAGAGCGTCACGTCTGATTGCATTGTAGATGTCCGGTTCAGATTCTTTATCCAGGTTGATAACTTTTGCGTAGCATCCACCTTCAAAGTTAAATACTCCGTTGTCATCCCAACCGTGTTCGTCATCACCGATTAAGAGACGTTTCGGGTCTGTAGACAGAGTTGTTTTACCTGTTCCAGAAAGACCAAAGAAGATTGCTGTGTTTTCACCATTTAAGTCTGTATTTGCAGAGCAGTGCATGGAAGCAATTCCTTTTAATGGCAGGAAGTAGTTCATCATAGAGAACATACCTTTTTTCATTTCTCCGCCGTACCATGTGTTTACGATAACCTGTTCTTTGCTTGTAATGTTGAACATTACAGCTGTTTCAGAGTTTAATCCTAATTCTTTGTAGTTTTCAACTTTTGCTTTAGATGCGTTGTAAACGATGAAGTCTGGCTCGAATACTTCCAGTTCTTCAGCTGTTGGTTTGATGAACATGTTTGTTACGAAATGTGCCTGCCAAGCTACTTCAACGATGAAACGGATAGCCATACGAGTATCTTTGTTTGCACCGCAGAATGCATCTACTACATAAAGTTTTTTGTTAGAAAGCTCTTTGATAGCGATATCTTTTACAGTATCCCAAGCTTCTTTTGTAGCTGGGTGGTTGTCGTTTTTGTACTCATCAGAAGTCCACCATACAGTATCTTTTGAGTTTTCATCCATAACGATAAATTTGTCTTTAGGAGAACGTCCTGTGTAAACACCTGTCATAACGTTGACAGCGCCCAGTTCACTTTCCTGACCTTTATCGAATCCTTCCAGTTCCGGTTTTGTTTCTTCAGCGAATAATGTTTCGTAAGAAGGATTGTATACGATTTCTGTTGTTCCTGTAATGCCATACTTAGTTAAATTGATTTCTGCCATCTTTACACTTACTCCTTTTCTTTCATTCCTCTGGAAGTGAATTTTCTCACTTCCCACTTAGTATTATACATGATATCTAAATAAAATCCATTAAAATTTTTATAAAATTTTTTATTTTTTCTATCTTTCACAATTATTCGACGTCAGACGTCCTTTTCTATGGTAAATTAATACAGTTTTGCTAAGATAAATCTTCTTTTGCTCCCTTTGTTTTCCATTTTTTATGTTGTTTTGATTTCCTGTACACACAAAAAGGATGTCCTTTACTCTCCCAAATAAATGACATCCTTTTTTTATACCCTTTTTTCGATATCAATATCCCTTTTTATCCCCTACAGGAGGCCTCGCTTTCCCGCTTCCATTACAGCTTCTGCTTTATTTGAGACTCCCAGCCTCTTATAAATCTGCTGCGTATGGTATTTTACGTTACTCACCGACATATTTAACCGTTCTGCGATTTTCTCTTTAGAAAGACCATCTGCCTGAAGCTTCAGAACTTCCAGCATTGCATCACTTAACGTAACGCTCTCGATTCCCGCCTTCAAATATCCCGGATAATAGCGGGTCATTTTTTCCGTTTCTTCCAAAACCTGCTTCCAGAACTGCCGGTTCTTTTTTTCCCCTTCTTTTGATTCTACCCTCGAAGGTTCCCATCTGCTTTGCGTAAGCAATGGGCGGATTGCAGCTCCCTCACGTGTAATAATCCGCACAAAATGATATTCCTCTGCCATTTTTAATCCTTCACACAGAGTCTCATCCCACCGTTCATCCCCAATACGGTACTGTACAATCGCCATCAATAATTTCACTTCGATTTTGATATAAATGCGTTTCATTACTGTTGCATAGTACTCACATTTTAAAAGCAGATTGTACGCCTGTTCATTTCTCCCATTTTGCAGATACACACGTACTTTTGTCAGATAATGAAATCTGTCATAAATTGAAAACTCCTGTTCTTCATCCGGTGCTTTCTTCATCCATTTCTCAATCTCTGCTTTTTTCTGGCTGTAGAGCGCACATCGTATAATAAAGGTTTCAATATTCGGAAGCAGGCGTTCTGCTTCTTCTTTTTCTGCTTTTTTATAGAACCGTTTTAACAGTTCTTCTGCCTCCGATACCTTTCCTGTAATAATATGCAGCCATGCCAGCATGCCGTCTGCCACAAAGCATTGTTCTAATTTTCCTCCGGTCTCTGCCTGCATTCTCCCCTTATTGGCTAAGGAAGCGACCTCATAGTTGTCCTCACCCTTCTCAAAAAAGCTTTCTGAAAGAGCCAGATTTACCATACCCTTTCCATATTTCCCAAGGATAAATTCAACCAGTTTTCCAATGCCTTTTGCCAGTTCTCTGTCTCTCTTGCTCCACTCACAGAAGTCCTTTCCGCCATTCATCTGAGATGCCTGATTACTGGTGACAGAAAATTCCTGGAGACTGACCTGCTTATCCAAGATTAACAGATGTGCCTTTTTCAGAATTTCTATCATATTCTCACTGCCTCTGTGCGGAAGTCCGATTTCCAGATACAGTAATTCACTTCTCGCCCTACGCCGCTCCCTTCCGGAATGTTCCTTTGCATACTGTTCCAATTCCTGATACCAGTGTTCACTCTCTTCTATATCCAATAAAAGTGACTGAAGCATGCTCATTCCCATCATAAGCTCCGGACTGGTACGGATTTTTTCGTCTGAAAGCTTCAGGTAATATTTTTTCAGCTGATAATAATAACCATTATTTGGTGCAGTTCTCGCATTTTCTATCAGCAAAGACGCAATCCGCTCTTTCTCCCCTGCTTTTTGATACATCTCAAGCGCACGAATTGGTTCTTTATTTAGCTGATAATACAAGCCTGCATTTTCATAAAGGGCATGTATCTGCTCTTTATTATACTTTCGTTTCAGACGTCTGCGCATACTGATACACATTTCCCGACGAAATTCATACACAACTTCGTCTTTTTCTGTTCTTTCCATCATAAAGTTTCCGAGCCATTTTACCCTGCTTAAAATTGATTCTACATTATTTATCCCCGTAATCATCTCTGCCAGATGTGCTGTAAAACAATCTACAATCGAAACTTCCATTAAAAATTCCTGTATTCGGATATCCCAGTTGTCATAGACATGCCAGTCAAGATAATCCCACATCTGGGATAACCCCCTGTCAATCAGCTCTGAAAATAATTTATCCGAAAAATACTCGCCCTCTTTTAGTCCCTCACGAAGCTGAATCTGCTTATATATATCCCATGTAATATACCAGCCAAGCGGAACCCCTAAACAGTAATTTCTACTTACCTTGCGCTGTTCCGGCGTCAACAGTATCTTTGTATATTCTATGTATTGATTTTCCTGAGCTTCATCAAACAATAATTCAGACTCTTCTATCACATAAAAGACTTCGCGGTAACGGACAGCAGCAAGCCACGGTGGTACGGCACATCTCCCCGATAAAATCAGCCATATATCTTCCCGTTCAATCAACGAAATAATTGCTTCTTTGATGTCTTCACATTCTTCCTCCATTGCCAAATCATGCAGGTTATCAATTACCACAATCTTTCGTTTTTCAGATTCTGCAATCCCCTCCAGTTCTTCTGCGCTTACCCTTCCAGCATCAAACATCTGATATTTTTTCTGTTTTAAATAACGGACAATCAGTTCTGTCTTACCAATACCGCTCACTCCGTAAATATAAGCAGTTATATTTTCTTCTTCGGCAGCCTTCAAACGCCTGAGTGCCCGTTTTGGCCGGATATAACATATTTTGTCCTTTTCTGTCAATGATACACCCCTCTTCCTTTTTCCTTTCTATACATAGAATTATAACAATTTTCGACATCTTTGTATACTAACCAAACGGCTAGTATTTTCAAAAAAACGCAGATTATTTGAACGCAGATAAGCATTCCCCTGCTTCAAGTGCGCAAAGCACTAAGCAGCGGGTGAGGGGGGATGCTTATGTCAGCGGGAGTTGAAAACTCCCACTGACAGATTGCGAAGCAACTGCGTTCATGAGCAAGTAGCGAAGCGGATTGCGAATGTCCGCTTTACTTACATGAAGCTCTGTGTTACCTGAAATTTCTGCACGGATGTTTTTGTCAAAAAATTTTACATAAATTTTTCATTTCTGCGCCTGCATACTTTACAAATGATTTCTAAAATAACAGTAACGAAACAGAAAAAGAATTTTTTTATTTTTATTCATTAATTTAGAAACGGGGGATGACACATGTATCAGAAATTATGGAACTTTACAAAAAAACATACCAGGAAAACGCACACCGCTTTTCTTTTTCTCTTCACTCTTATTACCGGATGGAGCATTGTCGGACTTGTTATTGGCACACTTTTATGCCTGACAACTGCTATGAGCCTTCCGGTTCAACTCACCGTACTTTTATGCACCACCGGATATGCCGGACTGATTCCCGGATTCTTTGCCGGAATCTTCTTTCTTTACAAATTGAATCTGAAACGTCCTGCCGGATTAACGTATCATTCTAATTCAGAGGAGCGCACAATAAAGCTGCTATAAAAGTGAATTCTTTTTGTTACCGCAACCGTAGGATAATCCCATTCTCCATTTTTTTAACTATGGTAAAATAGATGCCCCATGCAATAAATGCCAAAAAGAGAATCAACAACCCCTCTCCAGCATTGTTGATTCTCTTTCTTTCATGCCTAAACTTAAAGCCTAGAAAAAACGCACATTATTTATTTCACTCATCTAACTCAAAAATCTTATTATTTACTAGTTCATATTTGCCGCCATCCATATTTTTACGAACAAACGGCACTCCTTTTCTTACATAAAACACATTCTCTTCAATCAAAGCATCCGGATTCTCAGAAGGACTAATCGTCCCCCCTAAATCATCAAAGCTTTCATTTTTACGGAAGGTATTATGAATTGCCTCCTGCAAGCAGAACATCACGCAGCCGCCTTCATTTTGTCTACTATAGTTATACTCATAGATTGTGCCATCCCCTGAATCTGCATCATATGCCATGCCATCCTGGTTCAATCTCGTATCAGCGACTTCGTTATAGCGAAAGAGCGCATCTTTACACTTCCAAGGCCAGATTCCTGCTGCTACCTTTCCTGCTTTATCTCCTGGATTGCAATAAATCCGATCATTCATCTCACACGCAATCGAATCTGCCATATTATGCTCTACCAGCGGACGCAGCGCATACATTGCTGTAATTCCGTCTCCTCCTGCCGCTTTCACATAATTATCGCAAATCTTCATATTTTCATGTCCATACTTCAAGAACGTTTCTTCGTCAAGCTCTGCCCCCTGAAACTTTTCATGTGCATACGTGTAGCCTACTGCAATCCCCCAACGGCTCACCTGATACACAAAACAACCCTCAACGGTAACATCCTGATAACGTGCCACACCCGTAGTCTCTTCACATTTTGGACGAAGCGCTGTCATGTAAATTCCACCATTATTCATGTGTTTATCATACACATTGCCATGCACATCATGAATCAGCAGATTACGCAGCGTAATTCCGTGCCGCACCCCTTTATCTTTTGCCACAACTGCAACCCCGGTGCGATTCATTTTGTCTCCAAGTGAATACTGCTCTCCGATGATCTCGCTTGCCTCATTTGTAATTTCCAAATCTTCCACAATAATATATTCTGCATCATACAGTAAAACTGCGGACGATACATATCCGTGATACACATGTGTCGGTGCATCCAACGGATTTCCATAATCCTGATACCAGATTCCCTGTCCACATGCTTCAATCCGAGGTGGTTCTCCATCGCCGTATACCCCAATCACAATCGGCGCTTCTTTACTGCCACTATCAGTAATATGAAGGTACTGTCCATAAAATACGCTGCCACGCTCCAGCAATACACGGTCTCCCGGTTTGAGGCTGCTATGATTGATTGCAAAAAGACTGGCAAATGCCGTTTCGCAATTTAATCCGTCGTTCGAATCATTCCCCCTCTTCGAACTCACGTAATACGTTTTCGATAAGCTTGTCATACGCATCCTCCCGTAACCGTTTTTCAATAATCTGTGCAACTTCTTCATACGTAAAGAAATCACCATGATAGCGTCCGAATAAATCCATATTTTGTTCGTAAAATGCTCGCTTTTCTGCTTCTGTAAACTCCGGACATAAGCCAGTTTTGCGAACTGCCTCACTTGGCTGCACAAAATCTAATTTCAGGCGTGTCAACTCATACTGCAGATAGGCCGGAGCTGAAAAATAATGCGGTCCATAGAACTTCTTATTCTCCTGCTCCAGTTTTTTCAGCATCCTATTATGCGCCTGTCGCCTTGCCTCGAATCCTTCCATAGAAGGTGTTTCCAATAATCCAAGTTTGTGTGCCAAAAGGAAGGCTCCCTGCGCCTTCCTTAAACACTCCTGTTTGATACAATAACTCTGTCGCATTATTTTACCGCTCCTGTAATTCCATTTGCAAAACTCTTCTGTAAGCATAAGAAGATCACTGCTGTTGGGAGTGTACAAATTAATACGCCAAGCATCAGCATACCATAGTCAACGCTGTAACCACTCTTTAAGTTTGCAACGAGCATTGGCATTGTGATTGCTTTGCTATCCTGTAAAATAACAGTTGGCCATAAGTAGTTATTCCATGCACTCATGAAAGTTACTGTCATGGCTGCTCCATAAGTAGATTTCATAACCGGAATAAACATTTTGAAAAAAATCTGAACTTCACTTAACCCTTCCAGTCTCGCTGCCTCGATAATATCATGCGGGAATGAACGCGCCGCCTGACGAAACAGCATAATCATGAATGGAGTAGAGATTGACGGAAGTGCAAGCGCAATCCAGGTATTTACCAATCCCCATGAAGTAAACATTTTAAATAATGGAATCATAATTGCTACGAACGGAAGCATCATCGCAAGCAGCAAAATGCTCATTAAAATATCTTTGCCTTTATCATGGTAGATTTCGAAGCCGTATCCGGCAATGGAGCACACAAGTAATGCTACAAATGTAATGATAATTGCATTACGGAATGAGTTAAACATCGCAAGTTTCAGATTCTGCATCCCAACTAAGGTTTTAAAGTTTTCTACCAGATAACCACCTGGAATCAAACGTCCTCTTACCACATCAATACTTGTATTGGTTGCTCCACAGAGCATGTAATACAACGGAAATGCAGATAAAAAGCTTGCAAGAATTAAGATAATGTATGAAATTACTTTTTTTGTCTTAGTCACGTTTGTCACCTACTTTCATCTGAATCGCAGACAGGATTGCCACCATTATAAGAATAAATACAGATAATGCCGCTGCATAGTTAAATTTCGGTGTCTCTACAAAGGAAATATTGTAAATATAATGTGCCAGTGTCATTGTTGACTTACCTGGACCACCGCCTGTCAAGTTCATAGATTCATCAAATAACTGTAATGTTCCGGATGTTGACATAATTGCAGTCATAAGAATCGTTGGTTTCAAAAGCGGAACCGTAATCTTTATAAACTGCTTGAACGGAGTCGCTCCATCAATATAACTTGCTTCATATACAGAGTAATCAATATTCTGTAAACCGGCAAGATAGAATACCATGTTGTAACCGGTCCATCTCCAAATCAAAGCGATTATGATTACCCAACGTGCCGGCCATGTACTCTGGAACCAATCCACCGGAGCACCACCAATAGAAGTAAGCACTCGATTTACGACTCCATCCGGAGCAAATAAGGATTTGAAAATCATAGAATAAGATACCAGTGAAGTCGCACATGGAAGGAAAATCAACGTACGGAAAATTCCTTTTCCTTTGATATGTGGACTATTTAAAAGCTGTGCCAGTCCCAATGCTAAGACAAGCATGATCGGAACTTGAATGATAAAATAAAAGATTGTGTTAAATAAACATTGCTGAAATGTTTTATCCTGAAGGATTCTGGCATAGTTTGAAATCCCAGTAAATTCCCCGTTTGTTTTTCTAAAGGAAAGCAGGATTGCCTGCGCCATCGGATAAAAACAAAATACAAAGATTAAAAGTGCTGCCGGAATGAGAAATGCCCATCCCGTAAGATTATGCCGTTTTTCTAAACCTATTTTTTTCATGTTTTTCTCCTAAAATAGAGCCGGGAACGCAAGATGCACTCCCGGCACGTCCTATTTCACTCTTTAATGATTACTCATTAATATTAAATTCTACAGTATCCTGAGCGTTTTTAATTTCGCTGTCGATGTCAGCGCCATTCTGAACTACATTTGTGATTGCATCTGTTAATGCACTTCTGATGTCAGAGTAGTATGCACCGTAATCGATTCCCGGAACTTTTCCTGCAAAATCTACGATATCTTTATATACTGTCTGTCCACCATAGAAATCAGAAGCTTCATTGTAAACTTCAGATTCAGCTGCCGGTAAGTAACTTGCGATCGCTCCGGCATTTGGAAGCAGGTCGTCATATAATTCTACGCTTTCGCCAAATGTTGATTTAAGGAAATCAAATGCAAGGTCTGTGTTTTTACAGTTAGAAGATACTGCCCAGCTTGCCCCACCACAGTTTGCGTAATTTGTAGCGCCTTCAATACCATCTAATTTTGGCATATCAACGATTGCCCAGTTTCCGGACTGCTCTTCTGCTGCCTGAATAGAAGACATGATCCAACATCCCTGAATAACACCTGCTGCAGTACCTTTGTTCATAGAAGCGATGTACTGATCCCAATCAGTGTAATCTACCATAACTTTTTCATCGATTAACTGTTTGTAAGTTTCGATAGATTTTTTCAGTGCTTCGTTTCCAACTAAGTCCACTTTACCATCTACCATTGGAGAAGCGCCTGCAGACTGAAGCATTTCGATTACAATTTCAGATCCGCCTGAACTTGTAAGCATCGGAACGTTGTTTTTCTCAACTACTTTTTTCGCTTTTTCGATAAAATCAGACCATGTTGTATCTTTGAAATCATCTACTGTAAGACCAGCTGCCTCAACCATATCTTTACGGATTGCCATGATTGTAGCACCGTTGTCAAATGGAACACCGTAGTTTTTTCCATCTACTGTAGAGTCTGCTAATTTACCAGCAGAGAACTGTGAGAAATCAACACCTGAATCTGTTAACTCTGTAAAGATTCCCGGATAGTTTGCTACGTTTTTGTGGAAGGAATAATCCTGCATTAAGAAAATGTCCGGTAATGTGCTGTAATCATCTGCTTCTGCTGCTGTGATTAAAGCGGTTTCAATATCAGAGTATACTTTTTCCTGAATATCCAGTTTGAAATCCGGATGATCTTTCTGATACATTTTTTCTGCCTGTTCCATTGCATACACGTTGAAGTTCGGATCCCAACACCATACAGTAAGTGTCTCTTCCTGTGCTGCTGCGGTATCATCTTTTTTTGCTTCGCTCTTGTCTTCTGCTTTTCCACCACATCCTGCAAGCACAGATGCTGCCATTGTTGCTACTAAAAACATTCCCAATACTTTCTTTTTCATTGCTATGATCCTCCTTAGATTAAAAATATTCTTTTATAAAATATGAAACGCTACCCCGCATTCCATAAGTTAACCTTACTCAACATCATCAACCCAGCGCATTTCACCCGGTTCCATATCTAATTTGTATACACAGTTGCCATTGATGTAAACCTCTGTGTACTGTGCTTCGGATGAATTGTTAATTACTGCAATCTTCTTGCTCTTCTGGAATACGGTTACTTCAGTATCCACATTTGTTACATAATAACGTTTCATCTCATTCTCCATACCTGCTGCATAATAAATCGCACGCAGAAGAATTCTACAGTTCTGAGGAGAATATGGAAGACCTGCAAAATAAACACTATGTCCTTTTCCATATTCATTTACAACTAACTGGCTGTATTCTCCGTCCATTGCAAGGACTTGATAATTTTTGCCCTGTGCGTAAACTCGGCTTGTTCCCTCACCAAAGTCTACTTCTCCATCGATATCTTCTAAGATGAAATGAGTTGCATCCAGTTCATTATACTTATCTGTATTAAGTGAGAAGCACATCTCACGGTCTACACCAAGTACATCAGATAACTGGAAGAATCTTCCCTGATGCTGGTAAGCAGTCGGTTCACCCACTCCGATGAATCCGCCTCCCTGGTCAACGAATCGGCGAATACTTGTTACAACCGCTTCATCAATCCAGTTTTCAGCTCCACTAAACGCAGTATATGCGTCTCCAACATTGATAATTACTTTGATGTCTTCCGGAATTCCGTTTTTCACATCATCAAAAGAGATAAATTCTACTTCGAATGGCATTCCACTTAAGCATTCCAATACGCCTTCTGCGGAATAAGTTTCTCTATGCCAGATTGCATGATGTACCTGATTAGACATCCATCTTCTCTGGCTACCCCAACAATTGAGAATTGCCACCTTAAATGGTGCTACATAAGAAGGAGTTTCCTTCATATTTTCATGAATTTCTCTAAACTCTGTAACAACCTTCTGAATTTCATCAATAAATCCTGGCCAGTTACTTGCAAGTTTTAAATATCCGCCGTATCCGATTCGATCCAATGGAGAACGAAGCAGCGCACGTCTGGCTTTTCTCCAGTTATCTCTTGCTTCTCCGATTGGGTCTCCGCCTTCTCCAAACACATCCGGGAAGAAGTATGGTAACAGACGACCTTCTGTATAATCTACACCTTTAATATCAGAAATCATACGAAGGGTTACACCACTTCCAACGGAACCTACGACTGCATCTAAGCCGATTCCTGCAAAATACTTGCCATACGGTTCTGTTCCGATCCAATGATCTCCAAGGAACATCATTGCTTCTTTTCCATAAGAATGTACAATGTCAACTAATTCTTTTGCCAGTGCACACACTTCAATCTGCTGGAATTCGATAAAGTCGCGGAACTGTTTACTCGGCACGCGGAACATACTGTTGTGATATCCCTGATCTACAATGTATTCCGGACGGAATTTGTAGCCTGCCCATTTTTCAAATTTTTCTAAGATATATGGGCTTACGCTTGCGCTATATCCAAACCATTCCACATATTTTTCTCTTTTTTTATCATCAAATGTCAATGTGAACTGATGGAAAAAAGTTGTAAATCGAACAACGTCAATATGTGGGTTTTCCTCACACCATCTTTTCAGTTTTTCTTTTACATATTTCTGAGTTTTTGGTTGTCTTACATCATAAGTCAACTGATGTGGTGTATCCTGCCAGTCATTTGTAATAAAGTTGTACATATGTACCGGATCCCAAATCAAGAATGCCAGAAAGCTGACAGTATATTCATGATATGGTATTGTCTGGATTTCAACTTCTCCTGAAACTTCATCAAATTCCCATTTATCTATAGGAACAATTTCTCCAGTTGTGCGATCGATTACTTCCCACCAGCGTTTCGGATCATCTAATGTATTTACTTTTAACTGTTCGGTATGAAAACCTTCCATTAAACGAATACGAAGTGTCTCGCCTCTTGCGGTTACACGATCGCTAATCAAGTACTCCTGCTGAATCTCATCCGGATTCTGCATTGCCCACTCATTATCTTTTCTTGTAGTATAATAAGTCGCATATTTCTTTACTGGTTCTGACAAAAGCGCTTCCGGCATCTCTGTTCCGTCGCAGTCCCTCAATGCATCTGCTCCTAAAAGATTTTTTAGCCGTATTGTTTCGTCAACGATATCTGCATCAGTCGGCAGCGTAAGTCTTCCCGTCATCAACACTATTCCCTCCAAACAACTTTTTTCTTATCTTTTATCTGATAGCTACAGTATAGCGGACTTCAAAAACGATATCAATTTTATTGTTGCTCGTTTTGTTATATTTTTTGCTATTTTATCAATAAAATACTATTTTTTTATCAATTTTTTATGTATAATGGATTTATAGAGAATTTCATTTTACTATTTTTTCGTCTTTTTTACGAACTTTATTTACCTCACGTAACTTAACATACAAGACTCGCACATAATAATTAAAAGGATGTTTGCTTATGAGTAATGAATTTATTAATCTCGGTTCCGCCAATAGCCGCCCTGAAGATTTTAATCTTCGTTATATTTCAATTTCCAAATATGAGGGTGACTGGCACTCCTTGCCACATACACATCAATTTTCAGAACTTTTTTATGTTCTGCGTGGCGAAGGAATCTTTTATATAGAAGATAAAAAAGTCTCTATGAAAACAGATGATTTAATGATCATCAATCCCTATGTAGAGCACACGGAAAAAACACTTCCAAATAATCCCATGGAATATATTGTGTTTGGTGTCGAAGGTCTTGCCTTCTCATTTAATGACCCAGACCAAGATGGTACTCAAGGCTATAGCTTCTATAGCTATGGTTCCGACAAAAATCAGTTTATTAACTTCGCACAACTCATGATGCGGGAGTTTCAGGATAAAAAATCTGGATTTGAAAAGGTCTGTCATGGATTACTTCAAGTGCTTTTAGTCTATATTGCGCGAAAGCAAAACTTGTCTGTAATCTCAGACTCTTCTTTCCGGCTTTCCAAGGAGTGCGCGCTTGCTAAACGTTATATTGATATCAACTATTCCCAGAATATTACGTTAGATTCTTTAGCAGAAATTACACATATCAATAAATTTTATCTGGCACACTCATTTACAGAATGTATCGGACAATCTCCGATTAACTATTTAACCAACCGAAGACTTGAAGCGAGCAAAGAACTGTTGACTTCTTCGAATTTGTCGGTAACGCAGGTTGCTTCCAGTGTCGGCTTTTCATCTCAATCTTATTTCTCACAGAACTTCCAGAAGAAGGTTGGCATGTCACCCAGACAATATCGTAAACTGCACTCAAAGTAAAAAAATCCTAACAAGTGCAAGGCAAATTACGCTTTGCAGCTTCGTTAGGCTATTTTTCTGCATTTAAGAACGATTTTTTTAGCTTTTTTAGTATACTTTCTCTACTTTTCTGTTATAATGATACTTAGTGTTTGTTAATTTTACTTATATTTGGAGGCTTTTACACATGAAAAAGAAAAACGCTGTACAGACAATATCAATTCCCTCAGCTCACTCCAATAACACACTGATTCATCAAACTTCAAACGTCTCCGCGAAAATTACATTATCTGATTCTATTTTGTCCGGAGCCGTTATCGAATATCGCAAAGCCGGTTACAACTTTATTCGTCACTTACATACGAATATTGAAATTTATCGAATTCTTTCCGGCGAATGTTATATGGATATTCAGTCCGAAACACTCCACTTCACAGAAGGGGACTTTGTCATGATCCTTCCTGATGTGGTACATTCCTTTTATCTGAACGATACCTCAGACTGTGAGTTCCAGCATATTCATTTTGATCCGGATCTATTTTCAACGATTATCCTTGATAATGATGGGATTTTTCCGATCACATTGCTTCATGCGGTGTTATTCTCTTCCCATTTTTATTATCGACTGCGTTCGGATGCGACGATTGACGAGCAGATTCAAAAATTGATTGATCTGTATACTGCTTCTGAAAGTCTGTTTACCGCAGCAAACGTAAATGTTGCACTGATGAATTTGATGCTTTACATTCTCGATCATACCGAACCGGTGCATGAATACAAAGAACCACAGCTACAAAATAGCTATGTCGCTTATGCACTGAATTATATTCACGATCATTATACTACCAAAATCTTACAAGAAGACATCGCAATACAGTTGCAAATTTCGGTCCGCTATTTAAGCAAGATTTTTAAAAGCTATATGGGTGTGACTCTCTCAAACTATATTAATATTTATCGCATTAACTGTTCAATTGAACTAATGCAAAATACCAATTTAACTTTGACAGAAATTGCGCTGCAGGTTGGATTTAAAGACTCGCAACATTATTCAAAGGTCTTTATGAATGTAATTAATGAGACCCCTTCACAATATCGAAAAACTGTTTCAAAATAATATCTAATACAAAACAGGCAGGAGCGAATCATCTTCACTCCTGCCTACTTTATTTTCCTTTATTGCTTTATCAAGCGGATATTCGCAATCCGCTTTCGCTACTTGCTCATAACCAAATAGCTACTACGCAGCTTATCAGAAGGGGCTTGCCCCCCCTCCTGATACAAGCAAGTCCCCACCCCTGCTTATTGCTTTTTGCAATTGAAGCAGGGGACTTCCTTGATTTGGTTAAATTTAGTCTTCTTTTTTACGTTTTACTACAACAGTTCCTGCTGCCGCTGCAGACGCTGCAAATGCAAGTGCCCATGCTGTTACGTTCATTGTATCTCCTGTTTTCGGAGAAGTGATAGAGCTGCTTCCTTTTCCAGCAGAGCCGGAACCTGTAGTTCCGCTACCTGTACTTCCGCCACCTGTGCTTCCGCTACCTGTACTTCCACCACCTGCTGCTGGTTTTTTGTTGTCATCTTTCTTGTTGTCGTCTTTTTTATTGTCGTCTTTTTTATTGTCGTCTTTTTTATTGTCATCCTTCTTGTCATCCGCTGTTTCTTTTACTTTCAGATCTTTGAAGGCTTTTTCGATTGCTGCTTTTGCTTCGTCTACCTGCTCCTGAGTTACATTTTCACCGTTCAGTACGTTCTGATACTGTTCGTAAACTTCCTGCAGTTTTTTCAGGGATTCTTCTGTATATTTTTCTTTCTCTTCTAATGCTTTCTTTGCATCTTCTGCAGTTTTATTCAGTTTTTCCATATCTGCCATGGTTATAAATGTTTCTTCTACTTCTTCTGTGATCTCAGACTCAGTACCCTCTTCATTTACTGCAGTTACAGCAACATTATACTTCGTACCTACTTTAAGACCAGTCAGCTCATATCTTGTTTCTTTTACCGGTGTCGCATTTACTTTTTCGCCATCCAGATATACATTATATCCTTCTACTGCTGCTCTTGCGAGAACCGGATCCCAAGTAACCAGTGCTTTCGTATGTTTAATTTCAGAGATTTTTACATTAGTAGGAGCGGCTGGTTTTTCCGGAGCCGGTTTTTCACTTTCTAATGTAGTAAATGTAGTTGCTTCCGATCTTGCAGATTCATTTCCTGCTGCATCGACTGCGCTTACTCTTACTGTATATTCGGTTGCTTCTGTAAGGTCTGTCAGTGCAAATTCAGTACCCGCTACAAGCTCCTCATTTACTTTTGCTTCATTTACATATACGTTGTATCCTGCTACACCTACATTGTCGGTTGCTTCGTTCCATGTAAGCTTAGCTGTTGTTTCGGTTACTTCGGTTGCTTTTACTTCTGCTGGTGCAGTTGGTGCTTCGGTATCTGTTTCTTCTTCTGCTTCTAATGTGGTAAATGTAACAGCTTCGGATCTTGCAGATTCATTTTCTGCTGCGTCCACTGCGGTTACTCTTACTGTGTATTCGGTTGCCTCTGTAAGTCCGGTTAAGTCATACTCTGTAACAGTTACCGGAGAAGCATTTACTTTTGCTTCGTTTACATATACATTGTATCCTACTACGCCTACATTATCAGTAGATGCATCCCATGTGACTTTTGCAGTTGTCTGTGTAATGTCAGCTGCTGCTACAGCTGTTGGAACACTTGGTGCTTCGGTATCTTTTGGTTCCTCTTTTTTCAGTGTAGTAAATGTAGCAGCTTCGGATCTTGCAGACTCATTTTCTGCTGCGTCCACTGCTGTTACTCTCACTGCGTATTCGGTTGCCTCTGTAAGCTCAGTTAAAGCATATTCGGTACCTGTTACAAGTGTGTCATTTACTTTTGTTTCATTTAAGTATACGTTATATCCAACTACGCCTACATTATCGGTTGCTTCGCTCCATGTAACTTTTGCAGTTGTTTCAGTTACTTCGGTTGCTTTTACTTCTGTTGGTGCAGTTGGTGCTTCGGTATCTTTTTCTGCTTCTGTTGTAAATACCACTGCTTCGGATTTTGCAGATTCATTTTCTGCGGCATCCACTGCTGTTACAGTTACACTGTACTCTGTAGCTGCGGTAAGGTCTGTTAAACTGTATTCAGTACCTGTTACAAGTGTGTCATTTACTTTTGCTTCATTTACATATACGTTGTATCCTGCTACCCCTACATTGTCGGTTGCTTCGCTCCATGTAAGCTTAGCGGTTGTTTCGGTTACATCTGTTGCTTTTACTTCTGCCGGAACACTTGGTGCTTCGGTATCTGCTACTGCTTTGTCTACATATGTAATAATCGGTGTGATATGCGCAGATGGTTTGCTTGGGTTTCCGCTATTCTTTGCTACGACACGGATCATATCGCCTTGAGCTACTTCAAGCTCTTCCGCTTTTTCCCAGTCTCCCACTTTCTCTTTACTATTTACAAGCGTTACACTCTTCTTCTCTGTGCCATTTACAAAGAGACTTAAGGTAACAGTTCCGTTTGCATTTCCAGACTGACGAAGATATGGTTCATCATCTTTTACGTTGAATGTAACGGTTCCGCTCTTCGGTACTCGATATGCCATTGCAGTTACAATGTCGGAGTTTGGCGGTGTAGAAAGCAGACCGTGTACGGCTGGATTTGTTGTGGTCACTGTACCCTGTGGTGCATCAAGACCTGGACCATAATAAGTGTTTACTGCCCAGTTTGGCCATCCATCACTATCATATGTGGTCATATTTGCCCAGTCGCCGTCGCCTCTCTTCATCTGTCCAAACCATACATTTCCCTGCTGTCTTCCAACATAATCTAATGTCCAGTTGTATGTATTTTTCTGTTTCACTGTATAGTCATTTTTAGTTCCGTCTTCTGCAGTAATGCGAAGTGTCATTCCCTCTTCTACTGCAGCGCCATCTTCCAGCTCTGTTTCTCCGTTTAATACGGAAACAGTTGCGGTATCTGCTACAGTGATATTTTCTTTCACTTCTTTTACAGTGGTCGGATTGTTTTCTGTGTAAGGAACACTCAGGTTTGTACCTTTCACTTCATAATAACAATCTTTCAGTTCTTTATCAGAACTTGCAACTACTGTATAAGTTACATCTTCCATTCCTTCATAAGAAAGCACGATAGTAGCTCCGCCTTTTACGATATCGGAATCGCCAAGTACGTTTTCACCATTTTTAATGGTAACTTTAACGCCTGCATCTACGATAACGTTGTTAAGGAAATCTGCTACGGTTGTGTTTTTCGGAAGATCACTTACGTTTGTTCCGGAAACAGTATACACATTGGATCTCAGTACAAGTGCTGCTACTGCATCACTTTCTGCTGCTCCGATTTCCGGTACTGCTGTGATTGTATGTCCGAAGAAATCGTGATCGATTGTATAACCATTTCTATCAACTACTACTTTACCAGCATTGATTGCCGGAGAGTTTTCTGCAAGTTTGTATCCATCAAATACGGTCTTTGCATTTGGATCTTCATGTGTTCTTGCTTTTTTATTTGCTGCTACAGAATCCGGACCGGAACCTGCATCAACCAGTACTTTTGTACCTTCATTTACTTTTACAGCAGCTGCATCGTTTGGATAAGTACTTACATTGTAGTATAAGTTATTGCTGTAAGTTTTATTTCCGTTGATGTTCCAGTTACTTACTGTAGCCGGTGTTTTTCCTGCAAAGTAGAAGATATTATTTTCAATATCTACCGGACCACCATTACCATGAGTATAGTGCCAGATTGTATTGATTCCTTCTTTAATATAGAATGTGTTGTTGTAAACCTGACAGTTTCCGGAGTTTCCTGCCGGGTCTAAAGGTCCCATATCTTCATTCTGGCTGATGTTATAACGGAATGTATTATTGATAGATTCCGGACCACAGAACATAATTGTACTTGCAGTATTTCCATGGCTGTAGTTGTACTGATAGTTTGTTCCATCGCCATAGTCAGCATCCCATGGCTGTCCATCGCCATTTCCTTTTGATGCATTCAATGTTGTAAAACATTCATTATACTGGAAAATCGCATTTTTACATTTCCATGGCCAGATACCTGCTGCCACACGTCCTGCCCCAACATTCTGTTTTCCGATTTCATTACCATTTGCATCCAGTCTTGGCTGCTGCTGTGAATAATCAGTAGTATTAATCTGCTCTGAACCATTCTCAGATACATTATACTGAATCAACGGTCTGTCAAGATACATTGTTGTGATTGCATCACCACCTACATGATTTAAGTAGTTGTTCTCAATTACCACATTAGAGGACGCATATTTGTCCATCACTGCATCGGATAATGCACCTGTTGTGAACTGTCTCCACTGATAAGTGTATCCTACTGCGATTCCCCAACGATTTACTGTATCCAGAGAACAGTTTCTAATCTGGACATCATTGTATCTTGCGATTCCGGTTTCTCCTTCATTTGTTGGCTTTGCAACGATAAAATAGATACCACCGTTTGTCATGTGTTTGTTATAAACGTTACCTGTTACGTTGTGAATGTAAAGATCATTTAATACGATATGATCTACGGTTCCATTGTCTTTTGCAACTCCGGCAACACCGGTTCGATCCATTG
This sequence comes from Firmicutes bacterium OM04-13BH, assembly GCA_003481745.1. GTDB lineage: Bacteria > Bacillota > Clostridia > Lachnospirales > Lachnospiraceae > Blautia > Blautia stercoris. Next base: position 361,335 of record QULP01000004.1, read on the forward strand.
CATATGCATCATTATATGCTTTATCTTTTTCGGTATCGGTTGCACTGTTTCTGTCATTTGTCAGCTCAAGTCCTTCGATTTCAAGGTATTCAGCATCTTCAATCAAAATACTGGAAGATACAGTACCTTTCCATTTATGATTCTGGTTATCCAGCGGAGTACCATAGTTTAACTCCCATAATCCATGACCGTTTGTATTAATCTGTGGTCTGTCTCCTTCTCCGTAAGTAGATACTTTTACCGGAGCTTCTGCTGTACCACTATCTTCTTTTGTAAATTTAAGCGCCTGATCTTCAAATACAGAGCCTTTTTTCAGAAGAATGGTATCCCCCGGGTTAAGGTCAAGCTCATTTACCTTATCCAATGTCTGAAATGCTTCGCTTTCTGAAGTTCCTGCGTTGCTATCTTTTCCTTTTTTTGAATCAACATAATACGTTGTTCCTGATGCAGCTTCTGCTCCCTTTGCACTAACAGGAACTGCCGGCATCATTGATGCCACTGTTGTTCCGGCAAGTACCAGCGCCAGAGTACTACTCATCCATTTTTTTCTCATGTTGTTACTCCTTCCATATTATTCTATATTCTTCAAAGTAAACCGGCTGACTTGCTCCATATCTCCGTTTACTTGAGAATCATTTTCAATCTGTGCGATCTTTTCATCATACTTTTGTTCACGCACTTCCCTTTCGACTGCAATTCTTGCGGTTTCGAGATCCGCATTTTCCTCGCTTCCTCCAAAAATCCAGTCTCGACTTTCATAACATTCTAAAATCTCGGCTTCTGTCAGCTCCATCCCCTCACGAGTGAGATCATTGCAGTATTGTTCCTTCAAGGTACTGATTTCATAATCCAAATATAGCTGGAATGTATATTCCTTGAGTCCATAAATTACTTCGCCTTTTGCAACTTTTTCGCTTCGTTCTGCGTTTTCGTCCTTCCAACGCTGATCCAAAGCTTCATAGCTGCTGTCGGATACATCCCCGCATTCTTTTGCAAGATCATACACCGCATGAATATATTTCAGCTGCTCTACGGTATTTTCCGCTAAAATTTCATAACCGTGTTTGTCATCATACTCTTTTTCCCAGAAATCTTCTTCATAAATTGCATTGTAATCTTGTTGAATCTGCATTTTGGTATCATACTCTACGGATTTCATACAATTTAGATATTCCTCTTTACCAATCGAATGTTCTCCAACCGTTAAATCGAATTGCTTGTGATTATTGTATTGGACGGCACACGTGGCAATTCCTGTGACTGCAATCACGAATACTGCAATTCCAAGCTTTTGAAACTGCGTTTTTCGATTCTTCATAGTCTTTTCTTCCCTTCTGCATAGAGTTTTATCCTGCCTATACGCAGACTGTATCTGTCTAATTTTGACTTCATTATAACAATCTGTTTCTTTTTCGGCTCGTCCTTTTTGATTGATTCCATCGCTGATTTTGTCAAATTCGGAACTAGAATGAAATTTCTTTTTTTGTGTTCGGGCACAAAAAAAATGAGCAGAAACCCCCAACCGACTCGTCGGATAGGATTTTCTGCTCTATAGCAGATAAAAAACAATATCCTCGTCAATGACGAGGATATCTTCTATACGGGTATTTAATACTCTGCTTAAAATAACAAAGTTATCCAGAGTTGGCAGGGAATTTCCTGAGAGCCATTTATAAATGGCCTGTGGATATTCAAATCCCATTGCTTCTTGAATATCTTTCACAGTGTATCCCTTTTCTTTAAGAAGTGTCTTGATGCGTGTGCCGGTTTCTTTTTGCAGAATTGACAAATACACAGGTTTCATAATTTTGCACCTCCATGAAATTCAAGTCGAAAGCCAGGCTTCCGACTGAGATATGCCATCCCGAAACATTATTTCATTTTATCATTTTCAGCAATAAAAATCCAGCTTTTCTTTCTTCCTATTCTAAAAATTTTTTAATATTTTCAAACATAATTTCTATCTTATCCACCTTTTTTTCTGTGTGATAATGACCGCAGTACCATTTCTGATAATTAAGTCTATCCTCAATTTTATCCAACCATTCCTCTGTTGTTCTATCCACCTTGCTCTGGTCTAATCCTTCCAAAAAGACTTCCGTCGGTTCATATTTTAACGGTACGGTATGGCTTAACACTACATCCACATTCCAGCTGAGTTCATTCAATTTCCGTTCCACGTTCTGCTTGATTTCCTCAGAAGGCTGTTCATCCGGCCACCAGCCATACCCATGAATCAATCGGTACATTCTATCGACACTATATGCACCGCCTGTTACAATAGTCTGCTTTCCATTAAAATCAAAAACCTCTCCATCCTTTGCAAAAAGCAAATCCGGATACTCCTTTTCATAATAAACCACACCGCCACGCCATAATTTTTCCTGATAGCTTCCTATCGTCTGCGGTCTTTGCTCATGATTTCCATGAATACAAAAAAATGTAATTGGTAGGGTTTCCAGAAACTCTTTCTTTACATGGTCTTTTACCCATCCAAAGAAATTAATACCTGCGTCCCCAAGAATAATCAAAACATCCTCACGGCTTGTTTTGAATTTGCCGCAAAACTGCTCAATCCGCTCAAACTTCCCGTGGGTATCTCCTGTGATGTAAATCACGATTTTCCACCTTCCTTTAAATTGTAAAGCGGGGGAATGCTTATCTGCGTTCAACTACCTGCCAATTTATGAATTACTTTTACCAGTAATTCTGCATCAACAGGCTTCGCAACATGCTCATCCATTCCTGCTTCTTTTGCTCTTATTCTGTCCTCCGTAAAGGCATTTGCTGTCATTGCAATAATCGGTATTGTTTTTGCATCCTCTCTGTCCAAAGACCGGATCAGTCTTGCTGCTTCATATCCATTCTTGACCGGCATCATAATATCCATAAGAATGACATTAAATTCACCAACTCTGCTTTTTCTGAATCGTTCAACAGCTTCCTGCCCATTCCATGCTTTGGTCACGTCAGCACCTTCATTTCGAAGCACAAATTCAGAAATTTCCATATTCAGCTCATTATCTTCTGCCAGAAGAATATGCAGTCCCCGTATAGAAGCTTCTGATTTTTTTTCGATTTCAACTTTGCCGCTCCTGTCTGTATTAATCCGAAATGGAACCCGGATCACAAATGTAGTCCCTACACCCTTTTCACTTTCAAGGTTAATTGTTCCGCCCATTTTCTCAACCAGCTTCTTTGAAATCGCCATTCCCAAGCCTGTTCCGGCAAATTTTGTACGGCTTCCTGTATGTTCCTGTGCAAAAGGCTCAAAAACATATTTCTGAAATTCCTCAGTCATTCCGATTCCGGTATCCCTGCAGACAAATTCCATCGTCGGCATTTCTGTCTGCTCTGATGGAATTTCCCGGCAGCTGAGATAGATATACCCGTTTGCTCTGTTATATTTCACTGCATTCGACAGGATATTCATCATCACCCGTTTCACATGCCCCGGACTTCCGATAAGCTCTCGGTGTATGATTTCTTTTTTCTCCCATACAATTCGGATATTCTGTTCTGCGGCAATCTGCTTGATCACAATAAGCACTTCTTTGGAAATACTACTTAGATTGAATGGAATTTCTTCCATAACGACTTCTCCCGACTCCAGCCTACTCATATCCAGAACATCATTTACCAGTTCCAGCAACAGATTGGATGCCTCTTTAATTTTTGTCCTGTATTCCGTCTGTTTCTCCATATCATCTGCATAATGGTCTGCCATATTAACCACACCGCAGATTCCATTGATCGGAGTCCGGATATCATGGCTCATCCGCTGAAGAAACTCAGTTTTTGCCTCATTGGCGGCTTCTGCCTTTTTTGCCGCGCTCAATAGTTCTGCCTTATATTTTTCATCTTTTTCCTGTTCCTGTTTCTGATGCGCCAGATTGGTTCGGTATGCCCAGAACCAGAATATACTAAATATCAGAAAATAAAGAAAAATAACGCTTATCACACTTAATGGAAGGTTACGGAACACTTCTATATCCGGAAGATACGCATAGATATAATAATCCCTCTGCTTCAGCATGACTCCGTAGCATCCGCTTCCTTCTTTCCTCAAATGATAAATGTGCTGACTGTCTGTATGCTTTTTCATTGCCTGAACAACTTCGTTGTCGGCTGTATTCTGTCTCAACAGACTCTCATCATTACTGGCAACAACGATTCCCTCGTCTGCAACAATAATCGTTCCATCTTTCTGAGTACTATAGCCATTTAAAAGACCCTGTATCGTCAGTGTATAGTTTCTGGCAAATTCCGGAGATGTGTAATAGTAGATTGCCACGATACCCGGTGCATCTTTTCTGGCACAGGCTGCAATATCGATATGTGACCCATCTTCCCTGTCAAACCGTTCCGAATAGCTTCTTTCTTCATATCCGGCAAAATCCATGATAATGTCTTTTTGCAGATACTCCGTAATCTCACCTGTCAGAGACTCATCCATACTGTATTCACAGTCCGTCTTTCCCTCTGTATCCAGTACAAGGATACCATCCACCCAGAGAGTCTGAAGATTTCCTTTGAGGAACTCCCGGCTTAGCTGACCGCCGTTTTCTATTTCTATGTTAATATTTGTACTCATCTGTCTGGCACTTTCAATCGCACGGAGAAGACTTTTGGATTCCGAAGATTCATTATAATGAGTGTAGGTAGAGCACTGCACTTTGACATAATTTACAATCTCCACCATTCTTTTCTCTGCTTCCGTTTTTTCTGTGTGGAAGAAATAAAGCAGGGAAACTACAGCCACACAGATTCCAATCAGACCGCCGAGCAGCTGGATTCGTTTTTCTTTTTTCTTTCTCTTAATATCCAAGATCATCCACCTCCAGATACTTTTCCGGATCATCCAGATATTTTTCAATGATTTTCAGGGATGTGCCATCCTGACGCATTTCTTCCAGTGTCTGATCCATTTGCTCACAGATTCCTCTGTCATCCTCTTTTGCAAAAGCAACACCTATTCCGGTGATCATCAGAGGTTCTTCCAGGATACGGAAGCTTGCATCATAATCCTTCATATATTGAACGATAGATTCCTCGTGTGCTGCAACCGCATCTACATATCCTTTCCCAAGAAACGTATAGATCAGCTCCCTATGTCCCAGGCTGATCAGATTTCCCAGTTTCGGGATTCTTTCATCTGTCCGCTTCAGAAAGATACCTTCCGGTTTGGTTGTGGACTGGACAGCCAGATTCTTTCCCTCCAGGTCACTCAGTTTATAGATATCACTGTTCTCATTTACAGCGACCACCTGACGGCTTGCTATATACGGTCCTGCCCAGCGATAATCATCAAGACGCCCTTCCATGGAAAAGCAGCCCATGATACAGTCAATTTCTCCACTCTCCACCAGTTCTTTTTTCTTCTCCCAGTTGATCTGGACAACATCCACCTGATAGCCCATTCTTTTGAATGCTTCTGTAGCCAGTTCTACATCTATACCCGTCGGCACGCCATCTTCATTCAGATAGTTGTATGGTGGATAGTTATCGCTGCCGAGGGTAATAACAGGTTTTTCTGGTTCTTCTTTCGTGTTATCTGTGTTTTTACACCCTGCCAGGGTAACTGCTAAAAATCCCGCAAGCAGAATGCCTGCAAGCACTCTTTTTCCTTTCATTTTTCGTCTATCCCTAACTATCCCTTTCGTTTTTTTCATATCTGATTCTCTGCCATTTGTTACTATTCTTTGAAATATGGGCATTCATACCAAAACAGAAGATATCTAATCTTTTTAGGAATAAATATCTTTTGCTTTTAAGTTAATGACATTGCTTATTTTCGCTCTAAGCATGCGACAGTTTCTACATGCACGCTCGACGGAAACATATCACACACTGCCACTTTTTCCAACTGATAATTCTCTTCACACAAAATTTTTAAATCTCTTGCAAGTGTTGCAGAATCACAACTGACATAAACAATGCGTTTTGGTTTCATCTGGAGCATAGTAGAAAGCAGTGTCTCATCACATCCTTTTCTTGGTGGATCTACCACGATAACATCGGCATACACTCCGTCCTTTTCGTATTTTTCCGGAAGCACTTCTTCTGCTTTTCCGACATAAAACTCAGCATTTTCAATTTTATTGAGTGCTGCATTTTTCTTTGCATCTTCAATTGCAGCCGGTACAATTTCCACTCCATATACCTGTTTTGCTTTCTGTGCTAAAAACAGGGAAATTGTTCCGATTCCACAGTATAAATCCCAAACCGTTTCATTTCCGTCAAGCCGGGCATATTCGAGTGCAGTCTGATACAACTTAACCGTCTGTACCGGATTAACCTGATAAAATGAAAGCGGAGAAATCTGATATTTGATGTCTCCAATATAATCCGTAATCGTTTCTCTTCCCCATAAAGGAAGAATCTCATCTCCTAAGATTACATTTGTCTGTTTTTTATTAACATTCAAGGTAATACTTGTCATACCTGAAATTTTTGCTAATTGTCTGCAAAGTGCTTCGGCATTCGGAATTGAAGTTCCATTGATAATCAGACAGACCATAATCTCTTTCGTTGTAAATCCATAACGAATAAGTACATGACGGATAAGTCCTTTTCCTGTGGTTTCATCATAAGGTTCTACTTTATTTTCTTCCATATAAGAAATGATTTCATTTAAAGTCATTTCATTAACTTCCACTCCAAGCAGGCAGTTTCGGTTTGGAATAATCGAATGAGTCCGTCCGGCATAAAATCCGGTTACAATATTTCCCTCTTTGTCTTTTCCAAATGGAAACTGTGCTTTATTTCGATAGCGCCACGGGTCTTCCATGCCGATTACTTTTTCAATCGTAAAGTTATCAAAACCTCCGATTCTGCGGAGGTTTGCTTCTACTTTATTTTTCTTAAACGCAAGCTGGGCTTCATAATTCATAAACTGAAGCTGACAGCCTCCACAGGCTCTTGCCTGCGGACACTTTGCTTCTACGCGGTCTTTTGACGGCTCTAACACTTTCATCAGTCTTGCAAATCCATAGTGTTTTTTTGTTTTCATGATTTTTGCTTCGACTTTATCTCCAATCACTGCATCTTTGATAAATAAAGTGTAACCATCTGCTTTTCCGATTCCGGCACCTTCATGACTCATATCTTCAATTGTCACCTGTACCAAATCATTTTTCTTAAATTCCATTTTATTTATTCCTCACCGCACTGTGTTTTTCTTAAGTTTGATTCAAAGAAACGGTTGTATCCAAGCCAGTCTTTATTGTCTCCCGCTGAACGGAAGATTTCTGTAATCGTTTCCATCTTGGCATCCGTATTATCTGCAAGGTTTAAAGCAGCAGCCTCTGCAAGTGCCGGTTTTTTCGGTGAACCATATTCAAGTTCGCCATGATGTGCCAGAATACAATGTTTTAATTCACTTTCTAATTTTGCCGGAAATCCCGGAATTTCCTTTGCCATATCGTGAATCATCTCTGTACCGATCATAATATGTCCGAGTAATTGTCCGTCATCGGTATAATCATTCATCGGAAATGCACTTAACTCCACGGTTTTTCCAATATCATGAAGCATTGCTGCGGTAATCAGCAAATCACGATTTAAGACCGGATATGCTTTGCTGTAATACTGGCAAAGACGCACTACCCCAAGTGTATGCTCTAACAAGCCACCGATAAATCCGTGATGTACAGTCTTTGCTGCTGAATTTCCCTTAAATGTCTTGATAAATTCTTCATCTTCCTCAAAGAATTTCACAAGCAGTTTATTTAAATAAGCATTTTTAATGCTGTGCACATATTTCAGTAATTCTTCATACATTCCGTCAATGCTTTTTTCACTGATTGGAAGATAGTTTCCAGGTTCGTATTCTCCCTCATGCGCCTTTCTTGCACGTTTAATGCTGACCTGAAGGCTTCCCTGAAAAGAAGTAACATCTCCGATGACATCAATATAATCAAGTGTGTCAAAGTCATCAATTCCCTGAGAATTCGGTTCCCAGATTTTTGCATCAATTGTGCCTGTCTTATCCTGTAAAATTACATTTTCATAAGGTTTTCCGTTTTTGGTAACTGCCGGCTGTTTATGCTTACACAGATAAATTCCTGAGATTTTTTCACCTTCACGCAGTTCATTAATAAATTTCATAATTCTCCTAACCTCTGGTCCTTTATTGGTCCTCTTTCTTTTTCTTTTTTTATAATGCTCCGAGTGTCACATCAAATGTAACCTCTACATATCCTTCTGTCGCCTGCCGCATTGCCTTTACTTTTATTGTGTCACCGCTGTTACATGCTTTTAGCTGTTGCTGGTATTCTTTCATGCTCTCTATTTTCTCGCCATTTACTTCTGTTATCACGTCCGCATTTTGAATTCCTGCCTGCATTGCCGGAGAATCCACTTCCACACTTTCTACAAAAACTCCTTTGGGAATTCCCTTTTTCTCGGAAATCTGTGGTGTAATTGTTTCTCCTGTGACCCCCATATAGACAATACTCTGATTGTTAGATAATGTTTCTATTAGTTCTTTTATCTGAGAAATAGCAAGTCCTGTCACCATGTTTTTAGAATCTCCCAAAGCAAAAGACTGCGCAATAACGCCAATCAGTTCGCCTTCGGTATTTAACAAAACTCCACTTCCCTTTTCACTTCCAACAATATCAGTAGTCAGTATACCATACTCTGCATCAATTTTGGAAACAGAATTTGTCACAGAAGTCAGAATTCCAAAGCCAATAGAATCTTTATACTCCATCGGACTTCCGACTGCAATTACCGGTTCTCCTTGTTCTGCACTGTAAGAATTTCCAAGTACAGCTGTTCCGATTTTACTTCTTGTATCAGATTCAATCTCTGAATCTGATATCTTTAATATCGTAAGCCCGGTACTTGTATCTGATTTTAAAAATCTTGCATCAACAACCGTATCGTCACAAAACTGTACCTGAATTCGATCTACATTTTTCACAATCCCATACTGCGTCAGCACATAAAGTTCCTGCCCGTTATCCGCTACAATCACTCCCGACATCTGGCTTTCATAAGGAGTCTGAAACCAGTCTTCATCACTTTTAACACCGATAACCGTTACCATCGCTTCTTTTATTTTATCTGCTTTTTTCAGTACTTCCTTATACATTTCGCTATAATTATCAATAGAAAGTCCGGACTGCTCACCTTCCTCCGATTCGCTTATGTCTTCTGTATCAATACCCGCATCTGTCTGTTGTTCCTCTTTTTTCTCTGTCTCTTCGTCAGTTGGAATTTCTACTTTCTGTTCCGTCCTCTTTTTATTTTCAACTGCCTGCGAAATCTGCGGCTCTACAACTGCAAAAACCAGTGCGGCTGTAAGTCCAAAAATCGCTCCTGCCCCTGCAAGAACTCCTGCTGCCTTCCACATTTTTTTCCTGTCTAATGGTTTTTTCTTAATTGTTTCTTTTATAAATTCATACGATCCGTCTTCCTTATTCTTTTTCTCGTCCATGTAGATTCCTCTGCTTTTTTGGTTTTTATAAAAAACTTTTTGAGAACACCCTGTCTCTCTTGGATGTCTTATTCCTAATCATTTGGATGTCTTATTCCTAATCATTTTACTTTGGCATGGCATCATTTTAGCAGACACTTATGAACAATTTATGAATAACTCTTTTCATTTCCCCGGATTTAGGGTAGAATGATTAAAAACAATTGACAAAATAAAGGTGATCAAAATATGAATGAAAAAGCATTAAAAACTCTTGAATATTACAAGATTATCGATATGCTCGAAGCTTTTGCCACTTCTTCCATTGGCAAGAATAAATGCCGGCAGCTTCGCCCTCTCGATAATCTGACAGAAATAGAAACCATGCAGCAGGAAACCGCAGATGCCCTCTCCCGCATCTATCAGAAAGGCAGCCTTTCTTTTAGCGGAGTGAAGGATGTTCGTGGTTCTTTAAAGCGTCTTGAAATTGGAAGTACCCTTGGAATCGGAGAGCTGCTTGCTATCCGTTCTTTACTGGAAAATGCAAGCCGTGCCAAAGCTTATTCCAGACGAGAGACAGAAAATGAACATACGGATTCACTTGATAACATGTTTGAGTTAATCGAACCACTTTCTCCTCTTGCTACCGAAATCGGCCGCTGCATTCTCTCTGAAGATGAAATCAGTGACGATGCCAGTACCGGACTTCGTCAGGTTCGTCGTTCCATGAAACTGACAAATGATAAAATTCATACACAGCTTAGTTCCTTTGTAAGTGGAAATTCCAGAACCTATCTTCAAGATGCCGTTGTCACTATGAGAAATGGACGCTACTGTATTCCGGTTAAGGCCGAATACAAAAGTCAGGTTCCCGGTATGATTCATGACCAGTCTTCTACCGGTTCTACTATCTTCGTAGAGCCAATGACAATTGTACGTTTAAATAACGAAATGCGTGAATTAGAAATTCAGGAACAAAAAGAAATCGAAATGATTCTTTCTAATTTAAGCCAGCTTGCTGCCGAAAATCTTGACGCTATTTTTGATGACGTCAAACTTTTATCCGAACTTGATTTTATTTTTGCACGTGCCCAGCTTGCAAAATCCCAAAATGCGACCGAGCCTCGCTTTAACCGAGACAGAATCATTGACATCAAAAAAGCCCGTCATCCATTAATTGATAAACATAAAGTAGTTCCGATTGATATCCGTATCGGTGAAACCTTCGACCTGTTAATTGTAACCGGTCCAAACACCGGCGGTAAAACCGTATCATTGAAAACCGTGGGACTTTTAACTCTAATGGGTCAGTCCGGACTTCACATTCCGGCATTTGATAATTCCAGACTGAGTGTTTTTCGTGAGGTATATGCAGACATTGGAGACGAACAGAGTATTGAACAGAGTCTTAGTACCTTCTCCTCTCACATGACCAACGTAGTTCGTTTTATGGAAACTGCTGATTCCGATTCTTTAGTACTCTTCGACGAACTTGGTGCCGGAACAGACCCGACAGAGGGTGCAGCACTTGCAATTGCCATCCTTTCTACGCTTCACGAGCGTGGCATCCGTGCGATGGCAACCACTCATTACAGTGAGTTAAAAGTCTATGCGCTTTCTACTCCGGGTGTGGAAAATGCTTCCTGCGAATTTGATGTCGAAACTCTGCGCCCGACTTATCGTCTGTTAATTGGAGTTCCCGGAAAGAGTAACGCATTTGCTATCTCACAAAAGCTCGGACTTCCGCTTTCTATTATTGAGCGTGCCAAAGAACAAATCAGTCAGGAAGATGAAACCTTTGAAGATGTTTTAAGCAATCTCGAAGAAAGCCGTAAGACCATCGAATCCGAACGAGAAGAACTTCTTTCTTATAAGGAAGAAATCAAAACCTTAAAAGAACAATTAGAAGCAAAACAGGATAAACTAGACCAGCGAAAAGAACGAATTATTGCTGAAGCAAATGAAGAAGCGCACCGTATTTTACGGGAAGCCAAAGATTATGCTGACCAGACCATGCGTATCTTTAATAAGGCCGGCAAAGACAGCATGTCTGCAAAAGAGCTGGAAAAACACCGTTCTGATTTAAGGAAGAAAATGGACAAGGCTGGAAAGAAAGTTGCCTTAAAAACACCACAAAAACAAAAATCTACCCTTCGTCCGCAGGATTTATCGCTTGGCGATTCTGTAAAAGTCATGAGCTTAAATGTAAAGGGAACAGTCAGTTCCAAACCAGATTCCAAAGGTATGCTGTTTGTCCAGATGGGTATCTTACGTTCCAAAGTCCATATCTCTGACTTACAGTTAATCGACGAACCGGTTATCACAGGACCTGCACTTTCTCGTACCGGAGCCGGAAAAATCAAAATGAATAAATCCGCTTCTGTCCGCACCGAAATCAATTTGCTCGGAAAGACCGTAGACGAAGCAGTCTCAGAACTTGATAAATACTTAGATGATGCCTATCTTGCACATTTAAGCAGTGTCCGTATCGTTCACGGTAAGGGAACCGGTGCCCTTAGAAAAGGCGTACACAATTATCTGAAACGTCTAAAATATGTTCAGGATTTCCACCTTGCGGAGTTTGGCGAAGGTGACGCCGGTGTTACAATTGTGGAATTTAAGAAATAGGGGTTAAATAAATGGTTTCAAAACAGAAAATTTTAATCGTCGATGACGACAATAACATTGCAGAACTGATTTCATTGTATCTTACCAAAGAATGTTTTAATACAATGATTGTCAATGACGGAGAAGAGGCATTAAATGCATTTGCCTCTTTTAGTCCGAATTTGATTTTACTTGATTTGATGCTCCCTGGAATTGATGGTTATCAGGTATGCCGAGAAATCCGTCAAAAATCCAATGTACCGATTATCATGCTTTCTGCAAAAGGTGAAATTTTTGATAAAGTACTTGGGCTCGAGCTTGGGGCAGATGACTATATGATTAAGCCGTTTGATTCCAAAGAACTTGTTGCAAGAGTAAAAGCTGTCCTGCGCCGTTATCAGCCAACGGTCGCTCCTGCCGGACAGCCTGCCGGAAAATACGTAGAATATCCAGACCTTGCTATCAATCTGGCAAATTATTCCGTTGTCTATTTTGGAAGGCAGATTGATATGCCTCCAAAGGAACTCGAACTTTTGTATTTCCTTGCTTCCTCTCCCAATCAGGTCTTTACCAGAGAACAACTCTTAGACCATATCTGGGGGTATGAATATATCGGAGATACCCGTACAGTTGACGTGCATATCAAACGTTTAAGAGAAAAAATCAAAGACCATCCATCCTGGTCTATCAGCACTGTATGGGGAATCGGTTATAAATTCGAGGTTAAAAATACATGAGAAAATCTCTCTATATAAAATTTGTAATTTCCTACCTGATTCTTGCTTTCATTGGATTTTTTGCAGTCTCCATGTTTGGTTCCTCTATGGTACACAATCATCTGGACTCTGTTTACAGCACTTCCTTATATCAGGAAGCCACAAATATTGCCCAAAACCAGGCTTCTAAATATTATAGGGAACAGGCTTCCCTGGAAAGTGTAGCGCAAAATCTGGAAACATTGTCAAAATATCAGAATGTGGAAATCTGGCTGATTAGCAAAAAAGGAGAAATTCTTTTAAATACTGCATCGGATTCGGATGATAATAAACTTACTGTCATCGAAGATTTTAATCCCGGTCATTCAAATGGAACTTACTACCAGACCGGAACTTTCTTTAACATGTTCTCTACCGAACATTTAAGCGTAATGGTTCCAGTCACTTCCCAGTTAAATATACAAGGATATGTTGCCATCCATCTGCCGGAAAGTGTGATTTTGAACCAGCAGAATCAGATTATGAATATCATTTATTCTTTAATTTTAATTATTCTTCTGATTATGCTCTGTATCCTGCTTGTTTTCTCTTTTATGGTCTATCAACCGCTTCGCAAGATTATTGCCGGTGCGGATGCCTTTGCTTCCGGAAACTTAAAATACAACATTCCGGTTCATACAAATGACGAAATGGGAACACTTGCTGTCACCTTAAATTATATGTCAGACGAACTTGATAAAGTCAACGAATATCAGAGAAAATTTGTCGCCAATGTCTCACATGATTTTCGTTCTCCGCTGACTTCGATTAAAGGCTATACCGAAGCGATTTTAGACGGCACAATTCCGGTGGAAATTCAGGATAAATACTTAAACATCGTAGTCTATGAGACAGACCGGCTTTATAAACTGACCGAAAGCCTTTTAACCTTAAATGACATTGATGAAAAAGGACGTATGCTTGACTTTTGCGATTTTGATATCAATGCAGTTGTCAAAAGTACTGCTGCCACTTTTGAAGGAACGTGTCGAAAAAAACGAATTTCTATTGAACTGGTCTTAACCGGACAGACCCTTTACGTGAATGCCGATATGGGTAAAATCCAGCAGGTACTTTATAATTTGATTGACAATGCAATCAAATTCAGCTCTGCTGAATCTACGATTAAAATCGAGACTTCTTTAAAACATGAGACGATATTCGTTTCCGTAAAAGACAGTGGATGTGGAATCCCAAAAGACAGCTTAAATAAAATCTGGGATCGTTTTTATAAGATTGATTCTTCCCGTGGAAAAGACCGAAAAGGTACAGGACTTGGACTTTCGATTGTAAAAGAAATCATTCGCTCTCACAATCAGCATATTAATGTAATCAGTACGGAGGGCGTCGGCACAGAGTTTATCTTCACACTCGCCCGAACAGAAGAGGGAAACAGACCGGCTTAATATACCGGCACTGTTTCCCTCTTTTTTATTTCCAATCGTATTTTGTCAGGTGTCCTTCTAAGCGCATATGGTCAAAATTGTTCTGACGCAGTGCTTCATAGAGTACAATTGCCACAGAATTACTTAGATTTAAAGAACGGATATCTCCAATCATTGGAATACGAATTGCTGTTTCCTGGTTTTCCAGCAAAATTTCTTCCGGAATTCCACCGCTTTCTTTTCCAAACATAATATAGCAGTCCTCTTCATAATGCACATCAACATAAGTCTGAGGTCCTTTTGTAGTTGCCATATAAATTTTCGCACCTGGATTTTTCTTTAAGAAATCTTCGTAATTAATATAAGTTGTAACATCCAAATCTTTCCAGTAGTCCATTCCGGCACGTTTAATTGCTTTTTCATTTAATTTAAATCCAAGTGGTTCAATCAAATGAAGTCTCGTTCCTGTTGCCACACAGGTTCTTCCGATATTCCCTGTATTTGCCGGAATTTCCGGCTCAAACAGGACAATATTTAATTTTGCCATTTTTCTTTTCTCCTTTAAGACTAATAAATCTTCTATTCGTATATTACTGATAAATTTTATATAATTCATCACTCTGAGGCTTATCCATGTATCTGGTCTCTTCCCCATTTCTTAAAATTCGTTCGTTTTTATCAGTCGCTTTTCCGATTACAGAAGCTTCAATACCTGCCTGATTTAATTTTCTTACCAGACCATATCCATCATCTGTTGCAATCATCATAGAACCGCTGGACATTAAGATATAAGGATTTAAGCCAAGCAATTCGCACACTTCAACCGTTTCCTGACGAATCGGAATCTTCTTTAAATCAATATCAAGACCAACATTCGAACCACTTCCCATTTCCCAGAGTGCGCCAAAGACACCACCTTCTGTAATATCATGCATGGCAGATACGCCCCATTCTTTTGCGATTTTTGCTTCCGGCACAACAGAAAGATACTGGTCAAAGTGTTTTGCTGTCTCCACAAAAGATGGCGCAAAGCGTTCTAACAACTCTGCTTCTTTTTCTTTTGCGGCAATGGATGTTCCCTCAAGGCCAATCCATTTGGTAATCACGATATCCTGTCCCGGTTTCACGGACGAAGTTACCAACACTTCTTCCTTTTTAATTGTTCCAACACCGGTCACAGAGATTAACGGATGTTTTACTACATCAGTAATCTCGGTATGTCCACCCATTACTTCCATATTTAACTGACTGCAGGCAGATTCCACTCCACGCATCATCTCTTTTAATTCTTCTTCCCTGGTTTCCGGTGTCAGAAGCATGGTAAGCATAATTCCAATCGGTTCTGCACCGGAAGCCGCCAAATCATTTGCAGTGATGTGTACGCTGTGGCTTCCGATATCTTTTACTGTTCCGGTAATCGGATCTGTGGAAAAAACTAAAACGTCTCCCTCTTTTGGCTCAAAAACTGCACAGTCCTGTCCAACTGCCGGTCCGACTAATATTTCTTCTCTTCTGTGTTTTACTTCTTTTAAAACGGAACGAATCAACATAGGTTCCGGTAATTTTCCTATTTTCATCACAGTTACTCCCGTATTCTCTTCTCTATTTTTTTCTTATACCAGATAAACCAGTGCTGCCGGAATAATCATCGCCAGCGCCAGAATAACTGCCAGTACACCTGCTACAACCCTTTTTTTCTTACCTGTCATTTTCATCATAATTTCATTCACTCCATTATTCTTCCATAAGACGACAAAATTTTGTCAATTAACCTTGATGCTTCACTTTTTGTAAGCGCATCTGTTTCTACATTAGAATCTATTCTATGATATTTTATCAAATCCTGCAAGTATCGTTTTTGTCTTGGAGTTGCCGGACTTTGTTTTTTCGCTTTATAGACAAGTTGATACGGTTTAAACACATCTGGATTTGACGCTTCATATTCCTGTATGAATCTCTGATAAAGTTTATGTGTCACCAGGGCATCTTCAAAGGCACGATGCGCATGTTCCTGCTCAATCTGATAGTGCATACGCAGAGCCTGAAGCCCCTTTTCAGGCAGTTCCGGCACTAAAACTCTTGCAATCTTAAGCGTGTCAATTCCCTGATGTTCAAACTCAAGTCCTGAATTTACCGCCCATTGTTTTACAAAACTGAAATCAAAGATAATATTATGACCAAGCAGAGGAAATCCCTCGCAAAATTCAACCAATTCTCCAACAACCTCACCAATTACCGGCATTCCCTTTACCATCTTCTGAGAAATCCCGGTCAGTGCCGTAATCCGCTCCGGAATCTTCATCTGTGGGTCAATTAATGTGGCAATTCTTCCGGTTTCTCTTCCTTCTTCTATCTTGACTGCACCGATTTCTAAAATCCGGTCGTTTTTTGGTGACAGACCGGTTGTCTCCAAATCGAGTGCCACATAATTTTCCATTTTTTATCTCCTCTATCTTTGAATTTTCTACATTTTGGGTTACTCCAGCTCTTTCTTTTACTTCTTACAATTCATCTCTTATACTTATAATTGAACAAAAACCGCTTTTGCATCATTCGTCAGCGGACTTCTCTTTTTATAATCGAATAAGACCGGATAAGCACCTTTTTCTTCGTTTTCATTTATGACATCATAAGTAAACACTTCAATGTGCGTCATTTTTATCGTCTGTCTTGCCTGATAGCTCTGATAATCGGTTAACAGTTTTGGATTTTCCTCTTCTTTTTTATAAAAATCCAGAATCTGCATCTTATAAGCTGACAAATCATTTGCCCACTGCGGTCTTGTTTTCATATTTTCTCTTGCGTATAAGTCAAAAATCATAAGCTGTTTAAAATATTCCAGATTTGCTTCTTTTTCCTGTAAAAATTCCTGTAAAATTTCATAACGACGGATTCTGGTATGAGAAACCTCGTTATAACCGTTTTTCTCATAAAAATCTGCCAGTTCTTCATACATCGAAAAGGCCGTTTCAAATAAGTGTTCCATAGCACGGATGGTTTTCTGGAACTGACCGCTGTTATAGTAAACTTCCACCATTTCCTCAACGCCTTTTAGCTTTAAAATCTCTTCATAAGAGAGCCAGCGTGTTCCAAGCACTTCATAAGGTGGTTTTGCCTTATGCACACAGCCATATCCTTCCGCTGCCTCTGCCATATAAGAACCTTTTAAGACTTTTAAAAATCCAAGCTGAAGCTGTTCCGGTTTTAACGCATAGACATCATTAAAGGAATGTCCAAAACTCTCATAATTTTCATAAGGAAGTCCTGCAATCAAGTCCAGATGCTGATGTACATTCTCTCCTTTTTGTACCGCTTTTACTTTTCTTGTGATTTCTTCAAAATCAGTCTTTCGATGGATTTCCGCAAGGGTCTTTTCATTCGTGGACTGCACACCGATTTCAAGCTGAATCAATCCTGGCCGCATCGTCTGAATCAGAGCAATTTCATCCTCGGTTAATAAATCTGCTGCTACCTCAAAATGAAAATTCGTAATTCCGTTATCATGCTCTTTGATATAAGTCCAGATTGCCATCGCATGACTTTTCTTACAGTTAAAGGTACGGTCCACGAATTTTACCTGCGGTACTTTGTGCGCAAGGAAAAATTCCAGTTCTTTTTCCACCAGAGAAAAACTACGGAACCTTAACTTTTTGTCAATTGAAGAGAGACAGTAACTGCAGGAAAACGGACAGCCCCGACTGCTCTCATAATAAATAATTTTATGCTCGAAATCTTTTAAATCTTCATAAGGAAAAACTAAATCATCCATATTCATGATATCTCTAAGCGGTGTCTGATGGATCGTCTTGTTTTCCTGATACACGATTCCATTGATTCCATCTAAGGATTTTCCCTGACTTTTTCCGATTTCATAATAGCTTATTAATTCTGTCAGTGTTTTCTCTCCCTCGGCACACATAATTCCATCTACTTCCGGATGTCGTTTTAAAAATTTGGGTGCGTCATAAGACACTTCCGGTCCGCCCGCCCAAATCGTAACCTTTGGCAGGATTTTTTTGATATCCTCTATAATCTCTTCTGCATAAGAAAGGTTCCAGATATAGCAGGAAAAACAAAGCAAGTCCGGCTTTGCCTCATAGATTCCTTTTAAAATCTGGTCTTTTTGCTGGTTAATTGTAAATTCCAATAACTCCGGTTCATATCCAAAGGTTCTTGCATAAGAACGCAGACTGTAAACCGCCAGATTGGAATGAATATATTTTGCATTAATTGCAACTAATACTGTTTTCATAAATTTCTGTTCCTCTTTTTATTTTTCAATCGATACAACGTTGATTATACACATCCTATTTTATTTTTTAAAGACCAAAAAAGAAAAAGACAGCTTTCACTGCCTTTTTCTCATACAATAAAAAAATATTTATTTTTTCTTTAATTTTTTAACAAATCGAGTTTCATCTGCCGGAGAATGGTCTGCCATAACTTTTGTATACTCATTTTCCACGTAATCTGCTTTTTCATTTCCTTTTGAAGCAAAGGTCATCTTTAAGAAGATTGGTGAAATGATGGTGGTAATAACAACCACGATAACAACCGGTCCAAGTAAGGAAGATGGCATCAGACCAACTGCATTTCCTTTTGAGGCAACAATTAAAGCAACCTCACCTCGGGAAATCATACCTGCACCAATTCTTAAGCAGTCCTGTGTGGAATAATGGCATAATTTTGCTCCCAATCCACATCCGATTACCTTTGTCAGTACTGCAACAACCACCAATGCTACTGCAAAGATAATAATCATTGCGCTCATATCCGGAAGTTCGACCTGGATACCGATACTTGCAAAAAATACCGGAGATAACAATATATAAGAAAGAATATTAAATCTTCTTGCAATATAGTTTGTATGAGTTGTGTTTGTAATAATCAGTCCTGCGAAAAATGCACCTGTGATATCTGCAACTCCGAAGAACTGCTCTGCACAGTAAGAAAACAAGAGACAAATTACAAATGATACAATAACAAAACGCTGTAAATCTCTTTTGTATCCCTGCACCCATTTCTGGAAAACTGCGTGGATGATATATCCTCCAACCCCAACAAATACAAAGAAACCTATGATTTTTACAAATACCATTGCCACATTGACACTCGGGTCTGCAAGGCTTGTAATTACTGTCAAAGCAATAATACCAAGAATATCATCGATAACTGCTGCTCCAAGGATTGCATTTCCTGCTTTTGTGTTCAATTTTCCCATCTCTTTTAAAGTTTCAACGGAAATACTAACACTGGTTGCTGTTAAAATAACACCAATGAAAAAGTTCTGGAGTGTTGTGCTTGCAGTCGCTGTGGATTCAATCATACCTGGGCGGTTAAAAATCCATGCAATTCCATATCCGCCAACAAGAGGTATTAATACACCCATAAGTGCAATGATAAAGGATGCCTTTCCTGTTCTTTTTAACTCACCGATATCGGTTTCAAGTCCGGCACAGAACATCAGAACGATAACACCGATTTCAGAAACCTGATGAATAAATTCGGTCTCTTTTAAGATACCAAGGCAGGCTGGACCCAAAATCAGTCCGGCAAGCAGTGCACCAACTACTTGCGGCATCTTTACCCTTCTGGTGAGAAGCCCGAGCAATTTTGTGCTGATTAGAATCAATGCCAAGTCAAGTAAATACGTGTAAGAATCCATGTTTTCCATCTCCTCTGTTATTTTTTTGTATTTTAAAAAAACAAAAATCGAGTTAATGGTAACACACTTTATCTGAAAACGTAATATACAATATTACCAAAAAAATTACGGCTTTTATGGCAGTTTTTCCATTCTAAATGAGAATACCGTTACATTGATTTACGTTCTGCAATTTCCGCCATTTTGGCAGCATTTAAACGGGTATCTCCATGGACACGGCTATAGGAAAGATAACCGTTCATACGGTCAATCTTGGTCAGATTCTTAGAACCGCATACCGGGCAAACATCCATTTCAAGCTCCTCATGTCCACAATCATCACAGTATGCCAGGGAAAGATTGACTCCTTCGTAATATCCCAAATCCATTGCTCTTCTGACTAAAGAGCGAATTGCCTCAACATTGTATCCTATCGGATAACGTACATACTGGATTTTTCCACCATTACACAATTCCCAGAAACGACCTTCGCAGTCCTGTTTTTCAATTGGAGTGATATCTTCTGTTACATGGCAGTGGAAGCTGTTACTGACATAAGGTCTGTCAGAAACTCCTTCTACAATTCCATACATTTTGCGGAACTGCTCTACCTGTAATCCACACAGACTTTCTGCCGGTGTTCCGTAAATTGCATAGAGATAACCGTCTTCTTCTTTGAATTGATTTACCTTATCATTGATATACTGCAGTACTTCAAGTGCAAATTTTCCATCTTCACGAATGGATTTTCCATTGTATAATTCCTGAAGCTCATTTAATGCAGTAATTCCAAAGGATGCTGTCATTGGCTTTAATAATGGTTTGATTTTATCGGATGGTTTTAAATGTCCGCCATAAAATCCTCCCTCACAGTAAGCCAACGGATTTGTAGACGCTTTCATTTCACCCAGATAATCGTAAGTACGAATGTGAAGCTGTCGAATCATTTCCAGATAAAAATCAAGCACCTCATAGAAATCACGGTTCTCTGCACGTGCTTTTGCCAGAATCATCGGAAGATGAAGACTGACTGCACCAATGTTAAATCGTCCTACAAATACCGGAGCATCCTTCTCGTCTGCCGGTTTCATTCCGCCTCGTTCATACCATGGACTTAAAAATGCACGGCATCCCATCGGGCTAATGACTTTTTTATAACGTTTATACATACTTGAAATGTAACCTTTTCCGGTAAGGGAAAGCCAGTCCGGATACATCGTCTTTGCAGAACAGGAAATTCCTGCCTCAAATACATCTTCTCCCTCTTTTCCCGGTCCATGAAGCTCTTCATCGTATAAGAACACAATTTTCGGGAATAAAACCGGTTTCTTATGGTCTTTCTTTCCCTGTCCGTCTTTATGTACTTCAAGCAGGGAAATACTTGCCATTTTTTCAAAACGCCCCATTCCAAGTCCAAGCGTCACCGTTACAAATGGATAGTCGCCTCTTGATGAGCCGACTGTGTTTAATTTATATTCAATTCCCTGCCAGCCCTGATCAAAATCACGACGCACCTTATCGACTGCATACTGTTTTGCACGTTCTTCTGCAAGCTCCCAGTCCGGGTCTACATATTTTAAAAATTCTTCTTTGTACTTATGATAACTCTTTTCTGCATAAGGAGCTAAGATTCTGTCCACTTCCGGAACAGTAAATCCACCGTACTGCTGGGCTGCGGTACTTAAAATAATATCTCCCATTACATCAAATGCTGTATCGAGTGTCTTCGGCTCATTGTACCACACATTTCCCATCTCAAAACCGCCACGTAGTACATTCGCCACATCAAAAAGGCAGCAGTTCATGGTATCCAGACGAGCGGACTGGTCATGAATATAAATATAACCATCTTTACATGCCTGCAGTTCATTGCGGTTCATGAAAAATTTACGATACAGCTCTTTATTCAACTCATTAAAAATCAGACTTCTCTTGGTTGCAACCAGCGCACTGTCTGTATTTGCATTGCTCTTATCTCCAATATAACGAATGGACTGGCTCTTGGTATAAACTTCATCCATCATATGAATAAAATCATGTTTGTAATTTCGGTAATCACGGTAACTTTTGGCAACCGCCGGATTCACTTTTTCAAGTGCTCCTTCTACTACATTATGCATATCCTGTATGGAAATTTCCGGTTTTCCCATGCCTTCTACTTTTTCTGTTGCATACCGGCAGATAAAATCAATCTCCTCTTCTGTAAACTGATAAAGAATCCTTCCTGCCGATTTATTTACCGCTCTTACAATCTTCTGCACGTTAAATTCTTCTTTTGTCCCGTCTTTTTTTATAATACACACCATTTCTTCCACCTCTATCGCCACACTATATCTGGTATGACATTTTATTTCTTTCGTTATTTTTATCCCATATTTGGTATTAGCCAGTATAGCACATTTTACCGGTCATGAAAAGAGGGAAACTTGCACAAATCTTGACGATTTATATCAAGTATCCCCTTAAACATCTTGTTTTACACGATATTGACCAATTTGATAAAAATTTTTCTTTTTATTTTTTTCTCAGCTTTTCTCTTACGCTTCAATGACTCCGTCAAATACAACAGTTGCCGGACCTGTCATATAAACAAGATTTTCTTTTCTGTCCCAGAAAATTTTCAAATCACCACCAAGCAGTTTTACGGTTACTTCGTCGTTCGTATAACCATTTAATACACACGCAACAGCAACCGCACACGCTCCGGTTCCGCATGCCAGTGTTTCTCCGCTTCCACGTTCCCATACACGCATCTCTACCGTATTTTCATCAATGACATGTACAAACTCGGTATTTACGCCTTCCGGAAATGCCGGATGCTTTTCAAAGTACGGTCCGATTTTTTCAATCTCCAGTTTCTCAATTTCGTCCATATAGACCACCGCATGTGGATTACCCATAGATACTGCGGTTACTTCATAAACATCGTCATTTACGCCAAGAGGCTGACTGATAACCTTTTCTTTTTTATAAATCATCGGAATCTTTGCAGCTTCTAATTCCGGCTGACCCATATTTACTTTTACCAGACTTACTTTTCCATTTTCTACGGTCAGTTCCAAATACTTAATTCCGCTCTTGGTATCTACGCTGATGCTGGTTTTATCAGTCAAACCGTAATCATACACATACTTTGCCACGCAGCGGATTCCATTTCCGCACATTGCACCCTGACTTCCATCTGCATTGTACATTTCCATCTCAAAGTCTGCTTTTTCGGATGGTTTAATCAAAATCAGACCGTCTGAACCAATTCCAAAATGGCGGTCACTCACTTTTATTGACAGCTCAGAAGGATTTTCTACGTTCTCTTCCAGACAGTTTACATATACATAATCATTTCCAATTCCATGCATCTTCGTAAATCTCATAATTTTCAAGCCTCTCTTTCTAATGATTACATCAATCATAGCAAGCCTTGATTTTTTTGTCAATGTGGCAGAATTGCCGAAAAAAAATTTTGGAAAAAATACTTTATTTAATGAAAAAAAGCTCCACCTTGGAAACCCAAGGCAGAGCCCTTTCAAATTGGAAAAGTATGAGGAGTTACTTTTCCAGATGGCAATCTTTTTTTATGCAGACATCTTATACGAACTGTGCTGCTACGATTGCTGCAATCATTAACGGAATGTTAAAGTGCAGGAATGTAGGTACGCAAGTATCCCAGATGTGGTCATGCTGACCATCTGCATTCAGACCTGATGTAGGTCCGAGTGTTGTATCAGAAGCCGGTGAACCAGCATCACCAAGAGCTGCTGCTGCAGACATCAGGATGATAGTTGCTGCCGGTGAGAATCCCATCTTATGACACAGCGGAACGTAAAGTACTGCAAGTACAGGAACTGTACCGAAAGAAGTACCGATTCCCATTGTTACTAAAAGACCGATTAATGTGATGATAGTTGCTGCAACCCATGTATTTCCATTCATAAGGCTGATTGCACTGTCAACCAGTTCTTCTACAGCACCTGTGCTGTTTAAGACTTTCGCAAATCCACCTGCTATAAGCATTACGAATGCGATGAAGCCCATTAATTTGATACCGCCGTTAAACTGTTCATCAATATCTTTAATTTTTACAGCTCCGAATATGAACATAACTAAAAGTCCACCGAATGCTGCTACAGGAAGAGAACCAAATTTAACCTGAAGAATTACGATTACGAGTGCTGCTAAAAGTGTAATCCAATGTTTGTATTCTAATTTCAGGCTTTCTAATTCATGCTGTCCCTCTAATTTGATATCCTGATATTCACGAGGTTTTCTGTATGTAATGAATACGGCAATTGCAAGACCGATAATCATAGCAACTGCAAGAATCCAGTTTACTCTTGTAACATCACCAATTGTTATTTTCCATCCAAAGTCTACTGCATTCTGGTTGATGTTGTCTCGGATGATTGTCATAAAAATCAGACCAAATCCGAATGGAAGAGCGATATACGGTGCTTTGTGACCAAATGCGATGGTACATGCAACACCACGTCTGTCCAGTTTCATCTTGTTCATCATACTCAGTAATGGTGGAACAAGAATCGGGATGTATGCAATGTGAATCGGAATGATATTCTGAGATGCACATGCAATGATTAATAAGATTCCCAGTAAAAGCCATCTGTTACCCTTTACAGTTTTTGCAATTTTAACAGATAAGATTTCTGTAATGCCGGTGTATGCCATACAAGAAGCAAATGTACCAAGCAATACGTATGCTAAGGCTGTTTCTGCGTTAGAACTGAATCCGTCGATAACGCAGCTCATAATACTCACTTCATCTCCGGAGCTGACAACCGGCAAACCCCCGATAAGACCGGCTACAGTCAGAGATACGAGCATGGAGAGTAATACATTAATTTTCAGCAGACACAATACACAAAGTAAGAGTACTGCTACGATTACAGGATTTAGCATAGAATTACCTCCCTCTTTTCGTAATATTTAGTTTTTTTATTTTGTCTCTAATGAACCACTGATTGCCTCCTCAACTGCTTTAATCAGTGCATCATTCTTAATAATTTCTTCACAGTAATTAATATCACCGTATAATTCTCTATCCTGGTCTAAGGTAGCAACTTCTTTACGAACTAAGTCATACGCTGCCTGTGTACCTTTACCAAGACCTTTGTTACCACGCATATCGATACCCTGGCAAGCTACCATAAGCTCCATAGCGAGTACACGTCTTACATGTTCTGCAATTGTTCCGGCTTTTCTTGCTGCAATCATACCCATAGATACGTGGTCTTCCTGACCTGCTGAAGATGGAATACTATCTACAGATGCCGGATGAGCCAAAACTTTGTTTTCAGATACTAATGCTGCTGCTGAGTACTGAACAATCATAAATCCTGAGCAAACTCCACCGTGTGGTGTTAAGAATGCCGGCAGATCGCTGTACGCCGGGTTAACCAGACGTTCAATACGTCTTTCAGAAATATTTGCTAATTCAGATGTAGCGATTCCTAAGAAGTCAAAGCTTAATGCCATTGGCTGTCCGTGGAAGTTACCGCCGGAGATACCAGCTCTGTCTTCTTTAAAGATAATCGGGTTATCTGTTACAGAGTTAATTTCGATATTTACATGGTCGAGTACGTAGTTGATTGCATCTTTACTCGCACCATGAACCTGTGGTGAACAACGAAGAGAATAAGCATCCTGAACACGGATTTCACCCTGACGTGTTGTATTTTTGCTTCCTTCGAGTAATTTTAACAGGTTTCTTGCAGTAGCAAGCTGTCCTGAATGAGGACGTACATCGTGTACTCTGTGGTCAAGTGCATCTACAACACCATTCTGTGCTTCAAAGCAGAGAGCATCTGCGATATCTGCAACTTTGACTAATTTTAATACATCATATAAAGCAAGAGCACCGGCTGCTGTTAAAGCCTGAGTACCATTATTTAATGCAAGACCTTCTTTTGCAGATAATTCGATTGTAGGAATACCTGCACGTTTCATAGCTTCTGCTCCCGGAAGCAGTTCGCCTTCATAGTAAGCCATACCAAGACCAATCATAGGAAGAACCATATGTGATAATGGTGCCAAGTCTCCAGATGCTCCCAGAGAACCCTTCTGTGGAATAAATGCGGTAACACCTTTATTTAACATGTTTACCATTGTTTCAACAGTTTCTAAACGAATACCGGAGAATCCTTTTACTAAGTTGTTGATACGAAGTAACATAACACCCCTTGCCACATCAATTGGGAATGGGTCACCGGCACCAACTGCATGAGTAATAATTAAGTTTCTCTGAAGTTCTTTACACTGTTCCTGAGAAATTACAACGTCACTGAATTTACCAAAACCAGTTGTGATACCGTAAACAACTTTCTCCTCCGCTACTAAGTCGTCTACCACTTTTCTGGAATCAATGATATTCTGTTTTGCTTCTTCTGCTAATTCGATTTTTGCATTTTCGCGGCAGATTAAAGCAAGCTGCTCCAATGTTAAATCATTTCCTGTAATTACGATACTGCTCATAATCGCACCCTCTTTTCGTTTATTTTATAGTGCAATTATATCTAATAGTACGTCAAAAAAACGTCGATAAATGTAAGAAACGCACAATTCATTTTTTTGAATTGTTTTAATTTTTAGCACAATTCCCCAATTAGCGGACATCACTCTTTATGATGCGGACATTTGTGTCAGCACGTTATCATGGTAAAACTGTAAGTTGAATTTTTTCTCAAAAACTTTGTTTTTTCTTTTGTGTAAAGCGGACATTCGCAATCCGCTTCGCTACTTGCTCATGAACGCAGTCGCTTTGCGCTCTGCACACTTAAAGCGGAGGAATGCTTATCTGCGTTCAAAAAAAGAAGCTGGCTCTTTTTAGAACCCAGCTTCCTTACTGATCTGTCTGATAACCGAAACGGTTGTCGGATTATTCATTTTTTCTGTCAAGCTTACTGCTTTCTTATAATGTTTCTTTGCCTGGTCTTTTTCACCAAACCGAAGCAGAACCAGTGCCATATATGCCTCAGCACGCTCCAGTCCCCAATAGTATCCATTTTTCTCAAAACAGGCAATCGCTTTTTCAAGATAAGTTCTGGCCTCTGTATTTTTTTCCATAAAATAATACATCTGACCTACATTAGAATAAAACTGTCCCAGACCATTTGTTACGACTTTTTCTGTTCCCTTTTCTATCGCTATTTTATAATAAGAAAGTGCAGATTGATACTCTTTCATTTCCCTGCATACATCTCCGATGTAATTATAGCAGGCTGCAATATTCATTGCATACTGTCCGCTTCCCCCGTCGCGGTTTTCAAAAAACTCCCTGGCCTGTGTCAGAAGTGCCCTGGCTTCTTCATATCTTCCCTCATGAAGCAGATACCAACCTTTGAGTCTCATAAAAATACCTTTTTCATCGGTATCTGTCTCATCGATTAATTTCATTCCCTCTTTCACATACTTTTTAACCAACAGAAGATTCTCTATCTGAATTCCATAGAAAATCATCTGTTTATAATTATTCAGACGTGCTTTATTATCATTTAAGGTCTCTGCAAGCGATTCGCTTGCCTTGATATTCGCCAGTCCGGTTTCATATTCTCCGATAGCAATATCAAAACGACCTTTTACATAATACATTTCCATTTTCATTTCCTGAAGCTGATGAGAATCTCCTTCAAACCGGATTACCTCTTCTGCCAGGCGCAAAATTTCGTCTGCATGAAAAGAAAGTTCCTGGTTATCGTCGCCATATTCCATCTCCCAATGAAGAACAGGAAAGTTTTCATTGACTATCGTATAATATTCTTTCAAATATGCAATTTTATATTGATATACCTTCACCAGATTATGGCACTTCTCATAGTGGTGAATTGTCATTGGGAGATACGCAAAATTTTTCTTCCCTGTTGCTTTTGCCTCGTAATATTCTGCTAAAATCTGATGGTATGCTCTCTTTTTACCTACACTTTGTTTGTCATAAATATACTCTTTAAACACCTGATGTTCAAATTTATAATAAACATTCCAGCCTACTAAGAGTTCTTTGATTAAATGTCGTTCCTGAAGTTTCTCTAGGACACGAACCAATGTCAGGCGATCCATATCCAGATGCAAAAGCTCAATCTCTTCGATACTGACTTTCTCCGGAAACAGACTCATACAGTTTAATACCTCCAATTCCTGTTCCGGCAGCCCAACCAGACGCGCTTTTATCACATTGTTGGTTTTCTGTGATTTTTCAAGGGTATATCCTTTTTCTTTCATCAGATTAATGGATTCCATCAGGAAAAATGCATTTCCTTCTGTCATGCGGTATACATTCTGTCGTTTCTTTTGATCTTCACTCAACTCCGGAAGAAACTTGCATAAAATTTCGTTGGTTTCTTTTTCATTAAACGGAAACAGATTAATCACATGAAGCCAGCCTTTTTTTACAATGTTATTTAAAGACTCCATCACATCGGCATCTTTTTCCTGATTAAACGTGCACATCAAAAGAATCTTATGCGTACCAAAAGTAAGAAGCAGACGATTTAACAGCTGAAGACTGGTCTGATCCATCCACTGGATATCATCAAAAAACAGAACCACTTTATTGTGCTCCAAAATCTTACGGAACATGTCAATCACTGCCTGCTCCATGACCTGATAATTCAGTGCACCGGATTTTCCATTTTCCTCCATGACTTTTCCCTTAAAAAAATGTTCCAGCTGTTCCCATTTTTCTTCACTCATGGATTCTCTTAAAACCTGATAATCCGCCCTCTGTTCCACTTCCCAGAAAATATCACTCCATGGACGAAGGAAAAATTCGGATTCCTCACGATAGCAGGCCGCATACAGACCAATCATCTGATAACCCTTTACCATCTGCATTGCTTTATCGAGCAGTGCTGATTTTCCAACACCGTCTTCTCCGCCAATTGCCACACATCTGGGACATCCATCTTTTGCTCCGCCCACAATACATTCACTGATTTGGTAAATTTCTTCATTTCTTCCCCAGAATGGCAGGTTCCAGATAACGCCATCTGAGTTTGTATTTCCTTTCACATTAAAAATCCGGTGAAATAATTCGGTTACTTCTGACGATGGTTCTACGCCAAGCTCATCCGCAAGAATTTTCTCCAAATCATAATACAATTTGATCGCCATATTATAATTTCCATTTAAGGCATAAATATCCATAATTTCATAATACAGCTTTTCATTATACGGATCCTGTTTTAATAAAATATTACTGTATTTTTGAATTTCTTCCATGTTTTTTGTCGCATCCGCTTTATACAGTTTTTCACGTGCCACTTTCACGAACCGTTTATTATACTGTTCCTGCATGGCTGAAATCCATTCCTCAAATTCATAACTGTTTTTAATCATGAAATGAGAAAGAAATCCCTGCTCCTCTGCATCAAGCAAATTCTCATCATTGAGATTATCCCAGTCAATTTCTGGCATACACTCCGGATTAAGAGAAATGCTCGTATGACCAACTGTCACAAGGATTTCTTTTCCTAAGAGTTTTTTTATCTGATATACTGCTTCTCTAAGGTTTTTTCTTCCAACATTTTCGTTGTCCGCTCCCCAAAGCACAGATATGATTTCCTCTCTCGTTGCTGTTTTCTTTACACACAAATAGTAAAAAAAGCCCTCCGCCTTCTTATATGGAAAGTTCACTCTCTCCCCATCCATCTCCACATAAGGGCGTCCTAGAAGATATACTTTAATATTTGCCACTTTTTATCCCTCACATTTGTAATAGAAGAACAGATGAATATTGCCATTTTTCATTCTGTCCGGTATCTCTGATCCAGGTACAAAACCATACCTGCTTTTCAGTTCTATACTTTAGTATACTCTACTCGTACAACTTGTGTCAACTCTTGTCAAATTGTCTAAAAATTTATTGAAAATATTTTCTTTCTAGTATAAGATAAACTTATCATCAATCTTCAGAGGGGGAATCTTATTGTTACGAAAACCAAAAATACTCTATTACTCAAATGGACAAACTCAAAAAGAAAAAGCCATCGAAAAAGCCGCAAAACGCCTTGGCGCAGATTTTATTTCCATTTCTGAAACAGATTGTACCCAGACCGTCGGTTATCTTGCTAAAGTAAAAGGATTTCCAGTGCATAAAACTTCTATTCTGGAAAACATCTCTGCTGTCTGTCAGGATGTGATGATTCTCTGCTATTTTCCAAATACCCGTCTCGACCTTTTACTTGCATCTATTCGAAACGGTGAAACTCCTGCTGTTGATTTAAAAGCAATCCTGACACCACAAAACTGCTTCTGGACTTTTTCTCAGCTTTATCAGGAATTACTTGAAGAACATTTAAGTCTGTTTTCCAATCAGGAATGACCCATTCTATCTTATATAGCACAACTACATTAATGAAGAAAAAGCCGGTTTTCGAGATAGAAAACCGGCTTTTCCTTCTTAGAACATCTTTTTACCAAATGGCTTTTTTTATTTCGACAGGCTTTTTTACTACTCCTGCTGAAATGGTGTATTGAAAACCTGAATATGTCGTTTGACATTTTCATAAGTTCCCTCTGTCATTGCTGTATTTAAGTCAAAATAGTTATGCTTTTCATTTGAAGCAATATATTCTTCTACTTTCTTTGTTAAACTGTTAAAACTTGCTGTCGCAATATTTACTTTTCTGATCCCAAGTGAAATTGCTTTCTGGAAGTCTTTGTCTGTGATTCCGCTTCCTCCATGCAGTACCAGCGGAATATCTATGTTTTCATGGATCCTTTCAAGCACATCAAATGCCAGTGTTGGAGCTACCGGATAATTTCCATGCGCATTTCCAATTGCAACTGCTAATGCGTCAATTCCTGTCTCTTTGGCAAACACTTTTGCATCATCCGGGTCTGTACAACGGATTCCGTGGTCACAGCTTCCATCTTCACTTCCACCAACCAAACCAAGTTCTGCTTCTACGGTTACTCCATATTGTTTTGCCAGCTCTACTACTTTTTTTGTATTTGCAATATTTTCTTCAAACGGAAGTGTGGATGCATCTAACATAACAGAAGTAAATCCCAGTTCCAGCGCTTTCTGTACCGTTTCAAAGGTAAGACCATGATCCAGATGAACTGCAACATCTACTTTCGCTTCTTTTGCAGCCTGAATCATCATCGGTCCCATTAAATGAAGTGGAGAATGTTTCAGTCGCACCTCTGCAATCTGAAGAATAATCGGTGTATCTAATTCCTCTGCTGCCTGAATTGCACCTCGTACCATTTCCATATTTCCAACGCTGAATGCTCCGCATCCAATCTTATTTTTCTGTGCTCTTTCGAGTAATTCTTTCATTTTTACAAGTGACATAATCATTCTCCTTCCTGACAAACTGCTGTCTGACATGCATTTACTTTTTCTTTTTTAATTTCCCTCTCTAATAAAATTAAAGAAATTAATGCGAGTGCTGCGCTGAATGCTCCAATAGCAAATACAACATTGATGTCATATCCATCTCCAAGCACGGCATTGGTAATTGCCGGTGCACTTAGAGTTGCCACCGCAATACCAAACATAACATATCCATAATTTTCTCCGGAATGTTCCATTCCAAAAATAGAACTTGATAAAGATGGGAAACTTCCCATAATTCCACCATAGCAGGCATACATCATCACAACGCATACTGTCGTAATTCCTGCCGGTGCAAATACCAGGAGTAACATTGCACTCACTGCTACTACCAATACTACTTTTATACAGATAATCCTTCCTACTTTATCCGCTGCTGTCGGCAGACAAAGCCTTGTAGCTGCATTACAGACCGAACCTGCCATAACCGCCGCAACTGCAACTGAAGCACTGATTCCTCTGTCCATCTGTACCGTCTGTGACAATGGAGATAAAATCAGATATGGAATCAAGCCAAACATCATAGTTGCAAACAAGAAATAAAATTTCTTTGTGCGGAACATTTCTCCGGATGTATACTGTTTTCCTGTATACACCGGCTTTCCACCTGCCTGTGCACTGCCTGTTCCAACTTCCCCTGCTTTTGGATTTCGGATAAAGATACTTGCCAAAATCCATGAGATTCCAATAAACGTTCCGATTACTAAAAATGTTTTTTCAATTCCAATTTTAGAAAGCAAACTTCTTGAAACCGGTGCCATAAAAAATCCAAACAGACCGTTTGCCGTTACAATCACACCCGATGAAAATCCGGTTCTTCCCGGAAACCATTTCTGTGCGGCAGAAAGAATGGTTGTATAAATCATTCCCTGTCCAAACCCCTGTAACAATCCATAAGTGATATACATCATGACCGGTGATGGTCTCAGTGCCAGTGCACTTAACAAAATACTGGCTGTAAAAATCGCACCGCCCGATACAATTGCAATCTTTGGATTTTTCTTATCCTGAATTCTTCCTCCTACAATATTTCCGAGTACAAATGTGACAAAACTCAGATAAAAACACATCGATGTCTGACCCTGGCTCCATCCGGTTAACTCCATTGCATACGGCTGGTAAATTGACCAGATATGTGGATAACCTGTAAAAAAAATGGCAAATGCACCAAATACCAGTATCAGATATTTTGTAACCGCTCCTGTCCTTTCTTTTTTCATAGCTTCTCCCTCTTCTTTTTTTGATAATATTTTGAACATCTTTTGATTAATTATTGATTACAAATTATCATCTTTTTGGTAATTCGTCAATAGCTTTTTCAAAATTTTTAAATTTTGCTTCACAAGTTACTCAAAATATTATACAATAATACTCACAAAACAACTTTTTGAAAGAGGGTTTAATATGAGAACCAAACGAATTGACCTAATTGAACGTTATATAGAAGAAGAAAAACTGGTTTCCTTAGATGTACTCTGTGAAAAATTTGCTGTATCCAAAAACACCATACGCCGCGACATTGAAGAACTGGTTAAAAAAGGTGTCGTAGAAAAAGTATACGGAGGTGTTTCCTTTAAAGCACCGCCATCCGATACCCCACTCGTTCCTTATGAAAAACGCCACACTGTCTTAAATGCTGAAAAAGATACCATCTCAAAAAAAGCCGCCTCTTTTGTAAAAGAAGGCGACATTATTTACATTGATACCGGAACAACCTGCTTAAATATGGTCGATTACCTGGCACATGTTCCATGTACAATTATTACAAACAGCCTGAGGATTTTTATGAAAGCTGTACAATATCCAGATTTGCAGATTATTTCTCTTCCCGGCAGACTAAACCGTGATACATTATCCTTTGTCGGAAGTGAAATTCCAACCTATCTGCGCACTTACAACATTACGAAAGCATTTATGGCATCTACCGGAGTCAGTATTCAAAACGGTCTGACCAATGCCTCTGCCGATGAATATGCAATTAAAAAAACTGTCATAGAAAACAGCCAGACTCGCTTTTTACTCTCTGACCATACAAAATTTGGGAAATTCGCACTCATGACTTATTGTCCACTTAGTGAAATTCAATATTTGATTACGGATACTACTCCACAACAGAAATATCTGGATTACTGTAAAGAACATGAAATTATAATAGAAGTGACAAAATAAGTTTCGTACAGCGTAAATTAAGCAGCTGCCATATTGACGCTAAATGATTTTCTCATATACAGGACAGAGAAATGAGACACAGCGGTGGCTACGACGATTGACAAAAACGCAGTAGATAAAAAAATGGCTTTCAAGTTCATCACTTGAAAGCCGTTTTCCCAGTTTTTATACAAACTGATTACATCCTTTATCATAAGTATAATCAATATTGCCCAGTTTCTTCTCTAATTCTTTTTTGTCCAAATCCATTGCCTGGCACATATCATCTAAAGAAGAATAGAAATCTCTCAGTTTCAAATTTACAAAACTTAACAAAATCATCGGGTCTTTTGGTATCATTTTACTTTACTCCTTCTTCACGCTTCGCAGTCAATTCTCCATTTTCTACGTCTATGACGATGGTATCTTCCGCTCTTACATTTCCGGAAAGAA
The DNA here is from genome assembly GCA_003481745.1 of Firmicutes bacterium OM04-13BH. Lineage (GTDB taxonomy): Bacteria > Bacillota > Clostridia > Lachnospirales > Lachnospiraceae > Blautia > Blautia stercoris. The sequence goes on from QULP01000004.1 coordinate 395,098, forward strand.
TCAATTTTGCGGTCAGTGTTTCCACATATTTCTGCAGATATCTCTTCAGAGGACGAGCGCCATATACAGGGTCATATCCGCCCTCAATAATATAGTCTTTTGCTGTATCTGTCAAGCGTAAAGATAATTCCTGATCTTTTAGTCTGCGATTCAAATCAGCCACAAGTAAATCAACAATTCCACCGATATTCTCTTTTGTCAATGGCTTGAACATTATAATTTCATCCAGACGATTTAAAAATTCCGGTCTGAAATGAGCACGCAGTTCTGCATCTACTTTGTCCCTTGCATCCTGACTGATTTCACCATTTTCTTCGATTCCATCCAACAAGTAAGGAGAACCGATGTTGGATGTCATAATCAGAATCGTATTTTTAAAGTCTACGGTACGTCCCTGCGAATCTGTGATACGACCATCATCCAATACCTGTAATAATACATTAAAGACATCAGGATGTGCTTTTTCAATTTCATCAAATAAAACTACGGAATATGGTTTTCTTCTGACTGCTTCGGTCAGCTGACCACCTTCTTCGTATCCAACGTATCCTGGAGGCGCTCCAATTAAACGAGACACAGAATATTTCTCCATGTATTCACTCATATCGATACGCACCATGTTCTGCTCATCATCAAACAGCGTTGCCGCCAAAGTCTTAGCCAATTCTGTTTTACCAACACCAGTTGGACCAAGGAACAGGAATGAACCGATTGGTTTTGTTGGGTCTTTAATTCCGGCTTTGGAACGAATAATGGCATCTGTTACTTTTGTAACCCCTTCGTCCTGTCCAATGACACGTTTATGCAGTTCCTCTTCCAGACCAAGGATTTTTGTTTTTTCTCCTTCGGTCAGTTTTGCTACCGGAATACCGGTCCATCTTGAAATAATTCTTGCAATTTCGTCATCGGTTACACTTTCATGTACCAGAGATAAATCCTGATTTTTCACTTTTTCTTCTTCGATTTCAAGCTGTTTTTGCAGTTTTGGCATTTCTCCGTACTGCAATCTTGCTGCCTCATCAAGATTATAATCTCTCTGCGCTTTCTGAATTTGTTTATTCATATCCTCAATCTGCTCACGCAGTTTGGATAATTTCTCAACGGAAGCTTTTTCATTATCCCACTGGGCTTTTCTTCCATTAAATTCATCACGCAGTTCTGCCATTTCTTTCTGCAGTTCCACCAGACGATCCTGACTTAAACGGTCATTTTCTTTTTTCAGCGCTGCTTCCTCGATTTCCATCTGCATCAGTTTACGATTTAACTCATCAAGTTCTGCCGGCATGGAATCAAGTTCGGTTTTAATCAGAGCACAGGCTTCATCCACCAGGTCAATCGCTTTATCCGGTAAGAAACGATCCGAAATATAACGGTTTGATAATGTTGCTGCTGCAACCAATGCACTGTCTGTAATCTTTACGCCATGGAATACTTCATAACGCTCTTTTAATCCACGAAGAATTGAAATCGTATCTTCGACTGTCGGTTCATTTACCATAACCGGCTGGAATCGTCTTTCAAGAGCTGCATCTTTTTCAATATACTGACGATATTCATCAAGAGTCGTTGCACCAATACAATGCAGTTCACCTCTTGCAAGCATTGGTTTTAACATATTTCCGGCATCCATGGCGCCTTCTGTTTTACCAGCACCTACAATCAGATGAAGTTCATCGATAAACAGAATGATTTTTCCTTCACTCTTTCTGACTTCTTCCAGTACCGCTTTTAAACGTTCCTCAAATTCACCACGATATTTTGCACCTGCAACCAGTGCGCCCATATCAAGGGCAAAAATCTTTTTATCTTTTAAGCCCTCCGGAACATCACCTTGTACAATACGCTGTGCTAATCCTTCTACTGCTGCTGTTTTACCAACACCAGGTTCACCAATTAAAACCGGATTGTTTTTGGTTTTTCTTGAAAGAATACGAATGACATTTCTGATTTCGGCATCACGACCGATAACCGGGTCAAGTTTCTGCTGTCTTGCTTTTTCTACCAAATCCTGACCATATTTATTTAAGGTATCATAAGTTGCTTCCGGATTATCAGAAGTCACTCTCTGGTTTCCTCTTACTGTACTCAATGCCTGTAAGAAACGTTCCCTTGTGATTCCATATTCCTGCCAGAATGATTTCATAGTCGGACTCGGGTTATTTAAAAGAGCCAAAAATAAATGTTCAACAGAGACATATTCATCTCCCATCGCTTTGGCTTCGTCCTCCGCACTGACCAGTGCTTTATTTAAATACTGACCAATATACTGCTGACCTCCGGACACTTTTGTTCTGGCATTTAATGCCTGTTCAATTCGATTCAGAAAATGCTCTTTCTGAATCTCCATTTTTTCAATCAGCTTCAGTATCAGGCTGTCCTCCTGATGCACCAGGTTGTAAACCAGATGCTCCTGCTCAATCTCCTGATTTCCAAATTCATAAGCAGTCTTTTCCAAATCCTGTACTGCCTGAAGTGATTTCTGTGTAAATTTGCTAATGTTCATAAAAATCCCTCCATCTATATCAAAGGCTATTGTTTTCTTGTTCTATTGCAAATATAACACTATTTGTTAGCACTGTCAAGATGTGAGTGCTAATTATTTTGTGAAGAATTTGTGATGCCTTGATTTTATGGGCTTCACAGGGATTTTTCACTTGCTTTCGCACTCGATTTTCTTGATTTGACCACATTTTTACCACAAATTCTTGGAAAAATATATTCGTCTGATTTTCTTACCACATTTTACGACAACGACTTATGGTTTATACCACAGCAGGTACGGTTTCCGGCAAGTTCATTTTAGACATCTCGTTCTCCACATGAGACTTCTCTGCAATATGATTGTAAACATTCATTGTGATCTGTGCATCTGAATGGCCCATCACATACTGCATAACTTTGGGATTGACGTTGTTCTCACCCAGTCTGGTACATCCCGTATGACGAAGAGTATGCGATGAAATAGGCGGCATCAGCTCCGGCTCTCGCTTCTCTTCTTCTGCCAGTTTGCTTTCTTTCTTATTATAGGCATTGACAATATTTTTCAGAAAGCTGTTCACACCCGCCGGCATGATCGGACGTCCATGCTTTGTATTGAAGATGAATCCACTGCGTCCACCAATCTCCACATTACTCTGTAAACCAAGCATCAGGTTCAGCTCTCTCTGTTTACGGAACGCATCATATACCATCTGTGTCATAGGAATGTCTCTGATTCCTGCATCCGTTTTGGTTTCTGAATCATGGAAACAATATCCTTCATTACCTTCATAATACACAAGCTGTCCACCTACATGAATCTCCCGGTTCTTCATATCCACATCTGACCAGGTTAAGCCGATAGTCTCACTCACTCTCAGGCAAGCCCCAAACATAACCTGCATCATTGGAAGATGAGGCTTATACACATTACTCTGTTCAACAAACTTCAGAAGTTTTTCCTGTTGTTCCAGTGTCAGTGCTTCTTTCTCTTTTGCCGGAGCCCCATAATCTCCAAGTGTTCCAGTTACCGGATTCTTGCGGATAATCCCATCTTCCACTGCTAGTTCAAAACTGGGATTCAATAAACCATAAAGACCTTTGATCGTGCTGTGTGCCAGTCCTTCATCTGACAATGCTGAAAAGAATGTCCTTACATGAGATGTCTTAAAATCCAAAACACGAATATTTCCCAAAGTATTTCGTATCCGGTAATCCCACATACGGATATAATTCTTTTTCGTTCTTTCCTTGATATTCTTTGTTGCCATGTATCGCTCAAACAACGTATTTACGGTCAGCTTCTTGACTGATGAATCTGTAATAAGCAGATCATCCATATCCTTATTGATCTTCTTTTCCATTTCTCGCAGACTCGCCAGATCAGCTGCATAAACCGAATTACGCTTTCCGGTAATTTCATCCTTGTAGCGATACTCATAACGTCCATCCGGACGCTGATATTCACCTGTTTTTAAATTTCTGCCTTTATTATCTTTTCTTGCCATATCAATCATTCCTTTCACTTCATTTTTCGTTATTCGGAATGATTTTTGTCCTGTCGGTATCAGTCATATACTGTCTGATATCTGCTCACAGATTAACATAATATTTTATGATTTCCAAGGGTAAATTCCTGCAAAATGCTAATTTTTATTTGCCTGTTTCACAGGAATATTTTCCCTTTTTTACTTTTCATTCCGAAGGAAAGTTGTTGTATTTTATCTTCTCATCTTTCATTACACTGCCATTGCATCAAGATATTTTTTTATCTTATCCACGTTATAAAGAACACGTCTTCCAATAATCACTCTTGCTTCTGCATAATCTGCAATTTTCTTTGCAGTTACTTCTCCGCAGGATAACATTGCCATTAATCCTTCAATATCTACCGTCAGACGATTCTCAGCCTTATACTCTGTTGTTTTTCTCATGATGCACATACCTCCTTTCCTCCGTATTCTTCTGCATCACCTCCCAGACAGCGGTTATGCCCGTTGTCAGTACATATACTTTTTGTTTGGACTTCTTACGATGATTTTCCATTCTGTTCGGCGTGTTGGCTTCCATTTGTATATGGCGGTGTCAACGTTACAATTGACCTCTATCAGAAATCTTTCTGAATACTGGCAGCTTCTTCTCAAGCATACCAGCCGTTGCCGGAGTATCTTCGGTTTCCACATACTACTCTCTGATACAGCGGTGGAATCCTGTGTTACCTTTAAGCCCGAAAGGCACCCATACAGCTCATTCAATTTTCAAGGTTCAATAATCAAAAGTTTTGCAGGTATACATTTTTGTACCTATTTGATTTAATGCCATTATATCCCCCGTTACTGCTAATGTCAATAGCACCTCATGCGTTTTAGGTTCTTTTTTGTACTCTTTTTCATTGATTTTCTGCTAGTTTGTGTTATAATATGGACAAATAGTTATTCATTTCTTGATTTTACTATCTTCAATGGATGTTTATCAGGACTAATGCAGAGGTGACTTTATGAATTTTAATCTGAAATTAAAAAAAATCCGGACATTCCGGAAAATGACACAAAAAGAACTGTCAGAGAAAATCGGACTGACCGATCAGCATAGAATTGTACAATATGAAAAAGGCGTTCGTGTTCCCAAAAAAGATCTGGTCGATAAAATGGCACAGGCTCTTGATGTCAATCCTTATACCCTCTATGATACCGCTGGACGTGACGCTTCCGAAATGATGGAACTGCTTTTCTGGCTGGATGAATTTAATCCATCAGCATTGCATCTGCTTCTCCCTCGGAAATTTCCTGGTGAGAAATGCAATGAAGTAGCTGACACTTCCGTTTACTACCATGACAATGATAGCTGGCCTGCCCATGCTCCTGTCTGTATGTGGTTTAACTATGGAGTTCTGAATGATTTTTTGAAAGAATGGGTGGTTCGGATGGATGAACTGAAATCCGGTGAGATTACCAAAGATGAGTATTTTGAATGGAAAATCAACTGGCCGTATACCTGTGATGATTGTGGAAAATATGACCCTAAAAAACAATGGCGCTCTGTAAAATCAGAATTCAATGAAACTTAGCAAAACTTAAATTTACTGCTTTTTTTCCTTTGGCAAAAGAAAACGCACTGTAAAACCAATAATCCAACGGTTTTCAGTGCCTTTTTCATGTTTTTTCTGTTAAATTTTCCTCAGACATCTATATAAGTGAAACTTAGCGAAACTTAAATCATGCCCTGTATGGAATATACTTTTTATATCTTGGTGCGGTATCCGAATCTATTACTTTAATATAGCCTCCGCCAACAGCACTAGTAAGAAGTCGAGATGCTTTAGCTTTCTCTTTTTCTCCCAATCCAAATATTTTTCGAATATCCAAATTAGAAATACCCTCAAAATTAACATATGCCAGAAATGAAATATCCGATACCATTTCCAGCCACAATAAAATGCAAGGCAGCCAATATTATACCAATAATTATCAATACAATTCCATATAATACTTTTATCCTCTGTATGCTTGCTATGAAAGTTTTATCCCTTGTTATCTACTACAACGGAAAGCCCCATTTGCCAAAAGAGAGTAAAGAAAAACTCTGTAATTCCTCTCTATCTGTTTGTTTTCAGTATTATATTGACAACAATGTGCCTGTTGTTTATAATGTGTATGTAGTTACATCACACTAAAAGAAAGGGGCGAGAAGATTTGTGAAAATACTAATTTCAAATACTTCTGACACTCCCTTATACCAACAGATAAAAGACCAGATTAAGGACGCCATATTAAAAGAAGAATTGGTTGAAGGGGACGCACTTCCCTCTATTCGGGCTTTTGCTAATGATTTGAAAGTGAGCGTCTTAACAATTCGACGGGTATATGAGGAGTTAGAACAGGAGGGATTCATTGTAAGTCAAGTAGGAATCGGGACATTTGTATCTACAAGCAATCTTGAATTACTCCGCGACTCCAAACGACGGCTTGTAGAACAAAAAATGGCGGATATGATACAAACAGCAAAATCACTGAAAATCAGTAAGGAAGAACTTAATTCCATGATGGATATTCTTTACGAGGAGGATTGAAATGAACGATATTTTGACAGTCAGCGGTTTAAATAAGTCGTATGGCGATTTTTCTTTGAAAGATGTGACATTCTCTTTGCCAGAGGGGTGTATCACAGGTTTTATTGGTGTCAATGGAGCAGGTAAAACAACAACGTTGCGGACGCTTTTAGGTCTGACGAACAAGCTATCCGGCAAAATTCAGTTTTTCGGTCTTGACATGGATAAGAATGAAAGAGAAATCAAAGACCGTATTGGTATAGTTTTAGACGGCGGGGGATTTTACGAAGAACTTTCGCTGGGTGAAATGAAAGTAATTATTTCATCTGCGTACACTTCATGGTCTGAACAGGATTTTAAGCGGTACATGGATATGTTTTCGCTTGACCCGAAGCAAAAAATCAATAGCCTTTCCAAAGGTATGAGAATGAAGTATGCTCTTGCTTTAGCTCTTTCTCATAACGCAGAACTTTTGATTATGGATGAGCCGACAAGCGGACTTGATCCTTTAGTTAGGGGGCAGCTTTTGAAAATCTTAACTGAGTACATGGAAAATGGCGGCAAAGGTGTTTTCTTTTCGACACATATCACCTCTGACCTTGATAAGATTGCCGATATGCTCATTATGATTGATGACGGGCGTATCGTCTTTCGAGAGGAAAAGGATACCTTGCTTGACACATATCGGATAGTCAAAGGTGATAGCGGAGCTTTAACAACTGATGCTCGCAAGCTCTTTTTATCTATATCGGAAACTGATTTTGGATTTACAGGAATTACAAATCAAATATCCGAAGTACGGTCTTATATTCCCAACATTATGGTTGAGCGTCCGACGATTGAGGATATTATGCTTGGAAATATCGGAGGTGAAAAATGATGTTGTTCGCCCTGCTAAAAAAGGATTTTCTGATTGTAAAAAAATATGTGCTGATTATGCTTGTAGTTATTGCACTTATCCCACCTGTCATGCGTTGGCGGACACCGGAGTTTACGGGAGTTTTTGGATTTATTCTTTCTGTCATTTTTGGCGTTTTCATGCTGTTGCAATATGTATCCCTAAAAGAGTATCAATTTCCAAAAGCTGCGACATTACTATGTGCCACACCATTTTCACGGAAAGCAATAGTTTCATCAAAATACATTTTTTGCATGGCTATATATGCAATCTGTTGTATCGTTTTTGAACTTGAAACCTTGTTTATGCCCGGATTAGGAACATCAGATATCAAGCTGTTTGCATTTATGTTTCTTATAGTATCTGTTTTTATTGGTATTTATTTGCCAATACAGTATAAGTTTGGATATGAAAAAACAAAGTTTGCCTTTGGGGTGATTATTATGGCTTCGCCATTTATTCTACCACTGCTTATGAGAGCGGGAAATCTAAACTTGAACTTCCTCTCTATGTTTTCGCCATACCTTATTTATGGCGGTATTGTCCTTATTGGTTTTGCGGTTTTAGCAATATCAGCATCTTTGTCTATAAAGATTTACGATAAAGCAGACTTGGCGTGATAAAGAAAGGTGGAACTATGGATAGAGATACTATTTTTCTTTATGTCATTGCTGTGATAGCATTGTGTTTTGGATTGATAAACTGTATTCAATTTTTTTTTAAAGGAAACAAAACGGCAGAAACCATCGGTACGATTATTTCTTTCAAAACAATAAATCCAGAAAACTCAAAATTTCGTAATTCAAAATGGGCGACCGTTTCGTATAAAGTGAATGGAAGAACGTATCAGTCCCAAAACTGCATACAAGTACCAATGGCGTCACAGATTGGAACAACCGTTACCGTGCGTTATGACACGCAAAATCCGGAAAAATTGTATAGTTTTTCTATTTTACGAATTATTGTATCACTCATTGTTGCTGCTATCTGCATTGCAGCGGCTATATTCAATCTTGTATAAGATAAGGAGGATTGAGATTATGCCACATTTTCCAGATTGGTTTGTAGCCATATGTGTTTTACTTCCTGTTTCCAATGTTATATACAAAACATGGAAGAACAATAAGAAAAAATAGTTATCAAAGAGCCTAACACACAGTCACAGAGCCGATGAACTATGAGAAATTGTAGTCCATTGGCTCTTTTAGGATATACTTATAAATAGGCAAAAGCCGGACGATCAACGCGGAGCTATGCCATTATTGGAGGTGTAAAGAGTGAATGCCAATCGAAAAAACTCTCTTTGGATCCATTGCCCGATTTGCGGAGGAAAAACGAGAACAAAAGTATATGACGATACTGTTCTCGTAAAGTTTTCGCTGTACTGTCCGAAGTGTAAGAAAGAAATAAAGATAGATGTAATACAACTAAAAATGGTGTTAAGCAAATGAGCCAGACATATAAAGTGCAGAGCCAGCTTCTCATTCTTTAGAAGAAATTTACTTCTTTCGGGATTTCTACTGCATTTTTTAATTTCTGGGCTGAATGGCATTCTTTGCTGTTCAGCCCCGTGTCTATTTAGTATCATGAATCCAATTGATTCCCATATTGACAAACACAAATAACAGGATCAAATTCACAGGTAGATACCCTCTGATTACATCTCCAAGCACTGCTATCCCTGAAAGGCTTCCAATCAAAAACATTTGTGAAATTTCGTTCCACCTTTTTTTGTATTGTTTTATTGTTTCCATAATTATCACCATTAAGATTCCCACTATAAAAAGCACAGCTACGATTGCCAGAATCCTGATAACCCATACTTCTCCACCTGTATATGCTATTTTCTGGTTAAATCCATTATCATAAGTTGGGTATACCAGCCATTTACAAAATCGAACATACCACATGAATGGAGTCATGAAAAAATCTATGAAATCATGTTGAAAAGCACCATTCTGTAGAATTGCAAACAGAACTATCGTAATGTATCCCATTCTCCAGAAATACTCCATAGCCTTCATGTTTTTCGTTCTGTCCCTTACTTCTTTTTTCGCTTTACGAATTTCCAGTTCAGCACGTTTCTTTTCATTACGGGCTTTGGATTCTGCCTGCTCCATCTTTTTTTCTGCTTCTTTCTTTTTCTTCTGTGCTTCATCTACTGCCTCAACAGATGATTTATTCACCTGTATCTGCAATTTAGAGTTCTGGTCCCGAACGTCTCTTATTTCTTCTTCGAGCTGCTCTTGCTCGCTCCTGCTCATTAATCCATTTCTGTTTCTCAGATCGTCGTTGCTCTGCTGAAGCGATTGATTCAGCTTCTGCGTTTCGGACAGTTCGGTTGTCAGACGCTGAATTTCTACGGTTGATTTCCGAACTTCTTCTCGCAATCTCTGCCTGTCGGATAAGATCGTCTGTTTCTCTTCTTCCAGTGTCTGTATCTGCTTTTTCTGTGTTCGCATGAACTCTTTCGCTTTTTCGAAACTCTGTACGAGAATATCCCTCTCCACTTTGAGCTTGATCGGTGATTCCTCTGGTGTCTGTGATGGCTGCGTCAAGCTCTCTGTAATAGTTTCTGAGTTCTTCGTTTGCTCTGCTGTCTCTGTCGGCTGCAGCTCTGGATTTTTCCCTATTTCCATTAAATTCATTCTCCAAACCCTCCTTGCTGATATCAAGATGGAATGTTTTAGACAGATTACTGTCTCGCACTTTCTTCCCATCCTGATTCTGAAAAGTGATGTGCTTTCGTTTCTCTGTCCAGTTCACATTCCATCCAAACTGTTTCATTTTTTCTATAAACTTTTCTTTGCTGATACAATTTTCCAGTGCCTTTAATACCGCCATTGCACAGTCCGCTACAAAGCTGTCCTTTACCTGCTGACGGAACAGATTATATTTGTCTTTGCTCCATACAATGACTTCCCCTTTTTCAATCTGGCTTCCATCAAAGTGCTTTCCTTTCTCGGCAACTGTCAGTCCACGTTCCCGGCACATCTGGTTGGTAAGCTGTTTCATACGTTCCAAATCTTTTCTGGTATTATGCAGCTTTCTCCCATCTTCATAACTCACTGAATTGGTAACCAGATGGCAGTGAATATGCTCTTTATCCTTATGCACAGCCACTAACGTCTGGAATCCACTAAACCATTTTTCTGCAAACTCTTTTCCAAATTCAAACGCCTGCTCCAGAGTAATCTGCTCGTCCTTATGCCAGGAAATAATGTTGTGAGCATACATTCTCCCAGAATCTTTATTCCACATCTTCTTTTCTTCTAAAAAGGTTCTATACACCAGATCATAGTTAATCTCATCATGGCAGTACGGGCCTGTTACATAGGTAAGCAGTTCGTCGGTCTTGTCTTGTCGTAAAACATATTCGATACAATTTCTCATTGCTCCATGTGTATTTGTCCGCCTATTAATCGTCTTATTAACCGCCATATTCTTTCACTCTCCTTCCGGTACTTGAGGACATTTTTATTGAGGAAATATAATATACTGTCGTTTGGAATTTCTCCATCTGTATGCAGTTTTCTTGCAATCTGATTGATATTTGTAGTCGCTCCCCGGAGCTGACAAAGGATGTCTGCAAACATCTGGTTCAGTCTTTTCAGTTCTTCCACTTCCTCTGCCGATGCTATCTTTAATTCTGCAATTGCTTTTATTACAACTTCCTGCTGTGTTCTTCCGGATTCTTTCACTTTGCTTTGAAACAGATCATATTCTGCTTTATTCATTCGTATGGTTACTGTATGATTTCGTTTTCTCATAGGCTTTTGTCTCCTTTCTTTGCCTAATTTTTCATTCTTTATTAACAGACACAGCGTTTTGGTGTATATTGGCAGGAGATTTATAAGAGAGTGCAACGCTCTCTTATACAGGTGCAGGACAGAGTCCTAGTCAATCAGTAAGTGTTCCGCAGGAATGTCCGGTGGACATTTCGCGGGGATACTTACGCTATTGACATGCCGGGGTTCCAGGGGCAAAGCCCTCTGGCAAGTTTAGGAACAGCCCAAAGGCTGGCTCCGGTGCAGAGTGGCTTGCCACTTTGCGAAACTTGCCTGTCATCTTCCCACTACTAAACCGATGCCAGCCAAGCAACATTTCCACACTGCATTATCAACCCTAAATGGAGATGACAGTGGTTTTGTGGTGCAGGGACAGACTGTGGAAGAAATAGAAAAGCTCCCATTTCCATAGATTTTTTCTTTCTGAAACAGACTGTTCCTGCATCACTCCGATGCGAAGTATCGGACAATCATGTGCCGTATCCGGCACTCTATCTCTTTTCTTCGCCTTGCTTGTTCAATCACCCATCTGCCAATGCTTTTCTGTTATATTTTCCTGTTATTTCTGTCTTTCTTTTTCTGGATCTCTTTCCATTTCTGCTAAAAGACATCAAAATAGCAGTCATAAACATTTCTCCAATTCATAATATCTGAAATGTCACCACTGCCATTGTCTTTTTCTGCTATTCTATTTTTGTAAAGCTATTCCTTACTGTCAGTCTGTTTTCCTGTTACTGCTATTTCATAACCATCTAAAAACTGTCTGCAAAATCCAGTGCTGCATCCATATCAGCTTCTTTCTCCCAGTCCAGATTATCTTCTGCAATCTCTCCATCCGTTTTCTCCATTGTTAGTGTTCTGTCCAGCAGATTAATTTCTCCTACCGATTCTTTTACAAACGGTACAAGCATTTCCATCAGATTCTTCGCTATAGCCATCGGGGCAGATTCTTTCACTCCATCCCGGACTGCTGTTTCCACTCTTTCCAGAAAAGCATCTTCCTTTTCTCTGGTTTCCAGATACGGATCTGCTTCATTCCTGTACTCTCTGGAAAAATAATCGTTTAAAGCAACTACAACTGCTCTGGTGTACGATTTATATTTTTCCCTGTCCATCGTCTGCAAATATTCCCATGCCTGCCTGTCCTGTTCATCACAAAGGTTCAAACGGATATTGGTATTGATGATTTTCCGTTCTTTTCTCATACAAGCATCCCTCCGTTTCTCTGGATTTTCCTTACGGTCATTGCTTCATAGCCTTTCGCTGTGGCACAGATGTCCCGTACAATTGTCACCCGGCTCTTGTCATATTCTCCAAAATTCTGGATCATACAACCGCCACCGCCGACCACATACAGACGCATCAGTTCTGGATTATATTCCCGTTCTCTCAGCTTATGGAAGATTTCTTTCGTATAATCTCCGGCAGCTTTACGAATGACTGTCAGATATTTTTCGCCAATATCTGCTGTACCGGTACGGATCACCTGCTCAATCACCAGATCGTCCACCACTGTTCCCAGTTCTTTCAACAAGGATTCCCTTACAGTAAGCACACACTGATGCGTTCCATATTTCTCTGTAAAGCATTTCTTCTCTAATGGACGGGAATTGTTGATATACATGATGTTCATAGTTCCGTTTCCAATATCCACAAGCATGTTGATTCCTTTGAAATCCTGTAAGCGGTAAAAAGCTGCTGCAAATCCCTGTGGGTAAATATCAGCACCTGCAAACTCTACATGATAGTCTTTGTTACGAAATGTAAAATCCACGCTTTCATTCTGGAGAAGATATTTCTGGAAATCCTCTTTCTGTGTAGCCACCCAGGTAAGCGGAAGTCCGGCTGCAATGTGTACCTTTGCCTGATTCATTCCTTTCCCATCCAGTTCCCTTGCGATAGCCGCCAGTGTCAGCACATAATAATCCTCGTCCTGCGTTTTCTTTGCACAGAACTCCTTGTGTTCCTCTCCGATCTGGTAATACATGCCATTGTAAACAAGAAGATTGTTCTGAAAGATTGGCTCCTTGTCATATCTGGCTACACCGGATGGAAAGCATCTGGTGGCAATTTTCATGTTTCCATACCCATGATCAATCCCGATCACCATAACTGTTTCATTATTGTTGTTTTTCATCATTCTCATAATCATACCTCATTCTTTCTTTTCTTATCCAATCCTATTAATACTTACGTGAATTGATAAGATGGATATTTTATTTACTGGTTCTTTAATAATTCATATTTAGTAACATAGATTATTAATAGCAACGATTTGTCCAGTATGGGATTTACCATATCTGGTTTTCCTATTTTCTGATGTCCGGAGATAGAAATTTCCTATGACCTGATTGTCCAAAATTGGACTATCTACCCTTAGGCACTTCTCTTCTCCACTTAATCATTTTCTTCTTCTAATGGAACTTCCCGGATAATATATTCGGTATCGCCATAAAAGCCATACTCATTACGCAATCTATGACGTTCCACATATCCATGATGCTCTAATTCCTTAATTGCAGAACGAACAGAATCAATCCCATCTCTGCTCAATGTTGCCAGTCCTTGCATATTGTAATTCCAGTCATCTGGCAAACTTAACATCAGCGATAATAGACCTTTCGCTTTCAATGTCAGATTCTTATTCTTGAAATGGTGATTACTCATTACCGTAAAATTCTTAGTTCTCTCTACACGAAAAATCTGTGCCATGCTCCCCACTTCCTTTCCAGACAGAAAAAGACGCAAGCCATATTCTTATGACTCACGCCTTTCTGCATAACTTACTTTTCTATTCTTCTGTTTCCAATTCCAATCTCTGTAAAATATCTCTTACAATACCTGCATCTTCAATCAGATTAATTCCAAAACATTTTTTACCTGCATCCTTCAAAGACGCACCCACATGATATGCTTTCGTTTTATCAAGAATTAAAAAACGATCATGAAATGCTCTTGTGTACTTCACATCCAGTTTAGGATACTGTGCATTAAAGTTATCTACATCTGTTTGAGATAATTTTGTCCGTTGCTGTGTATAAACTGTCACCGCCACATTTTCTTTCTTCTTTGACAAAATATTTAATGTTCCTACATCCACATATCCATCTACCAGAACAATTTCCATTTCTGCTTTCTGAATCAGTCCTATCAATAAGCTGAATGCATCATATATCTGACCATCAAAAAATATCTTTTGATTAGACTCCTCATGATCTGATATGTACTCAAAAATCTGCTCCAGTTTTTCATCTGTCTTTTTCTGATATTCCAGTTGTTTTAGCTCAACGTTACTAATCCTTTCAAACAAAAGTGCATTGTTGGCTATAAACCGTCGCATTTCTACAAATGCACGCATAATACCTATACTTACATTAATTGCCACCTCGCTATGCAATACACTTGCAAGCATGGATATTCCCTGCTCTGTAAATACATACGGTAATGTACGTCTGCCACCATAACCATTTTCTGTTCCACTGCCATTTGAGGTGCCAAATTGGCATTTCAAGTTTTCATATTCATCTTTTGTAAGCTGAAATCGAAAATCTTCTGGAAATCTGGCAATATTTCTTTTAACGGCTCTGTTTAACGCTCCCGTTTCTACCTGATAAAGCATTGCCAAATCACTATCCACCATGACTTGTTTGTTTCTTACTACATAAATCAGATTTTCAACGTCCGGTGGCATGATTTCAACTATTTGTGTTTCCACTGGTTCCATTTCTCTTACTTTCTGATCCGCCATTCCATCTCCTCTATAACTTGAAATGCCAAACTGGCATTTCAAGCTACTTTACCGCACAATCATTTCTTATGAGTTCCCAAAATCCATGTTCCCATTTTACCCTATTTTTCTCATTCTGCCTACTGCTATTTTTCATACAATAATGAGGTCGCAATCCACGACCTCATCACCTTCATTTAAACATAAATCAATTCCTTGAGAATAATCTCTTCTGCAATTGCTTTGTGTTGATTAGCAGCTCTTACCCAGGCAATCTGATCTTTCTCTTTATCCGGCAATGGTTCTTTTTCTTCTAACTGTTTCAGTATTACCTCTTCCCGTTCTCTGGCTGCCTTGTCCACTTCCAGAAGATGCTCTCCAATGGTATCCTGTAAAAGCATCACCTGATAGGTTGAATTTCGATAGTTTTTCAGATAATCTCTGCGAAGAAAACCATACTTGCCAAGTTGCTCCATCTGCTCACCGGATTTATAGGTGAGATTCGGGATCAGATATCCATTTACATTTGTATACGTTAATTCCATTTTATTAGCACTCTCCATTTCTCATCATTTTTTGACCACAAATTTACGACATTTACGACAAATCTGACACTGCTTTACAATACCAGACAAAATGACCGATGCCCTGGAAAGCCTGTAAAACAGGCACTTCCAGGACACACAAGACAGGACAAAAATCAACTTCCGCTGTCAATAGGTGAGTGCTAATTTTTTGAGATTTTTTTTGCAAACCTTGATTTTACGGGGTTTGCAACACTTTTTTTCCTTATAATCATCACTTTTTCTTGATTTGACACCATTTTGACACCAATTTTTTTATTTTTGGTGTCAACTAATTGCTACGCTTTCCAGCCTTGTGATTTCACTCTCAATTCTGGACATCTCACTTACATGGTTATATACGTCCATTGTTACATCTATGTGGGCGTGTCCCATAATATATTGAAGAACTTTTACGTCTATCCTCTTTTCTGCCATTCTGGTACAAGCCGTATGTCGCATAATGTGAGCGGATACCGTTGGTAACAATTCAGCATTTCTATGTTCAGTCTTTGCAATTTGAACTTCTTTTTTGTTATATGCGTCTACAATATTATATAAGATATTGTTTATTGCACTAGGCATGAGCGGTCTGCCGGACTTTGCCATGAAAATGAATCCTTTATAACCGTCTATCTCAACATCTTTTCCTTTTTGAAGCATAAAGTTTAATTTCTTTTGTTCTTCAAATGCTCTTTGTACATCTGATGTCATAGGGATAGTTCGGATTCCAGAATCCGTCTTTGGCGTGGAAATATGGAATTTATAGCCATCTCCTAAATCTTTATAAATCAACTGATGGTCAATACTTACCGCTTTTGTTCTGACATCTACATCTTCCCAAGTCAATCCAATCAGTTCTCCGCACCTTACACCAGTTCCTAACATGATTCTGAGCATTGGATAGTAGGTGTTGTATACTTGATTATTTTTCACAAATTCCAGCATTTTTTCCTGTTGTAAAACTGTTAAGGCAATACGTTCTTCTGCCTGTCTACCATAATCACTGATAGAAAACTTTGCCGGATTCTTGCGGATAATATCATCATCAACAGCCATTTCCAGTGCCGGATAAATCATATTGTTAATAAATTTTATTGTAGAATATGCGTATCCTGCTTTAGAAAGTTTTGAGTAAAACGATTTGATGTGTGATGGTAAAATCTGAACAACCTTGATGTTTCCAATTTCGTCTTTGACACGATTCTCCCATGTTTTCAGATAATTTGCTCTAGTAGATTCTTTCAGCTCCCTAGTGGACATATATCTTTCAAACAATTTATTAAGAGTAAGTTTTTTGATTGCTCCATCGGTTAAAATGTTATCTTCCAAGTCTTTTGCAATCTGCTTTTCCTTTTCCCTTAATTCCGGTAAATCCTTTGCATATACTGTCAGACGTTTTCCACTTCTTATATCTGTATAACGGTAACTATATCTACCATCTTTACGCCAGCTTTCGCCCTCTCTTAATTTTCTTCCTTTATGGTCTTTTCTGCTATTTGCCATGAGAAACATTCCTTTCTGTAATAGCCCCCTTTTTTGTTCTCATGACGTGGTTATGTCTATAAATATTATACCATATATCACAAGAAACATAAATGAAAAAGGGTGTTATTCTTCCAGATATGAGAGGTAATTTTTGACTTTTTCTACCGAATAAAGAACCCTACGTCCAATCACAATTTTTGCTCCTGCCTGTTCTCCAATCTTTCTTGCAGTAGCATGACCACAAGATAACATTGCAGACAATTTATCTATATTTACCGTTATCGGCTGTGAGGTTGGTCTTTCTTTTGTTTTGTTCATCTGTCAGCCCTCCTTTTACCGACCTGTATTATCGTCATTTTCTGCACACCAGTAAAAGTATCACTCTCCTTTATCATATGCTTTTTACAAGCAGTCAGACGGCTTCGGCAAGCTCCGCTGGTATCTCAACCATTCCCATTCCTGTGGGCTGAACCGTGTCATACGGGTGTATCATTATCCTGTGTTGCAGGTCATGGCAGAACGACTTTTCCAACGGTCGCTCCCAGATCATTGCATGAATCGCTATCTCCCGATTGGAAAAGTCACGGCGTACAACCTCTGATGGCTCACTGCAAGCACAAACGTATCTGACTGCTTTATTCAGTTGTCAAAGAACTGTTAGGCTCTTGTCAGCCTGTATCAATTCATTTTTGCAAATGGACTGATACAGAATGATAAGAAAAAGCGGAACAGGAAAGAGGGGAGTTTGTTAAATCATGCTCCGCTCAAATATTACTTAATGTTCGTCTATTTCAAATTCACATATCATTTTCAAAAGGGCTTCTCTGATACGTCCCTTTAATTCCATATCAACCACAATGTATACGTTACCGTACTCATCGTAAAACGGGCGTAAACAGCATTTTGATATGTAGGCTTCATAGAATAACAACAGCTTTTCTATGGCGTTTTCGTTACCGTCCACGGCTGATGATATGAGAAAAAATGATGGAAGTGTGTGTTGCTTATTCTTCATTTGTTTTCTTCTCCTTTAACTGCTTTCTGATTTCTTCAAGTGAATTTCTTCTGTGTCTGTATGATGTGCTTCGGTTGATATTCAGCTTTTCGCCTATCTCCGAATCACTCATATCCAAGAAGAAAAACATCAATACAATGTTTCGGTTCTGCTCCGGCAACTGTTTCAGTGCTTCTGCAAGTTCTTCATCAAGTACACGGATTTCTGTACCGCACACATCGAACGTTGTATATTCACTTTCGTAATCGTCCCATACAATCAATTTCTCAACAACAATCTCTGGAAGCTCACAAAAGGATACTTCCTTTGCCTGTCGTCTTGCTAATTCCTTGCGGTAGTTACGGACAATGCCTTTCACAACCTTTTTGAGCTTACAGTCAAACTGACACTGTATTGTCTTTTGGAAGTCTGATGGTTTCAAAATCACACCCCCTTTCGCTATGAAGTGAAAAGTATGTATCCCTCTTTCCGCACCATATCTGTACGGCAAGGTGTGATTTGTTGCAGGATTGAAAAAATTTTTTGTAAATATGAAAACAGCCTATTTGCACCAATAACAAATAGACTGTTTTTAAAACATCTGATATATGAGTTTTTAATTCATGTTCAAGGACTGATGATGTACTAAGAAAAAGACGGAATAAATTCGGTTGTCGGTATAGACTGCCTGTTTTACTTAGAATCACAAATTGCTCCTTGACCAGAGCAAGCCTGTGAAAATAGAAAAAGGACAGCTCTGGTTATACCAAAACCGTCCCTATATTTTTGGACATTATAAAAGAGATTACCCACAGAACGGTTTTTTTTATTTACCGAACGAGGTAATATTTTTATCGAATTTATAGTGCATATAATATGAGTTTTTAACACATTCTAATCACATAACATGAAGTATAAACTCATGCTAGGTGATTAAAAATGAGAAAAAAGAAAGATACGCACAGCTTTGATTTTCGTCCTTTAGGACTGGCAATCAGAGAAGCCAGAGAGAAAGCAGGGCTTTCCAGAAATGATTTAGGCGATAAAGTCTTTTACGGAGAACGTCATATCGCAGATATTGAAAATATCGGGAAACACCCTAGCTTTCAGTTATTCCATGATTTAGTTACCATGTTCAATATATCTGTTGACGAGTATTTCTATCCAGCGAAGAATGTTGAAAAAAATACAGCCCGCCGTCAGATAGATTCGTCACTTGATTTATTGAGTGATAACGAATTAAAAATCATTCAAGGTACGATTGACGGTATCTTGAACAGCAGAGAGAATAAGAAGTGATTTGCTTCTTATTTTCTCTGTTTTTCTATACAGATTCTTCAACGCTTATTTGCTGATCTGCTCCGCAGGCAACAAATAAGAGCCGATAATATATAAGTTACAATAACTTACAAATTATCGGCTCTGCGTCTTAGCGTCTGGCTCTCTGATAATTATATTTCCATGTTTTATATTGATTAGAGTTTCCTGTTTGCACTTCGGACAGAATAACGGAAAATTTATCAATTCTGTATCGTCCCGTATTTTGATTCGTGTCTTGTTGTTACAAATAGGACATAACACCCATGATTGATTACTCATAGAAGCACCACCTTTGCGACAATAGATTTTTAAAATTTAATCTTTGTCTTTTTTGTAATCGTATAAATATATTCCTCTGGTGTGGGACGCTTATTTCTAAACAACTTTCTGAAATTCGCTTGTACCTCTGGGTCGGTGCTGGTCATTGCTTCATCAATAGTAGCTTCTATATCAGTCCGAATATCAGCAAGCGATGCTCCATCTGCTTTAGCACCAGTTTTCAACATTTTTTTAATATGTCGTTTTTTTAATCCTACCATATTTTTAATCTCTGTTATATAAAAGCGTTCCTAACCTTTATGTATTTTGTTGTCCAGATAAAAATTTCTGTTTTGATAAAGCAAGTTCTTTGTGTAAATGCACCGCCATAAAAATAGTAATCACAGCAGAAAGTACATCAGCGATTGGCTGGGCGTACATAATGCCGTTGATTCCCCAAAATACTGGAAGAATCAGAATTACAGGTATGAAACAAATTCCTTGCCGACAAGCTCCTAAAAAGAAACCAGCTAACCCTTTCCCAAGAGCGAGTAATAATGAAGAATATACAGTATAGAAGCCAAACAACATAAATGAAAAACCATTTATCCGTAAAGATTGAGTTCCTACACGAATCATATCTAAATCCATTTTTGTGAATTGTGATATGATTCCTTTTGAAAATATTGCCAATATCAATCCATAAATAACACAAAATATGGTAGACCATAAAATTGATGTTTTAATTGCTTCTTGTAAACGGTAAAATTTCTTTGCACCATAACTATATCCGGCAATCGGCTGAAAACCTTTAATAAATCCAAATACCATCAAACTTCCCATAGAAACAATTCTTGTCACAGCCCCCATACCAGCAATTACAGAATCTCCATAGACCATAGATTTTGTATTTACAAAAGAAATAGAAAGGCTTGTTAATATCTGAAAAACAAGTGTTGGTATTCCGATTTTAAATATCTCTGACATAATATCTTTTGTAAATGAAAAATTCCTAATTCTAAAATGATAGGTACTTTTTTTTCTAAGAATAAATGTTAAATAAACTAATGTAGAAACAATCTGTGAAATAGCAGTTGCGATTGCCGCTCCTGCAACACCCATATTTAATATATAAATGAATACAGGGTCTAAACCAATATTCAATATTGCACCAGTCATTAAGGCACACATAGTTGTTTTTGCCGCTCCCTCACTGGTTACAATATTATTCATCGTTACATTAAACACATTGAAAATACAAGAAATAATATAAATGCTGGCATAGGTAATAGCGTAAGGCATGATACTGTCTGTTGCTCCTAAAAATTTAAGAATAGGACGAAGAAAAATTATGGATAAAATAATCATAATTGCACCTACAGTAATACTACTATACAATGCCGTACTTGCTACTTGATTTGCTTTTTCTTTGTCACCCTTTCCTAATAATCTAGACAGATAAGATGCTGAACCATTTCCAAACAGTAAGCCTAATCCCACTACTACTTGACCAAGTGGATAAACTACTGAGATTGCTCCCATCTGACTTGTACCCAAACTACCTACAAAATAGGCATCCACCAGATTGTAGATAGCATTTACCATCATACCCAACATGGTAGGGATTCCCATAGCCATAAGGGCTTTTGGTATCGGAGCATTTCCTAATAACTCCATTTTGTTGTTACGATTGTTCATTCAAAAATCTCCTTTCTCTTGACATGAATTATAAAATATAATAGTATAAATTACAGCATATTTAGCTGTAGGAATTATACTACTATAATTTATAGTAACTGTCAATATAAATGGAGGAAAAATTTATGGCAACGATTGATTTAATAGTATTAGGGATTCTCAAAAAAGAATCCATGAGTGCATACGATATTCAAAAAATGGTGGAATATCGAAACATCTCTAAATGGGTAAAAATTAGTACCCCCTCAATCTACAAAAAAGTGATTCAGTTAGAGGGAAAAGGCTATATCACTAGCACACAGGTTAAAGATGGAAAAATGCCAGAAAAAGCAGTTTACACATTGACTGATTCTGGAAATTCTCAATTTGAAAAACTTATGCTAGATATATCCTGCAAACCAATTCATATTTTTTTAGATTTTAATGCCGTAATTGTCAACCTTGACAGTTTATCCAAAGATAATCAAAAACTATGTCTTGATAATATCGAAAATAATATTAAAATGCTTAAATCATATATAGAGGAAAATAGGAATTTTAAAAAGAATATTCCTGAAATCCCCGAAACTGGATTAGCCGTTTTAGAACAACAGGCTATTCTTGTACAAGCAATCGAAACATGGATTATGTCAATGAGAGAGCATCTTAATTTGTAATATCCCTCCAAAAAATATAAAGGGCTTGCTATGCGTAGTTTATACGAAAGCAAGCCTTTTGTCTTATTTAATAATCTTCCAGTTATCGTCCTTATGAAGCACAAGCTCATACTGTGAGATTTGCGTCATTTTCGACTTGTTATCCAGATACTTCACAGACACACTGACCTTGAGGTTATCTCCGTCTTTGGTAAAGACAGGGTTTACCAGTTCCGAAAATACATAGTCGCCGGATACAGGAGCAAGCACGCTGGCTTTGACATAATAGGCAAGTTCTTTTTCCGTAGCTGTCGGATAGAGCTTAAAGAATGTTTCCAAGAAAGCGGTAGCGTCCTTGACAGTATCGGAGCTGACACTGACATCTGTTTCCTGTGCTTTCGGTTCATACTTTGATTTCTGCACTGCCGGAGCAAGGGTAGGATTCTGGGTAATGACCATTGCACCGTCCTTATCCACATGAACGGTCACTGTGTAGTTTTCTGTGACTGTCTGTGTCTGTTCTCCCTCTTTTACCTGCTGATCTACTTCGTAGGCAACGGTAAAATCGTTCGTTCCAGGCTGTTCTACATTCCAGACCAGCACATTTGTAACGGTAGCACTGGTTGGTATATCTGTTCTGATGGTATCGGCGTTCAAGTCCTGTAATTCTTTGGTAATGTATTTACTGATTTCTGTTGTCCTTGCTTCAATGGCTTCCTTGCTGG
>QULP01000005.1:0-333338 GCA_003481745.1 Firmicutes bacterium OM04-13BH
CTGTTTTTGTTTGTCAAGAACTTTTTTAACTTTTTTCAAAGTTTTTTATTTTGACTTGTTGTCGTTTTCTGCGACAGCTATAATAGAATAGCACATCTTTATCAGCTTGTCAACAGTTTTTTTACTTATTTTTTTATTTCTAAAGAGAAACAAAAAATAAGAACGGAGAAAGAGGGATTTGAACCCTCGCACGGCGCAAACCGTCTATACCCTTAGCAGGGGCACCTCTTCAGCCACTTGAGTATTTCTCCATTGCCTGAATAACAAATCATTATTCAATTTTGCTCAACTACGTGAGCAATGACTATTATATCTAATAAACTATTAAATGTCAATCACTTTTTTTCATTTTTTTCAATTATTTTTTCAATCCGTATTTTTACTTCTTTTGCAATCTCTACAGACTTCATATCCTTGTATTCTTCATAACGGATTGGTTCAAGAAAATGCACTTGTACTTTAATCTTTTCAATTGAGTTTACATCAAACGGTTTATAGGAATCAATTAACGCAACCGGAACAATAGGACACTGTGCTTTCATTGCACACTTAAAGCTTCCACCTTTAAATTCATTTACATGATTCGGATTCTTTGTACGAGTTCCCTCTGCAAAGATCAGATAATTCCTTCCGGATTTTACTTCTTTTGTTACCTGTACCATAACCCGCATTGCCTGTTTTACCTCTTCTCTGTCCAGTGCATAAGCTTTCATACATGCAAAAACCTGTTTTAAAAATGGGATATTCTGAATTTCTTTTTTCATGACTACAGAAAACGGTGTCGGGCATGCATGTATAATTGCAAGTACATCAAATAAGCCCTGGTGATTTGGAAAGAACATAAATCCGTTTTCTTTTGGAATATTTTCCTGACCATGAATTTCTATCTCAACTCTTCCACCTTTAATTGCCCGCTCATCGATATAGCGAAGCAGTTCGTATCTTTCTTCTTCGGTATACTTATCCGTATGATTTGCATAATAACAAAGTTTATACCACATATACGGCACTCGTAAAATATTATACAGTACCATTAAAATAATTCTCTTCATAATATCTTTCACTTTCTTTAACTACACCAAACTACTGTAAAACAAACTCCCCAGCAAATTGATTTCACTGAGGAGCACCTGTTTTTAAGTTTCTGTCTGTTCTAATAAGTTTGTAAGTTCTTCTTCATAAGACGGATTTTTTCTCGTAAACTGCTTATAATCCTTTTCATAAGTTTTATATTCATCTGTCTTCATGAATTTCTGAAATTCTTTTTTGGAATTTTCACTCATTTCCTCTGTTACATCTTTCGCCTGCACAATCGAATACTTTTTATTGTTATTTTGAACATAGTAAACAGACAGGCATGGAATCTCCAAAGTAGTTTTACTTTCTGAATCCTCTTTTTTCAGTGTATAAATCGCATACATCAACTCATATCCATTAAAAGAACCTAATGATTCACATTTTGTAAACTTTACGCTCTTTGCATCATAAGCTTCAAACAATGTCATATAATGTTTGATTTCTGTTTTCAGTTCACTTGAAACTTTGTCCTTTTTATCCATCCCAAAACATTTCTTTACTGCATTTTCATCTGTTTTGGTATAAGCCTCTATTAATGACTTTGTTATTTTTTCAGGGGATTTTGTATTTACTTTCGTTCCACATCCGCCTAATGACAACAGTACAATGACTGCTGTCATAGACAGAAGAATCCCTCTTAATTTTTTCATCATAACTCTCCTCGTACTTATCGTACTTATGCACTCTATTCTTTTGCTGTCTCAGTTTCTTCTTCCGTTTCTTCTGATTCCTCTTCTTTTTCTCTTACTTTTGCAATACTTGCAACTGTAATATCATTTTTCAGATTCATCAGCTTTACACCTGAAGTAATTCTTCCAAGAATGGAGATATCTTTACATTCCAAACGAATAATAATGCCTTCTGTTGTAATCAGCATAATTTCGTTTTCTTCATTGACCGCTTTTACACCAACTACATTTCCGGTTTTTTCTGTAATCTTATAACATTTTACACCTTTACCGCCACGGTTTTGGCAGGTAAATTCTCCAACCGAAGTCCTCTTGCCCATTCCTTTTTCAGAGACAATCAACAGATAATCTCCCTGACAGCTTAACTGCATGCCAATCACTTCATCTTCATCCTGAAGATTAATGCCTCGCACACCCATAGAAACTCTTCCGGTCTGTCTTACATCTGACTCATGGAAACGGATGCACTGTCCGAATTTTGTTACAAGAATCACATCTTTTTTTCCGTCTGTAAATTTAACTTCAATCAGTTCGTCATCATCTCGAAGAGAAATTGCCGCAAGTCCCGTTTTTCTCACATTGCTGTAATCCTCAATCGGTGTCTTTTTGACAACACCTTTCCTGGTTGCCATAAACAGAAATTCTCCGGCTTTGAATTCATTAACCGGAATCACCGCTGTAATCTTCTCTTCTGCCTGAAGGGATAACAGATTTACAATCGCTGTTCCTCTGGCTGTACGGCTTGCTTCCGGAATCTCATAAGCTTTCAGACGATACACACGTCCCATATTCGTAAAGAACATCAGATAATGGTGAGTCGTTGTCATCAACAGTTCTTCCATATAGTCGTTATGAATGGTTGCCATGCCTTTGATTCCCTTACCGCCTCTGTTCTGACTGCGGAAATTATCTACGGTCATACGTTTGATATAACCTAATTTGGTCATGGCAATCACCGTATTTTCTTTTGGAATTAAATCTTCCATGGATAAATCATATTCATCAAAACCAATAGATGTTCTTCTGTCATCTCCGTATTTTTCAGCAATTAATAAAATTTCCTGTCTGATAACACGAAGCAGAAGGTTTCTGTCTCCTAAGATTGCTTTGAGCTCACGGATTTTATTCACCAGCTCATCGTACTCACCCTGCAGACGGGCACGTTCCAGTCCGGTTAATGCACGCAGACGCATGTCTACAATCGCCTGAGCCTGAACTTCTGTCAGTCCAAATGCAGTAATCAATCCTTCTTTGGCTTCCTGTGTATTTTTACTTGCACGGATAATACGAATCACTTCATCGATATTTTCCAGTGCTTTCAAAAGTCCTTCTAAGATGTGGGCTCTTTCCTGCGCTTTATTTAAATCATATTTGGTTCTTCTTGTAACTACATCTTCCTGATGCTGTAAATAATATTTCAGCATATCCAGAAGATTCATCACTTTCGGCTCATTATTTACAAGCGCAAGCATGTTTACCCCAAAGGTATCCTGAAGCTGGGTATGTTTGTATAACTGATTTAAAATAACATTCGCATTTGCATCTCTTCTCAACTCGATACAAATACGCATCCCCTCTCGGTTTGAGTGGTCGTTGATAGAAGTGATTCCATCAATCTTTTTATCTCTTACCAGTTCTGCCATCTTTTCAATCAGACGCGCTTTATTTACCATGTATGGCAGTTCTGTGACAATAATCTGGCTCTTGCCGTTTGGAAGCGTCTCAATATCTGTGACTGCGCGTACTCTGATTTTTCCACGTCCGGTACGGTAAGCTTCTTCAATTCCTCTTGTTCCAAGAATCATAGCTCCTGTTGGGAAATCCGGACCTTTTACGATGGATAAAATTTCATCCATCCCGGTATCTCGATCCTCTTCCACATAGTTGTCAATAATTTTAACAACCGCAGAAATGGTTTCTCTTAAATTGTGCGGTGGAATATTTGTTGCCATACCAACCGCAATACCGGAAGTTCCGTTTACTAAAAGATTCGGGTAACGGGACGGCAGTACCACCGGCTCTTTTTCTGTTTCATCAAAGTTCGGTGCAAAATCAACTGTATTCTTGTTGATATCTGCAAGCATTTCCATGGAAATTTTACTCAGCCTTGCTTCTGTATAACGCATAGCAGCTGCGCCATCACCATCCACAGATCCAAAGTTTCCATGACCGTCTACAAGCGGATATCTTGTAGACCAGTCCTGAGCCATGTTTACCAACGCTCCATAAATTGAACTGTCACCGTGAGGGTGATATTTACCCATCGTATCACCTACGATACGAGCACATTTTCTATGTGGCTTATCCGGTCCATTATTCAATTCAATCATTGAAAACAGAATTCTTCTCTGTACCGGCTTTAAGCCATCTCTTACATCGGGAAGCGCACGAGATGCAATAACACTCATTGCATACTCAATGTACGACTCTTCCATTTTTTTCTGCAGGTCCACCTCGTGAACTTTATCAAAAATATTATCTTCCATTCGTCTCTCCTTAACTCTGTTTAAGTCAATTTAACATCATATGCTGACCAGAATCACGCACCAAGTCTCACAGACGTTCGACTTGAACAATCTATTCACGCATCAAACTTAAATATCAAGGTTCTTGACATATCTTGCATTTTCCTCGATAAACTCACGTCTAGGCTCTACTTTATCACCCATAAGTGTCTTAAATGTTAAATCCACTTCTGAAGAAGTTTCTTCATCCATAACAACTTTTAACAAAATACGGCGTTCTGGGTCCATTGTTGTCTCCCATAACTGCTCTGCATCCATCTCTCCAAGACCTTTATAACGCTGTATACGATTATTGCCGTCACGTCCGATTTCGTTAAGAATCTCATCCTGTTCTTTTTCTGAATAAGCATAATACACTTTTTTATTCCGTTCAATCTTAAACAAAGGTGGCTTTGCAAGATATACATGTCCCTGTTTAATCAGCTCCGGCATGAAACGATATAAAAATGTCAGAAGCAGGGTTGCAATATGTGCACCATCGACATCGGCATCCGTCATGATAATGATTTTATTATATCTGAGCTTGCTGATATCAAAATCTTCGTGAATTCCTGTTCCGAAAGCCGTAATCATCGCTTTGATTTCCGCATTTGCATAAATTCTGTCCAGACGCGCTTTCTCTACATTCAGAATTTTACCTCGAAGTGGAAGAATCGCCTGAGTCGCACGGCTTCTTGCAGTCTTTGCAGAACCACCGGCAGAATCACCCTCTACGATGTAAATTTCGCACTTAGACGGGTCTTTATCCATACAATCTGCCAGCTTTCCAGGAAGAGACATTCCCTCAAGCGCAGTTTTTCTTCTGGTTAAATCTCTGGCTTTTCTTGCTGCATCTCTGGCTCTCTGTGAAAGCACAGATTTTTCTATAATGATTTTTGCAACTGCAGGATTCTGCTCTAAATAGATCTCAAGCTGATTGGCTACGATATTATCCACCGCACCTCTTGCTTCGCTGTTTCCAAGTTTCTGTTTTGTCTGTCCTTCAAACTGAGGGTCTTCAATCTTGACACTGATGATTGCAGTTAATCCCTCACGAATATCTTCACCGGAAAGATTCGCATCGCTGTCTTTTAATAATTTATTCTTTCTTGCATACTCATTAAAGGTTTTTGTCAGTGCATTTCTAAAACCAACTACATGCGTTCCGCCTTCCGGAGTTGTAATATTATTTACAAATCCATAAGTGTTTTCTGTGTAGGAATCATTATGCTGCATTGCAACTTCTACCATAACTCCGTCTTTTGTTCCCTCAAAATATAAAATCTCTTCGTAAAGAGCTGTAGTACTTTTATTTAAATACTGCACAAATTCCCGGATTCCGCCTTCATAGTGAAAAACTGTTTCTTTTGGTTCTTCCCCACGATTATCTTTTGCAATAATTTTAAGACCTTTTGTCAAAAAAGCAATTTCACGGAATCTGTGTTTCAATGTATGAAAATCAAATACGGTCTCCTCAAAAATTTCAGGATCCGGATGGAACGTAACCATTGTTCCGGTCTTTTCCGAGTCACAATCCCCAATGACTTTTAGTTTATAAATAGTTTTTCCACGTTCATAACGCTGACGGTAAATTTTACCCTCATGATAAATCGTAACCTCAAGCCAGGTCGACAGTGCATTTACAACAGATGCACCTACACCATGCAGACCGCCGGATACTTTATATCCGCCACCGCCGAATTTTCCTCCGGCATGAAGAATTGTAAATACAACCTCTACCGCAGGGATTCCCGCTTTATGATTAATTCCTACCGGAATACCTCGTCCATTATCAATAACCGTAATCGAATTATCTTTGTTAATTGTAACTTCTACTGTATCACAATAACCGGCCAGCGCCTCGTCTACCGCATTATCCACAATCTCATACACAAGGTGATGCAGACCTCTGGATGAAGTACTGCCAATATACATACCCGGTCTCTTTCTTACTGCTTCCAGACCCTCCAGTATCTGAATCTGGTCGGCTCCATACTCTGTTTTAATTTCTGTGTTCATCCAATTCCTCCTGTTTCCCTGATATCAGTTAACGATGGTTCCGTCTACTACTTTGAAAAGTTTATTTATCTCAAACCTGCTGTTCACAAATTCATCCAGACCCGTACAGGTAATCATGGTCTGAATATTTTTGATGCTCTCCAGAAGATAATTCTGCCTGTTCACATCAAGTTCTGATAATACATCATCCAGCAGCAAAATGGGAACATCTTTAATTTTTCTTTCTACCAGATGAATTTCTGATAATTTCAATGACAAGGCTGCTGTACGCTGTTGTCCCTGAGAACCGTATTTTCTAATGTCGATATGATTTATTTTAACACACATATCGTCTCTGTGGGGACCCGATGATGTGTTTTTAAATTTAAAATCTTTTTCTCTGTTTTTAAGCAGTATTTCCAGAAACTGTTCTTCTTCCACATTGGGCTCATAAATCAGCTCAATCTGTTCTTTTTCTCCTGTAATACTGCTATGTATCCGCTGTATCACTTCATTCATCTCACGAACAAATTCACGTCTGCTTCGAATTACCGAGGCTCCATAGCGAACAAGCTGTTCGTCCCAGATATCCAGCGTACTCTTAAGACTTTCTTTTTGTGCAATATCTTTTAACAATTTATTGCGCTGATTTAAAATGTGATTGTACTGAAACAAATCCGACAAATAGATTTTATTAAGCTGACATAATTCTGAATCAAGAAATCTCCGGCGCTCACCTGGACCATTTTTTATAATATTTAAATCTTCCGGTGAGAAAAATACAATATTCACAATCCCCAGAAGTTCTTTTGCTTTACGGATTGGAATCCCGTCAATTGCAATTCCTTTCGCTTTATTTTTTTTCAAATGCATATCTATTCTGTGGGAAATGCCCCCTTTGTTTATTCTGAGCTTGATATGCGATTCATTTTCATGAAACCGAATCATCTCACGGTCTTTACTTCCTCTATGTGACTTTGTTGTTCCACAAAGATACACAGCTTCAAGGATATTTGTTTTTCCCTGTGCATTGTCGCCGTAAAAAATATTGGTTCCCTTGTCAAACCGCAAAGATAAAAACTCATAATTTCTAAAATCCTTTAATTCCATTGATTCAATATACATCTGTACACCTGTCGCTATTTCACAATTTTAATTTCCTGTCCATCATAAGCTACAACATCACCGTCATACAGTTTCCTGCCTCTTCTTGTATCTACTTCTCCATTTACGGTTACAAGACCATCCTGAATAACGTATTTTGCCTCCACTCCGTCTTCTACTAGATTAGCTGCTTTTAGTGCCTGACCTAATTTTATAAATTCATCTCTTAATTTTATAATTTCCATGTTTTGTCCTTTCTGCGTTAATACACTTCCGGAGTCTTTCTGTGCTTCCGATTATCTTCCGACAGAATTAAAGTTTACCGGAAGAATGAGATATACATATTGTCCTGCATCATCACGAATAAAGCAAGGTGCTTTTGGATTCATGAGATAAATATGGATTTCTTCATCATCAATGACCTTTAGTGCATCAATTAAAAATTTTGGATTAAAACCAATCATAATATCTTTTCCCATTTTGTTAATGTCGATGTCTTCTTTCATCGAACCAATCTGAGAGTCGATCTGGAGTTCCATACCCTCATCGTTAATTGTAATAATAATTGGTTTTTTATCTCCTTCTTTTACAAGAAGAGTTGCACGGTCAATACTATCTAAAAATTCTTTTTTGTTCAGTGTTACCTTTGTTTCGTAATCACTGGACAACATCTGGTCAATCTTGAAATATTCTCCCTCAATTAATCTCGAAACAACTTTTGTATTGTCAAATTCAAACAGAATATGATTTTCAGCAAAATAGATATCCACCATGTCTTCTGTCTCACCGGATAAAATCTTACTGATTTCATTTAAAGTTTTTCCCGGAACAACCACTTTCTTGTCAGAACATTCATTCTTTAACGGAATCTTTCGGATTGAAATACGATGTCCATCAAGGGATACGACTCTCAATGTGTTGTTGGCAATCTGAAATAATTCACCTGTCATCAGTTTATTGTTTTCATTTACTGCGATAGAAAAGATGGTTTGACGAATTAATTCTTTTAATGTGAACTGTGAAATCTGAACACCTTCATTTTTTTCGATAAATGGCAGATAAGAGAAATCTTCACCTGACTGTCCCGGAATATTAAATTTCGCTTTTTCACAAGTAATGGTTGTGTTTTGTTTTTCGTCTGTCACAATTGTAACATCATTATCAGGTAATTTTCTAACAATTTCTGAAAAGATTTTCGCATCAAGAGCAACGATTCCTTTTTCTTCGATAGAACCCTCTACAATTGTCTCAATTCCAAGTTCCATATCATTTGATGTAAATTTGATAATATTGGCAGATGCATCAATCAGGATACACTGTAAGATTGGCATTGTCGTTTTTGAAGGAACTGCCTTCATGACAATGTTTACACTTTTTAGTAACTCAGACTTTGAACAGATTAATTTCATAATGTGGATAACTTCCTTTCTGTGAAAATGGTTTTGCTATAAACATATATATATATAATATATTAATAGTAGTAGTAGTAGGGGATGTGGATAATGTGGATAACTCTTGAAACCCTTGTAAATAAAGGGCTTAAGGGGTGTTGACAATGTGGATAACTATGTGGATAACTTGTGGATAACTCAAAATCAATGTGGATAACTTTTCTGCTTAAACAACTTAAAAAGTACTTAAAAAAAAGTTATCCACATTTTTCACCGAGTTATCCACATAGTTATCCACAAAAAAATGGCAGTTATCCACATTTTTTTTCGAGTTATCCACATTTTTGACACCCAAAATGTGGATAACTATGTCAATTTTCAAGAGAAGTGTGGATGAAGATTAATTTTTTAATTTTATTTAAGCGAATTTTTAGCTGGATTAATCTTCTTTTTAAGTATATTAATCACTTCTCTGGTTTCTTCAGAATACTGAACTTCTTTTTCGATTCGTTTGATTCCGTTCATAATGGTACTATGGTCACGTCCCCCAAGCTTGTCACCGATGATTTTCAAGGTGATATCAGTCATTTGACGGCAGAGGTACATGGCAATTTGGCGCGGATAAGTGATTTGAGAGCTTCTCTTGTTTCCTATTAAATCACTGGCGGATAAATCAAAGTGTTCAGCAACCGTACGGATAATGATTTCAGGGGTTACGACCCTCATCTCTTCATCCGGAGAAATGATGTCTTTTAAGACTTTTTCAGCCAGAGCGAGGTTAATTTCACAGTTTTCCAGATTGGCAAATGCCATGATCTTATTGAGAGATCCCTCTAATTCACGGATGTTTGAGGTAACGTTCTTTGCGATGTACTCAATGACATCATCATCAATATAATAGCCGTCAAGTTCTTCTTTTTTCTTAAGAATCGCCATTCTTGTCTCGTAGTCAGGAGCTGAAATATCAACGATTAAGCCCCATTCAAAGCGGGAACGAAGGCGGTCTTCTAAGATTTCCATATCTTTCGGAGGTTTATCAGAAGATATGATAATCTGTTTTTTTGCACCGTGAAGTGCATTAAAGGTGTGGAAAAACTCTTCCTGTGTGGATTCTTTTCCTACAATAAATTGAATATCGTCAATCATCAGAACATCAATGTTGCGATATTTCTCCCGAAACTTAGTCATGGTCATATCTGCATTATTACCACTGCGGATAGATTCAATCAATTCATTTGTAAAAATTTCACTTGTAACGTACAATACCCGCGTTTCTGGGTTTTTCTGCAGAATAAAATGTGCAATTGAATGCATTAGATGTGTTTTTCCAAGACCAACGCCACCGTAGATAAACAGTGGATTATAAGCTTCTCCTGGGGATTCAGCAACCGCAACGGACGCTGCATGTGCCATTTTATTGTTGCTTCCGACTACGAAAGTATCAAATGTATAGCGGGGATTTAAGTTTGCACGCTCAACATTTTCATTAATAATAGTTGAGGGAGCTTGTACTGTTTCAGATGGAATATCTTTTGGCTCGATTAGGGCAATTTCATATTCTTCTCCGGTTGCCTCAGAAATGGCTACTTTTAATGGAAGAAGATAACGGTTAGTAATATAGTTGATACCAATCAGCCCGGTAGGGACTACAATTGTCACTTCATTGTCCTCAACACTGTGGACAGTAAGCGTTTCAAGCCATGTTTTGAAAGAAATATCAGAGAGCTGATGTTCCTCTCTGATGGTATTAAGAATATCCGTCCATTTTTCTTGTATTGGATGCATGGTGTATCTCCTGTGTTTAAGTAAATATAAAACAACGTAACAATAGAAAGTGCGAAAAATACACTTTCTATCAAAATACTACAAGTTTTGTATTTATCTATTCTATAATAAATTGGGACTTTTATCAACCGTTTAATCACAAAAATGTGGAAAACTATGCGAAAAATGTGGAAAACTTTTCCCAATGTGGATAATGTGGATAACTTGCAAAAAAGCAATGTGGATAATGTGGATAACTCGAAAAAAGGCATTATTTGCAACCAGTAAATGTGGATAATGTGGATAACTTCTTTCCACATTATCCACACGCTAAAACCCTTGATTTTAAAGGATTTTTTAAAAACCAAAAAAAGTTATCCACATTTTTTTTGAAGTTATCCACAAAAAAAGGTCGAGTTATCCACATTTTTTTTGAAATATTATGTAAACCAAAAAATGTGGATAACTTTGTGGATAACTTTTTTAAAGAGTGGAAAAATTGAAAAGTTATCCACAAAATGTGGATAACTTGCAAAAGTGAAAATGTGGATAACTTTTTCGCAATGCGGATAAATGTGGAAAACTTAAAAAGCGCAAAATAATCCATAAATGACAAATTTTAAAAGCTTCAGTCAGGCATAAATTGGTATAAAAAAATCGAAAAAATGCTTGACGGAGAGGGGGTTTATGAATATAATTGAAATGATGTTTACTAAATAATGCATAACCATAGGAATACTATCTCAAGATAGATAGATATTTATTTAAAGGAGGTGCCTGGAATTATGAAAATGACATTTCAGCCAAAAAAGAGACAGAGATCTAAAGTTCACGGATTCAGAGCTAGAATGAGCACAAAAGGTGGAAGAAAAGTTTTAGCTGCAAGAAGATTAAAAGGAAGAAAAAAATTATCAGCTTAAGACCGCAGACATGTGGTCTTTTCTTCTCTTTTCATTAAAAGGATGGTTTATGAAATATTCGGAGTCGTTAAAGAAAAACAGAGATTTTCAACTGGTTTATAAAAGTGGAACATCAAAAGCAAATCGATATCTGGTTATGTATGTAAGAGAAAATCAGTTAGAAAAAAACAGAGTTGGCATATCCGTAAGCAAAAAGGTGGGAAACAGTGTTGTGAGACACCATC
Source organism: Firmicutes bacterium OM04-13BH (assembly GCA_003481745.1). GTDB lineage: Bacteria > Bacillota > Clostridia > Lachnospirales > Lachnospiraceae > Blautia > Blautia stercoris. The sequence continues at coordinate 11,672 of QULP01000005.1, forward strand.
TTGCGCGCCTTATAAGAGAAAGTTACCGGTTAAATGAGGAAAAGTTTAAATGCGGATATGATATTGTAATTGTAGTCAGGGTAAATGGAAAGAACCAGGGGTTCCATTCCATAGAAAGTGCATTAATGCATTTAGGAAAACTCACAAAAACCATAAAAAGCGAAGAGAATGAAAACGATACTAATTAAATTGATTCGGTTTTATCAAAAGTATATATCCCCATTAAAGAGTACACGTTGTCCCTATATTCCTACGTGTTCTCAATATGGACTGGAAGCAATTGAAAAATATGGAGCAGTAAAAGGCTGCTTACTGGCCGGTTGGCGAATTTTAAGATGTAATCCATTTTCCAAAGGCGGATATGACCCGGTGCCCTGATGAACCGAAAAATGATGTGGATAAGAACACACACTAATTAGAGAAATATTGGGGTCACCGGTTATATAAGGAGGACGAATTTTGGGTGCATTGTTAAGTAAGAGTTCAATGCCGATTGTAAAATGGGTAGCCGAGGTAATGGGCTGGCTGATGAACGGCATTTACAAGATTGGGATTCATAATCTCGGTCTTTGTATTATATTATTTACAATTATCATTTATGCATTCATGATACCTCTGCAGATTAAACAGCAGAAGTTTTCAAAAATGAATGCAGTTATGTCACCAGAATTGCAGAAAATCAGTAAAAAATACAGAGGAAAAAAAGACCAGGCTTCTCAGATGAAGATGCAGGAAGAGACAATGGCAGTTTATGAAAAATATGGTGTGTCTCCAACAGGAAGTTGTCTGCAGTTATTCATTCAGATGCCGATTTTCTTTGCTTTATACCAGGTTATTATTAATATTCCTGGATATATTGGCGAGATTAAAGCAATTTTTGACAAAGCCGTTGTAAGTATCACAAGTGTAGACGGATACGCAGATGTCCTGACACAGTTTATCAAGGATGAGGGATTAAGAACTTATACTTGGAGAGCAGATGATGTAACAACAAACCGTATTATTGATGTATTATATAACTTATCACCAACACAGTGGAAACACTTAGGTGAAATCAGTGATTTTAGTGGATTCTCAGATGTATTAAGCAATACAGCAAATACAATTCGTCCGATGCAGAATTTCCTTGGACTGAATATCGCAGATACCCCGCTTGCACTGATTAAGTCAGGATGGAGTTCACACTCTTATCTGTTGATTCTTGCAGCAGTTTTAATTCCGGTATTATCCTGGCTGACACAGATGTTAAACATTAAATTAATGCCAACGGCGGCAACCACTCAGGACGGTGGAGCAAATGACCAGATGAACGCAACAATGAAGAGTATGAACACATTTATGCCTCTGTTTTCTGCATTTATCTGTTTCTCATTCCCGGTTGGTATTGGTATTTACTGGATTGCCGGTTCTGTGATTCGTTGTATCCAGCAGCTTATTATTAATAAACACCTGGACAACATGGATTTAGAAGACTATATCCGTAAAAATCAGGCAAAAGCTGCTAAAAAACGTGAAAAATCAGGACTTCCGCCACAGAAAATCACACAGCAGGCAAAACAGAATGTCAGAAATATTGAAGAACCAAAATGTACCACAAATTTAAAGAAATACAATAATAACAGTGGTTCAAAAGCTGTAGATACTTACAGAGAAGTACCGGAAACAAAACCGGGAAGCCTTGCATCAAAGGCTAACATGGTTGCAGAATTTGATAAAAAGAATAAGACAAAGAAAAAATAACGGTAAGGGGGAAGCGTTATGGAATTCAAAGAGTTTTCTGCTAAAACAGCAGATGAGGCAATTATCAAAGCCAGCATTGAACTTGGCGTTTCCAGTGAAAATCTGGAGATTCAGGTTGTGACTGAAGGCAGTTCAGGATTTTTTGGAATCGGTAAAAAACCGGCAATCATAAAAGCTCGCAGAAAAGAAGAAACCTTACCGGAAGAACCTGTAGCAGAAGAAATAAAAGAGTCTGTTCCGGTAAAAAAAGAAGTGAAAAAAACTGATAAGGCAGCAGAAAAACCTGTAGAAGAAACCGTAAAACCGGTGAGACATCAGGAAACAAAAAAAGAGCAGCCAAAGCCTCGTGAAGAGAAGAAAATCATCAAACGAAGCGAGGAAGAGATTGCAGAAATCAAAGCGGAAGCTGAGATGTTCTTAAGTGGTGTATTTAAAGCAATGGAGCTTGAAGTTGAGCTTAAAATAGAATACACAGCAGAAGACGGCAGCCTTGAAGTTGAATTTATCGGACAGGATATGGGTATTTTGATTGGAAAAAGAGGACAGACACTGGATTCTCTTCAGTACCTTACAAGCCTTGTTGTAAACAAAGGCAGACAGGGTTATGTCCGTGTAAAACTTGATACAGAAGACTATAGAAACAGAAGAAAAGAAACACTTGAAAATCTTGCAAAGAGCATTGCTTACAAAGTAAGAAAGACGAGAAAACCTGTTTCTTTAGAGCCGATGAATCCTTATGAAAGAAGAATTATTCATTCTGCACTTCAGGGGAACCGTTATGTTGAAACATATAGCGAGGGCAGTGAACCATATCGCCATGTGGTTGTAAAATTAAAGAAATAATGTAATAAAAAATAAAGACGTTCTAGGTGAAAGCGTGAATGTTGGAGATGGATTCTCTGTGCTTTTATCTGGAGCGTTTTTTGTTTCTTAAGAGTAAATTAAAAAGTATATTAAATTGGGTTAGGAGGCTGGATTATGCCGATACTGGCATCAGAAACGATAGCAGCAGTTGCAACAGCTATGACCGCTTCAGGAATTGGAATTATACGAATGAGTGGTCCAAAAAGCCGTGAAATTGCAGGAAAAATCTACCGTTCCAAAAATGGAAAAAATAAGATAGAAGAAGTAAAATCTCACACGATAAATTATGGTTTTATTTATGATGGAGACGAAGAAATTGACGAAGTTTTAGTCATGGTAATGGACGGTCCGAGAAGTTATACAGGGGAAGATACCATTGAAATTGACTGTCATGGCGGTGTGCTTGCAATGAAAAAAGTGCTGGAAACAGTCATTAAGTATGGTGCAAGACCGGCAGAGCCAGGCGAATTTACCAAGCGTGCTTTCTTAAACGGAAGAATTGATTTATCACAGGCAGAGGCAGTCATTGATATAATTAATGCAAAGAATGAGTATGCATTAAAGAGTTCTCTTCATCAGTTAAAAGGCTCTGTGCAGAAAGTAATCTGTGAAATCAGAGAGAATATTATCTATCATATTGCATATATCGAATCTGCTTTAGATGACCCGGAACATATCAGTGTGGATGGTTATGGGGAAACTTTGGGGAAAGATATCAAAATTCAGAAAGAGAAAGTGGAAAACCTTCTTTCTACAGTAAAAGAAGGAAAGATGATGAAAGAGGGCATTAAAACAGTTATCGTAGGGAAACCAAATGCCGGAAAATCGTCTCTTATGAATGTACTTGTAGGAGAAGAACGTGCGATTGTAACGGATATTGCAGGTACGACAAGAGATATTTTAGAAGAAACGATTGTGCTTCATGGAATTTCTCTTCGTATGATTGATACTGCCGGAATCCGTGATACAGAAGATAAAGTAGAACAAATCGGTGTAGGACGGGCAAAAGAGTATGCAAAAGATGCGGATTTGATTCTTTATGTGGTGGATTCTTCACGTCCTCTTGATGAAAATGATGAAGAAATCATGGAGATTCTCGAAGATAAAAAGGCAATTGTGCTGTTGAATAAGACCGATTTGGAACAGAAAGTAACCGAAGAAATGTTAAAAGAAAAGCTTTCTCATCCAGTTGTGTCGATTTCAGCAAAGGAAGAACAGGGAATTGATGTGCTGGAACAGGAGATTAAAAACATGTTTTTTGAAGGTGAATTAAGCTTTAATGATGAAGTTTATATCACAAATATGAGACATAAAACGGCTCTTGAAGAAGCACTTGACAGTTTAAAAATGGTTGAAAACAGCATTGAAATGCAGATGCCGGAAGACTTCTTTTCGATTGATTTAATGAACGCTTATGAGTCTTTAGGAAGTATTATCGGAGAGGCTGTAGGGGAAGATTTGGTCAATGAAATCTTCTCAAAATTCTGTACCGGAAAGTAAAAAATCAGGATAAATATAGAAGCGAAAAAGGAGAAAAACAGATGAATCATTTGACAGAAAATTATGATATTGCTGTTGTTGGTGCAGGTCATGCCGGATGTGAAGCAGCACTTGCGTGTGCACGTCTGGGGTTGGAAACGATTATGTTTACGGTAAGTGTGGACAGTATTGCACTCATGCCCTGTAACCCAAATGTCGGTGGTAGTTCCAAGGGACATCTGGTACGTGAATTGGATGCTCTGGGTGGAGAAATGGGAAAAAATATTGATAAAACATTCATCCAGTCTAAGATGTTAAATGTATCAAAAGGTCCTGCTGTTCATTCTTTGCGTGCGCAGGCAGATAAACAGGAATACAGCAGAAGTATGCGCCATACACTGGAAAATACAGAACATCTGACTATTCGTCAGGCAGAGGTAACAGAGATTCTTGCTGAGGACAAACAGATTAAAGGAGTAAGAACCTATTCTGGTGCAGAGTATGCAGTAAAAGCGGTTGTGCTTTGTACAGGAACTTACTTAAAGGCAAGATGTATTTACGGTGATGTAAGCAATCATACCGGTCCAAACGGACTTCAGGCAGCGAATCATCTGACCGATTCCCTGAAAAAACTTGGCATCGAGATGTATCGTTTTAAGACAGGAACACCTGCCAGAATTGACAAAAGAAGTATTGACTTTTCAAAGATGGAAGAACAGTTTGGAGATGAAAGAGTTGTACCGTTTTCTTTCTCTACCAATCCTGAAGATGTTCAGATTGACCAGGCATCCTGCTGGCTGACTTATACCAATGAAACCACACATGAGATTATCAGAAATAATTTGGACCGCTCTCCATTATATTCCGGTATGATAGAAGGAACAGGTCCCAGATACTGTCCATCCATTGAGGATAAAGTTGTACGTTTTGCGGACAAAAAACGCCATCAGGTTTTTATTGAGCCGGAAGGATTATATACAAATGAGATGTATGTAGGCGGAATGTCAAGCTCTCTTCCGGAGGATGTACAGTACGAAATGTACCATTCTGTTGCAGGATTAGAGCACGCAAAAATTGTAAGAAATGCCTATGCGATTGAGTATGACTGTATTAATGCAAGACAGTTATATCCGACACTTGAATTTAAAGAAATCAAAGGTTTGTTCTCAGGCGGACAGTTTAACGGAAGTTCAGGATACGAAGAAGCAGCTGCTCAGGGATTGATTGCAGGTATCAATGCGGCAATGAAAGTGCTTGGAAAAGAGATGCTGATTTTAGATCGTTCCGAGTCTTATATTGGTGTATTAATCGACGATTTGGTTACAAAAGAGAATCATGAACCATACCGAATGATGACAAGCCGTGCGGAATACAGACTGCTTTTAAGACAGGATAATGCAGACTTAAGATTAAGAAAAAAAGGTTATCAGGTGGGTCTTGTAAGTAAAGAACAGTATGATTATGTTTTGTGGAAAGAAGCAAAAATCGAGGAAGAAAAAGAGCGTGTGGAACATACTTATGTAGGCGCAACGAAAGAGGTACAGGAACTGCTTGAACAGTATGAAAGCACACCTCTTAAAAATGGATGTTCCCTTGCGGAATTAATCCGCCGTCCGGAATTAAACTATAAATTATTAGCTCCTTTAGATAAGAAAAGACCGGAACTTCCGGAAGATGTAAGAGAACAGGTTAACATTAATATCAAATACGATGGATACATTAAGCGCCAGATGAAACAGGTAGAACAGTTTAAGAAGCTGGAAACAAAGAAACTTCCGGAGGAACTGGACTATGAAGCAATCAGCGGACTTAGAATTGAAGCAAGACAGAAATTAGAAGAATACCGTCCGGTTTCTGTAGGTCAGGCTTCCAGAATTGCAGGGGTTTCTCCGGCAGATATTTCTGTCCTTCTTGTGTACCTGGAATCTTATCGAAGAGGGGGAAATGGGAATACATGAATTATGATTTAACGCTGTTAGAAAACGCTGTAAAAGAGTTTAAAATTACACTTTCAGAAGAACAAAAAGCGCAGTTTATTCAGTATTATGAGCTGTTAATTGAGTGGAATAAGGTGATGAATCTGACCGGAATTACAGAGTTTGATGAGGTACTTCAGAAGCATTTTTCAGACAGTCTTTCGATTGTAAGAGCACTGGATATGAGCAAAATTGAGAGCTGTATTGATGTCGGAACAGGGGCAGGATTTCCTGGAATTCCATTAAAAATTGCGTTTCCTCATCTGAAAGTAACTCTGCTGGATTCCTTAAATAAACGTTTGAAATTCTTAAATGAAGTCATCGAAAAATTAGGTTTAGAAGGCATTGAAACAGTACATGGACGTGCAGAAGATGGTGCAAAAAAACCAGAGCTTCGAGAGGCTTTTGATTTAAGTGTGACACGTGCAGTTGCAAGGATAAGTGTAATCAGCGAGTATTGTCTGCCTTATGTAAAGACAGGTGGATACTTTGCTGCATATAAGTCGGGAAAAGCGGCAGAAGAACTGGAAGAAGGCAAAAAAGCGATTGCAGTTTTAGGCGGAAAAGTCGAAAAAACAGAAGAATTTTTGTTGCCGGACTCAGATATGGAACGTACGATTTTGCTGATAAAAAAAGTAAAAAATACACCGAAAAAGTATCCGAGAAAAGCAGGAACTCCTGCAAAAGAACCGATTGTATAAGTGGAAAATTGGATAAAAAATTGTATGAAAATAAAGAACGAAAGAGAGCTGAAAAAGGCTCTCTTTTTTTTATTAGGGATATTTGCAAGGATTCACAGAAAAAACACATTCTCATCTAATTTTTATCACAAATAGTAAATAGAATAGAACGGTGAGAAAAATATAAAAAAGCAAGTACAATATTAAAGGAGGGAATACCTTGATTGAAGTAAAGGATCTGGTCAAAAAATATGGTGACCATGTGGCCGTAGACCATTTGAGTTTTACCATAGAAAAAGGAAAAATTTATGGATTTTTAGGACCAAATGGAGCAGGTAAATCGACTACAATGAATATGATTACCGGCTACATTGCCTCGACACAGGGAGAAATTCTGATTGATGGACACAACATTTTAGAAGAGCCGGAAGCCGCAAAAAAATGTATCGGTTATTTGCCGGAGCTACCTCCGGTTTATCAGGACATGACAGTCAGAGAGTATTTAAAATTTGTAGCTGAGTTAAAATCCATTCCAAAAGCAGAGCGGGAAAAGAATATAAAAGAAGTTATGTCAACTACAAAGCTTGAGGAAGTACAGGAACGTCTGATTAAGAACCTTTCAAAAGGTTTTAAACAGAGGGTTGGAATTGCACAGGCTCTGCTTGGATATCCGGAAATTATTATTTTAGATGAGCCGACCGTTGGTCTTGACCCGAAACAGATTATTGAAATCAGGGATTTAATTAAGAGCCTTGGAGAAAAACATACCGTTATTTTAAGTTCACACATCCTTTCGGAGGTAAGTGCGGTCTGTGACCATGTATTGATTATTGACCGTGGAAAACTGGTGGCAAGCGACACACCGGAGAATTTAAGTAAAGTAATGGAAGGCGCAAATTCTCTTGAACTTACAGTAAAAGGGAAAGAAGAAGAAATCAGAGAGGCAATGAACCTCGTAGAAAATATTCAGGAAATGATTTACCATGAATCTTTTGTGCCGGATGCCTGTGATTTTACCGTTAAAATATCAGGGGAACAGGATATGAGAGAAAACATTTTCTTTGCTCTGGCAGATGCAAAATGTCCGATTTTAAAAATGCAGCCGACAAATATGACGCTGGAAGAAGTATTCTTGAAATTGACCGAAGACGACAATGAGGAGGAGAAAGAAAATGCTGGCGATTTATAAAAAAGAATTAAAAAGTTATCTTACATCCATGCAAGGATATGTGTTTATGGCATTTATCATGCTGGTTCTGGGGATTTATTTTACGGCATATAACTTAAATTATGCAAGTCCGGACTTTGGAACAACCTTAAATTCCGTGACGTTTGTATTTTTGATTATCACTCCGATTTTAACAATGAGAATTTTAGCGGAAGAAAAAAGAAATAAAACAGACCAGTTATTATTCACTTCACCGGTGCCAATCTGGAAGATAGTATTTGGAAAATATCTTGGAATGGTGACAATTTATCTGATTCCAGTTGTGATTACGTTGTTTTATCCGCTTATTTTGGCAAAATACGGAACAGTTTCTTATCCTATGACCTTAACTGCAATTGTTGGATTTTTCTTTTTGGGATGTGCCAATATTGCAGTTGGACTTTTTTTATCTTCGATTACGGAAAGTCAGGTTATCGCAGCGGTTCTTACCTTTGTGGTATTATTCTGCAGTTTTGTCATGAATGGAATTGAATCTTTCTTTTCACAGACGGCGATGGCTTCCATGCTTGCATTTGCGGTACTTGCAGTCTTAATTGCAATGGTCGTCTATCAGATGACAAAAGATAATATTTTGACCGGAATTACAGGAGTGGTACTGCTTGGAGCAGTTGTAATTATATATATTGTAAAATCCTCTTTGTACGAGGGAGCAATTCAAAAATTGTTAGATTTGCTCGCAATCGCAAATCATTTTGATAATTTTGTAGGAGGAATTTTGGATTTCTCCGGAATTGTATATATGTTATCCGTAATCTGCATTTTCATATTTTTAACCGTTCAGTCAATACAGAAACGGCGTTGGAGCTGATGATTTGAGGTGAATAGAGAGGAGAAAATGCAAATATGAAGACAAACAATGAAAATAAAGAGTTAAACAAAGACTCAAATAAAGATTTAAATAAAGACTTAAATAAAGGGTCAAATGAAGATTTAAATAAAGAGTCAAATAAAGACGTAACTAAAAAAACGAATAAAGAGTCAAACGGCAAAAAATTCAAAAAAATAGATTTCAAAGAATTACGAAAGAAAAGCAAGGAAAAACGAATCCAAAATAAAAAGAACTTAAAGCATGGTTCCTACAGCATGGGTGCAATTACAATTTTTATTGCGATTATCGTAGTATTAAATCTGGTATTGCAGGAAGTGCCGTCAAAATACAGAGAAATCGATTTAAGTACGCAGAAACTTTACAGCATTGGTGACCAGACAAAGAAAGTACTTAAAAAGCTCGATAAAGACGTAGAGATTTATTATATTGCGCAGAGTGGTTCAGAAAGCAGTGATATCCAGAAACTTCTGGAAAAATACGAAGAGGGCAGTGACCACATCAAAGTGGAACAGAAAGACCCTGCAGTAAATCCGAAATTTGTTTCACAGTATACATCGGATGGCGTGAGCAATAACAGCGTAATTGTTGTGTGCGGAGATAAAAATAAAGTCATTGATAACAACTCATTATATGAAACGACTGTTAATTATCAGACTTACAGTAACGAGGTAACCGGATTTGATGGAGAAGGCCAGATTACAAGTGCAATTAATTATGTAACATCCGATAGTATGCCGGTGATGTATACGTTAGAGGGACACGATGAAGCAACCATGAGTGATACCTTAAAAGATACCATTCAGAAAGCAAATATCGATATTCAGTCTTTAAATCTGCTGACAATGGACAGTGTTCCGGACGATGCAGACATCTTGTTTATCTTTGCACCGGCAAAAGATATTTCAGAAGATGAGGCGTCTAAGATTATTTCTTATCTGGAAAATGGCGGAAAAGCGTTGATAGTTTCTAATTATTCTTCTGAAGAAATGCCAAATTTTGCTTCTGTATTAGAGAATTATGGTGTGAAGACGGCAGGTGGAATTGTACTTGAGGGAGATACCAATCATTATATTTCTCAGAATCCATCCTATCTGCTTCCAAATATCGAAAGTAATGACATTACTTCAAGCCTGTCATCTGGCAGTCGATATATTTTAATGCCTCTGGCACAGGGAATTGTAAAGAGTGATAACTACAGAGATTCTCTTGAAATCACTGATATTCTGACGACTTCAGACGGTTCTTACTCAAAAGTAAATGTAGAAGATATGCAGACAATGGAAAAAGAAAGCGATGACATTGACGGACCATTTGCAGTTGGTGTTTCCATCACAGAGAATTTAGATGATGAGAAAGAAACACAGATTGTTTATTATTCATCCGAAGCGCTGTTTAATGACCAGATGAACACAATGGTATCCGGAGCAAACTATGAATTGATTTCTGCTTCTGTAAACTGGATGTGTAAGAGCGAAGAGGATAGTAATACAATTTCTATTGCAAGTAAGAGCTATGATACTTCAACACTTACAATTCCGGCAGCAGATGCAAGTTTCTGGAGTATCTTTGTAACAGCAGTTGTACCGGTAGTGATTCTGGTAATTGGCGGTGGTATCTGGATGAAGAGGAGAAAACAGTAATGAAGAAAAAAAATATCGGATTAATCGCAGGAATTGTACTGCTTGTTGTGCTCTGCGTAGTCTATTTTGTTCTTCATAATCATAATGCCAGCAGCAGTGAAGCAGATAGTACAGATACAGCAGCAACAGCGTTTGAGACAGATACAGACAAATTGACAGAGCTGACTGTGACAACGGAAGGTCAGTCTTATACTTTTACAAAATCAGATGATAAATGGAGTTATAGTGCAGATGCTTCATTTCCACTAGACCAGAGTAATTTTGAAGAGCTGGCAGGAAAGTTAAAATCAATCAGTTCAGACAGGGAGCTCAAAGATGTAGAGGCTGTATCAGAGTATGGACTTGATGTACCTGCTGTACAGGTTTCTATTAAAAATTCGGATGATGAAACCCATACATTAGAGTTTGGTGCAGTAAATGACATGACAAGCAATTGTTATATGACAATTGACAAGGATACCAGTAAAATCTATATGGTTGCTTCTGATCTTGAAACCGCTTTTAATTTTAATTTAAGTGACCTTGCAGAAAAGGAAAGTTTCCCGTCTATTACAGCTACTACAGTTACGAAACTGACTGTAGAAAAACAGGGCGAAGAAGCCGAAGTGATTGAAAAGAGTGATTCTGCTTCCACCGGATGGAGTTATACAAAAGGAAGCACACAAAGAGATATTGACAGTTCTAATACTTCCAATCTCTTAAATGGAATTTCCAGTCTTTCCTGGGGCAGTTTTGTAAGTGCAGATACCAGTAAGCTTGCAGAGTATGGATTGGATGCACCGACCAAGATTACGATTGATTATCAGGTGACAGAGACAAAAGACAGTGACACGAGTACCAGTGAAGATGATACGAGTGAAGACAGCAGCAGTAATGAAGATGCAGAAAATGACTCTGACAGCGACAGTACCACAGAAACTGTGACAACGAATAAGCAGGAAGTTTTGCTTCTTGGAGATCAGGACAGCAGTGGGAATTATTATGCGAAGCTTGAAAGCCAGTCCAACATTTATACCATTTCATCTTCGAGTGTGGAAAGTTTCTTAAATATCGACGTGAAAACTCTGGTCAGCAATTATGTCTCTAATTATATCTTTGCAGACCTCGACCGTGTAACAATTCAAAAAGATGGAGAATCTTATGAATTTACAAAAACAACGGAAGAGAAAGCAAAAGAAAAAGATGACAGTGATGATTCAAAGTCTGAAGATAGTGATACAGAATCGGATACAGAAACTGTGACAACCTATTTTATGAATGGAAACGAAATAAAATTGGAAGATTTCTCAAGCTTCTATAGCAATATCAGTTCTCTGGAATGTCAGGAGTGGCTTGATGAAGTACCGGAAACACAGGATGAGCCGGAAATGACTGTAGAATTTTATAAAGAAAATGGAGTTTACTTCAAAGTAGAATATTATCCGTATGATTCTAACTTCTATCTTGTAAAAAATAATCAGGGAACTGCGTGTCTGGTCAATAAAATGAAGATAAAAGAAATTGAAAGTTCTTTTGAAAAATTTTTGGAAAAACAGAATTAATGAGTAGAAATTAAAAATCGAGAGGAATGTTTCACGTGAAACATTCCTCTCGATTTTTAGTCATCAAGAAAAACAGACAGACAATCAAATAACTGTTCTGGTGATTCTAACTGAGGAAGATGTTTTGCTTCTTTTAAAATGTAAGTCTCAATTGCCGGATTTAATTCTACATATTGAGAGAGAACTTCGCACTTAGTGAGTTCGCCTTCCCCTTCGATAATAAAGATGCTGTTGTTTATATTTTTTAATGCATGTACGATATTGTTGTTAGTATATCCTCCAAGTAAACTGGAGAATAAGAAACGACCGCTTCCCATGCCTTTGTGGGCTGCTTCATAGTAAGTGTCGAGCCATTCCGCTTTGATATGGAATGGATTGTAAAGATAATCTTCTGTAAATGCAAGTTGAACATTACTCTGGCAGACCATCATGTTATAAACAAGAGTTCCGAACACAGGAAGCTCAAGAAAAGATTTATAAAGCTTGCTGCGTTTGGTTGGAATCTTATTTAACTGTGAAAGTGCCGGCGGATTAATCATTAAAATTTTTCTAAACAGTTCGTTTTCGTTATGACAGGCGAGGATTGTAAAAGAGCCGGAAAAACCACTGGTAATCACATCGGTTCTTTCGTGAATTACGTTTTTGATAAAATCAGATATTGCCTGGACATATAAATAGTTGGTGTAAGTAATATGCTGTTTATCAGAACGGCCGCATCCAGGTAAGTCGATGCAGTAGACGGTATGATTTTTCTCAAGCTGTTTTACAAGTGCTTCCCATTCATAAGCGGAACTGTAAATGGTTAAATCGTGAATTAATAAAACGGGAGAACCCGTACCTTGTTTTGTGTAATAAATTTTTCCAAAACGCCAATTGTAATAATTGCTTGCCGTTGACTTTAACAAGTCTTTCATTATTGCGGTTGTAGAAATCAGATGGTTCATGAAATGAATAATAGCAGTTGCGGTGGTAAATAATATACCGGTTGTAATAAGTTTGTATCTATGCTTTTTCATAAAAAAACCTCCCAATATAGGATTACTTTAGTTAGTTATAATTATAAGCCATTAACTCTTATTATACAAGCTGAAAGTAGGGAGAAGAATAGTGTGATAATAAAAAAAATGGGAAATGTTTCACGTGAAACATTTCCCATTTTTTTATTGATTGATTAATGAAATTTATATCGTAAAAAAATATAATGTTTCACGTGAAACATTTGTGTAGAAATACGTTTAAGAAGATGTTATAATAACCATTGAATGAAATAAATACGAAGTTTGATGAAAAGAGGAAACTTAAGTGGGAAGAATAATAGCAATAGCAAATCAGAAAGGCGGAGTAGGAAAATCTACAACTGCAATCAATCTGTCTGCATGTCTTGCCGAGCTGGGACAGAGAGTCCTTCTTATTGATATTGACCCACAGGGGAACACAACAAGCGGAGTCGGCGTAGACAAAGATAATGTTAATGCGACTTTGTATGAACTTCTGGTGGGAGAGTGCGAAATTTCGGACTGTCTGATTGAGAATGTATTCGAAAATTTATCCTTGATTCCGTCGAATGTGAATTTGTCTGGTGCAGAGATTGAACTGGTAGGCGTAGAGGGGCGTGAATTTCTTTTGAAAAATCATATTGATTCCATTCGTGATAATTATGATTTTATTATTATGGACTGCCCGCCGTCTTTAAATGTGTTGACTATCAATGCAATGACAACAGCAGATTCTGTACTGGTTCCGATTCAGTGTGAGTATTATGCACTCGAAGGATTGACACAGCTTATTCACACGATTGAACTGGTTCAGAACCGTTTAAATCCGGATTTGGATATTGAAGGCGTTGTATTTACGATGTATGATGCAAGAACAAATCTGTCATTGCAGGTTGTTGAAAATGTAAAGAACAATCTGGACCAGTCTATTTACAAGACCATTATTCCGAGAAATGTTCGTCTTGCGGAAGCACCGAGTTATGGGCTGCCAATTACCTTATATGATAAAAGATCAGTAGGGGCGGAAAGCTACAGACTCCTTGCAGAGGAAGTATTACACAGGGAGGATGAAGAATGGCGGTAAAAAGAGGTGGACTTGGCAAAGGTCTTGATTCTATGATTCCGGTTTTAGATTCTACAGCGACAAAAAAGAAAACCGGAAGAACAGCAATCGATAAAGAAGCGCTGCAGAATGCGGCAAAAGAAGCTCATAAACATCAAAAAGAAAAGATGGAATTTGAGGGGAAACCTGGAGAACAGGTACAGATTGTGAAGCTGACAAAGGTTGAGCCGAGCAGGGAACAGCCGAGAAAACAGTTTGATGCCGATGCACTTCAGGAACTGGCAGAATCTATTAAGCAGTTTGGTGTACTTCAGCCATTATTGGTCCAGAAGAAGGAAGACTATTATGAGATTATTGCCGGGGAGCGCAGATGGAGAGCTTCTAAACTGGCAGGACTCAAGGAGGTTCCTGTAATTGTAAAAGAATTTACAGAACAGGAAGCCGTTGAAATTTCTCTGATTGAAAATATTCAGCGGGAAGATTTAAATCCGATTGAAGAAGCAATGGCATATAAACGTTTGATGGAAGAGTTTCATTTAAAACAGGATGCGATTGCAGAACGGGTTTCAAAGAGCAGAACTGCAGTTACAAACTCAATGCGTCTTTTAAAATTAGATGACAGAGTTCAGCAGATGCTGATTGATGAAATGATTTCAACCGGACATGCAAGAGCTTTGCTTGCACTGGAAAGTAAGGATGCACAGGCGGAAGCGGCAGTTAAAGTATTCGATGAAAAATTGAGCGTACGAGAAACAGAGCGTTTAGTGAAAGAACTGTTAAATCCAGTGCAGAAAAAAGAAGAGAAACCCAAAAATCAGGCAGAAGAACTGGTTTATAAGAATCTGGAAGAGAAAATTAAACAGATTATCGGTTCAAAGGTTGCAATTAACCGAAGGACAGATAATAAGGGAAAGATTGAAATTGAATACTATTCTCAAGAAGAATTGGAACGTATTGTTGAATTATTGGAAACAATAGGATAAGAGAGAAAACGAGGAGTTAGAGCAGATGGGTAATCTAATCAGCAAGATTCAGTCTATTTCCGGTGTGCTGTCAATTTTTTTACTGATTGTGGTAATTGCACTTTTGGTATGTGTGGTCAGTCTTTTTTTGGAAGTAAACCGACTGAATCAAAAATACCGCGTATTTATGAAAGGAAGAGATGGACAGTCTCTTGAAAAATCGTTCCGACGCAAATTTGCAATGATTGACAAAGGGCTGGATGCGGCAGCGGCAAATGAGCAGGAAATTGAAAAATTAAAAGAAATCATGGGAAACACCTTGAACAAATATGCTATTGTGAAGTATGATGCATTTGAGGATATGGGAGGAAAACTCAGCTTTGTTCTGGCTATGTTGGACGATAAGAATACAGGATTTCTTCTGAATGCGATTCACAGCAGAGAAAACTGTTTCCTCTATATTAAAGAGATTGTAAATGGGGAATCCTATGTAATATTAAGCCAGGAAGAAGTGCAGGCATTAAAACAGGCCGTAAATTTCAGACAAAACTAAAAAAAAGAAGCAGGGAGAAAGATTATGTTAGACATTAAATTTTTAAGAGAAAATCCAGATGTAGTAAAACAGAATATTAAAAATAAATTTCAGGACAGCAAATTACCTCTGGTAGACGAAGTAATCGAATTGGATAAGAGAAACCGTGAAATCAAAGGAGAAGTAGAAGCGTTAAGAGCAGAAAAAAATAAAATCTCCAAAATGATTGGTACTCTTATGAAAGAGGGCAAAAGAGAAGAAGCAGAAGAAGTAAAGAAACAGGTAACTGCAAATGCAGAGACTGTAGACCGTTTATCTGCTGAAGAAAAAGAAGTAGAAGAAAAAATCAAAAAAATCATGATGACAATTCCAAATATCATTGACCCATCTGTTCCGATCGGAAAAGATGACAGCGAAAATGTGGAAGTACAGAGATATGGTGAACCGGTTGTTCCGGACTTTGAAATTCCATATCATGCAGAAATTATGGAAAAATTCAATGGTCTTGATTTAGACAGTGCAAGAAAAGTAGCCGGAAACGGTTTTTACTATCTGATGGGAGATATTGCACGTCTTCATTCCGCAGTTATTTCTTATGCAAGAGATTTCATGATTAACAGAGGATTTACTTACTGTGTACCGCCTTTCATGATTCGAAGTGACGTTGTTACAGGTGTTATGAGCTTTGCGGAAATGGATGCGATGATGTACAAAATCGAAGGCGAAGATTTATATCTCATCGGTACAAGTGAACATTCCATGATTGGTAAATTTATTGACACAATCATTCCGGAAGAAGAGCTGCCAAAAACACTGACCAGTTATTCTCCATGTTTCAGAAAAGAAAAAGGTGCACACGGACTTGAAGAAAGAGGTGTATACCGTATTCATCAGTTTGAAAAGCAGGAAATGATTGTTGTCTGCAAACCGGAAGAAAGCAAAATGTGGTTCGATAAATTATGGCAGAATACAGTTGATTTATTCCGTTCTATGGATATTCCGGTTCGTACACTGGAATGCTGCTCTGGTGATCTGGCTGATTTAAAAGTAAAATCTGTAGACGTAGAAGCATGGTCTCCAAGACAGAAGAAATATTTTGAAGTAGGAAGTTGTTCAAACCTCGGTGATGCACAGGCAAGAAGACTGAAAATCCGTGTGAATGGAAATGACGGTAAATACCTGGCACATACACTGAATAATACAGTTGTTGCTCCGCCTAGAATGTTAATTGCATTTCTGGAAAACAATCTGCAGGCAGATGGTTCAGTAAGAATTCCGGAAGCACTGCAGCCATACATGGGTGGAATGACTGAGATAAGATAAGGAGGCAGTCTTTGCACAGTTATTTAAGGTCCATTGGTTTTTCAGAACTGGAAAGAAAAGAACTTGACCAGATTTTGAAAGAGGTAATTACACAATACGATGAAAAGACAGTAATAGAAAACTCTGAGGGACATCTGTTTGTGGAAGTATCAAAAATATTTGGATGTGACGTTGGAATCACAGTCTGCGGAGAATACGATGAAAATAATGAATTTGAGATGGAATATTATTTTCCGTTCTTCCGCGGAACTGGAATTACGACACAGGAAAATGTGTTAATTGAACGCCATGTGGGAAAAGAGTCCTATGCCGGAGCAGTGGATGATATAAGAATCGGCGTTACAATTATCTTTTATCTGCAAAATGCAGCCGAATATCTGACAGAACACCGGCATGGACATTATACAAAGGGTGTGTATCCGGTGACTCTTGCCGGACTTGCAAGAGAAGCCAGAATTCTTCTTCCTGTTAAGAAAGATGAAAAACAGCAAAGAGAAGAACGGGAGAATACCGTGAATCGTAATCGAATGATTGCAGCAGCCCGTAATGGTGATGAAGAAGCAATGGAAAATCTGACGATGGAGGATATTGATACATATTCCATGATATCTGGCCGTATAGCAAACGAAGATATTTATTCGATAGTGGATACTTATTTTATGCCTTATGGAATGGAATGTGATTTGTACAATATCATGGGAGAAATCACAGAATGGTCCATTACAAAAAATACACTGACAAATGAAGAAATCTATCAGATTCGCATTTCCTGCAATGATATGGAAATGGATATCTGCGTTAATGCAAAAGATCTTTTAGGGGAGCCGGAAGTTGGACGAAGATTTAAAGGAGTTATATGGCTTCAGGGAAATGTGGATTTTTAGATGAAACCTGAGAATTAAAAGAAAGAATCTTGCTTGCGAGATTCTTTCTTTTGTTTCACGTGAAACATCTTATCGGTTGAGGGTAGGGTTAAATTATGGTAGAATGATACCACATGATACAAGACAGTGTCATAAAAACTCACAAATTCACCAAAGATAAAGTGATATTGTGAAATAAAAAAGAAGGGAAAAGGAAAAAATGGAGCTATTTGTCAAAGTGATGAATGTAGTCAATGATATCGTATGGCATCCTGTAATGTGCGTGTTTCTTATGTTTGCGGCGTTGTGGTTCACGTTTCATTTAAGAGGCATGCAGGTACGAAGATTTGGCGATATGCTTAAATGTCTGACTGAAAAGGGCGACAATAAACAAGATACTGGTCTTTCTTCTTTTCAGGCATTTGCAACAACAGTTGGAGGTCGTGTAGGAACCGGAAATATTGCAGGAACGGCAACTGCAATTTTTATGGGGGGACCTGGTGCAATTTTCTGGATGTGGGTTACTGCAATTTTAGGTGCATCCACAGGAATGGTTGAGTGTATCTTAGGTCAGGCATATAAAACGAGAAATCTGGGAGAATTAACCGGAGGACCTGCTTTCTATATGTCAAACGGAATCAAGAATAAAAAATTAGGAAAGATACTGGCCTTTTTATTCTGTATCGCAGTCTTTATCGGACCTGGATTCTTGCTTCCGGCAATGCAGACTCAGACAGCGGCAACAGCGGTAAATGTAGCATTTGGACTTCCATTTGTTGTTGTTGGAGTGATTATGACAGCAATTGTTGCATTTGTTATTATGGGAGGAATTAAACGCATCGGACAGGTTGCGGAATTTTTAGCGCCGGTTATGTGTGGAATTTATTTCCTGATTACGATTATTATTATTGTACTTAATATTGGAAAAGTTCCTGGAATGTTTGGTTCTATCTTTGCAAGTGCATTTGGAAAAGATGCGGTCTTTGGCGGAATCGTTGGTTCGGCAGTTTCCTGGGGAATCAAACGTGGATTCTTCTCAAATGATGCTGGTAACGGAATGAGCCCTTTGATTTCAGCAACAACTGATACTTCTCATCCGGTAAAACAAGGTTTGGTTCAGGGATTATCTGTGTATATCGATACTCTTTTGGTATGTACTTGTACCGGAATTTCTATTTTGCTTGCGGGAACTTACAACGTTGCAGCAGACGGAGCAGGTGCTTCTCTGTTAGTAGAGCATGTTCCGGGAATACAGTATGGAATTGCATTTATGCAGGAGGCAATGTCGGTATCAATCGGTAAAGCAGGAGCAATGTTCCTTGCAATTATGCTGTTTATCTTTATTTTTACAACCATGCTGTCCTATTCTTATCAGTTGGAATCCACATGTAAATATCTGTTCGGCGAGAATAAAATGGTGGTTACAATTGTGCGTATTTTATTCCTGGTATTCTGCATGTTTGGTATTTTGATTGATGGTGATACTATCTGGCCAATGGGTGATATTGGTGTTGGATGTATGCTTTGGGTTAATACTTTTAGTATCTTACTCTTAACTCCCAAGGTTTTGAAAATCGTAAAAGATTATGAGAAACAGAAAAATGTTGGCTTGAACCCATTGTTTGACCCTGCTACAGTAGGAATTGAAGATAAAGCGGGGGTATGGGATACTTATGTAAAACAGAAAAAAGAGCGTGGAGATTATGAAAATCCGCAGCTTGGATATGATAAAAAATAAGAAACTTTTGTAGAGATATACTCTTGTAAGGTTTTGGCTATACCTTCAGAAAAGATTTCGAGAGTATATTAAGATTACATGGAGGTGTGCAGACGTGGAATTTGATTTTAAAAACGAATTTGAATCTATGATGAAATCGAATGAACTGGACACGGTTGTTGTTTTGGGACACATCAATCCGGATGGAGATGCAGCCGGTTCTGTGATGGGAATCGCACATTATATTGGAGTGAATTATCCAGAGTATCAGGTATTCCCTTATCTGGCAGATACGATAGACAAAGGACCAAAACTTCAGGTGAGCCAGGATAAAAAATTTGATCCGTTTGAAAAGCCGGATTTGCAGGGAAAACGTTTCGCAACAGTGATATGTGATACTGCGACATTGGCACGTTTAAGCGGAAGAGAATTTTATGAAGCATCTGTCGCTTCTATTGTAATCGACCATCATGCCTCAAATGAGGGCTATGGAGACAGAAACTATACAAAGGTTTCGGAAGCCTGCGCGGTAAATGTATTTTATAGTTTGAATCAGGATGATTTAAAAAAAGCGGCAGAGGCAGAAGAATATCCAAACGCTGCAGATTATATCTATCTTGGAATTGTACATGATACGAATGCTTTTCAAAGAGCAGATGAAAGTATCATGAAGGCTGCGACAAAGCTTTTAGAACTTGGCGTAGACCATAGACGAATTATACAGACTCGGCAGATTGATACGTTAGAAGATTTGGAAAAACGTGCAGACATTTTAAAAAATGCGATACGTGTGCTGGATGGAAAAGTCGCCTACGTGTGTATAAACAAAGAAGAAAAGGTTAAAAAGAATATCAGCTATGAGGAAATTCATCCAATCAGCAGTATTCTGCGTGACTGTGCAGACATTGAACTGGGATTTACAATGTATGAAGAAGAACCGGACAGGTGGCGTTGTTCTTTCCGCTCCGATGGAAAGTGGCTTGATGTAAATGAATTGATTACACCATTTGGTGGAGGCGGTCATGCCGGGGCAGCAGGGCTTAGAAAACGAACCGGTGATATGGAAGAACTTAGAAGTCAGATTCTTGAGAGAGTAAAAAAACTAAGAGCAGAAAAATGTTTCACGTGAAACAAAGCGGTTGTCAGTTTAGTTAATGACAGCCGCTTTTTGTTACTTGTACGGTGTACTGGTTTAAATGTTTTTAATATAGAAGCAAGGTTTGCAGAAACCAGATGTTGCTTAATGACTGCGTTCATGAGTAAGTAGCGAAGCGGATTGCGAATGTCCGCTTTACGAGAATCAACCGGTGAATTATAAAATGAGTTTTCATTAAATCAGTGGATTGTGAATATTTGTTTGATAAAAACAAGATATTGTTAAAAAAATGTTTATTAAACTAGATATAGTATTTTCTGATTTTGTATGTTATACTGACACTAGATTACAGAAAATCAGAAAAAACGTGAAAATTGCCCGTCACAATTACGACAGTAATAGCATTTCCAGATATTCTATGATAATGAGTGGGGATATACATCTCAGATTTTCAGACTCATTCAGTATATGAATCAGATTGATACTGGTCGATAACATTTAAGATGTGACAGGGCAGTTAAATTCTGATTTTAACGTAACCTGCTTTCTGTAAGGGACATATCCATTCGTTATTACGATTATGAACCGTAAATGAAAATCGGAAGCCGGGAGATAAGTCTGGCTTCCGATTTTTTGTATTTAGATGCTCTGGTAACTTAGTTACCGAGGAGTTTACATAGTTGTTTCGTATGTTTGTTTTCTGGTAACCCAGAAAAAGACGCATACAAAGATAATTCCTTTGATAATCGATGTGGAAGAAAATGCCCACCAGATTCCGTGCAGTCCAAGGGAAGTATTTTTTAAGAAAATAGCAAGAGGGATCCTTGAACCTGTAAATATAATACTGATGATACTGCAAAGGCGGGTCATTCCAAGTCCGGAAAGAGCACCGATTGTGGTCAGTTCAATACACATAAAGCCTTCACTGAATCCGATGATAATAAGATATCCGACTGCGATGGTAATCGCTTTTGGTTCATGAAAGAAGATTGTTGCAATTGTATTTGGCGCAAAGACAAATACAAGAGTGATAATCAGCCCCCAGATGCCAACGGTCCATAAAGAAGCATGATATCCTTTGCGGACACGGTTCATTTTTCCGGCACCATAGTTTTGAGCAGTAAAGGCATTTAAGGCTGATGCAAAACCATCTGCAGTATTCCAGGATACGGACTCAATCTGACCTCCGACTCGTTGTGTGGCAACCGCTTCTGCACCGAAAGCAGATACCATACGGGTAAGCACCATCGAGATAATACAATATGCCATACCCTGAATGGCGGTAGGAATTCCAATCCGGCAGATACCATTTAAGTAAGGTGCCGGAATTTTTGTAAGTAAATGAGTTCCCTTTAATACATTTTCTTTTTTCTGCTTGATAACGCAGATTATCATAATGCTCATAACGATAAACTGTGCAGTTACGGTTGCAATTGCTGCACCGGTAACGCCAAGCTTTGGAAATGGACCGGGACCAAGAATTAAAACAGGGTCTAAAATCATGTTTGTCACAAGTCCGATGAGATTGGCGAGAAATGGTGTTTTTGAATCTCCTTGCGCAGTATAAATTCCGGTTAACGTGACTGTTAAAAAAGAAAATACAATCAGTCCGCAGGCAATTTTCGTATAGGACAATGCGGCTGAGACTGCTTCTGGGTCATTGAGCTTAAAAAATCCGACCATCTGCCGGACAAAAATGAGGCATAAAATAGCGTAAGCCAGTCCCATAAAAGTAGATAGCTGCACAGCGGTCTGCGCAAAACCGTGTGCTTTTTCTTTTTCTCCCCGTCCTAAAGACTGTGCGACTTTTACCTGACCACCCATCCTTGCCATGGAAGCCAGCCCCTGCGAAAGCCAGGTAAACATACCACCAACTCCGACTCCGGCAACGGCTTTTGAGCCAAGCAGACCAATCCATGCCATATCGGTGATATTATATAATGTTCCCAGAAATGAAGAAGCCATGATGGGGAGTGCGAGTTTGGTTAAGGTCTTTAGAATAGGACCTTTTGTTAAATTTCCATCCAACGTATTTGTGTAACCTCCAAATTATTCTGTATATCTATGTTATCTTATTTTATGAAGAAAAGCAACGAGAAAAAAGAAAGAAAATTTGAAGGATTCATTGAGAAAATCTGGATATCATGATATTCTGTAGTCAGAAAATGTCAAAAAGGAGAGAACTATATGAAGAAAAAATCGTTTTTGCTGTCATTTTTCCTTGCCATGCTTTTTGTTGTATTAGGCAGTGTGAATGTAAAAGCAGATGAAACATTGGAAGGATACACTTATGTCAATCCAATGTATGAAGACCTTGAGGGGAATTTTGAGTTTGAGTCTGATTTTGAGCTGTATTCTGAGTCTGATAGTGAGGAATCAGATGAAGAGGATGGAATTGACACTTATGATTCGAGGAGTGTTCAGTATACGAGTGACAAGCAGAGTCTGATAAAGACATTCAGACAGCAGTTAGTCAATCGTGCAGGAACAATTGATTTGTATTATCACTGTAATCAGAAGATTACACAGGATTTTTTTGACGAGTTCTCTGCTGAACTGTTTAATGGGGCAGTGGCACATACGGGTGTAGGAAAAGAGGGAGATTATATCAGATGGCACTACCAGGGATGGCGTGTCAATGCAAATTATAAAACGGACCGCAATGGTGGATACAATTTGAATATTACTTATAATATGTATTATTTATCAGACGCATCACAGGAAAGTCAGATGGATCAGGCGGTTTCCAATGTGTTGAAGTCTTTAAATCTTTCAAATAAAACAGATTATCAGAAAATCAAAGCGATTTATGATTATATATGTTCCAATATCACGTATGATTATGTAAATTTAAATGATGATTCCTATCTCTTGAAGCACACCGCATATGCTGCATTGATTAATAAAACAGCAGTTTGTCAGGGATATGCAACATTATTTTATCGTCTGTCTTTGGAGTCGGGGGTAGATACGAGAGTCATTACCGGAGATTCCGGAGGTCCACATGCATGGAACATTGTGAAGCTGAATGGAAAATATTATAATCTTGACAGTACATGGGATGCTGGTTCATCAAGCTACTATTATTTCTTAAAGAGCATGAATGATTTTTCTAACCATACGAGATATGAAGAATATCAGACATCCGATTTTACGTCCGCTTATCCGATGGCAGAGAAATCTTATTCTGAATCAGGAAATCAAGAGCCACTTGAAAAAGAACATAATTATGGACAGCCAATGTATGTATGGGCGAATGACCACAAATCGATTACCGCAGCACGTATCTGCCAGAATGATTCAAGTCATATTGAGCAGGAAACAGCAGAAGCAGAACAAACGGTTATAAAAGAACCGACCTGCACAGAAAAAGGCAGTGTTCTTTGGCGTGCGGTGTTTGAAAATCCGGCATTTGAAGCACAGGAAGAAGTGGTTGAGGAACCTGCGCTTGGTCATAGCTTTAAAAATGGAGTCTGCGTCAGATGTAATGCGAAAATCACAGGACGCTGGATGAAATCAGGTTCTAAATGGTGGTATCGCTATGAGGATGGTTCTTATCCTAAGAATGGATTATATAAAATCGGAAATACATGGTATGGATTTGATGCTTCCGGCTGGATGAAAACAGGATGGGCTGCTTTTGATAAAAACTGGTATTATTTTGCACCGAGCGGAGCGATGAAAACAGGCTGGCTAGCAGAAAATAAAATCTGGTATTACTTGAAATCCGATGGAAAGATGGCAAAAGGCTGGCTTAGAGTAGACGGTGCCTGGTATTATATGAATGGAAGCGGACATATGCTGAAAGGTTTCATTACGGTAGGAAACGGAAAATACTACATGAATGGAAGCGGAAGAATGGTAACCGGCTGGAATGTAATAAATGGTTACTGGTACTACTTTACCTCAAGTGGAAAGATGGCGACCGGCTGGCAGAAAATTGATAATAAATGGTATTATTTAAGTTCAGACGGTAAAATGGCAAAAAACACCTGGGTCGGAAACTGGTATGTAAATGGCTCAGGCGTGTGGGTAAAGAGCAGGTAAAACAATATAAAACAATATAAAGAAGTATAAAAAAGAAAAAAAGAAATCCTCGGTTGCTGCTGACAGCCGAGGATTTTCTCTTATATGATTAGCCTAAGAAGAAGTTCATTGGAACAGTAACAATAGCAGGGAAAAGTACCATCAATAATAAAATGATGACTTCGGCTAATAAGAAAGGCCAAATGGATTTTACCATGCGTTCCATGTTAATTTTACCTGCACCACATGCAACATTTAATACAGTTCCGACAGGAGGTGTTAACAATCCCATTACAGTCATTAAAATAAATACAACTCCAAAGTATGCAACATCAATTCCGGCAGCTTTTACAGCCGGCAGTAAAACAGGTGTTAAAATCATAATCGTAGGAGTTACATCCATAGAAGTTCCAACTAATAAAACGATTATACAGATAATAAACATTAACAGTATCGGATGATTGATAAATGGTGCAAGAATACCGGTTACAATAGCCGGAACATTTGCAACAGTCATCATCCAGGATGAAACCATAGCTGCTGCGGCTAAGAACATGATAACAGAAGAAGATTTTGCGGCGGAAACGAGGCAGTCCATTAACATGTTAATTTTTAATTCTTTGTATACAAATAATCCGATTACAAGTGCATATACTGCTGCGATTACACCAGCTTCGGTTGGAGTGAATTTTCCACTTCTTAATCCGACAAGAATAAATACAGGAAGGATTAAGGCCCACAAGCCATCAATTAAGGCTTTCACCACTTCTTTGGCAGACTGTCTTTCAGCTTTTGCGAGGTTATCTTTTTTGGCAATGAAGAACCATAATACACATTGGAGAAAAAAAAGAACTGATGAAGCTGTATCCGGAATTTTTTGTGAATAATGAGTAAATAAAAATGGCGTATTAATCCCATAATTTGTGGGAGTTAATACGCTGTTTTTTTCGTATATTTTTTGTTTGATTAACATTGAGTAAACTCAGATATCATGGTATTATATATAATATTAAACGTGTCGGTGAACCTGTGAGCAAGGGAAGGAAGCCCTTTATGGATTGGAGGATGATGCCATGAAATATGTAATTGTTGACCTTGAAATGAATCCTGTTTCAAATGAATATCCAAACGAACGAAAAGTAAGCAGACTTGAGACAATTCAGATTGGTGCAGTGCTTTTGGATGAGAAGTATCAGGAAATTGGAAGTTTTGTAACGCTGGTAAAGCCAGAGTACAATACTCGTATTCAGAAACGTTATGAAAAGCTGACAGGGATTAAGACAAGCATGGTAGAATCTGCTCCGCATTTTAAAGAAGCACTGGGTATGTTCTTTAACTGGTGCGGCAGTATTCAGGATGAAGTGCAGATTATTCAGTGGAGTGAGAATGATTACCTTCAATTTACAAGAGAATTGCAGATGAAAGGAATTTCAGTATCAGAACAGAATCAAAAGTACATGGAACATGTCTGGTTGGATTTTCAGGCGGAATATGAGAAAGTGCTTGGACTGGAAAGAAATATCTCTTTAAAAGATGCGATTATGTATGCCGGAGAAGATTTTCATGGTCATCAGCATGATGCACTGGTTGACGCGAGAAATACGGCCTGTCTGTTTGGGATTGTAAGAGATGAAGAGAAATGTGAGAAAGCGTTGAAACATGTCATCGAGGTGTTAAAACCAAAAACGGAAGTTTCCCTTGGAGATATGTTTGACTTCTCGGGTTTGTCGTTGTCGGCATAAGAATTAAAAAAAGCTGCAAAGCGCAAAGATTAAGAAATGATATGCGCTCTTTGCAGCTTTTTTTGACGTATATTCGCAAACCAAGCTGCCACTCATTGCCCGAGTGACAGCTTGGTTACTTGCTATCCCTGATACCTTATTCTTTCAACCAGCGTTTCCTTTTTCAGATTACTGCTTAAAACGCAGGAAAGTACAATCTGCAACAGACCGACCAAAAAAATCATAATAAAAATTGGTACGATTGGAACATGATAGATATTCATTCCAAATATTCCAATATGTTTTGCATAGGAAAAAAGTGCATATCCGAGCGGCAGACCAATGATCAAAGCTACGCATATGGTGCCAACCGTAAAAATCAGTCCCTGTAACTGCAGGCATAAATTTAATTGTTTATTCGTCATACCCACAGCCTGTAATACACCATATTCCTGCTTTTTTGTCGTAATATTCATAATCATGGTGTTTGCCATATTCATAAAACCGATGAGTCCTACAACCGCCATAAACAGATAACAGCCAAGCTTCATCATGCGGGCTGCGACTTCGGCAGATTGTAACTGTGCATGATAGGTATCCATTTTTATATGTGAAGTATTAGAAATCAAAGTATTCAGACTCTGTTCCACAGATGCCACATCTTTTTTATCACAGTCCACCCACAGATAGCCATAGGCTGTTCCTCTCGGATTCATGGAACGGTATACACCTTCCGGAATAACAAGATAAGTCTCCGCACTTACAAAGGATCCTGCAATCTTTCCCTGATAGGTATAGGTTCCACTTCCATTCTCAAAGTCAAATGCAATTGATTCACCCGGAGCATATCCATCTTGTTCCATCCACGTCGACCAACCAAAGAAAATATCACCATTCTTTACCGCCTGATCATAGTCCATAGAGCCAATATCTCCGTCTTGGCGCATAAAATCAAAATCCTTTTTACTCACAATAGCACCCGGAAATCTTGTTCCATTCAGATTTACAGAAACAATCTCTCTCGTCATGACATCTGTCACTCCCGGAATGCTTTTGATTTCCTCAATCAGCGAATCATTCAATGGATTATCCGTCAGAATCGTATCCAGATTATTCTCAGGATATCTTTCATCATACTCAGCAGAATAGTCAAGCTGCAGTTCAAATTGTCCATGATTAACGGAAAGACGTGCTTCATGCTCCGTGTCAATATTTCCCACATAATTAGAGATAATCACAAACAATGTGCAGGAAAGCCCCATTGTGAGGATGGTACTAATGGTTCTTTTTTGATTACCCGTTACATTTGCCATTGCCATAGAAAACACGGTGACATTTTTTCTGCCATTTCGTTTTCCTTTTTTGTGTGTTTCAGCATTTTCTAAATACCGTGTTGCTTCGATAGGCGAAATCCGTGAAACAATTTTCATTGGTTTACGCAGCGCCAAAACAACGGTAAGAAATGATACGAAAATACATAGAAGCATAACAGGCAGGGAAAACAGTGGCACCTGCTGATTTTGGACTCCCATAGAGCCAGTTTCGGTTGATACAAGGTTTCCCTGTTCTACCAGCCAGTTAAAACCGCATTTTGCAATCAGAAAACCAAGAAGCAATCCAACCGGTATTGAAGAAATTGTCAAAAAAATGCCCTCTCTGAAGATCAGTTGTTTCATCTGCTTTTTTGTCGCTCCCAGAGCCTTGATTTTTCCATACTCCTGTATCTTGTTGGCAATACCGACCTGAAAAATATTATAAATGACCACAACAGAGAAAAGTACAATTGCAAGAATCAAAACCCCGCATACCGCAATCGTTTCATAACTCGGCTGCAAGACCCATTGCAAATAGAGATCATTGACTATAACGTTTTTTTCTTCGATCCCACAAGCTGCTGCAATCTGCTTTATAACCGAATCAATATTATTCATAGATACATTTGCAGAATCATTTAAAGTAAAATAAATATTATACTGTCTGTCATTCTCTGCGACGTGTTCATCATAAAACTCCTGTGACCCGAAAGCAACATAAGATGCCTCGATGGTATACTCATCCCGATCATATAGGATTCCGCTGACAACAAATTCTTCCGGCTTATATTCTGACTGCATCCCTGCGCGGTAATCCAGTGTAACCGTATCTCCGATCTTTACATCACCATACCCCATTGCACGAAAAAATGCTCTTCCTGCGGCAATTTCCTGCATTTTTTCCGGATACTTTCCTTCCTTCAACTCATATTCTTTATTATAAGGAAGCATTTTTCTTGCAGTCTCATCCATGCAGACAAACCCGCCTTTTTCATTGCCTTTTATGATACCTTCGGTGCACATAGTGCCTGTAGCATCTATTTCCGCACGGCGGTTTACTTCTTTTAACTGCGATCCGTCTGCGGAAACAAACAGACCATAATTGCTTCCATATGATCCTGCCGCCTGACTTTTCTGTAAATGAATTCCCCCATTTCCCACAGTACTGATGATAACAAGCAGCATCGTGGTCAGACAGATTGCCATCATGATCAGTATACTTCTTGTCCTGTTCCTTTTGTCATTGCTATATGCAATCCTGCTTATTGTCTTCATCTGAAATCCACCACCTGTCCGTCCTCAATCACCAGAATACGGTCAGCGACCTGTGCAATTTCGTCATCATGGGTAATCATTACAATTGTCTGTCCATATTTTTTTGCTGTCATCTTAAGCAGAGCGATTACCTCATCACTGGTCTTAGAATCAAGATTTCCTGTCGGCTCATCTGCAAATATAATTTCCGGACGATTCACCAGTGCTCTTGCAATTGCTACTCTCTGCTGCTGTCCTCCGGATAACTGATTTGGCAGATTATAAATCCGGTTTTCAATCCCCAGAGTTGCAATAATATCATTTACATACGTTTCATCCACCTTTCTTCCATCCAGCCCCAGTGGCAGTACAATATTTTCCCAGACATTAACAGATGAAACCAGATTAAATGCCTGAAAAACAAATCCGATTTTTCTTCTGCGGAAAACAGCAAGGGCATCTTCCTTCATCCTGTATAAATCTTTCCCTGCTAAAGTAACACTGCCTTTTGTCGGGGTGTCTAGCCCTCCAAGCATATGAAGTAATGTACTTTTACCGGAACCTGATTTTCCAACAATTGCGACAAATTCTCCATGCTCAATCTGAATGTCCACCTGATTGACCGCTTTGACCTGATTCTCACCTGCACCATAAAACTTACAAAGCTGCTTGGTTTCTAATATTACACTCATGTGTTGCCTCCTTTTCATCCTACATCCAAATTGTATCAGGACAATCTTTCATTTCACTTTCAAAAACGAGCAGAAGTCTTACAGAATTGTAAGATTTCTGCTCATTTAAAATTTAACTAACATATGGTAATTGAATCACAAACGTGCTTCCTTTTTTCTTTTTGCCGGAGGTTACCGTAATCGTACCTGCGTGTTTTTCGATAATTTCTCTCGATAGAAAAAGTCCGATTCCTGTACCACTCTTTTCCATGACCTCCTTGGAACTTCCTCTGTAAAATCGTTGAAAAATTTTGTGATACTCATTCTGCGGAATACCAATTCCCTGATCTTCAATTTCCATTCTTACAAGATCGTTTCTTTTTTGTAACCGGATAAATATTTTTGAACCACACGGACTGTACTTGACCGCATTATCCAGAACGTTGATCACAGCTTCACCAAGCCACCTTTTATCCTGCATAATCGTGCATGTTTCCAGCTCTTTTTCATAGTCAAAAACGAATTCAATTTCTTTCTCATCCGCTTTAGGATAAGTGCGGTTCACAGCAGATATGACAGTATCCATAAGCGGAAGTTTTTTCTTATTCATCTGAATCAGTCCAGTTTCCATCTTGGATATTTCAAGAAGCGACTGCAATAATGTCTCCAGTCCATCCAGAGCACTCCGACAACGGATACGAAACTCCTCCTGTTCTGTGGCACTTAAGTCATTCTGCATCAGCACACTAAAACATATATCCAAAGCTGCAACCGGTGTCTTTAACTGGTGTGAGATGTCAGAAACCATTTCTTTCGTGCTTTCTTTTTCTGTCCGTGCTTCTTCCTTTAGCAACTGAATATGATGTCCGATTGCTTCAAGCTGGTCATTCAATTTTTCCAGTTCTGCATGATTTTCCGTTTTCAGTAAATCATCAAATTTATTTTCACGGAATCTGATCAGAATTTCTTCCAACTGGTCTAAAATTTTCTGATGACACGCATCTTCTTTTTTCTTCCAATAAAGTAAAAAAGTCAAAAAAAACACGCATATCACAGTGCTTACAGCACCGGTCACCATAACCTGATGCCGGAATTGTGAATAAAATGCATTCCCTTTATTCCCCCAGTATCCATATTGCTCCAATAATTGCTTTCCCTGTTCGTTGGTTTCAATATCCTTATCCTTAAGCAATTCCGAAACAGCATCCAGCCCGGAAAATTCTTCCTTTGCAGCAATCTCTGTCATAAGATTCATTTTATATTTATAATCTTCATAAAACACATACGTGGTAAAGCAATTTAATATTGCAAACAATACTATGACAGGCAATACCAAGGAGAGTACTACTGTGATCTTCTTGCGATATCTCTTTGTCACTGCCTTACCTCCTGATTCCATATATACCCAAGACCTCTGATATTCTTTATATAGACCGGTGTAGCCGGATTGTCTTCAATTTTCTCACGAAGTCTTCTGATATTGACAGCGATTGTATTTTCATCCACAAAATCCCCTTCCAGATCAAACACATTTTCCAATATTTGTGTTTTTGAAAGAATCTGTTTCGGATTCTGAAGAAAAAAAGTCAGCATTTTCAACTCCGTTTTTGTCAGACTGATTTCACGACTCTTTATCAGGACTTTCATTTCTCCTGCGATAAATACGATATCTCCCGAAATCATCTTTCCGGCTTCCGTTTTCTCCTGTCTGCGACGGAAATGTGCTTCTATTTTCAAAAGAAGTACCGAAAGACTAAATGGCTTTGTAATATAATCATCTGCCCCTGCTTCATATCCCATAACCTGATCCATCTCCTGATCTAGTGCTGTAAGACAAATAATATATGTATTATAATTGCATCTCATCCACCTTACAAATTCCAGTCCATTCCCATCCGGAAGATTCACATCACAAATGGTAACATCCACATTATTATCACTTGCAATTCTTTTTGCTTTTTTCACTGATTCTGCTGAAAAAACCTCATATCCGGATTTTTTCAGTGAGAATGTAATTCCACGATTTAAATTTTCATCATCTTCAACCACGAGTATACTTGGCATAGCATATGCACCTCTCTTTATTAACTATATATATTTAATATCAGAGTAGATATTGTTTTTATAACATCACCTCAACGTACTTCATGGCTTGATTTTGATATTATTGAATCGTTCCATCGTCTGAATCAAAGACTCTACGTTCTGAATTTCATCCTCATCCAGATAATACCGCTTATCTGCATTTATCGTTCTGGTTAACTGCATGAAAACACTCCTTTTTCCAAAATAATTCGTCGGTTAAAAACATAACAATAATTGAAATAGTCCTTGATTTATAGTATAATTATAACACAAATCAAACCATTTTACAATGTCGGTTAATTTTTAGAAAGGAGAATTTATGGAAAACAAAACTTATACCAGAAATGCTCACTCGGTCTGCTGTCTGACCTATTACGCTGTTTTCGTCATTAAATATCGAAGAAAAGTAATCACACCAGAAATCCTTGCTTTTATGCGTAGTCACACAGATTACTTAATTTCACAGCGTTATCATGGAAAACTTTTGGAATTTAATGGTGAAGAAGACCACATCCATATCCTATTTGAACTTCCGCCATCCGCTGCACCTTCTGTTATTATCTGTAATTTAAAGACTCAGCTTTCAAAGGAAGTCCGAAAACGCTTCTGGGAACAAATTCACAATCAATTATGGAAAGATTCTTTTTGGAGTGACAGTTACTTCTTATCGACAACTGGCGGTGCAAATTTGGAAGTATTAGAACAATACATTCAACAACAAGGAATCGAAAAACAAAAACGGAAATACGTTCATCACAAGAAAAAATGAGCATTCATCCCCAACCGACTCGTCGGATGGGGTTTTCTGCTCTATAATAGATAAATGTATAAAGATTTTGCACAGTTCGTTTTTTTCAAAAAACTTATTCTGTTTTTCAACTTCTGTGATATAATGCTTTATTATAATAATTCCCATTGACAAAATGAGGTGAACCAAGTGAAAAAGAAAACACTTGTGCCTCTTATCATTTTTTTACTGGGCATATGCCTTGTTAGTTTGATTGTATACAAAACAGACACCCACGAAAAAGAGCAGAGACACATAACAGCACAATTAAACGTAGCCACCTATGGCGAACAAATAAAGAATGAAATTACAAATGGAATTGAGATCACAGATACCTTGAAGCAAATCTTAATAAGTGAAGATGGCGAAATCCATCAGTTTGAAACAATTGCAGGAAATCTTATGTCTGATTCTATTGAAAGTGTACAGCTCGCTCCTAATGGTGTTGTTACAGATATTTATCCGGCTAATGAAAATGAGGCAGGTAAGATTGATTTGATTCATGATAAAGACCGCGGAAAAATTTCCTGTTACGCAAGAGACAACCATACAATCATTACGCAGGGTCCCTTCAAATTAAAACAGGGAGGATATGGAATTGCAGTCCGCAATCCCATATACCTGAAAGATAAAAACGGACATGAGTATTTCTGGGGATTTACTATTGTTATCCTGCGTGTTCCGGATATTTTTTCAGATTCAATCAGTGCACTTTCAAATTTTGGATACGAATACAAAATTTCAAAAACAGACGCTCCATGGAGTGATACTTATAAAGTGGTTTATCAATCAGATGGGCAAACAAATCATCCTGTTTCTTATACATTTACAATAGGAGATGAAAACTGGAAATTTGAAGTAAGTCCTAAAAGTGGATGGAGAAATGCCACTCTACTGATAATCATCATCGGAATGTTTCTTACAATAAGCCTTCTCCTGTCAGTTCTTACCAGAATATGGTTAGTAGAAAATGAACATAAGAAAAAGTTTCAGATACTGGCGCGCACAGATTCTCTTACAAATATTTATAACCGCTATGGATTTGATGAATTTGCAGAAAAAATGATTCAAAAAAATCCAAAAGCACATTTTGTGGCTGCGCTCCTTGATATCGATGATTTCAAGTTTATTAATGATATCTATGGACATAATTACGGAGACAGGGCACTAAAGAATCTTGCAGACAGCATGAAGACTTTTTTCCCATCCGATGCATTACTTGGAAGAAATGGTGGTGACGAATTCTGCATTCTTTTACCAAATTGTACCTTTGCAGAAGCAGCTATACAGCTGCAGAAATTCACCAAACTTCCTAAATCATTCTCATACCATGGTAAGGAACATGCATTTTATATTTCTCTAGGATATGCAGAATATCCAACATTTGCATCCAATCGTTCACAGCTCATGCGCTGCGCAGATGCCGCTCTTTATGAAATAAAACTTCATGGAAAAAATGGATGTATGGTCTACAGAGAAGGAATTCGGACAGGTGCCCGCAAACAACTTGGATTCGCATTCAAGGATATCTCTGAACATCTTCCAGGTGCATTCATCATATACAGAGCTGACAAAGAAGATGATGAACTATTTTTTGCAAATGATGAATTTCTTCATATGTCCGGATATAAAGATATAGATGAACTGTTCAGACTTACTGAGAAAAGTTTTCGCAACTTGATTCGTGAAGATGAACAGCAACAGATAGAATCAAGTATCTGGGAACAGATTGACAACGGCAATGAAAATGACTATATTCACTTTCATCTTCGAAAAGCTGACGGAACTTATTTTTCTGTGCTTGATCATGGAAGAATTGTAGAGAACCCGCAATACGGAAAGGTATTTTACGTATTGTTCATGGATTGGAAAGATATGCATATTCGTTACAATGATAAATTCGCAAGATAATAAAATATTGCAAAAAAAGAGAGCGTATGATCTATTTTCATATTAATACTTGGTTTGAAAACTGATGGAAGAATAACACGATACTGCGATAGAATAAGGAAAACGGTTAAACTAACTATTGCTGAGTGAGCAACAGCAAAAGTAAGCATGAATCCGCTGAAAGAAGGACAGGCCTTTCTGATTGAACCGGAAAGCCTTACCTTTTATCAGGCAGATAAAACGGACCCATGGTCTTACCTTTGGGTAGGATTTGGTGGTACGGAGGCACAGAGATTTGTCAGAGATCTCGGACTGAACAGTCGTCAGCTTACATGCGAGTGTGAATATGGAGAAGAACTGAAAGAAATTGTATTTGAAATGCTTTATCATACGAGTTCAACTGCAGAAAATCTTTATTATCTCCAGGGAAAGCTCTATCAGTTTTTCTCAGTACTGGCTCGCGGGATTGAAATTCAGCAATATGCGGATGATACAAAAGAAAGTATACATGTGCAGAAAGCAATTGCCTATATAAAGAATTACTATTCACAGAAAATCACAGTGGAAGATATAGCTGATTATCTGGCACTTAACCGAAGTTATTTATATACAATATTTCAGAACAGTCTTGGAATCTCGCCGAAGGATTTTTTGACGGAATTTCGAATTTCCAGAGGAAAGGAGCAGCTCGCACTTACAGATCTATCTGTGGAGGAAATCGCAGTTTCTTGTGGTTATCGCAATTCACTTGCTTTCGGCAAAGTATTTAAACAGAAAATGGGAATGACGCCGACCCAATATCGTAATGATAACAGAAAGGCTGCCCGAGAACGATTGATCAGTGCACAAAACGAACTGAAAGAATACAAGAAACATAAAAAAATTTATGTAGGAGACGTCGAAAAAGAATAGACGATACGCAGAAAAAGGATATACACTTTTTGCAATTATGATCGCAGTTATTTTCATCGTTACAATCGGCATTACTGTATTTAATGTAAAAGAGGAATCAACAGTAGGTATATCAGCAGAAAAGACAAGTCTGAAACAGGCATTTCATGTAATTGTAAAAAATGATCAGTTGCTTGCATTTATCGGATTACTTTTGACATTTAACCTTTGTACACAGATTGCAAAAAGCTTTGCTGTATATTATTTCAAATGTGTATGCCACGATGAATATCTGTATTCTATCTTTGGATTTGCAATTATTGCTGAGATGGCAGGACTTTTATGCTTCCCAAAAATCGCAGCAAAAATTAACCGTGAAAAAGTATACGCATTTGCATGTGGACTTCCAATTGCTGGATTTGTACTGCTCGGTGCAGCAGGATATGTAGCACCACAGAGTAAGGTGTTAGTTGTTGTATGTTGTGCACTGCTTTTCTTCGGATCAGGTCTTTCACTTGGAGTAACAACATGCTGTATGGCAGACGTTATCGACTATGGAGAAGTAAAATTTGGTGTACGAAATGAAAGCGTAACATGCTCTGCACAGACATTTCTTATGAAGGCAGCTACGGCAGCAGCAGGTGGATTAACAGGAATTGGTCTTCAGATTGTAGGATACAACGCAAAAGCGGTAACGCAGAGCGCAGCAACAGTAATGGGTATTCGCGTGTTAATGATTGTAATTCCAATCATTCTTGCATTTGCCAGCTTTGGTATTTACAAAAAATACTACACTTTAAAAGGTGAGAAGATGGAAGAAATCACAAGAAAAGTAAATGAAATGCATGCGAAAAAGCAGACAGCTTAAGAGTCAACAATTCAATTATAAAAGGGGTAGTATATGAGACAGATTATTTTTCACGAGGAAACGAAAACTTTCCATTTATACAATGAAAAAATCAGTTATATCTTATGTGTATTAGAAAATGGACATCTGGGACAATTATATTTTGGAAAACGACTTCATGATAAAGCAGATTTTTCTTATCTGGTTGAGAAATGTGAACGCCCAATGACATCGTATATATATGAGTGGGATCGTACTTTTTCATTGGAACATATCCGACAGGAATATCCGGTTTACGGTACGACAGATTACAGACATCCGGCAATTGAATTGTTGCAGGAAAATGGCAGCAGAATCAGTGAGTTCCAATATGAAAGCTATGAGATTATTGCCGGAAAACCGAAACTCTCCGGATTGCCGGCA
This sequence comes from Firmicutes bacterium OM04-13BH, assembly GCA_003481745.1. GTDB lineage: Bacteria > Bacillota > Clostridia > Lachnospirales > Lachnospiraceae > Blautia > Blautia stercoris. Next base: position 48,108 of record QULP01000005.1, read on the forward strand.
ACTTACACAGAGTCCGAGGAGGAAGCGCAGACATTGCGCATCTTTCTGAAAGACGCTTTGACTGGTGCAAAACTGGCGCTTTTATATACGATTTTTGATGAATATAGTGCAATTGCAAGAAGTGCTTATATTGAAAATGCCGGTGAGAAAAATCTGCATGTATTAAATATGATGAGCTTAAGTCTGGATCTTCCGGATAAGGATTATGAATGGATGCAGTTGTCCGGTGCGTGGTCCAGAGAGCGCTATATTAAGAATCGAACATTGGAGCAAGGCATAACAGCTATCGACAGCATGCGCGGAAATTCTTCTCACGAACATAATCCGTTCCTTGCTTTAAAACGTCACAACACAGATGAGAATGCAGGAGAAGCAATTGGAATAAGCCTTGTATATAGTGGAAATTTCCGTATGCAGGCAGAGGTAGATACACATAATGTGACACGAATTACAGCCGGGATCAATCCAGAAGGATTCGATTGGAAATTAGAACCAGGAGAAAGTTTTCAGACACCGGAAGCAGTTCTGGTTTACAGTGAAAATGGATTAAATGGCATGAGTCAGACATTCCAGAAGCTGTATGCAAAGAGACTCGCAAGAGGGTATTGGCGCGATAAGGCAAGACCGATTTTAAATAACAACTGGGAAGCAACTTATTTTGACTTTACAGAAGATCGCCTTGTAGAGATTGCCGGGAAAGCAAAAGAATGTGGAGTAGAACTGTTTGTCTTAGATGACGGATGGTTTGGTGCGAGAAGAAATGACAGAGCCGGTCTTGGCGACTGGGTGGCAAATGAAGAGCTTCTGCCAAATGGCATCAAAGGTCTGTCAGAAAGAATTGAAGCACTTGGATTAAAATTCGGCCTTTGGTTTGAGCCGGAGATGGTAAATAAAGACTCTGATCTTTATCGAGCACATCCAGACTGGATTTTACAGACACCTGGAAGAAATACATCACACGGCAGATATCAGTATGTACTCGATTTCGCAAGAAAAGAAGTAGTAGATTATATTTATGGTATGATGACAAAGTTATTATCGGAATCGAAAATCTCATATATTAAATGGGATATGAACCGAAGCATTACGGAATGCTATAGTAGCAAACTTCCTTCAGACAGACAGGGAGAAGTGTTCCATCGTTATATTTTGGGTGTATATGATCTGTACGAGCGGTTGACAAATGAGTTTCCAGAAGTATTATTTGAATCCTGCGCCAGCGGTGGCGGAAGATTTGATCCGGGAATGCTGTATTATGCACCGCAGGGATGGACAAGCGATGATTCGGATGCAATTGAGCGTCTGAAGATTCAGTACGGAACTTCTATGTGTTATCCGCTCAGCAGTATGGGAAGCCATGTGTCTGTTGTCCCGAATCACCAGGTATTTCGCAATACTCCATTACATACAAGAGCGAATGTAGCATACTTTGGAACTTTTGGATATGAACTGGATCTCAACAAATTGACAGAAGAAGAGATCAAAGAAGTAAAAGAACAAATCGCATTTATGAAAGAATACAGAGAAGTGTTACAGTTTGGAACATTTTATCGTCTGAAAAGTCCATTTGAAGGAAATGAGACGGTATGGATGGTGACAAATGAAGACCGCACGCTTGCAATCGTAGGCTACTATCGTGTTTTAAATGGAGTGAATCAGCCGTATAGCCGTGTTAGATTACAGGGATTGGACCCGGATATGGTTTATGAAAATGTATGGAATCATACAGAAAATTACGGAGATGAATTGATGAATTATGGATTGATCACATCCGATGTGACAGCTGGTGAAGTGCCAGGAAATGTGACTCATTGTACCGATTTTGAATCTAGAATATATATGCTGAAAGGCAAAAAAGTTCAGGAGGGAAGATAGAGCATGACGAAGACAAAAAGAATCAGTGGAATGGTACTGGGAATATTGTTTATTGGATTATGTGTATCTTTCTTACGACTTTCACAATTTGGCGTGGATCCATTCAGTGCAATGAATCTCGGAATCAGCGGATTTATCGGATGGAGCTTTGGAACGTGGCAGTTGCTTGTCAATGCGATCATTCTTGTAGTTGTATTCTTTCAGGCAAGATCCTGCATTGGTGCGGGAACCATTATCAATATGGTATTTGTCGGATATATTGCAGATTTTATCTGTTATGTAGCAAATGATGTAGTGCAGATTCAGATGAATCTGCCACTGCGTATCCTTGCACTGCTGATTGCTCAGCTGATGGCATCCATGGGAGTGGCATTATATATGGTCGCAGATATGGGAATCGCTCCATATGACAGTGTCGCAATTATAATCGAGAAACTGACACATCAAAAAATCCCATTCCATAAAGCAAGGATTCTTTCAGATGTTGTTGTCGTGATTATCGGAATCATATTTGCCACTGCATCTGGGGCGGGAATCTGGTCGGTAGTAGGGATTGGTACAATTATAAATGCCTGCTTCAACGGTCCATTAATTCAATTTTTTAAAACAAAACTGGAGAGATTTTACTTGTAAAATCTAAGGATTACAATTCTCCAATTCTTGCAAGGCTCATATCCAGAACGGATACGGGCCTTTCTTTTTCACCAGTAGCTTCATCCAAACCTTCATATTGAATAATGAACCCTTCTCTTTGGTAAAAAGAAATTGGATATCTTCCTCCTATATGATACATATAACAGCAAAAACAAAACATCCAAGAGACGGAAGGAGAACATGTTATGAAAAAAATATTAGTAGTTTTATTATCTCTCACATTAATATTTGCTTTTACAGGATGCACTTCATCCAATAATGGAGCAACAGAAGATATAGAAATTAAGACACAGAAAGTTGTAACATCAAATACAGATGACAATGATGATAATATCAGTAACACAGAAAACGCAGTAGAGAATGCGAACGAAAAGGATTATGATTTCTCTTCTTATGAAAACGATATCCGTAATATAACAAAAAGTGTAAACAATGCAAAAACATCTACAAATGCATCTGAGAATCACGAACAATTCTACGCTTTGAAAAAACAGGTAGACGCAGTCGATGACGAACTGGATAAGCTTGACGATGAATTTGAGTATGCTTACCAGATGAAAGAGATTAGCTTCGAGACATACAAAGCGAGAGAACGCACGATTGAAAGACTGGAAGATGAACTGGAATTAGCAGAAGAAGCACTGGAAAATAAATACGGAATTGATGATTAATTCCATATCGACTTCTTCAGAAACCATATCTGTCAGGGAATAACCAGAATCGCCCGGCACAGATTTTATATCACCTTCTTGAATTTTACTTGGAATGGATGCTTGCGAAATGCTTTGAGTCGTTCTACTATGGTTTCGCCTTTCCAGTTACTTTTTATCTTTTCAATTACGCCGGAGTAAACAAATTAATTCGATTACTAACACAAGTGATAGTGGCACCATATGAATAATCGGGTATTATGAATATAACATAATGAATAGAATATTCTTACCGGGGAGGCGAAAAAATATGGATAAAAAAAGAATGAAAAATGGGAAATTGTAGGCGTATATCTGTTATTTATTATTGGATTGGTTGGATGCATCTTCTGCATATTCAATGAAATTAATAAACAAAAAGAGTTTGAAAATTCTACTGATATTCGAAGTGTGAGTGCAGTTATTACTCAAGCAAAAGAAGATAAAGAGTCTAGCAGGATAATAAAATATGATGTTAACTATTCATATGAAGTTGAAGGGGAAACTTATAAAGGAAGAGGCACCGTTTATCACAGAGTTAAAATAGGAGATGAAGACACTATAACTGTTTATCGAACTTCAAAGGGTAAATATAAAATAGAACCAATAGACAGTCCAATCGAGATTCTTATAGCTACTATAGGCGCTGTGCTTTGTATATTTATTCTGGTAGCTATGACGGTTGGCAGAATATTGGAAAAACGAGATAAAGAGAAGAACGAAGAATCGGATAATAAGATAATAAAGGGAAGAAGTCAAAGAGAAAATAGTAAATGACTAAGAGAAGAGGATGTAGAAATTGGGGAGATTATCCGGGGCGGACAGTCTCCCTAATTATCATATAGTAGTTTTAATGACGGAGACATTATATTAAATACGGACATAGCCGGTGGATGGACCTGCACCGACCTTATTATCAATCACCGTCTTAATTCTATCCGGCTTGGAAAGATTATGGTACTTCAAATGCTCTACACGGCTTTCAAATTCATTGTATGCTTTCAGTATGATACCCAGATAATATTTAACAAAAGGCTCATAACTGTTTTCGCCCTCATGCCAGCCAGTAGAACTTGCTTGAAGAGCTTCATAATATGTTTCTTTTGTCTTTTCAATCAGCATTTCCATACTGACATATTTTCCAACGATATATCCCGCCTTATAAAAAAGCAGTAAAGTGAGCAAACGGCTCATCCTACCATTTCCGTCATTGAAAGGATGGATGCACAGAAAGTCCAGAATGAACATAGGAATCAAAACCAGTTTATCAATGCGGTCAGCTTCCCATGCTTCAAGGAAGCGAGCGCAAAGCTCTTTCATCGCTTCAGCAGTCTGAAATGCGGGAACTGGAATAAAACGTGCCTTCTGATGGCCCTCGACATCTATTTCTGCAATTACATTATCGGAATTCTTATAACTTCCACCAGCAGCCCCCTGTGAATAGGAGTACAGATCTCGGTGTAACTGCAAAATAATGTTCGATTTTGGATTGATATATTCATAGCCTTCGTGAATTGTGGAAAGTACCTCACGATAACCAGCAATTTCCTGCTCAGATCGGTTGCGTGGCTCTGCTTTCTGACTTACCAGTTCTTTCAAACGTTTATCACTTGTAAATATACCTTCAATTCGGTTAGATGCTCCCGTACTTTGAATTAAAGCAACTTCGCAGGATTTGTAATATAATCAAAATTTCTCATTGAAATCTCCTTCATTTTGAATTTATCTCCATTATTTTAATGCTAAATGATGGAGATTTCAATGGATTTGATGGAGATATATTCTCCATATGCACAATAAATATATTAATTTGGATATAGAATTTATTACTTCATCGTCTTCGCCAGTGAATTGAGCAACGCCCGCATCTCTGGATTTGCCAATATTTTTGCCAGAAGTTTCGGATCGACTTTATCAGCAACAGTAGTATTATTGTTTTCCTGCTGACTCCTAAGATTTCCTGTAACTCTTGAACTGTATAACATCTTTTTTCTGACATTTCTTTATCCTCTGTTCTTTGAAATATGAAAGAAAAATTATCCCTTCATATAACGAAACGCTCAGAGCATGTTTTACAGTGGTCAAAAGCAAGTTTTTTGAGATTTCTGCATTTTTCCTGAAATTAAGTAAAGAATCAGGTTGTCTTTACTTAATTTCCACTTTCAAAAAATAAAAAAATTTTGTTTTTGAAAGCGGCATCTTGTATATACTATTAGCAGACAGTATATGGATTATGACAGAGTATATGGGAATTTGAATCCATACACTCTATGATTTCATAAACTTGAATTTATCGATTTCTTTATTATCTAATCTGTTAGTAATCTATCCAACAGCATCTGCCTATTATTTATAAATATTTCTGTTACCTGGTAACTCTCTGTATCCTCATATTCGCACAGATGTATGCGTCCATTATCAAAACAATAGATATCTGCATCTGGTATTCCTAACAAAATTGGCGAATGCGTAACTATAATAAACTGTGCTCCCTCTTTTGCACATCTGTATATTTGCATCAACAATGTAAGCTGTCTCTGCGGCGATAATGCAGCTTCCGGCTCGTCAAAAAGATACAAGCCATTTGGATTCATATTATTCTGTGCTAATGCGAGAAAACTCTCTCCATGTGATTTTTCATGATATTTAGCGGAAGGATGTGTAATATCTGCATATTCTTCTTCCTGCGTTGCAACATTATAAAAGCTTTCTGCCCTAAGAAAATATCCCCACTTTTCCTTCCGATAGCCTTTGGCAATTCTTATCGCATCACACAACTCTGAATGTGTATCATGCGTAGAAAAAACATAATTCTTCGTTCCACCCTCAGGATTAAAACCATGTGCTACGGCAAGTGCTTCCAATAAAGTTGATTTACCGCTGCCATTTTCCCCTACAAAAAAAGTAATTGGTTTGTTAAAATCAAGTTTTTCAACTCCCTTAAAAGCCCTGATTTCCTTCAGATAACTATCCTTATCAATTTTATCCCAATCAAATATTACTCTTTGTATGAATTGATCATTCACCTAATCATCTCCTTGTAAAAAACACTTTCTAATCCCCATCTTCTTGTCCTTTAGACAAGAAGCATTCTTCACCTTCAGTTCGGTCAATCCCGATTTCTATTTTTGTTTCCATAGCATGGTGTACTCTTTTTCACCAGTAGCTTCATCCAAATCTTCACATTGAATAATGAACCCTTCTCTTTGGTAAAAAGAAATTGCTCTGGCATTCTTCTGGTATACATTTAATCGTAAGCTAACTTTTTTATCCTTAATATAATCCAATAAAAGTTTACCTATGCCACATGACTGCATTTCATCAGAGACAAAAATACCTTCGATATATTCATCATTTAGTCCTACAAATCCTTGTATCTTTTTATCCGCTTCAAACACATAGATTTCGGATTGTAACATCATTTCTTTTACTAGTTCATAATTACTTTTCCAGTATTGATTGGAAATAAAATAATGTGCTTTCAGATTTGTCTTTAACCATATGTCAGCAACTCTATCAATATCTCCGTTCAGCAACTTTCTAATCATAACCAATATTCTCCCCAACTACATCCTTTATGCTTTTCTCTTTTTTTCATTCTATCACAAGCTCACCATTAATCATTATTTTTTTGATATTTTTTCTTTTCCCCCACTGCAAAACAGGCTCTGAGCGTTTCGTTATATGGAGGGGTACATATACAGAGCAAGATCTACCCATGTATTACCGTATCGCCATTTTATGGCTACGGCATACCTCCGGGTAAGTCTCTTGATGGGGATTCCGATTCCCCATACCCTCCTTGTACAGACATCAAAGATATCTGTAGGCTCTCTATCAAAGATAATCGCAGCACTTTATATAACCGGAAGGGACAGCCGGTTAAAAAGTGTAATCGCACATCCAAGATGTCTTATCTAAAAGGAAGGAGGACTATGGCACCTAAGAAGAAAGAAAAGAATCTCAAGAGAAGTAACATCATCACATTAAAACTAACGGATATTGAATTGGCAGTGTTAAATGAAGCTGCTGACTGTTTTATCAGAAACATTCAGTCGTTCAGCCAAATCCTTTTGAGTCATTCCATTGACTTTTCGTAAAGCGGCAATAAAACCGCCGATGGTTTTCTTTTCCATATTGAGTCCTCCTTTTGGATAGGTGGTTTGCTTTCTACGTCTTTATTCTAAGATTTTAGTAGTGAGAATACCACCCAATAGACTCAGAATCACTCTCAGAATCCGAGAATTGACTGTTTCCAGGCACAAACAACTCAAAGCGACTTAAAATGCCAAGCTATTCGCATTCAACAAGAAATACTTTATTCCCATGATGACAAAACCTTCATCATTTCTCCAAGGCTTCTTACTGCCATTTACAATGACAATCTTCTTAAAAGAGTCTGGGATATTACGCAGAGAATTAAACTCCTGAGTCTGCTTTTCTTCCGAAGTCATGTCATAAGCAACCTGAATGTAATACCTCTGGTTGCCTTGGTTCACCACAAAGTCAACCTCCAGCTGCTTACGAACACGCTTGCCCTCTTTATCCTTATCGAAGATGTCCACGACACCCACATCAACATTGTAGTCACGGATCAGCAGCTCGTTATAAACAATGTTCTCCATGATATGAGTAGGCTCCTGCTGTCTGAAATTCAGACGGGCATTTCTCAGTCCCAGATCAGTAAAGTAGTATTTCAGATTTGCACCGATATACTTTCTGCCCTTAATATCGTATCGGCTTGCCTTGGAAATCAAAAAGGCATCTGTCAAATGGTCGATATGCTTGGAGATGGTTTTATTAGTATAAGTCATCTGGCGCTCACTGGCAAAGGTATTGGCAATCTTTGAAGGGTTGGTCGGTGCGCCGATTGCAGATGCAAGCACATCAACCAGAATCCCAATCTCATCCACGTTCTGAATCTTATTTCTTTCAATAACATCCTTCAGATAGACATTTGCAAAGATGTTCTTCAGATAGTCCGCTTTCTGTCGTTCGCTCTGGAAACTTACGATCTGCGGCAATCCTCCGTAGATCATGTAGTCATCCCAGGCATCATCATAATCGCCGTCATAAGCAGAAAAAAACTCTGCAAAGGAGAGGGGATAGATTCTGATTTCATCACCTCTGCCACGGAACTCGGTTACAATATCGCTGGATAAGAACTTAGAGTTGCTTCCGGTGACATACACATCAATATTGCTCATGCGGAGCAGGCTGTTCAGCACTTCCTCAAATCGTGGCATAAACTGCACTTCATCTAGAAGTAGATAATATTTATCATCGTCTTTCATGGCATCTTTGATGTACTTGAAACACACCTTAGGATCTCTTAGTTCCTCATTTTCAATACCATCCAATGCAATCTCAATAATATGATCAGTATCAACATCATTCTCCAGTAAGTATCTCTTAAAGATAGTAAACAGCAAAAAGGATTTGCCACATCTACGAATGCCGGTAATCACCTTTATCATTCCATTATCTTTTCGCTCAATCAGCCTGCTATATCGTTATTATAGTTAAGCTGAAACACGGAGGAGATTTCAAAGGGGCACTATCTTTTTGGAGAAGTATAAGTGATGCTTTTGTCCAAGGAGGTTTCTTATGAAAAAATGTTTTCTTTAGTCCTTTGCACTATCCTTACTCCTTTCTTTGTCTACTACTGGCTATGCAGCAGTAAATGATGATTGCAACAATATCACTATTGACGTTTTGAAGAACATTTTTATTATGACGGAGATTGTAGAACAGAAAATTGTATCAGGTTGCAAAAATCTTTCCTGAGATCAAGTAAAGAAAAAGAGCATATAGATGAACCGCCCCCCAGAAGTTAGACCCAAAAATCTAACTATTGGAGGTCGGTTCAATTGTAGGCTCTTTTTTTACATTCCAAGAGTTTTGATCACTACCTGTGCCAGAATTCTGGCAAGATAATCATTGGGGTGATTTAACCAGTTTCCGGTTATATCAATGTATCGTTTTCTCTTTCCGATTTCTTTTTGAACTGCCTGTATATCTGCTATAGCAACTCCCATACCTTCTAAGCCCTTCAGACTTTCACTGTATTCATCCTGATGTGCCCAGAAATGGTGTGGCTCCGTAGCAGCCAGTTCATTGGGAAGCGTAGACGCAATCAATAAAAATTCCGTTTTCGGACTAACCTTCCGGATTGCCTCTATGAGTCTGCCTGTTTTATTTCTGTATTCTTCCATACCGCAACGGTCATTCATTCCAAAACCAAGAATAACCAGATCCGGATGGAAGTTGGCTGCACGCTGTGATGAATTTTCGATTGCCCATTCGGAATCCACTCCTTCTACCGATGTGTTGTGGAAGCATACTGGACTCTGCCATTTTTCCTCCATCTGATGGAACAGCAGTTCTGCCCAGGTAGGCTGTCCCGGCTTCTGTCCATACATACCGCTGCAGTCACAGCCACAGCACACGCTGTCCCCATACAAAACGATCTTAACGGGTTCTCCTACTTCCAGCTTTGCAGAGAGCTTCGGCAGTTTGTCCAGTTGACTTTCCGGAGCGGAAAGTAACTCCTTCTTCGTTGCCTTATAGGTAACGGCGATCTGTTTCTCTGTAACAAGCTTCGGATTGCCTATGGCACATAGGTTTAAGAATTTTCCGTTGGTAGTCACTAGCGGACCGAAATCTTTTGCAAATTCGCTTGTTTCTCCTGCCTTCTTTGCCGTATCAAAGTCCGGATAAAGGAAGGTATCCCATCCGGTTACTGGTATGTGACTCCCTTCAGGAATTACCAGCTCATCTCCCTCTACAAGGTAATCGATCCCCTTTTCATATACTGTTTCCCGGTCATAGCTTTCTACGGACAAAACTTCTTTTGGAGTCCACAGGAAAGAAGCCCTGCATCCATTCTCATCAGCAACTGCTGCAAAGGTTTCCCGGAAGCAATACTCACCTTCCCATATCGGCTCCAGCCATTCTTTATGGAAAATCTTTCCTATCGAAAGGGTTTTCTTGATCTGTTCTTGTAAAAATTCCTTAAAGGGTGTCACCCATCCGCAGTTCACTACCGGTCTATCTGACATGAAGATCATCTCACAGGGCTTTTCTTTTTCATATGGATACCAGTAGGGCATTGGTTTTCCGTCCGCATCATTGCCGTTTGGATCACCTGTTTTTATGAAATTCACCCAGTAATTGCACATCATTCTGGAAAGATCGTAATGCTGCCCAACAAAGGGTCTCCAGCATTTCGCCAGTGTTTCAAAGAAAAACCATAAATCTACAGAATGGAAGGTTCCGGCATTATCCCATCCTGGAATATCTGGATCAAACCTGTAATAATAGTAGGGCTTTTTTTCACCTGCACTTTTTTTATCTGAAAAAAGACACTTGATCGTACATTCAATTCCGTTTACCTTCGCATACTTTCCATCAGAATCCTCCCGCATTGCCTCGGGAAAGCGCAAAAAGGTCTCAGCATTCTTTCCGAAAATCTCTTCTGCCTTCTTTTTCAAATCTTCTTTTGAGGAAGCTTCTATATAACTGGGAAATTCATCTGAAGTATTTCCAGACATAACGGGAACATTTACATGCTTGCCTTCCATGAAAAGAACCATTGGGTCACCTACACAGAACTTGTGATCCAATACGGTAAACATAGCCGGAAATATTTTGGTATATTCCTCATACTTGTCACGAATCGTAGCCGCATCCAGCTTACGAGCCTGCTCAATAGTTGAGCAACCCAGGAAAGAAAGAAAATGCTGTCCGTTTTCCTCAGCATGCCACAATTCCTCCGGCACTCCGATTCCTCCAACCTGATAAGGAGAGCGAATCATTGCACTCATCACTACTGCACGATGAAATAAGCCTTTATTATTCATACATGCCATCTGGCTCATAACACTTCCGCCTCCGGCTGACTGTCCTGCAATGGTCACATTACCCGGATCTCCACCAAAGAAAGCAATATTTCTCTGTACCCATCGAAGTGCTGCCTGCTGATCTAGACTTCCAAAATTAGTCGGTGCGTCAGGCTGCTCCTCTGTCAGCTGAGGATGTGCCAAAAATCCAAAAACATTAACTCGGTAGTTTACCGTTACAACTACCACACCGCGACGTGCAATTCTCTCTCCGTCAAATTCCATTTCGGCAGGATATCCACACTGGAGTCCTCCTCCGAAAAACCATACCAAAACCGGCTGTTTTTCTGTTACTTCTTTAGCACCTGTCCATACGTTCAAATACAGACAGTCCTCATCCATGGCAATTTCCGGATCCACATGCCACTCACGGATATACACGTTATCACCGATTCCCGGGACGCTCTGCATGGAAATCGGAGCAAAGCGATAGCATTCACGAACTCCATCCCAGTCTTCACAGGGCTGGGGTGCTCTCCATCTGTTTTCTCCTACCGGAGGAGCCGCAAAAGGGATTCCCTTAAATGCAGTTATCCTAGGGTCTGCGGCTTCAATACCTTTCACCCATCCATTTTCTGTCCGTACTGTTCTCAGCATAATTCCTACCTCCGCTAATTTTACTATTAGCCATGAGCAAAACTCCACATACTCAGTATTTATGCATGTTTGCGAGGCATGGCAACCTCTCTCAATGACTTATAAGTTACTACAGCACATGCAATAACATAGATTATGATAACTCAAATGATCTTAATGCAGCATTTCCGTTACCGCGATAGGTCAGGTAAAGCGCCTGTATTCCATCCGGAATCGTAATCGGTGCGGTATATTTTTCCCAGACATTGGTATATTGAACCTCTAATGTCGCCAGTACCTCTCCATCCCATGCTGTCTTTACTTCAAAAGTGCCATCTGCATAGCCCCGGATCCAAATACTGATTTCACGAATATCATGGCAGTCAAAATATTTGAAGCCGATAGTAGTTGAATCTGTAATATTGGCAATATATCCAACTTCTTCGTCTCCATCCCTGCCGTCCTGCATTACTCGTGGAAAATTCCCTTCGCCCACATAAACTGATGGGGTATCGGTAAACAGATTACATGCAAGATAAGCGGGGTATTCGCCTTTACCCTCAAGCGGACCTCCATTTAAACCGCAGGAGGTAATTTTTACCTGTGGAATACTGCCGTCCGGCATAATCTGAAGCTTTTCAGCACATCCCTGTCTACTGTACCAGGTATTATTGGTATGCCTGTGATAAAAAATGTACCAGTCCTCTCCGATCTGCACAATACTTCCGTGATTATTGGCACCGTAAGCTGTTGGCATATCTGCCGGCTTGTAGGTATCGATGTGCAGATCACAATTGCTGACAATAACTCCGCCATAGACAAAGTCCCTAGTAGGATTCTTGCTGGTGGCATAACATAATTCGTGCATTAATATGGATGAATAGACAAAATAATAGGTGTCACCTACTTTACGGATGGAAGATGCCTCAAAAAACTCATGTCCCTCAAATCCGGTACCGGCACCATATTCACAGCCGGGGACCACAAACACCGGAGCTTCCCTGATCGTCAACATATCTGCTCCCAACACCGTAGCCATAGCTCCGGTACGGGATTTATCACCTTTTCCGCAAGCTCCGGTATAAATATATGTCATATCTCCTTCCGTCAGAACCCCCGGGTCAAACTGGGGCTCATCACCTTCCTTTTCGCCCAGACGTGTGCCATCTTCATAATGAACATAGCCATAAAATTCATACTTTCCTGCCGGAGTATCACATACAGCAACTGAAACTACCGAAACCTTGTCCAACACGTAATAAAGATAGTACCTTCCGTCTGGTCCCACCGTAACATCCGGGGCATACAGACACATTTTGCCTTCCGGGTTCAGCGGATCGGCTGTCTTCGGATAAATCACACCCTCATATCTCCAGTTGCCCAGGTCATCGACCGGAGCTGACCAGCACACATAGTCTCCCATGCAGAAAACATATCCGTTAAAGTAATCATGGGATCCGTAAACATATACGCGATCGCCAAAAACATAAGGTTCTCCGTCCGGAATATACTCCCAGGACGGTAAATATGGGTTAAACGCTTGTTTTTTCACTTTGATATTCTCCTTTGCAAGCCTAATTCATGTACATTGTTTCATAAAGCAAATTACTGGGTGCTAGTTTAAGCCTTCAAGCTGACCACACGATCATAGTCATATCCTCGATCTGGATTCACCTTTCCGGCATTCAGTTCGAAATAAACCACACCGTTTTCGTTTACAGGAAGCTCTACGCAGATATTTCCGTCCTCCTGCTTTTTACGCTCTGTTTTTACAAAAGGTCTGGATGATTCCCGAATCAGCTTCGTCTGTTCCTCACTCAGATTGGCAGGTTCTCCCATATCATGCCATACCTTCAAGGGATTACATGTTTCCTCATCTACCGTCTTAGTCAGGAAGCAGTACTCCTCCTGTTCAGCCGGAAATGTAAACTCCAACAGCATTTTTTCTTTACCCTGTTCTGTACTTTTACGGGCAATATTCCAGGCTACACCTAGATAATCACCGTTTGCACGTTTCAAAACGACAATATTGTCATCCTTATATACACAATTGGCTTCACTTTCCTCAAGCTTTTTGTAAAAAGCAAATGTCCAGAAGGTCGGCTTGGTAATACAGCCATTGGCAACCAGTCCAAAGCCGCCGTGGAATGGTGTAAAAGGAACTCCCAGCTCTTCAAACACATCACCAAATGTCCAGTAGGAATAGGATTCATTCACATCTCCCAATCTGGAAAGCTGCTGTGCTATAAAGGCCGCATTCAGGTTTGTGTCATGAATGACGCCCTGAGGAGTATAGGAGCTGTTGAACTCCGTGATATGAATCTGCAGACCCTTATATTCCGGGAAACTGTCAATAATATCTCTGGTTGTTTTTAAATTGGCAAAGCCGTCCTCTGCATTCATCAGTTCAGAATATGCATAATGTCCAATATATTCCGGCGGATCAACGGTGTAATGATGTCTGGTTACGAAATCCACAGGTATGTGATTCTCATGGCAATATTCCATAAATGCCTGAATCCATTTCTCATCCGTTCCTCCACAAACAGCAGGGCCTCCTACACGGAATCCCGGATTCACTTCCTTTATGGCATCAAAGGTTCTATGGAACAGCTTAAAATATTCCTGCATATCCGCATTTTCCCAGAAGCCGCAAAGATTGGGCTCGTTCCATACTTCAATGGGCCATTGAATAACTTCCTCTTCTCCATAGCGTCCCATCAGATGCCGCAGCAATGAACGCACCATATTACACCATATATCATAATCTTTTGGAGGAGTGGTATTTCCCTGCCAGTAAAAGATAGTCTGGCTTCCATTTGCCAACTTTTTAGGCATAAAACCCAGTTCAAGAAAAGGTCTCAGCCCCACCTTCTTATAGGCATCCATTACTCTATCCAGATAAGTATAGTTGTACTCGACCCTTACCTTACCATCCTCCTCATAGGTCTGAAAGATTGCCATATCATCACAGAATAATCCATGTCCCCGGATATGCTTAAATCCGATTTCCTTTTGAACCAAGCGCAGCTCCTCCTGATATTCTTCTGTCAATGCAAGCCCCATTCTTCCGGTTCCCACACAATAATCTACATTATTGTGAAAAAAGGCCTTTGAATCCTTTGTAATCACGATCTTTTTTCTGTCATGCTCTGTTGCCCCACCAAAATTTACCATGCATGTATCTCCTTCTTCTAAATCATGTTCCTATGCAGTCACGCATCAGATGTCTGACCGCTGCACGATCCGCAGCTCTCTGATGACGATTGCCATATTAATATGATACTATCGCATTGATTTAAAGTTTTCAATGATTTATACTATAAGAAAATTGATATATCCTCTGATGTATCAGAACGGAGATTCCAGATGACTGAAATTGAATTTGTCGGCTACAGTGCCGTTCACCCCTCAGATTTTATATATGATGTTCCGAATGGCTTTACAGGCTATCTTCTGCTTCTTTTCGACTCTCCCTCGGAGCTGCTCATAGACGGAAGACTAATGCGGACAGCCGCCAATTCTGCTATTCTGTATACACCAGGAAGCAGGATTTATTACCGTGCTGCCGGTGAAGAATACCGGAATGACTGGATTCGTTTTCGTTCCGATCACTCCTTCGTGAAGCTGTTTCCGTTAACAAACACCCCATTTCCCGTAACAGATCCGGAATACTGTCATCAGCTTTTTAAATTACTAACCTGGGAGTCCGCCTTTTTCTCCTCTGAAAGCGAATCAAACATTACTCACCTGCTTCGGGTTCTGTTCTCCAAATTAAGAGAAGGAATCCAGAATGAGTCCCCGGGTATTCACGAGCATGAGCTGGTTGCATTGCATAAGATGATCTACAATAATCCTCAGCTTCCATGGAATATAAACATGATGGCTGCGAAGCTTCACTTAAGTCCCAGTCATCTTCAGACTCTCTATCACCGCAAATTTGGCTCCTCCTGCATGGACAATGTCATCGAAGGACGTCTGCGCCGTGCAAAGGATTTATTAGAGTACAGCGAATACTCCATCCGCGACATTTCCGAGCAATGTGGTTATAATAATGTAGAGCATTTCTGCAGACAGTTCCGTCAGCATAACGGCTGTACCCCTGGACAATACCGGAAAAATGCATCAGCGGGAAGCAACAAAAGACTTCTCACCCACAATACCCTGGGAGGAAGGGAGTTTGAGAAGATTAATCGAAATCATCCGGTTGCAGAATCTTTTCCGGTTCTGTGACGTCTTGATACCGGACATATCGGGATGAATCAACAGTATATTCTTTCTTATTAATTTTAAAGTTCGGGAAGGCCCATTCCATAAGCCTTCTCCAAAGTGACTTTTTCTCCTCCAACATCATCAATATTTTCTGTAAGTTCTTCTCCACCGGCATACATTCTTCCAAGACCGCATAAAATTTTATCAGAACATGTATAAAAATGACCTGTAAGTGACATTGATTCAGAACCGTCTTGAGTACACTGTCAAAGTTGATAACAACACATCTGAGAACCTGCAGTCCGCTGAATCCCGTATCCGTGATACTGATATGGCAGATGAGATGACAAGATTCTCGAAAGAGAGCAGCAGGCAGCTACTTCCATGCTTGCTCAGGCAGAGGATGAATAAAATCTTCTTTTTCTTCTTTTTCCCATTGCAAATCCCACATTTTCCTGTATGATAGAGATATATTAACAATAAGGAGGCATACAGTTATGTTGCAGATTAAAAATCCGGTTTTGCCGGGATTTAATGCAGATCCATCCATTATCCGTGTGGATGATACATATTACATTGCGAACTCTACGTTTGAGTGGTTTCCGGGAGTTCGTCTGCATGAGTCAAAAGATTTAGTACATTGGAATCTTCTTCCATCCGCATTGTCCACGACGACATTGCTTGATATGAAAGGAAATCCGTCATCGGGAGGTATCTGGGCGCCGGATCTTTCCTATGCAGATGGAAAATTCTGGCTGATTTATACGGATGTAAAAGTAACCGAAGGACCGTTCAAAGATATGATCAATTATCTGACGACGGCAGAAGATATCCGCGGACCATGGTCGGATCCGATCCGTGTCAATGGTGTGGGATTTGACGCATCGTTGTTCCATGATGATGACGGACGCAAATACCTTGTTCAGCAGACATGGGATCATCGCGAATACCACCATGCTTTTGACGGTATTACAGTGACAGAATTTGACACAGAGACAATGAAATTAAAACCGGAGACAGCACGTACGATCTACGCCGGAACGGACGTTAAACTGGTTGAGGGACCACATTTGTATAAGATCAACGGATATTATTATCTGTTTGCTGCACAGGGTGGAACCGTTTGGACACATCAGGAAGTAGTAGCTCGTTCAAAGACGTTAGATGCGTTGAGTTTTGAGACAGAGCCTGGCGATCCGTTTATTACAAACTTTGATACGCCGGAACTTGAGATCCAGAAGCAGGGACATGGTGCTCTCGTAGAGACTCCCGGCGGTGAGTGGTATTATGCAAGTTTGTGTGGAAGACCGTGGCACCACGAAAATGAAAGTTCGATCGACCCACGCGGCTGGTGTCCGCTTGGCCGTGAGACGGCAATTCAGAAAGTATACTGGGATGAAGAAGGCTGGCCTCGTATCGAGGGCGGACATGGCGGAAAAGTGCTTGTGGATGCGCCGAAAGATGCAATCTTGACAGAAGCACCGGCAGATCATTCGATGCATGATGAATTTGACACACCAAAACTTCATGATGAGTGGAATACCCTCCGCGTACCATTTACCGAGGAAATGGGTACGACAGGGGATGGCAGGCTGACATTGGTCGGAAAAGGATCCCTCTGCAATAAGCATGAGCTTTCGTTGGTGGCAAAACGCTGGCAGGCATTTAACTTTGATGCCGAAGTGAAAGTGAAATTTGATCCGTTCAACTATCAGCAGATGGCTGGATTGACAAATTTTTACAATGATAAGCACTGGTCATTCGCTTTCGTTACGTGGAATGAGAAAAATGGCCGCGTGATCGAAGTGGCAGAGTGCAATCGTGGCGGATATCGTTCGTTCCTTCGCGACGATGCGATTCCGGTACCGGATGATGTTGAATTTGTATGGCTTCGCACAAAAGTAAGAAAGCAGTCTTACAGCTACGAGTATTCCTTTGACGGAAAGAACTATACAGAGATTCCGGGCACACTGGATGCTGCTGTATTGTCCGATGATTACGTACTCCAGTCATACGGTGGATTCTTCACCGGAGCATTTGTCGGCATGGCATGCGTGGACTACTCCGGATACGATCAGACAGCAGAATTCCGCAGTTTTGACTATAAAGAACTGGATTAATCAATAGCAAGAGCCTTTTTTAAACCAGGCTCAATCAGATGGCTGGCGATGCCGCAGAGGATTCTGGGAAAAAGGACGAAAAGTCCGGGAACCAGGAAGACGATGAGGCAGGCGCCGGCCATTGTAAATAATAAGATGAAAGTTTCTTTGATGTGACCAGCCATCAGGCGCACGGAGAGCAGAAGAACTGCCGGAAATGAAGCGCGCAGGTGTGAGATCACGGCAAAGATATAATTGGCGAGAACCTAGAGGACGAGGCAGATTACCATCCATAAAAAGGGCGGTAAAAGATTGCCGTTTTTTCCGGTAAAGACTTGGGAAAGATCTAATTCATAGTCAAACCGAGGCCTCCTTGTGCTTAGAGCATATGAAGTTTTAGCTTTGTCTTGTAGTTTACGAATATCCGAAAATCAAAAAAGCCCTTTGAGAAAAGGATTTCTCCTCTCTCAAAGGGAAAGTTGGCAAACTTGAATTTCTATTTGTGTTGCCATGTCATTACATAATCTTTTTCTCCGGTAGCCTCATCTAAGCCACTATGCTGAATCTCAAATTCTTCTCTCTTATAAAAAGATATTGCCCGTGCGTTCTTTTGGTATACGTTCAAGTACAACTTATTCCTTTTATCCTTTGCATAATTCAGCAGAATTTTACCTAGACCCTGCGAT
Organism: Firmicutes bacterium OM04-13BH; assembly: GCA_003481745.1. Classification (GTDB taxonomy): domain Bacteria; phylum Bacillota; class Clostridia; order Lachnospirales; family Lachnospiraceae; genus Blautia; species Blautia stercoris. The sequence goes on from QULP01000005.1 coordinate 66,800, forward strand.
TGCATTTCACCAGAAACAAAAATGCCCTCAACATATTCATCATTTAACCCTAGGGTTAAACTTAACTACTATTTTTTCTTTGCGATATAAAATACATAACTGTAATAATCTACTACTAATCTAAAATAAAGCGATTATAAGCTATCCTTTTTCCTGTGTTTGTTTTAAAGTTTTCATCTATACACTTTTTTATCTTTTCCTGTTCTTTTTCTTTATCCATAACTGTTAAATTTTCAAGCAAATCAGCTTCCCATTGTATTTGAAAATCAAGTCCATCAATTTTAGATGGAGTATGATGGTTGCCTATTATAAAGCATATTCTATCAATATTTTTGTTATAGCCTACCTTTTTTAATATTTCTTTCGCTACTTCTGGTCCTTCCTTTTCTTGATAGACACCATCAATAGAACCGTATTTTTTTTGTGCTTCAACCGCACCAATATCATGTAGTATAGCAATAATACTGATGAATTCTTTTTCTTCCTCTCCGATATTTTCTCCTTTCATTATATCTTCTGCATTTTTCAAAACTTTGAGAGTATGCTCTATGCCAAAAGGAATTTCTTTGAATACTTCTTTCATCTCTATAATAATTTTTTCTTTAAACATAAATTACCTCCATTTATACCTTATAGGTGTTTTAGTTCTATCTATCCACTTTTTTGTTCGCCGATACAATCAGCATCATGGGACGGCGCATTTCATCCTGCATCCCCGGAATATCCATCATGTATTCCGGTGGCTGCGGCTCCACAATATGATTTATTATAAAACCATTTGAAAGCAGTGTATTTAGATATGTGGTCAGTGTTCTATGATATTTTGTAACCTTTTCTCCCAAAAACACAGCTGTCCGTTTGCCCTCATAATAATAATTATCCACCGGAAAATGCAGTATTTCTCCTTTTTCGTTATAATGCCAGTCTTGTGTTCCATAGGCAGTAAAAACAGGATCTATGTTTTACCTTCCCAACTTCTAATTTTTTACATCATATCCCAAAAGCCTTGTCGTACTCAATAACTCCATTTAATTTGTTTTTACTTCCGTTAAGATTAAGTGCCATAAAACTTTCATCGTCAACTTCAAATGGCGCTTTTATTCCACACTCACTTGCCGGAATATATCCTGCCTTTGGATAGTATTTGGAATGTCCCAAAACAACTGAATATTCATATCCCAATTTATGTGCTATACTGTGTCCTTCTTTCATCAAAGATAATCCGATTCCCCTGTTCTGATAATCGGGTAATACAGAAAGAGGGGCAAGCGCAAGAACCTCAACCCCTTGAACAACTGCTTTTGTAAAAAGAATATGTCCTACAATTTTTTCGTCCTCGACAGCAACAAGAGAAAGTTCCGGAATAAACGATTTGCTTTTTCTTAACGCAGCAACTAAGTTCTGTTCATTTCCATCTGTATATTCAGCATTTTCAAATGCTTCTTTTACAACATGATATACCGTATCATAATCTTCTGGTCTTTCTTGTCTTATAATCAAAATAGATACCTACATAGTTTTAAGCTTTTTACAATTACAGGAAATGGCAAATCTACTATCTACCTCTCAATTTTTATGGCTCTGACAATGATAATATCCGGGATTTCTTTATTAAAATAGCATTCTTCGTAAAATCCATCTATGACAAATCCGGTATCAAAACACAGATTAAAAATATCCTGTAAAGAACGATGATAATAACATTGTTTTTGCGGCTGTCCTTCAATCGCAATATCGTAATAGCTGTGCGGCGTCATATATTTTTCTGTAAGCGTTACAAAACAGGGGTGCTGTGTCGCAAATACAAATACTCCGTTATCCTCAAGCAATTTATAAACAGAGGTAAAAAGCGGCTTAATATCGGTAATATCCATGACCGCCATATTGGAGACTGCTTTTGTAAACGGCTTATTTCTTTTTAATGCCATCAGACTTGTTTCATTCGTGGCGTCTGCTACACAAAACTCAATGTGATCAGCATACCGTTTTTGGCGCTTTTTTGCCAGTTCCACCATTTTCTCACTATAATCAAAAGCCAAAACAGAGACAGCTTTTTCTGCAAGATATGCAGAATAATTTCCATTTCCACAGGCAATATCTAAAATATAGTCTGTTGGATCAGGATTTAGAAGCTCTGTTACTTTGGGGCGGACAACTTCTCTGTGAAAATCATTTGATTCATCCCCCATTGCACAATCCCAAAATTCAGCGTTTTGATTCCAGATTGCTTTACTTTCTTCCTTTGAATACTGCATAATATCATCTTTCTGCAAAATTACTTTTTCTCCTTCGCCCCATGGCTCCTGAAATGCGTGATAATGATGTTCCAATATTTCATCTGTTATCACAAACGGCGAATTGGCATTTAAGACCTGATTTCTTTTATATAGTCTTTTTTGCAAAAGCTCCTTACTGGCTTTCATATAGACAAGTTCCGTTTCAGCGCCTGCTTTTTGGATCAGCTCTTTATAAAAATTCCGATTTCTCAGTTTCAAAAACTGGAATTTATATAATTATCTCTCTAACTTTCCCCATTTTATAGGCTTTCCCGCCTGTCCATTAGTGAAATGATATGTAGTTTCCCTTATTTTTGCCCTTATGAGATAATCACAAGGGAAATAAGGGAATTTTTTTAGTCATTGCCTACCACTTTATCAAGAAGCCGAACCGATTTTCGTTTCGCATCTCTTGTGGAGTGAGCATAGACATTCATGGTGGTACTTACATCTGAGTGTCCTAATAATTCCTGCACATCTTTTGGAGCAGCTCCATTTGCCAAAAGGTTGCTTGTATAGGTGTGACGTAACTGGTGGAAATGAAAGCCTTCAAATCCCTCTAATGTTTTTGCTACCTTTCTGCATACCGTCCCCAAAGTAGTCGGAAGTTCCAGACAACCATCCGGTCTTAAGCAGACGAAAGAAATTTCTTTATAATCTGCCGGGACTTCCTCTGTTCTGTCTAAGCAATAATATTCGTAGTACACTCTGTTTTTCTCTTTGACCTCTTTGTAGTAGTTCGTGTGATAAAGTTCTCCGTACTGCATCCGGTTTTTTTACTGCTCTTTCCGGGCATTACGGAAAATCTCTACCAGCGTATCTCCAAAATCAACAACCCTTACTTTTTTCCGCTTGGTTGGTCCGATGATATATTTGCGCTTTGAGCCATCATATCGGATGCTGCGTCTTATGGTAAGGCATTGTTCTTCCAGATTTACATCCTGCCATGCCAAACCGCAGGCTTCTCCAATACGGAGTCCGGCATAATAAGCTATCTGGATTGGAAGTATTGCGGCTGGGTTCTTTTTTTGCAGATAAGCAAGTAATCTTTCATAATCTTCTCGTGAAATTGGTTGGATATTTCCGTCCATATCCTCATCGGAAAACAAATCCACTTCATCCGTCTGATACCGCAGTTTAATATACTGCATGGGATTGAACGTAATATACTGCTTTGGAAATACTGCAAAACGGAAAGATTGCTGCATGACTGCGGAAAAAGAATGGATATAATCTTTGCTGTACCCCTTTCTCTCTTTTCCATCGGGATGAACTCCCCCGAAGGAAAGTAAATCAAAGAAGGATTGCAAATGTTCAGAAGTTACATTTTTCAGTTTTCGTTCTGCCAATGGGTGTTTCTTGATATTTCGGATTGTTCCGAGGTAATTCTCCACCGTACCATTGCTGAGCGTACCTGTTTTTAATTCCTCCTCTGCCCACACATCCAAAAGCTGTCCGACTGTGAGATTTTCCGCTTTGGCAACAAATTTCTTTTTCTCATAATCATCCATTGCCTGACGGAGCAGTTTTTCAGTTTCACTTTTGCTTTCTGTTCCAACGCATTCTTTCTGGACAAGATTGCCGCTTGCGTCCTCTACATAGAAGCGATAGTACCATTTCTTTCCTTTTTTTCTTACAGATCCTTTTGCCATAATCGTATGTCTCCTTTCGATATTAGACAATCGGAACTGATGAAATGCTTCGTGCGTGTAAGTATATCATAACTCCGGTTGTCTTACTATACCGATTCGGAATCTTCGTATAAGACTTCTGATAAAAGATTTGCAAGCCTTTGTTCTGCTGCTTTTGGTTTTTTGGAATAGAGCCTTACAACATCTGCCATCTCATTAAAAGCATTGATGGTATGAGTGATTTCCCTTAAGAACATAATCTCATTATATTCATCATTCGATTCAAACCCTATTGTTTTGGCAATATCCGTCTGACCGGCATTCCCCTTGAAATTTTTGCAGGCGAACTGGAAGGAATCCAAAAACAGACCATATTGTTTTAACATCAGTAGTAATAAATCTTTTGAAAAAGCATCTTCTTCTTTGGTAAGGGCAAGCGGTAACTGTTCCAGAATATCTCCCATCGCATCACGAATCTGTAACTCTCTCTTATCCGTAATGTCGGTTTCATATTCATCTGTTTCCCCTTTGAGCCATTCCACAGATACATGGAGTGCTTCCGAAAGACCTTCCAGCACCATTTTTTTCGTATTGTCAATCGAACCATTCTCATAACGCAGGATTGTAGAAGCGGTAACCCCCATCTTCTCTGCGACATAAGGCTGTGTCAGATTCAATTCCAGACGGCGCTGTTTTACTCTGCTGCCTATCAGCTTGCGTAGTTCTTTATCTTTCATGCTGACTTCCTCCTTTTTCGGTATGTATGAATTATAGCATTGTTTCTCCGTAATTGCAATACGCAATATAAAGTTTGTTTTTAACATTTCGTAATGCTTGACAAGAAGATGCAGAAAGGATATACTTACATTACGAAAATTGCATAATGCAATTTATAAGGAGGTGATTATATGACGCAAAGAAAAATTGCATTATCCATCGAAGAAGCTGCCGACTATACGGGAATCGGCAGAAACACCTTAAGACAGCTTGTAGAATGGAAGAAACTTCCGGTATTAAAGGTTGGTCGCAAAGTCCTGATTAAAACCGATATTCTGGAAATGTTTATGGAAGCGAATGAAGGTCGTGATTTGAGGGATAGAGGAAATGTAAAAGCCGTAACAAGAACTGCGGCAAATTAAAAAGGCGGCTTCCAAAGAAACCGCCAAAGGTTCTATCAGACCGAAGCCATGATATACCTACACGCAAGAAGATTATACCATGTGCTTCTTCTGATACGCAACCAAGAACTTATGTTTGCAAGAGAAAGGAGAATGTAATAATGGCAAAATCAACAAAAAGTTATGAAGAACGAATGCTTGAAATGGAAAAGAAAGAGCAGGAAAGCCTTGAAAAGGCGAAAAGATATGCAGCACAGAAGAAAGAACTTCTGAAGCGAAAGAAAGCCGAAGAAAGTAAAAAACGAACCCATAGGCTCTGTCAGGTTGGCGGTGCGGTGGAATCCGTTCTTGGTTCGCCTATTGAGGAAGAAGACATCCCAAAGCTGATTGGTTTTCTGAAAAAGCAGGAAACCAACGGGAAATTTTTCTCAAAGGCAATGCAGAAAGAAACAAATACCGATATGGAGGAAGTGTAATGGCGGAGGGGATGAGGTTTTCATTCCCTTCATTGCTTTTTTATGAAGGGCGCACTTATGGACAACCAGAGGTCGTCCCAATAAGTTTGCCACAAGTGGCAACCGGTCTGCGCTCACGCTTGCCGGGCTCATTCCGTCGGCGGGGCTTTCAGCCAGACCTGCTCATGCCGCAGGAGGCACTCTTCGCCAGAGGGGCGCATTCCATGCAGGCTGCTATGCGCAGGGCACTCTTACGCAGAGGGCGTTCCGGCAATGCTGCTTTTCCTAAAACCGAAAGCAATGTTGCCGGAAATCTATGCCGGATGTGCAGAAAGGAGGCATCCAGACATGGCGATTTTTCATTACACAGTCAAAATAGTCGGACGTAGTAAAGGGAAATCTGTTATCTCCGCTTCCGCATATCTCAATGGGGATGTGATGAAAAATGAGGAAACCGGGCGAATCAGTTATTACACTTCTAAAAAAGAAGTGGTCTACACCAGTCTGATGATGTGCGAAAACGCACCTCCTGAATGGCAGATAGTACCAGAGGAAAATATAAAACGCTTTCAGAAATCTGTCCGATACAAAAAGTCAGCAGATAAAGAAGCTGCTTTAGAAAAATTTAAAATCACATTTCAGAAACAGAGGTTATGGAATGAGGTATTGAAGATTGAAAAAAGTGCGGATGCCCAATTTGGCAGGTCATTTGAATTTGCCCTCCCAAAAGAATGGAGCAGACAGGAACAGATCCAATATACAGCCGACTATATCAAAAAAACATTTGTGGATAAGGGAATGTGTGCTGATTGGAGTATCCACGACAAAGGGGATGGCAACCCTCATGTCCACCTGCTTCTGACGATGCGACCTTTTAACCCGGATCATTCTTGGGGAAAGAAAGAAGTCAAGGATTGGGATTTTGTCAGAGATAAAAGCGGAAATGTCGTGATTGACGAATCCCATCCGAACTGGTGGCAGGATAAGAAAAACCCTGACCGTCATGGAATCCGTATCCCTGTATTAGATGAAAACGGAATCCAAAAGATTGCTACAAGAAACCGCCTGCAATGGAAACGTGTGCTGACCGATGCTACTGGATGGAACAATCCAAAAAACTGTGAGCTGTGGCGGAGCGAGTGGGCAAAGGTGTGTAATGAACATCTGCCTTTGCATAATCAGGTCGATCACCGTTCTTATGAAAAGCAGGGAAAACTCCAGATCCCTACCATCCATGAAGGTGCTGACGCAAGAAAGATTGAACAAAAGTTTCTTGCCGGGCAGGAAATAGAAGGTTCGTGGAAAGTAGCGGAAAATCAAATCATAAAACAACAAAACACATTATTGCAAAAGATACTGGACACCTTTGGGAAAGTATCAGGTGCATTATCATTATGGAAGGAGCGATTAAATGACATTAGAAGAAAGCTGGGAAATTATACCCTTAATGGAATCCATGATTGTGCAAATCGAAGAACAGCAGACCTTAATGGCAGAAATGCTTCTGGAAATGCAGAACCGGGACAATCAACTCTCTCTTATGCAGGAACAGAATCAGAAATTACAAAAATTAAACAGCGAGTTATCCGAGCTGCTCAACATTTTGCCAAATACCGAGGAACTGCTTTCCAAGATGGAAGAACAGAAAACGAAGATAGAACTTTTGGAAAACGAAAATCAGCAATGGCAGATATTGGCACAGAAGCTGAACAGCGAAAACAGTTTATTACTGAAACAGAACACCGAATTGCTGAACTGGAACAGCAGATAGAGAAAGGACGTGATATAGATGAACGAATCCAGAGAATTAAAGAACGCCGAACAGTTGGAAGAACTTCTGCGCTTGACCGAGGAGATACAAGAAGAACTGGAACAGAAAGACCAGCTTATCGTGGAACTGAAGACGCAGCTCAGCGAATCTCTGACCTTGAACGAGAAATTAAACAAAGAGAACAGATCCGGGAATATTCAAGCATTAAAGAACGACTTGAAGCTGGCAGACAGAGCATTGCGGATCGAGAAAGAGAAGCTGCTAAGCGCAAACGTCATGATCGGGGAATGTCAAGATAAAATACGCTGTTTAACACAACAACGGGATTATGCCCGGACACATCAGAAAATCGTAGAGATACCGGTAGAAAAGCCGGTACTCTATGAAAAATGTGAAGCCTGTGACCGGACAGCCTATCAGAATGAAAAAGCGAAATACGAAACACAAAAAGAGCGACTTGCCGGACAGTATAAAGCAAAAACGGTAAGGTTCCAAACAACCTTGTTCCTTCTTGCATGGTATTCGCTGACAACCACTCTTTTTCAGGCAGTACAGTCAGATGTGTTCCTTTCCGATTGTAAATCATTCTTTCATGATGCGGCGTCATTCATACAGATCTTTATCGGATGGACGATTTCTGCCGGGCAATCTGTGGCACAGATTAGTACCAAAATTCCTAATGCGTTTATAGCCGGAATCATATATTGGGTATTGCTGATATTGGTTGTCGGAATATGTGTCGCAGGGACAGGGATACTGGCGATACTGATAGAAATAAAGGTTATAGAATTATATAAGAAAAACTGTTGGGATGTTATTACCCTACTGATAATACTGACAAGTACTGCTGTCATCATTTATTTTGGAGAAACAATCAAAAAGGTACTGTCAGTAAATCTTCTATTGCTTTTTGTGCTTTCACAGGGAGCATATGTTGGACTTAGATGTTATTTGAAAAATCAGTTAAATACCAAGCTATATTGATGAAAATATGATAGAAAAACGTATAAGAGCAGGGGATAAAACGCACATCGTCCCCTGCTATTATATTATCCTTTTCAATTTCTATTAGGATATGTCTGTTTCATTGTTTCAGCAATGTAAATAACATTGGAAACTAACATAATGTGCTTTCTGCAACTGTGTTCGTCCCGCTGTTCTTCCCGGTAGAAAAACTGGTCTACGGAAATATCGAACATGGTAACGAGTTTGAAAAATAAATTGAAGCTGGGATGTTGTCCCTTGTTTTCAATATTCATAATCGTGCGGTCTGTCTTGCCGACCAGCTCCGCCACATAGGCCTGTGTCCAGCCCCTTTCCTCTCTGGCTTGTTTGATTGCCAGCCCGAGCCCATGAAAGTCAAACCTGATTTCATCTTGGTTCATTCTCATATCACCCTATATCATTGTACATTTCGGGTTGAATTATGAGAATGTAATGAAATTTGATGTTAAGTAGTATTTTATTTCATTATCAAATAGCCACATGATTGAATATAGCAAACGATTGTGATAAAGTTGATACGAATATGCCATAAAATTATATTCTGCAAATTGATCAATGTTAAAGAGAGGTATTTTATATGAATTACACAATTCTAATAGTTGATGACGATATGGCTATCAATGATATGCTTGTTAAATATCTTCGGAAAAATGGTTATATAACATATTCTGCTTATTCAGGAACAGAAGCCCTTCTTTTTCTTGAAAAGCAAAAAGTTAATCTGATTATTTTGGATTTAATGCTTCCCGGTCTTTCTGGTGAACAAGTTTTAGCAGAAATAAAGAAAACAAAAAATGTACCTGTAATCGGTCTATCTGCAAAAGAAGATTCTAAAAGTAAAATTTTCTTATTGAAAAACGGTGCTGATGATTATGTAACGAAACCCTTCGATATAGAAGAACTACTTGCAAGGATTGAAACGATTTTGCGACGGATTTATGAAAATCAATATACATCAAATTCCTTGTTATGTTGTGGCGATTTAAATTTAGATACAACAGGAATGGAGGCCACTCTAAAAAATCAAAAATTGCCCCTTACAAAAAATGAGTTTGCTATATTGAAAATGCTTATGGAACATCCGCAACAAGTATTTACGAAAGATATGATTTATGAGCAATTATGGAATGAAACTTTAGAGGGAACTGAAAATGCTATCAATGTTCATATCAGCAACTTACGCAAAAAAATTGCTGCAATAGATAATAGTAAATCATATATTAAAACGGTTTGGGGAATTGGGTTTAAGATGGACATATAATCTTTATGAAATCCTTAGATTTAGAAAATAATTTACTTAAACTTATCCCTTACACTAAAACCACAAGGAGGGATATATCATGGAATATATACTAAGAACGAACACAGTATCTAAAAAATACACAAATTATTATGCTGTTGATAAAGTATCCATTTCTATTAAAAAAGGCGAAATATATGGCTTGATTGGAGAAAATGGTGCTGGTAAGTCTACTTTAATGAAAATGATTGCAGGTTTGGTTGAACCATCAGAAGGCTCTATTGAACTATTTGGAAATTTTGTTCCCCAGACTGAGCGTTATCGTATTGGTTGTGTGATTGAATCTCCGGCACTTTATGCAGAATTAACCGCAAAACAAAATTTGGAAGTATTTAGAAATGCATATGGACTGTCAAGCAAAGAATCTGTACAACAAATTTTAAAGCAGGTGGGTCTGTCACAATATGAAAATAAAATTGTCAAAAAATTTTCATTAGGTATGAAACAGCGTTTAGCCATTGGCATTGCCTTGTTGGGAAATCCTGATTTTCTGATTCTTGATGAACCTATCAATGGCTTAGATCCGACTGGAATACAAGATATGAGGAATTTCTTATTAAAACTAAATAGGGAAGAACATATTACCATTATGATTTCCAGTCATATCTTGGGGGAATTGTCAAAAATTGCAACGAAATACGGCATTATTAAAAATGGCAAGCTGATTGAAGAAATCACTGCAAAAGAATTAAATGAAAAATGTCAATGTTGTTTAAAAATTAAGGCATCAGATACTGCACAGGCCGCTATTTTAATAGAGAAAAATCTCCATACTAAAAACTACGAAATTCTTTCCGATAATAATATTCGGATTTTTGAATATGTAGACAATCCCGGAATTGTAAACTCCTTACTGGTTAATCATGGAATTTCTGTTGATGAATGTACTGTAACAAAGGAGTCACTGGAAGATTACTTTAATGAAAAAATGAGAGGAGGCATAGTCAATGCTTAATTTAATTAGAGCTGATTTTTATAAAGCAATACATGGAAAAGTCTTGAAAGTATGTTTTCTTATGATGACAGGATGGATATTCTTATGTGCTTATGCACAAAAAGCAACGATTGGCATGAGGGAATATTTGGTAGGTACAGAAGTTTCTGCAAATTACTGGGATTCTTTTTTTAATTATTACCCGGTTGTATTCCCTTTGATTGTTTTTTGCAGCTACTATTTCTCAAATGATTTTCGTCAAGGGACTGTAAAACATTATATAGAAAAAGGTCTGTCACGATGGAGTTACTTCTTCTCAAAATTTGTAATTGGCTGGATTGTATCATTCTTTTTTTTGGTGTCTGCCTTTTTAATTGGTTTGTTATGTAATAAAATTTTTTTTGAAATAAGCGGTCTTACTTTTACAAACATTAGCAATATAGTGTCCTACATATTCTGTGAGGCATTATATCATATGGCTGTATCAACGCTCGCAATTTCACTTGTTTTTCTCATAAGAAACAGTTCAGTTAGCATGGCAGTTAATGCTTTGCTTATATTTTTTGGTTATCTGGTTCTTCATGGATTGGAAAGTATTTTGGGCTTAGGATATAACATCACAATTTTTTGGGCAATTAGTAATATCAATAAAACAAGAATAGATATGGCAGTTCAATGGCTTCCAACCGCAATTATCATTTTCTTCGCCTATATGATTATATTTGGTGGAGTTATAGGAACAATTTTCAAGAAAAGAGATATTACATAATGCAGGGAGGGATAATGTTATGAGTGTGGTACTTCAAATATATGCTATCATTGTGACACTATCTCTTATTATTGTTTTATCATTTTACTTGCTTCATCGTAGGGAGGTAACCCGGTTAAGCCAGAAATTGCAAACACTTTTACATTCATTTACCCATGCGGAATTGACATTAGATTTTCCCTCTTCCGATATAACCGATCTTGTAAATGCTTTAAATGAATTGCTTCGAGTTTACCACAAACAAGTATATTCATTACAAAAAAAGGATGAGGCAATCAAAGAAACAATTACAAATTTAGCTCATGATCTTAGAACACCTGTGACTGCTATTCAAGGATATACCCAAATGCTTCTACAATCGCCGGAGTTGTCCGCGGAAGATTTAGATGCAGCAGCTGTTATAAATGAAAGATTGAATGTTTTAAATCAGTTACTAAATCAGTTGTTTGAATTTGCACGAATAGAAGCTGATGAAATGGAATTTTCTTATACTACATTTGATTTAAATGCTGTTTTACGCTCTGTTGCAGTTTCCTTTTTTAAATCTTTTGAGGAACGCAAAATAATTCCAGCATTAAGTATTGCAGAGATTTCTTTTCCATTTTATGGAGATGAAAAAGCAGTAACCAGAATTTTTGAAAATATCATTTCTAATGCCTTGTCACATGGGAAAAGTGATTATCATTTTTCATCTTATGATAATAATGAATATTATTACTTTTCTTTTCAGAATATTACTGACAGCATAAGTGAATCTGATATAGATAAAATATTTAATCGCTTTTATACAACAGATTTATCTCGTTCTCGCAAAACAACTGGTTTAGGTCTCACGATAGCAAAGAATTTAACTGTGAAAATGGGCGGTTCTATCAGTGCTTCTCTAAATAATAATGTTTTTGAAATTGTAGTGTGCTTTCCTAAGCAAAAAGGATAAAAAACTGATGAACCTGCTTTGGTGGTTAAAAAAAACGCTTATAAAGTAGGTGTATTACATTGCTTATTCACATAAAAAACTTGATGGCGGTTTCAAAGCCGCCATCTTTCGTGCAAATAATATTCTAACACAAACATGGTGGCGTAGGAGGATACTCGTTCAAAGGAATAATATCAATAAATGAATTATGAATGGTCCTACTAAGAAGAAAAGCGGCAGAGATTTCTCCCCTGCCACTTTGATTATGTAAAAAATATCTGTGTTAACGAGTCTCTTGCCTTGCTTGTATCTCGTTCATTTTTCCAATCGAAAATCAGATATAAACTTTTGTTTAAATTGCCTATAATTCAAGTGAATCTTCTGCATCCACCCACATCTGTAAATTACCATTAAGATATAATCTCGCATATTCCAAAGGTTCATCCACAGCCAATGAAGTAAGCGCACATTCTGATCTGTATGTGGTTTTTAGATTTTTTTCAGCTTCCCAGCAATCAATACGAAGCATATATCCGGCACTTGTGTAAACATCAATACTATCGTGGTTTATGTTGTATTTTGCATAAATTGTTCTCATCGTATCTTATCTCCATTTTTTTATAATCAGTTACAGAGTTAAATATCGAAAACATTTCAATCAGTTCACCATGTCGCTATTGTTATATGTTATAATGTGTTATGAAATTTTCTTTCCCTTAATTTTTCCCATATTAAAGTTCATGAAAACCAATGGGAGGATATAACACAAGGGAAAGAGTAAGGGAAAGTTCACTTGCTACAAACTTAGTATTTTCAAGGGTTTGCGAAGAATTTGATAATCAAATATAACAGTTATTAAATTTCCTAAAATAAGTGAAATATCAACTGGAAGTTATAAACATCTTTGCAAATATACCATATCTATTAACTGTACACCACACTCATAAATTGGGTGGTCATAATTGTCCGTAAAGAAATTCGGAATATTGTGAGATCGGACAAATCCGCATTTTTCATAAAACGGTACGGTCAACGGGCTGTCACCTGTTCCAACCTGCAAAATAGAATATTCATCTGCATATTTACTTGCAAGGAAGTCAATCAATGCTTTCCCATAGCCCTGTCCTTGATTCTGAGGATCAACTGCAATATTTTTAATTTCAAGTATTCCATTATCTTCATCAGTAACAACACATTCAGCTTTTACATTACCATCTTCAAGTACATACATAGTACCTTTTTCAAGATAGTGATCAATCATATTTTCCTGCTCATCAGCTAATAACAATAATGCTATAAATTGCTTTTTATTCTCATTCACTTCTCGGATTTTCATATTTATTACTCCGTCAAACTGAAAGTTTCTTTTTCTTGATAAATGGGGATTAGTTTTCCTTTTTTCCAATCAGCAATAACCACCTATGGTCAAAGCATATTTGTCCCTCCTTGATATAGGGATTAAAACCTGTTTTATCTCCACCATTCAAATCGTATTCCATTTTATCAATAATATCTTTTTGAATATCCTCTGGTGTACTTGTCAAATCCATCCAACTTTGTAGATTTACAGGAACAAGTGTTGTTTCTTCAAGCTGAAGCTCAAAAGCATCCTCAAACAATGCTTCAAATTCTTCTCTGCTAAGTATTCTTGTATGTGAGTTATCACGCATCGTTTCAATAGCGTCATTAGTTTCACGCAATTCTTCTGTAGTCGCTACCATATCCCAAATAACAAGTTTTCCACCTTTTTTCAAAACTCGTTGCATCTCCCGAAAAGGCTTTTCAGGCTCAACAAAATGGTGCAATGAAAGTCTTGTAATCACAAGGTCAAATGTTTCATCTTCAAAAGGTAAGCATTCCGCATTCCCCGATACAAATGATATGTTCTGAATACCTTCTTGCTTTGCCAGTTTTTTTCCCTGCTCCAACATTGCTTCTGTCAAATCCAAACAAGTAATGTCCTTAACATAAGGAGCCACTGCTCTTCCACATATACAGGTTCCAGCAGCAACCTCCAATGCATGTTCATTGCCCTTTGCCTGAATACTACGAATCAAATAATCGGTATATTCTGCCTTAGACATATGATATGAAGCAAATTTCTCTGCTTGTGTACCAAATGATTTTTTCACTTCATTATAGTTATTCATAAACTTTTACCTCGCTGTAAACTTCAAAGTTTCTGTTCCTTACAAACTTGAATTTGACTTGCCTATTTTCTTAAAATCTCATGTGGAGCTTCTATTTCATTTGCCAAGGTATGCTCTGTTAATTCTGACATCAATTTCAATTTTTTATTAATCAATGGTCGCATACAATTAGGAACATGTTCCTGATGCGCTCTGTGGATTGCTACACATTCCTTACAGTTTCCGTGATAACGACAGGCTTTCAGGCAAGGACAGTGATCTTTGTCTTTATACTCCTTACGAAATTCCGCTGCAAATTCTTCTTGCAGTCTCAGTCCCTCGACACGGTTTCCCTTATGAAATTCTACCATTGCATCCAGTTCTTTCTTGTTCCCTTCAATCTTCATGTTATTATAGCGCCTCCATTTCAACTATTCCTCATTTTCTGATAAATTAGAATTTTCAAATTAGTCTTTGCAAATAACCTTTGAACCTTCACCATCAATTACAATTCCCTGACGGTTGTTAATCGGGCATAGATTCAAATCCGAAAACTCAGTCATTATTTTCTCGGTAACTTTCTTAAATGGTGCTGTAAGATAATGCGGAAGAACATAGAAATCAATCAAATCAAGCCCTGCATCATCTTCTTGTGAGTAGTCCTCTGGCTTTTCATCCATTTGCTCGATATATTGGATGCTTGGAGCGCATATAATTGCGCCTGCCGACTCGCCGATCATCAATTTTCCATTTGCCAATTCCTTTTTCAGTAGCCCATCAGTTCCCGTTTTACGGAGCTGGTCCATAAGAAAGAAAGAATTTCCGCCGGTAAAATATATCACATCTGCTTCTTCAAAAACAGACTGTATCGTTGAATAAGCCTCCGTTGAAATATCAATTTCAGTTACGATTGCTCCCAACTTTTTGAATAATTTTCGAGCCGAGCCGGCATAACCGGTGTAGCCTTCACGCAGTGAAGCTGTTGGAATAAATGCGACTTTCTTATTTTCAATTTCTTCCTTTATCAGACTTCCCACACTTGAAAAGTGCGAACATAAAAATAGTTTCATCAATATTCTCCTTTATAAATTCCGATTTGCACATCAAATCGTTTTCTTCATTCTATCACAACTTCTATTGATCCGCCATCAGTCTTTCGAACCAGGTATCCATGACAATGATAAACTGGCCTGTTCCTGGCAATTCTTGCAGCATTTCATCAAGAGTTTTCTGTTTCACATATTTCTGCACATACACCCAACAGGCAACGCTACTGGCTTCTGATACAATGTCAGCTATGGTTTTGCGCATAAGCTCTTCAAATTCAGCAATTTCTTCTTTTGGAACAACATCATACAGGGTTGGTGCCTGATCCGTTCTCTGTGAAGATTGAAATCTACCATACTTAAAATGGAATACAGAATTCTTTTTCTGTATTTCGGTATAAATACTATGTGATACTGGCATTTCCATCGGGTATGTGATAAACTTCTATTGTCCATTTGGACCGCCTCCTTTGATTTTGAGTTTGGCTTGCAACACCATTCTCATCATATCACAGGAGGCTTTATTTTGTTGTCCTCACCGTCTCCACTTATTCCATTCTCCCCAGCATAGCTGGGGGATTAGACTTTTCATTAAGGAGAAGGATACCAAGTGGGCAGTGGGCAATACGGTGGATTATTCATCGTTTACGGTGGTTGTTTGCTCAGTTTTTTGGAATATAGATGATTTTGTCACAGGCGTAAAGTTCTTCTCCCCCGCTGTTTCGCATTTCATATCCGATATATTTACAATTCCCATCCAACTGACTATAATAAAGAATGTCCGTTTGCCTGCAAAGGCGCGGAACCATATCCATCTGCATCAGGGCGATATGACAGAAAAATGAACTTAAAAGAATGGAAGAAAGAACAATGGATGTAATTGAAAAATTTGGAAATAGGGTGAGCAGCCAGGCGCTTAAGGATCCAGAAAAAGCGCGTCGGCTGCTTCTTGCGGGATACCGCCTGCAGGAAAAGAAGCTTCAGTTTTTGCCGGATCGGGGGCTACCGTCGTCGGGACAGTATGTGGCGCGGGTGGTTATGAAAAATATCATTCAGTCGCTGTCGGAACCGGAGAATGCGGCGATGGTCAGCATATTTGTGCCGGGAGAGCTGGTGATGGCGGCAGGGCTGACGCCGTACTCAGTGGAGGCGATGTCCTGTTTTATGGCGGGAACGAAGTGTGAGCAGACGTTTCTTCGGAAAACGGAGGAAGAAGGATTTCCGGAGACGATGTGTTCGTACCACAGGGTGTTTCTGGGGGCGGCGCTGACGGGGATTCTGCCAAAACCGAACTGCATGATTTATACGAACCTTGCGTGTGATGGAAATATGATGACGTTTCCGTATTTAAAGGATAAATTTGAATGTCCAGGCTTTTATATTGATGTTCCGTATGAGAAAAACCGGGAATCGGTTCTGTATGTGGCGGATCAGCTACGGAAATTAAAACGGTTTCTGGAGGAGACGACGGACAGACGGATTTCGGAGGAAACAGTGCGGAGTGCGGTAGATAACAGCCGAAAAGCGGCAGCGAATTATAAAAAACAGCTTGCCCTGCGGTGTGCGCATGACCCGGTGACCTCTCTGACGAATGAATTGTATGCGCTTTTTATGTGCCATCTGATGGCTGGCTCAGAGACGGCGGTTACCTATACGGAAAAACTTCTGCGCGATGTGCGGATGTCACCGAGGGGAGATGGTCTTTCGGTAATCTGGATGCACATCATGCCATTTTTACAGGAGCCGGTTAAGGATATTTTTAATTATAGTAAGAAAATGCACATCCGCGCTTGTGATTTCATCGCAGATGGTTTTCAGGAGATGCATGCGGAAGACCCGTATGAGGCGATGGCAGAGAAAATGGTCTACTGCATTTACAATGGCAGTGTGAAACAGAGAATTGAGGAAGCGGAACGGCTTGCCAGAATCACGGAATCGGATGGTGCTGTTTTATTTGCCCACTGGGGCTGTAAGGGAACGATCGGTGCATCCAGCCTGATTAAGCAGTCCTTAGAAAAGACAGGCCTTCCGACGATGATTCTCGACGGTGACGGCTGCAACCCCGCCAATACCAGCGACGGTCAGGTATCGACGCGGCTTCAGGCGTTTGTGGAAATGCTGGAAAAGGGCAAGGAGGAGAAACACGCATGATTTATTACGTCTGTAAGTACACCCCGATCGAGCTGTTCCGGGGGTTTGGAGAAGAATGTTCTGTTTTGGAGGAAATGCCGGAAAATTTCGAACAGTCGGATCAAATTGCACATGCAAATCTGTGCGGCTTTGGAAAATCGGTCATTCAGGCAGTGCTGGAAGGAAAGGTTGAACAGCTGGTGCTGGTAAACTGCTGCGATTCGATGCGGCGCGTTTACGATATCGTGGAGAGCACGGGAAAATGTAAGTTTTTATATATGCTGGATCTGCCGCATGATGATAATGAATGTGAAAAAGTGAAATTTGCGGGCACGATCCGGAGGCTTAAAAAGGCATATGAGGCATATTCCGGGAAAGTGTTTGATAAACGCGCTTTTATCAAGTCCTTTATTACGCCGGAAATGAACACGGAGCCGTACATTGGTGTGTTGGGCGTGCGGGTCAGCGGCATTCTGGAGGATATGATCCGGGACAATATCCAGATGGATGTGGAAAATCTGACCTGTACGGGTGGTCGGAAACTGTCGGTCGTACAGGATGAAATGTGGAATATGGAGGAAGAGGAGCTGTTTCTTTCTTACGCGGACGTCCTGCTGGGACAGATGCCGTGTTTCCGCATGAACCGTTCGATCCGCAGAAACCGTCTGTATCTGGATCCGAATTTAAAGGGAATTATTTATCACACGATCAAGTTCTGTGATTATTATGGATTTGAGTATGCGAGTATCAAGCGGGATATCAAGGTTCCGCTCCTTAAGATTGAGACTGATTTTACGAGCCAGAGCGCGGGGCAGCTTTTGACGCGCATTCAGGCATTTGAGGAGACGATCGAGGGATCAGAGGATATGGATCCGGGAAAAGGTATCAGTGAGGAGGCAAGAAAGAAGATGGAGTCAGGCATTTTTTATGTAGCGGGAATCGACAGCGGTTCGACAAGTACTGATGTGGTCATACTGGATCAGGATGGAAAAATTAAATCGACGATGATTATTCCGACCGGCGGCGGTGCGATGATGAGCGCCGAGAAGAGTTTGGATCTGGCGATTGAGAAAGCGGGAATTAAGAAAGAGGAGATCGTGCGGATCAATACGACCGGATATGGACGATCCTACATTGACAGCGGGGATGACAGCATCACGGAGATTACCTGCCATGCCAAGGGCGCAAATTATCTGAATCCGAATGTCCGCACTATCATCGACATTGGCGGGCAGGATATCAAGGCGATCAGCATCGACGGGCAGGGAGCCGTGAAAAATTTCCTGATGAATGACAAATGTGCCGCCGGAACGGGACGTTTTCTGGAAATGATGGCGAAAACGCTGGGACTTTCCCTGGAGGAAATGAGTGTGAAAGGGCTGGAATGGAAGCATAATATCGTGATTTCCAGCATGTGTACGGTGTTTGCAGAGTCGGAGGTCGTGTCGCTGGTGGCACAGAATAAGGATGTGGCAGATATTATCCACGGTTTAAATGTGTCAGTTGCCTCAAAAGTCGGCGCGTTGGCAGCCCGCCTTGGAAAGGATCATCCAGGCGAATATATGATGACCGGCGGTGTGGCGAAGAACCGGGGTATCATCCAGGCATTGGAAGAGAAGCTTGGTGCTAAACTTTATATCTGTGATGAGGCGCAGCTCTGCGGTGCGCTGGGAGCGGCGCTATTTGCTTATGAGAAATGTAAAGGCAGTGCGGAGGAAACGCGATGAAGCGGCAGGGTTAAAACACTTGTATCGATATTTTCGTCAGATATTCACTGGGAGAGGCTGTGGCCAATTCGTCGATCACAGCCTCTTTATAAGAGTATTTGCCGGTTTTAAACTTGTGTTCATCGGTCCAATCAAAGAGTTTTTCGTAGGTGGCTTTCGAGTCATAGTAATTTCCCATTAAGTAAGCAAGTACCTTGCCAGCTCAAAGTGCTGCAACAGTCGCCCTCAACAGCATATCCAATATGCGCAAAGAAGAAGTATTGCAATATAGAACTACAACCTTCCTCTTCCATATTTTTTTAATATCTGACACATTTTTACGGATTGCATTTTTTACACGGATCATAACCTGCAGCAATCAGCGCATCATTACTCTCTGATGAGGATTTTTTATTGCTCTCCTTCATCTGTTTGAACGATGAACAGGACGGCCGATGAAATTTCTTTGTATTGGTATTGAGGATATAGGATTCCGTGCTGGTCTGCTGAGAAGCTACCTGCGTAACAGCCTGTGTGGCCTGCTCTGTTACTGCCTTCAAAAACCGGAGTCACCCGATACAGCACATGATTTCCAGTTTCTTTTACATAGTCCGCTGCCATATTCTCAAACGGCAGCATTCCCTGAACATTCAGATATCTGGTCCCAGTGATTAAGTTCTTCTCGTTTGCATTTTCTGCAGTAAGCTGATAACCGATCAAATGGCAGCGATTATATAAATATTTGCCATCCACATTGTCATATTTGATCGTATGCCAACCAGATGGCTTTCTCTGACATTTCTTTATCCTCTTTTCTTTGAAATATGAAAGAAAAATTATCCCTTCATATAACGAAACGCTCAGAGCATGTTTTACAGTGGTCAAAAGCAAATTTTTTTACTTTTTTTCTTACGAGTTTTCTTGCGAGTTTTTTTTTAATGCCACTCGTACGAAACTCGTAACATTAGATTTCTGCATTTATCCTAAAATTAAGTAAAAGAAAAAGAGCATATGGAATTGAATCCATACACTCTATGATTACTGGAACTTTATTTCATTTTAATTCAACAAACTTTTGTTTATCTCGTTCTTAAGTTCATCTTTATTCTCGTATGTTCTCACTATCGGAATCGTACTCTGTCTGTTCTACATAATCTGCGGAACAGTCTCGTTTGTACGGATAAAAAATTCAAGTCGAGCATCCGCGAGACTTGGCGCGTGATTCTGGGCAGCGTAAGCTGACACATTCTTTACAGAATCACTGCGCATCCTCGCGGAGCGTTTATCTCAGTCGAGAAGACTCCCACTGAGACAAATTTGCTGTTACTCACCACCTGAAAGAGGTGGGAGTCTTCTCGACTGAGATAAACTGAGCCACGGCTGTTCCAACATGAAATCAGCCGTGGCCTTATTTATATCATTTCACTCTTTTTTGAAATAGAACAACATCACAGCAACAACTCAAATCGTTTTAAAATTCCAGACTATTCGCATTCAGCAAGAAATACTTCATTCCCATGATGACAAAACCTTCATCATTTCTCCAAGGCTTTTTGCTGCCATTTACAATGACGATCTTCTTGAAAGAGTCCGGGATATTACGCAGAGAATTGAACTCCTGCGTCTGTTTTTCTTCCGAAGTCATGTCATATGCAACCTGGATATAGTATCTCTGGTTTCCTTGATTCACCACAAAGTCAACCTCCAACTGCTTGCGAACACGTTTGCCCTCTTTATCCTTATCGAAGATATCCACGACACCCACATCAACATTGTAGCCACGGATCAGCAACTCGTTATAAACAATGTTCTCCATGATATGAGTAGGCTCCTGCTGTCTGAAATTCAGACGGGCATTTCTCAGTCCCAGATCAGTAAAGTAGTATTTCAGATTTGCACCGATATACTTTCTGCCCTTAATATCGTATCGGCTTGCCTTGGAAATCAAAAAGGCATCTGTCAAATGGTCGATATGCTTGGAGATGGTTTTATTAGCATAAGTCATCTGGCGTTCACTGGCAAATGTATTGGCAATCTTTGAAGGGTTAGTCGGTGCGCCGATTGCAGATGCAAGCACATCAACCAGAATCCCAATCTCATCCACGTTCTGAATCTTATTTCTTTCAATAACATCCTTCAGATAGACATTTGCAAAGATGTTCTTCAGATAGTCCGCTTTCTGTCGTTCGCTCTGGAAACTTACGATCTGCGGCAATCCTCCGTAGATCATGTAGTCATCCCAGGCATCATCATAATCGCCGTCATAGACAGAATAAAACTCTGCAAAGGAGAGAGGATAGATTCTAATCTCATCACCTCTGCCACGGAATTCGGTCACAATGTCGCTGGACAGGAACTTGGAATTACTTCCGGTGACATACACATCAATATTGCTCATGCGGAGCAGGCTGTTCAGCACTTCCTCAAATCGTGGCATGAACTGCACTTCATCCAAAAGGAGATAATACTTCCCGTCGTCTTTCATGGCATCCTTGATGTACTTGAAGCATACCTTGGGATCTCTTAATTCCTCGTTCTCAATACCATCCAATGCAATTTCAATAATATGATCAACATCAACGCCGTTCTCCAGTAAGTATCTCTTAAAGATGGTAAACAGCAAAAAGGATTTGCCACATCTACGAATGCCGGTAATCACCTTTATCATTCCATTATCTTTTCGCTCGATCAGCTGCTGTAGGTAAGCGTCTCTTTTAATCTCCATCGTTACACTCCCCATTTCCGTGCATCTACACACTTTTTAGTAATGAAATTCTATCACAGAACGACCTGAATTTCAATATGTATTCCCATTTTATGTGCATCTACACACTTTTATGTAATGTTGATAAATATATTTTCAGATTTTTTTGATTGCAGTGTCTATAATCGATTACTCCAATCGTTATTATAGGTAAACAACAAAAAGAAGATGGTTCCGATGTTTCATTAAATATGTTCGTTAGTCTTTTACGCAAAGGATTTTATCTCCTCTGCGCCCTAATGCTTTTCGGATTCAGTTCAACAAACTTGAATTTGGTGTGTGCTTTATAAATTTTTTCCGATCCACTCAAGTTCGTTCATGGAATCCTTATTTTTTTCAAGTTCATCTCTGGCTGTTGCGTAATATGATTTTTTGAAAAGCATATCCCATGAAAGATATTTTGCCATACAGTCAAACTGCTTATCAATCAGCTCATACTGGATACTGTCTACGGGAGAACCACCTACAACAATTGTGCCAACTTTTTTGTTTTTTAACTGCAATCCACGGCAGTAGCACTTATCAATGATAAGTTTCAATTGTGCTGACATTCCCCACCAATAAACTGGTGTAGCAAAAAGAATCATATCTGCGGCAGCAATTTTATCAATTGTAGAATTTGTATCATCCTTATCGACGCATCCCTTAGAGCATTGACAGACACCACATCCCTTGCATGGTGCAATGTTGAGTTTGTCGGGTTCAATGATTTCAATTTTATTCTTTTCTGACGCTCCTTTTATAAATGCATTGATTGCTGCCAGCGTATTTCCTTTTCTGGCACTTCCATTAATGATTACAATTTTCATGCGTGTATCCTCCAACTTCCGATTTGCACATCAAATCGTTTTCTTCATTCTATCACAACTTCTATTAATCCGCCATCAGTCTTTCGAACCGGGTATCCATGACAATGATAAACTGGCCTGCTCCTGGCAATTCTTGCAGCATTTCATCAAGAGTTTTCTGTTTCACATATTTCTGCACATACACCCAACAGGCAACGCTACTGGCTTCTGATACAATGTCAGCTATAGTTTTGCGCATAAGCTCTTCAAATTCAGCAATTTCTTCTTTTGGAACAACATCATACAGGGTTGGTGCCTGATCCGTTCTCTGTGAAGATTAGAATCCACCATACTTAAAATGGAATCATCTTCACTTAATACCCGGATAATCACCGGTACTTTACGATATCCCAGTTTCTCCGCAGCATGTTTTCTTCTGTGGCCGGATATGATCTCATAGTAGAGTAGCCATCCGGTACTGGTCTGACGATCAGCGGATTTAAAATGCCATACTTCTCAATGCTTTCCTGCAGAAGAAACATTTCCTTATCATCTTTTACTTGAAATGGATGTTCCTTAAAATGGTGGAGACGTTCAATCTCAATTTCTATGATTCCTTCTTCGTTTTCTCCTGATTGTCTGTTTGGCTCATTCATCTTGACTCCTTTCCTCCAGGATTCAGGATACTAAAAAATGCCTGCCTGGAACTTTTATAGATAGTAAAGTTCCAAACAGACATTGCTGTTTGACCATTAGCTGTAGCTAATAGAATTAAATACTGTTTCAGCTAATTTATGTTTGCAGGTTTGGGAGAGATTGTTTCTTTTCCCGCCTTTTCTCTGATTTACATCCCCGAATAAGGGGTGACAACAGAGCAGAACCCAAATGTTAGCTGAACTTCCTAAAACCCATGTTTGCAAACAGGTGATTTTGATTAGCTGTCAGCTAACAAAAATCGGATTGCGTTAGCTGGAAATTGATCATTTTGAATGGAATTTTGTGTCACGAACGTGATTAGAAAATAACAAAAGCGTTTGCTGTCAGCTAATCCAGCTAACATTTTCGAACGCTTTGAAGCCCGTCGCCAAGAGGATTTGAACCTCCGACCCCTCGCTTAGGAGTTCATCCTGGTACAGAAAACAGCTTGCATTCTATGTCAATCAAAGTCATTCAAAGCCTTGATTTTACTGCTTTTTCTGTCAATTTCAGAAAAGATAAGAAAACCTGTTTTCATCTGAGGAATTACAGTTTGGGTGGAAAAATGGTGGATTTTCCACCATTAGGGTAAAGCCAACCTGTTCCTTCCAATTATAAATGATGACTACCATTACCTGACATTTTACAGTAATGATTATTTGGTTTTCTTATTAGATCTATGTCTATTATACCGTGCTTGCGGTCAACTGTCGATAACAAATTGACCGCAAATGTATTATTTTTTCTTACGTTTACACTTTGTATCACAAAACTTCTACACTTCAAATACTCGGAAGTGTTTCTGAGCAGATTCATATTTCCCTGTTTCGTAATTTAGTATTTTCCATACCGGATTTAATTGCTCGTCCGTTAACGGAGTAACCTGATTGTCTTTATCCAGCCATGCAAAAATTATCTGTTCTGATTCTATCCAGGTTAAGTTTTTATCCTTCTTTATCTCATCAATATTCTCCTAAATATTTTTCTAGTCATTGCAATATAAAATTGCTTATACAGTCTCTCCCTTAAGAGTCCTGGTATTCTGGATAATATACAGAGCGACCGATATGACCATCATTATAGCGCACAAACCAATCAACAGATCTGATACCATCGGTGTAATGTGGAACCATATAATATGCACCGCTGCAGTTCCATATAATAAAAAGGTTACTATCTTTCCATGCCAGTCTGCACCATGTACTTTTCCTGTCTTTTGTATCACAAGACATCCACTGACTACCATATACAGCTCCTTACCTGCCATTATTACGATTAAAAGAAGCACATGCGGAAAACGAGTAAACAGACAGATTAACATCGCTGCCTGTGTCAGCTTATCAGCCACCGGATCAAGTATTTTTCCTAAATTACTAATTCTATGGAATCTTCTTGCGATATATCCATCAGCAAGATCCGTAAGACCAGACAGCAATAAGATTTCACCAGCTAACAGAGGATTTTTCTTTACACAATAACTCCATATAATTACCGGAATCAGACAAAGCCGAAAAAAAGAAAGAAGATTAGGAACCGTAATAATTCTATTCAAATTTTCTTCCTGATTCACTTCACTCTGCATGTACGGTCACCTCACTTTCCTTTTTTTTAGACATAAACCAATAAAATATAACACAAAATGCTAAAGCAAACACAACACCAAAAACATTTTGAATCACTCTAAGACTAACCGCTCCTTGTAGTCCATAAGTCTCTGCAGCAATGGCTAAAGCACCAAATGTGTTAAATACTGCCTGCCAGCCATATTGTGCTGAAAATCCTACACCGATTCCACCAAGAATTCCTATATATGCATAGATTGACGAAGGAAGCAGAAAATATAATACTGTAAAACATATAACACCTGCAATATTTCCGACAATCCTTTTACGGACTCTGTAGTGCATATCTTCCATAAACGGCAAAATCGCGGACATGGCCGCAATACCAGCCCACATTGCACGTGGCATATTACAAAGTTCTGCAATGCAAAGGACAATCGGTACGCATAAAATCTGACATATCTGCCATTTTGTTCTGGAAGAAGTGATATCAAATTCTTGTATCAGATCTTTCAGATTTCTTTTATAAGTTCTGTTTTTATGATTTCGATAAAATACAAAGCAGGTAAGTGCTGAACCTAAAGCCATTCCGACTAATCGCATCTGATAGCTTTTTCCCGTAACATCATAACCATATAGCAGCAGATACCCAAGAACCAATGTAGATTGATTAAACATGAATGGATTATGGCATCCGAACAGAATCAACACAGCCAGTGCCGCAATATTTAACAGCATTCCCAATACTGGTGAAAACTGATTTGCTAAATGCGGACATACAGTCATAATTACAAAGAACAAAGCCAAAAGCATCGTAGATTGTCCGGTGTGGATCCCCAGATCCGCATTCCGAAATACCATAAGGCATAATAAAACTACTACACCCACAATACTATTCTCATTTCCAAATAAGATACTGAAAATAGTAACAAATAAAAAACAAAATGCCATTGTAACAGCTATCTTTACCAAATATACCAGTATATGATATGATTTTTCTTTCACTGTTTCACTCTTTTTCAACAGATTTTTAGAACCTGCCTGATTTAACTGCAATTCCTGATAAAATGTCATGTAATTCCTCCTCTATCTGTTTTTCTTAAACTTATATGGCCTCATCTTTCTGTATTGGAAGCTCTACAACAAATCTGCATCCACCATATTCCCGGTTTTCTGCCTTGATTGTCCCGCCAGCACTATCTACGATCCGTTTCACAAGCGCAAGGCCGAGACCATTTCCTTCTGCTTTGTGAGAACCGTCTGCCTGATAAAATTTATCAAATATTCTGGTTTTCACATCATCCTCTATTCCCGGTCCTTCATCTTCCAGAATAAACATTACAGAATCCTTTTCCTGCTTCAGAAACATCATAATTGTCCCCTTTGCAGGACTGAACTTAATCGCATTATCTAAAAGATTCATCCATATATGCATAAAAAGTCCTTCATTCCCAGTATATTTAACTTCCTCCAGCTCTACCTGGAAACCAATTTCTTTTTCTGTCCATTTTGTTTCCAATGAAAGAAATGCCTGGCGGATCTGTTCATCCAGACGATATTCTGTTTTTTTCATTGGTATATTCTGATTCTCTAACTTGGATAACAGCAAAATATTACCAACCAATCCGGAAAGTCTTTGGGTGTTAAATAAGATTTTTTCTACATATTCCTCTTGATCCGGAGACAGTTCTTCTCCCTGAAGCAGCATTGTATATCCTTCAATGGCATTAATCGGGGTCTTAAACTCATGAGAAACATTAGATACAAAATCCATCTGCAGCACCTCTGTTGCACGAAGTTCTTTTGTCATAACGTTAAAACTTTGATAAGATTCTCCAACTTCTGCTATACGGCTGTTCGTTTCCAAATGCTGTTCAAAATCTCCCTGAGAAACTTCCTTCATTGCTTTACTAAGTCTGGTAATTGGTTCCAGTAACTTTGCATTGATAAAGGAAGTGATCAGCCCTGCAATCAATGTATTGAAAATCAAAAGCCAGCCAAGCACAGGTATGCCGCCCGGCAGATTAAAAAAATGATTCAAAAAAGCAAATAATAAAGCAGATAGGACTGTTGAAAATACAAGTGCCAGCCAGATTGCACCAGTCAGACAGGATCGGATCCGCAATCCTTTTTTTTTCTTTTGTTCCATTATCTTTTTACCACCTTGTATCCAATTCCACGCATTGTTACGATTTCAAAATCCGGGTTATCTTTAAAACGCTCTCTGATTCTTCCTATATGTACCTCTATTGTATGTGGGTCTACCTCCGTCTCGTATCCCCATACTTCATCCATCAACTGTTGTTTTGTAAATGTTCTGCCTGGCGAAGCTGCAAGCTTATATAAAAGCAGGAATTCTTTTTTAGGCAAAACAAGACTTTCCTTATCAGTTGTAACCGTCATTGCATCATAATCAAACTCTGTTGAACCGATCACAATTTTGTGTTCATTCAGTATCTGTGCACGGCGAAGCAGTGCTCCGACTCTTAAAACCATTTCATTCACATTTACCGGTTTTACCATATAATCGTCACCTCCCGAAAGAAATCCCTGGCGCATATCATCAAAGGAACCTTTCGCAGTGATCATAAGCACTGGTATCTGATATCCTGCTGAACGAAGTTCTGACACCAGTTCATAGCCATCCATAACCGGCATCATAATATCAGAAATGATCAGATCAATATATTCCTTATCCAATACTTCTAATGCCTGTGCTCCATCCGATGCATTTTTGACTTGATATCCATTCTTCTCAAGCACTTTTTGGAATAGCTGGCTTAATTCTTTATCATCTTCTACAATCAATATTTGAAACACGTTTTCCTTCCTCCTTATTAAAACAGATACCTTGCCCATCCAAGCAGATGCTGTACCAAAAATATTTTTCTCTGACGTTTCTTTGTTAATTCAATTGGCTCTACATGATATGGATCATTATAAGTTCCGCCTTCTAATATCTGGCGGGACACTTTTTCATATTCCATCATGCCCTCTTCCAACTGTTTATTAATATCTTTACTGCGAATTACAAGCATCAGTTCCGTATCCAGATACGTGCTTCTCATATCCATGTTAAAGGAACCGATTACGGATAGATCATCATCAATCAGGATGCTTTTTCCGTGGTAAGAATAGCCGCCTTCATACTCCCAGATATCAATTCCTGTATTTAAAATTCTGTTTCTGTTTCTCGCATAATCAGCAGAACCAAACGGATTTCCATTGTTGGCAACCGAATTGGTCATGATAGAAAAATCCGGAACTCTCTCCGCAATCTCTTTCCATGTATTATACATCATATCATTGCAGATAATATATGGTGTATGAATTTTCACGCGCTCTTTTGCATTTTTCATTAGTTCTCCCAGTTGATACCAGACTACTGGTTCCTTGGGATCTGTGTGAATAGGATTTGACACTAATGTAATCTTTTCTGTCTCAAAAGTTTCGTCCGTATAATCGGTCTCGCAGATTCTTTCCTTATTCTCTTCAAAATATTTCTGATAGCCGTTCTGCAGCTCTAAAACTGCGTTCTTTACAGATTTTCTATTTGCCAGTTTTTTATTGTTATGAAAATAACCACTGTCTTCCTGATTCCATATGGTTTCAAAATACTCTGACAACTGATTAACTGAATTTTCCTTCTCAGGTTCATCGCAAACCACTAACACGTCTCTGTCATAGTTCTTATGTCCCGGAAAATCACCCAGGAAATAATTGTATGTATTTCTTCCCCCAAGAATATATCTCTTTCCATCTGCAATCAAATATTTATCATGCATTCTACCCATCATTTTCCACGGTTTCAACGGATTGGCCTTATTATACAGTTTAATTTCAACATTCTCATGGGAAGATAATCCATAGAAATACGGATTTCCTTCCATATCAATCCAGCTCTCCATTCCATCTACTAACAGACGAATATGTACACCTCTGTCTGCCGCATCATGCAGTGCTCCTAAAATCAATTTTCCACTTTCATCGGATTGAAATGCAAAAGTAGAAAGAATAATGTCTTCTTTTGCATTTCGGATCAAACGCACTCTTTGTAAAAGTGCTTCTGGATTTTTTTCTATGATCACTGCTCGTTCCATATTCTCACTGCATTCGTTCCATGACCCATTTTTTGTTTCTTTTTTTGTTGTATTGGACACTTCCGGCTGCTTTTTATATGCAACGCAGATTCCGAGCAATTCATAAAAAGCCACACATAAAAAAATTGCCAGTATAACAAGAAGGATTTTACATATTTTATGCTTTTTCATTGTACATCACCTGATTCCTTTTTATTTCATACTTATACAATACAAAGTCAATCTCAATTTAACCTCAACAAGGTTTGTTTTTTTCATCCATGCAAAATCTTCTTTGTACAACAGACTGTTAGATATAGCAAAAACGGCCTTTCAAAAACAGTTAACTTCTAAATCAACTGTTTTTTGAAAGGTCGTTTCATCAGATTCTTATAGCAATCCAGCAAATAATCTCATAAATAATTGTCCCAGTCGCAAATATGCACTTCGTCCGGTTTGATATTGGTCTGTCACATCACGACATTCTTCCATCGTTCTTATCAAATCATTTTTTATTTCCACAACTGCCTGACAATCTGCCATAAAACAGCCGTTTTCAAAATGGTGATATAAACTTCGATAATCCAGATTAATTGTTCCACAAGTTGCCATACAGTCATCTGCCACACTCATTTTTGCATGACAGAAACCAGGAGTCCACTCATAAACACGAACACCATGTTTAACTAATCCATGATAAAAAGAACGAGTTATATTATAAATGAATTTTTTATCAGGGATACCAGGTGTGATAATTCTTACGTCTACCCCTCGCTTAGCAGCCAGACATAACGCATGCGTCATTTCATCTGTTATGATTAGATATGGAGTCATAAACCAACAATATTTTTCAGCTTTATTTATCATACTGATATAAACTTCTTCTCCTACTTGCTCATTATCCATAGGGCTGTCTGCATAAGGTTGAACAAACCCAGTTTGCTGTGCCGCATAATCATAGTGGAAAAGGTATTTACTAAAATCAGAATCATTAGCATCCTTATCACTTACTGCATTCCACATTTCCAAGAATGTCACCGTAAGCGACTGAACAGCATCTCCTTCTAAACGAATACCTGTATCTTTCCACTGTCCATACGGGTGTGTGTAATTAAAATATTCGTTTGCTAGATTATATCCACCTGTAAATCCGACTTTTCCATCAATAACTGTTATTTTTCTATGATCACGATTGTTCAAAAACAGATTTAAACCTGGCATAAACGGATTGAATACACGGCAATGAATTCCTATTGCCTCCATCTTTTTCACAAAATCTGTGTTAATAAAGCCTATAGAACCCATATCATCGTAGAATACTCTAACTTCCACACCTGCTTTTACTCGCTCTTCCAGAACATCTTGAATCTTATGCCATGCTTCAGCGTCTTCTATCGCATGATATTCCATAAAGATAAACTTCTGTGCTTTCTCCAAATCCTTAAGCTGTGCCTCTAATCCTTTCACTGCTTCATCAAAATACACAATATCCGTATTCTGATAGATTGGATACTGCGAATTTCTTTGTATGTAACTTGCTATATTTCCTGCTTTCGGAATTGTTTCTTTTATTTTGCTCAAACACGCCTGACTGTCTGGAAGCATTGGTAACAATTTGCTATCAATTTCTGCATATCTCTCACGCATTTTATGTGTGCCACCATTCAAACCAATCAACAAATACAGGCCTACACCCATAATTGGGAAGATTAGAATTAAGATGACCCAAGGCATTTTCATAGAAGAGGTCTTATCTGATGCGTACAATCCCAAAACCAAGATTCCACTCAAAATCCTTGTAAATAAATTTATAATTTCTGCATATTCATTCAAGCGTGTTACGATAGTAATAATAAAAATTACTTCCAGAAGAATGCAGACTATGGAAAAACACAGCCGTTTTACCCCATTTTTTGTTTTTGCTTTGCCCTCTAAAGTATCTTGCTTCATATATATTCCACCTTCCTACTTGCTCAGTTTTCTGCCTAAATTTCATGAAACATACCAATTTTGTCTTTTATTCTCTGCATTTCATCATCCGCTTCAATGATAGCTCTTGCAGAATGAAGTAATTCTTCACTTATCTCATCATAACCAGGCATTTCTTCAATTCCTTTTTTATAGCGAAGTTGATGTTCCAATGTTGCCCAGAAATCCATACCATTGGTTCGGATCTGTAATTCTACACGCATAGGTGTTTTACCCTTAGCAAAAAATACTGGTATTTCAACAATCATATGATAGCTTCGATAACCATTTGGTTTTGGATTTTTTATATAATCTTTTATTTCAATAACTTTAATATCATCCTGTTGGGTAATCAAATCTGATATCATATAAATATCGTCAATAAACGCACAAACTATTCGAACGCCTGCTACATCATTTAAATATGTCTGTATATTTTCTGTTGTAAAATCATGTCCCATTTTCTGCAATTTATTGTAAATACTATTGGGCTTCTTAATCCTTGTTTTTATAAAAGAAATAGGATTTCGATTGTTCTCAACTGAAAATTCATCATCCAAAACCTCAAGTTTAGTTTGTATCTCCCGAATAGCACAACGATACATCATCATTAAATTATAAAATTTTGTAGCATTATTTAAAAACTGTAGTGATTCCGGACTGTTCATCCTGAGTTTTTTTACTTCATCTTTTGTCATGGAACTTTCCTTTCTACCTCATCCCTGATTTCAA
Organism: Firmicutes bacterium OM04-13BH; assembly: GCA_003481745.1. Taxonomy (GTDB): domain Bacteria; phylum Bacillota; class Clostridia; order Lachnospirales; family Lachnospiraceae; genus Blautia; species Blautia stercoris. Next base: position 98,575 of record QULP01000005.1, read on the forward strand.
AACATTATTTATTTTGATAGTTGATTCGTTCTCCTTGAATTACTGGATAACAAATCATTTTATCACTATCCAGATTTTCTACATGCATATCTACTGCACTGATCTGATGGTTTTCATAAGTATTGTAATAATAAATACCTTTTGTAACATTACAACACGACGTATACAATGTGATTTCATATTTTCCATCCGCTACTTCGCAACATCCTCGTTGCTGATCCACAGATCCGAGAATGTGGAAGAATTGGCTAACGCTTTCTTCCTCTGATTCACCTGAAATTGCATTTACCTTTGTAAAAGCTACACGTACAAAGCGTGAGGAAGATGAGAGATCTCCCGGAAGACCTAATCCTCCCATACCTCTACTATATGCATCAAGAGCCAAATTTTCGCAGAAAGTATTTCTGGGCTGTTTAGGAGATAAATACATATAATTATTTAGTTGAAACATCTGCTGTGGAAATGGCGGATTATTCGTAAGCACTCCTACTGGATTGTCATAAATATGCAAACCATCTGACATAGATTCTACCGTAATTGACTCATTCTCATCAGAAATGATCCAGTGTAATTGTGCTAATGGCAATTGCTCGCTGAAAGGAGTATTAACAATATTAATTCGTTCAAGAAGCTCGCGAACTTCAACTAAAGAAGAACACTGACTTAAAATCCACGGAATAAATTCAAACTGTGCAATATTTTCCACATCTGGCTTAATCGTTGCATAAACAGCATTTCCTACAAAATTCAGTCCTGCCATTGCCACTCCTTTTTCATTCATAGCATCATAATACAAAGGATAATCCTCTGCAACATGAGCCATTCCAATAATTGCATAATGATTTTTCATATCGCCAACATGGCGAAAATTAAACGCATAATTACGTGGTGTAATTACTATCTGATCACCATAAGAGAATTCATAATCGAGGGTTCGTCCAAAGTAAAAATCTTTTGTTTTATAAGTTGCTGCTGTACACATGATCGTTTATCCTCCTAAACAGATTGAAATATGTCAATGAGTTTTTTCTTGAACAATAGTATAGCACAATCTTTTATTTTGTTCCAACTTCATACATGATCATAACATGTAAACTTTAAACTATTTTCCTAGATTATTTCTCCATCAGTTTTTCAAACCAGGTATCCATAGCTAGGATGAATTGACCTACGTCTGGCAATTCTTGCAGCATTTCGTTTAGGGTTTTGTGCTTCACATATTTCTGCACATACACCCAACAGGCAACGCTACTGGCTTCTGATACAATGTCAGCTATGGTTTTGCGCATAAGCTCTTCAAATTCAGCAATTTCTTCTTTTGGGACAACATCATACAGTGTTGGTGCCTGATGACTTATTTTTACTCCATTTTCATTTGCATCTTTAAGCAGATTCTTAACTTTTTCTCTTGAATCCTCCGGTACTTTCATGTACTCCCATATAAATGCTACCACATCGGCTGGTGTGTCTTTTTTAAGTGGCGGTAGCTGAATATAATCATTGTTTTTGCTCATTTTCATATTCTCCTCACGATATAATAAAATCAATAATACGTTCTCTTGTCATGTCCAGGACAGTATCCACAAGCACTCCTGCAAACAGGATCAGATACAGAATTGCACTCAGCACAAACAGGAATGCAACCTGTACCCAGTCATGGTAACAGTATGCAGTCGCTATAATCAACAAAGTGAATGTAAACCCAAGGATTCCTCTGACAACCGCATAAGTCTGTACTGTCATCTTCACTGCCAGGCCAATCACAAAAAGGATCAGCCATACCGGCAGTAATAATATCTTCCCAGCAAGTTTTAAAATAAACATGTGCACCTCCTATCTTACCAGTCCTGGCATATCATGGTTCACCTCTGCCTGATAATACCCGTTCATCGTTGACGGTGCATTAAACAAAGCTGCTAATAAATATTTCTTGATGTTCTTCACCTTTGTGGTGTTACCACTCATACAGTGTAAGACATACTCGATATGTGAATAGGTCAGCATCAGAAATTTTTTCTTCACCAGTGATGCCGGATACCAGTTGCTGGCAATCAAGATCTTGTCATTTTTACACATCACAGTTTCTACGATCAGGTTCACGATTTCATCAACCTGTCGCATATCGTCATGATGGGTTACTTCCAGTGACTCATAATCAACGGTCTCTTTGACAAGGTTTTCATAAGCCTGATAATCCTCAGAACGATTATCGCTATCAAATCTTTTCTCATCCACAGATATGATATGATTAGATTTATTATCATTCATTTCAGTATCACTAAGATTAGTATTATTAGGGTTTGAAATGTAAACTTCTTGAAGTTTGTTTTCGGGACTTCATGAAGTTTGAATTGTAAACTTCTGCGGGTTCCTCATTTTCCACAGAAGTTTGTTTTTTAAACTTCTTTAATTCCTCTTCAAATTTTTTCTCATCTGTTTTCTCAGGCATAAAGGTTTTCACGTAGATGACGTTCACCTTTCCAAATCCCTGTCTGCGTTTCTCAATCAGGCCAATCCCTGTTTCGTCATCCAGTTCTCTCATGGATTTGATGGCTTTATTTCTGCCACAGTTCAGTAATTCCATGATATCTTCGATGGAAAAGTAGATATATGCTCTGTTTTTGTCGTCAAACCACTGATTCTTGATGGAAAGAGACATTCGATCCAACATCAGTCCATATAAAATTTTAGCATCGCTTGATAAGTCTTTAAAGTAACTGTCTGTAAATAATGCTTTTGGTATGCGGTAGAAGCTGAACTGATCAGCTTCGGTACCGTAAAAATAATTAAATGTCATTTTTTTCTCCATAACTGCCTCCTTTCGTTTTCTGCTAAGAAGTCCTCTTTTTAAACTTCTTTGACTTTGTTTTCTTAACTTTTTCTATCCTTAACAGGACTGTTCATGCATCCATTTTTCTAATAATGATTCAATCACCTGCTCCATATCTTTGTCTGTATAATCATCCGGAAAGTACTTTGTCAGTTTCTTTTCTGAGAAAGTGAGAGACCGGGATACTTTCTTTGCCATCACACAGTTATTGAAAATTGATAACATCTGAATCTGATTGATTGGCCCATCATTCAGTTGATTTCTAAGTGTTGCAATCTGTTTGGGCTTGATAAATCCAGTGTCGCTGATATATTCGTAAATCCATTCCTGTACTTCCTTATCGATATAGGAGATATCAACAGCAACCGTGAACTGAAGCTTTTTGTTATCTACCAGATCAAGCAGTTCCGGAATTAACTCTGTCAGGCGGATAAATCTTTTTACCTGATGACCACTTATTCCCTCCGTTTCACCAATTATATCTGTGGTTAAATTCGGGACAATTTGTCCCGTATTTCCTTTACTGGGTCTACCAGCTTTTCTTTTCATTGCCTCAAGTTTCATCTTATAAGCAAAGGCTTTCTCACTCGGCAACAATTCCTCTCGCTGAATGTTAGCGTCCACCATAGCCACAATGGCATCATCATCTGATAATTCTCTTACGATTGCCGGAATTGTCGTCAGTCCTGCAAGCTGTGCTGCATGCATTCTTCTGTGACCGGATACCATTTCATATTCTTCATTATCATCCATTCGAAGCAGTACCGGTGTCAGTACTCCATTGATCCTTACACTTTCAACCAGATCCTGCATCTTTTCATCATCCAGCACCTTGAACGGATGATTTTTAAACGGATGGATCTTACTAATCTCTATCTCCATTGCAGATTCTTCATTTACCACACCAAGCAGTTCATCAATGCTTGCCAGTTTAATCTTTTCGCCACTTCTATTTTTCATTTTTCAAAACCTCCTGTGTTAAGTTCTTATATGCTTCGGCAACTTTTCCTTTCGGGCAGTGCATGTAGATGCTTTTTCCCTCTGCACTGGTCTCAGCTGCTTTTACAGACATCGGAATCACATTTTCAAATACTTCTATCTGGCTTCCGTATGTTGTATGTACTCTCGATGCAATGTCCCTTGCGTAATTGGTTCTGAAATCAACCATAGTCAACAGAATGCCCTCAATCGCCAGTTTCCGGTTCAGCCTTTTCTTTACTGTAAGAATGGTCTTGATCAGCTGCTGAAGTCCTTTCACCGGCAGATATGCGGCCTGTACAGGTATCAGCACGGAATCGGAAGAGACCAGTGCATTGATTGTCATCATACCAAGACTTGGCATACAGTCGATCAGGATATAATCGTATCGGCCTCTTATCGCATCGATATATTCCTTCATGATCATTTCTCTGCTCATAACATTTCCCATCGTTACTTCCAGGGCAGAAAGCTCAATATTTGCCGGAAGTAGATCTACATTTTCCTGGTGATGTAAGATACCATCTTCCAGAGAGATTTCTTCTTCGTTAATGACATCCATCATAATCGTTGCCAGTGTGATGCGAAGATCATCCGGTTCCTCATATCCAAGACTTGCGGTTAAACTTCCCTGTGGATCCGCGTCGATCAGCAACACTTTCTTACCTTCTCTTGCCAGTCCAATGCCTACATTTACGGCTGTGGTGGTCTTTCCGACGCCACCTTTCTGGTTTACTACGGATATAACTTTACACATGATTTCTTCCTCCTTTAACTATCCCATGATTCTTTTTTCCATAATTTCAACAGTGCCAGTATTTCCCGTTTCATCATTGCCGGTGTATAAGAATTTGGAAAATACTTGTGCAACTGCTCGTTTGTGAATGCCACTCTTGTGATCTCACCCTTTTTCACTTCACACATGATCTCTTCCATCTTTTCCAGTGACAACTGTTTTTCTTTACTCAGTTGCCGGATCCTCTGGGCCTGTGAGAGTGATGGGATTGCCTGTGCATACTCCATTGCTACAAGCAGTTCTCTTTGTTCTTTTTCACTTAATGCAGCTATCTCTACAGCCGGACAAAAAGAAATGATCTCATCATCCAGTTTCTGCAACATTTCCGGTATCAGTTTTGTCAGTGAGATATAACGCTGCACTTGTTTTGGGCTATCACCACAATCTTCACTGATGATTTCTATTGCCCGCTTTCTTGGTGTTTTGTGGTCAACTTGGCTCTTTTTTCGACCACTTTTTCTTTTTAATACGTCATTCTTCAGTTTGTAAGCAAAAGCTTTTTCACTGTAGCTGATCCGTTCTCTGTGAAGATTGGAATCTACCATGCTCAAGATGGAATCATCTTCACTTAATACCCGGATGATTACCGGTACTTTACGGTATCCCAGTTTCTCCGCAGCATGTTTTCTTCTGTGGCCGGATATGATCTCATAGTATCCATCCGGTACCGGTCTGACGATCAGCGGATTTAATATTCCATACTTTTCAATGCTTTCCTGCAGAAGAAACATTTCCTTATCATCCTTCACCTGAAACGGATGCTCTTTGAACGGTCGAAGACGCTCAATCTCAATTTCTATGATTCTTTCTTCGTTTTCTTCTGATTGTCTGTTTGGTTCAGTCATCTTGACTCCTTTCCTCCAGGATTCAGGAAATAAAAAATGCCTGCCTGGAACTTTTATAGATAGTAAAGTTCCAAACAGACATTGCTGTTTGACCATTAGCTGTAGCTAATAGAATTAAATACTGTTTCAGCTAATTTATGTTTGCAGGTTTGGGAGAGATTGTTTCTTTTCCCGCCTTTTCTCTGATTTACATCCCCGAATAAGGGGTGACAACAGAGCGGAACCCAAATGTTAGCTGAACTTCCTAAAACCCATGTTTGCAAACCGGTAATTTTGATTAGCTGTCAGCTAACAAAAATCAGATTGCGTTAGCTGGAAATTGATCATTTTGAATGGAAAATCATGTCACGAACGTGATTAGAAAATAACAAAAGCGTTCGTTGTCAGCTAATCCAGCTAACATTTTCGAACGCTTTGAAGCCCGTCGCCAAGAGGATTTGAACCTCCGACCCCTCGCTTAGGAGGCGAGTGCTCTATCCAGCTGAGCTATGACGACACATGCCACAAACCCTTGATTTTACTGGGTTTCTAGGATTTTTCCCTTCGGCCATATATAAGATTATCAACTCTTTTTCGAGTTGTCAATCTACAGATTTTTTTTGCTAATGAAGCATAATAATTGACACATATAAATGATTTTATACTAACCAATTCAAAAAGTCAACCCTGGCATGGCTTTTTGAACGCAGATAAGCAAGTAGCAAAGCGGATTGCGAATGTCCGCTTTACCGCTTTACCCTTGTCAGAACAATGGGGATAAAATAAAAAGGACATCCTATCTATTGAATTTTTTATTTTAAGATAGAACGTCCTTTTTAAGTTTTGCTAAAGGAAGCTTTTGATTAATTATTTACCTGTATTATTTGCTTTTTTTCTTCAGCAGTTTTGTTCCTGTTAAAGTTGTGCATGAGACAGCTAAGAGTGCAATCCAAATCATAACGTTTGTATCATCTCCTGTTTTTGGAGAAGTAGTGGCAGAAGTACTTGTTCCGGTTGTGGAAGTTTTGCCTGTAGAGGCTGTTGTTTTTCCATTGGTTGAAGTATTTGTTGTACTGCCTGTTGTTTTGGTGGTACCGTTCGTTTTGTCTGTAGTGCTGTTATTTGCATTGTTGCTGTTGTTTTTATTATCGTTACCGTTATTGGTATTATCGTTCTTGTTGTCGTTATCGCCGTTGTTGATATTATCGTTCTTGTTGTCGTCATCACCATCATTTTTATTGTCGTCATTTTTATTGTCATCATTCTTTTTGTCTGTAATAGTGAAAACAATTTCGGCAGAGGAACCAGCGTAGTTGCCGATACCTGTAACAGTTAACCTGTAGCTTCCAGCGTTGATAAATTCTGTATCAGCAAAATTTTTTGCTTCAGAATCATCTCCGTAGATGCAGGAAACAGTGTAATCAACACCTTCTGTTAAAACAGTTTTTCCATTTTTTACAGTCAGAGCCGGTGTTTTAGCTGTTCCATCATAAGAAGCAGAATCGGAATCTAAAGCAACATCAAAAGTAAGTTCTTTTGGCGTAATCGTAAATGTTTTTTCTACGGTTCCGTAGTAATTTCCAATACCGGTAACTACTACAGTGTAAGTGTCTGCGTTTGTAAATTTACCATCGGATTCTGTTCCATCTTCGTTTTTGTAAGTAATGAAATAATCCGTTCCTTCTGTTAAAACAGTTTCTCCATCCTGTACCATTACAGAAGGGGTAAGTTCTTCACCGGTATAAGGCTGATTTTCAATGTCTGCTACAGTGAAGGTATTTGTTACAGCATTTGTTATGAACTTATCTAATGGAGGTGTAGTTTCAACACCTGTAGTCCAGTATAATTCTTCAAGTGGGTCATTATTGACATCATTACCAATCTGTGTACCGTTTTCAATATGCCGGTTTGCGCTTGTAACTTTTACATTTCCGGAAATGGCATTTCCAGGTGTTGCGTTTTTGGAAGTACGAGAGGTAGCTCCCTGAAGGAAAGCTTCGGAAGTTGTAATCATTCCGTTTCCAATGACTGCATTTCCGCCGTTGCCCCAGAGTACGTCGCCACCGATAGCAATAACTTTTCCATTTCCTGTGATGTTACCGTTGTCTAATTCAATAGCAGAACCGCCTTCTGCATAGAGAAGTACGTTTCCACCACCACCATAAGTAACGAGTACGGCATTATCTTCAAGATTTACAGTTCCGTCTTTTACGAGAAGGGCAGTCTGTCCAAGGTCACTTCCTGCTTCATCCCCGGCAATAAATACCTGTCCTTTTACAGTTACATTTCCATTTGCTACAACAACTGCTTCAGAACTGCTGCGGTCTGTTAAGTCGCCGTTTGCAAGATAGTTAATGTGAGAGTAAATAGATGCATTTTCAAGGATAGCACCATCCTGCAGGCGAAGCTGTCCACAAAGAGAAGCGCCTGTAGTAAATTCTTGATTGTAAGAATCATAGTTCATAGAGAATGTACCGCCGTTCTGTACGTCGATGATTCCCTGAACAACAGAATCGGAAAGAGTCAGCTTACCGCCGGATTCTACTACGATGCGGACACTGCTGAGGATTTCCATATTTGTCATAGTCAGATTGCATCCAGCCGGAATGTAAAGGGTCTGTGGAATGTCTCTGGCTTTTACCTGTTTCCATGGAAGGTCGTATCCAAGATAACCATAAGTACCACTTTGATGGGAACCAAACCATGCTTCTAAATCTTTTGGAACACGAACGCTGTTTTCTTCGCCTTCTACATTGCTTCCGAAGTTTTTGATTGCCCATGGTTCCATGATATCCCATGCATAAAGACCATTTCCATACTGTTTTAAATTGTCGGTAGTCAGACGGTCTGCTAAAGTTTCTTCGCCTGTGTAAACATTAAATGGTAAGGAGTTGCTGACAGCGGTTCTTCCCTGGGTATCTGTTATAGATACGGAAATAAGATAAGCACCGGCATCTTTTGGAGTACCGTTTAATGTCAAGTCACTGCTGATGGTCATGTAAACTCCGCTCATGCCACTGTCGCTGTCGGCAGGAGTTCCTTTTTCTGTATTCGGAACAATGCTGACACTGCATTTGCTTCCGTTTAGGTTGATTTTTGAAGAATGGTCAAGCTCTTCCCAGTCTGCGTCTGTTGGTTCAGTCCCTTTTGCTGTGATGGCACCGTAAACTTTTGCAGAACTGTTTTTGCTGCTGGTAGCGCCACCAACACTTGCGCTTGATACGCTGTCATAGTTCTGCTGACCAATGATGGCTGATTCAAAAGAGCCTTCCAGTTTTACGTGAAGTTCATAAGGGTCGCCCTGTCCGTCATCAGCAACTAAAGAGGCATTTCCATTTGTATCAATTACAAATTTGAAAGTCAGTTCCTGATATCCATCAGCAGTAAGTGTGATAACATCACCGCTTTTTAAAACAGGGATTTCAGGATTTGTACTGAAATCTTTTGCGGAGAAAACCAAAACATTATTATCGGTATCTTTATAGTATTTACCACCGGCAGATGGTTTAAAAGAAGAGTTTTCCCAGGATTCTCCATTTACTTTTACGTCGGTAACGGATGTAGCATAGTTATCTGCATTTTGGAAAGAAAGATTCCAGTTTGTTCCGAAGAAATCAGTTGCAATGCTTAACTGGTTCAGTTCGATTTTTACCGGTTCAGCAGGTTTCATTTTTTTAAAAGAAGCTGATACAGTTACATCTTCTTCCGGCATGATAAAAGTATAAACACCGTCTGTATTCTGAAGGGCAACTTCAGTTCCGGTTGTTGTACCTGTAACTTTAATGGTATCAAGTTCATAGTTTTCAGCTGGTGCAGGTGTTACGGTAACAGTAGTGCCTTTTTTGATTTCTTTTGTTGCGCTAAGCTGTACATTTCCGTTTTCGGTTTCGGCTGCAGTAGCAGAATAGGTTTTTTCAGCAGGTGCTACAACAGTTGCAGTATAAACATAAGGATAAGAAGAAGTATTTTTTGTTACCTGAAGGTTTAAATCCTGATATCCGTCCGCAGAAATTTTAATAGCTGCAGGATAAGTAGAAGGATTTACGATTTTCAGGGCTGTGTAGCTTCCGTAAGCACCGGTCACACTTCCGACTTCCCAGAGGTTTCCGTTTGCCCCCCAGCTGTTAATGGTTCCCTTTGTATAAGTCGTATCATTTACAACGACATTATTAATTGCATTCATCCAGCCCGTATCTTCAAAGCCAAGCGTTAAGATTTCGGTCATAAATCCGGTGACAGAGCATTCGGTCACTGCGGTTGGTGCTGCTTTATCTCCTGCCGCTAAAACAGGTGAGTATGTCGTAGACAGACAAATCAGTAAAGATAAGAGCAGGGACGCAATTTTTTTCCATATTTTTTTCATATCGCTCTCCTTGTAAATATTTGATTTTTCTAATGTTAGAATGGCTGCTAATACGATTAAAGATAGTCCCCCTTTCACTATAATAATTAGCACATCTGATAAAACAAAAGTTAGTATATTCTAACAATGGTAATACAATGCTACCAACAATTACCAATGGTGTCAATGAAAAAAAACTTATTGAAAAAAATTATCTGTAAGACACAAAAATGCGATAGAAAGTATACGGAAATCTTTTATCAAACCTATAAAAATGGTATAATGTACCCAATAAATCAAGGAGGTGATTGAATTGAAGAAAGTAGTTTTAATCCCCGATTCATTTAAAGGAACATTATCTTCTGCGCAGATTTGTGACATTATGGAGCAGAATGTGAAGAAACACTTTCCGGAGTGTGAGGTTGTTAAAATTCCGGTTGCTGATGGAGGAGAGGGCAGTGTAAACTGTTTTCTGACTGCTGCAGGTGGAGAAAAGAGAAAGGTTATCGTTAAGAATCCTTACATGGAGGATATGGAAGCATTTTATGGGATTTTGCCGGATAAGACAGCGGTGATTGAGATGGCAGCATGTGCAGGACTTCCGCTTGTGGAGAATCGTCAAAATCCAGAAGTGACAACGACGTATGGTGTCGGTCAGCTGATGCTTGATGCTGTGGAGCATGGTTGTAAGAAGATAGTAGTTGGGCTTGGCGGTTCGTGTACAAATGATGCTGGTGCAGGAGCGGCGGCGGCAGTTGGAGTTGAATTTTTTGATAAAGATGGAGAGAAATTGATTCCGACAGGCGGAACACTTGGAAAAGTTGCAAAAATTTCGATGGAAAATATGGATGAGCGAATTAAGAGCGCGCAGATTATCACGATGTGCGATATTGATAATCCAATGTATGGAAAATCGGGGGCAGCTTATATTTTCGGACCGCAAAAAGGTGCGGATGATGAAATGGTGCAGCGGTTGGATGCAAACTTAAGAAAATTTGCAGAGCGGATACAGACAGAAATCGGAAGAGATATTTCGAATATCCATGGAGGCGGAGCAGCAGGTGCAATGGGAGCCGGTATGGTTGCTTTCTTTGATTCAAAGCTTCAGATGGGAATTGAAACCGTACTTGATATTGTAAAATTTGATGAATTAATCCAGGGTGCAGATTTGATTTTCACCGGTGAAGGAAAAATGGACAGCCAGAGTCTTCGTGGAAAAGTGGTAATTGGAGTCGGAAAACGGGCTAAGAGACAAGACGTTCCGGTTGTGGTTGTGACAGGAGATGCAGAAGAAGTAGAAGATGCTTATGATATGGGGATTTCGGCAGTCTTTTCAACGAATCGGGTAGCAAGAGATTTTTCAGTAATCCGATATAAGAGTAAAGAATATATGGAAGTCACAATGGATAATATTATGAGGCTGATTAAAATTGTGAATAAATAGGGAGAAATTAGAAAAAATAAAAAGAGCGGAGACTTGGATTTTAGGTGAGTCCCCGCTCTTTTTAATTTAAGAGGTTTTTGTATATGGATTAGAGGTAAGTTTTTTATTTAACCAAATCAAGCAAGTAGCGAAGCGGATTGCAAATATCCACTTGACTTTAATTTGTATAGTTATTAAGTAGAAAAATTTATAAGTTCGAGTAACCCATCAGGGAAGCGTCCACTGCCTCAGCAGCTTTTCGTCCTTCACGGATTGCCCATACGACCAGAGACTGTCCTCTGTGCATATCTCCTGCGGTAAATACGCCAGGAACAGAAGTTTCATACTGGTCAGGTTTTGTTGCAACATTGGTTCGTGGAGTTAAGTCCACTTTAAATGCATCGGTTACGTATTTCTGGCTTCCAAGGAAACCGGCTGCGATTAATACAAGCTGAGCTTCTATGATGGTTTCACTGCCTTCGACCGGAACCATATTCATACGTCCTGTTTTTTCATCTTTTTTTGGTTCAAGCTTTACAAGTTTTGCTTTTTGTACGTTACCTTTGTCGTCTTTGATAAATTCGGTTACTGTGGTCTGATAGATACGTGGGTCATGTCCAAAGACTGCGATAGCTTCTTCCTGGCCGTAATCTGTCTTGCAGATACGAGGCCATTCCGGCCATGGATTCATTTTTGTTCTTTCATCTGGTGCTTTTGGCATCATCTCAAGCTGTGTGACAGATTTTGCACCAAGACGAATTGCAGTTCCGACACAGTCATTTCCGGTATCACCGCCACCGATTACAACGACGTGTTTTCCTTTTGCAGAAACAAAGTTTTTGTCTTTGAAATTGGAATCTAAAAGGCTCTTTGTAATAGAAGAGAGGTAGTCAACTGCAAAGAAAATATTGTTGGCTTCACGTCCCGGAACTTTAATGTCTCTTGGATTAGAAGCACCACAGCATAAAACAATGCGGTCAAAATCTTTTTGGAGTTCTTTTGCAGTGATATCTTTTCCGACATCTACACCTGTCTTAAAGACAACTCCTTCTTCTTCCATGAGTTTGATACGTCTGTCAATCACAGATTTATCAAGCTTCATGTTCGGGATTCCATAGCGGAGCAGACCGCCGATTCTGTCTTTTCTTTCAAAAACAGTAACCTGATGTCCGCGACGGTTTAACTGCATGGCAGTTGCAAGACCGGACGGACCGCTTCCTACAACGGCAACTTTTTTGCCGGTACGAACTTTTGGAATCCTTGGAGTCACCCATCCGTTTGCATAAGCAGTTTCAATAATGGCACGTTCATTTTCCTTTGTGGAAACCGGTTGGGAATCCAGATTACAGGTGCAGGCTGCCTCACAAAGGGCAGGGCAGACTCTGCAGGTAAATTCAGGGAAACAATGGGTTTTGGTTAAACGGGTATAAGCCTGTTCCCAGTTTCCGTGATAAACTAAATCATTTAATTCCGGAACTAAATTGTGAAGCGGACATCCGGAAGCCATTCCGGCAATCATTGTACCGGCCTGGCAGAACGGAACGCCACATTCCATGCAGCGTGCGCCCTGTTTCTGCTGTTCCTCTTTTTTTAAAGGGGTACGAAATTCGTTAAAGTGTTTAATTCGGTCTTTTGGTGCTTCGACTTTTGCGGTTTCTCTTTTATATTCTAAAAATCCTGTTGGTTTTCCCATGATTATTCTGCTCCTTTCTGAAAGTTTTCATTGAAGGCTTCTAACTGTGCTTCTTCTGGTGACATGCCCATTTCTTCCAGTTTGGTAGCCATAGTAATCATCTTTTTGTAGTCATCCGGAATAATCTTTTTGAATTTCGGCAGATATTCCTGGAAGTGGTCGAGTACTTCCTGACCTTTTTCAGAACCGGTAGCAGCAACATGAGCTGCAATCATGTTATGAAGTTCCTGAATATCAGATTTTAATTCTACTTTTTCAATAGAAATCATAGATTTATTCAGGTTTTTATACAATTCATTTTTATCATCAAGTACATAAGCGACACCACCGCTCATACCAGCTGCAAAGTTCTTGCCGGTTTTGCCAAGGACAACCACACGTCCACCTGTCATGTATTCACATCCATGTTCGCCGACACCTTCAACAACTGCGTAAGCACCGGAGTTACGAACTGCAAAACGTTCACCGGCTACACCACAGATATAAGCAGTACCGCTTGTTGCACCATAGAGAGCAACGTTACCGGTAATAATGTTTTCATCTGCTTTATAATTTCTTTTCTTCGGAGGATAAAGTACAATCTTACCACCGGAGAGACCTTTACCCATGTAATCGTTGCAGTCACCGCAGAGAGTTAAAGTGAGTCCTTTTGGAACGAAGGCTGCGAAACTTTGTCCGCCGGCTCCATTACAGTTGATGGTGATGGTATCATCTGGCAGTCCGTCTTTATGATGTCTTGTAATTTCTGCGCCAAGGATGGTAGCAAATGCACGGTCTGTATTGGTAACTTCTACATCGATAGAGGCTTTTTCACCTTTTTCGATGGATTTCTGAAGTTTTTTCAGAAGAATTTTTTCATCTTTTGTCTCTTCCAGTTTGAAGTCATAAACCTGAGCCGGGTCGAAGGTTACTTTCTGTCCTTCTTTGGCAAATGGATTATTTAAGATTGCACTTAAATCAATCTTAGATGCCATCGGGCTTTCCGGATGTTCTTTTACTTTTAAGAGGTCTGTTCTTCCGACCATCTCATCGAGTGTACGGATTCCAAGTTTTGCCATGTATTCACGCAGTTCCTCGGCAATAAAGCGCATGAAGTTTACAACATATTCCGGTTTTCCACGGAAACGTTTTCTAAGTTCCGGATTCTGAGTAGCAACACCAACCGGACAGGTATCTAAGTTGCAGACTCTCATCATAACGCATCCCATTGTTACAAGCGGAGCAGTAGCAAAACCAAATTCTTCTGCACCAAGTAAAGCTGCGATTGCAACGTCACGTCCACTCATTAATTTACCATCGGTCTCAATCATGACACGGTTACGAAGTCCGTTCATAAGCAGAGTCTGATGAGTTTCAGCAAGACCGAGTTCCCATGGAAGTCCGGCATTGTGGATAGAACTCTGCGGAGCAGCACCTGTACCACCGTCATAACCGGAAATCAGGATAACCTGTGCACCGGCTTTTGCAACACCGGCTGCGACGGTACCGACACCGGCTTCAGAAACCAGTTTTACGGAAATACGGGCATTTTTATTTGCATTTTTCAGGTCGTAGATTAACTCTGCCAAATCTTCGATGGAGTAGATGTCGTGGTGCGGTGGCGGAGAAATCAGGCTGACACCTGGAGTGGAATGTCTGGTTTTTGCAATCCAAGGATAAACTTTCTTAGCAGGTAAGTGTCCGCCTTCACCAGGTTTTGCTCCCTGTGCCATTTTAATCTGAATTTCTTTTGCACTGACTAAGTAACGGCTGGTAACACCGAAACGTCCGGATGCAACCTGTTTGATTGCAGAACAACGGTCTACTTTGCTTCCGGCACTGTCAAGACGCTCATCACTTTCTCCACCTTCACCGGTATTTGATTTTCCGTGAAGCATGTTCATTGCGATTGCAAGTGTTTCATGAGCTTCCTGAGAAATAGAACCGTAAGACATTGCACCGGTTTTAAAGTGTTTTACGATTTCATCTACACTTTCTACTTCCTCAATCGGGATAGGATTTTCAGCAAAATTGAAATCCATCAAACTTCTCAGATAACCACTCTGTTCTTTATCAACCATGCTGGTGTACTGTTTGAATAGGTTATAATCTCCACGTTTGGTTGCCTGCTGTAATGCATGAATGGTCTGTGGGTTGTAACGATGTTTTTCACCTTCACTTTTTGCTTTGTGCATGCCAAGACTGTCGAGCTGAAGATTTGTGGTAAGTCCAAGCGGGTCAAATGCTTTGGAGTGACGGGCATCAACATCTTTTTCAATATCTTTTAAGGTAATACCACCGACACGGCTTACAGTACCGGTGAAATATTTTTCAATGACATCGGCGGAAATACCGATTGCTTCAAAAATCTTAGAACCCTGATAGGACTGGATAGTAGAAATACCCATTTTAGAAGCAATTTTTACGATACCGTGAAGGATTGCGGAATTGTAATCATTTACGGCAGCGTAGTAATCTTTATTTAATAAGTTATTGTCGATTAATTCCTGGATTGTATCCTGTGCAAGGTAAGGGTTTACGGCACATGCACCATAACCAAGCAGGGTGGCAAAGTGGTGGACTTCTCTTGGTTCACCGGATTCAAGAATGATGGCAAGAGAGGTTCTTTTCTTTGTTTTTACAAGGTACTGATGAACTGCGGATACAGCTAACAGAGATGGAATCGGCATGTGGTTTTCATCGACCCCGCGGTCAGAGAGCACTAAGATGTTTGCTCCATCTTTATAAGCTTTGTCAACTTCTACAAAAAGACGGTCAATTGCACGGTCAAGCGGTGCACTCTTATAATAGGTAATCGGAACAACAGCCACTTTAAATCCTTTTACATTCATGTGTTTGATTTTCAGCATATCTGTGTTGGTCAAAATCGGGTTGTTGACTTTTAATACCTGGCAGTTTTCAGGCTGTTCGTGAAGCAGGTTTCCATCTTTTCCTACATAAACGGTTGTGCTGGTTACAATTTCTTCACGGATTGCATCGATAGGCGGGTTGGTAACCTGTGCAAAAAGCTGTTTAAAATAGTTAAATAATGGCTGATGTTTTTCTGAAAGAACGGCAAGTGGAGTATCTGTACCCATTGCAGCGATTCCTTCTGAACCATTTAATGCCATGTTATAAATGGACTGACGGTATTCTTCGTAAGTGTAGCCAAATGCCTGCTGCATTTTTGTCAGTTCCGTACCTTCATAATCCTCAACACGCACGTTTGGAATTTTTAAGCTCTTTAATTCGACCAGATTGCTGTCTAGCCATTCACCATAAGGCTGTTTGGTTGCATATCTTTCTTTTAAGGTATCATCATCTACAATTTCCCCTTTTACAGTATCAACTAAAAGGATTTTTCCTGGATGCAGACGTTCTTTTAATACGATGTCCTCTTCAGGAACCGGCATAACGCCAACTTCTGAAGAAAGGATAACGTCACCGCTCTTTGTGATATAGTAACGGGATGGACGAAGACCATTTCTGTCAAGTACAGCTCCCATAACATCACCGTCAGAGAACAGGATGGAAGCAGGACCGTCCCAAGGCTCCATCATAGTTGCGTAGTACTGATAGAAATCACGTTTTTCCTGAGTTAAGGTCTGATTGTTTGCCCATGGTTCAGGAATACAGATCATAACGGCAAGTGGTAAATCCATACCATTCATAACTAAAAATTCAAGAGTGTTGTCAAGCATTGCGGAGTCAGAACCTCTGGTATCAACAACCGGAAGTACTTTATGAAGCTGTCCTTTTAGATAGTCAGAAGCCATGGTTTCTTCACGGGCGAGCATCTTATCGGCATTTCCACGGATGGTGTTGATTTCACCGTTATGTACCATAAAACGGTTCGGATGAGCACGTTCCCAGCTTGGGTTTGTGTTGGTACTGAAACGGGAGTGAACCATTGCGATAGCGGATTCATAATCTGCATCCTGTAAATCTTTAAAGAATGTACGAAGCTGTCCAACCAGGAACATACCTTTGTAAACGATGGTACGGCTTGACATGGAAGCAACATAAGTGTTGTCATTACTCTGTTCAAATACACGACGTGCGATGTAAAGTCGTCTGTCAAATGGAAGTCCTTTTTCTACATCATCAGGTTTCTGGATAAATGCCTGAACGATATGTGGCATTTTTTCGAGTGCTTTGTGTCCAAGTACCTCCGGACATACCGGAACATCACGGAATCCTAAAAATTCCAGACCTTCTTTTTCTACGATGATTTCAAACATCTTTTTCGCCTGATTGCATTTTAATTCATCCTGTGGCAGGAAGAGAACGGCAATACCGTATTCTCTTTCTCCACCGATTTTGATACCCTCTTTTTTGCAGGCTTTGGAAAAGAATTTATGTGAAATCTGAAGCAGGATACCAACACCATCACCGGTTTTTCCTTCTGCATCTTTACCGGCTCTGTGCTCTAAGCTCTCTACGATTTTTAATGCATTTTCAACAGTTTTGTGGCTTTTGATACCTTTGCTGTTTACAACTGCACCGATACCGCAGTTATCATGTTCAAATTGCTGTCGATATAAACCTTGTTCTCTCATAATGATTGACCTCTTTCCTTTTTATATGTGGCAGCCGCCTGCACCAGTCCTTTAAATAGCGGATGTGCATGATTCGGTCTTGATTTTAATTCTGGATGACCCTGAGTACCGACGAAGAATGGATGCTCGGTAATTTCAATCATCTCTACAATTCGTCCGTCCGGAGAAAGTCCGACAAGACTCATTCCATTTTCTTCAAGCTGTTTACGATAGTCATTATTTACTTCATAGCGGTGTCTGTGACGCTCGGCGATATCCTGTTTTCCATATAATTCGTAGGATTTTGTTCCTTCTTTTAATTTACAAGGATAAGAACCAAGTCTTAAGGTTCCGCCTAAGTCTTCGATTCCGTCCTGTTCCGGCATAAGAGCAATGACTGGATGAAGGGTGTCCGGATTTAATTCAATGCTGTTTGCATCGTGATATCCGAGGACATTTCTTGCAAATTCAATAATTGCAACTTGCATACCAAGACAGATACCGAGGAATGGAATTTTGTGTTCTCTTGCATACTGAACGGCAAGAATTTTTCCTTCGGTTCCTCTGGTTCCAAAACCTCCGGGAACAAGGATTCCGTCGAGTCCTTTTAAAGATTCCTCATAATTTTCTATGGTAAGATGTTCGGAATCAATCCAGTGGATGTGGACATTGGCATGATTTGCGATACCGCCGTGTTTTAAGGCTTCCACTACACTTAAGTAAGCGTCATGAAGCTGAATGTATTTTCCGACAATTGCAATGTCTACTTCTGTCTGAGGATGTCTTAAATCGTTTACCATTGATTTCCAGTCATCCAAATCCGGTTGTGGACAAGGAAGTTTTAGTGATTCGCATACAACCTGTGCCAGATTTTCTTTTTCCATGGCAAGAGGTGCTTCATATAAATATTCTACATCAAGATTCTGTAATACGTGGCTTTGCGGTACGTTACAGAATAAAGCGATTTTATCTTTAATATCCTGACCAATTGGATGTTCGGAACGGCAGACTAAAATGTCCGGCTGAAGTCCCATTCCCTGAAGCTCTTTTACACTTGCCTGTGTCGGTTTTGTTTTTAATTCTCCGGATGCCTTTAAATAAGGAATCAGAGTAACATGAATTAAGATAGCATTTTCATGTCCGACATCATGCTGAAATTGTCTGATTGCTTCTAAGAATGGCTGACTTTCGATATCACCTACCGTACCGCCAACTTCGATAATAGCGATTCGCTCTTCATCAGGAAATTTTGCACGGTAGAAACGGCTTTTAATTTCATTTGTAATATGAGGGATAACCTGAACAGTCCCTCCGCCGTAATCCCCATGTCGTTCTTTTTGAAGAACGGACCAGTAAATTTTACCGGTTGTAACATTAGAATTTTTATCAAGGCTTTCATCAATAAAGCGTTCATAATGTCCAAGGTCAAGGTCAGTTTCTGTACCGTCGTCTGTGACGAATACTTCACCATGCTGGATGGGATTCATTGTACCTGGATCTACATTAATGTAAGGGTCAAACTTCTGCATGGTGACCTGATAGCCTCTGGCTTTTAATAAGCGTCCCAAAGATGCGGCGGTGATTCCTTTTCCGAGACCGGAAACAACACCACCTGTAACAAATACATATTTTACTGCCATCACATTTTCCTCCTGCTGTTGTTTTATTATCAGAAACAGGTTATGCGGTCCTGAGTCTGATAAATAAGATAATTTCATGGGATTACCGTGAAATCAAAAAAGGCGTCGAAACTCCCATAGAAAATACTATGGAAATTCGACGCCTTTGTCGTTTTCTATTCATTATGTAAGTTATCAGTCGTTTTCGGGAAGTTCTTGGAACTCCGAAAATTATGCAAATACTATAGCTCATTTTTTTTTATTTGTAAATCCCTTTTTTGAATTTTTTTTTTGAAAAAATTTTTTTAAAAAAAGTGATTGACAAATTTCTTTTTCCGTGCAATACTACATGGCATAAAGCAAAGGCGCTTTGAACTACAAAAGTTCAGAGTGCCTTTTTTGTTTTTACCAGAGTCAAAAATTGCAAACCAAACCAATCCGTAGGTAAAAACAAATTTAAGTAATAATTTTAAAAGCAAAAACAATCACATGAAGAAAAATGGAAAGGAGTGCTGTGAATATGTCAAAAGATATTCCTACACTGTATGGAAGCCTTGTTTTCAGTGACAAGGTAATGCGTAACAAATTACCGAAGGATGTTTACAAAGCTCTTCGCAAAACAATTGAAAATGGAACTCATCTGGAACTGGATGTTGCAAATTCCGTAGCTGTTGCCATGAAAGAGTGGGCAGTAGAAAACGGAGCAACACATTTCACTCATTGGTTCCAGCCAATGACAGGATTTACTGCTGAAAAACATGACAGCTTTATTACTCCGGTTGGAGAAGGCGAAGTTATCATGGAATTTTCAGGAAAAGAACTGGTAAAAGGTGAGCCTGATGCTTCCAGCTTTCCATCCGGTGGTTTAAGAGCTACATTTGAAGCAAGGGGTTATACAAACTGGGATCCAACATCACCGGCTTTCATTAAAGATAATACCTTATACATTCCGACAGCATTTTGTTCCTGGAGTGGAGAGGCGCTGGATAAGAAAACTCCGCTTCTTCGTTCTATGGAAGCGTTAAACAAAGAAGCTGTTAAGATTTTAAATTTATTAGGAAATACAGAAGTAACAAGTGTTACAACAACAGTGGGTCCGGAACAGGAATATTTCTTAATTCCAAAAGAATTATATGCAAAACGCCGTGACCTGATTTTTACCGGAAGAACTTTATTCGGAGCTTCCGCACCAAAAGGACAGGAAATGGAAGACCATTACTTTGGTGCATTAAAACCAAGAGTTGCAGCCTACATGCATGATTTGGATGAAGAGTTATGGAAGCTTGGTATTCCGGCAAAAACAAAACATAATGAAGTTGCTCCGGCACAGCATGAACTGGCACCGGTATTTGATACCACAAACGTAGCGGTTGACCACAATCAGCTGACAATGGAAATTATGAAGAAAGTTGCAGAAAAACATGACCTTGTCTGCCTGCTTCATGAAAAACCATTTGATGGAATCAACGGAAGTGGAAAACATAACAACTGGTCTGTTTCTACGAATACAGGAGTAAACTTATTAGACCCGGGAAAAACACCGGCAGAAAATATTCAGTTCTTAGTATTTTTAGTAGCAGTTATCAAAGCGGTCGATGAATATGCTGATTTAATGCGTGTTTCTGCTTCAGGAGCCGGAAATGACCATCGTCTTGGTGCAAATGAAGCACCGCCGGCAATTGTTTCTATCTTTATCGGAGATGAACTGACAGAAGTTTTAAAATCAATCGAAGAAGATAAATTCTTCAGCGCACATAAAACAATTCAGATGGATATCGGTGCTCATGTACTTCCTCATTTTACAAAAGATACAACCGATAGAAACCGTACATCACCATTTGCATTTACCGGAAATAAATTTGAATTCCGTATGCTTGGTTCTTCTGCATCTGTTGCAGGTCCGAACGTTGTATTAAATACAGCAGTTGCTGAGGCTCTGGCACAGTTCTACAAAGAACTGGAAGGAACAGCACCGGAAGATATGGAAACAGCAGTGCATGAATTAATCAAACGGGCAATCAGAAAACATAAAAAAGTAATCTTCAATGGAAATGGTTATACGGACGAATGGATTAAAGAAGCAGAGGAGAGAGGACTTTACAATCTGGTTTCTACTCCGGATGCACTTCCACAGTTTATCGCTGATAAAAACATTGAATTATTTACAAAACATAGTGTATTTACAAAAGAAGAAATTTATTCTCGTTATGAAATTTTACTTGAGAACTATGTAAAGACTATCAATATTGAATCTAAGACTTTACAGGAAATGCTGACAAAAGATTTTATTCCGGCAGTTAACGGATATGCAGCAGAAGTTGCAGTCAATGCAAATGAAAAGAAAGCATTAATTGAGGGTCTGTCAACAACAGCCGAAGAATCTCTTGTAAAAGAATTAACAGAAGCTTCTAATATCTTATCTGCAAAAGTAGCAGAATTAAAAGTTGTAACAGAAAAAGCAGATGCGGCAGCAGAAGAAGATATGCAGAAAGCAGCAGAATCTTTCCATAAAGATGTATTAACTTTAATGGATGAAATGAAAGATGTTGCAAATTCAGCTGAGGAAAAGATTCCAGACGAAGAACTGCCTTATCCAACTTATGACCAGATGTTATTTTATGTTTAAGGAGAGGGAGTCATGGAATTCTTACCAGAATGTGAAATAAAAGAAGAATGTGGTGTATTTGGAATTTTTAATCCGGATGGCGGAGATGTTGCCCCATCTATCTACTATGGACTGAGTTCACTTCAGCATAGAGGTCAGGAATCCTGTGGTATTGCAGTCTGTGATACCATGGGACCAAAAGGCAACATGAATGCACATAAGGGTATGGGACTTGTGAATGAAGTATTTAAAGAAGAAACTTTAAATAATCTTCACGGAAATCTTGGAGTCGGTCATGTGCGTTACTCCACAACCGGAGCTGCAAATATTAATAATGCACAGCCTCTGGTATTGAATTATATTAAGGGAACACTTGCGCTGGCTCACAATGGAAATCTGGTAAATACAGCAGAGCTTCGCTCAGAGTTGGAACGAACCGGTGCAATTTTCCATACAACAACTGATTCAGAGCTCATAGCCTATTTCATTGCAAGAGAAAGGGTAAATGCCCACAATGTAGAAGAAGCAATTCTTCATACAGCAAAAAAAATCCGTGGTGCTTATGGACTGGTAATTGCCAGTCCGCGTAAACTCATTGGCGTCAGAGATCCTCTTGGCTTAAAACCACTTTGTCTCGGAAAACGCGATGGAAGTTATATGATTGCCTCTGAAAGCTGCGCCCTTTCTGCAATCGGCGCAGAATTTGTCCGTGATATCCGTCCGGGCGAAATCGTTACGATTACCAAGGACGGAATCACTTCAAACTGTCAGCTTTGTCAGGAAAAAAGAGCACATTGTATTTTTGAGTACATTTATTTTGCAAGGCTTGACAGTACAATAGATGGTATTAATATTTACGATGCCCGTATTCGTGCAGGTGCCGCACTTGCGGCTGCTTATCCTGTCGATGCGGATTTGGTTGTGGGAGTTCCGGACTCAGGTATTCCCGCAGCGAAGGGCTATTCAGAAGCTTCCGGAATCCCGTTCGGAATAGCCTTTTATAAAAACAGCTATGTGGGAAGAACATTTATTAAACCGACACAAAAAGAACGTGAATCCAGTGTACGCTTGAAGCTGAATGTATTAGAGCCGGTTGTCCGTGGAAAACGAATTATTTTAGTTGATGATTCTATTGTCCGTGGAACAACAATGGCAAATCTGATTCGGATGCTCAAGAAAGCGGGCGCAGTAAGCGTTCATGTACGTGTGAGTTCTCCGCCGTTCCTGTATCCTTGCTACTTTGGAACGGACATTCCATCCAACAAACAACTTATTGCGTCTTCCCACACAGCAGATGAAATCAGAGAGATAATCGGTGCCGAGTCACTTGGTTATATGAAATTAGAAGATTTGCAGTCAATGGTAGGAGAACTACCAATCTGCAGGGCATGTCTTGATGGAAAGTACCCGATGGATATTACAGGACATACCGAGGACAAAAAACAGTAATTGCGGAAATGTAAGGCATTTTCCGATTACATATATCACATTCGATACCTGGAAATTGCTGGTCTAAAAAACAGCTTTTAGACTTTCGACCCTGGTATCATCACATTTTTCTTTATGCGACGGTGCGTATTTTGTGAGAGCAAAGTGCGCACCTTTTTGTATTTTAGAAAAATGTTGTATAAATAAAATTTAGAAAAATGTGAGCTTGAGGAAAGGGGAAATTAATATGGATTATTCAGCAGTAAATACGATATGGGTGCTTCTTGGCGCCGCATTAGTATTCTTTATGCAGGCTGGTTTCGCTATGGTAGAAACCGGTTTTACCCGCGCAAAAAACGCCGGTAACATTATTATGAAAAACTTAATGGACTTTTGTATCGGAACACCGGTATTCTGGCTGGTTGGTTTCGGAATTATGTTTGGTACAGGAAATGGCTTTTTGGGTTCGATTTCCGGTATCGCATCAGAAGCAAATTATGGAACTGCAATGCTTCCGGATGGAGTTCCGTTTTGGGCATTTCTGATTTTTCAGACGGTATTCTGTGCAACATCTGCAACAATTGTTTCCGGTGCAATGGCTGAGAGAACAAAATTCTCATCTTACTGCATCTACAGTTTCTTAATCAGTTTAGTTGTTTACCCGGTATCCGGTCACTGGATTTGGGGCGGCGGCTGGTTAGCACAGATGGGATTTCATGATTTCGCCGGTTCCTGTGCCGTTCATATGGTCGGTGGAGTTGCCGCTTTAGTTGGTGCAAAAATTTTAGGACCTCGTATTGGAAAATATTCAAAGAGTGGAAAATCAAAAGCAATTCCGGGACATAACCTGACAATCGGTGCACTTGGTGTATTTATCTTATGGTTCTGCTGGTTTGGATTTAACGGTGCATCTACCGTTTCCATGGAAGGCGATGCAATTGTAACCGCAGGTAAAATTTTCGTAACAACAAACCTTGCAGCTGCAGTTGCAACTTTAACCGTACTTGCAATCACATGGGTAAGATACAAAAAACCAGATGTATCTATGTCCTTAAACGGTTCTTTAGCTGGTCTGGTAGGAATCACCGCAAGCTGTGATACCGTATCTCCGACATCTGCTGCAATTATCGGTATCTTAGCCGGATTTGTAGTTGTATTTGGTATTGAATTTATCGACAAAGTATGTAAAATTGATGACCCGGTTGGTGCTGTCGGTGTACACGGAATGTGTGGTGCACTTGGAACCCTTTGTGTAGGTCTTTTCTCTGATGGAACAGGTACAGAGTGGAAAGGACTTTTCACAGGCGGTGGATTCCACTTATTAGGAATTCAGTTTATCGGATTTATCGCAACCGTTGCATGGGTTGTTGTAACAATGGTTATCATCTTTAATGTATTAAAACATACCGTAGGTCTTCGTGTATCTGCCGATGAAGAAATCGCAGGTCTGGATATCAGAGAGCATGGTCTTGCAAGCAGTTATGCAGACTTTGTTACAACCAATAACATGGGCGATGGAAATGTTCCAAACGTAATGGGAACAAAGAGAGGACCGGTAGAATCTCCGGCTGCAACTCAGGCTCCGGCAGAACTGGTGAAAGATCCGAAAGTTGGTACCGATGTACATAAACTGACAAAAGTGGTTATTATTACACGTAGAAATAAACTCGATGACTTTATGCAGGCAATGAATGAAATCGGTGTAACAGGTGTTACCATCACAAACGTATTAGGCTGTGGCGTACAGAAAGGTGCAACCGCTTACTATCGTGGTGTTGAAATGGATATGAACCTGCTTCCGAAAGTAAAAATTGAAATCGTTGTAAGCTTAGTACCGGTCGAAAAAGTAGTAGAAGCTGCAAAAGCAGTGCTTCATACCGGACAGATTGGTGACGGTAAAGTCTTCGTATATGATATTGAAAATGTAGTGAAGATTCGTACCGGAGAAGAAGGTTATCTGGCACTTCAGGATACCTCGGAAGAGTAAAAAACTAAGATAATTATGTGTAAATTAAAGCTATGGCTTGTTTTAGAGTCATAGCTTTTTTGAATGTTTAAATGTATAAAAGTAGATAATTCAACCACAGGTAGAAAAAGTAAGTAGAATTATTATTTTAGGTTATTGAAAGAATATAAAAAATTGAATAAAATTAAAGAGTAACAATTAGTAGTTATAAAGTGGAGGGTGTAATGCAGGATAATTGTATTGGAAGTTTTATAGCTCAAAAACGAAAAGAATTAGGAATCACACAGAAACAACTTGGAGAAAAATTAAATATTTCCTTTCAAGCTATTTCTAAGTGGGAAAATGGTACAGCTTTACCTAGTTCAGATGTCTTAATAAAATTAGCAAATGAGTTAAAAGTAAATGTCGAAGATATTCTGAATGGAAAAGAATTAAATAACATTTCTTATAGTAAGGCAGGAGTCAATATTTCATATACTGATTCTATAAAAGATGAGATGGAAAAATATGTTTCTAATGGTGATGCCAGAGTATTAAATCGAATGGGAGCATTTGCTTCATTGTATGATTTTAATTTTGATGATGTTAAACATCCAGTATTAGTTTTAAAAGCAGAAGAACCAGGTTCTAAGCAAAAACTAGCAATTGAACATGGATATACAGAATCAATTTGTCATGATATGATAAATCATTTAGTTAATGATATTATTGTTATGAATGCAAAACCTCTTGCAGTTTTAGATACTATTGTATGTGGAAAAGCAGAAAAAGATACAATAAAGACATTAGTAAAAGGTGTGTCAGATGCTTGCAAAGAAAATGAGTGCGTGTTAATCGGTGGAGAAACGTCAATACAACCGCAGGTTGTGGATAAAGGAGTTTATGTATTAACATCAAATATAGCTGGAGTTGTAGACAAAGATAAAATTATTGATGGAAGTAAAATTAGTTCAGGAGATATTATATTGGCAGTATCGTCAAATGGATTACATACAAATGGTTATTCGTTAGTAAGATTATTAATGGATATATATCCAGATTTAATAAATAGTGAAGTCGATGGAGAAAAATTTATTGATGTTATTATGAAACCGCATACAGCATATTATCCGGTATTGAAAGATATTTTAGATTCGGAAAAAATAACAGGAATGGCGCATATTACTGGCGGAGGAATAAAAGGAAATTTAAAGAGAATTATTCCGGATGAGTTATGTGCGGAAATTGACTTGTCTAAGATTAAAATTTTACCAGTATTTAAAAAGATAAAAGAGATTGGCAAAGTACAAGATGAAGAAATGTTAACAACATTTAATTGTGGAGTTGGGCTTATACTGGTAGTGAAAGAAGAGTGGGCAAAGAAATTAAAAACGCATATTGATAAGGATATCTCTTGTTATGAAATAGGAAAGATTACAAATGGTGATAGTCTGGAAAAAGTTTCTTTTTCAAATCAGATTGTGTGGGATTAATTTAGGTATTAAAAAAAATATACTATAAATAAAATGCAAAATGCGTGGTATCAGAGGTGATGCCACGCATTTTGCATGAAGAATATAATCAAAGCATAAAACACAAATCATAATTACTAATATAATCAAGATATTCCACACAACCATGTTATTCTCCTTTATAAAAATATTTCTTGCATTCTTCCGGCAAATATTTCGCCAATTCCTCCACCAACTCATATACTTTCGTTCCCGGTGCTATCTCTGTCGGTGTTTTCCATTGTCCCTCTTTTATAATTCGCTTTGCATATCGTATCGCCAATTTGGGACTTCCATACTCCATTAATAGTTCAAAAATGTTATCCATGTTTTTCTCATACTTCCCAATTCCTAGCACTTGAAATTTCTCATTAAGAAACTTCTTATACTCAGATCTGTGATTGTTTGAAGTATAGTAAGCGAAATGCAGAAGAAACCAAAACTCTATACACTCGTTACTCCATGCAGCATGATATTGTAACTCTTGATTCTGTTTATTTAATTTCTCAGCGCGTTCAACCACGCCATTAAAATGCTGTGCTGGAAAACTATCTTTATCATACACGCACCATATCTGCCCTTTTTGAAGTCGGTTCTTTTTCACATATTCTTCTGCCATTCCAATTACGCGCATGGTCTCCGCCTGACAAGGCTCTATTTCAATCAAAACCATATCTTTGTAAATCGGATTTTCCTCAATCCATTTCTTGAACCTTTGGAAATAATTTGGTTCCGTTTCCTGACCTTCGCAGAAAATATAGTATCTGTATTTTTTCATTTCCAAATGCTCTTGGCGGCGTTTTTTTCTCCATACTTCCGTTCGGTTTTTTTTAGGCATTAACCTTCCCCCAATCTATAATCCTTCTGAGGTATGGATCTGCGCCATACTTTCCTTCAAGATACTGTTTGTCAAATTTGGCATCTTTACGAACAGACTCGCCCTTCTCATTTTTAAATTCTACAAGAGAATACAATTGGGAATTCTGCGCATTTCCTTTTGCCACAAACCAGATTTCATCCCTGCGGAACACCTCACTATTCATCGTAGATAAATCATGAGATGTAAAAATCAGCTGTGCCTTTTTCTTATTAATATTCATGTCATTAAACATCATAATTATATGACGTAATAACACTGGATGGATTTTTGCATCTAGTTCATCAATTACCAGTGTTGTTCCTGATAATAAGCTATCAGCAATAAATGGCATTAACCCAAACAATTTCTTTGTACCGCTGGATTCATCAAACAAATTTAGTTCTGCTTCATATTCCTCTACCATGTGTTTTGTATACACATCAATTCGATCATTTTCATCTTTCACAACTCGGAAATCCACAATATCCAAATCCATTTCCTGAATCATATCCAACATTAACTGCTTTACATCCTCTGAATTTGATACTGCCATACGGAGTTCTTCAATCGGATTCCCATAGTTTAGAAAATCAATGCCGTATTCAAACCATTCTAAAACATCTTTTATCACCTCATTTTTCTTATAAGTAATTCCTAAATAAGATAATAATGGTAATGTTTCAGAAAGTTCATCACTAATCTTTAATTTTGCAAACACACCCTTTAATATTGTTTCCTTTGCATTTCGCTCAAAAAGAGCTGAACGTCTTCCTGTCTCCAATTTCACACGATCCAGACATTCATATACAACAATCTCTCTTTTCACATGAAGAATATATCTGTATTCTGCCAGTTCTGTTCGAAAGAAAACTTCAAATTCTGTCGGTTCATTTTTTGTTTCTTCTGAAAAAACAAAGGGCTCAATCAGTAATTTTTTCTGAAGAAAAACACGTTCCTCGTTATCGCCTGTTGCATACAACGGGCGTAACACTTTTGCTGCCA
Organism: Firmicutes bacterium OM04-13BH; assembly: GCA_003481745.1. Lineage (GTDB taxonomy): Bacteria > Bacillota > Clostridia > Lachnospirales > Lachnospiraceae > Blautia > Blautia stercoris. Next base: position 126,947 of record QULP01000005.1, read on the forward strand.
CAGTATGCAATGCTTCCAAGACATTTGATTTTCCGCCACCGTTTGGACCATATATTGCAGAAACCGGCAAAAACTGCTCTCCATTTTTATACATTATCACTTTATCTTCATGCTCCGAAATAGCCGCCGCCTGCATATCAAAAGTCATTTCATCTCGTATACTTTTAAAATTCTTAACTGTAAATTGACATAACATATCGTTACCTCCATTTCAGATTTTATTTACTCTTTATTATACTCTATTTTTGATTTTTGTAAACTGTATTTGAGATTTTTTCTCATATATTGCTTTATGATTTCTTTTTCTGCATTTTTCATCGTTAAGAATAGAGAATTTTATTTCACTTCCGCTGTATTTGGATTATGAAAACGATAATTCAGTTTTGGTTTCTTCATAGTGGTGTTCCCACCTCCCTTTTGGTAGTGTTAAATTTACTACCCATTTTTTCTTTAAAAACCTTTATTTTCGGGAGTTTCAAATAAAAAGAGCATTGACATCCCTTTTTTGTATAATGTCCTCGACCAAAATTCCACTAAGCAAAGGAGACAATGCTCATGAACATTATACTTTATTTACTTAACTATATTATTCAATACCAACATAAACAAATTTGCTGGCTTTTAAATTTTATCTGGCACTTCAGGATACGTCGGAAGAGTAAAAAAGTTTTTTAAAAAAAGGCCATCTGAAAAAAAGATAGTCTTTTTCTATTGACAAGAAAAATTGACATTGCTATAATACCAAACATAAATGAAAGAACAAAGGCGTTCTTATTTGGAGGGTAAAACTCTCTAAATAAGAGCGCCTTTTTTATTAATTTAACGAAAAAACAACTCGTAAGAGAGGAGATTATGCATGGAAAATTACACGAAGGAAGCCATATTGCAGATGGCAGAAGAGGAAGATGTCGAGTTTATCCGTCTTCAGTTTACAGATATGTTCGGATGCCTGAAAAATATTGCAATTCCTTACAGTAAACTGGAGAAAGCGATGGATAATAAATGTGTGATCGACGTTTCTTCTATTGAAGGATTTGTCCGTGATGAAGAATATGACATGTATTTATATCCGGATTTATCTACGTTTTCCATTTTACCGTGGCGTCCACAGCAGGGAAAAGTTGCCAGATTTGTGTGCGATATTTACAATGAAGACGGCACTCCTTATATAGAAAGTCCAAGATATATTTTAAAGAAAGCATTAGAAAAAGCGAAAGCAAAAGGTTATACCTTGATGGTCAATCCGGAGTGCGAATTTTTCCTATTCCATACCGATGATAATGGAATGCCGACAACAACAACTCATGAAAAAGCCGGGTATATGGATTTGAGTCCGATTGATTTAGGTGAGAATGCAAGAAGAGATATGGTATTAACATTAGAAGAAATGGGATATGATATTGAATCTTCTCATCATGAAATTGCACCGGGACAGCATGAGATTGATTTTGAATATTCTGAGGCAATGGAAACAGCCGATAAGGTCATGACCTTTAAGACAGCGGTTCGTACCATTGCAAAACGTCACGGACTGCATGCGACATTTATGCCGAAGCCGAGAGCCGGAGTGAATGGTTCAGGGATGCACGTCAATATGATGTTAATGAAAGATGGAAAAAATGTATTCACCGACAAAAATGATGAACTTGGATTAAGTAAAGAAGCGTATCAGTTTATGGCTGGTATTTTTGCACATATTAAAGGAATGACAGCGATTTGTAATCCATTGGTTAACTCTTATAAACGTCTGGCACCGGGATTTGAGGCACCGTCTGATATTACCTGGTCTTCGAGACAGAGAACTGCACTGATCCGTGTTCCGCAAAATGTAGAAGGTGGAACCAGATTAGAACTCAGGAGTCCGGATGCATCTTCTAATCCATATCTGGTATTGGCGCTTTGTCTGGCAGCAGGTCTTGACGGAATTGAAAAACAAATGGAACTTTCGGCGGAATTAAAACGAAGCATAAGGAAATTAAACAAAAAAGAAAAAGAAGAAATGGGAATCGATTCCCTGCCTGAGAATTTAAACGATGCCTTAAATGAGTTTCATGCAGATGAATTGGTCAAAGAGGTATTGGGAAAAGATTTTACAAAATATTATCTGAAAGCAAAAAAAGAAGAATGGTTAGAATACATGGAACAGGTATCTGAGTGGGAACTGGAACAGTATCTGTACCGTGTGTAAAAAATAAAGAGCAGGAGGCAGTACATGAGCAGCATCATTATTGTATTACCAAAAATCGAAGATGCGAAAAAAATCAGGAAAATACTGATGCAGCATGGATTTGATAGTATCATACCATGCGCTACAGGTGCCTCTGCCCTTATGGAAATGAATAAACAGTCCGGAGGGCTTGTAATCAGCGGATATAAACTTCCGGATATGTATTACACCGAACTCGCAGACATGCTTCCGAGTTTTTTTGATATTTTATTGATTGGTTCAGCAAATGTGGTAAGTTCCGCACAGTCAGGAATCATGGCAGTCACAATGCCGATTCGGGTTCATGAACTGGTTAACACCGTGGAAATGCAGATGATGCAGATTCAGCGTCGTTTAAAGAAACAGAAAAAGAAACCAAAACCAAGAAGTGAGAGGGAGCAGAATTATATTCAGAATGCAAAGCGGCTTCTGATGGACAGAAACCATTTGACAGAGGAAGAAGCTTACAGATATATACAAAAGTGCAGTATGGACAGTGCAACCAGTATGGTCGAGACTGCACAGATGATATTGACTTTAATCTATGATGAAGTATAAGCATAAAGACAAGTATAAGCATAAAGGAGAAATGTGATATGTTTACAATTAATGAAAATTATCTGAAACTGCCGGGAAGTTATCTTTTTTCTAACATTGCAAAAAAGGTAAATGCGTATCAAAGTGAAAATCCGGAGGCACAGATTCTTCGCCTTGGAATCGGAGATGTCACACAACCACTTGCACCGGCAATCATCGAAGCTTTGCATAAGGCAGTAGATGAGATGGCAAATGCAGAAACCTTTCACGGTTATGCACCGGATCTCGGATATGAATTTTTAAGAAATGCCATTGCAAAAAATGATTACAAAGACCGTGGATGCGATATTTCCGCTGATGAAATCTTTGTATCCGACGGTGCAAAGTGTGATTCCGGTAATATTCAGGAAATCTTTGGCTTAGACAACAAAATTGCAGTATGCGACCCGGTTTATCCGGTTTATGTAGACACCAACGTTATGGCAGGAAGAAGTGGGGAATATAATCCAAATACTCAGAACTTTGATGGCATGATTTATATGCCGTGTCTGGAAGAAAATGATTTTGTGCCGGAGTTCCCAAAAGAGAATCCGGATATCATTTACTTATGTTTCCCAAATAACCCGACCGGTGCCACAATTACCAAAGCACAGCTTCAGGAATGGGTAGATTATGCAAAACGTATCGGTGCAGTGATTATCTATGATGCAGCGTATGAAGCATATATTACAGAGGAAGAAATCCCACATAGCATTTATGAATGTGAAGGTGCAAGAGAGTGTGCAATTGAACTTCACAGTTTCTCAAAAAATGCCGGATTTACAGGCGTTCGTCTTGGATATACCGTAGTTCCGAAAGATTTAAAATGCGGTGATGTACAGCTTCATTCTTTATGGGCAAGACGTCACGGAACAAAATATAACGGTGCTCCGTACATTGTACAAAGAGCCGGTGAAGCCGTTTATTCAGATGCCGGAAAAGCTCAGTTAAAAGAGCAGGTTGCTTATTATATGCAGAATGCAAAAGTGATTTATGAAGGCTTAAAAAATGCAGGATATTCTGTATCCGGCGGTGTGAATGCCCCTTATATCTGGTTAAAGACACCGGATAAAATGACTTCATGGGAGTTCTTTGATAAGTTACTTCATGAAGCAAATGTAGTTGGTACTCCGGGAAGTGGATTTGGTGCTCATGGAGAAGGATACTTCCGTTTATCAGCATTCGGAAGTCATGAAAATACAATAAAAGCAGTAGAGCGAATTACAAAGATGTAATAACAGGCGTGAGAACGCGTGATTTGCGTCCCGGGGTCTGGATGCCCCGGGATGTCTGTTTTTAAAAACGCGATAAAGGAGAAATGTGATATGGAATTTGTTACAGGTGTAAAAGAAAAAGAGGCAATGGAACTGCCAGAAGTTATCATACAGGAAGAAGGAACAGAAGTTATCGTAGAAGGTGCAATTCACAGCATCCGAAATATGGGTGAGATTGCATTTGTCATCTTAAGAAAAAGAGATGGTCTCATTCAGACTGTATGGGAAGAAAATAAGACAAATCTGGATATCTCTGAATTAAAAGAAGCTGCCTGTGTCAGTGTAAAAGGAGTCGTAAAAGATGAAGAAAGAGCTCCGCACGGAAAAGAAGTCCGTCTGGAACAAATTACCATTTTATCACAGCCGACTGCTCCGCTTCCACTTGCGATTGATAAATGGAAATTAAATACCTCACTTGAAACGAAACTGGATATGCGTTCGGTTTCTCTTAGAAACTTAAAAGAAAGAGCGAGATTTAAAATTCAGGAGGCAATCTGCAGAGGATTTCGTGAGTATCTTTATGCACAAGGCTTTACGGAGATTCACACTCCAAAGATTGGGGCAAAAGGCGCAGAAGGTGGTTCCAATATGTTTAAGTTAAGTTATTTCCATACACCGGCCGTGCTGGCACAGAGTCCCCAGTTTTATAAACAGATGATGGTTGGCGTGTTTGACCGCGTCTTTGAAACCGGCCCGGTTTTTCGAGCAGAGAAACACAACACCAGACGTCATTTAAATGAATATACCAGTCTTGATTTTGAGATGGGATACATTGACAGTTTCCTTGATATCTGTGAAATGGAAACCGGATTTTTGCAATATACGATAGAATTATTAAAGAAAGATTATGCAAAGGAATTAAAGATGCTTGGAATCACACTTCCAAACGTGGAAAAAATTCCATATGTCCGCTTTGATGAAGCAAAACGTCTGGTATCTGAAAAATATAACAGAAAAATTCGCAATCCATTTGACTTAGAACCAGAAGAAGAAGAGTTAATCGGTAAATATTTTAAAGAAGAATATGATGCCGATTTTGTATTTGTCACCCATTATCCGTCAAAGAAGAGACCGATGTATGCAATGGATGACCCGGAAGATGACAGATATACCTTAAGCTTTGACCTCTTATTTAAAGGACTTGAGATCACAACCGGAGGTCAGCGTATTCATGATTATAACATGCTGGTAGAAAAAATCGAAAAGAGAGGCATGAGCCAGGAAGGAATGGAACAGTACTTAGATACCTTCAAATATGGCATGCCGCCTCATGGTGGACTTGGAATCGGACTGGAGCGACTGACGATGCAGCTTTTAGGAGAGGACAACGTAAGAGAAGCATGTCTGTTCCCAAGAGATATGAAACGTTTGGAGCCGTAAGAAAGGAGAAACAGCCATGGCAAAGCAGATAATTGATGATACAGTAATGGAAAATGTAGAAATTCTTGCAAAACTTGCCCTTACGGAAGAAGAGCGGAAGAAAGCAAAAGAAAAAATGCAGGAAATGCTGGATTATGTTGATAAATTAAATGAGTTGGATACCGATGGAATTGAACCTCTGTCCCATACATTTTCTATGGGAAATGTATTCCGTGAGGATGTAGTCACCAATGGAGATGACAGGGATGCAATGCTTGACAATGCACCAAAATGCAAAGACGGACAGTATCAAGTGCCGAAGACGGTACAGTAGGAGGAAAGGGTATGGATTTGAAAGATTTAAGTGCTCTTGAACTTTCCACTGCGATTAAAAAAGGAGAAGCAGGTGTGGAAGAAGCTGTAAAGGTGTCACTCGAACAGATAAAAAAATCAGAAGACACTGTACATGCATTTCTTGAGACAGATGAAGAAAAGGTATATCAAAGAGTAAAAGAAGTAGAAGCAGGAATTGCTTCCGGAAAATATAGCGGACCGCTTGCAGGTGTTCCGATTGCAGTCAAAGATAATATCTGCACAAAAGGCAGAAAGACAACTTGTGCATCCAAAATTCTTGGAAATTTTGTTCCGCCTTATGATGCAGAAGCCGTGAAAAAATTAGAAGAAGCCGGAATGATTATTCTTGGAAAAACAAACATGGATGAATTTGCCATGGGAAGTACCAGTGAGACATCTGCATTTGGAATTACCACAAATCCATGGGATCAGACAAAGGTACCGGGTGGATCTTCCGGTGGTTCATGTGCCGCAGTGGCCGCAGGAGAGGCTTTCCTGGCACTTGGTTCGGATACCGGTGGTTCGATTCGTCAGCCATCTTCTTACTGTGGCGTGGTCGGAATGAAGCCGACTTATGGAACGGTTTCTCGTTATGGATTGATTGCTTATGCCTCTTCACTTGATCAGATTGGACCGGTTGCTAAAAATGTGTCAGACTGTACGGCTTTATTAGAGGCAATTTCCGGATACGATAAAAAAGACAGTACCTCGATTGAAAGAAATGATTTGAACTTTACAGAAGCGTTAAACGGCGATTTAAATGGGGTTCGTGTCGGTATTCCTACCGAATATCTTTCAGAGGGACTGGATGAAGATGTGAAAAAAACACTTCAGGAAACCGTAGAACTGATGAGGGCAAACGGAGCAGTGGTTGAAGAATTTTCTCTTGGACTCGTTGACTATGTGATTCCGGCTTATTATATCATTGCTTCCGCTGAGGCAAGTTCCAACCTGGCGCGTTTTGATGGCGTAAAATACGGTTATCGCGCAGAGGAATTTGAAGGACTTCATGATATGTATAAAAAGAGTCGTGCACAGGGATTTGGAGAAGAAGTCAAACGAAGAATCTTACTTGGTTCTTTCGTATTAAGTTCCGGCTACTATGATGCGTATTATTTGAAAGCATTAAAAGTAAAAGCCATGATTAAAAAAGCATTTGATGATGCATTTGCAAAATATGATATGATTCTGGCACCGGCAGCACCGTCTACCGCACCGAAGGTAGGAAGCAGTTTACAAGACCCGCTTAAAATGTATTTAAGTGATGTCTACACCGCAGGGGTAAATCTCGCAGGTCTTCCGGCAATCAGTGTTCCGGCGGGAAAAGACAGAAATGGAATGCCGGTTGGTCTTCAGTTTATCGGAGACTGCTTTAAAGAAAAGAAAATTATACAGGCAGCTTATGCTTATGAAAAAATCCGTGGAGCATTTCCTATGGCATATCAGAAGGAGGGAAAATAGATGGCAAAACAATATGAAACAGTCATTGGACTTGAAGTTCATGTAGAGCTTGCCACAGCGACCAAAATCTTCTGCGGATGCTCTACGAAATTCGGAGGCGCACCAAATACACATACCTGTCCGGTCTGCACCGGTATGCCGGGATCTCTTCCGGTCTTAAACAAACAAGTGGTAGAATATGCACTTGCACTTGGACTTGCAGCAAACTGTGAGGTTAATCAGAACTGTAAATTTGACCGAAAGAACTATTTCTATCCGGATAACCCACAGAATTATCAGATTTCCCAGTTATATCTGCCAATCTGCCATGATGGATTTCTGGAAATCCAGACCAATGCAGGAACAAAGAAAATCCGTATTCATGAAATGCACATGGAAGAAGACGCAGGTAAATTAATCCATGATGAATGGGAAGACTGCTCTTTAGTAGACTATAACCGAAGCGGAGTTCCGCTTGTGGAAATCGTATCCGAACCGGATATGAGAAATGCAGAAGAGGTTATTGCGTATCTGGAAAAATTAAGAATGATTTGTCAGTACCTCGGTGTATCTGACTGTAAATTACAGGAAGGTTCGATGCGTGCCGATGTCAACTTATCCGTACGTGAAGTTGGCACAGAAACCTTTGGAACAAGAACGGAGATGAAGAACTTAAACTCCTTTAAAGCGATTGCACGTGCGATTGAAGGAGAAAGAGAACGTCAGATTGAACTCATTGAAGAAGGAAAAGCGGTTCAGCAGGAGACCAGAAGATGGGATGACAACAAGGAATATTCCTATGCAATGCGTTCCAAAGAAGATGCAAAAGACTACCGTTACTTCCCAGACCCTGATTTACCGCCGGTCTTTATCAGTGATGAATGGATAAAACGTATCAAGGACAGCCAGCCGGAACTTCAGGAAGCAAAATCTGCACGTTATGAAAAAGAGTATGGACTTTCCACTTACGATGCTTCACTTTTAACCCAGTCCAAACATCTTGCCGATTTATTTGAAGAAACCGTAAAAGAAAGCCAGAATCCGAAAAAGACAGCAAACTGGTTTATCGGTGAAACTCTGCGTCTGTTAAAAGACAGAGCAATGGAAGCAGAAGAACTGCGCTTTACTCCAAAACATCTGGCAGATTTAATTCTTATGGCTGAAAAAGGAGAAGTCAATAACCAGAATGCAAAGAAAGTTTTTGAAAAGATTTTTGACGAAGATGTAGAACCGAAGGCTTATGTAGAAGCAAATGGATTAAAGACCGTAGAAGATACCGGTATGCTTGAATCTGTTGTTGATAAAGTGCTTGCAGATAACCCGAAAACTGTAGAAGAATATCATAGCGGAAAAACAAAAGTGCTTGGATTCTTAGTCGGACAGGTTATGAAACAGATGAAAGGCAAGGCAAATCCGGCGTCTGTTAATAAAATGCTGATGGAGAAACTGTGATTAATTGCATGCCTGTGTCTTTTACCGAAACAGTAGAAATTATTTTTGGAGCCATAGAATAGTAGAAATTGTATTTTAAAAATATTGGCTAGTTCGGGGACAGAAATCTTGTCCCCGGACTTTTTTATTTCATAGGATTCTTTTTATGTTCTATGCTTCATTCTTCTCATTCTGCTCAACCAGATAATCCAGCGACCGAAACTGATACCCCATCTCTTCCCATTTGCCAAGCAATTCATCTAGAATTTGAGCATTGGTTGATGAGGTGCTGTGGAGCAGCACAATTGCGCCGGGGTGAATCCGGTTAAGCAGTTTGTCGAAGGCTTCTTCTTTTGAGGGCTGGTTATCCTGGTACCAGTCTACATAAGCAAGACTCCAGAAGAAGGTTTTATAACCTAAATCTTTTGCCATTTTTAAGTTGGTTTCACTGTATTTGCCTTGAGGAGGGCGATAATATTTTTTCATTTCCTGTCCGGTGGTTTCTTTGTATAAATCAGAAAGTTCCTGTAATTCTTTTGAGAAGGAATCAATGGAAGAAATCTGAGACATATCCGGATGGTGATAAGAATGATTGCCTACGATATGTCCGTCGGAAATCATGCGTTTGACAATTTCAGGACTTGTGGAGAGAAAATTTCCAACGACAAAAAAGGTCGCAGGGGCATTGTGCTTTTTTAAAGCATCTAAAATGATTTCAGTATTGCCATTTTCATATCCGCAGTCAAAGGTGAGATAAATATTTTTTTCATCGGTGTCTTGTGCATAGTAGGCGTCATATTGCTGTAATTCTTCGATAGAGGCATTTCCGACAGGACGTTTTCCTTCTTCCTGAAAGCTTAGCCCCCAGTTGCCGACTGCATTGGAAATGGTTTCCTGTGCGGAGTAATAGTGGATGGCAAAGCTTAAAAAATTTCCAAATGCAAAAGAAGCAGTAAGCAATAAAAAAAGTGCAAGATACTTTAAAATAAAATTTCTATGTAACATAAAAAATCCTAAATGCATTGTTGTTACCTAATATATTGAGAAAAAAGGAAAAATATCACAGAAAAAGTGAGATTGCGAAATTCTCAAAATCATGTTAGAGTAAAAAAACAGAAGAGAAAGGTAAAGAGAGGAGAACAAAGGTGAATAGAAAATTAATTTTCTTTGATATAGATGGAACAATTATTCCGGAAGATACAGGAGTAATTCCGGAAAGCACGAAAGAGGCAATTAAAAAAGCAAAAGAAAACGGGCATCTGGTTTTTATTAATACAGGACGTACTTTTAGCGGAATTACCCAGCCGATTTTTGATTTGGAATTTAATGGTTATGTCTGCGGATGTGGAACGCATATTTATTTTGATGGAAAGAAAATCTATTCCTCTGTGATTCCGAAAGAAAAATGCATTGAAACGGTAGCTGTTCTTCGAAAAAATAAAGTAAATGCTTTTTACGAAGGAGACAAGGGAATTTATTTTGATTACAGCTATTCGAATCCGTTTATGGAACGGGCAAAAAAAATGCTTAGAACGAATGGTAAATCGGTTGAAGTGATATTAGAAGATAAGGATGAAGTATTTGATAAATGCCTGATTAAATTCACAGATGAGGATATCGATAAGAAAGATATCATTATGCCATTTTTTGAAGCAAATTATTATTGTATTGACCGTGGGGAAGATATGTGGGAGATGGCGCAAAAAGGTCACAGCAAGGCAACAGGAATCCAGAAAGTCTGCGAATATCTTGGGGCAGATATCGATGACTGTATTGCAATTGGCGACAGCACCAATGACCTTGATATGTTAAAGGCAGTAAAAAACAGTGTGGCAATGGGAAATTCCATGGAGAGCATTCTTCCTTACTGCAGTTATAAGACAACAGATATTAAGGAAGATGGAATTTATAATGCACTGGTACATTTTGGAATTATCTAATGTTTCCGGTAGATTGTTTTTTCAAGGTTTAGATATTCGCGAAACTTTCTTGGAGTATATCCGGTCATTTTTTTAAACTGATTGCTAAAAGCGGCAGCATCTTTAAAGCCACAGGAATAAGCAATTTCTGTAATGCTGTAGTCTGAAGAAGAAAGCATATCAGATGCAATGTGGATTCTTAATTGAAGCAGATATTGTTTCGGAGAAATTTTCTGCTGTTCCATAAAAAGACGATAGAGATAAGTCCGATCAATTCCAATAGCGGCTGCAATGTCCTGAATACGGATGTTGTAGCCGTAATTATTTTTCATATAATCCATTGCGCGTTTTACATATTGAGTGGAATAAGAGTTTCCTTCTACAATAGACGGACCAGTCATCAAACCAAGAAGTTCAAGAAACAACCCTGTCAGAGTAAAAGGATTATAGTTGGCTGAAGAGAAAGTATTTAAGATAGAATGCATCAGAGTCCGCAGATTCAACTTTCGTTCAGAATCAGGAGGACAAATAAAAATACAGGAGTCCTGAAAACAGGTCTGGTTTAAAAGGGCAGGGATTTCCTGTCCATTAAAGCCAATCCATGCATATTCCCAAGGATTGGTTTGGTCGGCTTCATAGTAGGTAGAGTCCATTGGTTTGATTAGAAAGGAGTCTCCGGACTTGAGAGAATACGTATGTCCTTGATGTTTAAAAATACCTTTTCCGGAAAGTACAACATGAATCAAATAATGAGGACGTACGGCAGGACCGAAAGAGTGTCCGGGCTGGCAGTGTTCGTGACCACAAAAATAAATAGATGGAATTCCGGACAGAGACTGGTTCATAAATAAAATCCTCCATTTTACAACATTTTTACAAGTTTTGAGAAACAAATCAGATAGAAAGTCCTTTTCTTTGATTATATAATAAGAATCATAAAAAGACAACGGATTATGATAAAATCAAGGAGGATGAAAAATGGCAAAAATAACGTTTATGGGAGCAGGAAGCACTGTTTTTGCAAGAAATGTATTAGGAGACTGCATGTGTAGTGAAGCACTCTGTGAAAGTGAAATTGCATTATATGATATTGATGCAAAACGTCTGGAAGATTCAGAGATTATTTTAAATGCAATCAACAAAAATGTAAATGAGGGCCGTGCACAGATTAAAACATATCTCGGTGTGGAAAATCGAAAAGAAGCACTTAGAGGAGCAGATTTTGTGGTTAATGCGATTCAGGTGGGAGGATATGACCCTTGTACTATTACGGACTTTGAAATTCCGAAAAAATATGGTTTAAGACAGACAATTGCGGACAGCCTTGGAATTGGCGGAATTATGAGAGGTCTGCGTACAATTCCGGTGATGCAGGAATTTGCAAATGATATCGAAGAGGTATGCCCGGATGCATTATTTTTAAATTATACAAATCCAATGGGGATTTTATCCGGTTATATGCAGAGATATACTGGTGTAAAAACCGTAGGTCTTTGCCATAGCGTTCAGGTGTGCTCAAAAGATTTATTGACGAAGCTTGGCATGGAAGATAAATTAGAAGGACGCGTAGAAACAATTGCCGGTATTAATCACATGGGTTGGCTGTTAGACATCCGTGATAAAGATGGAAATGATTTATATCCGGAAATCAGAAAAAGAGCAGCCGAGAAAAATGCAACAGAAAAACATGATGATATGGTACGTTTTGAGTATATTAAACGTTTGGGTTATTATTGTACGGAATCAAGTGAGCACAATGCAGAATACAATCCATTCTTTATCAAGGCAAAATATCCGGAACTAATTGAAAAATACAATATTCCGTTAGATGAATATCCAAGACGATGCATCAAGCAGATCGCAGAATGGGAAGAAGAGAAAAACAATATCTTAAAAGACGGAAAGATTACCCATGAGCGAAGCAGAGAGTATGCATCTCATATTATGGAAGCAGTTGTAACCAATCAGCCGTATAAAATTGGTGGAAACGTAATCAATAAAGGTATGATTGAAAATCTTCCGGCGGATGCCTGTGTAGAAGTACCGTGTATGATTGACGGAAATGGAGTCAATCCATGCAGAGTCGGAAGACTTCCGGTACAGCTGGCTGCAATGAATATGACAAATATCAATGTACAGCTGCTTACCATTGAAGCAGCAGCAACGAAAAAGAAAGAATACATCTATCAGGCTGCGATGCTTGACCCTCATACAGCAGGAGAACTTTGCATTGATGATATTGTAAAAATGTGCGATGAGTTAATTGACGCACATGGAGATTATATGAAGATGTATAAATAGTGATAAAGTTTCGCATTGACTTGACGGAAATCGGGTATCGGCTTATAATCAAATTCACCTGAAAAAGGCAGTTGGAGGAATATGATTATGGCAATGAATCCAGTAAAGTTAATGCAGATAAAAGCGACAATTACCGGAGTAGAGAGGCGGCATCCGAATCTTCGAAAGTTTTTTGAGGCAGTTGGAAGAGAGAAATTAAGAGAAGGAACGATTTTGGAACTGAAGGTGCAGACACCGGAAGGGAAAAAGCTGATTTCCAATGTAAAACTGACCAAAGAAGATGAAAAATTAATTTCAGAGCTGTTAAAGAATAAAGACACCTTGCTTTAAAAAAGCACCTTGCTTAAAAAGCAGGGTGTTTTTTTCTTGACAAAGGTAAGAATTGGGAGTAATATAATGCTAAAATGTTCACGAAAATTAAAAAGGTGGATTACATGAATATACAAGAATATGATATTATGAACGAAATCGCAGAAAGCGGTTATGAAAATCAGAGAATTTTAACAGAAAAGACAGGATATTCTCTTGGAAAGGTTAATCAGTCCTTAAATGAATTGATTCAGAAAGAGTATCTTACCAAAGAATATCAATTAACAGAAAAAGCAGAAGCGGAGTTTGAAAAGAAAGCTCCGAAAAATGCAATTATTTTGGCAGCAGGTTATGGAATCCGAATGATGCCGATGAATCGGGAAGTGCCAAAGGGGTTAATCGAGGTTAATGGAGAACCGTTGATTGAGCGCCTAATTCGCCAGCTTCATGAAGCCGGAATTTTTCAGATTGATATTATTGTCGGGTTTATGAAAGAGCAGTATGAATATCTGATTGATGAATATCAGGTGAATCTGATTGTCAATCGTGAATATGCCCAGTACAATAATCTTCATTCTCTGGCACTTGCAAAAGACAGGATTTCAAATACATATATTATTCCGTGTGACGTCTGGTGTGAAAAAAATCCATTTTCCAAAAGAGAGCTGTATTCCTGGTACATGGTGACAGATTTGGTGGATGACGAAAGTGATGTCAGAGTCAATCGAAAATTAGAGCTGGTTTCGGTAGATGCAGAAAAAAGCGGAAATGCAATGGTAGGCATTGCTTACATCCTTGAAGAAGAAGCAGAAGAACTTCAGAGCCAGATAAAAGAAATGTGTAAGAAAAAAGCTTATGAAAACGTATTCTGGGAAAGCGCTCTAATGAAAAAAGGTAAAATGTATGTATCAGCGAAAATCGTGCCGTCAAGAAGTGTTTATGAGATTAATACTTATGAGCAGTTAAGGGAACTCGATGACACGTCAAAACAGTTAGACTCAGATGTGATTCATTTGATTTCTGAAATTTTGGCATGTGAGCCGAATGAATTAGAAGAGATTGAAGTTCTAAAGAAAGGCATGACAAATCGTTCTTTTATGTTCAAGTGCAGAGGCAAACGGTTTATCATGAGGATTCCGGGTGAGGGAACAGAAATGCTGATTAACCGAAAGCAGGAATACGAAGTTTATCAGGTAATCAAACCGCTTGGTATCTGTGATTCGATTCGATATATCAATCCGGAAAATGGTTACAAACTGACAGAATTTATCGAAGATGCAAGATGCTGTGATTCCGGAAACCCGGAGGATGTAAAAGCATGTATGGCGGTGCTCCGTAAGTTTCATGAAAGCGGGGTAAAGGTGGAACACACCTTTGATGTTTTTGAACGGTTGGAGTTTTATGAAAAATTGTGGAAGGGAATTCCGTCCTGCTATCGTGATTACAAGCAAACCAAAGCGCATGTATATGAATTAAAAAACTATATTGATAAGCAGGAAAAGCAGATTTCACTGTGTCATATTGATTCTGTTCCGGATAACTTTTTAATGACCAAAGACAGAATCGCATTAATTGACTGGGAATATGCGGGGATGCAGGATACAGATGTGGATCTTGCGATGTTTATCATTTATTCCATGTACGGGAAAGAACAGGCAGATGCTTTGATTGATGCATATTACACAGAAGGATGCAAAAAAGAAAAACGATTAAAGATTTACTGTTACGTTGCAGTCTGTGGTCTGTTGTGGAGTAACTGGTGCGAAGTAAAATACCATGAAGGTGTTGAATTTGGCGAGTATTCCTTAAGACAGTACCGATATGCAAAAGAATATTATAAATATGTAAAGGAAGAACTGGAAAATGGCTTATAAAGTAGAAAATGCAGTTATTATGGCAGCAGGATTGTCCAGTCGGTTTGCCCCTCTTTCTTATGAAAAACCAAAAGCGCTGATTACAGTCAAAGGTGAGGTGCTGATCGAACGGCAGATTCGCCAGTTAAAAGAGGCCGGAATCCATGATATTGCAATTGTTACGGGATATAAAAAAGAAAAATTTGAATACTTAAAAGAAAAGTGTCAGGTGACACTTATCGAAAATCCAGAGTATGCAACCAGAAATAATAATGGTTCGATTTATTCGGCAAGAGAATGGATTGGGAATACTTACGTGTGCAGTGCAGATAATTATTTCCCTGAAAATCCATTTGAATCGGAAGTGGAAGGCAGTTATTATTCGGTACTTTATGCTGATGGGAAGACAAATGAGTGGTGCGTCACAGAAGATGAAACCGGAAGGATTACTTCAGTTAAAGTCGGAGGCAGAGATTCCTGGTATATGATGGGACATACCTTCTGGGCAGAGCCATTTAGCAAACGTTTTCTTGAAATCTTAGAAGCTGAGTATAACAAACCGAAAACCAGGAATAAATTATGGGAAGATATTTATATTGAACATATCGAAGAACTCTCGATGAAAACCAGAAAATATAATCAAGATGAAATTTATGAATTTGATTCTTTAGATGAATTAAGGGAGTTTGATGAGAACTATAAAACAAATTCCGGTTCTGAAATCTTAAAGAAAATTTCTGATGAACTTCAAATAAAAGAAGAGGAAATCTACCACCTCGTTCCGGCAAAGGATGAGAATGGACTGGTGACCGGAGTTAAGTTTGAAATACAGGGAAAACAGTTTGAGTATGACTATCAGCTACAAAAGCTGATACATGGAGGAAAAATCGATGAATAAATTAGATCGCAAAAGAATAGACTGGCTCATCACGTTAGCTCCTTTTATTAGCATTATGTTATTAGCGGGTGTATTATTTGTATTTCCAAATGAGTCCAATAACATTATAAGTAAGGTGCGATTTTTTTTCGGTGATACAGTCGGGATTTATTATTTAGTAATTGGTTTAGCAGTTTTGCTGGTTTCTGTTTATTTAGCTTTTTCAAAGTATGGGAATGTCGTATTAGGTGAGCCAAATGAGAAGCCGAAATATCCATTTTTTGTCTGGGGAAGCATGATGTTTACTTGTGGACTTGCAGCAGACATTTTGTTCTATTCATTTGCGGAATGGGTAATGTACGCAACTAATCCGCATATGGAAGAACTTGGCTCCGTGGCAGAATGGGCCGGCGTTTTTCCACTGTTTCATTGGAGCTTTATTCCGTGGGCATTTTATCTGGTACTTGCAGTCGTATTCGGTTTTATGTTACACGTGAGAAAAAGAAATCGTCAGAGATATTCGGAAGCATGTCGACCAGTTATTGGGAAACATGCGGATGGTGTGTTGGGACGTGTGATTGACTTATTTGCATTATTTGCGCTGCTTGCCGGAACCGCAACGACATTTAGTGTTGCAACACCGCTTTTGGCAGCAATTATTGTAAAACTATTTGGTATCACGCTTAGCCGAACAGTTGTTACAATCATCATTTTATTGGTTACCTGTGCAGTATATACCTATGCAGTTTTGCATGGGTTTAAAGGAATTAGTTTTTTGGCGAAGCTGTGTATTTATCTTTTCTTTGGCTTATTATTGATTGTGTTGCTGATCGGTGGTCAGGGAAAATTTATCATTGAAAATGGCTTCCAAAGTTTTGGAAAGATGTTACAGCATTTTATAGAGTTAAGTACATTTACGGATCCGGAACGCACCAGTAATTTTCCTCAAGATTGGACGATTTATTATTGGGCCTATTGGATGGTTTGGGCAGTCGCAGCTCCATTCTTTATTGGTAACATTTCACGTGGCAGAACGATTAAACAAACGATTCTTGGAGGATACGTGTTTGGTGTTGGATCAACAATTATTAGTTTTGTCGTACTTGGAAATTATGGGCTTGGGCTTCAAGTGAGTGGAAAAGCAGATTTTATTTCCCAATATGCGAAAGATGGAGATCTTTACGGACTCATTTTGAATATTATAGATACAATGCCGCTGGCAAAGGTGATTTTAGTAATCACAGTGTTATGTATGATTGCATTTTATGCGACTTCATTTGATTCGATTGCATATACGGCAGCTTGTTATAGTTACAAGGAGCTTGGAGAAAATGAGCATCCGCATAAACTGATTGAATTATTATGGTGTTTACTATTGATTGTACTGCCGATTGCGTTAGTGTTTTCGGAAAGTTCGATGAATAACATTCAGAGTATCAGTATCATTTCGGCATTTCCGATTGGCATTATTATGATTCTTATTTTGATAAGTTTCTTTAAAGATGCAGGAAAATATTTAGCTGAATCAAGTAAATCTCCTGATTCAACTACGAAAAGCAAGAAGTAGTGGGTAGAGACTTGCTTTTTGTAGAGAACGGTAAAGAACTGGAGAATTTGATATGACACTTATACAGTTAAAATATATTTTGACAATAGCAGAAACAAAATCCCTAAATAAAGCGGCAGAGCAGCTTTATGTTTCACAGCCATCTCTAACCAATGCTCTGAAGGAACTGGAAAAAGAAATTGGGATTACGATTTTTTTTAGAAGCGGACGTGGTGTAACACTGACGAATGATGGCGTGGAATTTTTAACCTATGCCAGAGAGCTTTATCATGAGTATGAACAGTTACTGCACCGTTATACAGAAGGCGGTTCTTATAAGAAGAAATTCGCAGTTTCCACCCAGCATTATTCCTTTGCGGTCAAAGCGTTTGTGGATGTTGCAAAGACGCTGGATATGTCACGGTATGAACTTGCAATCCGTGAAACAAAGACTGCAGAAGTTATTATGGATGTCAGCACAATGAAAAGTGAAATCGGGGTATTATATTTAAGTGACTTTAACCGCAAATCCATGGAAAAACTCTTAAACTCTGCAAATCTGGAATTTCATCCCTTAATTGAGTGTGATGCTTATGTTTATTTATGGAAGGGACATCCGTTAGCGGAAGAAGCATGTATTACGATGAAGCAGTTAGAGAATTATCCATGTCTGGCATTTGAGCAGGGAGACAACAGTTCCTTTTATCTTTCAGAAGAATTACTGCCGACAAATGAATACAGTCAGATTATTCATGCAAATGACAGAGCGACGATGCTGAATTTGATGGTGGGCTTAAATGGTTATACGCTTTGTTCCGGTCTAATCTGTGAAGATTTAAATGGAAATGACTATCGTGCAGTACCGTTTAAAAATAGTGAAGAACCGGAAGAAAACAAAATGGAAGTCGGATATGTGACAAGAAAGAATCTGATTTTAAGTAAATTAGGTGAGATGTACGTAAATGCATTAAAAGAATATCTGAAAATGAAATAACGAAAGGAATCATGAAATAGCCAGTTATAGCTTAAAACTATAACTGGCTATTCTTTTTGTGTATTAGACAGGTGATTTTTGTTGTGTTAATATCAATGACATGTAAAACATATTAAACTTATAGGAATAAGGGGAAAATAAAAAACAGGAGGAAAAACAGATGACGGATGTTCTGATTATTGGAAGTGGTCCGGCCGGTATGACAGCAGGCATTTACATAAAAAGAGCAAACTTAGATGTGCAGATAATAGAAAAAGAATATGAAGGAACCGGTCAGATGGCAGAGAGCAGCCGCATTGATAATTATCCTGGATTTTATGGAATAAGCGGTTATGACCTGGGAGAAAAAATCAGGGAGCATGCCGAAAACTTAGAGATTGAATTTTTAGAAGAAGAAGCAGTTGCATTTGAAGAGACAAAGACGGGATTTCTGGTTATCCTTGAAAATGGAAAAACACTGGAAACCAAAACAGTGATTTACACTGCCGGAGCAGAACACAGAAAATTAAATGTTCCTGGAAGTGATACATTTGAAAATAAAGGAATTTCCTATTGTGCCTCCTGCGACGGAACTTTTTACAAAGAAAAAGACGTGGTGGTGATTGGCGGAGGAAACAGTGCATTGGATGATGCTTTGTTACTTTCTGAAATTTGTAACAAAGTATATCTGGTTCACAGAAGAGATAAGTTTCGAGGCAATCCTGGAACACTTGCAAAATTAGAAGCAAAAGAGAATGTTGAAATTATTCGAAATGCAAATGTCCAGGAAATCAAAGGAACAAAAAAAGTAGAAACTGTTTTATTAGATACAGGAGCTTCCCTTGAAGTACAAGGTGTGTTTGTGGCAGTGGGGATGATTCCACAGACAGAAAAATTAAAAGACCTGGTTGAGTTAGATGAAAATGGATATGTAAAAGCTGGGGAAGATGGAATGACTTCCAAACCGGGATTTTTTGTAGCAGGAGATGTAAGAGCAAAGAAACTTCGACAGATTATTACAGCAGCAGCAGATGGAGCAAATGCAGCAGATTCAGCCATTCATTATATCATACAGTAGTACAACGTACGAATAGAAAGGAAACAATATCATGGTAAATCAACTGACAAGAGAAAATTTTGAAAAAGTAATAAAAGAAAACAGTATTGTTGTTGTAGAGTTCTATTCTGCAACTTGTAAGCACTGTAAAAAGCTGGAGGCAGGAATTGCAGAGCTTTCCGAGGAAGCCGGAAATGAAGTGTACTTCGGAAAAGTATTAGTTTCTGATGAACTGGCTCTGGCAGACGAATATGAAATCACCTCAGTTCCGACTTTATTATATTTTAAAGACGGAGAGATTCGTGAAAAATCAATTGGCTTTACACATAAACTGATTATTGCAGAAAACATAAAGAAATTATAAAAGAACAGGAGTAGATAGATTATGGGATATCCAAGTATTTTTCCAACAGGAACATTAATTTATGATAAAGAGAAAACATTTAATGGTTATACAATTTTTCCTTCCGCAAAAGGAGCATTATTAATCGATATGAATGGTCGTGAAGTTCAGCTTTGGGCAGGACTTGGCGGATTTCCAAATAAAATTCTTCCAGGCGGATATGTAATGGGAACAACAGGAACAAGACCTGGTAAAAAAGCGTATCAGGACCAGATTGATTTGGTTCAGGTTGACTGGGATGGAAATATTGTCTGGAAATTTGATAAAACAGAATTGATTGCAGACGGAGATAAAGACCCGGTTTACATGGCAAGACAGCATCATGATTATCAAAGAGAAGGCTCTACTGTTGGTTATTATTATCCGGGCGGAGAACCAAAGACAGATAGTGGAAATACCTTAATTTTAACACATGAAAATCTTTACAATCATGATATTTCAGATAAACGTCTGATTGATGACAAGATTATCGAAGTAGACTGGGAAGGAAACATCTTATGGAGCTGGAGAGCAAGCGACCATTTCGACCAGTTAGGATTTGATGAGGCAGCAAAAAATGCACTGTTTCGTAATCCATGCCTGCAAGGTGAAGCCGGTGGTGACTGGATGCACATCAACAGCATGTCAGTCTTAGGTGAAAATAAATGGTACGACCAGGGAGATGAGCGTTTCCATCCGGACAACCTGATTATTGATGCAAGAAATGCAAATATTCTGGCAATCATCAGCAAAGAAACCGGAGATATTGTATGGCGTGTCGGACCAGACTTTAATGAAAACGAAGCAACCAAAAAACTTGGCTGGATTATCGGACAGCACCATTTACATTTGATTCCAAAAGGACTTCCGGGAGAAGGAAATCTGCTGGTATTTGACAATGGTGGAGAAGGCGGATACGGTACTCCAAACCCTGGAGCATTAACAGGTGTCAACAATGCAAGGAGAGATTATTCAAGAGTACTTGAATTTAACCCGATTACACTTGAGATTGTATGGCAGTATACTCCACTTGAAGCAGGAAATCTGTTATTTACGGATGCATCTAAATTTTATAGTTCCTACATCAGTGCAGCACAGAGACTTCCAAATGGAAATACTTTAATTACAGAAGGTTCTGACGGACGTCTCATTGAAGTGACACCGGAACATAAAATTGTATGGGAATACATTAATCCATACTTTAACACCATCCTTGGACAGTTTACGAACAACATGGTTTACCGTGCATACCGTGTACCTTATGAATGGATTCCACAGGTAGAAAAACCGGAAGAAATTTCTGTTGAACCGATTGATGTGGAAACCTTCCGTGTGCCGGGTTCTTTAGTTGGAAATGGACTTGGAAAAGTTACCACAATCGACGGAGTAGACCCAGAAGCACGCCTGATGACAGGTGGCGGAGCCTCCGATGACGAAGATGAAGAAGTAAACTTCTGTGTGGCAACCGTAAAGAAAAGCGATTTAATTCATAAATAAATTTAAGGTCATGATACCTGAAAGGGAGTGAAGAAAATGAAAAGCAAAAAAATTACAGCAGCAGTTTTTGGTCTTGTTCTTACATTAGGTCTGGTGGTTACAGGCTGTGGAAGTAATAGTAGTAAAGCAGATGACGGTGCGAAGACAGATTCAGGAAGCAAGAAAGAAGCAAGTGCAGATGGATATCAGGTAGTCAATATCGGTTTCCCGAGTGCCGGTTATGAATGGGCAGAAGGTGCACTGGCAGTAGCAGAAGAAAAAGGTTATCTGGATGAATATTTAAATCCACTTGGATATGATGCCGATTTGATTCCATTTACAGGAGCAGCACCGGCAATTCACGAAGCTTTAGTATCCGGAGATTTGGATTACGCATACTATGCAGGGTTTGCAGGAATCATGGCAAAATCAAATGGAATTGATACAAAGTTATTGGCTGTAACAAGCTTTGGTTCTGCATGGCAGTTAGCAGTCAGCGCAGATTCCGGAATCACTTCCCTGGAGGATTTAAAAGGAAAAACTATTTCCTATCAGAGAGGTGCAACTCCTCAGATGTATGTATTAAAGGTATTAGAAGAAGCAGGTCTTAGTGCGGATGATGTACAGCTTGTAAACAGTACCATTCCGGAAGGACTTTCCAGTCTTTCTACCGGTGCAGTTGATGCAGCAGTTGTTACTTATGGACAGGCAGATACCTTAGTAGAACAGGGAAAAGCTTCTATTATTCATAAAGGGGTAGATGCAGACGCAGATACGTTCTATGAACCAAGCGTGTTAACAGGAAGAACAGATTTTGTGGAAAAAAATGCAGATGTCTCAAGCGCAATTATTGAAGCTATGTTAAAAGCAAGAGATGATATTATTGCAGACCCGGAAGCATTTTACGAATTGTCCTCTGAAAAGAGCGGAAGAACATTAGAGCAGGTGAAATCTGTAGCCGTATCTGATGTAAAACTTGCTTATCCGGTCAGTCTGGATGAAAGATATATTACTTCATTAAAAAATATTGAACAATTTGAACTTGATAACGATATTATTACCAGTCAGGTAGATTTTGATTCCTGGATTGATTCCTCCTATCTGGAAAAGGCAGTACAGGATTATCAGGAAAACGCAGAGTAGGGAGGATTCATGAGCATGTACAAAGGAAATAATGCATTTATACAAAGACTATTGCTCTTTCTTAATATGATTATATTACCGGTACTTATCGTGGTGGCATGGCATGTTGCCACCTCTACCGGAGCAATGTCCACACTGATTCTGCCAAAAATCAGTACCGTGCTTGAGACATTGAAAGACCAGCTTACAAATGGTCCGCTTGCCGGAGATATCGGCATCAGTTTAAGCCGTATCGCAAAAGGTTATGCGCTGGCAGTCGTTGTAGGAATTTTACTTGGCGTGCTCATGGGAATGAACAAATCTGCAAACCGGTTTTTTATGCTGACATTTACAGCAATTCGTCAGATTCCAATGATTGCATGGGTTCCGATTTTAATTATCTGGTTTGGTATCGGAGAAGAATCTAAAGTAGCAGTTATCTTCTTAGCAGCATATTTCCCGGTACTGGTAAATACAGTCAGCGGAATTGAACGTACAGACCCGAAACTGATTGAAGTTGGAAAAATGTACCATTTAAATGGATGGCAGCAGTTTACACAGATTTATCTTCCATCTGCTCTTCCTTCTATTTTTGTAGGATTAAAACTGGGATTAAGTGTATCCTGGATGGCAGTAGTCGGTGCAGAAATGATTGCAGCCACATCAGGTATCGGTTTCCGTATCAATGATGCACGAAGCCTGATGCAGTATCCGATTGTATTTGCAGGAATTATCGCCATTGCAGTGGTTGGTGTGATTATGGATTTGGTCATCTCACTCATTGGTAAGTTATGCACACCTTGGGAAAGAAGCAGGTAGGAACATGGGAAAGAAAAAGTTAATCATTCATGATGTAAATAAAAGCTTTGTAGTTAATGGACAAAGCGTAGATGTATTAAAAGATATTAATCTTGAAATAGAAGAAGGCGAATTTGTAGTCATTGTCGGACACAGTGGATGTGGAAAAAGTACGTTATTGAAAATGATTGCAGGACTTGAGAAAAATGATACAGGAATCTTAAGTGTAGATGGAAAAGAAGTCGATGGACCAGGAATGGACAGAGGAATGATTTTCCAGGAACATAGATTATTTCCATGGATGAGTATCGAGAAAAATGTACAGCTTGGTCTAAAGGGGCTGAGCAAAGAAGAAAAAAGAAAACTTTCTGACCAGTATCTGGAGTTGGTAAAGCTTAGCGAATTTAAAAAAGCATATCCAAGTCAGCTCTCAGGTGGAATGTCACAAAGAGCTGCCATTGCAAGGTCTTTGGTAAGTCAGCCGGAAATTCTTCTCTTAGATGAACCATTTGGAGCATTGGATGCGCTGACAAAAATTGAACTTCAGGAAGAAATGCTTAAGATTCGTGAACGCTTTCATAATACCATGATTATGGTTACACATGATATTGAAGAAGCTGTATTTTTAGCGGACCGTATCGTGGTTATGTCCGCAAGACCGGGACGAATCAAAGATGTAATTAAGGTAGAACTTGGAAAATACAGAGACCGTGGAAGCACAGACTTCACACATTATAAAAAGAAAATCTTTGATTATTTCTTTGAAGAAAAAACAGTTACACCAGAATACAATATTTAAAAAAAACCATGTAGATGCCTGAGAAGGATTTACATGGTTTTTTGATTTTTGGAAAAATGTGTAAAATCACGTCAAAAAAGCTGGAAAAATGTGAAAAAAACAAGAAAAAAATTCGGAAAAATGTGTAAAAATGGATTTGAAAAGCCGGAAAAATGTATTAGCATTAATATAGAATGAATTTAAAAGGCGGTGGTTTTCAATGAAAAGAAATGCAATGCAGGATTTAGTACAATGGAAAAACGATGAAGAACGGAAACCAATGGTATTAAAGGGAGCAAGACAGGTTGGAAAGACCTGGATTATGAAAGAATTTGGCAGGCAGTATTATGAGAGTTATGTATATTTCAACTTTGATGAAGAGGAAGAGTTAAAATCCATTTTTGAAACCAATAAGAATCCGTACCGCATTATTGAATTGCTATCTATAATAATTATTTGATTATTGGGGGAATGCCGGAATGTGTAGTTTCCTGGATAAAATATAAAGACCCAGCCAGAGTTTCGAGGATTCAAAAAGAGTTAATTGAAGTTTATGAGAACGACTTTTCAAAACATAATGGAAAAGTAAATAGTGGACGGATTCTCATGGTATTTCGCAGTATTGTTTCTCAGCTTGCAAAATCAAATGAAAAATTCATGTATAGTGCAGTTCGTGAGGGTGCAAGAGCACGTGATTTTGAAGAAGCGATTGAATGGTTAGTATCAGCAGGTATGGTGAATCGTATTTATAATGTGTCTAAAATGGAGCATCCACTTTCAGCTTTTAATCGTTTGGACCAGTTTAAATTATTTGTATTCGATACAGGGTTATTAAAGTATATGGCAGGGATTGACAACAGTGCGATTTTATTAAATTCCAGTTATCAGTTTAAAGGAGCATTGACGGAAAATTATATACTTCAGCAGCTTCATGGTCAGTTTGAAGTTGAACCGCACTATTTTTCTTATAAGAATCAGGAGATTGATTTTGTACTTCAGAATGGAAATTGTTCCTGTTGAAGTAAAAGGCGGTGAAGATAAGTCAGCGCCGTCATTTAAAAAGTATGTTCAGGAAAAAGAACCGAAAACAGCGTTGAGATTTTCAAAAAGAGGATATCGGAAAGATGGAAATGTCACGAATGTGCCGTTGTATCTGGCAAGGAAAATAAGAGAGTTGATGTGAAAAGATGAGTATGATAATATAAAGTAAAATTTGGTGATGAAGGTAGGAATTAAAAAATGTGTTATCTAATTGCTAAAGACAGAGATGTGCATGGATGCTTCGCATTAAAAACAAAACATGGAAAACATTTAGCAGAATTAAAAAGAGAATTAAATGAAGCAGTTGGCTATAAAGGAGTTCAGTTAGTAACAATTAGCAGACCAACAGCTTATGGAGAATATGCACCGTATTGTTTTGTGGATACAGAGAAAGAGTTTGAAACTCTTGTAAAGTCATTGCGTTGATGAAAAATGTATTAACGAGAAAACCAGCCAATATACGGCTGGTTTTTTAGTAAATTATTAAATGGCAACTTTAAACATTGCTTTCTTTATCCGTTCTGGTTTCTCAGGAGCAATTCCCGGGCGATGAGCATCTGTTGGATAACAGATAAGAAAATCATTCTCTTTTAAGAAAATCGTTCCATTTGCTGTTCCGGAGAACGTCTCAAAGTCATTTGCCTCGAGATAGTTAAGAGGCTTCATATTTGGTGTAAAGTTCACGTCGATTTGTTCTGCACCTTTTAAGATGAAATGAATATCAAGAAATCTTCTATGAGCTTCCCAGCCTTTTTCTTCTACAGGGACAGTTTCAAATTCCATAATATTTAGATAGACATTATCGCCATCAATTTCGTAATGACCACAGGGAAAAGAAGCAAGGTCGTTATTTTTTGCATAATTTAAACATTTTGCAATGCCATCTGCAAAATGAGAAATATCGTTTGGTGTAAGGTTATTAAGATTGTCGAAATACATAAAGAGTCCTTCTTTCTTTTAAATTTGTATGTTATGCTGTTTTAAAGTATTACGCAAAATAGTTGCCATGATATCATAGCCTTTTCCATTTGGATGAAGACCATCATAAGTAATGCCGTCTAAAGGAATACTGGCCCCCGGATAGCAGGTAGGGGTATAGTAGTTAACAAAAATAAGTCCTTCTTGTCTTGCTTTTTGGGTAAGCCAGTTATTAAAATCTTTTATAAAATCTTTTCGTTCCCTTTCATGTAAAGAAGTTGGCATGTAAATTGGCATTAAAGAAGTAATGATTAATTGAGTACTGGTTTGTTTTGTCTGATAGATAATGTCACAGTAATTTTCTTTTGCTTTTTCGAGCACGGCATCGTATGGAGCAGGAGGAATTAATTTCCAATAATCTCCCTCCAAATTAATTGTGTCATTAATTCCGATGTCCAAAATACAATATTTCGGTTCAAGCTGTAAAACATCGGTAAAAAAACGTTTTCTTAAATAAGTTGTGTTGTCTCCCGCAATTCCCCGGTTGATAATAAACAGGTTAGGATTTCTGAAATATGCATTGAGTTCCCAAAAATGTGTAATGGAATCTCCTGCAAAAATGAAATCCGGCTTTTGATTTGAGTACATTAAAGAATGATTTTTAATATTAAATTCTTTCCGGCGGCTGTCAGCAGCCACAACTTCAGAATAGTATCCGGCATTGTGATTTGACATATCAGAACCTCCAAAAGTAATAATCTTAAGACTGATTATATAATGAAGAATCAATAGAAAAAATGGAATAGACACTTAATAATAGCATAATGCTGTCAAAAAACAATATTTTTGTATTGATTATAGCTTAGGATAAGACTATCATATAAGAGGAGGTGATTTTTTTGAAACAGGGTGTGGATAATGTAAGGTTTAATTTTCTTTATGTGGATAAATATTCTTTTGGCAGAACGTGGGTCTATCCGGAGAGTATTGTTCCATACAATATGTTAAGGTATATTCGCTCGGGTGCGGCTACATTTTTTATTGATGACAAGGAAATATCGGTAGAAAAGAATCAGATTATATATGTTCCGAGAAATTGTAAATTGTCTTGTTATGCCCAAACGGATAACTTTTCTTTTATAAGTATACGATTTACCACATCTGTATTTTTTGAAGGTGGAGATTTTCTGGCAGATTATTACGGAGTACCATTGGTAACAGAAGCAAAAGGCGAGGAAAAATATTTTGACCTGATTTATGATTATATTAAAAGTGAAAATCCAGCCAGAATTTATTTTGTCAGAGGTTATTTGGAAATTTTAATTGGAACTTTGATATCCAGAGCAGATGCAGATAACTATGGAATATTAAGAAGAAACAAGACGGATGAGGAATATACTTTGGAAAAAGTGAGACAGAGAATCCGTAAATCAGATAATCGGATTGATTCGAGAATACAGGTTGTTGTAGATTATATTGCACTTCATCCTACGGAACACTATACACCGGAGAGTATGGCAAAGATGGCGGAGTTAAGTAAACAAAGATTTAGTCATTTATTTAAAGAGCAACTTGGAAAAGCACCGATGACATATTTAAAAGAGCTACGTTTAACAACAGCGGCCAGAAAGCTTTTAGTAACAAATGATAATATTAGTGATATCGCATATAGCGTGGGGTATGAAGACCCGAATTATTTTACGAGAGAATTTAAACACGCATTTGGATATACACCAAATCAATACCGAAAAGCAGCGAGAGATTAGCATCAAAGAATGAGCGTATTATGCTATTAATGCGACACGATTGCGGAAATGATAAGCTTAGTGGAGAAAAATTGATTAAAAAAAGGCAGTACAGACTAGAAAAAACGTGACTAATAGAATAAAAAACAACTGAAACAGCGGAGATTGTAGCAAAGGTGATACTTTTTAAGCAGGTTGAAAAGTACCACCTTTTAATGTTGAAAAACGAGCGTATTGTGCTATTAATAGGTTAGAGCTTCATTGAAAATGCCTAAAAAAATACTTATAATGACAACATAAACAGCAATATGACGAAAAGGATAGAGCATATTGTAATGGGGCTAGGAAAAACAATTTAAAAATCACCAAAATGAGAAGAGTGAAAGGAGAACAATATGAAAAAAAGACTAGCGATGCTATTGGCAGGAGTAATGTTGACCGGCAGTTTATTAACAGGATGTGGAGGGGATTCATCAGCGAGTGATACAAACTCAGATGCAAAAAAAGAAGCATCTAATTCAGATGAAACTGGAGAATTAGAGGGAGATATTACATTCTGGCATTCATTTACACAAGGACCGAGACTTGAAACCATTCAAAAAGCAGCAGATAAATTTATGGAAGAAAATCCGAAAGTTAATATTAAAATAGAAACTTTCTCATGGAATGACTTTTATACCAAATGGACAACAGGTCTTGCTTCCGGAAATGTACCAGATATGAGTACCGCACTTGTTGGACAGGTTGCTGAAATGATCGATTCCGATGCAATTATTCCTTTAAATGATTTGATTGATGATATTGGGCGTGATAAATTCCAGGAAAATGCATTAAATGAATTAACAGTAGATGGAAATAATTATGCAGTTCCATTATATTCACATGCAATGGTAATGTGGGTTAGAAAAGATTTACTTGAAGCAAATAATATGGAAGTTCCAACAACTTGGGATGAGCTGTATGAAGATGCGAAGGCTTTAACAAAAGATGGAATTTATGGATTATCTTTCCCATGTGGAACAACAGATTTCCAAGCAACAAACTTCTTAAACTTCTATGTTAAGAGTGGAGGCGGAAGCCTTTTAACAGATGATTTAAAAGCTGACTTGACAAGTGATTTAGCAATTGATGGTATTAATTACTGGTTAAAAGTATACGAAGACTGTTCACCGAAAGATTCTATTAACTACGATGTATTAGACCAGGCAACCTTGTACTATCAGGGAAAAACAGCGTTTGATTTTAACTCTGGATTCCAGATTAGCGGTGTTGAGGCAAACTCACCGGATTTATTACAGTATGTAGACTGCTATCCAATTCCAACAATTAATAAAGGCGATGAGCAGAACGGTATTACAACTTCTAACCAGCCAATGGTTGTTTGGAAAAATTCAAAACATCCTGAAATTTGTGAAGCGTTTATTGAAACATTATATGATGAAGATACTTATGTTGAATTCCTTCATGCAACACCTGTAGGTATGTTACCTGCAATTAAAGGTATTTCTGATACAGATGCGTATAAAGATAATGACATGATTAAACAGTTTGAACATGCAGAATCCGTAATTGAAAGTCAGATTCCAGGAGGAACAGCAATTGGATTTGAACATGGTCCAAGCACTCAGGCTGGCATCTTAACAAATCAGCATATCATTGAAAAGATGTTCCAGGATATTATCACAAACGGAACAGATGTAGAAGAAGCAGCGCAGGCAGCAGAAGATGAATTAAATGCTTTATTTGAAGCAGTTCAGTAAGCATCGACTGTATTAACATTATAAAGCAGGAAATACTTTAAAATTCCTGCTTTATAATTTGAAGAGGGTGAATAAACAAGATGAATAAAAAAAATTATACTAGATGGCTATTTGTGCTTCCTGCGATTATCATTGTTTTGGCTTTGTTTGTATATCCAATTATATCAAGCTTTTATTTTAGTTTTACAAATAAGAATCTGATTCGGCCTACTTATGATTTTGTTGGACTCGATAATTATATAGCAGTATTAAAAGATAAAGGCTTTTGGAATGCTTTTCTCAATTCTTTAAAATGGACAATTTTTTCACTTGGCGGTCAGTTGCTTGTAGGATTTACAGCAGCTTTGGCACTTAATAAAGTAAAACACTTAAAAGGTTTTTATAAAACATTATTAATTATCCCATGGGCGTTTCCATCTATTGTTATTGCGTTTTCATGGCAGTGGATTTTAAATGGGGTATACGGATTTTTACCGAACATTCTTGTACAACTTGGTCTGTGTGATATGCCGCCACAGTTTTTAACAGATAGAGTGTTGGCGTTTGTGGTTTTAGTATTTATTAATATTTGGTTTGGTGCTCCAATGATTATGGTAAATGTTTTAGCAGCTTTACAGACTGTTCCACAAGACCAGTATGAAGCGGCGGAAATCGATGGAGCAAAAGGATGGCAGTCATTCTTATATATTACCGTCCCTCACATTAAGGTTGTAACTGGATTATTAGTAGTTCTTAGAACAGTGTGGATTTTCAATAACTTTGATTTGATTTATCTGATTACAGGTGGCGGACCTGCTGGTGCTACTCAGACAGTTCCGGTTTATGCTTATGATATGGGATGGGGAACAAAATTACTTGGAAAATCATCAGCAGTAACAGTGCTGTTATTTATATTCCTGATGGCTGTATGTGTTGCTTATTTTGCAGTTCTTGCACATTGGGAAAAGGAGGATAAATAGATGAAACATAAAGGACAAAAAATACAAAGCTTTATCTGTCATTTTTATCTGATTATTCTTACGATTATTGCAATTTTCCCATTGGTATGGATTATATTATCTTCCATAAAAGGAAAAGGTGAGTTAACAGGAAATCCAACCGGATTTTTACCAAAGACATTTACATTGGAATATTTCAGACATGTTATTTTTGACTTGGGATTCATTAATAATATTAAAAATAGTGCAGGAATTGCACTTGTAACAACATTGATTGCAATTATTGTTGCAGCTTTGGCAGCTTATGGTATTGTAAGATTTTTTCCTAAATTTGGAAGTGTAATGTCTAAAGTGCTTGTAACAACTTATATTTTCCCACCAATTTTATTGGCAATTCCATATTCAATTGTTATGGCTAAGGCAGGGTTGGTAAATACAAGAATTGGTTTGATTATTGTATATTTATCTTTCAGTATTCCATATGCGGTATGGCTTCTTGTGGGATTCTTTAAAAGTGTTCCGATTGGGATTGAAGAAGCTGCAAGAATTGATGGAGCAAATAAAATTAAAGTATTTGGAACAGTTGTACTTCCATTGGTTGCTCCTGGTATTGTAGCAACCGCAATTTATACATTCATCAATGCATGGAATGAATTTTTGTATTCATTAATTTTGATTAATGATACTTCTAAGATGACAGTTGGTGTGGCACTTCGTTCTTTGAATGGTTCAGAGATTCTTGACTGGGGAGATATGATGGCGGCATCTGTAATTGTAGTAATCCCTTCAATCATTTTCTTCTGTTTAATTCAAAACAAGATTGCAGGTGGCTTAACAGAAGGTTCTGTTAAATAAAAAAGAACTAAAAACAACAATATAAATCAAAAAAGGAGAAGAAAAATTATGAATTACGGTGTAGTTGGAGTTGGATATTTTGGTGCAGAGCTGGCACGCATTATGAAACAGAATGAGGATGCAAATATTGTAGCTGTTTATGACCCAGATAATGGAAAGACAATCGCAGAAGAACTTGGATGTGATGCAACAGAGTCTTTGAATGAACTGGTAACAAGAGATGATATTGATTGTGTTATTGTAGCAACTCCAAATTATCTGCATAAAGAGCCGGTTATTGAGGCTGCAAAACATGGAAAACATGTTTTCTGTGAAAAACCAATTGCATTAAGTTATCAGGATTGTGATGAAATGGTTCGTACCTGTGAAGAAAATAATGTAACTTTCATGGCAGGTCATGTAATGAATTTCTTCAATGGCGTACATCATGCAAAAGAATTAATTAAAAATGGTGTGATTGGTGATGTTTTATACTGCCATTCTGCACGTAATGGATGGGAAGATATTCAGCCGAGTGTTTCATGGAAAAAAATTCGTGAAAAATCTGGAGGGCATTTATACCACCACATTCACGAATTAGACTGTGTACAGTTTATTATGGGAGAAATGCCTGAAACAGTTTATATGAACGCAGATAACGTTGCACATAGAGGAGAAGCTTTTGGTGATGAAGATGATATGATTTTTATTAACATGAAGTTTTCAAATCATAGATATGCAGTATTAGAATGGGGTTCTGCATTCCACTGGCCAGAGCATTATCTGTTAATTCAGGGAACAAAAGGTGCAATTAAGCTGGATATGTTTGATGCAGGTGGAACTCTTAAAGTAGATGGAAAAGAAACACATTTCCTGCTGCACGAAAGTCAGGAAGAAGATGATGATAGAACAAGAATTTATCATGGAACAGAGATGGACGGAGCAATCCAGTATGGTAAACCAGGTAAAAAACCTCCAATGTGGTTACATGGTATCATGGTAAAAGAAATGAAATACTTAAATGATATTATGCATGGAATGGAACCAGATGATGAATTCAGACCACTGTTAACAGGAGAAGCAGCGAGAGCCGCAATTGCAACAGCAGATGCTTGCACAAAATCAAGTGCAGAGGGAAGAGTTGTAAAAGTAAGTGAGATTTTAGAAAAATAAAAAGAAAGAACCAAGGGAGACTGTCATCCGCAGTCTCCCTGAAAGCTTTTCAAAAAGCAGGACAAAAAATAGGAAAGCATTAAGCCTTCCTATTTTTATTATACATTTATTTATCAATCTTACTCAGTGCTGCTTCATCTGCAACGATTGTTACATCATTATGTAACTGCAGAATAGAAGCAGGAACTTCTGGAGTAATTGGCCCGTAAAGCACTTCTTTTAAGATGTCTGCTTTATCTGCACCACTTACAACAACGAGGATTTTCTTTGCCTGCATAATGTTTTTAATACCCATTGTATAAGCTTGTTTCGGAACATCATCTTCGGATTCAAAGAAGCGTTTATTTGCTTCGATTGTACTTTCTGTCAAGTCTACGCAGTGAGTTTCTTTTTCAAATGCTTCACCTGGTTCATTGAATCCAATGTGTCCGTTATGTCCAAGACCAAGAAGTTGTAGATCAATTGGCCCTTTTTCCTGAATGATTTGATTGTAATCATTGCAGGCTTTCTGGGAATCCGGTTCAAGTCCGTTTGGTACAAAGGTACGAGTCTTGTCAATGTTTACGTGGTCGAAGAGATTGGTATTCATGAAGTAGCGGTAGCTCTGGTCGTTTTCTGGACTTAAACCTTTGTATTCATCCAGATTAATACTTGTTACCTGTGAAAAATCTAAATCTCCTTTTTCGTACCATTCAATCAACTGTCTATAAGTTCCAACTGGTGAAGAACCAGTTGCCAGTCCAAGTACACAGTTTGGTTTCATGATGATTTGTGCGGAGATAATATTTGCAGCTTTTCTGCTCATATCCTGATAGTTTTTTGCTTTATAGATATTCATATCTATACCCCTTTTCTTTTTTGTAATAATTGTGTTTTTAGCTGTATTTCTGAGTATTAGTATAAGAAATTTCAGGATGATTTTCAATAAAATAGGGAGAAGTTGGGAGTAAATTAGCCATTTTGGAACGATAATCCTATTATTGTACAAAATTGCTAAAAATAAAGCGGTACAACTAAGAGAAACATGGATAAAAGTGAAAAACTTTGAAACTAATTTCATAATAAAACAACTATATTGAAAAAAGTTTCAAAAAGAACTATACTTTGGGCATAACAAAGGAGGTCAAAAAAGGATGAATCAAAAAGTAGAAAATCTGAAAGGAAAATTAATTGTATCTTGTCAGGCACTTCCACATGAACCGTTACATTCTTCTTTTATTATGGGAAGAATGGCATTGGCAGCGAAAGAGGGCGGAGCAAAAGGAATCCGTGCAAATACAAAAGAGGATATTAAAGAAATTCAGTCACAGGTAGACCTTCCGATTATCGGTATTGTAAAGAGAGATTATGATGACAGTAAAATTTACATCACACCTACAATGAAAGAAATTGATGAGTTAATGGAAGTAAAACCGGAGATTATTGCAATGGATGCAACGATTTCTACAAGACCAGGAAATAAAACATTAGATAAATTTTTCCATGAGGTGAAAGAAAAGTATCCAGACCAGCTTTTTATGGCAGATTGTTCAACGGTAGAAGAAGCACTTCATGCAGATGAACTTGGATTTGATTTTATTGGTACGACAATGGTAGGTTATACCGAACAGAGTAAGGGTGATAAGATTGAGGCAAATGATTTTGAAATTTTAAGAAAAATTCTTGCGAGTGCAAAACACAAAGTAATCGCAGAGGGAAATATTAATACACCTGAAAAAGCAAGAAGAGTAATCGAACTCGGAGCATATAGTGTTGTAGTTGGTTCGATTATCACAAGACCTCAGTTGATTACAAAATCATTTGTAGAAGAAATGGAACGATAATATTTATAAATTAGAGAATAGAACAAAAAAGCGAGGAGAAAAAGCTATGAGAAATCTTGAAAAGTACAAAGGTGTGATTCCTGCATTTTATGCATGCTATGATGAAGAGGGAAATGTAAGTCCAGAGGGTGTTCGTGCGTTAACAAAATATTTTGTAGAAAAAGGCGTGAAAGGTGTTTACGTAAATGGCTCTTCAGGAGAATGTATTTATCAGAGTGTGGAAGACAGAAAAATTATTCTGGAAAATGTAATGAAAGCAGCAGAGGGAAAATTGACAGTCATTGCACATGTTGCCTGCAATAATACAAAAGAAAGTCAGGAACTTGCAAAGCATGCAGAAAGTCTTGGAGTTGATGCAATCGCAGCAATCCCTCCAATTTATTTCCACCTGCCGGAATATGCAATCGCAAAATACTGGAATGATATCAGCGAAGCTGCTCCAAATACAGATTTTGTAATCTATAACATTCCTCAGCTTGCAGGAGTTGCCCTGACACAGTCCTTGTTTACGGAGATGAGAAAAAATCCGCGTGTGATTGGTGTAAAAAACTCCTCTATGCCAGTTCAGGATATTCAGATGTTTAAAGCAGCAGGCGGAGAAGATTATGTTATCTTTAATGGTCCGGATGAACAATTTATGAGTGGACGTGTAATTGGAGCAGAGGGAGCAATCGGTGGAACTTATGGAGCTATGCCAGAATTATATTTGAAACTGGATGAATATGTAAAAGCCGGAGAAATGGAAAAGGCAAGAGAGCTTCAGTATGCATGCAATGAAGTAATTTACAAAATGTGTTCTGCTCATGGAAATATGTATGCAGTGATTAAAGCAATTTTAAAAATTAATGAAAGTCTGGAACTTGGCGGAGTAAGAGAGCCACTGCCATCATTAATTGAAGAAGATATGGAAATTGTAAAAAGAGCAGCGCAGATGATTCGTGATGCGAAAGCAAAATATTTATAAGTAAAATAGTTATTTAAGTAGAAACACAATAGAAAATACAGAAAAAAGAGAAAGGGGCAGACCGAAAAGAAAGGTTTGTCCCTTTTGGGGTATTTGGTTATAAAGAAGCGGTAAAACGGATGGC
Organism: Firmicutes bacterium OM04-13BH; assembly: GCA_003481745.1. Lineage (GTDB taxonomy): Bacteria > Bacillota > Clostridia > Lachnospirales > Lachnospiraceae > Blautia > Blautia stercoris. Next base: position 162,298 of record QULP01000005.1, read on the forward strand.
TTGAGAAAGTGTAAGAAAGTGTATATAATAAAAGGAAAGCATAAGAGGAAAAAAGAGATGAAACAGTACATAAGTATTGATATTGGTGGAACAGCAATTAAATATGGTGTGATTGATGAAAATGCACAGATTTTAATAAAAAAATCTATGGAAACAGAAGCCTTTAAGGGTGGTCCTGAGATTCTTAAGAAAGCAATTGGAATTGTAGAGAAATTAATGAAGGAAACAAAATTAGAAATTTCTGGTATTTGTATTTCAACAGCAGGAATGGTAGATATCGAAAAAGGTTCTATTTTCTATTCGGCTCCATTAATTCCGAATTATGCGGGAACTCAATTTAAAGAAGTTCTGGAAGAAAAATTTAAAATTCCATGTGAAGTGGAAAATGATGTAAACTGTGCAGGACTTGCAGAATATCAATCTGGCGTAGCAAAGGGAAGCCACGTTGCTGTGATGTTGACAATCGGAACAGGAATTGGTGGCTGTATCATTTTAGATGGAAAAATCTTTCATGGTTTCAGTAACAGTGCGTGTGAAGTAGGTTATATGCATCTGGATGGCGGAGAATTTCAGGATTTGGGAGCGGCCAGTATTTTGACAAAAAAAGTTGCCAAAAGAAAACAGGAGTCAGAATCAGACTGGAATGGATATCATATTTTTGAGTCGGCAAAACAGGGAGACGAAACCTGTATTCAGGCGATTGATGAAATGGCGGATGTATTGGGAAAGGGAATTTCAAATATTTGTTATGTACTGAATCCAGAAATTGTTGTACTGGGAGGCGGAATTATGGCGCAGGAAGAATTTCTTGGAGACCGTATTAAGCAGGCGGTAAAGAAGTATCTGGTATCAAGTATTGAAGTAAATACGACAATTGCATTTGCAAAACATCAAAATAATGCGGGAATGTTAGGGGCGTTTTATCATTTCTGTGGAGTACATAAAAAAGAATAGTGCATAAGAAGAATAGGATGAAGAAATGGGATATTATGTGAAATCAGTAGTGCCGGTAATTGAATCGAATTATGATAAGTTTACGACAGTAGAAAAAACAATAGCGGATTTTTTTATTCAAAATAAAGAGAAAAGTGATTTTTCAGTGAAGGCTGTTTCAGAACGGCTTTTTGTATCAAAGGCTTCGCTGGTGAGGTTCGCCCAGAAATGTGGTTATCATGGCTATAAAGAATTTATTTATCAGTATGAAGATTCGTTGATAGAAAAACAGGAATCAATTACCGGAAATACACGCATGGTATTAAATGCATATCAGGAACTTTTGAATAAAACATATAGTCTTGTAGATGAGACGCAGGTTGGAAGAATTATAATTTATCTAAACCAGGCAGAGCGGGTATTTGTATGTGGAAAAGGAAGTTCCGGACTTTCTGCGCGAGAGATGGAACTGCGGTTTATGAGAATTGGGCTGAGAATTGATTCGCTCACAGATACAGATATGATGAGAATGCAGGCGGTCTTTCAGGATAAAAAAAGTCTGGTAGTAGGATTCAGCATCAGTGGAGAGAGGGAAGATGTGATTTATTTACTTCGTGAAGCTTATAAAAAAGGAGCAAAAACGATTTTGTTTACTGCAAAAAGCAAGGACAGTTTTAAGAAATACTGTTCGGAAGTTGTGCTGATTCCATCTTTACGACATTTAAATCATGGAAATGTGATTTCACCGCAGTTTCCAATTTTAATCATTCTTGATATTATTTATGCCTATTATATGGAACAAAACAAACATGTAAGAGAGGGCATGCATGACAGTACAATTCGTGCTTTGGAAGAAGCAGAAGAGATGCATACAAAATTTTTGGATGAAGAATAAAGGAGTAAAAAACCAATGCTGATTAAGAATGTAAAAGTCTTTACGGAAGACAAAAAATTTAAAAACGGAGCAATCGTCCTGGAGGGGGACAAAATCAAGGCAGTTTACACAGAAGCAAACATGCCGGATTCAGACTTGGAGGAAACCATTGATGGAAACGGTGCTTATGCAATTCCCGGTCTGATTGATTTACATTTTCATGGATGTAAAGGTGATGATTTCTGTGATGGAACAAAAGAGGCGATTGGAAGAATCGCAGAGTATGAGGCCTCCATTGGGGTAACTGCGATTGCTCCTGCAACTATGACTCTTCCAGTGGAAGAACTGGAGCATATTTTAGAGGTGGCTGCAGAATACAAAAAAGAAAATACAGACAAGCGCAGAGCTGATTTACTTGGCATTAATATGGAAGGACCATTTATCAGTCCTGCCAAAAAAGGTGCACAGGATGAAAGAAATATTATCCCTTGTAATGTAGAAATCTGCGAGCGGTTTTTAAAGGCATCGGATGGTCTGGTAAAATTTATTGGAATTGCACCGGAAGAGAGCGAAGAAGCGATTGATTTTATCAAGGCAGTAAAGGATAAAGTAAATGTCTCTCTTGCACATACCAATGCAGATTATGAAACTGCAAAAGCGGCATTTGAAGCCGGTGCAAATCATGCAGTTCATCTTTATAATGCAATGCCGCCGTTTTCACATCGTGCGCCAGGAGTGGTAGGTGCGGTCTATGACTGTAAACATGTAATGCCGGAAATTATCTGTGATGGAATCCATATTCATCCGGCAACGGTTCGTGCGACATTTGAAATGATGGGAGCAGAGCGTATGATTTTAATCAGTGACAGTATGCGTGCAACCGGAATGCCGGATGGTCAGTATACGCTTGGGGGTCTGGATGTAAAAGTAGTTGGAAAACTGGCTACTTTAGTATCAGACGGAGCAATTGCAGGTTCTGCGACAAATCTTATGGACTGCGTGAGAACGGTAGTAAAAGAGATGGGGCTTCCTCTTGAAACAGCTGTTGCATGTGCGACAATGAATCCGGCGAAGAGCCTTGGAGTCTGTGACGAGTACGGTTCCATTACAGAGGGCAAAAAAGCAAATATTGTGTTACTTGATAAAGATTTGGAATTACAGGCAGTTATTAAAGACGGGATGAAATTATAATGGAGTTTCGATTAGCGAAAAAACAGGAATTTGATAGCGTCAGAGATTTATATTGGATGTTGATTGATGAGACTTCTCATCTGCCGTCTTTTCCACACTGGAAAAAAGGTCTGCATCCATCAGATGAGTGGCTGTTAGAGAGTCTTGAAAAATCTCAGATGTTTGTATTAGAAGAAAATGGGGAAATTCTTGCCAGTGTTATCTTAAATAGCAAGGCAAATGAAAGTTATCGACTGGTAAACTGGAGCAGAGAGGTTCCGGACGAAAAGGTTCTGATTATTCATGTGCTTGCGGTTTCTCCAAAACATGCAGGCAAAGGGCTTGGCACAAAGATGATGCAGTATATTTTGGATTATGCAAAAGAAATCAGGATGCAGGCAGTACGGCTGGACGTAATCAGTAATAACAGTTCGGCGGAACATTTATATCAGAAAATGGGATTTCGGTTTGTACAGACACAGAGGCTGTATTATGAAGTGACAGGAGAAAAAGATTTTAATCTGTATGAATATTATTTATAGCGGTCAACTTTTTCTGCCAAAGGATTTTGATGAGCCATGTCGTGGATGTTGGAGTTGTTTTAAGTTTTCGCATAATTCTCTTGAATTTCCACATACTACCCATACAGTACAATAATGGGAAACTAAGAGTATGATGAAAAAATACAGGAGGAATTTAAGATATGAAAGCGACAGGAATTGTCAGGCGGATTGATGACTTAGGAAGAGTTGTAGTGCCAAAGGAAATCAGAAGAACTCTGCGGATTAAGGAAAGTGATCCACTGGAGATTTTTACGGACCGTGATGGAAAGATTATCTTAAAGAAATATTCACCAATTGGGGAACTGGGAGATTTTGCAAAGGAATATGCACAGAGTCTGGCACAGGTTTCGGGCTATACGGTGTGTATTGCCGACCATGACCAGATAATTGCAGCAAGTGGAAAGCGGGCAAAAGAATATGCGGGAAGATTAATTGATGAAGAACTTGAAACCGTAATTTTGAATCGTAAAACGGTAAAACTTGCGAAGAAAGAAGCAGTCAGATTGACGCAAAACGATGCGGGAGGATATCAGTCGCAGGTGATTTCGGTAATTACAAGTCTTGGTGATTGTGTCGGAGCAGTGATTATTTTCAGCGAAAATGGCGAGACAGAACTTGGCGAGACAGAAATTAAACTTGCAAAAGCGGCAGCAGGATTTTTAGGAAGACAGATGGAGCAATAGAATTTCGTTTGCGAGATTAAAAAAATGGACATGACAAAGCGAAAAAATTGTCATGTCCATTCTTTATTTCATGATTTTATATTCTATTCGTTTTTAATTGCTGCCTGACTCATTTCTTCAAGCAAGTCACTTTTAATTTTATAGAGTTTGTCGGATAAATCCACATATACTTCCTGCGGATTAACGAGACGCAGAGTTTCGCCCCACAAGGTCTGTTTTTCTTTTTGACAGATGTCGCGAATTTCCATTACAGATGGAGAAGTATAGACACATTCGCCTTTTTTGAATACCGGAACAAGCAGTTCACGTAAGGTATAAGTGCCACCTTCTATTTTTGTCTTTTTCCAGGTTGCCATAGGGTCAAAAATAATCATATCTTTTTCCGGGTCAAAGACTTCATCGGCAAGGCAGATTAAATCTGCACGGATTTTTCCGGTTGCTTTGTCGTAAATACGGAAAATTGTTTTGTTTCCAGGGTTAGTTACTTTTTCTACATTTTCAGAGAGTTTGATTTTTGGAATGAAATCTTCATCTTCTTTATTTTTGATTGCAGCTAGTTTGTAGACACCGCCAAAAGCCGGATGCCCTTTAGAGGTAATCAGATTTGTACCAACACCCCAGGAATTGACTTTTGCGCCCTGGGCTTTTAAGCTGTCGATCAGATATTCGTCAAGATCACTGGAAGCAGAGATGATAGCATCTTCAAATCCAGCTTCTTTTAACATTTTATATGCCTGTTTGGATAGATAAGCAAGGTCACCGCTGTCAATACGGATTCCATAGCCTTTTAATTCAATGCCTTCTGCTTGCATTTCTTTAAAGACGCGGATTGCATTTGGAACACCGGATTTCAAGACGTCGTAAGTGTCAACGAGCAGGATACAGGCATCCGGGTATAAGTTCGCATAAGCTTTAAATGCAGTATATTCATCCGGAAAACTCATAATCCAGCTGTGAGCGTGAGTTCCTTTGACCGGAACATCAAACATCTGGCCGGTTAAAACATTGGATGTGCCGATACATCCACCAATCATTGCGGCTCTTGCACCGTAGATTCCGGCATCCGGTCCTTGTGCACGACGCAGACCAAATTCCATAATTCCGTCACCTTTTGCAGCATAGACAACGCGGGAAGCTTTGGTTGCAATTAAAGACTGATGATTTAAAATATTTAAAATGGCAGTTTCAATTAACTGTGCTTCCATAACCGGGGCAATAACTTTAAGTAAAGGTTCTCTTGGGAAAATAATAGTTCCCTCTGGGATTGCATAGATATCGCCGGTGAAATGGAATCCTCTTAAATATTCCAGAAAATCAGTATCAAAAATTTTCAGGGATTTTAAATAATCAATATCGTCCGGTGCAAAATGCAGGTCACGGATATATTCAATTACCTGCTCCAGTCCGGCACAGATTGCATAACCGCCATCGCACGGATTTTTGCGGTAAAATGCATCAAAAACCACGATTTGGTCAGTAGGATTTTTAAAATATCCCTGCATCATGGTCAACTCATATAAATCTGTAAGTAATGTTAAATTTAGGGCTCTCATAAATTCTTCCTTTTCCATACGTTCTTTTGTGTCTCAATTATATAACAGATGAGGGGAATAATTCAAGGAGTTTGGCATAGTAACACGCTATTTTGGTGGAAGATGAAGTCCTCTTTCATAATATTCTTCCAAAGTCATTCCGGTAAGCGTCAGACTGGAGGCAAGCCCAATTCCGGTATAGCGGATATGCCATGGCTCAAACGGAAAACCGGTAATCTCTTCTTTATTTTTAGGATAACGCAGGATGAATCCAAAAAGAGCACAATGGTGGGCAAGCCAACAGCCTTCTTTGGTTTTTGCAAAACTTTCTTCTAATTCATAGTTTTCATCCGGGCAGGAGATATCAAGGGCAAGACCGGTCTGATGTTCACTGCATCCAGGCGGAGCAACACCGGAGCGTCCATTTGCAGAAGAGAACAGTTCTTCCTGTCTTTTATAGGAACGATAACCGGAAATTCCCCATAAATGGATTTTCTCTTTTTGGGCGCGTTCAAACAGTTCTTCTGCGGCAATGGCAGCTTCCCGCTGTAAGAGGCGACGTGGGTCGTTGCCCGGGGCATAAAAAGGAATATCAGGTTCAATTAAATCAGAAGGTATGTAGTGAGGGTTCAGAGGATTTTTTTTATTTACAAGAATAGAAAAAGGATACATGCAATGCCTCCATTTCACAGGAATAGACTTACATCATTTTATGCGAAATATTCGAGAAAAATCACACAAAAAAAATATTTAAAAAAATTTCAAAAAAAGTGTTGACTTTTTTCTGAGTATCATATATAATTCATTTTGTTGTAAGACATTGGGCTATCGCCAAACGGTAAGGCAACGGACTCTGACTCCGTCATTTCAAGGTTCGAATCCTTGTAGCCCAGCTCTCATATCCCAGACAGAAGTGTCTGGGATTTTTTTTTACCAGATAGAATCCCGCAGATAAAAAATTTCAATGCAAGAAGGGATTCCTTTTATATAGTAATCGTTAAATTTCATCGAAGGGAGAAATTTATGAAATATTCTTTTGACAGTTGTGTCAGATTCAGTGAGGTAGGAGAGGATCAGAAACTTACGCTCGGTTCTGTGATTAATTATTTTCAGGACTGTAGTACATTTCAGTCAGAGTCACTTGGAGCAGGAGTCGAATTTTTAAGAAAACAGCATAGAGTATGGGTGTTGTCTTCCTGGCAGGTCGTTATTGAACGATATCCGGCTTTGTGTGAGAAAATCAGGATAACAACCTGGGCTTATGGTTTTAAGCGCTTTTTGGGAAATCGAAATTTTACAATGGAAGATGAAGCTGGAAATGTGGTTGCTTATGCTAATTCCATCTGGACTTATTTAAACACAGAAACAGGACTTCCGGTGGCAGTTTCCAAAGAACAGGTAGATGCCTATGGATTAGAAGAAAAATTCTCGATGGAGTATGCACCGAGAAAGATTGCAGTACCGGAAGGCGGAATGGAATATGAACTATTTCCGGTACGTTCCCATAACTTAGATACCAACCATCATGTGAATAATGAACAGTATGTGGCAATGGCATGTGAATATCTGCCAAAAGATTTTAAAGTATGGCAGATGCGTGCAGAATATAAAGGGCAGGCTGTGCTTGGGGATATCATAGAGCCGATTGTTTATACAGATGAAGAAAAATGCATTGTATCACTTTGCAAAGAAACCGGAGAACCGTATGCGATTGTGGAATTAAAGGAGAAAAAGAGATGAGATTAGGTGAAAGACAGAAACTGATTGTAGTAAAGAAAGTAGAATTTGGTGTTTATCTGGCTGAAAGACAAGATGCAGGAGAAAAGGACAGAGTCCTGCTTCCGATTAAACAAGTTCCGGCAGGAACAAAAGAGGGAGATAAATTAGAAGTCTTTTTATATAAAGATTCACAGGATCGTCTGATTGCAACTATGCGTCAGCCGAAATTAATGCTTGGAGAAACCGGATTTTTAAGAGTGGCTCAGGTTTCAAGAATCGGAGCCTTTCTTGACTGGGGGCTGGAAAAAGATTTATTTCTTCCATATAAAGAGCAGACTAAGAAAGTGCATGAAAATGAAGAAGTGCTGGTTTCTGTTTATATTGACAAGAGCAGCCGACTTTGTGCAACCATGAAAGTATATCATTATTTACAGACGAATTCTCCTTATACAGAAGGAGATACTGTAACGGGAACGGTTTATGAGAGCAGCGATAACTTTGGTGTCTTTATTGCCGTTGACGGAAAATATTCCGGTATGATTCCAAGGCAGGAAGCACAGGGGAATTATAAAGCAGGGGAAGAACTGACCTGCCGTGTAACAGCAGTCAGAGAAGACGGAAAGCTGACTTTAAGCGGACGTCAGAAAGCACACATCCAGCTTTATGAGGATGCAGAAAGTGTATATAGTATTATTGAGGACTTTGAAGGGGTGCTTCCATTTGATGACAAGGCTTCACCGGAAGTGATTCAAAGAGAATTTGGTCTTAGCAAAAATGCGTTCAAACGTGCAGTTGGACATCTTTTAAAAGAGAAAAAAATAGCAATAAAAGACGGAAAAATTTATCTTCTTTAACGCTTCACGAATGAAATCAAATATGTTATAATAAGCCCGAAAATATCCCCTGTAGGGGAGACTACGAATACTATGTTTGTCATTGTCCAAGAAGGAGGAAAATAAGTGGACTCGATTGATTATTATGACCGATACGCGGTACCTTATTATGAAGAAACTGTTAATTTAAGCATGGAGGAGCAGTTACAAAGTTTTATGGAATTGCTGCCGGAAAACGGGGAAGTGCTTGATTTAGGCTGCGGGTCGGGAAGAGACACCTTGTTTCTCGAGGAAGAAGGTTTCAGTGTTACGGCCATGGATGGTTCAAAGAGAATGTGTGAACTCGCCGAAATTCATACAGGAAGGGATGTTCTGCATCTTCGTGTAGAGGATATGGAATTTGATGATGTATTCCATGGAATCTGGGCATGTTCCGTGCTGGGACACTTTGCGCCAAATAAGATTCATGAAGTGCTGGGGAAAATTCTGGATGCCCTGAAAGATGATGGAATTCTTTATTTTTCAGTGCGTAAGGGCGAAAGAAAGGGAATGTACAGCGGGCGTTATTACTGTGATTATGACAGAGATTCCCTGGATGACCTTTTAGATTCTTTTGATAATATTGAAATCATTGATATATGGAAAACAAGTGATGCAAGAGGAGACGAACAAAGTAAGTGGTACAATGTGCTTCTTAGAAAAATCAGTAAAGAGAAAGAATAAAAACGAGTAGTTAGTTGATGTACTCTCGAAATCAAGTACAAAAAGATTTCAAGAGCACATAGTTGGAAAAAGGAGAATGACAGTGAATTTTACTCATTTGCATGTACATACAGAGTACAGCCTGTTAGACGGTTCCAACAAGATAAATGAATATGTGTCCAGAGTAAAAGAACTGGGAATGAAAAGTGCAGCCATAACTGACCATGGGGTCATGTTTGGTTGCATTGATTTTTATAAGGCGGCAAAAGCTGCCGGCATTAAACCAATCCTTGGATGTGAGGTTTATGTTGCTCCTGGTTCACGCTTTGACAAAGAAAAAGGAAAAGAAGAGGACCGTTATTATCATCTGGTGCTGCTTGCGGAAACGCAGGAGGGATATCAGAATCTGATTAAAATTGTATCTTACGGGTTTGTGGATGGATTTTATTATAAACCGCGTGTGGATATGGAATTGTTAGAACAATATCATGAAGGAATTATTGCATTAAGTGCCTGCCTTGCAGGAGAGGTTGCAAGAAATCTTGCAAGAGGATTTTATGAAGAAGGAAAGGAAGCAGCACTCAGATACGAAAAAATTTTCGGAAAGGGAAATTTCTTTCTGGAGCTGCAGGATCATGGAATTCCGGAACAGAGGCAGGTCAATCATGAATTGATTCGAATGAGTCGTGAAACCGGAATTGAACTGGTGGCAACAAATGACGTTCATTATACCTACAGTTCCGATGCTGAGGCGCATGATATTCTGCTTTGCGTACAGACCGGAAAATCGTTAAAAGATGAGAACCGTATGAGGTATGAGGGTGGACAGTATTATGTCAAATCAGAAGAAGAGATGAGACGATTGTTCCCTTATGCACCCGAAGCGATTGAGAATACCGGAAAAATTGCAGAGCGATGCAATGTGGAAATTGAATTTGGTGTGACGAAACTTCCAAAATTCGATGTGCCGGATGGATATACTGCATGGGAGTATCTGAACAAATTGTGCTTTGAGGGGCTTGATAAGCGTTATACCGATAATAAGGAAGAACTCAAAAAGCGTCTGAATTATGAACTTGGTGTCATCAAAGACATGGGTTATGTAGATTACTTTTTGATTGTGTGGGATTTCATCCGTTATGCACGGGAACAAGGAATCATGGTAGGACCAGGGCGAGGCTCGGCAGCGGGAAGTCTGGTTTCTTATACACTTGGAATCACGAAACTTGACCCGATTAAATATGATTTGCTGTTTGAACGTTTTTTGAATCCGGAGCGAGTGTCCATGCCGGATATCGATGTGGATTTCTGTTTTGAACGACGCCAGGAAGTCATTGACTATGTGGTTGAAAAGTATGGAAAAGACCAGGTAGTTCAGATTGTTACTTTTGGTACGATGGCGGCAAGAGGTGTTATCAAAGACGTTGGAAGAGTTATGGATGTTCCTTATGTGCAGTGTGATACGATTGCGAAAATGATTCCGCAGGAACTAAATATTACGATTGATAAAGCAATGAAGGCAAATCCGGAATTAAAGAAAATTTATGAGACGGATGAGACGGTTCGCAAACTCATTGACATGAGCCGGAGGCTGGAGGGACTGCCGAGGCATACCTCCATGCATGCAGCCGGTGTCGTAATCAGCCAGAAACCGGTTATGGAATATGTTCCATTATCAAGAGGTTCAGATGGTTCGCTGGTTACGCAGTTTACAATGACAACACTCGAAGAACTTGGTTTGCTTAAAATGGATTTTCTTGGGCTTCGTACGTTGACAGTGATTCAAAATGCAGAAAAACTGGTTCGGCGGGATAAAGGAATTGAGCTTGATATGGACAAGATCGACTACGAAGATAAAAAAGTCTATGGAATGCTTGGAGCAGGAAAAACAGAAGGGGTGTTCCAGTTAGAAAGCACAGGTATGAAAAACTTCATGAAAGAGTTAAAACCTGGAAATCTTGAAGATATTATTGCGGGATTGTCGTTATACCGTCCGGGACCGATGGATTTCATTCCACAGTATATTAAGGGAAAAAATAATCCGGATGAAATCCACTATGACTGCCCTGAATTAGAGCCGATTTTAAAGGCAACATACGGGTGTATCGTTTATCAGGAACAGGTTATGCAAATCGTACGTTCACTTGGAGGATATACCCTTGGGCGAAGTGATTTGGTGCGTCGTGCCATGAGTAAGAAGAAAGCATCCGTCATGGAAAAAGAACGCCAGAATTTCGTTTACGGAAACGAAGAAGAGGGAGTTCCGGGGTGTATTCATCGTGGAATCAGTGAAAAAACAGCAAATAAAATTTACGATGACATGATTGATTTTGCCAAGTATGCGTTTAACAAGTCACATGCTGCGGCTTATGCAGTGGTTTCTTACCAGACTGCATTCTTAAAATATTATTATCCGGTAGAATATATGGCTGCGCTTATGACTTCCGTGATTCATAATCCGTCTAAAGTTGCAGAGTATATTTTATCAAGCAGAAAAATGCAGATTGAAATTCTGCCTCCGGATATTAATTTTGGAGAGAGTGAATTTTCAGCAGACCATGGAGCAATCCGCTATGGGTTATCCGCAATCAAGAGTCTCGGAGCACCGATGATTCGTGCGATTGTGGAAGAAAGAAAAGAAAATGGAAAATATCAGTCACTTCGGGATTTTATTGAGCGGATGAGTGGAAAAGAACTGAATAAAAGAGCAATTGAAAATCTGATTAAAGCAGGAGCACTTGACCAGGTTGCAGGAAACCGTCGTCAAAAGCTGATGGTCTATGCGGAAATTGTGGATGCAGTTAATCAGGAAAAGAAAAATGCAATGACCGGTCAGATGAGTCTGTTTGATTTGATTTCGGATGAAGAAAAAGAAGCTTATGAGATTCAGATGCCAAAAGTTGAGGAATATTCCAAAGAAGAACTGCTTTCCTTTGAAAAAGAAGTGCTTGGTGTGTATATAAGCGGTCATCCTCTGGAAGAATATGAAGAGAGATGGAGAAAAAATATTACAGCACGGACAGTTGATTTTCAGATAGACGAAGAATTGGGAACTTCAAAAGCAGGAGATGGAGAAATAGCAGTCATAGGCGGAATTATCACAAATAAGACTGTAAAGTATACAAGAAACAATAAAGTGATGGCATTTCTTACCATTGAAGATTTGGTGGGAACGGTGGAAGTCGTTGTTTTTCCGAATGATTATGAAAAAAATGTTCAAAAGATGGAGGAAGATTCCAAAGTATTTATCCGAGGAAAAGTTCAGGGTGATGCAGATAAGGCAAGTAAATTAATTTGTGAAAAAATTTATTCGTTTGACGATGTACCAAAAGAACTCTGGGTTCAGTTTGAGACAAAAGAGAACTATCTTACAGAGGAAAATGAGTTCCTGAAACTTCTGTCAGGTTCTCGCGGAACAGACCGAGTTATTATTTATGTACGCACTCCAAAATCGATTAAATATTTAGGAATTGAAAAATCCGTGAAAATTAACGAAACACTGTTGGGTAAGTTGTACGAAAAATACGGCATGGACAACGTGAAAGTTGTAGAAAAGAGTATTGAAAATATTACAAAAATGCATTAAAATTAAGTACGATTAGAGGTCAAAGAGGAAACGTATATATTAATACTTTATGGAGGAAGAAAATGACTGCAAAAAAAGAAATTAAGACAATCGGTGTTTTAACCAGCGGTGGAGATGCTCCAGGAATGAATGCTGCAATTCGTGCAGTAGTAAGAAGAGGATTAAGTAAAGGAATCAAGATGAAAGGTATCCTGAAAGGATACAATGGTTTATTAAATGAAGAAATCATTGATATGACTGCTGTTGATGTATCTGATACCATTCAGAAAGGTGGTACAATCCTTTATACAGCACGTTGTGCAGAATTTCGTACAGAAGAAGGACAGAAAAGAGGTGCGGAAATTTGCAAAAAACACGGCATTGACGGGCTTGTAGTCATTGGCGGTGACGGTTCTTTTGCAGGTGCACAGAAACTGGCAAACTTAGGAATCAACACCGTTGGTGTTCCTGGAACAATTGACCTGGATATTGCATGTACTGAGTACACAATTGGTTTTGATACAGCTGTTAATACAGCAATGGAAGCAATTGATAAAGTACGTGATACATCAACATCACATGAGCGTGTAAGTATTATCGAAGTAATGGGAAGAAATGCCGGATATATCGCATTATGGTGTGGCATTGCTAACGGTGCAGAAGATATTCTGCTTCCGGAAAAATATGATTATGATGAACAGAAGATTATCAACAACATTATTGAAAATCGTAAAAAAGGTAAAAAACATCATATCATCATCAATGCAGAAGGTATCGGCCATTCACAGGCTATGGCAAAACGTATTGAAGCTGCAACTGGTATTGAAACAAGAGCAACCATTCTTGGTCACATGCAGCGTGGTGGAAGCCCGACTTGTAAAGACCGTGTATATGCATCTACAATGGGCGCATTAGCAGTAGACGTTCTGCTTGAAGGAAAAACAAAACGAGTAATCGGTTATAAAAATGGTGAATATGTTGATTTTGATATCAATGAAGCTCTGGCAATGCAGAAATCCATTCCGGAATATCAGTATGAAATCAGCTATTCTCTGTCACATAACTACAGCAAAAATGACTAATTAATAAAAAGTATAAAATATAAAATGAGGCTGTTGCACTGATATACACAGCCTCGTTTTTAATTTAGTTATGGAGAAAATAAAATGATAACAAGTATGTCAAATGGACAGATGAAGCTGGTGCAGCAGTTGATAAAAAAAGCGAAAGCCCGTAAAGAATCTGGTCTTTTTGTCGTTGAAGGAATGAAAATGTTTCGGGAAGCACCACAGGAGAGAATTGAAAAAGTGTATGCTTCCTCTTCTTTTCTGAAAGAAGCAGAAAATCAGAGTGTAATTCTGGAAAAAGGCTGCACAGAAAAGAATGGAAAATTAGAAGAGGTAGATGACAAAGTATTTAAAAATCTGTCAGATACAGTGACTCCGCAGGGAATTTTGTGTTTGATTAAAAGGGTGGAAACTCCGATCAAAGAAATTTTAAAAACAAAAGATGAAAAAGCCCCATTTCTTATGATTCTGGAAGACTTGCAGGATCCCGGAAATATGGGAACAATTCTTAGAACAGCAGAAGGCGCAGGGGTAACAGGAATTATTTTGAGTAAAAATTGCGTGGATTTATATAATCCAAAAGTAATCCGTTCTACAATGGGTTCCATTTACCGGATGCCTGTGATGCAGGCAGATTTGCTTGAAATTCTTCCGGTTTTAAAAGAAAATAAAATACAGACTTATGCAGCACATTTAAAAGGAAAAAACTGGTACCATGAGGAAGACTATACAGAGGGAACTGCATTTTTCATTGGAAATGAGGGAAATGGTCTAAGCGATGAATTATCAGATTCAGCGGACTGTCTGATTAAAATTCCGATGGAAGGAAAAGTGGAATCCTTAAATGCGGCGATGGCAGCAGGAATCCTGATGTATGAGACTGCGAGGCAGAGAAGAACCGGTAGATAAGTCTACCGGTTATCAATTTTTTCTGGATATAAATCATGCTGTGTCAATCTCTGGAAAGCAACCTGTTCCCATAAAGTGCCGGCTTTTCCATAGTTGCAGTAAGGGTCAATGGAAATTCCTCCACGTGGAGTGAACTTTCCCCACACTTCAATGTATTTCGGGTCCATGAGCCGAATCAAATCTTTCATAATAATATTCATACAATCTTCGTGAAAATCCCCATGATTTCGGAAACTATATAAATACAATTTCAAAGATTTACTTTCTACCATACGTTCTCCCGGAACATAAGAAATGTAAATCGTAGCAAAATCCGGCTGACCGGTAATCGGGCATAAGCTGGTAAATTCCGGACAATTGAATTTTACAAAATAATCATTTTCCGGATGTTTGTTTGGGAAGGTTTCTAACACTTCTGGTGCATAATCATCTTTATAAACAGTTTTTTTGTTTCCGAGCAGGCTTAAAGTTCCAAGCTCGTCTTTTGTTCTTGTACTCATATCAACGACAATCTCCTTTATATAAAATGTATCAGTTACCTCAATTAGGAAATAATAAAAGTATATCAAAATGCAGTACCTCTTACAAGAGAACCTTAGAAAAATGTAAAAATTTACAAAATATTACAAAAAACACCGTATTGACATTGAAAAGTAATCTTGATACAATAACTTTGTAATAAAAATTAATAAATTTGTAACAAATTCAAGCAAAGTAATCATAAGGCTTGATAAAACGCAGAAATTTCAGGAGGTAATTATGAAAGAAAGAATGCGCCATATTTTATGTTGTATAGGAACGGTTGGTTTGATGATGACAATGGGGGCAGTGCCTGCCATGGCAGATACTTTAGATGATGCATCTTATAACTGGGACGATAAGGTGGCTGCGAATGTAGTTACATACGCTAATATTCGCGAAAGTGCAGATGCAGATAGTAGCTGCGTTGGACGGCTTCCATCGGGAGCGGTTGCAACCGTAGTCGGAACGGAAAATGGCTGGGTAGAGATTTGTTCCGGAGAAGTAGAGGGATATATTCGTGAGGATTTACTGTTATATCAGGACGATGCAAAGAATTTATACGAAGCACTGCATGGAACAGGCGATGTTGTTACGGCAGAGGCGGTAACACAGGAAGAGATTCAGGAAACAGAGGAAATTCAGGAAGAAATTCAGGAAACGGCAGCAGTAGAGACAGATGCTTCTGCTTCAAACCAAGATTTGGATTTGATGGCTGCAATTATTGAATGTGAAGCAGGTGGGGAATCTTATGAAGGAAAAATCGGAGTTGGAGCAGTTATTTTAAATCGAATCAGAAGCAGTGAATTTCCAAATACCCTTTCAGAAGTAATTTATCAGAGTGGGCAATTTGAGCCGGTCTGGACAGGAAAATTAGCAAGTGTACTTTCAAGAGGAGCAAATGCAGACTGCTATGCGGCAGCCCGTGATGTCTTTGCAGGAGCAAATACAATTGGTGAATGTCTCTTCTTCCATGCGGGTGGTGGAAGTGGACTTACTATTGGAAATCAGACATTTTATTAAACTTTGTTAAGAATTAATACAAAACTAATATACAAGTTGTTAGAATCAGTCTTTTACGATATAATATCCTAAAGGGCTGATTTTTTATTTCATAGAAAATTTTGTTCTATGAAATAGGCAAAATAAACAAGAAAGGAATGTGAGGAAGATGGCAATACTATCAGCAGGCATGATTTCTCTTGGTTGGCTGATACTGCTTGGGATTCTCCTAATCATTGAGATTATCACGCTGGGGCTTACGACTATATGGTTTGCAGGAGGAGCATTAATTGCATTTCTTGTGGCGATTTTAGGCGGTGCAGTCTGGCTTCAGGTTGTGGTATTTCTGGCAGTATCAATTTTGCTTTTGCTGTTTACCAGACCAATTGCAATGAAGTACATGAACAAAAATGTACAGAAAACCAATGTGGACAGTCTGAAAGGGGAAAAAGCAGTGGTCATTCAAACCATAGATAACTTAAAAGGAACAGGACAGGTTGTCATCCGTGGAATGGAATGGTCTGCAAAAGCAAGAGAAGATAAGATTATAAAAGAAGGAACTGTAGTAAAAGTCATTACTGTAGAAGGCGTAAAAGCCGTAGTTGAGGAGGAAAAATAATATGCCGATTATTTTATTAGCAGTCATTATTTTACTGGCACTTATGGTTGCAGCATCCTGTGTAAGAATTGTTCCGCAGGCGCATGCAATGATTATTGAACGACTGGGAATGTATAAAGAAACCTGGTCCACCGGTCTTCATTTTAAACTGCCATTTTTTGACCGGATTGCAAAGAGAGTGAATTTAAAAGAACAGGTAGTGGATTTTGCACCACAGCCGGTTATCACAAAGGATAATGTTACAATGCGGATTGATACGGTTGTGTTTTTCCAGATTACAGACCCGAGACTGTTTGCTTATGGAGTGGAAAATCCGATTATGGCGATTGAAAACCTGACGGCTACAACGCTTCGTAATATTATCGGTGATATGGAACTGGATGCAACGCTGACTTCAAGAGAAATTATTAATACCAAGATGAGAGCATCTCTTGATGTGGCAACCGACCCGTGGGGAATTAAAGTAAACCGTGTGGAATTAAAAAACATTATTCCGCCGTCTGCAATTCAGGAAGCAATGGAGAAACAGATGAAAGCGGAACGTGAACGTCGTGAAGCAATTCTGATTGCAGAAGGACAGAAAAAATCTACGATTCTGGTAGCAGAAGGTAAAAAAGCATCTGCAATATTGGATGCAGAAGCAGAAAAACAGGCTGCAATCTTACGTGCAGAAGCAGAAAAAGAAAAAATGATAAAAGAAGCAGAAGGTAAAGCAGAGGCAATTTTAAAAGTACAGCAGGCAACTGCCGATGGTATCCGCTTTATCAAAGAGGCAGGAGCAGATGAAAGTGTATTAACCTTAAAGAGTCTCGAAGCGTTTGGAAAAGCAGCAGACGGAAAGGCAACGAAGATTATTATTCCATCTGAGATTCAGGGCATTGCAGGACTTGCAGCTTCTTTAAAAGAAATTGTAACAGATGACAAAAAGCAGGAAAAATAAAATTCAACTTAAATAGTGTTTGAGTAAAATCAAAAATAGAAAGATTCAAGTGCGTGCAGGCGTACTTGAATCTTTTAGATTTATTTAACCAAATCAAGTAAGTTCCCTGCTTCAATTGCGAAAAGCAATAAGCAGGGGTGGGGACTTGCTTGTATCAGGAGGGGGCAAGCCCCTTCTGATAAACTGCGTAGCAGCTATTTGGTTATGAGCAAGTAGCGAAGCGGATTGCGAATATCCACTTGACATTTTCGACTAACAAAGGGCAGGTGATTTGTAATATGAAACCAGTAATCGATTTAGAGAAAGAATACGGTCTTGTATTAGAAGGTGGAGGCGCAAAGGGGGCATACCAGATTGGTGCGTGGAGAGCTTTAAAAGAAGCCGGTGTGAAGATAAAAGGTGTAGCCGGAACCAGTGTAGGTGCATTAAATGGTGCACTTATCTGTATGGATGACTATGAAAATGCAAAGAAAGTCTGGGAAAATATCACATATTCAAAAATCATGTCAGTTAAAGATGAACAAATGCAGAAACTGTTTCGCGAAAAGAAAGCGGATATAACGATGTTGAAGGATGCTTTTAATCTGATGAAAGAAGGCGGAATTGATGTGACTCCGCTTCGGGAATTAATTGCAGAATGTATTGACGAGGAAAAAATTTTAAACTCTCCGATTGACTTATATGTACTCACATTTGATGTGGATGAATGGAAAGAACTGGATATTGATATGAAAGAGTGTGAAGATCCATCGATGATAAAAGATTTTTTGCTTGCAAGTGCCTATATTTTTCCATTATTTAAAAATGAAAAATTACATGGAAAAACTTATATTGACGGAGGGGCAATTAATAATGTACCGCTTGGCTCCCTTGTGGAACGTGGTTATAAAGATATTATCATGATACGGATTTTTGGTGTAGGAAGAGAAAAGAAAGTAAAGGTACCGGAAGATACAAATATTTATACGGTAGCACCAAAAGTCAGCCTTGGAAGTATTATTGAATTTGACTCAAGAAAAACCAGAACACATTTAAAACTTGGATATTATGATACTCTGCGTATGATTTATGGATTGAAAGGAAAAATTTATTATATTGATGAATCGGAAGAAGAGTGTTATTATTTAAATCAGCTAGTAAAGCTTAATGCAGAGAATTATCGGCACATCATGACGGCATATAAACTGTCGCAGGCTGAAAGCCGGTATTGCCGAAATATGACAGAGGTTGTACTGCCGGTTATAGCAGAGGAACTGAAACTTTCAAAGGATTGGACCTATAAAGAACTCTATCTTGCGGTTCTTGAGGCAACTGCGAAATTATGCAGAATCAGTAAGTATAAAGTATATACGGTAGATGAACTGCGAGAAAAGATACAGGAAAAACTGCATGGGCTTTCAGGCCGTGAATTGCCTGCATTTGTATGGATTGTTGCAAAAGAAATTCCAGAAGAGATATCCAGCACAGATGAATAAAAAGGATGAGAAATAAAGAAATCGGAGGATAAGAACATGGATTTAAAAGGACGTAATTTTTTAACTTTAAAAGATTTCACAAAAGAGGAAATTGAATATTTTATTAATTTAGCAGCAGATTATAAAGAAAAGAAAAAACAGGGTGTTGCAGTCGATACCTTAAAAGGAAAAAACGTTGCTCTGATTTTTGAAAAAACAAGTACAAGAACACGTTGTTCTTTTGAAGTGGCAGCACATGACCTGGGAATGGGAACTACTTACCTGGATCCGAAAGGTTCCCAGATTGGAAAGAAAGAAAGCATTCGTGACACCGCAAGAGTACTTGGAAGAATTTATGATGGAATCGAATATCGTGGATTTGGTCAGGAAATCGTGGAAGAACTTGCAAAATATGCAGGCGTACCGGTATGGAATGGTCTCACAAATGAATATCATCCAACTCAGATGTTAGCAGACTTGTTAACAATTCGCGAACACCTTGGAAGAGTAGAAGGTGTGAAATTAGTATACATGGGTGATGCCCGTTATAACATGGGAAATTCTCTGATGATTCTGTGTGCAAAAATGGGCATGAACTTTGTTGCATGTGCACCGAAAAAATACTTCCCGAACGAGGCACTGGTAAAAGAATGTGAAGCATTTGCAAAAGAATCCGGTGCGACCATTACTCTGACAGAAGATGTAAAAGAAGGAACAAAAGGTGCGGATGTTATTTATACAGACGTATGGGTATCTATGGGAGAGCCGGACGAAGTATGGGAAGAGCGTATTAAAGAATTATCTCCATATAAAGTGACAAAAGAAGTAATGGAAAATGCAGGAAGTCAGGCAATTTTCCTTCACTGCCTGCCGGCATTCCATGATCTGGAAACAACGATCGGTAAAGAGATGGGAGAACGCTTTGGCATCAAAGATATGGAAGTAACAGATGAGGTATTTGAATCTGAACAGTCTGTTGTCTTTGATGAAGCAGAAAACCGTATGCATACAATTAAAGCAGTGATGGCAGCTACTTTAGGAGCATAAAAAATGGAATTAAAAGCAAAATGGATGGGGATTCCATGGAACTGGACAGAAGAAATGGATTCCACAAATGAATGGGCGAAGAGGGACGCAAAAAATGGCGCTCCCTCTGGCGCTGTTTATATAGCAGACAGCCAGACACAGGGAAAAGGCAGAATCGGAAGAAGATGGGAGACGCCAAAGGGAAGCAGTCTTGCGCTGTCTCTTTTATTGCGCCCTGATTTTGAAGCAGAACATGCACCGATGCTGACTTTAATTATGGGAATGGCAGCGTGCATGGCAATTGAGAAAATTACCGGTCTTACAGCCGAGATTAAATGGCCAAATGATGTGGTAATTAATAAGAAAAAGACAACCGGAATTTTGACAGAAATGGGAATGTCTGAGGGAAAAATTTCTTATGTGGTAGTTGGGATTGGAATCAACTTAAATATGGAATCCTTTCCGGAAGAGCTTGCGTATAAAGCAACGTCATTAAAGATAGAGTGCGGACACGAAATCAACAGAGATGAAATAGCGGCTGCGCTTTTATTTTATTTTGAACAGTATTATGAAAAATTTGAACAGACTCATAATCTTGGATTTTTAATAGAAGAATACAACAATCATCTGGTGAACCGCGGAAAAGAAGTCCTGATTAAAGAAAAAGATGGAGAATACACGGGAATCAGTCGTGGAATTAATGACAAAGGAGAACTTCTGGTTGAGAAAAAAGATGGAAACTGTGTGGAAATCTTTTCAGGAGAAGTTTCCGTCCGTGGTTTGTATGGATATGTGTAATGAATTGTAAGTTGGAAAATAAATTGGAATCAGGGAATGAGTCAGGAAAGGAAAGCAACAAAGAGTATGTATAAAGATAAAATTGTGCTGTGCGGGGCAAGTGCTTATGAACAGAAATATTATTTTAATGAAGATTTTAAAGCACTTCCACAATCCGTTCAGGATGAACTGCATATTATGTGTGTCATGTATACCACAGAAATCGGAGGTGTGCTGACTCTTGAATTTGATGAAGAGGGAGAGCTGCAGTTTCGTGTAGAAGCACTGGAAGCCGATGCCATGTTTGATGAAATCGGAAGTGCGCTTCGGATTAAACAGATCCGAAAAGAAAAACAGGAATTATTAGAAGCATTGGAACTTTACTATCGTGTATTCTTTCTTGGAGAAGATGTTTCTCTGGACGAGGAATAGTGAGTCCAATTTATTGGGGCAAGATAGAATGGTTTAAAGGGCAATGGCATATAATATTTTGAAAAACAGAGGTTAACAGTGAAGCTGAGTATTGGAAATGTAACACTTGAAAATAATTTAATACTCGCACCTATGGCAGGAGTAACAGACCTGCCATTTCGTTTGCTTTGCAAAGAACAGGGAGCGGGACTTTTATGCACAGAAATGGTAAGTGCAAAAGCCATTCATTTTAAAAATAAAAATACAGAAAGTCTGATGCGGATTTTACCCGAAGAGCGTCCGGTGTCGCTTCAGTTATTCGGCTCAGATGCGGATTTGATGGCAGAAATCGCAGCACAGATTGAAGAACGTCCATTTGATATTTTAGATATTAATATGGGATGTCCGGTGCCAAAAGTAGTAAACAATCAGGAAGGTTCAGCACTGATGAAAAATCCAAAATTGGTGGGTGAGATTGTAAGCAAGGTTTCAAAAGCAATCAAAAAGCCAT
The DNA here is from genome assembly GCA_003481745.1 of Firmicutes bacterium OM04-13BH. Classification (GTDB taxonomy): domain Bacteria; phylum Bacillota; class Clostridia; order Lachnospirales; family Lachnospiraceae; genus Blautia; species Blautia stercoris. The sequence continues at coordinate 184,107 of QULP01000005.1, forward strand.
TGACCGTTAAGATAAGAAAAGGATTTACAGAAAAAAGTGTCAATGCCGTAGAGATTGCAAAGATTGTGGAAGATGCAGGAGCTTCTGCAATTGCAGTTCATGGAAGAACCAGAGAACAGTATTATGCAGGAGTAGCAGACTGGGAAATTATCCGACAGGTAAAAGAGGCAGTTTCTATTCCGGTCATTGGAAATGGAGATGTCGATTCACCGGAACGTGCAAAGGCATTAGTTGAACAGACCGGATGCGATGGGATTATGATTGGACGGGCTTCAAGAGGAAATCCCTGGATTTTCTCAAGAATTCAGACCTATCTTGAAACCGGAGAGATACCGCCACAACCGAGTGCAGAAGAAGTAAGAGAAATGATTTTAAGACATGCCAGACTTCAGATTGAATATAAAGGAGAATATACCGGTATGCGTGAAATGCGAAAACACGTTGCATGGTATACAGCTGGTATGCCTCATTCGGCGGCAGTAAGAAGAGAAGTCAATGAAGTAGAGACGTATGAGCAGTTAAAGCGGCTGGTTAAAGACAGATTGGAATCTTGACATTTTTACTCATTTCATTTATAATATTGGGACTGTTGAGAAGATTATGACAAAATTTTAAATTCATTATAAAATCAAAAATAACTGAGAAAGGATGTTTTATCATGGAAGCAAAGAAAAACATACTGACCTATGCAGGTCTTAAAAAACTGGAAGAAGAACTGCATGATTTAAAGGTAAATAAAAGAAAAGAAATCGCTGGAAAAATTAAAGAAGCCAGAGAGCAGGGTGACTTATCCGAGAATGCGGAATATGATGCAGCAAAAGATGAACAGCGTGATATTGAAGCACGTATCGAAGAAATCGAAAAAATCTTAAAAAATGCAGAAGTTGTAGTAGAAGATGAAGTTGACTTAGACACTATCAGCGTTGGATGTAAGGTAAAAGTTTATGATGTAGAATTTGATGAAGAAATCGAATTCAAAATCGTAGGTTCTACTGAAGCAAATAGCCTTGAAGGAAAAATTTCCAACGAAGCGCCGGTAGGAAAAGCATTAATCGGAGCAAAAAAAGGTGATACCGTACAAGTTGAAATGCCATCCGGAATTATCGAGTACAAAGTTCTGGAGATTGAAAGAAATATCTAAAGATTAAGGAGAGTGTGAAGAAGTGGCAGAACAGAATAAGAACGCACAGGAACAGGACCTGAACAAGCTGTTAAAGGTTCGTCGCGAAAAATTAGCAGAATTGCAGGAAAACGGGAAAGACCCGTTTCAGATTGTAAAATATGATGCAACTCATCATAGCCAGGAAATTAAAGATGCATTTGATGAATTAGAAGGAAAATCTGTATCCGTAGCAGGACGTATTATGTCCAAACGTGTTATGGGTAAAGCTTCTTTTTGCAATATTCAGGATTTAAAAGGAAATATCCAGTCTTATGTTGCAAGAGACAACATTGGTGAAGAATCTTATAAAGATTTTAAAAAGATGGATATCGGTGATATCGTTGGAATTAAAGGTGAAGTTTTCAAAACAAAAACCGGAGAAATTTCAATTCATGCCACTGCAGTCACACTGCTTTCCAAGAGTCTTCAGGTACTTCCGGAGAAATTCCACGGACTGACTAACACAGACCTGCGTTACCGTCAGAGATATGTGGATTTAATTATGAATCCGGAAGTAAAAGATACTTTTGTAAAACGTTCTAAAATCATCAGCACAATCCGCAGATACTTAGATGGACAGGGATTTATGGAAGTAGAAACACCTATGCTTGTAGCAAATGCCGGTGGTGCTGCTGCAAGACCATTTATCACACATTCTAATGCACTTGGAGAAGACTTCAAACTGCGTATTTCCCTTGAATTATACTTAAAGAGACTGATTGTAGGTGGTCTGGAACGAGTATATGAAATCGGACGTGTATTCCGTAACGAAGGTGTTGATACCCGCCATAATCCGGAATTTACACTGATGGAGTTATATCAGGCATATACAGATTACAACGGAATGATGGATTTAACAGAAAATCTGTATCGTTATGTTGCACAGGAAGTACTTGGAACAACTAAAATTGTATACAATGGCGTAGAAATGGACCTCGGAAAGCCTTTCGAGAGAATTACCATGTTAGATGCTGTTAAGAAATATTCAGGTGTTGACTTTAACGAAATTCATACACTGGAAGAAGCAAGAGCAGCAGCAGACGCACATCATGTAGAATACGAAGAAAGACATAAAAAAGGTGATATCTTAAACCTGTTCTTTGAAGAATTTGTAGAAGAACATCTGATTCAGCCGACATTCGTTATGGATCATCCAATCGAAATCTCTCCGCTGACAAAGAAAAAACCAGAGAATCCAGATTATGTAGAACGTTTCGAGTTCTTCATGAACGGATGGGAAATGGCAAATGCCTACTCTGAATTAAATGACCCGATTGACCAGAGAGAACGTTTCAAAGCTCAGGAAGAACTGCTGGCACAGGGCGATGATGAAGCCAACACAACAGATGAGGACTTTATGAATGCACTGGAAATCGGTATGCCTCCGACAGGTGGTATCGGATTTGGTATTGACCGTATGTGCATGATTCTGACAGACTCTGCTGCGATTCGTGACGTATTATTATTCCCAACAATGAAGTCACAGGGTGCTGCTAAGAACGAAGCAAACAATGCAGCACAGGAAACAAAGCCAGTTGAGAAGATTGATTTTTCCAAAGTAAAAGTTGAGCCATTATTCGAAGAAATGGTTGATTTTGATACTTTCAGCAAGTCAGATTTCAGAGCTGTAAAGGTAAAAGCATGTGAAGCAGTTAAGAAATCCAAGAAGCTGTTACAGTTCACTCTGGACGATGGAACAGGCACAGATCGTACCATTTTAAGCGGTATTCACGCTTATTATGAGCCAGAAGAACTGGTTGGAAAAACACTGATCGCTATCACAAACCTGCCGCCAAGAGCTATGATGGGAATTGATTCCTGTGGAATGTTACTTAGTGCAATCCATGAGGAAGAGGGCGAAGAAAAACTTCATCTTCTGATGGTTGATAACCACATCCCGGCTGGTGCAAAGCTGTACTAATCCAGAAAAAAGAGTTCGGTTTGGTAGTCATAGACGTCCAATCAGGAAAAGTGGTTCTACGGATTGACATGGAGCTACATGAAACGGTCTGGAGTTGTATAAGTTTAAATGGTGACGTACGGATTATAAGAGAATAGAATAAGGAGTTCTATGTATTCCTGACTGTTTGACTTATTTATTTACAAGTAAAATATTGATTATTTTTGAGGAGCATTTTTCGAAAATAAGGTGTATAAAGGGACACTTCTCTTTTGGTAGAAATACCAATGGAAGGTGTCCTTTTTTGTTGTCAGGCATCATGAAACTTTTTCAGAGTGCACAGAGACAGAACGAGAAAAAACCAGAAAAACATTACAGCCCTTTATGAATCAACTTTCTGAATGTATGTCGCTGGTGGAAGAAATATTTATGGATTAAAAATTATGCTGTATTTCTTAAGATATAGGCAGTGTAGCTTTGAGGGTGTGTGACTTATGAAAGATGGAAAATTGGGTTGTGAAGGATTGAGAGCGATCATTCTTCTGATATTTGCTTTTTTGAATGATTTTGCTTCTGAACTTGGAGGGGCATTTCAATTATTCTTTTGGATTGGCGTTATCGTTATAATTGTTGCAGTAGTTAAGTTCCTGCATGATAATTAATGGAAATCGAACCTACATTTTGTATAAAACTAGATTTAAAACGTAAAGATTTATGTGAAAAGATGCACAATATATCTCCCACTTATGATATACTTAAAATATTGTTGGCAGAAGGGAGAAGTTCATCATGCCGAAGGGAACAAACTGGAAATTTAAGCTGTATTGACTGGCGCAGATTATGCTGGAAAAAACAGATGATGACCATTATATTACTATGCCTGAGATTATGGAAGAATTGGCGAAATATGATGTGACTGCAGATAGAAAAAGCATATATACAGATTTAAGAGATTTGAGCGTCCTTGGTGTTGAAGTAGATGGTGAGCCGGTTGTAAATCGCTATCATTATCATGTTGTAAATCGTGCATTTGAATTACCAGAGTTAAGGCTTTTGGTAGATGCTATCCAGTCATCCAGGTTTATAACAGAAAAGAAAACCAATGCGTTGATAAAAAAATTAGAAATGCTGGTTAGCAAATATGATGCACAGAAGCTGCAGAGGCAAGTCTATGTATCTGGTAGAATCAAGACAATGAATGAAAGTATTTATTACACTGTGGATACGATTCATAATGCGATTTCTGAAAACAAAAAGATAAAATTTCAGTATTATCAGTGGAATGTCAAAAAGGAAATGGAACTGAGACATAATGGCGCATGGTACCATATTAGTCCATGGGGCCTTTCCTGGGATGATGAAAATTATTACTTGGTAGGATATGATTCTGATGCCGAAAAAATTAAACATTATCGCGTAGATAAGATGCTTCATATTAAGCTGTCAAATGAGAGCAGAGAAGGAAAAGACTATTTTAAAAAATTAGATATGGCGGATTATGCTAAAAAGAGTTTTGGAATGTTCGGTGGAAAAGAACAGACAGTGAAACTTCTTGTGAAAAATAGTTTGGCAGGTGTGATTGTTGATCGGTTTGGAAAAGATGTAATGATGTTTCCGGCGGATGAAGATCACTTTACAGTAAATGTGGGTCTTCATGTCAGTAGACAGTTTTTGGGATGGATTATTTCCCTCGGAGAGGATATCAAGATTGCAGGGTCTGATGAAGTAGTGGAACAGATGAAAACGGAAGTCGGAAGATTGATGATGCAGTATAAATAAGGTTGCTTAATATATAGGGAAAAGATTGATATTGTTTGTAATTCAGAATAGAATAGTTGATATAATTTATTCTAAAATATTTGCTACAGAAAAATATATCAGGAAGCTATGGAAATAGAGGAACAGGGCATGAAAGTATTTAATAATGTCACAGATATTGTTCGTGATGATATGGCGGTTACAATGAAGAAAGGCAGTAAGGTTGCAATTGCTGCAGCCTGCTTTTCTATGTATGCCTATAATGAATTGAAAAAACAGTTGGAAAATGTAGATGAATTGAGATTTATTTTTACATCACCTACATTTGTGACGGAAAAGGCTAGCAAACAGAAGAGAGAATTTTATATTCCTCGTATCGGTAGAGAGCGGAGTCTCTATGGAACGGAGTTTGAGATTAAGCTCAGAAATGAAATGACTCAGAAGGCCATTGCCAAGGAATGTGCTGAATGGATCAGACGGAAGGCTACATTTAGATCCAATACTACTGGTGAGGCTATGGCTGGTTTTATGACAGTGGAGAGTAAGGAAGAAAAAGTTGCTTATATGCCATTGAATGGATTCACGACCGTTGACATAGGGTGTGATCGTGGTAATAACGCATATAATATGGTCAATAGGATGGAGTCCCCGTTTACTGAACAGTATATGCAGATATTTGACAATATTTGGAATGATAAGGAAAAACTGCAGGATGTTACAGATATTGTTATCGAGAATATGTCATCTGCATACAATGAGAATTCACCGGAATTCATTTATTTTATGACATTGTATCATGTGTTTAGTGAATTCCTGGATGATATTTCTGAGGATGTGCTTCCAAACGAAGCAACTGGATTTAAACAAAGTAAAATCTGGAATATGCTTTATGATTTTCAAAAAGATGCTGTGCTCGCTATTATCAATAAACTGGAAAAATACAATGGCTGCATTCTGGCTGATAGTGTAGGTTTGGGTAAAACTTTTACAGCACTGGCAGTTGTTAAATATTATGAAAATAGAAATAAGAGTGTTCTTGTCCTCTGCCCTAAGAAATTGGCTGAGAACTGGAATACTTATAAGGATAATTATGTAAACAATCCAATTGCTACTGATCGATTGAATTATGATGTCCTGTTTCATACAGATTTGTCGCGTAATGGTGGATTTTCAAACGGACTTGACCTGGATCGGTTGAATTGGGGCAATTATGATCTGGTTGTTATCGACGAATCACACAATTTCCGTAATGGTGCTGGTACACATGCCAATACTGTGGAAAATAGATATGTGAAATTGATGGATAAAGTGATACGTGCAGGCGTTAAGACGAAAGTCCTGATGCTTTCTGCTACACCGGTTAATAATCGATTTGTGGATCTGAGAAACCAGCTGGCGATTGCATATGAAGGCGATGCTGAGAATCTAGACAGCAAGCTTAATACAAGTAAATCTTTGGAGGATATCTTCCGGCAGGCTCAGAAGGCATTTAATGCATGGAGCAAACTGGATCCGGAAGATAGAACCACAGATGCTCTTTTGAGAACTTTGGATTTTGATTTCTTTGAAGTTCTGGATAGTGTAACGATTGCAAGATCTCGAAAGCACATTGAAAAGTATTACAGTACAGCTGAGATTGGTAAATTTCCGGAGAGGTTGAAACCGATATCTTTAAGACCAAATCTCACATCCTTAGAATCAGCAATCAACTACAATCAGATTTATGAGCAGTTGATGTTGCTTACGTTATGTATCTATACACCGTCAAACTATATTTTCCCAAGCAGGTTGGATAAGTATATGGATTTGACGCATAACAAAGGAGTGAACCTTACGCAGAGAGGGCGTGAGGAAGGTATCAGAAGACTTATGAGTATCAACTTGTTGAAACGACTGGAGTCTTCAGTATATTCTTTTAAACTCACTTTGGAAAGAATCAGGGAGCTTATTACGAGCACCATAGCAGCTATAGATAAATTTGAAAAATATGGCATAGCTGATATTGACATGTATGAAGCATCAGATGATGAGTTTGATATGGACGATGGAAATACAGACTATTTTACTGTAGGTAAAAAGGTAAAGCTCGATCTTGCTGATATGGATTATAAGAGCTGGAGAGAAGAATTAAACGCAGATGCAGATACGCTTGAACTTCTGACATTGATGATAGAAGATATTACGCCAGAGTATGATACAAAACTGCAGACGCTTTTTGATCTGATTTCGAAAAAGATTGAGCATCCGATTAATGAAGGAAACAAGAAGATTCTTATTTTCTCAGCATTTTCTGATACAGCAGATTATCTGTATGAGAATGTAAGTGCTTTTGTAAAGAAAAAATATGGATTGGATACGGCAATTATTACCGGTACTACAGATGGCAAATCAACGATAAAGGGATTGAAGGCAACACTCAACAATGTACTTACCTGCTTCTCACCATTATCAAAGGGTAAGGTAATGTTAATGCCTGATAATGATTTTAATATCGACATTCTCATTGCTACAGACTGTATTTCAGAAGGACAGAACCTGCAGGATTGTGATTATCTTGTAAATTATGATATTCACTGGAATCCGGTTCGTATTATTCAGCGATTTGGTCGTGTGGATCGTATTGGAAGTAAAAATGACTATATTCAGCTTGTAAACTTCTGGCCGGATATGACACTGGATGATTATATTAATCTGAAATCAAGAGTTGAAACCAGAATGAAAATATCTGTTATGACATCTACCGGTGATGATGATCTTATTAATGCAGAGGAAAAGGGAGACCTGGAATACAGAAAACAGCAGCTGAAGAGACTGCAGGAGGAAGTCGTAGATATCGAGGAAATGTCAGACGGTATTTCCATCATGGATCTTGGTTTAAATGAATTCCGTTTGGATTTATTGGAGTATCTTAAGACTCATTCAGATATGGATACGAAGCCAAGAGGACTTCATGCAGTAGTTCCAGCAACAGAAGAACTTCCTGAAGGAGTTATTTTCGTTCTCAGAAATGTAAATAATAGCGTGAATATTGATAACCAGAATCGTATTCATCCATTTTATATGGTTTACATTGGTGTAGATGGAGAGATTATCTGCGATTATCTAAATCCGAAGAAGCTTTTAGACGATGTCAGACTTCTTTGCAGAGGAAAGAAAGAACCAATAAAAGAAGTTTATACAATCTTCAACGAAGAAACAGAAGATGGACGCAATATGGCTGAGATGTCAGATTTACTCAGTGATGCCATCAATTCTATCATTGATGTAAAAGAAGAAAGTGATATTGACAGTTTGTTTTCAGCCGGTGGAACATCGGCTCTTATGTCTGATGTGTCTGGATTGGATGACTTTGAATTGATTTGTTTCCTTGTAGTGAAATAGGAGAGGTGGGTGATTAGATGCTGGGATTACCAAAAACTACGGAATTTAATAAAAGAATTCCGAAACAAAAATTTTATGAAAATTTGGAAATATCACCTGCGTTAAAGAAAGTATTTGTGGATCAGGTAAAAACAATTTACTGGAGAAATAAAATTGCAACAACAACGTTGAATCTTGCTCCGGGGACAAATGTGACAGAGATAGAAGTATTCGAAGTCAAGCTCAACGATCAGACGCTTGATGAAGGGATGCTTCGTCAGATGGATCGAGAAATACCATACCATATTTTGTTCCTCTTGGAGTATCAGAGAAAGTACCAGGCATGGATCGGATATAAAGAAGCGGCTGCTTCGGGAAATGCTGCTTTTAAGGTAAACAAGTATTACCATACAGAATGGATGGAAGAAGAAGAACTACCAGTAAAGTTGGAAGGTCTGGATGTTGATTCTGTTTACGAGAACTTTGTAAAGCAAATTGCTGGGGATAAATTACAGTCAGCAGAAGAAGGAGAATCTTTAAAGGATACAGTTGCCAGAGAAGAAGAGAAAGAAGCATTAAGAAAGCAGATTGCAAATCTTCAGAAAAAAATAAAAAAGGAAAAGCAATTGAATAAGCAGATGCAGTTGAATAGTGAATTGAAGAAACTGAAGAAAAAATTGGAGGTTTTATAAGGTGGAAAAGATGAGGATGGAGTCAGTTGATATGACCGCGCAAAATATAGAGAAGATTGGGGAATTATTTCCTAATTGTATTACTGAAACCATTGATGATAATGGTACTCCTAAAAAGATTGTTAATTTTGAAATTTTGAAGCAGATGCTTTCAGATGACATTGTCGATACTAATGAAACTTATGAATTCACTTGGGTAGGAAAAAAAGCATCTATTGTGGAAGCAAATAGATCTATTCGTAAGACTCTTCGACCATGTAAAGATGAATCTGTCAATTGGGATAATACTGAGAATTTATATATAGAGGGAGATAATTTAGATGCATTAAAACTTCTTCAGGAGAGTTATCTTGGAAAAGTAAAGATGATTTATATTGATCCACCGTATAACACCGGGAAAGATAGCTTTTTATATCCAGACAACTATGCAATGAGTAGTGCCGATTATAATCAAGAAATAGGTTTGCATGATGATGATGGAAACAGACTTTTTACAGAAAATAATATGGGTAATCCTAGATTTCATTCAACTTGGTGTTCGATGATGTATTCAAGACTTATGTTGGCTAGAAATATGTTAACTGATGATGGGGTGATTTTTATTAGTATTGATGAAAAAGAAATTACATCATTGACAAAAATCTGTGATGAGATTTTTGGAGCATCAAATCATCTTGAGACTTTTCATTTACAGGTTAGATATGCTAGCAAGTCACTTAATGAAGATAGTGATTTTCAACCTGTAATGGAATATGTATTAATTTATTGTAAAGATCATTTTACATTTGTCCCTCAAAAACCATCAGAACCATACGATTTGTCAAAGTTCTGTTGGTCATTTGAAGAACTAACTGAAGGAGAAACACTTCAGATAGCAAACAAAATGGTTACTATATTTAAAGCAGGAGAATGGAAGATAACTAAACACAAAGAAGGAAAACTCGGATTACTAAAGGAAACATGGGCTTCTGGAAGTATAGTTAAACAGAGTGGTACTGCAGCAGAATTTTTGGCAAAATATTTAATCGATAGAAAAGAGGCAGATGGATTAGGTGTTTTATATAAAATTCATAATATGGGTGAAGATGGATTGGGATATAGATATGTAACAGGTCCAACTAAACCAGAAGCTATTCGTGGTAAATTTTATTCAGGTGTTCCGCTTGAAAGAATAGAAGGAATAAAGAATGGAACATCATTAAAATATAGACCTATAGTTAACTTTTATGATTACAGTGGTGATTTTGGTAATATTCGAAAAGAAGGTGGAGTTGCATTTAATAGCGGTAAAAAACCAATAAAAATGATCAAACATTTAATTTTCACAGCAAATCTAAAGCCTGGAGATATAGTTATGGATTTCTTTAGTGGCAGTGCTAGCACAGCGCATGCAGTTATGGATTATTCAATAGAGAATGGTATTCCATTAAAATACATTATGGTTCAATATCCGGAAGAACTTAGTGAAAAAGATGATTTGTATAGAGAAGGCTATAGAACAATATGTGATATTGGAAGATCACGTATTAGGCACTCAGCTGCTATGGTAAAATCATCAACCTCGTTACTTTCGAAATCTTTAGATATTGGATTTAGAGTGTTTAAAATAGATGAAAGTAATATGAATGATGTTTATTACAGTCCAGAAGAATACAATCAAGACTTATTACCAATGCTAGAATCTAATATTAAAGCTGATCGTAATGATCTTGATTTGTTATTTGGTTGTCTTTTAGAGTGGGGACTTTCCTTGTCTTTACCATATAGCTCTGAGAAAATAGAGGGATATACTGTTCATAACTATAATGATGGAGATTTAATCGCTTGTTTTGATGAGAATATTCCTGATTCCGTAATTAAGGAAATTGCAAAGAAGCAGCCGCTTCGTGCAGTTTTTAGAGATAGTAGTTTTACTGGAAGTCCTTCAAAGATTAATGTGAGTGAAATCTTTAAACTCATGGCACCAGATACAACAGTGAAAGTAATTTAAGGAGGATAAAACAATGAAGCTACAATTTAAGCATCAGAAGTTTCAGGCTGATGCTGCAAAAGCGGTAGTAGATGTTTTTGCAGGACAGCCATATTTGACTCCTTCTTACATGATGGATAGAGGATATCAGGGAAAGATGCAGGAATCTGGTCAGACATATTCTCAATCTAATATGTTTGATGAAACGGATTTTACGGGTTGGAGCAATCAGCGTATTGTACCAGAACTAAATAATCAGATTATCCTGGATCACATTCAAAAAATACAGAGAAACAATCAAATAGAGCCTTCTTCGAAGCTGGAAGGCACATATAATTTGACTATTGAAATGGAGACTGGTGTTGGTAAAACATATACGTATATCAAAACTATGTATGAGTTGAATAAGCATTATGGTTGGAGTAAGTTCATTATTGTCGTTCCAAGTATCGCTATTCGTGAGGGTGTATATAAATCATTTCAGGTAACCCAGGAGCATTTTGCAGAGGAATACGGAAAGAAAATCAGATTTTTTATTTACAATTCTTCTCAGCTTACAGAGATTGACAGATTTGCATCGGATAATTCAATTAATGTAATGATTATTAATTCTCAGGCTTTTAATGCGAAAGGTAAGGATGCGCGAAGGATTTATATGAAGCTGGATGAATTCAGATCCAGAAGACCGATTGATATTATTGCTAAGACGAATCCAATTGTTATTATTGATGAACCACAGTCTGTAGAAGGTAAGCAGACAAAGAAGAATTTGGAGGAATTTCATCCTTTAATGACGCTACGTTATTCCGCTACGCATAAGAGCGACAGCATTTACAATATGGTTTATCGTTTGGATGCCATGGAAGCGTATAATAAGAAATTGGTTAAAAAGATTGCAGTTAAGGGTATCCAGGAATCCGGAACAACTGCCACAGACAGTTACGTATATTTAGAGGGAATTAATCTTTCCAAAGCGGATCCGACGGCAACAATTCAGTTCCATACAAAAGGGGCGTCAGGAGTAAAGACGGTTTCGAGAAAAGTCGGGATAGGTTTTAATTTGTATCCGAACTCTGGCGAACTAGAAGAATATAAGAATAATTTTGTTGTAAAGAGTATTGATGGTCGTGATGATTCTCTTGAATTTATCAATGGTATTAAAATATATGCAGGGGATGTTATTGGTAAAGTAAGTGAGGAACAACTTCGCAGAATCCAGATTCGAGAAACAATCCTTTCGCATATTGAACGGGAACGTCAGTTGTTTTATAAAGGAATTAAGGTATTATCACTGTTTTTCATTGATGAAGTTGATCATTACAGAAAATATGATGAATCCGGAAATCCTGTAAATGGTATTTTTGCAGATATGTTTGAGCAGGAATATGAGGATGTTTTGCAGAATCTTCAGCTTAAAATCGGAGAGGACGATTATCTTAAGTATTTGCGGAGCATCAGAGCCGCAAAAACACATGCCGGATATTTTTCTATTGATAAAAAAGGGCGTATGATTAACAGTAAGATCAAACGTAGCGAAACTTCTTCAGACGATGTTGATGCATACGACCTGATCATGAAAAATAAAGAACTTCTTTTGGATCGTAATCCGCAGAAGTCACCGGTAAGATTTATTTTCTCTCACTCTGCACTTAGAGAAGGATGGGACAATCCGAATGTATTTCAGATTTGTACTTTGAAGCAGAGCAGCAGTGAGATTCGTAAGCGTCAGGAAGTTGGTCGCGGTATGCGCCTTTGCGTAAATGAAGATGGCGATCGTATGGATGAGAATGCTCTTGGTGCAGATGTTCATAATATTAATGTGCTTACTGTAATTGCAAGTGAGAGCTACGATAAGTTTACAAAGGGGCTGCAGGCTGAAATCGCTGAGGCTGTTGGAAACAGACCGCGTCAGGTTACAGAAATCCTTTTTGAAAATGCAAGGGTGCATGATAAGGATGGTAATGAAGAAACGATAGATGCATCCATGGCGAGAAAACTGATTCATTATATGATCAAGATGGATTATATTGATGAAAATGATGCGTTGACAGATAAATTCTATGAAGACAAAGCAAATGGTGAAGTAAGCTTTGGAACCGAGATGGATCAATATAAACCGGATCTGATGCTGATTATTGATAGTATTTACGATGATACGAAGATGAAACCGGAGAATGCCAGAAGTAATAATGTTGAACTTAAGGTTGATCCAGATAAACTTGCGATGCCAGAATTTAAGGCATTATGGAGTAAAATTAATGCCAGAACAGCATATGTAGTTGACTTTGATACTGATGAATTAGTTCGGAAGTCAATTGTAGCTCTTGACAACAAGCTTCGTGTACCAAAGATATTCTTTAAGGTTGAGACTGGATCCATGAAAGAGATTAAGTCAAAGGATGCATTGTTAGAAGGTTCATCATTTGAGAAACAAAAGTCAGGAACATATGATGAGCATAAGGTTGAGACAAATTCCAGCGTTAAATATGATCTTGTCGGAAAGTTAGTTGAGGAAACAGGGCTTACTCGAAAGGCTGTCATTCAAATTCTTACCGGAATTCAGCCTACGGTATTCAATCAGTTTAAGGATAATCCGGAAGAGTTTATTATTCAGGCTGGGAAGTTGATTAATAATGAAAAGGCAACAGCAATTATTCAACATATTACATATGATGTTTTGGATGATAAATATGATACAGATATTTTCACTGATGCAACTATAAAAGGTAAGCTGGATGTGAATGCAATGAAGGCTGACAAGCATTTGTTTGATCACATTATTTATGATTCCACAAATGAACGAAAGTTTGCACAGGAATTGGATGTAGCATCAGATGTTGCTGTATATGTGAAGCTACCGGATGGATTTTATATTTCTACACCGGTAGGACATTATAATCCGGACTGGGCGATTGCATTTAAAGAAGGCACTGTAAAGCATATCTATTTTGTTGCAGAGACAAAAGGTTCTATGGACACACTGGAACTCAGGGGCATTGAGGATGCAAAGATTTACTGCGCAAGAGAACACTTCAAGGCGATCAGTGGTGATAATGTGGTTTACGATGTAGTAGACAGTTACCAGGCGTTACTGGATAAAGTTATGAAGTAAGAAAGGAGAGTTTTGTACATGGCAGAAGTTGATACGTATTATCCAAATTTAACATGGCCACAATTCGCTATGTGCAATGATGATGTAACAGGCGCCTTTGAAGATATGTCAAGACGTCTGTTTTCTCTGGAATTTTTAGAAAAAGGAACAGTTCCACATTCTAACCATAATAATCCAGGCGTAGAGGTGTTACCAATTTTGGAGCAACCGCGAACAGATAGACTTAAGCGACGAAAAATCAGTTTTCAGGCGAAATACTTTGAAAATAGAATAAGCTATTCCCAAATTAAGGATTCAATGAATCAAGCCATTAAACATTATGGGGATGAACTTGATTTGATATACCTTTTTTGCAATAAAACAATTACAACTTCTGCCCAAGGATATAGAGATATAGTAACTTTATTAAAAAAGTCTGGGATTGAAATATATCCTATTTCAAATACAGAAGTATTTGATTTAATCGCAAAGCATAAAGAAATAGCTAATTATTTTTTCTTACCACGACAAAGGCCTGATGAAGCGCAGATGGATCAAATCTATGCGGGTATTATTATTAATAATGATGCAGACAGAAAATGTAGCACTTGTTCTGTAAAAGCGACCGAGCAAATTGTGGATCCAAGATTGCTCCAAGGTTTTGTACAAGAAAAAATACAAACTTGCAAATTGCTAATTTTGGAAATGCAGATGGATGAGCTCAGGAAAGAAATTGACAAGATATTCTCATACAGGCTTACTGGTATTGAGGGGGCTGAAACACTATTATTTTACAAACAGATTTTGGAATTGCATAGCAATAAGGATATTGATTCATTAGCGGATGGTCTTACAGATCAGTATAAAAGTGAATTAAAATGGATGCAGGAATATTATAAAAATCCAGTTTCGATCAGTGCGTATAAGTTTGCATGCCATTGTGTGGAAATTCAGATCATTGTTTTAGATAAGATGTTTTCATCACAATTGTGGAATGATGTAATTGGACTGTGTAAAGAAATTATAAATGATGCACCTTCAGATATTATTGATATAGTAAAGCAATACTACGGATTGGCGTTGTTCAACACACAACAATATAGCGTAGCACTAGATATTTTTAATGGGCTTTATCAGAAAAGTCGAAAAGAAAAAATTTTTTTGTATTCGATATTTGCAGAAATTAAGATAATTAATTGTGCATGGAGAGAGGAACATTATGGGAATAGAGAAAGATTGATTGAACTAATAGAACAATTGGATTCTCTAAAGGATAATAAGCAATATATAAGTAATAACAGCCTTGTTGCAATGCTATATCTTGAGTCTGCTTACAATCTTGGAATTGATGAGAAAGCGTATCTTGAAAATGCAATTGAAAGATATCAAGGGTTTACGGATGCCGTTAAAGATGATTCTGTAATAAAATATATGTATGCGTTTTGCTTAGAATTAAATGGTAGTATTGATGATGCTGAGCAGATATATGCGGAACTTGATTGGAAAAAGGATGTTAATATCGCCTGCAGATATTTAATTTGCAAGTTGTCACAAGCAGAATATGCGAAAGTGATCAATTTATATCGTGATGTAGATGATTCTGTTATAAATGCAAAACTAAAGAGCCTGTATTTGACAGCCCTATATTACGAGGAGAAAGAATGCTATCAGAAAAAACTTAATGAAGTATTATCTGAGGTTGCGGATGATCTTGATGACATAGTTAATATTGCTTTTGGAGTACGCAAAAAGACATATTTAAAAGATGATGTTGTTCCGCTTATAAAAAAGCATATGGATACAGGATTGGACAAGCTGGCACTTTTGCAAAAAATAAAGTTGCTTATTATTCTGTCGCATGCTGATGAATTAGGACTTGTAGAAATATTATTAAAGACCATTAAAAATGTAGAGGCGTTGAATCGTTATGTTGTAAAAGAAATATATGATTCGGCATTTGCTGTAAGTAACGGAGAGTTCGCAAATCATGATAAAGCTCTGATTAAATCAGATAAATTGGACGCTGCAGAATTGATTGCAGATGTGTTTTTGGAAGCAAATGTTTCACGAAAACAGTTTTTACAAATTAAATATCTTTGTGCTGGGGCTAAAGAAAAAAGATTTAGTATGCTGAAATACGCTAAAGAACTCTTTGAGATTACTAATGAAGAAGGATTGGCGAGAAATATTATAGCTATGCTTTTTGAAAGGAATGAGACAGATTATAATTCGTATTCACCATATATTGCTGCATTGAGTAATTCAATCAAGCCGGATTACTGCATGGCAGTGGCATCTGCTATGTTACGATTAGGGAAAGCTGAGGAAGCAGACTTATATGCGTACAAAGCCCTATATTATCTTAACAATGCGGATAACTATGAAATATATAAAAATTATTTTGGCTACTACAATCAGAATCTTAACCGTTACCACGATGAAAATGAAGTGAAGAGGGTAAAAAACAATTGTGTAGTTACACTTGAAGAAAATAATACGACAAATGGGAAGAACCCACAGATTATTACAGTTTGTCTTGACTCAGAAAGCGAATTTTTCGATCCAGAAAATACAAGTTTAAATGTCAAACATATTCCTGCAGGAACTCCATTGTATTTGAAAATACAGGGCAGTAGTTTGAATCAAATTTTAAAAATTGAAGATATAAGTTACAGAATAATCCAAATACAGTCGAGAACAGACTTCGCTGCAGGTTTTATCTTTAGAAAAATAAGTGAGCATCCTGAAAAATTTGATGGATCAGTGTGTGTGTTATCATCAGAAAAGCCAGAGGATTTAATAGCAAAACTTAAATCTATGACAGATAGAACAAAGCAAACAGAAACAATGCTCAATTTCTACCATTTTAAAGAAAATGATACTGGTTTACCCATAGATTTTTTTATTAATGGTAATTATGATAGGTATATAGATGCATTAACAATGCTTCTTTATACAAAAGATCAAGCCTTTTACACGGGTTTTCCGATATATGAGGACGAGGAAAATCAAAGATATATTCCAGGATTATCTACATTAGTTTTATTAAGTTCTATGAATATGCTGAATGTACTTGATGAAATAAAAAGTGATATGATTCTTCCGGCATCGTATATAGAGTTTTTTGCTGAAAGGTATAGTAAAGCTAAGAAAACAAGTCTAGTGTCTCAAGGAAAATTGGTCAATGTCAATGATCAGTTGACATTAATTAATGATAATTCATCTCATATAGAGATATGGGAAAGAATCATAGATTTCTGCGCTGACTGTAAGAAAGTAACTATAACTGATGAAGAACGTATAAGATTTACGATAGGCGATATAAATGGTGAACAATTTATAGCTGTTGCGTGTCTTCATATGATTCACTTAGATTCTTTTATATTGGCAAAGAAGGAACAAGCGACTCTTTTATGTGATGATTTATTCTTTAGGAAGATTGCAACATATGGAAAAATCAGAAATTTGAACTTTGTTTCGTTGCTGAGACATTATGTGGACGATGATTTTGTAGTTCCTATTGTAATGGAATTGTCAAAAACCAATTATCTGTATATACCGCTTATGGCTAGAACAGATGAGGAGGCAATTCAATTAAAGAAAAACATATTAGATGGCGAACTAAAGAAAAAATATTACAGTAATATGTTGAATGCATATAATGTAGCTTGGAGAAATGTTATGCGTGAAATATTTGGCGAAGATGTTGAATTTGAAGAAAATGATTAAAAACAAGGCTTCTGGATCTAAGTTCAGTAATTGAATACACTGCGGCCTCTGGCTATGAACCGGAAGCCGCATTTCTTTTATCTTTTTTTATAAAATCTGGTCTCGTAGCCGTTGCCTCTGATTAAGATGTCCGACATCCAGACGGGAGAATTTCCATGATAGAAGTGATATTAATGACATCGGTTCCTTTCGGGCATACGATGATAAGTTCATCATGGATTTGACAGTAATATCTGATGGTCAGAGAGGCTGATCATTGCATAGCAGAAAAGAACTTTTTAGAAATCTCCTAATTCTGCCACTAACTCATATTTCCAATACTCCGCCGCCTCATACTCCCTGGACTCTGAGAGTAGCGGTACGGTAAAGAGTTCAACCGGAACACCAAGTGTTGATGCGAAGAGTTTCATAAGATCCTCTTTCGGTGTTCGGACATCGCTTTCATACTGAGCAATCTGGACATCAGCACAGATGTCTGGAAAGCCAACAGCCATGCCGAGTTCTTTCTGGGTGAGATGATTTTTCTGTCTTAAGTGTTTTAGTTTTGTTCCAAATGTAATCATAGTACTACTCTCCTGAGCTTCCGAATGCCCCAGATCCTCGTTCTTCACCAAGGTTCAGGACAAAGTCTGCGATCACAACCGGTGTGATCACCAGCTGACCGATGCGTGTGTCTTTATGAATGGTCTGAGAAGATGTGCTCACATTGCTGATAATGGCGTGAATCTCACCACGGTAACCGGAGTCAATCGGTGGAAGTTCGCATACCAGTTCTTTTGCTACCATGCTGCTTCGAGGAAAGACATATCCGGCAAATCCATCCGGGATGATGAGAACGAATCCAAGTGGAATTCTTGCAACCTCGCCTGGCTTTAATACGTAATCATAAGGCATGAATACATCAGCACCGGCATCATTTTCATGTAGCCAGAAGGGATGATGATCTGCTTTTAGACCAAAGTCAATCAGTTTAATCTTCATGGATGTTCACCTCCTTTCGGATCAGCAATGGATAATCTGTTTTTAAGATATCTGACGGCATCCAAAGTTTTGAAATTGGATTCTGGCAGGACATCTGTTTTTCCATGCAGCTTCCTCTCTGATAGAATGGACCGGTCAGATCCGGTGTAAAAAGGATCGGGCTTAATTTGTACAATCTTTGCCAGATTTGGAGCATTACAATCCTGGTTTCATCCGTATTTCTTCTGCAGGTTCTCTGGCCGCTCATATGCTTCCATTGGTAAGGTGTTGCACTGATGATCAGTACGTTTCCTTTCAGCCGGAGCAAGAAGATCTATCTGGTGAAGCCCTTCCTGTTGGCACCGATCCATGACTGTTTTCTTAAATGTGTTCATGAATTTATCAGTGGATCGATGTTTGTAACCGGCAGTTTCCTCATGTGGTTTATCCATATATGGCTGCCTTTCCACTGCAGTCTTCCTCCCACTGTTGATAACGATGTGAGTATGGATATTTCCGGACTCATTGTGACCATCGGTATGAGTAACCACCAGTGCCTGATATCCGGTAACCATCTGCTTCGCAAGTTCCAAACTGATTGCCTGTGCTCTCTTACTGGTAAGTCCATTCTCTGTAATATCGGCTGGATCGTAGCTGATAATGTAGTGATGACTTTTGATATCTTCACGTTTCCGGAGAAAAGAATTTTAGAAAAATTTAAAATAACTCAAAAGCTTGATTTTTAACATTGCCTAAGTTAAAATGAAAGAAAATAAGTTAAAAGGAGAACGAGAAATATGCTTACAAGCGTATTCGGGATTTCTATAAAATATGAAGCATGGAATCATCAGGATTCGTTGCCTGTCTATATTGCAGGAAGTTATAATTTTTACACAGCACATATTGGAAACAGACGCTGTATAATGCTTGCTCCAACAGAAGAACTTGCCACACTTCCGGCATTGAAAAAACAAATTGTAAAAATACAGCAGATTGATAATGTACCAGTCGTATTTGAACTTGCGACAGTATCTAATTATCGAAGAAAAAGTCTTATAGAAAATAATATACCGTTTATTACTGATAAGCAGGTCTTTCTTCCTTTTATTGGAACAATGCTCATGGATGAGAATGAACCCGTAAAGCGAATTGAAAAATTTGTTTATTCCACGCAACAGTTGTTCTTGTTTTATCTGTACAGTAAGAAAAAGCGATTGTATATTTCAGAAGCCGGAAGAGTGCTTCCATTTACAGCAATGACCTTGACCAGAGCAGTAAAGCAGTTGGAAGCGACGGATTTATTTCTTGTAGCAAAAGACGGTGTCAATAAGTTTATTGAGTCAAAATATAAGCGAGATGAATTATTTGAAAAAGCGAAAGTATATTTGACGACTCCTGTTCGAAAAACAGGATATATAGATAAGACGCAAGTTACAGAAAATATGGTCTTTGCAGGGGAAACGGCACTTTCTGAAAAAACAATGCTAAATCCAAGTCGAGTTGTTACCTATGCAATTAGTGAGAAAGATTATGATAAAACCTTGCTGACTAATGAATTGATAGACCCGGATAAACAGGTAAGACTTGAATTATGGGCATACAACCCGAAACAATTTTCAGAGGATAACAGTGCTGATGATATTTCCATTGTTTTGTCTTTTACAGATACAAATGACGAGGGAATTGAAGAAGCTGTAGATGAATTGCAGGAAAGAAGGTTGAAGGAGTAATGGTCAGAGTCTTGTCGATTTCCGGACTATAATTCTGCCATAAGCTTCAGAAAAAGAAAAAGCTTACATTGAAAATGATTTTGTGATAAACTGGAATTCGAATTGTCAATTTTGCAGTGTGACGGAATGTTTTACACTGTATTTATTTTTGAATTTTAGGAAGAAGAGGAACAAAATATGCCAATAGGAGTGATAATTAATGCCTTGTCAATTGCTGTCGGCGGTGTGATTGGGGCATTATTCGGGCATAAATTGCCTACGAAGCTTAACTCGGAGCTTACCAAGATTTTTGGCATTTGTTCAATGGGAATGGGTGTCAGTTCCATTGGGCTTATGAAAAATATGCCTGCCGTCATTTTTGCAGTGATTATTGGGACTGCTTTTGGTTTGGCTGTCAATTTGGGAGAAATTATTAACAATGGGGCAGCTTGCATGGAGAAACCGGTGGGAAAACTTTTTCCAAATAAAAATAAATCAATGTCCAGGGAAGAATATATGTCGATGCTTGTAACAATCATTGTGTTGTTTTGTGCCAGTGGAACAGGAATCTATGGAGCATTGGACTCTGGAATGAGCGGTGATCATACAATTTTGATTTCTAAGTCAATTCTGGATTTTTTCACTGCGATGATTTTTGGAGGAACTTTAGGCATGGTGATTGCTGTGGTTGCAATTCCGCAGTGCGTGATTTTTTTTGTAATCTTTGTAGCAGCGAAATTTATTTTCCCACTGACTACGCCGGATATGATTGCAGACTTTAAGGCATGCGGCGGTTTTTTGCTTCTTGCTACTGGTTTTCGAATTGCAAAAATTCACGATTTTCCAGTTGCAGACATGATTCCGGCTATGGTGCTTGTGATGCCGGTAAGTTGGTTCTGGGTGAATGTGATAGTACCGCTGCTATAAGGTGGTAGGGTAAAAATTGAGCAAAGATTTAAAATTAAGTAGAAATTTAAAATGAGCTGAGATTTAGAATAAGCAGACACAATTGTGCAGAAAGACAGCTAAAAGTAAGAAAATAAAACAAATAAATAGAACCTGCTCAGGTATATATTTACTTGAGTAGGTTCTATTTGTATTTAAAGAAGTTTCTTATCTAGGCCATCTGCCTTTCTTATCCATCAACGGTGCAAATGCCTGATGTGGTTCACTCTGATACCAATAGGCAACACTTGCAACATCATCCTGTCGTTCAAACAGGCCTTTATAACATACTCCAATCTGCTGAATCGTAACTTTTAAATCTTCTTCAAAGCAAATCGGATCCATCAAATGCCAGCGATAAAAGCCTCGCATCGGTGGGCAGTCATCATTATGATAAGGATTATGCACGAGTTCATCATGTGCGGAATAATAAGGGTATCCCAAAAATGGAGAATTATAAGTTTGTTCTACCGTCTTTCCGTTTACCTGATGTGCAAAGCTCCAGGAGCCACCAAAATAGTCCTCGGTTCCGGTACCACAGATAGTTGGATATTCGTCATCTCCATCAATATAAAATTTAACTTCGCCTTCGCCCCACCAATATCTCTCAAGTGTTGTCAAAGCAAGATAGGTACCGACATAATGGCCTTTTCCTTTTACATTGTCCAGAATCACATAATCCTTTGCGAGTTCGGTAATTCTTTGACGTCTCCACTGTGCATGGAAATAAGCGGTATCTTCCGGTAACTCATCGTATAAACAGTAATCCACCTGATAGAAGAAAGCAGGAATTGGATTATCATGCTGATTTTCTAAAGTGATTTTTGCTTTTTTGCGGAATGGCATTTCAAAATAGCTGTTAAAGCCTCTATTTGGAACGACAGAGATTGGCATAGAAGTTACAAGACATTCTCTTGCAAAACCGCAGCAGAAGAAGTCACCTAAAGGACTTTCGACAGATGGAGTTTCTTCATCATCCCAGTACATGCGAAGTACTAAATCGCGAAGTACATAACAATCGGCATCTGATGTTTTATTATCAACCGTAATCCAGATATGCTGGATAATACCCGGTCCATCCATTTCAGCTAATACGACCGTTTCATTTGGCATAATATCTTTTAAACATGGACTTCCTTTTCTGGAAGGACCAAGATGGCTTGCTGCCATCCCGCCCTTTCCTTTTTCACCAGTTGGATTTTCTGCATTTATCGCTCTGGATCTTCCATTTTTTAATCTAAAAATATCTGACATTATCAATTCCTCCGTTTACTGTTTTACACCGCCTGCCATGACACCTTCCATAATCTGTTTTTCAAAGATTAATACGAAGATAACGATTGGTAACAGGATAACACATCCAACGGTACTAATCAAATCCCATGGCATACTATATGAGGTTTCTCTTGGGATTGTGGTAATTGCAACACTGAGTACTTCTATTTTCTGTGCAAAAAACAATGGTGTAAACAAATCGTTAAGGCAGTTGATAAAATTAATGATTAAGATTGTTGCAATTGCCGGTTTCATTAAAGGCAGCGTGATATAGAACAGTTTCTGGAACATATTCGCGCCATCAATCTCTGCAGCTTCATCCATTGAAACTGGAATTTCACTTAAAAAGTTGCCTAAAATTAACATGGTAAATGGAATTAACGCACTTGTGTACATGATAACCAGTCCTGGGAAGGTATCAATTAATCCGAACTGTTTCATTAAATCGTATAATGGTCTTGCGGTTACGATTCCCGGAATCAAAGCAGAAGCCACGATTGCAGCATATACAAGAGTAAGTCCTTTTCCGGAATAACGAGTAAATGCATAAGCGGACATCAAACAGATTACAGTGGATAAGATTAATGAGCACACGGTAATAATTGCAGTATTTAAAATCTTTTCGCCCAGATTCATTTGTGTAAAGATCCGGATATAGTTATCCAGTGTCGGGTGCTTCGGTATATAGTGAATTGGGGAACTAAACAATTCATCTGCCGGCGAAATAGATGATGTAAAAATCCAAAGTAATGGAAGTAAAATAATAAAGGCAACGATCAAGATTAAAATCCATTTGAATACAGATGCCAGAATTCTTTTGTTTTTTGGTTTCATTTTCCACATCTCCTTCTATATTTAATCAAATTTCTTTATCGCCTTAAGCTGGATAAAGCTTAAAATAGTCATAACGATAAACAAGCAAACCGCGATTGCAGATGCATATCCAAGATTTAAGTTTGTAAAGGCTTCCTGCATAATTCGATATGCTAACAGTGAGGTTGAATCTCCAGGACCTCCTGAGGTCATCGCATATACTAAGTCAAAACTTGTCAATCGCCACATAGTAAAGAAGATAGAAAGACTTAATATTGTTTTCATAATGTTTGGCAATGTGATGGAAAAGAAGGAACGGATTGGTCCGGCTCCATCAATTTTTGCTGCTTCATAAATGTCGGCTGATAAAAACTGCAGTGCAGCAAGTACTAAAATTGCGAAGAATGGTAAATCTTTCCATAAGTCAACTGCGATAACTGCGCCCTGTGCAGAATTTGCATGCACAAGCCAGTCAAAGTGAAAGTCCGGAACAAATTTGCGGATTAGATCATTGATTAATCCGTATGCGTCGTTGAATGCCCATCTTGCAGCAAGTCCGGCTACTACCATTGGCATTGCCCATGGAATCAGTACAATAGTACGTAAGAATTTTTTACCTTTAATCTTCATATTTAACATTAATGCAAGAATTACGCCGAGTATCAGATGGAAGAACATGGATACTACCGTAAATATTACAGTAAATCGAATAGAAGATAACAATTTTTGATCGCTAAAGATTTTAATATAGTTTCCTAATCCGATAAACTGAAAGTCAGTTCCTTTTAACAAGCTCATGTCATAAGTGCTGTTGATAAAGGTCATAATGATTGGATAAAGTGTTGTAGATGCTCGTACAATCACTACCGGAAGCACCAGAAGCCATGCGATCCATAGTCCCTTTGTCTTCTTTTTCATTGCTATTTACCTCCTGTGAAATCTCTGAGATACGATATGAACGACTTTATTTTACGACATAAGTATCAACAGATTGCTGTGCCTTTTTACAAAATTCATCGAGTGTTAATTCATCAGATACATACTGCTGGAATAAAGAACCCATATCACTGATGAATTCCATTGCCTGAGGAGCCATAGGACGCGCAAGCAGTTCAGTATCTGCTACGTATTCTCTGATTTCATCCAAACCTGGCAGATCCATTGCAGCTAACTTATCGCTTTCCAATACATCGGTTCTTGCCGGCAGTCTGGAAGTCATTTCGGTGTAATCCAGCTCGCCCTGTTCACTAGCTGCGTATTTAAGGAACTTCTCTGCGGCTGCTTTATTTTTGGAAGCACTGTTCAGGACATATCCCCATGTAGACATATAAGCGGTTTTGTTCTCAAATGTTGGCATAGGTGCAATGTGCTGTTTATCCGCACCATATTTTCCGGAATTAACAAAAGTCTGGATTGCACCTACGTACATGAAAATCGAAGCGTAGTCGCCATCAAAGAATTTCTGCATCATTGGGTCATACTGATCGGCAAGCTGAGAAATCGGAGTTTCATTATTCTTCATCATGTCGTACATGAATTTTACCGCTTCCTGCGTTTTCGGATTAGTCCAATCATAGTAATCTCCACCAAATAAGTTTACAAACGTTCCGATTGAGTTAAATACATAAGTTTTTTCCCATGCATCGCCATATCCGTATTTGCCGTCTGCTGAGTTTGCTTCTACATATTTCTCGAAGTCTTCTTTTGTTTTAATCTCAGTAAGACCTGCGTTTGCCATCTTTTCTTCATCTACCCAGAAAGCAAGAATATCCATAAAGCAAGGAACAGAATAAGCATTATCGCCAACCATTGTCATTTCTTTCATATATTTCTCCGGGAAGTTCTTCATAACTTCCGGTGTCATGACCGTATCCTGAAGTGGCTCTAAGTATCCGGTGTTTTTAAATGCACTCATCATTTCATCATTGATTGTAATCACGTCGATGCTGTCATCGCCTGAGGAAAGGATGGTTGTGATTTTGGCCTGACGGTCGTCTGTGTTGGTTGGACACGCAATTGTTTCGATTTCCAGACCGGTTGCTTCTTCGGCTTTCTGGATATATTCATCAAATGCTTTTCCATAAGTAGTGTCCTGTGTCATTAAAGTGATTTTGTTGGAATTTTCATTTTGCTTGGCTTCTGAGCTTCCTCCTGATTTTCCGCAGCCGCTACAAAGGCCAACGAGCATGGTTGCTGTGAGTAATACACTAACGATTTTTTTCTTCATTTTCTTTTACCTCCAATGTTTAATATGTACTTTCGAAATTCTTCTGTCACTGATTTTTGTTGACTTAATCATAAAAAAATACAGGTCAAAAATAAATATATTTTTTTATGCATGATTTATATTATTTTTCGTTTTTGATGTAAATGATTGTATTTTTTAGTTTTTTTGATTAGAATTAGGCTGGAAGGAGTGATACATATATGCAGTTTGCTAAAAGATTAATCAATACCATCAAAGAACATTTTCGCTTAAAGCTACTCATTTGCTTTATTCTCTGTGCGATTTTTCCCCTTTTTGTATTGGGAACGATTTCTTACAAAATTTCTTACAATATAGCAAAAGACAACATGCTAAAAGAAACCAAAATAGCGTGTGAAAAAAATCAAAATCTGTTTGAAAATCGAATGACTCAGATAGAGAGCTTAGCAGATTCGATTCATTTTAATTTATGTGTGTTATGCACAACCCCGGAACAGCCGATGTCAAAATATCTTGATACCCTTTCCTCGGTGCGAAACAATATTACTTCGATGGCGGATTCATTTAATATTTATCATGTAAATGTTTTTCTGCCGGAGGACAGTTTTGTGTCAAATGAAGGAATCACGTTTTGTTCTTTATCGGAAATGGAAGATTATAGAGTACAGTTAAGTGATTTTGCCAATCAGGGAATTAAACCGAAGTGGCTGTTTCAGAAACGAGTGAAGTTTCCATATATGGTAAGTAAAGACAAAAATCCCGTAGGCGTACTTTCATGCTATCGGTCTGCCCAAATTAATTCGCAACAATATTGTTTTGCACTTCATATAACGAGCGATGAATTAAGCTACTATTTGGACGAATTTTCAAAAGAGAATCCTTCTGTTTCTTACATAATAGATGCGGAGGGAACCATCTTAGCAAGTACGGATCAGACACAAATCGGTACGTCTTTGACTAATGAAAAACGGAATGCGCTTACCCAAAATAGAAAGACGTCTCATATTTCATATAATGAATGTGAAATCATTTCAGCACCGGTACACAACCAGCTGTTTTTGATTACTGAGACACCGGATTACTATATTCGTCAAAGTGCATCGATTCTTGTAAAAATGATTTTCGTGTGTTTTATAATTGTGGTTCCGTTGACGATGTTTGCAATTATCTGGGTAGCGGATCAAATGACAAATAAAGTAAATCGTTTGTCACATTCTATGTCTGAGCTTAAGATGGACAACGTCATAGATGCAACACAGATTAATGAGTTGGTTCCGGCAACTTCTTCTCATTTAGATGAAATTGATACGCTGACGGTTACTTGTGCTAACATGATTACAGAGTTAAATGCGAGCTTTGAAAGTAATCTAAATTTAAAAATACAAGAAGAAAAATTGAACTATCAGTTGCTGCAGTCACAAATTAATCCTCATTTTTTATATAATATTTTGGCATCTGTGCAGAATTTATTGTCATTGGGGGAAATTAGCAAAGCAGATAAAATGCTTGCTGATTTATCACGGTTTTACAGAGGGCTGTTGCGCACCTCAAATGATTTGATTCCGATTAAAAAAGAACTGGAAATCGCATGTTTGTACATGGAGATGGAGGCATTATGTAAAGATAATTTGTTTGATTGGGATATAGAGCTGGAAGAAGGCATCGAAAACTTTCTTATTTGTAAATTTACCTTACAGCCGATTTTGGAGAATTCAATTCAGCACGGTTTAAAAGGCAATGGAATCCATATGCATATCCATATTTCTATCACCTATGATGATGATATGATTGAAATTATAATTTCGGATGATGGAATGGGGATGTCTCCTGAAAAATTAAATGAAATTCAGGAAAGCATTGAATCCAAACAGATTCATTATGAGAAGCATTTTGGTATCAGCAATATCAATTCGCGAATCTGTTCTTCCTTGCAAGGTCATGGTACACTTAAAGTAGAGAGCAATAAAGATTCAGGAACAACGATTCATATCAGAATTCCGCAGTTACTGGAGGATTAGTAATGTACAAAATTATGATTATAGATGACAATCATATCTCGGTTGATGGGATTTGTCATAATATTGACTGGTCTGATTTAAATGCAGAAGTTGTTTGTAAAGCGTATGATGGGCAGCAGGCACTTAATTATTTGCAGAATAATCCGGTAGATTTGATTATTTCAGACATTGAAATGCCGCAGTTAGATGGGTTATCGCTTGCCGAAAATGCACTGAAACTGAATTCCTCTATAAAAATTATCCTGATCAGTGCATTTGATAAATTTGAATATGCCAAACAAGCGATACGGCTGGGAGCATTTGATTATATAGAGAAGCCACTTGATTATGCTTATCTGGAAGAAATCATTCGTAATGCGCTTGATATGCTCGATAAAGAGCAGAAGAATCTTGCAATCTTAAAAAAGAGTCGTCCAATCATGGTTGACAATTTTTTCCATAAATTAATACAATCTTCAAGCGATGAAGCGCGATATACACTCTCAGATTATGCAAATTATCTTCAATTAAACTTGGAATATCATTACTATCAGGCGATTGTCATTCGAATACAAAACGCAGTAGAAATCAAAGAAAAAAACGGAATTGAAGAGTATCATATAAAGTTAATGAGCATGTCGGATACGATAAGAGAACTTTTTGATAAAAACTTTGCTTTGGTGCATACTTTGTCAACTTTTGATGAAATCGTGTTGCTGCTTGGGCATAATTATTCAAATTCAAAGTACTTCTACAGTACGTCATATGGATTGTTGACAGAGTTAATACAGATGTATAAGCATCATCTTTTTGAAGTAAATATTGGAATTGGCAGCATTGTTAAATATTTGTGGTCGTTGTCGTCTTCGTATTCAAATGCATTAAAATCACTGGAATATCGTTTTTTCTTTCCACAGAAAGATATATTTACAATCAGTGATACAGTAGACAAAGATTATGCTGTAGAGCTATATGAGGTTTCCGGAAATGAAGAACTGATACAGCTGTTGTGTAAAAATGATTTGGATGGAGTAAAAAAATGGATTCTCTCATTTTCAGAAGAATTGACGCAAAGCTATAAAAACAAACAATTTATCTTTTTGCGTGTCTATCAGCTTTTGGGGCATTTACTGAAATTTCTTTGTGACATGGGGCTTAACATCAATGATATGGAAAAAGATATTATTAAGACGTACCAACAGCTTGATGCGTTCTCGACAAGTACAGAAATTTTCCAATGGCTGTTTCGCTTGTGTCAGACAATTTCTGATGAAATGAACCTTTCAACGAAAAGCCATCAAGAGCATGTTTGTGCTGCAACGTTGGAGTATATACAGCAGCATTATCAGGATAACACATTATGTTTGAACGAAATTGCGGAAAATGTACATATCAGTCCGGCGCACCTTAGTGCGCTATTTAAAAAGCAGCGTCAGCAAAATATTTCGGATGTAATTACAGATATTCGGATTGAAGCAGCGTGTAGTTTATTAAAAAACACCAATCTTCCATTGAAAGAGATAAGTGCGAAAGTAGGCTATTCAAATCAATATT
Organism: Firmicutes bacterium OM04-13BH; assembly: GCA_003481745.1. Classification (GTDB taxonomy): domain Bacteria; phylum Bacillota; class Clostridia; order Lachnospirales; family Lachnospiraceae; genus Blautia; species Blautia stercoris. Next base: position 213,227 of record QULP01000005.1, read on the forward strand.
ACTTTAGTTCTTGTTTCAAAAAGAAGACCGGTAAAACACCTTCTTCGTACAGATAAAAAATAATCGGCTGCTTTCTGTATTATTTTCAGGAAGCAGCCGATAGCTTTCTACTCGGAGATTATGCTTTTTATTCGGTTTTGAAACAAAAAAGTTCAAATTCTAAAGTTCGTGTAGCTACAGCATTATAGAGCAGCTGCTTTTTGAATTCGATATTCCGTAGGTGTCACTCCATAATATTTTTTAAATTGCTTACAAAAATAATCAACCGTTTCAAATCCAACGTTTTCAGCGATAACAATTACTTTTTTCTTTGTTGTAGTCAAAAGAATTGCTGCTTCCTGCAATCGATATTTTAGCAAATAATGCACCGGTGTATCATGAAGATATCTGTGAAACAAGTTTAACGCCGTGCTTTTGCTTACCATGGCCTGTTCGGCAATCTCTTCTAAAGAAAGTTTTTGGTTAAAATTTTGGTGAATGTATTGTAGCATAAGTTGTAGTCGGCCTTGTGATGAAACAATATTTACTTGTTTTTCTTTTGATAAATCTTCTTTTATATGGGAGTAAATCAGATACCAAAGTTCTTGTACAAGACAAGAGGTGAGTAGTTCCATTTCGCATTCTTCTATTTGGAGTGATATTATTTTTTTCATAATATGTAAAGCTTCTTTTTGCCAGGGGATTTCCGGTGAAAAAAACAAACAATCTAATGCTGATTTTTTAATGGGTTCAATGTACTTTTGATAAATTCGGCTGTTTGAAGCTGCAATAAATGTTGGAAGCAGGAGAAAATTTGGAATGACGGCTCCTTTTTCAGAATAAAAGCGATGAAGAATTCCGGAATTAACCCAGAATCCTTGCCCTTCAGTTATGGAAAACTGTTTTTCTCCTGCCCAAAATATAGCATTTCCTTTTTCAACAAACACAAATTCGAATTCGTTATGCCAGTGCCATTCGATACAATTAAAATCAAATAAAGACAGATTGTCATAATAAAAGTGAAATGGATAATCGCTACGACCATGCTGAATTGTTTCCATCATATTTTCATCTGTCAAAATTTTATTGTAGTAGGTGTTATAATCCATGTTTTTTCTCCGTATTTCTTCTCCATAATTTTTAAATTTACGATATTATACAATAAATATCCGATATATTCCAGTGAAAAAAGAGTGAACTTGCGTTATTATACAGTAGATGTTTTTGCGAAAAAGAACGTAGAATAAAAAATAAGCAGAAAGGAAATTTTTTAATGAAAAGCAAGTATAGAAAAACATTAATTGCCTGCTACTTAGGATTTATCACTCAGGCAATCACTGCAAACTTTGTGCCGCTGTTGTTTTTGATGTTTCACAGGACTTATCAGATTTCACTTGGTAAGATTGCTTTTATTTCAACCGTGTTCTTTTTTACACAGTTGCTTGTGGATTTGTTTTGTGCAAAGTATGTAGATAAAATTGGATATCGCAGAAGTGCTGTTGCATCTGAAGTATTGTCCGGAGCAGGTTTGCTTGGGCTGGCTGTTTTACCGGAGTTGCTGCCTTCTCCTTATGTTGGAATTTTAATCAGTGTTATGATTTATGCAATTGGAAGTGGGCTTATTGAAGTGCTTGGCAGTCCAATTGTAGAGGCTTGTCCGTTTGATAATAAAGAGAGTGTTATGAGTCTTTTGCACTCATTTTATTGTTGGGGTTCAGTTGGAGTAATCTTGCTCTCTACTTTATTCTTTGCAATTTTCGGAATTGAAAATTGGAAAATTCTTGCATGTATTTGGGCAGTGATTCCATTGTATAATATCTTTAATTTTCTTTCTTGTCCGATTGAATCTTTGACGGAAGAAGGAGAAGGTATGAGTATCAGCCAATTGTTCCAAATCCCTATTTTTTGGATCGCAATTATTCTTATGGTTTGTGCCGGAGCAAGTGAAATTTCTATGGCACAGTGGGCATCTGCTTATGCAGAATCCGCACTTAATATTCCAAAGAGTCTCGGAGATATTGTAGGACCGTGTCTGTTTGCAGTCATGATGGGAGTTAGTCGTTCATTTTATGGAAAATACGGTGAAAAATTAGATTTGATAAAATTTATGATTGGTTCAGGAGTGCTTTGTCTTGTTTGCTATTTGCTTGCAGCATTAGGTCCATTTCCGATTTTAAATCTTGCAGGTTGTATCGTATGTGGCTTTTCAGTCGGAATTATGTGGCCGGGAACAATTAGTATTACTTCCGGTAAAATTCCGCTTGGAGGAACTGCCATGTTTGCATTACTTGCGATGGCAGGTGATTTGGGTGGCTCCATTGGACCTGGTGTGATTGGGGTTGTGACTCAGAATGCAAATGATAACCTGAAAGCCGGCATGTTGGCTGCCTGCGTCTTTCCGGTAGTTCTGATTTTATCGGTTCTTTTTATTAGAAAAAAGAGAGCTGAAATTAAGCCAATAAATCAAAAAACAGAATCTTTTTTATGAGATAAAGTTTGAGGTGCTCGCAAAAAGCGGCACCTCTTTTTGCGTTATATTATTTTGTTTTGATAGGATTCTGAATTCATTTGATATAATTGCGAAAACAGACTATACTTAGGATAATAAGGTTTGCGTTTGCAAGATAAATAAGCCAAAGCGGAGAAAGAAAACAGTGTCAACTACCCACCTCCCAAGGGAAGTGGAGGTTCGCTTATGATAAACGAAAGGATGTCATGCGGCTTGTGGTATTTTGCAAATGTCTATAGATACCCATGGTAGAAAGGAAACGTTTATGGAGCATTTGCGTTGTGTAGTAGAGCGAATTACATATCAAAATACAGAGAATGGCTACACAGTTTTGAAATGTGCTGTGAAAAATTATAATGACCTTGTAACTGTGGTTGGCACAATGCCGGATACTCATGTTGGTTCCGTATTATCGCTCGACGGTATGTGGAAGATGGATGCCAAATATGGACGGCAGTTTTCTGTACAGAAATTTGAAGAAACCCTTCCTGCAACCGTATATGGAATAGAAAAATATCTGGGTTCTGGTTTAGTTAAGGGTGTTGGACCGAAGTTTGCAAAGAGAATCGTGGAAAAATTTGGAGAAGATACCTTAGATATCATAGAAGAGACACCGGACGAACTGCTGAAAGTGCCGGGAATAGGAAAAGTCAGAGTGGATCGGATAAAAACGAGCTGGCAGGAACAAAAAGAAATCAAGAATATTATGCTGTTTCTGCAAGGTCATGAGGTCAGCACTTCTCATGCAACGAAAATTTTTAGAACGTATGGAAGTGAGAGCATTGCCATTGTAAAAGAAAATCCGTATCGGCTGGCAGATGACATCTGGGGCATTGGATTTAAGACAGCGGATTCGATTGCGCAAAAGATGGGAATTGAGAAAGGAAAATTTGTCCGACTGCGCAGTGGTATTTTTTATACCTTAAATAAACTTGCAGAGTTGGGGCACTGTTATGCTACAAGAGAACAGTTGATTGAAAAAGCCAGTGTCCTTCTGGAAGTAGAACAGCCGGAACTGGAGATTACATTAGACGAAATGCTCCGTACGAATGATATCATTCGAGATGTGTTTGAAGAAAAGGAAACGATATATCTTCCACCTTATTATTTTTCGGAAAGTGGATGTGCAAAAAGACTGGTTCATTTAATGTCAGGCAGACAAAAAAAGTGTGAGAATCCGGAAAAAATTTTGGAGAAAGTGGCACAATCATCCCAAATTATTTATGATGAAATTCAGTGGCAGGCGGTGAAAACAGCCATTTCATCTAAAGTTATGGTGCTGACCGGCGGACCGGGAACCGGTAAGACAACGACAACATTAGGAATTATTTCCGCATACAAACAGGCAGGGTGTGAGATTATTTTGGCTGCGCCCACAGGAAGAGCCGCAAAGCGAATGTCCGAAGCAACGGGCATGGAGGCAAAGACCATTCACCGACTGCTGGAATATAAGCCACCGGAAGGCTATCAGAAAAATGAAGACCATCCGTTGGAAGGGGACGTTTTGATTTTAGATGAGTGTTCTATGATTGATATCATGCTCATGTACAATCTTTTAAAAGCGATGCCGGAGCAGATGTCTTTGATTTTGGTTGGAGATATTGACCAGCTGCCAAGTGTAGGTGCAGGTAATGTCTTAAGGGATATTATTGATTCGGGACAAGTTCCGGTGGTACGTCTTAACCGGATTTTCCGTCAGGCACAGGGAAGCCGGATTATTATGAATGCACATCGAATCAACAAAGGGGAAGGGATTGATATGCGTGGCGGAAAAGATGCAGATTTTTTCTTTGCGCCAAAAGAAAGTAATCAGGATGTCGTAAATACGATTGTCCAATATTGTAAGACAAACCTGCCGCGATATTATCATGTAGATCCTTTGCAGGACATTCAAGTATTGACTCCGATGCAGAGAGGAGAATGTGGAGCGATTAATCTGAATCAGGTACTGCAAGAAGCAATGAATCCATCAAAAATCTTTTTGAGAAGGGGTGGAACGCAGTATCGGCTGAATGATAAAGTTATGCAAATTCGAAATGACTATGAGAAAGAAGTATTTAATGGAGATATCGGTACAATTACAAAAGTAGACATGGAAGAGCGGGAATTGACCGTTTTATTTGAAACAAGGGAAGTTGTTTATGATGTGACAGAACTGGATGAACTGATGCTTGCTTACGCAGTTACAATTCATAAATCACAGGGAAGTGAATATCCGATAGTCGTCATGCCATTTACGATGAGCCATTTTGTGATGTTACAGAGAAATCTTCTCTATACAGGAGTGACCAGAGCGAAAAAAATTTTGGTACTGGTTGGTGAAAAGAAAGCAATTTATTATGCGATAAGAAATGAAACGACGACCAGAAGAAATACCTGTCTGGCAAGGCGTTTACAGTCGGATAGTGAAGAATCGAAGGAAGCCTTCAGCCATCTATAATAAGTGAAACACCGTCCACATGGTTAGAAAGGAAATGTTTCAAATGATATATATTACAGGAGATTGTCATCGTGAATACCGGAGATTTAATACTCAAAATTTTCCGGAACAAAAAGAAATGACCAAAGAGGATTATGTGATTGTCTGTGGGGATTTTGGCGGGGTATGGAGTTTTGAAAAAGAAGATAAAGAAGAAAAACATCTGCTCGACTGGCTGGAAGAAAAACCATTTACGACGCTGTACGTGGATGGGAACCACGAAAATTTTGACCGGCTTTATGGATATCCGATTGAAAACTGGCAGGGTGGAAAAGTGCATAAAGTCAGACCATCGGTATTGCATTTAATGCGTGGACAGGTCTTTGAAATCTGTAATAGAAGTATTTTTACCTTTGGCGGAGCAAGCAGTCATGATATCGGCGGTGGAATTTTAGAAATGGATACACCGAATTTTCGCAGAGAGATAAAGCGTTTAAATCGAGTGGGAATACCGTACCGTATTAATCATTGGAGCTGGTGGGCACAGGAACTGCCATCCAAAGAAGAGATGGAAGAGGGACGAAGAAATCTTGCAGAGCATAATAATACGGTGGATTTTATTGTGACGCATTGCTGTGCTTCGAGTACTCAGCAGCTTTTGGGGAGAGAGGGATTTGAAGATGATATTGAGACAAGGTATTTGGAGGAGATACGACAGAGCACAAACTTTAAGAAATGGTTTTTCGGGCATTATCATGACAATCAGAACGTGACAGAAAAAGAAATATTGTTGTATGAGCAGGTGATAAGGATTGCATGATATGAATCAAGCAGATATTCGCAATTTGTCTCTCTGATTGATTCGGTTAAAATCATAAAAAAGACGTCATTCCATAGAAAATGATTCCTCTATGGAATGGCGTTTTTAATTTGGTGCCTTGTCTGGCGTCTGACACCGGTCAAAGCAGGTTAGGATGTTGAATGCTTCTGTCAGAGAGAGTTGAAAGCTCCCTCTGACAGATCGCAAAGTGACTGCGTTCATGAGCAAGTAGTGAAGTGGATTGCGAATGTCCGCTTTACTGATTTTGGGTGGTGTTTGACGCTGATTCTTTTGATTCGTTTTCTTTTTTCTGCTTTTGTTTGAAGTTTTTAACAAATTCAGGATATTCTTTTTGGTGCATTTGATGGTTCTTTATGAAAAGATTAAAGTGTTCAGGTTCACTTATGATTTCCTGTGATGGATATAAGCTGTTTTTGCGTATTTGAAGAAGAACATTCATTCTTTCATTTTCATCTGGAATAAAATAAGAATTACTGCTTATAAAAGATTCAAGGAATACTGAACAATTAGTAAATACAGCTTTATCAGGTGTTAAAAGTCTTTTTAGTGTTTCGTCTTTACGCAGGTCTTCCAGAGTGTCTTGGTCTATGACGATTGGAGTAGAATTTAGTGATAAAATTCCACGTAGCATATTGGTTGTATTAAGATTATCAAGATTTTGTCGGACTCGGAATAATGCCATTTTTTGAAAGAGTGGTTCATGAGTTTTGTTAGTGGAAAAGGTCAGCATACCAGCAGGAATATAATATCGAATATCAGAATTTAAATTTAAATATCGAAACATAAGAGCCATAGCCCTGCGACCAGTATCGTCTGAAATGAAACTATATGCTATAGATGGATTTTCAAGAAGTTTCAAATCACCAGTGAGTTTAAACAGAGGCATAGGGTCTCCATAAAAAGTTGTATTTGTTTTTATTTCTTCAAAAGTTACGATGGTGCGTCCTTCGGTTATGTTAACATTCATTTTGGCTTCTTGAATTTTGCCATCTTTAATAGGTTTTAAATGTTCTTGATGGTGTTTGGGATTAAAATAATAACAATAGTAGTCATAAGCATGATATTGATTGGTAAGCTGATGAATCCCAGAGTCTTTAAGTTTCCCTTTTGTAATACGGGAAAAGTTAAAGTCAGATGAAGAAGGAGTCTCTGTTGTTTCCGGAAGCTCACAGATACTCCATAAAGGAATATCAAAAATCTGCGCAAGTGCGACAAGCTCTGGAAGTTTTACTTCTCTGTCGGATTCACCATCGAGCATAGCGCGTATTTTACTGGGTGAGGTTTTGATATTAAACCGTTGAAACATCATATCTGCGATACCGGAATAATTTAAAGTCTGTTCCCCGAGAGCCCGTTCAAAATCTCTCTTCCATTTAAATAATCGTTTCTTTACAAGGGAATTATAATCTTGATTTCCGTTTGAATTATCTGAAGATTTAGAGTTCATAAAAATTCCTCCCAATAATAAAAATTTAAAGAAGTATAACTATTTTCATCATATCATTGGTACGACAGGAGTTCAATGCGAAAAAATGCCAAAAATGAATCATATTATATCAAAAATAAAAAATATAAAAATCAAATCTGTTATAAATAAAGTTAATAAGACTAATGATAAAAAATAATAAATGTGATAATATTACAGTACATCAGATATCTGACCTTTCTAAAATCTTTTTAATAATCAGAGATTTTGAATTTTAAAAGAACAGAGTTTCAATTTTAAGATAGTAGAGTTTCAATTTATGGAAAATTAGAGAAAGATGAAAGTATAAAATTATGTTTAAATAACAAGTGTAAAGGACAAGGGATAAGTTTTTAGATGGTAAAAAATAAGGGAGCGTGGTATTATGTATAAGTGACTTTGCAAAAATGGATTTATAAAAATCAGAGATACAAAAGAGAAACAGAAGAAAAAATCTGATAGAGAAGAAAAAATTAAGAAAGAAAATATATCAGAGGGGAAACGGAAAATATGAGCGAATTTTCAACTGTATTATCGCGGTTTGTGAAAGAGAAAGATGTCAACGTATACCGTCTGGCAAAATATTGTGGATATGACAGAGCTAATCTTTATAAAGTAATGCGTGGAGAGCGGAAACCGCCGAGTCTGGAAGTTTTAAATCTGTTGTGTGAATATATGCATCTTTCACCGGCGGAGGAAGAAATTTTAGAAGAAAATTATGAGATTACAATGGTAGGACACGATAACTATTATCGAAGAAAAAATGTGATGAAATTTTTTTCTGACTTTTCAATGACCAGTAACTTGGAAAATGTACTGCCAACAGTAGAAATTAAAGAGGACTTTGAAATTCCAAATTCAAGTTATATGCTGCTTCGCGGCAATTATGAAATTAATTCTGCGCTTTTTCATATTATTGCAGATGAAACAAAAAACCAAAAAGGACATATTCAGATACTGGCACAGCCGGAACATGCGTTAGGAAATCTGTTGGCAATGCGTGGAAATACTTCAAACGAAATAATAATTGACCATATTATCTGCCTGGATAACAAACCGGAGATTGCATATTCAAAATCAAATTATACGTTAGATTGTCTGAAGCATATTCTTCCATTATATAATTACAATTACGATTATAACACCTGGTATTATTATGCAGACCTTGGTTCATTGGGAAGAAATTTCTCTGTATTTCCGTATATGATTTTAACTTCAAAATATGTATGTATGCTGTCGGATGATTTGCAGGACGGATATTTAAGTAATGACCCGGAACTGATTAAAATGATGAAAGAGCGTTTTGAAAACTACCGGAGACGGGCTCATCGGTTAGTGGAAAATGTGCAGGGTGAAATTGAACAGCAGTATATGATTATGGGAATGTTAATGGCAAATCCTTATCCGAAATATGCATTTCATATGTCTCCATGTATGATGGCAGTATTAGACAGAGAATTGATTGAAAAATATCTAGTGCCTCAGCTTCCACAAAGAGAAGAATTAGTTGAGGTATTATGTGAATATATTTCAAATCTTCAAAAACAGGATATGACTTATGTCTGCTCAATGGAAGGAATTTTACAGTTCATTGAAACAGGAATCATCAGTGAATTTCCGAAAGAAATGTATCAGCTTCCGGATAAAGAAGACAGAATGGAGTTAGTGAAGCGACTTTTTGATGAAGAAAAAGCCGGAAAAGTACATATTTTGAAAAAAAACATTGGAGATTTAAAGGCAGAATTATATTTATGCATTACACCGGAAAGCGGATTGCTGCGATTTGCAGTTCCATCTAAGAATGTTTTAAAAGATATCTCCTTAGAAGAATCAGGTTTGGTTTCGGTGTTCTATGACTTCTGTGAAAATTTAAGCCCGGAATTATTTTATTCGGAAGAAGAAGCAAAGAGAATTATTTTCGGATAAATGTAGTTTTAAAATCAAGCACAGAAGAATTATGAGAGTACATATAATCAGAACAGAGTTTTTTGGAAGAAAAAGCCGGAAAGCTCTGTTTTTTGTTGTACAAAAGTAGAAAAACAGGTAAAATAAAAGAAAAATTGTCGAAAACAGAGGAAAATGATTTGAAAGTTTGTATGAAATGCAAGAGAGCATTTGAAGACGAAAAGAAAGTTTGTGATTTTTGTGGGGAACCACTAATTGAAATCAGAGAAACGGATGGAGTAAAAAAAGAAAGAATAAAGAAAAATCCAATTGTATTTGCAGTGGCTGGAATTGCGATCGCATTGGTGGCGGGACTTGGAATTGGTTCGCTGACAATGAAACAGCTTGTAACTGGAAAAAATGAAAAAAGTGCGGTGCAAAGCGTTGAAACAGATGAGGAAAACGTGCTCGGAGAAGTAAAAAAAGAAAAAGGTGTTTCAATTGAAGATGAGGAAGAGGAAACGGACGAAGATGAAGTGCCGGAAATTAAGGTAGGGGAAACCTGGACTGTGGATGGTCTGTGGAAGATTACGATTAATTCGGTGACGGAGACGGAGGAGAGAGATAGCTATAATGATAGAGAAAATCCAGAAGCTGTTTATATTGTAGATTATACGTATGAAAATCTGGGATATAAAGATGAGTACTCAAAAGGATTAGGCTTTGATTTAGACGGAGTTTACAGTCAAATCGTAGATTCCGATAAAGAGATGGGCTATCACTATTATATATCAAATCTTAATTCAGTTGAGCCTGTACCGATAGGGGCAAGAAAGACTGTTCAGACAGCAATAGGGGTGAATCATAAAGGAACATTTTCTATTTTATATGAAAGAGATATAGAAGATGGAGAAGATGAAGATGAGTATAATACTAAAGTTTACAAAGCAAAGTTTATCTGTGAAGTGAAAGAGTAAGGAGAGCAGGAGTATATTTAAGAGGAAAGAGAGAAAGAAATATGGCATTAATGGAAAAGTACGATGCATTTATCAGCTACAGTCATGCAGAGGATAATGCAGAGATTGCGGAGGCACTTCATAAAAAACTGGAGCATTATCGGATTCCTTCTCAAATTCAGAAAATAACAGGAAAAAAGAAAATAGAACGAGTCTTTCGGGATAAAGAAGAATTACCACTTTCTGCAAATCTCACAGAAAATATTTATACCGCATTAGATAATTCAGAATATCTGATTGTGCTTTGTTCCCCGGAATCACGGGCATCTCAATGGGTGCAAAGAGAGATAGAATATTTTGCAGGAGTTCATGGAAAAGAGCGTATCTTTGCAATATTAATAAAAGGAGAACCGGAAGAGGTATTTCCTCCAATTCTCTGTGAAAAGACAGAAATAAAAACAGATATCAATGGTCAAAATTACATAATTACAGAACCAGTTGAACCGCTTGCAGCAGATGTCAGAGGGTATTCAAAAAAAGAACGGTTAAAAAAATTAGATGCAGAATTCTTACGCCTGATAGCAGGAATCCTGCAGTGTCCTTATGATGAGTTAAAACAGCGGCATCAGGAATACCGAATGAAGATTGCAATTGCAGCAATGAGTGCAGTCATGTTTCTTGGAATCGCATTTGGCATGTATTCAGCATATCAAAGGAATCAGGTTAATACAGCATATCAGCAGTCATTAATAAATCAAATGAAGAGTCTGTCGGAAGAATCAGAACGATATCTTGATGGAGGAGACAGGATAAGTGCACTAAAGACAGCACTTGAAGTTCAGATAGAAGGACAGAGCAGTATTTATCCGATAGTACCGGAGCAAATCTATGCTTTAAATAAGGCACTGTATACCTATCAGCGTTCAAGCAATTATATTTATAAGCCAGAAAAAATGAAAACCATGGATGGGGCAGTAACAGTGGTAAATGGCTTCAGTTCAGATGGAAGTTTGTTTTTTGCACTTGATTCCTTTGGACAAGCTTATTTTTATGATACAGACACAGAAAAAGTGGTATGGAAAATTAATGCAGAAAAAGTTTTCGAAACAACAGGAGAAAATTTTATCTGGGGTAAATTTAACGGAAACCATTCGATTGTGATGGCAACAGAACATTACTTTGTGGCATTGGATGTAGAAAAACAATCCTGTGGAGCGATTGCGAAAACAAAAAAGAAAAATCAAAAAGATCAGGCGATGGATTTGTATAAAAACAAATTAGCGGTGTGTTATAAAATCAAGAAAGAAAATGCCAAATATGACAGTATCAGTCTGTTTATTTATGATATGGAAAAGGGGGAACTTTCAGAGACGTATGATTACCTTTCAGAAAAAGAAACAAAATATATAGCTGAGATTGATCAGATTAGTAAAATAGTTTTTTCAGAAAATGGAAATTATCTGGCAATATCAAAATCGTGGCGTAGCCTAAGTGGTGAGGACGAACAAAGTAAAATGATTTCTATTTATGATATGAAAAATGGAGAAATTGTTCAGAGGTTTGGAACGAAAAGTGTTTTAGATCTTTGTTTTATAGATGAAGATGCAGTTGCTTCGGTAGAACATAGCTCATCTTTATCGCCATACTATAATGGATGGGAAATGCAGGAAAGTATTTACAGTCTAAAAGATGGAAAGAGCTTGTGGCAAAGCCAAAAGACTAGAATAACAGATACGATAGCAGTAGATAACCCAGCCGCTTTTTGTAAATATATTAGTAAGGTTAATACAGATACGAATGGAGAAAAGGCAGAAGTAGTTGGATTTAGCTGTGAAGGAAATTTGACATTGGTAAGAAAAGGCGATTGGGATATTCTATTTCAGAAAGATTTTGAATATGATATTGTGGAAATTCAAAAGATAGATGACAATAATATTTTGGTTGGACTTAATAATGGAACCGTTTATCGTGTTATGACTTGTAGTTTGTGGAGTAAGATGTTGATTGTAGATGCTGATATTAGTGAAGAATATTACAACGCAAAGATAGATAAAATTGTTCAGCTAAAGTCACATGACTTAGTATTCTCAAAAAAGATATTTGATGAATCTATGAAAAAAGAGGGAACAAAACGACCGGAATTTGGAAATGATGTAACCAATAATGAAGGAGAAAAAGTAGTTGGAACAAAGTACAGGGCAGAAGTTGAAGGTGATTCAATCATTATAACGGACAGAAAAACGAAAGAAACCGTTTTGACAATTCCCATGTATCAGGCAGAAGATATGGTTTACGGATTTTTTAATAATGATGAACAATTTTTGGTATATAATGAACAGTATGAGGAAATTGTAGTCTGGGATATGGAAACAGGAAGTATTTTAAAACAGCAAGAACTGGATTTGGAATCCCCGGTTAAAACACAAATCATTATAGATGAAGATTTGCATCTCTTTGCATTAAATCTTGAATATGGAAACATATCGTTTACGGCTGAAGAAACACCACATAATACATTAGATCTTTTTTATTACGACGATGAGTTTAATATTTATCGGTATGCAAGTATTCCTTATGGGGATATTGATTTCAAAAATAAGAAACTATATGTAAGAGATGGGCAGGATTATTATTCGACATGGATTTACAGTTATGATGAACTGGTGGAAAGAGCAGAAAAAATTTTAAAAGAAAAATAGAATTAATAGTGGCGAAAAGTGATAGTGACGGAGTTTTCTGGTTTGGCGGAAAGCTCCGTTTTTTGTTGTAGAATTTCAGCAAGGAGTTTCAAAATTTGAAAAAGATGGGAGAGTTGAAATTGGGAGAAGATGGTTTAATAAAGATAGAAAGTGAAGAGAAACCTTATTAAAATCTAAAGTAGGAGGAAGAAAGTATGTGGATTATTATAATTTATTATGTTGGGATACCATTAAGTGCAATTGCGGGTATGGCAGTTATTTTGTATTATCTTTTTGGAGAACATGGAGAGTGGATAGGAATGGCATCTAATATTATGGCTTTGTTTATGTTAGTTGGGGCTGTAATTGGATTTCTTTCATCATTGCATGAATTAGTTTATGGTAGATTGATTAAAGGAGATAAATCAGTTGGAATTATGGAAAACTTGTTTAGTATGTTGGTATATGGTGGTTTAGCTTTTATGATAAGCTGTTTTTTTATTAGAAATTATCTCATGTAAGCAAGTGAAATAACTTATTTGAGAGAGATTGCGTCTCATTTTAAATAAAATTTGACGACAAAAATCGACACGTATTGTGAGAAAATATTTAAAAAGGTAAAATAAAAAGCAAGAATAACAGCTTAAAGGGGGAATATTTCTTATGAGAAAAGAAAAAGAACTAAGTGCAATGAAAAAATTCATCAAGAAAATGGCAATTGCAGTTCTTACAGGAGCAATTGCATTTTCGGTTGTACCCGCAACAGTTCAGGCAGCAGGATGGAAACAAAACAAGAATGGATACTGGTGGCAGGAAAATGATTACAGTTATCCGAAAAATCAGTGGAAAACCATTTATGGAAAACAGTATCATTTTAATTCAAAGGGATATATGGATACCGACTGGACGAAGGTAGATGGAAAATGGTATTACTTTGGTGGAAAAAATGATGGAGCGAAGAAGACTTACTGGCAAAAGGTAAGAGGAAAATATTACTGGCTTGGAAGCAATGGTGTGATGAGAACAGGCTGGCAAAATGTATATGGAAAATATTATTGGCTTGGCAGTTCTAATGACGGAGCAATGAAGACAGGCTGGCAAAAAGTAGGGGGAAAATACTATTTACTTGGGAAAAATGGTGATATGAAAAGTGGCTGGCAGACTGTATATGGAAAGAAATATTATCTTGGCGGTGCAAATGATGGTTCGATGAAAACAGGTTGGCAGAAGATTGGTGGTTCGGATTACTACTTTGGAAGAACTGGGGAATCCAATGAGGGTGTTTTAAGAACAAGTACCTGGGTTGGAAATTATTATGTAGATTCATCAGGAAGATGGGATAAATATAAAAAAATAGATACAAGTAATTACATGTTGAATGGAAAATATAAAAATTTAGTATCGGATTTGGGAATGCAAGTAATCGATAAAAAGTCAAATCGTTATAAGAAGGATAAAGTAGAGTTATATTGGATGCCTGGAGATTGTTTTGGAGTGACAAATGAAGGGACAAGTTTTGTAAATGTGTATGGAATTGTACCTGGAGATTCCTTGAATAGAGCTAGAAGTATATTAGTAAATAAAGGTTGGACAGAAGTTAATGGATATAGTAGTAATAGCTATAATTATGTATTTCTAAAAAAAATAGACGAAAGACTTCATATGGTAGAATTTGATACGAATTCACGTGGAATTTTGCAGAATTGGTATTTGATGAATTGGCCACAAGGTGAGTGGGTTCTAGAGTATTATAGCATGAAGTCTGAAAATGCGGTAGTAATGGAATCCCCACAACAGGAATCTGATACAACAGAAGCTGAAATTCCAGATACCGAGGCAAATAGCGAAGAACCTGCACTTCCAGAAACAGCAGAGCAGGAAACTTCCGATGTGACTCAGAACGAGAATAATACAACAGAAATAGAAGAAGAACAGGTAACTCAGGAAGAACAAGTTTCTGAAGAAGAGTCAACCGAAGAGACTCAGCAAGTAGAAGAAAATAAAGAAGAAAACCAGTCATCAGAGATGATAAATGAATAATAAAATACTGTCCGAGTTAAAGGGGGAAAGCTAATGTACTGTAATAATTGTGGCACACAAATGGCAGATGGAGCAAAATTCTGCCCTAAGTGTGGAATGAAGATGGATATTCAAAATCCGGCAAATCAAAATCCAGTAAATCAAAGCATGGGAAGTCCAAATATGGGAAGTCCAAATATGGGAAATCAAATTCCGAATAATAATTATCAACCCAATCCTGCGCCTGTTTATTATGCGGCTGATTCAGGTGAACTTCCAATGCGATGGTATAAATTTGTGATATGGGTTCAATTATTTCTTAATGCATTGTTAAACATAGTTTCTGGAATAATGACTATGACAGGAGCACATTATCAAGGACAGGCAACAGTGGTTTATATGGTTTATGGGAGCTTGAAAGGATTAGATATTGTAATAGGGATTATGATGCTTGTATTAGCAGGAGGAGCAATCTGGGTAAGACAGATGCTGAGTAAATTCCAGAAGATGGGACCAACTGCTTATGTAATTCTTTTAGCTTCAAATGGTATAGTAAATTTGATATATGCGATTATGGTATCTGCTATTACAAGATTGAATGCGTTTAGTGCCACTGTAATTTCTCAAATTATAGCAAGTATTGCACTGTGTATTTGCAATTACATTTATTTCAATAAGAGAAAATCTATGTTTGTAAATTAATCGAAGGAGCATGTAGAGAGTAAAATCTTTGCATGCTCTTTTTGCGTTCAAAATTTCAAAAAATAATTTCAAAATTAAAAAAATATACAGTCAATGAAATCCCAGGAAAATGTTTTAATAAAGACAGAAATAAAGTGCAATGCGTCAAAAGATAATAAAGATTGACGACAAAAATGGACGCATATTGTGAAAATGCACTAAAAAAGTTAGAATTACATTGATTTAACAGAAAAAAACACGAAAAGGAGAAAAGTATGAAAAAACAAGGGATTTTGAAAATTTTTGCAGGAATGATGTTGATTGCAACTACAACAGCGTGTGGTTCAAGTTCAGCAGGAGTAAAAAACGTTGATTTAAAAGACCCAGATGGAGATTATCATGTTCAGGTTGATTTTAAAACAAATGAAGTAACTCTTTCCTGTGATGTGGAAAATGATGATACGGGAACAGGCGAAGGCTGGTCTGAAATTTTAAAAGCCTGCAATAGAGAGCAGGATTCAGCAATCAATTTTGAAACAATGTCTTTTAATACAACTTATAAAATGTCAGACGATTTTAAGAAAGTATTCAAAGATTTTTGGGAAAATGATTTTCAAAATGAATACTCAGGGGTTGAAATTAATGAGGATGGAACGACAGCAGATATAGTGGACCTTTGCAGATTTTTAGCATTGGGAGAACAGTGGGAAGAAAATCCGAATTTACTTGTTACAGAACGTCCGGTTGTTGAAGATGGAGCAGAGGGAGCAGTAGAAGTATTTGTAACGTATGATGGAAAGGAAGAAAAATTTCAGAAAGCAGATACAGATAAAGATGGATACATTTCAGTACAGGAATATATTAAAATGATGGTTTCAAATTATGAAGAAACCATAAAAGAATTTGAGTCAATATAAAAATAGCAGAAGGGGAGTTGGTTT
The DNA here is from genome assembly GCA_003481745.1 of Firmicutes bacterium OM04-13BH. Lineage (GTDB taxonomy): Bacteria > Bacillota > Clostridia > Lachnospirales > Lachnospiraceae > Blautia > Blautia stercoris. Next base: position 229,599 of record QULP01000005.1, read on the forward strand.
AAATGAAAAAATCAAATAAAGCGTTAAGTATCGTAATTTCAATTATTTATGCAGCTGTTGCTGTTGAATGGATTATTTCGATTGTATCACAATATCTGAAGATAAAAGGTGGTTTTTCACCTGTAGCAGAAATCTTATATTTTGTTCCGGCAGTATTAATGTTAATTATTGCAGGAGTAGAAATTTATCGATTAATGAAAGAGAAAAGTAAAGTTCTTGATGCAGTATTATTTTTAATTTTACCATTTGTAATGTGTATCTCTGCATTTGTGCTTGCACCAGGTATTGTGGATAGCAATGGAGCATATCATGTCAGCATCATAAGCTCTGTGAGTCTGATGTATTTTGTAAAAGATTTAGTTGCAATTGTAGCAGGACTTGTAGCCCTTATATTGGCAGTGATTAAGAAGAAAACAGAAAAATAAAATGACTGTAAATACAGTAAATGCAATATGAAAAGGAGGGGCACAATAGATGAGGAAAGAAAAAAACCTGAAACAATGAAAATGCTTATCAAAAAAATAGCAGTTGTAGCTTGTGCTGCAACGCTTGCATTTTCTATGATACCTGCAACAGTTCAGGCAGCAGGGTGGAAGCAGAACAAAAATGGTTATTTGTGGCAGGAGAATGATTACAGCTATCCCAAAAATCAGTGGAAAACCATTTATGGAAAACAGTATCACTTTAATTCCGGTGGATATATGGATACTGGCTGGACAAAAATAGATGGCAGATGGTATTATCTGGGGGCAAGAAATGACGGGGCAAAGAAAACTTACTGGCAGAAAGTGTATGGAAAATACTATTGGCTTGGAAGTAATGGTGTGATGAGAACTGGATGGCAAAAAGTATATGGAAAATATTACTGGCTTGGCGGTTCGAATGATGGAGCAATGAAAACTGGCTGGCAGAAAGTAGGAAAATACTACTATTGGCTCGGTCATTCCAATGACGGAGCAATGAAAACTGGTTGGCAAACTATCTATGGAAAGAAATACTATCTGGGCGGAGCAAATGATGGAGCGATGAAAACCGGATGGCAGCAGATTAGTGGATATTGGTACTATTTTGGTGGTGCAGATGATGGTTCACTCAAAACAAATACTTGGATTGGAAACTACTATGTAGATGGAAATGGAAGATGGACAAAAACAAGAAAGACAGATAAACAGATATTAAGTGAATTTATAAGTGGAGGAAATTATAAGAGATATACAAATGGATATTCAAATTTGTCTTATGCTATTGCGGATTTAAATGCAGATTCTGTTCCTGAATTATTAATTGAATCGAAGACAGAAGCCAGCGGCTTTTACGTGACATGGGTATTTACATTAGATAAAAATAAGAATGTTGTACCGGTTAAAGTAGAAGATTCTGAGTTAGTATTAGAAGAGTATGCAAGTTATGGTTATGGACAATTTAGATACTCCCAAAAGTATAAGGCTGTAATAGTATCTACAACATTTAGGTCGAATAGTAATTTGGGAGATATTCCGTTCTATAAATTACAAGGAACGAGCTTAAAACATTCATTTAACATAGTTTGGGATAAGTGGGATAATCCTTCTAATTACAGATATGATTCAAATGGAAATAAAACAGAAATTACAAAAAGTGAGATAGAGGTATATAAACAGGAACTTATTGATTTTTCCTGGACGCAATTTGGCAGTTGGACAAAAAGTTATTCTGAAACGGATGAATCTCAACCAGTTGTTCAGAGTGCAAATGAAAGTGAAAATCAGAATGAATCCCCAGTTGTAATTCCAGAAGAAACACAGGGGGATGAACAGAATGGCGAGCAGAACTTAGAGCAGGATGAAAATAAAGAAGTAGAACAAGATACAAAAGTAGAACAGGATGCAGAAATTCAGGAAGATGAAGAAATTCAGGCAGATGAAGAAATTTCAGAACAACCTTCAGAAGAATCTCAATCAGCAGAAACTCAGAAAACCGAAGAACAAGTAGATGAATAAACTTAAGAACCTGTGGAGAGAAATCTCTGCAGGTTTTTTGACTTTTATTAAAGTATGATAGTGTGGTATAATAAAAATAAATCAAAAGAGAATAACATGATACTAAAAGGAGTTAGAAATGGTAAAAAAGCAAGAACTTACATTGGAAGAAAAAGAAGAAAAAGTTCGAGATTTTCGTCCAATAGATGATGCTTTTTTTGAAACACTGGCAGATGATAGAGCATTTTGCCAAGAGATACTACGAGTTATATTAAGCGATAAAAAATTAGTTGTAGAAGATGTAATCGTACAGAACAGTAAAAGAAACCTATATGGGCGTTCGGTAAGACTGGATGCATTATGTACTCTTGGAAATGGAACGAAATGTAATATCGAGGTACAGCGCTCTAATAACGATAATCACTTAAAGAGGGTAAGATATAATGCGGCAAGTATAGCGGTTGTGGATTCCCAAAGAGGGGATAAGTTCAGAGAACTGGAAGACTTATATGTGGTGTATATTTCCGAATTTGATGTATTTCACGGAGGATATACAAAATATCATGTGGACAGTGTAGTTCGAGAGACAGGAAAAAAAGTAAAGGATGGTCTGGAGAGAGTCTTTGTAAATACAGAGATAAAAGATGGAACCGAACTTTCAGAACTAATGACTTGTTTCTTGGAAAAAGAAGTGGATAATCCGAACTTTCCGGAGTTTTCGAAGCGAATGAAATTTTTAAAACATGAAAAAGGAGGTCTGGACGCAGTGTGTGATGTAATGGAAAGATATGAAGAGATTGCAGCAGAAAAAGCAGAAGAAAAAGCAAATATTAAGGCAGTGAAAAACATGATAAAAGTATTTCAGGCAACAAAGCAGCAGATTTTACAGATATATTCAGAAACAGAATATGAGCAGGCTGTGAAAGAACTCGAGGAGGAAGAAACTAAATAAAAAAATAAGAGACAAATAAAATAAGTGATAAAGAAACTAAAAGGAGTTAGAAATGGGAGAAAAGCAAGAACTTACGTTAGAGGAAAAAGAAGAAAAAGTTCGAGATTTTCGTCCGATAGATGATGCTTTTTTTGAAACGCTGGCAGATGATAGAGCATTTTGCCAAGAGATACTACGAGTTATATTAAGTGATAAAAAATTAGTCGTAGAAGATGTAATTGTACAGAACAGTAAAAGAAATCTGTATGGACGTTCAGTAAGACTGGATGCATTATGTACACTTGGGAATGGAACGAAATGTAATATCGAAGTGCAACGATCGAATAATGATAATCACTTAAAGAGGGTAAGATATAATGCGGCAAGTATAGCGGTTGTGGATTCCCAAAGAGGGGATAAGTTCAGAGAACTGGAAGACTTATATGTGGTGTACATTTCCGAATTTGATGTATTTCATGGCGGTTATACAAAATATCATGTGGACAGTGTAGTTCGAGAGACAGGAAAAAAAGTAAAGGATGGTCTGGAGAGAGTCTTTGTAAATACAGAGATAAAAGATGGAACCGAACTTTCAGAACTAATGACTTGTTTCTTGGAAAAAGAAGTGGATAATCCGAACTTTCCGGAGTTTTCGAAGCGAATGAAATTTTTAAAACATGAAAAAGGAGGTCTGGACGCAGTGTGTGATGTAATGGAAAGATATGAAGAGATTGCAGCAGAAAAAGCAGCAAAAGAGGCATCAGAAAAAGCAAATATTAAAGCAGTAAAAAATATGATTCAATTTAATATTTCAAAAAACATGATTTTGACAAAATATTCAGAAACAGAATATGAGCAGGCTGTGAAAGAACTCGAAGAGGAAGAAGCTGAATAAAAAATAAGAGACAAAGAAATGATAAAGAAACTAAAAGAAGTTTAGAGGAAATCTATAAGTAAGAACGATCTAAATAAAAATTATAACGTGGTGTAAAACAGTATGTGGAGAAAAAAGTCTTTGCATGCTGTTTTTATATTTAAAATTTCAAAAAATCATTTCAAAATTTGAAAAATATGAAGATACTGAAACTCAAAGAAAATGTTTTAATAAAGACAGAAACAAAACGAAATGCGACAAAGATTGACTACAAAACATGACACGTATTGTGAAAATGCACAAAAAAGGCTAAAATTATAGCAATATATCAGACAAAATGCGAAAAAGGAGAAGCGTTATGAAAAGACAAATCAATTTTAGGGGGGAGGTAAGCAAAATAACTCCATAAAAGTCATAGTGTAGTCAGTTTGATTTCAAAAAGAAAAGGAGTTGTTTTATTTAAATGCGAAAAACAGGAAAAGCATCAAATAATATAATTAAGATTGTGTACATACTTTTGGCAATTATATGGGTTGCAGTCAGTTTGCTATTCTTTTTGGTAGGCAGTAATTTGGGTTCAGTTGGCAAAGTACTTTATTTTCTTCCAACGGTTGTAATGCTGGTTGTAATTGTAGTGGGAATTATACATTTATCAAAAGATAATTACAAAACCAGAGATGCTGTAGTACTTGCGGTATTGCCGTGGATTTTTATAGTTGTTGAATTTGCCGTGTCAGTGAGTCAGGATGCCAGTAGAGTAAGCATTGAAGTGTTCATGGGTTCTTTCTTTCAGGGCGTTATAACTGGAATCGTAGGAATTTTGATTTTTATTGTGAAATACACAAAACAGGATATCCAGGAGAATGAAAAATTAAGCAAGATATTAGATAACATGATGAAGGCAGTATATGCAATTGCAGCAGTTATCTGGGTTATTTTAAGCATCTTTTTATTCACGAGACTTAGAGAGCCTGTTACAGGCGCAAAGATAATTATCTACTTTATTCCATTATTAGTAGTTCTGGCAATTATCGGAAGTCAAATTTATTTCCTTATGAAAGAAAAGCATACAATGATAAATGCTTTAATTGTTACAGTATTAGGATGGGGTTTGGCAATTATTGGATTCATGAATTTATCAAGCAGAGACTTTGATTCATTAGGAATTGCAATGTTCGTAGGATATATGTTTCCGGCACTGGCAGTGGGAATACTTGGAATAGTAGTTGTAGTGCTGACTGCAATGAGAAGAAAATACAGTAAATAAGAAGTGCGGATGAACCTGTGGAGAGGAGTCTTCGCAGGTTTTTTTGGCAAAATAAAAAGTGAAGCTCTTCCTGTGAAGATTTCTTGTTTGAATGGCAAAATGGAAAATATGAATATACCTTACGAGGTGATCGTTTAGTAGCGATGTTTACAGTAAAATTTACGCCTACCGCAGCAGGTATGAGAATTCAGGTTACACAGCAGGATGGACAAAGATACTCTTGAATAGGGGGATATACAGGAAATAATAACGTAAAAGGACAAGATATTGAATATAGAGAGCGGAGTTTTGTAGATTTACAGAACTTCGCTTTTTTAAAGATAATACAGAACTGATTAAGAGTTTCAATTTATACAGAAAACAGTTTCAAAAAGTGAACAAATAAAGAAAAATGAAATTAATAGAATATGGTTTAATTAAATCAGAGAAAAGAAGACAAGTTGTTATTTTCTTATTATAAAATTTTTGCGTCTGAAAACAAATAAATATTGCCGACGAAAATGGACACATATTGTAAGAATATAGTGAGAAAAGGTAAAATTAAAACAATAAAATCGAAAAATAAAAGAGGAGGAAAAGAATATGTATTGTGGAAATTGTGGAACACAGAATGATGACCGTGCAATGTTTTGCCAGAGTTGTGGAGCAAAACTAAATGGAGGAGGAAATCAGAATCAGCAGCAATATGTTGGATTTGGACCAGGTGGTCAAAGTACAGGATATCAAAGTATGGTATATGAATCAAAAGGAATCGGAAAAACAGCAATGGTTGTTAAAATTGTTTCGATGGTTCTGTGTACTATTACAGCGTTATTTTTCTTTCATGCGGCGGATGAAGCAAAGTATTCAATACGGGCATGGTCTTATGCTCTACAAACGGGTACTTCATTGTCAAGTATCTATTCAACGATAGGAACACTTTTTATAATCGGGGCAATTGTAGACTTGATTGGACTTGTATTGTATTGCATTTCCTGGGCTAAAATTGACCGTTCAAGTATTACAGCTAGTTGTATAGGATTAACACGAAGCTATCAAATATCGGATATCACAAGTGTCAGGGCATTTGGAAGTTTTGTATTTATTCATGGAAATTCAGGAACGAGAAGAATAATTGTAGATGATCCTAAGAAAGTACAGGGAATTTTAGAGAGTATGATATATAGAGTTTGATTAAAGAGAAAAAGATTATTGCAGTAACGGAGTTTTGTAAATTTGCAGAGCTCCGTTCTTATTATCAGAAGAGGAGAAAAATACATGGATGAATTATATGTAGTTGTTTTAGAAATTAGTGCTGAAAGTGATGGTTATTATGTAAGAGAAAAAATAAATGAAAAAGTAATTATGGATTCACCGGTGCATAGATATGATGGATTTGAGTTTAGAATATTTGTTGAAAAGAAGAATCAGAAATATTTTTGAAGATGTAATTTTTGTGATTGAAAGCAAGGGAGAAAATCGTTCGGATATAGAGGCTTTTAAGGCAATATAAAGGAGCAAAATTTGACAGGGCAGTTTTTAAATTGCAAAATTTTTGCGTCTAAAAACGAATAAAAACTGCCGACGAAATCTGACACATATTGTAAAAATATACTAAAAAAAGGTACAATTAAAGCAATAAAATGGAAAAATAAAACAAAGAAGGAGGAAAAGAGGATGTATTGTGGAAATTGCGGAACACAGAATGATGACCGTGCAATGTTTTGCCAGAATTGTGGAGCAAAGTTAGAAGGAGGAGCAGGAGGTAATCAAAATCAGCAGTGGCAGCAAAATATTGATTATAGTTATCAGAATGAAATTCCTGGGCAGGTTTCAATTCAGGGAAAGAAAAAAGGAAAATTGAAAATTCTGATACCGGCTATAGCAGTAGTAGCTGTTGTGTTGATTTTGGTATTTAGTTTAACTGGAAGAAGAGGGTATAAAAAAACAGTAGAAAATTATGTGCAGGGGGCGCTGGATGGAGATATAGAGAAAGTAGTCAGTGTAATACCAGAGGGCTATATGGAGTATTACGGTGTGGACAGATCAACAGTAATTGATACGGTTGAGGAAGCACTTGATGATAGTGGGCTCTATGATTTATTAGATGAAGACTGGGAATTCAACTATGAAATTGGAGATGCAGAAGATATTAAAGGAGAGGAATTACAGGAAATAAAAGATGATTGCAGTGACAGTGGAGTTAAGGTATCTGCTGCAAAATCGGTAGATTTAAAACTTACTGTTACAACAGAAGATGGACCAGAATCTGAAACGGTTTCCATTCCACTTATAAAGGTAGGGCGTAAGTGGTATATCAATATTGAAGAATTTATGGGATTATTTTATTAAAACCTCATAGCAAAAACAAATCATACGAAAGTAAAATTGAGAAAAGAGGATGAGTTTATGCAAAGAACAAAAATTGGAATTTCAGCAGGATTGTTAGGTGCAGGAATTTATTTTACAGGATTATTCAGTGGTTATTTGATACCGATAATTTTGACGTTCTATGTACTTTGGTTTGAAGAGAATGGATGGTTGAGAAGAACAGCAGTAAAAGCCGTTTCAGTCATGATATTCTTTTCTATGATTACATTATTTGTAAATTTGTTTCCGGATTTCTTAGGAATTATCAGTAGTTTTGTTGGAACTTTTGGTGTTGAATTTTATTATTCTTCAGTAAATAGTTTATTTGATTCCATAGTTAAATTGATTGATTTAATGAGAAATATTTTGATTTTAATATTGGGATTCAAAGCATTTGGACAGAGTACAATTTATATTCCGGTTATTGATAATTTACTGAGTAAATATATGCAATAAAAGAGAAGGGACAGCAGAAGAAGCAATTGTAGTAGATATTCTGGGAACATTTACAATTAGATTAGAGTTATCGGATGGTAAAGGAAAAAAGCTTTATAGTGCAAAATTCCTCTGTGAAGTGCCATGATTCCATACCATTTTATCTGTTTTCAGAATTTCAAAGAATGATTTCAATTTATCATTAAGCCTATAATGTTGAAATTTTATCAGCATGGTTTAATAAAGACAGAAAAACAAAGGAGGACAAATGATATGAAGAAATCAGAAAAGGCAATGGGTGTATTAATTGGTTTTATATATGTGGTACTGGCAGGGGGCTGGATTGCTTCAGGGATTCATTATAAAAGTTTTGCATTGATGTTGATGCAGACTTCAAAGATTGGAATTGTGTATTATGTGCTTCCTCCGGTTGCAATTGTATTTCTTGCAGGAAGCAGTTTATGTGAGCTGGCAAAAAATAGAAGTATTGCCTTAAACGCTATTATGGGTATCATATTATCGCTTGCAATCTTTGGAGCAGGGATGTATAGTTATTCCAGATTAGAATATGGAACGAGAGATTATGTTTTGTATACAGCAAGTGCATACTTAATTATTTCGGCAGTTACGATTAGTGTATCGTTTATTTTAATGATGTTGAATTCGGCAAAGAAAAAAATGAAAACGAATTAGAAAAGCAGAAAATGAAAAAGACGTATGAGAAAATATTTCAAGTGCGTCTTTTTTTAAAGAAAATCATAAAAAATAGAGTAAATGAATATACAGATGAAGGAATTTGTTTTAAAATAGATAATAAGAAAAAACGAACAGGAGTGATTAACGATGGCATTTTGGGATGATTTGGAAAAAAAAGCAACCGACGCAACTACGAATGTAATGTCTCGGGTAAAGGGCGTGTCGGATACTACAAGATTAAATTCAATGGTAACAGAAGAAGAAAAACGAATCAGAGACATCTATTTTAAAATTGGACAGACTTATGTAGCGTTACATGGTCAGGAAAATGATGCTGCATTTGTAAACCTGCTTAATGCGTTAAAGGCATCACAGTTAAAAGTAGAACAGTATAAGCAGGAAATTATGGATATCAAAGGCGTACGAAGATGTGAAAAATGTGGCGCAGAAGTTCAGAATGGAGCCGCTTTTTGTATGTCTTGCGGAACTCCTCTTCCAAGGATTCAGCCACAACCGGTGAATGTTAGAAAAACATGTAAGAAGTGTGGGGCAAATTTAGCACCGGGAGCTCGTTTCTGTACAAATTGTGGAACACCTTATGTGGAAGAAACATCAGGAAGTCCAAGCGGAAATTCTACAGGAAGCGCTATGGGTAATTCATTTGGAAGTTCAAAGCCTGTAGAACAGCCAAACTATGAACCACAGCAAAGGGAAGAATCTGATTCTTATCAAGAGCCAATACAGAAAGAAGAACAGCTTCAAAAACAATGGGAAAATCCTGCAAAAAAAGTATGCCAGGCATGTGGAGCGGAACTTGGTGAAAATACCAGATTTTGTATTGTGTGTGGGGCACCAGCTGGACAAGCACCAAATAACGCAGAACAACCACAAAATATAACCGTAACAGTGTCTCCGGTTACACTTAGTAAACCAGAGACACAGGCAGTACAAAGTGAACCGGCAAGAACGAAGTTCTGTACAGGATGTGGTGCACCACTTGAAGAGGATTCCCTTTTCTGTACCGAATGTGGAAAAAAGGTAGACTAAAAAAGAGATAAAGTGATAACCTGCAGGAAGAAATTTCTGTGGGTTATTTTTATGTAATGAAGCTGCAAAAATACTGCCGACAAAATCTGACACACATTGTAGAAGAAAATGAAAAAAGTTAAAATTGTAACAGAAAAGAAAAAGAAAGGGGGATTTTAAAATGCAGAAGTCGAGTAAAGTACTAAATATAATAATAGGAGTGCTGTATGCTCTTTTGGGAATCATATGGCTTATTTCAGGAATCTCTTCTTTAGGAAATGTGCAGATTCTATTAGGAACGAATATACTGACATATGTGTGCGTGTTACTTCCATTATTGATAGTATTTGCTGTTATTGGTATTAGTTTGTATCGTCTGAAGAAAAACGAAAGTACAGGATTGATTGCTTTATTATGGGTAATCGCATCTGTTATAATGTTTTTTGTAGGAATTGTTTTATATAAGCAGTATACATCAGATGGAACATACTTTGAAACATTGTTTTATACGCTGGCATTTTATTTTGTGGCAGTAGAGTTGACTGTTCCTGGTGGAATTATTATTATGATATTAACAGCAATAAAGAAGAAAATAGAGCGTTAAATTAAGATTATGGATTACAATGAACTGATATCTTGTTTTCAAGATACGATAAAAATGTCAGAAGATGAGCTTCAGGATGCAACTTTAGAAGCAATTGACAATACCTGTGTATTAAAAGAAAATATCTATGAAGAAGTATTTGAAAATTCAAATGTCAAAATAAAAGAAAGACCAGAAGATGCAGATGTATTTGTTGAAGTTAATACGACTTTTGCAACAGCAAAGGAATATTTGCAGGATGGAAAAGTAGCAGTTTTAAATTTTGCAAATCCGATACGTCCCGGTGGAGGAGTACAAAACGGTGCAATCGCTCAAGAGGAATGTTTGTGCCGGAGCAGTAATTTGTATTGTTGCTTAAGAGAGGAAAAGGTCTTTGAAGATTATTATCTATATCATAGAAAGATGGATCATTATCTGAGTACAGACAGATTAATCTACAGCAAAGATATAACTGTTTTCAAAAATGACAACAGAATTCCGGCATTAATGCCTGCCAGAAACTGGTTTCAGGTAGATGTCATAACTTGTGCAGCGCCTTATCTGATTGGAAATGTAAATATTGACCAGAATTCATTAAAACGAGTCTTTTTGAAACGAATACAGAACATTTTAGATGCTGCAATTTTAAATCAAGTAGACACGATTATATTAGGAGCTTTTGGATGTGGAGCATTTAAGAATCCTCCGGATCTTGTAGCACAGGCTTTTTATGAAGTGATTTATGACTGGGATTATAAAAAATATTTTAAACGAATCGTGTTTGCAATTAAATCTACCAATATGAAGTGTAGAAATATTGAAATATTTTCAAAATATTTTATAATTAAATCAGTTTCAGAAGAATGTCTGATAGGGGATAAACAGTATTTCAAACAATGGCAGAAAACAAATCCGTATTTTGGTAAAAAGTTTTCAGTTCTGGGAGATTCAATTAGTACATTAGAAGGCTGTCATCCACAGGGATATAAAGTGTTTTTCAAAGATGAGATATGTAAAAGAACGGGTGTCGTAAAAGAAACCGATACCTGGTGGGGAAAAGTAATTCGTTTTTTTGGTGGAGAGCTATTAGTGAATAACTCCTGGTCGGGAAGCAGAGTGACAATGGTTCCTGAAAATTCTGAATTGTTTCCTTCTGCATGTAGTGATGAAAGAACAGGTTTTTTACATTGGGATGAAGAAGTGCCGGATGTAATTCTTGTTTATTTGGGAACGAATGACTGGGGATTTGGTGTACTTTTATCCAGAAGAGATAAAAGAAAAAAGACCAGACCTCAAATAGCAAATTATTCAAGATATCAGGAATTTGATTATGCTTATGATAATATGCTTAAGAAATTAAGACGAAATTATCCAAGTGCAGAAATCTGGTGTTGTACATTAGGTGTAACGGAAATGTCTTCAAATCCTTATTTTGAATTTCCTTATGAATATTGTGGAATGAATATAGAAGCCTACAATGGAGTAATCAGGAAAAAGGCAAAGAAGCATAAGTGTAATATAATAGATTTGTATGCAGAAAATCAACCTTATGATACCATAGATGGCACACATCCAAATAAGGATGGTATGAATACTTTGGCGAAAATGATAGCATCAAATATGTTATGAAAAGATAAAAAACAATAAAAAATGATAGAAGAAAAGACTGGTGAAACCTAAAAGGATTATGATAGAAAGCGCAATGTATGAATTAAAACAAGACTTAAAACTATATGGAAAACCATTATTATTAACAGCAATGGTACTTGTGGCAATGCAGTTGATTTTTCATGAGTTATGTCCTATGAAGATACTTTTAGGGATTCCCTGTCCAGGATGCGGGTTGACTCATGCCTGTCTGGATATTTTGACATTGCATTGGAAAAAGGCATGGAATTGGAATCCGGCAGGATTTTTGTGGGTACCGTCTATTCTTCTTTTATTGTGGATGCGATATATAAAACAGCATAGAATAAAATATGTATTTGCTTTTTTCTGGTTTACAGTAGGTATGACACTGCTGAATTATGTGATTAATTTTGGGAACATTATTGCAGAGTATAAGGCTTTGTGATAAAATTTCTATAAAAAATATTATATTTTTGTAAAAAACAAATGAGGAGGGGATCTCAATGAGATGCAGTAACTGTGGTGGAGAGAATGAGAGCGGCGTAAATTTTTGCCAGTACTGTGGAGCAAAATTAGAGCAGGAATCAAATTTCTCCCAAAACGATTTTGACAAGGGTCAGGCAGGACAAACAGGATATGATCCAAACTATAGCAATCAAGCAGAATACAGCAATCAAACAGATTATAGTAATAATGGAGGATATTCAGGACAGGCAGGATATTATCAATTAACAGAATCTCAGCTTCCGGAAGAATACAGACCACTTACCATGTGGGGATATTTTGGATATCAGTTATTATTCTGTGTTCCATGTGTAGGATTTATCTTTTTGTTAATTATTGCATTTGGCGGAACAAGAAATGTTAACCTTAAAAACTTTGCACGTTCTTATTTCTGTGTGTGGATTATAGCGGTAGTATTAATTCTTCTGTTCTCAGTAATCGGAGGCGGTTTTGCGACATTATTCAGTCTTGGATATTGATATTATTAAAAGTAGAGGGGATGTCCCCTCTATTTTTCTTCCTCTTGACAGTAATCCTCTTACCTGCTATGATGTCAACAAAGCAATTCTTAAATTCAAATTCAAATATATCTTTTTATTCAAAAATTTTTCCAAGATTGTAAATAATTCAAATTTTAGAAGCTTTTTAATGATTTCAAGCCTAAGACTTCCTCGTTATATGTAAAATTCCGTTAAAAACAGAATAAAACCTCGAAAAAAATGCAAAAAGTGTGAAAGTTTTGTGACCACAAAGTTTGACACATATTGGTTATTTGTTGAAAATTTATTAAAATAGATGACAAATAATGATATTATTATACATTTTTCGCAGGAGGGAAAGGCTATGAACAAAAGATTTGTAAAAAGACTGCTGGTGTTCTTTACCGTGTTATGTATGACAATGGCAATGACAGTGCCGGCACTCGCAGCAGGCAGTGGAACTAATGCTACAACAGATGACCCGGCAAACGGTATTCTTCAGGTAATGCTTGCCTATGTTGATGATGGGGGTAACAGAACTTACTTTAGTGCCGGAACTTGTTTTATGGTTAATGAAGAGTATGTTGTAACCAATAAACATGTATTTGATTTGGACACAACAGATTCTGACGGAGTGACACTTCGTGACACAATCGTAGAAACAATGGGACTGAAAAGTCTGAAAACAAATGATACTCACTTGAAGTTATATGTATTTGCAAACAGAGATACAAACGTAGAGGCAACTGTAGATGCAAATGCGCAGAGTGAAGAACTCGACTTTGCAGCATTAAAGCTTTCAAGAAAAATTTCCGGAAGACAGTCATTAGTACTTGGCGACAGTGATTCTATTAAACCACAGGATACTGTATTTGCTTTAGGTTATCCGGCAGATTCAATTCAGAATAAACAGTCTAATACAAAAGAAGATGTATCTATCACAAATGGTATTATCTCTAAGGTAACTGTAACAGACAACGTTGATATTATTGAGCACACAGCTTCTCTTAATAATGGTAATTCAGGTGGACCGCTTCTTAATGCAGATAATGAAGTAATTGGAATTAACGAATTTATCATAGGGCAGAAAGGATATTCCATCCAAATCAATCAGATTAAAGAACTGCTTGATACTTATGAAATTGCATACACAGATGGAGCAACAGGAGCTTCCGCTTCCACTTCTAACTCAAATGATGCAGAAGAGACAGAAGAACCAGATGCTTCAACAGAAGAAGAAACTACAGGTGAGGCAGAAGAAGAGAAAGCAACAGAACCGGATGCAGACCTTGTAACAGCACTTCAGAGTGAAATTACAAAAGCTAAAAAGATTGACCAGAAAAATTATACAGAAGAGAGCGCAAAAGTTCTTGATGATACAATTGGTTCTGCTGAAACAGTTGCAGCAAATAAAAAAGCAACAAATGACCAGGTTACAACTGCAACAAATGATTTAAAGACAGCAATTGATAATCTGGAAGAAAAATCCGGACCAAACATGATTATGATTGCAGGTATCGCAGCAGCAGTTGTAGTAGTTATTATTGTAATCGTAGTTATTATTGTAGTATCAAATGGCAAGAAGAAAAAAGCAGCACCAGCTCATAACAATATGCAGCGTCCAAATACGCCACCGACCCGCCCACAGCCAGCTCCACAGCAGCAGCCACAGTATAGTCCGGTTGACCAGGGTGATTCCGGAACGACATTATTAAACTCCGGTTCAGGCGAAACCACATTATTAAATGGTGGCGGCGGAAGTGCTTATCTTATCAGAAGAAAAAATGGTGAGAAAATTATGATTACTTCTCAGAACTTTGCAATCGGAAAAGAAAGAAGAAGAGTAAACTATTGTGTTTCTGATAATACATCCGTCAGCAGATACCATGCAATTATTACGAAAAAAGGTTCTGATTATTATGTGGCTGACCAGAAATCAAGTAACTTTACTTATGTAAATGGTGTACAGTTAAGCCCATATCAGGAAACACTGCTTACAGACAGATCCACTCTGAAATTGTCAGATGAAGAATTTGAATTTCATTTATCATAGTTGCTAAATGATTAAGAACAGTGTAGGTGAAAAAGATGGGATTTTTAAGTGTTTTACATAGTGATGTAGGAATAAAAAAGAATACGAATCAAGATTCTGTCTTAATTAAAGTGGCTTCTACAGACTACGGCGAGGTAATGCTTGCCGTGGTCTGTGATGGAATGGGCGGCCTTGCCAAAGGTGAGGTCGCCAGTGCCGCTTTAATTAAGGCTTTTTCAGATTGGTTTGAACAAGAATTTCCAGAAATTTTATACAACAAAAGAACCGAAAATGGAATTGACAGACTGGAACTGGAAAATGAAATGAATCAGCTTGTACTTGAAGTTGGCGAAAGAATCTCCAGATATGGAGAGATGTCTCACGTAGCAATGGGAACAACGGTGGCAGTGCTTCTGATGGCAGAGGGGAAATATCATATCTTAAATGTAGGAGATTCCAGAGTCTATAAACTGAATGAGACTGGATTAAATCAGCTTACAAAAGATCAGACCTTTGTCCAGAAAGAAATGGACCAGGGAAGAATGACTCCTGAAGAAGCAAAAGTACATCCACAGAGAAATGTACTGCTGCAGTGTGTTGGAGCAAGTGAAATTATTATTCCTGAGTTTTCACATGGTGAATACAAAACAGGAGAAGTCTATATGGTTTGTTCCGATGGATTTCGTCACGTCATTGCAAAAGAAGAATTTGAAAAACTTATGGAGCCGAAAAAAATGGATACAGAAAAGGCACTCAAAGATGTTGCCGTTTACTGTACCGAATTAAATAAATCGCGACAGGAGAAAGATAATATTTCAGTCATTCTCCTGAAAGTATGCTAGGGGATAAATGAATGCTGGAAATAGGATCGATTATTGATGGTAAATATAAAATATTAAATAAAATCGGCCAGGGTGGAATGAGCGTCGTTTATCTGGCCATGAATGAAAGAGCAAATAAACAGTGGGCAATTAAAGAAGTCCGAAAAGACGGTGTGAAAGATTATGATGTCGTACGTCAGGGACTGATTGCGGAGACAGACATCTTAAAACGTCTGAATCATCCACATCTGCCAAGTATTATCGATGTCATTGACAGAGATGATACCTTCCTGATTGTTATGGACTACATTGAAGGAAAGTCTCTGGACCACTGGTTGAAAAAGGATGGCGCACAGCCACAGGAAAAGGTAGTGGAATGGGCAAAACAGATTTGCGATGTATTAGGTTATCTTCATTCCAGAAAACCACCGATTATTTATCGTGATTTGAAGCCGGCGAATGTAATGCTGAAACCGGACGGTCAGATTATGATTATCGACTTTGGAACTGCCAGAGAGTTTAAAGAGACAAGTATAGAAGATACTTCTTGTCTTGGAACACAGGGATATGCAGCTCCGGAACAGTATGGCGGTCATGGACAGACCGATGCCAGAACAGATATTTATACACTGGGAGCAACCATGTATCATCTGTTGACAGGACATAATCCAAGTCTTCCACCGTATGAAATGTACCCGATACGAAGATGGAATCCAGCTTTGTCATCAGGTCTTGAAAAAATCGTATTGAAATGTACTCAGAGAAACCCAAATGACCGATATCAAAACTGTGCAGAGCTTATGTATGCACTGGAACATTACGGGGAATTAGATAGTGCATACAGAAGAAAACAATCAATTAAATGGAAATCCTTTGTTGCGTCCTGCGCATTAACTGTTGTGTCATTGGCAGGAAGTATCGGATTTAAAGTAGCAGAATCAAAAACAATTAAGAATAGTTATGATGGATACATCAGCGAAGCAACAAAAGTAACCACGCAGGAAGAGCGTGCAGATTATTATGAAAAAGCAATTAAAATAGATCCAGAACGAGAAGAAGGATATTTAGAATTGCTCGATCTGTTTGTCTATGGTGCGGATAAAAATGAACGTGATTTTAATCGTGACGAAACAGCAGAGATGACAGCAATTCTTGGATATAAAGGAACCGGAAACAGAACAAACGAAAGTTATTTTGAAAGAAATAAAGAAGGATATGACGAGTTTGCTTTCCGTATGGGAGTGTATTACTTCTATTATTATGAAGGAGGCGGAAGCGCAGGAAAATCGATGGCACAGCCGTGGTTTGAAAAAGCACAAAAAGGAACAACCTTAGATGCAGATAAATTACAGCTTGCGGAACGTTTTGCAAAGATTTCCGGATATTATGCTTCTTTAGATTCAAGTGATGAGACCGGATATGGAAGTTCTGCTTCTTATGGTGATTATTGGACAGACCTTACCAATCTTACAGATGGAGATATCAGCAAAGTAGTTAACACTAAGACTGCTGTTGCAATTTACGAAGAACTCATTGCACGTATTAATGAAAATGCAGTTGATTTCAAACGTGCCGGAGTTACCAAAGACCAGATGATGGATAAATTGTCCAACACTAAAACAAGACTTGAAATGCTTCAGAACGAAATTTCACAGAGTGATGAAACCTGGGATGGAGTATTAGATAGTATCAGTGCAGCGGAACATCAGGTAAACGTTGCATTTTCCGGAAGAGACACACAGCCGGAACAGAATCAGGAAGAAGGAGGAAATACGAATGGAAAGCAGTGAAAGACTGATTGAGTTATATCGTATGGGCTTTATTATTTGTCTGTGCCTTGCAGCCGTATTTTTACTGCTGAGTATCTTTTTCTTTTTCAAATTCAGAATCCGTGATGTGTTTGATTTCTTAAGTGGAAGAGCAGAGAAAAAATCGGTTAAGCAGATGGAAGAAAAAAATGCGAAGACAGGAAAGCTTCGTGATGACTATTATGCAGAACCGCTGAGTTCAGAACTCTATAAGACGCCAAGCGGAAAAGTTGTGCCGACGATGTATCCGCAGACAGAACCAATGAATACCGGAACAGAGCCAACACAAGAGACACAGACTAAAATGAGTCAGACTCCGACACAGCCATCATCAAATGGAAGTGAAGAGACGACTTTATTAGGAAGCGGACAAGAAGAAACAACTCTGCTTGGAAATGGTGAAACCGGTACAGAAGAAACCACACTTCTTGGAAATCAGAACCGTAATAAAGAAGAACAGGAAATACCGGGCTATAACGGTGAGACTGCTCTTTTAACTCCAGAGATGGAAAAAGCAATACATAAACAACAAGAAGAGAAAAAGCAGGAAGAGAAAGAAAAAGAAGCCAGACGTAATAAGTTTGAAATTATAAAAGAACAGATAGAAATTCATACAAAGGAAGTAATCTAAAATTTTGATAGAAAAAAATAAGGAAGGAGTGAGAGATATGAAAAATCCAAAAAGAAATCCAGTGGAAAGATTTTGTGCATTACTGCTTGCATTTATTATGGTGTTTACACTGGTACTGCCGGATGGGGCATTGAGTGTATCGGCGGCAGGAAATAATTCGGATGAGGCGTCAGGAGAGCCTGAAGCAAGTACCGAGAAAACGACCGATGTTGAGTTTACGATTTTTGAAAAGGTTCCGACAACAGAAAATCCAGATAACAAGGTTGCAATTCAAGGTGCAGATTTGCAGATTAAAGAGGCAGGCACAGACAATGTAGTTGCAAATGGACAATCTGATGCAAACGGAAAAGTGAAAGTTAAAAATCTGACTTATGATACAGAAAAAAGTTATGAATATACTGTATCAAAAGCAGGATATCAAGCATTAGAAAACAAATCCGTATCAATTGGAACGGTAAATGAAGTTGAAGTTACATTAGGAATGAGTGACATTAGTTTAGGAGATTTATCGGCTGTAGAATTATCTCCAAATAAAGAAGGTGTTCCTTCTCAGGTTCAAGCAGTTATTAATAACAAAATTGATAATTTTGAGGTTGGAGGAGCAGCACAGTATAAATGGGAATCTTCCAATCCAGCAGTTGCAGATGTAGATGGAAATGGTTTAATCACTGCTAAAGGAAGAGGAAGTGCAACAATTACTGTATCCAGAAATGGAAAAAGTGCTCAGACAACGATAAAAGTAAAAGAAGTTCCGTCAATGGAATTGAATGTAACTCCGGACAATGGAACAGATGTTAAAAGTGTTACTATGACAGTGACTATGCCAAAAGATGCAAAAGGCGGAAAAGTAACATTTTCATTAGAAAGTGGAGAAAGTTATGAAGTTGCTGTTAATGAGGAAGGAATTGCAGAACAGGTTCTGGCGAAAGATTTAATAGGAAATGTGAAAGTCAGTGCAGCGTATTCTGGAAATGAACTGTACTTTGAGAATAGTACAGAAGAAACTGGAAAATATAAACAAAAGAAGCAAATTTCTCTGACAGCCGATGGTAAGAGTGAAGCAAGTATTGATTATGGAAGTGACTTGCCGGTGCTTTCTGTAGGAAACGCAGAAGATAGAACAGTCACATTTTCATCTTCCAGACCAAATGTAATAGAAGCAACTCCAGATGGTAAATTAACGGTAAAAGGGGAAGGAACTGCTAAAATTACTGCAACAGCAGCAGAAAGTGATAATTATACAGAATCAAGTGCTTCTTTTACAATTGGAGTTAATCAAAAGCCAATTAATAAGAAGATTACATTTGCTGATTTTGAATGGAATACAACAAGTGCTTCTAAAGTATATGATAGGAGTAGAAAAATTAGCATTACTGGTACTTTAAAAAGCGATGAATTAGTAGGAAATGATCAGATTACAGTTACAGTAAATGCTCAGTTGGAAAAATCAGATGTAGGAAGTTATTCTAAATTTACTGTTATAGATGATGATTCAGATATTAACTTAAAAGGTACAAATAATTATAAGATAACGACAGACTTCTCAAATAAAAATGTTCAGTTAGCAGAAGGTAAAACGGTTAATATTACTCCAAGACCAGTTTATGTTAAGGTGGCAGTAAAAGAAGGTAAGACAACAAAATTTGCGTACGGAAAAAGTAAAGCATATTTACAGAAAGCTGTAGAAGAAAATTATGAAGTGGTACTTGCGGGTAAATATGAAGATGGTAATATACTTGAGCCAGATAAAGATCAGGGACTGCTTCCACCAGCTAAACTTGAATTAAAAAACTATGCAGAAGTAGCGTTAAAAGGTTTTAATGATAATGATACTGTGTATTATGTAGGAAGTTATACAGCAGAAATAATTCCTGTTATAACAAACAAAAATGCCGGAAATTATGAAATTAGAGTAGATTCTGAAAATATTGCAAAATACAGTTCAGATCTTACGATTGAAAAAGAAACACAGACTAGTTTAAATGATTTAGTTGAAATTGTTGGTGCAGATGGAATTTATCAAAATGAGAAAGATGGTTCTGTATATATAAGAGGAAATCAGGCAGCAACATTAAAACTGCAATTCAAAGAAACAAATGCATATTATGACCAGATCTGGGTTTCTAAAGGTGAAAAACAGGCTGATGGTCAGGAAATTTATTACGATGCCATTAATAGTGGAATCAGCTTTGATGATAGCAAAGATAAAGAGTACACTTTGAAAGTTTCCTTAAGAAATAGTAAAAATGCATTAACAGTGACAGATGGTGTTGAATATCAGAAGATAACAGTAGATGCCACCAGTCCGACAGCTGATTTTAAAGACTTAGGAAATGCAGGACAGTTTAATAAAGTACTTCCAAACGACTGGAAAGGCTTTGGGAATTTTTCAAAGGATAAGACAAAAGAATATCTTGTTACTTCTGATGATGCTACCAGTAAAGTAAAGAGTCTTAAAACCTGTAAAATTACAGTGGATAATGATGAGGCAGAAGCAATTGTAGAGAAGATTTCAGAAGCAGTTAAGAATGATAGTGTATGGGAAGAAACAGGTAGTGTAAAATTCGATAAGGAAGGAAACTATATTGTACTTGCACTTGTAGAAGATAATGTTGGAAATAAAGCGGTTTATGCATCAAATGGTTTGGTGTTTGATTTAACTGCGCCAGATGTTTCGGTCAAAATTATTGAACCAGAAGAAAACACTGGATATAATCAAAAAGTTAATTTTACAGTAGAGATAAATGATAAAGATATTACGTCTGGTGTTGATGAAATTGAAGTTATAGCTATGGATTCAGATAAAGATGTGACTGATGAATATATAGAAACTGTAAAAGTAGCAGGTGGATTTGATGAAGATAATAAAATAGTTATCGACTCTTGTACACTTAATTCAGAGAAAATAAATACAATTGTTGGAAGTGAACAGGATGGAACACTTAAATCAATTCAAGCCCATGCGAATTTTACTGTTAATGGAAAATTGTCTATCAATAAATATCAGTCAGGATATGCAATTGTAAAAGTAATTGTACGTGATAAAGCCGGAAATAGTAAAGCGATAACAACAAAAAGAGAAAAGGTAGATGTAGTTGCGCCAAAAGTAACTGTGAAATATGATAAGGATTCGGAAACTTCTTATATTCAGAGTTCAGAACGAACAATGACAATTACTTATACGGAAAGAAACTTTATTGAATCGGGATTAAGGTTTGATGTTTCAATTAATGGAACAGAACCAGATGTTCTTACGCTTAATGAATTAGAGGATCTTGAATGTGTAAAAGAAGTAAAAAAACCTGTTAATTCAAAAAATGAGCCGGATGACTATACAGACGAAAGAACAAATACTTATGAAATTACGTTTTCAGGTGATGGGGCATATAAAGTGATTCCGTATATAAAAGATGCTGCTGGAAATGAAAATCAAGGTATTGAATATGCGGATATTAATTCAAAAGCAAATGAACTGTTCATTTTGGATAATACAGCACCAACAGTAGATGTGAAGTATTCACCAGAAAAAAGTGTTAGAGAAAACGAATATTTTAATTCAAAAAGAACAATGACACTTACTATTACAGAACGTAATTTTGATAAAAGTACATTGAAGTTTGATTTGATATCTGATGGTGAAACAAAAGCAGGGTTAACAAAAGAAGAACTTATAAAGAATGGCTTAGTTATAACAACAAAAGATACAGAGTCAGAA
Source organism: Firmicutes bacterium OM04-13BH (assembly GCA_003481745.1). GTDB lineage: Bacteria > Bacillota > Clostridia > Lachnospirales > Lachnospiraceae > Blautia > Blautia stercoris. The sequence continues at coordinate 251,337 of QULP01000005.1, forward strand.
TTTAATGAGGAACAGCATACTGATGATAGAAACATAGTTTATGAAATTGAATTTAAAAATGATGGTTTTTATCAGTTAATTCCTTATTTAACAGACCTTGCTGGAAATGAATATGAGGGTTTAGCTGAAAGTGAAATAACAAAATATCAAGAATTCTGCATAGATAAGAATAAGAAAGCACCTAAAGTAACAGTTAAGTATAATGATAATGATAACAAACTGAAATTGCATAATGGTAAGTATTTCAATCAGCAGAGAATTGCAGAAGTAACAATCAAAGAGCGTAATTTTAATGCGGATGATTTAGAGTTTACTTTAACTAGAGATGGAGATAAGCAAACATATAAGGGATTTTCTGCATTAGAGCAGGCAATTGGTAAGTTGAAGGATTGTGATATTACAGAAATTAAAGACAGTGAAGAAAAAACTGCAAAACAAAAGCATACAGATGAAAGAGAACATACATTTTCTATCACATTTGGTAAAGAGAAAGAGGATCATGACTATAAAATTTCTGTAAAGGCAACGGATCTTGCTGGTAATAATAATGATACAGTTAAAGATGAGAATATAGGGGCTGAGACGGTTGCAACAGGAGAAGAGTTTACTGTTGATATGCTGGCACCAACTTTGACAGTTAAATATTATGTATATCAAGATGAAAATGGTAATGAATCAGATGAGAAGAATGAAATTGAAAAAGATGAGATTGATTCTGGAGAGTGTTATAAAAATGCATCTATTCATGCAGAAGTAATAATTGATGAACGTAATTTTTCTGAAGAAAAAAATGGAAAAGATAGTTTTGCAGAGAACCAGATAAAGCTTGACTATTCTGCTAAGACCTATGATGGAACTGAAGTTAAAACAACCGATTTTGGTGATGTAGCTAAAGAGAGAGAAAATTGGAAGCCTAACCAAGAGAATAGGAAAGATAATATTGAAATGCTCAATTTAGAATTTTCTGAAGATGCAAATTATACTTTAAGCATTACATACAAAGATCTTGCGGGTAATTCTATAGATCCTATGAGTTATAAGTCTCAGTTTACTGTGGATAAAACTGCACCAACTGGAAAGATTCAGATAGGCAAAGATGAAAAAGATGTAGGAATTATTGGAAAAGTTTTTGATTTTATATATTCATTTTTCACGAATAATAATAAAACAGAGATTACTATGGTAGGAACAGATACAATGTCACCAATAGTAGAACAGAAATATTATATTGAGAAAAATAGAGATATAAAAAATGGTAATACGGGTTATGAAAGATTAAGCCTAGAAGAACTAATTGGTAAAAAAGAATGGGTTGATACAAAAACAATAGAAGAAAATAAAGAAAATATAGCTACAAGTACATTTAAAATATTAGAAGAAAACTCTAAGGCAATCCCATATCTATATATAAAAGATAAGGCTGGAAATGAAACTTACGTAACATCTGATGGTGCGATTTACGATGATGAAAAAGAAGGAACTCCTGAAATTCAAATTACGACAGATGATCCAATATCTTGGGAAGGCGAAAAGAATGATATAGGTCTTTTTAATAAGAATGTAACTTTTAATATTGTGGTAACTGACCCAAAAGTAAATAAAACTTATTCAGGTATCAATAATGTTTCTTATAGAATTTATAAAAATGGTGAATCCGAAGATGTAAAATATATTTCTCTTTATAATGAAACTATGGACGAACCGATAATGAAACAAGTTTTTACTTCTGAAGACTTAGTAGTTCCATCAGAAAAGTTTAACAGCAATGATGTTACAATTGAAGTAACTGCTACAGATAATGCGGGAAATACTGAAACAGTAACAAAACAAATTGCCATCGATACCACCTCGCCAGAAATTACAGTTTCCTATGACAACAACACTGTCGCAAATGGTAAATACTTCAAAGCAGATCGTACTATGACAATTGAGTACAAAGAAAGAAACTTTGATGAAAAGGGACTTACGTTTGATGTATCAACAAATGGTAGTTTATTACAGGGAATTTCATTAGACGAATTAAAGAAACTTAAGGATAAGGGAATTATCGTACAATCATTTAATGCTGCTGATGATGATACTGAATCGGGTAAAAACTTTAAGGATTTTACAGATGAACGAGTTAATACTTATAAAATTCTCTTTAATGCCGGTGGCAATAACGGAGATATGGATTACTCGATTGTTCCGCACATAATCGATAAAGCTAATAATAAGCAGAATAAAGAGACACAGTATAAAGCTGGTACAGAAGCTAAAACAGAATTCACCATCGATAAAAAAGCCCCAGTCATCTCCATGGCTTACAGTGCAGAGGGTGAAACAATCAACCCAGGCGGAAATGAAGTTTCCAGAGTTTACAGAAACAAAACAATTACAGCGACAGCTACCATTGAAGAACGTAACTTCTCCAATAGTAATAGTTTTTCAGAAGATCCGAAACAAATGAACCTCACCTACAGTGCAAAGAACTTCCAAGGTTCCGACATCAACACCGAGAACTACACAGGCACAGCAAACACAAGAGGTGAATGGAGTACCAACGTTTACACCAGAACAAAAACCTTCACATTCTCTCAAGATGCCAACTACACCTTAGGTCTTGTTTACAGAGACCTTGCCGGTAACGAAGCAGTCTACGATACACGTTACTTCACAGTAGATAAAACTGCTCCAACCGGAAGCATGACCATCGAGGATAACAGTGGAACAGCCAAGACCTGGATTCAGTGGATTCAGCAGGTATTCTTCGATATCTTCACGCAGAGTCAGAAGGGTGTATCCATGACAAGTGCGGATGAAACAGCAGGTGTAGCAAGTACACAGTACTACAAGTATCATCCGGATTCAGAGAGTCGTCATACTTTTGATGGTTTATCAACACAGAACTTGGATTCTATCAGCAGCTGGTCTGATGGATACAGTACATCTGTTAATGCAGATGAACAGGTTATTGTATATGAAAAGATTACAGACCGTGCAGGAAATGTAACTTATATTAATAACCAGGAAGGTGTTATCGCAGATAATACTTCACCGACTGCACCGGAAATTAAGATTACGGCAGCAGAACCTGCTCAGGGAATTTACAATGCAAGTGTTCCATTTACAATTGATGTAACAGACCCTGAAAATGGTGGAACTTATGCCGGATTGAAAGAAGTTTCTTATGAAATTACAAACAACGGCAAAGTAACACAGAGTGGTAACTATAACAGTGATTTATCTGACCCGACAGCGAGAGTACATAACATTCATCGTTCTGAAACAGTAAATGCAGAACTCAATAACAGCAACCATGTAACAATCAAGGTAAAAGCTGTAGACTATGCAGGAAATCAGTCAGAGGCAACCAAGGATTTGAAGATTGATATCACACATCCGGAAGTTACAATCACATTTGATTTAAATAATCCGCTGAATGGCAAGTATTATAAGACAACAAGAACAGCTACCATTTCTGTCAAAGAACGTAATTTTGATACCAACGCAGTTGATTTGAAGATTACGAATACAGACGGAACAATGCCTTCTGTAAGTGGATGGAGTATCAGTTCTCAAGCTGGTGAATCCGATGATGCAATTAATACCTGTCGTGTTGAGTTTTCGGCAGATGGTGATTACAACATGACAATGCAGTGTAAAGACCAGGCAGGAAATGAATCAAATACAGTAAAAGTGGATGAGTTTACCATTGATAAAACCATTCCGGTTATTTCTGTATCTTATGATAATAATTCCGCAGCGACACCGGGATATTACAATGCAAACAGAACAGCAACGATTACAATTAAAGAGCATAACTTTAATGCAGCAGAAGTTAATTCACAGATTACAGCGGCTCTTCAGGGAAGTGGTATTTCCGCACCGGGCGTTGGAGGCTGGAGTAACAGTGGAGATACTCATACCGCAAGTGTTACTTTCTCAGATGATGGAGATTATACCTTTGATATTGACTATACAGACCTTGCCGGAAATGCAGCAGCAGATTATACACAGGACAGTTTCACTGTGGATAAGACAAAACCGGAAGTAGAGTTCTTTGATATCGAAGATAAATCAGCAAACAATGGAGTTGTAGCACCGGGTGTGAAGTATAGTGATGTGAACTATCTTGAAAGTGGCGTAGAGATTAAGATTGAGGGTGCAGAGCATGAATCTAAAGAACTCACCGGAAGTCGTTCCAGTATCGCAAACGGTGAAAGTATTAAGATGAATGACTTTGAGTATACACAGGACAATGATGATGTTTACACAATGACCGCAGTAATCTCAGATAAGGCAGGAAACAAGACAGAGAAGAAGATTATGTTCTCTGTAAACAGATTTGGTTCGAACTATTCGTTCTCAGATACAACAAAAGAATTCCTTGATGAGGTATATTCTAATTCGGCAAAAGACCTTGTTATCACAGAAACCAATGTCGATTCACTGGTATTTAACGGAATTTCTTACAGTCTGGATAATAAGACAACAGAACTGAAACAGGGGACAGATTATACCGTGAAAGAAACCGGAGGCGAAGGTTCCTGGAAACAGTATACTTACACAATTAAGAAAGAGAACTTTGAAAAAGAAGGACGTTACAGTGTAACAATTGATTCAGAGGATAAGGCAACAAATACAATGAATAACAAAGTAAAAGAAAGTAACATTAACTTTGTTATTGATAAGACTCCTCCAACTGTTGTTATCACAGGTATTGAGGAATCCAGCTATCGTGCAGACAGCAGAGATATGTCAGTCAATGTATCCGATAATACCGCTGTAAAACGTCTCGACATCATGGTAGACGGAAAATCTGTAGCAACCTATAGTCAGGAAGATGTAAAAGAAGCCGGAGGCAAAATTGTTTATACATTGAACAGCTCAAACAGCAAACAGAAAGTAAAAGCTGTTGCGGTTGATATGGCGGACAATGAAGCAACTTCTGATAATCATAATATCCTGATTACAACCAATCTGTTTATTCAGTACATTAATAATAAACCTCTTTTCATAGGTTCTATTATAGCGTTAGTGCTGATTGCAGGTGGTGCAATTTACTTCTTTGTATTTAGAAGAAAAAAATCTGAAGATGCAGCAGATGCAAATTAATTAGAAAGGATGGCTGTCTGAATAGAAATATTTGGGCAGCCAACTTTTTAACCGGAGTATGTATTTTGGGCGTCTGTCTTAAAGAATTTAAGGCAGGCTCCGAGAGTACATCAAAGAAATTTTAAGAAGATAAAAGAGGATTTGGCGGGGAGGTGATTTGATATGCTTCAAAATGGAGAAATACTTGGCGGGATGTATCAGGTCATTGGTGAAATTGGTAAAGGTGGTTCTGGAATTATTTACCTGGGATATCACTTACGACTTCAAAAGCAGATTGTGATTAAGAAGATTAAAGATATCAATGTCGGACAGATTAACACCAGAATAGAAGCGGATATTTTAAAGAAACTTCATCATAGATATCTTCCGCAAGTGTATGATTTTTTAGAGATGCAGGATGGAATCTATACCATTATCGATTATATTCCGGGGCATGATTTGAGTTATTATCTGGGACGAAACTATAATTTTCCGGAAGAAACGATTCTAAAGTGGATGCATCAGATGTGTGAAGTGCTAGAGTATCTTCATTCTCAGAAGCCACCGATTCTTCATAGCGATATCAAACCGGGAAATATTATGGTTACAGAAAATGATGATATTTGTCTGATTGATTTTAATGTTTCTTTGGATGGTGAAGTATCAAAGGAGCTTCAGGGATTGAGCAGAAGTTATGCTGCTCCGGAACAGTTTCAATATGCTCTGGATAGAATGTATGGAAAACACAGCAAAATAGTATTAGATGCACGGATGGATATTTATAGTATGGGGGCTGTGTTCTATCGACTGATGACGGGGTGGACGCCAGATGCAGAATCAGGAATGCCATATTCTATTATGGAGATGAATCTTCCCTACAATAATGGAATCAAAGCAGTGATAAACAGGGCAACGGCATGGGAACCATCACATAGATTTCAGTCAGCAAAGCAAATGAGAAAGGCTTTGGACAATGTGGAAAGAATGGATCCACAGTATAAGGCGTTGACGAATCTGCAGATTCTTACAGCTTTTGGAAGTGGTCTGCTTATTTTGATAGGAATTTTTTTAATTCTGTTTGGAACAATGTCAAATAAAAAAGAAAAATGGCAGGAAGCTTATGATTCTTTTTATGAAATTACAGAATCCGGCACAGATTCCGAGGTTGTCACAGAGGGAATTGATTTGCTTAATAATGGTTCCGTACAGGGAGCACTAAAAAAATATCCGGAGAAAAAGGCGGAGATTCTTCATGCAATCGGGGATAGTTATTTCAGACAAAAGCAGTATGAAGATGCAATCGATTATTATAAAGAGGCACTTGATACAGGAGAAGTTCAGGAAAATTATTTAAGAGATTATATGATGGCGCTGGCAAGAAGCGGGCAAAATGTAGAACAGTCAGTGATTGAAATAGAATATCCGGAAGCAGCCTATATGGAGCGGGCAGATGTGGAGTTGATAGAGGCACAGACAAAGTATACGCAGGGTGAGTTTGAGGAAGCGTTAATAAAGTGTGAAGATGCATTAGCACAAAGTACGGATATAGAAGTCAGCAGTCTGATTTGTGTCTTAGAGTCAGAAATCTATACGGAGCAGGAAGAGTATACGAAGGCGGCAGATTCAGCAATACGAGTCACCAAATTTGATTCATCCAAAGATGCCAGAAGACGAGCAGGAAGTCTTGCTTTTGAAGCGGGAAATCACTTAGAAGATACGAAAGAAAAAAATGGGTGGTATGAGAAAGCCAGGAAGTATTATGAAACGCTTTGTCAGGATGAGACGTGTTCGTATGAAGATGAAATGAATTACGCACTGGTACTTCAGGCTCTGGAGCAGTATTCGGACAGTAATGTCTGTTTAAGAAAGATGAGAGAAGAATATCCGGATGATTATAAGGTACTGATGTGGATGTGCTATAACTATCTGGGAATCGGAAATCAAAAGGGCAGTATGGCTGAGGTGGAATCTGATTTGAATTTTGCATATAGTTCCTGTAAATATTTATATTCTCAAGATGAAAGCATGACAGGTGGTTCAGATGAGGATATGGAAAAATTAAATGAGTTGATGAAGCAGTTGGAAGAATAATAAAAATACAGGAGGAAGCTATGGCAGGAAACGTTATGATAGTTGCAGGCAGCATACTGATAGTTGCAGCAATCAGTATTATGGTTGGTGTGAATATAGTGTTATCACGAAAAAAAAGGCAGATAAAGGAACAGATTTATTCCATGTATGAGTAAAGAACAAAGAAAATAAAAGGATGAGGGAGGACAGCAAATGAAGAAAAAAGGTTATATCCTATTGAGCGTGATTTGTGCAGTTGTTTTAATTGCAACAGGAATTATTCTGGGTGTAGTTATGAAAAAGCAGTCAAATAAAAAAACATATACGGCTTCGATTAAAACAGCAGAAAAATATCTGGAAGCTGGTGATTATACACAGGCAGTTGTAGCATATAAAACTGCAATCGAAAAAATGCCGGAAAAAGAAACTGGTTATGTAGGACTTGCGAATACCTATCTGGAACAGGGGGATACTTCTTCTGCAAAAATTATCTTGAAAAAAGGTTATCTGGTCACAAATTCTTCCAAAATTCAATATATGTTGAATGGAATCGAAGACGGAAGCCTGCTTGTGAATAATCTGAAAGAAACACCTAAGAAAGAAACGCTCCAAAAGAGTGGTGAATTATCATTTAATCAAAATTTTTTCCAAAAGTTAGAGAATTTTACCTATCAGGATTATGAAAGAGAATATGGTGGACTTCCGGAAATTGTAAAAGTAAAAAATGGAGAAGTTGAAGTGGTACATAAAAATCTTTCTGCAACTTGTTTTTATGCAAATACCTCAGAACATGGAGATGTAGTTGATACAAAAACTGATACACCGGATAAAACCGGTATGCCGGAAAAAATTGTAGTGGATGATATTTCTTTATTATTCAAGAATTTTACAGGAGAAATTACAATTGATGAACTTCAGAATATTTGTGGCTCTAAAGTAGATATTGTGAATAAAAAAGAGCGCAGTTATGTGGAATTTGAATCTGGAAGTGCTTTGATTCGAATTGAAAGTGATAAAAATGGAACGATTTCCTCATCCACAGCATGGAATGAAATTATTCTTACAAATGCAAATAAGAACCGGACAGCTAAGAAAAGTGTATTTTCTGGAATTGTATTAAATGCAATGACAAGTGAGGGTGTAGAGGCTGCAAATATTAGTTTAGAAGCGCAGGGAGATTCCAGTCATTCAGCGAATATAAAGACGGAAATGGATGGTTCATTTTCAATTGAATTAGAAGCGGATACCTATAATATTACTATCAGTGCAGAAAATTATGAAGAGGAAACATTTGAATTTACAATAGAAGAAAATAGTAACTACAGTGGAGAGCAGTTTACGATTTCACCAAGTCTGGCAAGTGGAAGTGCACGTATCGTGCTCGAATGGGGAGATTATCCGGAAGATTTGGATTCTTACTTGATAGGTACGACGGACGATGGAACAGAAGTGGATGTTAGTTTCCACAATGACCAATGTACAAAAAATGGAGAAGTAATTGCAGAATTAGACGTAGATGAAATGGATGGTCATGGACCGGAAACGATTACCTTAAATAATTTAAACGGAACGTATCGGTATTTAGTAGATGATTTTACAGAATCAGGCAAATTGCAAGAGTATGGTGCGACTGTAAAAGTCTATATTTCAGGTAAGAGTCAGCCGGAAGTGATTACGATAGCTCCAGATGCGGGGGTAAAAAATGTCTGGGAAGTATTTGAACTTGACCATGGGAAACTTAATATTTTGAATCGTGCAGCAGTAGAGGATTATGAATAAAGAGGCTTAGTTTATGTGGATGGTATTGGTTATGCTGATTATTGCACTGGCATTATCAGGGATTTTTCTGTGGATTAAATACAGCATAAAAAAATCAGAGGAAAAGAAATATTATGATGCGGCAGCGAGGATGATTAAAGAAAATTGTCTGAATAAAATCATACAAAACCGTGGGCAGAGAAGGCAGACAGTGACAGATAAATTAATGATTTATATCAGCATATCAGGAAAGTCCAGACAGGGATTTGTATTTGACCCGGAGAATGGGATTCGTATTGGAAGAAACATTGAGGAAAATGAAATCTGTATTCGAGATGCACTTGTTTCAAGCAGTCATTGTAATATCTACCTGTATCAGGGGCAGCCGATTATACAGGATTTTAATTCAGCAAATGGAACATTTATCAAGAGAGGATTATTCGATAAGCATCCGGTTGATGGATGGGAATATATCTATTCAGGAGATACGCTGTTGATAGGGGATACAAGGATACAGATTAAGTTTTTCTTATTTGATATGATGAGATTATAAAAGCAGGAGGACGACAGAGGTGATATTGTTAATTTACAATCAGAAAATGTGCAGGGAGATTCTTTTACCTAATCTTCGAGATTCTGATTATGCGATAAGTATATCTGGAAAAGCATATGGATTACGACAGGATATCCGACTGCTTTTGGAGATTACGGGGGTCACCTGGAAAATAAAAGCAGATGAAACTTATCAGTTGCGGAAATCAGGAATATTCTGTGAAAATGTGGTTCTTGAAGAACATGAAAAGCTTATAATCAGGACAAAACGAGGAGAAGAGCTGGAGTTGATTGTGGCAGATTCGGGATTGGGCTTTTTGACGCTAGGAAAATATGATTTTCGCCAGATGAGTCAGATTTCAATCGGAGCTGCGCCGCAAAACGAAATTTGTTATGAGTTTGAAAATTTGATTTCCTCTTATCATGCAGAACTTCAGAGACATTCGGACGGCTGGTATGTGGTGGATAAAAGTTCAAATGGAATTTTTGGAAAGAATGGAAGAATCGGTGGAACCTACAGACTTAATTTTGGAGAGCATCTTAATTTATTTGGACTTCATATTATTTTTCTTGGAATGATGCTTGCTGTTGGTACCTATTATGGTGAATTGAAAATCGATCAGGAGCGATTAAAGCGATACGATTTTAAGAATCAGGAAAATAATATACCGTCAAACAAAACGGATACGGAAGAAACGGATACCTATTTTAATCGTTCTCCCAGAGATTTTTCCTCTTTGTATACGGATCCGGTTGAGATAGAGGGACCTCCTGCCAGAAAAGCAGCAAAACAAAAGCCCTGGTTTTTAGTTGTGGGTCCATCATTTACAATGGCAATTCCAATGCTTTTAGGGTGCGGTCTTGCAATCTGGGGTTCCGGAATGAGAGGAATGGCATCGGGAGCTTTTATGTATACCGGTTTGATTACGGCAGTTGGTTCTTCCGGACTTGGTGCTTTTTGGGCGGTAACAAATCTGAAATATGCAAAACAGGAAGAAAGCAGTGAAGAAGAAAGGCGTTTCAATGCCTATAGCAATTATTTAATTGATATTACAGAAACAATTGAAAAAAAGTATAAATACAATGCAGACATCATGCGGAAAATGTATCCGGAAGCGCAGACTTGTGCCGGATATGACAGTTCTAATATTCATCTTTGGAATCGAAATTACACGCATGAAGATTTTCTCTTTCACAGACTTGGGCTTGGAGAACTTCCATTTCAGGTGAAAATTGATGTTCCGAAAGAAAAATTTACAATGGATACGGATACTTTGATTGAAAAACCACAGATGATACAGAAGCAATTTGAAACTTTATATCAGGTTCCGGTAGGAATTTCTCTTTTGAAAAAACAGTTGATTGGTTTAATTGGAGGAGGAAATAAAAGAGGAGCGATTGAAATCATGCATTCCATTGTTGCGGAAATAGCGGCTTCTCACTGTTATACAGATGTAAAATTTGTTTTTCTTTATGATGAGGAAGAAGACGATAAAAAAGTATGGGAATCTATGAAATGGTTTCCTCATGTGTGGTCAGAAGACCGGCAGATGCGATATATGGCAGCAGATGAAGTAGAAAGAAGAGATGTCTTGTTTGCATTATCCAATATTTTAAGGGCAAGGATACAAGATATTGATAATCGGAAAAAAAGAGCAATTCCAAAACCATATTATCTGATTTTTGTTTCAAATCCAGCACTCTTAGAGGGAGAACTTCTGGCGAGATATATTTATGAACCGGTACCGGATTATGGAATTACGACATTTTTAATGGCGCAGACAGTCTCACAGCTTCCGAATACCTGTGAAGAAATGATACAAAGTGATAAGACATTTGAAGGATATTATAATCTTCAGGAAGGTCCGATGCAGAGAAAACCGATTCGTTTAGACCGTGTTTCCAATGACAGTCTGGAGCAAATGGGGCGCAGGCTGTCTGGAATTAAGGTAAATGAAATAGAAACAACAAGTGAGATTCCTCAGAGTCTGGATTTCTTTTCAATGTATGGAGTGCGAAAGCTAGATGACTTTATGGTGGAAGAACGTTGGAAGAAAAACAGAACTTATAACAGTATGAAAGCATTAATTGGAAAGAAATCCGGAAATGCAGACTGTTATCTGGATATTCATGAAAAGTATCATGGACCGCATGGCTTGATTGCAGGAACTACAGGTTCTGGTAAGAGTGAAACCTTGCAGACTTATATTCTTTCGCTGGCATTGAATTTCAGCCCGGAAGATGTATCATTTTTCATCATTGACTTTAAAGGTGGAGGAATGGCTAACTTGTTTGATGGTCTTCCTCATATGGCAGGACAGATTTCAAACCTTTCAGGAAATCAAATACGAAGAGCAATGATTTCGATTAAGAGTGAGAATCTGCGCCGTCAGAGAATTTTTACGGAAAATGGTGTAAACAATATTAATCTTTATACCAGATTGTATAAAAATAAAGAAGCACAAGAGCCGGTTCCACATTTATTTATTATTATTGATGAATTTGCAGAACTCAAAAAAGAGGAACCGGACTTCATGCGTGAGTTAATTAGTGTAGCTCAGGTAGGACGAAGTCTGGGAGTGCATTTGATTTTGGCAACACAGAAGCCGAGCGGAACTGTAGATGATAACATCTGGAGTAATTCAAGATTCCGATTGTGTCTGCGTGTACAGGACAGGCAGGATAGTAATGATATGCTTCATAAGCCAGATGCTGCATTTATCACACAGACAGGGCGTGGTTATCTTCAGGTGGGCAGTGATGAAATTTATGAATTATTCCAGTCCGGATGGAGTGGTGCACCTTATGAAGAGAGTGAGGATGGCGCAGATGTATCGGTATCCATGCTTACCAGAACGGGAAAAGAGGCACTTGCTGCAAGTCGTCTTAGACGTTTAAGAAAAGAAGTTAATAAAAGGGATACGCAGGAAAAGACGCAGCTTTCGGCAATTGTAGAATATTTAAAATTAAAAGCAGAAGAACTGGGCTATCAAAATGCAAGGCAGCTTTGGATGCCGGTTTTAGAGAAAAATATTGTGTTATCAGAACTGGAAACAGCAGATAGATCAGCTTTGGATAAAGGTGAGAAATGGAGTCTCGATGCGGTAGTTGGTTTATATGATGATCAGCAGAATCAGCAGCAGAAGCCTCTTTTAGTTGATTTTGCACAGAATGGAAATCTTGCGGTATGTGGTTCTGTTGTGACAGGAAAAAGTATCTTTATGCAGACGATGCTGTATTCACTGTTTCAAAAATATAATCCGGATCAATTGCAGTGTTATATATTGGATTTCAGCAGTCATTTAATGACTCCGTTTGAATCAGCACCGAATACAGGTGGAATTGTATATGACAATCAGGAAGACCGGCTTGGCAAATTTATGCATCTTCTTGAGAAAATGATGGAAGAGCGAAAGAAGCTGTTTGAGGGAGGAAACTATGCACAGTATGTTCGGGCTTATGGACAGAAAATTCCGGCAATTCTTGTAGTGATTGACAATTTTGGAGGTTTTCGTGAGAAGACACGGATGAAATATGATGATATTATTCTCAAATATGTAAGAGAAGGTACCGGATATGGAATGTATCTGGCAGTTACGGCAGCAGGATATGGAATGGCGGAGATACCGGGAAGAATTGCAGATAATATACGGACTCCAATCTGCCTGGAACAAAGTGATAGATTCCGATATATGGAAATTTTAAGAACAACAAAACTTCCGGTGTTTCCGGAAGCCGGAATACCGGGGCGTGGACTGGCAGAAGTAGACGGAAAGATGTTGGAATTTCAAACTGCATTATCGGTTCAGGCAGATGATGATTTTGGAAGGGGCAGGATTTTGGAACAATTCAGCAAAGAAAAATCAGCTAAGTGGACTGGAAAAAGACCACTTCCAATACCTGAAATTCCGGAAAATCCAATTCTTGGTCAGTTGGAAAAAATGGAGAATTATTCAAAACTGGCAGAGGGAAGAAATCATATTCCATTTGCTTATGAATTAGAAACAGCAGAAGTATTTAGCGTAGGACTTAGAGAAACCTATTGTTATACAATATCAGGACGTGCACATACAGGAAAAACAAACGTATTAAAACTCTTAATGTATGGAGCACAGAAAGCGGGCGGAAAGCTATGTGTAATTGAACCGGGACAGACCGAACTAAAGAAAACAGCACAGGAGTGTGGAGCGCAATATCTTACAGATACCAAGACGGTATTTGAATATTTTAAAGAACTGACACCGACGTTTGTAGCAAGGAACAAGAAAAAACGGGCATTGATAGAGGAAGGGGCAGATGAAGAAAGAATTTACAGAGAAATGTATTCAGAAACTCCGGTCTATATCTTTTTAAGTGATTTGAAAGAGTTCTTTAAATTGATTTACAGTGCTGATGCAGAAGTCGGAAACATGTCTGGATTTATGGAGACAATTATGGCAAAGGGACCGCTTCACAGAATTTATTTCTTTGGATGCCTGAAAGTAGAAGATGCAATATCTTTGATGTCTTATAAAGCATATCAATCTTATATTTCTTATAAAAAGGGAATCCATTTAGGTGGAAATTTAAGTACGCAGAAAATATTTAATTTCCAGAATATACCTTATGCAGAACTTTCCAAAGCAATGAAAAAAGGGTTTGCTTATGCGGCGGATGAAGAAGATGAAACAATAGGAATCCAGATCGTTGTACCTCTTGCAAGGAGGGAAAACATTTGATTGGAATGTTGATTTCATCAATGTCAGAGAAAGAAACCGGATATATCTGTGTGCGGGCAAAAGATATGATGGGAAGTATGAGCGATGAAATGCTTGAAATACATAAATGCCAGACGATAGAGATGCTGAAAGAGCTTGTTGAGTCTGGTGAGAAAGCAGATTTAGCCTGTATTGACATTACAATTCCAGAAGCATTAGAACTTACTAAATTATTTAGAAGTAAAAATGAAACGGCATATATCATATTGATTGCAAGCCTTAAAATTTCTCCGGTTACTTATATGAAGCCGTCTATTCGTGCTGAATCCTTGATTTTAAAACCGTTTCAGTCACAACAGGTAGATATGGCAGTGAAAGAAGCAATTCAGGAAGTGCTTAAAAAGTATCAGAATCCAGATATAGATAAGGTGTTTGTTGTAGATAATCAAGAAGGCAGAGTTTTAATTGAATACAGTGCAATTTATTTTTTCGAAGCAAGAAATAAAAAAATCTATTTGAATACAGGAGCAAGAGAGTATGGATTTTACAGCACAATCGAGCAGCTTCAAGAGGAATTAGGGGAACAGTTTATCAGATGTCATAGAGGATTTCTTGTAAACCAGAAAAAGATTGAACGAGTAATATTTTCAAAGAATTTGATTCTTTTAGCGGATGGATATGAGATTCCGGTTTCACGTACGTATAAATCAATTTTAAAAGAATTTCGTACGAGTGTTTGATAAAGAGGAGAAAAATGTCTGAATATGAGTATGCAGAAAGTGGAGTTTTGCTGACTTTTCGGGAGCTTACTTTGCTTCTTCAAAGTGTGGGAGTAAGATACATAAACGGTTTTTGTCTGTCGGAGTCTGAAATTTCCGATGAAGAAGTAATTCAACTGATAGGAAGTCTGGTTCGAAAAGGGATTCTAAAGACTTCTGACACAGAATTTTATATGGAAGATATGGTTGAAAAAATGATTCGCTGTATTGGGTGGCCTGATGAAGATTATGAAATCGAACAGGAAAATGGACAGATTTATTGTTATGAAAAAGAAGAATATGCATTGGTTACAAAAATCTATCCGGTGAGAGAGAAAACTCTGGAACTTATTTTATATAGTAAAGAAGAGTTTCAACAGAAAATCAGAAAGGAGGAAATTTTGTGATACTGGTGGATGTTGAAGTGCCTGTGATGGGAAAGACTTATGATGTTCAAATTGATGAAACTGTTCCGGTAAAAGAGATTGCAGGGCAGATAAGAGATATGATTTGTCTACAGGAACAATGTGGAATCCTGGGCGGGCAGGAAAATCTGACTTTATGGGATGTTCAAAGGCAGCAATGTCTGATGGGAGAACATACAGCAAAAGAATATGAAATTACAACCGGGACAAGGCTTATGTTGGTATAAACATGGTTATTGGTCAGAAAATCGTGTCATTCGTCAGAGATGTGTAACAAAAATAGAAATCAGTGATAGGATAACATTAACAACAACAAAGAGAAAAAAATAAGAAAAATTGGAGGTAGAAACATGGGACAGATGGTAATTGGAACCACAGAATTAAAAAATAAAATTGAAGAGCTTCGTGCATTAAATACCCAGTTTAAAAGTGCAGTAAGTGAGTTGGAAAATACAGAAGGTGCTTTAAATGGAATGTGGGAAGGCGATGCAAAAAATACTTTTCATAACGCATTTATGAGTGATAAACAGCAGATGGATAATTTCTATTCCACAATTGAGTTATATGCACAGAAGCTGGAAGTGATTCTTGCAAAATATGTGCAGGGAGAGCAGAAAAATATTGAGATTGCAAATCAGAGAAAGTACAAATAAATTTTGAAGACCAACATTGAGAATACATATAAAACAGGAGGAACCATTATGGATGGAATGATTAAAGTATCACCGGAATTATTAATTTCAACAGCAGGAGAATTTTCAAATCAGGGAACAACAATAAATACACTGACAGGAGAAATGCTGCAGCTTGCAACAGGGCTTGCTTCTGCATGGCAGGGAGACGGAGCAACTGCTTATATCACAAAATTTAAGGGATTAGAAAATTCAATTCAGCTTATGGTTCGCATGATTCAGGAGCATGCAACTGATTTGGAAGAAATGGCAAAAGTATATCAGGAAAGTGATAAAGCTGCAGCGGACGAAGCAAGTGGTCTTGTTACTGATGTAATTCAATAATGAAATAATGATAAAGGCTCAGAGGAAAAGAAAAAGTGATTAGAATTGAAATAGAAACGATGAAAACTGCTGTCTCTGAGTTACAAAGAAAAAGAGCCATTCTCTCGAATATAAAAGAGAGAATGGCTAAACTGGCTTATGCAGTCAGTCAGCAATCTTACGTGGAAGAAACGGTATGTGAGTTAAGAAAACTGAAAAAGCGGATGGGAGAAATTGAAGAAAATCTGAGAGATTTACAAGAAGCTCTTGAAGAAATTTGTATTTTGATAGAAAAAACAGAAGAAAAAGTGGTTTCATATTATGAAGAAGAACAACAGAAACCTCAATTTACAAGATTTACAATTCGATATAATCAAGAGTTGCTGTTAAATCCGCATATACAGGAACTTGCACCTATCAGGCTCAAAAATGAAGGGGAAGCAGATGAGTAAAGTAATAGAAATTGATACAAATGCATTAAATTCAGATAAGAGCAGTATGTCAGAAGAATTGCAGCAGATACAAAATGAATTGAAGTCACTCCAGGACGAAATGGAGACAATGAATAGCTGGTTTACCGGACCGGCAGCTGCAGCGTATCAAAGTCATATGGAAGAAGAAATTGAAAACGCAATGAGTGTATGTACTTATCTTACAGAGTATATGAACTGCATAGAACAGGCTTCAAGAGCTTATACAGAGTGTGAACAATCAGTTGCAGGTGTGGTAAACAGAATCAGAATTTAAGGAGAGAA
Source organism: Firmicutes bacterium OM04-13BH (assembly GCA_003481745.1). GTDB lineage: Bacteria > Bacillota > Clostridia > Lachnospirales > Lachnospiraceae > Blautia > Blautia stercoris. Next base: position 268,423 of record QULP01000005.1, read on the forward strand.
GCAAATGAGCGATGTTCAGGATATTTTGATTAAAGTAGAGCCAGAGAAACTGGAAGCGTTAGCCGGAAGAGTAAATTCAAAAATTAAGGCAATCAGGGGACGGTTTGAGCGAATTGAATCAGAGGTAAATAACTCGAATCATTACTGGAAAGGCGAGGGAGGAGAGACTCACCGAAGAGTTTACCAACAGTCGAAAGAAGGAATCGAAGAAAGTCTGGAAAATTTTAAAGGAATGGTATCTGCATTGGAAACAATGGCAGGAACTTATAGAAGTACAGAAACGGAAGTGATAAGTTCGGCAGATGGACTCCCAGCAGACGTAATTATATAGGGAGGATGAAAAATGGGATTATTGAAATTTGATTTTAATAAAGCGAACGCACAAATTCAGGAATTAGAAGAAATTGCATCCGAAATAGATCAGCTGGCAGCTACAGACTATGAGAACCTTATGCAACAAATGCGTAGTGCATGGAAAGGAAGTGCGGCAGATGCTTATATAAGAAAGGCAAGTCAAGTGCAGGAGAGAATAAAAAATACATCACGGGATATTAAAAAAACTTCGGAAGTCTATGCCAATGCAGTGAAAAGAGTACAGGCAGCAGAGGAAAAAGTCAAAGAAATCGCAAAAGGAAAAAGCTGAGGTTAACAGTACATGGAAATACTTGTATTGATTATATGTGCAGTAATAATTGTAGCGGGGATTGTGTTGATTATCTGGATTTTGAGAAATCGTTATGATAACAGCAATGTAGTAATACACGGTGGGATGGATACAGGAACACAAAAAAACGGAACAGAATCAGGGAGTTTATTTATTGGAGTTTCAAATGAACTTGGAACTTCTGTACTAAATGGAAAAAACAGAAGAAGAACGTACCGTTTTTATTTAATAGATATGGAAAAAGGCGAAAAATATGATATACAATTTCGTGAGAATATAGGAATTGGAAGAGCAGAAAATGTAAGAGGAATTGAACGTTTTCTTACAATTCATAATGACATGAGAATATCAGGATATCATTGTAGGATTTATGCATTTAACAGTCAGATTTATATTGAAGATACCGGTTCAAAGAATCATACTTATGTGAATCAGGAGCAGGTGACAAGACCTCATGTTTTAAGAAATAATGACGTAATAAGAATAGGGGATACAAGGCTGACAGTAAAATTTTAGAGGTGCTGAATATGAAGAAAACAATATTAGCAACAATGATAGCAGTCTTTTTGATTTTTGAAGGGAGCGGGTGTGGAATGATAAAACCAGTATCGACACAGGAAAAAATTCTTTCTGTGATGAAAGAAAAATATGGAGAAGAATTTGAATTTGAAGGATGGGCGCATAAACAGTATGGAAGCCGTGATATGACAGCCAATGTTACCTGTGCTTCATTTCCAGGAGAAAGAATACAGGCAGGTCAGGAAGAAAATGAAGAAGGAAAGATGATTTACTTTGATGATTACATGGCTTATCAAAATGAAGGAGAGATGCAGACAATACTTGAGAATTTAGTACAAGAAGTATATCCGAATGCACGTGTAATCTGGAAAATCAGTTCTTCGGTGTTTCCCAGAGAAATGTCTCCGGGAATGAGTGTCAAGGAAATAATGGAAAGTAAAGAATCGGTATTTTCTGCTTATATTGTAGTAAATCAGGCGGTAAATGAAGAAGAAAAATATTATGATTTGGAGAAATTAAGAGAATTATTAGAAGAAAACAAAATTCGTATGAAGGGTGCATTGTTTTTTGCTTTAGATGAAGAAGCATATAAAGCGCTGGATGGAGAGAATTACTCTTATTGGGCATCAAAGGATGGCTGGTTTGAGCAGAGGTGTAATTTTGCAATTGATCAGGCATATGAATTTTATTATGCAAATTGGAGGTAAGAGATGGGAAATGCAAATGAAACGTATTCTGCTATTTTTGACCTCTTTACTTATTGGGGTTATTCAATGGAAGCGGAACCTGGAAAAACATTAGGAGAGATATTACAGGAAGCTTTAGATACCGGGAATTCGAGTGAAGTTTATTATCAGACTTTAAATGATGCAATTAAACGTTATCCGGAGCTTGCAAATGCAGAATTTAAGAGTCCCAGCTGGCAGCAGGGAGGACGGTATCATTCAGAAACTTACGCTTGTGTCTTTGAATTACCAAATGGAGATAATTATATTGCATACCGGGGTACAGATGATGGTGGATGGATTGATAATGGACAGGGCATGACTCAGGAATCAACTTTATTGCAGAGAGAAGCGTCAGATTATTTTGATCAGATGGCAGAGCAATATGGATGGACAGAATCGGATAATATTTATGTGACAGGACATTCTAAGGGTGGAAATAAAGCACAGTATGTTACATTGATGTCCAATCATGCAAATCTGGTGGATGAATGTCATTCTTTTGACGGACAGGGATTTTCAGATGAAGCAATTCAGAGCTTTAAAGAGAAGTACGGAGAAGAAGGATATCAGGAAGTTCTGAAAAAAATGTATGGGTACAATGGAGCAAATGATTACGTAAATCCGTTGGGGAATACTATCATTCCAAAAGAAAATATCAAGTATATAGATACGGTTCCAAATCCAGGTAGTGGGTTTGATAAGTTTGCAGGCTTACATATGGAAGAGCAGATGTTTCAGAGGGATGAAAATGGAAATGCGATAGCAGTTTTAGGAGAAGAAACAGAGCAGGGAGTGATGGGGAAATTCTCAGCTTTCTTATCCGAATTTTTGATGAGTTTACCACCGGAAGAAAGAGATGCTGCTGCAATGTTTGTGATGCAGTTTATGGAATTAAGAGATGTGGGTGAAGGTGGTGGAGCATTAGGAGTAGATGGAACTTCGCTGACATCGGGTGATATCTACCTGTTTATTGAGAGAGTATTACCGAAACTGCTAGATGCGATGCTGGAGGAAGTACTGGAAAAATTCGGTCTTGATAAAGAGGCGGCAGAGCGTTTAATTCTTTTGGTAAAATTATGGATGATTTTTGCATCAGGAAAATGGGAGTATAAGTTAGTCAAAGCATTGATTGACGAATTGAAAGAACGGTTATTAGAGTTAGGGCATGGATATGAGCTGGCAGCGAAAGCATTAGATTCTCTTGAAAAATGGATTAAAGAAAAAATAGAATTGATTAAGAGCTGGTTCCAGAAGCAAAATGACAGCTCAGACTACAGTAGTTTTTATGTTGAAACCAGCCAGTTGTTACATTTCAAAGAAGAATTAGCACAGAAAAAAACACAGCTGGAGGAAAAAGCAAATCAAATCCGTGAAATTCGAAAAAGGGTTGATTTCGGAAATATAACACAGCAGTATATTTATTACTGCTTGGTATCATCTGCCAGAAATCTTGAAAATGAGGCAAAAGCAGTTAATAGATTGAGTAAAGGACTTCAAAATTGTGTGAAAGTTTATAAACAAAATGAGCAAAAGGTAATAGGAATTTATGGAAAATGTGGTGGATGATTTCACAAAAATCACAACAAAAAATGTCAAAACCCTCTTCTAAATCTAACTTTTTTCCTTTAAAATGGCAATCAAATGGTTGACGTTATATGGAAAAGAGGGATGCTATGACAACTTCAGACCTTGTAAAGCAGATGTGTCAGGAAGAGGGGATGAGTATTGTTGCCTTAGCCAGAGAACTGGGGCAGTCTCGGCAGAATTTTTATAAGAAACTGCAAAGGGATACTTTGACACTTACGGAATTAAAGGAAATAGCGAATGTGCTTGGAGCAGATTTTTCGCGATAGCTCTGTACTACCACAAAAGTAATTATCTTTCACTGACAACTGTCCTAACACACAGGGGAAGAAAAAAGCCTAAAAGCTTTCTAAAAGTTGGAAAAGTTGAAAAAATACGGTAAAAATAGGTTGGAAAAATTGAAAAAACATGGTAAAAATAGGTTGGAAAAGTTGAAAAAATGCGGTAAAAATAGGTTGGAAAAATTGAAAAACAACTGTATAATAAAGTTGAAAAAGATGTAAACTTATTATACGGAGGTGCAAAATGTTGGAGCGTTTGGCAAAAAGAAAGATTCAGGAATGGCTTAAAACAGGAAAAGATGCATTTATGTTAACTGGGGCAAGACAGATTGGAAAGACATATTTGATTCGTGAGTGCTTAAAAGAAAGTGGATTTCCATATGTTGAAATTAATTTTATCGAACAGCCACAGCTTGTAGATGTATTCTCAAAAGCAAAAGATGCCAAAGAGTTATTGATGCGTTTAAGCTTAACTGCAAATGGAAAATTGAAAAAAGGAAAAACAATTATATTTCTAGATGAAGTTCAGGAATTTAAAGATATCGTTACAAGAGTAAAATTTTTGGTAGAAGAAGGAAGTTTCCGATATATTATGAGCGGTTCATTGCTGGGAGTAGAGTTAAATGACCTTCGTTCAGCACCTGTGGGTTATATGGAAATATATGATATGTATCCTATGGGATTTAAAGAGTTTGCACTTGCAGTCGGGATAAACAAAGAAATTTTTGAAATGCTGGAAGAGAAATTTAAAAATAAGGCCGTTGTAGATGAATATGTACATTCTAAACTGTTGGAAGTGTTTTATTTGTATTTAATTGTAGGTGGAATGCCGGAAGCAGTAGATGTGTATCTTCGCACGAATGACCTGGAAAAAGTAGCTCAGGTTCATGAGAAAATTATCAGGTTATATAAACAGGATTTTTCTAAATATGAGATTAGATATAAGCTTAAATTGCGTGAAATATATGATGCAATGCCTGGACAACTGGACCAGAAAAACAAGAGATTTCAATTAAATAGTATAGGAAAAGGAATGAGTTATGACCGGGTTGAAAATGATTTTCTGTGGTTGAAAGATGCTGGCGTGGTGATTCCCGTATACAATATAGCAGAACCTAAATTACCGCTAGTTATTAGCGAAAATAGAAATCTTTTCAAATTGTTTTTTTCAGATGTTGGTTTGTTGACCAGCAGATATTCCAATCAGGTAAAACTGGCAATTCTGAATCAGGATAAATCGATTAACAATGGCGCTCTTTTTGAAAATGTAGTTGCACAGGAATTGCTTTTACATGGACATAAAGAATATTATTTCAACAGTAAGAAACAGGGAGAACTTGATTTTGTAATTGAGCTAAATGGAAAGGTGACTCCGTTGGAAATAAAATCAGGAAAAGATTATAAGAGACATTCTGCATTAAATAACATTTTGCAAAATCAAGATTACCAGATTGATGAAGCACTGATTTTTTCGGAAGGAAATGTAGAAATAAACGGAAAACGAGTGTATCTGCCAATTTATATGATTATATTTCTGGAAGAAGCGAAGCTAGAGAATACGGTTTATAAGCTAGACTTAAGTGGATTAAAGAATATCTAAATTGAAATTTAAAGCTGAATATGCAAAAAAAAACAAAACAAAAGAGCTGGAGGGTTACGTATCCAATGCCTTAACTAAATGACATTGAAGAAAAAGGTACTCTCGTTTCACCGTTTACCAAGGAGGTCCACCATGTTCATTGATTCCCACATCCACCTTTCCCATCCATCCTACTCCACCCCATTTTTATATTACTCTCCAACCACCCATTCCCTTTCAACCACCACGCGCTCAAACCTAATCGAGGAGTTTCGTTCTGCCAAAATCTCAGCAGTCATCGAGCCTGCGATTGAGTTAGAATCCAATGAACGACTTTTAGACCTCAGCAGAGAGTATCCAGATTTTGTTTTCCCGGCAGTAGGAGTGCATCCGACAAGAACGCCACAGACGCCTTGGAGTGCGAGAAAGCAGGTTGAGGAGTGGTCAAAGGATAAAAACGTAATTGCGATTGGTGAGCTGGGGCTGGATTATCACCATGCTAGAAGAGAACAGTATCGGTTAAAGCAAAAACTGTGGTTTATCTGGCAGATTCTTTTGGCAGATAAACGTAATCTTCCTGTCATTTTACATATTCGTCTTGCGGACAGGGATGCCATTCGGATTTTACGATTCTTTAAAAAGAAACTGCATGGCGGAGTGTGTCATTGTTTTACAGGAGATGCTGAAACTGCAAGGATTTACACACAGGAATTTGGTTTTCTGCTTGGAATTGGAGGCTATCTTTTACAAGGAACTGAGACGAGCAGGGCATTAGAAGAAGCGGTGAAAGAGACACCTTTGGAATTTCTTGTGCTGGAAACCGATGGACCGTATGTAAAACCAAAAGCACCGGAGGGGATTTCCGGAAAGCAGTGGAAAAAGAGCAGAAATACAAGTCTGATGGTTCCGGAAGTGGCAAAGCGTATTGCCGAAATCAAAGGAATTGATGTAGAGGAAGTAGAGCAAATCACGACAAAAAATTTCAAAACACACTTCAAAATTTAACTTTTTTGTCTTAAAATGGTAACCAGATGGTTGACGTTGATAGAGAAAAATAAGTGAATGATTCGAAGGGGGACATTTTATGACTACATCAGACCTTGTAAAAGAAATGTGTCAGAAACAGGGCATCAGTATCGCTGCATTAGCAAAAAACCTGGGACAGACACGGCAGAATTTCTATAAAAAACTGCAAAGGGACACCTTAACACTTACGGAATTAAAGCAGATAGCCGAAGTGCTGGATGCAAATTTTGAACAGCTTTTTCGTATGCCGGAAGGCACAAAGTTTTCTTTGAAAAGTGAGAATAAAAAACGAACGGTCTTACCGCTTGTTGGCAGTGCGTTTGAGCCGGGAGGGGCAAAAGAGGCAATTGAAAAGTTACAGGATAAGGAACTTTCCGAGATTGCGCAGGCGGAGTTGTATTATTTTTCGGCACAGGCGGAAAACTGTGTGAAGATTGTGGAAAACTATCTTTCCAGTGAGGATATTATGTTGAGACTTTCGGCAGATATGCTGTATACCTTTGCAAATCTTACGCTTGGAAATGCAAAGGAAGCGCAGAGTTCCAGAGAAGACGTCTATAAGTGTTTAAAATGGGTATTTCAGGAGGGTGAGACAAACGAGAAAAAGGCATCCTGTGTCTTTGCGTTTTATGTCATCAGCATTTTTATTCACATTCCACCGGAAGAAAATATTCCGCCTTTGGAAAAATATATTCCATATCTGCCAATTGGTCAGCGTCTGTTTGCGAGCAGCCTGCTTGCACATGAGACTTATCTTAGAATGGAGTATGCCAAAGCGCAGGGAATCGTTCAGTCTGCGATGTTGATGTCGGACGGAACCTATCCGATATCGATGATTTATTTAAATTGTGTGGCTGCGATGTGTCAGATTAATTTAAGAGAGCAGGAAGAAGCGAAAAAATCAGTTTCTTTTGCGTGGGAAATGGCAAGAAAAGATGGATTTTTAGAACCGTTTATCGAATATCATGGCTTGCTTCAAGGGGTATTAGAGGCCTGTGTCAGAAAAAGTGAGCCGGAAGTATATAAAAAATTAGTAGATGGAGTGATTGCATTTAGCAGAGGCTGGATGAAGATTCATAATCCGAAGATGCAAAAGGCAGTTACGGATTTGCTCACACCGCTGGAGTTCTCCATTGCGATGCTTGCCTGCCGTGACTGGACAAATCAGGAAATCGGGGAGCATCTGGGATTGTCGGTTAATACGGTAAAACATTATGTTTCGAGAATTTTGGAAAAACTTCATATTGATAAACGGGATAAAATAAAAGAATTTGTAAACCAGTAAAGAGATGTGCTCTCGGAACCTTTATTATACCTGCTTTTACAGAGTGTCTGTTTCGTATGATGAAATACGAAACAGGCACTTTTTTGATGTCAAACGGGCATGTGAAACGAAATCCGTTTTTGATAAAATTAATGTCAAAGATGTAATGGTTATTGAGCGAAAAATTACCTTTCAAAAGCAAAGCAAGGAAAGAATGCGAGAGGGAATAATTCAAAGAAGGGGAGGGGAAATATGAAGAAACGTCTGATTAGTATGCTGCTGAGTGCAGCATTATTTGTCACATCTATACCGATGCCGGTTTCTGCGGACAATCAAGTAAATGAAGGGAATGCGAGTACCGCAGTTTCAAGTGAAGGCAATCAGGGTGAAACTCAGGAAAATGGCATTGATTATAAGATGAATGGCGGTGCTTTTACATCGGGGTATGAAGCACCGGACACTTATCCGGCAGGCGAACTGCCGACAGAGGAAAATATTACAAAGGCGGGATACGAGTTTGGCGGATGGTATGAGGATGAAAATTTTAGTGGGGAACGCATTACATCCTTAGATACAGCAGATCATTCCGGAGCTATCGTACTTTATGCGAAATGGATCGAGCGTTATTATTATATTGATATTCCACAGACGGTATCGGCAGATGGCGGTACGCTTTCTATTTCAGCAAAAGCAGGTGGATTTTACGACAAAGATTATGTGAGTGTGTCAGTTGCGTCAGAAAATGACTGGAAGCTGAAAAACGGAAAGCATGCATTGGGTTATGAACTCCGAGGGGAAGAGGGCGGTACAAAGCTCGAAAACAATTCGCTTGTAACAAGTTTAAGTGCAGAGGAAAATAAGACAGAGGAGAATTTTAACTGTACCGTAACGGATACACCGAGTTATACAGGGGAATATACCGATAAGCTGACGTTTGATATTGCATTTGAAGAGACACGTTATACCGTTCATTATGAGACAAACGGCGGTACGCAGTATCAGGACACCAAAAATCAAGCAGGCGAAAATGTTGCATTAACCGACCAGTCCTTTCCGGCAGGAACGGCCCTTACAAATCTGCCGGAGCCGGTCAAAAAATCTGCAACATTTATCGGTTGGTGTTATGATGCGGAATGTACCAAGTATGTTGACAGTAAGGACAGGCTGTTAGGCGATATTACGTTATATGCGGCTTATACCGATACCCAGCCGTTAGATACGGTCACGATGGAAACTTATGCGAGAGCGTATGATGTGGCAACGGATTTCACCATTTCGATTACCGATACGAGTGGAAAATTAACGGCAGAAGAACTTCGACAGGCATGTACGATTAAGAATGTAAGTGACCCTTCGGAAGAAATTGTATTAAGTATCATCGAAAACGGCGACCAGACATTTACCGTTGGAAAGGAAAACGGATGGACGGAAGGTGCTTCTTACAAACTGGAATTAAAAAACAATGCGCTGTATTTTACCGGCTATGACACAAGCATCCGTGAGTATGATTTTACAGTTTATAAGGCAGAAATTGAAAATGCAAAGTTAAGAAGTGAACTTAAGTACATTCATACAAATGATTTAAGTGATTTAACCGTAAATGGTCAGAAAGCAAAATCAGTTTCCGTCGCAGTTATGACAGTTGGGGCAGATGGTTCCGTACAGGAAGAGGGAAGTGAAACTTCCGGAACATTTACTTATACCAAACAGAAATTAAGTGTTGGAGATAAGATTGCAGTCTATTCAGGTGATGTGATTCCGACGATGGAACTGTCGTCCGGAGAAAACAGTGATGTTTCCTTTTTTGAAATTACAGCAGTAAATGGAACGTCTTACAGCTATCGTGGCGCTGAGGCAGAAGATGTATTATTTATGCCGGACGTAATTCCGCTTCTTGCTGAGAAAGATAAGGATGGAGATCTAGACAATAACAGTGCGACAGTTGCTGTTAGTGATTTGACCTTTGGCGATGACGAAATGAGTCAGGCAATGAATCTTAACAGTGAGACAACAATTGACTCCGGTGATTTTCTTGCATTTTATACGGACATTAACAGCGAGACACTTTTCTATGGGGAGATTCAAAGCGTTACCGTTTCAGGGGAGGATTACATATTAGACTATGTGCCTGTTTCGTGGGAAGAAATTCAGATAGCAATGGATGTGTATCGAACAGAGAAAGTAGATGGAAATGAACTTTTAGAAGATACCGACCGTGGCGAGTTTGAAGATGAAATCGAACAGCAGGCAGTTGAGAGTGGATTTGCAAATGAAGTGGTAGAGCGGATTGCCGAAGCAGCGATGCAGACGGAGTCCTTTGAAGAATTAGAACAATCCTTGTCCAGTGATTTGGGCGCGGGAATTTCATTGCAGCCGAATACAAACATAAATAAAATCATGCCGTTTGCAGGCGGAAAGCCTGGTCGTGTGACCGCAGAGCTTGATCACGTAAAGGCAAATCTTGGAACGACCTTAAAGCATTTTGATGGTGATATCAGTGGTGTGCGCATGGCACTCGATATCGGTGTGAAGATTACCATCAAAGTTGCACAGGGCGCAAATATTGAAATTTTAGTGACAGCGACATTTGAACAGGAAGTTCGTGTCAACATTAATGTAAATGGAAAAGCAGTCTGGAAGAGATGGGGGATTTTCCCGTATATTGCAGATTATCGAGTAACGGCATCCTTTGATTTATATGAATATACCAGAATCGGTTTAAATGTAAACTTTAAGGTCGTAGAATCCGGATTTATCGATAATGGCTCGAAACTTAGAAAAGGTGTCAACAAGATAACAGAAGAACTTAAGAGCATGATGGAAAATGGCGAGGATTATCTTGCGGATAAATCGAAATTGTCAGGAAGTCTTGGTGATTCAGGAGATGATATTTCGGTTTCTAAGAGCCTTGCCGAGCGATATTCGGAACTGTTAGAAGAAGATTCAGACTGGGTGGAAATCTATAACCGCAAGCTGCTGGAACGGCATTTCCGTGTCTTATTAATTATCGATATTGAAGTACGTTTAGACTTTGTAGTATCTGCAAATGTCAATATTTCAATGGGTATGAGTTACTGGTATAAAAATGCAAAACGTTATGTGTTCTGTGTAAAAGTAAAAGACAGAAGCGCAACCAGTGATACGATTGATTTATGTGAAGAACAATACGAATTTACCGCTTATGCGATGGGAACGCTTGGACTTCGGGCAGGAGTAAGGCTTACAATCAAAGTGGGTCTGATTTCTACGAAACTTGCCAGTGTGGGGATCTCCGCAGAAGTCGGTGGATATGCGCAGGTTTGGGGTTATCTGTATTATGAATTAAAATATGCGGCATCGACGGGACGGCAGACCAGGGCAATGGGTGCGATTTATCTGGAAATCGGTATTTATCTTGAAATTAAATTCCAGGCGCAGGCACTTGCCAATGCATTTACTTACAGTCCGACTTTGTATGAAAATGAATGGCCGCTTTATCGGGTTGGAAGTCTTGAGAGCGTCCTGGATTTTGTATATACGCAGAATGAAGTTGAAGAGATTAGCATGAAGCGTGACATTCAGTCGGTACAGCTTTCTGATAATTACTTCAAGATGCAGTACATGCACATGAAAGATGGCTTAAACGATGGAAAATATTTTGAAAAGATTTATGATGATAATTCAAAATACTTTAACATCGTGATGACAAATCCGGCATTTAGTTATGACCCTGCGACAAACATCATCAGCGTTGACCCGCAAAACAAACCGGAACAGGATGGAGAAATGATAATTACCTGGAAGAACCAGGAGGGCACATTTAATACAAAAGCGATTACAAGAAAGATTTCTCTGCACTGGGATAAACTTCGGGATGGTTATTACATTGCATTCCAGAGTAACGGCGGTTCTTATATTGAAACAATTGTAGGAAAATACAATGTTCCGATTCAGGCACCGAAAAATCCGGTACGTTTAGGTTACAATTTCGCAGGATGGTACAGCAATGAAGAACTGACCAAACCGTATACGATTCCGACAAACATGCCGGACAATGATGCATTGGTTTATGCAAAATGGGAAGCAGCGGATGTGGATTACACGGTTGTGGACTATATGGAAAAGACAAATGGTGTCTATGAAGCGCAGACTCCGGTGAAATATAAGGCAAAGACAGGTTCTAAGGTGACACCGACTCCGACGAAACGGACAGGATTTGAGACTCCGCCTGAGATTACCGAGACGATACAGGCAGATGGAAGTACGGAAATCGAGTATTATTATGCGAGAGAACAGCATAAAATCACATTTGAATCTGAGGGAGAAATTCTCTCACAGGGAATTTATAAATACGGAAGTCTCATGCCGACACCGGCGGTATATCGACCGGGATATGAATTTGATGGATGGGACAGCGAAGTTCCGGAAAATGTTCCGGCAGAAGATAAGACTTATCGGGCAAAATGGAAACCATTAGACGGTATTGCTTATTCTGTAAAATATTATATCCAGAATCCGGATGGAGAAGGCTATGAAGTGGGTGAAATCAAGACCTTCTCCGGAAAGACAGCAGAAGAAGTGACTGCACCGGAAGCAGATTATGATGAGGCAGTTTACCACTTAAAAGGGCAGCTTCCAAAAGGCAAAGTAAAAGCAGATGGAAGTCTGGTATTAAAAGTTTACTATGATTTAAATGAATATAAACTGACATATGACCCGGATGGCGGAACACTTGACGAGACAGAAGTAAGTGCAAAACCAGGCGATAAGATTTCACTTCCGGTACCGGTTCGGGATGGATATACCTTTGAAGGCTGGTATTTAGACAAAGCACATGAGCAGTTATTTGGCGGAACGATGCCAAGAGAGGACTGCACAGTTTATGCAAAATGGGAAACACAGAAAGTAAATTATACGGTAAGACATCTTCAGGAAGTGGTTCATAACGAAGAAGTCGAGGCAAACAGCGTGGAAATCGATCCATCCATTGCGGAAGAAGAACCAATAGAAGAGAATAATTTTGAATTAGTGGAAGAAGAAGTATTCTCTGCAAAGACAGGTGAAATGGTAACTCCGGCAGTGAAAAGTTATACAGGATTTACTGCGCCGGAAACCGTTACAGAAAAGGTTTTAGGAGATGGAAGTCTTGTCATTGAATATCGTTATCAGAGAAATATGCATGAGATTAATCTGGTATTTGATGGCAAAGAAATCATTCGTTACTGGCTTCAGTATGGCGCATCGATTGTTGAGACCCCGGGAAGGATGGGATATCTGTTTGGCGGATGGTACACGGATGATACTTATCAGACTGCATTTAGCGGAACGATGCCGGACAATGATTTGAGCTTATATGCAAAATGGGAACCGACAGATTCCGAATACATCGTACGACATTACAAACAGGATCTTCCTGCAATCGATGAAAAGACTTATACGCTTGTGGAAGAAGAAGTGAAAACTGCACTTACAGACAGTGAAGTGACACCGGAAGTAAAAACTTATGAAGGTTTTGTTTCTCCATCGGCGAAGAAAGAAGTCGTAAGTCCTTATGGAGATACCAGCATTGAATATTATTATGATCGAGTTTCCAGTCCGGTTACTTATGTACAGAATAATGGAGAAGCAGACAAGGTTGAAGATACTTTATTTGGTGAAGAAATTTCCTATATTCCAAAACAATCCGGTTATGCATTTGTCGGCTGGTATTTAGATGAAGCATTGACTAAACCGCTTGAGAAGGCAGAAATGCCGGCACACAGTCTGAAACTTTATGCAAAATGGGAGCTTGGAAAGAAATCCTATCGTGTCAACCATTACATTCAGGAAGTGCGACTTGGTGAAAATTATGAACTGGCTGAGAGTGAAAACTTTATCGGCACAGCAGGTGAAATGGTAGCACCGGAAGTTAAGACTTATGAGGGATTCACCTCACCGGAAAAACAGTATTATGAACTTCAGGTATCGGATGACATGGAAGTGTTCAATTATTACTATCAGCGTAACAGTTACAATGTGACAATAGACAGAAACAACGGCAGTGAGAATATTACATTAGAACCGGCGTATGAATCAAAAATCGAATACCGTCCGGAAAAGATGGGTTATCAGTTTGCAGGCTGGTATCTCGACAAAGAGTTAAAACAGGAATTTGGTGGAACAGTTCCGGCGAAAGATTTGACTCTGTATGCAAAATGGGAGGCACAGGATGTTTCCTACAGCGTGCGCCATTATCTGCAAAATGCAAATGATGACGGATATACCTCAGCAGGTACAGAGAGCTTTACAGCAAAGACTGACAGCAGTGTGACACCGGAAGTTAAGACTTATGCAGGATTTACCTCACCAGAGACACAGACAGCAACCGTAACGGCAGATGGAACATTAAATATTACTTACCGTTATCTGAGAAACACCCATACCTTGACAGAGAAATTCTGCGATGGCAGGGAAGATAAGATTCAGACGATGCGGTATGGTTCAGCGATTGCGGGTGTATCAAAAGCGGGTTACACCTTTGCAGGCTGGTATTTGGATGAGAACTATGAAACTGCATTTACCGGAACAATGCCGGATCAAGACCTGACCTTATATGCAAAATGGGAAGCAAAGAAAATCAATTACGTGGTGGAACACTATCAGGAAAAGGCAGATGGAAATGGTTATGTTTTAAAAGAACGTGAAATCAAAACTGCCGATACCGACAGCACTGTGACACCGGAAGTAACCTCTTACACAGGATTTACCTCACCACAGGTACAGACAAAGAAAGTAGACGGCGCAGAGATGACAGTGATTCAGTATCACTATACAAGAAATGTTCACCGTCTGACCTTTGTTCTTGAAAATGGAGAAGCAGATAAGGTTTCTGATGTTCGTTATCAGAGTACAGTGACTGCACCAAATCCAAAACGGGAAGGTTATACCTTTGTCGGATGGGATAAAGAAGTCGTTGAGACGATGCCGGACAATGACGAAACTTATACGGCAGTCTGGATGAAAAATACTTACACAATCCGCTTTAACACAGAAGGCGGAAATGAAATCAAAGAAATGACTCTGGAATATGGCGAAAAGATTACCAAACCGAAAGATCCAACACGGAAAGGTTATAACTTTGTTAGCTGGAACATTGAAATTCCATCGGAAATGCCGGCAAAAAATCTGATGTGCACCGCAGTATGGAAGAAAGAAACTTATACCATCAGCTATAACTTAAATGGCGGAAGTGCTTCTAATCCGGCAAGTTACGATGTGGAAAGCAGACCAATTCGTCTGGAAACTCCGAAACGGACAGGCTATACATTTACCGGATGGAGCGGAACTGGACTTTCCAAGAAAGAAATGACCGTGACGATTCCAAAAGGTTCAACCGGAAACCGCAGTTACACCGCAAACTGGCAGGAAAATACTTACACCATCTGCTTTACCACCTGTGGAGTCGGCACAACTGGTTCAATGGACCAGATAAAAATGAACTATACTCAGACAAAACAATTGCCGGATAACAAATTTGTTTGTAAGGGCTACACCTTCATCGGATGGTCTTATAAAGCAAATCAGACCATTGCATATTATAGAGACCACGCATGGGTAAGCAAACTTTCGGATGCAAATAATGGTGTTGCAACCTTGTATCCGGTATGGAAAGCGAACACGTATAAAGTAACCTTTGATTACGGATATGATAACAAGAAGTCAGAAGTTAACTGTGTATACAACA
The DNA here is from genome assembly GCA_003481745.1 of Firmicutes bacterium OM04-13BH. Classification (GTDB taxonomy): domain Bacteria; phylum Bacillota; class Clostridia; order Lachnospirales; family Lachnospiraceae; genus Blautia; species Blautia stercoris. The sequence continues at coordinate 283,770 of QULP01000005.1, forward strand.
AAAATTATTCGCTTCCACAGAATGTAACAAGATACGGCTGGTCCTTTGAAGGTTGGAAACTGAAAAATGCGACAGCAGTAACCTATAAACCAGGCAAGAAAAATGCAAAACTTGAAGATGCAGAAAATATTGTGTTGCATGCAAGCTGGAAAGCAAATAATTCGTACAGTTATCGTCCATCAAGTTCGTCAAACAGATATCTGGTTACGGATGACCATGAACTGACTAAATTTACATTCTATGTGGATGGAAATCAGACTTCTGTAAAGACAACCGGCGATACGGGACAAAATCCGGCAAGATATCATCTGAATATGACGAATCTTTCTTATCAGGCAGTTCATAATAGCTACAGCAAGATGAAGATAAAGATAAGCTTTAAGATTACGATGGAAAAAGATGGATATGCAGATTTAAGAGTTTCTTATCATTCCAGAACACAAAATAAGACTTATGAAAAATGGAAAACCGAAGTAGAAGACATCAAGGCGAAGAACGGAGAGACCGTAACGTATACTTATACAAAAGACGGCACCGATGCAGATAATATCACATTGGAATTTGACGCACATGGAAAAAATTCTGATAAATATTATCTCAGCAACTTAAATGTAGACGTTACTTATGAGTAGTGAGCAAGGGGGAAGTGCAGATGAACGGCAAAAATAAAACAAATAAAATACTAATCGGAATTATTATCTGCCTGATTGCAGTGATTATTGGAGGGGCAATTTATTTTACAAGAGGTACAGACAAAGACAAGGAAAATAAAACTCTGGATTCGGCTTTCGAGCCGAATCTGGACTCCAACGCAAGCGAGACTGCCTCAAATGACGGGAACAATGAAGAAGCTGATAAACCGGAAGGAATCCGGATTCCGGGATATCCATCAATTACAGTTCCGGCAGATACAACAGACATAGAAATGAATCTGGAAAATCCGGCCGGAAATCCATGCTACTTTACATTTGAACTGGTGTTAAAAGATACAAATGAAACTCTGTATACCTCGAAAATGGTAGAACCGGGGAAAGCAATTACGAACGTAACACTGTCGCATGGACTTGAAAAAGGGGAATATCCGGCTGTGATAAAGATTTCGACAGCATCACTTGAGGATGGCTCTGCAATGAACGGAGCAAATGTAGAAACTACCTTGATTGTACAGTAGTAATGTAATGGGCGCTCTCCGAGAGCACATAAAAAAGACAGGAGGAACACTATGAGAAGAAAATGGTTTTTTGCCGGAATCTTTTTTACAGTGATGCTTGCCAATACTGTCTATGCAAATAATACGACAACGGTAAGTTATACAGTAAATCCGGCATATACAGTGCTGATTCCGGTGGATACAGAAGTTGAATTTAATCAGTTATCAGAATCATTTGGAAAGATTCAGGTAGAAAATGCACAGCTTGATGAGGGAAAATGCATTGAGGTTTCTTTAAGTTCTGACGGAGTATTGAAAAACAAAAATAATCGGAGTGATGTGATTCCTTATCAGATTTTAAAAACGAGTGAAGCGACACCATTTGTGTCAGCGAGGTATCACACGGCAGGAGAAGCGACACCGCTTACCATCAGTATTAAACAAGATGACTGGAACAAAGCACCGTCGGGAGATTACTCAGATACCGTGACATTTACGATTTCCTACGTGGATGATAAATAAATGAGAGGGGAAGTATTATGAAGAAAAAAACAATTATGGCAGTTTTAATAGGAATGACAGTCATAATGACACAACAGAGGATTATCGTTTTAGCAGCGACTACTTCAGGTGATCGGCAAAGCAGTACTGTTAGTGCAACTGTACCGGATAAACATACGATTACAATCGATAAAGATGCGCATGTTACGATTACTTATGAGGACTCAAAAGATGAAGGGGAGGGAGATGCATTTCCGATAGAACGCTTTTCAACTCCAACCTTTACGATTGAAACCGAAGACGGATGGGAGATTGATAAAATCCTTTTAAATGGCGTAGATATCACCAGTCAGCTGAGCAATAAAAAGCTGACGCTGCCATCCGTTTATCAAAATGAGACGCTGAAAATTTCAACGAAAATCAAACCGGCATATACCGTAGTGATTCCACAGGATACCAATGTTCAGTTCAATAAATTGACAGAAAACTTTGGAAAAATTTCAATGGAAAAAGTATGGTTGGAAGATGGAAAATGTATTGAAGTATCGATGAGTTCCGCAGGAAATCTGACGAACCAGAAAGATTCAAGTAAATTAATTCCATATCAGATTTTGGAAGAAGGAAAAGATACTCCGTTTACATCAGCAAAATATACGGCGCAGGGAGAAGAAACTTCTCTGCTTATCGACATTAAACAAGATGACTGGAATAAAGCGGCATCCGGTTCTTACTCTGATACTGTTACGTTTACAATCTCTTATGCAGACAGTGAATGATGGACGTGTCTGATTTGTCATCTACTGCGTTAGCGTCAATCACCGTAGCTCCGCTACGTTTCATTCCGCTGCCTTGTATATGAAAAAATCATTCAACGTCAAATATCAATGTAGTAGAGATTTGCTATACATTATACTTGTGAATTGGAGGAGGATAATGTGAAGAAAAAAATCGCTGTGCTGGCTGGAATCTGTATGCTTGTCAGTGTGCAGGGAACGGTTTTTGCAGCCGATAGGAATTCGCCCGATGATTTGTCAGACCAGACGGTTCAAAGCGTAATTCGTGCAGACGTGCCCGATTCCCATAAGATTACTGTAAAAGGAGAGCATGTTACGGTCAGTCTTGAGGGAGGAAACCAAGAAGAAAACCAAGAAGAAAACAGTATTCTTGTAGAACGGTTTTCAGAACCAAAGTTGAAATTCAGCCCTGAAAAAGGATGGAAAATAAAAAAGGTTCTGCTCGGAGATACGGATGTCACAAGTCAGGTAAAAGATGGAATAATCACTTTGGCATCTGTGTATGAAGATTTGATATTAACCGTCGAGACTGAAAAAATCAAAGACGAATCCGGCGCAAAAACAGATTCCAAATCAAACACAAGCTTCGGTCAGAAAACAAATCAAAACAATAAAAATAATCAGACAAGCACAACAAATGGAACAAAAACAACTGCAAATTCAGGCAGTGCAACAACTGTGGGACAGGGAATCAAAGCAGCCGTGACAGAAGATGAAATGAATGTGGGAATTTATGGAATCGGAGCGGTTGCAGCAGGAGGAATAGCAGTGCGGTGCTTGAAAAGAAAAAAGAAAAAAATCTGATTTTTGGTATATTGCAAAATGGAAATGGAATATGCCATAATGCCAATAGGCAAAGAGATACAAGTCATCCATAGGTGACAAAAAACGAAAGAGCCAGAGGTGGGGTAGACCTCTGGCTCTTTCTATTCCAATTTTTGCAGCAATTTATCTCTTTTCTCAACTAACAAATTAAACTATTGCTTGTGATACACAAATATAAATGGTACTATAAAAGAGAAAAGACTCCTAAAAAAATTAAGAAAGGGGCAAGTTTATGGGAAGAGAAGGAGAAGTTAAAGTAAAGAGTCTGCAAAAAGCAATGGAAGTATTAGAGTGCTTTATACAAAAGCAGCCGCTTGGAGTAACAGAAATCAGTGAAAAACTGGGGCTGTATAAGAGTAATGTGCATAATATTCTGATGACTTTTACCGCACTTGGATACTTAACACAGGATGATGAAACCGGAAAGTTTCATCTGGGAGTATCCGTAATGACTCTGAGCCGGGCATTTCGTGAAGGACTTGATATTACAAGAGTCGCAGTACCATTTATGCGAGAAATTGCAAATGAGGCAGGAGAGCTGATCTATCTGACAATTCCAAAAGATGACAGTGTAATCTATCTGGAAGGAATTTCACCGGATCATCAAAGAATGGTCAGTAAATCGGTTGCAGGAGAAGACTGTAAGATGTATTGCACTGCTGTAGGAAAAGCGATGCTTGCAAGTATGCCGAAAGAAGAAGTCGAAAAATGTATTTCAGGGAAGCTTGAAGCGTATACAGAAAATACGATTACAGATAAAAAAAGTCTCTTAGAAGAAATTGAAAAAACACGAATTCGAGGTTATGGAATCGATGATATGGAAATCATGTTTGGCATTAAATGTGTGGGAGTTGCACTGTTAAATCATGATGGAAAAGTGGAAGGTGGACTGAGTATCAGCGCCCCATCGCTTAGAATGAGTGACGAGAAAATTGAATTATATGCAAATATACTTAAGGAATATGCCGCAAAGATACAAAAAATGTTATAAACTTGTGCAAGTTTACTGAAAAATAAAAAAGCAGAAGAAAAATATTGAAAAAAAACACAAAAGATGGTAAAGTAGAATTATCAAATAAAGAACGTAGTTCTCTAATAAAGAACAGATGAAAGAGGAACCCGACAGGAAGTCGGGTAAAAAAATGAACGAAAATAAGAACACTGTTCTGTAATAGAGAACAAAGGAAAGATTTAGGGAGGATAAAAAATGGCAAACAAACCGTATGTAGTAGTGGAATGGAATGACACAGAGACAGATGCAAAAGGATGGATGTGTGCGTACAACTTCGTTGGACATTATTGTGGCGGTGGAACAAGAATGCATCCGACAGTAACAAAAGAAGAAGTAATTCGTCTGGCAACAACAATGGGATACAAATATAAAGCATGTGAATCCCAGACAACAGGTGGATGTAAAGCAGGTATTGCTTATGATTACAAAGCTCCAGATGCACTCGATGTATTAAAGAGATTCTTAACCGCAACTGCTCCTTATATTAACGCAGGTGTTTCCATCGGTGGAGACTTAGGTGTTGATTATTCAGACGTACTTCGTATCTTAGATGAACTGGGAATCGGAATTCCTCAGACAAAAGCAATGAAAGAAGACCCAGATATCCATCAGGGAATTGTAAACCATGACAGAGCAGAAAAAGAATTAACCTATGACGGATTTAAAATGTATGACATGATTACCGGATATGGTGTTGCAGCTGTAGCCGATGAAGCCTGGAAATTAAAAGGCGGAAAAGAAGGCGCAAGCGTAGTAATTCAGGGATTCGGATGCGTTGGTGCAAGTTGTGTTAACTCCTTATATAACATGGGTTATAAAGTAGTTGGTATCGCAGATGTAAACGGACTGGTTTACTGCAAAGACGGATTGAATATTCCAAAATTAGTTGAAACAAGACTTCCAAAAGGTGAATTAAACCGTGAAGCGTTTGAAGATAATTATGAAGTTCTTCCAAATACCGAATGGATTTCAGCAGACTGTGATATCTTAATTCCGGCAGCACTTGAAGATGTTATCAATAAAGATAATGCAGATAAAATCAAAGCTTCTCTTCTTGTTGAAGCAGCAAATATTCCTACCACTCCGGAAGCAGATGAAATCCTTCAGAAGAAAGGCGTAGATGTAGCAGTTGACTTTATTTCCAACCTTGGTGGAATTCGTATTTATGAAGCTGTTATTTTCCGTATTGTAAAAATTGAAAATATGAATGATGAAGAAGCAGCAAAAGCAATTGTAGATGATACAGTAAATCTGATTCGTAAACAGACTAAACTTGTATTTGAAGAAGCAGCAAAAACCGGAGAATTTACAAGAGACGTTGCAAGAAGATTATTTACACCGGATAAATCTGACACACCGGATATGTAAGAAAAAACTTACAGAAATACAACGTGAAAGAAGTTGGGGGCTGTCGGAAAGACAGCCCCCTTTTTCAGTTTATGGGATGAGAAACATTCTAAATTAGGAAAAAAGAGGAGGGTGTTTATGGAGTCAAAAGCGAGAAAATATTTGACCATTATTGCATTAGGGCTTGCAGGAGGTTCAATTTATTTCATTCCTTATGTAAAATATGTATTTTACGATGCACAGCTTGCGGCAATGGGAATTAATAATACACAGTCAGGTTTATTGCTGACCATGTATACGATTGGAAATATGGTTCTTTATATTCCGGGCGGATATCTGGCGGATAAGGTATCAACGAAAAAAGCTTTGATTATATCGCTGGTAGCGACATCCGTTTTAACGTGGGTTTATGCATTTTCATTAAATTTTGTCGTTTCTATGATTATATGGCTTGGTCTTTCCTTTAGTACAGCCTTTGTATTCTGGTCAGCACTTATGAAAGCGGTACGAATTGTAGGAACAGAAGAAGAACAGGGATTCATGTATGGTTTATATTACGCTTGTAATGGAATCGCAGCAGCTTTAACAAGTTTTATTTCTCTGTATGCTTATAATACAGCAGGCGAAGACATTAAGAGCGGATTTGTACGTGGTGTAAATGCCAGCGGAGTTGTTGTTCTTATCGCAGCCATCTGTTTAGTATTCTTAATGAAAGAAGATGCAGGAAAAGTTACAACAGAAAGTGACGATGATAAAATTTCTCTTCCAATGGTTGGAAAAGTTTTAAAATCCCCTGTTGTGTGGATTTTATCAATCGTAATCTTATGTGGATATGGATTAAAATCCAGTGTTTCTTATTTCAATCCATATTTAACAGAAGTAGTTGGTGTTTCAGCGGTTAATTCAGGTATTTTCTCAATTATTAATAATTATCTGTTGTTATTACTTGCACCGGTTGGTGGAATTTTAGCAGATAAGGTATTTAAATCAACATGTAAATGGTTGAGTGTGTCATTTGTGATTCTTGCAGTATTATTCGGTGGAGTTTTATTGATTCCATCTGACATCAGCCCGATGGTAGCAAGTATTTATACTTTACTTCCAGGGGCAGTTACAATGATGATGTATGGGGTTGTATTTTCATCAGTCAGTGAAGCAGGTATTTCAAGGACAATGACGGGAACGGTTATTGGAATTTCATCCATTATTGGTTATATTCCAGATTCCATTTATTCCGTAATATTTGGTAAGTGGTTGGATAATAAAGGTGCAGCAGGGTATACAAATATCTTTATTTTCCTGGTTGCATCCGGAATCGTAGGAGCAGTTCTCGCATTTTGGATTTATCGTCATGGTAAACGTGCACAGCATGATGCGTGATGCATTAGTAAAAATATATGAAGGAGAAGCAAGTTATGGGTAAAGAGAAAACAGAAAAGGTGTATACAAACCCGGTAAGATGCAAAGGCTGCGGATATTGTATTAATGCCTGTCCGCAGGAAGCAATCAGTGTTTCCGATCATGTAAATGCAAAAGGTTATAACACGATTGTAGTAGATGAAGAAAAGTGCGTGGTATGTGGTATGTGTTATCGTGTATGCCCGGATTATGTATTTGAGATTAGATAAGGAGGTCAGTCACTTATGGCGAAGGTATTATTAAAAGGAAATGAAGCGCTGGCCGAAGCCGCATTAGCAGCGGGCTGTCGTTTTTATAGTGGATATCCGATTACTCCTCAGACAGAGATTCTGGAGTATTTATCATGGAGAATGGAAGATGTAGGTGGAGTATTTATTCAGGCAGAATCTGAGTTAGCCGGAATTAACATGGTGCTTGGAGCAGCGGCTGCAGGTGCAAGAGCACTTACAACTTCATCCGGTCCTGGATTTTCTTTAAAACAGGAAGGAATTTCTTATTTGGTAGCAGCAGATTTGCCGGCAGTTATTGTTGATGTTATGCGAATCGGAAGTGGTCTTGGAGATATTGCACAGGGTCAGGGAGACTACTGGCAGCTTACAAGAGGTGGTGGTCACGGAGATTACCATACACTCGTACTTGCTCCGGCTTCCGTACAGGAAAATGCAAACATGATGGCAGAGGCATTTGACCTTGCAGAAAAATATCGTCATCCGGTGTTGATTGCATCTGATGCAGCGATTGGACAGATGATTGAAGCAGTTGAAATTCCGGAATTTGTTGAGCATGATATCAATAAATTTGACTGGACCATCAAAGGATGTAAAAAAGGCTGTGAACAGCGTAAAATTCAGAACGTTTATTATACACATCCTGATTATGAAGGCTATTTATCCTCTAAATATGCACAGATGGAAGAGGAAGAACAGCGCTATGAAAATATTCAGGTAGAAGATGCGGAAGTGGTTCTGGTTGCTTATGGAATCAGTTCCCGTGTAAGCAGGGAAGCAGTTGAAATCGCAAGAGCACAGGGCTTCAAACTTGGTTTGATTCGTCCGATTACTTTATGGCCATTCCCGAAAAAAGCATTTGAAGAAGCAAAAGAAGCAAAAGCATTCTTAACTGTTGAAATGAATATTTTAGGACAGATGGTAGATGACGTAAAACTTGCAACAGAAGGCAAATATCCGGTAGATCATTATGGTTCTATCTTTGAAATTCCTGAAACAGATGGAATTATTGCAAAAGCAAAAGAAATGTTAAAAAAGGGGGAGATATAATATGAGATTAGTAGCTCCTGAAACGATTACATTTACCCAGAGTGGTTTTTGTCCGGGATGTGGACATGGTTTAGCAGTACGTTTGATTGCTGAAGTTATGGAAGAAATGGGCTTAAGCGAACAGCTTTTAGCAGTTGTAGACGTTGCCTGTGGTTCATTAAATATTGACTCCTGGAGATTCGATACAATTATGGCAGCGCATGGAAGACCAATCGCAACAGCAATTGGTGTAAAAAAAGTTCGTCCGGAAAATCCGGTTATGGCATACATCGGTGACGGTGCAGCTTACTCAATCGGTATGGCGGAAACCATGCATGCAGCACTTAGAAATGATAATGTAGTGACAATTGTTATTAACAACAGTTTATATGGAATGACAGGTGGACAGTGTGCACCGACTTCTCTTCCGGGACAGATTACAACTTCTACACCAAGAGGAAAAGATCCGAAAAAAGCAGGTATGCCATTCCGCGTAGAAGAAGCATTTACCGGTTTTGATATTGCATATCTGGCAAGAGGTTCTATGGCAGATGCAAAAGGCATGATGCAGTCGAAAAAATATGTGAAAAAAGCATTTGAGAAACACATGAAGGGAGAAGGATTCTGCCTTGTAGAATTATTATCTCCATGTCCAACCAATCTGAATATGACTCCTGTTAAGAGTGTGGAACGTATTAAAAACGAAATGATGCAGTACTTCCCACTGGGAGAATTTAAAGATAAGAAAGAGGAGGAATAGACATTATGGCAAAAGAAATTATTTGTGCCGGATTTGGCGGACAGGGCGTACTGACAGCCGGAATGCTTTTGATCAACGCCGGTATGGAACAGGATAAAAATGTATTGTTCTATCCTTCTTATGGTTCTGAAATGAGAGGTGGAACTGCAAACTGTACAGTAAAAATCAGTGATAAATTAATTGCAAGTCCAATTTCCAAACAACCGGATATTTTATTTACGATGAATACACCGGCAATTGACAAATTTGAAGAAAGATTAAAACCGGGCGGACTGCTTCTGGTCAACTCATCCATCGTTCCGGATGACAGAAAATATCGTGATGATATTACCGTAGTAAAAGTTCCGGCTACTGACATTGCAGTAGAAGTAAAAAATCCAAAAGGTGCAAACCTGGTTATGCTCGGTGCACTTGCTGCCCACAGTGACTTATTCTCTATTGAATATATGGAAAGCGCAATTGTTTCTTTCTTTGAGAAAAAAGGAAAAGGTAAATTTAACGAGAAAAATGTTGCCTGCTACCGTCGAGGTGTAGAAGGAAAATAAAAACTGGAGGTAACGGGAAATGAATTTAAATAAACTGTTGAAACCAACATCCGTAGCCGTTATCGGTGCAAGTGAAAAAGAAGGATTTGGTGGAGATGTTTGTAGAAATATTTTAAGTTACGTGGAAGATAGAAGCCATGTGTATTTTATCCATCCAAAAAGAGACAGTGTTTTTGGAGTTCCATGTTATAAATCCATCAGCGATGTACCTGAAAATGTGGATTTAATGGTAATCTGTACTTCACAGAAAACAGTAATTCCGCTTTTACAGGAAGGCGCAAAAAAAGGCGTTGGCGGAGCAGTTGTATTTGCCAGTGGTTATGGTGAAGTTGGAACAGCAGAAGGAAAACAAAATGAAGCAGAACTGATTGCAGCAGCAAAAGAACTCAATATTGCGGTTATGGGGCCAAACTGCGCAGGTTTTGTGAATTATATTGATAATGTACAGGCATTCGCATTTATCTCTGCAAAAAGAGACAGAAAAGGAAGCGTTGGTGTCGTGTCCCAGAGTGGTCAGCTTTGTCTTTCCATGATGGATGACCCGGGAATGCGTTTCTCTTATAATATTTCAGCAGGAAATGGAAAAATCGTTCAAATGGAAGATTATATGGACTTCCTTGTGGACGATGAAGATACAAAAGTAGTTAGCATCTATATTGAAGGTGTTAAAAATGCAGATAAATTTGCAGCTGTATTGAAAAAAGCAGCTGAAAAGAGAAAACCGGTTGTTATCTTAAAAGCCGGACGAAGTGCAAAAGGTGGAGCGATTGCTGCTTCTCATACAGGAAGTCTGTCCGGTTCCGATGCATCCTTTGATGCAGTATTGAAAAAATTCGGAGCAATCCGTGTAGATGACCTGGAAGAATTAATTGCAATGTCACTCATGCTTTCTACTATGAAGAGAATGCCGGAAAAAGCAACATTTGCTTCTATGAACTTATCCGGTGGAGAGACAGGAATTTGTGCCGATGTAGGAAGTTTAAATGGAATCGAATATCCGGATTTCACCGAAGAAACTCTGAAGAAATTAAAAGAACAGCTTCCATCTTATGCTTCTCCAAACAACCCGCTCGATATGACTGCAAGTCTTTCTTATGACGCAGACCTCTATGCAGGAGCACTTCGGACGGTTATGGATGACCCGAATATCGGTATGGTACTGATTGGATATACTCTGCTTCTTGAGATTGCAGACCCGTGTATCCATTACATGTATAAAGGAATTGAAAAGGTAGTTCAGGAAAAAGGCGGTAACTGCAAACCGATTGCCATGATACCATTTGCGGAAAACACAAGAAATCCTGAATATCAGGAAAAATTATTCCAGATAGGCGTACCGGTTTTACCGCCTCCGGTATACGCCTTCAAATTACTCCGCCATCTGGCTGACTTTATCGCTTATGAACCGGAGACAAAGACTCTGGAACTTGCGGTAGGACATCCGAAGAGCGAAGAAACACAGGCATTATCTGAGCATGAAAGTAAACAGGAATTAAAAGTATACGGTGTACTGGTACCAGATGAAGTCATCGTAACATCAAAAGAAGAAGCAGCTCAGTTTACAAAAAATCATCCGGATCCATTAGTAATGAAAGTAGAATCAGCTGATATCCTCCATAAGAGTGATGTGGGTGGTGTAAAATTAAATGTTTGTGGTCCGGAAGCAGCAGAAAAAGCTTATGAAGAAATCATGGAAAGTGTAACCGCAAAGAGACCGGATGCACACATCAATGGAATTCTGACAGTTCCAATGTTAGATGCCGGTGTGGAAATTATCATAGGCGTAAACAATGACCCGCAGTTTGGACCAATGATCATGGTTGGAATGGGCGGCGTCTTTGTAGAAGTCTTTAAAGATGTGGCTTTATATCCGGCACCTCTGAAAGAAGAGGAAGCGCTTGAAATGCTGAAATCACTGAAATCATTTAAACTTCTTAATGGATATCGTGGAACTGAGAAATGTGACATAAAAGCATTGTGTCAGACAATCGTAGCAATCAGCAACTATGCTCAGGCCAATAAAGATGTTTTAAAAGAGCTGGATATCAACCCATTGTTTGTATATCCGGAAGGTAAGGGTGTCGGTGTAGCAGATGCTTTGATCGTAAAGAGAAAATAATGTATTAGCTAGTCCATTTGGTAAAAAATAAATTCAGAGATATCCCGTAGAAGTCAAAGATGACAGACTACGGGATATTTCTGTTTTTAAGAGAATGTGCTCTGAGAGTACATAAGGAAATTTAGGGGGATATATGATTCGAGAAATAAAAAAAGAGGAAATTGCGGAGCTCATTCAGAAAGTAGATGAATTAGGTAGGTATTTGACAAATCATCCGGAAGTAAGTGGAGAAGAAAAAGAGTCATGTGAATACATTACGCAGTTCCTGAAAAAAGAGGGATATGAAATCACTGCGCCTTACGGAGAAATGCCATATTCTTTTCGGGCAGTGGATAAAGAAAAAAAACAGTTTCATGGAAAAAAAGCGGTTTTTTTATGTGAATATGATGCGTTGCCGGAAGTGGGGCATGCTTGTGGGCATTCTTACAGCTGCGCAATCAGTATTTTAGGAGCATTATTGTTAAAAAAATTTTATCCGGATCTTCCGATGCGAATTGATTTAGTTGGCACGCCGGGAGAAGAGTTTGTTGGTGGAAAATGTTATATGACTGAAAATGGAGCATTTGATGAATATGAATATGCAGCAATGATTCATTTATATAACAGAGATTCTACATATTTTGAAATTCTTGCATCAAATGATAGATACTTTACGTTTCATGGAAAAGCAGCGCATGCATCTGCGTTCCCGGAAGAGGGGGTTAATGCTTTGAATGCGGCGCGTTTATATATGGAAGCAATGGACATGTGGAGACAGCATATTACAAAGGATTGTCAGTTTCATGGCATTGTAGTAAAAGGCGGAGAAGCTCCGAATATTGTACCGGAGGAAGTTTGCCTGGATTATTATTATCGAGCTGCAACGCTGGAAAATTTATGGAAGTTAAATAAGATCTCAGAAAACTGTGCGAGAGGTGCGGCACTGGCAACCGGTACAGAAGTGGAGTGGCAGCAGAGATATCCGGATTATGGAGAAATTTATTGGAATGAATATATGGATCAGATTATGAAAGATATTTTTGAACATGTAGGAAGAACTTGTGAAGATTCTCCGGGACCTGGAGGCTCTTCGGATATTGGAAATGTAAATTTGAAAATTCCTGTGTTTCATCCTTTACTGGATATTACGGGAAAAGATAAAACGTGTGTTGTGCATGATCGTCGTTTTGAACGAATTCTTCATACAACAGAAATGCAAAAAGCACTGTATGATGGTGGGAAAATCCTGTATGAATTGGGATATTTGCTGGCTACAGATGAAGAAAAGTTAAAAATCATAAAAGAAATGCACAAAAAATATAGAAAATTAGTCTGAAAAAGGTTAAAATATATAAATGTATGCAGCGGGGGACATTGGAATAGGCTTGAATACGAAAGGGGGCAGTTTATGCGAAAACTATTTGAAAACATAGAAAAGAAAATATTTATACCGGCGTTTTTGGTATTAATTGTACTGACACTTACGATTTATCTGTTTCCAGGTCAGGTAAACGGAGTGATTTCGATTTTATTTTCACTTTGTACCCATGAGCTTGGCTGGTTGTTTATGCTGACCTGTCTGGCATCATTTGGATTTATGATTTGGCTGACATTCAGCAAGTATGGAAAGATCAAACTTGGAAACAAAGATGAAAAACCACAGTACAATAATTTGTCATGGATTGCGATGTTGTTTACAGCGGGGGTTGGAACAAGTATTGTAATTCTTGGATTTTTAGAGCCGATTTATTATGTGAGTGCACCACCATTTGATTTGGAACCGTTTAGTAATGCTGCATATGAGTATGCACACATGTATGGGCAGTTTCATTGGGGCTTCAGTGCATGGGCATTTTATAATCCGGCGATTGTGGCAATTGCCTATGTGATGTATGTGCGGAAAGAAAACAGTATCCGCTTGAGCAACGCCTGTCGAAGCGTGCTTCATAAAAAATCAGATGGATGGCTTGGACACATTGTGGATATTCTTGTTGTATTCGGTATTGTAGGTTCGATTTCTACATCTCTTGGAATCGGTGCACCGGTGCTTTCTGATATTATCCGTGAAGTGTTTGGTATCCCTGCACAGTATGATTTTACTGTAAAAATTATTGTGTTGATTATCTGGGTATTAATCTTTGGAACAAGTGTGTATCTGGGGTTGGATAAAGGGATCCAGCGGTTAAGCAATATTAATGTTGTGCTGGCATTTATTTTTATGGGACTGATTCTTTTGATTGGACCGACAATGCAGATTTTTAAGATGGAAGTAAACTCAATCGGTTTATATGCATCTGATTTTATCAAGATGAGCACTTATACAGATCCATTTGGAGAAGGAAAATTCTCCAGTGAGTGGACGGTATTTTACTGGGGATGGTGGATTGCTTTTATGCCGATGATGGGAATGTTTGTCGGTAAGATTTCAAGGGGAAGAACTATCAAAAATGTAATGTGGGGACAGCTTCTATGGGGGACACTCGGATGCTGCTGCAGTTTTATGATTTTTGGTGGATATTCTCTTTACCTACAGCAGTCCGGAAAAGTTGATTTGGCGACCATCCTTGCAGAAGAAGGAAATAGCGGTGCAATTATTGCAATTTTGCAGACCCTTCCAATGTCTAAGATTATGATGCTGTTCTTGTGTATTGTCTGTTTTGTCTATCTGGCAACAACGATTGATTCGTGTGCTTATGTACTGGCGGGAACAACGACAAAACGCTTATCCTATAAAGAAGACCCTGCAAGATGGAATCGTATCTTATGGGCAGTTTTATTTTGTGTCTTATCCATTGGGCTTATGATTATTGGTGGATTGGAAGCTGTAAAAACGATTTCGGTGTTGACGGGACTGCCACTGATTGCAGTGTTGATTGTGCTGATGGTTTCAGTGAAACGAATGTTGAAAGAAGACGAAGAAAAGGAAGAAAAAAGGAAATAGAAAAATTTTAACTAATTAACATTCAAGAATAGCCGCTTAGTTTAGGAGACGTGGGCGGCTATTTTTGTGATTTATGATTATCTTTACCTATTTACTTATAACAGTCAGTTTCAATTTTTCTAAAAATAATCACTGTTGAAACTCTCAGGATATGATTCAATAAACTTAACAATAAAAATAAAGCTGAGAAAGGGGTTTATAAATGATAAAGGTTATAAAAAATCATGGAAAAACAGTGCATGCATATCGCCTGGGAGAAGACAGTGAAAAAATTCAGCAATTAATAAAAGAGAAAAAAATCATTCCGCTTCCGAATGATAAATTCGAAGTGAAATCCTCAGAAACGCTTTCAAGTCAAAGTGAGCATGGTGAAATTGCAAAGGCAGGAGATTTCATTAAAGTGGACAGTGATGGTAATCCCTATCCAAATGGTGCAGAATGGTTTTATCGAAATCACAGACATTTGGCAGGAGATGAATATGAACAGCTTCCGCAGACTTTAGACGCCTGGACGTGCAATGAGAAAATGTGCAGGGAGATTGAGTTTTTAATTCAACATAAAGGACTTGTAATAAACGAACAAGAGGAGGCAGATTATTTTGTAGCGCCACTTTGGGGAACAACAGAGACTGCCGCAAAGGATGCTGTAATTGTATTTTACGGAATTACATATACAGAGAACGGTGAAATTATGGATGTGGAGTTTAATTTTGTCAAACGCACAGAATTTGATAAAACCTACCATATCACGGAATAAAAAATCTAAAAAAATAATGCGTTTTTACTGCGAGTTTTAGCTATATGGCTAGTGTACAAAATTTGATAAACTGATATAATAAAATTACGAATATATACGTAAAAAAATAAATTTGTGCGAAATCAGCAGAAAGGAAGGTATTATTATGGGTCTTATTAAAGCGGGAGTTGGAGCGATAAATGGAGTATTGGCGGATCAATGGAAAGAGTTTTTCTATTGCGAAGCGCTGGATAAGAATATTCTGGTAACTAAGGGACAGAAACGCATTGGCAAACGTTCCTCTAATACAAAGGGCAGTGATAATATTATATCGAATGGAAGCGGAATTGCAGTTGCAGACGGTCAGTGTATGATTATTGTCGAGCAGGGAAAAATTGTTGAAGTCTGCGCAGAACCTGGAGAATTTACTTACGATCGTTCGACTGAACCAAGTATTTTTACAGGAAAACTGGGTGATGGGATTAAAGAGACGTTTAAGACAATCGGCAAACGATTTACATTTGGCGGAGATACCGGAAAAGACCAGAGGGTTTATTATTTTAATACTAAAGAAATCATAGATAACAAATTTGGAACACCGAATCCATTCATGTTTGATGTGGTAAATAAAGACATCAATATGAGAAGAACTGTTCAGGTGCGCTGTAATGGTGTGTATTCTTATAAGATAATTGACCCATTGTTATTCTATACACAGGTTTGTGGAAATGTAGAGCGTGAGTATACCAGAGAAGAGATTGACCATCAGTTAAAGACGGAATTTATCGATGCCCTGCAGCCGGCATTTGCGGCACTTTCCGAATTGGAACTTCGTCCGGCACAGATTCCGGCACATACAAAAGAATTAAAAGATGCCATGAATCGTGCATTAAAGATAGAATGGACAGAACGAAGAGGAATTGAAGTACAGGCGATTGCCTTAAATCCAATTACACTCACTGAAGAGGATATGAAGAAAATCAACCAGATGGAGGATGCAGCAACACTGGGCAGTAATCCATTTATGATGGCAGGACGTATGACAGATGCAACTGCAAATGCAATGGAAAATGCAGCTTCTAATCCAAATGGGGCAATGAATGGATTTGTCGGGATGGGCATGTCGATGAATGCAGGTGGAGCAGGTGCAGGCTTTGGCGCAGCGCAGAGCTTTTATAATCAGGGAGTTCAGCAACAACAGGCACAGCAGCAGATGCAGCAAATGCAGCAGACCGAGCAGCAGACAGCACAGAATCAATCCGGGCAGCAGTCTCAGGATAGTTGGAAATGTGCATGCGGAGCAGTTGTAACCGGAAAATTCTGTACCGAATGTGGAGCAAAGAAACCGGAACCAATTCAGGCAGGAAGATGGAAATGCAAATGTGGAGCGATGGCAACCGGAAAGTTCTGCCCGGAATGTGGCTCACCTAAACCATTAGAGGATGGATGGACCTGCACCTGTGGAACAGTAAATCAGGGAAAATTCTGCCAGAACTGTGGAGCAAAGAAACCATCGGGTGCACCGTTATATCGCTGTGATAAATGCGGATGGCAGCCGGAAGACCCGAAGAATCCACCTAAATTTTGTCCGGAATGTGGAGACCCTTTTGATGAGAATGATGTTCAGTAAAAAATATATTTTAGGCTCTTTTGATATTTAATTTGTGAAAATATTTTTGATGATTGTGTCAGAATTTCTAAAGTATAAGTAAATGAAAGTTATTACATCATAAGAAAAGAGAGGGGGAAACTGCATGGGAAATTTACAGGAATATAAGTGTCCGTGTTGTGGAGGCGCAATTGAGTTTAACAGCAAACTTCAAAAAATGAAATGTCCATACTGCGATACTGAATTTGAAATAGAAACCTTACAGGGCTATGAAAAAGAACTTCAAAATGAACAGTCTGACGATATGACATGGGAAACTTCTGCCGGAAGTGAATGGCAGGAGGGTGAAGCAGAAGGGCTTAGAGTCTACACCTGCAAATCCTGTGGCGGAGAAATTGTTGCCGATGCAAATACTGCTGCAACATCCTGCCCATACTGTAATAATCCGATTGTGATGACCGGACAGTTTGAGGGAAGCTTAAGGCCGGATTATGTGATTCCGTTTAAATTAGATAAAAAAGCAGCAAAAGAAGGTTTGATGAAACATTTAAGCGGAAAACGGCTTCTGCCTAAGATTTTCAAGGACCAGAATCACATTGATGAAATTAAGGGAGTGTACGTTCCATTTTGGTTGTTTGATACAGATGCAGAGGCACATATCCGATATCGTGCAACGAAAGTGAGAAGCTGGAGTGATAGCGAGTACGATTATACCGAAACAAAACATTATATGATTCACAGGGGCGGAACCGTTGGGTTTGAACGAATTCCGGTAGATGGTTCCTCTAAGATGCCGGATGATTTGATGGAATCGATAGAACCGTTTGATTTTAAAGAGGCGGTAAAATTCCAGATGCCGTATCTGGCCGGATATTTGGCAGATAAATATGATGTAAGTGAGGAAGAAAGTGTTGGGAGAGCAAATAAGAGAGTGAAAAAATCGACAGAAAAAGCATTTGCGTCTACTGTCAAAGGTTATTCTTCTGTGACAACGGAAAACAGCAGTATACAGTTGCAAAATGGAAAAGCAAAGTATGCGCTGTATCCGGTTTGGATTTTAAATACGACCTGGAAGGGAGAAAAATATCTTTTTGCGATGAATGGACAGACTGGAAAATTTGTTGGAAACCTTCCGGTGGATAAAGCGGCAGCAGGAAGATGGACCGCATTGCTTACAGTGATATTTGGAGCTTTGAGTTATGGCATTATCTGGCTGTTTTGGTTGTTTGGTGTGTTATAGAGGGAGGGCGGAAAAATGAAGAAACGAATTTTTACAGTTTTTTTAACCATACTTCTTTTTATGCTTTCCACAGTGGGAGTCTGGGCGTCAGAGGGATCAGATGACAGCGGATTTTCAGGGGAGTATGAACGTCTGACTGATGCAGCAGGATTATTAAGCGAGGAAGAAGCACAGAATATTTTGACAAAGCTGGATGAAGTAAGTGAGCGTCAGAAGTTTGATATTGTAATTCTGACAGTAGATAGTCTTGAAGGCGCAACAGCGACGGAGTACGCAGATGATTTCTTTGATTATTATGGCTATGGATATGGCGAAGGGAAAGATGGAATTTTATTCTTAGTCAGTATGGAAGACAGAGACTGGGCACTTTCAACACATGGATACGGAATTACTGCATTTACAGATGCAGGATGCGATTACATAGCAGAACAGTTTAAGAGTTCACTTTCAGATGGTGAATATGAGAAAGCATTTGAAATTTATATCGACCAGTGCGATGCATTTGTTACACAGGCGAGAGAAGACCGCCCTTACGACAATTCCAATCTTCCAAAAAAACCACTTGGAATGATATGGATTCCAGTTGCACTGGTGCTTGGATTTATCTGTGCATTTTCAATTGTAGGAGGAATGAAACGACAATTGAAAACCGTGGCAAGAAAAACAACGGCCGGAAATTATCAGAAAAAAGGCAGTCTAAAAGTGACAGAAAGCAGGGATTTATTCTTATATGAAGATGTAACTCGTACAGCAAAACCAAAATCCAGTGATGGGGATTCCGGAAGCAGTACCCACACTTCATCGTCGGGGGAAACACACGGCGGAAGCAGTGGAAAATTCTAGCAAATTGGGCTGAAAGTTAGTCTTTCAAAGGGGAGTATATAAGGGTATAATGAAAGAAAAATTAAGACTGATTTTGTTAGAGAAGGGAAATTATGACATGAAGATTGCAATTTTAGGTGCTGGAAGAATCGCAGTACATATGGCAGAAACACTGGCTGGAATGGATGATGTTGAGGCTTATGCAGTTGGAGCAAGAGAACTTGAGCGGGCAGAGGCTTTTGCAGAGAAATATGGATTTACAAAGGCTTATGGTTCTTATGAAGAAATGCTGGCGGATAAAGAAATTGATTTAGTCTATATTGCTACGCCACATTCCCATCATTATAAACACGCAAAAATGTGTCTGGAAGCAGGAAAAAATGTGCTGTGTGAAAAATCATTTACCGTAAATGCAAACCAGGCAAGAGCACTTTTTAAACTGGCGGAGGAAAAAAATCTGTTAATCACAGAGGCAATCTGGACCAGATACATGCCGTCAAGAAAAATAATTCAGGATATTGTGGAAAGTGGAGTGATTGGAGAGGTAACTTCTCTTACTGCAAATTTAAGCTATGCAGTTACAGAAAAAGAAAGAATCCGTAAACCGGAACTTGCAGGAGGTGCACTGCTTGATGTCGGAGTCTATCCGATTAACTTTGCAAGCATGGTGCTTGGTGAAAACCTCAAAGATGTGCAGTCGAGTGCAATTTTTGAAGGCGGCGTCGATATTCTCGAAACCATTATTATGAATTTTGAAGGAAATAAAATGGCAACGCTTCAGAGTGGTGTCAGAGAAATTTCTGATAGAATGGGAAGTATTTTTGGAACAAAAGGCTACATTCAGGTTCAAAATATCAATAATCCGGAGAAGATTACAGTATTTAACCAGAACCATGAAGAAACAGCAAGCTATTTTCCTCCAAAGCAGATTACAGGATACGAATATGAAGTCCGAGCTTGTAAAAAAGCATTGGAAGAGGGCAAAATTGAGTGTCCGGAAATGCCTCATGCTGAAACGGTAAGAATCATGGAAATTATGGATGGTTTGAGAAAAAGCTGGGGATACGAAATTCCGGAAGTGTACTAGACTTAAATAAGTATGTTATAAAGTGATAAAACAAATGTCCATACAGACAGCAAAGCAAAATCCCCGATGTTGCCGCATCGGGGATTTTTACGCTCTAGTAGAAAATGTCAAGAAAGATTTAAAAATTTTGATTCTGTCAGTCGCCTTTTAAGACTACACGAATTCTCTTATAGATTAAAAATACAATCAAAGAAGTCAGTGTGTATTTAAATAAGTTAAATGGGAAAATAATCAAGGCTGCAAATGTCAGAAGATTATGAACAGAACCATGAACGGCACTTCCCATCTGAATAAATGCATCAACCGGCATTCCGAATGCTTTTCCGTAAGCCGGAAGCAGAATAAATGCATTGATAAAGCAGGCTACAACAGAGGTTAAAAGTGTTCCGGCAATCATTCCGAGAACAGCATGTTTTCTATTTTTCATAGAACGATAAATGAAACCGGCCGGAACAACGAAAGCACATCCAAAGATAAAGTTGGCAACATCACCGACACCGGCTGTCATTGTACCCTTTGTTACCAGATGAACTAAGATTTTCACAAGTTCCACCCAGACACCTGCAAGCGGTCCCATTGCAAAAGAACCAACTAATACCGGAACTTCAGAAAAATCCAGCTGATAAAAACTTGGTGCTAAAAAAGGAATCGGAAATTCCAGATTCATCAAAATTCCTGCGATTGCACCAAGCATCGCAATCTGTGTAATTGTTCTTGTACGACTTCTTGTCGATACATTTCTTCTTAATACCTGTTCACTCATTTTTCGTTTCTCCTTTAAAACTTATGATTTTATTAAGAGAATTCTTTGAAAATTTCTTAGTCTATAGCATATATAACAAGTTTCCATAAACTAAAAAGCCCTTGGAATTTCTTCCAGGGGCTTGAGCACGTATTTAAAAATTTGCGCGTTCTTCTCTCATCCAGACTATACTGTCGGTTTCGGAATTTCACCGAATCAGCCGCTTGCGCGGGTCGCGGACTATACCGCCGGTAGGGAATCTCACCCTGCCCCGAAGAATTCTCTTTTTCTTTGTCCTCATTATACTATATATGTATTCTGGTTTCAATAGTGAATCTGTTTTTCACAGTTCGCTTGAATTTACCTTTGTTTCCGAGTATAATGAAAATAATTATAGGATGTTTTCTATTTCTATAAGTGAGAATTGAGGAGGAACTTATTATGATTAAGTGGAACAATTTAAACACTCTTTCTTCATTTGAGAATCTTTCAAAAGTAGAACGTGTAAAACTCGCAGAGGTAATGTCAGGAGAAAACGGTGCAGACCGTGTGAAAAAATACACAATTCCTATGGCAGCCGGTCTTTCTTACAATTATGCAGCAAAACAGGTAGATAATGATGTATTAGAAGCATTAACCAAGTTAGCGGAAGAAGCACAGCTTGCGGAAAAATTTGAAGCCCTCTACAATGGAGAAGTCATCAACACAGGAGAAAAACGTTTGGTTCTTCATCACATGACACGTGGTCAGTTAGGTGAAGCAGTAGAAGCAGATGGTGTGGATAAACGTACTTTCTATACAGAACAGCAGAAGAAAATTGCAGATTTTGCAAATAAAGTACATGCCGGTGAAATCACAAATGCAGCAGGCGAGAAATTTACAACAGTAGTTCAGATTGGTATCGGTGGAAGTGACCTTGGTCCTCGTGCAATGTATCTGGCACTGGAAAACTGGGCTAAGAAAAACAATACATTTAAGATGGAAGCAAAATTCATCAGTAATGTAGACCCGGATGATGCAGCAGCAGTTTTGAATTCTATTGATGTTGCACATTCTATTTTTGTATTGGTTTCCAAATCCGGAACAACTCTGGAAACACTGACAAATGAATCTTTTGTAAAAGATGCTCTGAAAAATGCAGGCTTAGACGCATCCAAACACATGATTG
Organism: Firmicutes bacterium OM04-13BH; assembly: GCA_003481745.1. Lineage (GTDB taxonomy): Bacteria > Bacillota > Clostridia > Lachnospirales > Lachnospiraceae > Blautia > Blautia stercoris. The sequence goes on from QULP01000005.1 coordinate 305,822, forward strand.
CAGTTACAAGTGAAACTTCTCCGCTTGCTAAGAGTGATGATTATCTTGCAGCATTTTTCATGGATGACTACATTGGCGGTCGTTTCTCCTCTACATCAGCAGTAGGTGGTGCAGTTTTATCTCTGGCATTTGGTCCGGAAGTATTTGCACAGTTCTTACAGGGTGCAGCAGAAGAAGATAAACTTGCAATGAATAAAAACGTCTTAGAGAACCCGGAAATGCTTGATGCATTAATCGGTGTCTACGAACGTAACGTATTAGGATATCCGAGTACAGCCGTTCTGCCATACTCTCAGGCACTGAGCCGTTTCCCTGCACATCTTCAGCAGTTAGATATGGAATCCAACGGTAAATCTGTAAACCGTTTTGGTGAAGCAGTAGATTATCCAACCGGTCCGGTTATTTTTGGTGAACCAGGAACAAACGGACAGCATTCTTTCTACCAGTTACTGCATCAGGGAACAGATATTGTACCGCTTCAGTTTGTTGGTTTTAAAAACAGTCAGATTGGTACAGATGTTGTCATTCAGGACAGCACAAGCCAGCAGAAGCTCTGCGCAAACGTAGCAGCACAGATTGTAGCTTTTGCATGCGGAAAAGCAGATGAAAATAAAAACAAAAACTTTGAAGGTGGACGTCCATCCAGCATTATTATCGGAGAAGAACTGACACCGGAAGCACTTGGTGCACTCCTCGCTCACTTTGAAAATAAGATTATGTTCCAGGGATTCGTATGGAATGTAAACAGCTTTGACCAGGAAGGTGTACAGCTTGGTAAAGTTCTTGCAAAACGTGTCCTTGCACATGAAACAGATGGCGCATTGAAGGTATTCAGTGATTTATTAAACATCTAATTCTTTAATTTTAAATTTTTAAGAGAAAGTCTGTCTGTATAGAAAAATCTTGCGGACAGGCTTTTTTTAGGATAAATGTAAACTTATAAAAATAAAACGGTTGACATTTAATTCTTTTATGGATATACTAAATTTTATACGCAAAAACATCGAAAAATGAGAGGAAAGTATATTATGTCAGAATTATCCATCACATCACGTTTAGAAAACTGGGACGAGAGCAGACCGCTGACTCGTGAGGAAGCTGTTGAAATTTTAAATCTTCCGGAAGAGGAAATGCCAAAACTTCTGGATTGTGCTTACGCACTTCGTACGAAATATAAAGGGAAAAAAGTCAGTGTACAGCTATTAACAAATGTGCGCAGTGGAAACTGTTCCCAGAACTGTGCGTATTGTGCACAGTCTCGTGATTCCGAAGCTCCGATTGAAAAGTATCGCAGAGTTTCCGATGAAAAATTATACGGAGATAATGATTTGGTGGATGAAAAACATCTGGCAAGACATTGTATTGGCTTAAGTGGAATTGGTTTCTCCGATGAAGAAATTGAAGATTTGGCAGACCGTATCCGTGAAATGAAGAAAAAGGAAACACAGATTTGCTGTTCCATCGGATTTTTAACAGAGAAACAGGCAAAAATGTTAAAAGAAGCCGGACTGGACCGCATCAATCATAATTTAAACAGCAGTCGTTCTTTCTATCCGGAAATCTGCACCACTCATACTTATGAACAGCGTGTAAACAATATTAAAATGCTTCAGGGCTTAGGTTTTGAAATCTGTAGTGGCGGAATTATTGGAATGGGCGAAAGCAAAGAAGATGTAGTAGATATGCTGATGGATTTAAGAGAAATCAATCCGGAATCCGTACCGATTAATTTTTTACTTCCAATTCCGGGAACAAGACTGGCAGACAGAGATATTTCAGAATTAACACCAGAGTATTGCCTGAAGGTGCTTTGTCTTGCAAGACTGATGATTTCAAAATCAGATATTCGATGTGCAGCGGGACGTGAAGTTTATTTCAAAGGAATTGAGCCGACTTTATTTAAAGTAGTGGATTCTATCTTTGCTTCCGGATATCTGACCGCAGGCGGACAGGGAATCGATGCGACAATGAAAATGATAGAAGAAGCCGGATTTATCGGAGAAATTGAATCGACAGATGAAGAATAATAGAGAATCATAAAGCCAATAAAGAAATAAGGGAAAAGACAAAGAAGCTGAAAAAATCGTTTCTTTGTCTTTTTTTGTGCTATAATCAAAAAAATAAAAAATAAAAAAACTTACAGGAAGGACGAAAATCATTATGAAAGAAAAACAAACCGGCAGTTGTGAAAGCTGTACCTATTATATTTACGATGATGAATATGAAAGTTATCTTTGTGATGTCAGCATGGACGAAGATGAGTATATGAGACTGGTTTCCGATACGCATTATCAGTGTCCGTATTACCGAAATGGAAATGAATATGCAGTAGTAAGAAAACAGATGTAAAGAACAGTAGTAACAATATAGAAGCAGAAAAAAGCGAATAGTAATCACGTTAGAAAAAGAGGAGAGAGCGATGACAAAAGATTTGACGACAGGAAAAATTATGCCGATACTGGTAAAATTTACGGTGCCGCTTGTCCTTGGGAATTTATTTCAGCTGACCTACAATGCAGTTGACAGTATTATAGTGGGACATTTTGTCGGAAAAGAAGCACTTGCGGCAGTCGGAATCTGCAATCCTGTCAGTACACTGATGATTTTATTTTTAAATGGACTTTGTATGGGTGCAAGTATTTTGATGGGGATTCAATATGGGGCAAGGGATTATAAAACTTTGCACCGCCAGATTAGTACAACAATGCTTTCAGGTGTTGTATTTTCTGTATTTTTAACACTTATTTGTGTCATTTTTGCGGTGCCGATTTTGCAGTTACTGCAGGTAGACCCATCGATTCTGGAAATGACAAAAGAATATTTGAGAATTATTTTCTGGGGACTGGTATTTACTTTTTTATACAATTTTTTTTCAAGCACCCTTCGAGCACTGGGAGACAGCAGTTCTCCGTTGTATTTTCTGATTATCAGTGCAGTTTTAAATGTATTTGGCGATTTGTTTTTTGTCGTGGTATTAAAGGCTGGATGCAATGGCTGTGCGGTTTCGACGGTATTAAGTGAAGCATTGTGCTGTTTATTCTGTGTGATTTATATTCAGAAAAAAGTGCCGATTTTGCGATTGGGAAAGAAATGGCTGGTGTTTGATGCAAGTCTTTTAAAGCGAACGATTGCTTATGGATGGGCATCGGCAATGCAGCAGGCGACGGTACAGCTTGGAAAGATTGGGATTCAGGCGATTGTCAATACGATGGGAGTTTCCGTTGCGGCGGCATTTGCGGTGGTAAACAGAATTGATGATTTTGCATATACACCGGAACAAAATATCGCACATGCGATGACGGCACTGATGGCGCAGAACAAAGGGGCAGGAAAGAAAGACCGTATGCGGGAAGGATTCCGTTGTGGATTTATATTGGAAGTGATTTATGGAATCTTGGTTCTGATTATCTGCTATGTGTTTGCAAGACCGCTTATGATGCTGTTTGTAAAAGATGAAGAGGTAATCGGTCACGGTGTGATTTATTTACAGTTGATTTCACTTATGTATATACTTCCGGGAATTACGAATGCACTTCAGGGATTTTTCCGTGGAATTGGAGATTTGAAAGTTACCTTAATCAGCAGTTTTACAAATATGGGAGTGCGTGTACTTGCAGCCGCTCCGATGGTTTTTTTATGGGGATTTGGAATAGAAGCACTTCCGTATTCTTATCTGGCAGGATGGATTGGAATGTTACTTGTGGAAGCACCGCTGTTAATTAAGATTTACAGGAAGAAATAAGGCACAAGCTGAATAGAATAATAAAAAAGAAAAATAAGAAAGCAGAAATCTATGAAATTAGAGCTTTTGCACATTTCAAAACAATATGGCAAAAAAACAGCAGTGGAGGATATGTCTCTTGTTTTGACAAACGGCGTGTGGAGAATTTCCGGAAATTCTAAATGTGGAAAAACAACTCTGCTTCGTCTGATTACAGGAAGCGTGAAGCCGACAGAGGGAAAACTCTTTTATAACGAAAGAAATATTTTTGAAGATTATTCACAATACAAAGCAGTGCTTGGTTATCTGCCGCAGCATTTTAAACCGGACCATTTATTTACGGTAAAGGAATATCTGAATTATATTTCAGCTTATAAAGGCTTATCGAAGAAACAGACAAAAAGAAGAACTGCAGAGGCACTTGGAGCACTTCGTTTGTGGGAAGTGCGGGACAAAAAAATAGCGAGACTTTCAAGAGGAATGAGACAGAGAGTCGGAATGGCACAGGCAGTTTTAAATAAGCCGAAGGTTTTAGTTTTAGACGAACCTTCGGCTTATTTAGATGAAAGAGAAGAAAATCTGTTTTATGAGCTGGCAGGAGAATTTTTTCAAAACCGCATTGTGATTATTACAGAGAGAAGCAGTTTGGATGAGACGAGAAGCAGATGCGAGGAAGTAGCGGACTGGAATCTGACGATGAAAAACGGGAAAGTGGGGAGTATTTAGAATGAACTCAATAAGTGCGAAATTAAAATCGGAAATAAAACGAACATTGTATACAAAATGGATTTGGTTTGCAGGATTTTTGGCATGTCTACTTGGAAAGATAACCCAGATGGCAGGACAGGGCAGCATTACATGGAGGTGTATTTTTATTGCTTCGGCAATTTTAATCAGTGAAGTTTTTTGGCTGTTTGAGCTGAAAAGCCCGAAAGATGAGGCAGTACTCTGCACGAAATACGGAAACCGGTGGATGCATCAAAAAAGAGCAGTGATTCTGTGGGTGCTCGTGTTATTGATTTTATTAATTTTCGGTTTATAATTTTGTCAGAATAAAACAAAGAGACATTCGATTTTTTCGGATGTCTCTTTTACATATCAACTGCTTTACTTAACCAATCACTTTTTTGATTGCATCAAGCAGTTCGTCATAAGTTTCATAAGCCGGAATTTCCGGATATTCTGCTTTGATTGCTTCTGTACTTTTAAATAAAAATCCTGCTTTACTTGCCTGAATCATACCAAGGTCATTATGGCTGTCACCGCTTGCGATTGTGTCATAACCAATGGACTGTAATGCTTTTACAGTAGTATATTTGGATTTTTCACAGCGCATTTTAAAGTCTGTGATTTCTCCATTTTCTGCGACAACGAGAGAGTTACAGAAGATGGTCGGATAGCCGAGTTTTTTCATTAAAGGTCCGGCAAACTGGGAGAAGGTATCGCTGATAATGATAACCTGAGTCATTTCTCTTAACTTGTCCAAAAATTCCTTTGCACCGGGAATCGGGTCAATCTTTGCGATGGTTTCCTGAATCTCTTTTAATCCAAGGTTGTGTTCTTTTAAAATGTTTAAGCGGTATTTCATCAGCTTATCATAATCCGGCTCGTCTCTGGTAGTTTTTTTGAGTTCCGGAATACCGGTTTCCTCTGCAAATGCAATCCAGATTTCCGGTACGAGTACGCCCTCTAAGTCTAAGCAAACGATTTCCATTTTTTCCTCCATTCTAAAGCAGGTTGATAGGTCCATTCTATCGAACTCTGCTTTTGCTTAAGTATTTATCTACTATTATCAAAACCTATTATATTAGAAAACGAAAAAAAACGCCACTGAAAATTTTACGTTTTAATGCGATAAAATTTTCAATGACGCTTAAAAATCATTTTAGAATCAAATACAGGATTCAATTAATCTTAAAATAAATGATTGAATTGTACTTAAATAGTGGTAGGTGATTTTTTATTTCTCAATTGGAAACCAGCCAAAGTCAACGCATCTTCCAAGGTCCCAGCTGTCCCAGCCAACCCATCCAGGGGTGTTTACAGTATCGGTCAGCAGTTTGTAGCTCCAGTAGAAGTATCCGCTTCCGGCATCCCATGCATCTAACATGGCTTTTGCAAGTGTGTTGTAAATTTCTTTTTTCGTTTCAGCACTGATACATTCTTCGCTTAAACCTTCTACACCATTTAATACTGTCTGTCCGCCTTTGGTGTCATGTCCAACAGCGAGAGAATTGAATAAGCACCATTCCCCACAGATAACCGGGAAGTATTCCTGCATTTCTGCGATGTCTTTTTTGAGTTCTTCTACATAAGAAACATAGTTTTCTACGTTCTGTTCACAGCCGTTCATCTCAGCAACCATCAGGTACTGGTGCGTATCAAGTACAACGTTTTTATATTTTTCTTCACGCATGAAATCTTTCCATGCTTTTAAGCGGAAGGCATCATGGAAAACAACGTATTTTTCTTCCGGCATGTGTTTGCGGATTCTGTCGTAAGCCTCCAAATAAAAACCGCGGATAAATTCCATTGTATTTGGTTTTGTTCCCTTTGCTTTTTCAGGGTCAACTGCCGGATAGCGTTCTGCTACGTTCATAGATTCCCACATATCTTCAAGTATAGGCTCGTTTAAAATTTCGATTCCCCATAAGCCTTTTCTTGTACCGTATCTTTTTGCAAGTCTTTCAAGAACAGTGAGTTCAAATTCAACTTCGTCCGGATCCTGTGACCATTTGCAGACACCACTGATTCCGCCATTATCAAATCCGTTCTGGCTGTCCGGTGCAGTATGTAAGTCGATTAAAATCTGAAGTCCATATTTTTCAGCCCAGTTAAATGCTTTGTCAAGTTCTTCGATACATCCGATAAAGGGCTCTCTGTCGTCAAAGATGAAATACGGAACAGGGATTCTGACTGCATCCATTCCCATCGATTTGATTCTTGTGAAATCTCTTTCTGTGATATATTCAGAACGATGGATTTTGATTTTTGCCTCATAAACTTCTTTAGAAAGTTGTGTTGGAAGATAATATTCATCTTCAGCAGTTGTTCCATCGAATAAAGATGGGCTCATCCATTTTTCAAGTACCAGCCAGTTACCAAGATTAACACCTTTTACTTTCATGTGTTCTGTTTCCTTTCTCTTTTTTAAAAAATTTTTTATTTAAAAATGTGATTCATTGTTTTTTGCAATCGTTATTTTACCCATCCAAATCTTAAATTTATATCATAATTATTGGAAATTTATCACTTATATTGTGAAAAAATCTGTGCTATAATGGAAAAGCAAAAGGAAATGCAAAAAGAAATGCAGGAAGAAGGGAGCGTGAAAATTTGAATATAGATTATCTTGCATGGCATGTTTCACATGAACTTCATACATTTGTAAGACGCTGGAGCGGTGAATTAAAACCGGATAATAAGCCGGAAATTTTTTGTGCCAGAAAGGATTTAAAAGACGATTATTTTTCTTTTTCAGAGTTTGAAGATTATATGAATCAATGTCTGGCTGGAAAATTTGTGTCTGCGTGTCCGGTAGTTTTTTCGGCAGGTTTAAAAGAGAATCAAGTCGCTTATGCCTATCTTCAGGCAGGAGATTTTTACTATTTAGTCGGACCGGTACGGTTTGATTCAAAGGTTCGTCTGTATTATCATATTGGAGAATTTGAAATCCCAAAGAGCGATTTTAATACGGTATTTAGTTCTGAGTTTTATTTTTTCTGTTCTAATATTTTACTGATGTGTAATCTGTTTTGCAAGGAAATTTTGACAAGGGATGATATTGTCTATGAAAACTGTGAAGAACAGATTCGAGATTCGGAAATTATGGAAGAATACTCGGCACTTATCTTTGAAAGGCAGGAACTTGAAGAACCACACAATCCTTATGAACAGGAAATTCGAGAACTTACCAGTATTGAACTGGGTGACATCGAGATGTTGAAAAAAAGTATTGGAGAAGATTATCTTGGAAAGACCGGCGTGCTTTCTAAAGATGAACTGCGCAATACAAAAAATCTTGGAATTGTGGTTATGACGCTTGCGAGCAGGGCGGCAATTCGAGGCGGATTAATGCCGGAAATCTCGTATTCCATGAGTGATGTCTTTATCCAGAAAATCGAAGAAATGACAGATATTGTGGCGATTTATACGGCAATCCGTCAGTTTGAAATGGAATATGCAAAGCTGGTGGCAGAAATCCGTAAGCAGGATGAGAAAAAATCCAAAGAAAAGCAGAGTATCTGGGTGGAAGCAAGCAAAGAGTATATCTTTAAACATCTGCATGAAAAGATTCGGGTGCAGGAAATTGCAGATTACCTGCACTTAAATTCCAGCTATTTATCTGAACTGTTTAAACAACAGGAATCTATGACACTGACTGATTTTATTTTACAGGAGAAAGTAAAACTGACGAAGAATCTGCTGACGTATTCGCCGTATTCTTACATAGAGATTGCAACTTATCTGGGATTTTCTTCGCAGAGTCATCTGGGAAAAGTCTTTAAGAAATATACGGATATGACCCTTAGGCAGTATCGGGAACGGTATGGAAGAGAACAGATACAGGAACGAAGAAAGGCAGAATTAATATCAAATGAATGAGGTTGAGGAGTTAACCGAATCAAAAAGAAAACAGCGAAGCGGAGGAAAAATATCCGCTTGATACAAAAAAGAAAGAGGAAATTAAAAAATGGGAAATGACTTATTTGAAAAAGCACCGATTCCGAAAGCTTATTTCAGTTTTGCGCTTCCGGTGGTATTTAGCATGGTGATTTCGCTGGTTTATAATATGGCGGACACCTATTTTATTGCCGCTACCGGAAATACGAATCTGGTTGCGGGTGTTTCACTTGGCGCACCGATTTTTACGTTAATGATTGCGCTTGGTGATATTTTTGGACTGGGCGGAAGTTCGGTGATTTCACGACTATTCGGCAAAAAAATGGATGAGGACGGAAAGCGTTTAAGTGTGTTCTGTTTTTATGGAGCAATTGTATGCGGAATTGTTGTAGCAGTGTTGATGATGTTGTTCCGTGCACCGATTTTAACTCTATTAGGTGCAAAAGCGGATACCGTGCAGTATGCATCGGATTATTATACTTGGCTGGTAATTGGTGCTCCGTTTATTATTTTATCTTTTACGCCGTCTAATCTGCTTCGAACGGAAGGATTTTCAGTAGCATCTATGACAGGAACGGTGCTTGGCTCTGTGATTAACATTATCTTAGACCCGATTTTTATCTTCATGCTTGGCATGGGAGCAGCCGGTGCAGCGATAGCCACGGTAATCGGAAACATCGGTGCGGATTTATTTTTTGTATTTTTCTTACTAACAAAAAGCAAACGTTTGTCTATCAATCCAAAAGGATTTTTTATCAGCAAAAGAGAACTTGGAGATATCTTTGCTATCGGAATACCGGCATCTGTTACCAACTTTATGCAGAGTCTTGGAATTGCGCTGACCAATCGTTTTTTACTGGTCTATGGAACAGACAAAGTGGCTTCGATGGGAATCGTAATGAAAATCAATATGATTGCAATGCTGATTTTAGTTGGCTTTGCTTTTGGTTCACAGCCGTTAATCGGATATAATTATGGTGCTGGAAATAAAAAGCGTCTGAAAGCGATTCTGGCATTTAGTTATAAATTTGAATGTGCAATGGGAGCTGTGCTGGCACTTATTTTATGTGTTTTTGCAAAGACTTTGATTTCGATGTTTATGAATCAGGAAAGCATCGTAAATGCAGGAGTTCCGATGCTCAGACTTCAGCTTGCAGGTGCAGTATTTACTGCGGTTACACTCGTAAGTACCTGTACGTTCCAGTCCGCCGGAAAAGCATTAAATGCTTTTCTTTTATCTGTTAGCAGACAGGGCGTTATCTTTGCAGTTGTGATTTTTATTTTGTCTAAAACAGTGGGCTATTATGGAGTAGTTTCGGCACAGCCGGTGTCAGATTTTCTTACAGCTGTGCTTGCCGTGATTCTGGTGAGAAGGAGCGTATACCGAGAGATACGATAAAAAATTAGAAAATGCCGTTATTGTGGTTTACAAATTGTCAAATAAAAGGTAATATACTTTTATAAAATATTTTATAAAAGGAAGCTTTTGTATGGCGGGAATAGAGAAAAAAAATGTTACAAAATCTAAAATTGTGAACTACATTATCAATCATAAGGCAACGTCTAAGGTAGAGTTATCTAAAGATTTAAATATCAGTATGCCGACAGTATTGTCTAATGTAAAAGAATTGCTAGCAGGTGGAATTGTGATTGAAACAGGAGAATACGAATCAACAGGTGGGCGAAAAGCGAAAAAGATTAGTATTAATCCTGCATATCGTTATGCGGTTGGAATCAGAATCACTGCAAAGCATATAGGGTTTGTGCTTGTAAACATGAAGTATGAAATTGAAAAATATGAAAGAATACGGCTGGAATTTTCAACAAATACTTCTTATTATTCAAAAATCAGGGAAGAATTGGAGGCATTTCTTAAGGATGTAGAAAACAGGGAGAGGATTCTGGGAATCGGTATTTCGATTCCTGGAATTGTTAACTTGGAGAATCGAATGTTGGTGAAATCTCATGCTCTTCAATTAGAAAATTATAGCTTGAATTTTCTGGAACAGGTGTTTTCACTGCCGGTATACTTTGAGAATGATGCAAATGCAGCGATGAGAGCAGAAGATTTAAATAGATATAAAAATGCGTTGTATTTATCTTTAAATAATACTTTGGGTGGTGCGTTTTGTATTGATGGAAAATTAATCTTGGGAGAAAATCAGAAGGCGGGTGAGTTTGGGCATATCATTCTTGTTCCAGGCGGAAAGCAATGTTATTGTGGAAAGCGTGGATGTGCAGATGTTTACTGTGCGGCGAGCGCACTGACGGATGATACCAGCCAAACATTAGAACAGTTTATGCAGCAGTTAGAAGAACGAAAGGAAAGTGCACAACAGGTTTGGCAGGAATATTTGGAATATTTAGCGGTTTTAATTTCAAATTTGCGGATGGCTTATGACATGGACATCATTCTTGGAGGCGAAGTGGGTGGATATCTTTCAGATTATATGATTCCATTGGAAGAAAAAGTGATGAAATATAATGGGTTTGACCATGATGCAAGATATTTGAAGATATGTTCTTATAAAAGAGAAGCTTCTGCAGTAGGTGTGGCAAAGTATTTTTTGCAGGAGTTTATAAAAGATATTTAGTTGCTTGTAAAAGAGAAAAAGTTCCAGAGAGAAAGCAGTTTAAAGAATGTTTTCTCTCTGGAACTTTTTTTGCTTTCTGGAAAAATGCATAAATTCACAGAAACAATCTTGTGCAATAGGCAGAATTAAACGTTGGGATATTGACAAATTTTATCTTTTGGATAATAATGTAATTACTTTAATAAAATGTTTAATAAAAGAATATAAATAAAGGAGGAAATACATTATGTTACAGCAGGTAATGACAAATCCAGGAGAAATTATTTTCAGAGAGGTACCAGTTCCAGAGGTGAAAGACAATCAGGTGTTGGTTAAAATTATGAATATTGGAATTTGTGGTTCTGATATTCATGTATACCATGGAAAACATCCATTTACAAAATATCCGGTTACACAGGGACATGAAGTGTCTGGTGAAATTGCAAAGATTGGAAAAGATGTTACAGAGTTTCGTGAAGGACAAAAAGTAACAATTGAGCCTCAGGTATATTGTGGAGAATGTTATCCATGTCGTCATGGAAAATATAATCTTTGTGAAGAACTCAAAGTTATGGGATTTCAGACAACAGGAACAGCTTCTGAATATTTTGCAGTAGATGCGTCGAAAGTAACACCGATTCCAGAGGAGATGTCTTATGAAGAAGGTGCAATGATTGAACCTCTTGCTGTAGCAGTGCACGCTGTAAAACAGATGGGCGATGTGAAAGGAATGAATATTGCAGTGCTTGGAGCAGGTCCAATTGGTAATCTGGTTGCTCAGTCAGCAAAAGGAATGGGAGCAGCAAAGGTTATGATTACAGATGTCAGTGACCTTCGGTTAGAGAAAGCAAAAGAATGTGAAATTGATGTATGTGTCAATACAAAAGAAAAAGATTTTGGTGAGGCAATGATTGATGCCTTTGGTCCGGATAAAGCAGATGTAATTTATGACTGCGCAGGAAATAATATCACAATGGGTCAGGCAATCAAATATGCAAGAAAAGGAAGTGTAATTGTTCTTGTGGCTGTATTTGCAGGCATGGCAACAATTGACCTTGCAGTTGCCAACGACCATGAACTGGATATTAAGAGTACAATGATGTACCGCCATGATGATTATGTAGATGGGATTGCACTCGTAAATGAAGGAAAGGTACATTTAAGACCATTAATTTCTAAGACTTTTGCTTTTAAAGATTATTTGAAAGCATATCAGTATATTGATGATAATCGTGAAACAACAATGAAAGTAATTATTAATGTGCAGGAAAAATAGAACGATAAATTTTGGAAGGATGGGGTTTAGTCAGAAACGCTGATAAGGAGGAAGTTATGGGAAGTGAGAGTAAGAATGGAAAAGTGCCGTTGATTAGTAAAATCGCCTATGGATTTGGAGATGTAGGCTGTAATTTTAGCTGGATGTTTGTCAGTAACTTTTTAATGATTTTTTATACCGATGTGTTTGGAATCAGTATGGCAGCGGTATCAGCCTTGATGCTTTTTTCAAGATTCTGGGATGCAATCAATGACCCGATTGTAGGAGGACTGACAGATAAAACAAATACAAGATGGGGGAGGTATCGCCCATGGCTTCTGATTGCGGCTCCAATTACGGCGGTGCTTTTGATGCTCTCCTTCTGGGCACATCCAGACTGGTCGAATACAGCAAAAATCGTTTATATGGTAATTACATATTGCCTTCTGGTATTAGGCTATACTTGTGTAAATATTCCGTACGGAACACTTTGTGGAGCTATGACACAGGATATTGATGAACGTGCAAAAATTAATACTTCCCGTTCCGTGTCAGCGATGATTGCAATCGGAATTATTAATATTGTGACAGTGCCTTTGATTAGTAAGCTAGGAAGCAGTAGTGCCAAAAAAGGCTATCTGCTTGTTGCGATTATTTATGGATGTATCTTTGCAGCCTGTCATTTCTTCTGCTTTGCAAAGACAAAAGAACAGGTAACAATCCCTGAAAAAGAGAAAATTTCAATTAAAGTACAGCTGAAAGCAGTTATGCAGAATAAACCATATCTGCTTGCACTGGTTGGACAGGTATTGTTTGGATTTACATTGTATGGAAGAAATGCTGATATTTTGTATTATTTTACTTATGTTGAGGGAAATGCTTCTTACTATACCACCTATTCAATGTGCATTATTATTCCTTCTATTATTGGTGCAGCATGCTTCCAGCCAGTATTCCGTAAGTTAAATAATAAAGGAAGAACAGCTTCTATTTTTGCATTACTTACAGGTATCGCAATGCTTGCTATGTATTTCTTTAATGTAAAAGAATCACCAATCACATTTTATGCATTAGCCGGTATTACACAATTTTTCTTTTCAGGATTTAATACTGCAATTTATGCCATTATTCCAGACTGCGTGGAATATGGTGAGTGGAAAACAGGACTTAGAAATGATGGATTCCAGTATGCCTTTGTTTCTCTTGGAAATAAAGTTGGGATGGCAGTAGGTACTGCGTTTCTTGCAGCATTACTTGGAAAATATGGATATGTGGCAAATCAGACACAGAATCCGGAAGTAATTGCAATTATGAAACATGCATTTTCAACGATACCTGGAACTTTGTGGATTGTTACAGCAATTGTTCTGTTTTTCTATCGTCTGAATAAAAAACGCTATAATGAAATTGTGGAGGACTTGAAAAATGGCAAAAGAGGTTGATATTGTCGCTTTAGGAGAACTTTTGATTGATTTTACAGAGGCAGGAAAAAGTGATTCAGGAAAAAAGCTGTTTGAGCAAAATCCTGGTGGCGCACCGGCAAATCTTTTAACTCTAGCCTCACGTATGGGGTATCGCACGGAATTTATCGGTAAAGTCGGAACGGATATGCATGGGAATTTTCTGAAAAAAACTTTGGAGGAAGAAGGAATCGGAACAAAATATCTGATTTAGGATGAAAGATATTTTACAACTCTTGCTTTTGTAGAGATTGCGGAAAGTGGGGAGCGTCAGTTTTCTTTTTCCAGAAAACAAAGTGCAGACACACAGCTTTGTGCAGATGAGTTAAATCAGAAATTGCTTGAAGATTGTAAGGTATTTCATTTTGGTTCGTTGTCATTGACAGATGAACCGGCAAGAACAGCAACAATAGAAGCTGTAAAAATAGCAAAATCATCAGGTGCACTTATTTCTTATGACCTTAATTATCGGGCATCATTATGGGAAAAGAAACTGCTGTAGAACAGATGAAATCCATGATACCTTATGTTGATGTGATGAAAGTGTCAGATGAAGAACTAGTTTTGCTGACAGGAAATAAAGATTATAGTCAGGCAGTTAAAATACTTCTTGATATAGGACCAAAGTTAGTGGCTGTGACGCTTGGAAGCGAAGGGGTTCTTCTTGCAACAAAACAGAGACAGGAGAAACTACCAGGATTTAAAGTGAAAGCGATTGATATGACGGGGGCTGGAGATTCTTTCTGGGGAGGCTTTTAAAGTGAGTATCTAAAACAAAATAAAAAAATTGAAGAGCTTACATGGGAAGAACTTAAAAAGTGTGCAAAGTATGGCAATGCAACGGCGGCATTGTGTGTGCAGAGAAGAGGTGGAATTCCGGCAATTCCTAAAAAAGAAGAAGTAGAAAGTTTGTGTAAGTAAATGATGCAAAGGGGAATGTGAAAAAAATGGATTTTCACGTTCCCTTTGATGTTTTATCGAGAGATACGATAAAAAATTATATTTAAAAATCCAAAAAAATCAGTTATTTTATTTCCAAGTAAAGATAAAATGTACTTTTGAAATGTACTTTCAAAACATTCCAAAAGTAAAAAAGTACATTGAAATATACAGGAGGAAATAAAGTTATGATTCATAATCCAATTTTACCAGGATTCCACGCAGACCCATGTATCTGTCGTAAAGGGGATGACTTTTACGTTGCCGTTTCTTCTTTTGAGTGGTTTCCAGGGATTCCGATTTATCATTCAAAAGATATGAAAAACTGGGAATTATATTCTCATGCGCTGACAAATGCCGATGACTCTGATTTGAAAAAACTGCCAAGTGCAAAGGGAATCTGGGCTCCGCATCTGACCAAACATGGTGATTATTATTACATTATGTGTGCCGAAGGTGATACAGGATATTATCACAGTGTGACAATGGGTCGTTCTAAAAACGTATACGGACCTTATGAGGCAGACCCATGCAATCCGATTTTAACTTCTGCACCAGGAAATTATAACGAACGTGCAGATTGGGATCATTTAAAACCACGTTACTACAATCCAGAGAGCAAACTTCAGAAATCCGGTCATGCAAGTTATGTGGATTTGCCAAATGGAGAAACCTGGATGGTGCATCTGACTTCCAGACCATTTGTACCGGAACTTCGTTGTACACTTGGTCGTGAAACTGCAATCCAGCGCATGAAATAGAAATAAAAAGTTCCAGTTTAGTTTTTTTAAGAACTATTCTGGAACTTTTTTGTGCATATCAGGAAGGGTTCGTACGAAGTTGTATATTGGAGATAACCTCCGATGCACACTAAAATTATTAATAATTGGAAAAATACACCGTAATCGTACAGATTTCGCTGTCTGTTCCAACCCGCATTGCCGGACCCCAGACACCGACTCCGGAAGTTACAATGCTGTTCAGATTACCTTTTTTTAAGTAACCGCAGGGATTTTCCCAGAATAATTTTACCGTTAGATTTCCGGGAAAAATCTGTCCATCGTGAGTGTGACCGCATAACTGCATATCTACGCCGGCATTATCAAGTTCTTCAAGTTGTTTTGGCTGATGTTCCAGGACAAAAACAGGTTTGGTTTTATCTACGTTCGAGAGCAGTTCTTCGATAGTTTTTCGGTTCGTTGTGCCGTCTCCTGGTTTTTGAATATCTTTTCGGCCAACGAGATAAAAGGCATTGTCAATACAGGTGACTTCATCATCGAGAAGAGTGATATCGGCATCTTTTAGAAAACTTTCAAATCTCGGGTCACGGACTTCGTTTTCTTTTGATGTAACTGAAAATCCACCTAAGAGCCGTTCTGTCACATCATGGTTTCCGAACACAGCATAAGAGCCATAAGTACTTTGAATCGTAGAAAGTGTTTTGGCAATTTTATCTGGATTTTGAACGGCTTCATATTCGTTGTCAAAAACGTCGCCCGCAAATACAACAAGGTCTGCATTTTGTGCATTGATTTTCTTTACCATGCGCTGCATCTGCCTGTCATCGACACTGTAACCAAGATGCAAATCTGCAGCGAGAACGATTTTTAAAGAATCATGTCCGGCGCAGGATTTTTCTACAGTAATATCATAAGGCGTCACTTTTACGTGTTTGGAATGTAAAATTCCATAAGCGCTGATACCGCAGATAAGTGCGGTAAGCAGAAGTCCAACAAATACATAGCCGGCTTTACAAAAGAAAAACTCATATATTTTTCCAGTAATTTGTTTTAAAATCAGCCGGAGAATATCTGCGACTGCAATAAACATTAATAAATATAAAAATGTGCCAAGCCAGTAGTTGCTGATTCGCTTTACAAGTACCTGAAATTCAGAGGCAGGCAGTAAAAATGCAAAAAGCAGAGAAAGCGCCAGCAGAGAATAAATAGTAAGATAAGGCACAACAAACCATTTGGAATGAAAACGCTCAGAACATGCAGTCAGCCATTTATGGATTCGGTGCAGGATGTAGGCGTTTAATAAAATATAAATGGGAATGATGAATATTAAAATCATAATAGGGCTTCCTTTTTGTTTTTCAGAATAGCACAAATGGCAGGAAGAAGCAAATGAAGGGTGGGCATTTGATTTTTGATAAGAAAAGACATATAATAAGTATAGCTAAGAAATGCGATTATACTCTAAGTGAGTAAAAAGAAGTTCGGAGTGCCAGCTCTGAACTTCTTTTTTTCTGATTTTTTATGCTAATCCCTCAATTGCTTCTTCTATGATATCAGCAAGTTTTTCTGTTGTAATTTCCATAAACAGTGACTGCATCGGTCCAAATGAATCAATAATTTCCATTAGTTTTTTGCGGTCATGAGGATTTTCTTTTAATTCTTTATACTGACCAGCACCATAGATGATGCGGACTGGCCCTTCATAAATAAAATCTTTCATGAGCTACCTCCAAAATAAAATGTTATATTAGTGTGTCCGTATAGTAGAAATATTAATATACTAGGGTAACCCGAGGGCAAGAAAAATTTTATCATATCTAAAGTTTACAATGTAGAATAAAAAGGCTAAAGGTGGAAGTTAGTTTTTTATTTGAATTTTCACAGAATGTTCACAAAAAATTAGCACTCACCTCTTGACAGTGCTAATAATACGTGCTATAGTACAATTAGAACAAAGGAAGAGGGAAATAGAGAGAGACAAAGAAATAAAAAAGCCTTTCCCCTCTGGTTTGACCTAAGTTCCAAAAAAGAAACAGGTAAACAGCAATTAAGATTTTGAGATAAAAAAGGAGAGATGACTTATGTTGATGCCTAGTATTTTTGGAGAAAATTTATTTGATGACTTTTGGGAATTCCCATTTTTTGATAACAGCAAAGAACAGAAAAACATTGAAAAGAAACTGTATGGACATCATAGCAAAAATATGATGAAAACAGATATCAAAGAAACTGAAAAAGGTTATACCATTGAAATGGATCTGCCGGGATTTAAGAAAGATGAAGTCAAAGTAGCACTTGAAAATGGTTATCTGACCATAGCAGCAGCAAAAGGACTTGATAAAGACGAGAAAGAAAAAGAAACTGGTCGCTACATCAGACGTGAACGTTATTCAGGCGCTTGTGAACGTAGCTTTTATGTAGGAGCAGATGTAAAACAGGAAGACATCAAAGCTCACTTTGAACATGGTATGCTGACCCTGTTCGTACCGAAGAAAGAAGCAAAACCGGCAGTGGAAACAGATAAATATATTTCTATTGAAGGATAAGCAGATTCCTCTTTAAACAAAATTAAAATAAATTAAAAAACCGCCCTGTGCACTTCGTTGGAGTGCATGGGGTGGTTTTTTTCTGTAATAAACTTACTTATAATGTCAAGTCTTGCGAGGATAAGTTATTGAAAATAAGTTCAAAAGTAGATCTTTTAGATTGTTCCAGATGATAGGTCATTTTTTCGGCGGCTGCCGTCCAGTCATCCTTTAAACAGGCACAGATAATCTCAAGATGTTCCTGAAAGGTATCATCTAAACGTTTGGTTGAAACATTACCTGTCATATAGCGAAAACGCTCTGCCTGAGTTTGAATCATATTATAGTTTTGCCGGATATAGGGATTAGGACAGGTGCTGATAATAAAATTGTGAAATTCTGTATCCAATTCATAAAAATAATTATGATTTTCAGAACAACTGGTATTTGTTTTACTGGAACTAAAAATGCTATAAAATTTTTTTAGTTGCTGTATGGATAGGGAAGTTCCGTAATTTAGAAGAATGTAAGGTTCATAGAGCTGTCGAACTTCGAAAATCATACTGATCGTATTGATAGAAAGAGGCATTACAAGGATTCCTTTTTTGGGTTTGATTTCAATTAATCCTTCTTGTTCTAATCGGCTGAGAGCATCACGAATAGGAGTGCGGCTTAACCCTAGTTCAGAAGTGAGCAGCTCTTCATTTAAAAAAGTTCCAGGTGCATATTCGCAGGTGACAATTTTCTGACGAATTGTATTATACGCCTGTGTTTTCAGGTTGATTTTTGGCATATTATATTACTCCCGATATGTGAAATTTCTATTTCATTTTAGCATAGGATGGATAGAAATACAATGATGTGTAAAACAGAATAAATATTATACGATTAAAATAAATGAAAGAAAATAGAAAAATAAACAAAAATAAAAAAATTGTAAAATATGCATAAAAAATATATTTTAATTAAGTATAATATAGATAATTGACATATAAAAACAAGGCGATTATAATATGTTGTATACAACAAAGTATTCAATAAAGGATACAAAAACAAAGAAACGTGCGCGTAACAGAGATGAAAAGGAGACTGAAAAATGAAAGCAATGTATATTGATGCACCGGGAAAAGTAGAAATCAGAGAGATAGATATGCCGGTGAGAAAAAAAGGTGAGGTTTTATTAAAACTTCTTTATGGAGGAATTTGTGGAAGTGATCTTGGTTCTTATCGTGGAACATTCGCTTATTTTGATTATCCAAGAATTCCGGGTCATGAATTTTCAGCCGAAGTAATTGAAGCAGATGAGAACAATGAATATGGGATTAAACCGGGAATGATTGTTACCTGTAATCCATATTTTAATTGTGGCCATTGCTATTCTTGCAACCATGGTATTGTAAATGCCTGTATGGATAATCAGACAATGGGATGTCAGAGAGATGGTGCATTTTGTGAATATATTACAATGCCGATTGAAAGAGTTTATGATGGAAAAGGAATGAACCCAAAAACATTAGCAGCAATCGAACCATTTTGTATCAGTTATCATGGAGTGAGCCGTGCGAATGTAAAAGAAGGAGATAAAGTACTGGTAGTTGGAGCCGGAACAATTGGTGTACTGGCAGCAATTGCAGCAAAAGCGAAAGGTGGAGTTGTTTATATTTCTGACGTGTCAGAAGGAAAACTTGAGATGGCAAAAGAGTTTGGCATAGATGGTACTTTATTAAACGATTCACCGGAAAATTTCACAAAAAGAGTAGAAGAAATTACAGAGGGAAATGGATTTGACGTTACAATTGAAGCGGTAGGTCTTCCATCAACATTCCAGAATTGTATTGATGCATGCTGTTTTGGTGGCCGTATGGTATTAATTGGAGTCGGAAAAAAGAATCTTGATTTTAATTTTACTTTAATTCAGAAAAAAGAATTAAATGTGTTTGGTTCAAGAAACGCACTGAAAAAAGATTTTCTGGAATTGATCGAGCTGGTAAACGCCGGAAAGGCTCCTTTAGAGAAAATTATTACAAACGTTTATTCATTTAATGATGCGGCAAAAGCATTTGATGATTTTGCGCATAATCCGGGAAATATGTTAAAAGTGGTTTTTGATTTTGGAAAGATTAGTAAATAATATATAATCGATAGTCCTGTGTGAAGGTAACAGGAAGAAGGAGGATATATGTCACATTCAGCATGGTTATTTTGTGCATTGCTTATTTCAATGGTAGTGATTTTATTTTTGATTTTAAAAGTAAAACTTAATGCAGCAATTGCACTAGTTTTAGGAAGCATTTTGATGGGAATCCTTTCTGGGATTACAACTCTTGAGACAATTGATGGAATTAATGTTGGTTTTGGAAATATGCTAAAGGGAATGGGACTGCCAATTGGGTTTGGTATCATTCTAGGTGAACTGGTCAGTGCGTCGGGTGGTGCGAAAATAATTGCTGATAAAATCGTTCAGGCATTTCCGAAAAATAAAGCAATTTATGCGATCGGTCTTGCCGCTTTTGTACTGGCAATTCCAGTGTATTTTGACGTAACATTTGTTATTTTAATTCCTATTGGAATGGCATTAATGAAAGAAATTAATAAATCTATAGCGCATGTAGTTGGAGCAATCACAATTGGTGCGGCAGCGGCGCATACAATGGTTCCGCCAACACCAGCACCACTTGCAGCAGGTGAAATTTTTGGATTTGATACAGGGCTTATGATTGCTTTCGGTGGTATAGTAAGTTTGATTGGTGTATTTGTTGTTATTAAAATATACACAATGATTCTTGATAAGTCTGAAAAATTTTGGAAACCGGAAAAAGATATCGCAACAGAAGCAGTTATAGTAAAAGAAGAAACAAAAAATATAAAGAAACCTTCTTTTGCAATGGCAATGTTACCGATTATTGTGCCGATTATTATGATTATTATTAATACAGTTGCAAATAGTGTTTTAGGAGAAGCAGAACCAGAAATATTTAAATTCATTGGAGATAAAACAACTGCTCTTTTAGCAGGAGCAATTGTAGCATACTTGATTGCAGTGCGAAGCATGGGGCAGAAGGCAGCAGAGAAAGCAGCAACAGACTCCTTATCATCGGCAGGTATCGTATTTTTAATTACAGGTGCAGGTGGTGCTTTTTCAAATATCATTACAATCACAGGTGTAAGCGATGCTATTTCCGATATTGTAAGTGGATTAACTACGAATGTGTTTGTTGTAATTATCTTAGCATATTTGGTTGGTTTATTGATTAAGCAGGTAACTGGTTCAGGAACAGTTTCGGCAATTACAAGTATGACAATTATGTCGAGTGTAGCTCCGGCAGTAGCACTCCCACCAGTATTTATTGCAATGGCATGTTTATCAGGAACTTTATTTGGTGCTACAGTAAATGATAGTGGATTCTGGATTGTAACAAATATGAGTGGTTTGGAATTTACCGGTGGTGTTAAAACATATACGATTCCAGAAATGATAGAATCCGTTGTATATTTAGTGATTATATTGCTTATAACAGCAGGATATGTGATGATCTTTTAAGTAAATAAATAAAAAATAAACTGATGAAGTCTTTTAAGATTTCATCAGTTTAAGTATTTCAAAGAGAGGAAAAAATAATGAGAGAGCGTCAGTTTGTTGCGGATATGGTAAAGGAAACTTATGTGCCTAAAATGTTTCGGGTAAAACAAATTTTTCCACGTCCTAAAATTGAACCGGAAGAGATTCCAGAAATTATTAGAAAATTATTAAATGATGAGAAGTTTGCTTCTCGAGTAAAACCGGGTATGCGAATTGCAATTACAGCAGGCTCAAGAGGAATTGCAAATGTTGCGTTGACAACAAAGTGCATTGCAGATTTTGTAAAATCCAGAGGCGCATATCCATTTGTTGTTCCAGCTATGGGAAGTCATGGTGGAGCAACGGCAGAAGGTCAAAAAGAGATTTTGGCAGGTTATGGAATTACGGAAGATTATATGGAGTGTCCAATTATTTCTTCTATGGAAGTTAAAAAGATAGGTGTAAATGAAGAAGGAAGAGATGTATTTATTGATAAAAATGCTGCTGAAGCAGATGGTATTATTCTGGGATGTCGAATAAAACCTCATACAGCATTTCGAGGTCCATACGAAAGTGGAATGATGAAGATGATGGCAATCGGTCTTGGAAAGCAGTATGGTGCAGAAGTATGCCATGAACAGGGATTCAAAAATATGGCAAAGAATGTTCCAATGTTTGGAAAATGTATTATTAAAAATGCGCCTATTTTATTCGCAGTTCCAACGATTGAAAATGCGTTTGATGAAACCTGTAAGATTACAGCTGTTGCAGCGGAAGAAATTGAAGCTTTAGAGCCTGGTTTATTAAAAGAAGCTTTTAGTTATATGCCGAAAATCCTTGTTGATTCTTGTGACGTTTTAGTTGTAGATCAAATTGGAAAAAATTTTAGCGGAGATGGAATGGATCCGAATATTACAGGTACATTTTGCACCCCTTATGCATCGGGTGGGATTCAATCTCAACGAGTAGTTGTACTTGATCTTAGCCCAGAAACACATGGAAATGGTATTGGACTGGGTTATTCTAGTGCAACAACAAAAAGAGTATTTGACCAGCTTGACCTTGCTTCTATGTATCCAAATGCAATTACCTGTACAGTATTAGGGGGTGTACGAATTCCAATTGTGATGGAAAGCGATAAAGAAGCAATCCAAGTGTGCATAAAAAGCTGTAATGAAATTGATAAAACAAATCCAAGAGTTGTAAGAATACCAAACAGTCTTCATCTGGAACATATTATGCTCTCGGAGTCTTATTATGAAGAAGCAAAGAGAAATCCAAATTTAATTATCGAAAGTGAGCCAGAATATTTGCCATTTGATGAAGATGGTAATTTATGGTAACAAAAGAATAAGGTAGGGTATAAAATATGAAAAAATTAAATTATGAAGTATTAAAAAATTCAGGCTATAAGGGCTATACATTAAAAGAAGCACCAGAGAAAGTAATGCAGTTTGGAGAAGGAAATTTCCTTCGTGCATTTGTAGATTATTGGTTTGATCTTGCTAATGAAAAAGCGGGATGGAATGGAAAATGTTGCCTGGTTCAGCCAATTGCACAGGGTTTGAGTGAGATGATTAATGAACAGGAAGGACTCTATACCTTATATCTGCGCGGAAGTGAAAATGGACAAAAGATTGATGATAAGCGTGTAATTTCAAGTGTTAGTCGATGCTTAAATCCATATGAAAAAGCAGGTTATGAGGCGATGATGGAAGTTGCAGCAAGCGATGATCTTGAAATCATTGTTTCAAACACAACAGAAGCAGGAATCCAGTATGACCCGTCCTGTAAGAAAGATGATTGCCCGCCATCCAGTTTCCCGGCGAAATTAACGCAAGTATTATATCATCGTTATCAATCAGGAAAAAAAGGAATTATTATGTTGGCTTGTGAACTGATTGATAATAATGGAAAAGAATTATTAAAATGTGTGAATCAGTATATTGAACAATGGAAATTGGAAGATGGCTTCAAAAAGTATGTAAACGAAGAATGCACATTTTGTGGTTCCTTAGTAGACCGCATTGTACCGGGACGTATTCGTGATGCAAAAGAGGTTGCAGAACTGGAAGAAAAACACGGCTATGCAGATCCTCTGTTAGACGTCGGAGAAGTCTTTGGTGTATGGGTTATTGAAGGGGATGAAAAGTTAAATGATATTCTTCCATTTAAGAAGGCAGGTTTATCTGATAAAGTATTCGTTGTACCGGATATGAGTCCTTACAAAAAAAGAAAAGTTCGTATTTTAAATGGAGCACACACCGGATTTGTGTTAGGTGCGTATCTGGCAGGTGAAAATATCGTTCGTGATTGTATGCATGATGAAGTGATAAAAGGGTTCATGAATAAAATGCTTTATGAAGAAGTAATCCCTACGCTGCCATTAGATAAAGATGATTTATTAAAATTTGCAGCAGCGGTATCAGATCGTTTTAATAATCCATTTGTCAATCATGAATTAATGAGTATTTCATTAAATTCTACATCAAAATGGAAAGCACGAAATATGCCGTCATTTCTTGAATATGTAAAAGAACAGGGAAAACTTCCGGTTTGCCTGACAATGTCACTGGCTGCTTATATTGCATTTTATAGCAATGAAATTCAGGATTTAACAGATGCTGGTCTTGTATGCAAACGCCCGGCCGGGAACGAATATATTGTAAGTGATGACAGATGGGTATTGGAATTTTATTATGCACATCGTGAAGATTCAGAAGAAGCACTGGTACATGCCGTGCTTACAAACGAAAAAATGTGGGAACAGGATCTGACAAAGATTGAAGAGCTTGAAAAAGCAGTGGTAGAAGATTTGGTAAAAATTCGAAAAGAAGGAGCAAAGGCTGCTTATGAGAGTTGCCTGTAAGTAAGAATGAGAGTAATACAGATAGCACCTGAAGATAATGTAGCAGTTGCGCTTTGTCCAATTACAGCGGGAGAAGTAATACAGATTGGCGAGCAGGCGGCTGTAAAAGTCCTTGAAGATGTACCGCAGGGACACAAAATAGCATTAAAAGAGATTAAAAAAGAAGAAAATATTATTAAGTATGGATTTGCAATTGGTCATGCAACGGCAGAGATTAAAGCCGGAAGTTGGGTGCACACACATAATATGGCAACAAACCTGGCAGGAGAGATTGAATATAGTTATCAGCCGGAGATCAAATCAATTCCATCGTGCGAACCGGAATTTTTTGAAGGATTTCGAAGAAAAGATGGTCGTGCAGCAATTAGAAATGAAATCTGGATTATACCTACGGTAGGCTGTGTTAATGATGTTGCAAAAAGAATGGTTGCGTTAAATCAGGATCTTGTAACAGGGACAATTGATGGGCTGTATACATTTGACCATCCGTTTGGATGTAGTCAGACCGGTGAGGATCATGCACAGACAAGAAAATTGCTGGCAGCACTGGTACGTCATCCGAATGCAGCCGCTGTACTGGTATTGGGACTTGGTTGTGAAAATCTGACACATGAACAGTTTTTAGAAGAGTTAGGTGAGTATGATTCAGATAGAGTAAAATTTTTAACCTGCCAAAAAGTAGAAGATGAATTTGAAGCAGGCAGAAAATTACTGAAGGAATGTGCAGATTATGCCGGACAGTTTCATAGAGAGCCAATTCCTGTCAGTGAGCTTGTGATTGGAATGAAGTGTGGCGGTTCAGACGGGCTTTCCGGAATTACAGCTAATCCTACAGTAGGACGATTTAGTGATATGCTGGTAGCAAGAGGCGGTTCTACTGTTTTGACAGAAGTGCCGGAAATGTTTGGTGCAGAAGGATTTTTGATGAATCGTTGTATTAATAAAGAAGTGTTTGAGAAAGCAGTCGATATGATTAATGGATTTAAAAATTATTTTATTAGTCATAATGAAGTAGTATATGATAATCCAAGCCCAGGAAACCGAGAAGGTGGAATTACAACATTGGAAGATAAATCTTGTGGTTGTGTTCAAAAAGGTGGAACTGCACCGATTATGGATGTAATTGGTTATGGAGACCCGGTTGTGACAAGAGGATTAAATATGTTGTATGGTCCGGGTAATGATTTAGTGTCAGCTACGGCAATGACAGCAGCTGGTGCGCACATGATTTTATTTACGACAGGACGAGGTACTCCATTTGGGGCACCTGCGCCAACATTAAAGCTTTCTACGAACAGCCAGCTCGCAGAAAACAAAAAAAGCTGGATTGATTTTGATGCCGGTTCAATTGTCTCTGGAGAAACAATCGATGAATCCGCAAAACGCCTTTTGGAATTAGTGATTGAGATTGCAAGTGGAAAACAAACACAGACGGAACGTCGTGGATATAGAAGCATTTCAATTTTTAAAGATGGCGTTGTTTTATAGCTCATTCCTCCCTTGTATATGAGAAAATCATTCAGCATCAATATAGCAGCTACTTAATTTACGCTGTACTAGTCAGCACAAGCTGACAAATTCTTCTTAGAATTGCTGAGATAGAAAGCAAAATGCCCTGTGTACTTCTAAAAAAAGAGATGCACAGGGCGTTTTTGATTTCAGTCAAATAGATATTCGTAATCCAATTTGTTACCTGATTAATTCAGTCAAATAAATTTTCTCTTGTAATATTCTGTGCCCATTTACCCTGACGGTAATGATGCAGTACCCAAGGCCATTTCACAAATTCATCTGTACATAATAAGAAATAAACCCAGAGAACCGGAAGTTTTAGTACAAAGGCAGCGAAGAATCCAAGTGGAACTGCGTAAACCCACATATCAATCGTGTCGCAGATTAATCCAAATTTGGTATCACCACCGGCTCGGAATACTCCGGCAATGAGTGCGGTATTTACAGCCGAACCCATAATATAATAAGTGTTAATTAAGAGCATATATTTTAAGTAGTGCATTGCCTGATCATTTAGAGAGGCAAATCTCATTACAAAAGGTGTGATTGTCAGTACGATGACACCACCGATTGCTCCGGCAATCACAGTCATTTTTAACATTCTGGATGCATAAACTTTAGATTTTTCCAAGTCACCTTTTCCCATAACATTGCCAAGCAGAATGGTTCCTGCACTGGCAATCGCAAAACAGAACACGGAACCAATGTTACGGACTACTGTAACCAGAGAATTAGCAGCTACAGCATCGGTACCTAAATGTCCAAGAATAACAGAATACATGGAAAAGGCTACACTCCATGAGACATCGTTTCCAAGTGCCGGAAGTGATAATTTAATAAAGTCGTTTAATAAAACTTTACTATGGATAAACATATAAGCCGGATTTAGTTTTACGTTTTTACTCAGAAAAGAAACAATGATGCAGGCAATTAGTTCGATTAATCGAGAAAAAGCAGTTGCAATGGCAACACCGGCTGCTCCGAGTTTTGGAAGTCCAAATAAACCAAAAATAAAGACCGCATTTAAAATAACATTTAAAACAAAAGCAAGCATATTTAATGCCATACTGATGGTTACCCGTCCGATACTTCGCAGAATTGCAAGATAAACTTCGGTCACGCCCCAGCATAAATAAGTAATTCCCATGATTCTTAAATAAGAAGAGCCGATGGATATTAACTCCGGGTCAGAGGTAAAGATTAGCATCATGCGGTTTGGCATCGTAAATGCAATCAGGGCAACGACACCGGAAATTGCGATTGAAAAACGAAGGGCAATTCCTTCGATTGCGTGAATTGCCTGTAAATTATTTTGTCCAAAGTATTGTGCACATAAAAGTGATGCACCTGTGCCAAGTCCATAATATACCATAAACAGGATATTAGAATAACTGGCAGCTAAAGAAACTGCGGAAATTGCGGATTGTCCGACATAATTGAGCATGATTACGTCGGCGGAATTGACGGCTGCACTTAACAGATTTTGGATGATAATCGGAAATGTCAGCCGGAACATTTGCCGGTAAAAGTCATCTTTACCGGTTGAAACTACATTTTTCATAAAAATCCCCCATAAATTATTATAAAATTTATTATAATGTATTTGAGAGAAAATTTCGTCCTTTATTCTGACGGATTTCTACGTTATTTTGACTGTGATGTTTCTTCTGTCTGCAGGGTTCACAGAATTTTCACAAAAAATTAGCACTCACCTCTTGACAGTGCTAATAATACGTGCTAT
>QULP01000005.1:333348-345134 GCA_003481745.1 Firmicutes bacterium OM04-13BH
TTAGCACTCACCTCTTGACAGTGCTAATAATACGTGCTATAGTACAACTAGAACAAAGGAAGAGGGAAATAGAGAGAGACAAAGAAATAAAAAAGTCTTTCCCCTCTGGTTTGACCCAAGTTCCAAAAAAAGAAACAGGTAAACAGCAATTAAGATTTTGAGATAAAAAAGGAGAGATGACTTATGTTGATGCCTAGTATTTTTGGAGAAAATTTATTTGATGACTTTTGGGAATTCCCATTTTTTGATAACAGCAAAGAACAGAAAAACATTGAAAAGAAACTGTATGGACATCATAGCAAAAATATGATGAAAACAGATATCAAAGAAACTGAAAAAGGTTATACCATTGAAATGGATCTGCCGGGATTTAAGAAAGATGAAGTCAAAGTAGCACTTGAAAATGGTTATCTGACCATAGCAGCAGCAAAAGGACTTGATAAAGACGAGAAAGAAAAAGAAACCGGTCGTTACATCAGACGTGAACGTTATTCAGGCGCCTGTGAACGTAGTTTTTATGTGGGAGAAGATGTGAAACAGGAAGACATCAAAGCTCACTTTGAACATGGTATGCTGACCCTGTTCGTACCGAAGAAAGAAGCGAAACCGGCAGTGGAAACAGATAAATATATTTCCATTGAAGGTTAAAAACATTCCTTTTAAATAAAGATAAATAGGGGAAAGACGATAGTGGAAGTAGTAGTGTAGAAAGAAAAAAACAGCTTCGGAATTAAGTTTCCGGAGCTGTTTTTTTTATAAAATCAAGATATTTAAGACATTCATCCTTATGTGGAGCATTTTTGATAATTCCAACATAGATATCCCCATCAAATTTTGCATTTTTTAAAAGTGGAAAATCCGAGACATTGATACTGTCAGAGAGATATCCTTTTTTATTTAATTGTTCCATTGCTTCTCGATTCATAAATACGAGGTCTATTTTTTTTGCGTCAATTGCAGCAAGAAGTCTGGTGCTTGATGCATAAGCGTATTCTAAGTTTTCCGAGTCTGGATTCTCCTGTATCAGTAAATTGTCATAAGTACAGATTTCATTTTTCTTTGCAGATAAATGTTCAAAGTCTAAAAAATCACTGGTCAAATGCTGAGAGAGAGATTCGCTCATATTAACATTAATAAATGCAATCGAGAGAACAGTTGTTTTTTTTACAAGCTGTCCGTGGATATTATAAACAAGAATATAAAGTACGATGCAAATAATAATAAAAGGCAGTTTGTAATAATCCCAAAGATATTGAAGTTTTGCTTTTCCGTGAAGTTGTTTTAATGCTTTCATAGAACATCATCCTTATTATTTTCAAGTCGTTCCAGAATCGGAAGAATCAGCCAGGAGCAGATAAGTGCTCCGAGTCCTTGTCCAAAAACAACAAATGGTGTGAAAATATTGATTATAACATAGTAAATAACAAAATAAACAACTGCCATCAAAATAGAACAGAACAGATAACGCAGTCCCATGACAAGTGCATTTTTAAAAGTTGCAGGAATTGTATTTTCAAATCGTGCAAATAATGGAAAAACATTCAGTAAAACGATAAGGTATACAACTCCGGCACAGATGAGCACTGCACCGCATAAAGTCCAGAATACATTTTCCAGACGAATATGATAAAGCACATAGCCGTCAATTCCAAATAGGATGCCAAGCCCCAAAAGAGGGAGCCAGATCAGTGTGGCTTTTTTGAAATTAGAACGAAATGCAGTAAAGAACTGCTTTGTAATATTGCCTTCTTCATTGCGTACGAGTTTGAATGAAACATAATAAAGGGCAGTTGTCGAGGCACCGATTGTAAAAACAGGAATACAACATAAAAACCAAAGGATATTGAGCCATGCAGCACAAAAAATTTTGTTTAAAAGCTGGATGAAACGATTATCAATTGAAAAAATCTGATTCATAATATTCTCCTTTACTTGGTTGGAGCAATGTTTACGGATTCTCGGTATACAATGTTTGTTTCGGTATAAACGGTTCGATAATTTAAAGTCGGATCTTTTATTCTGGAGAGCAATAAATCTATTGCACAAACTCCAAGAATTTCATTGTGAATGTGGATACTGGTAAGCGGTGGAGTGATAAGTTTAGCAGCAGGAGAATCGTCAAAGCCACATAGACAAATATCCTCCGGAACTTGAATATTTAATTGTCTTAATATTTGCATCAGATCAAAAGCAATAAAATCATTTGCACAGACAAAAACATCAGGAAGTTCTTTTAAATTTTGAATATAGTTAAAAAGATAAGTTTTATAATCTGTGAGTGTGTCTTTTGGAGCGTCTATAATAAAAAACTCTTCATTAATTGGAAGCGAATTTATATAGAGTGCATTACGAGTAGCCATGCAGCGTTCAAAAAAAGATTGGCAATGCAACTGCTCGCCGATAAATCCGATATTTGTTTTGCCACATTTTTTCATTTCACGAACGAAGGCAAAAATTTCATCCTGGTTATTCATAAGTAAACGATCAGCAGGAAGAGGTTTTCCCATAAGTACCGGATGGTCTACAAATAAAACCGGAATATCCAGATCGCAAATCATTTTTGCGTAGTCATAGTTAAAAGTTTCAATACAGATAATGCCACAGACATTCTCAGGATGAAACGAAATGGGAAGCTGGTAGTTGGCTTGTTCTTCATTGCTTACGCGGTGCATCGTAATGCTATAGCCAAGTTGAGTGGTTTCTCTTTGAAGCTTATCTAACATTGTAGAAGAAAAATGAAAATTATCGAGCGGAGCACAGGTTAGGATTGCAATTTCACCATGAGACTTTTGTGGAGTTGCTTCTTGTGGGGAAAACTTAAGTTGTTCCGGGTTCATATAGGTAAATTGTTTATAGCCCATTTCTACCGTTTTTTGTAACACTTTTTTTCTGGTTGAATCAGATAAGACTCCTGTGTTGTTGATGGCTTTTGAGACGGTATTTCTTGATAGTCCAAGAGCATCAGCGATATCTTGTATCGTCACATGTTTTGACATAATAAAATCTCCTTTTCAGTTCTAAAACAATAATTGGATTGTTACAAATGTAAAATGATTATATGAGTTTATTATAGAATAAATTTGCGAATGTGTCAAATGTAAAATGAATAGTAAAAATAAACAAAAAAACAGGAAAAAATGAGGGAAAAACAGCATATAGCATCGTGAAATTCTTACAAAAGTGTGCGTATGTAACAATAGATAGTTGACATTTGAGTATAAAATTGATATTATGATGGCATAAGCAAAATATGTTATGTTTACAAATGCACACATTCTGTAGAAGGAGGAAAGAAAATGGAACAGAAAAAGAAATCTGGATTCGGTAATACGGTTGCATATGTGAAACGTCATTGGCAGTTGTATGTATTCTTTTTATTACCGGCATTGTTGCTCACTTTGATTTTTAAGTATATTCCTATGGGCGGCGTTTTAATTGCATTTATGGATTATAACCCGGTTCGAGGGATTCTTGGAAGTGATTGGGTTGGACTGGAACATTTCAGAAGATTTTTATCATCACCGGACTTTATGAGATATTTAGTAAACACATTGAAGCTTAGTGTGTATGGCTTATTGTGGGGCTTTCCGGTGCCGATTTTACTTGCATTTTTGTTAAATCGAATTGTTAGTAAAAGAAAGAAGAAAAATATTCAGCTCGTGCTGTATCTTCCGAACTTTATTTCTGTCATTGTATTATGTGGTATTGTACGAATCTTCTTGTCTGTAACAGGACCGGTAAACGGATTGTTTGGAACAAGTATCAACTTTATGACAATGCCGTCTGCTTTTCGTACGATTTACATTGCCAGTGGAATTTGGCAGGGGGCAGGCTGGGCTTCGATTCTGTATACAGCAGCATTATCAAATGCAAGTCAGGAGTTAAAAGAAGCGGCAGTAATTGATGGAGCAAATATTTTCCAACAAATTAAAGCGGTGGAATGGCCAGCCATCAAAGATATTGTATTAATTCAGTTAATCATGCAAGTTGGAAACATTTTAAGTATTGGTTTTGAAAAAGCCTATGCACTTCAAACCGATTTAAACCTTCCTACATCTGAGATTATTTCGACATACGTATATAAGAAAGGTTTGATTGATGGAGATTATGGATTTTCAACCGCAGTTGGCTTATTTAATACGGTAATCAATGTCATCTTATTAATTGCAGTAAATAAAATCGTTAAAAAAATGAACGATGGAAAAGGAATTTAGGAGGTGTGA
Source organism: Firmicutes bacterium OM04-13BH (assembly GCA_003481745.1). GTDB lineage: Bacteria > Bacillota > Clostridia > Lachnospirales > Lachnospiraceae > Blautia > Blautia stercoris. Next base: position 337,572 of record QULP01000005.1, read on the forward strand.
GTATGAAGGCGAAGAGAAAAAGTCAATTTTCCAAATATGGCCGACAAGATAAAATTATTTTATCGATTGGATATTTTTTAATTGCATTGTTTGTACTTGCAATTATTGTGCCAATTTTTTACATCATAGTTGCATCTTTTATGGATCCGGTAACATTACAGAATAAAGGGATTACGTTTGATTTTTCAAAATGGACGATAACAGCGTATCAAAGGGTTATGTCAAATGGAGCAATCTGGATTGGTTTTAAAAACGCAGTTATTTATTCCGTTGTATTTACAGTAGTATCTGTTGTGGTTACATTACTTGTCGCATATCCAATGTCACGTACGGATTTCAAGGGAAGAAAATTATTTAATGTTATTTTTGTAATCACAATGTTTTTTGGCGGAGGCTTAATTCCGACATACTTATTGATTTCAAATCTTGGTTTATTAGACAGTATGTGGGCGGTTATCCTTCCGGGTGCATTTAGTGTATGGAACATGATTATTGCAAGAACGTATTATCAGGGAATTCCGGGAGAGTTAAGAGAAGCGGCAGAAGTAGATGGGGCAAATGAGTTGGTATTCTTCTTTAAAATACTGCTTCCGGTTTGCACACCGATCATTGCGACAATCGCATTGTGGCAGTTTGTAGGTATGTGGAACAGTTACTTTGATGCAATGATTTATTTAAATGATTCTGCGAAACAGCCGTTACAGTTAGTTTTGCGGTCCATTTTGATTCAGAACCAGCCGGAATCCGGCATGATTTCTGATATGCAAAGTACCGCACAGAGGGCACAGCTTGCAGAGTTATTAAAATATGCAACAATTATTATATCGAGTCTGCCTCTTTTAGTAATGTATCCATTTTTCCAGAAGTATTTCGATAGTGGAATCATGGCAGGTTCAGTAAAAGGTTGATGTAGGAGGGTAAAGATGAAAAAAAGAACGAAAAAAGTATGGAAAAGAACAGCAGCTATGGCATTAGCAGTGGCAATGGCAGCAACGACAGTTACTGGATGTGGAAGTGGTAAATCCAGTGCAAAATTAAATGATGGAAGCTTTAAAGAAGTGGATGCGTCTACTCTGGAATTTCCGTTAAAAGAGAAAGCAACTTTAACCGGAACAATTAGTTATCCGGCAAATACAGAATCTGAACCGAATAAGAGAACGATTTTTAAAAGACTTCAGGAAAAGACGAATGTAGAAATTGACTGGACGGCGATTCAGGCAGATCAGTGGAGTGATAAAATTTCTCTGGAAATGGCAAATACAAAAAATATGACAGATTTTATCTTTTCAGCGGGATTCAGCGATAATGACTTGTTAAAATATGCCAAACAAGGTGTAATCATTCCGTTGGAAGAATATATTGACGCATATATGCCGAATTTACAGGCAGTTTTTGAAAAATATCCGGAATATCGAACCATGTGTACTGATACAGATGGACACATCTGGGCACTTCCATGGATTGAACAGCTTGGAAATGAAAAGACAGCAATTCAGACAATCGGAAATATGAGTTTTATTAATAAAAAATGGCTGGATTTCTTAAATCTTAAAGTTCCGACAACCGTAGATGAATTTGAACAGGTATTAATTGCGTTCCGCGATCATGCATCTGAAATTCAGGCAGAGTTTGGAATTGATGGAAGCATTATTCCGATGTCTTGCATTGTAAATGATGGAGACCAGGATCCGAGTTTAATTATCAATGGCTTTGGAGAAGGGTATGGAGATGCAGATAAAACAAGACATATTGCAGTGACAAATGATAAAGAAGTCATCTGTTCTGCAACACAGGATGGATACAAAGAAGGTATTGAATGGCTGCACAAATTGTATGAAGAAGGCTTAATTGATACAGAAAGTTTTACACAGGAATGGTCTACTTATGTAGCAAAAGGAAAATCCGGACGTTATGGTGTTTGCTTTAGCTGGGATGTGGCAAATATTGATAACTTAGAAGACTGGGTTCCGCTTCCGGCATTAACAGCAGATACAAGAAATATTACTCCTCAGAATGGTTCTTTCACAAGTGGATTTGACAGAGGAAGATGTGTTGTAACAGCAGTAGCAGAAAATCCGGCACTTGTTTGTGCATGGTTAGACCAGATGTATGACCCATTCCAGTCTCCACAGAATAACTGGGGAACTTATGGTGAAGACGATGACTTTGATATCTTTGAACTCAGCAAGAATGCAGAGGGTGGAGAAATGCTCAAGCATGCACCGCTTGGAGATGCTTCACCGGTAGAAGTTCGTGAAGCAGAATCAGTTGGAGGTCCGCTTGCAGTATTAAATGATTACTATGATGTTTATGTGACCTGCCCGGATGATGCACAATATCGTTTAGACTGGATTAAAGAATATTATACACCGGATATGAACCTGGATTATGTATATCCAAATGTATTTATGAATCAGGAAGATACAAAGAAATTGTCTGACCTTCAGACTGATATTGAAAAATTAATCAATGCAAACAAATCCGATTGGATTATGAATGGATTTACAGATGATGACTGGAACCAGTACTTAAGTGAATTAGACGGATATGGTCTGGAAGAATATCTGCAGATTTTCCAGAAATATCTGGATGACTATTATGCAGATAGTGCCAAATAAAGAGAAAAGATAAGGCGAGAGGCTGCGTAACAAAACTGCGCAGTCTCTTTTTTGAAATTTTTTTTGGAGGAAAAGGAATGATTAACGATAAATTAAAAAAGGCGAGAGAATATGAAGTACGGAAAGAAAAAGAAATTGCTCCGGATAAAAGACCGGCGTTTCACCTGACTCCAAGAGTCGGCTGGATGAATGACCCGAATGGATTTTCTTATCATAATGGAGAGTATCATTTGTTTTATCAGTATCATCCGTATGGTACAAACTGGGGACCAATGCACTGGGGACATGCAGTAAGTAAAGATTTATTAAAATGGGAATATTGTCCGACAGCACTTGCACCAGATGAAAGTTATGATAATTTTGGATGTTTTTCGGGAAGTGCGGATACTTTGGATGACGGAAGGCAGATTCTTATGTATACAGGTGTTCAAAGCACAAAAGATGAAGATGGAAAAGAGATTGTGTTTCAGACTCAATGTATTGCAGTTGGAGATGGAACAAATTTTGAAAAATATGAAAAAAATCCAGTAATTACTGCAGATGCTTTACCGGAAGGTGCAAGTAAAATTGATTTCCGTGACCCGAAAATCTGGAAAGAAAAAGATGGAACATTTCGCTGTGTAGTTGGAAGCAGACCGGCAGATGGAAGTGGACAGATCTTATTATATAGCAGCAAAGATGGATTTTCCTGGAACTTTGAACAGATTTTGATTCAAAACAAAAATCGTTTTGGAAAAATGTGGGAGTGCCCGGATTTCTTTGAAGTGGATGGAAAATGGCTGTTGATGGTCAGCCCTCAGGATATGATGCCGGTAGGCCTGGAATATGGAGCAGGAAATGGAACATTATGCGTAGCAGGTCATTTGGACGAAAACAAACATTTGGTAGAAGAATATACACAGTCGATTGATTATGGAATTGATTTTTATGCACCGCAGACTGTTTTAGCACCGGATGGAAGACGTATTATGATTGGCTGGATGCAGAACTGGGATACCTGTGGAGTACGGGAAGATGACATGAAATGGTTTGGTCAGACAAGCTGTCCGAGAGAAATTCAGTTTGTAGATGGAAAACTGATTCAGAATCCAATTCGTGAATTGAGCAATTATCATAAGAATACCGTTTCTTATTCAGAAGTGCTTATATCTGACTGTATTTCTTTAGAAAAAGTCAGCGGAAGAATGATTGACCTGGAAATGGAAATTAAACCGGAAGATGAAGAAAATTGTTATGATAAATTTGTAATCCAATTTGCCAAAAACGAAAGCTTTCATTCGGATATTGTATTTTATCCAAAAGAATCTGTTCTGGAAATTGACCGTAGTTGGTCAGGTATCAGAAGAGCCGTACAGCATCAGAAAAAATGTAAAGTGGCAGATAATAACGGAAGTATAAAATTACGTGTGATTCTTGACAGATACAGTGTAGAAGTTTTTGTAAATGATGGAGAACAGGCAATGTCAATGGCAGTATTTACAGAACAATGTGCGGATGAAATTTGCTTTTATGCAGAGGGAAAAGTGAAAGCTAATGTGACAAAAAGTGATTTAGAATTTTAAAAAAGAGTTGATTTTAGAAAAATTTTAATCTAAGAAAGCTGGGCTAAGAAAATGACAGATGTAACCGCATTGGGAGAATTATTAATTGATTTCACAGAAAATGGAATCAGTGAGCAGGGAAATCCGATTTTAGAAGCTAATCCAGGAGGCGCACCATGTAATGTGCTGGCAATGCTTACCAAACTTGGAAATCAAACATTATTTATCGGAAAAGTTGGAAATGACAGTCTGGGAAAGATGCTAAAAGATAAGGTAACAGCACTGGGAATAGATACAACTTATCTGTATCAGGATGAGATAGTGCATACGACACTTGCTTTTGTACATACTGCAGAAGATGGAGACAGAGAATTTTCATTCTATCGAAATCCAGGCGCAGATATGATGCTTCGTGCAGAAGAAGTGAATGAAGAAGCAATAAAAGAATCAAAAATTTTTCACTTTGGAACGCTTTCGACGACTCATGAAGGAGTACGCGCAGCAACCAAAAAGGCAGTGGAAACAGCAAAACAAAATCAGGTTTTAATTTCCTTTGATCCGAATTTAAGAGAGCCATTGTGGGATAGTTTAGATGAGGCAAGGAAACAGGTTTCTTATGGAATGAGTATGTGCGATATCCTGAAAATTTCGGATAATGAAATTGAATGGTATACCGGAGAAAGCGACTATACAAAAGCAGTTGAGAAAATTTTGGAAAACTATCAGATTCCGCTGATTCTGGTTTCTATGGGAAAACAGGGAAGCCGTGCATATTATAAAAATCAGATGGTAGAAGTACCGGCGATTCTTCAGAAAAATACAATCGAGACAACGGGTGCGGGGGATACCTTTGATGCCTGTGTATTAGACTATATTTTAAAACATGGACTGGAAAATTTGTCTGAACAAAGTTTAAAGGAAATGCTTACTTTTGCAAACGCAGCAGCGTCGATTGTCACAACCAGAAAAGGGGCACTCTGTGTGATGCCATCAAAGGAAGACGTAGAAGAAATTTTGAAAAAATAAGAAATGAGGGAGCAATTTAAGGCAGATTCAAAGCCGCTTTAAATTGCTCCTTGCTTGTTACAGCAGTGTCCGCTTTACAACGTATTGAGCAGAGATTAATCGAAAAATTTTGACAGGTGAAGTCTGAAAAAAACAGGAGAACAATAAAAGTTTCTCCTGTTTTTTTTGCAAGAATAAGCCAAAGTATGGTATGATATAGGCAGGTGACTAAAAAAGAGGGATTGAGCGAAAAAAATGAAAAAACTATGGGATTGGGTGAAGAATGTCTGGGTATATTCAGGTCTGTCAAAAGAAAACTACGAAAATATCCAGCAAAGTGTGGCGCATAAAAATGCAAGATTGTTAAAAAATGCGATTCGTTCTTTTGAAGTGCTCACAGGAGTATTATTAATTGCAGTGTTCTTTTTTTCACAATTAAATGCGTTGAAGAGTTTTTTGATTCTTACTTTTATCGGTATGATGATGATGGAAATTATAGTACGTGTCTGTGATTTGAATAATTTTAGGACACTTCGGAGTGTCTGTTATGTATTTCTAAGTATAGTTTATTTATTTGCAGCGGTTTCGGGTACGGTTGGAAGTCCGAAACAGAGTGCAATTTTATATTTTATTTTATTGTTTGTAGGACCGCTTTTGTTTATTGACAAGCCATATCGGATGTCGTTGTTTCTCTGCATTATGACGGTGATTTTTCGATCTTTTGCACTGCATTATAAAGAGCCGGAGATTGCGAATTTTGATGTATTAAATGCAATCATTTATACGATGCTTGCGATTTTATTATATCTTTTGACCAGTCGTACCAAAGCAGATGAGCATCGGCTTAGATGGGAAATCGCTAAGCAGAGAGATACAGATGAGCTGACAAAGCTTTTAACCAAAAATGCGATAGAGAGAAAGATAAAACGGTATATGGAGTTAACTCCGTCCAAGCCGGCAATGATGCTGGTGATCGATTTGGATAATTTTAAACATATCAATGACACGTTCGGACATGCTTATGGAGATGCAGTACTGCGTCTGATGGGAGAATGTATTAGAAGTAATTTCAGAGAAGATGATTATAAGGGAAGATTTGGCGGAGACGAATTTGTAGTATTTCTTCCAGGTATAGATGATAAGCAGCAGGTAGTAACCTATGTCAACAATCTGGTGGAAATGATGAAAGCTCATGTCAGAACGCCGGAGAGTGCAAATCCGGTACATGGAAGTATTGGGATTGCGCTGTATCCAAAACATGCGTCTACTTATGAAGAATTATTTAAAAAAGCAGATGAAGCATTGTATGCTTCAAAAGAACGAGGAAAAGACCGCTATACATTCTATATATCAAAAGAAGTATTAAAATAAAAGTCGGAAAGGGTTCGGTGAGTTATTATGGAAGAATTATATCAGGCAATTGAAGAAAAAATAAAAGCTTCGGGTTATCCGAGAGCAATTTCAGGAGCAGATGTGTACGATGATATCTGTGACCAGATTGAAGGAAAAGAGAATGGAAGTTATTTATTATTATCCAAATTTGAGGACGATGTAATATTTGAGTACCATGTGACCATTCAGGATGAAGAATTTAATCTTGGAATTTTGACCATGCGTACTCCGGAAGGAATATTTGAAGCTGATTTTGATAAATGAATTACCAACTCCCATGCGGTGCATAGCTCCTATGGAAGTGGTATCTGGGTGGCAGCAGGACACTTTATAAGTCGTCTTTCGAACCTAAAAATAAGCTGTCCACCACCTGCCGAGGCCGTTCACGCGGCCGCTATCCCTTTTACGGAAATACTTAGGGGATTCAGTTCGTGGAATCCTGACACTTCAGGTGATGCGAGGAATGAAAAATCAGTTATGCTGTTCCATGCATCTGTTATGGCCTTGCGCATGATATTTGCGGCACCGTTGCAGTCGGCATTGATGATCATGCCGTTAAAGCAGCGGTAGAGACTGCGGCTTATGCGCCTGCCAGAAAATACCGCATTTTCGGCATCAACGCCATAAACAGGAATGTAGTCCATTGCTGTTATGTCAGCCTGTGAGGTGTATGACTCTTCCTGCATGATTGTCTTTATTCCGGCATCAGATGCTTTGTAAATAATCATCTGTTTGAGCAGCCCTGTAGGCATTGAGACAAAGTTCTGGTTGTTCTGTGAACCCATGTCGCAGTCCTGTTTCCAGCGTTTGTTTTCGCCAAGAACAAGTGTACCGGCGTGATGTTCCATGCAGTAGTTTATAATGCTGCGGCTGATTTTATGGCACTGATCCTTAATGAAATCGGCATGATGCCGGCTTAAGGCGCTCAGATATCTGGAGCTGGCATGCCTGTGTTCATGACCTTTTGTGATAATGCTGACAGCTTTGGCTCTCTTTTTGTGAAACCA
>QULP01000006.1 GCA_003481745.1 Firmicutes bacterium OM04-13BH
TGAAGGAGGATCTCATATGGCAAAGCAACATGACAAACAATTTAAACTTGATGCAGTCCAGTATTATCAGGATCACAAAGATCTCGGAGTACGTGGATGTGCAGAAAATCTTGGCATCGGATACAGCACATTAACAAAATGGCTGAAAGACTTCTGGGAATCAGGTGATATTCCTGTTCGTGGTTCTGGTAATTATGCATCTGATGAGCAGAAGGAAATTGCCCGTCTCAGACGTGAATTACGTGATGCCCAAGATGCACTTGATGTGTTAAAAAAAGCAATCAACATTCTGGGAAAATGACGGACGCCATTTATCTTGAAGTGTCTGAGAAGACGGAAGCTGCCAAAAAGGCTGGACGCCGGGTTTCCGTCTCCGGAATGTTGAAATTTTTAGGTGTCTCTCGCTCAGGATATCTTGCATGGCTCCACCACGTACCTTCTGATACAGAAAAACGTCGTAAAGCTGTAAAAGCAAAAATACAGGATATTTATGATGATTCCAAGCAGAACTACGGTGCTCTGAAAATCACTGTAGAACTTCAAAAAACTGGTGAAGTCATTTCGGAAAGAACCGTTGGTACATATATGCGCCAAATGGGAATCCGTGCTCAGTGGAGCAAACCATGGACGATCACCACAAAAGATTCCGATTTCAGCACTGAATTACAAAATATCCTTGATGAGCAATTTAATCCCGATCGTCCGAATGCAGTCTGGTGTTCGGATATTACCTACATCTGGACAATAGATGGATTTGTCTATCTGAGCAGTGTTATGGATTTATTTTCCAGAAAAATCATAGCCTGGACACTTTCAGAAACACTGGAAGTATCTTGCGTGATTGATACTATAAACAAAGCCAAAGCTCGCCGAAATATCGATCAACCATTAATTATCCATTCGGATCGTGGCAGCCAATATGTTGCAAAGGAATATAAAAAAGCAACCGAAAATATGCAGCGCAGTTATTCGAAGAAAGCTTTTCCGTGGGATAATGCATGCATTGAATCCTTTCATTCTATTATCAAACGTGAATGGCTCAATCGCTTTAAAATTCGCGACTATAAGCAGGCATACCAGTTGATTTTTGAATATCTGGAAGCTTTCTACAATACGAAACGAATTCATAGCCATTGCAACTATATGTCGCCAAACGAATTCGAACGAGTGTATGAAAGAACGCACACTGAGGCTGAGCTTCTGGCAGGTTAAAATGGGGAGAAATTTCTCATTTTAACTTGTACTAAATCTTGACATAGGACCAATCCGAATCATCAGAAAAATTGTCGTCGCTTTTACCATCGCTACCGCAAGCGATAAAGCTCATACATAGCGCCAGTACTAAAGTAAGCGACAGAGACTTTTTTAAGCGTTTCAGCATGCTCTTCCCCTCCTTCTTCAAATAATAAACTATATCTCAAAGCCGCCTTGGATTCTTAAAGAAACTAAAAATCCACTGTACAAATATTGTACAGTGGATTTGATAAAATAACCATTAACCAAAGGTTAGTTCTTTTGCCTGAGCAACTCAGCAAGCTGCTTTCGCTTAGTCTGGGTATCGCCCTCAATATGAAGTTTAGAATAAAGCTGATTTACATACTGCTTTACGCTACCCTCAGAGAGAAACAGCTTTTCTGCGATTTCACGATTTGACAGACGTTGCACTTTCAAACAAGCGAGCTCATACTCCCTTTCAGTCAATGTGACAAATACCGCTGGTCGGACATTTTCACCTCTTCGACCTTTTGCTGCTTCGCCCAGTTTAATAATCTGTGCAATAAAGTCGGTCCGAATTTCCAATGCCAGCACCGGCTTCAAAAAATCATAGTTTTCCACAAATGGCATCACAAGATTATCCGGTTCAGCATCCGAAAGTGCTTTTTTCAGCCATATACGGGCTTCCTCAAGTTTACCCAACTTTTCATAAGCTGCTGCCGTCTGAATCTGAATATGAAGAGCTACCAGCACATAATGCATGGTCTCACACACAGCTAACAGCTGTGTGCTACGTCCTACCACCTTGGCATAAGCGCCCTCTGCAAGATACACCTGATTTTTAATCATCTCCATCATGGGCTTGCCCGGTGCAAGCATATTAATGTCCGAAAGCCGATGTTTTAAAAAAACTTCCGGAATTTTGTCAATTTTGCCACACAATGCATGGTAATAAGCGCTGGTAGCGCACCAAAGGTTAATCCACGAAGCATCATGATAACGCAACAACATCGCATATCGTTCGTCAAAAGTATAACGTTGCTCTACCTCAACATACAGCGAGAGCCTGCGTGAAAGAAAATCACAGCAAAGCGCCATGTTAATCTGCCCATTTTCTTTGACCTGTGTATAGGCGCGTTCCAATTCAATGTGCGCATCAGTGAAATGTCCCTGGCAAAACAACGCCTCTGCGCGCATAATGGTCTCCGCTCCCTGTCCGTGATGACTGGTGACCTTATAATAATGAGGCATGCACTCATCCATTTCAGCAAGTTCATTTTCCAAGTCTCCCGGCATACGGTAAAACATCATCAGAACGGAAGGCGAGCCAAAAGTCCAACCACCGCTCGATTGGATACTAATAGCTGAGTGCGACATCTGGCTGCTGGCGCTACGGTGCAGGCGGCTCATGGCGCCGATGTCATTGTAGCAAAGAAAACTTAAAATAAGATCACATTCTCCCAGTAAATTGCCACGTTCTTCTTCGGGCATCTCCGGATGTTCCTCAATTGCTGTCATCAATAACTCTTTCAGTTCCATCATTTTCGGGATCTGTCGCCATGTGAACATTCGACGCATTAGCACCAAAATTGCAAAAGGATGTGCTTTCAACGTTTCGGCAGGACATTTATCCAGCGCTTTCCGTACATCCTCAGCCTTCAACGACGCCAACAGAATACCTGCGTCGCTGCGAATGACCCTCAGCAGTGCATCATAATTTTCGCTCTTTTCATAAGCAGCGATCGCGTGAAGATACTGCCGATGTTCTTCATACCACAAGCCAAAGCGCTCCCAATAAAGTTGCTGCACTTCTGCTTTCATTTTCAGAAAACTACGCTCGGCGCATTCTTTCATCATGTGATGGAAACGATACGTCGTACCGTCCGGCAGGTGCGTAACAAAGGCATTTTGCTCGGTCAGCACAGAAAGCATTTGCCCCGCATCCGCATCACCTGTGATATACTGTGCCATTTCGACCGTAAATTCGTCGGCAAGCCCCATGACCGCCAAAAACTTCCGTTGCGGTCTGGGCAGCGGATCAATCATAGCAGCGGTAAATGTAGCATAAATATCAGAATGACGACCAGGCAACACACCACGCTCAAAAAGTGTGTGCAGATTCAGATACACAGCTGAAAACCAGCCCTCGCTGGAATAAAGCAGATTTTTCAGTTGTGTCTCAGAAAGCTCTGTGCCACAGCGATGGGCATAAGTGGCAAGCTCCGTCTGATTCAGGCGTAGCTGTTCTGTGCCAATCTGATACACCTTTCCTCCAAGCCGCAGCGCCTCTGCAGCAGGCAAAAAACGGTCCCGACTTGCTACAATCAGATGCATATTTGAAGGTAACCGATTTGCTAACATACAGAGAAATAGCGCAACTCGTTTATCCGTAAGTAGATGAAAATCATCGATAAAGAGATAGCAGGATACTTCCCCCGCCAGCACATGACAAAGATTATCAATCAACAATCCGCCGCCTGCTGCGTCTACCGGACAAGGATACTCCTGTAGAAAAGAGAAGCCAGCACGAGTAAACGCCTCCTGTACATTTTTCCAAAAAATCGCAAGATTATCGGAGTACACGCTGATGCGAATGATACGCAGCTGCTCTGCCTTGGTACGTTCACTGAGATACCAGTTTACCGCAGTGGTCTTTCCGTATCCCATAGGTGCAACTACCGTGGTCATAGCACAATGAGAAATAGGCTGTAAACCTTCCTGCAATCGCTCAGATATGTAAATCGTATTTAGCTTCCATTTTGCTTTTGTCATAATGTATCCCTCCGATGTATTACAATCTTTCTAATGATTAACACTATTATACGTTCCATCCATCACTTTCAGCAAGTAAGAAAAAAGGAATCTCCAAACAGTCGAACAATCTAATCATTCACGAGTGACTCTCGACAGCTTCTATACTTTTCTGTAAATTCCGGGTGAAACATCATATTTTCTTTTAAAAATACAATTAAAATAAGACAGGCTGTCAAAACCACTGAACCTGCGAGCATCAAAATAGACTCATCGGATGATTTGAGAAGCTTTGCCGCCATTATAAGCCGGTAATTGTTTAAGTATTCCGTAAAATCCATTCCCATGTGAGCTATAAATGATCCAGATATTGTAATAAAAATGTTTGCTACTGTTTCCGATATATTCGGCACAAAAATCAAAAGGAAATAATACAAAAAGGATGTGCCAAGGTAATGGAGAAGTCACCTTGGCACATCCTTTCGTATTATTGTTTTTTGCTATCTTTCCGTTGTATTCCAAACGTAGATTTACCAAATTTAAATTGCAATTGATTCTCTTTCACAGAAATTGAAATCCCACGATTCATTTGTTTGGCTCGAATACAGGGCAATACTCCATATTTAGGTATGCCAACCGGGGAAAAAGGTAAAATCTATAAAATGTTTTTCTTTAGTCGACTGATATGAAAGAAGAACACTGACTGCAAAATCAGTGTCCTTCTTTCTTCCTTTACATATATTTCATAATAGTCGGCAATAATACATTCATATCTATTGGTTTTGCAACATGATCATTCATGCCACTTGCCAAAGCCATCTTCTTATCTTCTTCAAACGCATTTGCTGTCATTGCAACAATTGGAATCTGCGATTTGTTACCGTCTTTCAGTTCTCGAATTCTCCTGGATGCTTCATATCCGTTCATAATCGGCATCTGAATATCCATCAGAATCAGACTGTAGTAATTTTGCTTTGCTTTGTTAAACATATCAATACATGCAACGCCGTTCTCCGCTCTTTCTATCATGATTCCCTCTTCCGTCAAAAGTTCCGTTGCAATTTCTGCGTTCAAGTCATTATCTTCTACCAGAAGAACCCTTTTTCCTTCCAGTTTTTTGATATTCAACTGACCGTCTGCATGTTTCGGATTCCTTTCTTCCGCATTTGCTATTTTTAATGGAAGCGTGATTGTAAAAGTAGAACCTGCTCCCGGTTTGCTCTGAACTGTGATCTTGCCATTCATTAAATCCACCAGTTTCTTCACGATTCCCATACCAAGTCCGCTACCTTCTATTCCGCTGTCTGACGAAGATCGTTCCTGTGAAAATGATTCAAAAATATGTTTTTGGAATTCTTCTGACATTCCGATTCCGTTGTCTGCTATGATAAGCTCTAATACACTCCAACCTTCTTTTTCGCCGGGATATTGGTTCAATGTACAGCCTATGTTACCGCCTTCACCCGTGTATTTCACAGCATTACTCAAAATGTTAATCGTAATTTCAGATGTTCTTGCATCATCCATATACAAGTATGGATATCGAATGTTCTTATTGACTTTCAGTGTTTGATGTTTTTCTTCTATCTGTTTCCTAAACATATCAATACATAAATCAAAGTTTTTAGAAACATCTGTTATTGTTTCATCCAGCGTTGCTTTGTTGTTTTCGATTCGTGCTAATTCAAGAATGTTATCAATCAAATGCAGCATTTTCTTTCCGCACAATAATATTTTTTCAAAGTAATCCTCTAATATAGTTGGCTCCTTTAAATGTTTCTCTCCCAATTCTGCATATCCAATGATTGCATTCATAGGGGTACGAATATCATGAGACATATTAAATAGAAATGTTGATTTTGCTTTATTAGCTGAATCGGCCAGTCTTGCAGCTTCCTGCAACAGTTTTTGCTGTTTCTGCTCATTTTCTTTTTGCTTCTTATATACAGAATATCCACAGGTACATAATATTACCAAAATACACGCTGTAATGCATCCCAGTACAATACTTAACTTATTCGTCTTCTCAACCATTCCATACGCTTTCTGCATATCCATTTCTATGCAGAAAGCACCTATCACTTCATTAGATTCATCTTCCGCTGTCACAGGATAACAGGCTGTAAAAATAGGTCCCCATGTTGTATCAACAATATCCTGAGAATATACTGTTTTTCCAGAAAGTGCTTTTTCTATATAAGGAACCATCTCCTTTTCAATCGGATCTCCTGGATGTCTGACGTCACCAGCCGATGGATCCAGTCCGTCTACAACGTAAATCAATCTACCGTCTTCATTTCTGGTTGCTGTGTAAATATATCTCGTAGAATTCAGCGTTCTGATTTCATTCATATATGTCGACATATTCTTGAATAGTTCTGTATTCTCATCAGCTTTACTTTTTATTTCATTAAAATCTTTTCGTCCCAGTCTGTCATTTACCAGCTTATGAACCGCATCTGCACTGGAAATATCTCGTTCAATTTCTGTTTTCAGAGCAGTTTTGGTATATGCTTGTTGTAAAATAAAAGTATATGCAACAACAGCCAAAATCACCATTGCCAGAAGGAATACCAACCGTCCCTCAAAAATTTTCCAATGATTTACCGGATTTTGATCTTTTCTTTTTTGTTTTATATAGTTATTTTTCATCATCGTATTTCACATGCCTTTTCCCTAATTTTAATTTAATACAAAAATGCCTCAACTCTTCACGTATTTTGCAATATAGTGGTTCAGTTGTCAAGACAAAAATCTAAGCATTTTATAATAAACTGATATATGTAACTGGGTAGGGGAGAAAATCCCCCCTTTCTGTAGTGTTTACAGTATATCAGATTCATTAAGAAATGTCTCTTGAAGTGTCTTAAATTACGATACCATTATAGAATGCACTGCCGTAAAGTGATTGAAGATTGCAAATCTGCTAAAAATCCAAACGCATACCGGACCAAACATCAAGCAGAATACCAACTCCACGATTCACTAAAAAAAGAGCTTCAGGATCTCGGTGTTACCAAAATCCCAAGCTCTAATAAAATCCAGAAGCGGATAGAAAATCTTAAATCTGAACAGGCTGCTACTGTCCGTGAAAAGCAGGAATTGCAGAAAAAGCAGAAGACACTGGATATCATCAGACAGAATTTCACAGCACTGCTTAATGCTCCTCAAATATCAAACAACGATATCTCTCGTACCGTTGCATCCTCTCTTCAACATTAGTGTTTGCAACGTTTTAAGACGTATAATACAAGAAAACTGATTCCACCGCAATGGATCAGTTTTCTTTAAATAATAGCTACTTCATTTTTCTCTTTTATAGAGTCCTACAATCAAACCAAGACTAACAATCGCTATTAAAAACCATGCAACTATATTTGTTGTATCTCCGGTTTTTACCGTATTTATTATTTTCTGAATAGGATTTGGCTTATCCGGTTTTGAAGGCGTCGAATCCTTTGGCTTATCTGGATTGTTCGGTGGTGTTTCTGATGAAACCCATTCAGCTTTTGGCTCTATCGTTACCTTATATTCTACATTTCCATTGATTTCAGATGGAATATTAACAAGGAATGGCGCAGATTCAAATTTATCTGTACCACTTTCTACATTTCCAATCTGTGCAAGCAGGTAAATTCCTTCATCCAATTCTCCAAAACTCGTGCGTCCCGAAGTATCTGTTTCTTGCATTAATCCGGAAATATTATTTTCTTTCGCAAATGCAAACAATTGTTTTGCTTGTTTCTCTCTTGCTTCTGCACTGGTATCTTGTAATGATATCCCTGAATCTTTAAAACCATCTTCCCATACTAACTCATTATTTTTCATATATTGAATTGGAAATATCGAGAACTTTGCTCCGGAAAGAGTCACTTCTTTATCCGAACTATTTCTCCCTTTATAAATAATTTGAATGCTTCCTGTTCTACTTCCTGCTTCAGCATGGATTGTTGAAATATCTATAAAATTACCGACAAGAAAAAGCATAACGAATAAAATAATGTGAATACTTCTTATCTTCTTTCTCACCTTACTTTCCTCCTTTTTCTATCTCGTATACTATAAATTATAGCTATCATCAGCCCTATGAAGATTACTATAATTGTTACAATCAGCACTTTAGCAGTAAAAGATAACTCTGGTTTTATATTGGTATCAGGCTCTTGCTTTGTTGCCTCTTCATAAGGTATTCTCTCTCCACGTACTAAAAGTCTGTGTGTATTGATTGCAAATGGTGTACAAGTAACAAGTGTTGCATAATCCTTACCTGGTTCAATGGACAAGCTATCTGTCTCTTGTGGCAAAACCGTTAATATCTGATCAATCTGATATGCCAGGGTTTCATCTAAGACTTTAATGTAAAAAATATCTCCTACTTCCAATTTATCCATATTGGTAAATAGTGTTTTTGTCGGAAGACCTCTATGTCCTGTCAGAACTGTATGTGTACTTTCTCCACCTACAGGAAGAGATGTACCCCAGAAATGTCCGACACCTGTCTGCAGAACTGCTTCACTTGTTCCATGATAGATTGGAAGTTCTATATTAATCTTAGGAATACGAATGTATCCCATCATTCCAGAACCATCTACGTTCAACAGTCCCTCATAGCGAGCATCTATTTCCACATCTTCTTGCGAAAACGGATCAATCAAATCAATATTTCCCAGCATTTCCTTATTATATGCTCTCGCCTCTTCCAACATCTGCTCTTTTTCTGCCTTACTTAACTTTACACTTTCCTCATCATAATAGGATACCACTTTTGAACCATTCTTTTCGTTCAGATAACTACTAAACGTTGGATATAACAATACGGAGAATGCAACCAAAAGCACGATCAGACGAATAATATCTTTTATTGTTATCTTCTTTTTTTTCTTCTTACTCTTCATTTCATTCTCCCTGTTGTTATACTTGGAATTGCGGTTACCTTCCGTGGAAGATAACCGCCCATTCTTTAAATCTTATCTTATATCTCTGGTAAAACTATTATGCTTCTTTTCTTTTATCACGGATGAAGCTTACTGCTACACCGAATACAAGAAGAGCTGCGATTACAGCAAATGCAATTGCTCCACGTCCACCAGTGGATGGAAGGATGGAACCTGTGCTGTTTGCAATGTCGATGATTTTGTCAGTTTCAACTGTTCCATCTTTGGAAATAGTCCAATTATTTACATCTGTATCTGTGCTCTTTGTGATTTTAATTACGACTGGTGCTGTCAACTTATTGTATCCGTCTGGTGCCTTTGTCTCTACTAAATAGTATGTTCCTTCTGCAAGACCATTGACATGAAGATTGTATTCATTCTCGCCAATTTTTGTAGCCGCAGATTCAAATACTGTGTTTTCAGATGTTGGATCTACTACATAGTTTCCGTTTGTTCCAGTAACTTTAATAGCCTGTCTTGTATCCGCATCTTTATTATATTCTGTTTCTGTATAAAGGCTGAATTTTGCACCTGCTAATAATCCAGATGTTTTATGATCTGTTTTCTTAATGTTCAGTGGATATGTAGGTGTTTTTGCTTCACTTGGTGTTGTCTCTGTTGTATTGTCTGGATCATTACCATATTCCAATTTAGCGCTGTTCTTTTCTGCTACAACAGCCTTATCATTTACTTTTGCATAATATGTTACATTAAATTCTTTGCCTTTATTTCTCTGATTCTCTCTAACCCATGAGGACAGGTCAAGTGTCATCTTTCTATGATTAACTGCATCCAGTGTTGCTGTTGTAGGTGCTTTAGATGCATCTGTTACATCTGTATCTTTAAATGCTACTGTAACTTTTACACTGTTTGCTTCACAAGCTGTTCCTGCTGCATCATTTACAAAATCAAGACCTGTTGATAATTCATCGTGGATTTTATATACATACTTTGCATATCCTGTTGTATCCGGGATAGAACCTGTTACTGTATATTTCACTACCTGTCCGATGCTTACTGTCTCTTTGTCTGCTGTTTTAGTAATGCTTGGTGCTTCTGTTTTTAAGTTTACTGTAGTTGTTGTCTCATCAACTGTAACTAAAGAAGACTGAATCTCTTTTCCACCTGTTACATATACTAAATAGTAACCTGCGTCTAATCCTGTAAATTCATAAGATGTTTTGCTTTCTGTGATTTTTTCAGAAGTTTTTGTTGCTCCTAAATTATCTGTTAAAGCTTTTGCTGTAAAATCATTTGCAAACTGCTGAATAGTAGCTTCTTGATCTGCAACTGCCTTTACAAACTCTTCATCTTTAGCAGTTTCACCAATTTTTAATACGGATGCAAGGGCAGCCTTATAAGTATTATTTACGGTATATGCGTAGTTTGTTGTTTCTCCACTTTTTGACTCTGTCACATCAAATAATTTGTACAGATTGATTGTCTGACCTTTCAGATCCTGTGCTGGTGTTGTTGTTTTCACATTAACTGTAAGTGTGAGTGTTCCTGTTGCACCTTCTGCGGCAAATGCTGTGACAGACATAGCCATCATCATAATCGCTGCCAGCATTAATGCCATGATTTTTTTCATTCTCTTCATAACAATTGTCTCCTTTTCTTGAGAATTTTTCTTTTATAGTTTTTCTGCTTTTTTATTTTCCTTGCATTTTTTATATCTCATTACGAAATATACCAGGAAAAGCAGAACAGCTATCAGGTAAATCAAATAACTTCCGTATCCTCCGGTATCCGGAAGACCTGGGAAATGTCTATTAGTTATTGTGAAGGTAAATCCATCTTGCGATTTATCTATCGTTGTTGTATAACCATCCACTTTTGCTTCTGTGATGGAATACGTGTAATAATAAATTTCATCTCCATCTGTCTTGTATGCCGGGAGTTCCTTTATCACCTCCTGCCATTTAGATTTATCGATGGAACCTTCTATTTTGTAACTCTCGTAACGTGGAACTGTTTCTGTCTTTTCATTTCCTGTCTTATCTTTCCAGGTACGTGATATTGTTACCGTAATACTGTTTGGTCTTGAATGATCAAAATTGTTTAAATCCTTCCAAACTTTATTGATCGTCAGCTTGATGTTCTCATCACATGGATCCTGTGACTCGGATGGTTCCGGTGTATCACTATCTCCCGTGTTCAATGTTGTTTTGGTATCTGACATCAATACTGCTTTTGCTGGTGATTCATAAGCATTAAGCTCTGCTTTCACTGAGTCACCCTTACTTGCCAGAACAGCATTTTTTAGAGTCTCAAAAGTCTTTACCGGATTCATATGTCCTATTGTATAAATATCCCATCCGCTTGCATCATCCTTTTCATGACTGCTGTTCAAGATACTGTTATTCTTTTTAATTTCATCTAAAGATTGATCTAATTTTCTGTAAATACGGTAATTATTGTTCTCGCCTTCCACCTTATCTAATGTATTGAATTGATATTGCGAATCCAATTCACTCTTTCCGCTAAACGGTCCGACAAGATTTTTTGTTCCACGAACCACATCACAGTAATACATGTTGTTGTTCTTCAAAAGTCCTTCATCGTTGAATCCAACAAAGCCACCACTTCGTCCGTCTTTAGCATCACCATCATTGTTATTTCCGGCTCCACCGGCATAGACATCATATCCTTGACTGACACCGTAGACATTACTATCTGTGATTTTTGTTCGATTGGCCTTGATCAGACTCACACTGATATTGGATTTGGCATCATTATCATCCAAAAGTCCATTTTCATTACATGGAAGTTTGATGGATGAATCTCCGATCGTAATAATTGCAAGGTCTGTCTGTTGGTCGTTATCCGTTGACTTCTTTGAAAGTCCTACAGAGATATCCAATCCAAGCAGATTTACGTGAAGTAGTTTGCCATCATACAGTGCATCCACTTTAATAATTCCAAGATTAATATTCAGAAGATTGGAGTCCTGGATTTTATCCAGATACAATGCCTTTATAAGTTTATTAACAAGTGTGAATATTACATTCACTGCTCCAGAATCCAACTTCAAATCTGCAAGATAAGCGAAACTTGTTCGTCCTGCAAAGCCGCCGGCTGTTCCACCTGACGCTACCTGTTTCAGTCCAAGATTTTGATTGTTCGCATCACCTGCTGTACACTTTGACATTCTAGCAAGATTCGCGTATCCGATAAATCCACCGGCAATCTGCTCATCTCCGCCAGTACTTTGTACTGTGTAACCATCATCCGTCCCTGTAACTGCACAGTCATCAATGTGAGAACCAAAAATGTCCATAACTCCAAGTGCTCCACCGAGCAACTGTCCTTTATTATTTCCAAGAACGTCAATCTTATCTGCCTTAACCACTCCACTCTTTCCAGAATAGCCAACAAATCCACCGACACTATTTAAACCTCTTACATTACTTAAGCTCGTTACTTTGCTGTTTTTTACAGAACCATTTAACAGCGATCCACCAAATCCTCCGGCCGTTCCGCTATATGTAACCTGATTGTTCTGTCCGGATTTTATTGCTGTGTTTGCGCTGACACTTAAGCCAGCATCTTTACTTCCGTTTACAGTTCCGTAATATACGTAACTTCTAAACGTATCCAACACATCGGTTCTACCAAGCTGCAAAAGTTTATCCAAAAGAGATGTTTCACTTCCTGCACTGATATTGGCAACTCCGGCTACATCAGCAACACCGAAGCATCCTCCGGCATATTCACCTGCGACTACGGAACGGATATTCTGTACAGAAACTCCTGCCTCTTCCGTATCCTTCTTGCCGAGTACCGTTCCTTCCAGATTTCCGGCAAATCCTCCGGCTGCTTTTGCATAAGAAGTGTTATTTCTTCCACTTGCATAAGCACCATTTACGATGATTCCCCAGTCATCCCAGGCTTCCACATCTGCATAATTGATCGTTGCGACTGTAGCATTTAATACTTTTATCAAATCTGCTGGTGTATTTAACAGTTTATTCAGAAGCTGGCTGAGCAATCCTTCTCCTGCAGTTGGATTCAGTGTTGCTACACTTCCTGGTCTAGAGCTTCCGACAAATCCTCCGACATAGCTTCTTCCGTCAACTCGTCTCAGCTTTGTAACCTGGCAGTGAGCATTATTTTCGCCCCAGATCTGTCCACCGATCAGTTTTCCTACATAACCTCCGGCATAACCACAGGTATCCTTGTTATCTACACCTTCTGACTGGACAATCAGTCCACTCTGATAACCCTCTACCGAAGATTTCTTGATTACCGGCACAAAGACATTAAGTACCTGCAGCATTTGTCCTAATTGCAGATTAAGACCAAGGATATCAACTCCTCCAAGCTTTGCTGCTCCGCCGTTTATCATTTCTCCTGCAAAACCACCGGCGCATCGAAGCCCTTTAATTGTCTTCGCCTGATAAGCCTGTCCATTTGTAATAGTTCCAGTCTGCATCGATCCAACATAGCCACCGGCGGCTCCGCCATTTGCCAGTTTTATCTCATCCCGATAATTTACTCTTCCTGCTACGACATTGTATCCGTAAGCATATTTTCCAATAATCTTATCCAGTTCTTCTTGACTTTTTACTGTTCCATTCGCAGCAAGGTCACTTCCGTAACCACCTTTTTTACCGACAAATTCTACCCAATCATTCCAAGTTTTATAATCCATCAAGGCAAGCGGACCGTAAACTGCCGTATTTTCTTCCGTTGGATAGACAACGCTGAGTGCTCCAAGGATGTTATCTACTTTTACCAGTCCCCATAATAAGGACAGATTTCCGGTACTTGCCGTATCAGCTGACTCCATAAGTCCTGTGAAGCCACCAGCAATTTCTTCTCCGTATACCGAGCGGATTCTTACTGCTTTACAAGTATCTGTTGGTCCGGTATAGTCTTTACCTTTCCATTTCTTTGTATTGTTTCCCCAGATGTGACCACCTTCATTATGTCCTGCATAACCTCCGGCCATACCTCGTTGTACCTGTGTTGTGGAATCAGCATCTGCACGAACTGCACCACCACAAGGAATACAAGTCGTAGAGCTGTTTCTGATCGTCGGTACAAAGTCCTCCGCTAATGATGCCAATGTATCTGACACATTAACAAGACCATCTAAGATACCAGTATCGCCAAGGACATTTGCCACATTTCCTGGCTGCAAGTCTCCCACATAACCACCGGCTGTAATCTGGCCAATGATATAAGAAAAGTTATTTGCATTTGAATCCTGAATGTGCCCACCAGAAATCTTTCCGGCAAAACCACCTGCATCACCAAGTATGTCATTTGCTGATGCATCGGATGCTGTATTTTTCCAAGTTGCTTTTACTGCAAAACCTCCAACATCTCCTGTAACATTCGAATGTTCTACTGTAGAAACAACGACATTCAATGCATCCAGCACATTTTTGATTCCTATTGAGTGACCAAGTACGCTCAATCCTTTTCCAACAGAAGCTGCGGAACCAATATTCATATAACCAATATATCCACCGGCATATCTTGCACCCGTTACTGCATATGTACTATCCTGTCCAAAATAATTTGAACTATCTTCACCCTCTAAATCTTTAGGAGGTGTTACCTTTGTATGTTTTAAATTTGTTACATCACAATGACTAACTTGAACTCCACTGCCATAACCAATAAAGCCACCAGCACTACCAGAATTCGTATCATCCGATTTGATTTTATTAGCCGTAACCGTAAATCCATTATCGGATTTAACTCCTGCATATTCTATTGTTGGAACATATGCATTTACTAAGTTTAACAACTCTCCAATGTTTATATTCAGCCCATCTATATTTCCTAGAATACTAATGCCTTTACTAGCATCGGCCAATGCTCCAGAATAAACATTTCCACCAAAGCCACCTGCATAGGTTTGACCATTTACAGAATCTAAATTGTATACTGCGTAATAATCATTAGTTCCTCGTGAACTGTTATCAACTGTACCACTTTGAAAATCTGCTGCAAAACCACCAGCAACATCTGCTGTAACACTTCCACCATTCACAAAAGAAACCGTGCAATTTATATATTTAGGGATTAAATATCCTACGGCATTTACTAAACCATTTGTCTCTATTAATGATTTAATCGAATTATCATCAGCAACTTCTGCTAGACCACCTGTTTTTGAAATACCAATAAATCCTGAAGCATATCCGCCATTATCTGCAGCCTTCACTGATTTTAGATTTGTTACATGAGAATTTTCTATTTTTGTACTTCCGCTTTTTGCGATAAAACCAGAAGCACTATAATCACGAACCGAATTAGAATCACGACTACCCTTTGCGTGTACCGTAAACCCATCCTTAATTCCATTTACATTTGTATCCTTAATTTTTACTTCAATTGCTTGTCCTAAAGAAAGTAAATTATTCAATTTCAACAAATAATTCAAACCTAACAGGTTAACAGTTAATCCACCATCTGTTCCAGCCAAATCACCAGGACCAGAAAGACCTATAAATCCGCCTACTAAGTTATTGCCTTCTATAGAAGCTAAATTATTGATACTAACAGTTGTTATAGAACCACCAATCGCATCTCCAAATCCACCGGCAACACGTTCATTTCCCGTAACAGTAAATCCATTCCCAGTACCATTTACATGAACATTATCTACAGTAAACGCAAGATAAGATGCAACGCCAAGCGTTGTATTTAATAAACCGGCAACACTGGCCGTACCCATTGATCCAGCAATTCCACCAACATAATCATTTCCTGTAACACTTGATAATCCCGTTAAAGAGCTATCAATCACTTGAACAGAACCAACATCATAAACATTATTTTTCCAATATGATATTTTCTGTAAATTATCCGCATTCGATTGTGCTATATATGCACCATTACCTCGGCCTATTACACCACCAACATAGTCCTTTCCACTAACTTGCAGTGGAGCATTTACAGAACATCCTAAGATATGTGATGGATTTACACCAGCAAGAGAAAGTAAAGATGAAGTTGCTCCAGGATTACTACTCAAAAGTTTTACAACAAGATCAACTACACCGCCAAGTAAATTATCTTTTGTGTCATCTTTACCTAGGTCTGCAGCCCATCCAAGAGATGCAATTCCTGCAAAACCACCAGCATAATTTCCAGAAGCTGTTACAGTGAGTGCATTATCCGATTTAACATTACAATTGACAGTTGATGCATTGGCCAATCCTCCGGCAAAACCACCAATATAACTTTCACCAGAAACAGACACAACTGCATTATTTAATGAACAATTTAGAAGTAAACTTTCCGTATTCATCTTAGGAAGTTTTGTCTCTATATCCAATGCCCCTGATAGTGTTCCTTCAATCACATCATCACGAGCTAGACCAACAAAGCCACCTACAAAATTCTTTCCACTAATTGTATTCGTACCACCTGTTACAGAACAACTCTCTACAATAGCACCCTTTTGCATACCAATAAATCCACCGGCATATTCTTTATCGGATGCTGTAGAAATAGTTAAACTATTTATATTACAATTTACTATCTTCGGATTGATATATCCTGTTGGAATTAACTTTCCTAAAGGAATTGCGTTCCCTAATAGAATCTTAATTAAATCACCTAAGCCTAAACCTGGAATGACATTTAAAATATTTGTTAATAATTTAACCAAATTCCCTAAAGCATTCGATAATCCATCATATTGAGTTGAACCAACGGCATATCCAACAAAACCACCTGTATAGCCATTCACATTTTTTACATTTGCATTATTGACTTCAATATTTGAAATTTCAACCTGCCCTTCAACTCGCCCAGCAATTGCTCCAGTTGATAAAGCTGTAGGATCTTTTTTACGTGCATCTAAAACATCGCCTAATGTTTTGCCTAAATCAATTTTCACTTGCCCAAAAGTTAAAATAAATGTTAATCCACTCAACAATCCACCCAATAACTTTCCTAGAGTCTGTGTAA
Source organism: Firmicutes bacterium OM04-13BH (assembly GCA_003481745.1). GTDB lineage: Bacteria > Bacillota > Clostridia > Lachnospirales > Lachnospiraceae > Blautia > Blautia stercoris. The sequence continues at coordinate 16,836 of QULP01000006.1, forward strand.
GTGCACTTACTAATGTGTCTGGATAATAGGTTTCATTTGTTGTTGTATGAACTTTTAGATTATCAAATTGAATATTAGATACCTTTACCAATCCTTTACTAAGACCAATATCCTTTTCACTTACTTCACTTGATATTGTTGAAAAGAATCCAACACCCATTTGTTCTCCAACATTAATCTTAGTTGATTGATCTACAGTTACATTCGATAACACTGGTTTATCAGTTGTATTTAAAACATTATCTTTCCAAAGTCCACCTTTTTCTGCAGATTTAGCACCAATCATTGTGCCTTGGAAAGTAAGTGGAGTCCAATCTGAACTACCTAAATCAATATCACGGAAAATGATATAGTTCGCATTTTTCGAATATTTTTGTTTAGTTTGATTTTCTATATCAAGGTTTGGATCAATTTTACCTGTTGTTTGATCAACTCCACAACGCCCTCTAGTATGAATAATACTTACGCTACTCACCTTTTTATTCGTATCCAAAACATTTCCAAACGTGAACTCTTGCTTACCATTTTGTTCTTTTGTTAAATCAGCATCTCCTCCATACAACATTATTGAATTTCCAGATAAATCTGTATCGATTTTCCATTTTCCTAATTCAAGATAAGCCTGATAAACAGCACCTTGAACTGCTTTGTCTGTACCAATTGCTCTTAACTGTTCTTCATTCCCAATTAAGATATAGGTTTTATCACCAATTGTTTTTACAACCTGCCCCTTAAAGTCACGTCCTTCAGTATCTGTTGTATCAGGATCTATGCTCAATTGATCTGCTATTAACTCCGGCTTATCTGAACTGAAGTTCTTTGAAATGACATAATTATGATCTTTACTGTAAGTTAAATAATCCTTGTCTTCACCATCCGGATAAATCATTTGTCCCATGCCAAACTGTGGTGCATCATAATCCAATGACATAACTGGTTCCGTTTCAGATTCTTCCTGTGCAAGCACCATTAACTGATATGGATTGTATATATAGATTGTATCCGTTTCCTTATCATATAGAGTTGGTGTTTCATTTTCTTCTATTTCCGTACCTGTGATAGTTCCGGTAAAGGAATCCGGCACTGACCACATCTGTTCCAAGTTCATCTGGATGTCATTCATCAAAATGTACTGGGCATCTGCACCGTATTTCAGCTCTGTGCCTTCACTCTTTACTACATCTCCAGAACCAATCTTTCCGTCCTTATCACCCGTGTAAACATAAGCATCTGAACCAATCTGTTTTAACTGTTCATAATTATAAATGCATATTTTACTATCCTTATAATAAGCCTCTATATTATCTGTTGATTCCGCTTTAACATTTTCACCGGAAGATTCCGATTCGTTATTCTTCGAGTTTTCATTTGTTTCCTCCGATATCTTAGATTCGGATTCCATGGTGCCATTTATTTCATCTGAAACTGTGGATTCGGTTGATGCTTCATCATTGCTCATATTGGTTTCATCAGAAAGGACCACTTGACTCGTGTTAGTACCTGATGGATTCAGATCTGCTGCATCCGCAATATTCACTTGAGAAAATAAGATAGCCATACATAGTATTACTGCGATAATTCTGTTCTCTATCCTTCTTTTTTTCTTCATATCTGGACCTCTAATCTTTTGCCTTCATTTGTTACTTTAATCTTCCAAACAACGATTAATTGCCATTGTTTCCTCTACACACGATATAATTTCCATCAGAGAAATATTCTCCGGTTGTTTTGCCAGCATATAGCCACCATTTGTACCTTTACAGGCTTTTATGATTCCTGCTTGCTTTAACTTTTTTGTTATTTTTGGAATATAACTGGATGGAACACTTAGTTCCTGAGATAATTCTGATGTAGAGATCATCTGCCTTTGTGCTGCCAGATAACATACGATTCTGATAGCATAATCCGTTGTACTTGTAAGCTGCATAGTTTTTCCCTCTTCCCTTAACTAAACTGAACTATTTCAAGTATTAGTTCGTCCTAAAAAAAATAGTGGGTTCCTGTCGGACGATGAAATTGATTATTCAAAAATTTCCATCAATTTCATCAAGATATGGGGGTCGTTCTACTCTATCATCAGATATAAGATCTAGAATTCTATAAATAATAATATCGCAACATATAGTAATGCGATGATGGGTTTTCAATATAATTTTTTCTCATTGTCTATTTGAATCAGAGAATGTTTCTCATCAACATTCTGAATTGTATACCATTTGTGGTTTTTTTATAATGTTACAAATAGGAAAGATTTTTTTTATTTTTTTGTAAAATCTATTCCATCATATCGATATTCTTCCATTAATATCTTGTTATGAACTTCGTTCAAAAAAAAAGAAACCATGCCTCAACACGATTTCTCTTTCTTTTTCTATTCTATTTCTTTTAACATTTTATAAATAATCAGGCCATTACTGACTGCCAGCACTTCATTTGCATTGTCAAAATTAATTCCGGAAATTTGTTTTATTTTTTCAAGCCTGTAAGATATCGTTCTATAATGAACAAACATTGCACCTGCAGTTTTCTTGATGCTTTGGTTATTTCTAAGATACATCTGCAAGGTTGGAATCAATTCTCCCTTATGTTCATCATCATATAAATATAATTTCTTTAATGTTTCCGGAATGCATCTTTCCAATTCCGTCACATCATCAACTTTGTCGAATATCTGGAAAAATCCGAGGTTTGAATAATGTACTACTGACTTACTCTTATCACCAGTCACCTGGCGGATAATCTCAATATACTTGATAGCCTGACTTGCTTCGTGATAAGATTCTTTCAATCGTTGATACCCTTCCACACTTTTTCCTATACCAATCTGAAAGTCTGTATCTTTCTTTCTATAAAGGATGCTTTGCTGGATAACCTCCTCTATTTCTTCCATCTCTTTCTGATATTCCAGTTCTGTCTGATTGGAATCTACCTGTTGAATCATAACAATCTGATCCATATTTCTGTAAATAAGCGCATCCGGCAAAAGATGCATCAATTCACCCTCGATAACCCCTACTTCGTGAAGCTGTTCTTTTGTATATTTTCTTTGTACATTTTTTGTGATGGTATGAAAATCAACAACCCTGTAAGTATCGCTTTCTTTCATTCCGAGCTGTGCTGCCGCTTCAGTCATTTCTTTCGAACTCAGTAATCCATTCAGAATATTTTGGATAATATCTCTCTGATACGTCTTTTTTTCTTCATCCTGTGCAAATTCACTCAAAAATCCATCCTGTAAGTTAATAGTCGCATTTTCGAGTTCCATACAAACATCCTGTTCTTTTTTTCTTAGCTCCTGTTCTATTGTTACAATCGTATTCGGAATCACTTTTGTATTATGAAATGTAATAATTGCTGTATTTTCCTTTACATCCACATACTTACTAGCTTTCATCCATACATACGATGTACCGTTATTTTCGATGATTCCGCGATAGAAAATTTCTTCTTCCACACATCCATCTACAAGATGTTCTGTTAAATTCTCACCTGCAAGACATTTCTGGACATTTAGCCAGTCTGCTTCACAAATATATTTTTCCGTATATTTTTTTATAAAGTCATCATATGATTCTGCTGTTTTTACTTGTTCATAGACATCATGATTATGAGAATAAATACATTCATAATCTTTTTCTCTCAGATTAACTTTTATAATCACATAAAATTTTCCAAGATATTCATCCTTACCAGGACGGATAATGTCTGATATCTTTACGCTTTCCAAGCGGTTATTGTATATATTTTGCAGATCCAGCAGAATCTGATGTACTTTACAGCAGGCTATATAATTTTTGGAGCAACCTCCCTCTTTTTCCAGGCACCTGCTAATTGCCATGGTGGGTTCTGTACACGATATCACATCCCTTAAAGATATATTCTCTGGCTGTTTTGCAATCTGATATCCACCCTTTATCCCTTCACAGGCTTTTATGATTCCTGCTTGTTTTAATTTTTTTGTTATTTTTGGAATATAACTGTATGGAACACTTAGTTCCTGAGATAATTCTGATGTAGAGATCATCTGGCTTTGCGCTGCCAGATAACATACGATTCTGATAGCATAATCCGTTGTACTTGTAAGCTGCATAGTTTTTACCCCTTTCCTTATCTAAACTAAACTATTTCAAGTATTAGTTCGTCCTAAAAAAAATAGTGGGTTCCTGTCGGACGATGAAATTGATTATTCAAAAATTTCCATCAATTTCATCAAGATATGGGGGTCGTTCTACTCTATCATCAGATATAAGATCTAGAATTCTATAAATAATAATATCGCAACATATAGTAATGCGATGATGGGTTTTCAATATAATTTTTTCTCATTGTCTATTTGAATCAGAGAATGTTTCTCATCAACATTTCTAAAATTATATACCATTTTCATTTTTTTTATAATGTTCCAAACAGGAAAAGATTTTTTATTTTTTTGTAAAATCTGTTCCATCGTACCGATACTCTTCCATATAATACTTTTTTATGAACTTCGTTCAAAAAAAGAAACCATGCCTCAACACGATTTCTCTTTCTTTTTCTACTCTATTTCTTTTAACATTTTATAAATAATCAGACCATTACTGACTGCCAGTACTTCATTTGCATTGTCAAAATTTATTCCAGAAATTTGTTTTATTTTTTCAAGCCTGTAAGATATCGTTCTATAATGAACAAACATTGCGTCTGCAGTTTTCCTGATACTTTGCTTATTTCTAAGATACATCTGCAAGGTTGTAATCAATTCTCCCTTATGTTCATCATCATATAAATATAATTTCTTTAATGTTTCCGGAATGTATCTTTCCAGTTCCGTCACATCATCAATTTCGCCGAATATCTGGAAAAATCCGAGGTTCGAATAATGTACTACTGACTTATTCTTATCACCAGTCACCAGGCGGATAATGTCTATATACTTGATAGCCCGACTTGCTTCGTGATAAGATTCTTTCAGCCGTTGATACCCTTCCACACTTTTTCCTATACCAATCTGAAAGTCTGTATCTTTCTTTCTATAAAGGATGCTTCGCTGGATAACATCCTCTACTTCTTCCATCTCTTTCTGATACTCCAGTTCTGTCTGATTGGAATCTACCTGTTGAATCATAACAATCTGATCCATATTTCTGTAAATAAGCGCATCCGGCAAAAGATGCATCAATTCACCCTCGATAACCCCTACTTCGTGAAGCTGTTCTTTTGTATATTTTCTTTGTACATTTTTTGTGATGGTATGAAAATCAACAACCCTGTAAGTATCGCTTTCTTTCATTCCGAGCTGTGCTGCCGCTTCAGTCATTTCTTTCGAACTCAGTAATCCATTCAGAATATTATGGATAATATCTCTCTGATACTTCTTTTTCACTTCATCCTGTGCAAATTCACTCAAAAATCCATACTGCAAGTTAATAATCGCATTCTCGATTGCCATATAATCAAGTTCTATCAGTTCTCTATTTTCTTCTGTGATTGTTATATATATATCCACCTCACTCAATATGGCAAATTTCACTATATATTGAACACAGCTTCCTTTCATCTGCTTCATATATTGAAATTTCGTAATAATATTGGGTTTATATGGCTGAATTTCATCTGACAATATTAACTTGGAGTTGTCCAAGTTTGTTGAAACCATACAATTAAGATTACCATAATACAATACAACAGGATTCTCGATCATGATGCTTAAAAATTTGATAATATCACTTGCTGTATTGCTTGATCCATTATTTTTTAAAATAAACGTATTAAAATTATCATGTGTAATTTTAAAATACTTTAAGCGTGCAGTGTCTTTATCGAATACCTGCATCATAACATGACGGATAATTCCCCAGTAATATAAATCTCCTGGAATTTCTACCAGAGGAATTTCATATTTTTTGCAGTGTTTTTCTAATAAACTCAATCTGCGTCCTGTAGGATCATATTCTTTTTTTTTCTTTACAATGAATCCACTTATATCACTTTTAACTAAATCTTCAAAATGCTGCTCTACTTCTCGATCACTGCATGATAAATATACCTGAAGACTGGTTATGAGTATTTCACCACCCGTCAGGTATCGCTCCATATCTTCAATTTCGATTATTCGAATGCCTTTCACTTCCAAATCTAGACCTTTTTCACCGCAAAGCAGCTTCATTTTTGAAAATTGTTCTGATTCAAGTAATTTTCTTACAGTATATCCCATCGTTACTCCTTATCCATTGCCAAATCAATACAACATAATATCTGTTATGTTGTACAGTGCCTCTATTAACCTGTTCTACCCTATTTCTGCAAGTCATTCATTTCCTCTAAAAGATAACTTTAAGCAATAAAAATAATAAAGATTATAGCCAATTTACCAAAAGCGGTACTTAAATAGGGCACAGCTACCAAAAAATCAGAAAGGAACTATGTAATATGAACAGCATAACAGATAGCAGGGTGTTATTTAACATTATATCGTACGAAAAATAATCTGTCCATAAACAACATAACAGATATTATGTTGTACATTCCAATATTTCCTGTTCGACAATCTTATCTAGCTTCTTTTGGAACACTGTTTCTGTAGTTGCTGTATATATTCTCGTTACATTGATACTGCTATGTCCAAGTAAATCCGCAAGACCTGTAATATCTTTTGTCACTTTATAATAAATCCTTGCAAATAGATGTCGAAAATTATGCGGGAATATTTTTGATTCTGCTACTCCTGCCTTTTCTTTTAATCGTTTCATTTCTCTCCAAATATTACTTCTGTCTTTTAACTTCCCATTTTTCGTGACAAATATCCAACCTTCTGCTACTTGGTTATTATGGCAATAGGAAAGAAGTTTCCTTTGCAATACCTTAGGCAAAAAAATCCTTCTATACTTTCCTTTATTATAAATCTCTATCTTTCCAGATTTTACACGCTCCACTGTAAAATATTTTATTTCACTGATCCGGATTCCTGTACATGCTATTGTTTCAATACACAATGCAAGCTGTTCTTTTCCTTCTGCCATAGCTGTTGCAATCAATTTCCTGCATTCTTTTTCTGTCAATTCTTTCTGTTCCTGTAAAAAAGGCTGCTTCTGCACTTTTATTCTTTTCACTTTCAGCTTTCCTACATTCAAAAATTCCAGGAACTGATTCAAGGCGGCAAGCATTGAATTAACACTATTGACAGCATATTTTTGAGCAAGCCATTCTTTATATTGCAACAATACTTTTTTATTGATCCGCTTATCATCTGCCAAAAAAGATAAAAACTTTTTTATATCTGCCATATATTTATTGATTGTTGCCTTTGCATTTTCTTTCTGGTATAGATAATCTGCAAATTTTTCTATCTCACTTTCTGATACCTCTATTGAAAAATCCATCTGTTCCATAATCATAGTCCTCCTGAGAATTCATTTTCTTTCATTATAGCTGTTCGCTTTTTCGTATTCCCATACACTACTTTTTCTACTTGTTATGTATCCACGGTTTTTCAATATTTATCTCCAATTATATATCGTATTGTTGATTTTAGTCAACAGTAGGCGATTATTTTTATCATCGATTGTGGATATAATTTAACAATACGAGAGGAGATGTTTTATACTAATGTCGGATAGCGAATTATGTTTACAGGAAATTGGAAAAAGAATTATGGATCGTCGAAAAAAGCTGGGACTCACTCAAGAAGCACTTGCAGAAAAAGGTGAAGTCACTACCCAGTTTGTTTCTTATGCTGAATCAGGGAAGCGAGCAATGAGGCCTGAAAATCTGCTAAAAATCTCCTCTGCTTTAGAAGTAAGTGCCGATTATTTACTCACTGGTGAAATTATAGATAAGGATCTGTTGATTCTTTCAGATAAGCTCCGCCGACTCACTCCTTCACAGGTACGCACAGTTGAAGCTATTATAGATGAATGTAACAACCTTTTTAATCAGAAAGAAATTACCCTTCTCTCTCAAAAAAGGAATGGAAGCTACTAAAACAGTTAATGACATTGCGTATTTATAAAGTTTTTTTGCCGTGCAGAAATAAAAAACCTTGAGGTACAAGCTGATTTTTGCTCATATCTCAAGGTTTAATTTCTTTTTGTTGGTCGCTAATCATTTTTACCCTTTTCAGGATAATTATATTTGCACCTTAACATTCAAGTTGCTCAAACTCCTTTGCGTACTGCGTTTCATGACACGCAAAGGCTGTTATTAGAGGCTTGCATTTCGAATGTGTGTTATGTTCTTGTGCTTTTCGCACCGCTTATGAAGAAATAAACTCCAAAATTACTCCATTTTACTCTTTATTATTTTGACGAATAATATTCTTCAAATTTCTGTTCTTTTTCCTCTGATTCATAACGATTGGCAACGTTTGGACAACTTTTCTTTGCTTCCAAAAACACGATACTATTTTCATCATACTTTAGAATGAACTCAACCGTTTTTATCCCTAAACCAAGATCTTTGTAAATTTTAGAATTCTCAATATGAAACAAATTTGTTTCATCAAATTTTCCAAAATTCATTTCCGATTCCGTTATGATTTTCACTTTAGTACCACCCCAATTTCTTCTCTGTAAAGCTGTCGGAAAGTATCCATGATTGCATTATGTTCTAACAGTTCAAATTCTGTTGCTGTCTCACATTGTACTTTTTCTTCATCATCTTTATATAAAGAAATGTATTGAACCTCACTTTCCTTACTCCGTTTTACCTCGATATACTTAGATAAGAAATAATCATGGGTAGATACGAAAATCTGTACTCCCTCACTTTCCAGCATGATCAGCAATTCAGCTAGCACAGAAATATATTTCGGATTGATATTTGCTTCTGGTTCATCCCAAAATAATACAGATCCTTTTTCCAGCGTGCCATTCTTAATTAGCTGCCATAACAATGCTATTTTTCGCAATCCTTCAGCTACCAGGTTGAATTCCAATTTAGCCTGTGTACCTGGTTTCAGATAAAATCTGTCATCATGCAAGGTTACTTTTCCAGAACTGATTTTTTGTAAAATATCCAGATATTTTTTTCTCGCTGCGGAATCAACTCCTCTGGAAATATCAATCTTTGCTGCTGCAATAACGTCCAGATAAGTATCATCAAATTCTACATTCCCCATTTTCACTGCTGCATCCAGATTCCACCGAGATTTTTGCTGTATTATTACCATTTTTATTTCTGTTTACCAGCCGCCCGATACTAGACTGATCAGGGCGAAAAAGCATTGTTGTCTTCTGTGAAAATGACACATCATGTTTTGATGCCTGACACGCTGCATAAGCCAGCTTCATGATATGCGTTTTTCCCATACCATTTTCTCCAACTAATACATTTAATCCTTTACTGAATGGTATCGTAATATCTTCAAATACTGTGAAATTTTCTGCTTCGATCCTTGTTAATGGCATTTCCATCACCTCAATTATTTTAACTTTTTAGATTTTCTTTGACTAATCTTGGACTAACCTATTTTTTACTCCTGTAGAGCTTTATCTACAATCTCCCAGTAACTATTCTTTTGGGAGCCAAGTCTTATAATAATACCATACTTTTTTAACTTCTTAATATTGTTCTCAATATTCCGACTGGCAACCCCAATTTTTTCAGCTAACTTAACCACTGATACTTGATAATCTTCTGAAAGCAACTATATAATCTTTTGTTGTGTATCGTTGAAATCTGTTCTCCGCTCTTCCTCCGATGTTTTCTTTTTCATTTGTCATCGGAAATGAATTACGGACAGCTCTACACAAAACATATTATCAAATTCCTGAAATCTCGGCTTCAGAAGTCCATACTCTTCTGCTGCATTACCATTCATGACTTCTCATAAGCCAATCCGTTATATAAGCCACCTGAAGAAGTTACCTACATTGTACCATGATTTTTCTTATAAGGAATTCTCATTTTGACTTGTACTATTTATATTCTAACACCACCCTAAAGATTTTGCTTCAACACTTTTTACTATTTCAGCTCACATCCTCACGAAGAGGATGACTTTTACAGTATTCTTCCAACATCTCTTTATCATATTTCAACTCACATCCTCACAAGGAGGATGACAGCAATTTTAAACAAACTCTTTTCATTTAAAATCAAACTTTATATATATTCGCTATTTTTTATATCTATAACTCTATATTATATCCTTTTTTCTTCCCAAAAATGTTCATATTCTGGTGCGAATGATTCAGCAAATTACTGTTCACTTGCCTTTCATACTCAACGTTTCCCTGTTTCATCACTACAAATCCATTTTCCCTAGTGCAACGCCTTTGTTGGACAAGCTTTTGTGCATTCATAGCAAAGAATGCATTCAGTTCCATTTTTTCGCTTTCGGGATTCTTTATTAACTTCCACGTTCATAGGACAGACTCTCAAGCATTTGTCACAATGAATACATTTACTCTCGTCACAATGAACACGTAAAAATGAAAAATAACTCATAGGCTTGAGGAATACTGTAACAGGACACAGATATTTGCAGAATGCACGATTATCCTTGAGTACAAATGCCAGTCCGATACCCAAAATATAATAAAGCACATTTCCTACGATGAACAGCCAAAACATAATTTGTTCCAGCTTTGCAATTTTTATCAGCATCAAACCGGATACCAACGCTAATGACAGTACAAACATCACATAGCGAAGAAAACCAAGCTTCTCTTTTCGTGGCTGTTGCGGCTGTTTGTAAGGTAGAAAATCCAGCACCATGGCTGTCCAGCAGGCATAGCCACACCAACCGCGCCCAAAAAACAATGGACCAAATATTTTCGCCACAGCATAATGGATAGTTGCCGCTTCAAAAACGCCTAAGAACAGATAATACCAGAATCCCTCAATCTGCATATTTTCATGGGAAATCACACCGAGATACAACAACATATAGCTTCCCACCGCCAATTGTATGAAATGTCTGGCATACTGTTTTCCGGCGGTAAATAGTGCTGTTCCCAGTCCAAGGCAGCCTCCTATGTAGCTAAAATTTAATAGATAAAATAGATTTTTCTTAACAAGCCACAATGTAACTGCCACTATCTCAAATAGCAGAAATAGCAAAATTGATGGCACATATTTGCGAAACTTGTTTCTTTTAATTGCTTCTTTTTGTGCGGGTTTGCTCTGAACTCTTTTATCTTTATTCATAGAGGCCTCCTTATCATTTAGCTTTCATTCTTGATTATACATTCCGCCCCATGGTTTCAGCAAGTGAGGAAATAGAAAACTCTGGCTTTAATGAACTATGAGCCAAAGAGTAAAGGACTTGCCCTAATCTTTTATTATCAGCTTCAAACTCTATTTTCATACGATGACTGTACTTATAGCCTTTAAATCTTCGCTTCCAGCTCTTATCTCTGTCCTGATAGCTTTCATATTCTGTATCGACATTAAAATATACTGTTTTAAGGTCTTTTCTCTGAAAGCCAAGTTTTTCAAACAAATCCTTGAGGAGCTCTGTATCTTCTGTTGACCTTCGGAGAGTATCTTCATATTCTTTGCAAAGTTCTTCCTTGCTGACATATAACCGGATCATATCCGGCTTTACTGCTATTTTACCTTTTCCCGTAACTTTAATTGTTCTCATTATCTTTGCTCTTCCTTTTAAAACCGCTATCATCTTCTTTGTCATCTGAATATACTTACCAAATGGATTAATCACAATTCCATTAATCTTTTCCCCTTCTTCTCATCTGAATCAGCATTTTTATCTCTACCAAGAGTATGATCAAACTCATCAAGAACATCCGTCATCAAGCCTTCATCAATCCGGCTTCTACACTCTGCAATCAATACAGCCGGAATTCCATAAAATGCTTCTGCAATACTGCCTGTGATAGCACCAAGCGTGTCAGTATCTCCACCTAGTGATACTGCATTCCGTATGGCATCCTCAAAATCTTTGGATTCCAGAAATGCAATAATTGCCTCCGGTACTGTTCTCTGACAAGTCTCATCCATATGATATCCCGGTCTGATCTCATCAAGTGTTCTATCAAGATTGTAATGAAACTCCCTCTCGATGTATTCTTTAATTTCTTCTTTTGAAAATCCATTCCTAGCCATGTATATTGCACTGGCTGTTGCTTCTGCACCCTTAATGCCTTCCGGATGATTATGTGTCACATTTGCTGTCGCTCTTGCTACCTCTCTTGTTCTTTCCAGCGAATCATAAAGCCATCCCGCCGCTGACACTCTCATGGCGGATCCATTCCCATAACTTCCGTATGGCTTTGGGTTGCTTTCTCTAAGCCAATACCTGAATCTTCCACCATAACCTGCATATGGATATCTTTTTCCCCAATCCTGCATGTTAGTTACTAGCGCCTCTTCTATTTCCTTTACTGTAGCTTCCGTTCCGACTGCAAGAAGAGCTTCTCCAACTGCTATTGTCATAACAGAATCATCTGTAAAGTCACAGCCTTTAGTAAACAAATCGAATTCCTTTGTTTTATTTCCTCTGTCAAACTCAAATGGACTTCCTATAATATCTCCTAAAATTGCTCCGTACATATATGCCTCCAATCTCCGGATTGCTCCGGCAGCTCTTTTTCTTTGTTACAATATAAGTATAGTTGAGCGGCATCTTTATATGGTCGCTGTCCGGGCGACACTTTTTAGGGCAAAATCAAACGCCGATACTACAAGTATCGACGTAACATATGCCAATCAATATTTACTTGTAACCTCTTTATACTCCCAATATTTCATTCGTATACTTAAACAAAGTCACATTCAACTGCATAATATTATACTGCTTATCAATGATAGCCTTCTGTACAATCAGATCCACCTTACTGCTTGGACTAAATGCCCAATCTGCTCTGGCAAGTAAATCTTTCGACTGTTCCAGATCAAGCTGCAGTGCGATACAGAGTGCCATCACAGTTTTCTTCTTTGGATGATAGTTTTGGTCACACTGAATCTTTGAAAAATGTTTCCTGTCAAGATTTGCCCGTTTCCACACATCTTTATTATCAAGATGTGCTTCGTCAATCAGTTCAAATAATTTATCATGAAAGGAAGCTCCTATATTGGCCAGCTGGTCTTCCAATGAAATATTTTCTAACGGCATGAGTAACTCTGTCATGCCTGTATCTGTCATTTTCTCAAGTAGATAGTTGTCTTCTTCTCTTTGAAGCATTTCTTCATTGAAATCTTCTTCTGCCAATTCTTTTATACGAGTACTTCTTCTGCTCCTTATCGGGTACTCTTTTCTACGGATTTCTCTGACGTAATTAGCATCTATATAAGAATCAATATCCCCAACAATCTGACCGGACAGCTGAAAAGACCTTTTATCAAACACTACCAGTATGATTTCCATTTCATCTTCAGTAAGAAACTGGCTGAATACTGACACAGCAATCTGTAATGCCTTGTTCTTCGGAAATCCATATACTCCTGTCGAAATCAGGGGAAATGCTATACTCTCACATTCAAGTTTCAATGCTTTCTGTAACGATTTTCGATAACAATTCTCAAGGATTTCAAATTCATGATGCTTTCCGTCTGTCCATACCGGTCCTACTGTATGAATAATATATTTTGCCTTTAAGTTGTATGCACCGGTAACAGCAATATCACCTCTTGCAATTTTGCCGATACCTGCTCTTTCGGCAAGAAGCTGTTCTTTTCCTGCCGCCTCATATATGGCTAAATCTGTACCGCTTGCACATATCGGATTCGGATTGGCAGTATTTACAATCACATCTGCTTTAACTTTTGTTATATCGTTACGAACAATCTTAAATGGCATCGTGACACCTCCTAGTATTACAACTCTGTATAAGATATCTGATATTCAAACAACCGCATTCTCTTATCATTATGCCCTCTTAAAATAAGTTCCTTTGTCAGATTGTTCAAACAAATAATCCCATATACTTTTTTACCTTTGAATTTTTCACTTTTCTCAAACCATTCGAGGTACTGAACCGTCTGTTCATAAGCATCATCATAGCCACTGTCCTTCTTCAATTCGACAACATACAAATTTCCTTGATTATCCTCACATAATAAATCAAGTCTTCCAACTGGAATAATATATTGTCTGCCATACTCACCTTTACGTTTATACTCTTTAAGGTTCATACCAAATACTGACATATCACTTTCTATTCTTGCAGTAAGCTCATTTTCTAACAACTTTTCATTAGAGAACTGCTGTCGTTTTATCCCAATGTCTATTGTAACTTTTTCAGCACTGTCAGTATCATCAATATCTGATTCAACTGCTACATCACACTTCTTCAACCTTGCATTGTGATTATCCAGCTTTTTCACTCTGTCACGAATAACTTTAGCGACATTAAATCGGGTTACTACCGTATCGTATGCGTTTTTTGTTCTCCTTTTCTGCTAAAAATAAAAAAACACAGATAAGATACATCAAGCCTTGTTTGTGTCATTTTTCGGGGCGAAAATAAGGTAAATATCCCTTTCTAAGCCTTTCCGAAAATCGCATAAGGTATTTGTACTAACCTGTGGTTATGTATTGAATTATAGGTTTTTTGTATATAAGTTGGAAGTGAAACTCGTGTTATCAGAGAGTTATCAGTCTCAAATTCGTGATAAGCATCAAAATGAGAAATAATATAATCACCACGAGTAACTGGCAAAATAGAGAGTTCATTATCCGCAAAAATCCTTGGTAAATTAATTGTATGGTCAAACTTCGCCATCAGTCGTGGCTCTCGTACTTCCTTTATCTGCTTTGCTGAGATTTGAAATTGCCCAGTTCTCTCAATATGTCCTAATATATCGTACTTCTCAAATAGTTTTTCCCACGCTATGTCATTAAGACTTTTTTGACGATCACTTATAATTACGCACCACCACTTCGTCAACATCTCCACGCTTTGAAGCGACTGAATTAACAGCACGTTTCGCTTTAACAATGGTTATGTTGTAAGCTGCATATTGCTCCAATATAAATTCTGTTGCAGAATTTGAAAGCATAAACTTTATGCCACGAGCATTTAAATCATCACAACACTCTCTCAGTCTTATTTGATCTTCTCGTGAAAATCCACCTCTCGAGTATCCGGTAAAACTTGCAGTTTCAGAAACAGGATCATAAGGGGGATCAAGATACACAAAAGCACCCCTTGGAACATTTTTCAATACTTCGGCATAGTCCATTGTCGTCATACGAATATCAGCAGAATTAAAATATGCACTAACAGCCCTCAATACAGGTGCATTCACAATATTAGGATTTCGGTAATTACCAAACGGAGAATTAAACTCACCTGCATTATTTACACGATACAATCCATTAAAACAAGTTTTATTCAAATATAATACTCAAGCAGCTTTTTGAACATCAGTCAATGTCAAATAATAATCCTTATTGCGATCCCAGTCTCTAACTGCATAGAACTGTTCAGCTGTATTTTCAAATTTCTCTAACTCTTCAATCAGTTCATCAACATTTTCTTTGATAACCGTATATACACGAATTAATTCTGGATTTATATCGTTTATATATGCCGTATTAGGCTGAAGATGAAACAACAATGCACCGCCACCAACAAATGGCTCACAGTATGTTGTAATTTTTTTTGGTAACAGTGGGCGAAAAGTATCCAATAATTGTCTTTTCCCACCTACCCATTTTAGAACAGGGGCTACCAGTTTATTCTTTCTCATTTTGCCAACCCCTTTCTTTGCTTCGTTTTTTACATAAAAATTCGTTTTAAATTATACCACCTTTTTTGCTAAAATTCAATTACCTGCTACTGTCAAATAGGGTTGTTTCATGAAGCTTTCACCCTATGCAGGCATGGGTAGATGTTGAAGATAGTTTAGATGTATGGTAAATTAATGGTGAATATTTCCAGTGGATTAAGGATGAATATATGGTAGAATAACCCATATGGTAGATGGTAGACTTGTTCAAGAGACTACCATATCGGAATTTACGCGAGGTGCATTGATGAAACAACTATTGAAAATAGATTTACAAAATTATGAAAATTGCGATAGCGTATTTAGTAGACCATCTGTAAGAGGAATTATTCTCAAAGATAATAGAAAAATTGCACTTGTTTACAGTAAGAAGGAAAAATATTACAAATTTCCAGGTGGAGGGATTCACAAGGATGAAGATAAGAAAGAAGCTCTTATTCGGGAGGTTAGGGAAGAGGTTGGGTTAACTGTTATTCCGGAATCTATATGTGAATTTGGAAGTGTAATGCGTAGGCAAAAAAGCAACGTTTCGCCAAATACAATTTTTGAGCAGGAAAATTTTTACTATATGTGTAAAACAAAAAATCGGATTGTAGACCAAGACTTAGATGATTATGAAGCAGAAGCAGGATTTACGCTTAGGTTTGTTAGCTTGGATGAGACAATTCGTGTTAATTCAGCATATAAAAGTGAAGATTATTTTAATGAAATCATGATTATGAGAGAAACAAAAGTGTTACAGATGATTAAAGACGCAATTCACTGAAATCAAATAAAAAGATTGTAGCTGTTCAGAGCAGGCCGAATCACTTGCTGATGAGGTCGTAAGAACATGATTCGTAAAATTTAAAAGGACATAGGTAAAATGAGCTTAATAAAAAATGATATACCAATTTTAGAATATGACACAAACAGCAAGGCTGTTATTATGCCAGGACACAGTACGAATTTTCATTTTCCAGAGAGAGCAGTAATGCTGTTTATGGAAACAGAGATTGACGATTATGCTATGACAAATAAATGCGAGATTATCGGACAGTTTATTAGTATCACAAAAGTCTTTCCTGTATATAAAACGGTACATAATGGTGTTGAGTTGGCAATTTGTCAAGCTCCTTTAGGTGGGGCTGCTTCCACACAAATTATGGAACAGCTGATTGCGGGTGGTGTTAAAAAGGTTATAGCCACAGGCTGTTGTGGTGCTTTAGTTGCAGATAACGAGGGGGATTTTTATATCCCTACCTCAGCACTACGACAAGAAGGTACATCTTATCATTATCTACCACCTTCACGAGAAGTCATGCTTAATCAATCAGCAATAAATGCGATTGAGAAAATCTTAATTAATCACAAATACAACTATCAAAAATGTAAAACATGGACGACAGACGGATTTTATCGTGAAACAAAAGAAATGGTGGAGTATCGTAAAGAGGAAGGTTTTTCTGTTGTAGAAATGGAGTGTGCTTCTCTGGCTGCTTGCGCAGAGTTCCGAAATATAGTTTTCGGTCAGTTATTGTTTACGGCAGATTCACTTGCAAATATAGAATCACACGATACCAGAAATTGGGGTAATAATACTTTTGCGTTAGCTATGAATTTGGCAATGGACGCTGTAACGGAGGTGCAGTAATGCAAACAGAAAAAGAAATGTCTGTATTGGAAGCGACAAAATCGGGCATGATTTTAGGAATTTTTTGAAATTATTTTTTGAAGTGTAAAAAGACATAAAAAAAGATGCCAGGATTCCTCCTAACACCGTAGTAACTGTGCCAACTTCGTGCCCAGTGGGCACAAGGTTGGTTCATCTCATCATATACTGTTGTAATATAAACGCCACTCATCTTTATTACTTACAATGCTTTTTATTAGTATTTTAGTTCTTTGATAATGTACAGTATCATCTATCACAATACGGATAATACCCACAGGAGTATTGGTTCGTTGCGACTACGAAAATGATACAATTAAACGATGCACCCCCTGTGAACACCCCTACACAAAAAAAGAACGCCAGAATCTTATCCAACGTTCTCTTCATTTTCACTTTCTCAAGTCACATGATGCTATCACATACATGTATAAATAAATTGTACCTCTGCATTTAACTGAAACAATCTCTGATCTTATTTGAAATATCAGAATCAACAAAGCCTTTCTGTGCCATATCATCAAGTATCCCACACGCTTTGTCATGTGACAAACCCTTCTTATAAGGTCTGTCTTCAGTAAGTGCCTGATAAATATCAATGCAAGCCATAATACGCTCTGGTTTATTTAATTCATCAGCAGTTTTTCCAAAAGGATATCCTTTTCCATTTAACTTTTCATGATGAAGAGCCGCCCAGTCTCGTATTTCCTCGAAATCATCTATCCCTGACAAAATATAATAGGTATATACTGCATGATGTTTCATCGTTTTAAATTCTTCATCGGTTAATTTTTCTGGTTTTTCCAGAATCTCATTCCCGATTGCGACCTTTCCTATGTCATGTAAAGCTCCGGCAATATACATTTTCTGACAGATATCCTCATCAAATCCCATGAACCTTGATATTTTTTCCGCAACACCCATTGAGTGGTTACTTGTAAAGGGTGATTTATAGTCCACAATATGGGCAAAAAGATCTGCAATAGCTTTAATCTGTGCAAAATTAAGTTCCAGCTTTATTCTGGGTACTTTCTTCCACAACATCGTATCCAGGGTTTCATTATCAATCATATGAATTTTTTCATCTGAAAAAGCATTAAAAAAACTTCCACGCAGAAGGAATCAAACAATTTATCTTTTGACTTTATTACAAATTCTTCTGTTCTTTTCCACTCATCCGAATCTGATTTCATAGATCGGCAAAATATATCTATCGTATCACACATATGGATAATCCTTGCAAAAAACGGTACTTCATTCCATTGTTTTCCAAAAGGTTCACTTCCATCAGCGTTTTCATGGGGGGGGTACAGTATGACATTAGATACATCATTATGAAACGGTATATTTTTCAGAATTTTTTCTCCTATGGTACAATGCCTTCCCAGCTTCGTCACCCCGTTACGTAAAGCGTCATTTTGAAGCTCTTCCTGAATATATTGTGCCACTGCATTGTCGTGCAGCAATGCACACTCTGCCAGATCCTGCAGGCTTTGACCCTGTATACCCATTTTTTTCAGCAGTACAAACCGCCATATATGCCACACGTTTAGAATGATTGTTTGTTACTTTAATCAGCTCTGCCTCTACACAGTCCAATGCATATGAGCAGGCTGCTAATAACCCCAGCACATCAAATTTCATTTTTGATCTTGTCTCCTCCTTTGTTCTGTTTTCTGAGAAATCTGGAATATGCTTACCATGACAGATTTCTCAGCCTCGGATCAATAAAAGCATATGTTTTGTCTTTTCTTTAATTTTTCCATGACCGTTGGATATTTTTTATAATCTGTGTGAGGTAAGGCCTGGGCAGCTACCATCTGTTCCAGAAAATCATCCACTTCCGCAAATTGTATATAAGTCATTTCTTCCAGTATCTGATCAATATCTGCAAGAAGTTCTTTGTTCAGCAAAAGCTTTTGTGCTCCTTCCAGCGAAGAATTTCCAGCATTGATCATCTTCTCCCGTTCCATGTCAGGATACATCCCAATGGTAATGGCTGATTCCACAGATACATATTTTCCAAAAGAGCCGGCTACATAAAATCGATCTGCCTGATTCAGTTCAAGTCCAGATTCCCGGAGCATGATCTCAACCATTATATGTGCTGCGGCTTTGGTAAGAATAAATTCGTCGATATCTTTCTGATAAAAATACAGACCCGGAGCATATTCTATGCAAAGCTGACCTTCTCGTTTCTGAATAAGATTCGTTTTTTCAGGAGAAAACTTACCACGAATATCTATCCAGCCTTCTAAAAAAAGTTCCGCAATCAGATCGACAATACCGGAACCGCAGATACCCTTAGGGCTAATTTTTCCTGAAGAGTTACCAATTACATGAACATGGATTTTTCCACCTCTTATCCTCACGCTGTCCACTGCTCCGGCATCTGCCCTCATCCCGGTGTGTACTACACCGCCTTCCAATGCAGGCCCCGCCGCACCGGCGCCGCAAAGAAGAAAATCTTTATTTCCTATCACAAGTTCACCGTTGGTTCCAATGTCAAAGAAAACACTGATTCCATCCTTTTTATATAATTCCGTTTCAATCATTCCACTGATGATGTCACCACCCAGATAATTAGACTTCGCCGGATAACAATATACATAACCATTCAGCGGAATGTCCAGATCTTTTGCCGGCTGGAATCCCGGACGGTCTGCATGAACAGCATGTGGCGTATAAAAGACACAGAAAGCATCTATTCCCAAAAGAAAGTGGATCATGGTGGTATTGCCTGCTACTACCATAGACAGACATTTTCGTGACACCGGATGCTTTACATCCAGCTTATCCATGCACTCTATAATAGACTCAACTGTAGCAAGCCGTATTTCTTCCAGTTTTTTCCTGTCATCTTTGCAGAAAAAAATACGTGATAAAATATCGGTTCCCCACTGAATCTGTTTATTAAAGCAGCTCTCTTCTCCCAATATCTCACCACTATTACAATCTAAAAGTCTCACCACTACCGTTGTACTTCCAAGATCCACAGCCAGCCCATAATGCTGTCTGGCTGTATCTCCGCTTTCTATATCAACCAGCTCCCATTTTTCTCCATTCCAGGAAAGCGAAACGGTTATTTTCCAACCTGCACGATCAAGTAATGGATATAGTTGTCTCAACATGCGAACCGGAATATGAACCTCCTCTTTCACGCCCTCCGCGGATAAAGCTTCCAGAATGCGCTGCTGGTCTGAACGCTGATCCTCTTCGGTTGGAACAGAAAGATCAAGATATAATTTTCGGCTAAGACCTCTCATAGTATTCATCTCCCTACAATTTGTGCATTTTTTATTCTGTAAAAAAAGAAGGTCATTTGCTGTAACATGCCTTTTCATTTCATATACAGCATTTTTCACAAGATCTTTCTGAATTGTATTTCTTCTGTTAGTCATTTGCCCTCCTTATTAGGATTTATTCTTAATTAGAAGTATATATCAGAAGTTTTAAAATATCAATATAAAATTAGTAATAATTACTATTATTGAAATATTAGCACTTTGTAAATGTCCCTTTTTCGCACAATCTTATTCCATAATTTTTCGTTCAAAAACATATTCTATTTCAGATGATAAATCTCTTCTAAAATTGTATCCAAGTCTGTCAAACGTTTGTACGTCTGCAGGATTTTCAATTTCTTTTTCTGCCATATATCTGACCATCTCACCACGAGCCATCTTAGCATATGTACCTTTTGTTACCAGTTTATCCCCTGATTGTTCACAAAACGTAACCGTAATATATTTGTCTTTATCTGATAAATATTTTTCTATACATTTCGAGTATTCTTTTGATGCAAGATTAATGATAATCCTGCTGTCATCAAGCACTGAACGATATAATCTTTTACCACAATAGTCATATAGATTTTTGGTATCTTCTATTTCAGCTTTCGCCTTCATCTCCAGGCGATGCCTTCTTTCATCAGCATAATCATTGTATCAGGATAAAGTTCACAAAGTATCCGCAATACATTCCCATAAGTTCATGTCATTATTGAAATTGTACATATTTCAGTATGAAAAGTTCACCATTCAAATTCTGATTATTATTTCTCCACATACTCTTCTGCCATATGTACTGCCATAGCACCATCTGCCACTGCTGTTACTATCTGACGAAGTAACTTTGTTCTGACATCTCCTACAGCATAAACACCCGGAATACTCGTTTCAGTGTTTTCACCTGCCACAATATATCCTTTATTATCCAGCTCTATCTGATTATCTAAAAAATCTGTTGTCGGTTTTCTTCCTATACTCACAAACAGGCCGTCACATTCTATAATGTTTTCTTCTCCTGTGACTGTATCTTTCAACCGCACACCAGTCAATCGTTCTCCATAAATCAGTTCATTTACTGTATTGTTCCATCGAAACTCTATATTTTCAGTTTTCATCAGCTGGTCATGGTAGATTTTCGTTGCACGTAATGTATCTCTTCGATGAACAATGATGACTTTCTTAGCAATTCGACTTAAAAGAACAGCATCTGATACAGCAGAATTTCCACCACCAACAACCACCACGATCTTATCTTTATAAAACATACCATCACAGGAGGCACAATAAGCAACCCCATGACCTATCAATTCTTTTTCTTTAGCGAGACCAAGTTCTCTTGGATTTGCTCCAGTAGCAATCACTACTGTTTTCCCAATATAAATTCCCGAACTAGTTTCTACTCTCTTAAGCTTTCCTGTTAAATCCATATTAAAAACTTCAGCATATTCACTTTTAGCGCCAAATTTTTCCGCCTGTTTTTGCATTTTCTCTGCCAATGAAAATCCGTCAATTCCATTTTCAAAACCAGGATAGTTATCAATCTGCCAGGTCAATGACATCTGACCACCTGCAGATAATTTTTCTAAAACAATGGTATCAAATCCTGCTCTGGCTGCGTATAATGCTGAAGTATACCCTCCAGGTCCTCCCCCCACGATAATCATATCGTAAACATGATTTTCATTCATACAGCAGTCCTCCTTTTATTTTTCCAATGCTTCATTAATAAAATTCTCTATCATTATTTTTGATTCAGGTGCAACAATAGAATCTATTGCCTTTCCATTTCGATATAAAACCAGCGTAGGAATCACCTCAATCTTTTCAGCTTCTGCAATCTGTGGTTCTTCATCAATATTTACTTTTCCAGCAACAAGAATATCGCTGTATTCTTCACTTATTTTTTCATAAGCTGCTCCAATTCTACGGCAATAACCACACCAATGTGCCCAGAAATCAACCAAAACCGGTTTTTCCTTATGAATTAATTGTCCAAACTTTTCTTTATTTATATTTATAGATGTCATATTTTTCAACTCCTTCTCCTATTTGAACTTAATATACCCCAAATAAGTGCTTGCTTCCGTGATGATATCACAGAAAAGATAATTTACTTTATTACACTTCTTTTTATTTCTATTTATGGCATATGCCAGTTATATAATTGACGCATCTAAAAAAAGCAAGTATACTATGTTCGTAAAGGAGATAACGGTTATGAACTTCGAAAATTGTTTTCCACTATGGAATGACTTAAATACAGCACAGAAAAAACTAATTTCAGACAATTTAATCACACGGGATGTAAAAAAAGGAACGATCATTCACAATGGAAACCTGGACTGTACTGGATTATTACTGGTTAAATCCGGGCAGCTTCGAACTTACATACTTTCAGATGAAGGACGAGAGATTACACTTTACCGTCTGTTCGATATGGATATGTGTCTTTTATCCGCCTCATGTATCATGCGGTCTATTCAATTTGAAGTAACCATTGAAGCAGAAAAAGATACGGATCTTTGGATCATCCCTGCTGAAATCTATAAGGGCATCATGAAAGAATCTGCTCCTGTCGCAAACTATACCAATGAGTTAATGGCTACCCGTTTTTCTGATGTCATGTGGCTGATTGAACAGATTATGTGGAAGAGTTTGGATAAGCGTGTTGCTTCATTTCTTTTAGAAGAAACATCCATTGAAGGAACAAATGAACTGAAAATCACTCACGAAACTATCGCAAACCATCTTGGTTCCCACAGGGAAGTTATTACTCGAATGCTTCGATACTTTCAAGGCGAAGGACTCGTCAGACTCTCTCGCGGCAAAATAACAATCCTTGATTCGAAAAGACTGGAAACACTACAAAGATCATAAAACGTTTTTTTCTCTAAAGAATCCTCCATTTATCAGAATTATGAAAGTCATTCTAATAAATGGGGGATCTTTTTATACTACAATCAAACTATAAAAATATTTTATTTATTTCTAATAATCCATACCACATGCATATGATCTTTCAATCAGTGCATGGTCATTAGCCACTGCATCATAAAAGCGGAATCCACCTGAAAAGTTGTATGTTTCATATCCATTTCCTTCCAAAATACGGCTTGCAATATAACTGCGTAGCCCACTCTGGCATATCAGGTAAACAGGCTTTCCCTTCTCAACTTCATTGATACGTTCCCTCAGTTCATCTACAGGAATGTTTTTAAATCCATTAATATGGCCCCTGCTAAATTCACCTACTGTTCTCACATCCAGCAACACAGCATTTTTATCTTTAGAAATCTTATCCATATCTTCCAAATGCCATTGTTTTAAGGTTCCTTTTGCTATATTGTCTATCATGAATCCGGCCATATTTACAGGATCCTTTGCAGAGGAATATGGCGGTGCATATGCGAGATCCAAATCCTTCAGCTGGGTTGCCTTCAGTCCTGCATGAATTGCTGTTGCCAGCACATCAATACGTTTATCAACACCTTCATATCCAATAATCTGAGCACCAAGCAAACGATAAGTCTCTTTTTCAAAAACCACCTTCATGGTCATCACTTTTCCACCAGGATAGTAACCGGCATGACTCATAGGAGAAAGAATTACTGTATCTACATCTAACCCTGACTTTTTGGCATTGGTTTCATTGATACCTGTAGTAGCTGCTGTCATATCAAATACTTTGATAACGGAGCTTCCCTGACTGCCCAGGTAACGACTATCACCGCCACAAATATTATCAGCGATGATTCTGCCCTGTTTATTGGCTGGTCCTGCCAAAGAAATCAGCGCATCATTACCCGTAACATAATGTTTTACCTGAACTGCATCACCTGCAGCATAAATATCCGGTACAGAGGTTTCCATTCTGTCATTCACTACAATACTTTCCTTGATGCCAAGTTCCAGACCGGCTTCTTTTGCTAATACTGTGTCTGGTATGACTCCGATTGCCAGAACTACCATATCAGCCTGAAGGGATGGATTATCTTTCAACAGGACCTCCACTCCGTTGTCTTTTTCTTTAAATCCTTCTACTGTATAGCCCAGTACCAGTTTTATCCCATGCTTTCTCATTTCATTATGGATCATGGATGCCATATCCGGGTCAAAAGGGTTCATCAGCTGCTTAGGCCTCTGGACAATCGTAACATCCATGCCAAGCTCCCTCAAATTTTCTGCCAGTTCCAGACCAATAAAACCGCCACCTGCCAATACAGCCGATTTTGAATGATTCTTATTTATATATTCCTTTATCCGAAAAGTGTCTTCTACAGTACGAAGTGTAAAAAGTTTATCAATACCTACTCCGGGAAGTCTCGGCTGTGTTGGCTTTGCACCTGGAGAGAGGATCAGCTTATCATATTTTTCTTCAAATATCTCACCATTCTCTAAATTTTTCACTGAAACCGTTTTACGTTCCGGATGTATGGAGATAACTTCATGATGAATTTTCATGTTAATACGGAAGCGTTTAAAAAAACTCTCTGGTGTCTGTAGTGTAAGTTCTTCCGGGTCTGTGATCACGTCTCCAATATAATATGGAAGTCCACAATTTGCATAGGATATGTATCCGGATCTTTCAAACACAGTAATTTCAGCATGTTCATTCAGTCTGCGTATTCTTGCTGCGGCTGTAGCTCCTCCGGCTACACCTCCTACAATTATTACCTTCATCTTATTTTTCCACCTTTCCTGAGTAAGCTGCAATGCCACCGATATTATTTACTTTAGAATATCCCATTCGTTGCAGTATCCCAGTTGCCTGGCGGCTTCGTGAACCGGAATAACAGTATACAAACAGTGGGATATCCTTATTCTTCGCTACAGAAGCAATATTGTCAAGTTGCTGCAACGGCACATTTTTACTTTCTGGTATATGTCCTTCCTGATATTCCTGCGGTGTACGTACATCCAGCAGAACTGCATCATCAGTCCTTTTATATTCTTCTATGCCTTGATTAATATTCGACTGTTTAAAGAGATCAAAAAATCCCATTAGCACACCCCCCCTAAAGCATTTCTAAAATCGCATTCTTAGGTCTCGCCCCTGAAACCTGCTGTACAATCTTCCCATTCTTCATAACCACTAAAGTTGGAATGCTCATAATACTGAACTTATTTGCCAGTTCAGGCTCTTCATCTACATTAATCTTTCCAACTTTAATATCTCTACGCTCACTTGCAATCTCCTCTACAATAGGTACTACCATACGGCAAGGCGCACACCAAGATGCCCAAAAATCTAAAAGAACGGGTTTATCGGAATTCAGTACTTCGTTCTGAAAATTATTTTTATTGATATTAATAGCAGACATTTTACAGTCCTCCTTATCTTTTTCTTTTTGTAGATTTATTATAGTCTTAATTTCATTTATTTTCCGTGATTACATCACCATACCTCATTAACTTAACTTCTTGCCATACCATCTACACTTAATATAACACCTGTAATGTAACTCGCCTCATCTGAAGCAAGAAACACAAACGCATTGGCAATATCTTCTGGCTGTCCAAGACGACGCAATGGAATTCTTTCAATCATAGGTTCGATAACTTCCTTTGGCACGGCCTTCATCATATCAGTTTCTGTAATCCCAGGTGCAACAGCATTAACACGAATACCTTTAGGTCCTAGTTCTCTTGCTAATGATACAGTCAATCCGTTTACTGCAAACTTCGATGCCGGATAAGCAAACCCACTTGGCTGTCCCGAAATACTCACCATGGAAGAAGTTGAGAGAATGACCCCCTTGCCTCTTGACACCATACATTCTGCTGCTACACGAGTAGTATTAAATACTCCTTTTACATTTAGATCCATGACTTTATCAAAAGTCTCCTCTGTATAATCCATAAATGAGGTGTTTTCTGAAATCCCTGCATTATTTACCAGTATGTCGACACATCCATATTTTTCAGTTGCCTCTTTAAAAGCCTTTCTGACAGACTCCATGCTTGCTAGATTTGGACTAATTCCAGCAACTATTGCATTGGGATATTTTTCTTTTAATTTATCTACAGCAACATCTGCCGATTCCTGTGAACTTGCTGCCAACACAACTGAAGCACCTTCCTTCAAGAATTTATCAGCTGTAGCAAATCCTATACCACGGCTTCCACCCGTAATGATTGCAACTTTATCTTTTAATCTCATTTAGACTACCTCCTTACTTAGTTTCTAACTACATTATAAGCAAAAGGTAGATTATTTTCTGTGATATCATCACAAAATATCGCAATAAAAAACCCTGTTGCTCACGCACCAGGGTTTTGGTTTATCCATCCGTATTTAACACAAGATTAGGCTTCTATTCAACTTCTGAAAACTGATCTTTTCCAACATTACATAATGGGCATTCAAAATCTTCCGGAACATCCTCCCACTTTGTTCCTGGTGCAATACCACCTTCAGGATAACCTTCCTCTTCATCATATTCCCATCCGCAAACGTCACATACATATTTCATTAGTTTATTCCTCCTTATAAATATATTAATACACAGCATATATTACTGTTGTATTTGTGTTGTTCTGTAACCTTAATATGTATAAATGCTTTTAGCATTTCCATAATCCATGCAGGTTACAATATGCATATACTTCTTCTACCTGTTCACCATTGCAAAGACAAAAATCTGCTACCGGCTCCTGCCCTGGATTTAACTGTTTTCTGTATATTCCCTGGTTTGTATTTAATGTAATCCACTCAATGAAATGCTCTTCAAGCATTGGATGTTTTGTCTCTCCGACCACGACATGAACATGACTGCCTTCTATCGTATATACAGGTACATGCTTCTCGACAGCAGCATCTGTCACTCCGGCTTTTAATTCCTGCATAGGTTCTCCGCAACACATTACTGGTACGCCTTGATCCTTTACCATTTCAATAATGTTTCCACAATGATTGCATACAGAATATTTTACTTCCATCTTTTTTATCTTCCTATGTTTAAAATTTAAAATCCAATTGTTTCTATAACTTTTTTCAAAGCATCCACCGATTCTTAAACTTTAATGCTTCTTTACCAACTGATGCAGAACCAACAAAGCCACAGCCTATCATTACTGCTTTTTTTAATAATCACTTTCTTCTTTGTAATAATCTCCTTCTCTTTAATAGTTCTCTTCACGTATTTCGAAATAACTCTGTGGATGGTTACATACTGGACATATCTCAGGTGCCTTTGTTCCTACCACAACATGTCCACAGTTACGGCATTCCCATACCTTAACTTCACTCTTTTCAAACACCTGTGCAGTTTCAATATTCTTAAGAAGTGCACGATATCTCTCTTCGTGGTGCTTCTCAATCTGTTTATTGTTAATAAATAATAGTAATGATTACTATTATTATAATAATCAATATTACTGATTACCTTTTATTTAAAATAATCATTCAATCATCATTTTTTCCGTTCAAAAACATATTCTGCATCTGATGACAAATCAGAGCGGAATGAATAGCCTAGTCTATCAAATTTCTTAATATCCTCAGGATTTTCAATTCTGTTTTCAGCCATGAACCTAACCATTTCACCACGGGCCATCTTAGCATATGTACCTTTTGTCACCAGTTTATCTCCTGATAACTCACAAAATGTAATCGTAATGTATCTATCCTGTCGTGTCAGATATTTTTCTATGCACTTAGAGTATTCTTTCGATGCCAGATTGATTATAATCCTGCTGTTATCAATCACTGAGCGGTATAATAAATCTCCCCAGTACTCATACAGATTTTTTGTTTCTCCTATTCCAACCTTCGCCTGCATTTCCAAACGATAAGGTGTCACACCATCCCTTGGTTTTAGCACACCATAAAATGCAGATATTATTCCCAAATGATTTTGTACATACTCGAACTGACTGTCCTCAAACACGGATGGAGCCATATATTGAAAAGCAATTCCTTCATATGATAAGACAGCTGGGGTAAGTAAATGATAAAGATCCATGTTTTCCAATCTATTGAAGTTCTGTTCTGTAATTTTGTCATTACATTTCCAGATAGTCTTCAGTTCTTCTTTTGACTTACTTTTCAACCAACTTTGTATCTCTGTCGTCTTTTCAATAAATTCAGGCAATCCATCCGGCGCTATGCTGTCAGTATCTGTAATCATCTTTTTAGCAGGGGATAATATTATCTTCATTAATCTAATTCCTTGAGCATATTTTCAGGATCATCTGCAGCCTTGACTTTATCATTTGCCTTTATAATAATCCCCTGTTCATCAATAAGATATGTGGTTCTTACTACTCCCATAGAGACTTTGCCATAATTTTTCTTTTCTTTCCATACATCATATGCTTCAATAACTTTCCGCTCTGGATCTGCTAAAAGTGTAAATGTCAATCCATATTTTTCTTCAAATCTCTTATGAGAGGATACAGAATCCTTACTGACTCCAAGAATAACTGCTCCTTTTTCGGTAAACTGAGGGTATCGCTCAGAAAAACCACATGCCTGTTTCGTGCATCCCGCTGTATTATCCTTGGGATAGAAATATAAAATCACTTTTTTTCCTGTATAATCCGATAATCTATGTATTTTCCCATTTTGATCTGGCAACTCAAAATCCGGTGCCTTAACCCCTACTTCCAACATTATTTATCTCTCCCTTTCTGTATCTTTCTCTTTATTCGCCTTTTTCTTCCTATTCCCGGTAATCATTTTATGACCTGTATATATCGCCATTACCATACATAACATAGAACTTAAAGCAAAGTATTTGTGACTTGATTTTTGCTTTTTATATCCAGTGTAAAAAGTCCCAAGCATCGTGATCAATGCTCCTACTGACCAATATTTATGTGCTTTCATGTAATTCCTCCATTTTTTCAGTGTATTCAATTCTAATTATACGCTACCATATTCCTATGTCAATTTGATAATAGAGCATTCCTATAAATTTTTTCAAAATATCATTGTCAAAACTATGTATTGTTATCCTTTAATTTTTCTTTGAAATAATTGACAAAAAGCTTGCTTTCAGGAGATTACTATTTAATCTCTTTTCCATCTATATATAGTTGAAATTTATCAGGATTATTGACAACATCATAGTCCTTTCCGTATTCTACAGGTCTATATTCGGCTGTCATTACCAATTCCCCGTCTTCAATATCCTCTTTCCTTAAATAGATGTTCATATCAATGCTCGTCGCATATCCTCTGTCTGTGGAGAATTTTGTCGAATGAAAAGAGACTTTACAACTTAAAATTGAATAAAAAGGACAAAAAAGAAGAGCTGCTTGCTCTTCCCATATAGTAGTAGTAAAATAATATGTCATGCCAGCGCAATATATTACCTAGAATATCGCTATAACAGGAAAGGGGCTGCATTGTGACAGCCCCTAGTTTACTTCATCACGTTGTCTACATTCTGAATGAACTCGTTCCCTGGTTTATTTTAGCATCGGTCTGGATTTTGTTTCATAAAGATAAATTTTGCCACAGAGCGGTCGTATGTTTTAATGTGTCCAAACAGCCAGTCGATTACATTTTTCTGTACAAGTTCACTGAACCGATCTGTCGGTCCTTCATACTCCTGAAGGTATTCATACAGTTCCTGAATTGTCTTTCTAAACTCTTCATGTTTTTCATAATGTTTTTCACGCTCTGGATAACCGGATTTTTCCTGAAGCTTTTCCTCTTCTTTGAAATGAAAGTCAGTATATTCATCCAGATAATCCAGCATTTTGATTGCTTTTACTTTGCTGTCGCCATTTTGACAGGCAGTTACAAAGTTCTGGATACGGTCGATCAATTCTTTATGCTGGGTATCAATTGTTTCATTTCCTGTTACTAAATTGTCATCAAAGGTAATGTTTAAATCGTAAGTCATAATTTGACCTCCATTTCTTTTATATGTTCTCTTAGGCTCTTTTAATCTCTGGCAGTTTCGTACCTGCATTTTCTGCTTAGTCTTCTACAGGAACGAAAACATCTTTTCCTAATCCGCAGATTGGGCATGTCCAGTCATCTGGAATATCCTCAAATGCAGTTTCTGGATCGATACCAGCGTCCGGATCTCCTACTGCCGGATCATAAATATATCCACATGGTTCACATTCCTATTTTATCATAGTCATTTTCCCTTTTCAATATCGATTTATTTTTGTTACCAAGTTCCTAGCAATTTTTCTAACACTTTGTTTCTTGTATATTTGTATTATACATGATAATTATCCTCTTGTCAATAATGATAATTATTATTATTATTATTTTGCTTAGCATAAACTATATTTGAATTGCAAATTTACATATTGTATATATCATGGGAATAGTTGAATAAAAAAATGAACTCTATTCATTAAAGACAGAGTTGAAACCTCAAACAAAAAATAAGCCTGCCATCATCCGCAGATTTCTCCACAGACAACAATAGGCTTCCTACTATCTCATCAACTCATTCACGATTGTCAACGTGTTGCGATGAATTTCACCATACTTAAGATATGCATTTATAAAAATATAAGGCATCCAAGAATATCCCAGATGCCCTATCGAAAATGTGTTTTTTATTTATATAGTCACTTCTATTCCACCTCGAAAAATCACCCTGCAGCTCTTGTCCTTTTCAGCTACAATCTCATCCAGAAGGCCACCCCAAAGCTCCTCTCTGAACTCCACCTGCTCCCCATCAAGGTCCTGCAGATTCATGATGAAGTTTGTCAAAATACCACGCTTGTCCTTCCGCTCCTGAATCATATCATTCAGTTCGCCTAACTTCTCTTTTTTCTTTTCGTAAAGATTCCTCAAAGTATCTTCCTTTTTTTGATACTCTTCCTGATCCTGCACAATCCTTGTATTTTCCCGGATGACACTATTGATTTTTTCTGTCAAAAGCTCTATTTCCGCTTCCAGCCTTTCCTGCTGCACTTCTAATTCATCCGTCTGGCAGGTATCCTCGATCAGCTCCTTCAGATTGTCAATGCACTCTTCTTTTTCTTCTATCAGCAGATTCAGTGCCTTCATAAAAATTTCTTTTAGTTCTGACTCTGAAAAGTGTGGAGATTCGCAAGGTTCCTTCCCCTTCTGGTATTTCTTATTGCAACGATAAATGACTCTCCGATATTTGTCTTGGGAATGCCACACCTTTGCACCATACCAGTTTCCACAGCATCCGCATCTGACCTTATTTGCAAAAATATCCGCTCCACTGTATCGTCCCATCTTACTTCTTCTAACAATTTCAGCCTGCACATAATCAAATACTGGCGGCGGGATGATCGGTTTGTGATGCCCTTCTACATAATACTGTGGAATCTCACCTTCGTTCTTCTTCCGCTTCTTCTGAAGAAAATCTGTCGTGTACTGCTTTTGAAGAAGTGCATCACCTTTATACTTCTCATTTGTAATAATGGATTTTACAGTGCTGGCATACCATTTTCTCCTTCCAGCGGGGCTTGGGATTCCTCTTCGTTCCATTTCCTGAGCAACCCCATAAAATGTTTTTCCGCTGATAAACAACCGGAAGATCAGCCGGATGATTTTCGCCTCTTCTTCATTGATTTCAAAATCCTTATCATACCCGAGGAATCTACTGTAAGCCACCGCTCCTTTTCCATCAGCAAACTGTTTTCTCTTGCCCCAAGTGGTATTCTCAGAAATGCTCCGGCTTTCTTCCTGTGCAAAGGAACTCATGATGGTCAAAAGCATCTCACCCTTGGCATCCAGTGTCCAGATGTTCTCTTTTTCAAAATATACCTCTACACCTTTTTCCTTCAATTTTCGGATGGTGGAAAGGGAATCTACCGTATTTCGTGCAAATCGACTGACTGACTTTGTGATAATCAAATCGATCTTCCCTGCAAGGGCATCCTCTATCATCTGCTTAAAGCCATCTCTCTTTTTGGTATTGGTTGCACTGATTCCCTCATCAGAATACATTCCAACAAATTCCCAATCTTCCCGGTTCTCTATGTAGGCTTTATAATAGGCCATCTGAGCTTCATAACTGGTAGCCTGTTCATCCCGATCCGTGGATACTCGTGCATATCCGGCTACCCTTCGTTTCCTTATCGCCACGACTGGTTCCAAATTGAATCTGTTTAAGGTAGCAGGGATTTTCGTTATTTTCTTTGCCATGTTGTCGCCTCCCCATTTTTGAATCTGAACTCGATGCTGTCACTTCCCACAACCAGTTTCTCTATATCCCGTACAACGGTTTGCTGATAGGGATTTTCTAAAACCATTTCGGCAGCCTTCAGAAGATCTTCTTCCGTTAAGGCCCGAACCTTATCTTCCTGGTAATGACGTTTCGAACAATACCATACTTTTTTCCCTTGGTAGCCCTTATCTCTTTGGCATTTTTCTCCGCAGCTGCACCACACCTTATTGGTAAATGCATTCTGTCCTCTCAGTCCGTTGAACTGCCGGATATAATGTTTAACTCCCCTAGAAGTCAAGAACTCAAGCCGATCACTATACACTGTGACCTGTTTCACTTCCTTCAAAAACTTTTCTTCATCAAGTTCTGAAGTCCCAAAAATCTGTGCACTGGCCTTTATCAGTTCCTCTTCCCATATTGGTCGGCAGTCACAAAACTTTGCACCTTTTCTTTCCCTGGTATTGCAAACCCATCTCTTTCTTGTAGCTGATGTTCTTCGGCTGACTCCCATTCCGCAATATCCGCATTTCATCCTGCCGGAGAACACCGTCAGTTTCGGATTTTTATTTGCCTGCCGCTCTGCTCTCTGTGCCCTGATCTGCTGTGCCTTTTTTAAATCCTCAACTGATACCAGTGGCTCGAACATCTCTTCTACATAGAACATCGGCAATTCTCCCTTGTTCTTCCTACGCACATGATTTTCTGTAAAAAAGTTTTTTTGAAGGATCATGGTCCCCGTATAGGAAATATTGGAAAGAATATCCTTTACCGAAATCTGCTCGAATGGTCCGCCCTGTTGCCCGGTTACACCTCTTGCGGCAAGATCCTTTGCGATGCCATATGCTGACTCCCCTGCAAGGTATCTTCTGTAAATCTCCTGTACGATCACACCCTGTTCCGGGATAATGCGGAACATCTCAACTCCGTCCCACCGATATCCGTATGGTGCTTTATGTCCATTCGGAATTCCCTGTTCAAATTTCTTTCGGATAGCCCATTTGATATTCTCGGAGATGCTCCGGCTCTCTTCCTGTGCAAAGGAAGCCAGCAACGTAAGAAGGAATTCTCCATCATGCGATAATGTATTGATCTGTTCCCTCTCGAAATAAACTGCAACTCCGAGGTCTTTCAAACGCCGGATGGTTCGCAGGGTATCAACCGTATCTCTGGCAAATCGGCTGATACTCTTTACAAGCACCAGATCAATCTTTCCCTGCTCGCAGTCTGCAATCAGTCTGTGGAACTCCTCTCGGTTCCGGGTACTCGTTCCGCTGATACCAAGATCTGCATAAATACCAGAAAATTTCCATTCAGGATTTCTCTGTATCAAGTCGTTGTAGTAACTGATCTGTGCAGAAAAGGAACGCTGCTGTTCTTTCTCATCTGTAGAAACACGGGCATATGCCGCTACTCTCAGTTTTGGCTTCAGTTCAACCTTTTTGGGCTTAATTTTTATAATTTTCGGCATAAAGCCATCTCCTTTCGCAGTGACATATTCGCGTACTATCCGCACTATAGCAAGTCCATTTCGGCCCATAATGTGCCGATTATAGGCGCGTATTTCTGCCGCATTTTTGTGTCATATTTCTGATACTGTTCTTCGGTAATAAGCCCCTTTTCCAACATCCGACGTGCTGCACTCATGGTCATCTGATACACGACTTCTTTTCTTCCCTGTTCCCGTGTCATACCTCATCACCTCCGAATCTGGCTTTGATGTAGCATGCGTGGGAACAGTACTTCCGATTTGCATTTCCATACACGGAAAACTGTTTCTTACATACCGGGCAGACAAAGCTATAATTGGCTTTCCGTTTTACCTGATCCAGATGACTGTTCCACCATTTCATACGGCATTTATCGGAGCAGAACTTCTTCGGCTTCCTTCCCGGTATCAGCTCCAGCACACTTTTGCAGCACGGACAATACTGCCTTTTCCCCTCAGATGA
Organism: Firmicutes bacterium OM04-13BH; assembly: GCA_003481745.1. Lineage (GTDB taxonomy): Bacteria > Bacillota > Clostridia > Lachnospirales > Lachnospiraceae > Blautia > Blautia stercoris. Next base: position 51,520 of record QULP01000006.1, read on the forward strand.
TGCCAGATTGGTTGCCACTCCTCCAAGGCCATGCCTCCGGCAATATGTCTTGATGGTGTTTTCACTAATTTCAAGTATTTGTGCGATTCTGCCATAACCATAGCCTTCTTCTCTGAGTTCCCTGATCTGCTGTCTCTGTCTATCGTCCATGTCCTTTACCTCCATCAAATCTGAAGGGAACACTTCTGTATCTCTATCGTTATAGCTTTTCCCTTCACTATCCCATGGACACGAAATCGTTAAATGGGCGGTAAGAAATTTATAAAATGTGCATCCCCCTTCCTTTTCTCCTGTTTTCGAGCAAAAAAATAGGCTCTGCACTACGACGTACCGTAATACAAAGCCTATTTCTTTGATTCTTATTTAATTATCCTCAACCATCTCATCATCGACATACAGATGGAACTGCTCTGTGGCATTCACAATATCATATTCTGCATTCCATTCTTCCGGTTTGTATTCTACAGTCATGATGGGATCTTTTTCCCCTATATCTTCCTTTCTGGTATAAACATTCATATCCAGACTGGTAGGATATCCTTCATCCTCAGAAAACTTCATGGATTCAAATGAATTTTCTTTATACATCTGAAGCAAAAGCCTCGCAAATGCCTCTTTATCCTCAATCTTATCCTGATTTGCTACAACGGTAAGCATTTCATCCCGGTTCATTTTCATACTGCCTACAACATCCGGGACTGCTGCCTCTGCCTTACCACAAGCCGAGCATACCATGATTGTCCCAATAATGGTCATAACCACCGCCTGTTTCCTATTATACTTCTTCACACGTTTCCTCCTCCATACACAACATCTCACCAACAAGATACTGGATCAGTTCTTCTGGTGATGGTTTTTCACCCTCATAGGGTACCCTCTTCCAATTTTTTTGCACCTCTTCATCCGAATCCTTCATCCCCACATCAATCACTTTCTGGATTTCTGAATAGACCTCCAAAGCTGTGGTTCCATGTTTCTTAGCAACTTTCTCCATTAGTTCTTTAAATTCCATTTTTCTCCACCTGTAGATTTAATTCTTGTTCTATAGAACAATATAGCATAATCAAACAGGTATTGAAACAAAAATCGTTCGACATAGTTCTACAAGAATTTACGAAAGTACAAAAAAAGAAGGGCTTCTCAGCCCTCCATTACTTGCTATTCCTGCACATACGCTTCTATTGCACGTATGACTCTTTTTTGCTCTTTCGGCGGCAGTTTCATGATGCTTGCTGACAGATTGTTTACCACACCATTTACAGACTGTGCCACAACGTCCCTCAAAAGACTATCCGCTGAAACATCCAGTGCATTTGCGATTGCTACAAACGTATCCAGTTTTGGTACTTTCTGACCACGCTCGATCACACTGATATGTGTCGGACTCAAATCTACCAATGCAGCCAGCTCTTCCTGTGTGAGTCCTTTGGTCTCTCTGGTTTCCTTGATACGCAGACCAACATCTCTCAAGTCCATTGCAACACCTCCTTCAGAACGATTTATAGGTCTAAAGATATTATATCGGTTACCCATTTCGGTATACAGAATCTGCAAAACTATTTCTTGTTCTAAAGAACTATATTTGCTGTAAAAAAACAAAAAAAAGGCTCTGTACTACGATGTAAACCGTAATACAGAGCCATCTTTCTTAACATTTCGTTGCAAAATCCAAAGAGATCCACCCGTTCCGCTTTTCCGTATAAGACTTCAAGAGTCCCCATTTCGTTGCTCCAGGGCCGTCTGCCTCATCCACGATGGTAAAGACCCCAATCCCTGTGAATTTTCCCTTCGCATAATTCGTACCAGGACCCTTACGAATATAGAGGTCCTTAATCTTTACCTGCACAGTATACGGTGTAAACTGCTGTTTTGCTGCATACACCACCACTCCATTTCCATCAAATACAGAATAGCCCGGATGCTCATCCGCACATTTCTTCGCATTAGCCAGAATCTTATAGGCTCCAAGCTGGCTCTTTGCATCCGCCCAGGTCTTGCGGACACGGTAATATACCGTACTGGTCTCCTCTTTTGTATTCGAATCTGCGTTATACTTGGTCAGCTCCCACTTTTCAATGATTTCACACAACCGCTGCACATAGGTGCTGGAAGTTGCATATCCACCATCCTTGATGATCTGCGCTGCCTTCTTATAATTCGTACAGCCCTTCAGACCATGATACCGAAGCGTGGAGCCGTTCTTTGCTCCAAGCAAATATGCGGAATGATCCGCAATGGAGTCCTCGATTGATGGATACTTTCGGAAATCTGCTGTGATGGTGATCATCTTTCCGTTTTCTTCTTCCTGCGTTTTCTTGGTATAGATGCTCTTTCCATCCCAGGAAGAATTTCCCCAGGTATTGCCGGACAGGGATTTCTTCATACCAAAACAGTTATTGGCTCCCTGTGCCAGCTCACTCTTTCCATAGCCGGATTCCAAAATGAACTGTGCAAGGGATACACAGGCCAGCTAATGTCATTAACTTAAGAAAATTTATAAAATAAAACAGAAAAAGGTCTTGACAAATGTCAGAAAAAATGTGGCGAAGCCTCCTTGAATGAATACATTTTAGGAGGAATTGCTAATGAACTTTTACGCTGATTATGTCCGCAACAAACTCAACGCTGCCATTTCCAGCATGTCCAGTCAGATAGAAGATTACGTCAAAAATCCCGGGCATGATTTTACCAGAAATCGGAAGATGAACTTTACCTCGACAATAAACTTTCTACTTACTATGGAAGGTGGTTCACTTAACTCAGAATTACATAAATATTTTAATTATGATCTGAATCAAATAACCCGTTCTGGTTTCATAAAGCAAAGGAACAAATTGAAACCAGATACCATGGAACATTTATTTCACAAATTTCATGAGCAGATATTATGTAACAAAAAATACCAAGGCTATCAGTTACTTGCCTATGATGGTTCTGACTTGAATATATTTCGTGATCCACTAAATCCACACACGTATTTTGCTGGTAAAGAAGGAACTTTTGGTTTTAATCAACTGCATCTTAATGCCTTGTATGACCTCCAAAGCAGGCGATATGTCGATGCTCTGATTCAGGAGCCTTATGAAGAAAATGAATCCTCTGCCATGATTGAAATGGTTAAAAAACTGACTACAAATCAGAAGACTATCATTATGGCAGATCGTGGATACGAAACTTATAACATTTTTGCAAATGTTCAGGAACGTGGTCTCTTTTATCTGATCCGGATTAAAGATACCTCGAAAAAAGGCAGCATTTCCGGAAGCCTTTCCTTGCCGGTATCCTGTGAATTTGACGAAGAAATCGAACTGATTATGACCCGTAAACAAAAGTCTTATAAAACGAAAGGTTATAAATATCTCTCAAATTCATCGCCATTTGACTTTCTTGATTCTGAGAATTTGTTTTATACACTTCATCTCAGACTCACACAGTTTCAGCTGGAAAATGGAGTTTATGAATGTATAGCCAGCAACCTGGATAAAGAAGAATTCCCACCTGAAAAGATCAAGGAACTTTATCATATGCGATGGGGAATCGAAACTTCTTTCCGTGAGCTGAAATATACGATTGGCCTGACAAATCTTCACTCTAAAAATGTGGAATATATCTGTCAGGAAATTTACGCAAAACTGATCCAGTATAATTTTTGTGAAATTATTTCAGCAAATATCATACTGGAAGAAAGAAACCGTAAGTACACATACCAATTAAACTACACAATGGCAATTCAAATATACAGGCATTATCTGCGCCAGACATTCGTAACGATAGATGTTGAAGGTCTGATTAAGAAAGAACTATCGCCCCAAAGACCACACCGACAATATCAGCGTCGAGTAATAAAGAAACGATGGGTTAGTTTCGCATACCGTATAGGATAAAAAATTATTCAAATGAATATAGCTGGCAAAAAGCAGACTTTTGGTTTGTTTATTTGTTATGCGTAAATCTTGTGATTTTTCAAGAAAGCTAATCTGAACACTTATTACAATAATCGAAATTTTCTTAAGTTAGTGACATTACCGTTTCAGGGCCCCCTTGCAATGAACATTTATCGCATTTCTTGGTTTTGCATATCCCAAAGCAAATGCTACATCAATTCCAGAAAATAAAAGTCTGCCTCCATCTTCAATCATACGGATGGAACCAAACTCCGAATTGTGAAACTCTGTGATTTTATAATCCGTCTTCTCCATCCTCTTCTCCTCCTGCACCGGCAAGTAACATCAAACCATTTTCAATGATTGTGCTCCGAATAAACTCTGCTACATTCACGGTTAAATAACCAAGATATTCTGCAAGGAAACCTCTATATTCCTCTTCTGTCAGTAATTCCTCCAGTGCTTCCAAATGAGCTGTCACTTTAGAAGTCTGTTTTCCGCCAAGCAGCCTGCCTAATATTTCTGTAAATTCCTCTGTGTCACATGACTCAAACATACATAAGATCATCTCCATTGTTGTTTCCAAAACTAAACGATCCATTTTCATTTTTGTCAGCTCTTCCATTGTTTTCATGGAAGTCATAAGCGCATCACTTATCATATGTTCTGAATTGATTCTTCCTTCTGAATCAACTAATCCTATTGCAAATAATTCTAAAAAGTATTTTCTCATAAATCTTGTCCTCCTATCGAAATGGCATTTCTTGTTCAAGTTCTTCTGGTATATCGAATGGAATCTTCCTCTTCTCTGCTGGTTGAAATCCATCAGATTCTTCTTTTTTTGTTTTGGCTTCTGCAAATTCCACATCATCCATAATGACTTCGGTATAATAGGATGCAGTTCCAGTCTGTTCATCTTTGATCTGAGAGATTACTAACTCTCCGGAAAGAGCAATCTTAATTCCTTTTTCAAGATATTTCTCCACAAATTCTGCATTATTTCCATAAGCTGTGATCATCACTACAAATGCTTTGCTCGTGCGATTTCTTTTTACTACCAGTGGAAACCTGGATACTTTGGTTTGTCCCTTTTGCGTAGATGCCAGCTTAGTTTCTGGATCTCTGGCAAGTCTACCTATTAAAACAATCATATTCATGCTTCTTGTCCTTCTTTTCTTCCTGCAACACCTTTCCCCGGTATTTCAAACAGGATAATAATCTATGCATTTTCTGCACGAAAAAATGAGGAATGGAGTCGAACCATTCCCCACTTGCTACAGGATTTCTCCTGTAATATAAATAAGAAAATCTAAGTATTCGCATTTGGGCTTTGTCTATACATATACATCTGATCGTTATCATTCCAGATAACCCGACTGCAAAAATACAGCCACAGTCTCTGTTTCAGCAGAGGTCCTATACCTTTCGGTGGTATCATTATTGCTTCGCTCTTCCCGTAGGAGTCTTCGCCTGCACGAGCCGGATTAACTCCGGTAAGCATGTTTCTCAAGATGTATCGGCTCCTTCAATTGTCAGGGTGCAATCGGAAGAACTGTCTGAACCTCTTTTACGTTTGTGATTTTTGGAAATCAGAGGATTTTCAATTTGCCTTCCATATACTCTGTATTGGGAGCGACAAAATCGGACATGATTTTAGAAATTTTTTGAAATTATTTTTTGAAGTGTAAAAAGATATAAAAAAAGATGCCAGGATTTCTCCTGACACCGTAGTGACTGTGCCAACTTCGTGCCCAGTGGGCACAAGGTTGATTGTATTATTCTTCATTTCCTAATGATATTGGTTCTTTCTTTGTTTTCTTGTTTTTAGATATCATCTTATGACCTGTATAAATAGCCATAATCATACAAAGCAAAGAACTTGCCGCAAAATATTTATGGCTTGATTTTGAACCTTTATATCCGCTATAAAAAGTACCTAGCATCGTTATCAATGCTCCGACAGACCAATATTCATGAGCTTTCATTCTAACATCTCCCTTTGTGTTAATTTTAATATGTACCTTTTGATAAAATATGCAAACTGGAAGTTAGCGATTTCTTTTTCCGGTATTCTCTGTCCCACGGATTTCCTCATGATAGAAATAATCTACGATCACCGGATGCCCCTGCGGGACTCTGCCATAAGGCATTTCATTATCCACAAAGGCACAATCATACTTCTTAGCCATTTTCTCAGCTTTTACTTCAAGTGCTTCAAAGTAGCTGCGGTTATGCTTGTTATAGATCTCGTCGTAAAGTGGTACAAGATCAGGATATTTTTCGGCGATATAATCCATAATTGTCTTTTTGAAACCGCCTCGAAGATTGAGATTTTCGAGCCAGAACAGATCGCACTGATTCTTTACCCGCTCAAAGATTGCTTCAAAATCCGTGATACCGGGGAATACCGGGGATACGAAACAGACTGTACGGATACCTGCCTCATATACCTGCTTCATAGCAGCGATACGGTGCTCAATGCTCGAAGCAGAATCCATATCGTTCTTGAAATTTTCATCTAGTGTGTTGATCGACCATGAAACGGTTACACGTCCAAGCTTCTTCAACAGATCAATATCCCGTACCACAAGATCCGACTTTGTGCAGATCAGAATATCTGCGTCACTGCCGATCAGCTGCTCCAGAAGTTTTCTGGTATTCCCGAATTGCTCCTCCTGTGGATTGTAGCCATCTGTCACAGAACCGATGACCACCCGCTGTCCGGCATATTTCTTCGGATTTTTAATTTCCGGCCAATGCTTCACATCAAGGAAAGTGCCCCATTCCTCCTTGTGCCCGGTAAAGCGCTTCATAAAAGAAGCATAGCAATACTTGCAGGCATGTGTACAGCCCACATAGGGATTGACTGAGTAACCGCCTACCGGCAGACTAGACTTAGTCATGATGTTCTTTGTTTCCACCTCACGAATGAGGGTTCCATTCATTACTTCTTCCATGATTTCTGTACCTCTAACACTTTATTAAATTCTTCTGGCATTTCCTGAATCATATTTTCATCCCCTATGATAGGGACAAGGTCTTCCTTCATAAACACCGGAATGCCGAGCTTATGTGCCTGGTCCGTCAGAGACCATGCCCATTCCGGCTCCGTATGAATCTTCCTGCTCTGAGCTCCGGTCATGGTACCGACAACGATCCAATTGATTCCGGAAAGGTCAACTGTGCCGGAATCATCGAATAACGGCTCAAAGGTAACATGGTAATGTTTTGCTCTAACGTTTTTCCGAAGGGCGTCGATACGCCACCGTTCTGCTTTCCTCGTCACCGTAACGCCAAACCATGCGTTTTCCAGATCGGTATCAAAATCCAGCAAATCAGGTCGCTTGGTAAGGAACAGGAACTGATGCTGTGGATTTTCACGGATCTTTGCAAATACCTCGTCTCTCCATTCCGGCTTCCATCCGGAGAGATCGCTCATGCCGGTAAGAAGAAAGTTCTGCGGACGTTTCTTTTCCATCATCTTGAGCTTACCCGGAAAGAATTCAGGGTCAGCGAAATCATCAATCATATGCCAGCGTTTCACGTTGTTGCGGGCATAGCAATATGTACACCCCACTGTGCAGCCAATGACGATATTCATGTTCTGAATCTGATCTTTGATACAAATACTCATGACTTCTGCCACTCCTCAAGATTCTTTCTGATGCGGTCGAGGCATTCCTCAAACCGGGTAATTTCTTCCTCTGAAAAATCTTTATAGTAAATACTGCCCATCTCATCAGATACAGAATCGTACTCGCCCTTTAAGGCATGTGCTTTCTCAGTCAGAAACAGGAGCGTTTTCCTTTTGTCCGTTTCAGACTGAACACGGCTTATCAGCCCTTGATTTTCCATTCTTTCTAGCATCGTAGTAAGAGATGTTATCGCTAATCCGCATTTAGTCGAGAGTGACCTGATTGAAATACCATCCTTCTGCCACAGCACATAAAGAATACGCCCCTGGGCTCCATTAAACGCATCAATATTCTTTTCACTGAGAATCTTCTCAAAAATCCGGTCTCCAAGCTGTTTTATTTTGGTGACAAGAAATCCTCCATTCATTTTCATACAAAAGCTCCTATATAGTAGTTCATCAAAAACATACTATATAGGAGCTTTATTGTCAAGAGTTTATATGTCTTAATAGGTAAATTCCGTTTTTTTCAATTCTCCAAACCGGAATTGTTCGAGCTTTTCAAATACTAACGTCCTTAATTCTGTTCAATAATTGATTTATAGTAGTTACCAAAGTCAGCAAGTGAATTAACAATTGGAAGCATTTTTGTTCCGAGTTCTGTTAAGCCGTATTCAACTCTCGGTGGCTGTTCATGGTAATCGTGGCGATATGCCAGTCCATCACTTATCATTTGTCTTAAACTATCTGTCAAAACCTTTTGTGAAATACCATCTATACTTCGTTGTAGCTCATTGAATCTCCATGGACGCTCTTTCAAGTTACGCAAAATCAGCAGTTTCCATTTTCCTCCGATGAGAGATACTGCTGTAGCAACTGGGCATTCCGGTAATTCTTCTTTTGCTCGCATAATTCTCACCTCCGAGTCTATTGTAACACATTCATTTTTGAGTGTACAGTTACAAAAAGGTGCGTACTTGTTTTTGTATGTGTCTCACACTATACTAATACCAAGCAACCAGAAACTACAAATTAACTATGGAGGTTATTATGGCAAATTACACAAAAACAACTATTGGAAAGGAAAACCGAATTGAGCTGCATGAAAAGTTGTCTTTAACAGGTGCAGAAATCAGTTTAAACGAACTACCTGCAGGAGCAAATGTCCCATTTGTTCATTCTCATAAAGAAAATGAAGAAATCTATGGAATTCTTTCAGGTAACGGCAAAGCCATAATTGATGGAGAAGAAATTAGCCTTTCAACTGGAGACTGGCTAAAAATCGCACCTGCTGCAAAGCGTCAGTTTTTTGCATCCGATATTTCTGGAATTACTTATATCTGCATTCAGGTAAAAGAAAATTCTCTGGAACATTTTACAGCAGAGGATGCCGTAATCGGCTAATTAAAAGTATTTATTTACAAAAATGCACAGTTTACGATAAGCTAAGAACTGTGCATTTCTTTTTTGTTCAATATTACGTTTTCTCAATTTTTCAAACAAGAAGTTGTTACTCAATCAAATTCCGTAATGAATAACCCATTTATTTTTGTCCAATGCCTTTTTAAACAGTTTCTTTAATTCGCACAATTCAGGAATATCAGCAATGCTATCAATAAACGCCTTTAATGAACAGGGCGGAACAAGTGTAACACCACAATATGCAAGCCCTTTGCCTTTAACAGAAAGTGTATGCCAATAAAAGTCAATGGATGAAAGTCTTTCAACAACACCTTCTAAATCTTTATCATCAACAGAAATGCATTCGTATTTCCACGGTTCATATTCGTCATATCGCTCGCTCTGCCGAGGAGTATTCATCATAATTCCAAACTCATGTTTTGCCATATACCATCACCTCCGCAACTCCCGATTTTGTGATTACATAATCTGGGAGTTGTCTGTTATTAAATACCTGCGGCAAATTCTTCTATTAAACTGTTTATCAATTCCGGTTTATCTGTATTAGAATTATGTCCAGCTCCTTCAATCCACTTCAAAGGAATTTTGCTCTTTTGGTGCCATGCTTTGTTATACCTTATACATGAACCGGCATGGTCTTGAGTTCCACATATTAACAGAGATGGGCACTTCAGTTCATATGGCAGATTCTTTTCCATTGCCTCTGCCAAAATACGAAAACCATGCCCAGCAATTTGCGCATAACGCTTTTGGTCACCATCATAGACCAGCATCATTTCACGCATTAGATTTCTGCCATAATCAGACGTGGCAACTCCTTCCGTCCCCGATTTCAAAAGCAATTTCCACGGATAATGAGCATATACTGGTTTCATTCGCTTCAGAAGCCAGAGTTCAACCGCAGTCACATAGTTTCGTTGCAACGGTGCAGAGTCAATGGAGACAAAGCCTGTTAATCGGTTTGGATAGAGCTGTGCATAAGCCTGCCCAACATATCCGCCCATAGACTGCCCAACAATGACCGGTTTGGCAATTTTATCTTGATTTAAAATATCGTTCAGCCATTTTGCCTTATCGAACAAATCGAAATCAAACCGAAACGGCCATGAAGCGGCGTGTGCCGGTGCATCCCATACCACAACATTATACTTCTCCTTGAAATGTTGAATCTGCTTATCAAACAATCTATGATCGGCAGTCAATCCGGGCAGAAAAACAAGGGTAATTTCATCCGGGTTTGACACGCTTGCCCAATAGTGAATCGTTCCGCATCGAGTATGATAAGTTTTTTCTTTCATTGAGCTCCCCTCCACAAATTCCGATTGAGATTTCACCTGTTTTAAGAGATTTAATAACTGTTATATTTTGTTATTAAATTCTCTGTAAACCCTTGAAAACACTGGATTTGTCGCAGGTGAGCTTTCCCTTATTGTTTCCCTTGTGTTATATCGTCCCACCAGTGTTTACGAACTCTGATAAGGGCAAATACAAGGGCAAGAAAATCCTATAAAACAGTATAACACAAAATAAAAGTGACATGGTGAACTGATTGAAATGCTTCTGATTTTTGAAACAAATGATTGATTTAACGATAAGGAGATTTGATACGATGAAAACAATATTTGCAGAATACAATCCACAATGCAACAGTATTGATGTTTATACCAGTGCCGGCTATATGCTTCGCATTGACTGCTGGGAAGCTGAAAAGAAATTAAAGACTACACATGGATCAGACTGTGCATTAAACGCACTCGCCATTGATGCTCCTCTTGAATATTCAAGATTATATCTTGATGGAAATTTGCAGATGTGGGTAGATGCGGAAGACTCCTTGAAAATTTGATAATCTAACATCAAAAATGAGTTGTGCAAAGAGAGAAGAGAAACTATATCTCTCCCCATGCACAGCCCACAAAAAATTTATACAATATCCATTCTTATTTCATCAATAATACTTTTATCTCTTAACTTGTGAATTTCAGTTCGTGTGATAAAAAACACAATTCCTATCAAAACAAATATACCACAAAATAATGCCGCCCACGGAATATGATACAATACCGGGAAAGCCTTCCGAATAGATAAATTAATTAAAAATGGAATGGCAATTCCAAGTATAACTCCCGGAACAAGTGCATTTACAACACAAAAAACACTTTCACTATATAACATCCTGCAAAGTGATTTATTTGTCATTCCAACACTCTTTAATACTGCAAACTCACGGCTTCTGATTCTGATATTTGTCGTCAGCGTACTAATTACACTTGTAAATCCCATGAGAACGAGCAGGATAACAAAACCATACATCACAATTTCAGCAAGAACTATAGCTATATTGAGCATTTTAATCATAGCATCTGTGCGGGCAATTCTCACGGTATATCCCTGCTCTACATAAGAATCCTCTGCCACAATCGGAAAATATTCATCCATGACACTTCTGGCATATTCTGTATAATCATCTTCATCTGATGGCATACTAAACCAGTCAAAATACCTCGCATCCGCATCAGGTACGACAATTCTGACCGGATATGGTGTCTTTTCCCCAAAACCATATTCCTTTAAATCTGACTGTTCTAAAATACCTCCAATTGTAAGTGTGTTCTTCTCATTGGCTACGTTTATCAGGGAAATCTGTGTCACATCATCTTTAAAAGGTTTTATCGACACATACTCTCCATTGTCATTATATTGGTAAGTGTTCAGCAAAAGGATACTTCCATATTCTGCGCCTGCCCTGTCACACAGTTTTTTATAGAGTTCATCATCAACGGACACGATTTCTGTCCTTGTTTCCCTATTATCATCAGAAAATTTCGGAACCCGTAGCATATCCTCTGTTAATGTATTTTTATCTAATAGCGCATTGTAAGTAAAAGTATCTGCTCCAACACCATATACGTCTATTCCGTACTTTTCCAGCTTTTGTGTAATTTCATTATATTGGTCTGATGTAACAGGTCGGCTGATTTTTCTCTCTTCTTTCCCTGTTTTCGCATTTACCTCGATATCATAATTGGAAGAATAATCCACCATCATTTCTTTTGATTTTGGTGTCATCCATTCTTGGAATTCCTTTGCCTGACCGGATAATCCTCCGGTTAACAGAAAAAGTAAAATCCCAAGTGACAATGCACGTATCGTTGCCTTATAGCCGTATTTGTTTCTTTTCATGTTTTTATAGGCAATTGCAGACTCACATCCAAATATTTTTTGGATAAAGCTGTCTTTTACTTGGATCTCTTTCAAAACTGTACCTGCTCCAATCCCTTTTACACACTGGATAGCAGTAAATTTACCAACCTTTTTAGCTGGTCTGTATGCAGAGAATAATACAATGCAAAACGAAAATACACCTGCAAACAAATATGTCCACACAGATATATGAAAGAGCAGGGAAAAGGTAAAAGGTCTCATAATAATTTCTTTTGCAGCATCATTGATATCGGAAATAAAATGTCCTGTAAATTTCACACTAATATAACCAAGTATAGTTCCTGCAATGAGTCCAAGCGGGATGGCTGTCAGACTAAGCCATAAACTCTCATAGATAACACTTGCCCTTATCTGTCTGCCTGTTGCACCAACACATTTTAAAATACCAAACTCCTGAATCCGCTTATTGGCACTAGCAGAAAATATATTGGATATTACAGTAATCGACATTGCTGCAATAAGAAGACCTAAAAGCAGTGCCGGTATTGCAAGCATGAGAGAGTATGCTCCTCCATATTCTCCATAATCCGAACCAAGGAAATCCGTAAGCATCTTATTTGCGCTTGTCACAAAGCACATTACAGTTGTAATAAGTGATGTTGCAAGTGCGATTGCAAAAATTCCTGCAATCGTTCTTTTTTTATTCACTTTCATCTGGCTTAAGGCGAGTTGTGCTGTTATTTTCATTACTTCATCACCTCGTCTTTTATGATTTTTCCATCTCCGATCGTGATGATTCGGTTCGCCTGCAGAGCTATCTTTTCGTCATGTGTGACAAGAAGAATCGTCTGCTTATACTTCTGATTGGTAAACTTCAAAATATCCAGAATCTCTCTGCTTGTTTTACTATCAAGATTTCCGGTCGGCTCATCTGCAAGAATAAATGCCGGCTCGTTTATAAGTGCCCTTCCTATGGATACTCTTTGCTGCTGACCTCCTGACATTTGCCCTGGCAGATGTTTTGCTCTTTTCTCAAGCCCCAGCATATTCACAATCTCAGAAAGCCGTTCCTTATTCTCTTTTCTTCCATCTAATTTCCATGGCAGTGCAATATTTTCCTCCGCAGTAAGAGTAGGTATTAGATTATAAAACTGATAAACAATCCCCAGATTTCTTCTTCGGAAAATTGCAAGTTCATCCTCACTCATTGCTTGTATCTCATTTCCATCAATGATAATAGAACCGCTTGTTGGATAATCAATTCCGCCAATCATATTCATAAGTGTCGATTTCCCGGAACCGGATGCTCCGATGATTGCAACAAATTCTCCTCTTTCTACCGAAAAAGACACATGATCAAGCGCAATCACTTCCGATTCGCCTTCACCATATTTCTTTGTTAATTCCTTCACTTCTAAAACAGCCATTGCATTTCTCCTTGTTTTGCGGAGCAAAATCCGAACCTTTTGTGAGGAGAGAATTTTACTCCTTTTTTCAAATATCATCCTAGCAATGCAAAATGACTGTTCCGTGACAAAATAAATTATTATTGTGACAATTTTGTCACTTAGAAACAATTCACTTAAAAAATTTTAAAATAAAAATCGTTCCCTCTCCCTTGCCACCAAAATCAACATCAATATCTCCACCCTGTCCTTTCAGAATAGAGAGTGCAAGCGGCATTCCGATTCCAAATCCATTTTCATTGGTAGAATTTTCAAACCTTTTAAAAAGAGCAGCATACCCTGTTTTGTCCATTCCCATACCGCTGTCCCTGACCGAAATCCAGCTATACATGGAATTTTCTCCGCTGTCAATCTCAATCACACTTCCATCCGGTGAATATTCGAGCGCATTTTTGACAATGTTTGTGAGTGCTTCTGTGGTCCAGCGTTTATCACAATGTATGATGCAATCCTGTTTCAGCTCTATGGTCAGATTGTGGATATCCAAAAGGATTGCCACCGATGGTTTTACCGCCTCTAAGAGTTCTGACGTGTGGATGTCATTTTTGATAAAATCAATTGCATGGGCATCAAGCTTTGCCATCTTAAGAAGTGCCCCTACAAGCCACTCCATTTTGTTTAGCGAAACCTGAATGTTATGAATGAACTCTTCCTGTTTTTCCGGCTCTGCCTCCTCCAGTAAATCTGCCATAATCATCATGGAAGTAATCGGTGTTTTTAACTGATGGGAAATATCTGCCATATAATCAGAGAGACTGTCTCTTTCTGCCTCAACTGCCTTTATCTGTTCATTTTTCGTGTTCACAAGAGCATAAATATCATTTTTTAATATGTTAAAAGAGCCTTCCTTATTCACTCGAATATCCAGTTCCTCGCCGGAACTATAGCCTTTCACAAACTCCGACAACTGTTCTATCTCTTTTTTCTTAATCCACACGATATCCCATTCCTCTCACAGTCTCAATGTGTATTGCCTCTCCAAGTTTCTCCCGCAGCCGTTTCACATAAACGGTAAGTGTATTATCCTCAACAAAGTTGCCGTCTGCATCCCATATTTTGTCAAGAATCTGCTGCCTTTTCAAAAGTATTCCTTTATTACTCGCAAAAATAAGCAGTAACCGATATTCCAATGCTGTAAGTTCTATGCTTTTATCATTCACATAAACCTTTGCCTCATCTGTATGGATGGCTGCATGCCCCATATAGATTATGTTATCCTTCTCTCCATTTTTGATATTGACAGATAAAATGCGCCGAACTCTCGCCAAAAGTTCTCGAATTCTGAAAGGTTTTACAATATAATCCTGTGCTCCTTCATCAAATGCCCTCACAATTGTATTTTCATCATCCACAACTGTCAGGAAAATCACAGATGTAGCATTATTTTTGAATATCTCACTTACATCAAATCCAGTTCCATCCGGAAGCTGCATATCTATAATTGCCAGGTCAAAATTATAATGTTCAATTAAACTTCCGGCATCTTTTATACCTGTGGCATGATTTGTTTCATAACCTTCTGTCTCAAGTGCATACAGAATCCCCGAAGCAATCATTGTGTCATCTTCCACCAAAAGTATTCTACTCATGAATTATAGTCCTTTCGTTATAAGATTATTCTCTTCTTCATATATTCTCCATTAAACAACTTCCGATTTTAATGTCTCTATTATACCATAATGATACTATTATAAAAAAGGAAAAAGAGCTCCTTCAAGCTCTTTTGGGTCAGTTCTGCAAACTTGAATTTGTAAATATCATTTTACATTTTTATATGAAATCACAATATGACTTGGTGCAAATAATACTGATGCAATAATCAATAGCACTGACCTACTCATAATCCCACTAAATAAGAACAACATTGAAGGAATAATAGAAAGTGCTAATGCTCTGAAAACGCTGTTTTTCTTAAAACATATAATCCAAATAGCACAATAAAGCATTACCAATATGGTATCTACAATCAGATATAGTGCAAATGCTTCGTCAGACCACCACCCAAACCAAGTTCCCGGAATATTAATTATCATGAATCCGAAACAACCCAATCTCCCTACTTGTTCTGTGACCTCAACATATTTATTGTTCCACTTATTATCAAATCCATCTTTGCACTTAATCGCAATCTCGTTAAAGAACGTTGCGTCTTTTCTCAACCCACGAAGCGACACCATACCGTCAGCTTCCATCTGCTTTAATTGCTCCATATAGGTCGGAGCAAAAGGCTTTTTGAAATGCACATTATAGGGTATACGTTCCTCAATCACATTTATATTTTCATAGGTTTCATTCTTGCGTTCGTTGTGCCTTTCCGCCTTGCTCACATCAGAAGCGGTGTACTTTTTTACCCTTGCACAACTCATATCCGCCTTGTTGCTTTTCGCCATTTCGTTCTCCTTTCTCGGCAAGACGAAGCCATTACACAACATTCTTTGAATGTGTGTAACCCACTATGACACTTTCAGACGTTCTCCATTTGAGAGCAGGGCGGCGATTGATAACATTAACTTGCTTTTCCCATTGCCGGGATCGCCCTGCAACAGAGTAACCTTGCCAAACAGAATATACGGATACCACAGCCATTTCACTTCTTTTGGCTCAATTTCGCTTGCCTTGATAATTTCAAGATGTACAGTTACATTCATTTCATTTTCAATCATTTTCATAGTTCTTTGTTCTCCTTCTCGATAAATATTTTTGGCAATGCACCACAACACAGCGAAAACTCTGCTTACATTCACTACTGCATTTTCTGCAAAGTCGTTGTAGGTAATGCGATTTCTTTCATTCAGAAACAACGCCCACTCTTGTTTCCGCTTCTTGCTCATTCTCGGCATAGCAAGCAATCCTCCTTTCCTGCCGAAAATAAAAACCACAGGAAAGATACATTAAGCCTTGTTTGTGTCATTTCTCGGGTCAAAAATCAGGGAAAATTTCCTTTCTAAGCCTTTCAAAAAATCGCAAGGTGTTTGTACTAACCTGTGGTTGTGTATGAAATTGTGGGTTTGGGGTAACAAAAAACACCGTATTTCTACGGTGCGTTCTGTCAGATATATTCTGTTTTATGATAGCAGAAAACTGGAATTCACAGTTCTTCCATCCTTCCCATCTTCAGCGCCATAACAAGAGTTCCGGCTGCCATCACAAAGGCACCAATTTCAATCACATAGATGGGAAGAAGCGCCGGACCTGCCACGGCAAAGAAGTCCACGATAAAATGAATCCCATATGCAAGAACCGCTGTAAAAGCCGCTGTCCTGCATTTGCCTGCCTTTACCGCCCGATAGATCAGCAGTGACAACCCGATATGCAGAATGATGGCACTGATTCTTTCGATTCCGCTTACAAAAAAGAGTGGTGCCGGTGTTGTCCATAGGGCCGACAGCTGTGACACGGTCTGGTTTGCAGACTCAGCAGGAAGTGCCGCCAGCGTATTCTGCATGGCTCCGCTGTTGATCATCAGCATGGACACAAGATTGCTAATTCCGGAGAGTCCTCCGAGCAGAATGGCCTCCACACCGCCATGCCCGATTCCATACATCAGTGCATTTGGAAAATCCAGCCATTTCTTCATCCAGAACTTCATGGCAATCAGTCTTCCGGTCTCTTCAAAAACCGCTGCAGCCAAAGCCGCGTACACATAGTAAAGCCATGGTCTGCTCTGTGCGTTCAGTCCGCAGAACTGAATGACAAGAACATGCAGCAGCTGCTCCAACAGCATGGCAAACAGCAGATAGGTTCCTGCTCCGATAAAGAACGAGGAAATCCTTGCCTTAAGCTTCACCCTTCCTGCAATGAACAAAGCAATCGGTACCCCCATCGAGAGGACAACGGAGCAGATAACTCCCGCTATCGCCAGACCTGATATTGTGTTCAATTCCATCTTTATACCTCCCTGATTCTCAAAAAATTCCTTTATTGTATTTGAACTGTCCATACAATATAAAGCCTAATCCGACAATAACTGCTGGAAGAATGATATAATCTATAATTATTTCACTCCAAAACGAAACAATAAAACCTAATACAAGAGATATTCCTATAATCAGCGTTCCTGTGCCGACTGTTTTTCCATACTTTGGTATATCTTCTTCCTTTACTTTTCGCCTGTTATAAGAGTGAATTGTGCTGATATTGCCTTTGATATTTACAATTCCCACAACAGATATGAACACTCCCAAAATCAACATTATAATATTTTCCATAATGACCTCCTAAAAATAGAATAGTTCCTCAAATTTTTTGTCCAATGCAATACAAAGAATTAGAGCCAATTTTGCAGTTGGATTAAACTGTCCTGTTTCAATAGAACTAATGGTATTTCTTGATACCCCTACCATTTCTGCAAGCTGAGCTTGAGAAAGATTTGCTTCTGTGCGAACTTCCTTTAAGTGATTTTTCAGTTGTAATTGTTCTTTCATATTCTCACCTCTAAAAGATGGCTAACAAATCCAACAAATGCCAAAATGGAAAGCACAAAAAACAGAACGGTCAAGACCAAATCACTCTTTCGCTTCATTTTGATAAAACGAACTAACCATTGTGTTGCAATAATGCTGAAGTATATAACCCACGGACTGTAAATCATAGTGTGAGCAAGCACAGAAGATAACAGCGAAAGCAAACAACACACTAAAGCACCAACTTTGCTTGCGTGACTTCCGGCTTGATATACCACTTCCATTTCAGCCAAGTCCTTATTGCGATGTTCTTTTCTGCTTGCATTTAAGATTTCGTCCTTTTTCATAAAAACGCCTCCATGCCAAGTTTTCTTGTCAATAGAGTTCATAAAAAAGTTACAACCGATATAAGAGGTAACTTTTCTACCACTTCGATTATACTCGCAACTTAATAACTTCTTGAATACTTGTCGAAAAAGAAAAACTGTCATCGGTTTGACAGCAGTTCTTCTTCGGTTGGTATCCGTTAGGAATACACAATATCATTCAATACAATCTCATCGGCACAGGCTCGAATGTTATTCATCAATCCTATCCATCTCATCATATCCGTTGCTTTCAGTTCTTCCGTTACACCTTGCTTCTTTGCCATTTCCTTTATCAGATATTCCGCCATATCACGAGCCGAAGTATCAATTTCGGCAAAGGTGTTCATATAACTTTCCGCTTGTCAGCAGATTAAAATATAGCACACTTCTCGACAAATTCTTACAAATAACTACAAATTTTTTCACAAGAAACGAAAAAAACGATACTGCATAGATTTCTTACTCCACACAATATCGTTCTCCTATATTTATACTTTCATTGTCTTCGCCAGAGAAGTAAGTCCTGGAAGTTTAGATACGATATTATACTCCTGCAGATCAGAAGGGTATGAACTGCGTCTGATAATCATATCAGTGTTGATAAAGAAACATTTTCCTTCGATTGCAATATGCTGAACTTTCATGCTAATAATTCACTCCTCGTATAATTTTCTTTGGGTTTAAAGCATCTGAAATCTATATCACTGTATATCCGGCATTTAATAATACAGCTAATGATTTTTCAAAATCCGCATCTTTCACTAAAATATAATCTGTGTTGAATGTAGATACCGCAAAAATTCCAATTTTATTATCTGCAAGTATTCCAGACAACTTTGAAAGAATGCCAATGAGTGAAAAATCTAAAATTCCTTGAATACGGAAACCACGCCACCCATCTTCACGTTCTATTGTGTTTTCAGGAACGTCATTTGTTTCACACACAAGAGAAATTTCTTCATCTGTTTTACCAATGAAGTAGAATTCCTTGCTTAAATCTATATCATCAATGTTTTTGACTTTACATACCGTTAGCAACCGCTCTAATTTATTTAATACCAGCAAATTACTCTCCTCCACAATTTCCGATTTTCTCAATTCTCCAAACTTGAAGTTGTATCATCATTTATCTTTATCTTTTTTTGAAAAAATAAGACTGCCAGATATACCAAAAGATATACCCAGACATATTCCGATTCCAATTCCAGCCATGCTATTTAAGACATTTATAAAAACAACGCTCCAAAGTATTGCTGCGATTATTCCGATAGTGACTCCTATAATTATCCTTTTGTTGTTCATCAGCTTTATCCTCCATAAATTTCGATTGAGATTTCACCTGTTTTAAGAAATTTAATAACTGTTATATTTTATTATTAAATTCTTCGCAACCCCTTGAAAACACTGGATTTGTCGCAGGTGAGCTTTCCCTTATTATTTCCCTTGTGTTATATCGTCCCATCAGTGTTTATGCACTCTGATAAGGGCAAATACAAGGGCAAGAAAAATCTATAAGACAGTATAACACAAAATAAAAGTGACATGGTGAACTGATTGAAATGCTTCTTAATTTTTGCTACTACTGATTGATTAAATGATAAGGAGATGGGATACGATGAGAACAATATTTGCAGAATACAATCCACAGTGCAACAGCATTGATGTATATACTAATACGGGCTATATACTCCGTATTGATTGTTGGGAAGCAGAAAAAAATTTAAGAACCACACCTGGATCTGATTGTGCTTTGACATCGCTTGCAATCGATGAGCCATTAGAATATGCAAGGTTATATCTTGATGGGAATTTACAGATGTGGGTAGATGCTGAAGATTCATTAGAGTTATGATTATTCCAATCAAAATCTACTAGAATTTATTAAAAATTAGCTTCATAATTTTAAAAGGACAGCCCTATTGCTATGAGGCTGTCCTTAAAAATACAATAGATAAACCTAGATTATTCTTGCTACTATCTGATTGTTAAATTTTCTGTATTCCATATTGCAAATCTCCCTTTTCGCAATATTTTATTAGTATGAATGCCAGAATCGCTGAAAAAACACGTGCCAATACCGTACTCCACCATATCATAATCTGTCCACCAAATAAAGGTGGTAAAACAAGCATAAATATCAGCATCAATACTGGTTCAATGAATGTAAGAATGTATGACAATCCACTTTTTTCAGTAGCATAAAATCCAGCTGTCGCTATTCTGGTAATCGCAACAAATGGTAATGAGACTAAAAATATAGGTACAATTTTAGAAATCTCAATACTTACTTCATAAGAAGCTCCGAAAACCCCTCCAATATTTGCTCTGTTTACATACATGATAATTCCACCACAAACAGCAAGAATTATTGCAAAAATGTATGCCATTCTCTGAACTCCTCTCAGGCTTTCTTGATCCTTCTCACCATAAAAACGGCTCATTAAAGGTTGACTTCCATCACCTACGCCCTGCAATATGAGATATATGATACAGATAATATAGGATACACATGCATAAGTTGCAATAGCTTTTTCTCCCCCATAAGAAGCGGAGAATCGGTTTATAAACACCAATGAAATATTAGGAGTCAATGCTAGCCCAAATGGTGCAAGACCTACTCTGAATATAGCGCCACACATTTCTTTTACATTTTTTAAGGATACATACACATAAAACTTTTTATTATATAATGCGTATATGATTGCAATTGCTGCAGTCACACCCTGTCCGGCTATTGTAGCTGTGGCTGCACCTTTCATGCCCATTTCATATATCCATACAAAGATAAAATCCAGAACAATATTGGTTATGAATCCACCAACCATCGCAAACATTGACCAGAAAGAGTTTCCATAATTTCTAATGAATGGCATCATTCCAGTTCCAAGAATCTGCAATATTGCTCCAAGTGCTATAATTTTGATATAATCTGTCGCATTTGTTAATATAATTCCATCTGCTCCAAGCAATCCTAAAATTTTAGACGAAAAGGAGTAAATAATTATGGTACTGATAACACTTACTATTACAAGAAGCCACCAGCTTGTAGCAATAAATTCTTCTGCCCGTTTTCCTTTCTTTTCTGCTGCATTAATTGAGTAATAAACAGCTCCTCCCATACCAATTCCTGTTCCAAGAGCCTGAATCAAAGCCTCAATCGGATATGCAATATTAATAGCCGAAAGTCCAGCATCTCCTATGGTATTGCCTACAAAATATCCATCCACTATCGCATATATTCCTGATAATGCAAATGCTATAATAGATGGAATAACATATTTAAAAAATAATGATTTATGATTCATTTTTCTTACAATCTCCTTCCTTGAAAAGTCTGATAAACAGCTCTGTATTATCATTAAGACTTTCTATATTCTCTAATCCCATTTTTTCGATTACATATATTTCTTTTGAGTGCAGTTTTTCTATGATATCTTTCGTATATTCCATTCCTGATTCTGTGAGGCATATCAGCTTATTTCTCTTGTCTGAATCATCAGATACCATATTGATGTATCCTTTTTTCTGAAAATCTTTTAGTATCGTATTTACCGTTTGCTTAGGTATATTCCATTTTTCACTTATCATTTTCTGCGTGCATCTTCCATTACTTTCATAAAATGAATGCAAAGCAAAAAGTCCATTTGAAGACAGTCCCTGATCCTTTGACCATTCCTCATACATTGCTGTACATTCTTTCCATAAAGCATAATATCGTTGCAACTGTATTATCATATTATTATCTTTTCTCATCTTTTTCCTCCTTAAATTAGTACGAATCCGGACTTTTGTATTATAGTCCGAGTTCGTACTAATTGTCAAGATTTATTTATATACTTTTTCTTTATATAAACAATCAATAGTCCCTTACTAAGGACAGGAAGATTATGAAATTTCCCTGTCCTCTTTTAATAATATCCTCGTTCTTCCATCCAGTCTTTCACATAACATCTGATTCCAATATAAATAATATGCGACAGTAATAGCAATACAATAAGATTTATCGGATTAGCGTTTTTAATCCATTCTCCAAAGTAAATTACAACAGCTGTACTCGTTATCGCTACCACGATACTGATGATATCCCAACAATATTTCCGGTAGATTTTTCCTACCTGATAACCAATCCCGATTATCAGCCACCCGGTTATTACGAATAAAATTGCCATGACAGTACCGGCAATCAGCCAGTACACAATCCCGGAAAGAATACTGTTAGGTATTCCACTGCTTAACTGTCCGAAAGAGTCTGCACCTGTCACAAACTCCCGAAATAAACTTCCCATTCCTTTTCCTAACGCACCGAAAAAGACGATACAGTCGTTAAGGAAAACCGGCGAAAGAATCGCAGTAAACAGTGTTGTTGTTATGCTGTACCATGCCAGTAGAAACAAGATACTTTCATAACCAATCGTCATATTTTTATATTTCTTTTCTAACTGGCTTTTACGGCTATCGCATTTTTCTTTTGCTTTCCGGTAAGCAGTACGGTCACATTTTTCACATTTCTCATAAGGCACTTTTTTCTCAACAGCTACCTCTACCGTCTTTTGGTGTGTCTGTGCATAAAGTTTTTCCTGCTCTGCTTTTTCATACTTAAATTTCCATGCCACGGCTTCTGCGTCGGCTCTTTTCCTGCTGTCTGTCTCGCTGGTCAATCGTTCCTCTGTTTGCCTTAATCTTGTCCGCAATGCTTCGATATTCTCGGCTCTGTTTTCGCTGTTCAATTTCTCGTTCAAGGTCAGCGATTCGCTTAGCTGCCTGTTTAGTTCCTGGATTGTCTGGTCTTTCTGATCCAGTTCGTCCTGCATCTGTTCGGTCATCAGCAGAAGTTCTTCCACCTGCCCGACGTTCTCTAAGTTTCTGCATTCGCTCATCGATCTCCCTCGCTTTCTCTATCTGCTGTTTAAGGTCAGCAATTCGCTGTTCTGTTTCTGCAATAAGCTGTTCTCGTTGTTCAGCTTCTGCGTTAATTCCTGCCATTGCTGATTCTCGTTTTCCAACTGTTCGATTCTGGTTTTCTGTTGCTCGATCTGTGAGAGCAGTTCTTCTGTATCTGGCAAAAGATTTAGCAGCCTGGATAATTCGCTGTTTAAGCTTTTTAAACTCTGGTTCTGCTCCTGAAAAGACAGGAGCTGCCTGTCCCGTTCCTGCAATTCCTGTACCATCTCTGCCATAAGATTCTGCTGTTCCTCGATCTGGTTTATCATTGTCTCCATCATGGGAATGACTTCCCGGCTTTCTTCTAATGTCACGCAATCGCTCCTTCCATTGTGTTAATGCACTGGATACTTTTCCAAAAGAAATCTGTATTTTATCCAGCAGTGCATTTTGTCTTTTTATGATCTGGTTTTCCTCTACTTTCCATGAAGTAGAGGATGTCTGTCCGTTTTGAAATTTCTCGTCAATTTTTCTGGCATCTGCGCCCTCATGGATCGTCGGTATCTCTAATTTTCCCTGCCTTGCATAAGAACGATGGTCAATGTGATTTTCCGTTTTCAAATGTGCATTACAGACGTTTGCCCATTCGCTCCGCCATAGCTCACAATTTTTCGGATTGTTCCACCCGGTAGCATCGGTTAATACACGTTTCCACTGTTTGCGGTTCCTTGTCCCGACTTTCTGGACTCCATTTTCATCAAGTACGGGGATTCGGATTCCATGACGGTCAGGGTTCTTTTTATCCTGCCACCAGTCCGGATGGGATTCATCCACCACAATATTTCCATTTTCATCTCTGACAAACTCCCAATCCTTGATTTCTTTGTTACCCCATGAGTGGTCTGAATTGAATGGTCGCAACGTCACCAATAAATGCACATGGGGATTACCATCTCCTTTATCGTGGATACTCCAATCCGCACACATTCCCTTATCTACAAAGGTCTTTTGAATATATTCAGTTGTATAATCAATCTGTTCCTGTCGGCTCCATTCTTTCGGAAGTGAGAACTCAAATGACCTGCCGAGTTGTGCATCTGAACTTTTTTCTATCCTCAAGACTTCATTCCATAAACGCTGCTTCTGAAAAGTAAGTTTGAATTTTTCCAGTGCAGCATTTTGGTTATCTGCCCTTTTATATCGGACAGATTTCTGGAACCGTCTGATATTTTCAGCAGGTACATTCTGCCATTCCTGTGGTGCATTTTCACACATCAGCAGGCTGGTATAAACGACTTCTTTTTTTGAAGTATAGTAGCTGATCCTGCCTGTTTCTTCATTTTTCATCACATCGCCATTGAGATAAGCAGACGCCGATATGATGGATTTTCCTTTGCTGCGTCCAACAATCTTTACTGTATAATGAAAAATCGCCATGCTCCGTTTCCCCCATTCTGCCGTATCCGGCTTTGATTTCCGGCAGGTAACGTTTTTCCTAAAAGAAAATGGTATCTGCCGGAGCACCCTCTGCGTAAGAGTGCCCTGTGCATAACAGCCTGCATGGAATGTGCCCCTCTGGCGAAGAGTGCCTCCTGCGGCATGAGCAGGTCTGGCTGAAAGCCCCGCCGACGGAACGAGCCCGGCAAGCGTAAGCGCAGACCGGTTGCCACCTGTGGCAAACTTATACGGACGACCTCTGGTTGTCCATAAGTGCGCCCTTCATGAAAAAGCAATGAAGGGAATGGAAAATCCACTCCCTCCGGCATTACACTTCCTCCGTATTCGCAACTGGCTCTTTCTGCATTGCCTTTGAGAAGAATTTCCCATTTGCTTCCTGCCTTTTTAAGAAGCCGATCAGCTTTGGGATATCATCTTCCTCAATCGCAGAACCCAGCACCGATTCCACCGCACCACCAATCTGGCAGAGCCTGTGTGTCCGCTTTTTGGTTTCCACATCTTTCTGACGTTTCTTCAGTTCCCGTTTCTGTGCTGCATACTGTTTTGCTTTCTCAAGGCTTTCCTGTTCTTTCTTTTCCAACTGGAGCATACGCTCCTCATAACTCTTTGTTGATCTTGCCATAAATATCATCGTCCTTTCTTTTTCTTCCAAACATAAGTTTCCTGTTGTCTGTCAGACGAAGTACATGGTATAATCTGTTTGCGTGTAGGTATATCATGACTCCGGTCTGATAGAACCTTTGGCGGTTTCTTCGGGAACCGCTTTTTTAAGTTGAACCGTTTCTTGTGACTGCTTTCACATTTCCCTTATCCCTCAAGTCTCTGCCCTCGTTGGCTTCCATAAAAAGTTCCAGCATATCCGTTTTGATCAGGACTTTTCTCCCGACCTTTAATACCGGAAGTTTCTTCCATTCCACCAGTTTTCTCAGGGTGTTCCTGCCGATTCCCGTATAATCAGCAGCTTCTTCAATAGATAAGGCAATCTTTCTTTGTGTCATATGACCACCTCCTTTTAAATTGCATTATGCAATTTCATTTGTGCTGTCAGTATAGCGTGTTTATATTGCTTTGTCAAGCATTATGAAATTTTATTCTTTTTCTACCAATTGCATATTGCAATATATTTTGTTGCGTGGTATAGTAATGACATACCGAAAAAGGAGGCACATCAGCATGAAAGATAAAGAACTACGCAAGCTGATCGGCAGCAGGGCAAAACAGCGCCGTCTCGAATTAAATCTGACACAGCCTTATGTCGCAGAGAAGATGGGAGTTACCGCTTCCACAATCCTGCGTTATGAGAATGGTTCGATTGACAATACCAAAAAGATGGTACTGGAAGGTCTTTCGGAAGCACTTCATGTATCGATTGAATGGCTCAAAGGGGAAACCGATGAATATGAAACTGATATTACGGATAAGAAAGAATTGCAGATTCGTGATGTGATGGGCTATATTCTCAAACAGTTACCTCTTGATCTTAATAAAACAGAAGACGCTTTTTCTAAAGACTTACTGCTGTTAATGTTAAAGCAATATGAACTGTTTCTGGATTCGTTTCAGTTCGCCTGTAAAAATTACAAAGGCAGTACCAAAGATGCGGACATTGCCAAAGTAATGGGATTCGAATCGAAAGATGAATATAATGAGATTATGTTTCTCAGAGAGATCACACATACTGTCAACGCATTTAACGATATGGCAGATGTGATAAGGCTCTATTCAAAGAAACCGGAAGCAGCCGAACAAAGACTTGCCAATCTTTTATCCGAAGTTATGTATGAGGATTCTGAATCGGTATAGTAAGACAACCGGAGTTGTGATATACTTACACGCAAGAAGCATTTCAGCAGTTCCGATTGTCTGATATCGAAAGGAGAGATACGATTATGGCAAAAGGATCTGTTAGAAAAAAAGGAAAGAAATGGTACTATCGCTTCTATGTAGAGGACGCAAGCGGAAAAATGGTTCAGAAAGAATACGCCGGAACCGAAAGTAAAAGTGAGACGGAAAAGCTTCTCCGCAAAGCACTGGAAGATTATGAAAATAAGAAGTTTGTCGCAAGGGCAGAAAGCCTTACGGTAGGAGAACTTCTGGATATGTGGGCGGAAGAAGAACTGAAAGCCGGAACACTCAGCAATGGCACAGTGGAAAATTATCTTGGTGCAATCCGATGTATCAAAAAACACCCGATTGCAGACCGAAAGTTAAAAACAGTTACCGCTGAACATTTACAGAGTTTTCTCGACCTGCTTACATTCGGTGGCGAGTTTCCGGATGGAAAAGTGCGAAAAGGATATAGCAAAGATTATATCCATTCTTTTTCCGCAGTGTTACAGCAGTCTTTCCGTTTTGCAGTATTTCCAAAACAACTAATCAGTTTCAATCCGATGCAATATATCAAGTTGAAACGACAGGCAGAGGAAGTTGACCTCTTTTCTGATGATGAGGTAGAAGAAGGTACACAGCCGATTTCACATGAGGATTACGAGCGGCTTATCAAGTATCTGGAAAAGAAAAATCCACCTGCAATTCTGCCGATTCAGATCGCATATTATGCAGGACTTCGTATCGGGGAAACCTGTGGTCTTACATGGCAGGACATCAACCTTGAAGAACAATGCCTGACCATAAAACGCAGTATCCGTTATGACGGAACGAAGCATAAAAATGTGATTGGAACAACCAAGCGAAAGAAAGTAAGGATTGTTGATTTTGGAGATACACTGACTGAAATATTGAAAGCAGCAAGACGGGAACAACTGAAAAGCCGGATGCAGTACGGGGAACTTTACCACCGCAACTACTACAAAGAGGTGCATGTAAAAAACAGGGTGTATTATGAATACTATCACCTTGACGGAACGCAGGAAGTCCCGGCAGATTATAAAGAAATATCCTTTGTCTGCCTCAGACCGGATGGTAGTCTGGAACTGCCGAGTACACTCGGCATTGTATGCAGGTCAGTGTCAAAGAAGCTGGAAGGATTTGAAGATTTTCACTTTCACCAGTTACGGCACACCTACACCAGCAACCTGCTCTCGAATGGGGCGGCTCCGAAAGATGTACAGGAACTGTTAGGACATTCTGACGTAAGTACCACAATGAATATTTACGCTCACTCAACAAGAAAAGCTAAACGGGATTCCGCAAGACTTCTTGATAAAGTAGCGAGCAATGCTTAAATACAGAGAACTTGCCACTGGCAACTTCTCTTGCATACTTTGGCATAAAATTTCCCTTATTTCCCTTGCGGATTCCTCACAAGGGCAAAAATAAGGGAAAATACATATCATTTCACTATCTAAGGGGCTGGAAAGCCTGTAAAATAAGGAAAGTTCAGGAAATCTCTCCACAAATTCCGATTTGTTAAACTCAACACACCTATTATACCTTATATCGGCAGATTCGCATGTCCATTTTATGTCATATTTCTGCAATATAAAAGATCAAACCCGTCAAGCCCGATGGTTACTGACGAATCTGACCTTTTATAATCAAATTTCTGGATTTTTTCTTCTATTACAATATGTGTCAAATCAGGATTTAATTTATCTCGTCTTTATCTTAAATCCGTTCTTGAAGATAAATCGTATATCACTCTTAGCCTTTACCACCACTTCCTGCACCAGACTGCTCCAAAGTCCCTCATCGAATTTCTCTATCAAAGTGCCTTGTTTTTCCAATGCCGAATGAATCCCTTGAATAATTCTCTCTGAGCCTTTTTGCTTTCAATCTGTTCTGAAATCTTGTCATAATCTGCTTTGATGGTATTGTACATTTCGATAATGTCAACATATCTTCTATATCCATTCTGTTCAAGTGCCGTCCGGCTGTTCTCTGCTATGGCTGTCTGCATCTGCTCTACACTAATTATACATTACTCTCCCCACAAATAGAGCCAAACTAGAGCCATTTGATAAAACAAATGCCGGAAACCCGCATAAATACAGGCTTTCGGCATTTTAATCCGTTATTCAAACTCTACAAAGACTAACGCTTTTTGTTTAGGAATTATTCTCTGTAATGTTTCTCGTTCTTTTGATTATTTGATATATCCATATTATCCTGCCTATACGAGCTAATGTTATCATTTTGTTATCGGCATTGATAACACCTACTCGATAACTGTGGATAATAACTATATGTAGCATGTCAAATTATAAGCTATTTTGCTTAGAGATTCAACACAAAACTGAAATTTTACTTTTCCTTATATTCATCTGGTATTGCTATTTGAAATGTTTCACACAACAGCATCACATCATGCACATCATTTTTATCGTGTTCATATCCCAAATGAAGCATTACCTGACTCAATGGTTCAATACAAGAAACAGTTATATCTCCAACTTTTCCAATACCGGAAAAAGTTTTTGATGGAAATATATCTCCCTCATAAACAATTCCGTCATCTGTAAATTCAAAACAATGTAAATCAATGATTCTTTGTTTATCATCTTTCCAGACAGTATGACCATCCGTTGTATAATCAGTATTTACTTCCTCAAATCCATGCTGCTTAATCACATAAATATAATCATGATAATGTTTCAGTTCAACAAACAAATCAATATCATTGTGTATTCTTGATTCTCTTTTAAGAAGTGCATCAACACCCCATCCGCCATCTAAATATACTTTAATTTCGTTTTGCAAAGCATATTTTATAATTTCACATGCATCTTCTGTACGTACCATAATCTATCCTCCAAATTCAAATCTTTGTATGCTTTCCAACTCACTAAAAGCCTGAAATTTGTCAGTCTTTCATCCTTTTTGTTATCAATCACCAATTAGCTGTAATCCATTAGGATTTAGCTGATATATTTTATCGCACACCTCTTCAATATACTTTCTATCGTGAGAAATGCTAATGACAGCCCCCGGAAATTCTCGGAGCATTTTTCTTATTACCGGACCGGACAATGGTGAAAAATTTCTTGTCGGTTCATCCAGAATAAGAACATTTGCACCACTTAAGCTCATCCTCAAGAGAAGCACTTTCGCCTTTTGTCCGCCTGATAACTCCCGAATCGGATGCTCCATTTCATCTGGTGTGTATTTAAGTGAACCAAGGTATGTTCTAATTCTTGTACGCTCTTCTTTATCTCCTGTTTTATCAAGGTAATCAACCGGTGTAACATCCAAATCCAGCAGGTCTTCATAAGTTTGAGGCATATATTCTGCTTTAATGTCATTCCGATTTAGGAGTTCTTCCGCTATCTTTTTTAGAAGAGTCGTTTTTCCTGCCCCGTTGGCTCCTATCATACAGATTTTTTCTGAACCTTTTATTTTTAAATGAATTCCTTCTGCTAAAATTCTTTTGCCATCCGGAGTCACAAGCTTTGAAAGTTCATATTCTATGACCGTTTTTCCTGCGGGAATGTGTGAGTTTTCATCCCCTAATTTGACAAAGATTGCTTCTTCCTGTTCCGGCATCTGAGTCATATTTTCATCTTCTTTTTCAAATCTTCGTTCCATTGCCTTAACCGTATGCATTTTGTCCTTTAAGTTTTTGGCAACAGACGGTGCTTGTCTGGTACAACTTCTTAATGCACCTTGTACACTCTGCATAACTCTTTGATATTTTTCATCGCGAATCTTTTTCTCCCTACGGTCACTCAGTGCCCGCTGTTTTTGGATTTCAAATTTATGAAGCCGTTCTTCCACATAGCGTCTATAGGGAAGCTTTGCCACGGTATATCTCGCCTTTGTTTTTCGTATAATCTGCTCGATATGTATCACCATGTTGGCAGTACGCTCTATCAGCGTTTCATCGTGTGAAATAAAAAGCACAATGTGCTTCCAGTCATTTATGATTTTTTCCAGTAATGTAAGCGTCGCAATGTCGATGTCATTGGAAGGTTCGTCCAACAACAGCACAGAAACATCGCGAATGAAAAGCCTCATAAGTTGTGTCTTGACTTTTTCGCCTCCTGAAAGACTACCCATTGTCTGGTTACTGTAGAAAAAATCATTTTTCATTCCAAATTTTCCCGCAATAACAGACAATTCTTTAGGCGTTTTCTCCCAGAATATTTCCTCTTCAGAAAAATATTCGTATATTGTTTTTTCCTTATCTTCATCGAGCATCTCCTGCGGAAGATAACCAAGACGTTCGTGTCCCATTATCCTTTCCCCATCTGCTTCTATATAGTTTTCTACAAGCGACGGATTGTATATCCACTTCATTAATGTCGATTTCCCATTTCCCTCTTCTCCAATAATAACTGCCTTATCTCCATCATTTAGCACAAGGTTGAAATCATTAAGAATTATTCTCAGGTCTTTTTTATGTGTTAAATTTAATTTTTTTATCTGCAACATTAAAGTTTCTCCTTTTCGAAGTCTGAGCCAATTATTATTTTGAACACACAAAAACGAGTCTTTTTTGCATACGCAAAAATAGACTCGCTAAATAGACCCTTATTTCTTTTCCAAAAGGAAAACAAAGGAAATGCCTCTTGCGATAATCCAACTTAAGCGTACACAAAACAAACCTATTCTCTACAGGCTCAATAACTATATGTGTCTTACTTAAATCAAATTATCTATTAATCATTTCCTCACCTTACACAAAATGTGCCTTTCTTTCTTCTAATGGCAATACTATCATACTGTATTTTTTGTGTCAATACATTTCACCTTATGGAAGTGCAAATTAAAATTTTCACTTCCTAATTATACATCCAACCATTACGAAATTCAATCTTTCACAACCTCTTTACAACCACAACCACAGCACTCCAGCAAACGCAGGAGCACCATACCGTAAAACGCTTATGTGTAAATCAACTCCGTTCCTACAACTTCCCTCACACAAGCCTGAATATTATTCATTCTTCCAATCCATTCGTAGGGATTATCTTTCTTTAATTGTTCCGTCACATCTTGTCTGTCGGCATATTCCTTTACCAGTCGAAGAAACATATCCTCTGCTTGCTTATCGACTTCTGCAAGATAACTATGCAGCTTTCCGCTTGTCAGCAGGTTCATATATAACACTTTATAGTGTTCCTTTAAATGCCTTGCATGTCGTTTCCCCCATAAACCAATCGGCTCTATTTCTTCTTCGGCTGGTACTGTGATGTTCGGCAATAAATAATCACCCACCTGTCTATAAGTTCCGCCCATTTCTTCAAAAATTGTCTTTGTCATTTTCCTTTTCCTCCTGTGATTTTTGTCTATCGTGATCGTGTATTATCACGCTTGCGACCTTTAACTGTTCTTGCCTGCTCCAACAAATCATCTATCTGTTTGCGACCAAAAACCTTACGGAGCAGGCTGTAATCTTTATTTTCTGCTTTTAGGATTTTGTTTTCTTCGGTCAATCTTTCATTGACTTTCTCCAAACGCTGATTGGTGCGGTATAACTGTGCATTCGCTGTATTCAGCCTATGATAGTTGTCCCACCCCTCAAAGCAGCGGGCAAGCACCGTTTTGACAAGTTGCTTCAATTTCCTTACAACCGGCTCTGCCATTTTGGTTTTATATGCCTTTGCAGTCATAAATTTCTCTGGTTCTGGCAACTGATATTTCGGTGCAGTATCAAGCTCTATTTCAAGATTTGACAGCTCGTCTTTTGCCTTATCATAGTTCAATACTCGTTCCGACAACACATCAAATTCAATCTGTTTCTGCTCGATTTTCGCACCTAATGCCGCCACTTCTTTTTCTCTTTCCTGCTTTTTATAATCCAAAACAGAAAGATGTTTTTCGTGTGTGCCTAAATGTTCCCACTCAATCCCATAACGTTCCATCACCGCCGCAAGCTGTTCTTTTTCGGACTGTATCCATTGCGACCACTCCGTATCGCCACGACTGCCGCCCTTAAAACCTTGCGTTGCAAGAGCCTGCTTTAGTGACACTCTTGTATCAAGTCCACGCTTGCTGCCTGTGGTAAAAGGTACAAAATCTATGTGCAGATGTGGTGTAGCTTCATCCATATGCAGATGAGCCGAGAACACCCGAAGCTGTGGATTTCGCTCCTGAAAACCCTGATAGTATTCATCTAAAATCTGCTTTGCCAGTTCTCCGTTTTCCGTATCGGCGTTCATATTTCCCTTACCGCCCACCTGTAAAATGATTTCGTGGAACGGTTTTTCCTGCTTGGAACTTCGGATTTTTTCATAATAATCTTTTATCTTTCGGTCTGACCTTATCTGCTTGGCATTGTATCTTTCCAATGCTTCATCAAACAATTCGTGATAAACTGTCTTTATATTTTCATTGCAGTAGTCGATATTGAGATGAGTACGAGTTCCGTCTACATTTTCTGCTCGGAACTTTCGGCTATTGTGATTGACCGAGCCTTTACCGACCATTGCACTTATCGTTCTCTGCATTTTTTCATCTCCCATCTGTAAATTTCAACATTCTCAGGTTTTGTTACTTTTGTCAAAAGTAACGCAAAAGCACTTTTGACGGGTACACCCATCAAAAATGCGACCTGTAAACAGGTTTTGCGTTCTCCGAAGGCTCTCCGAGGGGTGAGCGTGTGCCGGTGGCACACACGCCTGCGAACCGACCGAGCCAGCAGGCGAGACCAAAGAGCCGCCTTTGAAAAGGCACTCTCTGCACACTCCCCTAAACTTTATCCGGTGTCAA
Organism: Firmicutes bacterium OM04-13BH; assembly: GCA_003481745.1. Taxonomy (GTDB): domain Bacteria; phylum Bacillota; class Clostridia; order Lachnospirales; family Lachnospiraceae; genus Blautia; species Blautia stercoris. The sequence goes on from QULP01000006.1 coordinate 84,811, forward strand.
AGTGTGACGATGGTGACAATGTTTTTCACAGCGTGCTGCTCTCAAAAACATTGACACCTTTGACACCGTTTGTCACGCCGTCTGCTCGGTTTCTTTCCAAAGTGAAACCTTTCTTCCGTCGTGTGTGCGGCTGTTCTGATAACGGATACCGTAATCACGAAACAGCCTGCTTGCGTTGATACTGAGCCTTAAAGAAAGTACATTCGGCTTTATATCCACCGCAAGCCTTTCGCAAAGTTCCGAAGCAGTTCCTTCCCATCTGTCACTTTCCGAAAAGAGCGTATCCGCTATCTTCTCAAGCAGAGGTTCGGGCGGTTCTTTCCACATCTCCGTTTCCGATTTTGCAAAGTTCCACACCAATCGCTCGCTGTCCCTTACAAGATGGATTTTCATATCCTGCTGGTCTCTGCCAGCAACATCAAGTGTGGCATTGTTGGAAGTACGCTTGTCCTTACTGAGAACAAATGCACCGTCTGCCGCACCCATCAGACCATTCGTGCCTGAAATCATATCGAATATATCTTCCGATTTTTGTTTGCGTGTATGATGAACAATAAGCATTGAAACCTTGTAACTGTCTGCCAACGCTTTCAGCCTTGCCACAACATCATAATCACTTGCGTAGCTGTAATCTGCTCCGCCTGCTTCACGCACACGCTTTAAGGTGTCTATGATAATCAAGCCTGTGTCTGGGTGTTCCCTCATAAACCCTCTTATCTGTTCTTCCAGTCCGCCATTGACCGTTTTACATTCCGTTGCGAAATACAGATTGCCTGTCTCCTTTGCACCGAACATCTGAAACAATCGCTTCTGCAAACGTGGGTAATCATCTTCAAGGGCAAAATAAAGCACCGTTGCCTTACGCACCTTATACTCCCAAAGCGGTGTGCCTGTGCTGATATGATAGGCAAGCTGTGCCATCATAAAGCTCTTTCCCACTTTCGGGGAACCTACGAAAAGGTAAGTTCCCCTTTGGAGCAGACCGTCGATAAGTGGTGTCTGAACCTCAAACACCGTATCATACAGCGTTGTCATTGATACTGTTTTCAGATAGGAAGGGTCTAACTGTCTGAGTATTTCCCTTTGCATTTCTTCAAAAGATTGCTCGTACCCCTTGAAATCCGTATCCTGATTGACTATACTATTGTCAGTACATTTGGAAAGTGACTGTTCCGCATCTGTTGCCGCAGATACATTTGGAATAGTCATTTCTTTTTTATTCTCCATTCGCATCCTCTCCTTTCAAACCGCCGAGAATAATGGAAATCAGTTCTATTACACTCAGCAGTTCATCATCCACACCTTTTCCTGCTTCAATCCTTTTCAGTTCCGCAAGGACTGTGGCAAATTCCGTTTTCAACGCCTTATACACTCTCGGATTGCCCTGTACCACCACATCCTGATTTAAGCAACGGCGGTAACAATACTCCTGTTTTGGCAATCCTGATAGAGCTACAGCTCTGTTAATGAGTTCGTTTTCTTCGGGCGATACTCGAAACCCTACTGTGATATTCCTCCAACGATTTTTGTTATCTCTGTTCTTAGCTGACATTTTCAAAATCTCCTTTCCCTAAATCATCTAATTTTTCTGCCATCTCAATCTGCTTTGACGGAAAGAGGTGTGCGTACTGATAAGTAATATCAATACTTTCGTGACCAACTCGGTCAGCAATCGCCACCGCAGAAAAGCCCATATCAATCAAGAGTGAAATGTGGCTGTGACGGAGATCGTGAATGCGGATACGCTTCACGCCTGCCGCCTTTGCCCCTCTGTCCATCTCGTGATGAAGATAGCTTTTCGTCACCGTAAAGATACGGTCTTTCTTCTTCAATCCGTAAAGCATACCGAGATATTCTTTCATTTCCTCACACAGAAACTTCGGCATTTTAATCGTGCGGTTGCTCTTTTTCGTTTTCGGAGAAGTAATCACATCCTGCCCTTTCAAACGCTGATAGGATTTATTGATTGTGACTGTTTCCTTATCAAAGTTGAAATCTGCCGGAGTCAAAGCTAACAGCTCGCCCTCTCGGATACCGCACCAGTAAAGCATTTCAAACGCATAAAAGGAAACAGGCTTGTCCATCATCTCAAAAGAGAATTTCTTGTATTCTTCCTTTGTCCAGAACAGCATTTCCTTGTGTTCCTCACGTCCCATATTTCCCACCTTTGCCGCAGGATTGGAACGCAGTTCATAGTAGCGGACAGCGTGATTGAAAATGGCGGACAACTGATTGTGCAGCGTTTTCAGATACGTCTGTGAATAAGGCTTTTTCTTCTCATCACGATAGGCAAGCATTTCATTCTGCCAAGTAATAATCTCCTTTGTGGAAATCTCGCTGATTTTCAGTTTCCCGAAATACGGAAGTATCTTTGTGCGTATGATATGCTCTTTGGTAAGCCACGTGTTTTCCTTCAAACGGTTCTTCACATCATTGATATAAAGCTCCGTAAAGGCTTCAAAACTCATATCAAGGTCTGAAGAAGTCTGCAATTTGAACATTCTTTCCCATTCCTGTGCTTCTCGTTTGGTAGCAAAGCCACGCTTGCATTTCTGCTTGCGTTCCCCTTTCCAGTTCACATACCTTGCCATCACATACCAAGTACCGTTATCTTCATTCTTAAATACCGGCATTTACATTTCCCCCTTTCCTGCTCCGTAGAGCCTTTCGTAAAAATACTGGCGATTTACACGCCCTGCAATCGTAATAAAGCCCTTTGCTTTCAATTCCTCATTTAATTGTCTGATGAGTTTATATGCATAAGGTTTTGATACGTTTAGTTCCTGAGCCACATCTTCGGCTCGGATAAATCTGTTTTCCATATCCTTTTTCTTCCTTTCTTAAAATAATTTTTTGCTTGCCGCTTTCTCCGTGTTAAAGTTCCAACAGGCACTCCTGCTTGTCGGCAGGCGCTGTGCTGTCCCAATGCACCGCAGTACATCAGGCGCTCGCTCGTATAGGGGTTCCCGAAAAGTCGGAGACTTTTGGGGAAGAGGAGGAGCAGTGCAGCGAATGAGCTTTTGTGCTTGCACACAAGCGAACGATACGGAACTTGCTCCGACGAGGTCTTGGCGGTTTGGCTTTTCGGACGGTCATTCAGTTGTCGCATTAAGCATATTTGTTTAATTCGTAATTTATTTTACTAAACATATTTGCTATTGTCAAGTGGTTGCAAAGAAAATATTAAACATTTTTGTTTCGGTTTTTCTTGACTTCCACTAAACATTTCTGCTATACTTATTTCACTAAATATAAAAGGAGCGTATCATTATGGCTATCAGCGAAAGAATACATTTTTTCAGACTAATGCGTGGTATGACACAAAAGTATCTCGGTACAGCAATCGGTTTTCCAGAAAAGAGTGCTGATGTGCGTTTGGCACAGTACGAAACTGGTACACGCAAACCGAAAGCAGACCTTACAAATGCATTGGCACAGGTGCTTGATGTTTCTCCACAGGCTCTTGATGTTCCTGACATAGACAGCTATATCGGTCTTATGCACACTCTGTTTACCCTTGAAGATATTTACGGTCTTACTGTCAGTGAAGCAGACGGAGAGGTATGCTTAAAGGTCAACAAGGACAAAGGCAGAGAAGCATATGAACTCCTCAAAATGCTGTATGCTTGGAAAGAACAGGCAGACAAGCTATCTTCCGAAGAAATCAACAGAGAAGAATACGATAACTGGCGTTACCATTATCCAGAGTTCGACACCACACAGCGTTGGGCAAAAGTTCCATCACAGGAATTAAGTGACGCTCTCGTGGAAGCATTCAAAGACCACTTGAAAGATAAATAAGCACCTACAGGACCTGCCACTGGCAGCTCCCTACAGATGCTTTGGCAACGACAAAAAAGCCCTTAACTATGGTTATTAACCACAGCTAAGGGCTTAGTTTATAATATGGAATTTGTTCAGAGCCAAGCTCCGAACTTTAGTCTGCAAGCCACCTGTTAATTGTTCCGTTACCCATAAACCACTGGATAACAAGAATAATGGCACTTGCTATGACTGTTATCAATTTGTTATCAAAAGACTAATCGAAATCGCTGAAACCCGCATAAACACTGGCTTTTTTAAGCAACTCGATTTATTCAAATTCAATCGTTGCTGGTGGTTTTCCAGTGCAGTCATACATGACACGATTGATGTGTTTTACTTCATTTACAATTCTGCTTGTTGTTTTTCCGATTACATCCCACGGAATTTCTGCGCTTTCTGCTGTCATGAAATCAGTCGTTGTTACCGCACGCAGTGCAATTGCGTAATCATAAGTTCTTTCATCACCCATAACACCTACAGAACGCATATTGGTAAGCGCTGCAAAATACTGTCCGATTTCTTTATCTAACCCGGCATTTGCGATTTCTTCACGCCAGATTGCATCTGCATCCTGTACCATTTTCACTTTCTCAGCGGTAACTTCACCGATAATACGAATTCCAAGACCCGGACCTGGGAATGGCTGGCGGAATACAAGATATTCCGGAATACCAAGTTCCAGACCTGCTTTACGAACTTCATCTTTGAATAAATCACGAAGTGGTTCAATAATTTCCTTAAAATCTACATATTCCGGAAGACCACCTACATTGTGATGAGATTTAATAACAGTAGATTCGCCACCTACACCACTTTCTACTACGTCCGGATAAATTGTTCCCTGTACTAAGAAATCAACAGTTCCGATTTTCTTTGCTTCTTCTTCGAATACACGAATAAATTCTTCACCGATGATTTTACGTTTTTTCTCTGGTTCTTCTACACCTTTTAATTTACCATAGAAACGTTCCTGAGCATTGACACGGATAAAGTTTAAGTTGTAAGGTCCTGTCGGTCCAAATACAGCTTCTACTTCATCTCCTTCATTTTTACGAAGCAGACCATGATCTACAAATACACAAGTTAACTGATTTCCAACTGCTTTTGATAACATAACTGCTGCTACAGAAGAGTCCACACCGCCAGACAGTGCGCAAAGTACTTTTCCATCGCCTACTTTTTCACGGATAGCTTTGATACTTTCTTCTACGAAAGAATCCATCTTCCAGTCACCAGAACATTCACATACATTGTATACAAAGTTAGAAAGCATTGTCTTTCCTTCTTTTGTATGAAGTACTTCCGGATGGAACTGTACGGCATACAGGTTCTTCTCTGTATTTTGAACAGCTGCTACCGGACAGTCATCAGTATGTGCAATAATTTCAAATCCTGGTGCAGCTTCTGCAATATAGTCATTGTGACTCATCCAGCAGATTGTTTTCTCGGATACATTTTCAAAGAGTTTTGTTGACTGGTTAACCGTAACTTCGATTTTACCATATTCTCTTACAGGCGCTGTCTCTACTTTTCCGCCTAATAAGTGCATCATCAGCTGCGCACCATAGCAGATTCCGAGTACAGGAATTCCCAATTCAAAAATTTCTTTTGTATAAGTTGGTGAATCCTCTAAATATACGCTGTTTGGTCCTCCGGTAAAAATAATTCCCTTCGGCTGCATTTCTTTAATTTTTTCGATATCTGTTTTGTAAGAAAAAATTTCACAATATACGTTGCATTCACGCACACGTCTTGCAATTAACTGGTTGTACTGACCACCAAAATCAAGTACAATTACGGTTTCTCTCTTCAACAAACTCTCCTCCTGTTCTTTTTTGAATCTTTTTAATCAGCTTTTTCATGTTTTAGAAGTATGCATTTTAATTTTTGCATTGTCTAAGTGCTCATATTATAAGCCATCTATCTGGATTTTACAAGTTCTTTCAAAAAAACACCTTTAATTTACAATATCCCTAAGCCCGCTTTGCTTTTACATCGGATTCACATGCACCATACAATGTTTTACAAGAGGAAAATTTTTCTCAACTGCATCATGTACTCTCTGCGCTATTTCATGCGCATTTTCCAGAGAAAGTGTTTTATCTGCTGCAATTTCGATATCCACATAAATTTTTGCACCAAACAATCTGGTCTGGAGCAAATCAATATTTTCCACTCCGGTCTGACTTGCAATCACTTCTCTCATTTTCTGAATTGTCTTTTCATCACAAGATTTATCCACCATTTTATCCACGGCATCTTTGAAAATATCGTAGGCTGCTTTCCCAATAAAAATACAAATCACAACACTTGCAATCGGGTCTAAAATCGGATATCCCATTCGAGCACCTAAAATACCGATAAATGCACCAACAGAAGATAATGCATCGGAGCGGTGATGCCATGCATCTGCCATAAGTGCTCCAGAATTAATTTTCCTCGCAGCTCCTCTTGTGTACCAGTACATCCATTCTTTTGTTGCAATTGATACCACTGCTGCAACAAGCGCAACCAAACCAGGAGCTTTATTTCCTTCCACTCCTTTTATAATCTGTTCTAAACCATTGATTCCTATTCCAATTCCTGTTGCAAATAAAATCACTGCCAAAATAATTGCTGCCACACATTCCATTCTGTCATGACCATACTGATGATCTTTGTCAGATTTTTTTCTTGAAATGTTGATTCCAATCACTGCCACAACTGTGCTAAATACATCTGAAGCAGAATGCACTGCATCAGAAATCATAGCACCGGAATGTCCCAAAATACCAGCTAATAACTTCAGCAATGATAAAACAAGATTTCCTGCAATTGTAACTCCGGATACTCTCATCACTATCTTTTTTGATTTTTCATCTGAAAGCTGTTCTAACTGTTCTGCATCCATTTTTATATCCTCCTTCTTCTGTAAAGCGGACATTTGCAATCCACTTCGCTACTTACTCATAAACGCAGTCACTTCGCAACCTGTCACAGTGGGATTAGTGCAGAGTATTTTTTGTTTCATAGGATGCTCCTATGAAATAAAGAAAAAAGCACCTGTGGAACAATAAGTAAACTACTGTCCCACAGATGCTTTTCATTTTCACCTGCTGTCACTTTTGTGACCCGGCACGTAAAGATTTCTCTCTCTTTCCTGCCTGTTTCGTTTTACGTCGCCCTCGGCGTTTTTAAGATTTTATGTTATTCTATGACACGAAATACCTGTTAGTCAATAGAAACATTCGTTTTATGTAACCTCAAAAATTCAGGCATTTATGACGCAAAGTCAGCTGCAAAATCGTCCCCAAACTCGAAGATTGAGATAGCACTCACATCATTTTTATACAAGGGAAGCATGTTTCCACTTTCCACCCAGGTAACGGATAGTAAAACAGATAAACCGAAACAGCCAGTCAATCGTCATTGCAACCCATATTCCAAATACTCCCCATTTTAAATACGAGCCTAAAATATAGCTGAATCCAATTCTAAACGTCCACATGGAGACAATCGCCAGTATCATCGTATATTTTACATCAGCTGCCGCACGCAAAGTATTTGCAAGAGAGAAAGACAACGGCCAGATAGTTACAACACAGCAGCTATGATAAATCAAAATTCTTCTTGCATATTCACTGGCTTCCGCTGATAATCCATAAACTTTTATAATGAATGGAAGCAGAAGCACCACCAAAATATTCATTAAAATCAAACAGATGTACGTCAGCTTCATTAATTTTTTCGTATAATATTTTACCTGTTCAAAATCTCCCGCTCCAACACACTGCGCCGATACCGTGAGCATTGCAAATCCAATTGACATTCCAGGCAGTACCGCAAACATTGCAATATTATTAGATACCGCATTTGCTGCAATCGAAGCAGTTCCAAAGCTCGTCACCAGGCTGAGTACCAGAATTTTTCCAAGCTGAAACATACTGTTTTCCAGACCGTTCGGGATTCCAATATACAAAATCTTTTTCAAAAGATTCCAGTCTGTATGAAATGAAAATGGATGAAAGATATGAATCTGACGACTCTGATTATTTAACAGAACCAATATAATCGCTGCCGCTACACATCTTGATACTAAAGTTGGAATAGCTACTCCCTCAATTCCTCTGTGGCATCCATAAATTAAAACTGCATTTCCTCCAAGATTAACTGCATTCATAATCAATGAAGTAATCATGGCAATGGTTGAATTTCCCATGGAACGAAAAATAGCTGCACCTGCGTTATATACTGCAATCATTGGGATTGACGCAAACACAATTAAAAGGTAAATATTACAGTTATACATAACATCTGCGTCGATTTTACCAAAAATACCATGCAGGATTACATTTCTACCAAGATATCCCAATGCCATAACCACAACCGATGCTTTCACCGTAAATAACAACAGCTGATTCGTTGCCTTACATGCCTCAGCCTCTTTTTGTTTTCCAATAAACTGACCGGCAATTACTGCGCCACCCGTAGCTAATGCCGTAAAAATATTAATAATTAAAACCATTACTGTATCAATTAACGAAACTCCCGATACGGCTGCTTCTCCTACACTTGCTACCATAATAGAATCTGCCAGTCCTACAAATGCCTGCAGAAACTGGTCGATAATCAATGGTACAATCAGTTTTTTCAAATCCTCATTTGAAAAAAATCGCTTCATTTTTTCACTCACACTCCATACTATTTTGTACATTTTCAGATGAGTCTATTATACTCTTGCGATGAGAAAAATAAAAGAGTCGGAACGTTCCAGACTCTTTTATTATTTATAAACACTGCAAAATCAACCATACATTTTCAAAATTTCGCATCTTTAAATCCTGCTTTTTTATCCAAAAATAAAGGTTTCCTTGATATTCCCATCTGTATTCATCATCGTATCCATCTATTGTTCCCACCTGAAATAAAAGCATCCAATCCTTACCTTTTTCCCAAATTTCCTCTCTTTCCTGCTCCGGCACATCCTGCCAGCCTCTGCCTAGATAATATCCCCTTGTAACTCCTTCACATTCTTCTTCCATTCGACCCTGTAAGACATCCGGATTCCCTAACAATTTTATCCTTCTGTATGCCCATTCGTAATAATATTCCATTCCCTCCTCAAATATCGGAACTCCACAGGATTGCAGACATTCATCATAGTCGTCTAAATCATCACACACAATTCCCTCTGTTTTTTTTAATTTTTCTAAATCCGGAAGTAGCTGTTCATATACCGGCAGGCTTCTTTCGTTTTTTATCCTTACAATTTTCATTTCTGAAATGATTGCATCTTTCTCTAATTCTGCCGGAAAATCCATTGCTTCAAGTTCATTTTCATCCGGAAAATAATAAACCTTCGCACAGCCTTTATTTGCCGGATCATATCCATAATCCATCGAACGCATTTCATAAAAGAAACTAAGAATTCCTTGTTTCGGCAATAATTCTTCTTTATCATAAGGTGCAACATCCTTTAAATTAATCTGTATAATAAATGATAAGGGTCTTTCTTTCCTGATATCTTCAAAATCTTTCCCTTCATAAACTGGCCATTCAAAATCTTTTGGAACATCTGGCTTTCCTCCGATTTTAGACGCTCTTTTTGCAGCACCACTTTTTAGAGTGTAATTGATTACTATTTCTGTTTTCTCATTTTGTTTTATCAACTCACAAATCCTATTTTTTTCTGCCTGATTCATCTTATTTCCCCCAACCTTTTATTTTTATGCTCTTATCTTACCATTCTTTCCCTTCTCTGCAAAGAACTATCTTTTTTTCTTCCAAAACAAAAAAAGAAAGCCAGATTTTCTGACTTTCTTTTTTTTCACAATATAATCGGCAGCAGCGGTCTTACTCTCATTCTACTGCTTATTCATTACTGATTCATTATTTATTATTTCATTCTATGTTTCATTCTTTTTCCAACAATCACTGCTCCAATTCCCACACAGCCACTTATTCCAAACAGAGCAAGCCAAAATTCTATTCTGCTGTTATCTCCCGTCTGTGCATTTTTAGCAGTTGTACTCTTATTCGCATTACTTGTTGCTGTTTTATTTGCATTATTTGTTGCTGCTTTATTTGCTGTCTTGTTTGAGTTGTTTGCTGTTGCCCTATTTGTATTATCCGTCGTTGTCTTGGTAGATGAGGTCTGTTTTTTCTCTAGTGAAGCAATGGCATCTTCTATTGCTTTTGCCATCTTATCGACTTCTTCCTGCTCGGTGATATTTTTTCCTCGAACTACTGCTTTTACTGCTTTTTCTACTCCAGTAAAGTCTTTATAGTCTGTTTTTTTCAGTGAATTTGCTTTTTTAACTGCTTCATCTACTTTTGTATAATCTGCATCTTTATATTCCAGAGCGCTAATGGCATCTTCTATTGCTTTTGCCATCTTATCGACTTCTTCCTGCTCTGTAATATTTTTGCCTCGAACAACCGCCTGAACTGCTTTTTCTACTCCGCTAAAATCTTTATAATTTTCTTTTTTCAGCGCATTTGCCTTTTCAATTGCTTCATCTGCTTTTGTATAATCTGCATCTTTATAAGTCAATGTCAGTGTCTGGGTATGCGTAGCAATATCTGCAGTAACCGTAATTTCACCGCTAAAAGGATTACAATTATCCGCAGTTATTTCAACCGGATAAGTTCCTGCTTCTAATTCAGCCAAACCTGAAGACACTTCTTCTCCATTTACTTTAAGAACCACATTTGTCAATTCTGCCGGCACTACAGCAAAGGAAACTTCATACTTAGGTTTTGGCAGAACCGGAGTCTTTTCAGAAACATAATTATAATTTCCGCCACCTGCCACAATTTCTTTATAAAATGCTTCTGTTCTCATAGAATCAAATGGTTTCGCTGTACCTGCTGCTGCATTTTTTCCGCACGCCAAAACATTTTCTTTCTCTGTATAATAATTATTCGTGAAAATACCTGTACCTGAAACTGCTCCACCAATGCCACCAAACCGGCTATATGGAACAGTCGTTACCGTATACTGTGACAAATCAATATTTCCAGCGAAATAACAGTGGCTGACTGTCGTTTCATTTCCCACTGTTCCTACAATTCCTCCAACATCCGTAATCCCTTTTCCGAGCGGGGTTAATGTTCCTGTTGAATAGCAGTTTAAAATCTTAGAAGTTCCACTAGTCTGTCCGACAATTCCACCACCATGACTTGCTGCCAGTATCATATTTCCAGTATTTACACAATAACTTACTTCTGTATCTCCAGTAGCATATCCTAAAATTCCACCTGCATAAATACTTCCCATGTCACCTGTTATCGTGATATTTCCTTTATTTTCGCAGTAATTTATCTTTGTATTTTCTGCGTATCCACACATTCCGATAAATCCATAAATATATTTCCCATTATTCTGAAATCCAACTTCTGACACACAGTCAAAAATAGAAGCATTCTCTGCGTATCCTGCAATTGTTCCAAAAAAGGTATATTCACTGTCGTCTGCTGTAACATTAACGTTTCCTTTTACTGTCAGACTTGAAATTTCCGCCTTTTCAACATATCCAAAAAAACCTCCAACTGCTCCTTTTCCATAACCGGAAGAAAAATCCAGATTTGAAATCACATGTCCATTCCCATAAAATTTACCACTGAAACAGTGTTCAATATCTCCGGAAGCATTAGCTTGTCCTATCGGTGTCCACTCCACACCCGATAAATCCAAATCTGCATCAAGCACTACAACGGCATCTGTTTTTTCATCATAATCACCTGCATTGACTGCTTTTGCAAATTTCAGCAATTCATCCACAGAAGTAATTACTGTTTTACCGCCCTGTTCTTCTCCTTCTGCCCATACCGACTCTGGCAGTAATAGCAAACACATTGCCAGCACCAGAAACAGTCCTGTAATCTTTCTTTTCATACGCACCTCCGCTTTTCCATTTGTCAGCTTATTCCACTCTATCTGACCAAATCATATTGTTTATAATTTATATCATACCTTTTTTTCTGACAAATAGCAATCTATTCGAAGATGTTTTGAGATTTTTCATTCCACACTGTGTGTCCCGGGAGTTTGGCAGTCGAGTAATTAAATGTTCGTAAAAAAAGAGAGGATACGCTCTCCTCTCTCTTCCCAATTTTTTTATTTTTCCTACATTTCTCCAATTTTCTCTTTCCATATTTCAACCAGTCTTTCCACCGAATATGCTGCATTTGCCGGACTGGTTGATGGAAGTACTTCCGCTTCAATTCCAAGCTCTTTCTGCTGATATTTCTGAAAATACGTTCCGGAAGTTTTTCCATTACAGAAGATTCGTTTTACATTACTATCTTTTACAATCGCTTTTAAATCCGTCGGAACTACATTTTTAATACTGCTGTCACTGGATCCAATAATATCACAACTGTAAATAGTATCCCAAAGTGCTACATGATGCCGATATAACATTGCTTTCTTTTCCTCGATATTCTTTGGCACCGGTTCATTTAACACTGCTGCGATTACTTTCCAAAATCGATTCTGCGGATGCCCATAAAAAAACATCTGCTCTCTCGATTTTACAGACGGGAGACTTCCTAGTATCAAAATTTCTGATTCTTTATTATAAAGTGCCGGAAATGGATGTGTTACATGAGTATATTCCTTTGTTACTGCTGCTTTTTTGACCATCTTTCTATCTCCTCTTCTATTTCTGTCCTTCTTTTTCATGCATTAAAAGATATTTCTCCCTCGTTGCAATTCCACCACGAATATGCCGTTCTGATTTATTCCTGTCCAATACCTGGCGTACTTCTAATCCCAAAGTAGGATTAATCTGAATCAGACGCTCGGTACAATCTTTATGTACCGTACTTTTGCTGATTCCAAATTTCTTTGCGGCCTGACGCACAGTTCCTTTGTTTTCAATAATATAGCATGCAATTTCCACTGCCCGTTCTTCGATATAATCTTTCAACGGATAAGCCTCCGAAGACGCTGTTTTTACAGTGTATGCCCTGGATTTACAGGGTATTCTCCAAACTCTATTGTATTATTTTCCTATTTTCCCTGTTCCGGATTAGCACCCGTTTTTCCATTTTCCTGTTCCGTCTGCGTATCCAGCATCATTTTAATAATTTCTTTATCTGTCTGATGCATTCCGACTTTTCCGATGTATCCCACACAGCTGATTGTTTCTTCTGTATCCTCTTTAACAATTCCGGTATATGCTTTATACGCCTTATGATTCATTGCAAGATAATGTGCCATCATTCCCGCGTCTATACTGGATGCAATTTTTGCTGCACAGGAGATCTTTGCACCATCACAGATAATTCCCGGAATATTTGCCAATGTATTGTCAATCGTTGCTTTAATCTGTGCAACACTTCCTCCACATAAATAAGTGATTGCGGCAGCCGATGCACAAGAAGCAGAAACCGCACCACAAAATGCAGACAGTTTTCCAATAAACATTTTTTGGTACGTGGTCAAAAGACCTGAAAAAACCAGTGCCCGATACAATTCATCATTTCTGTAATTTTTTTCTCTTGCATACACGATTACGGGAACAGAGGATGCAATTCCCTGATTTCCACTTCCTGAATTAATAATAACCGGCATATCACAGCCACTCATCCTTGCCTCTGAAGCGGCTGCTGCATAGGCTTTCATACGAGTCACTACTCCGTCTGCATAACTCTCACGCAGCACTCTTCCAATTCCAAGACCATAATCTCCGGAAATCCCCTCATAAGCAATATCCATATTATATCGAATCTGTCGTTCAATCATCGGACGTACTAAACTCAATGGCACTTCATCTGCAAACTGTTTGATATTCTCCAAAGTGAGCACAGAACGGTCTGTCAGACCACCTCCGGTTGCTTCGTTCTCATCACCGATAAAAATCGTTTCTCCATTTTTTTCTATTTTTGCAATATTCGTATGTGAATAACGGATTTCAACCATTGCTGAATCTGCTCCTGCTGACACTTCAACCATAAAATGCAGTGGAATATCCGAATCCAGAAATTCAACTTCACAACGTTTTTGTTCCAGCAATTTTTTTGTCTGCGCTCTCTGTTCCTCCGTTACCTTTTCTAAAACTTCCATTTTATTTTCTGAGTGACCTGCAATAGCTCCTAAAATACAGGCTGTTTCGATTCCTGTCATTCCTCCTGAATTTGGAATCGTTACACAACGCACATTTTTAATCATATTTCCCGAACATTTTGCCACAATATATTCCGGTTCACATCCTAATATTTCTCTCGCTTTTGCAGAAGCATAAGCCAGTGCAATTGGCTCTGTACATCCCATCGCCGGTACTAACTCTTCCTGCAGAATCGCTAAATATTTTTCCTGTAAGTTACTGTTCATTGACGATTTCCCCATCTTTCTACATTTTTTTCTATTGTAACATGATAAGATACCAAGGTCAAAAGACATGATGGGGATAAACCACCTTTTGACTTTGGTATCTTAAGTAAAGCGGATATTCGCCTGACTATTATCTTCTTTTTTATTCTCCGCTCCGTATCCGTTCTACAACACTTATACGACACATTTTTTCACATGCCAGATACGGTACGAAAAGCACAATCAAAAGCAAAAACGGTATACAGATTAGAATTGGAAGTACAGTAAATTTCCATGTAAAAAAGAAAAATCCGGATGTATAGCTTTTTATTAAAGTCATACTTAAAATACTTCCCGCAAGAACTGCTACTATACTTGTAAAAAGCGCATAATATCCGCCTTCCCACATCAACATCTCTCTTAATTGTTTTCTGGTCATTCCCACTGATTCGAGCATGGCAAATTCCTGTTTCCTTGATAAAATTCCGGTCAAAATCGTATTTACAAAATTTAAAATTCCAATCAATGCCAACACAAAACTTAGAAATCCACCAACGATTACAATCATATTTTGAAGCGTCGCAAATTCTGCCTCCATCGTTGATTTTGAAGTATAAGTTAAATCATCGTTGATATTCGTACAATAATTTTCCAGCCAGCTCTCTATCTGTTTTTCATCTTTTGCTGATATATTAAATAATGTTTTCATCGGCTGTCTGCCCTCAAAGTAATTTAAAAATTCTGAAGACGGAAGAATATAATTTATCTCAAGTGAAAAATACATCTGAAATTCTGCCGGATAAGGCATCGACACAAGTGCCATCACCTCATACTCTTTCGTAAACCCATTTTCTCCAGTCAACGTGATTTTGTCTCCAACATCGTAAATCGGTTTCTCGCCATCATCCGATTCGAATTGATTGACCACAATATAATTTCCACTCTTGAATTTCTCCCAATCTAATTCGCCCTGCTCACATTTTAACTTTTCAAATACCAGCTGGTCCAAACCATACATTTTTGCTGTGATGCTCCCACGCTCTTTATCGGCGTCTATTTCCTGTTTCATGTCCTCTTCACCAATCGACTGAATCATGTAAGCAAAATTTTTCTTCCAATCCTTCCAGATTCTCTCTTCCAATCGTTCTTTTTCCCAGTCTGATAACTTCTGTTCCCATTCGCTGTAATAGACATTTCCACTTTCTTTGATTCCATCCTGTTCCCGTAATTCCGTCAAAAAATCACTGGTGACTCCATCTTCCGTTCTTTCTGAAAGTGCCGGATTATCCGTTGTCGCATCCGTTACCATATAATCGCTTACACTCCTGTTTGATACATATTTATCCATATCAAATCCCTTTAGCAACGTACAAACCGTATTAAGCAGAATCAGACTTAACGATAAGGAAAATACAACCAATACTGCTTTTTTTCGATTTCTTTTGATATTTGCCAGCCCAAAAGCATGCATGGTAAGCTTATGAGTTCTTCTCTTTTTCCCTTTTACCTTTGCATTTACAGAGCTTTCGGTCAGCTTCACAGCTTCGATTGGGGAAATCTTTGCTACGATACGGCACGGCTTGATACAGCTGATTTGAACCGTCAAAAAAGAAAAGACTGCCGAACCGATAAAAATCCATGGATGAAGCACTACATTTGTTCCTTCTGTATCCCCCATACTTAAATTGGCACAGATAATCGGAAGTAATCCTGCACCCACAACCGCACCCAAAATAAGTCCAATCGGAATTCCTGCAAGAGAAAGCAGATTTGCCTGTTTTCTTACTATTTTTCCAAGCTGTTTTTTTGTCGTTCCAATTGTCTTTAAAAGTCCATAAAACCGAATGTCTCCAAACACATTAATGTAAAAAATATTGTAAATAATCAGATAGCCGGAAACCAGAATAATGCCAAGCATTACAACAATAAGTACAACTGTTTCAGCGTCTGCCTTCATGCCAAGATATGCCCAGTTCACTCCCGTTGATTTTTCTTCGAAACCAATCCGCTTATTTAATTCTTCCAGCTGTTTTTTTAGATTAAACGAGGTCTTGAAGTTAAAATCTACCATATAGCTTCCTGCTATATCTCCTCCATATTGATAGCTTTCTGCAGTCGGTGCAAGCTGATTGACCAGTTTTTTCGAAACACACATTACCTGTGACATCGAAACACGATCTCCCTTATACCATCCGCACAGGATAAATTCTTTGGAATATTTCTTTCCTCTTACACTAAAATCAACCGAAAATTTCTCACCGATTTTGCACGGAACGCCCAATGCCTTTAATGTCAAATCGCTTGCCACACATTCATTTTCTTTCTTCGGCATGTGCCCTTCTTCCGGATAACAAAAACTCCATTTTGCCTCCAACTCCTCATAATAAGCCATTTCTGTACGTACTTTAATCAAAGGTTTATTCTCTGCATCAGCAAGTGCAATTCGATAAGAAACCGATTTTAAGCCCTTGTCTTTTGCCACTTTTTCATATTCTGATTTTGTTAAGTATTTATATCCTGCATGAGCACTGCCTCCGACCTGCCGCATTGTAGATTCCTGATTTTTTTCAATCAGACTTCCTCCAATCGTAAACAGCGCAGTAAATAAAACAGAGGTTAATACAATGGCTAAAATTGCAATTAAATTTCGCTTTTTTCTTGCCTTTAAAGACTTCAATGCAATTTGATTGATCATCTTTTTATTTTTCACGTTCGACACAGTCTGCACCCTCTTTCTGATTTGGATTTTTGTCCATTATCTGCAAGGTCTGCTTTCCAGACACAATTTTTCCATCTTCAATCCGAATGATGCGATCCGCCATCTGGGCAATTTCTTCATTGTGTGTAATCATCACAATCGTCTGATGAAACCGCTCACTGGTCACTCTCAAAAGTCCAAGCACATCCTGACTGGTCGCTGAATCAAGATTTCCGGTCGGCTCATCCGCCAAAAGAATTGCCGGTTTCGCTGCCAGCGCCCTTGCAATTGCAACCCTTTGCTGTTGTCCTCCCGAAAGCTGACTTGGAAGGCTTTCTAATTTCTTATTTAATCCCAAAAGCCCGATGACTTCTTTAATATAAGCTGTGTCTACTTTGTCTCCATCAAGCTCAACCGGAAGTACCACATTTTCGTACACATTCAAGACCGGAACTAAATTATAGCTTTGAAATACAAAACCAATCTTTCTTCTTCTGAAAATACAGAGTGCATCTTTTTTTAACTGATAAATTTCTTTTCCATCTACAAATACCTTTCCAGAGGTTGGCTCATCCAAGCCACCAAACAGATGCAACAGGGTCGATTTTCCAGAACCTGACGAACCGACAATCGCAACAAATTCTCCTTTTTCTACAGATAAATCCACACCGTCTAAGGCTTTTACTGTATTTTCATGATTTCCATAATATTTCTTTAAGTTCTCGCATTTTAATACTTCCATCTCTCATCTTCCTTTCTGTTTTTCCTAATTTCTTATCTAATCTCTTTTGTTAATTTCAGTATAACAAAGGACTCTTTCGAGATTCTTTCGGAAATCTAACAGTTTTGAAAGATTTAAGACTCCTGTCCTACCTTGGAAGGTAACATAAAAATGTACTTCCTTTTGCCACTTCTGAATTTACTTTTATAAATCCTCCCTCTTTTTGCAAAATCTCCCGCACAAGATACAGTCCGATTCCAACGCCTTCTTCCTGCTGTACTTCTTTTGCCCGATAAAACCGCCCAAATATCTTTGGAATTTCTTCTTCTGAAATGCCACGTCCTCTATCACTTACCGCAATCACGCACCACATTTCATACAGCTTGGTTGAAATCAGGACTTCACTTCCTGTCGGACTGTACTTCACCGCATTGTCGAGCAAATTATAAAGTGCTTCTTCCGTCCATTTTCTATCAAAAACAGCCTCTGCCTCAAAGTCCATTTCTATCTTTATCTGAATTTCTTTTTTCTCTGCCTTCTTCCGAATTTCTTCTACTGCACTTTCAAGTAGCGGTTTTACCTGACTTTTAACCGGTACCACCTCTAAAATATTTGTTTCTAATCTGGAAAGTTTCGTTAACGCCTGGATTAAAAATTCCAGTTTCTGTGCCTGTGCCTGAATCTGTCCCAGCAGTTCCGCTTCCATACCGTCTTCTTCCAACTGTTCCGAAAGCAGTTCACTGTATAGTTTTATGTTTGCCATTGGAGTTTTGGTCTGATGAGAAATATCTGAAATCAGCCCTTTGATATTAGCCTTTTCTGTCTCTAAATTCTGCTTTGCCATTGCAGAATCCTGTAAAAACCGTTTCCACTTTGACTCTACTTTGGAAAGTTCACTTTCATCATACTTAGACTCTTCAAATTCTCCACGGATTCCCTCATCAAGCATTTGATTTAACCGTTCCCAGTTTCTCCTTCCCCAAATCACTTTTTTATCACTCTTCTTTCCTCCAGATATAGCCCTGACCGTATACGGTCTGTATGTATTTTGTCTCGCCTTCTATTTTCTTTCTCAGCCGGTTGATTGTCACAGACAACGCATTTTCATCCACAAACTCAGCACCATCCTGCCACAGACGTTCCATTAAAATTTCTCTTGTCAAAATCCGTCCCTGATTTTTCAAAAAAATCTGAAGCAGTTTCTGTTCATTTCTGCTTAAACTTAACTCTTCTTCTCCTTTAAAAAAACAGAGCCGTTCAAAATCAAATTTCAAATTCTCTATCACATAACAATTTGGCAAAATTGACTTTATACTCTGATTCTCACGCTGTTCCCGAATCCGGCGTTTCTGCACTTCAATCCTTGCACGAAGCACCGCCAGACTAAATGGTTTGGTAATATAATCATCTGCACCGAGTGAAAGCCCTGTCACCTGGTCGATTTCCAAATCATTGGCAGTTAAAAGAATCACCGGAACTTTCGATGATTCTTTTACGAATGCTAAAAAATCATATCCGCTTCCATCCGGAAGATTCACATCAAGAATGACAAGGTCTGCATTCTCACTTTCCCACATTTCTTCTGCCGTTTTTAAATCATGACAGACTGTGATTTCGTTTTCTTTTTCAGAAAGTGCCAATTCAATTCCCTTTGCAAGTGCCTTGTCATCTTCCACTATCATAAGTTTCATTTTCTTTTTTCCTTTTTATTTTTCTTGTAAAACTGCGGTAAAGCGGACATTCGCAATCCGCTTCGCTACTTGCTCATGAACGCAGTCGCTTTGCGATCTGTCAGTGGGAGCTTTCAACTCCCACTGACAGAAGCATCCCCCTCACCCGCCGCTTATTGCTCTGCGCACTTGAAGCGGTGGAATGCTTATCTGCGTTCAAAAAGCAGACTTATGATTTTTCCACAAATCTGCTTTTCGATTACCGTTTATTTTTTTCCTGTGCTTCTATCATCAGCCAGTTCTAATTCAAACTCCTCTCCAAAAAACTCCTCATATTCTTCTTTGTATTTTTTCCATCTCTCCTTTCGTTCTAACGTTATCTTCTTAATCTCCTCCGGGGTGAGACGATTTTCACGCATCGGTTCACCATAACCGTTCGGATAAGGTTCACTATCTGGTAAACTATCTGTATAAGCGCTATCTAAGTCTTCTCCTTCTGCATCTAAAATTTCTTCCCAATCAATTCCCATAACGACTGTCTCCTTTTCGTAAAATCCTCCGTCTTAATTTTGTTTTTATATTCTACGGAAATATCACTTTTGTCAATAGATTTTCCAAATCCAATGGAAGAATTTATCTCTCTTTTTCTTGTGATCAGTGTTTCAAAGCTTCCACAGAATACAAAACTGATTTTTGAGGTATCAAACTCCATTGCCACCTTTCCTTTATCTTCCGGAAAGAATACTTTGTTTCCCTCAATCATCTTTAACAGCTCATTCTTCATTGCAGCACTGTAGTTATTTCCGCCTGAGCCGTACTTTGGTTCACACAGTTTATCGAACTCGTCGATGACGATAATGGCACTTTCCGCCTGTTCCCGTGACATATTTGCAAAAATGTCACGAAGTTTAAACGCACCGCTCCAGCCTTCCATTGTAAGCATTGTACCATCGACAATTTGGATATTCGGATATAACTGGCTTAGTACCCTCCAGATTTCGGTTTTTCCGCATCCTGTCGGTCCGGCAAATAATACATTGCGCTTCTTTCCATGCCAGAATTTTGCGACGTCTTCAATATCCTTTAACATGCTGTTATAGACTTCATCCGTATAGTTATCATAAAGTCCTGCTTTTGCATCTTTGGTAAATTGAACCGCCGGATTTTCTTTTTGGATGATTCCACAACCTCTGATGAGCTCTTCTAAAAAATATTTAACATTGCGGATATAGCTTTCTTCTTTCATTATAACTGACCTCCTGTGCTTTTTTCTGTATTCTCAAAATTTTCTGTTTCTTTTTGTTCTTCTTGATTTCATTATAAGCACAAGCGCCAAAATTCTCGTAAATTTTACGACAAAAAGAGCGCTGTTTTAAACAAACAACGCCCTCAAGATTTTTCATTTTTTCGCAAAACCGGTACGACAACTCCACCAACTAACCACAACGGAAGCGCCAGAGATAATAATCCTGAAACTACCATTCCAATTAACCCTACCATTTTTCAGATTTTCTGTAAAGCTATATCTGTCTCCTGCTCACACAGTGCAATCAATTTCAAATCTTGTTCCAATACTCCATTCAATTGCATTCTGACTTCATCCGAAAATTCACTCCAGCATTTATTAATTTCTTCCGCATAATACAGATTTTCATGCAAAATAATCAAAGGAGAATACCCAAACAGTGTATACAAAGAATTTAAAATCACAGCATCCGGCTCTGCTTCCATTCGTTCCAGACGCTGGTAACGTTTGATATTAATATCCAGCCGTTCCGCCATTTTCATTTGTGTCAAATCTTCTATTTTTCGGATACTTCTCCAGATATTTCTATGTTGTTCTTTTTCTTCAGCAAGCCGGATATACTTCCACACTCTCTGATTTGCCTCTTTCCAGTTTTCTCCGTGCATCAGCATAATTCCCTGTCTGGTCAGCCAGAATAATGCCTTCATTAATTCTATTTTTCCATCCGAAGTCCTGCACCGTTTCATACAGTCCTCCACGATTCCTGTTTTATAATGCACACCGGTAACCAGATAATTGACATCTCCTCCAGCCTTTTCAAACTTCTTCAAACTGCTGTATGAAATATATTTTGTTCCACTTTCCAGTTTACTGTAGTGGCTTTGATTCACACCAAATTCTCTGCTCATTTCTGCCTGACTTTTGCCAAGCTGCTGGCGATAAGACACCAGTCTTTGAGATATACTATTGTGCTCCAACGTTATAAACATTCTCCAATAATTTCCAATTTTTACTATATTGTAGAATGTTTTTCTTGTCCTCCTGTATACCCATTTGTGAATATTTGTCGAATTTTGGCAATAAAAATGGGAAAAGGCAAAACCCTTTTCCCAAAAAATATTTATTTTACTGCTTCTTTTAACTTTTTAATTAATTCCTGCACTTCTTCCGTACTGATTCCGGCAAAACTTCTCAAAGCACGAAGTGGAGAATTTTCCATCATCTTAATCATCATCTCTTGAGAAATTGCTTCGCTTGCCGCACTGCCTTCTTCTCCACCACCGATGTTTGCCATCATCTGGTCTACTAAATCTTTCATGACTTCTTTTGCTTTTTCATTTTCCATCAATTCAGAAATAGTCGTGTTTGTATGAATTTCCATCGGAATCTTCATTGTAGATTCAAGTTCTACTGTTTTGGTTAATCGAATGTCTCTGGAAGAACTTCCGATTAAGATTTCATAAGTTCCGCTTCCCGCATACCAGTCATTTACTTTTGTATTATACCATGCAAAACTTCGTTTATTAAGTTCCATTGTCACAGTCTTTTCTTCCTGTGGCTGTAATTCTACTTTCACAAAGTTTTTCAGTTCATTTACCGGACGCATGACTGCATTTGTTTTATCAGAAACATAGAGCTGTACCACTTCTTTTCCTGCCATTTTTCCGGTATTTTTTACCTTTACACTAACCTGAAGGGTTTCCATATCTTTGATTTTTTCTTTTGAAAGCTGTAAATCACTGTATTCAAATGTGGTGTAACTTAAACCATATCCAAATGGATATCGAACCGGCATTTTTTTCATATCATAATAGCGGTATCCGACAAATACGCCTTCTTTATATTCCACTTTTTGTCCATCTCCTGGGAAATTTAAGTAAGATGGATTGTCTTCTAAATGATATGGAATGGTTTCTGCCAGTTTTCCGGATGGATTCACTTTACCAAATAAGATATCTGCTTCTGCTTCGCCAACTGCCTGTCCACAAAGATACGCTTCTAAGATTGCACTTACGTCATCTGCCCACGGCATTTCCACCGGTGAACCGTTATGCAGTACAACTACAACACTTTTCTGTACTTTTAAGATTTCCTGAATCAGATAATTCTGACAGTCTGGCATTCCCATATGTTCTCTGTCATATCCTTCGGATTCAAAGGCATCCGGAAGTCCTGCAAAAATAACTGCAACATCTGCATTTTTTGCAGTTTCCACAGCTTCTTTTACCATCGCTTCGTCAATTTTATCTTCTTTTACATCATACCCCTGTGCATAAGCAACTTCCGTATACGCTTTTACCGCATCCAGTGCACTTTCTACTTTAAAAGAATTAATATGGGAACTTCCGCCACCCTGGAATCTTGGTTTTTCTGCAAATTTACCAATAAAAGCAATCTTCTGCTCACCGGCTTTAAGTGGCAGGATTCCGTCATTTTTAAGCAGAACCATTGATTCTTCCGCAATTTTCTTTGCGATTTGATGGTCCGCTTCTAAATCAAATCTGCCTTCCTGACGATTATCTGTATATTTAAAAATAATATTTAAAATACGTTCTACTGCGGTATCAAGCACACTTTCTTCTAATGTTCCGTCTTTGACCGCTGATACGATTTCTGCATCGGTATATCCACCGCTTCCCGGCATTTCCAAATCCAGACCGGCTTTTAATCCTTTCACACGTTCATTAACCGCACCCCAGTCAGACATGACATAACCTTCAAATCCCCACTCATCTCTTAAAATTTCTGTGAGCAGTTTATGATTTTCGGATGCAAATTCGCCATTAATTTTATTATAAGAGCACATCACGGTGTCCGGTTTGCCTTCTTTAATCGCAGTTTCAAATGCCCCTAAATAGATTTCACGAAACGTACGCTCATCAATTTCCGAAGAACAGGACATTCTTCTATATTCCTGATTGTTTGCTGCGAAATGCTTAATCGAAGTACCGATGTTTTTAGACTGTACTCCTTTGATGTGTGCCCCTGCCATCTCGGATGCAAGATACGGGTCTTCCGAGAAATATTCAAAATTTCTTCCACACAGCGGAGAACGTTTGATATTAACTGCCGGACCTAAAATAACAGAAAGGTTCTGTGCCTGACACTCATCACCTAAGGTCTCTCCCAATTTGTATAATAAGTCTCGGTCAAATGAGCAGGCTGTCGCACACGCAGTTGGAAAGCACACTGCTTTAATACTATCATTTGCTCCAAGATGGTCTGCCTCCTGATCCTGTTTTCTTAACCCGTGAGGACCGTCACTTACCATCACACTCGGGATTCCAAGACGCTCTACACTCTTTAAATGCCAGAAATCTTCTCCGGAACACATTCCGGCTTTTTCTTCTAACGTCATCTGTTTTACAATTGCTTTAATATCACGCTTCATTAAAAAATAATTCCCCTTTCTACGTTGGTTTTCTACTTTAAACTTTATCACATCTGAACCGTTCTGAATATCAAAATTTCTATTTTTTTTATACAATTATCGTATCTTTATCTATCCAATATGTATAGAAAAAGAAGTCACGGCAATTGCCATGGCTTCTTTTTCTCTTTTCGCTTTTACTTATTCTTCCATATTTGCGTAAGCACGCTCTCTGTCTTTTTCTTTAAACTTATGAGCATCCTCAAGCATCATATCTTTTACTTTCATCAGACGAATCTGGGTACTTCTCTCATTTTCATCCAATTTCATAGTAATATATTTAATATTATTCTGTGCTTCCGGAATAATTACATGTTCCAGAGCGTTTACTCTACGACGGGTCTTTTCGATTTCCGCAGCCATCAGCTGACAGGATTTCTCCACTTCAGCCAGGCGCAGCATATCCGGCAAAATATCTGCCAGTGATTTTACCGCACCATCCAAATCTCCGGAAGTAAATGCAAAACCGTAAGAATAAATATCATTTGCATCAGCAGTTCTTGTCTGTGACTGGAATACCGGAATATCAACGCTCATTACGTTTTTCTTTCCCGCTTCCAGATAAACTTCCTGCTTTGGTGCCATCAGCGCAGTATTTAAAATCTGTTCTGACATTCCGGCTTTTGCAATGACAAAGTTCTTATTTGCATTTGCGATTCCCTCTTCTACTTTTAAACGCAGAGCCATATTTTCCCTTGCCAGGTCAAGGAACTGACGCATCAGTTCATCACGTTTATCCTTTAAAAGTTTATGTCCTTTTACGGCAGTGACTAATTTTTTCTTCTGCTTGTTCAGCTCCATTCTGGTTGGATTTATCTGGGTAGATGCCAAATCCAATCACCTCTTTCAACATTTGCCGTAATATTCGTCCAGATACTTGTCATCGATACGTTTCAGTTCACTTCTAGGCAGTAAGGAAAGCAATTTCCAGCCGATACGAAGAGTTTCTTCGATATCACGGTTTGCATTATATCCCTGTGAAACATATTCCTGTTCAAATGCATCTGCAAATTTTGCATAAATTAAGTCGATATCTGAAAGTGCTGCTTCACCAAGAATAGTCATCAGCTCTTTCGCATCTTTACCACGCGCATAAGCTGCAAATAACTGATTCATTGTATTTGCATGGTCTGCACGGGTTTTACCTTCACCAATACCTTTATCTTTCAGACGAGACAGAGATGGTAATACATCGATTGGCGGTGTTACACCTTTTCTGTAAAGTTCACGGCTTAAGATAATCTGACCTTCTGTGATGTATCCGGTAAGGTCAGGGATTGGATGAGTTTTATCATCTTCAGGCATGGTCAGAATCGGAATCATAGTAATAGAACCATTACTTCCTCTCTTACGTCCTGCTCTTTCATACATTGTTGCAAGGTCTGTATACATGTAACCCGGATAACCACGACGTCCCGGAACTTCTTTACGTGCGGCGGATACCTCACGAAGTGCATCGGCGTAGTTTGTGATATCAGTCAGAATAACCAGTACGTGCATATCTTTTTCAAATGCAAGATATTCTGCTGCGGTTAATGCCATCTTCGGTGTTGCAATACGCTCTACCGCAGGGTCATTTGCAAGGTTGATAAACAGAACAGTTCTGTCAATCGCTCCTGTTTCTTTAAAGCTTTCAATAAAGAAGTTAGATTCCTCGAATGTGATACCCATTGCAGCAAATACAACGGCAAAGTTTTCACCTGTTCCACGAACTTTTGCCTGTCTTGCTATCTGTGCTGCCAGCTGTGCATGCGGCAGACCGGATGCTGAGAAGATTGGAAGTTTCTGTCCACGAACCAGTGTGTTCAGTCCGTCAATTGCGGATACACCTGTCTGAATAAACTCTTCCGGATACATTCTGGCTGCCGGATTCATTGGCAGACCATTGATATCTCTTCTCTCTTCCGGGAGAATTTCCGGACCATCATCAATCGGACGTCCCAGACCGTCAAAGACACGCCCCAGCATATCTTCTGATACACCAAGTTCCATGCTTCGTCCAAGGAAACGTACTTTACTATTTGACAGGTTGATACCTGTTGAACTTTCAAATAACTGTACTAAAGCGTCCGTTCCGTTAATTTCCAGAACTTTACAACGTCTTGTTTCTCCACTTGCCAGCTCGATTTCTCCCAGCTCGTCATAGTGTACATTTTCAACACCACGTACTAACATCAGAGGTCCGGCAACTTCCTGTATGGTTCTATACTCTTTCGGCATTTTAGAAGTCCCCCTTTCCTAATACATTCGCAATTTCTGATGCCAGTTCTTTTTCAATGCGGTCGTATTCTTCATCTAATTTATCTTCTGTCACATATTTGAAACGTCCGATTTTTTCACGAACTTCCATTTTAAGCAGTCCCTGAATGGAAGCACCTTTTTCCAATGCTTCTTTGGACTGTTCATAGAATGCTACAACCAGCTGCATCAAAAGATGCTGTTTTTTCAGTGAACTGTAGGTATCTACTTCGTGGAAGGAGTTCTGATGTAAGAAGTCCTCACGAATAGAGCGAGCTGCTTCCATTTTCAGACGGTCGCCTGCAGAAAGGGCATCCATACCTACCATCTTAACGATTTCTTCCAGTTCTGCCTCATCCTGAAGCAGACCCATTAATTTCTGACGGTTTTCCATCCAATCCGATGCAACCTGTGTATTAAACCAATCTTCCATATTGTCAAGATACAGAGAATAACTGGTCAACCAGTTGATTGCCGGGAAGTGACGTTTGTAAGCCAGCGCAGAATCCAGACCCCAGAATACTTTTACAATACGCAGGGTTGCCTGGGAAACCGGCTCGGAAATATCACCACCTGGAGGAGATACGGCACCGATAACAGAAAGTGCTCCTTCTCTCTTATCTTTTCCAAGAGAAATTACATGTCCGGCTCTTTCATAGAACTGTGCCAGACGGGAACCAAGATATGCCGGATAACCTTCTTCACCTGGCATTTCCTCCAGACGTCCTGACATTTCACGAAGTGCCTCTGCCCAACGTGAGGTGGAGTCTGCCATCAGCGCTACGGAATATCCCATATCACGGAAATATTCTGCAATTGTAATACCGGTATAAATAGAAGCTTCTCGGGCTGCAACCGGCATATCGGAAGTATTTGCAATCAGAACGGTTCTTTCCATCAGAGACTGACCTGTTTTCGGATCCTTCAGTTCCGGAAACTCGTTTAATACGTCTGTCATCTCATTTCCACGTTCTCCACATCCGATGTAAACAACGATATCTGCATCGGCCCATTTTGCAAGCTGATGCTGGATTACGGTTTTTCCACTACCGAATGGTCCAGGAACTGCGGCAACACCACCTTTTGCAATTGGGAAGAAAGTATCAACAACTCGCTGTCCTGTTACAAGCGGCATTTCCGGAGGAAGTTTTTTCAGATATGGACGTCCACGACGAACCGGCCATTTCTGCATCATTGTAAGTTCTTCTTCTCCGTTTTCGGTTTCGATTACAGCAACCACTTCTTCTACTGTAAATTCACCGGCTTTAATTTTTTTTACTTTACCTTTGATTCCGTAAGGAACCATGATTTTATGATTTACTACAATTGTTTCCTGAACAGTACCGAGAATATCTCCGGCTTCTACTTCATCACCTGCTTTTACAACTGGTTCAAAGTTCCATTTGATATCTCTTTTCAGAGAAGGAACTTCAACACCTCTTTTTAAGTTAGTTCCGGAAACTTTCATGATATCATCAAGTGGACGCTGGATTCCATCATAAATACTGGTAATCAGACCAGGTCCAAGTTCTACGGAAAGAGGTGCATCTGTAGATTCTACCGGTTCTCCAGGTCCGAGGCCTGATGTCTCCTCGTAAACCTGAACACTGGCTTCATCACCATGCATCTCGATGATCTCACCAATCAGACGCTGGTTACTTACACGAACCACGTCGTACATATTTGCATCGCGCATTCCCTCTGCAATAACCAGCGGTCCTGCAACTTTTTTAATCGTACCTTTGCTCATGGGAACGAATCACCTGCTTTCTAAAATATTCGTATCGTGACTTTAATTAATCATCACGTTTCACTTCCAAAAAGGATATCCGAGCCAACAGCCTGCTCTACGGATTTCTTCACGCCTTCCACACCATCGCCTGTATTACCGGAAACTCCCGGAATACGGATAACAGCAGGGAAAAGCTGCTCCTGAAATTTTTCGATTATTTTTTCACACTCTGCAGCCATCGCTTCTGTAATATAAATAATTCCATATTCATTTGCTGCAAGTGTCTCTAATTTTTCTTCGGCCTCTTTTCGGGATGTTACCGGAAACGTGTCAAGACCCAGCGCCGCAAAGCCAAAAATGCTGTCATAATCACCTACTACCGCAATCTTATACATACATTTCCCTTACCCTTTCCCGAATAGAATCATCCGACAGTCCGCTGCGCTTACCGGACACAATGATTCGTACCGTTTTTATTTCATTTTCCCTTGCCAGCACATAAGCTACCAAAGGACCTACCGAAAACGACTGATATTTCTGAGGTTGCATGGTCTGCATCATTCGGTTGTCACACCAACGTTCAAATGCGGAAGCTGATTCTGCAATCGCTCTTCCACCTTCTGCATACTCTGTCTGGGAAAGATAATCTACAATTGCATCCATTCCACTGACTGCTGCTTTTGCAAGCTGGGTTACACTTAATGATTCACATTCCGCCATCGCACGCTTCATAAATTCCATAGATTTTGCGGTTTTCTGTGCACGCACGGCAATCTTAATATCGGCAATGGCAACTGTCGATTCAGCATACTCTTTAATAATGCTGTCCTTTGCCTCTTTTCCTGCCTGATAAACAGCTTCGAGCTGTGCCTTGTCTATGATGATATCACAAAGCTGCCCGTCTCTGGTATGAAGCAGTGCCTCATAAGCTTCTTTTGCCGCTTCTGACATTATCTTTGGAAGTCTGGAAAAATCTTTGCTTCTTACAATCTCAAGCATCTCATCCGGACTGATGGAAGTATCTTCATAATAAATATTTAAATGCTTTCCACTTTCAGATGTACACGCATCTTTAATTGCAGCTTTTAAATTGTGAAACAGATTCGGATAAGACAATACATCAAATATTGACATATCCACCCCTAAATCACGGATTGTCTCCCAGATTTTTTCCTGCTCCCTGCTTAATATCGCCTCTGCATTTTCCGGTGTATCGGCATCTCCCCAACCTTTTTCCTGAAGCAACTGCAGGCACTGCACATCTGTCTGGCATGCCATCAGCTGTTCAATCACCGCTGAATTTAATAAAGATGTCTCTAACGCACGGATTCGCGCAACCGCATAAGTGTATTTTGTATCAATCAAAACAGTTTCCTCCTTTTTGCGGTTATCGCTTATGAAAATAATAATACATGAACTTTATCGGAAAGTTCACCTTTCTTGGAATCGAACATTGCCTTAAACGTACAGTTTTCTTCGATTCCGCCATATAAAAGAACAAAACCGCCGCGGATAGTATCATTTCCCTCTTTTAACAGAGTCAGTTTTCCGCCTTTTTTGGCTGCAATGTCCATAATTTCGCTTTCAAAATTTTCCGGCATTCTCTTTAAATCATTGGAAGAGAAGCAGATGCTTCCCTCCTGTGGCAGAACGAATTTTTTCAGCATTTTGCGGATAAATTCAAAATAAGATTTATCATCTAACACCAACAGTGCTTCATAAACGTCATCGAGAATCTTTGCAATCACTTCCTGTTTTGCCTGAAGAATTGCTTTTCTTTTCTGCAGGTCACGGGAAGATGCTGCTCTTTCTTTTACCGCTTCGAGTTCCGCCTCTGATTTTTTGGAGATACGCCCACATTCTGCCTCAGCATTTTCTTTTGCTGTCTGCATTACTTTTTCTGCATCCTGCTTCGCTTCATCCAAAATTTTCTTTGCACTTAGCTCTGCTTCGTTCAGAATCTGGCTTTTCATTTTTTCTAATCCAGTCATTCCTGCGCTCTCCTTTGCTCTTTTTCTTTCCTGTTTCTATTTTTCGCCCTATAAGTCCTGTAAAATTAGAAGGACAGGTTTGTTACTGAAAGAATAGAAATCAGAAGAGCAAGGATTGCATAAGTTTCAACCATTGCAGGGAAAAGCATTGCTTTACCAAACTGTTCCGGTTTCTTTGCTACAATACCGATTGCTGCTGCTGAAGTCATTCCCTGATATTTACCGGAAATCAGACCTACAATACCAATCGGAAGGCATGCTGCAAGTACTAAAAGACCCTGCTGAGGTGTTAAATCTAACATTCCGCCACCTAATAAACCGATTTTAGAAAGTGTAATAAATCCAACTAACAGACCATAAATACCCTGTGTACCCGGAAGAAGCTGCATAATCAGAACTTTCGCAAATTTGCTTGGGTCTTCTGATACAACTCCTGAAGCTGCCTGTCCTGCAATACCTACACCGATTGCTGAACCTGCACCTGCTAAAAATACTGCTACTGCTGCACCAAGTAATGCATAAACAATTCCTAACTGACTCATAAATAAGTTTCCTCCTTAACATCCACGTATTTCGTAGTTAATTTAAATGGGTTAAATGGCTTTCCGCCACCCTCGTAAAATTTTCCGAAGAATTCTACAAACTGCAAACGATTTGTATGCACATAAGCACCTAACAGGTTAATTGCCAGATTTAATGTGTGACCAACGATAAATACAACAATAAATCCGATTGCACCAAGAATTCCATCTCCTAACATACTTCCCATCTGGTTTACAACCGATGCGATAACTCCTGTCGCAAGACCAAGAGCTAACAGACGGGAATAAGAAAGTACATCACTTAACCATCCTGTTACGTTATAAATATCATAAGCTCCAAGTGCCAGACGAAGTGCGACATTTTTATTTGCACGTCCAGACATCAGAAGCAGACCGACTGCACCTGCGATTGCCATTACTTTACCTGTCACAGAAACTGCCGGTGGGAATGTTCCTGCCGGAATCTGTGAGATAGAAGCAAAGATTGAACTTGGAAGCAACATTAAAATCAAACCGATTAAGAACACATACCAGATAATAACATCACAGAAGAAATCCATATATTGTTTTTCTTTTGCTAACATATATCCTTTAATTCCAAGTCCCATAAACAGGTGAATCACACCAAACAGCATGGAGTACATTAAAAGGCGCATCGGGTCGTTAAGAGGAACAAACCATACTGCCTTAATCAATCCCGTTGACGGCACATCTACGTGGAAGAATGTTCTTGCAACCACGTCAATGGCATCACCAAAGTATCCGCCAAACAGGACACCCCATACTAAAGTGGAAAGTCCACAATACATAAACATTTTCAATGACTTATACATTCCACGCTCCATGCGCGGGAATTTTTTGATTGCGATGAAACAGGCCAGGAAAATAACCAGACCATAAGCCGCATCGGAAAGCATCAGACCGAAGAAGAACACATAGAAAAATGACATAATAAATGTCGGGTCTACTTCTCCTTTTTTCGGGAGACCATAAGATTCCAGAACACCTTCTACGGATTCAGAAAATCCATTGTTGGAAAGCACAACAGGTACTTCTTCCTCTTCTTTGATTTCTTCAATTTCGACAACTAAATCATAGTTCTCTTCCATCGCTTTTTTTACTGCGTTTGCTGCTTTTTTCGGTACATATCCGCTGATTAAAAATGTCTTTTCAGACTGCGGAATTGTGCCTAATACTTCATATTTCTGTGCTCTTGTACGGAAATAATCGGAAATCACACGCAACTGTGCACGCTTATCTGCACATTCTTTGATATGATTCTGACAAACTTCAATCTGTTTTTCCAAAAGTCCAATTTCAACAGTCAGATTTTCCTGCTCTACTTTTGGAATTTCATCACACAGCTGAGACGGTCTTGCAAATCCACCCTGTCTCAATGCGTTTTCAACCAGTTCTGCCTGCTCTCTCAGACAAAGTACTACTACATAAGTACTGTCTCTGTCTGAGGAAAGAATCGTAACATCTACACCTTCGACATCCGGTGCATGTTCTGCTGTCAGTGTATAAATTTCTTCCAGCGTCATAACACTTGAAAAACTTCCAATCAGAGCTTTTACGCTGCCGGTACCTTCAAAATTCATCGGTACATCCAGACTAAGCCATGGACTTAAGGCTTCTATCTGATTTTCTGTTTTCTGAATATTTGCACGACATTCTGCAATTTCTTTCTGCCAGCCAATCAAATCAGATACCACATCCATGATGTCTTCTTTTTTTGAAATACTCTCTGCGTATTTTTCTTTTTCAATTAGTGCCTTGCCTTCAAGACTGGACAAAAGGGAAGTTTTTTCCGGTGCATATTCCTGAAGGATCTCAAGTGCCTGGTCTGCAGATGACGCTTTCTTTTCAAAGAGAATTCTTGTTCCCTGCGTATCCTGCTTCTCAAAACCACTTTCGTCCTCAAGCACCTGACTGACTTCCATTACTCCCATGGACTGCAGTCTCTCAAGGATAGATTTCCGGTCCTTTTTCAGTGCGCAGATACTAACTCGCTGCATCTGCAATACTGCCATGTTCGCATCCCTCCTTTTTTGTTTTGTTAAACTTTAAGCGGATATTTTTTATTTCTACCGCTTCTTCCGGTGCATTTTGCACTCAGATTAATTCGGAAATAATCAAATCAACCGCTTCATTCTTGCGGCCTATTGCCGCAGCTTTCATGCTTTCAATTTCTTTCTCCGTCTGTTTTAAAGCTTCGTCTGTGCGTTGCTTTTCGGAGTTCTCTGCAGATTCACGCAATTTTTCCGCCTTCTGCTGTGCTTCAGAAACCATGTCCGCATACAGTTTTTTGGAAGCTTCCTCTGCTTCCTGGGATATTTTTAAGCTCTGACGTTTGGCTTCCTGCACCATTTCATCTGCTTTTTTCTCTGCATCCCTGATTTCTTTGATTGTTCCTTCTATCACAGTATCACCACCTTCACATATTTTAAATATTACTATGCTTTATGCATTTTGTCAATATTTTAACGTACAAATACACATTTTACATCATTATTTTAGAATAAGCACAACACGCAAGAAAATTCACGTCATACTACCCACCTATTTCTGTATTTTTTTGTATATTTTGCCAATTTCCATTCAAAAAATGAAGGTGTTTCTTCTTATTATAAATGTAGTACTTTAGCACAAAAAAATCGCCCTGTATTTATTCAAAAATACAAGGCGATTTTTTTACTCTATTTTTTTATCTTTACATTTCGATTGTAAAACGAACATTCGCAATCCGCTTCGCTACTTGCTCATGAACGCAGTCGCTTTGCGATCTGTCAGTGGGAGCTTTCAACTCTCACTGACAGAAGCATCCCCCTCACCCGCCGCTTAGTGCTCTGCGCACTTGAAGCAGGGGAATGCTTATCTGCGTTCAATTTTTAATCATACAAATAATTAGCATACCGCTCATCGGAAATATTTTCTGAATCAATCCATTCCATTCCAGGATTAATACTTTCATCATTTTCCATTCCAAGCGCTGCTCTTGCTGCTGCTACAACAGTTGCATAGCCCATTCCATAAGCATTTTGTACCAGCACTCCGACTTCTTTTCCAGACTTAATGGCATCTTTTTGTTTCTTTCCCGCATCGATTCCGACAACTGCCACTTCTTTTCCGGATGCAGAGATTGCATCCAGCACATCCCCTGACACATTTTCATTGGTACAGAAATAGCCTTTTACATCCGGGAACAATTTTAACACACTTTCTGCCATCTCGCTGACAGAAGTTTCTTCATTTTGATGGGAAATATTTACAATCTCGATATCCGGATATTTT
Source organism: Firmicutes bacterium OM04-13BH (assembly GCA_003481745.1). Lineage (GTDB taxonomy): Bacteria > Bacillota > Clostridia > Lachnospirales > Lachnospiraceae > Blautia > Blautia stercoris. The sequence continues at coordinate 118,495 of QULP01000006.1, forward strand.
TCTGCAATTGTTTCAGTAAAGCCCTGCTCTCTTTCCTGACAGTTCTGAGCACTTTCCACATGCGTCATCACAGCTATTTTCCCACTTCCGCCGATTGTATCTGCAAGCTTTACAGCAGCTTGTACTCCTGCCTGATAGTTATCCACAACGCAGGTTGCATTGACATTTCCGGTTTTCACTCCAGAATCTAATACAATCACCGGAATTCCATTTTCTTCTGCTGCTTCAAGCTGAGCCTGACAGGAATCCATGTCAATTGCAGAAAGGCATAATACATCCGGATTTTCACCAAGCACAGCATCAATAATGTTAATCTGATCCTCTACATCTGTTTCATCTGACGGGCCTTCAAAGGTCAGCTTTATTTTGTCATCACCTTTATAACCCAGTTTTTCATTTAAATCAGCCACTGCTGCGTCCATACCGCGTTTAACCGAAGTCCAGAAACCGTTCTTTGTGCTCTTTACTACCACTGCAATATGACTTCCGGCCTCTAAATTAATTTCTTCTAAAGAAGTATAATCAATCGAGCTTCCATTTTCACGAAGCTTTTGCATGGTCAAATCATCCTTCATATCATCGTTCTCGGCATCTGTATTTTCTGACTCGTCACCTTCTGATTTTGTATCTGTTTTGATGTCGGTTGATACATTCTCTTGATTTTCCGTATTCTCTGCACCTTTTGAGTCTTTTTTTGATGTATCGTCTTTTTCGTTCTCGTTATCCTTGTCTGTCTTTGTCTCTTTTTCTTCTTTCACACTAGAACTTGCCGCTGTTTCACTCTTCTTGCTCTGGCAGGAAGTTATACTTCCTGTTGCAAGCACTGCACATAATAAAACTGCAACTGCTCTTTTCATACACTTTTTCCTCCGCTTTTTTCTCCAGGTGTTTCTATTCTTCTCACTACACTATTTTCTCAGCCGATAACTCCTGTTTATATGAGTGAGTTATCAACCAGTTTGTATCCCAACCACGTTTTCATTATACACGAAACAGTTTTTGTGTCTATAGGTATTTTGTGATAAATTTGTGAAGAAATGCACTAAAGCAGCCAGGTTCAACGTGTAATTAAGCAAAATCGCGTATTTTCATTTATTTCATGCTGTCAAGCTACCGGAAAATGCTCCGGCGTCGGAAGTTCAAACTTCATCTGTTTTTTCGTAATCGGATGCGCAAAATTTAACTTATACGCACAGAGCGCAATCTGCACCCATTCCTTTGCTCCGACAAATTCCGGATTGTACTTGGTATCTCCATAAAGTGGAAATCCTGCATTAGCAGTCTGAACACGAATTTGATGATGCCGTCCGGTAAACAGATGGATCTCCACCAATGCCATTTCATCTTTTTCTTTTAACACCTGATACTCCAGTGCTGCCTTCTTCTTTCCTGCCTCAGATTCTTTTGCAATTCTCGACGTATTCTTTTTTGCATCTTTTATCATCCAGTCTTCTAATCTGCCACTCTTTTTTTCCGGTATCTTAGATGTCACAGCCAGATAATACTTATCCATCTTTCCGTCCTGCATTTGTTTATTCAATCCCGCCGCTGATTTTTTATTCTTTGCAAAAACAAGGATTCCCTCAACCGGCTGATCCAACCGATGAATCACCGCAAGATACAGCGGCTCTTTTTTTCTCGCCAGATATCCGAGCAGGGCATGCTCCATATCCTGACTTCCAACCTGTCTGCTCTGCACCGGCATGCCCGCTGGTTTATGACAAACCAGTAAATCCTTGTCTTCATAAAGAATTGTGTCCTCAATTACTGTATATCCCATTTTATTTTTCCTCGTCTTTCCGTCTCCTTAATGTATTCTGAAAATTTTATTCTTCTGCGCACACAAGGACAACCGCCATACCTTCAACTTTTTTCAGATACAACGGTTGCCCTAATGATGTTCTGCGTTATTCAATTTTAATAATTCCTCTCTTTTTTATTATTTGTATTGTTATTTTTTATTTAACACTAATACCTGTTCTTATAAAAAATTTGGAATGATAATTGGTTATTTAGTTCCTCTTAATTTTATTTTACTATATTCAATTATCAAATGAAATATCTTTTCCGGTTTCTCTCTTTATTCCCCATTTTACAACTTTTATTTTCTTTTCTTAGAATATAGATTGGATTTCTTTACATCCTTACTTTTTATTCTTAGAAAGTTAAAATAATATTGCTGAAAGTTCATATCATCTATATTGATAATAAAAAGCTTCTTTCAAATATCCCGCGCATTTGTTTTCAAAACATTTCTTTATATATTTTTTCTTGATATGAAGTTCTCAGGAAATCAAAACAAATATTTTCGATTATAAGTATATAAATATCTATAGATACCAACTGATTAAAACCGACTTTCTATTTTTTACTCTATCTTTGTTTTTCTTGATTTCATACCTTTGAAGGATATATAAATACTCTGTTTTTTCAAAATATATTTCTTTACATATATCTTGAAACCTTTTTATCATCTTTTGTGGTAATGATTCAATATGAGGACATTTTTGATATTTTACCTGATTTTTATTTTTAAAATCTTATTTTGGAATTTCTGAAAATTTCCTAATGGAAATCAGGTCTTTCTTAGGGAACTATGCCTTACCACTCTCATACTGATAATTTGTTGTCTCTGTTATTTCCAATGGACGTTACCTCCTTATCAATATTTCACGATTCCACCTTTTACTTTATCCTTAGTACTTCTCTAATTATGATTTATTCCTATTATATACTCTCCATACACTTAAGGAAAAATGATAACTATCGTTTGTACCTTGTAGCCAACTTCCTAAATAGATTTCTCTTCTCAATATCTAGGAATTGGTTATGTAGTAATTGGTGTTTTCTTTTGATGGTTATATATTACCATGCTAAAGCATATTTGTCAATATATTTTTTATAAAAAGTTTTATTTTTAGTAATTTATTTTTTATTTGATTTTTATTGCTGTAAATTGTGGATTATTTTTTAAATTATATATACAATTTATTTTATATCTAATCTTTCGAGCAATTACGGCAATAGCTCTATAATTCCACAGTAAAGCGGACATTCGCAATCCGCTTCGCTACTTGCTCATGAACGCAGTCGCTTTGAGTTAAAAAGAGGATGCCATTCTCACAGCATCCCCTTTTTAACTCAAAGTAGTTATCCTCTATAATAGTTGATTAAACAGCCTTTCAAGATAATCTCTCTCTCATCATCTGTCAAATCGCCTAATTTTAATGTAAATTCTTTTAATTCATCACCAACTGCATAAGCCTTGATTTCGTCCCATTTTTCTTCTACTGCCTGACGAATCTGCGGAACAAAGATATAATCTTTATTCTTAAACGGCAGTTCTCCGTCTGGAATCAAGAATGGAAGCATACCCCAGTTAATCAAATTGGAACGGTAACGTTTGGTTGCATACTCGTTTGCAATATTTGCCCATCCTCCTAATACTTTCTGACAGGATGCCGCCTGCTCTCTGGCAGAGCCGTCACCAGGTTTCACTGCAAAAATGGTACTTCCGATTCCGGTGTTTTCACTGTTCATGTCCGGGAAAGAGTCCTTAATCTTATCCCATACCGGTTTTAATTCTGCAACTGCTTCTAATGGGCAGTTTCCTTCTTCTCTTGCTTTTTCCGCTTTCTGGACTTCTTTTGCAAGAGGAACATAATCCGGGTCTTTTCTTGATAATGCAAATTCAGCCAGTTTCAGTGGATTAGAACGGAAAGAAGAAGTTTCGCCGGATGGAATCAGTTCATCCGTTGTTGTAACCGGGTCATGAATTTCAGAAATTACTTTCAATACCAGATTATCGGTCAGTGCACACATTTCCGGCCAGTCTTTGATATTTGGACCAAACTGAATTTCTGTGTTCGGGTCTGCTATACCCTTGCTGTCAAAGACTCTGTTTTCATAAATTGTCTTATCAAAGAAATAACGCGGTTTCGTATATTTTACATCAAAATCCGCTGCTGAAGTCAGGTACCCCTTATTTGCTGCAGTTGCTGCAATGGAACGTGCATCCATCAAAGCGACAGAAGAAATCTGACCATTTTGAATCTTAGAACCTTCACGATTCGGGAAGTTTCTGGTAGAGTGACGAATACTAAGCGCATTGTTTGCCGGTGTATCTCCAGCTCCAAAGCAAGGACCACAAAATGCTGTTTTTACAACTGCCCCCGTCTGCATTAAAGAAGCCAGCACACCATTTTTTGCAAGTTCCACATAGATCGGGGTACTTGCCGGATAAATGCTTAAGGTAAAGGCATCCGAACCAATGCTTGCACCTTTTAAGATATCAGCTGCATCACAGATATTTTCAAATCCACCACCTGCACAGCCTGCAATAATTCCCTGCTCCACATAAAGTTTTCCGTCACGAACTTTATCTTTTAAAGTAAATGGAATCTTGCCGTCCAGACTAATCTGGGCTTTCTTCTCAACATCATCTAAAATATCATATAAGTTTGCATTTAATTCATCAATGGTATAAGTGTTGCTCGGGTGGAACGGCATTGCAATCATCGGTTTTACCTGACTTAAATCCACATAAACCATGCCGTCATAGTAAGTCACTGCGCCCGGCGCAAGCTCTTTATATTCTTCACTTCTTCCATGAACCTCATAGAACTCTTTAATCTTATCATCCGTTACCCAGATAGAAGACAGACAGGTTGTCTCGGTTGTCATAACGTCAATTCCGATTCTGAAATCTGCACTTAAATTTGCAACTCCAGGTCCGACAAACTCCATTACTTTATTTTTTACATAACCATTTGCAAATACTGCTCCGATAATTGCAAGTGCCACATCCTGTGGTCCAACACCCGGAATCGGTTTTCCGGTCAAATAAACACCGACAACCTGCGGACGACGAATATCATAAGTTTTAGAAAGTAACTGCTTTACCAGCTCTGGTCCGCCCTCTCCCATTGCCATTGTACCAAGCGCACCATAGCGTGTGTGACTGTCAGAACCAAGAATCATTTTTCCACCGCCTGCAAGCATTTCTCTTGCAAACTGATGAATGACTGCCTGATGGGGCGGTACATACATTCCACCATAACGTTTTGCGCAGGTAAGTCCAAACATATGGTCATCTTCATTGATTGTTCCACCGACCGCACAAAGAGAATTGTGACAGTTTGTCAGCACATAAGGAATCGGGAATTTTTCCAGTCCTGAAGCTCTCGCCGTCTGGATAATTCCTACGAAAGTAATATCATGAGAAGTCAATTTATCAAATTTAATCTGTAAATCATCCATATTGCCGGATGTATTATGTTTTTCAAGAATTGAATATGCAATTGTCTCTTTGGAAGCTTCTTCTTTGGAAACAGGTGCTTTGCCTGTCAAATTTGCAATTACTGCTGATGCATCTTTATTATCTTCTACAATTTCTGTGCCGTTTACCAGCCATGCACCGCCATTATACAACTTAACCATAACCATACTCCTTCATTATTATTGGTGTATTTTACTAGTGAACTACCCATCTTCTATATGTAATGGGCTTCTAAGGAGCTGACGCTCCCATTTAAGAAGTCTGATATTTAAGTTTCCACCTAACCAATCAGGCAATCCTTATTTTTACAGGCGTGTCCACCTCGCCTCTGCTGTATAGGATATTCCTATCCACAACACTACTTTTACGCTCTAATTATAAATTTTATTACGGTAAAATGCAAGCATTTTATCACTTTATTGTATGAATTTAATTGTATACATGAGTGCACGTATTCTTTTAAAGCATAAAAAAATACTTCCCGACTTTTTTATCAGGAAGTACTTTTCTTATTTTCTATCGTGAATTACTTGGCTGCAAGCAACCAAGCTTTTCGCTTAAATCAGGAAACTATATCAGTCCTGATTGTTCATAAAATCCATGTAACTGGAAACCATAAGCGCAATCTTAAAGGTCAATGCGTCATCAAATACACGGATATCAAGTCCGGTGCTTTTCTGGATTTTCTCTAAACGGTACACCAGAGTATTTCTGTGCAGGAAGAGCTGTCTTGATGTCTCGGAAATATTTAAGTTATTATCAAAGAATTTATTAATGGTATTTAAGGTTTCATCATCCAGAGATTCCGGAAGCTTTCCACCAAATACTTCTTTCATGAACATTTCACACAGAGGCATTGGAAGCTGATAAATCAGACGACCGATTCCAAGATTATTGTAACCTACAATATTTTTTTCCACATAGAAAATTTTTCCTACATCAAGTGCCATCTTTGCCTCTTTGTAAGAGCGGGATACATCTTTAATTTCATGGATGATATTTCCATAAGAAACTCTCGCTTTTGCCATCGCCTCAGAATTGAGCATATCTACAATCATTCTTGCAATCGCTTCGATGGATTCATAATCGTCGCTCTCTTCCAGATTACGCACAATAATAATATTTTTCTCATCAATTGCCGTAATAAAATCATTGCTTCTTGAAATAAACATATTTTTCAGGATTTCAATCGCATCCTGATCTTTCTCGTTTCTTATTTCAACCAGAATAACCACACGTTTTGCTTCTACCGGAATGTGCAATTTTTTTGCTCTGTTATAGACATCCACAAGAAGAAGATTGTCAAGAATCAAATTCTGAATAAAGTTTGATTTATCAAAACGCTCTTTATAAGCCACAATCAGATTCTGAATCTCCGCAACTGCAACACGCCCAATCATATATGTGTCTTCGTTTCCACCTTTTGCAATCAATATAAATTCGACAGTCTGACCATCATAAATTTTGAAGAAATGATACCCCCTTATGACCTGGCTATCTGCCATAGATTCCACAAAACTGGATATATCCCCAAAATCCTCATCTTCTATCGGAAAAGTAGTTGAATTTACTTTGCCGTCTACGTCCATCACACATAAATCAATTCTTGTTATGCTTCTCAATTCATCCAGTGTCTTTTGTATCACCTGACTTGATATCATATTGTATCCTCTTTTCTCTGTATTTTTATAAGTTTCTGTCGCCGTAAAACCACATGCCTTTCGGCGTGTGGTAGTTCACATCAAAATGCATATTATCACAAAAAAACTTTTCGTTATTTTTTATATAATATCTTATTTTACTAAAATTTGCAAGAAATCCAACAGTTTTTTGAACTGCCCCAACCGACTAATGCGGATGGGGTTTTCTGCTCTATAGTAGATAAAAAAACTGCTGCGGAATTTCCGCAGCAGCTTGAATTATCGTGAATAACGAACAATTAGTTAGCGATAACCAGTTCTGTTTCTTTATCAAATACATGAATTTTTTCCATATCCAGAGCGAATTTAACTTTATCACCTGTTCTGGCAGTTGTACGAGGATTTACTCTTGCTGTCAGATGGAATCCTTCGATATCGAAGTATAAGTAAACTTCAGCACCAAGTAATTCATAAACAGTGATGTCACCTTCGATTACGCTTTCTGGATGAGCAGCGATAGCCATCTGTTCGTCAGATACATGTTCCGGACGAATACCAAGAACAACAGTTTTTCCATCATATCCGCCGTCGATTAATGCTTTTTTCTTAGAAGCCGGAACAGACAGAGTAGTTTTACCAATCTGAAGTGTAACATCTTCACCTTTTACATGGCAAACAGCATCTAAGAAGTTCATCTGAGGAGAACCAATGAATCCGGCAACGAACAGGTTGCATGGGTTATCATACAGATTCTTAGGTGTATCAACCTGCTGTACAACACCATCTTTCATAACTACGATTCTTGTACCCAGTGTCATAGCTTCTGTCTGGTCATGTGTTACGTAGATAATTGTTGCTCCTAATCTTTCATGAAGTTTGGAAATCTCAGTACGCATCTGAACACGAAGTTTAGCATCCAGGTTTGACAGAGGTTCGTCCATAAGGAATACTTTAGGTTCACGCACGATAGCACGTCCCATAGCAACACGCTGTCTCTGACCACCGGAAAGAGCTTTCGGTTTACGATCTAACAGTTTTTCCAGGTCAAGGATTTTAGCTGCTTCTTTAACCATTTTATCAATCTGATCTTTTGGTACTTTTCTTAATTTCAGACCAAATGCCATGTTATCGTATACTGTCATGTGTGGGTACAGAGCGTAGTTCTGGAATACCATTGCGATATCTCTGTCTTTTGGTTCTACATCGTTTACAACTTTGTCACCGATTTTTAATGTACCACCGGAAATTTCTTCCAGACCTGCAATCATACGAAGTGTTGTAGATTTACCACAACCTGAAGGTCCTACGAAGATGATGAATTCTTTATCTGCGATTTCAAGGTTGAAATCTTTAACTGCTTCAAAACCATTTGGATATTTTTTTGTAATATGCTGTAATGATAAACTTGCCATTGTTCTCTTCCTCCTAATTGTTACGTTTTCACGCTTATGTTTCGTTTTCCACGCTTGTTCTGCTGTTTTAAACGTTTTTGTCTCGTTTTCAACTGCTATCAGTATACCACTGACCACACACATTTTTCCATAGGTCAATTAAACAAATATTATCACAAGTCTTAGTTAGCCTCTCCAACGAAAATTTCGCCATTGTCATTCTGCCGAATTTCCCTTCTTCAAAATATGCATATTGCACAATTTTGATTGGTAAGACCTGTTTTAAAGCAAGTTTCCGCGTTTTTTTCTTGTAAAATTCCAATTTTTTTCTTCTTTACAGAAATCTTTTTCTTTCTTATACTGTTTTAAGACAACAATGTAAATCTATGTTACTATGTTTCGAAATTGGCAAAAACAGAAAGCGCACCAACACTTATGCACGAAAGGAAAATTACTATGTTTCGATTAATGGGATGTATCTATAAAGACGCACGTATTTTAAAAAGCACGGTTATCTGTGATGAATCAGCTTCAAGCAGAACTCATAAAATTTTCTCCGGACTCAATTTTATCTGTCTGGAATTTGACCTTGAAAAACCAATCTGGCTCGAATCCAACATCACAGATTTTCAGCGTCATTCAAAAACCCGCTTTACGCAGGATAACTTCATTGAGGAACTTGATTTTGACTATCTCTCCATTGAAGTAATTGAAGAGGGCTAACTCAGGATAATTCATTAGAAGAGAGATAATTTATTAATTAAAGTCAGACCAGTTCTCTTACGACCAAAAACAGGGACACATCGCTTTCGATATGCCCCTGCCCTTTTCTCCTAAATGAAATCTATTCTAACTCAAAAACTCTTTAATCACATCTTTTACAATCTTCTCCTCCTCTTCATCTAAAAGATGCCGATAGCGTTCATCCGTAAGCGCAGCTTCCCGAATCCTCGCTTCCACCTGTTCCATTTTCTGCTGCTGACTCCGTACCGCAGACGGACTCTCCCTGCCTCCGTTTCTTGCCCGCTCTTTCTGCGCTCGTAAAAGTTCTTCCCTGAGCTTCTGCTCCTGCTGTCTCGCCTTACTGCGCGCCTTCCTGCTCATTTTTTTTGCAGCAGCCTTTTTCGCCTCATTTGCAATGGGCGGTTCTATCTTCACAATTCTGCCTGCCGAATCCTTTTCATTTTCCATATAATCCAGCAGATTCGTCTCTATCATCTCCTCCTGATAGGCAATAGAAAAAATCAGGCGCAGCATTCCATTTACTGCACCAAGCACCACAGTTGTTCCAATCAGCCCCTCCATAGCCGGCATGAAACTTTTCACAAACGGAAACGAAAGTGTCATAATGCCTGTCCCTCTCACCTGCCATACGCCAACTGCAGATACAAAAAAAGAGAGAACAAAAGCTGTCCAGGAAAATCCCTTTAGCATTCTTACGGAAATCTTCCCAATCTTTCGTTCTCTCAGCCGTCTTGCCATATAAACCGACGGATTGTGTATCGTTATGTGATTCTGCGTATCCCTCTGAAATTCCTGCAGATACGCCTGCAGCCATCTGTTCTTGACCTTTGGAATCTGCTGTAAATCCTTTAAGACTCCACGGTTGCTTTTGTAAACCACCAGCATGGTGATGATACTTACCAGCTCAAAAAGCCAGATTCCGTAATAAAACAATTCCACAGACAACCCTCCTAGTCCGATGCACCTCTTCTGCATCTTTATGAGACCATTATATAGCAGAGCTGTCTGTTTGAAAACAAAAATCGTACGACAAATTCAGTCATCCATGCCTCGAATTTTGTCACACCCACCAGGCAAGGCGGACATTCGCAATCCGCTTATCTGCGTTCAAATTTCAGTTTTACAGCATGAGAAGCAGTTCCTCTACCAGTTTGACAGAATGTAAAATTGCCTGTCTTTCAAAAGTCGGATAATCCACCTGTGCGCTGTCATCTGCTTTGTCAGAAATCGCCCGGATAATCAGGTATGGTATTTTATTTAAATGCGCTGCCTGTCCGACTGCTGTTCCTTCCATCTCTGTACACCAGCCATTGGTTCTCTCAATAATCTGATTTTTCAGAGCCTTATCTGCCACAAACTGGTCACCACTTACGACTCTTCCCTCAAATACACTGATTTCCGGATTTACTTTCTCGCAGGCTGTCTTTGCCAGTTTTCGTAAAGTTTCATCTGCCGGGAAAGCATGAACATCCATACGCGGAACTTGTCCAATCGGATACCCAAATTCTGTTGCATCCATGTCATGATACATCGTGTCTGTGGAAAGTACAATATCTCCAATGTTGATTTCTGCTTTTAAAGAACCTGCGATTCCGGTATTAATAACTGCATCCACCTGATAATCATCTGCTAGAATCTGTACACAGATTCCGGCATTTACTTTTCCGATTCCGGAACGAACCACAACAACTTCTTTTTTATTTAATGTTCCATGGAAAAATTCCATTGCAGCTTTTTCCTTTACCGTTACATCCTTCATCTGCTCTTTTAACATTGCTACTTCTTCTTCCATAGCACCGATAATTCCAATACGATTCATTTTAACTCTATCTCCTTTATTTCCTTTATCTTAGCCTTTTTGCTATTTTCATCATAACACACTTGCAAATAAGGTACAATTCTTAATCCTTAACTTAATAAAGGGTGCAGACTTTTTCGCTCTGCATCCTTTTTCCTGATTTTCATCCTTACCTTTTCTATTCTTTCTTTTCAGATAAGTGTTCTGCCTCATCCTCATCTTTTTCCCGCTTCGAGTTTATCACAGAGGCAATTCCATGCAGAATCACTGCTCCTAAAATTGCTCCTCCAGCCAGAATTTTCCCATAAACTCCAGTCAGCACAAGTGCAATCCCTCCGACTTTTGGAATCGAATAAGCAACCTTTCCAATAAAATTATCATACGGCGCCGGATTCATGTCCTTTGCCGCATTAGCATCACCTTTTGTGATAAATTCACCCATCAGTACACGATTTTCCACAACGCGGTGCGTAATAATAGAAGCCGCATCCTTTGTTCCATAAAATGCAATCACATCATCTACCTGAACATCCTTTGGCTCCATCTCTTTAATATAAACCAGACTTCCTGTTGGAATCGCCGGCTCCATACTTCCACTGATTACTGTATAAACATGATAATGAAATGCTTTTGGTACGGTAAGCGGCAGGCAGATTACAATTAATAGAATTAATAAAGCAGTGCCCAGTGCACTGCACACAGCAGCCACTGGGCTTTTTTTTGTTTTTTTTGTATTCAAGACCAATAAGTCCTTTCGTCATGTTGTATGCTTATTTCTTTTTAGCCATGTATTTCTTTAATAATACACCCATTCCGGCAAGTACTGCAACCCCACAGATGCCAATCGCAACACCTGCTGCAACAGGAAAGCCTTTTTTCACTTTCCCCTGATTTATATCTGCGTCTCTGGAAAGAGGAGTCTCATCTTCGTCTAAATCCTGAATCTCCTGTGTTCCCTGTGGAGTCTGGTCTTCTTCAATTGTCTGGGTATCCTGAGTACTATCTGTTCCTGCGTCTGTATCAGTCGTTGTATCGGTCTCTGTTGTTCCTGCCGTTTCGGCGTCCGTATCAGTCGTTGTACCGGCATCTGTGCCTGTTCCGGTTTCTGTCGTTGTACCAGCTCCTGTACCGGTTGTTCCTGTACCGGTTGTGCCCGTACCGGTTGTACCTGTTCCTGTTGTGCCTGTTCCTGTTGTTGTTCCTGCGGATGTCGTAGCCGGTACTGTAATTGTTTCCACATTTGTTGTTCCCGGAACAACTGTTGTTACAGTTGTTGTCTCTCCCGGAATCGTTACAACCGTTGTACCGATTGGAGTATAACGGAAGGTAAATACATTTTCTGCGGAATTTTCTGATAACGTCTTTGTGAGCGCTAATGCCTGAGGAGTATATCCTTCCACATACTGATAAGCAACTACCGGTTTGTCACCCACATTTCCATAATAGGTATTGCTTGCAAGCAGTTCCTTTCCATCTGCATCCTGATAATTGACTGTATACGCAACCTGATTTCCTTTGATTCCATAAGCAACTACATAATCGGCATCGCCTTTTACCGTAACACTGTATCTCGAAGCTTCTAATTCATCGGTTTCACTGTTATCACGTCCACTCTTACGAAGACCTTTTACATAATATTTATCGCTGTTATTTAACGTTACCACACCATCTTTCTGTACATCGAAAGATACAAAAGCTCCGTATTTTAGATTGCTCATCACAATCTTACCTGCTCCGTCTGCAAATGTACCTTGATTTCCGGCATAGAATGTAACGGTATAAGTATATTCGTCATCTGCGAAAACAGAAAGCAGAGAACACTGAAACATCATGCAGAAAGCCACTACAAAAGTTAAAATCTGTCTTAACTTCTTCACTGTCCTCACTCCCCTTTCTCATCCTCGCGACGTCTCTTTACTGCCAAAACCGCGATAATCAATACCACAATTCCACTCACCAGTGCAATCGCACTAAACAATAATGCATGCATGGTATCACCGGTCTTTGGACTTGTCACCGCTGTTTTTCGGATTGTCGAAGATTTTCCGGTCATTGTCTTTTTGACTACTTTATTTTTACCCTTTTCCACTTTTGTCTTTTTGGAAACTTTTTCAACTGCAAAATTTAACTGTAATTTTGCAAGTGTATTCTGATATGCATTTCCCTGAGTTTCACCCTCAAGTCCGACCTCTAATTCAACTGTTCCGGTTTCATTCTTATCCAGACGATCCAGATAGAAATAATCTTCCATGGAATTAGTTGCCTGATGAAGACCTTCTTCTCCGCTTTTCTTATCCTCTCCACCTACCGTATCACTGTCATAAAGTACGGTTTCTTCACCGGAAACATCTTTATAAGAAAGTTTGTAAGTATAAGCTCCATTCTCCGCCTGACTCTCATCTTCCAGACTCTTCAGGATTTCATTGGACATATACCAGTCTGTCTGAATACTCTCTGAGTTTTTAATTTTCACACCAATTTTCATGGTATCACCAGGAAGCATTCCATAAACTTCTTCTGCGATCTCTTTTGAGCTAAAGTTACTGTTTAGCTTATCATTCTTAAAATCTACCGTCCAGTCTTTACTGCTTGTAATCTCTTCTGCTTTCGCAGTTGTTACCGTGCCAAATGTCATAACAGCCGCCATGACCAGGCACAAAATATTCTTTTTTAACATATCGTGCACCTCCTGTGGCTACTGTAAGCTGATACTGTTTCCGTCTTCTGAGACTGTCACATCAATCCCCCATGCACTCTTGATTGCATCCTGTGCATTGTGGGTCTGTACGGCATCGGCTTCTGCATCAATCGTAAAATGATATCCATCGTATTCATAAATGGTTTTGATGGTCTTCTTTCCATCTTCTTCGGAAACTACCTGTTCCTTTACCTTTGTTCCGATAGAAGGGTCAACTGTTAATGTATCACTAATTGCCGGAGCGCTTTCTCCTGCCGGCAAAAGCCTGGTATAATAAAGTACGGTACGCTCTCTTGTTGTTGCACTCTCATCAATCACCCAGCCATTGTCTGTGAGCAGATTTAAATCAATCAAATCCGGAGAAAGTCTGGTATTTTTATTTCCGTCTGCGTCAGTCCAGCTCTTTGTAAGAATGACCCTTACAAATGTATCAATCGAGCCGCTGTTTTGTACGGTTAAGGCTTCATCGTAAGCTTTTCCAAGCGCAAATTTCTCATCTTTTCCAACCAGATTTTTAAGAAGTTCTCCATGTTCTTCCATCCACTGATTATCCTTGTCGTAATCTCTTTTACTGATTATTTCACCATTTTCTAGAAGGCTGATACCAATCTTTGAAACCTCTGCCTGCACTGCATAATTCTCACTGTAATAAGTCAGTGCCGCTCTTGTACTTCCCACGGTACTGCCAAGAATTAAAAATCCGGCCACCGCAAACAGGAAAACGGGCTTTACAGAAAAGGATTTTTTCTTCTTTTTCATTACTCACCCACCTCCTCAGTCTGCGCAACATCTGCTTTCTTTGTCCAGTCTGCACTTGGATTTCCCTCTGCATCTAAGATAACAGGTGTACATTCCGAAACAACAATTACATTAAAATCCTTTGGAAGGTTCATGTTACTGATTTTTACCAATAATTCTTCGCTCTTTGCCCCAGGAGCTATAACATCAGAATAATAATAATATCCGTCATCTCCCGGCGTCCATTTTCCACTCTCATCAGAGTAGACCAGTCCTTCCTGATACTGGCTTCCGGCAAATACTTTTACTCTTACATAACATTCGTAATCACCGGTATTTTCAATTTTGATATGCTTCGTCCAATCACTGACCTCTTCATCCGGAATAACCTCGGTAAATCCAAGACTTAATTCCTGTCCACCCTGTGCTGTTACATAAGTGGTAAAGTAAGCCATGGCACTTCCTACAGAAAGCCCTGCGGTAAGTGTAAGAGCTGCAGCAGTCAGACAAAGCGTTTTCTTATTCAACTTTTTCTTCATTGCTTAACCCCTCCCCTTATTCCTGTGCCTGTGTACTGTCCGTTTGCTGTTCCCAGTCCCAGACACCATCTTCGGCTGACTGTTTCTGGTCATCTGCTGTTTCCTCATTTGGAGTAAATTCAAAATGATTAACAACACTTGAACCTCCATTTAATTTACCATCATACTGATTTTCAAATGCTGTGGAAACCATTTCATCCGCTACGATTTGAGTGGTCTGCTCTGCCTCTCCTGTTGCCTCATAACTTGAACCACTGTAAACTTCGGTTACCGTTATATTTGCGCCCGCCGGAAGTTCCTTTATCACAACACTCTTTGTGCCTGTTCCATCAAATACCATGGAAACTACATCACTGTAAACGATTTCTCCATTTACTTTCGCTTCAATATCAAATACAAACGAAGCACCTTTCATTGTCTCATTATAAGAAGTTAAAGTTTTATCGATTTCAAGGTCACCATATCGTTCCTGTTGGTCTGGTTTTAATCCTGTTGATGTATCATAAAGCCACTCGTCGCTTCCGGTTACATAATACTGATTATTCGGCAGGGAAATCAGATACGGTGTAAAACTGTAAATATAATATGGAGACTGCACTTCTTCTGCCTCTACCAGATACATTCCGACTGAAAGCCCATCCACACTGCCCTTTCCTCCAATCAGATTATCAGAAGCTGTTGGCTTTGTCTGGTTTTCTTCTACCACCTTCACTGCACTCTTGGCTTTCTCTTCCCATTCTTGTGCTGTTGTCTTACTGCTGATGGAATCCAGCTTCAAATCCTCAAATCCGGCTAAGGTCTGATACTCTCCATATTGATTCACATCTGCTACCTTATACATGCGAACCGGAATTGTCATATTCTCCCCTGAAAGTTCCGGATAAACCGCATCCATCTCAAATTTCACAGAACACTGCCGGTCAGTTTCAATACTGATAGCAGCCTGAACTTTGGACATTACTACGGTGGAAAGTGTCAACACCAGAGCCAGAGCCAATGCGCTTCCTTTTTTTAGTTTTTTCTTCATCTTCACATTTCCTCCCCTCTGATAACAGATAAGTAACTATCCTGTACTGAAAAGTCTTTCTTGTTCTTTCTTGTTCTTTCTTATTCTTTTTTATTCTTTTTTGTGTTTCTTCTTTCCAGGTTTAATCAGGAACTTCATCAAAAGTATTACAAGTAAAGTTACCGATAATCCAAGTATCAGATAAATCATGTAGTAATTCTGAATTGATTTCAACATGGATTCTGCGGCTGTAGATTCTATCTCTTCCTCTCCGTTATACGGTACTCTTGTGCCACGAACTAAAAGTCTGTGAGAGTTTACACCGTACGGCGTACAGGTAAATAGCGTTACATAATCCTGACCCTCTTCAATCTGGAGAGCCTTTTGAAGCGTCTCATTGTCATCCTTATCCACCATATCTAAAATCTGGTCAACCTGATAAGCAAGCGTTTCATCCAAAACGTGAATGTAAAACATGTCTCCACGTTCTAACTGGTCAATATCCGTAAACAATCTGGCACTCGGCAGCCCCCTGTGCGCTGCCAGTACGCTGTGTGTGCTCTCCCCACCGATTGGAAGCTTGGTTCCATTTAAGTGACCGATTCCTGTCTGAAGCACATCATCTGCTGTTCCATGATAAATAGACAGCTTTACATTAATCTTTGGAATGGATACATATCCCATGACACCGTCATTTCCCACATTTAAAATCTGCCAGTATTCGGTATTTTTAATATCGTCTCCATTTTCTCCAAAAACATCACCAAATATATTGTTATGGATAATCGTATCATTAAAAGCATTCGCTTTTTCCCATTCCTTTGTAAAATCCTCTTCTGCCATCTTTCCGATTAACTCTTCATAAGATGAAATCAATTGATTCTGCCGGTATGTATTCCACTGGTTAGAAACTGTTGGATAAATCAAGATTGCAAATCCAAGCAGGAACATTAAGCCAAACAAAATACCTGAAATTTTTCTCTTCATAATACATCCCTACTGTTCCTTTGATTTTCTCTTTTTATCATAACAATAAAGTATAAGGATAAAGCCTCCTGTTACTGCCAGTCCGATAACCACCCACAACCCATAATTAGTATGGAGACTGACTCCTCCAAGCGGTGTGGACACCTCTTCAATATCAGCTGTCTCGTAATCTACTCTGTGTCCTCGAACCAGAAGTCTGTGGCTGTTCACTCCATAAGGAGTACAGGTAAGAAGTGTTACCAAATCTTTCTCTTCCTCTACTGCTAAATCATCCGTTTCTTTTGGTTCAACGACTGAAATTTTATCTACTTCATAGCAAAGCACGTCATCTAATATATAGAGAAGAAAATGGTCTCCCTCTTCGAGTTTATCAAGGTCTGTAAAAAGTGTAGCACTCGGAAGTCCTCTGTGTGCAGAAATTACTGCATGTGTTCCTTTGCCTCCAACCGGAAGTGAACTTCCTTCAAGATGACCGGCTGCTTTCTGAAGCACCTCGTCTTCTGTTGTATGATAAATAGGAATTTTAATATTAATCTTAGGCACTTCTATATATCCCATCATACCATCACCACTAAGGTTCAAACAAGAAAAATAATTAGAATTTTCTTCATCGGAAGCCTCTGCAACTGCAAAAGAATCCGGAAGAACGGATGGCTGAAGAGAATCATTATACGCATCGGCATTTTTCCATTCCTGCTCATAATTAATTTCTCCATCTTTTTCTTTCTGTGCGATTACTTCTTCATAACTGGATATCAGCTGCTTCTGCCTGTGATTGTTCCACTGATTTGCAACCAAGGGATACAACAGCAAGGACAAACCGGCTAAAAATATAATTATAATCAATATCGTAGTAACTTTTTTCTTCATCCGGGCTCTCCTTATTGTTGTATTTTTTGTCAGGTTTCAATTTTCTGTGAAATGAAAAACCAAGGCGGGCGAGCCGCCCTGGTTTTTTCACAAAATAGGCATTTCAATTGTTACTTATTCTATTTCTTCTATTTCATTATTTAGCAGATTTTTTGCGAGTTGCGAAGAATAAACCTGCTGCTGCAATCATAACTACACAACCACCGATTGTGAAGATTGTAGTACCGATACCACCTGTGGATGGTAAGTTAGAAATCTTGGTGTTGACGATTTCAATTTTTTCAACTGTTCCAATTGCCGGTGTATCATCAGTTACTGTGAAAGTAGATCTTACAGTATGGTCGTCGCCGGAAATAGTAGCACCATTTACAGAAATAGACCAAGCTGTTAATTTACCTGTTGTTTCGTCGATTGTAGCATCGATTACGATTGTGTATACGGTATCATTTAATGTGTATCCGTTAGGAGCTTTTGTTTCTTTTAAGTAATAAGTACCGGCTTTAAGACCTGTCATGGTCATCTGGCCATTTGCATCTGTTACTACAACACCATTAAACTGTTTGTTTTCCGGATATGCTGTTCCATATACAGTTTCAAGATCGGCATCTGTGTATAAAGTAAATTCTGCGCCGGCAAGTTTTACTTTCTGTTCGCTGGAAGTTGTTCCAACTTTTGTGATGAGTTCATTTGTTAAAGAACCATCTGCTGTTCCGTCAATATCAAATGTGTAAGTATAAGTTTTGTCGTTAGAAGAACCATCTTTGCCATCTACTTTAGAGTCTTTTGTAAAGTTTAAAGTAGCGTCGTTGACATTTGCTACACCATTTAATGCTGCATCCTGATTTACTGTTGCCGCATAAGTTACAACTAATGCTTTGCTCTGATACTGATTCAGTGTATATGCATTATTTACAACAAAATCAACTGTAATTTCATTCTTTGCTTCATTTACTGTTAATTTGTAATCTGTTCCTGCTGTTAATTCTTTACCGTCTGCTGTAACTTTCAGGCTGTTTTCTTTATAAGTTAAGCCGTTTAATTTATCCACGATGTTGAACTTCGGATAATTTCCACCGTAGTAAGGAATTGTTGTTGAAAGTTCATAATTTACTGTATCACCAATGTTTACTGTGTTACCCTTAACTTTGTTTTCGCCTTCAACGATTTTTTTGTCTAAATCAGGAGTATCACTTACTTTAGCCCATGCATTTTCTGTATCTGTAACATCTACTTCGTTGAAATCCATTGCTGTTTTTCCATCTTTGTTTTTGTATACTACAGAAACTACCAATGGATTATAAATTTTATTTTCAGCACCTGAGATAACAACTAAATAAGAACCTACAGGAACTTCTGCTGTATAAGTGGTTCCATCTGTAGAAGTCATAGCATATTCTGTATCTGCAACTTTTGTCGCATCGATAATGTCAGCGAGCTGATCAGAGTCTACAGTAATATCATCAGCAGTTACATCTTTAATAATAGTTGGATATAAAGATTCATATCCTGAGAACTTTCCGCCATTCTCATATTTTGCTTTGATAATCTGGTAAGCTTTTACTGTAACGCCAGTTTCTTCTACGCCCCTTACTGTAATTGTTCCTTTATCGGATGCTGTTCCTGTTGCTGCATTTCCTTCGGTTTTTCCATTCGCTGCAAATGTCGGAATACTCATAGCGAGTATCATTACCATTGCCAATACCATTGATAACATTTTTTTAAGTTTACTCATACTCTCTCTCCTTTTCTTTCCAGGATTTCCCTTACTTAATTATTAGTTTCTCTTGTTACTTGGTTTCCCCTTTACTTTTGCGATTTGGAAGTCGCTGAAACCATAATCTCATTTTGTTATTTATTCAGCACCTCCTTGGATTTGTTTCTATATAAGATTAGTGCCGCAGCCATCATAAGCAATGCGCCTCCAATCGTATATCGATAAATACCAGAACCGCCGGTACTTGGAAGTTCGTATACCACCTGATTCTTGATTGTTAATACGTTCCTCTCATCCGTGGTCAAAAACCACATATCCGGTTCCTGAGTAAGTGGATTACCTGCCATATCTGTTAAAATAACCTCACCCTTTTCCTGCTTGAAGTAAATTTTATTGCCTAAAGGCAAGTAACCTGTTGGAGCTTTTGTTTCTTCAAGATAATATTCTCCCGGTTCTAACCCTTTGAGTTCTATCTCATTTGCTCCATTTTTAACGGTTAAAACATCTCCCAATTTTTGATAAGCGTTACCATTTTTCTTATATAACTGGAATTCTGCTCCATCTAATTTTAAGTCTGTATTATTTTCTGAGACTTTCATCAAATCAAGGTCTGCTGTTTCTTCCTGATAGGTATTCGTAAGTTCTACTTCTGCATCCTGACCATCTGTCACTGTATAAGTACCTGTTGCAAACATTGCCCATTGTTTTGATTTATCAAAGTGCATAATATTTTCACCGTCGTAAGTAATTTCTCCGTCTCGGAATGTCAATGTAGAACTAATCTTATCCACTCCACTAAAGAAATAACATTTCTCTAAAACTGCTTTTGGTGAAAATTTCATTCCATCTTTGCTGGAAATCAAATCAACAATTGCCATTCTTGCTTTGATACTTGCCGGCTGTCTGGTCCAAACAAAATATCCTTCATTTTGGGTTAATTTTGCAACAATTAAATTGACTTCTCCAACTTGATAATCCTGTGAGGAACATGTTGTTGCCTTCGTAGTTGAAGTATATTCAATTGTTGCCTGCTTAACTGTCACATCTGCACTGTCTCCATTTGAACCATTAATTGCTGGTGATACCTGATATCCATCTTTTTTATAATTAGCCTCGACAACTCTGTAAGTTCCTGTTGAACAATTTTCCAGCTTCCATGTATAAGCCCAGGTTGTATCTTTCCCTGTCAGATTTTCGTCCAGCTTATCTGCATCCATTGTAAGCGTTCTTGTATCACTTCCATTTGTTACGGTTATCTGATACGCAGGATTTGCTTCTGCCAGTTCTCTGATTTGTTCTTTTGTTAAACCATTAAATCTCTTAGTCACTTCAATAAATGGAGCATCCGGCTCATCCAGTTCTTTTATTTTGTTTGCAATTGTTACTTGAGCGTCTTTTTTCAATTCTATTTTTCCATCTGCAACTCTTTGCTCTTCTACATCTTCGTCTGCTGTTTTAATGTCCGACTTTTCACAATTGCTGACAGATTTTTCAGGCTCTAAATATCTTGTTTTATCCAGATTCACTTCTTCTACCAGAAAACTTGTTTCAGAAAGAATCTGTGTAACAATTACTGTATAACCTGCAGGTATTCCAGTAACAATTCCATTTGCATCTGTTTGGCCACAAACAACACTCTTACTGCCATTTGATTCCAATTCTCCATCTTTGTAGTAATAATAATTTCCTTCCCCATCTTTAAGATAGTAATCACCCTTTGTATAAGGCACTAACGTTTGATTAGCCTCATTATTAGATAGTTGAATCTTAAATGAAAAGGTATCGTTTGTTACCTGTCCATCTCTCATCTGCTTTGTAATCCGAAGTTCACGGCTGTTATATGCAGAACAATTATTTACACAAACTACTGTCGGTCTTGCTTCTACTGTCTTTTTATCTGTTTTAACATCCGAAATCGTTCCACTAAGCTGTGCATTTTCATCAAATGCTTTATACTCAACGCCATTAATAATAACCTTATCATATTGCTGAGCATTCACTCCAACCTCTATTACATAATACTTTCGGTTAGCTTTCAGTCCGCTAAATATTGCTGACTCATCTGGTTTTAGATAAAATACCTTTTTATATGTCGTATCATTAAATGTTACATCCTGGAACTTAACTTTTTCTGTTGAATCTTTATACGTTGCACTGTCTAATAATTCATACTCGTCATCGTAATACGTTTCATTTCCTTTTGGATCTGTTGATTTAATTTTCTGTGCATAGACCTGGAAAGCAAATTTTACATTGCTGTATTTTTCTTTATCTGTGTTTTCCAGTTCTTTTCTAACTTCCACCTGACCTTCCGGAATAACCTGAAGATTAAATTTCATGTGAAGATTAGATGCACCTGCACCACGTTCCATGTAGAACATTTTAAAGGAATGGAGAGTATAATCTTTCAATGTGTCGCCATCAAAACATGCTTCTATTTCTTTATCACTGGTTTTACTCGTCCACTTATTTCCATTCGGAAGCTTTTTAGCATCTTTGAAAAGTTTTTTAATCGTTGTCTTATATTTTTTTGGTGTGCCTCCTTTAATACAATCATACCAGCTTACCTCTCCTGTATTAAAATTAATACTGCCGGAGTGAGCATCATGAACACCACCAATATCAAGCACCAAGACGTCATCGATATAAATCCATAAGTCATCATCCCCATTGAATTCATATATCATCGGGTCTTTTTGACCACTAACCTGTTTAGAAGCTACTTTACCATCTTTTGGCTGTAAAAAACTTGCGCCCATATACATCCCAAAGTAATAATTATTTCCATTTGTTTTATAAAGTGTTTTTCCTTTTGCACTATCTGAATCTGATAAAACACTACCATTTTCATCATATTCATTTTTATTAGTTGATACGTTTTGATTATTAATTGTGTTATACGGCATAAAGTTTCCACGTTTATAATAATACTGATTTTCATTACTTGGTGTACCCAGTGCATCGTATACAGTAAAATTTGTATTGTTTCCTAAATATGCATAATTCTGAAAACTACTGTATTCATAATAACCTGTGCTGTTATAGATATCCTTTCGGAATAAATGATCTACTTCTGTTCCGCCACTAAAAAGACTCGCTAAACTTGTATTAGCAGTTCCGGGAATTGCTGAACCCGTGGATTTCTGACCTGTAATACAGGTATTTTTTCCTGTTGTAATTGGATAGCCATCTGTGCCTAACACATTTTTTAAAAGACCTTTTTTAATACTTCCTGACTGATTATTATTATTCTGCCAGTTTCCATTATTCCACGTTCCGGCACAATAGCCTCCTCCTAAATCTATCCAGGTACTACTATCCAAAGCTTTTATCTTATATTTGTTAGAATCCTTACCTTCCATATCAATCATTCGCATTGTAATACCCGCTTGAGTATGGCTGACTGTTTCAACTTTATCCAACCCGGATTCTTCATCGTAAGCATACCAGGCTAACACGTAATTAGAAAAACTATCTGTTATAAATTCTGCCTTTGTAACTTTTGTTTCACTTGTTGTCTGTATGCTTGCTTCTTTCTTTTCATCAGCCACCATATCGACAACCTGTTTTACTGCTCCATTCTTATCTTCTTCAAGATGAATAACTGTAACATCAAGGTCTGATTTTTCTGTATCAACATCTTCCGGTGATACTCCTTTTTTATACTCCATCGTAACCTTGACATTTCCATCCGGCTCAATTTTATTTCCATCTTTATCTGTGAGTGTAATGTCATAAGCCAAAAATCCTGCTATAGAGTACTCTTCGTCTTCTGCTTTCTGATGTAATTTTTCCTCTACCTCAGTATATTCTGTCGTATCTTTTTGAACCGATGTCACACTTAAGGTTGTTCCTTCCGGAATTGCACCTTCTTTTTCCTCAGTAATACTAATTGTTACCTCTTCATCTTCGTATGTAAGTATAGGTTTGGTTTCTTTTATTTCAGTTTCAGCTTTTGCTTTCTCTTCTGTTTTTGTCTCTTCTTTTACTTCCTCTTTAATTTCTTCTTTCGGTTCTTCAACTATCCTTTCTTCTGCCTCAGCCGTTTCTTTTACATAACATCCATAAACTCCGGACTTTTCAGCTTTTAATATTACCTTATTAACTGCATTTTTTTCCTGATTCAAGCTAACATCGGAATAGATATATTCATCAATATTATCTATACTCTTTCCTTCTGCTTTCAGTGCTTCTTCTAAGTCCGTTTTTGATGTTATATTTAAAATTTCATCGGATTCTCTTTTATTTTCTTCGGTTGCTTTGTCCAGATAGAAAACATTTATTTGTTTCGTATCTACTGTCTGAATATTGGCATTGTTTTCTTCAATTGTAATGGTAACCGGTTTGTTTGGATTCTGATTTTCACCGTTTACTTTAAAATTAATTTCATAGAACTGATAATTTCCAAGCTTTTCTGTTTCTGGAATATTTTTTCCGATTAACGCTTTTACATGTTCCTGAGTTTCGGCATCCAGTTCTTTTACCTCCATCACAATGTCTGAGGTAAGTGTTTCAAATGCACCTTCCGGAAGATTTGCAATAACGCTTGTAAGTACGTTTCCGTTTTCATCCTGAACTTCATGTCTGATTTCAGTTGCTTCAGACTGTACACCTTCTTTAGAAACAGTTTCTTCAGAAATGGTCTCTTCTGCAACTGTTTCTTTTTTCACTTCCGGTATTGTTTCTTTCGATGTACTTAGCTCTTCGTTAATTCCTTCTGCCTGCGTCTCTCCCGTTGTCGTTGTTTCTGTACTTTGTGTTTCAGGTTCCTGACTTGCCATGGATTCAGAAGAGGTTTCACCTATCAGACCACCCTCTGCCATAGTAGACATGCTGGTTGTCAGCATCAGAACCATGCAAAGCACAAACGCCAGAATTTTTTTACTTTTCTCACTTTTCATGGCTTCCTCCTTCTACTATCTCATCCTCGTCTTCAGTTACTGCACCATCTATTAACTTCAATAATTCTAAGGCACTGCGAAAATATTGTTCCTGTTTTGTTTCTGCCCATAATACACTTCCCTGCCAGGTTGCATTCTGACATTCATTAATCTTTACGATAAATGTTTTTGTCTGTTTTTTCTTAGCCACAATATCTTCGCCTCCTTTCTTTTCTCAAATTAAATCATTAAATATTCTATACTTTTTACTATGTGGTTATTATAGCGTATTGCCCATTACAAAAAGCATTACACCTTATTTTTTTATTAAATTTTGTCATAAAAAAACATTACCATACATCTGCTGGTAATGTTTTTTTCTTTCGTACCTTAAATATTTGAAGTATTATTGATAATTTTAACTAAATCCAGTGCACTGGAAAACTCATAACTTTCTTCTGATTCCATTAAAACAATTTCGCCCTGCCAGGTTGCATTCTGTCGATACTGAACGCACACCAGAAACGTTCCCTTTGTGCCTTTTTGTTCTAATACAATTTTAGGTTCAACAACTTTAGGAATTGTTTCTCTTTGCTGTGGAGCTTTTTCTTCCAAAAAAGACCTGCTCTTTGTTGACGCTTCCGGAAAATGAAGTTTATCATACAATTTTTCCATTTCATCCAAAAGCTCAACGACATTTTTAAAATTCGTCGCCTCTTTTTTATAACAATGATAAAGACGTCCTTTCATTTCTTCCTGCGCAATTTCATCTACACATATATTTACAAGATTAGGTGCCGCCTTTATTCGTCCTATATTTTGTCCGCTTCTCATATTTTCATACACCACACCTTTACCCCTTAACCTTCAAAGGTCATCTTGCCCGTTGAAGGTAATCTTTGATTTTTTCTGTTCAACATCCACAATAGATGATACATAATATTCTAAGTACTGTGCCCATGTTTTATGCTCACGGCTGAAATATTTTGTAATTCTATCATAAATCTGAGGACAATTTTCCTGTTTCGTCCCTACCAGTAAAATCAAAAACTGATTCGGACTGTATCTGGTATAAGAGTCGCCTTTACGCAGCGAACATTTAATTGTATGATTTAACTCTTCAGATAACACCTTTAAACGCTCTTTATTTTCTAATGGGCGTCCTTTTCCGTCTGTTATCGTTACCAACATCAAATAAACAGACTGACCATTTCTTTCGATAATACGGGTCACCAGACGATAGGTATCACGGAAACTTGGCAGACTACAGTAATACGCACCTTTTTCTTCATATTTCTCTTTTAAACCGCCACGAATATCTTTCAATACCTGCGGTTTGTAACTGACCCGTTCGCTCATTTCTTTAAACTGCTCCATCATTTTTTCAGATGGACTGATACCCAATTCTGCAAAGAAAAATTTTGCCGTATCTTCGTAAATCTGAATGGCTTCTTTATATCGATTCATAGCAACCAGCGCTTCCATCATCACAGACTGCCATTCATCAAATGGATAAATTTCAGACGCTGATTTAGAAAGTTCCAACACACTTTGGTACTCTTTTTGCACCTTTTTATAATCACATACTTCTTTCAGTGCTTTTTCATAAACTTTTTTATATTCTACACTTTCAAGCAGTGCCCAGTCCTCTCCCGAAAGTTCCGGAAGAAATTCTCCTTTATAAATCCGGCAGGCTTTTGTCAGCAGTTCCATCTTTGTCCGGATATCCTCTGTCTCTTCTGACTCTTCAATGAGCTTTTTTAATTCCAAAGCATCCACTTCAACTTCCATCGGACTGTTCCACTTATAGACTCCTTTTTTAATTTGTATGTAATCATACTCAGGCAGTCCTGCATCTACAAGCATTTTTTTCAGTCTGTGTGAAGTTACCCTTAAATTGTTTGCCATATCTGCCAGTTCATCTCTGCTATAAAGATAATCAAGCAGACGAGTTCTTTGAATTCCTGTTTCTTTTGTATACAATAGTATCTGAAACAGCTGCAATGCTTTCGTTGACGTTGTTCTCTTAAATGCAATGTCTTTTTCTCCCCAGTTCACGGAAAAACGCCCTAACATCCTCACTTTTAAAACCGGTAATTCCTTACTCATCCTCATACACCCCTTTTCATAGGATTTCTCCCTGTTTGTCAAATTACAGCCACTCCCTAATGCCGTACTTTTGCAGCCATATCTTAAATACAAAATATAGTTACTAAACTAAGCGAGTATTCGCACTTCCCTTTCCTGCTTACTTGCTTTCGTTAATCTCTTTATACTTAAGATATCCTAGCTTAATTCTAACTTTTTGCCATTCTTTTGTCAACAAAATAGATTGTCAGATTCTGTCGAAATTGGAACAAAAAATCTTACTCTGAGTTTTTTTCTTAATTGTAAACTATAAATGAGCAAGTTCGTGATTTTGCATTTCTCATCATTTTTTGACCACAAATTTACGACATTTACGACAAATCTGACACCACTTTACAATACCAGACAACAAAGACGCAACCCACATTTCTGTGACTTACGCCTTTCTCTACTCATATTTTCATCATCCAGACTTTTAACTCTGCTTCTGATAATTTACTGATGGCAACAGTTCTTGCAGATGGCATTACTTTCCACAGCACTCCACAATGGCTTTTTCCACATTTTCTATCTGAAATGGTTTTGCCAGATGTGCGGTCATGCCGGCTGCGAGACATTTTTTTGCATCTTCCTCAAATGCATTTGCTGTCATTGCAATGATCGGAATTGTTTTTGCATCTGCCCTCTCCATAGCACGAATCGCCTTTGTTGCTGCAATACCATCCATAACAGGCATCATGACATCCATCAATATGGCATCAAAAGTTCCCGGAGGATTATTTTCGAAGCACTCCACTGCCTGTCTGCCATTTTTTGCAACTGTAACCTTCGCACCGTCATCTGTCAGCAGCATTTCTACGATTTCTGCATTAAGATCATTATCCTCGGCTACCAGCAGATGCAGTCCACAAATATCATATTTCTCTACAATTTTCTCATCCTTTTTCTGTTTCTCTGCAATCTCAAAGGGAATGGTAACGACAAACACAGACCCAACTTTCTCCTGACTTGTCACTTCAATACTTCCATTCATCTGCTCAATCAATCCCTTAGTGATCGCCATCCCCAGACCGGTTCCCTGGTAAACACTACGGGCATCTGTTTTCTCCTGTGAGAACGGATCAAAAATGCGGCTCAGGAATTCTGCACTCATCCCTATACCTGTATCAGAAATCGTCCATCTGTATGTACAAATCCCATCATGTACATCTGCCGCCTCCATTACCGTAGTAATCTTTCCTCCCGGCCGGTTATACTTAATACAGTTTCCATAGATGTTCAGAAAAATCTGGCGAAGATGCAGTGAGCTTCCATAGACATAAGGATAGGGAATATCCTCCTTATTTTTCTCATAAATCCACTGAATATTCTCATCTGCTGCCTTGTGAGTAATAATGCTCTCAATCTCATAGACCAGATCTTTGAGACAGATATATTCATGAGTCAGAACAATATGACCTTCCTCTATTTTACTCATCTGCAGAACATCATTGATAAGGGAAAGCAAATAATCTGCTGCTATCTTCATCTTTTTATGATTTTCCTGTATCAGTGCCTTATCCTCAAAATGGTTCTCATCAATCTTTAACAGACCAATAATACCATTCAAAGGTGTCCTGATATCATGGCTCATACGACTGAGGAAATTCGTTTTTGCCCTGCTCTCGGCACGCATCTCATTGAATGCAGCCTGAAGGCGCGCCTGTTCCTGTTCATCACGTTCATGTCTCTGTGTGGTATCCTGCAGCAGAATGATCGCATAGATCATAGGGATCTCAGCAAGGATTTCTGTATCAAACACTACCATACTGGTCATAAGCACTGTTTTCTGTACCCATCGGATACTTCCATCGTCTTCGCAGACACAATATTCTACAGATATATGTGTTTCTCCGTTCTCAAACCTCTTACGAAGCTTTTCACAATTATCTGTCATGCAGTAACCGGCAATTGTTTCCTGAGTGACTTTTTTCTCATATTCCCAGCAGTAATCCTGATAAGAGTGCGGAAGCGAATAATCCATAAAAAGTTCCCGGCTCTTCTGCTCTTTTCCATTCAGTACGATCCTTCTTTCCAGAACATCCTTTGTCAGATTTACTGTATAGATCACATCTGACAATTCCAGAAGCGCATCCACATAGCTGTCATTTTCCAAGATAGACTGTTTCAACTGTTCATAATAAAGCTGCAACTGCTCTTTTGCACCTGTCTGACCTTCAGAAGTCTTTCGGATAGTTTCAAATGCCAGGAGAAAATGATGCAGCTTTTTATCCTCATCCCAGTCCACCGGAATCAACGTCAGACGATTATATGCCCCCTGTTTTCCGGTATTATACTCATATTCCAGCACATCTTCCTTCGTATGCATCTTCCTTTGAAGCTCAGAAATCTGCAGCCCTTCGCAGATATCTACCTGACAGGAACTTTCAACATGTTCCTCTATGATCTGTTCCACTGCTCCGGAATATGCACCGTCAGAAGCCAGGAAAAAATTCTCGCTGGAACGAATCGCCCGATAGGTATCCATCCTGG
Source organism: Firmicutes bacterium OM04-13BH (assembly GCA_003481745.1). Taxonomy (GTDB): domain Bacteria; phylum Bacillota; class Clostridia; order Lachnospirales; family Lachnospiraceae; genus Blautia; species Blautia stercoris. The sequence continues at coordinate 147,398 of QULP01000006.1, forward strand.
CATCACAGTACAGGCAGTCTGAGAAGTTACTGCCATGCTGATTAAGCAGCTTTAACAGCTGATATCCCTGATTTCTTTCTGCTGTAGCCTCTTCTCGTTTCACATGATTTTTATTGATATACATGTTTTTGTCTGCGCAGTTAAACAGTTCTCTCATTGTACTTCCGGGAAAATCACCGGCCAATGCAAATCCCACCGCATAACTTAAGGGTGTATCCGGATACACTCTGGATTCCTCTGTCATATCTCTGCGCACCTTTTCAAGACACTGTGTCATTTGTTCCCTGTCCAATCCATGGGTAACTGCAAGAAATTCATCTCCACCTGCTCTTCCCACAAACTGCTCAGCCGGCATGGAATCTCGCAGACAGATAGCAAATCTACGGATATAGGCATCACCGGCTTCATGTCCTCTGCTGTCATTAATACGCCGGAGATTATTAAGATCAAAACTGCATACACCGATATCTGCATCCGGTTCTTCCTCATTCAGCAATTCTTCACATTTATTTTTGTTCGGAAGTCCCGTCGCATCATCCAGATATACCTTTCGCTGCAGCAAACGGTTCATTGCAGCATATTGTATTGCTTTGATAAACTCATATCCGATCAATAGCATCAATACAACAATATCTGCCGTGATATATTTTTCAAGCAATGATAAGGATGTGGCTTTTTTCTGCGAATATTTTTCGGCCAGACCTGTTGCTTCATCACAGATTACAAAGAAGTCCTCACTTCTGGATATAATATCTGTTTTTTCATATCCTTCAGACCGCCCCAAACAGATTTCGTTATACAGGTCAGAAAAGCCTTCGTCCAGTTCCTGCATTTTATTCTGAAAATCCTTATCATTCAAATATACCAGATTCAGTTTGGTATTTCCATCGCGCAGACCACCAATGAAAGACCTTACCTCCTGGATCATTGCATCGTCCTGTTCCCCGGCAACCTCCAGCTTGATGATCCTCTGTGTCTCTCCACGAACTAAACCAGTATAATTTACAATACGGGCCGTTCCCTGAATATCAGAAACAATTCTCATCATTATAATAATAAGGATAGCCAGAATAACTGCCAGAACACCAATACTGACCTGAATAATAGTGGATTTCTTTTTCTTATTCTTTACTTCAGACATGCTCCTCCCCCTTCTTGTTCTATTCTGTAAAAAATGACCTGAATGAACCGATATCCCAGATATCCTGATATAGCGCCTGCCAGAGCTCCGCCAAGAACATCTGTGGGATAATGCACATATCTTTTCTCCCATTTTTTCAGCATATGCATTATTTTACCCTACTTTCTCCTGTATGCCTACTCAAATTTTAATGTATTTACTATAAATGAGCAAGTTCGTGATTTTACATAAAAAGAAAGACACCTTAAATCGTTCATGTTGTATAATGAAAGTGACGAAACACACATTGCAACATTCACGAAAGAAGGTGCCTCTCGCAAATTCTTAAAATATAAAACAAAAAATACACCCCTGTCTTACCCTTAAACAGGAGCGTATTCTACATTTCTATTTTTTTATCTCCTCTGTCTCGATAATAAACCGTACACTTCCGCTCTGCCCTTCGTAAATCCCTCCAAAGTTCTGGTACTCGGCATCTACTTTTTTAAGACCTCGTATCTTTGTTGTCAAATTTGTCAGGTCATCACCTGCAAGGTCGGTTAATTTCTGAATGGCTTCTTTATCAAACTCTGCAAATCCTTCATCTAAAGCTTTCATCCCATCTATCAATGCCTGATAACCACTGTCGAGAGCACTTCCGGCACTGCTTAACTGGTCTGTTCCTTCACTTAAACTCTGACCGCCCACGTATAGCTGACCGATTCCATCTGAAAATGCACTGATTCCGGTGTTTAACTGACTGCTTCCTTTAGCAAGCTGCTCGGCTGCATTTTGAATCGTCTCCATTCCTTCCTGCAAGGTCTGCATCTGTTCCGGAAGTCCTCCAAGCAATTCCGCTGCTTCTCCAAGTGCCTGCATCTGAGCCTGCATATCCGTCAAAATCGCTGGAAGGGCACTGGTATCCACGCTTAAATCCGGAATATTAAGTTCCGGAATCGAAAGCAGGGTCTGCACTGCCTCTTCCGTTTTTTCTCTGGCTTCTTTTGTCAGCTCGGTATCCTTAGCATTTTCCTTTAACTGGGTTTCCAGACTGCTCTTTAATCCCTCTTTTAAAATTTCCTGTTCTTCTTCACTTAAGGAAGTTTCCTGCATCGTCTCATTAAGAGCTGCCTCTACTGCTGAATCTATCTGTGCTTCCCTCTGCGCCTTTGCATCATTTTCAATTGCATCCCAGTCAATCGCTCCCAATGTATTTTTTACAGCCTCAACATCGTTTTGAACCGTTGTCTGATAAGTCACTGCCTCTGTCACAAAGTTTTCAACCGTTTGAAGCTGAGTCTGTAATTGGGTCAGGGCTGTATTTAATTTCTGGTCATCTGCAACTAATGCGACCATTGCATTTTCTACTCCGCTAAAATCAACCCCACTCTGACCGGAAGCATTTCCGAATGAAATCGCTGACAAGCTGTTTGAAAATTGGCACAATCCGTCTGTTAATGCCTGAGCTCCGCTTCCAAGCGCCGTCTTGTTTTCATTTAATACCTGCATTCCACTCTTTAAGGCATCCACTCCTTCTTTTAAAGAGTCAACTCCGCTTAGATACTGCTTCATATACTCATCATAGGTTTTCATTCCATCTAAAAGCTTGCCACTGCCGTCTTTTAATTTTCCTGAAGCCTCTTGAATTTTATCCATGTTATCGGAAGTTTCATCCAAATCATCGAGATTCTCTTCATCTAAATCACTCAAAAGTCCAGAAGAAAATACCGTCGCTGTAAAATCCAGTTCAAAATCCGTTACATCTGCTGTCACTTCCACATATTCCGGAAGCTCAATATCTTTCGTCAGCTCAGAATCGGAGAGATTCAGATTTTCGGAAAGTCCGGGGCAGGCATATCCAATAATCAAATTCTGTCCATCCAATGAAATAACTTTTCCATTTTTTACTTCGATATTTGTTGCATTATCCTCTGATAAAAGCAGGGCAGAAATCGCTGCAAACGGAACAGGAAGTTCCACTTTTTTTCCATTTACATTCGTCTCTTCTTTGGTATGATTTTCATAATCAAAACGAATCTTAAGTGAGCCGCTTTTTCCTGCCAGCTCTTTTGGAGTAATTTCTTTATCATCCAGAAAATAGCTGATTTGAACTGTTACCGGAAGCTGTTCACTGCTCTTTCCTTCATATTTAATGTCTTCTCCCTGATTGTCCCAGAGAATTGTTCCATCCGATTGTCTGGTATATTCTTCGTCCCCTTTTATATTTTTGATATCGGTCAGATTCGAATAATCCTGAATCTTCTTCTCATTTTTATTTTTTAAAACTGTATTTACGGTAATCTCATTTACTGTTCCGTCCGCGTCTGCCTTTGCATATACCGTTTCTGTTTTATCTTTTTCTCCATCGGACTGCTTCTCACTGCTTTGTTCTTTTGTATCATTATCCTTTTGAGACTTTGTTTCCCCCTGTGTATTTCCAGAGGTTTTATCCACATTTTCCTTATCGGAAGAGTTATCCACACTGCAGGCAGTCAGTCCAAGAACCACAGCCGTTCCGATTCCAAGAGATTTTTTCCACAATGCATTTCCTATTTTCTTTTCCACTTTTTCTCCCACCTTTCACTCTACATTTTTCAAGGCTTCTTCCATCGGAATCTTTCGCACTTTCCGATATTCGATGACTGCAACTACTGCGTAGGTTAAAATTCCGATTGCAAACATTTCCGGAAACAGTGTCGGACTTACATAAAATGGAATCCATCCGCTCATACTTGTCATCATCATCTGATAAAAAATGATTTCCATCAAACTTTTTTCCAGCGGAAGCGTGATAATCAGAAGCAGTGCCGTTACAATCGAAGTTGGTATAATGTAAAGTCTCGCAATCTCTGCATTGCTGTAACCTAAAATTTTTGCCATTGAAATCGACTGCGCATTTTTCTCAATGACAATCTTAGAAAGCAGATAGATGACAACCATAAAGATGACAATCGCAAAACCATCCACCATATACATCATGCTGCCCATTGATACAGTAAGCTGTCTTGAAATCTTCGTTAAACTTTCCAAATCAATCACAGACGAAATATATTTTTCATCAATATCTGTAATCTCACTGTCTGATAAATATCCGCTGAAATAATCATTTCCCAAATCAAAGGTTCGGTTCAATTGTTCGATTGGCATAAATACGCATAAACCGCCCTCATAATCATAAATTCCGCCTACCGTAAATTCATACTGTGTATCTTCATAGCTTTCTCTTAATGTTATCACATCGCCTTTTTTTACTTTATACTTATCAGAGTACGCTTTGGAAACCAGCACTTCGTCTCCATCTGTATCTTCAAGTGGAATGTAACAGCTGTCCGACTTTACTCCATAGAGCATAATTTCATCAGTTTTATACTCACTATCCAAAGTCTTTAAAGAATACGCACTAAATTTTTCTGCATCTTCATTGTCCGTCTGAACTTGATATTCAAAATACATTAAATTCATCAGGCTTTCTAATTTATGTTCTTCATTCATCGCATTTAACGGTATATTTAAAATATACTGATAATTGCACAACAAATTCTTTTCGATTTCTGTTTGATAATGATTTAAAACCTGCGGAAGCATCAACCCAAACATCAAGAGCAGGTTTGCAAATAGAATTCCGACTGTAAGCACAACATAATTGCTGACATTCTGGAAAATCACACGAAGCCGGAATCTTGAGAAAAATGGAATCCTGGCACTCAACGGTAATGTATATTTTTGTTTTCTTTTCTTTAAATCCCTTCTTAAAAATTTGAGAGGGGACAACGATAATGTTCTTTTTAATAGGAAGAAATTAATCACTGCCATCAAAAAAACCGGTACAATTGTCGTCATCACAAAGGCTTCACCGTTCCATAATGTCACATAAGTCGGCAGACTGTAGCTTCCATAATACATGCCTGCGCAGACATTTTTCAGAACCGTATAACCTAAAATATTTCCGACCACCGCTCCCGCAAATGTAACCAGCATCGGTGCAGTCATATAGTGAAGAATCAGTTCCCGCCTGGTATAACCCGAAGCCCTTAATGTTCCGATTACTGTAGACTCTTTATGTATCGTATTACTGATTGTAATTCCAAATACAAAGGCAAGAATTGCAATTACAATATAAAGCAGGATAATCATCATCATACGGTCACTGCCCATATCTTCACCGGTAAATTGAATCGCCTGATTACTGTAACGTGGAACAAATGTTTCAAGGCTGACTTCACTATTTAAGACTTTCATAAAATCTTCTGCCACATTTTTTTCTTCCGTCTCGCCTTTTGGCTCTGTTCCATATTTCCAGGAATAATTACAAATCATGTTGTCCGTATTAAAAGTATCAAACGCCTCCTCAGTTACAATTCCGACACCAAATTTTACCGCATCAAACATTGAATCATTATTGTCCGAAAACAGACAGCTATAATCCGAAAGTGCCACAAGCCCTGTAATTTTCCACTCTCTTCTACCTTCCTCTTCGGTAATGATATCTCCTACAGACAACTCATTGTTATCCGCATACATACGGTCAATTGCGATTTCATCTGCTGATTCTGGAAATTCTCCTTTCATCAGGCAGACACGATTAACTTCTTCACGATTTTTAAAAATTCGCATCGTACTTCCATTTGTCAGCACCGGCTCTGCATAAAAATTTTCATACAATGTCACATCTGACTTTGCTATTTCTTTCTGCTGTGCACGGTTCACTTTTTCTTTTACCGTGAAATTCCCATCTTCAATATTATATTTCTCAAAACTTTCATTGTAAGCAGTCAGCATACTTCCATCTGCTACAAGAAAACCAGATACAAATCCAATAATGCTCATTAACAGAAAGAAAATAACAAAATATTTCCCTGCCTCACCTTTCAGCTCACGAAACAGCCTCTTTCTTAAAGGATTTTTCATTTTTTCCTGTCACTCCCCTATTTCCCATTTACCACTCTAAATCCTGGGCACTTACACGTGCTTCATTCACATAATTCTTCCGAATCATTCCATCTCGCAGACGCACCACACGATCCGCCATATCTTTGATGGCATCGTTATGCGTTACCATGATAATTGTATTGCCATATTTTTGATTTACGGTCTCAATTAATTTTAAGATTTCTTTTGAAGTTTTATAATCAAGCGCGCCTGTCGGTTCATCACAAAGCAAAATATCCGGATTTTTAATAATTGCACGCCCAATGGCAGTACGCTGCTGCTGACCACCCGAAAGCTGGTTCGGCAGTTTTTTGCGGTGTTCATACAATCCTAATGTACGCAGAAGTTCTTCCATCTCAAGCGGTTTGTCACTTAAATACGCCCCGACCTCAATGTTTTCCTGAACTGTCAGGTTTGGAATTAAGTTATACATCTGGAAAATATAACCCAGATGTTTTCTTCTGTATAACGTCAGACGCTTTTCATTCATGTTTGACATTTTTTCCCCATCAATGCAGATATCTCCACTGTCTGCCCCGTCGATTCCCCCGATGATATTTAATAATGTAGATTTTCCCGAACCCGACGGTCCAAGTAAAACACAAAACTCTCCTCTGTTGATTTCCAGATTAATTCCCTTTAAGACCTCAACAAAACTGTCCCCCTGCCCAAAGGATTTTTTTATATCACGAATCTCAAGAAACATAGTTTGTTTTCTCTCCCTTATATTAGTTTATACTAACCATTGTAGCACCAGATGGTTTTTTCGTAAATAAAAAAGAATGTTTTAAATTAGTCTTTGTCACTCTATATTTTTTCTGCTATAATGTGCGTAGACAAAAAATTATCTATTATTCTTAATTTTATGGAGGGCTTTAAAATGACAGTATTTAATACAAAAGGTGTCTGTTCTCGTTCTATTGAAATTGAACTCGACGGTGACACTGTAAAATCAGTAAAATTCAATGGCGGATGCAATGGAAACACTCAGGGTGTTGCTGCTTTGGTAAAAGGAATGAAAGTAGATGAAGCAATCTCCCGCTTAAAAGGAATTGACTGCGGTGGCCGTGGCACATCCTGCCCGGATCAGCTTGCTAAAGCATTAGAACAAATGAAAACCCAGAATGCATAAAGCATAGAAAAAGAGTGGTTCTGAATCCTTTTTTCAGAATCACTCTTTTTTTCTACCATCTCTTTTCAACTGCCGGACAGTGATTTTTCTTCATCACTGCCCGCATTTCCACGAAACACCCACAGATTCGACACATTCCACTCAGCAGATTATCACACTCCTTACATTTTGCAAGGCGGTTTTGATACTTCTCATCTTCTACTTTTAAATCTTTGTCTATCTGTGCGATGTACTTTCGCAAATCTGTAAAATACTCGCCTTCATCCATATCCTGCAGAAGACATTTTCTACAGATTTTTCTATACGATGGCTCTTTCTCTATCTGTCCCATTTGTCACAAAGCGAATTAATCTGGTCTGCCAATCTTGCAAGATCCTTATTTGCTCCGCCCTCATTATGCCGGATAACTGCAAGCAGTCTGTGACCGGCAGCCACAAGTCTCGCATAAACACCAGATGCCTTGCGTGCTTTCGCTTTCTCCTTTGCATGTTCTATTATGATACCTTCGGTCTCTTTCTCCAGTACATTATTTGCCAAATCAAAGACCGTTCCACTAAACGGAGCGTAGGTATCATAGCCCAGTTCATTTTTCAGCCGTTCTGCAAAGAGTGTACAGACGGTATCTTCTCCATGTGTCACAAACACACGCTGTGGTTTTTCTTTAAATGCAGATGCCCAGCGCATCAATCCTTCATTATCTGCATGACCACTGATTCCCGAAAGTCTTACAATCTCTGCTGATACATGAATTTCTTCACCAAACAGTCTTACATCCTTTGCACCCTCCAAAAGTGCACGACCAAGTGTTCCAACTGCCTGATATCCAACAAACACAATCGTAGAATTTTCACGCCACAGATTATGTTTTAAATGATGTTTGATTCGACCGGCATCACACATACCACTTGCAGAAAGAATGACTTTATAATGTTCATCAAAGTTAATGGCACGGGATTCATCACTTGTAATCGAAAGCTTCAGACCCGGAAATGCAATCGGGTTAATTCCCTGATTCAAAAGCTCCATTGCCTCTTCATCATAGCAATCTACATAATGCTCTTTAAAAATATTGGTCGCCTGCACAGCAAGCGGGCTATCGACATACACATCAAAATCTGGAAATTCCGGAAGCAGGTTATCTGCCTTAATCTTACGAAGAAAATACAGCATTTCCTGCGTTCTGCCGACTGCAAATGAAGGAACAACAACATTTCCATGACGCTTAAAGGTTCGCCTTAAGATATCAACCAATTCCTGCACATAGTCTGGGCGCTCTCCATGACTTCTGTCACCATAAGTAGATTCCATGACTACATAATCCGCAGACTCAAGGTATTCAGGGTCTTTAATCAATGGCTGGTCTGTATTTCCGATATCGCCGGAAAATACAATCTTCTTCTCAACGCCATCTTCCGTAATCCAGATCTCAATACTCGAAGAACCTAATAAATGTCCTGCATCCACAAAACGAACTTTAATTCCATCTGCAAGCTGAACTATTTTATGATAATCACACGGAACAAACTGCTGAATTACATTCAAAGCATCTTCCATCGTATACGCCGGAACAAACTCCGGCTGCCCATTTCTTCTTGCCTTACGGTTTCGCCACTCTGCCTCGAAGGTCTGAATGTGAGCACTATCACGAAGCATGATATCACACAAATCGCAGGTTGCAGCGGTTGCATAAATCGGACCGCGAAATCCTCTTGCATAAGCCAGAGGGAAATTTCCGGAATGGTCAATATGCGCATGCGTCAGCAATGCAAAATCCACATCCGACATCGGAACCGGCACATCCTGATTCTCATACTGGTCAGGTCCCTGTTCCATACCACAGTCTACGAGAAATCTCTTGCCCGCAGCTTCTAAAAAGTAACAGCTACCTGTAACTTCATGAGTCGCACCTATAAATGTCAACTTCATAAAAAAACCCCCTTTGCGGTTTTAATTCAAGCACTTTCAAGATAGTACTATTATACCGCAAATAGGGGTCTTTTGATAGTTTTTTCAGATTATTTTATAAAAGTTTATGATTTTTTTTAAAACAGGGTTTTAAACTTTTTTACTTAAAGATACTAAAAAATACAAATTGTTCTTAGGATAAAAATACTTATTCTTTTCATTCACAGCTGGCAATTTACGAACTATGACCTTATTTATTGGTCATTAAGATAGAAGATTCTTGCCGAGTTTAAAATTGAATAAAAAAATTAATCAATCCAGATACCGTTAGTAACTGGCATTTGAGATTCAGAAGTGCCACCTTTCTGGGCAACACAACCAACTCTTACTCGATAATAATACCCACCTTTAACCTTTACGTTATAACTACGGGACATGGACGCTGCATTTGTTGCAGTATCTCCATAAGTACCACAATTTACCCATCCACCATCATAACGTTGTAAATACATTTTTACAATCAATTTATCACAGGTTTTATAAGCAAGAGTTGCACCATAAATATTGACCGTACGATTTCCAATATCACTAATCTTTCCGATTCCTTGATTCAAAATACTTCCTCTGGCTACATTCTGCCAGATAGCTTCCGCTGATTCTTCATTTGTTAAAATAGAACCATCTACTTCTTTTCCTAAATCTTCTAATCCATCTGCCGATACTGAAATAGAAGATAAGGTTAAAAATAAAGATAACGCCAACATCGCTACTACTGATTTTTTTAATTTTCTAATTACTGTTTTCAAGTGAAGTCCCCTTTCCGGATTAATATATAACATCTTTGATGATTTTTTTCATTTCATCTTCTGTTATTCTTCCGGAAATTCGATAGTAAGAATTTTTATAATCCCATTGTGCCAGATATGTAGAAGTCTCTTCTCCTTCATCTTTTATTTTCCACAACTCAGCCTCTATATCTGATATCTCTCCTTTAACTTTACCTAAGCAATCTCCTTCATCATTTCGATAAAGACCACTGGTGTTAGTATAATTCGCCTGTACTACAAAATACATGTAGTTTTCACCATTATAATATCTTATATACACTGATTGTGCTATCTCATCAATTTCATAAGAGTCAAAATCCATTTTATCTGGTAAATATAAAAAATCAGGCACTTCCACCTGCAATTTCTCTTCTATCTCATTTCTGGCTTCTTCTTCCGTTCTGTCACTAATCAATCTATCTTGACTGTTTTCTATTTCTGTATTTTTCTCATCCCCCAACACTTCATTCGCTTTATCCATAACATAGCTCCTGCCTCCTTGTGTGCTCATACTCACACCGAACAATCCAAAGCAGGTTATCACAGCTGCGGCGGTCATGCCGAGGAATTTTTTGCTTATGCGGTGATTAAAGAATTTAACCACTTTTGTATTCTGATTTTCTTTTGTGTTTTCTTCTGTAGATTTGGTTTCATCTTCAAGGTGTTTTGTGTTTTCTTCTTCGAGCAGCCCCTCATCCCGAGCTTCAACTACCAGCTTTTGAAACAGTTCTTCCGGTGGCTCAAAATCATCGAACCTGTCATCTGTTTCCAGACGTTTTACCAGCTCATCTGCTTCTTTTCGGAACTGTTCTTCTGCCCAGGTACTGCTTTTTGCGCTGTTTTCTTCGTTTTTATTCATGAATTTCCTATCTTTTCTTGACTTTTCACAACGACTGTATCATATTATCTAATAGACGCTGCAATGTCCGTCTTATTGAATGTTGTACATCGAAACATTGATTTTTGATTTATCAGGAGGTTCCAATGAAACATATTGTGCTCACCGGTGGCGGCACTGCCGGACATGTTACACCAAATATTGCTATGATTCCGAGACTGAAAGAACTCGGTTACAAGATTTCTTACATCGGTTCTTACCAGGGTATGGAAAGAAAACTGATTGAAGAAATGGGGATTCCTTATTACGGAATCTCTTCTGGCAAACTACGACGTTACTTTGATGTCAAAAACTTTACTGACCCTTTCAGGGTTTTAAAAGGTTTTCATGAAGCGAAAAAACTCATGAAGCAGTTGAAACCTGATGTTGTTTTTTCTAAGGGTGGTTTCGTTACCGTTCCTGTTGTTATTGCTGCAGGACGTCGAAAAATCCCTACTTTTATCCATGAATCTGATATGACACCTGGACTGGCAAATAAACTTTCCATTCCATTTGCCACTAAAGTGTGCTGTAATTTCCCTGAAACTGTCTCTGAACTTCCGGCCAACAAAGCCATACTTACCGGTACCCCTATCCGCCAGGAATTATTAAGCGGAAATCCCCAAAAAGCACTTGCCTTTACAGGTCTTTCCAGTGAGAAACCGGTCATTATGGTCATCGGAGGAAGTCTCGGTGCCGTTGCAGTCAACAATGCAGTACGTGCCATTCTGCCTGAACTTTTAAAAGACTTCCAGGTCATTCATCTTTGCGGTAAAGGTAAACTGGACTCTTCTTTAACCGATACCAAAGGTTATGTTCAGTACGAATATATCAAAGATGAGCTTGCTGACCTTTTTGCACTGGCTGACATCGTCATTTCCAGAGCAGGGGCAAACGCAATCTGTGAAATCAGTGCACTGAAAAAACCAAATCTGCTGATTCCGCTTTCCGCACGTGCAAGCCGTGGAGACCAGATTCTCAACGCCCGCTCTTTTGAAAAGCTTGGTTACAGCATGGTACTTGAAGAGGAGGAAATTACTAACCAGAAACTGTTAGAATCCATCCAGACTCTTTATCAGAACCGCGATTCGTATATTCAAGCGATGGACAAAAGCAAACAAACGGATTCTATTGAACAGATTGTCCAGTTATTTGAACAGGCAGTCAACAAATAATTATTTCTCCTGTGCCGGCATTTGGCACAGGAATTTTTTTTGGAAATCTATCCACAAGTATTGTTCTGCCGGATTCACTGGATTCTGTTTTTATATATCCTCGTATTTGTCTCCATACGTTTTTTCTATCCACTTGTTCATCCTATGTTTTTTAACTCTTAAGTTTTCTATAGTCAGACCCAGAGCGGCCGCCATTTCTGCATCCGTTGCCTGTTCGTAAACCTGCATCGTCATAATTTCGTGCCACTGAGGGTTCCTGGCGTACAGCCTGTCCATAAATTCTGTCGTGAATTCCCGCTTGATAATTGCATCGAGCAGGTCTTCTCCTGTTGTTGCCTCTCTATGATAAATTAACCTTTCTGCGTGTTCCCCTTTTCCATTTTCACACGGCTGTTCAAGAACAGTCATCTCATGTTTTCGATAACTTTTTTTGAGGAAATCCAACGCCTTTCTTCGAGCAGTTAATGCCAGCCATCCCGCATAGTCTTCAGGACTTACCTTGTTCCATTTCTGTATCAGCTTATGGAACACTTCCTGACAGACATCCTGCGAATCATCGAAATCTTTTAAGACATCATAAGCGGCTTTCATTACCAGTCGATAATACTTGTCATAAACTTCACGTAATTTTTCCTCTGTCATCTTCACCTGTTAATTCATCTGAATCTTGGAAATTTTTTCGAGGATTTCATTTTTATCCTCTTCTGTCAATTTCCCAGGAGTCCATGTCACTCCTACGTGGTCCTCATTATTTCTTGGAATCAGATGAATATGAAAATGGAACACCGTCTGACCTGCGGCTTCTCCATTGTTCTGTACAATATTATAGCCGTCACAGCCTAATACTTCAGTCATTGCGGTGATGATTTTTTTTGCCAGAACGATTGCTTTTCCTGCAAGTTCATCCGGAATTTCATATAGATTTGCATAGTGCTCCTTCGGTAAAATCAGCGCATGACCTTTACTTGCCGGTCCTAAATCAAGAATAACTCTGAAATCATTATCCTCATATATAGTTGCTGACGGAATCTCTCCTCCTGCTATCTTACAAAAAATACAATCTGACATTTTAAATCTCTCCCTTCTAGCTGTCATTGTCGAATTTTCAAATATTTTGTAGAATGATTTTATTTGCTATTTGCCTATAACGGTGCTACACTATCAAGAAAAAAAGAGGAGGTAACACCAAATGACAAAATCATCTGCTACTTCACAGATTGAAGGCAAAAATAAAACAATTGATTACAAAAAACTTTATCAGGAACAGGCGAAAAAACATCAGCTGATGCTTTCTCAGATTTCCCACGAAATCCGTAATCCTGTTACACTTATCAACAGTTTTCTTCAGATTCTGGAAAAACAGCATCCTGATTTATCAGAAGACCAAAACTGGATTAAAATCCTGGAAAATATGGATTTTCTCAGAGGTCTGCTTGGTGAGCTTTCCAGTTACAATAATTCTCTCAGACTGAACCTTGAATCAACCAACGTCTATGCATTATTTGCAAATGTAATTGAATCCATTAATCCAAGTCTGGAAAAGAAAAACGTTTCTATTGCTTTTAATAAATTGTCTCCAATCCCTTTATTGTATGTTGACCACACCAAACTTCAGCAAGTATTTCACAATCTGCTTCGCAATGCATTTGAAGCGGTTAAAGAGGGCGGTCATATCGTCTGTTCAATTGAATCAGACGGTACAGGTGTGACATTTAAGGTTACCGACGACGGATGCGGTATTTCTCCTGAATACCAGAACTCTATCTTTGAACCATTTGTCACTTATAAACCGAATGGCAGTGGTCTGGGACTTGCAATTTCAAAGCGGATTGCCGAAGCCCATAAGGGAAGTCTTGAATTCACCTCAAGCCCTGAAAAAGGAACTACATTCATCCTGAAGATTCCGATTCTGTGAAAGCAGAATCGTTGAAATCTTTCATTATTCTAAGTTACTCTGATTATTCTAATTACTCTTCATTCTGATTAGAATTTTTTAAGTCCTCTGCCATTTTTTTGTCCTCTGTAAATTAATACTGCAAGGACAAATCCACACAAGAATCCGCCAAAATGTGCGGCATTGTCAACTCCTGTGCTTGTTACTCCATGATATAAAGTTAAAGCTGCCAAAAATAACAGCTTCTTTGTCGTAAAATTTTCCAGTCTGCCTTTATTTCTGATTACTACATAAATCAATGCACCCACTACGGCAAAAATTGCACCGGACGCCCCGGCAGACACGACGTTTTCTCCTATCCGCACCTCTGACAGATAAGAAATCAGACTGGCTCCCATTCCTCCTGATATGTAAATGAACAGGTATCGTACCCTTCCTACCGCCCGTTCCAGACAATCTCCCAGAAAGAATAAAACCAGCATGTTGTTGCCCAGGTGCGTCAGACCAAAATGCAAAAACATACAGGTAAAAAAGCGATAATATTCATGCCCCTCCTGAATCAATGGTGTGTATGCCGCACCCCATTGAACCAGATGTTTTCCATCAAGTGAAGAACCTGTCAACTCTGTCAAAAAGAACACTACAATATTAATCAAAATAATCATTGTATTAACCGGCACTTCTTTTCTTCCCTTTAAAAATTGAAGGATATCGGGGTCAATTTTCTGTACTATCTTTTGCTTTTGCATCTTATTTTCCACCTTTGCAAGGTATAAATTTGCTTTTTTTCACTCTTTTTATACTCCTCCCCTCATTTTTTTCAATCCCCTCTTGGTTTATGCCCATTATACCATATTTTCCCTGTTTTGTGCGCTTTTTTCATCGCCAAAAAACGACACCTTTCGCCATTTTTTTTGAAAAGGTGTCGTTTTTATAAATAATAGCTTGTTTTATTTTTCAAGAATTTTCTTTAAATCTTCTTCCGGTGTGCCGGTCGGTGAGATCTGGAAATTTTCCACCAGATAGTTTAATACGTTTTCAGAAACAAAAGACGGAAGTGTCGGTCCAAGGTAAATATTCTTGATTCCAAGGTGTAACAGTGTCAGAAGGATGCTGACTGCTTTCTGTTCATACCAGGATAATACCAGTGTCAACGGCAGTTCATTGACACCACATTCAAATGCTTCCGCAAGAGCCAGTGCCACTTTAACTGCGCCAAATGCATCGTTGCACTGTCCCATATCCATAATTCTTGGAAGACCTTCGATTGTTCCAAGGTCTAAGTCATTAAAGCGGTATTTTCCGCAGGCAAGAGTCAGAATAATAGAATCTTTTGGAGCTTCTTTTACGAAATCCGTATAATAATTTCTTCCCTGACGTGCACCGTCACATCCGCCTACTAAGAAGAAATGGCTGATTTTTCCGGCTTTTACAGCCTCAATTACCTGTGGAGCAGCACCTAAAATTGTATGATGTCCAAATCCGGTTGTCAGTTTTGTTCCACCATTGATTCCGGCAAACTGCTTATCCTCAGAAAATCCACCAAGTTCAATCGCTTTTTCAATCACTGCGCCAAAATCTTTTTCTTCTCCATCTACATGCTGCATGCCTGGATAGGCTACCACACCTGTTGTAAATACACGGTCTGCATAACTTTCTTTTGGCGGCATAATACAGTTTGTGGTAAATAAAATCGGTGCCGGAAGATTAGCAAATTCTTTCTGCTGATTCTGCCATGCTGTTCCAAAATTACCTTTTAAATGGCTGTATTTGCGAAGTTCCGGATACGCATGTGCCGGAAGCATTTCTCCATGTGTATAGATGTTAATGCCTTTGCCTTCGGTCTGTTCTAAGAGCATCTTTAAATCTTTTAAATCATGACCGGAAATTACGATAAATGGTCCTTTTTCTACTTTTAAAGAAACTTCTGCCGGTGCCGGAATTCCATAAGTTTCGGTGTTTGCTTTATCCAAAAGTTCCATGCATTTAAAATTCACTGCACCGGTCTCCATTACGATACCAAGCAGATTTTCCATGGTGCGGTCCTGTCCTAAAGCTGACATACCTTTGTAGAAGAAACGGTTCACTTCTTCATCATTATAGCCAAGCACCATTGCATGATAAGCATAAGCCGCAATCCCACGAAGTCCGAATAATAATAATGATTTCAAGGATTTGATATCCTCATCCGGCTCTCTCCATACTTTTTCCATTTCATAGATTTCCATGCGTCCACATGGAGCCTGACAAGCTGAACATCCTGATGCGTAAACCTCTTTTTCTTTCAGGGCTGTTTCGATTAATTTTTCCAACGCTTCATCATCAAAGTTTACATTGGTAAGAGTTGCAAACAATCCTTCAATCATAATACGATTTGTCTTTTCAGATACATTCTGTTCTCCGACTGCTTCTGCAAGCGCAACCAGACTTCCGGTTAATTTGTCCTGAAGGAGTGCCGTTTTACTGCTCTTTCCACAGACTCCTCTTGCTCCTGTACATCCACTGCATCCTGCTCTCTGCTCACACTGGTAGCAGAACATTTCTTCTGTTTTTTCTATTTTGCTCATCTTCTATTCTCCTTTAGCTGTTTCACTTATTTTTTCAAATTTCTTGTTTCTATGGTTAGAATATACTATAATTAAAATAATTATTCTGTTGTACTTCCAACAAATTCAAGGAGTTTATTTATGGAAAAAAATAATAATTTAAATGAAGCTTTTTTAGAAGTGCTTGCGGAGTCTCCATTGTTTCGTGAAATCGAAAAGAAAGAACTTCGTGCCATGTTAGTCTGTCTTGGCGGTCAGATAAAAGAATATAAAAAAGGGACTTCTATCTTCCGCTGGGGCGATACGGTTTCAAAAATCGGATTTGTTCTAAAAGGAAACGTGCACGTACTTCGGGAAACATACTGGGGAAAGGAATCTCTGCTTGGACGAATTGGTCCTGGTGATTTGTTTGGAGAAGTCTATGCCTGTCTGCCGGATTTGGAATTTGACGGAACAGTTGTCGCCCAGACTGACTGCAGTATTTTATTTCTTAATTTAAACCGCACGATTGCTACCTGTTCCTCCGCCTGCCATTTTCACACGCAGATGATTTCTAATCTGTTGCAGATTCTTGCACAGAAAAACATTGCATTTTCAAGAAAACTCGACTGCCTGAGCCACCATACCATCCGTGCACGACTTATGGAATATTTCTCAAAACAGGCACAGATTTGCGGAAATTCTTCTTTTTCGATTCCATTAAACCGGCAACAGCTTGCAGATTACTTGTGCGTAGACCGCAGTGCCATGACTGTAGAATTGTATAAGCTAAAAGATGAGGGAATTTTGGATTTTGACAAAAATAAATTTACACTTTTAGAATAAAAAAAGGAACCTTGTCACCAAGATTCCTTTTTTTAAACAGTTTTTCAATTTCAATTCCATTTTTAAGCTGTTGCTGTTTTACTTTCTTTTTCTGGTTTTTCAAGTAATTTCTTGATACCCTGAATTGCTACTAATACACCAAGGATTAACAGCAGAACTGCGAAGATAAGCTGTAAGCTGTTTCCAAGGTCTAAGCCTGTTGTCATAAATGCTTTGCTTAATTTTACGATAGTCATGCCAAGTGCTGTAAATGTAACAGCCATCATAAATACCATCGGTCCCCAAAGCATAAAGCCCTGACGTTTTGTTTTCTTTAAGAATACTGCGCAGGCTACCAGTGCCAGTACGGATAACAGCTGGTTTGCTGAACCAAACAACGGCCAGATTTCTGCATATCCTACTTTTGTCAGAAGGTAGGCAAGTACCAGTGTAATGATAGTTGCAAAATATTTGTTTGTCACAAATTTTAAGAATGGGCTCATATTCTCTTCATCTACATCGGCATCAAGGAAGAATTCCTGGAAGGACAGACGACCAACTCTGGCTACAGAGTCCAGTGAAGTTAATGCAAATGCAGATACTGCCAGGTTAATCAAAGTAAATACCAAGGAGTGTGGCAGACCGATTACGGAAAGGAAGTTTGCGATTGCACCTGCGAAAATCTGAGGCTGAGTTGTCAGTCCCTGTGCTGCTGCTTCTCCTTTTGCAAAAGATGCAACTGCGATTAAGGCGATAACTGCAAGCATACTTTCCATTAACATTGCTCCGAAGGATACCGGAAGCATATTTTTTTCATTTTTAATCTGTTTGGAAGCAGTACCGGAAGAGACCAGTGAATGGAAACCGGAAACCGCACCACAGGCAATTGTTACAAATAAGATTGGGAACATGTACTGTCCGTCTACGTTAAAGCTTGTAAATGCTGCAAGGTTACAGGATGGATTTGCTACGAACACACCAACAACCGCACCGACAATCATGAAGATTAACAGGTAGCTGTTTAAGTAATCTCGTGGCTGAAGCAGTGCCCATACCGGAGCAACACTGGCAATCATGATATATACAAAGATGATGATGTGCCATGTTCCAAGGCTTAAGTACATCGGGAAGTTTAATCCCAGTGCAATTGCTACTACTAATAATAAGACAGCCACCGCTGTATTCACCCATTTGTTAAATCTTGTGTATTTTAAGAACATTCCAAGTCCAACGGCTTCTAAGATAAACAACATAGAAGTGGTTGCAACTGCACCGTTAGCTACTACTTTTGTTACTTCTCCGGCTTCGTTTGCTGCAAATCCGTTAAATGTTCCGGCTACAACATCGGCAAATGCCGCAACAACCAGAATACAGAATAACCAGCAGAATAACAGGAATAATTTCTTACCTAATTTTCCAATATATTCTTCGATGATATAACCAATTGTACGACCTTTATTTTTTACAGATGCATACATGGATGCGAAATCCTGAACAGCACCAAAGAATACGCCACCAATTAAAATCCAAAGCAATACCGGAAGCCATCCAAAGATTGCTGCCTGAATCGGTCCATTGATTGGACCTGCACCTGCGATAGATGCGAACTGATGTCCAAATACTACGTTTGTGTCCGCCGGCACATAGTCAACTCCATCTTCCATTTCATAAGCAGGAGTTTTTGCGTTTGGGTCGATGCCCCATTTGTTTTGAAGATAACGGCCATACAGGAGATATGCACCTCCGAGTACTACAATGGCGATTACCATCATTAAGATTCCACTCATAGCTCTTTCCCTCTTCTCTTAAATTTATTTTTTACCAAGTTTTGAAAATAGAAATAAATTTATCTATAAAAAAACGCCCTTGCTATCCTCTCGGATAACAAAGGCGGAATTTTCTTTCCGTGGTACCACTTTGTATTATTGTACCTATCGCTAACTACAATCTCTTACCACTGTCTTTTTTAACAGTCTCTTCTGTAACGTGAAGCCCACGTCCCTGCCTACTTTCAAAGTTTTCAAAGCTTTTCAATACTTTTAATCTCTCAAAGCTTTCATTTCAGCGGGATGCTCTAGGGTGATGTCACAAAACACTTTCTACCGTTTCACACCTGCCAACGGCTCTCTGGATTCCAGTTCTCTTTTGTGATGTATCCCTTTCACTGCATTTCCTTTTCTTAACTTATGTTATGTTTTACTCTTTTTTTATTTAAAATACAAGAGTATTTTTGAACATATTTTATAGTTTCGTCGATTTATTTTTGTGCAGTTTTCAGATAACACCTTTTATTTTCTCCAATTTAGCAATTTGATAGCTGTTTTTGAATTTAATTCCAGTCATCTTGTTCTTCTGCTTCCTGCACTTTTTTTAATTTTACTTCTTTTTGTTTTTTATTATTATGACTGTTTCGGATTACAAGCACAACAACCACAATCAGGATAAGCACAGCCAGCACAATCAGGATTCCCGCCATCTGTCTCAACTTAGAAGTCTCCTGCTGTGGTGCACTGTTATCTACACTCTGCGCATCTGTTAAATCAAACAGGGTATTTTCTCCCTGCTGATATCTTTTATAACTTTCAAGCGCATAAAGCGTCTGATATCCTGCCATTGCATCTGGTGCATTTTCATTTTCTGCCAGAGAATGAGCCATTCCTCCATTCTCTGTCCGAAACTGTAAGATTCCGTCTAACAGACTGTTTTCCTCTTTTAAGAAACGGGCATCTTCTAATGGATTGATGTCATTACTGCATACTGCAATCAGCGTCCAGTCTGTACTTTCTACACTTTCTACACCCATAGATGGCATTGCTCCATCTGCCTGCTGCTGACTGGAAAGCCAGGAAAATCCATTTTCAATTGCCGTACTTACTTTTTCCTCATCTTTATACGGAGCCAGTGCTGTGAGTGCCATTGCTGTGATATCCACATCGGAATCTCCATCTGTGGAAAGTGAAAATCCTCCATCTTCCTGCTCTTTTTCCAGAATCGCATCCACTAATTTTTCACGATTCCAGACAGCATCTTCCGGTTCTTCATAATCTTTACTGTCTAATGCAAGCAGTGCCCAGATATAACCATTTGCACCCTGTACTCCAGGATCTTGATTTTCAAACACACAGTCAAAAATCCCATCTTCTACCAGATTGATTTCTTTTTTATCTTTATCTGTGCCAAAAGCAAGGGCATCTCCCCCACAGGCATTTATTGTCAAAATTTCCCGGTAAAAATCTGTCGGATTCATGTGCTGTTCTTCCACTGTTTTTGTAATATCATCTTCATACAGTGTTTCTATCTGTTCCTGCAGTGCACTAAGATAACCATTTTGATTATCCGGCTGTTCCATTCTGCTGACTGTAAACGCAAGCCAGTCTCCTGCTGAAGTTCCCGCACTCTCCAGTACTACGCCATCCAGAAGATTTTTCCCATCAATTCCCATCTGGTCTTTTTCCCAGGAAACAATTCCATCCTGAATGGACTTAATTTCATCCACCTGATACTTCTCGCTGTCTGCCTGTACCGGTACTGCCCCTCCTACAAACAGCACTCCTGTCATAAGCAGAGTAAACATTGATTTTTTCATAAATAAGTTCCTCTTTTTATTTTACACATACTATTTATCAATACTTCAATAAAATTTTCTTTCGTTTCTTTGAGCCAATTACCATGAATCCAATACCTGCAAGCACCAGAATCACAAGTACACCAAGCACCGCACATAAAATCTTTACTACCCTGTAATTTTGTGCTGCCGGTGCACTGCCTTTTGCCGTGTTTTCTTCTCCATTCTGCATGCTTACACCGGCATCTCCTTCTTCTCCTGACAAAAGTGCAGTTTCATTTTCTGCCGAAGTTTCTTCTCCATCCGCATTTTCTGCTTCCTCTGCCTTCGCCTCTTGATTCTCTTTTGCAGTCTCCTCGGTTTTCTTTTCCTGTGCCTGCTCTCCGTTCTTAGCATTACCTGATTTTTCTGCTGCATTTCCTGATCCAGTTGCATTAGAGCTTCCATTTTGTTTCGCATATCCACTCTCATGCGCACCTGCATGGGAATTAGCTGTTTCTCCTGCTGCCGCAGTATTTTTTATCTGGCTGGTTTCATCACTCTTGTTTAAGCCCTGATAAGCGGATTCTGCCTTTTCCAAATCGCTATAATTTTCCACCAGTGATTTTTGTCTATCACTTAAACTATTGTAAGCATTTCGAATTTGCTCAAGCAGAGAACCACTCTCTTTTGTCACCACTCCGATTTGAGAAATCTTTGTGCTGACCTGATGCGCCGCTAATAAATCAGAATAGTTCTGATAAGCCTCTTCCAACACTGAATAATTGCTGACTAATTCCTGCTGTTCTGCGGTGAGTGCATTATACGCTTCGATTGCACGGGTAATCGCGCCGCCTTTTTCAAGCGTCACTTCTCCGATATTTTTAATTAATTCAATGACCGGACTTACCAAAATCAGATTCTGATACGTCGCTTTTGCATTTTGAAGCTGCTTATAATTTGTCACTAATTTCTTTTGATTGTCCGTTAAGGCATCGTATAACTGCTGTGCCTTATAGATAGCATCTTTACTGTTTAAGGTAATTGTTCCGGTCAAAATCGCGGAGATTTCAGCGGAAACTTCCTGTGCCTTTAACTTATCATAAGTCTGTTCCGCACGATTCAGATATTCGGGATGTGCCACAAGGCTTTGCTGTTTTTTTGTGAGCGTATCATAAGCTTTTCTTGCCTGTAAAATCGCATCTTTTTTGTCTATTGTCACAGGTTCAAGTTTATTTATCAACTCATCCACTGCTGATGCTGCCTTTTTATCAGCTTCATCCGCTTCACTTTCTTCTAACAGACGGGCGTATTCTTTTTCTGCTGATTCTAACACATCATAATTACTGACCTTTGCTTTTAACTCTTCTGATAATTCATCATAAGCACTTCTTGCAACATTAATGTAAGTCTTGCTCTCTAAATTGACCGTTCCTATCTGATTAATATAAGCTTCTACCGCAGAAATTTTCTCCTGATTTTCTTTCTGGGTTTTCTGCTCATCTGTCTCAAGACGGTCAATTCTGGATTTCACATCGGCAAGTATCTGATTTACTTTTTCAACACTGTCTGCCTGATGCAGATATTTCACTCCATCGGAAACATAAGTTTCAAGCTGGATTTTTTCCGCTTCACGATATGCAGTTTCATCCGCATAATTCTGTAATTCTTCAATCGCCGATGCAATGGCTGATTCTAACTGTTTTTGTTCGGCTTCTTTTAAAGTTTCGATTTCATAAATCTTCTGCTTACTGTCTGTCAGAATTTCATTCATTTCATCCATATTCTTTGCAGACTGTAATTTTTCGACGCCTTCTGCTATCAGAGCCGATACCTGTACCCAGTTTTCTTCTGTATATTCCTCTGCTTTTACAAAAGTCTGTAAATCTTTGACTGCCCCTGCACGGAACTCTTCGAGATTTAATTCCCATTTTAAAATCGGAAATCCATCCTGTGTGTTCATATAATCTTTGATAAAATGATTTCCCGATGCAAGCAGTGCATTTAAGAAACTCTCTGTTTTCATCTTATCCGCTTCCAGATATTCCCCGGTACTTGCACTTCCGTTTAATAAACCAACTAACGGAAGGGAGGCATTTGCCGGATTTTTGAGCGCCGTCAGATTCGTATAGGTTCCATCTAACATTGCTCCAAAGAGTGCCCCGATACATTTTCCACTGATATTCAGGTTCACATCTCCAATGTTATAGCAACAGGAAATCTGTGAACCGCCTGAGGCACCGGTCATAACACCAATCAGACCGCCAGCATAAGAATTTGCCAGTACATCTCCGGTATTATAGTTGGATGTCACTGCACCATTACTTCCACTCATACGTCCAACCAGTCCGCCTGCACAAAACTCTGCTTCAACACTGCCACGGTTGACGCTCTGGCGAACACTGACAGAATTTGCCATATCTCCAATAATTCCTCCGGCATAAAACTGGATTCCTCCGGCACTTTCCAGACTGACATTTCCTTTATTTGAGCACTGGTTCACCCACATCTTATCTGCATAACCGACAATTCCTCCGACTGCTGAACGGTGACGTTTTGCATTTTTCACCTGAATCTGTACTTCACTGTGACAGTTTCGGATATAATTTCGCTGACTTTCATTTTTTCCGTGCATGTATGCCACAATTCCTCCGGCATAAGCAATTTTTTCGCCGCATTCAATGCTTCCCTTTACGGTAAGATTTTCAATGCTTTGCTTTTCGTCGCCATATACGATACCAAACAGACCAGCGTATGTGTCGCCACTTTCGATTCTAAGCCCACGCACAACATGATCCTGTCCATCAAAACTTCCGGTGTATGGAATCTTAGAACTGCTTCCGATTGGTGTCCAATTGTGATTTCCAAGATTGATGTCATCGCACAGTTTTGCATTTGCTTTCGCCCCTGTTACGCCGGAATTTACCAGTTGTGCAAACCAGGCAAGCTCCGCACCGTTTGAAATCTGATAGTATCCTTCTGCAAATTTCGGTTCTTTTGTGCTCGTTCCGTCCCATGCACCTTCCTGCGGAATAGTATTTAAAATCTCATCGATTTGTTTCTTTGCCTCAGCAAGGGCAGAAGCGACTTCTTTGCTGGTTTTCGCTGACTGAATCTGTTTTTCTCCGTCTGCTTTTGCCGTTTCGATTTTATTTTTCCAGGTTTCCTCAACCGTAACATCCGAAGCATAATTTTTCAGTTCTTCGATTGCAGACGCTTTGATTTCTCCTAACTTTGCACTTTCGGTATACTCGATGGACAATTCATTCAAACGGTCTTTCGCAGTTTTTAATAACGCTTCGACGTCGGCAATGGTCAGGGCATTTTCGATTTCATCTTCAAATTGTTCTTCTGTCTGTTTTAGCTCGGCAATCTGTTCCTCACTCCATTTTTCACTGCCCTGTAAGAGTTCTTCCTGATACTGTGCAAGCTCTAAGATTGCATTATTTCTTGCCTCTAACAATTTGGAATCGACTTCCGAACCAGGTTTGATTTTTTGAAGGGCTTCTCTTGCCTCTTTCATGACGCTGTCCAAATCATCCTGAGTCACAACCGAATCAATTTTCTCTAAATAATTTTCCACTGTCTGTTCGATTAAAATATAAGTTGTTCCATATTTCTTCTTATTTTCCTCGCTTTGCCAGCCCTGTAATTCTTCAATTGCAGAATCAATTTTGCTCTTTAAATCCGTCGTCTGTTCCTCAAAAGCCAGTTTAGGATACCCGCCTCCCGCATCAAAAATACTTGCTTTAATAAAAGCAGAACCAAGTTTCGTTATCATTTTCTGGCTTTTCATTGTTTTTTCGATATAAAGACCCGTCTCGTCAATAATTTCTGTCGTTTTATCTTCTTTAAAAGAGTATAAATCCAGATTGTAGGAAGAATCAGCTCGAAGTGCATACACGCGTCCGATTTTTCCACTTTTAAAAATACCGATAATTGCGCCTCTGTATTCAAAGGTTTTATTCGTATAGACTGCAATGTTATAGGCATTTTTAATGACTGGCTGTGCCGGATTCTCTTCTTCTTTGGTATCGGCATAACCCAGTTTACCGACGATTCCTCCGACAATCGTTCCCGTATAGGAAACCAATCCTCCAAGTTCTCCCTGATTGTAAACATTTTGAATCAGACATTCTTTTACCGTTCCATCTGCATAGACACTGCTTTCATTGACACCACCGGCAATTCCTCCAATCGTATCCACTCCGCTGATTTTTGCTTTATTATAACAATTCTGCACCGCCGCACCCTGATAGACTCCTCCGGCAATTCCTCCAACCGAATAATACCCCTGCACTGCTTCTTTATTTTCGCAGTAACGAATGACTGCATTTGGTCCGACTTCCATTCCGGCAATTCCACCGATGTTATGCTGTGCAAATCTTACCTTGGTAGAAAGCGTTCCATTATTGACACAACGTCTGACTGTTCCGGAACAGATTCCGACAATTCCACCTGCATTACGACGAAGGGCTTCTCCTGCCATCGTGGTTTCCGTATAGTTGGTACAGCCGGATATGGTTCCGCTTTTTAAATAACCGGCAATTCCTCCGCTTCCGATATAGAGTTTTTCATACTTTCCCTCGGTCTTATAAGCTGCATAATTATTATGAACTTCTCCGGATACTTTTACATTGGAAATGGTTCCGCCATCAACAACACCAAATAATCCGGCATAACGCACGTCTGGATTTTCTTCTGAAATCTCGGCATCTAAAAAGTATACCGTATATCCATTTCCGTTAAATGTTCCTTTATAGGCATGTTCGGCAGTATCGCCAATCATCAGCCATTTATTTTGAGACGTTCCATCACCCAGATAAATTTTATCCGTCAGTTCTCCGTTTATCGAACTTGCGCCGTCATTTACTTTCTTTGCAAACCACGCAAGCTCTGCTCCGTTTGAAATCTGATACGTTCCATTTTCATCGGTTTTTGGAACTTCGGTTGTCTCTCCATCCCAGGCATTCATAATTTTTGCTGCCTGTACTTCTCTTTGTCCCATGACAGGAACCAGAGTCATACTAACTGCCAGGGCAAGTACCCATGCCAGCAGTTTCTTTCCATAACTTTTCTTTTTCATTTTGATTCCACCTTACAGGAAATAAATAAATTTCAACTGAAATCGTTCCAGCCATCCTGCTTCTTTGTAAACTTTTTCCCAGACCTTATTCTTAAATTCCATAACAAAATCTCTCTGTTCTTTTGCTATGCTGTGGCTGCTGTAAACGGCTTCCTGTCTGATATCTACCACCTTGGTATATTCTGTTTTCATTTCTTCATCAAACAAGCTTTCTATCTGACTTCCATAACGATACAAAGAAGCATTTCGCACTTTCAAACCAAAGACTGCTAAAATATTCATGGTATATTCAAACAATGCATTGACTGCCTGATTATAATCTTCACTGTCAAATAATTGTTTTATCTTCTGACAGCGAATCCGCTCACGGATGATTTTTACAATAATTAAAATCAAAAACAAGGTAATCAGTACAATCAAGCTACCAAGAAGCATTTCCAGTATCAAAATCCAGTCAATCTCATCTTCCTCTTCTTCCGGTTGTTCTTCGTCCTCAAGATTATCCTGTTCATCCTGTTGTTCCTGCTCGTCATCTGCTCCGATACCCGAAGTAATTCCCGAGATATCCTGATAATCTTCTACGGTCTCCATAATTCCAAGATAGGAAGGAGTCGATTCAAATGGAAGCCAGCCAACTCCATCCTGATAATATTCCACCCATGCATGTGCATGCGTTCCATCTACGGTATAAGGCTCTCCGGCTTTCATACTTTTGACATCGTCCGGTGTAATCACATACCCCTCGACATATCTTGCCGGAATTTTATAATACCGGAACATCAATGCTGCCGCTGTCGCATAATGCACGGAATAACCTTTTTTGGTATTTTCAAGAAAATTCGTTAAAAAATCCAAATCTCCGGTTTCTTTTTTGATTTCTTCACTGTAAGTACAGCGGGAACTCAACACATATAAAATATTCTGTTTCGCCTTTGTATAATCAAAATGAGTACTGCCATTTGCAAGGGTATACTCTCCAAGTATCTCTTTTAATTCTGTCTCAACAGACTCTGGAAGTTCCAAATTGGTCTCATAGACATATTGATTATAAAATGCTTCTTTTTCACTGTACGCTTTTCCCTCTTCATCCAGATTTTCTGTATCTGCAAGTTTTGCGGTAAGAGACGGATATTTTTTAATCTGATTTTCCAACGCCGTATAAGTATATTTTCGCTGTCCCTTTAAGCCTTTCGCAATAACACCTTCATCTCCGATTCGATTTTTATCAGGCGTTGTTCCGGTAAGTTCATAAGGTGTGTACAGATAACGGCTGTCCTCTTTTAAGTTTTTTATGGTGACAGTATTTTCCGGTTCTTCTTTTGTCGTCTCATCTAAAGCTAAAGATGCAAGCGGTAAGGTTTCCTGTCCGAAAAATCTATCCTGATGCAGCCAGTAAAATAAATCCGAAGCATGATAAAGTACTTTTTTATCGGTTGTTTCCCAACCATGTTTATTGTAAACACTGCCGGT
This sequence comes from Firmicutes bacterium OM04-13BH, assembly GCA_003481745.1. Taxonomy (GTDB): domain Bacteria; phylum Bacillota; class Clostridia; order Lachnospirales; family Lachnospiraceae; genus Blautia; species Blautia stercoris. The sequence goes on from QULP01000006.1 coordinate 174,707, forward strand.
GTATCCTCTTAAATAATAAGACTGTGGGTCGCTCATTGTCACTTCAAGCACCGCATCATCTTTTAATTTCAAAGAAGAAAGTCCTTCAAAATCTCCTTTTGGCATCGCATCATAACTTCCACTATACCGCCAGTCTTCTATTTTTTCTTTTATCGAAGCTTCTAACTTGCTGACTGTTTCATTTTTGGAGTATTCTTTTTCGGGCACAAGCAGCATGAAAATAAGTGTTACAAACAAAATCATACCTGCTGTAAAACAGGCACTTTCTATTTTTAAGGCACTTTCTTTGCTTCCGGTTTCCTCTTTTCGATGCATCCGAAACCATATCAATAACAATGCACCTGAAAATACAACATTGAAAACAAACGATGGACCAAATCCGAGCACAATCTGTAAGGTTATCCACATAAGTCCAATCAGACCGGTTATCCACCGGTTTTCCATCTTGATAAATACGGTACTTATCTTTTCGATAACCACAACCAATACCGCCATCGTAACCGAAAGTTTCCACTTGTCTGACAGATCTCCACCTGATACCGGATACTGCGGATAAATATAAGGAATGTGCTGTTTGATTTCATCTAAAATCTGGTTTAAAAACAGATTCCATCCATCCAGTATCGTTTTATGAAAGAGGAGAAGCACCAGTATCAGCACCAAAATTTCTGCAAGCAGTGCATATTTTTTCAGTTTTCCTTTCCACTCAGCTTCAAAAGAAAGATACACCGCAAACACAACTCCTGCAATGGCAGGCAGTGCATTTACCTTTATTCCAAACATGTTGCAGACGGCGATGCCTGTCAGCATTGCAAATATCCATACCAGCAGTCCGTCTATGAAATTTTCTATTCTTTTTTGTTTTTGATTTTTTTCTGTCTGTACAGCAACAAGCAGAATTCCTGTACTGTTTTTTTGATTTTTTTTCATGAATCGAACCACCTATAATTTTTTCTCTTGCTTGCGGAACTTTCCACCTATATTTCAAGATATGAGAGTTCCGCTTCGGCATTTTCTGTCGATACGGAAATCACATGCGCCCCTTCCTCTGTAAATTCACCTCTCGGCTCTTTCTCACAAATCACTTCCGTCACCAGACACCGTTCTGCCAAAGCCGAGGCATCTGCCGTCAGATACGGAGTGAATAGCACCAGATGTGCAAACTCACACTGTTCTCTCTGTTCCATGTAATGACCGAGAACCGAAGTTCCATCTTCTCCCGGAACCGCTGAAAGAAGTTCCGGAAGTATCATTGTAAATTCTTCCAGACTGTCAATTTCCGCACTGCTGTAAGTCTGCTCTTTATGGTTATACCAGCCAATACTATGTACAATCTGCTGTTCGCACATTTCCTGTGAAACCGATACCAGACATTCTACCAGCTTTTCCATCTGCGATGGAAATTCTTCGCTTTTTTCCGGATATCCGGTCTCTAGTAAAAGTAAAATGGTATTCTGCACCGGGAGTCCATAATCTCTTACGATTAATCCATCTAATTTTTCTGAAAGTTTCCAATGTATCTGATGAATGTGGTCACCTGCACGATATTCTCTGACTGCAAATGTTTCACTTGGGTCAAATCCGGCTTTGCTCATGGAATATTCTTCGGCATCTAGCACTGCATTTTCCCCATAAACCACTTCCACCTGAAGTCCAAAAGTATTCGGAGTAATCAATGTCATTTTTTCAGAATCTGCTGGAATTTTTGTTTTTCTAAGTCCAAAATAATCCAGTACCAAAAATCCTTCTAAGCTCAGACAAAGTTTTCCGCAGTGCCTGCTTTTTAATTGTAACTGCTGAAGTGTTTCTGTTTTTGCGGGAGCAGAAGCTAAAATCTCATACTTTTCTGCCTCTCCTGTCAGCAGGTTTTCGCATTTTATCTTTGCAATTATTCTGTCAAAGGGGAACAAACCTGTATTCTTAATCTTTAACATGGCTGTCATGTCTTTTTGTTTTTCACCCAGATTGTCTATGCCTAAAGTTCCGAAAAGTTTTTTTGCACAAATCTCTGCCCCTATCATTTCAACAATCGGAAGCACCAGTGAAATTGCCAACAGCCACAGCCCTGCATAACTATCTGTAAATACATAAAACAACACGCATAAAATCAGTTCGAGTCCCCATAGAATCCTTGATTTTGCCATAGTCTCTCCTATCGACCGTTATCCGGCGATTTTGTCTGTTTTAAAACTTCTATTAAGACATCTGAAGCCGAAAGTGCTGCAATTTTTGCCTTTGGATTTAAAATAATACGATGCGCACAGACGTCCAAAAAGACTTTCTGCACATCTTCCGGGGTAACATAATCTCTTCCCTGTACATAAGCTCTTGCCTTGGCAAGTCTGGTCACCGCAAGTGCACCTCGAGGACTGACTCCTAAGCGAATCATCTCCTGTTCTCTGGTATTCATTGCCAGAGAGGTAACATATTCTAAAATTTTATCTTCGATGTAAATCTGTGTGACTTCATCCTGCATTTCTAAAATTTCATCGGTTGATGTCACCTGCTCTGCCTTATCGAGTGGATTCTCTGTCTGACGGTCACGCAGGATATTGACCTGACTTTGAAAATCCGGATATCCCATTTCCATACGAATCATAAAACGGTCTAACTGTGCCTGTGGCAGCAGCTGAGTTCCTGCAGAACCAACCGGATTCTGGGTTGCAAGTACCACAAACGGTTTTGGCAATTCATGTGTCTCTCCATCTACTGTCACCTGTCCCTCCTCCATAACTTCCAGAAGCGCAGACTGCGTCTTACTGGAAGTACGGTTAATTTCATCCGCAAGCAAAAGATTTGTCATAACCACACCTGGCTTATATTCAAATGTTCCACTTTCTTTATTATACATTGAAAATCCAATGATGTCGGACGGCACAACATCCGGTGTAAACTGGATTCGATGATAATCCAGACCTAATACTTTAGAGCATGCAAGTGCCAGCGTGGTCTTTCCCACTCCAGGTACGTCATCCAATAAAATATGACCCCTTGATAAAATTGCCATCAATGTCTTTTCCAGCACCGCTTCTTTTCCCACGATGATTTTATTTAATTCTTTCAGAATTTCTTCTGTTTTTGTATTCATCTATTCCTGCCTCTCTTTTCCCGATTCTTTATTTTTCTGTTTCTTTTACCATTCTTTGCCATAATTACCCTGAACATTTCCGTATACACCTTCATTTCCATACTGACCGATATCCTTTCCGCCTGCCAGGGTGTAACGGACACGGATTTCGTCTCCATCAGAAAGATTTCTGCTTGCCATTCCTGTTCCGACGTAATAATTATTGACGCAGACCATCCAGCCTGACCATTGTGCAAAATCTTTTTCCCATAAGGCATCGGTCTGATAGCTTCCGGTCCAGCCCATTCCATCATCAATAATCATCTGTTTCAATTCATCCGGTACACGAAGACCATTTGTCATTCCCGGCTTTTTGATTCCGGCAAGATAATAACTGTTGTCCACACTTCCTGTAATCATAGAAGTAAAACTATATTCAGCAAGCTGTTGTTCGACTAGCTGTGCCAGCGTGGTGTTTCCATCTATTGTTACTTCATGACGTGGAATCAACATTCCAAGACCGACTGTTCCGGCTTCTAACTGGAAGGTAACGGTAATCTGGGACGGATTATAAAGTACCGTATAGGTCTTCGTCGTCTCATACTGCTGATTATCTTTTACAGAAATGACAACTTCATTTTCTCCCTGCTGAAGATGCAGGAGATATTCATAAGCAGTTCCGGAACAACCACGATATTTTACTTCTTCTCCATTGACGTAAATGTGCATGTTGTCTGCACTTAATGCGCCACCGCCACCACTGACTTCTTTTGCAGAAACATTCAAATCCACATATTCGGTGTTGTATTCTGATTTTAAATTATGTTCCACAACCGGTGCCATATTGGATGGTGTCTCACCGGTTCGGTTAAATTCGATATTCCAGGTATAACTGCCCGAATTTCCATTGGAATCAATAAATCCAACCGCAATCGGTGTCTCCCTGTCTGCATACAGAGAAATTGTATACCAGCCATTTGAATTGGCAGACGGCGAGTATGTTCCACCTCTGCTGTCCCCGCAAACCACACTTGTAATTTCTTCTTTTCCGGTAATCTGACTGTGATTGAAACGGAAACGAAAACTATTTGTATTATTTTCATATCGAAACGTCTGAGAACCTCCGCTCATCTGCGGGGTAATCGTACTCGAATTTTTTTCACCCTCAAGCGTCAAAGTAAAATCGTCCGCCTGTTTTTGAGAATCATAGTAAATTGTATAATTCTCTGATACCGTTGCTGTTCCGGTTCCCGCAATTAATGTAAATACATTCTTTCCTTCACTTAAAGTTTCTGTATAAGCGGTATCTCCATCGGTCGATTTTAGGGCTTTTTCACTATTTCTTCGGATGATTAATTTTACCCGCTCTGTTCCTTTTAAGGCATAAGCGGTAAAATCAAGCTGTTGTTCCTGCACCGTCTGTCCATCTAATGCTTTTAACTCATCGGCAATAATCAAAATCTGATTGGATGGATTGTAATAAATCGTATAGGTTGGAGAAGAGACTCGGATGTTGCTCCATTTATCACGAAATGTCACATAAACTGTAACTTTATTTTCACCTTCAGAAAGAGTAATGCTTCCGTTATAATTCTGCTGATTCCCATTTATGTCAACTACAGTACTAATCACAGAAAGTTTGGAATGATACGTAATTGAAAATGGATATTCTGCTTCCGTTACAACTTCATTTTTCAAACTTGTCGTAAAATACGCTTCGGAATTTTCCGGTGCTACCACAATCTGTTTTCCATCTTTCTGGCTGTCCCCGTCGCCGTCTCCTTTTCCGTTGCCGTTGCCATTGCCACCGGTTCCCTGACCACTATTTCCGGAATTTCCATTTCCTCCATTTTGACTGTCACCGCCGGATGGTCCTGTACCGGAATTATTTTTTGTTTTATCTTTTTTTACAATTGGAAGCAAGCTGTCAAGTTGTTCCGAATTACTGTCAAGAGGAGTCTGTGAAACCTGCTGCTGTTCCTCAGAAGTTTGCTGTTCCTGTGTTTCTGTAGAATTATCCGAATTCTCTTCTTGATTTTCTTCCTGCTGTTGTTCTTCTTGCTGCTCCTCGTCCTGATTTTCTTCGTCTTGTTCTTCTTGTTGCTCCTCTTCCTGTTCTTCTTGATTCTCTTGATTTCCCGTATTGATATTGGCATTCTCCACACTGTCCAGAAGTGACTCATCCATGGCCAGACTGGAGGAGGTCACATACATACGGGATGGGTCTGCATTTTCTTTTTCCATAGGATTTTCCGGTGCTGCCTGATTCTGTGTCACAGATACGACAAAAAGCAGCAGAACCAAAATCACTGCTGCTACGGTCATAAATGGTTTTTTTATTTTTTTCCAGAAATTCCGTAAATTCATATCTTCTACCTGCTCTTTTTATATAGAGAAGAACAGACCCCTGTCGCCAGGGTCTGCTCTTCCTTTGTTTTATTACTGTTTATTACTGTACTGTTTTTTTGTAACACATTGATTTTCTATCAAATGTTAATCTGTCCGTACACTAATTATCTGCTTCTTGTGCGTACACCGGATGCGTTTACATAGTAGTTTCCAATCCATGTATTGGTTTTCATAGCACCATCATTGGCTCCACCAAAGTAGTACCAGTTTCCGCCAATCTTCTGCCATCCGGTTTTCATAACACCATCATTTGCTCCACCGAAGTAATATTTCTTTCCGTAGATGGTCTGCCAGCCGGTCTTCATTGCTCCATCATTGGAATGACCCAGCCAGTAATATTTTCCATAAACTTTCTGCCAGCCGGTTCTCATTGCTCCGTCGCTTCCAAGCCAGTAATACTTGTTGTAAACTTTCTGCCAGTATGTTTTCATAACGCCGTCTGTTCCAAACCAGTAGTATTTACCATCTACTGACTGCCAGTAAGTCTTCATTGCTCCGTCGCTTGCATTTCCAAGATAGTATTTCTTGCCATCAACGGTCTGCCAGCCGGTCTTCATCGCTCCATCATTGGCATTTCCAAGATAGTATTTCTTGCCGTAAATAGTCTGCCAACCGGTTCTCATTGCTCCGTCGCTTCCAAGCCAGTAATACTTGTTATAAACTTTCTGCCAGTATGTCTTCAAGATTCCGTCAGTTCCAAACCAGTAGTAGTTTCCATCTACTTTATACCAGTAAGTTGCCTGTGTACCATCTTCTTTGTAGTAATATTTCTTACCATCGATGGTCTGCCAGCCTGTTTTAACAACCAGTCCATCTATTGCTGACTGAAGTTTTTCAGTCATTTCGGCAACCTGTTCTTTGGATTCTGGATTTTCTGCTACCGCTTCTGCTTCTGCAATCACATCCTGTAATGCATTGTAAGATTCATCTGTGTATTTGGAAGCATCTGTTGCTTTTGCTGTTTCAATTAAATCCTGAAGTTTGTCTGTATCAATTGCGGAATTTCCAACTGCAATCATGTAAGCAGAGTCATTCTTGAAGTAAATGGTACCATCTTTGTCCACAGCTACGCTGGAGATGCAGTATTGTTTGTGTTCCGGTGTATACAGAACCTGACTTCCTTCATCCGGTTCTGTCATTCCAGGAGCATCTTTTACCACCCAGAGATTTCCGCTTGGTCCGTTTGTTGCAAAGTATACATAGTTATATCCTTTGTAACCTGTTGATACAACACCTGAAGTCTGAGGATAAGCATCTGTGTATACTACATATTCAAGACTCATTGCACCTGTTTCCTCATTAATATCTACAACTGAGATTCCATAAGTTCCACTGAAATTTGAACCGTAAGAAGAACCTACATAACAGCGACCATTTGCGATTGCCGGAGTACTTGTGCTCATTTTTCCGATTTCGATTGGCTCGATCAGATTTTCTGTATCAATTGTTCCGTCTTCCTTCAGGTTATAGGAATACAGATATCCACCTTTTGATGTAAAATAAATTCTTCCGTCATAATAGGAGATATCTGAACGGATATCGCCATGATGCGGACCGACTTTCTGAACTACTTCACCAGTCAGCTTATCAAAGCAATATACATAAGAAGAATCACTTGTTGAATCGGATTCTCCATCATCGCTTCCTACGATTGCGTATTTATCAGTTACATAAGCACCTGCCCAATAGAATCCACCCTGTACGGCATAAGTCCAGGTTGCATATTTTGTTTCTGTCGGATTATCTGGGTCTTCATCTGTTGCAGAAACACATACGAAGTTTGCATCTTTTGTTTCACTGTTCCAGAATCCTGTATAAATATATCCATCAGAATACTGAATCGTACAGTTTGGCTGTCCTCCAAGTGTATCTTTAAATACCCATAAGGATTCCAGAGTTTCTGCATTAAATGCCTGTACTGCTCCACCTGCAAGTCCGACAAAAATCATTCCACCACCGTAGCATGGAGGGTTGATTCCAAAACTGCTGTTTCCGGCCATTTCTGCACTTGCAATGATTTCTCCAGTTTCTTTGTTAATTTTAAGAAGCTGTTTTCCTGCATAGCAGTAAAGATTGTTGTCTACGATAATCGGAGAGCTGACTGCCCAGTTGCTGAACCCTTCTCCGACTTTCTTTTCCCATTTCTGGAATGCTGTTTCCGGTGTGGCTGCTGTCTTTGCACTTGTTACAGCCTGATTACTTCCATCTTTTCTAAATCCAGCCCAGTCACAGTCTAAATCTTTTAAGTTGCTGCTCTGCGCTTTTTCCAGAGAAGCTTTGATAACAGTGTCTTTCTCTACTGTAATCTCTTCATGTTTTGTTACATAACCGGTCTTAGATACCGTATAGGTATAAGTTCCCGGAAGAACTTTATAAATGCCGTCTTCTCCGCCTGCTTTGATTTTATCTTTGTCAATAACTGTGATAATTGCATCTTTCGGTTCTGTTTCAAAAGTAATCGTAACAGGTTCTTCTCTTAAGATAGAAACTGTATATTTACCTGCAACAGTATTTTCATTTCCTACCTCAATTTCTGTAACTACTTTTGCATCGTCTCCGGTTAAGGCAAGTGTGTATTCACCGTTTTCTGCTGTCTTTCCGTTTACTTTAATTTCAGAATTGGCAGCGGTTCTTGCAGTTGCTTTAAATACTACGCTTTCTAATGTCTTAGGAACAACAATCGTATATTCTTTTTTTCTTGCATTGAAAACCGGATCTAATGTCACTTTTGTTCCATCTGCTTTTGTGACATTTAAACCGGAAAGGGTCGTCTCACGAATAATATGAACTTTATAAGTTTCTGTTTTACCGGTTTTTGAAGTTACATCAATTGACATTTCTCTTGCTTCAATGTCAGACTGAAGCACACGATTTACACCGCTAAACTGTGTAAATTCATTTGCCGGCATAGCTTTTGTTAAATCTTTTGTATAGTTATAGTTTTTGTAGTTTGCAGTAATTGTATTAACTTCTGCATCATCACTTAAAACCGGTTTTAAATAAAATGTATTTACCGTTTCCGGTACTACAACGGTACATTCTTTTGTCTTTGCATCTAATTCAGACTGCATCGCATAAACATTTTCACCGTTTTTATCGGATGCAAATACAAACTCTTTTACCATAGGCTGTGCAGCACTTACTGTTACTTCACAACTTGCTTTGAATGTTCCTGCTGTTACAGTAATTGTAGCACTTCCTGCTCCAACTGCTTTTACAGTTGCGCTCTTGCCTTCACCTGTTACGGTTGCTACATTTTTATCATCAGATTCCCATTTAACATCTAAATCTTCTGTTGCATTTGCAGGTTCAAATGTTACATTTAATTTGCTTTCTGCATCTTCTTTTAAACTCAGGCTTTCTTTGTCCAGAGCAATTTTTGTCACTGCAATCTGTTCTACTGTTACTTTACACTCTGCACTGACTACTGTACCTTTATTATTGGTAAAGGAAGCCTTGATTACAGTAGTACCTGGAGTTTTTGCTGTAATTTCGCCATTCTGTGCGTTTATATCAGCAACTCCTTTATCAGAAGATTCCCATGTTAAAGCCGGTGCCGTTTCACCTTTTTCCAGTTCTGGTGTATAAACCGGTGTCAGAGTTTTTACCGCACCCGGAGCCATGGAAATTTCAGTTCCCTCCGCAAAGGAAAGATCTGTTACGGTTGTACCGTTTGAAGTAACTTTTACATCGCAGGCTGCTTCAACGGTGTCTCCTAAGGTATTAACCATAGAAGCTTTAACGGTAGTTGTTCCTGCTGATTTTGGAGTTACGACTGCACCTGTTTCAGATGCTGTAACCGTTGCAACATCCTGATTACTGGAAGTCCAGTTTAATGCCTTTGATACGGTTGTCTGAGCCGGTGCTGTAAAATTTGTCAATAAATCAATATCCGAACCAACTTCTGTTTCGATTTCTGTTAATGCAGCATCTGGCTGTTCCTCTGTTGAAAAACGAAGTCCTGTTACAGCATCCGTATCATAGTTAAGCTGGGTATTCCAGGAATCATCTGTGGTCAGACGACAGTCATTTGTCGGATTGTCTGACCAGTAATAAATCAGACGGCATCCATCCTGAAGCTGGGCAGCTCCATCATAACTACTCCATCCATTGGAATTAAAAGAGCCATCTGCGTACTGAACGATAACAGACCAGTATCCTGCACTCCAGTTACTCTGTAAGTCAACTCCGTCCTTATTTTTCATATCATCTGGGTAGCAGCTGCCTTCATCTGAAAAATGATAGTCAATCTTTGCTTCTTTTAATGCAGCCTTAATCTGGTCTTTACAATTTTCAGCCACATAATAACTTTCCAGACTGTTTACATCAATATTAAGCGGCTGGTCTTTTAACCAATACACATATCCGGTATGTTCATCCAGATTTTTACTGTGATTTCCGGTATCGCCGATTACAGTTAAGGTAATGCCTGTGTTTGTATCTGCTTTTGCAACAACCGGATACCAGCCCGTTGCAACAGTTGATACAATCATTAACATCGCCATCAGCATTGCCAGAAATCGATTGTTCTTTTTCTGTTTCATTTTGTTTCCTCCTTCTTTTTATGCGCTTTGAGAGTGCATTATTTCTTTTGTGTTATATAAAAAAAGACCTTCCCATCAGGAAAGGTCTTCATTTATCCTTGTGTCTACTGTGTTATAATAAAATAATTCATAACCGTCCGCAGTATTTTTCACTCTATGTATTCTACTGCAAATTCAAACTTTTTACAGTATGCTTCTACTTTGCTGTCTTTTCTGCACCGTATCACCGTACTTTTGTTTACAATCCAGTCTCCGATAAATTCCGGTTCATGAGCAATCTCAACTACTTTCAGACGATGACATCCATGAAATGCCCATTTTTCTATCCGCTTCACACTTTCTGGAATTTTCACGGATTCCAGATTGTTACATTTTAAAAATGCACTGTCTCCAATCTCACGCAGTCCATCCGGAAGTTCCAGTTCTTTTAATGCTGTTTGATAAAATGCCTGAGAATCAATCTTCCGAAGTGCCAATGGAAATTCTACCTTTTCAAGATTTAAACATTTATAAAAGGCACGACTTTTAATTTCCTGGACAGACTTTGGAATCTTAATTTCCTTCAGACTTTCACATCCATAAAATACCTCTTCCGCTAGATACACACACGTTACACTTTCAGGAAAAGTCGCTGTTTCCAGTTTCTTACACCGAAAAAAAGCACCTTTTCCAATGTACTGCAGTTTTTTGGAAAATTCTGCTTTCCGAACTCTGATGCAACACGAAAATGCTTCCTGCTTAATTCTTTCTATGTTATCAAAACACAGCTCATTTAAAGCTGTACAATTTGCAAAGCTCTGTTTTCCGACTTCTGTTACCGATGAAGGAATCTGTACTCTTTTAATTTTTACGTTATTCATCAGTGCTTCATCTTCTATCTTTCTGCAATCCGAAGCCAGTACCAGTTCTTTTTCCCGTACTTTCTTTCCCTGTGCTCTGGTAAAAACATTTTTTTCTTTTGCTTTCCACGTTAATATTTGTCCCATTGTCTTATCCATTCTTTTCCTTTTCATCAAGCTAAATTGGTAAAGAAAAAGAAATCTCCCAGATCACGGGAAATTTCTTTCTTTACTTTTCGCATGTCAGAGTTGCTGTCACATATTTAAAATGTTTATTCACATACACAAAAATAAATTTACTTTCTTTTCCCGAAAATAAATTTAAATTCACAAAACGGCAGTTTTCTGGCTTCACAACATCTGTGTTACAGTAGGGGAAACTGCGCCGGTTTCTCACCGAGCTTACCTTTTAACCTATCTTAAATCATTTTTTCTGTTTTCATTATTTCGTCAAGGACCGCTTTAAAACTTATTTATTTTCTGTAATTATACTTTATTTTTCCATTTTTGTAAAGCAAGTTTGAAACTTTCTTTTAGCAATATCAGACTTTTTATATACAACAAATCCTGTCGTCGTGATTATCATCTCGGTCACCGGAAAGTTAAATCATCGGAGCAATTCCATCAATAAACTTTTTCACATAGAAAAGAGCCGCACCGATTGCCGGAGTGTACTGTCCATTTGTCCCAACTATCATATTTTCTTTTGGAAACTCAAACGGAAGCGATGAATTGATCTGTTTTAACAGATAATTCAAATCATTCTCCATAAAATAGGGTGCCAGATACCCACTGATAATAATCGGTCCGTCAATGACCAGATTCAGATTTCTCATGGCAAATGCCAGATGTTTTAAATACTCTTTCCAGATTTGCTTTATATTCTCCTCTTTATTTTCTCTTAGTTTTTCAAAAAATTCCTTTATTGACATTCCTGCAATTTCAGACAGTGAATTTGCGGAACAATAGGTTTCCAGACAGCCACGGTTTCCACAATAACACAACGGTCCATCTGAATTAATGCAAATGTGTTCAATCACTCCACTATGCATGAAACTTCCTTCATGCACCTTTCGATTTGTAATAATCGCTCCACCAAGGTTGCGATTTAATAAAAACACCACTGCACTGTCGAGTTCCGAATGATTCCATAATTCCAGATAAGCAGCCGCTTTTGAATCATGTACCAGACGGCATGGATAAGGCAGCTTAGAAGAAAAATCAGACAGACGCATCTTCACATTATTCATAATCGTACCATACATGACTCCGGAACCATCCGGAGAAATAATTCCCTGAGTTGCAATCGAGACACCAAGGATTCTTTCTTTCTGATATTTGTATTCTTCTATAAATTCATCTATTTTATTTGCTACCTTTTCATAATATTCTTCTGTATCGCTATAATCCAGATCAATGGTGTCTTTTGCAATCACCTTTCCATATAAATCAATTGCAACAATATGAAACATTTTTTTTAAAATTCCAATTCCTATTGAAATCCGGACATCTGATACAATCTGAATCACCTGTGCCTTTCTTCCACCCGTTGATTCAAAATAGCCATCTCTTTGAATCAGACCTTCTTCTTCAAGCACATTTAAATTTTGACTGACGGTAGACAGACCCATCTTTAAATCCTGCACAATCTGAAGTTTTGAAGTCTGTTTCGTACGATAAATATATTGATATACCTTTTCTTTATTAATCTGTTTTAATGTAATCGTAGTAATGCCTCGTTCGCTCATTTTGTCCTCCTTGCTTTTCCATACTTTTCAGTCATAGTTCCATTTTAATACAGTATACTATGAAACGCAAACAAGAATATTTTATGTGCATTTTAACCAAAATGAGTTTTAAAAAATTGTTTTTTATGTCAATAGACATATTTTTCCTCTTATTTATATACTTCACTTGCAGTTAAGTAATAAGCGTAAATTAAAAATAAAAGTATTTTTTAAAATTAAAAAAGGAGAGTTAAAATTATGGAAACTGTATTTACCGCAGACCCTGCCCAATTATTAATTGCTGCCGCCGCAGGTATTTTATCTATTATGCCTATATAACGAAAACGGACTGAATACAACTTCCGATACGATTCATTTTCTTCCATTCTGGGAAAATGGAGTACGCTTCTTCACAATCGAAGAACCAAATAAAGAAAAAGTAGAATTCAGCCAGTTTTTGTAAAACTCCTACTGGTAAAAAAATAATTTAAGAATACCTCAAGCCGGAAAATATCCGGCTTGAGGTATTCTTTTCTTCTATCCATAACTTTTTGATATGAATAGAATCAAAATAAATGATTTAACGAATTTTTGAACTTATGTTATGATTACACCATCAAATAATTAACAATTAGAAATCTATTTTACTAGGAGGAAACACATGTCAGAGAATACTTGTCTTGAAAAACAGCCATTATCTCAGGAAATGTTAGATAAAATGGATGCTTATTGGCGTGCATCTAATTATTTATCTGCTGGTCAGCTTTATCTCTTAGACAACCCGCTTCTTAAAAAGCCATTGTCTATGGACCAGATTAAGAAAAAAATTGTTGGTCACTGGGGAACTGTACCAGGTCAGAACTTTATTTACGTTCATTGTAATCGTGTAATCAAACGTTACGATTTGGATATGATTTTACTTTCCGGTCCGGGACACGGCGGAAACTTCATGATTGCAAACACTTATCTGGAAGGCTCTTACAGTGAAATTTATCCGAACATCAGCCAGGATGAAGAAGGTATGAAGAAAATGTTCAAACAGTTCTCCTTCCCTTGCGGTGTTCCAAGCCACTGTGCTCCGGAAACTCCAGGTTCTATCAACGAAGGTGGCGAGCTTGGTTATTCTATCGCTCATGCATTTGGTGCAGTATTTGATAACCCAGACTTAATCGCTACTGTAGTTGTCGGTGATGGTGAAGCCGAGACAGGTCCTCTGGCTACCTCCTGGCAATCAAATAAATTCTTAAACCCAATTACAGACGGTGCTGTCCTTCCGATTCTTCATCTGAACGGATATAAAATCAGCAACCCTACAATCTTCTCTCGTATTTCTCACAAAGAAATCGAAAGCTATTTTGTAGGATGCGGTTGGGAACCAATCTTCGTTGAAGGTGACGACCCAATGACAATGCACAAACTCATGGCAGAAGCTATGGATACTGCAATCGAAAAAATCAAAGCAATTCAGGAACATGCTCGTAAAGAAAACGATGCGGAACGTCCAGCATGGCCAATGATTATTCTTCGTACTCCAAAGGGATGGACAGGTCCTAAGGTTGTTGACGGACTTCAGATTGAAGGTTCTTTCCGTGCTCATCAGGTTCCGATTACAATGGAAAAACCGGAAGAACATCTTCCACTGTTACAGGAATGGTTAGAAAGCTATCATCCGGAAGAATTATTCGACGAAAATGGTCGTCTGATTCCGGAACTGGCTGAACTTGCTCCTAAGGGAAATGCTCGTCTTGGTGCTAACCCACATGCAAATGGTGGTCTTTTACTGAAAGACTTAAGACTTCCGGATTTCCGTACTTATGGAATCGATGTTGACCCAGGAAAAACAAAAGCTCAGGATATGATTGAACTTGGCGGATACATCCGTGACATCTTCAACTTAAATCAGGATAACAAAAACTTCCGTATCTTCGGACCGGATGAAAGTATGTCTAACCGTCTCTACAAAGTATTTGAAGCAGAAAAGAGAGACTGGAACGCAGAAATGCTTGATACAGATGACTGCCTGGCAAGAGGCGGACGTATTATGGATAGTATGTTAAGTGAGCATATGTGTGAAGGATGGTTAGAAGGTTACCTGTTAACAGGTCGTCATGGCTTCTTCGCTAGTTACGAAGCATTTATCCGTGTTGTAGACTCCATGGCTGCACAGCATGCAAAATGGTTAAAAGTCTGCAATCAGCTTTCCTGGAGACAGCCAATTGCTTCCTTGAATTTCATTCTTACATCAAATGTATGGCAGCAGGACCACAACGGATTTACACATCAGGATCCAGGATTCCTTGACCATATCGCTAACAAAAAAGCAGACGTAGTTCGTATGTATCTTCCACCGGATACTAACTGCTTATTATCCTGCTTCGACCACTGCATCAAGAGTAAAAACTATGTAAATGCTATCGTAGCATCCAAACATCCAAGTTATCAGTGGTTAAGTATGGAACAGGCTGTTAAACACTGCACACAGGGTGTAGGTATCTGGGAATGGGCAAGTAATGACTGTGGTGAAGAACCAGATCTTGTTATGGCTTGCTGCGGTGATACACCAACACTTGAAACAATGGCAGCTGTTACTATCCTGCGTGATGAACTTCCGGAACTGAAGATTCGTGTAGTCAACGTAGTTGACTTATTCAAACTGGAGTCCAACCACAAACATCCTCACGGATTAAGCGACAGCGAATACAATGCACTGTTTACAACAGACAAACCGGTTATCTTCGCATTCCACGGTTACCCAACTCTGATTCATGAGTTAACTTACCGTCGTGACAACCAGAATGTATCTGTTCATGGTTATCAGGAAGAAGGTACTATCACAACTCCATTCGATATGAGAGTTCAGAACGAAATCGACCGTTTCAACCTTGTAAAAGATGCTATCATGCACCTTCCACAGTTAGGAAACCGCGGTTCTTACCTGATTCAGAAAATGAACGACAAACTGGTAGAACACAAACAGTACATCGCAGAATACGGACAGGATATCGAAGAAGTTCGTAACTGGGAATGGCATACACCAGAAAATAAATAATTAACGTTTTCTATGATACAAATTTCTCTATAAAGTAAAAAACCCCGGAACTGTTATCTGACCTCCAACAGCTCTGGGGTTTCTATTATTCTCTATCATATCAGCCAGAGTACCACGTCTATAATACTTGCATAGGCGTGGGTGAATGGCTGTGTTTTATTTTATTCCCTGATTTTTAATATAATTTTTCACTACATCCAGAGTATTTTCACTTACGGTTGCAATAAAATAACTGTCAAACCAAAAATAAGGCTTCCAGTAATACTTTTTAAGCAGTGTATCGCCATAAAGCTTACGAGCTTTGCGGGACGTCTGAGTTTTTATTACATTGACAAGTTCTGACGGAGGAGTCTGCGGGTTCGCTTCAATAAGCAGATGTATGTGATCCAGTTCCCCATTTAACTCAAGTATATTAAACCCTCTGCTTTCAGCTACATAATTAATCCGTTCATAGACAGCAGTTTTTACATCGCCGGTAAGAACCGGATGTCTGTATTTTGTTACAAGTACTATATAATATCCCGCAGATCATGGTGTTAATTTAAAACTCCCGGGTAGAAAGGAACGCCTTTATCTTTCAAATGTAGAAGCGGATTCCGTCCTCAAAGAGGTTAAAATTAAGCCTTATTATGGAAGATACATCCTGTGTCTTACCCTCGAAAGTGAAAATTTTGCCGCAGATAATACAGACATGCCCAACATATGCGCCATAGACTTTGGTGTGAGCAACTTCGCAGCTGTCGTATGCAATGATGGTTCATCAATGCTGTACAAGGGCGGAGCTGTTCTGTCAGAGTGCCAGTGGTTTCACAAAAAGAGAGCCAAAGCTGTCAGCATTATCACAAAAGGACATGAACACATGCATGCCAGTTCCAGGTATCTGAGCGCCTTAAGCCGGCATCATGCCGATTTCATTAAGGACCAGTGCATAAAATCAGCCGCAGCATTATAAACTACTGTATGGAACATCAGGCCGGTACACTTGTTCTTGGCGAAAACAAACGCTGGAAACAGGACTGCGACATGGGTTCACAGAACAACCAGAACTTTGTCTCAATGCCTACAGGGCTGCTCAAACAGATGATTATTTACAAAGCATCTGATGCCGGAATAAAGACAATCATGCAGGAAGAGTCATACACCTCACAGGCTGACATAACAGCAATGGACTACATTCCTGTTTATGGCGTTGATGCCGAAAATACTGATGGATTGCATTGCTTCGCAATTCCTGCAATCCTCGAACAACGAAAACGCAATAAAATGGCATATCACACCATTTTATTGCGCAAATTCTTTTTTGTTTATAGCGTTCTTATGATAATAAAAAAAGAACCCTTTCGGATTCTTCTTCATGTTCTTATCAAACATGTACCTTCAAAACTACATATACAAAACCGAAACCATGCAGA
>QULP01000007.1:0-345 GCA_003481745.1 Firmicutes bacterium OM04-13BH
ATAGCAAACATATATTTGGATGTAAAGGAGAATTTGATCCTTATGAAAAAGAAAACAGGGTACGAATATTATACAAACAGGCACAGCTGTTTTTTATTGCAGTATCATATAGTACTTGTAACAAAATACAGACATCCGATTCTTACCGGCGATGTAAAAACTGCTGTCTATGAACGGATTAATTATGTAGCTGAAAGCAGAGGGTTTAATATACTTGAGTTAAATGGGGAACTGGATCACATACATCTGCTTATTGAAGCGAACCCGCAGACTCCTCCGTCAGAACTTGTCAATGTAATAAAAACTCAGACGTCCCGCAAAGCTCGTAAGCTTTATGGCGATACA
>QULP01000007.1:355-186446 GCA_003481745.1 Firmicutes bacterium OM04-13BH
CTCGTAAGCTTTATGGCGATACATTGCTTAAAAAGTATTACTGGAAACCTTATTTTTGGTCTGACAGTTATTTTATTGCAACCGTAAGTGAAAATACTCTGGATGTAGTGAAAAATTATATTAAAAATCAGGGAATAAAATAAAACACAGCCATTCACCCACGCCTATGCAAGTATTATAGACGTGGTACTCTGGCTGATATAATAGAAAGAGTGGCTGTCGAGTTTTCGACAGTCCTTTTGTTTTTTCATAGCGTTTGTCGAAAAAACATAGTATAATAAAAAGGAAAGCTATTTTTAACCGAGGAAAAGAGGGCTCAAATGGGTGAAATTGGACAGATTTTTTTAAATCTGGGGGAATATTCCGGACCAATATTAATCGGGCTGCTGGTGGGAGTTTGGTTGTTCGGGAGGTTTCTGAAATTAAATTTAAAAGAAAAAAGAAAAAGAAATCTTCAGGATGCAAGAGATATTATTATTCTGAAATAGAAGAGGGAGAATCGGAAATCCATATTATGAGCCAGGTGAAGCAGATGGATGTTATCCTGTATTGCACAGGTGGCATCCATTTTGTTTTTGCCTGCTATTACTATATATACTATATGCGTTTTGTACCTCATTGAACCTCTGGGAAAGACTTTGACATCTAATCATGGGTATGATACACTGAACTTAACTATGGGTATTGTGTCATGGTATGGCAAATATTAATAGTAGAAACTTAATATACGTTATATATTTAGTACAAACACAGCAAAAGGAAGTATCGAATGTACAGCTGATTTTGAGCGTACATGAAACTAACAGAGGTGAAAATATTGGATAAAAAGGAATACCGTGCGAGACTGGATGAGATTAACAATCTGGTAGAGAAGCAGGATTACAGAGAAGCTCTGAATGTTGTAGAGACGATTGAGTGGAGACGGGTAAGAAGTGCAAGAACTCTTTGTATGGTAAGTGAAATCTACGAGGTTAATAAACGGTATGATGACAGTCTCAGACTGCTTCTGCTGGCTTATCAGAGAGCACCGAGCGGAAAGCTGATTTTATATCGTCTGGTAGAGTTGTCTGTAAAGATGACAGATTATGAAAGTGCAGTTAAGTACTATAATCAATTTATGAAACTCTCTCCAAATGATAACAACCGTTATATTTTGAAATATAAGATTTATAAAGGAAGAAAAAATCCGATTGAGGATCAGATTAAAATCTTAGAGAAATATAAAGCAAGTGAGTATACAGAACGCTGGGCTTATGAACTGGCAAGATTGTATGCAAGAGCCGGCATGTACGATAAATGTATCGCAGAATGTGACGAGATGGTTCTCTGGTTCAGCGACGGAAAGTATGTAAAGAAAGCTCTGGAGCTGAAAATGAAGTATACGGAGCTGACAGATGCGGAGAAAGAAAAATATAAGGAACTTTATGGAGAGCCGAAAGCAGTACGTATTGCAAGAACAGCGGCAAGTGTAAGTGCGGCAACTCAGGCGGCAGCAAAGATGCTCAATCAGACTGCGCAGACTATGGTAAAACCAGAGGAAGCAGTAAATTCAGTTAAAGCAGAGGCATTTCAGCTTCCGAAACCGGAGGCGATTAAGAAAGCTGAATCTGGGGCAGGCTCAGAAGCAAAAGCGGAAGAGGAAGTAAAACCGGAACTGGCAGAACAGCCGAAAATAATGAAGATGCCGGAATTTATTAAAACTCCGGAAGTTAAACCAGATTTTGAACCACTTCCGGAAATTCAAATGCCGGAAGAAATCAAAAAAGAAATCGAAGAAGAACTCGAAAAGAAAAAAGAGGTAGAAGCAAAACTGCAGGAAGAAACAGCGAAAATTGCAGAAGAAGAACCTGTTAAAGAATTTGATTTAGAGGCGGCACTTGGAGCTGCGGCAGATGAGATGGTTCAGGAAGAAAAAACTGAAGCAGTAGAAAACGAAGCGGAAGCAAAAACAGAAATGGAAGTGTCAGAAGGCGCAACTATCCAGCTTCCGTTAGAAGAGATAAAAGCAGCACGTCAAAATGCAGTAGAAACCGATGCAACGGTTGATTTATCAAATGTTGTAGAAGAAGCAATGGCGGAAGCGGTTGTGACAGCGGAGGAAGAAACAGCAGAAAAAGCGGTAGAAGCTGAAACTGAGGCATCAGAGGAAGAAGTGGCTGAAGCTGAGACAGAAGAGCCACAGGAAAATGAAGCAGCTGAGTCCGTTGAGACAGAAGAGCAGCAGGAAGAGAAAGTGACGGAATCTGCTGAACCGGAACCGATTGAAGTAGAAGAAGCACGAGAGAGTGAACCGGCACAGTGGATGCTTGAGGAGCCAGTGGAGTCAGAAGAAGAAAATGCAGAGCCGGAAGCAGAAGTAGCTGAAGAAGTAGAACCAGAACCGGAAAAAGTGCTTCGTCATCATTTGACAGAGGAAGAACACAGACGACTCTTTACTTATTTTGCACCAATTCCGGGAATGAAAGAACAGGTAAAAGAAGCTTTGGATATCGCACAGAAATCTGCGTGTGAAAAGACTTCCAAGGCAGGAAATATGATTGTAACTGGACGTTCCGGTTCAGGAAAAACCAGATTTTCAGAAAGCCTGATTAAAGCACTTTGCAAAGAACGCCAGATGGAAGGTGCAAAAGTGGCTTACCTGACCGCAGAGGTGTTAAATAAAAAAGACCCTGCATTTATTGTAGATAAACTTTCAGGAGGATTTCTGGCAATCGGACGTGCATCTGCAATGACTGCCCAAACAGTTGAGAATCTTTCCAAAGCGATGGAATTTAAGACCAATCGTCTGACTGTTATTTTGGAAGATTCAAAAGCCGGAATTTATACATTGAAGCAGGATTATCCGGAATTTATGGAAAAATTTGATTCGAGGATTGTAATTCCGGTTTTTACCAATGACGAGCTGGTGTCATTCGCCAAGACTTATGCCAAGGAAAAAGGCTATAAGGTAGATGATATTGCAGTACTTGCGGTATATTCTTTGATTGGCGATAATCAGTATGAAGATGACCCAGTCTGCGTCGGACAGGTAAGGGAAATGATGGATAGTGCAATTGCAAAAGCTTCCAGACTGGGTAGACGTCCAGGTAAAAAAGTGGCAAAACGTCATCTGGATGTAACCGGACGAATTATGCTGTATGAAAAAGACTTTAACCTGTAAGATATCATAACAGGAACAGTTTGCAGATAAAAATATAGATAAAATTTGCAGATAAAAATAGAGTCTGCAGATAAAAAATATAGATGAAAAAGCAGATAAAAAAGGGAGAAAAAAATATGGCAGTCCCATATCTTGGAAATTCAAAGAATACGATTGAAGTATTGCAGAAATATGATTTTGTTTTTCAGAAGAAATTCGGACAGAACTTTTTAATTGACTCCCATGTACTTGATAAAATTGTAAGCGCAGCAGGAATCACGAAAGATGATTTTGTACTGGAGATTGGTCCCGGAATTGGGACTATGACCCAGTATCTGGCAGCTTCTGCCAGAAAAGTGTTTGCGGTGGAAATCGATAAGGCGTTAATTCCAATTTTGGAAGATACCTTAAAAGAGTTTGATAATGTTCAGGTTATCAATCAGGATATCCTTAAAGTAGATATCAAAAAACTGGCAGAGGAGCACAATGACGGAAAACCGATTAAAGTTGTGGCAAATCTGCCATATTATATTACAACGCCGATTATCATGGGATTATTTGAAAGTCAGGTTCCGATTGATTCAATTACCGTAATGGTACAAAAAGAAGTAGCAGACCGAATGAAAGTTGGCCCGGGCACAAAAGACTACGGTGCGCTGTCACTGGCTGTTCAGTATTACGCAGAGCCGTATATCGTGGCAAATGTACCACCAAACTGTTTTATGCCAAGACCAAAGGTGGGAAGTGCAGTGATTCGCCTGACCAGACATGAAAAACCACCGGTTGAGGTGGCTGACGAGAAATTGATGTTCCGCCTGATTCGTGCTTCTTTTAACCAGAGAAGAAAGACTCTTGCAAATGGATTGAATAATTCACCGGAATTGTCTTATTCCAAAGAGGAAATCCAGCAGACTATTGAAAAATGTGGATTTAAAGCGGGAATTCGAGGAGAAGCACTGACTTTGGAGGATTTTGCAAAACTTGCCAATGCATTTTCTGAAAAGTGAAAAATTCAAGAAATAAAATGAATACAGAAAAAATGAATATAGAAATAAGACGAAAAGCCATCGCCCAGAATATCCGAAACTGGGCGATGGCTTTTTTCTATAAATATTAAAGGAAGGAGAGCCGGTCGTTTGCGACCGACATATGAAAAAGAAAATATAAAAATAATTTTTGTTCTTTATTATTTTTATGGTTTTAGTATATTCGATAAATATGTGCAAATCATGTTGAAGTTGTGAAGAAATCATGAACGAAATTCAAAACTTTTGTGAATGACAGATTTTATCGTATTTTGTTGGAAGAAAAATTCTCAATTATCAAGTGACGAATATCCAGAAAACGTTCGACACCAATGCGGATTCCCCCCATCAGACCGGAAATATCCTGAAGCCGGGAAGGGATAATCTGGCATTTACGATTCTGATGATGGTGCAGATAGTCCTGAATCGAGAGGTTAATCTGCGGAATATAATTAGAAAACGAGCTGTTGAGCACGACCAGTTCAATATTAAACGTATTAATAATATTGTTGATTGCAATTGAAATATATTTGGAAAATAATTCCATCATTTCAAGTGCTTCAGGAACCTGGTTCTGATAGTCACGGACAAAAGCATCTATCGTAACCTGTTCCTGATGGGTGAGTCTGGCATATTCTTCTAAAATCGCTTTCTCAGAGGCATATTGTTCCAGACATCCATGATTCCCGCATGGGCAGGGTTTGCCGTCGGGAAATAAAATTGTATGTCCGATTTCTCCGGCATAGCCGTCCTGACCACGATAAAGATGACCGTTAATCATAATTCCCATACCAATTCCATCATGAATATTTAATAATACCATGTTTTGGTCATAATGATGAAATGCCGATTCACCGAGAACAGACAGGTTCGATTCATTTTCAACAAAAACCGGAATGTGAAACTCTGATTCAAGCAGTTTGGCCAGATTAGAATCCGGAAGCGGATAATAAGGAGTAAAAAGAATCTGATTTTGTTGTACAACACCATAGATTCCGATGGTAATTCCTACGATTTTATAGGGACAATCCCCATACTCAGGCAGGATATCATGAATTATTTGGCACAGATTTTTGTATAAATTATCTCCCTTTTGGAACGGATATTCTTTTAAACGGCAGTTTTCTCCTTTTAAATCCGAAGTTAAAGCGATAATCTGAGATGGATGCACGTCAATAGAAAGTGCATATCCGCATTTTTTCTGAAATTCAAGTAAAATAGGTTTTCTTCCAAGAGAAGTCTGAGCGCTTCCGATTTCTAAAATCAGATGCTGTTCAATCAGCTCCTGAACGATATTGGAAATGGTCGCTTTTGTCAGATGAAGCTGCTGAGAAAGCGCAGCCCTTGAAACCGGTGGATGGTTTACAAGATATTCAAGCACCTGCCTGCGGTTATTGTCACGTATCATTTCCTGATTTGCAATAGCCATGAAAAAAATCCCTCCTTTAAGTGAAATGTACTCTTGAAAAATCAGCCGCAAAATCAAATACAGAAAGATTCGGAGAGTACATTGTGTGTATTATTTATCATACCACTTTTCTTAAGTGGCGGGCAAGAAAATTTGTATAATGGGTAAACAAACCATAAAAGGGCAGTTGAACGCAGATAAGCACTCCCCTGTGTCAACTGCGTAAAGCACTAAGGTGTGGGTAAGGGGCTTTTTTTCGTTGATTTTCCAGAACAATTGGGCATGAAAAAGTTTCAGATGAAATTTCTTAATGAAAACTTTAGATGCATAAAAACAGGGAGTGTGTTATGATGAGGGTGAAGCTTTGAAAGGAGATTTTTATTATGAAATTTAACAAAAGAAAATTAGCGTTACTGATGACAGGACTGATGCTGGTCATGTCTCCGGTCAGTGTATGGGCCGATAGAGAAGATGCAAAACTGGAGAAACCTTATGTATCCTTAGGTGCAGACTTAAGTGCAAATGACCGTGCAATCGTATTAAAATTGCTTGGTGTGACAGAAGATGACTTGAAAAATTATACCGTAACAACGATTACCAATGCCGATGAACACAAATATCTGGATTCTTATCTGAGTAAAAGCGTAATCGGAACAAGAGCCCTTTCTTCTGTACTGGTAAAAGGAAAAACTGACGGAAGTGGAATTAAAGTTACAACCTACAACATTACTTACTGTACGACCGGTATGTACCAGAACGCCTTGGCAACAGCAGGAATTGAGGATGCAGAGATTGTGGTAGCTGGTCCTTATAATATTTCCGGTACGGCTGCTCTGGTTGGAGCAATTAAGTCTTATGAGAATATGACAGGCGAAACTGTCAGTCAGGAAAATGTAGACACTGCGACAAACGAACTGGTTGTGACCGGAAAACTTGCAGAAAGTGTAGGTGATTCCGATAAAGCAGAACAGTTAGTCGGAGCAGTAAAAGAACAGGTTGTAGAAGGCAGTGACAATGGAAAAAAACTGACGGAAGAAGAAATCGGAAATGTAGTTGACCAGGCAGCACAAGAGATGGATGTCCAGCTTTCTGATGAGGACCGTCAGGAAATTGTTGATTTGATGGATAAAATCAAGGGACTGGATATTGATGTGGACAGCTTAAAAGAACAGGCAAAAGATTTATATGACAAAATTGATGATTTAGGATTAAAATTAGACTGGAATCAGGAAAAAGTACAGGGATTCTTCTCTAAAATTATCGAATTTTTCAAAAATTTATTCAGCTAAAAACGAATAGAAATAGTTCCATGGAACAGTTATATGGGTAAAAACCGGGGGAAGACGTCTCAAAAATGTCTTCCCCCTTTCATGTTACTCATTTTCTGTTGCGCTGTATTTCTGAATTGCCTCATTTAGAGACAGCATACGCTGATCTAATTGAGCCACAATCGTAGCACATTCCTGTAAGTCTTTACTGATGTAATCCGGTGCATTTCCCTCAAACTTGTAATAAATTTTATGTTCCAGGCTTGCCCAGAAATCCTGTGCAATTGTTCGAATCTGAACTTCTACGGGAACATAGAGAGTCTTATCATAGAGATAGACCGGAACAGAAACCAGTAGATGATAACTTTGATAACCGCTCTCTTTTGGCTGTTTCATATAGTCTTTTATGTTCTCAATGCGCAAATCATTTTGTTTGCGAATAAAATCAGCAATCAGATAAATATCAGAGGTGAAAGAACAGATAATGCGGATTCCGGCAATATCGTTTACATATCGAATCATGTTTGGAATATTTGATTCGTAACCATCTTTTTTTAATTTTTTTACAATGCTTTCCGGAGTTTTGATTCTCGATTTTACGTGTTCAATCGGATTATAATGCTGAATATACTGAAATTCGTCGTTTAAGATATCAATTTTAGTTGCCACCTGTTTTAATGCGGCATGATAAAGAAACATCATAGTTTCCCAGTCATTGACATCTCCATATTCTCTTTCAAAAATTGAATTATTTATAGTATCACTTCCTTTTTTGTCGCTTCTGTATAGTATAGCATAAAAGATAAAAGATGAATAGAAAGAAAATAAAAAAGAGATTTTCCGAAAAAGGTTGACAGAAGAGAGGGGACGTTGTTTAATAAAATTATTATATTAAACGTTTAAGTAAAAAAGAAGGTGAAAAAAGGAAAATGGCGACGATTAAAGAAATCGCAAAGGCATGTCATGTATCAGTGGCTACCGTTTCCAACATATTGAACAAAAAGCCAGGTGCAAGTGAAACGACAAGGGAACTTGTACTCAAAACAGCTAAGGAAATGGACTATATGCCAAATTATGTGGCGAAAAATCTTAAAACAAAGAATACAAGAAGCATAGGTGTTATAGCGGAGGACATGACTATTTTCAGTATTCCGGATATTATTGACGGGATTACGGAATACTGTGAGGAAGTTGATTATCAGATTTTACTTACGAATTTACGGCTGTATAAGAAGTATCAGGATGTGTATTATGGCAGGGAAGACTATTTTGAAAGGGTAAAACAGGAAATAAAAAAGCTTATGGCAAAGCAGGTTGAGGGGATTATTTATGTGACAGCTCATGAGAGGGTGATGCATTGTATTCCGGATGACCTGCCGATACCGGCAGTCATGGCTTATGGATATACGGAAAGCAAAAAAGTGCCGTCGATTGTTGTGGATGATGAACATGGAGCGTATGAGGTTGTCTGTCATCTGATTCGGCATGGACACAGAAGAATCGGTGTAGTTATGGGAAAAAAGGATAGTCTTCATGCACAGGCACGTCTTGTCGGATACCAGAAAGCACTGCGAGACAACGGGATTGTGTATGATCCGGAACTTGTTGCACAGGGAGACTGGACAAGAGAAAGTGGATATAGAATGGCAGATGAACTGCTTGCACATGATGTGACAGCAGTCTTTTGTATGAATGATCTTATGGCAGGCGGACTTTATGACCGACTGGATGAACTTGGGAAAAAAATACCGGAGGAACTTTCTGTTGTAGGATACGATGACAGAGAGTTATCAAGTTATTATAAGCCACCGCTCACGACAATCCGACTGCCGCTGCATGATATTGGATATCGTGCAGCAGAAGTGATGATTGCTTTGCTGGAAAAACGGATTGTACCGCAGGAAGAAGAAGTGATTTATCAGATGCCTTGTGAGATGTTAATTCGTAAGTCTGTGCAGGACTACAAATTATAGTGGTACAAGTTGTGAGAATAGGATACAAGCAATGAAAAAAACAGCTTTTTGAGACTTTTTTTAAAAGGTTTTGGAAAGCTGTTTTTCGTTAAAATATACAAAGAAAACAGGACTTGAAATTGATAAATATTAGGATTGAGAGGGAAAATGTTGTGCAGTTTGTACATACTTAA
The DNA here is from genome assembly GCA_003481745.1 of Firmicutes bacterium OM04-13BH. Taxonomy (GTDB): domain Bacteria; phylum Bacillota; class Clostridia; order Lachnospirales; family Lachnospiraceae; genus Blautia; species Blautia stercoris. Next base: position 9,342 of record QULP01000007.1, read on the forward strand.
ACGATTTAAAAAAATTAAAACATGTAGAAAAGATGGAAAACAAAGAAAAAATGAGATAATAAGAAAAAAAAAGAGATTATAGAGATATTAATCGTTAAAAAATAAAATTTATAAGCTTTTTATTGTGTAAATAATGTGGTATAAATAAGAAAAACAAACAAGAGCGTTGTACAAAATCAATAATGACAGACAAGATTCGGGCAGATTAGACAAAAAAAGGTCGGAAATAGGAATCAAGTTCAAAAGAGCGGAACATTTAAATGTTAAACGTTTAATTGAAAAATGTCAGTATTTGTCAACCAGGTATCATGCAGAAGCAGGAGGCTTCTGAGTTGATAAAATTATTAAAGGAGGACACTATAATATGAAAAAGAAAGTGTTAGCAGCATTATTATGTGCAGCAATGGTAGGAACTACATTGGCAGGTTGTGGTTCATCAGGCAGTGATTCCGGAAGTGATGATTCCGCAAAACAAACAGGTAAAAAAGAAATGGATGTAGAGGGAGATGACGTTACCACTCTTAATGTATGGACATTCATTGAAAACCATCAGGATTTCTACACAGATATGGCTGAAAAGTGGAACGAAGAGAATCCTGACAGAAAAGTAAAACTGGTATTATCCAACATGGCTTATGATGATATGCACAACAAACTGTCTCTGGCTCTGGAATCCGGAGAAGGTGCACCGGATGTTGTTGATATCGAGTTAGGAAAATTCCCGGCATTTATGACAGGAAACATCGGACTGAAAGACTTAACAGATGCAATTGCACCATACAAAGATAATGTAGTACAGTCCAGACTTGACTTATATTCTAAAGACGGTAAATGCTATGGACTTCCAACACATGTTGGTACCACTGTTGCATTCTATAATACAGAAGCTTTAGAAGCAGCAGGAATTGATTACACAACAATCAAAACATGGGATGACTTTAAAGAAGCCGGTATCAAATATCACGATGCAACCGGAAAAACATTTGCAGCAGCTGAAACAACTGCACAGTGGACACTGAACCTGATGTTAGCTCAGAAAGGTGGAAGCTACTTAAAAGAAGATGGTTCTCTTGATGTAAACAACGACAAGATGGTTGAAGTATTACAGTGCATGAAAGATATGCAGGATGCAGGTGCACTTGCTACAATCGCTGGTGGACAGCCTGATAATGAAGAAGCTTATCCTCTGTTTAATGATGGAGAGGTTGCAGCAGCAATCATGCCATTCTGGCAGACAAGCCGTTACTTAAGTTACATGACAGACCTTTCCGGTAAAGTTGCAATCGCAGCTCCTCCAGTATTCGGTGACAATGATGCCGTTAAGACAATCGGTGGTGGCGGTACCGGTACTGCAGTTGTAGCATCCGGTGAAAATGCAGACCTTGCAGCAGACGTATTTGCATTCATCAAACTTTCTGATGAAGCCAACGTAGAAGTATGGAACGTATTAGGATTTGACCCTGTAAATACAGAAGTTTGGACACAGACAGATATTACAGAAAATCCAGACAACCAGTATGTAAAATACTTCAATACAAAACCATTTGATACACTGTTAGAAGTACAGGATGGCATTGGCTTATTAGACTGTTATACAGATGAAAAAATGCCTTCTATTAACAATGTATTTACGACTCAGACTTTAAATGATATCTTTGAATCTGGCGTAGATGTAAAAGAAGCACTTGATGAAGCACAGGATACTCTGGAAAACGAATTCGCAGAATAATCATTTGTAAGTGATAAGAAATGTAATATAAGAAGAGCGGGATGTGGGGAAATCCCATGTCCCGCTCTTATTAGAGAGAGGAGTATATATCATGAACAAGGTAAAAAAATTCTTTTACTCACAGAAAGCCGCTCCTTATGTATTTATTCTTCCATTTGTATTGACAATTCTTTTATTCTGGATTGTACCGATTGCAAATGGTGTACTTCTTAGTTTTCAGGATGTACTCAAAGATAAATGGGTAGGCTTTAATAACTATTCGAGATTGATTTCAGATAAGATGTTCTACAAAGCAATTTACAACAGCGTAAAATACATGATTGGAACTTTGATTTTACTGATTCCATTTCCAATGTTATTTGCAAGTCTGTTAAACAGTAAGCTGATGAAAGGTGCAAATTTCTTCAAATCTGTTTACTTCCTTCCGGCTTTAACATCTGTTGTAGTTGCAGGTACTATTTTCCGTCTGATGTTTGGTGAAATGGACACCGCACTGGCAAACCAGATTATCGGTCTCTTTGGACATTCACCAATCAAATGGTTAAAAGGTGAGTGGACCAGTTACTTTGCACTCCTCTTGGTTGCATGTTGGAGATGGACGGGTGTAAATATTCTTTACTTCCTTGCAGGTCTCCAGAATATTTCAACTGATATTTATGAAGCGGCATCTATCGATGGTGCAACAAAGTGGCAGCAGTTTATTAAAATTTCATTCCCATTATTAAAACCAACAACCGTTTATGTGTTAACAATCAGTATCTATGCAGGTTTGTCTATGTTCCTTGAGTCCTTCATGTTATGGAAAGGAAATAACTCACCAAGAAACATTGGTCTTACTATTGTAGGATATCTGTACAGACAGGGTATTGAAAAGAGAGCAATGGGATATGCGTGTGCAGTTGGTCTTGTACTGTTAATCATCGTTATGATTATCAATATGATTCAGCTTGTTGCAACAGGAACATTCAAGAAGGAGGAGAGATAATATGGCAGCAGAAGCAATTGGAAAAAGCCAGAAAACAAAAAACAGAGTGGCAACCGTGCTTATGGTAATTTTCTTTACGATTCTTGCCATCTTGATTATCCTGCCGATTTATGCCATTATTCTGGCAAGTTTTAAACCGGGTAATCATCTTCTTCAGTATGGTTTGAACCTTGATTTAGACAGTGCAAGCATGACACTTTCAAACTACGTGTTACTGTTTACCGGTCAACATGACTACTGGATTTGGTTTAGAAACAGTTTATTCTTAACTGTTGTTACTGTAGTATTAACCTTACTGGTAAGTGCTTTCGTAGCTTATGGTTTTGCAGCTTATGATTTCAAAGGGAAGAATTTCTTCTTTGTGTTAGTATTGATTATTCTTTCTATTCCTTTTGAAGTTATCATGCTTCCTTTATACAAACAGATGTCAACATGGGGACTGATGGACAGCTATGTAGCAGTTGTACTGCCATTCCTTGCACATGCGTCAACGATTTTCTTCTTCAGACAGTACCTGCTTGGTACACCAAAATCTCTGATTGAAGCAGGTCGTATTGATGGAGCAACTGAATACGGAATCTTCTTCCGTCTGATTGTACCGATTTTGAAACCGGCATTTTCCGCTATGGCAATTTTAAATGGTATGAATGCATGGAATAACTACATGTGGCCATTACTGGTTGTGCGTTCTTCCAGCAAATATACGTTAACAATCGGTTTGAACACACTGATTAACCCTTATGGAGATAACTACAGCCTGTTAGTAGTAGGTTCTGTATTCTCCATTATCCCAATCTTTATTCTGTTCTTATGCTTCCAGAGATACTTCATCGAAGGTATGACTGCCGGAGCTGTAAAAGAATAAATACTTAAAATACTTACATAATTATGATTTTGAATTCTCAGGAGGATTAAAAAATGAGCAGAAGAGCGAAAATGGTTCTGGATAAAGAGTTCCAGATTGCACCGATTGATAAGAGAATTTATGGTTCTTTTATTGAGCATTTAGGAAGAGCTGTATATGAGGGAATCTATCAGCCAGGTCATCCGGCAGCAGATGAAAATGGATTTCGTAAAGATGTTATCGAGTTGGTAAAAGAACTGGATGTTCCGATTATTCGTTACCCGGGCGGAAATTTTGTATCTAATTTTTACTGGGAAGATTCTGTAGGTCCCGTTGAGGAAAGACCACATAGACTGGAACTTGCATGGAGAAGTCTTGAGAAAAATGAAATTGGTCTGAATGAATTTTCAAAATGGGCAGAAAAAGTAAATTCTGATGTTATGATGGCAGTCAATCTTGGTACAAGAGGAATTTCAGATGCCTGCAATCTTCTGGAATACTGCAATCATCCATCCGGAACAAAATATAGTGACATGCGAATTAAGCACGGAGTAAAAGACCCACACAACATTAAAGTATGGTGCCTTGGAAATGAAATGGATGGTCCATGGCAGATTGGACATAAAACAATGGAAGAATATGGACGTCTTGCAGCAGAAACCGCAAAAGCAATGCGCCTGATTGACCCGAGTATTGAACTGGTATCCTGCGGAAGTTCTTTCCGTGACATGCCGACTTTCCCAGACTGGGAAGCAACGACTCTGTCCCATACTTATGAGTATGTAGATTATGTTTCCATGCATCAGTACTATGGAAACAGAGACGATGACAGCAATGATTATCTGGCACAGTCTGATGATATGGATGATTTCATTCGTACGGTTATCTCAACCTGTGACTATGTAAAAGCGAAAAAACGTAGTAAAAAAGTGATGAACTTAAGCTTTGATGAATGGAATGTATGGTTCCACTCAAATGCAGCTGATGATGATATCACAGAAAATCATCCATGGCAGGTAGCACCACCAATGCTGGAAGATATCTACAACTTTGAAGATGCACTGTTAGTTGGTTTAATGCTGATTACACTTATCAAACATGCAGACCGTGTAAAAATGGCTTGTCTGGCACAGTTAGTAAATGTAATTGCTCCGATTATGACAGATGCAGCAGGTGGCGCATGGAAACAGACCATCTTCTATCCATTTATGCATGCTTCCAAATACGGACGTGGCGTTGCACTGCTTCCGGTTATGAACAGCACAAAACATGCAACTGCAAAACATGATGAAATCACAGACGTTGAATCTGTTGCAGTTTACAACGAAGAAAAAGATGAAGTAACAATCTTTGCAGTAAACCGTAACTTAGAAGAAGACGTAGAACTTACAACAGATGTAAGAAGCTTTGAAGGCTACCGCATATTAGAACACATCGTTATGGAAAACGAAGACCTGAAAGCAGGAAACAGCCTGGCCGGAGAAAAAGTTTATCCGGTAACAGATAATGAAAGAAGTAAACTGGATAACGGTGTACTTACAAGTGTGATTAAAAAAGCATCCTGGAATGTAATTCGTTTGGGTAAATAAAGAGTGAAATAAGCAAATGAAGAACGAATTGTCGTATTAATATTTGAGAAAAATGTTAATGCGATGATTCGTTTTTTTATATAATTTCATTTTGTGAAATTTAAAATAAGATAAAAATAAAAAGTGGTTAAAGTTACATTAAGATTTGAATGATATGATATACATGTGTTGGAGGAAAATAATGGAAGTTTTAACAGTAAAAAATCTTACGAAAAAATATGGAAATATAGAAGTGTTAAAAAATGTAAATATGCATATTCAAGAGGGAGAAATTTACGGATTAATAGGAAAAAATGGAGCAGGAAAGACTACATTAATAAAAACAATATTAGGTTTAACAGAAATTACGGATGGAGAAATCTGCTTCTGGGAAAAATCAGGTAAGAATAATTTAAGAATATATAATAGGATTGGAGCAAGTTTAGATTTTCAAGGATTTTATCCTGAATTATCGGCGTATGAAAATTTAAAAGTATTTGCAAATATAAGAGGAATCACTAAGAAAAATGCAATTGATGAGGTGCTTGAAAAAGTAGGATTAATTTCTCAAAGAGATAAGAAGTATAAGCAATTTTCGCTAGGAATGAAGAAAAGACTTGGTTTGGCGAATGCAATAATGCATGAACCAGAATTTATCATTTTAGATGAACCTACGAATGGTCTTGACCCGATTGGAATTGCTGACTTTAGAAAATATTTAATGAAAATCAGCAAGGAAGAACAGACAACAATTATGATATCGAGTCATCTTTTGTCAGAAGTGTCAATCATGGCGGACCGAATCGGTATTTTAAATAATGGAGTATTAATTGTAGAAAAACCAATAGAAGAAATTCAGAAGAGTAATAGAAAGTATTTAAAAATATCGGTGACAAATGTTGAATTGACTTGTGGGGTTTTGGAAGAAATTTTTAAAGTTGAGGATTATGAAGTCATAGATAGAGAACAAATTTATATTTATGAACTTCAAATGGATAAAAAAGAACTTTCTAAAGAATTGGCGAAACATGGGGTTGGTATAATGGAAATGAAGATAGAAGAGGAAAATCTGGAAGATTATTTTAGAAAATTAGTAGAAAATTAAGAGGAATAAAAGAAATGAAGGAGTATATTGCTTCAGAGCTTTTAAAAGAAAAAAGGCAAAGACATAAGTATTTAGCGGTTGTTTGTTGGATGACATTGATGTTTTTTTTAATTAAGAATGTTTACCACTTAACAAGTAAAGCAGGGATTCTTGATTTGTATTGTGATAACGTACAGATATATATATTTATCACATTAATGTTTTCAATTTTATATACAATGGTGTTGTTTGGGGATGAATATAGGAATGGAACGATTTATCAATTACAAATGATACCAATTGTGCCATTGAAGTTTATTCTGGCAAAAATATTAATGGTGATATGCTTTAACAGTTTGATTATGATGACAACAACCATCAGCTGTATTTTTATTATTGGAATTAAGGGACTAAATTTAACAAGTAGTTCTATAGGAATTTTGCTTTTTATTAATTTGGCAGATAGCTTGTTATTATCAATGGTAATGTTTCCAATTGCTTTATTTGCCATACTTTGTAAAGAAAATTATATTGTTTCATTATTATTCAATATATCTTATATTATGCTTGGACTTATGATGCCGAGCCTTCCACTAAAGCAGGAAATAGCGCAAAAATTGACTGCATATCTGCATCCTTTGGGAAGCTATGCACTGATACATAATTGGTTTATCTATAAATTTGTACCTTACGGAACATCAATGCTTTCAAAACCGAAGGAAAGTGCAGTAGTAGCTTTTTTAGGAATGTTGATATGGAGCGTGATTTGCTGCGGAATAATGGAATTATTAATGAGAAAGAAAAAGGAAAAGATAAGATGAGTTTATGCCCCTTCAATCAGTTTTGAAGGGGAAAAGAAATTAAAAATTTCGTATAGGTATTTGGAATACTTTCAACAGAAATCGTTCCATGCATTTTTTCAGTTAATTCCTTTGCGATTGAAAGACCTAATCCATTTCCTTTATTATTTTGAGAGATGTCACATCGATATAAACGTTCAAAAATGAAGGATTGTTCCTTGGTATCAATTCCAATGCCATTATCTTCTATTGAGATAGAAACGTAAGTTGCAGACTGAGTAATGGAAAAATGAAGTTTTGTTGCATGGCTGTGATTTAAAATATTCTTAAAAATATTATCAAGAATACGCTGATAGGCAGTAGCATCAAGAATACATAAATATTTTTTCTCAGGAATAGAAAATGAGTATTCAATATTATTTTTTTCAAAAGAAGTAATCCATTTACTAATAATAATACGAGATTGTTCAGCAATATCGAAAGTGGAAAGAGTAAGTTTTTCTTCATTTGCATCTAACTTAGTCCATTGAAAAAGCATTTCAATAAAGTTAGTTAATTCTAAAGCCTTTCGGTTGATTACTTCCAGTGAAGAGTAATTATCAAGAGAAATATTATTTAAAGAATCAGTCAATAATTCAAGATGTCCAATCATAGAAGCAAGGGGCGTGCGTACATCATGTGATAAATTAACCATTAAGTTCTTATACTTTTTTTCTGATTTTTTAAACGAGAGGATATCATTTTGATAAAGGGCACATAACTCATTTATCTGAAAACAAAGATTCTGGGTATGAGAATAAGGTTTTACTAAAATTCTGTGGCGGAGATTTTCATGAATAATGATGTCTAATTCTTTTTCTAATTGATTGATTTCGGATTTTAAATGAAAATTGTTAATTACGCAATGAACAGTGATAATTATAGAGAAAAAGAATAGTAAATACATAATAAGTTGAAACATATTAAACCTCCCTATTAAAGCGATATCCGATACCATGAATTGTTTCGATGTATGTAATGGCAGGACTACATTGCTTTAACTTCTTGCGGATTTTACATATAATAGCCATTAAGCTTCCGTCATCATAAATATATTCGTCGTTCCAAATAGCTTCATAAATTTGCTTTTTGGTATAAACAACATTGGGATTAGAAGCTAAATAATAAAGGATATCAAATTCTCTGCCGGTCAGATTAATAGAATCATTGTTACAAGTAACAGTTCGAGTGAGTGGATTGATTGAAATGCTTGAAAATTGTAACGTAGAATCAGCAATATCGGAGTGAGAAATAGATGATTTATAACGACGAGTAAGAGCGTTAATTCGAGCTTCAAGCTCTTTTAAATTAAAAGGTTTTGTTAAATAATCATCAGCACCCAATCGGAGTCCGATTACTTTATCTTCCAGGCTGTCCTTTGCAGTGACCATGATTACAGGAAAATTCCAGTTGTTATGAATGTAAGATAATAATTCCAAACCAGAGCCATCAGGAAGCATAATATCTAGGATTACTAGATAAATACTATCAGAAGAATTATTAAGGATAGAATAAGCCTCTTGTTTATTATTAGCAATTAATGGAGAAAAACCTTCGTTAGAAACGCAGTGTTTCATTAAGTTACATAAATCAATGTCGTCGTCTATAATTAGTATATTATTCATGATTCTCTCTTTTCTTAGTTTTTTATAAAGTGTGTAAAAAAGCGGGACAGCTATGATATGTATCCTCTTTACTGGATACATACCACCAGGCTGCCTCGCTTTTTTTAATCCTTAAATTATTACATCGGAAGAGCCATATCTCCATCTTTAATCCAGCCTAAATTTCTCATCATATTTGAGAAGAAATAGGTCAGTGCAGCCGGAAGAGCAAAGTGCATAATTAAAATTTTAAATAATACCACTACGCTTGAAACTCCCGGAACAGCCATGGTCTGCCAGGTCATAATCTGTCCGACAAGTCCTGCTGTTCCCATTCCGGAACCGGTTGCATTGTTTGTCATTTTAAAGAGAAGTGTAGAAACCGGTCCTAAGATGGCACTCGATAAAATGACAGGAAGCCAGATGAGTGGTTTCCTCATAATATTAGGAACTTGAAGCATGGAAGTTCCAAGCCCCTGTGCGATCAGACCAGGAGCTCCATTTTCTTTATAACTTGCAATTCCAAAACCGACCATGTTACAACAGCATCCGACGGTTGCTGCACCGGCGGCAAGCCCGGATAGATTTAGAATAATTCCAAGGGCTGCGGAACTAATCGGAAGAGTTAAAATCATACCCATTAAAACAGAGACGATAACGCCCATTAAGAGAGGCTGTTGTTCGGTTCCCCAGTTAATTAATTCTCCTAATTCAGTCATTAACTTGCTGATTGGAGGACCAAAGAAAAGACCGATAGCCGAACCGGTTAAAATTCCGGTTAAAGGGGTAATAATAATGTCAAGTTGGGTTTTGCCGGAGACAACATGAGCAACTTCAATTGCAATATAAGCAGCAAGAAAAGCGCCAAGCGGTTCTCCGGGACCGGAAAGTAACAGTGCACCATCCTCCGTGAAAATCGTTCCGGCAAGGATTTTGCTTGAATAACCGCCAACCATACCGGCAGTTGCAGAAGAGAGTACAACCAGAGGACTTTCGCCAAATTTGCAGGCAACACCGATGCCGATACCGGCGCTGGTCATACCGGCAGCTATTTTACCAAACTGATAGAGGTAAGTGCCAATTTCACCACTGATTAAAGTACCAATCTGTTGAAGAATTGTTCCGATAATAAGAGTGGCGAACAGACCGTAAGACATACCGGTGAGTCCATCGATAAAAAATCGGTTTAATATTTTTTTTACCATGATATCTCCTGTATTCTATTTTACTTAATCTAATTTAATATTTTTAAAAAGAGAGCCGAGTGTTGTAGTAGCTTCTTCTGCTTCCGGAAGTTCATAGTCGATGACTTCTTCCTCTTCTGCTTCCGGAACTTCCATTAAAGCTTTCATGCTGAGACTCAGTTTTCCATCTTCATTTTTGATAACTTTTACGGTTACGTTATCGCCAACAGAGAGGACTGCTTTTGGAGATTTGATTCGTTTCTGGCTGATCTGTGAGATGTGAACCAGACCGGAAATGCCATCTCCGAGGTCAATAAATGCGCCGTAAGTCTGAAGACTTTCTACGGTACCTTCTAATACGCTTCCAACTGTAATCTGCTGTGTTTTTGCAAGTTTTTCGGCGTCAGCCTGCTCTTTTAATAATTCTCTTGCGGAAAGGACAAGACGATTTTCAGCTTCATCCACTTCAAATACACGTACCATCAAAGTTTTCTTTAAAAATTCTTCCGGTTCTTTGACATATTCCAGAGAAAGTTTGGAAACCGGAATAAAGGCACGGATGCCTTCCACGTAAGCGATTGCTCCGCCTTTTACGATGCCTTCAATAGTAACTTCAAATGCTTCTTTATCTTCTTTCATCTGTTCTAACTTGTCCCAGATTTCCATGTCTGCGTCACGGAAATTGCTGAAAGAAGCTTCGATTTCCTGTGCAAAATCATCCATTGTTTCCTGTTTTTTTATTTCTTCGCTCATGATGCTACCTCCATTAATACTTCCTTAAATAAAATTGAAAAATAGGAAGCTTTTTGTTTTCGATTATAGCACAGGAAAGTGAAAATCTGCAATGGAGTAGAGAGAATGTTGAAAGATTTGTTGATTTTGTCGGGTGGGTTAAGGTAAGATAAGAAAGACTAAAAACCGATGTAGATAGTTCTGACAAAAAGCCAGAATAGAAAGAGAGAAAGACCGATGGAAATCAGAAAAGCAAAAATAGAAGAACTCGATGAAATTATGGAAATTTTTGAACATGCACGTCAGTTTATGGCGAAGAACGGAAATGCGTCCCAGTGGGGAACAACTTATCCGGAACAGGAAATCGTAGAAGCAGATATCAAAAAAGAAGAGTGTTATGTGTGTGTCGAAAATGGTGAAATCGAGGCAACGTTTGTATTTTTTATGGGAAAAGTAGAACCAAATTATGTGGATATTTATGACGGAGAGTGGAAAAATGAAGCTCCTTATGGTACAATCCACCGCGTAGCAAGTCGCGGAAGAGTTCCGGGAATCTCAAAAATCTGTATGGATTTCTGCAAATCACAGATTTCGAATCTGCGTGGAGATACTTATAAGGATAATATTGTAATGCAGAAAGTATTTGCCAAAAATGGATTTGAAAAATGCGGTACGATTTATCTTGCTGGAAAAAAAGAAGATGGAAATGCACGAATTGCCTATCAGTTTGTGGGTAAATAATTGCACGCAGAAGAAAAATGGGATATTATATAGAGTAGAAGAAAAATTTGAAATAGAAAAGAATTTGGAATGTAAATATAAGAAAGGGAAGCACACAACATGGCGAAACAAGAAAAAATCTATATTTTAGGACATAAAAATCCAGATACCGATTCGATTTGTTCAGCGATTGCTTATGCAGATATTAAAAATCGTTCGAATGATGGAAGAAAGTATATTGCAAAACGTGCAGGTCAGATAAATGAAGAAACAGAGTATGTTTTAAAACGTTTTGGCGTTGATGCACCAGGCTATCTTCCGGATGTCGGAACTCAGGTAAGAGATATGGAAATTAGGGAAACTCCGGGAGTTCCGCACAGCATTTCCATTAAGGATGCATGGGCGATTATGAAAGAAACCAATGCGGTGACACTTCCTATTACAAAAGAGGACGGACAGTTAGAGGGACTGATTACAACCGGAGATATTGCAAAATCTTATATGGATGCGCATGATAATTATTTCCTTTCCAATGCGAGAACCCAGTATCGAAGTATTGCGAATACAGTAGAAGGAAAGATTGTAACCGGAAACGGACATGGATATTTCTTAAGAGGAAAAGTTGTAATCGGTGCGACACTTCCGGAAAAACTGGGAGAGTACTTAGAAGAAGATGATTTGGTTATCTTAGGAGATAGATACGAAGACCATTTATGTGCGATTGAAGAAAATGTAAGCTGTATTATTGTGTGTAACAATGCGGAAGTTGCAGAGGATATTCAGGAAGCAGCAACGAAAAATGACTGTGTAATTATCCGTTCTCCGCTTGATACCTTTACGATTGCGCGTCTGATTAATCAGAGTATTCCGGTCAAACACATCATGAAAAAAGATAATCTGATTACCTTCCAGACCGATGATTTTACAGACCAGATTAAAGAGGTGATGGTAAAGAACCGTCACAGAGCCTTCCCTGTAGTAAATAAACATGGAAAATATATTGGAACGGTTTCCAGACGAAATTTGCTGGGAATGAAGAAAAAAGAAGTGATTTTAGTAGACCATAATGAACGTTCCCAGGCAGTTGATAATATTGAGGCAGCGGAGATTCTGGAAATTATTGACCATCACAGAATCGGCTCTATCGAAACCATGTCTCCGATTGTCTTTCGTAATCAGCCGGTGGGCTGTACTGCGACGATTATGCATCAGATGTATGTGGAACGAAATCTCGAAGTTTCTCCGGCAATCGCAGGACTTTTATGCGCAGCGATTATTTCCGATACGCTGATGTTTCGTTCGCCGACCTGTACACACAGAGATAAGATGGCAGCAGGAGCACTTGCTTTAGTAGCCGGTATTAACATAGAAGAATTTGCCAAAGAAATGTTTACGGCAGGAAGCAATTTAAAGGGAAAGACAACAGAGGGAATCTTCTATCAGGATTTCAAACGTTTTACAACCGAACAGGTAAACTTTGGCGTAGGACAAATCAGTTCTATGAATCAGGATGAACTGTTAAGCTTAAAGAAACGTCTGATTCCATTTATGAAAAAAGAATGTGGAAAAAATGGAATTACGATGGTATTTATTATGCTTACGAATATTTTGGAGGAAACATCAGAAATTATCTGTTATGGAGATGGAAGTGGCAGATTGGTTGAGGATGCCTTTAATGTAAAAGAAGAAAATGGCGGATATATTCTTCCGGGAGTCGTATCAAGAAAGAAGCAGTTAATTCCGGAATTTATCACTGCCTTACAGCAGAATAGCTAAAAGAGAAAACTCGAAGAAATGAAAAACAGAAGAAGGGGAAACACATGGGAAAAATTGAATGGAAGCCTGGAAACATGCTTTATCCTCTGCCGGTTGTAATGGTCACGGTGGCAGATGAAGCAGGGAATGATAACATTATCACGGTAGCATGGGCGGGAACGGTCTGCACCAACCCTCCTATGGTATCAATTTCGGTAAGACCGGAGCGGTATTCTTATACAATGCTATGTGACACAAAGGAATTTGTCATCAATCTGACAACCGAAAAACTGGTTCGCGCAACGGACTATTGTGGTGTAAAATCAGGAAGAGAGGTAGATAAATTTAAAGAAACAGGACTCACCAGAGAAAAAGCATCTCATGTGGGTGTTCCGATGATTAAGGAATCTCCGGTCTGCATTGAATGCAGGGTCAGGGAAATCAAAGAACTGGGAAGCCACAGCACATTTGTTGCCGATGTGCTTGCAGTCCATGTAGATGATAAATATATGGATGAAAAAGGAAAATTTGATTTAGCACTTGCCAATCCGATTGTATATTCTCATGGGGAATATTATGGACTGGGCAAAAAACTGGGAACTTTTGGATACAGCATAAGAAAACAGAGAAAGAAGAGACAAAAGAAATGAGTAAAGAAAATATCGTTTTAATTGGCATGCCTGGAGTTGGCAAAAGTACAGTAGGTGTTATTTTGGCAAAAGTATTGGGATATCAGTTTATTGATGCGGATTTAGTAATTCAGAAAAGAGAAAACCGCCTGTTGCATGAAATTATTTCAGAAGAAGGTTTGGATGGCTTTTTAAAAGCAGAAGAAAATGCAAATGTATACATTGCGCAAAATGAAGAAAAATCGATTGTTGCGACAGGTGGAAGTGTTGTGTATTGTGAAAAAGCGATGCAGGAGTTGAAAAAAACAGGACGAGTTATATACTTGGAGTTGGAATATGACCAGCTGAAAAAGAGACTGGGAAATTTAAAAGGTCGTGGTGTGGTATTAAAAGACGGTCAGGATTTAAGAGGGTTATATGAAGAAAGAATTCCGCTGTATGAGAAATATGCGGATTTGACAGTTAATGAAAAAAATCTGGATGTAGAACAGACTTTACAGAAAATAGTTGACAGACTTTCATTATAACTGACAAAATGAGGAATTGCAAGCAGTAAATCTAGGCAAAAGACGATTTTTTGTTTACAAACCCGGTAAGATGTTATAAGATAAGGGTTGACTATTATGAAACTTTGAAAATCAGGTTATGAATTTGATGATAAGAATGACAAAAACAGGCATCAGATACATGAATAAAAATATAGAGGTGTGTATATGGAACAATATGTAATCAAAGGCGGTAACCCGCTCGTTGGTGAAGTTGAAATCGGTGGAGCAAAAAATGCAGCACTTGCGATTCTGGCAGCGGCAATTATGACAGATGAAATGGTTTATATTGAAAACCTTCCGGATGTAAGAGATATCAATGTATTACTCGAAGCAATTAAAGAAATCGGAGCAGTTGTAGAAAGAGTCAGTCCGACAGAAGTAAAAATCACAGGTTCTACTATTTCTGATATCAGTGTTGAGTATGAATACATTAAGAAAATCAGAGCATCTTATTACTTATTAGGAGCACTGCTCGGAAAATATAAATCCGCAGAAGTTCCACTTCCGGGCGGATGCAATATCGGAAGTCGTCCGATTGACCAGCATTTAAAAGGATTTCGTGCACTGGGTGCATCCGTAGATATTCTTCACGGTGCAGTCGTTGCAAAAGCAGAGAACTTGACAGGAAAACATATTTTCCTGGATATGGTATCTGTAGGTGCTACAATCAATATCATGATGGCAGCTGCAATGGCAACCGGAAATACCATTATTGAAAATGCAGCAAGAGAGCCGCATGTTGTCGATGTGGCAAACTTCTTAAACAGCATGGGAGCAAGTATCAAGGGTGCAGGTACCGATGTAATCCGTATTCAGGGTGTAGAAAAGTTACATGGAACAACTTATTCCATTATTCCGGATCAGATTGAAGCCGGAACATTTATGTGCGCAGCCGCAGCGACCAGAGGCGATATCATGGTAAAAAATGTAATTCCGAAACATCTGGAAGCAACAACTGCAAAATTAGAAGAAATCGGATGTCAGGTAGAAGAATTTGATGATGCGGTGCGTGTAGTGGCAAACAAACGTCTGACTCGTACTCATGTAAAGACTATGCCATATCCGGGTTATCCAACCGATATGCAGCCTCAGTTTGCAGTCGCACTTACTTTGGCAGAAGGAACAAGTATTGTAACAGAATCTATCTTTGAAAATCGTTTTAAATATGCGGACGAGCTTTCTCGTATGGGTGCCAATATCAAAGTAGAAGGAAATACAGCAATCATTGATGGCGTGGAAAAACTGACAGGCGCAAGAGTCAGCGCACCAGACCTTCGTGCAGGTGCAGCACTTGTAATTGCCGGTCTTGCGGCAGAAGGATTCACAGTCGTAGATGATATTGTTTATATCCAGAGGGGATATGAGCGATTTGAAGATAAATTAAGAAGCCTTGGCGCTGAGATTGAACGAGTATCCAGTGAAAAGGAAATTCAGAAATTTCAGCTTAGAATCGGCTGAAAACCAGTAAAATAGCATTAAAAATAAAAAAAACGGTTTGGAATAAAATCCAAATCGTTTTTTTCTTGACAATATCTAGTACCTGTGCTATGGTAAGTGCGTGTATAGATTTCATATCAACTTATTAAGTGCATCACAGACATTTTCCCCTCTTTTTTTGTCCGTGGTGAAAAGGGAATCAGGTGAAAATCCTGAGCGGTCCGGCCACTGTAAGCAAGGAGCGAAGCGCAAGAATCCATTGTATTAGAGCGTACGAGAAGGAGCGCCAAGCGTTGATAGGCAAGTCAGGAAACCTGCTTAAGTAAGTGAAAGGTTGAAACTTCCGAAGAAAGTTTTCCATCCATGATATCTGATATGGAACGCCTTATGCTTGAAAAAGCACGTATCAGAAGAACGGTACATTCTGATACAAACTTAGAGGAACCTGTGTACGGAATTTATACATCCTTTACTTTGAAAGGGCAGGAGAATTCCAAAAGCTGTATTCGTACATAAAACCTCCGCAAAAAATATGTATGATTGGTCAATACAGGTGGAGGAATTCCTCCTGCAAAAAGTTAAAATAGACAATAAAAACAAAGCTGTTATAGATAATAGTATCTTATCTGTAACGGCTTTTTTTGGTATAATAGAAAAAGTTAGTAAAGGTATTTGAAAGGGGAAATTTAAGATGAAAAAAATAGAAATGGAAAAACAGGCAAAAGCATTTGGATTTGCAACAATGAAATTTATGGAAACAAAAGATCTGGAGTTTGAACATGAATTTCGACAGTTTTGTGAGATGAATGACTGTGGGAATTATGGAAATAATTATGCCTGTCCACCGCTTTGCGGAACACCGGAGGAAATGGAGCAAAAGGTAAGAAAATACGAACATGCGTTGGTTTTTCAGTCAAGAACTCCGGTTCAAAATATTTTTGATGATGCAGAAACAAAAATTATTAAGAAGATGCATACAAACAAAACCTTACATGCGGTAGAAGAATTGAAAGAGCAGGGTCTGCCTGATAATGGAATGTTTATTATGTGCGGACCATGTAATTTCTGTGAGGAATGTAAAGCAAAAGCAAAAGAACCATGTGTCAATGAAACGATGCGTTTTTCGTGTCTTTCTGCTTACTGCATTGATGCAGGAAAGATGGCAAAGCATTGTAATATGAATATGGAATGGAACGGAGATGTGGTTTCGTTTTTTAGTCTATATGTTTTTTAAGAGAATAGGACAGGGTGTATGAGACAAGAGCTTAATTTAACGCAGACGCAGAAACTATCAGAAAAGATGATTCAGTCACATCCGCTCAGTGACCAGAAAATTGCAGAGAAGATGCAGGAAAAAGGAATCAGCATTTCAAGAAGAACAGTTGCGAAATATCGGGGTCAGATGGGAATCGCAGATGCCGGAGGTAGAAAAGTGTATTTGTAAGAAAATATAAGGAGATATTTTAGTAAAAATAAGGAAAATCGGAAAAATACCTTGCTTTTTTAAAAATAACGTGTATAATACACCATGAAACTATAAAAAAATCAAATAGTGGTTATCCCTTTTATTCAGAGTGATGGAGGTACATAGGACCTGTGAAGTCACGGCAACCCCTTGAAAAAGGAAGGTGCCAGCCTGAGCGAGTAAGTCGAACAATAAGAGGATTCATTTAAAAACTTATGGGTCCGCTTGTCTGCGGACCTTTTTACTTGCATGTAAATGGGAATAAGAAACAAAAAATCAAACAAAGGAGAACAAGAAGAATGGAAAAAAGATTATTTACTTCCGAGTCCGTAACAGAAGGACATCCAGACAAGATGTGTGATGCGATTTCCGATGCAATTCTGGATGCATTAATGGAACAAGACCCAATGAGCCGTGTTGCATGCGAAACATGCACAACAACAGGTGTTGTTATGGTTATGGGTGAAATTACAACAAAAGCTTATGTAGATATTCCGAAAATCGTAAGAGAAACGGTTCGTGAAATCGGATATACAAGAGCAAAATATGGTTTTGATGCAGATACCTGCGGTGTTATCACAACAATTGATGAGCAGTCTGCTGATATTGCGATGGGTGTTGATAAAGCGCTGGAAGCAAAAGAAAACACCATGTCTGATGAAGAAATCGATGCAATCGGTGCTGGTGACCAGGGTATGATGTTCGGTTTTGCAAGTGATGAAACAGAAGAATATATGCCATATCCAATTGCTCTGGCTCACAAACTGTCTCGTCAGCTTACAAAAGTTCGTAAAGATGGAACTTTAACTTATTTAAGACCGGATGGAAAAACACAGGTTACTGTAGAATATGATGAAAATGACAAGCCAATGCGTCTCGATGCGGTTGTATTATCTACACAGCATGACCCGGAAGTAACACAGGAACAGATTCATGAAGATATCAAAAAATATGTATTTGACCCGATTCTTCCGGCAGAAATGGTAGATGAAAATACAAAATTCTTCATCAACCCGACAGGACGTTTCGTAATCGGTGGACCTCACGGAGACAGTGGTCTGACAGGACGTAAAATTATCGTAGATACTTACGGTGGATATGCTCGTCACGGTGGTGGAGCTTTCTCCGGAAAAGACTGTACAAAAGTAGACCGTTCTGCAGCTTATGCAGCACGTTACGTTGCAAAAAATATGGTAGCAGCAGGTCTTGCAAAGAAATGTGAAATTCAGCTTTCTTATGCGATCGGTGTTGCACATCCAACTTCTATCCAGGTTGACACTTTTGGAACAGGAAAACTTTCCGACCAGAGACTGACAGAAATCGTTCGTGAAAATTTCGACTTAAGACCGGCAGGAATTATCAAAATGCTTAACTTACGTCGTCCGATTTACAAACAGACAGCCGCTTACGGACATTTCGGAAGAAATGACTTAAATCTGCCATGGGAAGCACTGGATAAAGTAGAAGAACTGAAAAAATATCTGGAAGATTAATAAAAGGAATTTCTAAGATTCACTAAAAAAAGTGGAGAATAGATAAGAATAACAGGGAGTTTTTTGTAGAAATATGAAAAATTTCCTGTTTTTTTGTGATATAATATGATGTAAGTGTCAAAAGTATAAATTGCGGTTGTGCTTGCACAAAAAGCAATTTATAGAAAGTTTAGACTTGTTTTATTAATATTTTCAAGAAAGAGAAGAGGTTTATGTTATAATTATCGTTATAAAAATTTTATCTTAAGTTTTGGAATGGGATAAACACTAAAAAAACAGGCAGGAAAGGAGAAAAAGGAGCAATGAAACTTAAAACAAGAATCGTTATCTCCTTTTTTGTTATTATCCTCGAACCGCTAATCTGCGCAAGTGTTGCATTTTGGGCATTCAGCCAGCATCAGTTAAATGTGATGGAAGAACAATATGGAATTGAAAATGCCTCTTATGATTCACTTTCTAATACGGCAGAAGTGATTAACAGCATGACCGATGACATTGCAGAAGAGCTGAGGGAGACGGCAAAAAAAGATACGAAAGAATTAGAGAATGAAGATTATTTAAATCGAATCAATGGCAGATTAAAGGAAGTACATTCCTATCTCTTAGTAAGAGAAGGAAACCAAATTATCTATTATGGAAATGAAAATTATTCAAGTGAACTTGTGAAACGGCTGCCTCCTTATGCCTCAATTGAAGATGAGAACTCCGAAGAAGCCATTGATGCACAGGATAATGATGGACTTTATCTGGGAGGAACAGTACAGGCACTGGTGAAACAGATTAATTTTGAAAAACCAAATGGAACACAGGGCAGTGTCTTTATTGTGTCAAGTATTTTAAAAACTCTGCCGCAGTTAAAGGCACTGATAAAAAATATGATGATTTCTGTAGTGGTGATTTTGATTCTTACCGGTCTTGGACTGACCTGGTGGATTTACCGTGGAGTCATTGCACCGCTTGATAAACTGCGTACAGCGACACAGAAGATTAAAGATGGAGACCTTGATTTTTCGATTACACCGGAAGGTGTGAGTGAAATTTCGGACTTGTGTCAGGATTTTGAAGAAATGCGTCAGCGTTTAAAAGAGACATCCGAAGAGAAAGTTCAGTTCGATAAAGAAAGCAAAGAGTTAATCAGCAACATTTCCCATGATCTGAAGACGCCGATTACAGCAATTAAAGGCTATGTGGAGGGAATCATGGATGGTGTTGCCAATACACCGGAAAAAATGGATAAATATATCCATACGATTTATAATAAGGCAAACGATATGGATCGTTTGATTAATCAGCTTACATTTTATACAAAGATGGACACTAACCGAATTCCATATACATTTAACAAGATTTCCGTAACCGAATTTTTTAATGACTGTGCAGAAGAAATTGGAATGGAACTTGAATCAAAAGGGGTAGAGTTTAACTATTCAAACTATGTAGGACCGGAGGTGCTGGTTATTGCGGATGCAGAACAGATTAAGCGAGTGATTAATAATATTACCAGCAATTCTTTGAAATATATGGACAGCACCAGAGCACGCCGAATTAATTTAAGAGTAAAAGATGTCGGAGATTTTATTCAGGTAGAAATCGAAGATAACGGAAAAGGAATCTCAGCAAAAGATTTACCAAATATCTTTGAACGGTTCTACCGAACAGATGCGTCAAGAAATTCTTCTAAAGGCGGAAGTGGAATCGGTCTTTCGATTGTAAAGAAAATTATGGAGGATCATGGAGGAAAAGTCTGGGCAACCAGCAAGGAAAATATTGGTACAGTCATGTACTTTGTTTTAAGAAAATACCAGGAGGTTTATCAGTAAATGAGTAAAATTTTAATTATTGAAGATGAAGAGGCAATTGCTGATTTAGAGAAGGATTATCTGGAGTTGAGCGGATTTGAAGTGGAAATCGAAAACCGCGGAGATGTCGGATTAAAAAAGGCATTAGAGGGAGAGTATGATTTATTTATCCTTGATTTAATGCTTCCGGAAGTAGATGGATTTGAAATCTGCCGTGAAATCCGAAATGTGAAAAACACACCGATTATCATGGTTTCTGCAAAGAAAGATGATATTGATAAAATCCGTGGTCTTGGACTTGGCGCAGATGATTATATGACAAAACCGTTTAGCCCGAGTGAGCTGGTTGCAAGGGTAAAAGCCCATCTGGCTCGTTATGAACGTCTGATTGGAACCGGGGTACAGGAAAATGATATCATTGAGATCCGCGGCTTAAAGATTGATAAGACAGCAAGACGTGTCTGGATTAATGGAGAAGAGAAGAATTTTACAACCAAAGAATTTGATTTATTAACCTTCCTTGCACAGAATCCAAACCGTGTCTTTACAAAAGACGAACTCTTTAAAGAAATCTGGGCGATGGAATCCATTGGTGATATTGCGACAGTAACCGTACACATTAAAAAGATTCGTGAAAAGATTGAATTAAATACAGCAAAACCACAGTATATTGAGACAATCTGGGGTGTTGGATATCGTTTCAAAGTCTGAAAAAATATACTTGACAAATACGCAAGAATATCGTACAGTAAAGTGGTAAAAACAAGGGGAGCTTATTTGATAGGCTGAGAGGAAGTTAAGAACTTCGACCCATAACCTGATTTGGATAATGCCAACGTAGGGACAGACGTATGAAATGTTGCGGGAGATGTCAGAAGTTGGCACCTCCCGTTTTTTTATGTATCCTCATAATCAAGCACAGAAAGATTCTGAGGGTACGATGCTTTTTAATTATTTGACAATTGAATAAGTAATACCAAGTGATTGAATGAGAGTTCATGAAGGGGTGCACCACCGCGGGTGTATTTCTTTCGTGAACTCTTTTTTATTTCATTAAAAAGTTTTGTCATGAAAAATAAAAAACATGTTCTACAAAATGCCAAACAGGAAAATTAAGAAAGTACATCAAGAAAGTGAGGAGTTTAGAATGATTAAAGTAAATGGAAGAGAGCGGGATTTTGTTCCGAATACCACCATTGCACAGCTCTTAGAGCAGATGGGTTACAACCTGACTCGTGTAGCGGTAGAGTGTAATGGAAAGATTATTCCAAAGAAGCATTTAGCAGAAACATTAACAACAGATGGAGACGTCTTAGAAGTTGTAAGTTTTGTAGGAGGAGGCTGAGATGTTAACAAAAGAAGAAATCAGGGAGGCGCTTGTTGAACGTCATTCGGAGGAAGTTCAAAGTAAATTAGATGAGGCAAAAGTGGCGATTGCAGGACTTGGCGGACTTGGTTCAAACATTGCATTTTTTCTTACCAGAATCGGTGTGGGACATCTGCATCTGATTGATTTTGATAGAGTAGATATTACGAATTTAAACCGTCAGCAGTATCGCATGGAACATATTGGCAGATACAAGACGGAAGCACTTTTGGAGGAACTTCGGGAAATCAATCCATACCTTGAGGTAGAGACAGACTGTGTGAGAGTGACCGATGAAAATGTAGGGACTTTATTTCACAATGAAGACATTATCTGCGAAGCATTCGACCGTCCGGAAGCAAAAGCAATGTTAGTCAGCGGAGTAGGAGAATATTATCCGGATAAGATTTTAGTCGCCGGCTCCGGCATGGCAGGCTATGGAAGAAGCAACGAGATTGTGACAAGAAAAATCAATGAGCATTTTTATTTATGTGGGGATGCGCATACCGAACCGGTAAAGGGAAGAGGGCTTATGGCACCGAGAGTTGCAATCTGTGCAGCACATCAGGCAAATCTGATTACAGAACTGATTATCAGAGGCAAATAGAGAAGAGAAAAAGAAAGTTAAAAAGAAAATAAAATAAGAAAAAATAGGATATAGAAAACCAGATGGAGGAAAACAAAATGAATAATGATACATTTACACTTGGGGGACATACATTTGAGTCTCGTTTTATTTTAGGTTCAGGAAAATATTCTCTGGATTTAATTAAAGCAGCAGTGGAAAAAGCAGGAGCACAGATTATTACATTGGCACTGAGACGTGCAAATGAGGGAGGAATGGCAAATATCTTAGACTACATTCCTGAAAATGTCACACTGCTTCCAAATACATCGGGTGCAAGAAATGCAGAAGAAGCAGTGCGTATTGCAAGACTTTCCAGAGAACTCGGATGTGGAGATTTTGTAAAAATCGAAGTCATCCATGATTCCAAATATCTGTTTCCGGATAACTATGAAACCATCAAGGCAACAGAAATTCTGGCAAAAGAGGGATTTGTTGTTATGCCATATATGTATCCGGATTTAAATGTGGCAAGAGAACTTCGGGATGCCGGTGCAGCGTGTGTAATGCCTCTTGGTTCTCCGATTGGTTCAAATAAAGGAATTTGCACAAAAGAATTTATTCAGATTTTAATTGATGAAATTGATTTACCGATTATTGTAGATGCAGGAATCGGAAAACCATCTCAGGCATGTGAGGCAATGGAAATGGGGGCAGCAGCAGTTATGGCGAATACTGCAATTGCAACAGCAGGTGACATTCCGGCGATGGCAGAGGCATTTAAGAAAGCAATTGAAGCAGGAAGAGCCGCTTATCTGGCAGGTATGGGACGTGTCATGGAAAAAGGAGCAAGTGCATCTTCTCCGCTTACCGGATTTTTACAGGATTAAGAGCGGGGGGAGAAAAAAGATGAGTACAGAAAACCATGTAAATGAGAGTATTTTAAATGATGAAATTAAAGAGTGGCAGAAGAAAAACCGTATTGACCACATGACTTATTTAAAAGGAATGGAAGTGCTTGAGTCCGATGTGCAGAAACAGGTCATTGATGCCATGAATGAGTATGACTATGAGAAATATACCGCAAAGGATGTAGAACGTGCCCTTGCGCATGAAAGCCGTACTCCGGAAGATTTTGCGGCACTGTTATCACCGGCAGCACTGCCGTATTTAGAGCAGATGGCACAGGTTGCAAAGGCAGAAAAAGAAAAACACTTTGGAAATAGTGTCAATATGTTTACACCGATTTATATTGCAAATTACTGTGAAAATTTTTGTATTTATTGTGGATTTAACTGCCATAACAAAATTAACCGTGCAAAATTAAATGCACAGGAAATCGAGAAAGAGATGGCAGCAGTTGCCAAAACAGGACTTCAGGAAGTTTTGATTTTGACTGGGGAAAGTCGAAAATATTCGGATGTGAAATACATAGGAGAAGCCTGTAAAATCGCAAGAAAATATTTTAAAGTAATCGGTCTTGAGGTTTATCCGATGAATTCTGATGAGTATGCTTATCTGCATGAATGTGGCGCAGACTATGTAACCGTATTCCAGGAATCCTATAATTCGGATAAGTACGAAACGCTGCATCTTGCAGGTCATAAACGAATTTTCCCATACCGCTTAAATGCGCAGGAACGTGCCTTAAAAGGTGGAATGAGAGGTGTTGGATTCGCCGCTTTGCTTGGTCTGGATGATTTCAGAAAAGATGCGTTTGCAACAGGTATGCATGCATATCTGCTTCAGAGAAAATATCCACACGCAGAAATTGCATTTTCCTGTCCGAGACTGCGTCCGATTATCAATAATGACAAGATTAATCCGATGGATGTCCATGAACCACAGCTGCTTCAGGTAGTATGTGCTTACCGCCTGTTTATGCCATTTTCGAGTATTACGGTATCAACCAGAGAGTGCTCCCGTGTGAGGGATAATCTGGTCAATATTGCAGCAACAAAGATTTCAGCAGGAGTCAGCACGGGAATCGGAGAACACGTAGAAGAGATTGAGAATAAAGGAGATGACCAGTTTGAAATCTCGGATGGAAGAAGTGTGGAAGAAGTCTATGAGGCACTTCTTGATGAAGGACTTCAGCCGGTTATGAATGACTATGTTTATGTATAAAGAACAGGTAATAGCAGTTACGAACCGAAAACTCTGCCGAGACAGAGAAGCGTTTTTGTGTCAGATAAAAAGAATCTGCAAGAATCAGCCTCATGCTGTGATTCTGCGTGAAAAAGACCTTTCAGAAAGTGAATATACAGCACTTTTGTTTTCGGTAAAAAAGATTTGCGAGGAGCATAAGGTAAGTTGTATTGCACATACTTATACGGAATCGGCACTTGAAGTCGGATGCACGAAAATTCATGTTCCGCTTGCTGTTTTAGAAGCAAACCCTGAGATTGCACAGAAGTTTGAAGTGACGGGAGTTTCTACACACAGCACAGAAGATGCAAAAAAAGCGCAAAAGCTGGGTGCTTCTTATGTGACAGCAGGACATATATTTGCGACAACCTGTAAACCGGGACTTGAACCGAGAGGAACGGCATTTTTAAAAGAAGTGTGCGATGAGGTGGAAATCCCGGTGTTTGCAATCGGGGGCATGAAAACAACGAGGGAATGTGTGGAGAAAATGCGAAAACTGGGCGCTTCAGGAATTTGTGTCATGTCTGAGTGTATGAAATGGATCTGACTGCGTAAAAGAAATTTCAGCTTGCAAGAACGTACAAAATATGCTAAGATTCCATCGAAAGCAGTATTATTTGAAATAAGAAAAGCGATGAAGAGAAATAGTAGATATTAGTCCTATGTACAGAGAGAAGCCGGTTGGTGGAAGGCTTTGATAAGATGGTATCGAACCGGTCTTGGAGCTGCAGGTTGAAATTGAGCCGGAAATTTGTCAGGCATAAGAAAGTAGACACTGTCGGAAGTCCCCCGTTAAAAGGAAATGATATCGAGGAAACTCTGTATCTATGAGTGTGGGAGTAATCCTGAATTCAGGTGGTAACACGGATGAATATTCGCCCTGAACTGATTGAAGAAATTTGTCAGTTCAGGGTTTTTTATTTCATTAATTAATTTCATTTTTTGTTGAGTTTAAAGATTTTTTAGGAGGAAGTAAATATGAAGTTAAGTAAACTTGTAGGAGACAGATTTAAAGAAAGACCGTCTGACTGTGTTATCGACAGTCATGCACTGATGGTAAGAGGCGGTTACATGAAGTATGTGGCAAACGGAATTTATTCCCAGTATATGCCGCTTCGTCGTGTATGCCAGAAAATTGAAGCAATTATCCGTGACGAGATGGATAAAATCGATGGACAGGAAGTACAGTTTCCGGTTGCCCTGCCGGCATCTTTATGGGAAGAATCCGGAAGATATGAAAGCGTTGGAAGTGAACTGCTTCGTTTCAAAGACAGAAACGGAAGCAAAATGGTACTTGGTATGACCCATGAAGAGGCAGCGGTTCAGTTAGTAAGAGAATATGGACAGACTTACGCAAAATATCCATTTATGATTTATCAGTTCCAGACAAAATTCCGTGATGAAGCACGTCCAAGAGCCGGTCTGATCCGTGTACGTGAATTTACTATGAAAGATGCGTATTCTTTCCACACATCTCAGGAAGATTTGGAAGAATATTATGACAAATGTTATCATGCTTATGAAAGAATTTTTGCAAGAGCCGGAATTCCGGAAACAATCGCAGTTGCATCTGACTCTGGTATGATGGGTGGAAGCCTTTCTCATGAATTTATGCTTTTGACTCCGGTTGGAGAAGATTCCATTGCAGTATGCCCAGAATGTGGTTACAAAGCAAATGTAGAGGCAGCAGAAAACATTGTAGAAAATGAAGCTGAAGAATATCAGGAATTAAAACTGGTGAGCACTCCAAATATGCATACAATCGAAGAAGTATGTGAATTCTTAAACAGCTCAGCAGAAAAATCCTGTAAAGCGGTAGTATATCAGAAAAATTCCAATGATGAATACGTTGTATTATTTATCAGAGGGGACTTGGAAGCAAATGAAACAAAATTGACAAACTTCTTAAAAGAAGAAATTCATCCGGCAGAAATTACCTTAGAAAGTGGATTACATCCAGGATTTATCGGACCTTACAAGATGGATGCAAATGTAACTGTTTTATATGACAGTTCTTTAAAAGGTGGATGCAATCTTTGCTGTGGCGGAAATCAGGATGATTATCATTACACAGGGCTTTGTATGGAAAGAGATCTTCCGGATGCAGAATATCATGATTTCGCAAAAATCGTAGATGGCGGAATCTGCCCATGTTGTAAGAAAAAAGCAATCAAAGTATCAAGAGGTATCGAAGTCGGAAACATTTTCCAGCTCGGAACAAAATATACGAAGAGCATGGGAATGAAATATCTCGATAAAGACAGCAAAGAAAAATATCCGATTATGGGATGTTATGGAATTGGTGTCGGCAGACTTGCTGCATCTGTCTGCGAAGCACATCATGATGAGTATGGTCCAATCTGGCCAATGACAATTGCTCCATGGCAGGTTCACCTTTGCTGTGTACGTCCGGACAATGAAGAAATCAAGAACTATTCAGATGGTTTATATGAACAGTTACAGAACGCAGGAATCGAAGTACTTTACGATGACAGAAAAGTAAGTGCCGGTGTTATGTTCAGCGATGCTGACTTAATGGGTATTCCGGTTCGTATCATTGCAAGCCCAAGAAATATGAAAGAGGGATGCTGTGAAGTGGTAACAAGAGATAAATCTGTAAGAGAAAAAGTAGCATTAGAGGATGTATTTGCAACTGTTCAGAAAATGGTACAGGAAGCACTTGCAAGATAAGTTAACCGAATGAAAGAGTGAAGTGGATTGTGAATATCCACCGGACAAATATAAGAAATTAAAAAAATGAAAAAATATATCGATGAAGCATTATATGAATACAGCAAAGGAGAGGTTTATCCATTTCACATGCCGGGGCATAAGCGTAGCTTCTGCCCTGAGACATTAAAAAATCCTTATGAAATTGATATTACTGAGATTACCGGATTTGATAATCTGCATCATGCGGAGGGAATTCTCTTAGAAGCACAGAAACGTGTTGCAAAGTTGTACCATGCAGATAAAAGCTTTTATCTGATAAATGGAAGTACCGCCGGGCTTTTAAGTGCAATTTCAGCATGTACCAGTGATGGGGGCAGTATTTTGATGGCAAGAAACTGTCATAAAGCTGCCTATCATGCAGTTTATTTAAGACGTCTGCATGCACATTATTTATATCCGGCTGTGTTTGAAGAGACAGAATTAAACGGCGGAATTGCACCGAAAGCGGTAGAAGAAGCTTTGAACGTCTGTCCTGAGATAGAAGCAGTACTGATTACTTCGCCATCTTATGACGGAATGGTGTCTGATATTGCTGCGATTAGTGAGATTGTACACGCACATCAAATTCCACTGATTGTAGATGAGGCACATGGAGCTCATCTTCGTTTTTCAGATACATTTCCAGAGTCTGCACTTGAAAACGGCGCAGATATCGTAATCCAGAGTCTGCATAAAACTTTGCCTTCATTGACACAAACTGCCCTGCTGCACACGCAGGGCAGTCTTGTATCTGAAGAACGGTTGAAGCGGTTTCTTTCAATTTATCAGAGCAGTAGCCCGTCTTATGTTTTTATGAGCAGTATGGATGCCTGTATCCGACTGCTGGAGTCTTCTTCGGAAGTGTTATTTAAAGAATACACGGTACGATTAAAGGAGTGCCGCAGAAAGCTTTCTGATTTGAAGCATCTGCATCTGGTCAAACCGGATGAAGTAGTCGGGAAAAATGGCGTCTATGATATGGATTGTTCTAAAATTATTATTTCAACAAAGGGGACTTCTATTGATGGAGAGATGCTTCGGGAAAAACTGCTCGATAAATATCAGTTAGAAATGGAAATGACCGCTCCGTCTTATGTGCTGGCACTTTCAAGTGTGATGGACAGTGAAGAAGGATTTGCACGGCTTGCAGGTGCACTTTTGGAAATTGATTCGGCATTTGATTCTGAGATGAAAAATCAAATAAAGGAGAAAGCGCAGACAAAAATTGAGTTTACAGATAAAGATGCAATATGTACCATTGCAGAGGCGATGGATGTAGACTGGGAAGAAGTGAATTTAAAAGAAGCAGAGGAAAGAGTGAGTACAGAGTTTGCGTATCTTTATCCACCGGGGATTCCGTGTATTGTGCCGGGAGAAAGGGTAACAAAAGAGCTGATTGAAAAAATAGAGAGCTGGAAAATGCAGGGGCTTGAAGTACAGGGATTGATTGATTATCATGCACAGAAGATTCGTGTGCAAAAAAGGTGAATTATGGGAAAAATATTTTATATCATGGGAAAAAGTTCTTCCGGAAAAGACACCATCTACCGAAAGCTTCAGGAATCAGAGAATTTAAAGCTTGGAAGACTGGTGCTTTATACTACTCGTCCGATTCGTGACGGAGAAAAAGAAGGACAGGAATACCACTTTGTAGATGAGGCAAAGTATTTTGAATTTGATAAAGCAGAAAAAGTGATTGAAGCAAGAACCTATCAGACAGTTTACGGACCGTGGACTTATTTTACAGCAGATGACGGCTCGGTTGATTTAAGCAAAACCAGTTATCTTGCCATTGGAACGCTTGAATCCTATCAGAATCTGAAAGCATATTATGGAGTAGCGTCGCTGTGTCCGATTTATGTGGAGGTGGAAGATGGGGAGCGTCTAAAACGTGCCATTGCAAGAGAGGAAACCCAGAAAGAACCACATTATGAGGAACTTTGTCGTCGTTTTCTTGCCGATGCGGAGGATTTCTCGGAAGAAAAATTAGAGCAGGCAGGAATTGAAAAACGATTTTTTAATAAAAGTTTAGAGACGTGTCTGAGTGAAATAACAGCATATATCAAAAAACGCTTAATAGAATCTTAATAGAAATGTTAGAGAAGGAATTATTGAGTGCATTTCAATCGTGTGGTATAATGAGAACATATTCGAAATGGTATCATGTTATGGTATCACGTTATCATTTTGAGACATACAAGACATTATTAGGACAAGGTGGGTGATTGCAATGCAGGAAGTTGAAAAAGTATTGGGACACGAAGAGGTAATCCGTCATTTGCAGAATGCAGTTGAGAAGGAACAGGTTTCACATTCTTATATTTTTGCAGGAGAAAAAGGAAGCGGTAAAAAACTTCTGGCAAAATTATTTGCCATGACATTGCAATGCGAGGAACATAAAAAAGAGCCGTGTATGCATTGCAGTTCCTGTAGAAAAGCAATGAGCCGGAATCATCCGGACATTATCTATGTGGAGCATGTAAAGCCGACTTCGATTGGTATCGAAGAAATCCGCGAACAACTGGTTTCGGATGTGGAAATCAAACCGTATACCGGTCCTTATAAAATTTATATCGTAGATGAAGCGGAGAAGATGACGATACAGGCTCAAAATGCCCTGTTAAAGACAATTGAAGAACCGCCGGCTTATGCTGTGATTCTGCTTTTGGCAAACAATAATACCGGACTTTTGCCGACGATTACTTCAAGATGTGTGACACTGAATTTTAAACCGGTGCGCGATGAAGTCATTCGTAAGTATCTGATGGAAGAACTGCATGTACCGGATTATCAGGCAGATGTCAGTGTGGCATTTGCACAGGGAAATGTAGGAAAAGCAAAACAGATTGCAACTGCAGAAGATTTTACAGAAATGATGGATGCGGCTTTCCGTATCTTACGTCGTGGAAGCGATATGGAAGTTTATGAAATGGTAGATGCACTGAAAAACCTTTCTGAACAGAAACATACGATTTATGAGTATCTGGATTTGTTTTTAGTATGGTTTCGAGATGTGTTGTTATTTAAGGCCACCAAAGAAATGGACAGTCTGGTTTTTAAAGATGAATACAATTTTATTAAAGAGAGAGCAGATAAGAGCTCTTATGAGGGACTTGAGAATATTATCAAGGCGATTGAGACTGCAAAAGCGCGTCTGCAGGCGAATGTTAATTTTGACTTAACGATGGAACTATTGTTCCTGACAATCAGGGAGAACTAATAAATGACAAGAGTAATAGGAGTCAGATTCCGTAACGTGGGAAAGATTTATTATTTTTCACCGAAGGATTTTGATATTTGTGTTGGAGACCACGTAATCGTGGAGACAGCGAGAGGAGTGGAATACGGGCATGTTGTGCTTGCTCCGAGAGATGTGGAAGATGAAAAGGTGGTACAGCCTTTAAAAGAAGTAATCAGAATTGCGACTCCACAGGATGACAAAAAAGAAGAGGCAAACCGGAAGCGTGAAAAAGAGGCGTATCAGATTTGTTTAAAGAAAATCAGAGAGCACGGACTCGAGATGAAACTAATTGATGTCGAGTATACCTTTGATAATAATAAAGTATTATTTTATTTTACCGCTGATGGAAGAATTGATTTCCGTGAGTTGGTAAAAGATTTGGCAGCTATCTTTAAGACAAGAATTGAACTGCGCCAGATTGGTGTGCGTGATGAGACAAAGATTTTAGGTGGAATCGGAATCTGTGGACGTCCGCTGTGCTGTCACACTTATCTTTCTGAGTTTGCACCGGTATCCATTAAGATGGCAAAGGAACAGAATCTGTCGTTGAATCCGTCGAAAATTTCCGGTGTATGTGGACGACTGATGTGCTGTCTGAAAAATGAGGAAGAAACTTACGAAGAATTAAATCGCAAACTTCCGGGAATCGGTGACAGAGTGACCACCGCAGATGGTTTAAGAGGAGAGGTGCACAGTGTCAGCGTGTTAAGACAGCTGGTAAAAGTTATTGTTGATGTGGATGGCGAAAAAGAAATTCGGGAATATCCGGTGGAAGACTTAAAATTCAGACCGCGTCAGAAAAAAGAAAAATTCCGCCTCAGCGATGAGGAAATGAGAGCTTTAAAAGAACTGGAGAAGAAATAAATGAAAGACAAGAATGAACGTCTTGATGACCTTCAAAATGGCTATATGCTCTTTCAGAATCCGAAACAGTTCTGTTTTGGGATAGACGCTGTCCTTCTTGCCTGGTTTGCAAAAGCCAAGCCGGGTGAGAGGGTACTTGATATGGGGACGGGCACAGGAATCGTCCCTATTTTAATGAAAGCAAGATATCCGAAAGGATATTTTACAGGACTGGAAATCCAAGAAGAAAGTGCAGAGCTGGCAAGAAGAAGTGTCGCATATAATAAACTGGAACAGGATATTGATATCGTAACCGGAGATATCAAAGAAGCAGGTGCAGTGTTTGGCGGCGCTTCTTTTGATGTCGTAACGACAAACCCTCCGTACATGATTGGAAGTCATGGACTAACCGGAGAAAACAGTGCAAAGACGATTGCAAGGCATGAAACGTTGTGTACACTGGATGATATCATAGCCCAGGCAGCGAAGGTGCTTGTGCCAAAGGGAAGATTTTATATGGTGCACCGGCCGTTTCGTCTGGCTGAAATTATGTCGGTTATGGTAAAATATAAAATTGAGCCAAAGAGGATGCGTCTGGTACAGCCTTATGCAGACAAAGAGCCAAATCTGGTCTTAATTGAAGGACTGCGTGGAGGAAAATCACGGATTGAAGTGGAACGCCCATTGATTGTGTATGAAAAAACGGGTGTTTATACCGATGAAATCCTTGATATCTACGGAAGAAATCATGAGGAAAAATTATGAGTGGAAAATTATATTTGTGCGCAACTCCGATAGGTAATCTGGAAGATATGACGTTTCGTGTGGTGCGCACATTAAAAGAAGTGGATTTAATTGCGGCGGAAGACACCAGAAACAGCATTAAGCTTTTAAACCATTTTGAAATCAAAACACCAATGACCAGTTATCATGAATACAACAAGATTGATAAAGGGCATTATCTGGTAGAACAGTTATTAGAAGGAAAAAATATTGCGCTGGTTACGGATGCCGGAACGCCTGGGATTTCCGACCCGGGAGAAGAACTGGTTGCGATGTGTTATGAAGCAGGAATTGAAGTGACATCCCTTCCGGGACCGGCAGCCTGTATTACAGCTTTGACTTTATCCGGACTTTCTACACGGCGCTTTGCGTTTGAAGCGTTTTTACCGTCTGATAAAAAAGAAAAAAAGAAAATATTAGAAGAGTTAAAAACAGAGACTCGAACCATGATAATGTATGAAGCACCACATCGTCTGCTTCGTACCTTAGAAGAATTATTTGAAACCCTTGGAGATAGAAGGCTTACCGTGTGTCGGGAACTGACAAAGAAACATGAGACAGCATTTGTGACAACCATTTCAGAAGCCCTTAAGTGGTATGGAGAACATGAACCAAAAGGGGAGTGTGTACTTGTAATCGAAGGAAAGAACCGAAAAGAAATGGAAGAAGAAGCCCAGAAAAAATGGGAAGAGATGCCGTTAGAGGAACATTTGGAACATTATATGCAACAGGGAAACGACAAAAAAGAAGCAATGAAAAAGGTGGCAAAAGACAGAGGAATCAGCAAACGTGATGTATATCAGGCACTGCTGAAAAAGGAATAAAAATGAAGCAGATGGATAAAAAAGACTTAAGCAAAAAGGCAAAAATATGGTTCGAAAAGGCAAAAGAATGGCTTAAAAGAGCAAAAGCAGCCTTAAAGAAACTGGAATTAAAGAAAAAATATGAGTTGTTTAAGGAAAAGCTGCCGGAGGATAAAAAAGCAAGAACGATTATTCTGGCAGATATTGTATTAGTGGTTTTATTGATTTTTACACTGCTTCTGGTAGGAAGTAAAAACCTGTTGACCGGAGGAAAGAAGCAAAAAGAAGAGACAGCCATTTCAGAAGAAATGGAAAAAACAACAAAACGAAAAAATAAAACGGTAAGTTTTACCATTAGTGCAGTGGGAGACTGTACATTTGGAACGGATGAAAATTTTGCTTATGAGGGCAGTATGCCGGCAAAATATGATGAGGTTGGAGATTTTAATTATTTCTTTGAAAATGTAAAATCTGTTTTTGAAGAAGATGATTTAACAATTGTAAACTTTGAGGGTACGCTGACAGACAGTACAACCCGTGAGGATAAACAATTTGCGTTTAAAGCAGATAAAAGCTATGCGGAAATTTTAACAGATGGCTTTGTAGAGGCTGCCAATCTTGCGAATAATCACAGTAAAGATTATGGTGAACAGAGCTATAACGATACGATGGATGCACTTGATGAAGCCGGAATTACAAACTTTGGTTATGACAGGGTAGCAATCAAGAAAGTAAAAGGCATCAAGGTTGGTCTGGTTGGTACTTACGTGTTGGCAGATGGTCTGGGCGTGAAAGATTCCATGGAGAAAAATATTCAGGATTTGAAGGATGAGGGCGCACAGGTTATCATTGCGAGTTTTCATTGGGGAGAGGAAAAAGCAGAGTATCCAAATGATGTGCAGGTAGAACTTGCGCATGCTGCAATTGATGCAGGAGCAGACTTGGTGCTTGGACATCATCCAC
The DNA here is from genome assembly GCA_003481745.1 of Firmicutes bacterium OM04-13BH. GTDB lineage: Bacteria > Bacillota > Clostridia > Lachnospirales > Lachnospiraceae > Blautia > Blautia stercoris. Next base: position 43,181 of record QULP01000007.1, read on the forward strand.
ATGTACTTCAGGGAATTGAACAGTATAAAGGAAAAAATATTGTATACAGTCTTGGCAATTTCTGCTTCGGTGGAAATATGTATCCATCTGATATGGATACCATGATTTTCCAGCAGACTTTTACTCTAAAAGGTGGAAAACTGCAGGAAGATAATGTGACAAATATCATTCCATGCAGTATTTCTTCGGTAGAGGACTATAATAATTATCAGCCGACACCGGCAGCGGGAGAGAAAGAAACGGAAATCTTAAATAAGATAACCCAAAGAAGTCAGGGACTTTCTAATGAAAATACAGAAGAATCTGATTCGGAAAATGATAATAGCGATTCTGATGAAAGCTATGATGATTCGGAAGATGATAATAGCGGTTCTGATGAGTATGATGATTCGGAAGATGATAATAGCGGTTCTGATGAGTATGATGATTCGGAAGATGATAATAGCGGTTCTGATGAGTATGATGATTCTGACGAGTAATATTCCGATTCCTTCTTGTATAGAATAAAAAGAAGAGTCAAAACAGGATAAAAGTATGCTGAATCTTTTATGGGGAGCTATGATGCTCATCGGCATTCTGTATGGCGCAGTGACAGGAAGGCTTGCGGAAGTAACGGATGCAGCGTTGTCCTGTGCTAAAGAAGCGGTTGCACTTTGTATTACGATGTCCGGAATTGTAGCGATGTGGATGGGAATCATGCAGATTGCGAGAAGTTCCGGATTAATCGATAAGATGACAGAGAAAATGCAGCCGCTTTTGCATTTTTTATTTCCCAAAATACCAAAAGAACATCCGGCAATGGAATATATTTCCGCTAATGTCATTGCAAATTTTTTAGGGCTTGGCTGGGGTGCAACACCTCTGGGATTAAAAGCAATGGAAGAACTTGCAAAACTGGAAGAAGAACGAAAAGGGAAAAAACCCAAATCCGCCAGCAATGAAATGTGTACATTTTTGATTTTAAATATTTCATCATTACAGTTGATACCGGTCAATGTCATTGCCTATCGAAGCCAGTACGGAAGTGCAAATCCGGCAGGGGTGACAGGTCCGGCAATCGTGGCAACATTTGTCAGTACGCTTGTGGCAATATTGTTTTGTAAATGGATGGATCGATAAAAAAGCAGTCTGCTTAAAATTTAACCAAATCAAGTAAGTCCCCTGCTTCAATTGCGAAAAGCAATAAGCAGGGGTGGGGACTTGCTTGTATCAGGAGGGGGCAAGCCCCTTCTGATAAGCTGCGTAGCAGCTATTTGGTTATGAGCAAGTAGCGAAGCGGATTGCGAATATCCACTTGACTGCAGACTGCTTTTAGTACATTATTCTTCTTTATGTGTGCTGAAGAATTGTTTCTGACGGATATAGTAATAAATAATAAACAGGATAGATGTAACACCCCAGGAGATCGGATAGCACATCAGAATAATTTGGATTCCTGAAAAATGCGGTACAACAAAGAAAATCCATAAAATACGAAGTACGCAGACACCGCCACAGGTCATCAGCATGGGAATCATAACATCTCCAATCCCACGGAGGGCACTTGAGAAGATTTCAATAAAGATAAATAAAACATAGCTTGGTGCAAGTAAGGAAATAATTTCCATTCCGACTTTGATAACGCCGGCATCCTGTGTAAAGAGCCGGAAGAGATATTTTCCAAAGAAAATCAAAATCAGGCTTACAAGCAGAGAGGCAGCAAGGTCCATCAAAAGACAGACAGTTACGCTTCGTTTCATCCTTGAATACTTTCCAGCACCATAGTTTTGTCCGACAAACGTTGCAATCGAAACCGAAAATGCACCGGAAATCATCCAGTAAAAGGCGTCCATTTTTCCAAATGCAGTATAGGCTGCCATTGCATCTGTTCCCAGATGATTTAAAGAGGACTGAATGATGATATTGGCAATATTGTACATCATAGATTGAAAGCCTGCCGGAAGTCCGATTGTAAGAATAGAGAAAAGCAAAAATCGGTGCAGGCGGATTTTTTTCGGTTCAAGCTGATACATTTCTTCTGGTTTCATCAAAGCACGAATTACCAAAATGGCACTGACAGCCTGAGAAAATAAGGTTGCAAGGGCAGCGCCGGTAATGCCAAGATTAAATCCGACGACCAGAAAAATATCCAAAAATACATTAATAAAGCAGCAGACAATCAGATAATAAAGCGGTCGTTTGGAGTCACCCATGGCACGCAGAATGGCCGAACCAATATTGTAGACAAAGACAAAGAAAATTCCGGCAAAATAAATACGCAGATAAATGACAGAACCGGTCATTACATTTGACGGAGTATTCATAAACCGGAGCATAGCGGGAGCAAGTAAAATTCCAAATACGGTAATTATGATGCTTCCGATAATGGCAAGGGCTGAAGCTGTATGAAGTGCCAGATTTAATTCTTTTTTATTCTTTGCGCCATAGTAGCGTGCAATGATGACGGTTGCACCGGAAGAAAGCCCGACAAAGAATCCGACAACGAGATTGATTAGCTGTCCGGAAGAGCCACCAACACAGGCAAGCGCTTCTTTTCCGACGAAGCGTCCGACAATAATGGCATCGGCAGTATTGTAAAGCTGTTGAAATAATGTTCCGAGCATAATCGGAAAAAAGAAAAGCAGAAGCTGTTTCCAGATAACACCCTCCGTAATTTGATTGACAGCAGAAGTTTTTTGTTTCATGACTACACCCCCTGGTTAAAAAAATAAATCAATCTGCTACTTACATATATAGCATACAATTTCACGAAAGTCGATATCATGTTTTACAAATTTTTGGCGAAAATGTGGTATAATAGACACAAGAATTTTTTTGAAAGGTGATGTTAAGTATGGAGGTAAAATTACGAGTAGCAGACCCGGCCGGAAATATCACAATTTTTGTTACCAGTCCGGTGGAAAGAAATTTATATGCAAAGGTTGCAAATGAACTGTTAGCAATCAAAGAGTTCCGTGGAGAACAGGTTGGTTTCATTGAAAGACATGAAGATGGAAGCAGTCACATGGAAATGATGGGTGGAGAATTTTGTGGAAATGCAACCAGAAGTTTTGGCTATCTGCTTGGAAAGGAGCAGGAGTCAAAGGACGCCTACAAAAAGACGGTAACTGTAGATGTCAGCGGTTCTTCTGAAAAACTTGACGTGGAAGTAGATTATGAGGCAGGAACAAGTAAAACCATGATGCCGCTTCCTGAAAAAATAGAAGAAGTGGAAACTGCTCAGTACGGAAGCTATCCAATGGTTGTCTTTGACGGAATTAATCATGTAATTGTAAAAGGTCCAAGAAGAGAAGATGCGTTTGTACAGGCGGTGCTTGAAGCTGCAATGGCAAAACATAAATGTGATGCGTGTGGAATTATGTTCTTAGAGCCAAGTGCAGATGGAATGGAAAAACGTTACCGGATGACACCGGTTGTCTATGTAGAAGAAACAGGTTCTCTTGTATGGGAAAGCAGTTGCGGAAGCGGAAGTATGGCAACGGCGGTTTATTTAAGCAAACAGAAGAATGATGGAAAATATGTTTATATTTTAAAACAGCCAGGGGGAATTATTGAAGCAACGGTCGTAAAGGAAAATGGAAAAACAGTAGAATGTAAGATGGGCGGACCGGTTTCTGTTTCATTAGAAAAAACAGTTGAGGTTAAGGTCTGATTGATGAAGCGGTATCGTCTGTGTAATCCGTTTCCATCAATCGAAAAAGAAGGCAGTCTTTCTTATGGGGGAAATCAGAATTGGAGCAGTTCTAAGACCATTCGCAAATGCGGATGCGGAGTGATTGCAGGAACGGATTTATTGTTGTACCTTGATTTAAATAAACAAAGATGCAGAACAAAGTTTTTTGAAGAAGTGCAGGATTCAAACGGAATTATCGAACGAGAACAGTACTTAAAGTATGTCCATAAAATGAGACGAGATTATCTTCCGCTGATTCCACACTTTGGTATGCCGGGATGGGTGCTGGTAGTGGGTTTAAATGCTTATTTGGCAAAATATCACACCGGCTTGACTGCAAGTTGGGGATTTGGGCGCAAAAAGTTATGGAATCGCATGAGTGCCATGCTGTCCCATGATATTCCGGTTATTTTATCCATTGGTCCGAATCTGCCATTTTTCCGGAAAAAAGAAAAACTGAATCTGTACCAGAAAAACAGTATGGGAAGCTATCTTTCCTCGAATAAGGTATCTGCGCATTTTGTGACAGTCACAGAGATGGACGAAGAATGGATGCGGGTTTCTTCGTGGGGAAAAGAGTACTATATCAATAAAAAAGAGTATATCGGCTATATGACAAAGTATAGCAATGCATTATTTTGCAATGTGTGTTACATACGAAAGCGGAAATAGCTGAAAAAATTCAAAAATCTAAAAAAATTATACATTGCATTTTTCTTGATTTTGGTATATCATCCTAATCATAACAATCGACAAAAAATTAACGAGCATAAGAAAAGCGGAGGAGTATACCATGAAAGAGCAAATCATATCCTTTAAGACAGTAGAAGAAATTAAAGAATTTGTAGGAGCAGCCTGTAATTGCCCGTTTGATATCGACGTGGTAAGCGGAAGAATTACAATTGATGCAAAGTCAATTCTCGGAATGTTAAGTGTGAACTGGCAGGAAGAACTTTGTGTCATCTATGAAGCACAGAATGAAAAATTTGATACTGTTGTGCAGAAATATGCGGTTGGATAATGCATCTGCTACCTTTACAAAATCAGAAAAATGTGTTAGTCTCTAAAAAGATGACAAACACGATGACGGAGAGAGTACGCATTGCTTTTCTTTTACAGAGAAATTCCGGTGGCTGAGAGGAATGAAGAAAACTTTGGGGAAGATGGCTCCTGAGAGGTGCACCGAACCTGTAATTTAGTAAAATCAGGTAAGGCTGCAACAGGTTCCGCCTGTTATAGCGGGAGAGGTGTGAAAGCACCCATTAAGGTCTTGGCTGTGAGGCTAAGATAAAAAGAAGTGGTAACACGGGTATATAGCTCGTCTTCTTTCATTCTGAAATCAATCAGGATGAAGAAGATGAGCTTTTTTGGTTTGTCAAAAAAATTGATTCAAAGAAACCCGTTAAACAAAAATGTACGCTCGGAATCTTTCTGTGTTTGATTCTGTGAGCACATAGAAAAAAGTAAAGGAGAAAAAATCATGGATAAGAAAAAATATTATATTACCACAGCGATTGCCTATACTTCCGGCAAACCGCATATTGGAAATACTTATGAAGCAGTACTTGCAGACAGTATTGCAAGATTTAAAAGACAGCAGGGATACGATGTATTCTTCCAGACCGGTACAGATGAACATGGACAGAAAATTGAGTTAAAAGCAGAAGAGGCAGGTGTAACCTGTAAAGAATTTGTTGATAAAGTATCTGGAGAAATTAAAAACATCTGGGATTTAATGAATACTTCTTATGATAAATTTATCCGTACAACAGATGCGGACCATGAAAAACAGGTTCAGAAAATTTTTAAAAAACTGTACGACCAGGGAGATATCTATAAAGGATACTATGAAGGAATGTACTGTACTCCTTGTGAATCTTTCTTTACCGAATCTCAGTTAGTCGATGGAAAATGTCCGGACTGTGGACGTCCGGTTACACCGGCAAAAGAAGAAGCTTATTTCTTTAAAATGAGCAAATATGCACCGAGACTGATTGAATACATTAACGAGCATCCGGAATTTATTCAGCCGGTTTCCAGAAAAAATGAAATGATGAACAACTTCCTGCTTCCGGGACTTCAGGATCTCTGTGTTTCCAGAACTTCTTTCAAATGGGGAATTCCGGTTGATTTTGACCCGAAACATGTTGTTTATGTATGGTTAGATGCGTTGACCAACTATATCACAGGAATCGGTTATGACTGCGATGGAAACAGCACAGAGCAGTTTAAGAAAGACTGGCCGGCAGATTTACATCTGATTGGAAAAGATATCATCCGTTTCCATACCATTTACTGGCCGATTTTCTTAATGGCACTTGATTTACCACTTCCAAAACAGGTATTTGGACATCCGTGGCTGCTTCAGGGCGATGGAAAAATGAGTAAATCCAAAGGAAATGTTATTTATGCAGACCAGTTAGTTGATTTCTTTGGAGTAGATGCCGTTCGTTATTTTGTACTGCACGAAATGCCATTTGAAAACGATGGTGTGATTACATGGGAATTAATGGTAGAACGTTTAAATTCTGAACTGGCAAATACCCTTGGAAACCTCGTAAATCGTACGATTTCCATGTCCAATAAATATTTTGGCGGAGAAGTAAGAAGTACCGGAGTGACAGAACCGGTTGATGAAGAATTAAAATCAGTTGTACTTGGAACAAAGAAAAAAGTTGCAGATAAAATGGAAGAGCTGCGTGTTGCAGATGCAATCACAGAAATCTTTACTCTGTTTAAACGTTGCAATAAATATATTGATGAGACAATGCCATGGGCACTTGCAAAAGAAGAAGATAAAAAAGACCGCCTTTCAGAAGTACTCTACAATCTGGTAGAAGGTATCTGCATCGGGGCTTCTTTACTCGAATCCTTTATGCCGGAAACAACAGAAAAGATTTTAGCTCAGTTAAATGCACCGAAGAGAACTTATGAAGAACTTGATACATTTGGTTTATATCCAGCTGGAAACAAAGTAACAGAAAAACCGGAAATTCTCTTTGCTCGTCTTGATATCAAAGAAGTGATGGAAAAAGTAGAGGCAATGAAGAAAGAAGAAGCCGAGAAAGTCGGAACAGCAGAAGAAAAGAAAGAAGAACCGGTAATCGAAATTGAAGCAAAACCGGAAATTACATTTGATGATTTCATGAAAATGCAATTCCAGGTAGGTGAAATTATTGCCTGTGAAGAAGTGAAGAAATCCAAGAAACTGCTTTGTTCTCAGGTAAAAATCGGAAATCAGGTAAAACAGATTGTATCTGGAATCAAGTCCAATTACAAACCAGAGGATATGGTTGGAAAGAAAGTAATGGTATTGGTAAACTTAAAACCGGCAAAACTTGCAGGTGTACTTTCTGAAGGTATGCTGTTATGCGCAGAGGATGAAAATGGTACATTGGCATTAATGACACCAGATAAAGAGATGCCGGCAGGTGCAGAAATCTGCTAAAATAAGAGAAAACTTTCTGATATATAAATTACAACAGACCTCCATAGGTAAGATGAAAATCGGACTATGGGGGTCTTTTCCTAAAAAGGAGAAAGAAATGATATTTGAAACACATGCACACTATGATGACGAGGCGTTTGATGGGGACAGGGACAGCCTGATTTGGGCGATGCATGAACATGGAATTGATACCATTATCAATGTTGGGGCAAGCCTTAGAGGGGTAAGAGAAACGGTAACCTTGATGGAACGTTATCCGTTTGTCTATGGCGCAATCGGTGTTCATCCGGATGAAGTCGGAGATTTGGATGAAGAAAAAATCGCATGGATGCGTAAGCTTTGTGAAAAAGAAAAGACAGTTGCCGTCGGTGAAATCGGCCTGGATTACTACTGGGATAAAGAGAGCCATGAAATTCAGAAGAAATGGTTTGTGCGCCAGATGGATTTAGCAAAAGAGATGAGCCTGCCGATTATTGTACACAGCAGAAATGCGGCAAAAGATACCATGGATTTGATGAAGGCAGAGAGGGCGGATTATTTAAGAGGAGTGATTCACTGTTATTCCTATTCTTTAGAACATGCAAAAGAATATATGAATATGGGATATTATCTTGGAATCGGCGGTGTTGTCACATTTAAAAATGCAAAGAAATTAAAAGAAGTGGTAGAATATGCACCGCTTGATTATTTACTGCTTGAGACGGATTCGCCTTATCTGGCGCCGGAACCGTATCGTGGAAAACGTAACTGCTCGTTGTATTTAAATTATGTGGCAGAGGAAATTGCGAGAATTAAAAAAATTTCTTATGAAGAAGTTGTCGAGACAACGAAGAAAAATGCGCAGAAATTATTTGGTGTAAAATAAAGAAGAACAAGGCTTGCTTTTTAATATACCGATTGGTATAATAGAGTACAACGAAGACATGCAGACAGCCGGAGGGCAGTTTATGGATAATAAAGAATTGATAAAAAAGTCAGCGTTGAACCTTTTTTATGCAAGAGGATATGACGCAGTTGGGGTACAGGAAATTGTAAACACTGCAGGGATTACCAAACCAACGCTGTATTACTATTTTGGAAGCAAACGGGGACTGCTTGAAAATCTGCTACAGAGTGGATATCAGCAGTTAGAGGATGAAATCCTGGACGCAATTAATAAAAGCGGAGATTTAAAAGACGTGCTTTATCGTGTTGCGCGCACATTTTTTGATTATTGTAGCAAGCATCAGAAATTCTATTTATTCATGCTGTCTCTTTTTTATCTGGGAAGAGAAAATGAAGCTTATCAGGTGGTTGCACCTCTGATTGAGCGGCATTATAGAATGATGGTTAAAATTTTTGAAGATGCGGCAGGACAGCTTGGAAATATGAGAGGACGTCAGGAATTATTTGCGGTTGGATTTACCGGTGTATTAAATCACCACATTCTGACTGTAAATTACAGTCTGAAAGAAGGCGAGACGTTTCACATTTCGAATGAGACAACGTATGAGATTGTGCATCAGTTTTTACATGGGATTTATACCTGAAATGGCTGCGGGGTTTGACAGAAAAAGAAAAAATAAAAATATAAATGATAGAAAATTATCAGTTTAAAGAAGGGGAAAGCTTATGGCGAAAAATCAAACTTTAAAGATTACGGAAATGGACCGTTATCTGTTCGGTCAGGGAACACATTATGAGATTTATAAACTCATGGGAGCACATCCGACAAAACAGAAAGGAAAAGACGGCGTTTATTTCGCAGTATGGGCTCCTCGTGCACAGGAAGTAGCGGTAGTTGGAGATTTTAATGGATGGGACCCAAATAAAAACATTATGAAATGTGATAATGACATGGGAATTTATCAGCTTTTCATACCAGGAGTCAAATCTGGAGACTTATATAAATTCTGTATCACATCACCATCAGGAGAACTGCTTTATAAGGCTGACCCTTATGCAAATTATGCAGAAAAACGTCCGGGAAATGCTTCCCGCGTTTATGATATCACAAACTTTAAATGGAATGATTCTGTATGGATGAAAAATCGTCAGAACTATGATGTAAATAAAAATGCAATGTCCATTTATGAAGTACATCCGGGTTCATGGAGAAAGCATCCGCAGAATGAACATGATGAAGATGGATTCTATAATTACAGAGAACTTGCACATTCTCTGGCAGAATATGTAAAAGATATGGGCTATACCCATGTAGAATTAATGGGAATTGCAGAACATCCATTTGATGGCTCCTGGGGTTATCAGGTAACCGGATATTATGCACCGACTTCCAGATATGGCACACCGGATGATTTCCAGTATTTTGTTAATTACATGCATAAAAATAAAATCGGTGTTATCTTAGACTGGGTACCTGCGCATTTTCCGAAAGATGCTCATGGACTGGCTGATTTTGACGGCACACCGACTTATGAATATGCAGACCCGAGAAAGGGTGAACATCCGGACTGGGGTACAAAAGTATTTGATTATGAAAAAAATGAAGTAAAGAACTTTTTGATTGCAAATGCGCTGTTCTGGATGGAACAGTATCACATTGACGGACTTCGTGTAGATGCGGTGGCTTCCATGCTGTATCTGGATTACGGAAGAGAAAATGGACAGTGGGTTCCGAATAAATACGGAGAAAATAAAAACTTAGAAGCGATTGAATTTTTCAAACATTTAAATACAGTTGTGCTTGGAAGAAATAAAGGAACGGTTATGATTGCCGAAGAGTCTACAGCATGGCCGAAAGTAACCGCACATCCGGAAGAAGGCGGTTTAGGGTTCAGCTTAAAATGGAATATGGGATGGATGCATGATTTCCTTGAATATATGAAGTTAGATCCGTATTTCCGTCAATACAATCATCATAAGATGACGTTCTCTCTGACTTACGCATACAGTGAGAATTATGTGCTGGTATTATCACATGATGAAGTGGTTCATTTAAAATGCTCCATGATTAATAAAATGCCGGGACTTGGACAGGATAAAATCGAAAACTTAAAAGTCGGTTATTCTTATATGCTTGGACATCCGGGCAAAAAACTGCTTTTTATGGGTCAGGAATTCGGACAGTATCAGGAGTGGAGTGAAGCAAGAGAACTCGACTGGTATTTAACAGCAGAGTCCAGCCATCGTGAGTTAAGAGACTATGTAAAAGAGCTGTTGAAAATGTATAAAAAATATCCGGCACTTTATGCAACAGACCACACAGAGGGGGCATTTGAGTGGATTAATGCGGATGATGCCAGCAGAAGCATTTACAGCTTTATCAGAAAATCACCGACAGGAAGAAATAATCTGTTGTTTGTCATTAACTGTACACCGGTAGCGAGAGATGATTATCGTGTCGGTGTTCCGAAAAAGAAACAGTACCGTCTGGTATTAAACAGTAAAGACCCGAAATTTGGCGGGAATGTGCCGGTAGAGAAAACCGTTTATATGGCACAGAAAAAAGAATGTGATGGAAGAGAATTTTCTTTCGCATATCCATTACCGGCTTATGGAGTTGCTGTATTTACATATTAATTAGAGGACGGAGTTTTTGGACTTTTGGGGTCTGAAAACTCCGTAGAAAAAGATTGTAAAGAAGCATTAAAACAGATAGACGAAAAGAGATATACACAAATGTTGGAGAAAGAAGGAATCGAACAGATTCTGAAATATGGAATTGCATTTCAGACGAAGAAGTGTTGTGTAAGAAGAGGCGAGTTGTCATAATTTATACCGGATGTATCCCAAAAATTGATGAAACAAAATATGATGAAGCCTGGTGGATTGTCCGTTCCCCGGATAAAATTCCCACAACAGAAAAGCTGGTGCAGGAACTGAGTCCTTCAAAGGAAGTATTTAAAGCATACAGAAAGGCATTCCACCTTGGAATCTTTGATGAAGAATATTTTCAAACCGTTTATGTACCTCATTTTTTAGACGACCTTGTAAAGAATCAAAGCGCGCTAGAGAAGCTTGGATGGTTGTGTGAAAAAAGCAGAGAAAAAAATATCATACTGGGATGTTACTGTGAGGAAGAAGCGCTTTGTCATAGAAGCATTATAGCGGGAATATTGCTTGGAATGGGAGCAAAAATAGAAACGAAAGCAGAGTATATCAAATATTTTAACCAAATCAAGTAAGTCCCCTGCTTCAATTGCGAAAAGCAATAAGCAGGGGTGGGGACTTGCTTGTATCAGGAGGGGGCAAGCCCCTTCTGATAAGCTGCGTAGCAGCTATTTGGTTATGAGCAAGTAGCGAAGCGGATTGCGAATATCCACATGACAACAATGGAGTTTTTGGTTTGAGCCAAAAACTCCATTGTTGTCATTTTATCAGTTGTAGTATCATTCATCGTAAATATTTACAATTTCCCCATCTAAGATACGGTTCATATTTTTTACAGCACAGAAGTTTCCACACATACTGCAGGTATCTTCTTTTTCCGGTTTGGCTTCGGCGCGGTAGCGTCTTGCTTTTTCCGGGTCAATACAGATATCAAACATTTCCTCCCAATCTAATTTCTTTCTTGCAAGGCTCATCTGGTGATCCCATTCGATGGCACCTTTTACGCCTTTTGCAATATCTGCGGCATGTGCTGCAATCCTGGAAGCGATGATGCCTTCTTTTACATCATCAAGGCTTGGCAGACGCAGATGCTCTGCAGGAGTTACATAGCAGAGGAAGGAAGCTCCGGATGCAGCAGCGATTGCACCACCGATTGCAGCTGTGATATGGTCATAGCCTGGAGCAATATCCGTTACTAAAGGTCCGAGTACATAGAAAGGTGCACCCTTGCAGATAGTTTTCTGGATTTCCATATTTGCGGCAATCTGGTTCATTGGCATATGGCCAGGACCTTCTACCATAACCTGTACGTCTTTTTCCCATGCCCGTGCAGTCAGTTCGCCTAAAGTAACAAGTTCTTCAATCTGGGAGATATCAGAAGCATCTTTTAAACATCCTGGACGGCAGGCATCTCCAAGACTCATAGTGATGTCGTATTCACGACAAATGTCAAGAATTTCATCATAATGTTCATAGAATGGGTTTTCTTCACCGGTCATTTCCATCCATGCAAAAATGATAGAACCACCACGGGAAACGATGTTGGTAAGACGACGGTTTGCTTTGAAACGTCCTGCGGTGGCTTTATTGATACCACAGTGAATGGTCATAAAGTCAACTCCATCTTCCGCATGCATACGCACAATATCAATCCATTCTTTGGAAGTGATTTCTTTTAATGGTTTGTGATAATAAACAACTGCGTCATAAATCGGAACAGTACCGATCATAGCCGGACATTCTTTGGTAAGACGTTTACGGAAGGTGCGGGTATCTCCGTAAGAACTTAAATCCATGATAGATTCAGCCCCCATTTTGACTGCATTGTTTACTTTTTCAATTTCCATATCCATGTCTTTCCAGTCTCTGGAAATTCCAAGGTTTACATTGATCTTAGTTTTGAGCATAGAACCGATTGCGTTTGGTTCGATTGAAGTATGGAGTTTGTTACAAGGAATGATAACCTGGCCTTTTGCCATATATTCCATTAATTCTTTGACATCCATGTTTTCTTTTTTTGCTGCGATTTCCATTTCTTTTGTGATAATGCCTTTTCTTGCGGCATCCATCTGTGTTGTGTATTCCATAATTACGGTTGATTCTCCTTTCGCATTTGATTGATAAGCTTTTGTTTGAAGATGTTTAGCTAATAAAAAAAGGTGCACCCCCGACAGGTACACCTTAATCATTCACATAAAATATGCTTCCTACGCCGGCATTATCCGTATCAGGTTCATAGGGTCGAAATCCGTTCGTATTTCTTCTCAGCCGACGCGTCAGCTCCCCTTTTCTTTGTTTTTTATATCATATCGTCTATTCTGATATTTGTCAAGCATAGATATAAGACCACTGTTTTAAATCTTTGATAAAATCTTCAACAGCCTGTTCATTTGTCGCCCAAGAGGTGCAGAAACGAAGACAGGTATGGTTTTCATCCGGTTTGCACTGGAAAGTTGTGACATAATTCTCATTGATTTTTTTGGCGAATTCATTCGGGAAAATCGGGAAAAGCTGATTGGTAGGTGAATCGCATAAAAATGGAATCTTGCAGTCGATAAAGCCTTCTTTTAAACGCTGTGCAAGTGCCACACTGCGTTTTCCAAGTTCGAGATATAAATTATCCTGGAAAAGTTCTTCAAACTGTACGCCAATCATCCAACCCTTGGCGAGAATCGCACCACGCTGTTTCATATTAAAACGGAAATGGTCTTTTAAATCATCGTTTACTAAAATGAGTGCTTCACCAAACATTGCTCCGTTTTTTGTACCGCCAATATAAAAGGCATCGCATAAATCCGGCAGATCTTTTAAGGTCAGCTGTGTTTCTTCTACGGCAAGTGCCATGGCAAGACGTGCACCATCGATATAAAGATACAGATTATGGCGTTTGCAGAACTGATAAAGTTTCTCAAGTTCTTCTTTTGTGTAGACGGTTCCAAGTTCGGTTGGGAGAGAAATATAGACCAGACGAGGTTCTACCCAATGCTCATTTTCGTGCTGTTTTAAGACCGGACGAATCAGGTCAGCAGTCAGTTTTCCATCGGTACAAGGAATAGAGAGCACTTTGTGTCCGCTTGCTTCGATCGCTCCGGTTTCGTGTGTATTAATATGACCGGTATCCGCACTGATGACTGCCTCATAAGGGCGCAGAGCATGCGAAAGAAACGTAAGATTTGTCAGCGTTCCTCCGGTAATAAAATGAATATCAACTCCATAATTTTCCAGTGCTTCCTGGATTTTATCGCGGGCATTATCGCAATGCTCGTCTAATCCGTAAGAATTATTCTGGTGGTAGTTGATGGTTTCAAGTGCGCGAAGAATATTTGGATGTGCTCCTTCGCTGTAATCATTCTGAAAACTGTACATAATAAAAATCCCCTTTTTTCAACAACATCTTTCATCTCATTCTAACACAATTTTCGTAAAAAGAAAGTGAAAAGATTTAGAAGAGAAAATTAATTGACGATGGACTGGACAATTTCGAGTTAGTTGTGGTAAAATCCTAAAATAGATGATAAACAGGGGCGGAAGTACTGAAAGTGGAACTTTCGTCCCCTTTTACCGTGCTATACAAAATGTACTCTTGGAGTCTTTAAACATTTGTTTTGGAAAGGAAGTAATTGAAGATGACAAAAATTGATATTTTTTCAGGATTTCTTGGAGCAGGTAAAACAACATTAATCAAAAAGTTATTAAAAGAGGCATATAAAGGCGAGCAGGTCGTTTTAATTGAAAATGAATTTGGTGAAATCGGTATCGACGGTGGTTTCTTAAAGGAAGCAGGAGTAGAAATTCGTGAAATGAACTCCGGATGTATCTGCTGCTCTTTAGTAGGTGACTTTGGAACTGCTTTAAAAGAAGTAATCGCAAAGTATGAACCACAGCGTATCGTAATCGAGCCATCAGGAGTCGGAAAACTTTCTGATGTTATCAAAGCCGTTCAGAAAATTGAAAACGAAGTTGAAATCAAATTAAACAGCTTTACAACTGTAGTGGATGCAACAAAATGCAAAATGTATATGAAAAACTTCGGTGAATTTTTCAGCAACCAGATTGAATATGCCGGAACTGTTATCTTAAGCAGAACGGATAAAGCTTCCGAAGAAAAAATTGCAGCGGCACTTGAGATTATCCGTGGACTGAATCAGACAGCAGCAGTTATCACAACTCCGATTGAAAAACTTTCCGGAGAAAAAATTTTGGATACAATGGAAAATAACCGCTCTTTGGAAAAAGAATTAATGGATGAAGAAGTTTGCCCGGTATGTGGTGGACATCATGCTCATGAACATCATCACGACCACGACCATGAAGAGTGTGGATGCGGACATGACCATGACCACGAACATCATCACGACCACGACCATGAAGAGTGTGGATGCGGACATGACCATGATCATGAACATGATCACGACCATGAAGAATGTGGATGCGGACATGACCATGATCACGAGCATCATCATGATCACGACCATGAAGAATGTGGATGCGGACACGACCATGACCATCATCATCACCATCATGCAGATGAAGTGTTCACAAGCTGGGGGAAAGAGACAACAAAGAAATATACAAAAGAAGGAATTCATGAGATTCTGGAAGCACTCTCTAACCATAATGACGAGTACGGAATGGTACTGCGTGCAAAAGGTATGGTAGAGGGCGAAGATGGACAGTGGATTTACTTTGATATGGTTCCGGGTGAAGCAGATGTACGTGAAGGTGCACCGGAATACACCGGAAGAATCTGCGTCATCGGTTCTAAGATGAATGAAGCAAATCTGGCCAGATTATTCGGTCTTGCATAATCAAGATACGAGAGAAAAATAACAATACAAATAAGCTTAAGGTGTGAGTGTTGAACTGAAGTTTTGACACTCACATCATGATATTTAAGAAAGGTTATAAAAAATGGACGAATTTAAAGTACCGATTTACCTTATGACAGGTTTTCTTGAGAGTGGAAAAACATCATTTTTGAATTTTACACTCGCACAGGAGTATTTTCAGATTGATGAACCGACCCTTTTAATTCTCTGTGAGGAGGGTGAAGAAGAATACGATAAAAAAGTGCTGAAAAAAAGCCGTACTTCTGTAGAAGTAATCGACAGCATTGAGGAACTGACCACAGAGCGTCTGGTTGCTTATGATGCATTTTATAATCCGGGTCGCGTTATCATTGAATACAACGGAATGTGGCAGGTAAGCAAATTAGAAGAACTGACATTTCCGTCTGGATGGGGAATCGAACAGCATATTGTGACAGTAGATGCAAGTACCTTTCAGGTATACCTTAACAATATGAAATCCCTGTTTATGGAAATGGTAAGAAATGCAGATTTAGTATTATTTAACCGTGCAGATACCGAACTTCCGCTTGCAAATTTCAGAAGAAGCATTAAAGTTGTAAATCCGGGTGCAGAACTGATTTTTGAAGATGAAGAGGGTGAAATCGAGGATATCTTTGACGGAGAAATGCCATTTGATGTCAAGGCCGAGACGATTGAAATTCCAAATGAGGATTATGGAATCTGGTATCTGGATGCGAGAGACCATGCGGATACTTATAACGGAAAGAAAGTTTCTTTTACCGGAATGGTGTTAAAATCCAGAGAATTTGCTAAAAATGAATTTGTACCGGGACGTATGGCAATGACCTGCTGTGCAGATGACACCACATTTTTAGGATTTGTCTGCAAGAGCGATGAAGCACGTCATCTAAAAACCGGAAAATGGGTGAATGTCGTAGCCAAAGTGAAATATGAATTTGTACCGGCTTACGGTGAAACAGGTCCAGTACTCTATGCGATTTCTGTGGAAGAGACAGAACCGTTAAAAGATGAACTGGTATATTTTAGTTAAGGAGCTGATATGTATTTAATAGTAGGACTTGGAAATCCAGGAAAACAGTATGATAAAACCCGCCACAATATGGGATTTGATACCATTGATGAATTGATAGACCGTCATCGGATTGCCGGCTCTGGAATCGACCGGAAAGCGATGTATGGTAAGGGAGTGATTGCCGGAGAAAAAGTCATTCTTGCAAAGCCGATGACCTATATGAATTTGAGCGGAGAAGCAGTCAGGGAATTAATCAATTATTATAAAATGGATGCAGAGACAGAACTGGTTGTTATCTATGATGATATTGATTTGGACCCGGGACAGATAAGAATCCGTAAAAAAGGCAGCGCCGGTGGACACAATGGAATCAAAAACATTATTGCCCAGCTTGGAACCCAAAATTTCTACCGAATTAAAGTAGGAGTCGGAGCAAAACCAAAGGGATGGGATTTGGCAGATTATGTACTGGGACGTTTTGATAAAGACGAACGTGTTCTGGTCGATGAAGCAATCAAAGAAGCTGCCGATGCAGTGGAATTAATTTTAGCAGAGGGCATTGAAACTGCCATGAACCGTTATAACGCAAAAAAGAAATAGGAATGAAATAAATAAATTGAGGGAGAAAACATGCAGGCACTTTTGCAGCCACTTTCAAAACTTGGTGAATACGAAGAAATTAAAAACAGAATAGAGAAAAATCGTGGAATTTTACAGCTTGCCGGATGTATTGATTCGCAAAAAGCGCATGTCATTTACGGACTGGGGCAGGAAAAGAAGAACCGTCTTGTCATTGCGGAAAATGAATTAAAAGCAAAAGAGTTGTACGAAGATTTGAAATTTTACTATCCGGATGTTTTTTATTATCCGGCGAGGGATTTAATTTTCTTTGAAGCAGATATTCATGGAAATCTGCTTACAAAACAGCGGATGCAGGTAATTGCAGCACTTTTGGAGAAAAAGAGTGTGACGGTGGTGACAAGCATCAGTGGCTGTATGGATTATCTTCTTCCGATTTCCGTACTTAAAAAGCATGTCCTGCATTTTAAAAATGACAGTGTGCTTGATACCGAAGCACTCAAAAAAGATTTGATTAATATGGGATTTGAGTACAATGCGCAGGCGGAGACCCCGGGACAGTTTGCCATGCGTGGTGGAATTGTGGACATCTTTCTTTTAACCGAGGAAAATCCGGTGAGAATCGAGATGTGGGGCGATGAGATTGATTCTATCCGCAGTTTTGATGCCGAAAGTCAGCGTTCCATTGAAAATCTGGACGAGATTACCATTTATCCGGCAGAAGAGATGATACTTGATGATTCGGTTTTGGAAAAAGGTCTGATATCCATTGAAAAAGAGCGGGATAAGACGATACAGGCATTTCGGGATGCCTTTTTGCCGGAAGAAGCCGGACGTATCAAAAATATGGTAAATGAAGCAGTCAGCGCAATGCGGGAATTTCATGATTTTTCATCAGCAGAACATTTTATCCGATATTTTTATAAAGAACCGGTCACTTTTTTAGACTATTTTGAGGAGGAGGATACACTCCTTTTTTTAGACGAAACAAATCATCTTTTAGCAAGTGTGGAAGCAGTGGAAACGGAATTCCGTGAGAGCATGAAGCACCGCCTTGAAAAAGGTTATCTTCTGGCAGGACAGACAGATTTATTATGCGGGAAAAAACTGCTGATTCATAAAATTAATCAGAAAAACGGCATTGGAATCTGTACGATGGAACAGCAGAAAGAGGACTGGCAGATAAATGATTCCTTTTATCTGACAACCAAATCGGTAAATTCGTATAATAACAGTTTTGAACTTTTAATAAAAGATTTGAAAAACTGGAAAAAACGGGGATATCAGGTGTTGCTGTTGTCCGGTTCAAGAACAAGGGCGAAACGTCTGGCACAGGATTTATTAAATGAAGGCTTGACGGCGGTTTATACGGAGGATAGAAATCGTGAAATCCATGAGGGTGAGATTGTAACGACGTATGGATATGCCAAAAGCGGATTTGAGTATCCGATGGTGCGTTTTGTTTTGATTACTGAAAGCGATATCTTCGGAAAAGAGAAGAAAAAGAAGCGAAAGAAAACAGAATACAGCGGAAAGAAAATTCAAAGTTTTTCAGAACTTTCGATTGGAGATTATGTGGTTCATGAAAATCATGGATTGGGAATTTACCGTGGGATTGAAAAAGTTACCGTAGATAAAGTAGTGAAAGATTATATTAAAATTGAATATGCGGGTAACAGCAATTTATATATTCTGGCAACTCAGTTAGATTTACTGCAAAAATATGCCGGAGCGGATGCACGTGCGCCGAAGTTAAATAAATTAGGCGGTCAGGAATGGAACAAGACCAAAACAAAGGTGCGTGGAGCAGTAAAAAATATTGCAAAAGATTTGGTTGCTCTTTATGCTGCGAGACAGGAGAAGAACGGTTACTGCTATGAACCGGATACGGTCTGGCAAAAAGAGTTTGAAGAAATGTTTCCATTTGAGGAGACGGAAGACCAGTTAGCGGCGATCGAAGCGACTAAAAAAGATATGGAAAGTAACAAGATTATGGATCGTCTGGTCTGCGGGGACGTCGGATATGGAAAGACCGAAATTGCAATTCGTGCAGCATTTAAGGCGGTTCAGGAAGATAAACAGGTGGTCTATCTTGTTCCGACGACTATTCTTGCACAACAGCATTACAATACCTTTGTTCAGAGAATGAAAGATTTTCCGGTGCGGATTGATTTGCTTTGCCGGTTTAAGACTCCGGCAGAACAAAGAAAAACCATTGAGGATTTGAAAAAAGGGTTTGTGGATATCGTAATCGGAACGCATCGATTGTTGTCAAAAGATGTGGTCTATAAAGATTTGGGAATGTTGATTGTGGATGAGGAACAGCGGTTTGGCGTGACTCATAAAGAAAAAATCAAAAAACTCAAAGAAAATGTGGATGTATTGACGCTGACGGCAACACCGATTCCGAGAACCCTGCACATGAGTCTGATTGGAATCCGTGATATGAGTGTATTAGAAGAAGCGCCGATGGATCGTATGCCGATTCAGACCTACGTAATGGAATACAACGAAGAGATGGTAAGAGAGGCGATTAACCGCGAGCTGGCAAGGGGCGGACAGGTTTATTATGTGTATAACCGTGTCAATGATATTGATGAAATCACAAATCGGATTGCAAAATTAGTGCCGGATGCAAATGTAGCCTTTGCACACGGTCAGATGCCGGAGCATCAGTTGGAAAAAATTATGTATGGATTTATCAACGGAGAAATTGATGTGCTGGTATCCACGACAATTATCGAGACTGGTCTGGATATTTCAAATGCCAATACCATGATTATTCATGATTCTGACCGGCTTGGTTTGTCCCAGCTTTATCAGCTTCGTGGTCGTGTGGGTCGTTCAAACAGGACTTCTTATGCCTTTTTAATGTATAAAAAAGATAAGATGCTAAAAGAAGTTGCCGAGAAAAGATTGCATGCCATCCGGGAATTTACGGATCTGGGAAGCGGATTTAAGATTGCGATGCGTGATTTGGAAATTCGCGGTGCGGGAAATCTTCTGGGTGCAGAACAGCACGGGCATCTTGAAGCGGTTGGATATGATTTGTACTGTAAAATGCTCAACGAAGCGGTTCAGGAAGAAAGAGGAATGGAACAGGCAGAAGAGTTTGAGACTACAATTGATTTGGAGATGGATGCCTACATTCCGCCAAAATATATTCCAAATGAATATCAGAAGCTGGATATTTATAAACGGATTGCCGGAATTGAAAATGAAGAAGAATATGAAGATATGTTAGAAGAACTGATGGATCGTTTTGGAGAACCGCCGAAGGCGGTACAGAATTTGCTTGCGATTGCAAATTTAAAGGCGCTTGCACACAGGGTTTATGTAAGAGAAATTAAGCAGATCAATCAGGAAGTAAAAGTAACGATGTTTGAACGTGGAAAGTTAAAAACGGAGGGGATTCCTGCAATTTTAGAAAAATATAAAGACCGGATGTCTGTGCGGACAGGAAAAGAATTTTATTTCCTGATTTCCCTGAAAGGAAGAAAAGCGAAAGAGTTCTATAAGGCGCTCGACCTGGTTTTGGAAATTCTCCATGAGTTTGAGGCATTATTACCAGAAAGTTCACAAAAAATCCCTTGCTCAAAGGAACAATAAAGATTATACTTAACAAGTACACCAAAAGTACATCAAATATCGAATGGAAATGAAAATACGGGAGGAATTATGAATAAATTAGGAAGGGTTCTTGCCTGCACGACTCTTGCGGCAACATTGACAATGACCAGTTTGACTGGATGTGGAAGTACATTAGATGGAACGAAGACAGTAGCGACGGTTGGAAAGGAAGAAATTACAGCCGGAACAGTGAATATGATGCTTCGTATGACCCAGGCTCAGATGATGTCTTACTATTCCATGTTTGGAACATCCACTACAGGAATGTGGGAAAATAAAGGCGATGATGGCAAAACTTATGCAGAAAGCACCAAAGACGACATTATGGATCAGCTTCATAATCTGGTATTGTTAGAACAGCATGCAAAAGATTATGATGTAACTATCACAGATAAAGAACAGAAAGAATTAAAAGCCGCAGCAGAAAAATTTATGACAGATAATGATGCAGAAACGATTGCAAAACTCGCAGTGACCCAGTCCGACATTGAAAAACTGCTTGAGTTATACAGCTATCAGACAAAGATGTATGATCTGATGACAGCTGATGTAGATACAAATGTAGAAGATAAAGAAGCACAGCAGAGTAAAATTACATACTGCAAAGTTTCTACAGAAGCGACTAAAGATGATGAGGGAAATTCTACAGAGTTGACAGATGAAGAAAAAGCTGCAAAGAAAGACCAGGCACAGCAGGTATTAGATAAAATAAAAGCGCAGGAAGATATTGCCGGCGCAGATGTGGACAGTCTTGCAAAAGAAGTGTATGAGTCGCTTAGTTCTTCTACAGCAACTTACAGCACAAATGAAGACGATAAAGATTCCTCTCTTGATGCTGAGGTAATGAAAGCAGCAAAAGAACTGACAGAAGATGGTCAACTTGCTTCTGATGTCATCGAAGGCAGTGACGGATACTATGTAGTCCGTATGGACAGTGTTTTTGATAAAGATTCTACTCAGACAAAAAAAGACAGCATTGTAAAAGAAAGAAAACAGAAAGCTTATGATAAACTGCTTAAAAAATGGGCAAAGAAAACGAAAATCTCAGTTAATAAAAAAGTATGGAAAACAGTAACATTAACAGATGAAGATGTTTACAGCTTCAAACAGGCTGATACATCAAGCGAAACAACAGACAGTACAGATTCTGCAGAAACAACAGAAGCAACAGAAAATACAGATAGTTCAGAAGCAGAAGAAAGCACTGAGACAACAGAAAATACAGAGGAATCCTCTGACAGCACACAGGCAGATGAAAATACAGATGCAGGTGAAAATGCTGATACAGAAGCAACCGAAACAGCTGAATAATAAAAAAAGTCCGTTATCACTATTTATATTTAGGTGATAACGGACTTTTTAACTTATAAACGACTCTGGCGGAATTTTTTTCGATAATCCCTTGGGGTCATTTTTTGTGCTTTATAAAAAGCACGTGTAAAATAGTTCTGGTCATTATAACCACAGTGAAATGCAATTTCTCCGATACTCAAATCAGAAGATTCCAATAAGCGACGGCTGTTTTTCAGCCGAACCTGACTGATATGAGTATGAATGGAAATTCCGTAAGTTTCTTTGAATTTTCTGGTGAGAGAGGAACGACTGCAGAAGAACTGGGAGCAGAGGTTATCAATGGTGATATGCTGTCCATAGCGTTCTTCAATGTAGCTGTGGACTTCTGAAACCAGCTCTTTTTTCGTTAACTGCATACGGTTTGTCAGAGTAATATACTGAGCGCAGATTTCCATGATTGTAACAAGGGAGTCGAT
Organism: Firmicutes bacterium OM04-13BH; assembly: GCA_003481745.1. Classification (GTDB taxonomy): domain Bacteria; phylum Bacillota; class Clostridia; order Lachnospirales; family Lachnospiraceae; genus Blautia; species Blautia stercoris. The sequence goes on from QULP01000007.1 coordinate 65,676, forward strand.
TGTCTGACGGTCACTGACCGGAATCTGGGCAATCGTATCCTGCAACAATTCATAGTCATCTTTTTTCATATAAGGAAGCGCTTTTTTGAATGTCTCTTTTGCAGCTTCTTTTCCTTTGTTGATGGTCTGACCCATCATCAGATATCCGGTTAAAGTACCGAAACTATAAAGCGGGGCAACTGCCTCATATAGCCCTAAGTGGCATTTATAAATGTGAAGCCGTTTTTCATCCTGTACTTTACGAAATGCCATGATATCCTGTTCTACGCAGTGTTTTCGACCTTTCGGATTTTCTTGTATCAGCGAACAGAGACAGCCGAGTTCTTTCGGGAAAGCAGCAATTTCCTGAAAATAAGTATCGTAAACACTGATACGGAAGCCGGATATATGATAAAGTTCTTTTAAAATCTTTTCGATTGAAATTGTCTGCTCCATAAAGAATTCCTCCTTAAATTTCAGTTGAACAGAGAAAATTTAGATGTATTTTGTGACAATCTGTTTCATATCATCCATTTTACGTTCCATGTCAGCAACCAGAATCATCTGAGTGCGAGTGCGGTCAAGATTATGATGTTCTCTTTGGATTTTAAAGTAGGTATCTCCATTTAAATAATCAGTAAGGAAACGAAGTCCACATTCGAGAGTCATCAGTTTTGCAGAAAATGGAATCAGTTCAATTTCTTCTTTCGTTAAAGAATCGCCTGCTTCAGAAAGAAAACCGGCAGTGTAAGCTTCAAATAGTTCTAAGCTCATGGAAACTTTGGTTAAATCAATTTCATCTTCGGCAGCAGTGCTTGCGCCAAAACGGATGCTGTCACCAAAATCGTATAAAACAGAACCAGGCATTACAGTATCCAAATCAATGACGCAGATTCCCTCGTTTGTGGTATTGTCCATCATAATGTTGTTCAGCTTTGTATCATTATGGGTTACACGAAGTGGAAGTTTTCCGGCATTGATGGCATCAACTACTGTTTTTCCGTCGGTTTCACGCTCCAGATAAAATTCGATTTCCTGCTGTACATTTTTTGCACGACCTTTTTTATCTGCTTTTATGGCCGCTTTAAAATCTTCATAGCGGGATGGAGTGTTATGGAAATTTGGGATGATTTCATGCAGGGTGTCAGCTGGATAGTCGGCAAGCAGTTTCTGAAAATGTCCAAACGCTTTTGCGGCATTTTTGAAGATTTCAGGAGAAGAAACGGTCTGATAGCAGGTTGCATCTTCAATAAAAGTATAGCTTCTCCAGTAAACCCCTTCGCTGTCTTTAAAAAGGGAAGAGCCGGATTTTGTAGGAATAACAGTAAGAGTTCCACGGCTTGGGTCTTTTCCCTGCTCAATTAGTTTTTTCCTTAAGTGAGAAGTAACGCCTTCAATATTTTCCATCAATCCATAAGGGTCTTTAAAAATAGAAGTATTGATAGCCTGAAGGATGTAGCGGACAGGTGGTTTCGTTTCACGGCTGAAATAAACGGCAAACGTACTGTTGATGTGACCACAGCCAAATGGTTCTTCATAAATAAATGTACCGTTATACAGAAACTGAGGTACGATTTCATTTTTTATTTTTTCAGAGATAGACATGGTTTTCCTCCTGAGCTTTAAATTAAATTCTTATTTCTTAATTATATAAAAAAGAAAAGAAAATTCTATAGAAAACTGACTCATAAATAGCAAAAACAGGAGAAAAAGATAAAAAATGCTAAAATGAAAGAGGGTGGGATTTTTAAGGCTGATGCAGAGTATAATGAAAGAAAGAATAAAAATGGGGTGTACAGGGATAAGATGAGAGTTCTGCTGTTTTTTTCAGAAATGATAATTCCACTGATTTTATTTTACGTTGTCGGTTTCGGTGTATTAATGAAATGTGACATCTATGAGGAATTTGTAAAGGGCGCAAAAGAGGGCTTAGAGACAGTCATTCAGATTCTTCCAACATTAATCGGGCTTATGGTGGCAGTAGGAGTCCTGCGTGCTTCAGGATTTTTGACCATGCTTGGAGAAGTGCTCGGAAAGGTGACAGAGCCGTTTGGATTTCCGTCGGCTTTAGTACCGCTTACAATTGTGCGGATGTTTTCTTCAAGTGCGGCAACAGGGCTTTTACTTGATGTTTTTCGGGAATTTGGAACGGATTCTCGAAACGGAAAAATTGCTTCTATTATGATGTCGTGTACGGAAACAATTTTCTACACAGTGTCGGTGTACTTTATGGCAGCAAAAATAAAGGATACGAGATACACGATAGCAGGCGCATTTCTTGCTTCTGCGGTGGGAATTGCTGCAAGCGTATGGCTTGCAGGCTACATGGGGTGAAAAAGGTTGACAACCCCAAATTTAGATGTTACTATGGTAGCACGTTAAAACATGAAAAATGGATATTATAATGGAGTGAGCGAGAGAACCCACGGTTTTAATCGTTTGAAAATACATAGAAAGGCAAGGGTCGAAAAAGAAAAATGAGATATTATGATAAGATAACACCAGATGGAACAAAAGATTTACTTTTCGGTGAATGTGAACAGCGTTCACAGGTAACAAAGACCCTGAAGGACTTGTTTACAGCCCAGGGGTATCGGAGGGTTATGACACCCGCACTTGAATTTTATGATGTATTTGGAAAATCAGCGGCGAAATATCTGCCAAAGGAAAGTATGTATAAACTGACAGACCATAAAGGAAGACTGATGGTACTCTGTCCAGATTGTACCGTACCTGTGGCCAGATTGACGGCAACCAGATTAAAAGGGATGCCGATGCCGCTTCGTTTATTTTATAACCACAATATTTACCGTATGTTTCCGGAGTTAAAAGGAAAGAGTACAGAAATCAATCAGGTCGGAATTGAACTGATTGGCGGAGAAAAATTAAGAAGTGACCTTGAAGTGGTTGAACTTGCAGCAAGATGTTTAAGTACTATCGGAAATGGAAAATACCGTCTGGAATTATGTGATATCGGTTACTTTAAGGCGATTATGAACAGCCTGGATGTGGATGAAGACACCAAAGAAGAAATCCGTTATCAGATTGAACAGAAAAACTATGCTTCGCTTACAGATATGCTTGGAAAATACAAAGACAGCAAAGCAGCGCAGGCACTTTTGAAGCTGCCAAGATTATTTGGCGGTGCAGAAGTATTTGAAAAGGCGTATGAACTATTTGATGAAAATGGCGCAAAAGAAAGTCTGGATTACTTAAAGGGAATTTATGAATACTTGCAGGCACTGGGACTTGGTGATAGAGTAATCATCGATTTGGGACTTGTTAACCTGGCAGAATATTATACCGGAATTATCTTCCGCGGTTATTTCCACGGAATTGGAGAGCAGGTGCTTTCAGGCGGTCGTTACGACCAGCTTCTGCATGATTTTGGAGTGGAAGAATGTTCTGTCGGATTTGGAATCAATGTAGATTTGGCAAGCCAGAAAGTAAAAACGGTAGAGGAAAATATACCGGAAGTGCTGGTATTTGCACCGGATACGAAGTTTTTGGCAAAAGCAGTCCATCATCGCAGAGAACTGGAAGACCAGGGCATGCTGACGGAAAACTGCGTTTTTGATACAATGGAAGAAGCATTTGATTATGCAAAAATGAGAGGAATACCGAAAGTGCATCTGGTGGGAGATGATATTACCGTTTGTTTAACGAAGAAAAAATAGGAAGTATAGCTACTCACTGGGAGGCAATGAAAGATGAAACCAATTAGAATTGCGCTTACAAAGGGGCGTTTAGAAAATAAAACAGTAGAACTTTTAGAACGTTTAGGATATGACTGTACCAATGCCAGAAAAAAAGGCAGAAAATTAATCATGCCAATTGGAAATGGTGAAATCGAAGTCGTGCTTGCGAAGGCGGCCGATGTTGTTACTTATGTAGAAAGTGGTGTCTGTGACATGGGTGTAGTCGGAAAAGATACCATCATGGAAAAAGGCGGAACATTTTATGAAGTGGCAGATTTAGGATTTGGAAAATGTCGTTTTGCTGTTGCAACCTTAAAAGAGAAAGACTTATATGAAGGCTATCGAACTTTAACGATTGCAAGTAAATATGTCAATGTCGCAAAAAATTATTTTGAACAAAAAAACATGGATGTAGATGTTGTAAAAATTGAAGGATCCGTAGAACTTGCACCGGTACTTGGACTTGCAGATGCAATTGTAGATATTGTGGAAACCGGTACAACTTTAAAAGAAAATGGGCTTGTTGTAAAAGAAGAGGTGTGTCCGGTCAGTGCCAGACTGATTGTTAACATCGCAAGCATGAAGCTTAGAAAAAAAGAAATCGAAGAATTAATCGATAAAATCGAAAAAGATATTAAAAAAAGAGCAAAGGAGGCCTAGAAAATGACGTATGTATTACCGGAAAAATTAAAAGACTTAAATCCTTATGACCCTGTAACGGAGGATTTTCGGATCCATCTTGATGCAAATGAGAGTTTCTGTGAAGTACCGGAAAACATCAGGCAGGAAATTTTAAATGCGGTTTCTAATGTTGCATTTAACCGTTATCCTGACCCGTACGCAAGAAAATTATGTGAAAAAGCAGGTGCATATTATCATGTAGACCCGAAACTTTTAACTGCCGGAAATGGTTCGGATGAATTAATTTCTCTGGTAGTACCGTATTTTCTGGACGAGGGTGATACGATGCTTGTCGCAGTACCGGATTTTTCCATGTACTGGTTTTACGCACCGTTTCACAAAATCAAAGTAGAATCCCTTCAAAAAGAAAACAGCATGAAGACTTCTGCAGAAGAGATTTTACAGCGTGCAAAAGAGAAAAATGCAAAATTGCTGATTTTCTCCAATCCGTGTAATCCGACTTCTCTTGGAATCGGACGTGATGATATCATAAAAATTATCGAGGGTACAGATGCGCTGGTGATTGTGGATGAAGCTTATATGGAATTTGAAAACGAAAATAATTCCGTCTTAAACGAAGTAGAAAATTATGATAATTTAATTGTTTTAAAGACCTGTTCGAAGGCATTTGGAATGGCAGCAATCCGCCTTGGAATTGCAGTTACCAACGAAAAGCTGACAGGAATTTTACATGCAATCAAAGCACCGTATAATGTCAATTCCGTGACACAGGCAATCGGATGCGTATTATTTTCTCACCCGGAATATCTGGCTTCCTGCATTGATGCTTTAAAGGCATCCAGAGACGAGTTATATCAGGCGGTGAAAGCGATGGAAGATAAAAAAACAGAAATCGAAACCGTCTACGAGACGAGTACAAACTTTATTTTTATGAAGGTAAAACGTGCAAAAGAAGTGTTTGAAGCATTAAAGCAAAGAGGCATTTCGATTCGATTTATGAATGGCTATCTTCGAGTAACCGCAGGAACAAAAGCAGAAAATAAAGAAGTGATGGAAGCACTTTGGGAACTGATTCAGTAGGAGGCGGATATGAGAGAAAAGCAGATTATAAGAACCACAAAAGAAACAGACATCAATCTGACTCTGAATTTAGATGGAAGCGGAACGTATAACGGAACTTGCGGAGTTGGATTTTTTGACCATATGCTGAGTGCATTTTGTGTTCATGCGGGGTTTGATTTAGACCTTAAGATGAAAGGCGATTTGGAAGTAGACTGTCATCACAGTATTGAAGATTTGGGAATTGTGCTGGGACAGGCATTTGCGGAAGCAGTTGGTGATAAGGGAAGTATCTGCCGGTACGGAAGTTTTTATATTCCAATGGATGAGGCACTTGGTTTTTGTTCCCTGGATATCAGTGGACGTCCATTTCTGGTATTTGACGCAGAGTTTACCAATCAAAGTGTAGGAACATTGGACTGCTGTATGGTAAAAGAATTTTTCCGGGCATTTGCATTTAACGGCGGAATTACATTGCATTTGAAATGTTTGTACGGCGAAAATGACCATCACATTATAGAGGCATTATTTAAGGCAGTGGCACATGCATTAAAAGAAGCAGTAAAGCCAAATGGCGGACAAATCTTATCTTCAAAGGGGATGCTGGCATGATAGCAATTATTGATTATGGGGCAGGAAATCTGTTTAGTGTAAAAAATGCATTGGATTTTTTGCAAAAAGAAAGTACAATAACAGAGGATGCGCAGGAAATCCGTAAGGCAGATGCAATGATTCTTCCGGGAGTCGGAGCATTTCCGGACGCCATGCGCATGTTGAAAGAAAAAGGACTTGATAAAGTTATCTGTGAAGAAGCGCAAAGAAAACCACTGCTTGGAATCTGTTTAGGTATGCAGATGTTATTTGAGACAAGCTATGAGTTTAAAGAAACAAAAGGGCTTGGACTCTTAGAAGGCAGTGTCGTTCCAATTGATGGAGGCGGATTAAAAATTCCTCACATGGGATGGAATAACCTGACGATTTTAAATCCGTGTAAGATGACAGAAGGATTAAAAGAAGATTCTTATGTGTATTTTGTACATTCCTTCCGTGCAGAGACAAAGGACGAAAATATTTCCTGCTATACGATGTACAATGAGAAAATTCCGGCACTTGTGCATAAAGGATTTGTATATGGAGCGCAGTTCCATCCGGAAAAAAGCGGTTCGGTGGGACTGGGATTACTGGAAAAATTTGCTGATTTAGCGAAAACACAGGAGGAAGAGCGATGATTATATTACCGGCAATTGATATTAAAGATAAACAATGCGTACGTCTGGTAAAGGGAGATTATGCAACTGCTCATCAGGTTGCCGAAAGCCCTTATGAGACTGCAAAATCTTTTAAAGCTGCAAATGCCTCCTGGATTCACATGGTAGACCTTGACGGTGCAAAGGAAAGAAAACCAGTCAATCAGGAGATTTTTGAACGTGTGGCAAAGGAATCCGGATTAAAAGTAGAAGTGGGCGGAGGAATCCGTGACATGAAAACAATTGAATATTATCTGGAGCGTGGAATTGAGAGGGTGATTCTTGGTTCTGTCGCAGTAAAAAATCCGGAGCTTGTAAAAGAAGCTGTAAAAGAATTTAAAGAGCGCATTGCGGTTGGAATTGATGCAAAAAATGGAATGGTTGCAACAGAAGGCTGGCTGGAAAAAAGCGATGTCAGTTATCTGGATTTGGGACTTGCGATGGAAGACGCAGGCGTAAAGACTATTATTTTTACCGATATTTCAAGAGATGGAACTTTAACCGGAGTTAATACCGAACAGCTTGGACGTTTAAATGAGACCGTATCCTGCAACATCATTGCAAGTGGAGGAGTCAGTTCCATCAAAGATATTGAAGATTGCCTGGAGTTGAATCTGTATGGATGCATCTGCGGAAAAGCACTTTACACAGGAGCATTAAACTTAGAAGAAGCAGTGCGAAAGGCGGGTGTGCAGACATGTTAGCAAAACGAATTATTCCGTGTCTGGATGTCCGTGACGGAAAAGTGGTAAAAGGTGTCAATTTTGTTGGAATCAAAGAAGTCGGAGACCCGGTGGAGTGTGCCATTGAGTATGACAAACAGGGGGCAGACGAAATCTGTTTTCTGGATATCACGGCGACCCATGAAGGAAGAGGAACAATGGTTGATGTCGTCAGAAGAACGGCAAAACATGTTTTTGTTCCTCTGACAGTAGGCGGAGGAATCCGTACAGTAGATGATTTTCGTGAGATTTTAAGAGCTGGTGCGGATAAAGTCTCGGTCAATTCAGCAGCAGTCAGACGACCGGAGCTAATTCGTGAAGCAGCGGAAATCTTTGGAAGTCAGTGTGTGGTTGTCGCAATTGATGCCAAACGAGATGAAACTGGCACATTTAAAGTTGTGGTAAACGGCGGAAGAATTGATACCGGATTAAATGCCGTAGAATGGGCAAAAAAATGTCAGGAACTTGGTGCAGGAGAAATCCTTCTGACTTCAATGGATACGGATGGATGCAAAGAAGGATTTGACCTGGAACTTTGCAATGACGTCTGTAATGTGGTCAGTATTCCGGTCATTGCAAGTGGCGGATGTGGAAAACTGGAACATTTTTCGGAAGTGTTTGAAAAGAGCGGTGCAGATGCGGCACTTGCAGCTTCCCTGTTTCACTTTAAAGAGCTGACTGTCGAAGAAGTAAAAGAACATTTAAAGGAATGCGAAATTCCGGTAAGGAGATAGAGATGGATTTTGACCGTTATTTTGTAAAAGGGGAGTTGATTCCGGCAATTGTGCAGGAAGAGGGAACAGGAGAAGTTTTAATGCTTGCCTACATGAATAAAGAAAGCTTAAAAAAGACATTTGAGACAGGATATACCTGGTTTTATAGCCGTTCCAGACAGGAACTCTGGAATAAAGGTGCAACTTCAGGTCATCTGCAAAAAGTCGTAGATATCAAATCAGACTGCGATGATGACACTCTTTTAGTTACCGTGATTCAGACAGGTGCTGCCTGCCACACCGGAAATCATAGTTGTTTCTTTACAGATATCTGGAAAGAAGGAGGAGAACGTAATTAGGCGTTTTTTAATTGTAACAGGCAAGGTGATTTTAGCACCTTTCCTGTTTTGTTTATTTTGGATTTCAAGAATCTTTGAATTATTTTTAAAGATTTCAAGACCAATTGTTACGATTCTATGTGCAATCGGTTCGGTAGGAATTACAATCGGGGCAATCATCCATATTTTTTTCTATCTTCAGGGAAGAGGAATCAGTGTATGGGGGATTGTCCTTTCGGTGTTTTTTGCAGCAGCCCTGATGGTTGTGCCGGCAGCAGGTGTTGGAGTGGTAATCGTAGTGTTGGAGGGGATTTGCAATGGGATTTATCGAATGTACCGTCCGGCGATGGAAAAGATGAATCTGGAAGAAGAGAAAAAAGATTATCATCTTGCGGAATGTGAGTGGGATGAAAAGACACCGGACGCTCCCTGGAAAAATAAAGAAGAATGCGAACGAAGAATTCATTATTTTAAAGGGGTAAAAGACAAAGAAGAACTGGAAAAACGGCTTTCCGGGCTCTTACGGATTTACCGGCCAGAGAAAGAATTTGCCGAAGATGCACTGACACGAAGCATTTTGGATGAATTTGAGTATCTAAAGGGCAGGCTTCCGGAGAAAGCAAAAGATGTATGATGAAAAATGCAAAAACCGCCCGAAGAAATCCTGTCCGAGAAGTTGACAAGACCTTGAAAAGCGATATAATAAAAGAATAAAGAATGTTTAAAATTCAATTATTGTGGAGGAATTTAAAATGAAAGTATTAGTTGAAACATCTGCAAGACATTTACATTTATCACAGGAACATCTGGAAATCCTTTTCGGAAAAGGTCATGAGCTGACAGTGAAAAAAATGCTGAGCCAGCCGGGACAGTTCGCATGTGAAGAAAAAGTACAGGTAATCGGACCAAAAAGTTCTTTAAAAATGTCTGTATTAGGACCTGTAAGAAAAGATACACAGGTTGAAGTATCTTTAACAGATGCAAGAGCAATCGGTGTTACAGCTCCAATTCGTGAATCCGGTGATATTGCTGGTTCAGGTGCCTGTAAGCTGGTAGGTCCTGCTGGTGAAGTAGAACTGACAGAAGGTGTAATTGCTGCAAAACGTCACGTACATATGACTCCGGAAGATGCAGAAGCAGCAGGAGTAAAAGATAAAGACATCGTAAAACTGGATATCCAGTCTCCAAACGGTCGTTCTTTAACATTCGGCGACGTTGTAGTTCGTGTAAGCGCAAGCTATGCAACAGCTGCACATATCGATACAGATGAAGCAAACGCTCTTTGCCCAGGTAAAGAATGCTACGGCGAAATGATTAAATAATTAAAAACAGTCATGATTGAAAGTCCTTTAGATGAGAATACTCATTTAAAGGACTTTTTTTGATTGGAATCAGAGGCAAAATCAGCGTAAAACGTCATACTTGTGCAAAATGCACCAAAAACGTTTAGGATTTTCGTATATTAATAATGATTGGTTTTGATTGATTTTGAATGAAAATGATTGTATAATACAGTCATAGCAAGAGAGAACAAGAAAGAAAAAAACAGAGCAGGAGGGAAAATATGATTTATACAGTTACATTTAATCCATCCCTTGACTATATTGTTTCTGTGAATGGGTTTGAACTTGGAAAAACGAACCGTACCGATTCGGAACTCTTATTACCTGGAGGAAAAGGAATCAACGTTTCGATTGTTTTGAAAAATCTGGGAATCGATAATACAGCACTTGGATTTATGGCAGGATTTACCGGAGAAGAGATTCAGCGCAGAGTCGAAGAGATTGGCGTAAAGGCAGATTTCATTTCAATCGAAGATGGAATTTCAAGAATCAACCTGAAGTTAAAAAATATTGAAGGAACAGAAATTAACGGTCAAGGACCAAAAATCAGCAAAGAAAAACGAGAAGAACTGCTTCAGATATTAGATAAACTAAAAGAAGGCGATGTGCTGGTTTTAGCAGGAAGCATCCCATCCAGCTTACCGGATGACATTTACAAAAACATCATGAAGCGTCTGGAAAAGAAAAACATTCTGATTGCAGTGGATGCTACAAAAGATTTACTTTTAAATGTTTTAGAACATCATCCATTTTTGATTAAACCAAACAATCATGAGCTTGGAGAAATCTTTGGAGTGGAATTAAAGACGAGAGAATCCGTCATTCCTTATGCGAAGAAACTTCAGGAAAAAGGAGCAAGAAATGTGCTGATTTCTATGGCAGGAGAGGGGGCAGCCCTCGTTGCAGAAGACGGAAGTATTTATCTTGCCGAAGCACCAAAGGGAACACTGGTAAATGGTGTCGGCGCAGGAGATTCGATGGTGGCAGGGTTCCTTGCAGGCTGGCTTGAAAAACACGATTACAGACATGCATTCCATACAGGAATCGCAGCCGGAAGTGCAAGTGCATTTTCCGAATATCTGGCAAGCAGGGAAGAGGTTCAGGCTGTGTATGAGCAGGTAACATCAAAAGAATATAAAGAACAATAAGGAAAGAGAGGGAGAAGTAAAGGTATGAGAATTACAGATTTACTCGATGCAAGAAGTATTTCGCTTGACTGTTCGCCAAAAACGAAGCAAGAGGCATTGGATACAGCAGTTGCCCTCATGGTAAAGAGCGGAAAAATTAATGACGAAGAAGCTTACAGACGTCAGGTTTATGCAAGAGAAGAAGAAAGTACAACAGGAATAGGAGAAGGAATTGCAATTCCTCATGGAAAATGTGATGCCGTAACAAAACCTGGTCTCGCGGCAATGGTAATCAAAGATGGTGTTGATTTCGATGCATTAGACGGAGAGCCGGTTACCCTGCTGTTTCTGATTGCAGCACCAAATACAAAAGATAATGTACATCTGGATGTATTAAGTAAGTTATCTGTACTTATGATGGATGAAGATTTCTCAAATGGACTGAGAAATGCAAAAAGTGTAGAAGAATTTTTGAAAATCATTGACAAAGCCGATGATGAAAAACCAGACATTGATGAACGTCTTGAAGATACAGGAGCAAAAGAAGATTCCAAAGTAAAAATTCTTGCAGTTACCTCTTGTCCGACCGGTATTGCTCATACTTACATGGCAGCAGAGGGACTTGAAAAAGCAGCAAGAGCCAAAGGATGCTTTATTAAAGTAGAAACCAGAGGTTCCGGTGGAGCAAAAAACGTGCTGACAGCAGCAGAAATTGAAGAAGCAGACTGCATTATCGTTGCAGCCGATGCACAAGTTCCGATGGATCGTTTCGATGGAAAGAAATTAATTGAATGTCAGGTATCTGACGGAATCAGCAAGGCAGATCAGCTCGTTGAACGTGCGATGGCAGGAGATGCACCGATTTATCAGGCAAAGGGTGCAGTACAAAAATCCAGTCAGTCAAAGGGAAGCGGAGGAGTTGGACATCAGATTTATACACAGCTGATGAACGGTGTTTCCCACATGCTTCCATTCGTAGTCGGTGGTGGTATCTTAATCGCACTTGCATTCTTGATTGATGGTTTAAGTGTAGATATGAATTCCCTTCCGGTTGACCAGAGAGCAAACTTTGGTACAATTACTCCGGTTGCAGCGATGCTTAAAGGAATCGGTGGTACAGCATTCGCATTCATGCTGCCGGTACTTGCAGGATTTATCGCAATGGCAATCGGTGACAGACCGGCACTTGCAGTTGGTTTTGTCGGTGGTATGATTGCTTCTCAGGGAAAATCTGGTTTCCTTGGTGCTTTAGTAGCAGGTTTTGTAGCAGGATACATCATTGTATTACTTAGAAAATTATGTGACAAACTTCCACAGGCAATTGAGAAAATTGCACCGGTTCTGATTTATCCGGTAGTCGGAATTCTGGTTATGGGATTATTAATGAATTTCGCAGTAGAACCGATTATGGGAGCAATTAATACTGCATTAAATAACGGTTTGACAAGCATGGGCGGTTCTAGTAAGATTATTTTAGGATTTATCTTAGGCGGTATGATGGCAATTGATATGGGTGGTCCATTTAATAAAGCTTCTTATGTATTTGGTACTGCTGCAATTGCTTCCGGTAACTACGATGTCATGGCAGCAGTTATGATTGGAGGTATGACTCCTCCATGTGCAATCGCACTTGCAACTTTATTATTTAAAAACAAATTTACAAAAGAACAGAGAGAAGCAGGTCCTACAAACTTTATCATGGGACTGGCATTTATCACAGAAGGTGCAATTCCATTTGCAGCATCTGACCCGCTTCATGTACTTCCGGCATGTGTTATCGGTTCCGGAATCGCAGGTTCTTTAAGTATGTTATTCAACTGTACCTTAATGGCACCACACGGTGGAATCTTCGTATTTCCTGTAGTTGGAAATCCATGGATGTACCTGGCGGCACTGGTAGTTGGAACAGTCGTTTCCACTGTACTGCTTGGAATTTTAAAGAAAAAAGTAGAAGAATAAGAAAAAATTAAAATTAAGAAAATAAAAAACAAGAAAATAAAATTAAAACAAGAAAGGGAGAATTTACCATGAAAGAATTTAAGTACACAATCACAGACCCAGAAGGAATTCACGCTCGTCCGGCAGGAGAACTTGTAAAAGCTGCAAAAGAGTTTGCAAGCACAATTAAATTAAACAAAGACGGAAAAGCAGGAGACTGCAAACGAATCTTCGGAATTATGGGACTCGCTGTAAAACAGGGAAATGAAGTTACCTTTACTTTTGAAGGGGAAGATGAAGATGCAGCTTATGAAGCAATCAGCGCATTCGTGAAAGAAAACCTGTAAGAAAAAAGCAGAACATGAAATAAAGCCGGGGTCAAATTAGTTTTGACCCCTGTTTTTTTAAAGGAAGAAAGGGGAAGTTATCGATGCAGATTTATAGTGGAAAAAGTGTATTTAGTGGAATTGCAATTGGAAAAATCTGTGTATATCAGAAGAGCGAGCAGCAGGTAAAACGTGTACGTACAGAAGACAGTGAAAAAGAGTGGGCACGTTATAACGAAGCAAAAGAGAAGGCATTGGATCAGCTTCGTGGTTTATATGAAAAAGCATTAAAAGAAGTCGGTGAAGCAAATGCTGCTATCTTTGAAGTACACCAGATGATGCTTGAGGATGATGACTATAATGAGTCCATTGAAAATATTATCCGTACTCAGAAAGTCAATGCCGAATATGCGGTTGCATCGACAAGCGATAATTTTTCTACCATGTTTTCGTCCATGGATGACGACTACATGAAAGAACGTGCTGCAGACGTAAAAGATATTTCTGAGAGAATCCTTTCCCTGCTTGCAGGCGGAGAAAAAGGCAAAGTAGTGACGGATGAACCGGTAATTATTGTGGCAGATGACCTTGCACCGTCAGAAACCGTACAGTTAGAAAAAGATAAAGTGCTTTCTTTTGTAACCGTGCATGGTTCGGTTAATTCGCATACCGCAATTCTTGCAAGAACCATGGCAATTCCGGCTTTAATTGGAACAGAGATGCCTCTGGATGAACGTGTCGACGGAAAATTTGCAGTAGTAGACGGAGTAAATGGAAAAATCTATGTAGAGCCGGATGAAGAGACACTTGCAGAATTAAAAGAACGCCAGAGAGAAGAGTTAGAAAAGAAAGAACTGCTCTTACAGCTCAAAGGAAAAGAAAATATTACACTTGATGGAAAGAAAATCATGCTGTATGCTAATATTGGAAACATAAAAGATTTAGCAACTGTCGTACAGAATGATGCAGGTGGAATCGGACTCTTCAGAAGTGAATTTATTTATCTGGAAAAAGAAGATTATCCGACCGAAGAAGAACAGTTTAAGATTTATAAGACTGCAGTTGAGACAATGGCAGGAAAACGTGTGATTATCCGTACGTTAGATATCGGTGCGGATAAACAGTGTGATTATTTCAAAATGGAAAAGGAAGAAAATCCGGCACTGGGATATCGTGCAATCCGTATCTGCCTGACACAGACCGAAATTTTCAAGACACAGCTTCGTGCGCTGTTTCGTGCAAGTGTGTATGGAAATCTTGCGATTATGTACCCGATGATTACAAGTCTTTGGGAAGTAAAACGAATTAAAGAAATCGTAGAAGAAGTAAAAGCAGAACTAACAGCAGAAGAAATTGAATTTGGAAATCCACAGCAGGGAATTATGATTGAGACACCAGCAGCCGTTATGGTGAGCGGGGAGCTTGCAAAAGAAGTCGATTTCTTTAGTATTGGAACAAACGATTTAACACAGTATACACTTGCAATTGACCGTCAGAATCCGAAATTGGATCTGTTTTATAATGCACATCATCCAGCTGTGCTTTCTATGATTAAGATGACTGTGGAAAATGCACACAAAGCAGGAATCTGGGCAGGAATCTGTGGAGAACTTGGAGCAGATACCTCTTTGACAAAAGATTTTCTGGCTATGGGTGTAGATGAACTGTCTGTATCACCGGGAAGCATCCTTCCGATTCGAAAAATCATTCTTGAGACAAATGTTGAAGAATATAAGAGAGGAAATTATGCTGACGGAGAAACGTTATGAAGTAATACTGAAATGTCTGAATGAGAAAAACAGTATTACCGTTACAGAATTAAAAGAATTATTTGGAATTTCAGAATCAACAATAAGAAGGGATTTAACTGCACTGGATAAAGCCGGAAAACTGGTAAAAGTATTCGGGGGAGCAGTTGCAGTGGATTCCGGATTTACAACCGTTGAGCCCTCTGTGGCTCAGAAAGCAGGTGTAAATAAAGAAGAAAAAAGCCGGATTGCGCAGTATGCAGCATCTTTGATTTCACCAAATGAGTTTGTTTATTTAGATGCCGGAACAACAACCGGACGAATGATTGAATACATAACAGAAAAGAGCGCAGTGTTTGTGACCAATGCTGTCAGTCATGCACAGCGTCTGGCAGCAGAGGGATTTAAAGTTCATCTGATTGGCGGAGAATTAAAAGGGACAACCGAAGCTGTGGTAGGAAATCAGGCAATCTTAAATATTCAGAGACTGCATTTTTCAAAAGCCTTTTTTGGTGTAAATGGAATCAGCTTAAGGGCAGGGTTCAGCACTCCGGATTACAGTGAAGCAATGGTAAAACAGACCGCACTGCATCAGGCGAGAATTGCTTATGTGCTTGCAGATTACTCAAAATTTGGAAATGTCAGTTCCGTGACCTTTGCAAATTTAGAAGAAGCGGATGTGTTGACTGACAGAAAACCACCGGAAAGCTTTTCCGGATGTAAAAATATTCTGGTTGTGTAAATTTACGTTGTTTTTACAACCCAAATCAGTTATTATATTAAGTAGAAGAATTAATTAAGAAAAAGATTTGGGGGTGGTAAAAAATGGAGCGTTATGATGTATTTCATGATATTCTTGTGAATTTATTTCAGGAGATTATGGATATCGAAGAAAAAGCCCTGATTACCGCTGAATTTAAAAATATATCCGTGAATGATATGCATATCATTGAGGCAATTGGAACAGGAGAACCGAAAAATATGTCAACTGTGGCAAAGCTGATGTCCGTTACAGTTGGAACGCTTACAATTGCGATTAATAATCTGGTAAAAAAAGGTTATGTAAGCAGAGTCAGAAGTGAAGAGGACAGAAGAGTCGTGTTGATTTTCCTGACTGAAAAAGGAAAACGGGCGTATCAGCATCATCGGGAGTTTCATGATGGAATGGTAAAAGCACTGGTGGAAGGTCTGGATGAAGGGCAGCAGAAGATTCTTGTGAAATCTTTACTGAATTTGAGAACGTTTTTTGATTCTTATAAAAAAGATTGAGTGTACAGAAATTTTGTACACCCAATCTTTTTTTGCTTTTTAATAGTTTTCCAGTACATACTTTTCTATAACCGGAAACGGAGCAGGTCCAGTTTCTAATACAAATCGGTGAAATTCTTTTTTATCAAATTTATCACCGGCTTTTTTTTCAGCCAAGTCTCTTAAATCCATAAAATTCAGATATCCCAGATAGTATTTTAAATAATTGGCAGGATTTTCAATGATGTATTGGTAAATTTCCTTGCAGGTATCATCAGAAGCAATGCCGAATCCATGCAAAGACTGTGTAACCTGAGCTAAGGTCCAGCCGTATTCATGGATTTTAATATCGAGTAGAGAATACAGGCAGAGACTGATGGAGCGGTTTTGCCATAAAAGCTGTAAAAGTTCTGGTTCGACTTTAAAATAGGAGGCGGCATAGCCGTAGGAAATGGATTCGACATAAGTCGCCCAGCCTTCAATATAGCCACTGCATCCGAGTAGATTTCGGATAGGAGCAGGATTTTGATTTCCATAATATAAAGTTTGATAGAGGTGTCCCGGAAAGCCTTCATGGGCAAGTGTGGTAAAGAGTTCGGCAGGATTTACCTGTGAACTTCGATTGATATAAATGGTATTTGGACTTAAGGTATCCGCAGGTGGAGTCAGATAAAAAGCGGGGCTGGAAAATTCTTCCATTGAGGTGGGAACATATTTCACTTCGTACTTGGGACTGTCTAAATCAGGAAAATCCGTCTGCATGGCTTTGTTTAGATAGGAAAGCATTTCTTCTGGTGTAGCAGAAAGAGAAAAAACAGAAAGATTTTGTGCAAGGGATGGATTTTGGGAGAGCAGAGTCTGCATCTGGCGGTAATCAAGGGCAAGCTGGGTAAAAAGCCGTTCTTCGATTTCGTTGGTACTGCGAAAATCTCCGACCTGACTTTGAATCAGATAGTGATAATAGGCAGTACCATCTGGAAAACCGGCAAGTCCTCTGTTATTTTTTCCACTGCCTTTTAGAGCAGAAAGCTTTTCTGAAAGTGATTGATAGGAAGGAATCACGCAGGTATGGATTAATTTTTCATGGAGGCTTAGATAGGAATCTGCCTGTTTTTTGGTAAGTGTATCAGCATTTTGAAGTGAATTAATCTTATCTTTAAAAGCAGAAGCAAGATAATCCGAGGAGAGCATGGTCTGACACTGTGTAAGCAGGCGCTCCAAAGAAGCATCACTCATAAAGAGTCCATGTTTCGCTTTTTGAGATTCAAATTCTGCCAGTTCGTTATAATAGTCGGGGAGGCAGGAGAGCAGAGAAAAATAGTCTTTGATATCGTTTCCTGTGCGGAAGGTGTATTCGGCAAGCAGAATCGGAAGCTGGGAAGAAATTCCGAGATGAGGACTTAAGGGTTCTTGAAGCCAGAAAAAGTTTTCACCGGAAAGCTGCGTGGAAAATTCCAGAGAGAGAATATCATAAGTCAGCTGGTTTTCTTTGGAAAGTTTTTGGTAGTGAAAGTTTTTCAGGCGTTTTTGATTGGATTTTAATTTAGAAAATGAATTAGAATGAGCTTTTTCGTTCATTGAGCCAAGACTGATTTTATAATCCTTGATTCCAAATTTCTCGGGATGTGCAAGCGTATAATGCAGATTTAAAGTATTAGAAGAAAGTTCGGAAGTAAAAATAGAATCGGTAAAGTGTTCAAACTGTTTGTTTTTCAGAGTGGGTTCGATTTTTTTCAAAAAGATGATAGAAAAAACAAGAAAGAAGCAAAAAATGAAAATCAAGATTCGATATTTGTTATGTAGGAAATTTTTCAAAGAACTGTCCTCTTAAAGCTTGAGAATTCTTTATTAGTTTATGAAAAAAATGAAAGAGTATGAATGCAGATAAACATTCCCCTGCTTCAAGTGCGCAGATCGCGAAGCGACTGCGTTCATGAGCAAGTAGCGAAGCGGATTGCGAATGTCCGCTTTACCAAATACAGAAAAATTGGAAAAAGCCTCTGCTGGAAAAAGGCAGAGACTTGTGATAAGCTAATGAAGAAGTGAACTCTAAAATAAGGGAGGAAATGCAAGGTGAAAAAGAAGATGCTGGTTTTATTTCTGGCAGTGGGAATGATACTTGGAGGATGCCAGAACACACAGGAAAAACCACAGACCGGAAAGGGAGAAGAAACATCACGGGACGAAACGGAAGACACGCCAGAAGAAGAGAAGAACTATGATGTAAAACTGTCGAAAAACTTATATGATTTTGAATTTGCAATAAATGATACGGTTTTTCATTTGCCGCAGGCACTGGATGATTGGAAGGAGACTGGATGGTCTTATGAGCGTGCCGAGTCGGAAGAAATGCTGGATGGTGATTCGTTTTTGGAGGGGGAGACATTAAAGAACGAGGAAAAAGAACTGATTGTGGATATTGTGAATCTGGATGGAGAAAAACAGCAGCTTGGCGCATGCAGTGTTGGGGGAGTGACACTGGAAAATACGGATAAGGATAATATGGTTTATCAACTGCCTGGAAAAATCACAGTGGGAGAATCCACATTAGATGATGTTTTAGATGCGTATGGAGACCCGGATGACCAGTATGAGGAAAAAGACTGGGTTTATGTAACCTATGAATATGGAATTTATAAGAAAGCGGATTTGGTATTTGACATTGAAGATGAAGTCCTTGAAAAAGCAGTGCTGAAAAATTACAGGGATTCTGAACCGGAAGAAACCAGCAAAGACGTGCCAAAAGAAGTGAGTGACTATCAGGCTCCGGAAGCTTTTTCAGAGAATCCACTGGATTTTATCGTGCAGTTTGATGGAGATTTTTATCAGCTTCCGGCACCGGTTTCTGAATTTATCAAAAACGGATGGAAAATCGATGAAGAAGGTTCCGATACTTCGGTAAAGGCAGGACGCCATGGCTATGTAACATTGGAAAAAGACGGACAGACGTTATATGGTGTTGTGAATAATTACTCTAAGAGTGCAGTTCCGATTAAAAATAGTTTTCTTACCAATCTGCATGGAGATTTTGATGTGACAAAAGTGCCGATTCAGATTTACAGAGGGATTACGCTTGGAATGAATGAAGAAAGTATGAAAGAAGCGTTATCGGATGCAAAATATGAAACAAAAGAGGACGAAGAAGGAGTTTCTTATTATCTTTATGCAGATGAAGAAAAACGGGATTATGTGCGGATTTTTGTAGATAAAAATTTAAAATTGGTGCGTGAAATTGAGCTGAGTAACAGTCCGGAAGGACTGGAAGAGAAAATGTTATCGGAAGAGGATGAAAAAAGTGTAGAGGCTTCTGCAATGTCAGGCAGTGATACTCTTCCGGAACAGGAATAAATTCAAGAAAGAAGAGATAACAGGTATGGAAGAAAAAATTTATGATATGGTAATTATCGGAGCAGGTCCGGCAGGAATGAGTGCGGCGGTTTATGCAAAGCGTGCAGAGTTTTCTGTGCTGGTGATTGAGAGAGATTTTGCAAGCGGTGGACAGATTGTAAAAACCTATGAGGTGGATAACTATCTGGGGCTGCCGGGAATCGGCGGATATGAGCTGGGTGAAAAATTCCGGGAACACGTAGATAAATTTGAAGTTCCGTTTGTAAGAGATAAAGTACAGGAAATTCAGTTAGATGGAAAGCTTAAAAAAGTAATCACGAGAAAGGGAGAATATCTTGCTAAGACTGTGATTCTTGCAGGAGGATCAAGCCCGAGGCTGCTTGAAATTCCTGGAGAAGAAGAATTTCAGGGAATGGGTGTTTCCTATTGTGCAACCTGTGACGGTGCATTTTTCAGAGAGCGGGTGACAGCAGTAATCGGAGGCGGAGATTCAGCAGTGGAAGATGTGATTTTCCTTTCACGCATTTGTAAAAAAGTGTACATGATTCACAGGAGAGATTCGTTAAAAGCATCCAAATCTCTGCAGTCAGTCCTTGATAAACTTGAAAATGTTGAGATTTTGTGGGATACTGTAGCAGAAGCGATAAAGGGAAACAGTGAGGTAGAAACACTTCAGATAAAGAATCAGAAGACTCAGGAAAAACGTGAGCTTTCGGTAGATGGAGTGTTTGTTGCAGTTGGAGCAGTTCCGAATACCAAAGAATTTCAGAACTTGATTCAACTCGACGAAGCAGGCTATATCGCAGCGGAGGAAGATTGTAGAACCAATGTTGCGGGAATTTATGCAGCAGGAGATATCCGGACAAAGGCACTGCGCCAGGTGGTGACAGCGGTTTCAGATGGCGCAAATGCAGTTTACAGTGCGCAGAAATATCTATCTGAACTTGCATAAGGGACAGGGAAACACATAATAACACATGGCAAAAAGAGGATTAAGGAGGAACTTTTTGATGAAAAACACAAAAGTACTGGTAGAAGAACTGGAACAGGGAAAATATGACAGCGTTCTCTTAGATTTATATGTGGATGCGGAAAAACTGGACTATCAGAGAAAACGTTATATTGAGACAATCAAAAAATATGAGGAAACATTCGGAGAAGGCGAAGTGGAAATCTATAGCGCTCCGGGAAGAAGTGAAGTAGGTGGAAACCATACAGACCATCAACATGGAATGGTACTTGCAACTTCTATCAATCTGGATGCACTCGCAGTAGTAGGAGCTTCAAAAGATGAAAATATTCATGTAATGTCTGAAGGATATGACATGGTGGATGTTGAGATTGATGATTTAGAAGCCAGACATGAAGAAGAAGGAACAACTGCTGCTTTAATCCGTGGTGTAACCGCAGATTTAAAAGGAAAGGGTTATGAAGTAAAAGGATTTCAGGCTTACGTAACCAGCGATGTATTGATTGGTGCAGGACTTTCATCCTCAGCAGCTTTTGAAGTAATCGTGGGAACCATTCTTTCCGGTATGTTTAATGACGGAAAAATTGACCCGGTAGTGATTGCACAGTCCGGTCAGTTTGCAGAAAATGTATACTTTGGCAAGCCATGCGGACTGATGGACCAGATGGCATGTTCCGTTGGTGGTATGATTCATATTGATTTTAAAAATCCGGAAGAGCCGGTAGTAGAAAAAGTACCATCTGATTTTGAAGCTTATCAGTACAGCTTATGTATTGTAGATACAAAAGCATCTCATGCAGATTTGACAGATGATTATGCACAGATTCCGGCAGATATGAAAAAAGTAGCGAAATTTTTTAAAAAGAATTTTTTAAGAGAAGTTCCGGAAGAAGAATTTTATAACCAGATTTCTGCAATGCGTGGTCTGTTAGGAGACCGTCCGGTGCTTCGTGCGATTCATTTTATAGAAGAAGAAACCAGAGTACAGAAAGAAGTGGATTCTTTAAAAGCAGGAGACTTCAAAGAATTTCTTGAACTGGTAAAAGAATCCGGTAACTCTTCTTTTAAATATCTTCAGAATGTATATACTACAAATGACTTAAATCAGCAGGCCGTTTCTGTTGCACTCGCAGGAAGTGAGAGAATTTTAGGAAAACATGGCGTGTGCAGAGTACATGGTGGTGGATTTGCCGGAACAATTCAGGCATTCGTAGAAAATGATTTCGTAGAAGAGTATAAGAGAAGAATGGACAAAGTATTTGGACATGGTTCTTGTCAGGTATTAAAAGTACGTCAAAAAGGCGGGGTAAAAGTTCTCGGATAAGAAATATAATTTTCAGAATATTCACGGAAAAAAAGTGCACAAAAGATTTTAAAAAGTGGTCAAAATCACGAAAAATACGGAAAAAGTTATCCACATTTTATTGTGGATAAAAGGCTGTAAAATCAAGTTATCCACAAAGTTATCCACATTCGTGTGGAAAATGTGGATAACTTTTTTGATTTACATAAGATTCGAGCCAAACAGACGTTTTGTGCATAAGTTATAAAAGTGGATTTGTGGATAACTTTGTGGACAAAAAAATCACGAGAGTCAAATTCAATTATTGGGGAATAAATACTTAAATTGTATGAAATCATGAGAAAACTAAATATAATATCAGAAAATAATGAAATTCTATAAAACTTCATAAAGGACACAAAAAAACACCGTCCCCGCAGTATCAAGTCTCTGCAAAAACAGTGCTTTTAGTGCGCCTTCAGGGACTCGAACCCTGGACAAATAGATTAAGAGTCTACTGCTCTACCAACTGAGCTAAAAGCGCATTCGTTATTCCATTTCTTTAATGCAAAACTTATTATACTGGAATAAACGAAAAAATGCAAGGGGAATTTATTGTATTTTTTGTTTTTATTTAAAAACATGATGCCAAGGTCAAAAAGTTCAAAAATCGTTCGGGCTTGCACGACAAGATTTTTGACTTTGGGGCCGCCTAAACATGAAAATGTAGCGATTTACGTAGTAAATCAGCGGAATTTGAATGTTTATAGAATTGCGAGAGCTGTTTTACAGCGAAGCAATTCGTAGGCATCAATTAGAGTTTTTTAGCGTTTTTTCTTCAAATATTGCAGCGATTTCTCGGCTTCCATGGCGGCCTTCATAATTCGTGCCGCCTGTTTTCCCATTTTTCGATTGGTGTAAGCCCAGATAGAGAGTGTGGTCTGTAAAGATTTCTTTTTTGACAAAGCAAAGATTCCTTTTTATTTAAGTATATGAAAAGAAATCTTATCTTGCTGCAATTAATTTACAGATTGGATTTCCCTCAGAAGAGAATTTTTCTTCGTATTCGGTCATAATATTACCGACATTCATTTTTTCGTTGTGATGGAGGTCGTAAGTCCATTCGACCAGATGCCATTTGCTTTCATTGACTTCCTCTAAAGAGAAATCAAAGAGCGGGCGATTGTCGGTCTTAAATTCAATGACTCCGTCTGATTTTAAAATTGCATCATAGCGTTCTAAAAACTGACGTGAAGTAAGACGGCGTTTGGCATGGCGTTCTTTTGGCCATGGATCTGAAAAGTTCAGATAAATCTTATCGACTTCCTCTGCGTCAAAAATGAGTGGAAGTTCTCTTGCGTCCATGCGGACAAAGAAAACATTTGGAAGAGTGTTTCCATTTTCAGCACGTTCTTCCATTTTTTGAAGGGCACGCAAAAGAACACTGTCGTACATTTCAAATCCGATATAGTTGATATCCGGATTCTGGGAAGCAAGATCCATTAAAAAACGTCCCTTTCCCATTCCAACTTCAATGTGAATTGGATGATTGTTTTTAAAGATTTCATTCCAACGACCTTTATTTTGTGCCGGTTCGTGAATGACATAAGGACTGCTTTCGATGGCATCCTTTGCTCCTGGAATATTTCTTAAACGCATATTTTGTTCCAGCCTTTCTATCGTGATTTATATATCGTGACTAATATCTGATACAGTATACTGAATCTGAAATTGTTTGTCAAAGCCTATTCGTCAAAACAGAAGAAATGTGTAGAAAAATAGACAAAAAAGGCAGGAGGGGTTTAGGAAAGTTGTATAATTTAATAGAAAATTTATGAAAAAATCTATGGATTTTTTCTGAAAATAGTGTATGATAGGAGACAAGTAGTAGAATATAGTTAAAAAATAGTTTAACTTAAGATTTCACTTAAAACAAGGAGGAGCTTGCATGGATGATGTAATTAGTAAGCTGGCAGAAATAGAATTGGCTGCCTCCAAAATAATGGAAAATGTGGTGGAGGAGAAAAAAAGCCTTTCTTTAGAAAATGAAGCCAGGATAAAAGCCTTTGATGACGAGGTGGACAAAAAGACAGAAGAAAAATTGGAGGGGATACGAAAAGGGCTTGAAGTGGATATGGAGCAGGAACTGCTTTTACAGAAACAGCAGACGGAGGCAACCTTAAAAAAAATGGAAGCCGGATACGAACAGCGTGTCGAGGCAATGGTGCAGGAGTTATACGACAAAATATTAAGGATGTGATATTATGGGAACTCTGTTATCTTACAGTGGTCTTTCAACAAAAATCCGAGCGATGCAGAGCCGGCTGATGACAGAAAAACAATATCAGGAAATCGCACAGATGGAATCCGTGACACAGGTAGTTGCATATTTAAAAAGACAGCCTGGATTTGCAAAGCTGTGGGCGGATCTCGATGAAAGCAGTCTGCATCGTGGAGAGATTGAAAAACTTCTGACCCATACCATCCATCAAAATTTTGCAAAGATTTACCGATTCGCAAATCCATCGCAGAGAACCTTTATGGATTTGTATTTTAAACGATATGAAATTGCGGTTATGAAGGACTGTCTGAGAAAAATCTTTGATGGAAGTGGAGATGGACTTGATTTATCACTGTTTCAGGATTTCTTTGATAAACATTCCAAATTAAATTTAGAGAAACTGACCAAATCAGCGACGGTTGAAGAATTTGTTTCTAATTTAAAAGGAACAGAGTATTATGCACCGCTTTCAAGGATTGGACAGGAGTATCATCCATTGTTGTTTGATTATGGAATGGCGCTTGACCAGTATTATTTTGCAAATATCTGGAGAATGAAAGATAAACTGTTTAAGAAGAGAGATTTAGAAGAGATTATAAAGGCTTATGGTAATAAATTTGATATGTTAAATCTTCAGTGGATTTATCGTTCCAAAAAATATTACCACATGGCACCGGCAGATATTTATGCGTTGCTCAGTCCGGTGCGTTACAAACTTTCAACAAAAGAAATTACAGAACTTGTAGAAGCTGTGGATGAGGAGGAGTTTCGCAGGGTACTTGATACTACGGCATATAAAAAGCATTATCCGGAACTGACACCTGATAAGCTGGAAGAATATTATAATTTCAGCATGAGGACGATTTTAGAGACGGAAGCAAGAAAGTATCCACATTCTGTAATCATGATATATTCCTACTTTTATCATAAGGAGCATGAGGTGGATCGGCTGACAACAGCAATCGAGTGTATCCGCTATGGTTTGGCTCCGGCTGAGACATTGGAATATATTCATAGAAATTAAACCGGAGGTAGCAGACATGATTGAGAAAATGAAGTTCTTAAGCATTACTGGTCCGAAGGCTGATATTGACCGAGTGGTTAACCAATATCTGGCAAAATATGAGATTCATCTGGAAAATGCAATGGCACAGCTGAATCAGGTACAAAACCTGTCTCCTTTTATACAGATTAATCCGTATAAAGAGGTGCTTGCAAAAGCAGAAGAATTTACGGGACTTCTTGGAGAGGAAAAACAGCTGAAATTACGGGATATCTCTTTAGAAGAAGCCACGGAATTGATTGACAGACTTGGAAGTGAGCTGTCGGAAATTAATGTAAAGTGTGAAGAAGAAAACAAAAAACGAACGAAAATAGTAGAAGATTTAAATCTGGTCAGTCCGTTTTTAAAACTTCCAGGCGATATTGACCAGCTGGTGCATTATCGTTTTGTGCAGGTGAGGTTTGGAAGAATTGCCAGAGAATACTATGAAAAGTTTAAGACTTATGTATATGATAGTCTGGACACTTGGTTTTATCCGTGCCACGAAGATGAGTATGTGTGGGGTGTTTATTTTGTGCCGTGGACCAGGATGGAAGAAGTCGATGCAGTTTTTTCTTCTCTGCATTTTGAACGAATTTATTTAAAGAAAGATTATTACTATGGAACTCCACAGGAAATCTACGATAAGTTAAGGGTAGAGTTAAATGCAGTAGATAAGAAAATTGCAGAATATAAGAGCCAGGCTTCTGAATTGTTGAAAAAAGATGCAGTATCTGTTTTTTCTGCAAAAGAGAAATTAAGTGCACTGTCGGTTAACTTTGATGTACGTAAAGTGGCGGCCTGCGTAAAAGAGCATCACGAAACGTTTTATATTTTATGCGGATGGATGACGGAAGAAGATTCTATCGCATTTGCAAAAGAAATTGAAAATGATGCAAATCTGTTTTGTATTATTGAAGATGATAAGTATAACATCAATGTTCAACCGCCTACAAAACTGAAAAATCCGAAGATATTTAAGCCATTTGAAATGTATATTAAGATGTATGGACTTCCCGCCTACAACGAGATGGACCCGACAATCTTTGTGGCAATTACCTATTCCTTTATTTTTGGGGCGATGTTCGGAGATGTCGGACAGGGATTATTATTAGCAATCGGTGGACTCATCCTTTATAAAGTTAAAAACATGGATTTGGCAGCGATTATCGGCTGTGCAGGTGTGTTCTCTACGATATTTGGTTTTATGTATGGAAGTTTTTTTGGATTTGAGGATTTAATCCCCGCCTTGTGGCTGAAACCATCGGAGGCAATGCTGTTGATACCGGGTCTTGGAAATATGAATACGGTATTCGTAGTTGCAATTGTATTTGGTATGTTCCTGATTCTGCTTACGATGATATTTAACATTATCAATGCAGTAAGAAGTCGAGATATCGAAAATATAATTTTCAGCCAGAATGCAATCTGTGGATTGGTATTTTATGGCGCATTGACCGTTACGATTTTACTTTATATCACAGGACATGCACTTCCGGCAACAGTAGTATTAGTTGTAATGTTTGTAATTCCTCTGATTTTAATTATGTTAAAAGAGCCGTTGACCCGTATTGTGGAAAAGAAAACACCGGCAATTGAGGGCGGAAAAGCAATGTATTTTGTTCAAAGTTTCTTTGAGTTGTTTGAGGTAATGTTAAGTTATCTCTCGAATACACTTTCTTTCGTGCGTGTGGGGGCATTTGCAGTCAGCCATGCCGCAATGATGGGAGTTGTATTGATGCTTGCGGGAGCAGAGAGCGGAGGCAGTATCAACTGGCTGATTATTATTCTTGGAAATGCATTTGTATGTGCTATGGAAGGCCTGATTGTAGGAATTCAGGTTCTTCGTCTGGAATATTATGAAATGTTCAGCCGCTTTTATAAGGGCAGTGGACGTGAATTTAAGCCATTTTTAAAAAATGTAAAAACAAATCATTAAGTAAAAACAAATCATTAAGTAAAAACAGAAGCGAGAGCAAGGAGGACTTTTATTATGACAGGTATTATTCAAATCACAATTGCAGCAGCATTGATTTTAAGCATTATTCTTCCATTTGGAGCATTTTTCCTTGGAGAGAAAAATAAAAAACGTTATAAAACATCTCTGGGAGTGAATTGTTTCTTCTTTTTTGGAACCTTACTTGTGGCAACTGTTGTTATGCTTGGCGGAACAGTAACAGCAAACGCAGCATCTGACGCAGCAGCATCTGGTCTTGCAACCGGTCTTGGCTACATCGGAGCAGCACTCGTTACCGGTCTTTCCGGTATCGGTTCCGGTATTGCGGTAGCAAGTTCAGCAAGTGCAGCACTTGGAGCAATCAGTGAAGATGGTTCTTTATTTGGTAAATCTATGATTTTCGTAGCCATGGCAGAAGGTATTGCACTTTATGGTCTGATTATTTCTTTCATGATTTTAGGACGCCTTGGTTAAATTTGATTGAGACTAAAAACAGCGGCAGGATAGAATGGGAAAGGAGCGGGCATTTATGAAAATGTTTTTAATCAGTGATAATATTGACACCTACACCGGTATGAGACTGGCAGGAGTAGAGGGTGTTGTGGTACATGAGCGGGAGGAACTTAGAAGGGCACTGGAAGATGCTATCGCAAATAAGGAAAATGGCATTATTCTTCTGACTGAGAAGTTTGGCCGTGAATTTCCGGAAATCATTGATGATGTGCGTCTGAACCATCGCCTGCCGCTTCTTGTTGAGATTCCGGACAGACATGGTACCGGAAGAGCAGAAGATTTTATTTTATCTTATGTAAATGAAGCAATCGGTCTGAAATTATAAATGATTCAGAAATAAGAAGGTGATGGACATGACAACGGAAGAAAAACTGCAGCATTTTTATGATGTATCGATGGAGAGTGCCAGGGAAGAAGCACAGAAGGCACTTGAAGAATATAGAAGGGCACTTGATGATATGTTTGAAGAACATAAAAAAGAAAAAGAAAAAAGTGCCGAGCTTCGTCTGAAACTGGAAACGGAAAATGCAAAGCGTGAAATTAATAAAGCATTATCTGCAGAGCAGCTTCACATTAAACGAAAACTGTCAAAGAAACAGCAGGAGTTAAGAGAAAAAATTTTTATTGATCTGCAGGCAAAGCTGGAAATTTTTCGTAAGAGCAGTGATTATCCACAGTGGCTTGAGGAAAAGATAAAAGAAGCACAAAACATTGCAGATTCAGATGAGATTCAGATTTATTTATCAAAAATAGATGAAAATTTAAAAGAAAGTATAGAGGCAGAAACAGGGATTTCCATTCAACTTTCAGAAGAACCGTTTATGGGAGGAATGAGAGCAGTGATTCCTGCGAAGAATATACTGATTGACCAGACATTTTTAACAATGTTTGAAAGTGAAAAAGAAGAATTTAATTTTGACGGAGGGCTGCTAAATGAGTAGAACAGGAATCATATATGGAATTAATGGCCCCGTCATTTACCTGAAAGGAAATACCGGATTTAAGATGTCCGAAATGGTTTATGTGGGAGAAGAACATCTGGTAGGAGAGGTCATTGCGCTGACAAAAGATACAACGACTGTTCAGGTCTTTGAGGAGACAAGTGGATTAAAACCCGGAGAAACGGTAACTGCAACCGGAGATGCTATTTCAGTCACATTAGGACCTGGAATTTTAGACAATATTTTTGATGGTATTCAGCGTCCGCTTTCTGTTATTGCAGAACAGTCCGGAAAATATATTTCCAGAGGGATGCAGGTCGATTCGTTGGATACAGAGAAAAAATGGAATGTAAAATTTCTGGTAAAAGAGGGTGATGAAGTCCACGGAGGAACCATTTTTGCACAGACACAGGAGACGGCTTCGATTATGCATAAGTCCATGGTACCTCCGAAAGTAGAAGGAAAGATTAAGAAAATCCTTCCGAATGGGACATATAACGTAAGCGAAATCCTTGCGGTAGTAGAACAGGCAGACGGAAGCGAATATCCATTGAAGCTTGCCCAGAAATGGCCGATTCGTATTCCGAGACCGACAAGCAAACGATATCCGGCAACGGTTCCGCTTGTCACCGGACAGCGAATTTTGGATACGTTGTTTCCGATTGCAAAAGGCGGAACAGCGGCAGTACCTGGAGGATTTGGAACAGGAAAGACGATGACCCAGCATCAGATTGCAAAGTGGTCCGATGCAGACATTATTGTATATATTGGATGTGGAGAACGTGGAAATGAAATGACTCAGGTTTTGGAGGATTTCTCAAAACTGCATGACCCAAAAACGGGAAATGCACTGATGGCACGTACCACCCTGATTGCGAACACTTCAAACATGCCGGTTGCAGCACGTGAAGCTTCTATTTATACCGGAATCACACTTGCTGAATATTACCGTGATATGGGATACGATGTGGCAATCATGGCAGATTCCACTTCAAGATGGGCAGAGGCACTTCGAGAACTGTCCGGACGACTGGAAGAAATGCCGGCAGAGGAGGGGTTCCCTGCTTATCTGGCATCAAGACTGTCTGCGTTCTATGAAAGAGCTGGCATGATGCAGAACTTGAATGGAACAGAAGGTTCGGTATCAATTATCGGAGCGGTTTCTCCTCAGGGCGGTGACTTCTCTGAACCGGTTACACAAAATACAAAACGATTTGTGCGCTGTTTCTGGGGACTGGATAAATCCCTTGCCTATGCAAGACACTTTCCGGCAATTCACTGGCTGACCAGTTACAGTGAGTATTTAAATGATTTGGCACACTGGTATGGAGAACATGTTTCCCCCAAATTTGTGGATGACAGAAATAAATTAATGGCAATTTTGAATCAGGAAAGCAGTCTGATGGAAATTGTAAAATTGATTGGTAGTGACGTGCTTCCAGATGACCAGAAACTGACCCTTGAAATTGCAAGAGTCATTCGTCTTGGATTTTTACAGCAGAATGCATTCCATCCGGATGATACCTGTGTTTCTCTGGAAAAGCAGTTTAAGATGATGGAAATTATTTTATATCTGAATCAAAAATGCAGAAACTTGATTGCAATGGGGATGCCGATGTCAGTGCTTCGTCAGGAAAACATTTTTGAAAAAGTAATCTCTATTAAATATGATGTACCAAACGATAAGTTAGAGATTATGGACGATTATCAAAAAGCAGTAGATGATTTCTATGATACAGTCATGGAAAAGAATGGATAAGGAGGGAACGGCATGGCAATCGAATATCTTGGCTTAAGTGAAATCAACGGCCCTCTGGTTGTGCTCGAAGGGGTGCAGGATGCAGCCTTTGATGAAATTGTAGAATTTAAAGTAGATGACGGCACAAAAAAAATCGGGCGTATTGTAGAAATTTATGAGGATAAAGCTGTCATTCAGGTATTTGAAGGAACAGAAAACATGTCTCTGTTAAATACCCATACAAAATTGACCGGACATCCGATGGAAGTAGAATTATCTCCGGACATCCTTGGGCGAACCTTTAATGGAATCGGAAAACCAATTGACGACCTTGGTCCGGTGATTCCGGAAATGAAATTAAATATTAATGGTCTGCCGTTAAATCCGGTCAAACGAGAGTATCCGAGAAACTTCATTCAGACAGGTATCTCTGCGATTGATGGTTTGACAACCCTGATTCGTGGACAGAAACTTCCGATTTTCTCAGGAAACGGACTTCCACATGATCAGCTTGCAGCACAGATTGTAAAACAGGCTTCTCTTGGTGGGGACAGTGATGAGAAATTTGCGATTGTATTTGCGGCAATGGGCGTAAAATATGATGTAGCAGAATTTTTCCGCAGAACTTTTGAGGAGAGCGGTGTTGCGGACCACGTAGTCATGTATCTGAATCTGGCAAATGACCCTGTAGTAGAGCGATTGATTACACCAAAGGTTGCACTTACTGCGGCAGAATATCTGGCATTTGAGAAAGGCATGCACATTTTGGTTATTCTTACTGATATTACTTCTTTTGCGGAAGCGATGCGAGAGGTTTCTTCTTCAAAAGGAGAGATTCCATCAAGAAAAGGTTATCCGGGTTATTTATACAGTGAACTGGCAACCCTTTATGAACGTGCAGGAATTGTAAGAGGTGGAACAGGTTCGGTTACACAGATTCCGATTCTTACAATGCCAAATGATGATATTACGCATCCAATCCCTGACTTAACCGGGTATATTACAGAAGGTCAGATTGTACTCGAGCGTCAGCTTCATGGGCAGGCAATTTATCCGCCAATTAATGTCCTTCCATCCCTGTCTCGTCTGATGAAGGATGGTATCGGTGAAGGTTATACGAGAGAAGACCATCAGGATGTAGCGAATCAGCTGTTCTCCTGTTATGCAAAAGTAGGAGATGCCAGGGCACTTGCATCTGTTATTGGTGAAGATGAACTTTCACCGCTCGATAAAAAATATCTGGAATTTGGAAATGCATTTGAACAACAGTTTGTCGGTCAGGGACCGGATGAAAACAGAAGTATTCAGGAAACCCTGGATCTCGGATGGAAACTGCTTGGAATGATTCCAAGAGATGAGCTCGACCGTATTGACACGAAGATACTGGATAAATACTATCATCCGGAAGAGAATGCATAAAGAAGAGGTGATGTTATGGATCCGAATACCTTTCCAACCAAAGGAAATCTGATACTGGCAAAAAATTCTCTCGCTTTATCCAAACAGGGCTTTGATTTGATGGACAAAAAAAGAAATATTTTAATTAAAGAACTGATGGAGTTAGTAGACCAGGCAAAAGATATCCAGTCACAGATTGATGTCACATTTCGTACGGCTTATTCGGCACTTCAGAGAGCAAATTTGGATATTGGAATCAGCTATGTACAGGAAATTTCAAGAACTGTTCCGGTGGAAGATTCGATTCAGATTAAGACCCGAAGTGTTATGGGAACAGAGATTCCATTAGTTCAGGCGAATGAGTCATCCAATGCGCCAACTTATGCTTATTATGGAACAAAGGCTTCTCTTGATGAAGCAAAGGCAGCGTTTGAAAAAGTAAAACAGCTGACGATTCGTCTTTCTGCGGTGGAAAATGCAGCCTATCGTCTGGCAATTAATATTAAGAAAACCCAGAAAAGAGCCAATGCGCTGAAGAATATCACAATTCCGAAATATGAAGAATTGACAAAATCCATCAGCAATGCACTCGAAGAAAAAGAGAGAGAAGAATTTACAAGGTTAAAAGTAATTAAACGAATGCAGGGAAAATAAAAAACATAATTTTTATAGAAGAGAAGTTGTTAAAAGAGGAATTTTAACAACTTCTTTTTTTACCAAAATTTAACATGAGACAGATTTTATATTTTACTTTGCTTTTTTATACTGAGACTCGTAAATGAGAGCAATACTAAAAAAGATAAAAATCATAAAGCAAGGAGAATTTAATTATGAAGAAAAAATTAGCAGCATTATTAATTACAGGAATTATGGCAGCAGCAATGACAGCATGTGGAAGCAGTAATTCAGGAACAGATAACAGCGGAAGTACAGATGGAACTGCAAAAACAGAAAGCAGTGCCGATGCGGGCAGTGACTGGGATAATACAAGAGACATCACAGTTGTATCAAGAGAGGATGGTTCTGGTACAAGAGGTGCTTTCGTAGAATTATTCGGAATTGAAGAAGAAGTAAACGGAGAAAAAGTAGATATGACAACAGAAGAAGCAAATATCACAAACAGTACTTCTGTTATGATGTCCACCGTGGCACAGGATGAATACGCAATTGGTTATATCTCGCTCGGTTCTTTAGATGATTCCGTAAAAGCAGTTAAAGTTGATGGAAGTGAAGCAACAGCAGAAAATATCAAAAATGGAAGTTATAAAATTTCCAGACCGTTTAACATTGCAACAAAAGAGGATTTAAGTGACGCAGCACAGGATTTTGAAGACTTTATTTTAAGTACCGAAGGACAGAAAGTAGTGGAAGACAACAAATACATCCCTCTTGATGATGTGAGTGATTACAAATCAAACGGAGCAAGCGGAAAAGTTGTTGTTGCAGGTTCTTCTTCTGTATCTCCTGTAATGGAAAAATTAAAAGAAGCTTATCAGGCAGTCAACAGTGATGTAGAAGTAGAAATCCAGACAAGTGATTCTACAACAGGTATGCAGAATGCAATTGATGGTGTATGTGATATCGGAATGGCTTCCAGAGAATTAAAAGATTCTGAAAAAGAAGCAGGTCTGACACCAACTGTTATTGCAATGGATGGTATTGCAGTAGTCGTAAACAATGACAATCCGACTGATGAACTGAGTTCTGATCAGGTAAAATCCATCTTTACAGGTGACGTGCTTACATGGGACGAGGCACTTCAGTAAAGAAAGTTTAAGAAAGAATCAGTAGCCTGAAGAAGGTTAAAAGGGTGAACAGGATGAAAAAATATAAAGAACAGGTGATGCATGCGGTGTTTTTTATCGCCGCATGTGCATCCGTACTTGCAGTCGCTTTGATTTGTCTGTTTTTGTTTGTAAACGGAATTCCGGCGATGAGAGAGATTGGAATCTTTAAGTTTCTTTTAGGAACGATGTGGAAACCGGGAAATAATATTTACGGAATCCTTCCGATGATTATGGGAAGTATTTATGTAACCGCAGGTGCAATTTTAATCGGAGTTCCGATTGGAATTTTAACTTCTGTATTTATGGCTTCCTACTGTCCAAAAAAAGTATATCGTTTTTTTAAATCGGCAATTGACTTATTGGCCGGAATCCCATCGGTTGTATATGGTTTCTTTGGTTTAATGATGTTAGTTCCACTGATTCGCGATTTATTCCACAAAGGAAACGGAAGCAGTATTTTAAGTGCTTCTATCCTGCTTGGAATCATGATTCTTCCGACGATTATCGGGGTGACGGAATCTGCAATCCGTGCCGTACCTTCCAATTACTATGAAGGTTCTCTGGCACTTGGCGCAACAAAAGAAAGAAGTCTGTTTTTCGTTGTGCTTCCGGCTGCCAAATCCGGTCTGATTGCAGGTGTGGTACTTGGAATCGGTCGTGCAATCGGTGAAACCATGGCAGTTGTAATGGTAGCAGGAAATCAGGCACGTATGCCTGCCGGAATCTTAAGAGGTGTCCGAACCATGACATCAAACATTGTACTGGAAATGGGATATGCAGCAGATTTACACAGAGAAGCATTAATCGCAACAGGCGTGGTATTATTTGTATTTATCTTAATTATTAACTTCTGCGTTGCCAGATTAAATAAGGGGGAAAGTGGTCATGCATAAAAAAGAACATCAGGGAGCGAAAATCAGTGCCGGTATTTTAAAAGGTCTGGTCTTTGCATCAGCCGCTTTAACCTTCTTAGTCTTATTTTTCCTGATTGTCTATATTTTGGTTCATGGAATTCCGAATCTGACACCACAGTTATTTGCATGGAAATATACAAGTGAGAATGCTTCCATGCTTCCATCTATCATTAATACGTTAATTATTGTGATATTATCACTGGTCATTGCAGTGCCGCTTGGTATTTTTTCCGCAATCTACCTTGTGGAATATGCAAAAAGAGGAAATAAATTTGTAAAAATTATTCGTCTGACGACAGAGACACTTTCCGGGATTCCATCTATCGTATATGGTCTGTTTGGTGCATTATTTTTTGTAACCGCCTTAAAATGGGGTTATTCTTTACTTGCAGGTGCTCTGACATTGTCAATTATGATTCTTCCGCTGATTATGAGAACGACGGAAGAAGCATTAAAATCCGTTCCGGATTCCTTTCGTGAAGGCAGTTTCGGACTTGGAGCAGGAAAACTCAGAACGGTATTTCAAATTGTACTTCCAAGTGCAATTCCCGGTATTTTAGCCGGTGTCATTCTTGCAGTCGGACGAATCATTGGAGAAACAGCAGCTTTGATTTATACCGCAGGTGCGGTGGCAGAAGTGCCGTCAAGCATCATGGGCTCTGGTTCGACTTTAGCAGTACACATGTACAATCTTTCCAGAGAAGGTTTATATATGAATCAGGCGTATGCAGTATCCGTTGTCCTGTTAATTTTTGTTCTGCTGATTAACTGGGGTTCCGGAAAAATAGCAAAGAAACTTACGAAAGGGAAAGAATAACGGAAATGGAATTGAAAAAAAATCAGAAAATAGAAGTCTCAAATCTGGATTTATATTATTCAGATTTTAAGGCATTAAAAAATATAAATATTAAAATTCCGCAAAATGAAATTACAGCATTTATCGGACCGTCCGGATGTGGAAAATCGACGCTTTTGAAATCATTAAATCGTATGAATGATTTGGTAGAAGGATGCCGGATTGATGGACAGGTTTTACTTGATGGGGAAGATATTTACGGAAAGATGGATGTCAATCTGCTTAGAAAACGTGTCGGAATGGTATTTCAGAAGCCAAATCCATTTCCGATGAGTATTTACGATAACATTGCTTATGGACCGCGTACTCATGGAATCCGTTCCAAATCCAAACTGGATGATATCGTAGAAAAATCCCTGCGAGATGCTGCCATCTGGGAAGAGACAAAGAATCGTTTAAAATCCAATGCACTTGGAATGTCCGGTGGACAACAGCAGAGACTTTGCATTGCAAGAGCACTTGCAGTTCAGCCGGAAGTACTTTTAATGGACGAGCCGACCAGTGCCCTTGATCCAATTTCAACTTCCAAAATCGAAGAACTGGCAATGGAATTAAAGAAAGAGTATACAATTGTAATGGTTACGCATAACATGCAGCAGGCAGCCCGTATTTCTGATAAAACTGCATTTTTCCTTTTAGGGGAAATCGTAGAATTTGGTGAAACAGAACAATTATTCTCTATGCCGAAAGATAAGAGAACAGAGGATTATATTACAGGGAGGTTTGGTTGATATGCGTACAAGATTTGACCAGCAATTGGAAAAACTGCATGTGGAATTAATTAAAATGGGAAGTTTATGCGAGCAGGCAATCACACTGGCTGCGTCTTCTTTAGAAGTTCAGGAAGAGAATACTTTGCATAAAGTGGCAGCACTTGAGAGTGAAGTAGATGCAAAAGAAAGAGAAATTGAAGATATCTGTATGAGACTTCTGCTTCAGCAACAGCCGGTAGCAAGAGATTTACGTGTTATCTCGGCTGCCTTAAAACTGATTTCTGATTTGGAAAGAATCGGCGACCAGGCGGCAGATATTTCTGACTTGACTCCTTATATTGTAAACAGCAGTATTGCGAGTAAAGTTCAGATTCATGATATGGCAAAGGCAACGATTGACATGGTAACAAAAAGCATTGATGCGTTTGTAAAAAATGATTTGGAGCTTGCAGAAAAAGTTATTGAATCAGATGATATCGTAGATGATTTATTTAATAAAATAAGAGAAGAACTGATTCAGGAAATTCAGGGAAAAAACAATGACCCAAGAGCGGCAATTGATATTTTAATGGCGGCAAAATATTTTGAGAGAATTGGCGACCACGCAGTTAATGTTGCAGAATGGGTACAGTATTCTATTACCGGTGTGCATAAGAGTAATGAACATCATATAGCAGACAGATAGGAATGAGGTGAAAGGGTTGGTCTATCTGGTAGAGGATGATGAAAATATAAGAGAACTGGTCACATACACATTAAACAGTCAGGGGATTGAAACAGAAAGCTTTGAACGCCCATCTAAATTTTGGAAGGCAATGCAGCAGGAGATTCCATCCCTGTTTTTGCTTGATATTATGCTGCCGGAAGAGGATGGACTTAGTATTTTGAAGAAAATTAAAAATACAAGCCAGACCAAAAAATTGCCTGTTATTATGCTGACTGCAAAGGGAAGCGAATATGATACAGTATTAGGTCTCGACAGTGGAGCGGATGATTATATCGCAAAGCCGTTTCGTATGATGGAACTGATTTCACGAGTGCGTGCTGCATTAAGGCGAAGCGATCCGGAGGAACAGGAAAGGGTCAAAGAATATCAGTTTGGAAAAATCTATGTTTGTCCATCCAGACATATTGTGAGTGTGGACGGAAAAGAAATTTCACTTACTTTAAAAGAATTTGAACTGCTGTGTGTACTGCTTTCTGAACAGGAAACTGTATTTTCAAGGTCAAAATTGTTAGACCGTATCTGGGGCTATGAATTTGATGGGGAAAGCAGAACGGTAGATGTTCATGTGCGGACACTCAGGCAAAAGCTGGGAGATGCCGGAGACTGTATTAAAACAGTAAGAGGAGTAGGATATAAGATAGGAGGAAAAGCTTCATGACAAAACGGATTTTCCGCTCAATTATGCTGGTTTCTGCAGTCTGCATGGTGACAGGACTGGCATTTCTTATGGGCGTTTTATATCATTTTTTTGGGAATCAATTAGAAAAAGAATTAAAAGCAGAAGCATCTTATCTGGAACTTGCAGTAGAGGAAAATGGAGAGAGTGTACTTGAGAAGCTTCCAAAAAATTCGGCAAGGGTGACCTGGATTGCGGAGGATGGAACGGTTATTTTTGATAATAAAGCAGACGCTTTTGATATGTCGAATCACAATGACAGGGAAGAAATTAAGGATGCACAGAAAAACGGTGCAGGAACTTCTGTCAGACAGTCTGATACATTAGGAGAAAAGACGGTCTACTATGCAAAACGTTTGTCTGATAATAGTATCCTTCGTATTTCGAGCGATCAGTATACGGTGATTGCTCTGTTAAAACAGCTGATTCTCCCAGCTGTCTGCGTGCTGGTTCTTATGATATTATTAGGAGCATTTTTTGCATCGAGACTTTCCAAACATATCGTAACACCATTAAATGAGCTGGATTTGGAACATCCGGATGAAATTGATACTTATGATGAAATGGCTCCATTTATTACAAAGATTAATAAACAGCAGAAGACTATTCAGAAACAGCTTTCGGATGCAAAACGACAGCAGAAAGAATTTCAGATTATCACAAAGCAGATGCAGGAGGGACTTCTTGTCATCGATACACAGACAGATTTGCTTTCCAGTAATGCCAGTGCACTGGAACTTTTAGATGCCGGACAGGTAAAAGATAAAGAAAGTGTGCTGTCACTGAATCGTAGTGAAGCATTTGAGAAGACAATAGACAAAGTCTTACGTGGAGAACATGTAGAGTCTGTATTAAATTTGGGAGAACGTTACTGCCAGATTTGTGCAAATCCGGTATTTGACAAAGAAACGATAGCAGGTGCAGTGATTCTTTTAATTGATGTGACTGAAAAAATGCAGAGAGATTCTTTAAGACGGGAATTTACAGCAAATGTCTCTCATGAATTAAAGACTCCGTTGACTTCGATTTCAGGCTTTGCAGAAATCATTCAAAGTGGTTTTGTAAAACAGGAAGATGTTCGGAAGTTTGCAGGAAAGATATTTGATGAGACACAGAGACTGGTTACCTTAGTGGATGATATTATAAAAATTTCTCAGCTGGATGAAAATTGTCAGCCGTATCAGAGAGAGAAAGTAGATATCTATAATCTGGCTAAAGATGTATTGAGCAGGCTTCAGGAATCTGCTAATAGAGCACAGGTTCAGTTGAATATGGAAGGTGAACATGCAGAACTTGAAACCGTACTGCCGATTTTAGATGAAATTGTTTCTAATCTGTGTGATAATGCGATTAAATACAATAAAAAAGGCGGAAGTGTTACCGTTACAGTATTAAATACAAGAAATCAGATATGCCTGTCTGTCTGTGATACCGGAATTGGAATCACAGCGGCGGAAAAGAGCAGAGTATTTGAACGATTTTATCGTGTGGATAAAAGTCATTCAAAAGAAATTGGTGGAACCGGTCTTGGACTTTCGATTGTAAAACACGGTGCTGCTTATCTGGGAGCAAAAGTAGAACTGGAAAGTACCATTAATAAGGGAAGTACATTCCGTCTGATTTGGCAAAAATAAAAGAAAAAGACCTTTTGAACATTGTTCAGAGGTCTTTTTTGAATTGAAAATTAGTATTTTGAATTTTATTTTGAATTAGAAATTACTGCATCATACCTGCAAGTACCTGATTTACCAGTTTGCCATCTGCAATTCCTTTTACTTTTGGCATCAGGACTTTCATGATGCGTCCTTTATCTTTTCCGGTTGGTGTTTCAATTTCAAGTTCTTTTAAAACTCCATCGATTACTGTTTTGATTTCGTCTTCATTTAACATTTTTGGTGCAAATTCTTCGTATACGGCGATGCGTTTGCTGCATTCTTCGATAATATCAGTTCTGTCAGCAGGAGTCATTTCTAAGGTTTCTTTTGTCTGTTTGATTTCTTTTAAGACAACTTCATTTTCTTCTGCTTCTGTTAAATCTTCTCTTTTATCAATTGCTTTGTTTTTCAGTGCGGATAAGAGCATGGACAGAGAGTCTTTTCTTTCTTTGTCTTTTGCTTTCATCGCAGCTACCATTGCTTTTCTTACTTCATCTGCTTTACTCATAGTGGTTATCGCTCCTTTTCAAAATGTTTTCTAATTTAAGAGTATAACACTCTGAAAAAAAGAATGAAACCCCTAATTAACGGATTCTCCATAAATTCCAATGAAAATAGGAAGCGAGGAGACGGATGACGACAGTCACAATCAAGCCGATAATTGCACCGGCGGCTTCACCGACAGAGTTTCGGCATATCACACAGGCAGCACCTCCGGCAATGGAAGCGCAGGCATAAATTTCCCGAACCAGAATATAAGGGGTTTCGCCTGCCATGATATCACGAACTACACCACCCCCGACTCCGGTCAATACTCCGACAAAAACAAAGAAAAAGGCATTGTCTTTGTTCATAACATTTGCGGCAGCCTGAATCCCGACTACAGTAAAGATTCCAAGTCCGAGCGTATCACATAAAAGCATGATGGTATCGTAATATTTACTTTTAAACCCAGAATCTAAGATAGAAGGATTGGTGTAGACAATTGTAAACAGCAGGGTAGCAGTCAGCACCGAAAATAACACATATACCGGTTTGGAAAATGCAGCAGGAGGAGTGACGCCGAGAATAATATCACGCATCATTCCGCCACCGACGGCGGTAGTCGCTCCTAAAATGTTTACGCCAAAAATATCCATTTTTTTTTCGATGGCGATCATTGCACCTGAAGATGCAAATGCAATTGTGCCGATAATTTCAAGAATAAAGGTAAAAGTATCCATAGATGTCCTCCCAACAAAGACTTTTGTGAGTGAGAAAAAGTCTTTGAAAAATTGTAGAATAATTAATATTGTATTAGTACAACAAAGCAGTTTCAGTATAGCATAAAGACGTAAAAAAAACATCTTTAAATGGCACAAAGTCCGTGAATTACGGACGTTAAAAGATTTGACTTTTTATGGATTTTTTGTTACTCTATTTAAGACTATAAAGTGTAAAATTGTGAAGTTGGAAAGGGGAAAAATGGAGAAACATAAAAATGGGAGCTTTACAAGCTCAATTGGTTTTGTATTGGCCTGTGTAGGTTCAGCAGTCGGTCTGGGAAATATCTGGATGTTTCCATATCGTCTTGGAGAGTATGGCGGAGCAGCATTTTTAATTCCGTATCTGTTTTTTATTCTGTTGTTTGGATTTGTCGGGTTATCCGCAGAATTTGCATCAGGAAGAAAAGTAGGAACAGGAACGCTTGGGGTGTACGCTTATTGTTTTAAAGAAAGAAAACAGGAAAAACTTGGAAAAATTTTAGGCTGGATTCCGCTTATGGGTTCACTTGGAATTGCAATCGGATATTCGATTATTATTGGATGGGTCTTAAGATATTTAGGTGCGTCAGTAACCAATACCGTGCTGAAAGAGGATTCCGCAGAATTTTTTGCCGGAGTTACTGCATCCATGAAAAACGTTCCGTGGCATATGATGATTGTGGCGATTACGGTTATCATTTTATTAGTAGGAGCCGCATCTCAGATTGAACGGGCAAATAAAGTACTGATGCCGTTATTTTTTATTTTATTTGCGGGACTTGCAGTGCGTGTCTTTTTCTTAGAGGGTTCACATGAGGGATACCGTTTCTTATTTGTGCCGAACTGGAAAGCACTTTTAAATGTAAATACCTGGGTTATGGCGATGGGACAGGCATTTTTCTCATTGTCGATTACAGGTTCAGGAATGATTGTGTATGGTTCTTATCTGCCAAAGAATGAGGATATTGTAAAATCTTCTTTACAGACACTTATCTTTGATACAATTGCGGCACTGCTTGCAGCGCTTGCTATTATGCCGGCGGTGTTTGCCTTTGGAATTGAGCCATCCGCAGGACCATCTTTAATGTTTATTACTTTGCCAAATGTATTTAAACAGATGCCGATGGGAAGACTATTCTCAGTTCTCTTCTTCTTATCCGTCTGCTTTGCCGGAATTACTTCTCTGATTAATATGTTTGAGGCAGTAATTGAGAGCTGGCAAAATCGTTTTAAAATCGGGAGAACAAAATCTGTTTTGCTTTGTGGCGCAATTACATTTTTAATCGGGTTATTATTGGAAGAAGAAACCAGAGTTGGAAACTGGATGGATTTTATTACCATTATCATTGTTCCGTTTGGTGCAGTACTGGGTGCAATTTCTATTTATTATGTATTAGGTTTTGATAAAATAAAAGAAGAACTGGAACTTGGAAGAAAGAAGCCACTTCCGGTAATATTTAAACCGGTGGCAAAATATGTGTATGTTCCGCTTTCTATCATTATCTTTATTTTGGGATTAATTTATAAAGGTATTGGATAATTTTGTTGACAAAAATTATCAATCATAAAGTTGCCCTTTAATTTTGCCTATGCTATAATAGGCGCAGACAGCAAATGAAGAAAGACAGCTGTGGATACTTTGAAAACGAAAAATAAAATTTCTACTAAACAAAAGGAGAGTACGTCATGGATGCAAAAGAATTTGCTTTAAAACAGCACGAGGAATGGAGCGGTAAAATTGAAGTTGTCAGCCGTGCAAAACTGGAGACACCAGAAGACCTTTCTGTAGCTTATACACCAGGTGTTGCAGAACCGTGTCTGAAAATTGCAGAAGATGTTGATTTATCTTATAAATATACAAGACGTCATAACATGGTAGCTGTTGTGACAGACGGAAGCGCAGTTCTTGGACTCGGAAACATTGGACCGGAAGCAGGTATGCCTGTTATGGAAGGAAAATGTGTTTTATTTAAGGCATTTGCTGATGTGGATGCTTTCCCGTTATGTGTAAGAAGTAACGATGTAGATGAAATTGTAAACACTGTTCGTTTACTGGCTGGAAGTTTTGGCGGTGTCAATCTGGAAGATATCTCCGCTCCTCGATGCTTTGAAATTGAAAGAAAATTAAAAGAGTGCTGTGATATTCCGATTTTCCATGATGACCAGCATGGTACAGCAGTTGTAACAGCAGCAGCATTAATTAATGCGTTAAAATTGACAGGAAAGAAATTGGATGAAGTAAAAGTTGTTACTTCAGGTGCTGGTGCAGCAGGAATCGCAATCATTAAACTGTTAGTAAGCCTTGGATTAAAACGAGTAATCATGTGCGACAGAAAAGGTGCGATTTATGAAGGTCGTGAGGGCTTAAATGCAGAAAAACAGGAAATGGCAAAAATCTGCAATCTGGATAAAGAAAAAGGAAGTCTTGAAGAAGTAATCAAAGGCGCTGATGTATTTATCGGTGTATCTGCGCCGGG
Organism: Firmicutes bacterium OM04-13BH; assembly: GCA_003481745.1. GTDB lineage: Bacteria > Bacillota > Clostridia > Lachnospirales > Lachnospiraceae > Blautia > Blautia stercoris. The sequence goes on from QULP01000007.1 coordinate 108,323, forward strand.
TGCGGTAACAGAAGAAATGGTGAAATCCATGGCTGAAAAACCAATCCTCTTCCCGATGGCAAATCCGGTACCGGAAATTATGCCTGACCTTGCGAAAAAAGCAGGTGCAGCAGTTGTCGGAACAGGAAGAAGTGACTTCCCGAACCAGATTAATAACGTACTTGCTTTCCCTGGAATTTTCCGTGGCGCATTAGATGTCAGAGCAAAAGACATTAACGATGAGATGAAAGTTGCAGCAGCTTATGCAATCGCAGGACTGGTTGATGAGAAAGATCTTGCAGAAGATTACATTATTCCAAATCCATTTGATAAACGAGTTGCAAAAGTGGTATCTGAAGCAGTTGCAAAAGCAGCAAGAGATACTGGTGTGAATCGTATCTAATGATTACAGAATTGCACGAACTGTATTACAGTAAGGCAATTCGTGGTATCATTTGAGTGAATTATCAGAATGAAATACAAAAGAGAACTTTACGTGGACAGAGGCGCATAAAGTTCTCTTTTTATTTTTTTAGAACTTTGCTATAATGAGATGTGAGTTGCAAAAGCAGGTATATAATAATTTTGAGAGTACATAGAAATCGAAGGGGGAAATTTATGAATCAGGAAGAACGGGCAAGACTGGAAGAGAGACAACGCCAGAAAAAAATCAGAGAACGTCGTCGAAAAAAACAGGTTAGGAGACAAAAAATGTTGCTGGCTGGCATTATTATGATAATTGTTATAATAACAGCAGGGGTAAATATTGTAAAAAATAACCGTAAGAAAGCAGAACAGGCTGCTGTGACAAAAGCAAAGCAGGAAAAACTGGCAAAACAGAAACAAGAAGAATTAGAAAAAGAAAATACACTGTCTATGATTGCGGTTGGCGATAATCTGTATCACGATGCTATTTTAGAAGAAGGAAAAACAGATTCGGGAGCCTGGAATTTTGATTTTCTGTATCAAAACGTAAAAAAAGAAATTGAAGAGGCGGATCTTTCGGCAGTGAATCAGGAAACAGTTTTTGTGAATAATCATGATGAAGTTGCCGGATATCCGGAGTTTGCTTCCCCGCTTGAAGGTGGAGATGCGCTGATAAAAGCTGGATTTAACATTGTGACACAGGCAAGTAATCATGCTTATGATAAAGGAAAAGCCGGAATCTTAAATTCTGTAACATTCTGGCGAACCAGTCATCCAAATGTTACTCTGCTTGGAATCCATAAAGATCAGCAGGATGAGGAGCGCAATCGTATACAGGTAGTAGAAAAGAAAAATTTTAAAATTGCGATGATGAATTATACATTTGGCTTAAATGAGGCAACCCCTCTTCCGGAGGATGAAAGTTATTCGATTGATGTATTTGATGAAGAACAGGTCGCAAAAGATATTGAAACCGCAAAGTCGGAAAGTGATGTTGTAATTGTATTTTTACATACCGGTGTGGAAGATACGACGGATATCGATGAGGATACAGAAAATCGAATTGATTTTCTTGCCAGTCAGGGTGTTGATATTACGATTTGTTCCCATCCACATGTAATACGTGCCTTTGGCATGAAAGAAAGAGCAGATGGCGGTCAGATGCTGGTGTATTATTCACTTGGAAATTTTGTGTCTACGCAGGAAGCAATTCCGGAGTTGTTAGAAGGAATGGCAAAATTTACATTGAAGAAAGATTTAGATACAGGAAAAGTAACGGTTTCTGATTATTCAATGCAGCCACTTGTCATGCACTATGATACTGGAAAGACAAACTGTGCAGTTTATAAACTTTCGGATTATACAGAGGAACTTGCCAAAGCACATGGAATTCATGAATATTCTGAAGAGGAATTTACGTTAGAAAGTATTCAGGAGTTTTTTGCTCCATTTCTGACTCCCCAGACATTTGCGTCGGGAAGCCAGAAAAATAGTGACTAATTAATCGTCGCAGTATTGTTCTGGTGAAAATGGATAGAGACTTTTATAGGAATCCAGTTCATCAGAAGAGACAGGAGCACGATAAATCAGACCGGTCATTTCTGTGGTGGCAAGACCGTCAAAGTCATGTCTGGAGCTGAACTCTACATTGTATTTATCAGAAATAAAATCAGGTGAATGATTTTTAAAATTAGAATTCATGGCAGGCATCCTTTCTGCTTTCATTGAAATTTAAAGTGAGTTCGTTTATACTTTAGTATATGTAAAGAAATGAATTTGTAAGCAACAAAAACGAGGAAAGTAAAAATGGCAAAACATAAGGACAAAGAAGTAAAAACAAACGCAATGAGAATTTTGGACAAAAACAAAATTTTTTATGAAACAATTAATTATGAGTGTGATGAATTTATCGATGGGCTTCATACTGCAGAAAAGACCGGTGCACCGGTGGAACAGTCTTTTAAAACACTGGTAGCGCAGGGAAAAAGCAAAGAATATTATGTGCTGGTCATTCCGATTGCAGAAGAAGTAGATTTAAAGAAAGCAGCAAAAGTGCTGGGCGAAAAATCAATCGAAATGATTCATGTAAAAGATATTACAAAAGTAACAGGTTATGTTCGTGGAGGATGCAGTCCACTTGGTATGAAAAAACTGTATCCGACGATTATTCAGGAAAGTGCCGAAACCTTTGACATGATTTATGTCAGTGGGGGAAGGATTGGGTCTACAATAAAAGTAAATCCGCAGGAGCTGGCAAGGGTAGTAAATGCGAAATTTGCAGATTTTATCGTTTGTTAAGATTAATCTGTGAGTCATGAAAGATAAGCTCTACTTCGCTGATTTGAATCTTATCGTTATCACAAAGCTGATATTCTTCCTGAGGAGAAAGTGGTTTACCGTTTATAAAAGTTCCGTTTTTGGAATTTAAATCCATAATGAAAAAGCAGGCGGCATCTTTTCGGATTCTGGCATGCAGACGGCTGACAGTTGGAATAGAGAGGCAGAGACCGGCAAGTTCAGGATGTTTTCCGATAAGCAGAAATTCTTCTGTTAAGAAAACGGTGAGGGGCTGTCCATTTTCAAAAACAGTCAGAGAGGCAGATGGTGTTTGGGCAGAGGTATCTGGTTGAAGCAGTACTGTGTCGGAAGAACAGGCGGGAGATTGAGGGTTTGGCATTTGAGGCGTAGAAGCTTCAAAATCAGAAGAAAAATTTGAGTTGGAAGAACTTGGATTAGAAGAAAAACCTGAATCAGAGGAGAAATCTGAATTAGAAGAGGAGTTTGAATGGGAAAAGAAGTCTGAAGCAAAATTAAAAATTGACTCAGACTTCTTTTTTTGATGTCTTGAAGTAAGGAAAAAGATAAGAAGAGAACCTCCACCAAGAAGAATAAAAAGAAGGAAATTGAGGATGGCCTGAGAAATAGAAATCAGACGATAGTGCAGGCAGAAATAGATACAGACAAAAAAGGCGGAAAGTGAAAGTAAAATCCCAATCAGCCACCCGACAGAAGTTTTTTCGTGCAAGGTCTCTTCTTCAAAAAAGGACGTCATGACGTCTTGTGAAGGGGAATCTTCATTATCGGGATGGAGATTCTGTTTTTGAAAAACATTTGAGTGATAGAGGTTTTGAACATCGGGTTCTTTAGATTTTAATTTTGCAAGTGCGGTTTTTAAGAGAGCAGGACAAAGTGGTGACTCAAGGCTGTCTTTGTACAGTCCATAGCCTAAAAGTACGGCATTGTTATCTTCATGGTTAATTTTAGGCAGAAGATATTCGGTTAAAGAGATAAAATCTTTATCAGACGAAGCTGGTTCAAGTGGAAAACAGCAAAAATAAAAAGAAGATTCAAAATCCTGATAAATGTAATCGGGAGAAAGAAGCAGGAGGTCAGCGTCAAGCAGATAATCCTCCATGCAGGTAATTGTATTTAAGAGTGCTTCAAATAAAGCTTTCAAGTCGTTAGAATTGAATTTTTTTGTTTCATATATTTGAGACAGACTTTGCCGTGAAGTAATTTCATAGTAAAGAGAAGTTTCTCCATCAATCAGACGAGGGATGCATGGTAACAGTCCTTTAATTGAATTGGAAAACAGCATCTTTGCAGGGTAATCGGATAATGCCTGTTGATTTTCATTTTTTAAAATAAGATAGCTGTGATTGAGTTCACGTTTATAAGAAATATCCATATTTTTTTTATCTCCTGAATAAAAATTTTAGAGTTAAAGTTATTTCATTGCGAGTCGGTAGCTGAGTGTGGGGATATGGAATATCCCGGTGTGATTTTATTGGGAATTGCTACCGGAAATATTGCACAATGCCTGAGCTTTTTTGATTTTTTCAATAAAAAGAACCGGTTGTATCACTTTAGAATGGGATGTGCCTTTGATGTGCCAGTTTAAGTTAAAAATTGGAAAACGGAATTGTTCTTCAAAGGAAACAAGGACTTCATGGTTGCTTCCGGAAACAGAATAACCACCTGTTTCCCAGTGGATTCTGAGATTTGCAGTAGAGAGCCCGTCTTGATTCTTTCTGACAGACTGTATGCTTCCAAGTTCAGAAGCTTCAAGAGATGCATTTGTACGGATGCTATGATGAAGTGTTCCAATTATTAAAAAAAGAGAGGCAAAAATAACCAGTAGAAATAAACCGCTTAAACAGGCAGCTTCTACGGTATAACTGCCACGAAGTTTTAACTTTGTCATGTCAATTCCTCCTTAAACCGATTGGGAAAAAAACAGATTCAGGAACATGCCGGCCAGTAAAAATGGAATAAAGGGGATGGTTTCAGTGCGGTTTTTTTTATGAAAGAAGAATAAAAATCCTGCCACGAAAAAAGAAAGAAAAAAAGCACCGGATAAGACTCCGAGTAATTCCCAGAACCCAATCCAGATGCCAAGGGCAAGCACAATCAATCCGTCGGCCAGACCGATTGCACCGTTTGAAATCCAGCATAATAATAACAGTGCAGTTCCGGGCAGAACGGAAAGAAAAATTGCGGGAAGGGCGGGAAAACCGGAAGTAAGAGAAGTCTGCATTTTGGAAAAAATCGGAATTGAAATCCACTGATACTGAATACAGAAATAAAAGATTCCGGTTATAAGAAAAAGTAAAATTTTCCAAAGGGAGACGCATTGGTCTTTGAAATCTTCCAATCCCATAAAAGCTAAAAAAAATAAGACAGCAATTTTGCTTTGCATAGATTTAATGACCTCCATTTCGTTGTGAGCATCGGGAACATAGATGTAGATTTTGTAGTTCGGATTTCTTGATAAGTCTTACGTGACGGGTCAATCCGCCACAAGAAGAACTGCTGTGATAACGGTTTCCGCTTTGCGTAATATAAAAAGTGTTCTGGTTAGAAGAGGAGCGGACACAGCGCTCACAGGGATGGTATTTTTCTCCATAAACATTGCGAAGAGAAGAAAGATTGGATTTTGAAGCAGTTGTAACAGAAAGAGAAAGATAAGTACAATCGGAAAAGGTATGATAGACACCTTGATAATCGGTCACATAAACCATTTCTTCGGAATCAGAAGTATCCATATCCGTATTATTGGAATCATAGCCAGTCCATGCATGAACAGAAGATACGATGGTAACAGGAATTGGCTGAAGAGGAACCAGAGCGACAGGACTTTTGTATAAGAAAGAGGCTTTTAAGGTAATCCGTCCATTTTGGTAAGAGGACATTAAAAGAGAGATACCATTTTTATGTCCAAAAATCTGAGGCAGAGCTTCTTCTTTCAGTGCGTTGGAAAGCTGAGCTTTTGCATAAGCGATGCATAGGGTACTGGAAATTGCGCCAACAGGAGAAGCTTCATCGTCAGATTCGCAGTAAGCATACATTCCGAGTTCCCGGCTGCTTTGGCTAAGAGATGCTTGAATGACTGACTGAATCCGATATAAATCAAGAAATAAAACAAGGATTACAATAGCCAGGAAGAAGAATGGAAAGATAAATGCACTTTCTACAGTCAGGCTTGCAGAGGGCTGAAGAGAGTATTTTTCCTTTCGTGTTGATTTTAAATAGTTTGATTTTAAATTAAGCCTGTCAGTGCTATTTACAGAGTCGTTTATCTTATCCATAAATCCTCCTGGAATGTATATATCCTCGAAGTCTTTTGGGATTTGACCGAATCAAAAAAGTTCCTGGCTTTTAACCAATTGACTTGCGAATATCCACTTGACTTTTGTGAGAATACATGAGTGTAAAAAGGGTTATCGGTTACATATCATACCCGTAAGTGCGTACAGCACTCCAGGTTTTCTGTTGCGGACCTGTAAAAATTGTTTCTGTCTCCAGGCTTTCAATGCAGGAATCCATGTAAAATGAAGAACGTTTTGGAAGTGTTCGAATATTCTGTTCAATCATATCCATGCATCGAAATGCCTGTGTCTGTTCGGAAGAAGAATACAAAAGAAGATGCAGATAATTTTGATAATTAAGCCCGGAATGGGAGCGAATGGTATCGCTTTGGAGAAGAGTGAAAATTTGTCCAATCTGTGAAAGATTTAGCTGCCAGCTTTCAGTCGATTTAATTGCCGGAACACTGCCTCCAAGCATGAGCTGTCTTACATCAAGCAGGCTTTCGGCATAAGCCCATCCGGCAATAATAAGTGCTTCTGCGATTGCCATGCCCTCTGGAATTAAAAGAAGGGAACATAAGGCAGCAGCGGTCATAGCCGCTTCTTCTCGTTTTTGAGGGTCAGTATAAAGATACACACAATTGGCCGCTTCACGAATGGCAATCAGCCGGTGGACGGTTGCTTTTAGGTTTTCTTCATCGGAAGCACGACCACCGATTATGTATTCAGCTTCATAACTTAGGGCATGTCCGTCTTTTTCGGTGATATAATTTCCAAGTTTGTCCATAACATAAGCCTGCATTAATAATTTACCGGAATCGCTGTTCTGACTTTGAAGAGTGCCCATGCCTTTTTGAAGTGTGCGGTGAGAGAGTGTATCTGTAAGAGAAATTTCTTTTTGGGAAACCTGCCGGTCTGAGGGCAGTACCAGACCAAGGATGCCAAGTTCACGCAATCGTTTTAAGATGGCGATAGGATTATTGGTTTCCGTAAATGCGGGAGGGTGTTCTTCTGCTTCTGTGACATCAAATTCCATGTCTGGTAGTCCTTGTTCTTTTTGTTCTTCCTGATTTTTAAGGGTAGAGTCCGTCTGTTCAAGGAAATCTCTTAAAGAAGAGATGGCTTGTGTTCCAAGTTGATTTTTAACAGCCCGGGAGACCTGCCCCATAAAAGAACGTGCATTTTCATCCGTAGAAAGCACATACCCGGTGATTGCACAACTTTGAATCTGGCATCTGGTAAGACTTGTTTCGAGTGTGGGCTTCATAAAAGATTCCATTTGCCGGACGATAAAGGAAGGATTAACTTGACTGCCTCCGTAGCCGGCATCAAGATAGAATAAATCATAAGAATCTAATAAATCCTTATCATATTGGGCGAAAATAGAATAAATACCGGTATCGGCTGCATGCATTGCCTGAATCCGTCCTGCCTGAGTTCGGGCAAGCTGAATACCCGAGAGGAGAAGAGAGAGCAGGATAGAAAAAATCAGGCACATCGTAATCGTCATACTTCCTCTGCATTTCTTCACAGATAAATCCTCCTGTTAAATAGAACCGCTTTGTTTTGTTATTTTGTCTAAGAGTGATTGAATCAAAGAATTGAGCTGATTTTTGAAAATAATGACAAGTCCGATTAAAACAACCAAAATCAGTACAATTTCAATAACAGTTACGCCTGATTCATCTTCCAGAAAAAGTTTTAGTAAATTCTGTTTCATAAGTCTCACCTCCTTTCTAAGGAAAATGTGTGTTTGACTTTAATGGCTAAATAAATCAGGTAAAATCTAAAAATATAGATAAATCGATTAGGTAAAACTTAGAAATGCGGGAAGCATTAGAAGTGCCAGAACGATTACAAGCTGTAAAAGCATGGGAAAGAGAAGTTTTGTCTGTGCTTCTTCTCCGAGAATCCGTGCTTTTCGTTTGCGATTTTCAAGGGCGTCCGTGACCTCTTTCTCTAAGAGCAGGAGAGTATTTTGATTTCCTTTTTTTAAGTTTTGAATTAAAAGTACAGATAAAATTTTGTATTCCGGACAGGGACAGCGGCTGCCAAAATTTTCATAAGCACGAGGCTGTGACAGTCCACCTTTTAATTCATGACAGGTCTCTAAAAGTGCTTCGTAAGCAGGACGTTTGGGCAGATTTTGACTCCGGTAATTTTTCTGATAATCGTCTGCAATTTTTTCAAGACTTGCACGTATCGTAAGACCGGCATGCAAAAACAACAGCAGTTTACTGACAAGATCGGGATAATCTCTTTGCATCAGTACTTTTTGCTTTTCTATTTTTTCTTGTTCTTTTTGCCGTTTCAATGGAAGAAGTAAGAAACCGAGCAAGCTGAAGAAGATACAGACAAAAAGACCAGTCTTTGCGGGTTCTTTATAAAAGAATAGATGCTGCCCGTCAATTGAATCAGGAAGAGCAAGGGTTGGATTGCTTGAAGAATCATTTGTAACTGCTTTTTGAATGGAGGCATTTAATGATTTTTCTTTGCTTAATTTTTCAGGATAAACATAAAGCTCTTTCTGCCATGAAAGCGTCTCTTCTTCAAGCGAAAGCTGACAGCGAAGCGTAACGGAAGCACCCTTAGAAGGGACATCTTCTCCGATAGCACCGGTATAGTCGAGTATTTTTGGGTCAGAGGTTGTCCAAAAAAGCTGAACAGGACAATCAGGAAGAGATTCGGGAAGAGAAAGCGGTGTATGAATGGAAGAAAAACTCTTATTTTTTCCAAGAATGGAAGAATCCAGTTTTTTTGAGGCTTCATCTAAAAGAGTCTGTGATTCCTCTTTGCTGTAGGTTTTGGATGGAACTTTCAGTGTAATATGGTGTGTTTTTCCATCGTCTGTCTGAAATTTCAGGGATTCTTCGTGAATGCTTTCATTGTATTCGCTACGTTTTAAATCAGTAACAATATCGGGATGTCGGCTCTGCCATAATCCAAGAGAAATTCCCAGAAGATTTCCAAAGAGAATCAGAAAAATACTGACTCGCAGCAGGGTTTGTTCCTTTGCATCTTTTAGGCTTGGTTTCAAGTTTGCTTTAGGTTTCAAGTTTGCTTTAGGTTTTAATTTTGCTTTAGAGTTTAAGTTTGTTTTAGAGTTTAGTTTTGTTTTAGATTTCAATTTGAACCATCCTCCTGCCAAAGAAAAATGCTGTCAGGTACAAGATTAGGCAGATTGTCATGATACAGACTCCGGCTATATTGTGATAGAGAACATCAAGAAAGCCTGGAGAGGTAAGACGCATATAAAGAATAATTCCGGCGGGCATAAGACTCATAAAGGTATGTTCCATTTTTTTTGCAGAAAGCAGAGAGTCAATTTCTTTTTTGACGTCAATTTTTTCTTCGATGATGCGTGCACTTTTTTCCAAAGTTTCCCGAAGATTTCCACCCGTTCGTTTTGCCTGTGCAATAATCTCAGAAAAGTTACGGATATCTTCTACCTGACTTTTTTTACCAAGTTCATAAAATAATTTTTCTACCGGAACACTGAGAAGCATCTGAGATTCCATGTAAGATAATTCAAGAACCATTTCGCTGGAAGTTCCGTAAATACGCATTAAATCTTTTTTTGCTTCCGAAACTGCATTTTCAAGAGAATAGCCGGCAGAAACAGCGGCATCAATAGAATTTAATGCATCCCGAAACTGATGATAAAGCCGTTTTCGTTTCTCATAAAGAAGCTGTTTTTTCTTAAAAGGAAGATACAGAAAACAAAAGGGCAGAAGAAGAAAAAAAGAAATCACGTTTCGGTAGCATAAGTCATTGACAAGGAAGCACAAAATCAGAGAGAAGACCGAATACTGAATCCGTTCTCGAAGAGAAAAGGTATAATGGTCATAAGATAGTTTCACATAAGAGGGTTTCATAAGAAATTCCTGCCCTTTCTAATTTTTCAGTGTGTTTCAGATGATTTTTAAAGACAAGCCCCTGTTCTTCTTCATAACAGAAAATAGGATTTAACTGTACTTCTCCGTTTTTTAGTCCATCCAGTTCAGAGATTTCTAACACTTTACGGCTTTTGTCACGCAGACGTCCCAGATGAATAAAAAGGTCAAAGCCTGAGACAATCTGACGGCGGATGGCAGTAATCGGCATATTCAAGTGAACCAGCACAAGGGTTTCAAGTCTGCTGACCATATCGGCACAGCTGTTTGCATGAATGGTAGAAAGGCTGCCTTCTGAACCAACATTGACTGCCTGAAGCAGTTCGCTTGCTTCGCTTCTGACTTCACCGACAATAATCCGGTCGGGTCTCATTCTAAGTGCCGTTTTTAATAAGTCAGCAGTTGTGATTTCCTGTGAATCCTCGATATTTGCCATTCGACATTCAAGACGGACAAGGTTTGGGATTCCCTGGATTTGAAGCTCAGCATTATCTTCAATGGTGATAATGCGTTCATCTTTTGGAATATAAGCGGAAAGTGCATTTAAAAAAGTCGTTTTTCCGGCTCCGGTTCCACCGCCGATTAAAATGGTATAACGTGCTTTTACCAGAGGGAGCAAAAAAGATAATACCTGTTTGGTAATACTTTGCTTTTCGAGCAGAGTTTTCATTGTGATGGCTTCTTTAGGAAATTGTCGAATGGTTAAAATCGGACCATCCACAGAAATCGGCGGAATGACTGCATTGACACGGGCACCGTTTTCTAGTCTTGCATCCACAATCGGATGCAGGGTATTAATGACACGGTTACAGCGGGCAACAATCTGTTGAATTACATCTTCAAGTTTTCCACTTGAAGTAAAAGTCTTATTCCATGTAATCAAGTGTCCTTCCCGTTCAATAAAAATTTTGTCCCATCCGTTTACCATAATTTCGGTAATGCTGGTATCTTCGAGAAGTTCTTGAAGCACATCGAGTTTTCGGATGGAGCGAAATAACTCTTTTCTAAGATTGGCTTTTTCATTGAGGCTCAGACCGTAGTTTGAGCCCTCCTGCAAAAGCAGTTCGTCAATTTTTTCGAGAATTTCTTCATCATCGGATTCCCATAAAGAATTTAACTGCTCAAAAAGCTGATTTTGTAAGGTTAAAAAACAATCCATAACTATGTCTCCTTTGAAAACTTAAAAAATTAAAAAAAGAAAAGATAAGCTATAAAAGATAAAAAGCTGATTGAAATTAAAAGAGAAAATTAAAGGTATCCGGCTTTGGAAAGTTCGTATTTTACGGCATCACCAAATACACCGGATAAAAAAGAATCTGGAAAATGAGAACTATCAGGAGGGGGAAGAAAACAAGAATGAGTTTTTTCTAAAATGAGTTCCTGTTTTGTGTTCGTTAAATAGGCTTTATACTGTTCTGATTTTGCCATAGAAACAGGTTCTTTTAAATTAGGCAGAAACAAGGTATTACATTCAGAAAAAACAGGAAAGACAGCAGAAAGATTTGGACCAAAATCGAGAACCAGAGTCTGATAGGGATTTTCTTCCATAGCAAAAAGAGCGAAGAGCGCTTCACAGTCGGCGGAAGTAAGATTCCAGATATCCTGCGGAACATAGACAGGAGGGAGATAATGAAGCGATCCATTTTTTTGAATCAGTGAAGCAAGAAACGCAAAAGGATTTTCTTTTTTGTGGCGCAGCAGATAAAAAAGATCGCCGATGGTGTAAGCGGTGTTATTAGAAAGAAAATAAGACAGACCGGAACAGGATTCAAAGCTGATAAAAAGAGTTGGATTTTTTTCGGAAAGAAACTGGGAAGCTGCAAGTGCAAATGCAGTTTTTCCACAGCGTGCAACCGGAGAATAGATACCGATGAGCGTCAGGTTTTGAGTGTCAGAATTTGTTGAATGTTCCATTGTTAAGAAAATCTGATTGGAACAAAGTTTCATTAAGTCCTGAAAAAGCTGACTGCATGGTTGATACTTAAAAAGACAGGGCAGATTTTTCTTATAAGAGAGATTTTCTTCAGAAAGTAGAATCAAAGTTTCAGAAAATAGAGAAATAAGCTGTGGTGTCAGCATGGCTTCTGTGGTAAGAAGCATGGAAATTGAATGGTCAGAATGAAACGTAAGAAGTTTTTCGAGAGAAGTAAAGGGGAGAAACTCTAAAGAAAGAGTGCAGTTTTGTTGAAAGCCAGAACAGAGACGACAGATAAAATCTTCGTTAGAATCGTAAAGTGCAATGATTTTTTTGGTCATAAACAAAATCCTCCAATTAAGAGCAGGGTGGCAAGAAAAATGGGAACTGTAAAATGAAAATGTTCAGGACGATTTCCGGATTTCATATAGGGATGAATTTGTTTTTTGGAAAAAATATCGGAGACATAAGAAAAGAAATAAGAAATTCGTTCTAAGAAATAGGCAGAGCTTAAAAACAGCAGGCAGGAAATCAATGCGCCGATGAAGAATGAAAAAGCAATCAAGGAAAAAATGTCGGAAAAATTGAGAAAAATGCCAAGCGTACCAAAAAGCTTTAAATCTCCAGCCCCCATTGCGTGAAAAATAAACAGTGGAAATAAAATCAGGATGGGAAGAAAAAAATTTTTCAGGGAGAAAAGCAGACCAAAAAAGCCGTTTTGAAATATCTGATAAGAGAAACCCAGAAGAATACCAAGAAAAATCCAGAGATTTGGAACTTTTTGCAAGAATAAATCACAGCAGAGAGCTCCGGCAGATAAAAAAAGCAGAAATTGAGCCTGTAAAGGCATAAATATACCAGTCCTTTCTGAGAAAATTGGTAAAAATAATGGAAAAATCATGAAAATAAGGAATAAAAATGACTTCGACGAAGTGAACGAAGAATTTAAGATGTGAATGATTATATACTTTATTTCGCCCAATGTCCAGTTAAAATGACATAAAAAAAGATTTTTGTTAAGACTTCACAAAATTACTATTTGCAATAAGTGTCATTTTCAGTTAAAATAGATGTTATACAATTAGGTGGACAAAAAGTCCATTGCTGAAGGAGAATAGCCATGGGTGTAATTGTATTTTTAGGTGACAGTATTACAGATGCGGGGAGAACCACCTCTTGTCCGCCGCTTGGGAATGGGTATGTAAAGGGATTTGCAGACTCCGTCAGTCAGAATTGGAATGTTTTAAATCAGGGAGTTGATGGTTACATTACGGAACGAATTGCAGAAGACCTGCATAAGGACTGTATTGCGTTTCATCCGAATTATGTAAGTATCCTTGTAGGAATTAACGATGTAGGACTGATAGCAGAAGCCGACACAACAGAGCATGAAAAATTGTATATGTTGGAAGATAGTATTCGTGCTTATCACGAAATGTTATTTGATTTATCCCGAGAGACGCAGGCAGAAATCATCACACTGGAGCCGTTTATTTTCCCAAAAGATGGAAAATATGAAAATTGGGTGCCTTGGCAGAAAAAGATGTCAAAGAATATTAGAAAACTGGCGCGTAATTACCACGCAAGATTTATTTCGGTTCAAGAACCTCTTAATCGCGAGATTGAAAGATTGGGACATGATGCCATCACCACAGATTGTATTCATTTGACCGCAAAAGGTCATGAAATTCTGGCAAAGATTGTCAGAGATGGATTTGGACTTTAAAACAAGGGAGAGAGTATAGTTGGTTAAAATACTCTCTCCCTTGTTTTAATACAATTCCCGGAAAAATTTCTGAATCAAATCAAATCGGCTTGTCATTCCGGCAAGCATGGCATCTAAGATAACCAGGGCAGCCATACATTCTACTACAACAACCGCTCTTGGGACGATAATCGGGTCATGACGTCCTTTAATTGAAATATCCAGATTTTGACCGGTTCTTGTGACACTTTCCTGAGTGGCAGAAATAGATGGAGTCGGTTTAAATGCTGCGCGGAATAAGATTTCACATCCGTCGCTGATTCCGCCTGTGATACCACCGGAATGGTTGGTCTTTTTCGTAATGTGGCCAGCTTCATCTGCACAGTAAGCATCATTATTATGAAGTCCGTCGGATTGTGCAACTGCAATTCCATCTCCGATTTCAAAAGCTTTTACAGCTCCGATAGAAAGAATGGCTTTTCCAAGGTTGGCATTTAATTTCTCAAAGGCAGGTTCGCCAATTCCGGCAGGCACGCCGGTAATCATACATTCCACCATTCCACCGGCAGAATTTTGTTCTTGCATGCAGGTTTCAAGATAGTCGGAAGCTTTTTTTGCAGCTTCTGCATCGGGCATATAAAGCGGATTATTTTCAGCTTCCGATAAATCAAATTTTTCTTTATTAATAGCAACAGGTCCGATGGACAAAGTATAGGTAGAAATCTGAATTCCAAGAGATTTTAACATTTTCGCCGCAACTGCACCGGCAGCAACACGACCGATGGTTTCACGTCCGGAAGAACGTCCGCCCCCACGGTAATCGCGGAATCCGTATTTGATATCGTAATTACGGTCTGCATGTCCCGGGCGATAATAATTGGCGATTTCACTGTAATCATGAGAACGCTGGTCGGTATTTTTTACCATAAGGGAAATCGGAGTACCGGTAGTCTTTCCTTCAAAGACACCGGAAAGAATTTCCACGCGGTCTGCCTCCTTTCTCATGGTGGTAAAACGGGACTGTCCTGGTTTCCTGCGGTCAAGATAAGTTTGAATATCCTCTTCACAAAGCGGAAGTCCGGCAGGGCATCCGTCTATCACAACACCGATGCCTTTTCCATGAGATTCTCCCCAGGTTGTAATTTTAAACAGGTTTCCAAATGTTGAACCAAACATAGTTTACACCTCTTTTTCTTTCGTCTTACTTGTCGATGGATTCCCAGCGTCCGGAAGCTCCACATGGAAGCACCAGCCCGCTTTCGGTAACCGGAAGACCGATTTCCTGTGAATCTACTTTTCCGTTAAATTGTTTTAATTCGGTTGAAATCATATAAGTTAAAACAGCAGGAGCAAGTCCGGTTGTATAGGAGTTAATCAGGAAAAACAGAGGATTGTCACTTAAAAGTTTAGCACAGAGCTTTACTAATGGGTGAATTGCCTCTTCAATTTTCCAGATTTCTCCTTTTGGTCCTCGTCCATAAGATGGTGGATCCATGATAATGGCGTCGTAGTGATTTCCACGTCTGATTTCACGTTCTACAAATTTGACACAGTCATCAACCAGCCAGCGGATTGGTGCATCGCCGAGTCCGGAAGAAATGGCATTTTCTTTTGCCCAGGTGACCATGCCCTTTGAAGCATCCACATGAGTAACATGAGCACCGGCAGCAGCAGCGGCAAGAGTTGCCCCGCCCGTGTAGGCAAAGAGATTTAATACTTTAATCGGACGACCGGCATTTTTGATTTTTTCAGAAAACCAGTCCCAGTTTGCTGCCTGCTCCGGAAACAGTCCGGTATGTTTAAAACTGAATGGCTTTAAGTTGAAGGTTAAATTTTTATACTGAATGGTCCACTGCTTTGGCAGGTCGAAAAATTCCCATTCTCCGCCGCCTTTTTTACTGCGGTGGTAATGTGCATTCATTTTTTTCCATCCTTTGTGAGTTTTTGGAGTATCCCAGATGACCTGAGGGTCTGGACGAACCAGAAGATAATCGCCCCATCGCTCTAATTTTTCTCCATTTGAAGTATCAATGACTTCATAATCTTTCCATTGGTCTGCAATCCACATAGTGAAATCCTTTCTATTTATTAGTTAACTAAAAATATAATATGAGTGTCAAAAGGTATCAATTTTCTTCATATTCGTTAATTAGTATAGCAGAAGCGCAAAGTCGAGGCAATGCGCAAATCAAACAGAAATGAGTTATTCTTGAAAAAATATCTGCATACATTGAGATAGAATATATCATTGTTAAGATACGAACCTGCAAAAGGGAAGAAACTACCGACAGGTCAGTATGAAAAATCAGGAGGGCTTATGTACGAACAAATGGAATGTGGCGAAGTGTGTAAAAGATTTCATACAGATGAGAAAGCTGGACTGACGCAACAGGAAGCAGAGAAAAGGTTAAAGGCAGATGGGAAAAACCGATTAAAAAAAGTCAGGGAAGAGACAACGATAGACCGGATTCAAAAACAGTTAAATGACCCGATGATTTTTGTCCTTTTTATGGCAGCGTCTGTTTCTATTCTGCTTAGAGAATTTAGTGATACGGCAATTATTTTATTCGTGATTGGTTTAAATACGATGATAGGTGTAGTACAGGAGGGAAAAGCGAAAAAGGCGATGGATGCCTTAAAGAAAATGACAGCACCGGAAGCCACCGTAAAAAGAAATGGGACTTACCGAAAAATTCCGGCAGAAGAACTTGTAAAAGGCGATGTTGTAAAAGTGAAAGCCGGAGACCAGGTTCCGGCAGACATTCGTTTGTTTTTGTGTAAGGGAATTGAAGTAAATGAGTCGGCATTGACCGGAGAATCCACGGCAGTAAGGAAAGCCTGCGAGACGATGAAGCAGGAGGTTACAGCCTCTGAACAAAAAAATATGCTGTTTCTATCTACGGAAATTGTGAAGGGAAATGGAGAAGGAATTGTAGTTGCAACGGGGATGGAGACAGAGCTTGGAAAAATAGCCAAGATGATAAATGAACAGGAAAATGAAATGACACCGCTTCAAAAGAGATTGGGAGATCTGGGGAAAATCTTGAGTAAGGCGGCTGTTTTTTTATGTCTGTTACTTTTTTTGATGGGAGTGCTTCAACATAGAAATCTGTTACAGATGCTGTTGTTATCCATTTCTCTGGCAGTTGCAGCAATTCCGGAAGGACTTCCTGCGGTTGTAACGATTGTACTGGCACTTGGTGTGGCAAGAATGGCAAAAGCCAATACGATTATCCGTAAATTACCAGCTGTAGAAACACTTGGAGCGGTCAGTGTGGTTTGTTCTGATAAGACCGGAACGTTGACGGAAAATAAAATGAAAGTGTTGAAACTTTATGCGGAGGATAAAACCTTATCGGTTTCTCAGGTTCGACCAAGAGAATTTTCCCGTTTGATGCAGGGATTTTTGCTTTGTAATAATGCAGTAATCGGAAAGACGGAACTGGGGGATTCCACAGAACTTGCACTTCTTTCTATGGGAGAACAGATGGGGATATCGAGAGAGCGGTTGGAAGAACGTTATCCGAGATTGGAAGAAATTCCGTTTGATTCAGATAAAAAATACATGGTTACGCTGCATAAAGATCAGAGTCAAGTATGCGCTTATATAAAAGGTGCCTGTGATTATCTGTTGGAAGTTTGTAGTTTCTGGTGGATAGGAGGAAAGATAGAACCGCTTGGACAGATTCAGAAAATGAAAATCAGACGAGTAATGGAAGGGATGGCAGAAGAGGGACTTCGGGTGCTGGCACTGGCTTTTAAAGAACATGTATCAGACTGGAATGAAAGCAGTATTATGAAAAATCTGGTATTTGCAGGACTTGCCGGAATGATGGATGCGCCAAGAAAACAAGTAAACCAGTCAGTCTATCAATTAAAACGTGCAGGAGTTCAAGTCGTAATGATTACCGGTGACTATCAGGAAACGGCATTTTCAATCGCAAAAATGACCGGTATTGCAAGAAAAAGAGAGCAGTGTGTGACCGGAGAAGAATTAGATGCAATGAGTGATGCAGAATTTTCTTCTAAAATGAATGACATCCGTGTGTTTGCAAGGGTAACACCGGCACATAAAGTAAAAATTGTAAAAGAATTTAAGAAAAATGGAAAAATTGTGGCAATGACAGGAGATGGAGTAAACGATGCACCGTCCCTTCATGCAGCAGATATCGGAATTGCGATGGGCGCAAATGGAACAGATGTGGCTAAAAATGCGGCAGATTTGATTTTGGCAGATGACAATTTTTCCACGATTGAAAAAGCAGTGGAAGAGGGGCGCAGTATTTATGTCAATATTAAAAAGTCGATTTTATTTTTATTGTCCTCAAACTTTGGAGAAATTATGACGATGTTTGTGTCGATTGCATTTTCGATGCCATCGCCATTAAAAGCAAGCCATATTTTATGGGTGAATCTGATTACAGATTCCCTTCCGGCACTGGCGCTTGGTGTAGATAAAAATGATACCGGATTGTTGATGGCAAAGAAGCCAAGAGATGAGAAGGAAAGCCTGTTTGCGCATGGAGGATGGCTGCTTACGATTGGGTATGGGCTTTTGATTGGTGCGATTACTTTGTATGCGTTTCTGACAGGCGGACAGACTTATGCATTTACGGTGCTTGGAATTTCGCAGTTATTTCATGCAATCGGAATGAGGGATTGTGAGAAATCTATTTTTCAGATGAATCATCTGGAAAATCCGGTTATGATTTTTTCTTTTTTTACAGGGCTTGCACTTCAAGTGGCAGTGACAGAGATTCCGTGGCTGGTGGAAGCATTTCAGACCCGTCGCCTTTTGATGGGAGAATGGCTGTGGCTGTTGGGAATTTCGGCGGTTCCGCTTGCGGTACATGAAATAGTGGTGCTCATAAAACGATTAAAAAAAGGGTGACGGTGTAAATATGCAAGATTTTATATAAAAAATTGCATTTAAAACACAAAAATTCGTGTATAAGAGATAAAAAACGATGAAAATGCAAGAAAGACTTGACAATCAGTCATAAAGTAGCATACAATACTGCTTAGTAAGCCGAAGAAAAATGAATTGGATGGCAAATTGAAAAAATCAGGAGGAGAGCCATGACACCGTACAGAGAACTCAACAAAGAACAGCTGCAGGTGCTGAAAGCCCAGTTAGAAAAAGAATTTGAAGAAGTAAAAGCAAAAGGTTTAAACCTCGATATGTCCAGAGGAAAACCGTCAAAGAAACAGCTTGAACTTGCTATGGATATGCTTGAAGAATTAAAGAGCACAGATAAGCTGAAATGTGAAGCAGGAATTGACTGTCGTAACTATGGTTTGTTAGAAGGTATTCCGGAAGCAAGAAGACTTCTTGGAGCAATGACAGAGGTAACTCCTGATAAAATTATTATTTTTGGAAACTCCAGTCTGAATGTGATGTTTGATACCATTTCCCGTTCTATGACACATGGTGTCTGTGGAAATACTCCATGGTGTAAGTTAGACAAAGTAAAATTCTTATGTCCTGCACCAGGATATGACCGTCACTTTAAAATTACAGAATACTTTGGAATCGAAATGATTACTGTTCCGATGACTCCAACCGGTCCGGATATGGACATAGTAGAAAAACTGGTAAGTTCGGATGATGCAATCAAAGGAATCTGGTGTGTACCGAAATATTCTAACCCACAGGGAATTACTTATTCAGAAGAGACTGTAAAACGCTTTGCAAGATTAAAACCTGCAGCACCGGACTTCCGTATCTTCTGGGATAACGCATACTGCATCCATCACTTATACGAGGAGAAAGATTTCTTATTAGAGATTTTGGAAGAATGTGAAAAAGCTGGAAATCCGGATCTTGCATATAAATTCCTTTCCACATCAAAGGTAAGTTTCCCAGGCTCCGGTATTGCAGCTGTAGCTGCTTCTCCTAGAAACTTGGAAGATATCAAAAAACACATGTCAATTCAGACAATTGGTCATGACAAAATTAATCAGTTAAGACATGTACGCTTCTTCAAAGATATCGATGGTATGCATGAACACATGAAGAAACACGCAGAAATCTTAAGACCGAAATTTGAAGCAGTGGAAAATACACTGGAAAAAGAAATCGGCGGACTTGGAATCGGTGAATGGACCAATCCAAAAGGCGGATATTTCATTTCCTTTGAATCAATGGAAGGATGTGCAAAGGCAATCGTTGCAAAAGCAGCGGAAGCCGGAGTGAAAATGACAGATGCCGGAGCAACTTATCCTTATGGAAAAGACCCGCATGATTCTAATATCCGTATTGCACCAAGTTTCCCGACCTTAGAAGAATTACAGACAGCAACAGAGATTTTTGTATTAAGCGTGAAATTAGTCAGTGTAGAAAAATTACTGGCAGAATAAGCATAAAAAAAGCCATTTGAACATTAAAAATAAAGGGCGGGATTCCAAAGAAAAGGAATCTCGCCTATTTTTGGATAAAAATCACAATTTGGTCACAGAATAGGGCTTTACTTTTGGGATAAAGATGAATTAGAATAAGGAATGCATAAAAGAAAAATAAAAGAATCAAAGAAAAAGGGGTAGGAATATGGAACAGAATGAAAGTGGTAACAAAAAAACCGCAAAACCAAAGAAAATCATAATTGGTATTCTGATTGCATGCGTGGCGGTGCTTGCGATACTCTATGCGGCAGGAGCATTTTATTTTTCCAGTCATTTTCTCCCGGGTTCAAAGATAAATGGAGTAAATTGTTCTGGAAAGACACTTGAGAGAGTGGAAAATCATCTGACAGATGAAATTTCTTCTTATGCGCTTACTATCAAGGAACGTGGAGATAATACAGAAACGATTTCTGCAGATAGGATAGGACTCAGCTATGTGGATGATGGAAAAGTGGAAAAACTTTTAAAAGGACAGAATTCATGGGGTTGGATTACTGCATTTACAAAAAAACATGAATATACAATGAGTGCAACCACCACGGTTGATGAAGAAAAATTAACGTCAGCAATTGATGGTTTAACTTGTCTTGCAGAAGAAAACATGCAGCAGCCGGTCGATGCACATTTGGAAATCGGTGATAATGGATACGAAATTGTTCCGGAAACAGAAGGAACCGCTCTGGATAAAGACAAGGTAACGGAGGTTATCACAAAGGCAGTCAAAGCCGGAGAGACAGAAGTAGACCTGGAAGCTTCTGACTGTTATTTAAAACCATCTGTTTATCAGGATGATAAAAATCTGATTGCGCAGAGAGACCAGAGCAATGCATTCTTAAAAGTAAAAATCACAATTGATTTTTCAGACCGTCAGGAAGTAGTAGACCAGAGTTTAATTAAAGACTGGGTTACAACAGATGAAAATGGAAATGCAGTCTTAGATGAAGCAAAAGTAAAAGCGTATGTGGTAGAACTTGCAAAGAAATATGATACCTTTGGTTATCCAAGACAGTTTAAGACCTCTACCGGTGAAACAATTACCGTAAGCGGGGGAGATTATGGCTGGCTGATGGCAAGAAATGATACCACGACAAAATTAATCGAGGCAATTAAAAGCGGAAAGTCTCAGACCATTGAACCGGAATATACATATAAGGGATACGTACGTGACACAAATGATATCGGAAATACTTATGTGGAAGTCAGCCTTTCTGCACAGCACATGTGGTTTTATAAAAATGGTCAATTACTTGTCGATACAGATGTCGTAACCGGAAATCATAATCTGGGGCATGACACCAAAACAGGTATTTATGCAATTATGTACAAAGAAAGAAATGCGACCTTAGTAGGGGAAGATTATTCCTCGCCGGTTAAATACTGGATGCCGTTTTATGCAAATGTTGGAATCCACGATGCAAGCTGGAGAACTACATTTGGTGGAAGCGAGTATTTAAATAACGGTTCTCATGGCTGTGTCAATACACCAGAAGCCAATGCAGAAAAGATTTTTAATAATATTGAAAAAGGTGTGCCGGTAGTGGTGTACTAAAACTTGAGAAGCTGTTGCTTTAGCGATGGAAAAATCGTGGAGTGACAGCTTCCTTTTTGTATATATTAGTGTATGTATCAGGGGTGATAATTCTTTTGGAAGTGTTTTTTGTATTGCAGATTGTGTTTCAAATGCAGTGGAACATTGACAAAGAAAGAAAAATTGATTAGGATAAAGAAAACACAAAAATCAATGTGGGCTTTTATAAAGTTCATGATTAGAATAAAAGGGAGAAAACAAAATGAATATCGTAGTTTTAGCAGGTGGAAACAGTACAGAAAGAGATGTCTCTATTTCATCAGGAGAAGGCGTATGCAGTGCACTTCGTCAGAAAAATCATAAAGCTGTTTTAGTAGACGTATACTTTGGAAAAGAATCTTTTGGGGAAGAACTGTTTCCTGAAGTCTATGATGTAAAAGCAGAAGCAGACAGCATGAGAGAAATGAGTAAATTAGTGGAAGAAACAGGAAAGACCAGAAAAGAATTTTTTGGACCGAATGTACTTTCTATCTGTAAAGCAGCAGATATCGTATTTCTTGCCCTGCATGGAGCAAATGGAGAGGACGGAAAAGTACAGTCTGTCTTTGAATTAATGGGAATTCCTTATACCGGAACCGGCCCGCTCAGCAGTGGAATGGCAATGGATAAAGGAATTACAAAAATGGTATTTGAAGCAAAAGGTGTTCCGACTCCAAAGGGCGTTACTTTAGCTAAAGGAAAGAGTGAAACAGCACTTTCTGCTTATGATATGAATTATCCGGTTATCGTAAAACCTTGCTGTGGCGGTTCCAGTGTGGGAGTCTGCATTGCAAATGATGATGCCGAATATGCTGACGCTTTAAAAGAAGCATTTTCTTATGAAGATGAAATCGTTGTCGAACAGTTTGTAAAAGGACGTGAGTTCTCTGTTGCAGTAGTAGAGGGAAAAGCTTACCCGATTATTGAGATTGCACCGCTTCAGGGATTCTATGATTATAAAAATAAATATAACGCAGGTTCAACTATCGAAACTTGTCCGGCCAAAATTACACCGGAACAGACCAGTCAGATGCAGACTTATGCAGAACTTGGTTACAAAGTATTAAATCTTCAGGCTTATGGCAGACTGGATTTTATCATGGATGAAACTGGCGCAATGTACTGCCTTGAAGCAAATACCCTTCCGGGAATGACACCAACCAGTCTGATTCCACAGGAAGCAAAAGTTCTTGGAATTGATTACCCGGAATTATGTGAAAAATTAATTGAAGTTTCTTTAAAGAAATATCAGTAGACGGAGAAAAACGATGAAAAATCTTACGTTAGAAAATATTGCAAAAGCCTGCAATGGAAGTTATCATGGCAGTGAAGCACAGGCAAATCAGGAAGTGCAGAGTATTTTTACAGACAGCAGAAAAGCGGCAAAAGGCGGTTTGTTTGTGCCGATTAAAGGGGCAAGAGTAGATGCCCATGATTTTATTAATCAGGTTATGGAAGCAGGGGCACTTGCAACCCTAAGTGAAAAAGACCTTGGGGAGACAAACTTTCCATACATTAAAGTAGAATCCTCCTTACAGGCAGTAAAAGACATTGCGGAATTTTATTTAAAACAGTTAGAGATTCCGGTGGTCGGAATTACCGGAAGTGTTGGAAAAACAAGTACGAAAGAAATGATTGCAGCAGTACTTGGACAGAAATATAATGTGTTAAAGACACAGGGAAACTTTAACAATGAACTGGGACTTCCACTTACCGTATTTGGACTTCGTGCGGAACATCAGATAGCAGTCCTTGAGATGGGAATCAGTGACTTTGGAGAAATGCACAGACTGGCAAAAATTGCACGTCCGGATACCTGCGTGATTACAAATATTGGTCTTTGTCATCTTGAATTCTTAAAATCAAGAGATGGAATTTTAAAAGCCAAAACAGAGATTTTTGATTTCTTAAAAGAAGACGGACATGTGATTTTAAACGGAGACGATGACAAATTAGTGACCGTTACCGATGTCAAAGGAATCAAGCCGGTATTCTTTGGCGTGGAAAATAAAAACGGAATCTGGGCCGATGAAATTGAAAGCAAAGGCTTAAAAGGAATTGAATGTCGGATTCATGTAAAAGATGAAAGTTTTAAAGTGCTCGTTCCGATTCCGGGACGCCACATGGTTTATAATGCCCTTGCAGGAACAGCAGTTGGTTTAACTTATGGTTTAACCTTAGACGAAATCAAGGCTGGAATTGAGAGCTTACAGTCCTTAAGCGGACGCTTCCATATCTTGGAGAATGAGAAGAAAAATATTATGGTTATTGATGACTGCTACAATGCAAATCCGGTTTCTATGAAAGCTTCCCTTGAAGTGCTTCAGGATGCACTCGGACGAAAAGTTGCCCTGCTTGGAGATATGGGAGAACTTGGAAAAAATGAAGTGGAAATGCATCGTGAAGTCGGAAGATTTGCTGCCGAAAAAGACATTGATGTGATTGTGTGTACAGGAACATTATGTAAAGAAATGGCAGAAGCGGCAAAAGAAGTTTCAAATGGAAAAAAAGTATTATACTTTGAAAACAGAGAAGCATTAGAAGATGCACTGGATGAATTAATTTTGCCAGGTGACAGTATTTTAGTAAAAGCATCTCACTTTATGCAGTTTGAGAAAATTGTAAAGAAATTAGCGGAATAATAAAGAAGAAGTTTAAGTTTATTGCTTTTGTGAATAGAAAAATGATGGTACATCTGATAAAATGAAACTATAGAAAAGTACAACGATAGTTTCGATTTGTATGCTGATTAGGTAAGGAGGTATCATCATGAAAAAAACAATTTATGTATGTATTTCTGCTGTTTTGTTAATGTGTTTGATTGCACTTATCACTTATTATATTCCGGACTTAAAAATCAAGATGCTTGTATCTTTTCTTGTTGTGTTGGCAGGAATTTGTATGATTAGAATGGGTATCATTCAGAAAAAATGTTAATTGCATAGTGATATAAAATGGGATGACGTACCGAGTGTTTTGGTACGCCATCCCATTCTTTTAGTCCTCATGCGCCACAATGTTTTGCAGCCACACTCCTTTTTTAACCAAAATAAATCCAATGACACATTTAATAATATCTCCCAACTGTACCAGCGTATAGATTCCGATAACCGGAAGTGCCGTAAAACGGCTTAACGTAAATGCAATCGTTACACTCACACACCAGATAAATACACTGTCAAACAAGAAGGTGATAATCGTCTTTCCTCCTGAACGAAGGGTAAAGTATGATGCATGTAGGAATGCATTTTGTGGCATGAAGATTGCGGTTATCATAATAAAGTATTTTGCCAGTTCCCTTGCCTCGGCATTGGTATTGTAAAGCAGAGGGAAAAATGGAGCGAGTACCAGCATCACAAGTGCCACGCAGGTACAGCAAAATACGGAAAATGCAATCATCTTTGTATCGGTTTCTCGTGCTTTTTTCATCTCTCCGGCGCCAAGAAGCTGTCCGACTACAATTGCGACAGAATCTCCAAGTGCAATAAATACAATATTAAATACATTGTTAATGGTATTAGAAATATTTAAACCAGCTACGACATTTAATCCACGAACCGAATAACATTGCGTCAGCATTGCCATTCCTGCTGCCCATAATGCCTCATTAAATAATAGCGGTGTTCCTTTTATCAATATTTTCTTTGTCATATAAGCCGGTACTTTTAAGGTACGATAAAGTCCCTCAATATAAGGGTTTTTCTCTTTATGGCGGTGCGTCCAGCTGATAACGATAATGGCTTCTACATATCGAGAAAGCACAGTTGCAATCGCAGCACCTCTTACTCCAAGAACCGGAGCTCCAAATTTTCCATAAATTAAAATATAGTTAAATAATAAATTAATTAAAACGGCTGTAATTCCCGCTTTCATCGGTACAACCGTCTCGCCACACTCACGAAGGGTACTTGCGTAAACCTGTACCATCATAAATGGCGGAAGTCCGACAAGCATAATCCACAAATACTGTTTTCCATACAGTAAAGTTGCAGCTGCATTTTCCCTTGCGCCTTCTCCATGCAGATACAGCTCAATCAGCCGGTCTCCACCAACTAAAAAAATAATAATGGTTGCTACCGTAAGAATCAGTGCCATCCATAATTTATAGCGGAAGGTATTTCTGACTCCCTCCTGGTCTTTTTGTCCAAAATACTGGGCGGTAAAAATACCTGCTCCGGATACACCTCCAAAGATGCAGAGATTGTATACAAAAATAAGCTGATTGACAATCGCTGCGCCTGACATCTGTTCTGTTCCGATTCGTCCAATCATGATATTGTCTAACAGACTGACAAAGTTTGTGATTCCATTTTGAATCATAATCGGAACAGCAATCAGCAGAATCATCTTATAGAACTTCTTATCCCCGATTAACTTTGAGGCGAGGCCCTGTTTTTTTACTGCTTTCTCTTCCATAATTTCTCCTTTCTCCTAATTCCCATCCAACATACAGTGCGAAAGCTGTAAGGGATAGAATACTACACAAACACAATTTTTTCAATTGTTTTTTTCGACAATCTTTTTTGCCGTTTTTTGGCTTGCTATCCAAAAGCTTTTTGCTTATAATATCTCTTGAATATTAATAATATACCATACGGTATAGAAAGGCGGTTTTTATGATACGTTTTATTTGCGTATGTATCGTAGTCATCGGTTATCTGATTTTATCCATTCCGATTTTACTTGTAGAATGGGTCATTGGAAAATTCAACAAACGTGCAAAAGACATCAGTTCTCTTCGCATTATCCAGGCAGTCTTTCGTTTTATCTTGAAAATTACCGGAGCAGATATTACGGTAAAAGGACATGAAAATGTTCCGGCAGATACAGCAGTCCTTTATATCGGAAATCACAGAAGTTTCTTTGATATCCTGCTGACTTATGTACTCTGCCCGGATGTCACCGGTTATGTTGCAAAGAAAGAAATGGAATCGATTCCTCTGTTATCCAACTGGATGCGTTATCTTCATTGTCTCTTCCTTGACCGTAAAAATATTAAAGAGGGAATGAAAACAATCCTTTTGGCAATAGAAGAAATGAAAAATGGGATTTCTATCTGCATTTTCCCGGAAGGAACAAGAAATCGAAATGAAAGCGAACTCGACCTGCTTCCGTTCCATGAAGGAAGTTTTAAGATTGCAACCAAGGCTGGATGTCCAATTGTACCGATTGCCATTCACAATTCAGCCGGAATTTTTGAAGCGCAGTTTCCGAAAATGCGACCGGCAAAAGTGATAGTAGAATATGGCGAGCCGATTTATCCGGATAAACTGGATAAAGAAGAGAAAAAGCATATTGGAGCTTATACACAAAATAAGATTCTCGAGATGCTAAAAGAAATGAATGATTAAGAAAGAAAAGAATCTTGATTTTGGTCAGGGTTCTTTTTTTATGCCATTTGGCATACACTATTGGTAAGTCAGCGAAGGAAGGGCAAAATGAGGCAAAAAATCCATACAGGAGTGTTATTGTGGTCGGTTGTTATCATTTTATTAGCGCTATCCGGCTGTTCGATTGAAAAAGTAAGTGCACAAAAACAGGATAAAATCGAATACACTATTTTAAAAGAGGCGGAATTTCCGGAAAAAGTGCAGGAGTTGATAGAGGAAAATAAAACAAAAGAGTTTCAGCTTACTTATCAGGAACAGGGAAATTTGTATCTGATAAAGGGGTATGGAGAGCAGAAAACAGGCGGTTACAGTATCCGGATTGAGGATGTTTCTCTTTGGGAGAATGCCATACATGTACAGACTATGCTGATTGGACCAAAAGAAGAAAATTTAAAAGACGAACCGTCCTATCCGTATCTGGTTATTCGGATGGAATACAGGGATGAACCGGTTATTTTTGAGTAAAGTAAAAGCAGAAATGATAAAAAGAGATAGAAAAGAGGGTATAATGTGGAACTGATTACAAAACGAGTACATACAATGCGGACGAAATGTGAAGCAGTAAGTCAGGTTACGTTTGATGAAGACTTGAATGTACCGGATGTAAAACCGGATGTGGGACGTATGATACAAAAGAAAGGAGAAATCCAGATAGACGAAATGCAGGTATCAGACGGGCATGTCTTTTTTAACGGAGCACTATTGGTGGCTCTTTTGTATGTCAGTGACAGTATGGAACGAAAGATCCAAAGTCTGCTCGGCACACTGCCGATTGCAGAAACCATGCATTTGGAAGATTTGCAAAGTGGGCAGAAAGTAAAACTTGAATGGGAACTTGAGGACTTGAGTGTCCAGCTGATTCATTCCAGAAAATTAAATATTAAGGCATTGATTACATTTACTGCAAGGGTGGAAGAACTTGAAGAAATTCTTCTGCCGGCAGGAGTGGAAACCCCTGAGATTTCCCAGAAAAAAGAAGAAATTCCGGTAATGGGAATCTGTATACATAAAAAAGACACCATGCGGGTAAAAGAAGAAATTTCCCTTGCTTCGAATAAGCCTAATATTCATGAACTTTTATGGGATACTGTTGAAATAAGAGGTGTGGACATTCGTGCAAAAAGTGATAGAATTGCAGTAAAGGGAGAACTATTTTTATTTGTACTTTACCGGGGAGAAGATGATAACTACTCTCTTCAATGGCTCGAACATTCCATTCCGTTTTCGGAAGAAATTGAGTGTGCAGGCTGTGCAGAAAGCATGGTGCCGGATGTTGATGTTTTGCTTGCGCATAGTGAATTGAAAATCCGAACAGACAGTGATGGAGAAGAGCGAGTGCTTGCAGTTGAAGCGATGCTGGAACTTGAAATCCGAATTTATGAGGAAGAAGAGGTTTCTCTTTTACTGGATGTGTATACTCCGGCAAAGGAACTTCGGGTGGTCTGTAAGCCGGCAAAATTAGAATGCCTTTTAGTAAAAAATTTTTCAAAATGCAGAGTAGGAGAACGTCTTAAGACAAGTGAAAATCAGGGGAAAATTCTGCAAATCTGTCACAGTGACGGAATGGTAAAGGTGGACAATACTCATATTATGGAGAATGGAATAGAAATAGAGGGTATTGTTACGGTCAAGATTTTATATATTATCAGTGATGACGAAATGCCGTTTTATTCGATGGATGCAATGATTCCATTTTCACATATTGTGGAAGCACAGGGAATAGGAAAAGAATGTATTTATCATCTGCATACGGATTTGGAACAGCTTTCTACAACGATGATTGACAGTGACGAAATAGAAGTAAAGATTGTATTGAATCTAAATGCGTTGGTGATGAAACAAAGGGAACGGCCGTTGATTTATGAAATTGAAGAACAGGAACTGGACAGAGAAAAACTGCAAAGTATGCCTGGGATTGTGGGATATCAGGTACAGCCTCAGGATACGATGTGGGATATTGCAAAGAAGTTTTATACGACAACAGAAGAGATTATCCGTCTGAATCATCTGGAGTCAGAAGAACTTCATCCATTTGATACGTTGATACTTGTAAAATCAGTTGAGAGTAAATAAGAAATTTTCCTATTGAAAACGACCAAAAGATGGGCTAGAATGAATGTAGAATGTTTAAAAAAGAATACAATGTACAAAGAAATATACAGGAGAAGAAAATGAGATTAAGAGCGTTGGCAAAAATTAATCTGGGATTGGATGTAATCGGGAAACGTGAAGATGGATACCATGAAGTTCGTATGATTATGCAGACAATCAACATGTATGACCAACTGGAGATTGAAAAAAAAGACGAACCAGGAATTTCCATTACAACGAATCTTCCATTTATTCCGACAGATGAAAGAAATTTAGTTTATAAAGCAGCAAAACTCTTGATGGATGAATTTGATATTCAGGAGGGAATCACAGTCGAGCTGCAGAAATTTATTCCGGTGGCAGCAGGAATGGCAGGAGGCAGTTCAGATGCTGCAGCGACCATGATTGGCATGAATCGTCTGTTTAATCTGGGGCTTACTGTAAAAGAGATGATGAAACGTGCTGTGGCAATTGGAGCGGATGTACCATATTGCCTGCTTCGCGGAACCGCACTTGCAGAGGGAATCGGAGAGCAGTTAAGACCTCTTCCGCCATGCCCGAACTGCTACGTACTGATTGGAAAACCGGCGATCAGTGTTTCAACTAAGATGGTTTATGAAAAATTAGATTCTGCCCAAATTGAGCATCATCCGGATATCGATCGGATACTGGAGGGGCTTCAGTGGCATAATTTAAATAAAATATCTGAATATATGGGAAATGTGCTTGAAAAAGTTACGATTGCACAGTATCCGATAATTGAGGAAATCAAAAACCATATGAAAGAACACGGAGCCGTAAATGCAATGATGAGCGGAAGCGGACCGACGGTATTTGGTTTATTTGATGATAAAGACACAGCAGAGCATGCATGCGAGGCGCTTAGAGAAAGCAAAATTGCAAAGACTGTATTTTTGACAACAGTATTTAACAACGGAGGACACTGATAAAATGGATTTAGAAATGCATATGGATGAATACCTGCCTCTTAGGGATGTGGTTTTTAATACATTAAGAAAAGCGATTTTAAAAGGAGATTTAAAACCGGGAGAACGACTGATGGAAATTGCACTTGCAGAAAAGCTGGGGGTAAGTCGTACTCCGATTCGAGAGGCAATTCGAAAACTGGAGCTTGAAGGACTGGTTGTGATGGCACCGAGAAAAGGCGCAAAAGTTGCTTCTATTACAGAACGTGATTTAAATGATGTACTTGAAGTAAGAAAAGGAATGGAAGAACTTGCAATTCGCCTTGCGTGTGAGCGGATTACACCGGAACAATTAGATGAACTTGACAAAGTAGAAAAGAAGTTTTCAAATTTGATTGACAGCGAAAACTTAACGGAACTGGCTGAAGTAGACGTAGAATTTCATGATATTATTTATGCGGCAACCAATAATAAACGTCTGATTCAGCTTTTGAATAATTTAAGAGAGCAAATGTACCGTTATCGAATTGAGTATTTAAAAGACAGTGCGGTAAGAAGGCAGCTTGCAAAAGAGCATAAATCTATTTGTGAGGCACTTCGTACGCATGACAAAGAAAGAGCACTGCGTTATGTTTATGTGCATATTGATAATCAGCAAAAGGCGATTATCAGAAGCCTGAATGAAGAAAAAGAAGAATAAAAACTAAAAAAATGGAAATGTTAAAAGAGATGCCAAAAGAACGGCATCTCTTTTTATTGTGCAAAAAATATATTCTATAAAATATCGGGGGAATATGATTTATGAGCCATTCTATCCGTATTTCACCAAAGATAAAAGAAAATGAATCCTGTTTTCGAGAAGTATTCAAAGACTGTGCGGATATTTTGTTCCATACAATGGAACTTGGTCGGGGAAAAACAGTCGACTGTTTTGTGATTTATCTTGAAGTAGCGGTCAGCAATATGATTCTCGAAAAATCCGTACTTGGAAAATTCATCAATGAACTGTGCAAGGTATCTGGAGATGAGATTTTAGAGCGGGTTGAAAAAAATGCATTGGGAATTTCAGATGCAGTACAGCTGGATACGGTAGAAGATGTGGTCGCAGGAGTATTTGCCGGAGATGCCGTATTTTTTATAGATGGATATGCGCATGCTGTTAAGATTTCAGAAAAAGGATATCCTTCGATGGGAGTATCCGAGGCAGACAGAGAGAAAGTACTGCGGGGTTCAAAAGAGGGATTTACCGATTCCGTTAAAACCAATTCGGCACTCATCAGAAAACGAATCCGAAATCCGGGAATGAAAGTCAAAGAGCAGACAATTGGAAGACGCAGTCAGACAAAAATTCAGATTCTTTATATCGAAGGACTGGCAAGGAGTGAGATTTTAGAAGAACTCGAGACGAAACTTTCTGATTTTGAAATTGACGGTGTGCTTGACAGTGGAGTGATTGAGCAACTGACAAAAGAAAACTGGCTGTCGCCGTTTCCTCAGTTTCAGACAACGGAACGACCGGATAAATGTGCGATGGAGCTGTTAAATGGAAGGGTTGTCCTGCTTGTGGATAATTCTCCGGTTGGTCTTTTAATTCCGGCGGTGTTTAATGATTTTTTGCAGGTGAGTGAAGATGAATATCAGACCTTTGAACTTGCAACATTTTTAAGAGTGCTACGGTATCTGGCAGTTGGTTGTGCAATGTTGTTTTCGGGACTTTATCTGGCGGTTACGGATTTTCATACACAGGTATTGCCGACGAATCTGATTTTATCTTTTGCAAAGGCCAGAAGGGGTGTGCCGTTTCCGGGTCTGATAGAGACATTATTTATGGAGATTGCATTTGAAAGTGTCAGAGAAGCGGGGGTGCGTGCGCCGGGACCGCTTGGAGGTACAATAGGAATCGTAGGAGGGCTGATCATCGGGCAGGCAGCAGTTTCCGCAAATCTGGTCAGTCCGGTGGTGGTAGTGGTTGTGGCGGTTACAGCACTTTCTGCCCTTGCAATTCCAAATGAGGAATTTTCTGCACCGTTTCGACTGTTAAAATTTGGCTTTATTTTTCTTGGCGGAACACTTGGAATGTTTGGAATTCTTTTGGGACTCTATATGCTTTTAAGCCATATTGCCGAGCTGAAAAGCTTTGGAGTGCCTTATCTTGCACCTTATGCCGGAACGCAAAGAGCGGGATACAGGGGAAAAGAAAATGGAATCTGGATGCTTCCGGCAAGATTTCGGACAAGACGCCCGCTGTATGCAAAAGAAAGTCAGAAAATTAAGCTTAGAATGAAAACATCAGATGAAGAGGAAAGAAAAAAATGAAATATACAGAAAATGAAACAATATCGCAAAAACAGCTTTTTTCTCAGGCAAGTGTTTCCATGCTGGGCTTAAGCCTGATGGCAGTTCCGGAATTTATGAGATTTTCGTTGAAGACGATGATATTTGGACTGGTTTTAACAGGATTATTTTTCTGGGTGCAAAGTATTTATTTTGTTCGTATCTGCCCATGCTATGCCAGACTTTGCACTTCGTTTGGAAATTGGGTGGGAAAACTGTTTGGATTTATCTATGTATCTTACCTGTGGTTCAGTCAGGTCGTGCTGTTATGTTTGATAGCAGACCTTGCCAATTATTATTTTATAGAACGCATCGACAAAAGCTGGCTGATTCTTTTAACAGGTATCGTTTGTGCAATAGGAATGTATCAAAATGTTGAGAAAAGAGGCAGAATCGGAGAAATCATTCTGCCGGTAATTTTATTTTTTATTCTTTTTATGTTATTTCTTGCTTTCCGGGATTTCTCATTTGAGGAAATTATCAGGGAGAGCCGGAGAAAAATGACGCTAAGAGAGCTGGCAGAGGCATTTTATAAAATTGTATGTCTGTTTTTGCCAGTGTACTTTTTTCCGTTTATCTTAAATCAGACGAAGCGAAATACATCGGCAAAGAAAAGCATGAATGGAAGTATCTGTCTGAATCTTGGAATTTTACTTTTGGCTCTGTTCCTGCTTTTAGGACTGCTTGGAAGAGAAGGGTATATGCATAAAAAATATCCGATGATTGATTTAATGTCAGGAGTGAACCTGTCAGGAGATTTCTTTCAACGTTCGGATCTCTTTTGGAGTGGAAGCCTGTTGTTTTGTCTGTTTTATTTATGTGGAAGTATCTTCTTTTATCAGCATGAACTTTTAAAACGCTGTAGATTAGAACGAGGCACAGGGATAGCATATGCCAGTGCGGTGTTATTCTCAGTGTTTGCAGGAAAACTTGGATTTTCATTTGAAATATATCGTACGCTGGTTCGGTATGGGTATGGGATTGTGTTTCCGGTCTTGATACTCGCAGCAGGAATCTGGTATAAACGAAGAAAGATGGGAAGGCGGGAGCAGATTCATGAAGAAAATACAGATAAATAAAATACGTTGTATTTTGGCGGTGTTACTCGCTATTGTTACAGCAGTTTTTCTGAATGGCTGTGGAATCCTGCTTGAGGATAGAACGTTTGCACTCTCTTTATCTGTGGATTACAAAGAGGGTGAATATCTGGTCTGGTATGGCATTTCAGATTTATACGATGAGGTGAGTGAGAAAGAAGAAAGCGGTGAGGTGAACGAAAAATCGGAAACCGGATCGAAAGGCATAAGCATGGAAGAAGCAAGAAATAAATTTTTGGCAAGTCAGGAAAATGAGCTGGATATGGGACATTTAAAAGCATTGATTTTGGGGAAAGGAATTTTAGAAAATCAAATTGCTTATGAGGGACTTTTAAATCATCTTGAAGCACAGCCGGCGGTGGCATCCAATGTATCAGTTTTTTTCTGCAATGAAATAGAAACTCTGATGAAAACAGAAAGACAGCAAGAGATTCCACTGGGAGTGTATCTGACTAAAAAGCCGAAGAATCAGTCAAAAAAAACGGTCTTTCCACCTGTAAAACTTCAGGAGCTTTACAGGCTTTGGTATAATCAGAAAAAGCAGCCGAGCCTTCCGGAAATAAAAATTTTGCAGGAAAAAATTGTTGTACAGAATAAACCAGAAAAATAAAGTCGATACTTTGTCTGTAGAGAGAATCAAAACAAGAAAAGTAAAAACAGAAAATGAAAAACAAAATAAATCAAAAAGGCAGGCAAGGTATGAAAAATGTGAGAAAAAAGAGCGAAAACATCAGATGGAAATTATGGATATTGTCAGCCGGAATTGCACTTTTGCTGATGGCTGGCGGTGTCCGAATACATAAGTTAAAAGAAGAAAAATATGAACTTCAAAATCGGTTAGAAAGAGAAGTACAGCAGAACATTGCAAAGGAAGTGCTTCGGTTTCATGTGATTGCAAACAGTGATACAAAAGAGGATCAGAAATTAAAAATGCAGGTCAAGACAGAGCTGTTAGAATATATGAATGGATTTTTAAAAGAATCCGATGGATTAGAGGAGACAAAAGAAATCGTGCTGGGACATCTTACAGAGATTAAGCAGACTGCAAAAGAAATTGTGGAAGAAAGTGGTTATGAGTATCGAGTGGAAGCCAAAATGGAGAAATGTGAGTTCCCTGAGAAAGTTTACGGAAACTGTACGTTTCCAAAAGGAGAATACGAGACATTGACAGTTACGATTGGAGCTGGAAAGGGGCATAACTGGTGGTGTGTACTTTATCCGAGTCTGTGCTTTATCAATGATTCTTATGGTGTGGTGGCAGATGAAAAAATAGAAGAATTAAAAAAAGTTTTGACAGAAGAAGAGTTTATTTCCATCTGGAATAATCCTGAAGAACGAAAAAAAGTACGGATTTCATGGAAATGGTTTTAAGATGTAGCTTGCAATCCGTAATCAATAAGGGTAAAATAAGATGAAATACGCAGTAAAAGAGAAAAGCGAGGCTTTTTTATGAATCAGAACAGACAAGCGCCAATTGGTGTTTTTGACTCAGGTGTGGGCGGACTGACTGTTGCAAGGGAAATTATGCGAAATCTGCCCAGCGAAAGAATTGTATACTTTGGAGATACGGCAAGGGTGCCTTACGGAAGTAAATCCAAGGAAATTGTATTAAAATTTTCAAGACAGATTGTAAGATTTTTACAGCTTCAGGATGTAAAGGCAATCGTAGTGGCATGTAATACAGCAAGTGCACTGGCATTAGAAGAGATAAAAAAAGAAATTGATATTCCGATTATCGGAGTGGTAGAACCCGGAGCGAAAGTTGCAGCTTCAGTGACAAAGAACAAAAAAATAGGTCTAATCGGAACAAAAGGAACGGTTCATTCTAAATTGTATCCGGAGATTATTCACAGCTATGATAAGGAAATTCAGGTGTTTGGACAGCCGTGTCCGCTTTTTGTTCCACTGGTAGAAGAGGGATGGCTGAAAGATGATGTAACCGTAGAAGTGGCACGGCGTTATGTGACTCCGCTTTTGGAGCAGGGGATTGATACTTTGATTTTGGGCTGCACCCATTATCCTCTGCTTCGTTCCCTGATTCAGAAACTGGTAGGAGATTCCGTAACATTGGTGAATCCGGCTTATGAAACAGCAAAAGAACTTGAACGGCTCTTAAAAAGTAAAGGGCTTGATAATCTTCAGGATGTTCAGGAAGAATTTCCATACCGTTTTTATGTCAGCGATGCCGCAGAGCAGTTTCAGGACTTTGCGAATTCCATTCTTCCGTATGATGTAAAGATGACAAAGCAGATTAATATTGAGGAGTACTAAAAT
Source organism: Firmicutes bacterium OM04-13BH (assembly GCA_003481745.1). Lineage (GTDB taxonomy): Bacteria > Bacillota > Clostridia > Lachnospirales > Lachnospiraceae > Blautia > Blautia stercoris. Next base: position 143,910 of record QULP01000007.1, read on the forward strand.
TATGAAAAAAGATGTGCTGGTAACAGTAAGAGGAATGCAGTCGATTGAATCCGTGGATGGTTCGGAAGAAGTAGAAATGGTTGCAAAAGGGAATTACTACTTTAGAAATGGACATCATTTCATCTGTTATGAAGAGATGTCAGAAGGGTTTGATAAGCCGACCAAAAGTATGATTAAGATTGCAGATAATGTAGTGGAAGTGGACAAAAAAGGTGTTATGAATACTCATCTGGTGTTTGAACCGGAAAAGAAAAATGTGACTTTTTATGCGACACCGTTTGGGCAGATGGAAATGGGAATTGCAGCAACAAAGATTGCTGTTCAGGAAGAAGAAGAAAATTTAAGTGTCTCGATTGATTATGCGCTTGAAATTAATCGCATGCATACCGCAGACTGTCAGCTTCATGTTCACGTACAGTCAAAAGAAGCAGGAGATTTTCGTCTGTGCTCATAAAAAATTTTGTCAGCAATAAAAAAGCATTGAGACTTTCTGACGAAAAAGTTTCAATGCTTTTTTTAAATTATTTTTTACTGTTGGCTTTTGTCATCTGATTTGCTTTCGCACGCATCTTTTTAAAGAAGCCCTGTTTTTTAGGCGGAGTTTCAAGAGAGCCTCTCACACCTTTGACACCTGTGATGTAGATACCACTGACATCAGCTTTTACTTCTTTTTTTACCGGAATTAAATCAAATACCTGTTCATCGGCAACAAGTGTCATGATTCTTGGACCGACTTTTGCTTTTACGATTGGCAGCTTAGAACGTCTCATAAGTTTTGGAGTCTGGTCAATTACCATCTGAGGCAGACCGGATTCTTTAATCGGAAGACGCTTCTTATCAATAATCAGCATCGGTATTGTCTGTTTTGCTGCTTCAATCTGTTCCTGCTGTGCTTCTTGTTTCTTCTGGGCTTTTTTGCCGAGAAAATATAAAACGGCAAGACCAATTACTATAATCAGTAATACAATCAGTAGAACAATCCATGGACTCATTTGTAATTCCCTCCTAAGTATGGCTTTCTGACGTATTTATTATTTTAGCATTGTTTTTGGGAAAAGGCAATAAAAAATATGCAAGAAAGGGTTTCTTTTAAAGAAAGTTATGGTATAATGGGAACGCTTGGAGAATCGCTTCAGGCCAATGCACTGCAGAAAAATGACGGGGGATGCAGCTGCTTAACAACACAGAGAAAGGATTTATAAATCGATGAAGAAAAAAGTATTAATTGCTCTTTTGGCATTGACAGTTGCAGTATCTGCAATGGGATGCGGCAGTAAAAAAAGCGACTCCGAAGATTCAACAAAAGCCAAAACAGAAAGCAGCAGTGAAGAGGAAAAAACAGCAGAAGAAGTGGAGACAGACAGCGACGGACATGTTGTGGCTGTTGATACCGATGATATCACAAAATATGTCACACTTGGAGACTATAAAAATTTAAGTGTAAAAGTACCAAAAACAGAAGTGACAGATGACAGCATAAGCAAGTATATTAATGAGCAGCTTACTTATAAACCGGAAGAAATCACAGAAGACCGTGCGGTACAGGAAAATGATACCGTAAATATTGATTATACCGGATATATGGATGGAAAAGAATTTTCTGGAGGTTCAGCGACAGATACTGACCTTTTAATCGGTTCCGGACAGTTTATTGATGGATTTGAAAGCGGACTGATTGGAGCAAAAAAAGGGGATGAAGTAACGTTAAACTTAAAATTCCCGGATCCATATCAGAATAATCCGGATTTTTCGGGAAAAGATGTACAATTTAAAGTGAAAATTAATAAAATCTCTCAGCCGGCAGAGCTGACAGACGAATGGGTGTCTAATAACAGCGATGTGAAAACGGTTGATGAATACAAAGCAGAAGTGAAAGCTACCCTCGAAACAAGTGCAGATATGGAATATAATAATAATAAAAAATCAAATCTGTTTGAAGCGCTTGTCAATAAAACAGAAATCAGCGAATATCCGGATGATTTAATGGAAGCAGCAAAAGAAAAAGTGGAAAAACAATTTGAAAATTATTATGCAAAACCATCAGGAATGACACTGGATGAATATTGGAAGTCTCAGTCTATTACAGAAGACCAGGCTTCGCAATATATTGAGGCTCAAGCACAGACCAATCTGAAACAAAATATGATTGTACAGGCTGTGCTTGACGCAGAGGGAATTACCTTTACAAAAGATGAATACAGAGAACAGCTGGATAAATTTGCAAAAGAATACGGATTTAAAGATGCAGAGGCATTAGAGCAGGCATACACAGATGCTGAGCTTGTAAAAGACAATGTTTTATGGAGCAAAGTATGTGACATTCTTGAAAAGTATGGAACAATTACAGATGTAGCGGAAGACGAGACAACCGATGAGACAGCAACAGATTCCAATACAGCAGAGTCATCCGATTCTACAGAGACAACAGCAGACGGGGAAACACAGACAGCGAATTAAGTGGTAACTCTTTCCCTCTTTTGCATATACTAAAATGAGTATAGGCAAAAGGGGGATTTTTGTTGCAAAGAAAAAGCGTAAGGGATGATTTTTATGAACAGGAGCGGTATGCAAATCAGGAGTTACGTCGTTTCCGTGCAAATTATCCAGAGAATGCGGCATTAATCCAGAACTATGTGGAGGATGCCTGTGACCGGATGGATTATGAGGGCAGTAGAATGTACGATGAATATCCGGACAGGTATATGCTGAAGAAAAACTGTGCGTCGATTTCAAACCGGATAAAAAAGGACAGCGAGACGATGGGAGTGGAAGCAGGATTTGCGAAAAAGTGTCAGAATCTTCCAAAGGAAACTTTAGATGACTTAGTTGAAGTCTTGTTCTATAATGAGGTGTATCGCAGACGGTTGAGGCGTCGCAGAGGAAAAAGATTTTATCCGTAACAGACAGGGAAAATATTTTTGGGACTTGCGATTTTAGAGTAAAGCTTTTACAATAGAGACAAATGCCGTAATGGTATTTTGTACAGCGAGTATTAAAAAGATACTTGATTTACGCTGTATCAGGCAGACTGCAATGGATGCAGTAAACAAGTGTTTAGTTAGGAGAAAACATGACGGAACTAGCGGGATTTTTAGAAACTTATGTAAATACGCAGATGATACGGATTATAATAAGCGGCCCCAGAAAAAAGGAGGGGCCGTCTAAAATACAGATTCGTCCGCTGTCATTAAAGGGAGAAATCAAATTTCAGGAAACTCAGACAGTTGGACAAAAAGAACTTCATAAAAATTATGAGCAAAATGAAATTATACAGCGGATGTTAGAATGGATGGAACATTCTTTTAAGCAGTTGCAGTTAGAGGGACAAGATATCGATGCGACGGTACTGATAAGTAAGAAGGGAAAGGCAACCATTAAAATAAAAAAAAGCCGGACCCCCAAAGAGTTTGTGCCAATGCTCGCCCATAATCGAAAGAAAAAATATCTGCTGGAAGAAGGTCGGCCGGTTCCTTTTTTAATTGACCTTGGCGTGATGAGTGAAGATGGAAAGATAAAAAACGCAAGGTATGATAAATTCCGGCAGCTCAATCGTTTCCTTGAATTTATTGAGGATATCTTACCGAAGCTTCCAAAAGAAAGGGAAGTGACGATTCTTGACTTTGGATGTGGAAAATCCTATCTGACTTTTGCAATGTACCATTATCTTCATGAATTAAAACATTATGATGTGCATATTATCGGACTGGATTTAAAGACGGATGTTATTGAAAAATGCAATCGTCTTGCAGATAAGTATGGCTATGAAAAATTGAATTTTTATCAGGGCGATATTGCATCTTATGAAGGATGTGAACAGGTTGATATGGTGGTCACCCTGCATGCATGCGATACGGCAACGGATTATGCGTTAGAAAAAGCGGTAAGGTGGAATGCATCGGTGATCCTTTCTGTGCCATGTTGTCAGCATGAGTTGAACCGGCAGATAAAGAATGAAACGCTCGCTCCGATTTTAGAATATGGAATTTTAAAAGAGCGGTTTTCTGCGATTTTGACAGATGGACTGCGTGCCCAGATGCTTGAAAGTAAAGGATATGACACACAGATTCTTGAGTTTATTGATATGGAACATACCCCGAAAAATCTGTTAATTCGGGCAGTGAAAAATGAGAACAAGAAGTACAGTGAACAGCAGAAAGCAGCATGGGAAGCCTGCATAGAGGCATTTCATGTAAAACCAACGCTTCAAAAAGAGCTGTTCTTAGAAGGGAATCATAAATAAATGAAAAAAATACTGACGAAAGCAGGGATTCTTCTGTTGGTCTTTATACTTGGAGTGATAGGCTTCAGCAGTCTGATGAATAAAGAGACCACAGATAATAAGATGGATCTTGAAGAAGCCACGTTGCCTGTGATGAGCATGAAAATAGGAGGTGAAAAAGCGAACCTTATGTATGGACATGCTGGGCAGATGCAGGTGGATTTTATGAGGGAAAGTCTGACACCGTTAGAGACAGACAAGGAACTCACAGTCAGCATTACACCAAACGGTCATAAAATAAAAGATTTGGTTTATGAAGTCCGTACATCAGATGGAAGCAAAGTCATTGAAAATGATAAGATAAAAAATTTCAAAAAAGATGGCGAGGATAAAACGGTTACATTTTCACTTCAGAAATCAATCTTAATGAATCAGGAGTACTCGCTTGCGTTTACACTGACAACAGATGAGGGAGACTACTACTACTATACCAGAATTTTACAGCGTTCCGGATTGAATACAGAGAAATATCTGCAATTTGCAAAGCAGTTTTCTGAAGATACGTTTGATTCAGATGCACGTTCAGAGATTGTCTCTTATCTGGAATCAGATGATTCAACAAGAAATAACAGCTTTCTGGATGTCAATATTCATTCGAGTGTCAGTATGGTTATGTGGGGAGATTTGAATCCGTCGGTTCTTTCTGAAGGAATTCCGGTCATAAAAGATATCAATGGAACGACTGGAAGTGTAACTCTTACTTATTACATTACGGCAGACGACGATGATAAGAATCAGGAGCTTTATCAGGTAGAAGAATTTTATCGGATGCGCTATGATGGAAGTAAGATGTATCTTTTGAACTTTAACCGGAGTACAAAACAAATCTTTACAGGTGATTCAAGCAGTATTGCAAACGGAAGAGTGAATCTTGGTGTGACTTCCAAAAATGTTCAGTATGTGGCAAATAAGACAGGAGAAATTTTTGCGTTTGTACAGCAGGGAGATATCTGGTCTTATAACACTGCGACCAATAAATTAGTGCAGGTGTTTAGTTTCCGTAAACAGGATGCAATTCAAAATTTTGATGCAAGAGAAAATATTTCTCAGCATGATTTTAAAATCATTCGTGTGGAAGAAAGCGGAGATATTGACTTTGTGGTATACGGATATATGAACCGTGGAGAACGGGAAGGTCAGACAGGAACTGCAGTTTATCACTATTACAGCGACCAGAATGTATTGGAAGAAAAAGTATTTATTCCAAGTCTGAGTTCCTATGAGTTTATGAAACAGGATGTGCAGGTGCTTTCTTATGTTTCTACAGACAATATGCTGTATTTGTATCAGCAAAAAAAATTGTATCGCATTAATCTTTCAGAAAAAACTTATGAAGTGGTAAAAGATGGAATCGACACACAATGTTTCTTTACGTCCAATTCCAACCGTCATATTGCATGGTTAGAAGAGATGAAGTTATTTGATTCTTCCAATATTATTGAGTTGGATTTGGAAACCGGTGAACAGAAGAAAATTACGGCTTCGGATGGAACGAGAATTCGTGCGTTTGGATTTATCAATGAAGATTTGGTTTATGGCGTAGCAGATGAATCGGATATTAAGACGGATTCTACGGGAAGTTTTTATTATGCGATGAATGAGCTTCGGATTCAAAACTTTGATGGCGAACTGGTAAAGAGTTATGCTGAGGATGGTGTTTATATTACAGATGTGAAAATTTCGCAGGGCTTGATTGAGCTGTCAAGAGCGCAGTGGCAGAACGACCATTATGCTGAAATTACAAGTGACCACATTATGAACAATGTAAAGACAAAAGAAGAAGAGGTTGCGTCAATAGCAACGGTTACGACAACTCGTCAGGCGGGAATTACCAGATTGGTGTACTCGGACGAAAATAAAAATAAAAATCCGCTTGTCTCAGTTCCAAAGTGGATGGTATTGGAAGACAGCACGACGCTGGAACTTGATGAGGGAACGGATGATACCAATTATTATTATGTGTATGCAAATGGCGGGCTGTACGGAATTTATACGGATGTTGCAAGTGCCGTGCAGGAAGCAGATGCACAGACAGGTGTTGTGTTAAATCGTGCACAGCAGTATGTCTGGGAGCGTGGAAATACAAAGACTAAAGTGACATTAAATGTCGCTGAGATTCCAGACTGGTTTAAGAGTGCAAAGACCGATGTTTCTTATCTGGAAGAACAGTTAGGAGATGGCGGAACAGTGATGAATCTGACAGGATGTACACTGGAAGAAGTGTTATATCAGGTCAGTGCACAGCGTCCGGTGATTGTAAGCCTTGGAGATGCAGGAAATCGTGTGATTGTAGGATATGATGCATACAATACTCTACTTTATAATCCGGCAGACCAGACAACATCTTATATGGGAATTAATGACAGTACTGCAGCATTTGAGGCAGCAGGCAACGTATTTATCAGTTACATTGAAAAGAAGATTGAATAAAAAAATGAGAAAAATTGGGGCAAAATATTTTGCTCCAATTTTTTTGCAACAAAATGGCATTAAAAAGACACTATAACAATATAGAAAGAAAAGTACGTTTGGAAAAGTAACTGTAAAATTGTAAAATCAAGGATAAAGCACAGAAAAATTCCGAAAGTACATTAAAGAGGGAGGAGGGAAAAAATGGAGGAAAGTCGGGAGCTGGTAAGACAGGCAAAAAAGGGAAAGAGAGAGGCATTTGCAAAGCTTTATGAAACAGTATACGAGGATATGTACCGATTTGCACTTTACGTGTTAAAAGACAGGGAAGATGCAGAGGATGCTGTGGCAGAGACTGTGGCAGATGCGTTTGAATCCATTGGAAAATTGAGAAAAGAAGAAGCATTTCGGGCATGGATTTTTCAGATTTTATCCAATAAATGTAAACGAAAGCTAAAAGAATATATAACAAAAACCTATTCTTATGAGGAAAGTGAACAAAGGTTAGAAAAAGACAGCAAAACAGAGGATATAGCACACGCTATTCACGTAAGAGATGCATTTTATTCTCTGGAAGAAGAGGAACGTTACATGGTGGCACTTCAGGTGTTTGGAGGTTATAAAAGTCGGGAGATTGCAGCACTTTTACATAAAAATCATAATACAGTGCGTTCACAAGTAAGCCGGGCATTAAAGAAGATGAAAGAAAAACTGGATTAGGAGGTGCAGTGATGGCGAAAAAAGAAGAATATCATAATTTAAAAGACCTGCAGTCAGATGAGCTGAACCTGGAAAAAGTAATAGAAAAGATTCGGGAAGAAGCAAAAGAAGAAGAAATTCCAGAACGCTTGAAACCGGAACATTTAGATGAAATTTTAAATTCACAGAAAAAGAAAGGCAGGTGGCAGGGGATGAAAAAAAGAAAATATATGGTAGCAGCTGCATGGGTGGCAGTTTTAGTCGGAATTGGAGTTTCCAGCGTAGCACTTATTCATAAAAAGGATTCGGCAGAAATTGGTGCACAGACAGCTTCTTCGGCAAAAGACGGAAGCGGAAACAGTACCATTTCGCAGGAAGCTTCAGCAGAAGAAAAGCAGGTGGAAGGTTATAAATCTGCTTCCAGCTATGAAGAAATTTATCAGAAATTATTTGTAGAGACAAAGCAGGCACAGGAAACACAGGAGGCATGGTATTCGAGTTCATCGAATATTGATGAAGATTATGGAATTATGAAGGAAAGTGCTGTGGCCGATGGTACAACCTCTTCAATGGCAAAAGCGGTTTCAGAAGATAATAGTTCAGACAGTCATTCCCGGACAAATGTGCGGACAGAGGGGGTAGATGAAGGGGATCTGGTAAAGACAGATGGTACTTATATTTATACGTTAACTCGTTCAGGCAGACTGATGATTACAAAGGCAGAAGGAAGCAAATTAGAAAAGGCAGGAGAAACTTCTCTTGAAAGTATGACAGACACCATCAGTGACATGTATGTGGATGGGAATACGGTTTGCGTCGTAGCCTACGGATATGACACCGATGTCTCGATGGAAGGAGAAGATACTTATGCGGTCAATTCGACAAATTATACGAAACTTTACACTTATGATGTATCAGATAAATCAAACATCGTATTAAAAGGAACAATCAAGCAGGAAGGATATTATGAGACATCAAGAAAAGTAGGAAATTACATGTATCTGTTTTCTACCTATTATGCCCAGGAAGAAAATGCGTCTAAAGACCATCCGGAACTTTTAGTGCCGAAGATTAATGGAGTGCCAATACAGGCTTCGGATGTATTTTGTCCGGTAGAGCCTCAGACAGATACGACTCAGCTTGTAATTTCTTCTGTCAACTTAGAGGAACCGGATAAAGTGATGGCAAGTCGTTCTTTAATTGGAGCCGGTGGAATGTATTATGTCAGCCAGAATAATATCTATGTTTGCATGAGTCAATATCAGACACAGGAGATAACAACACAGATTGCACGCTTTTCTTATGCAGATGGAGCACTGGAATTAAAAGCAGCCGGACAGATTAATGGAACAATCCATGACAGTTTTTGTCTGGATGAAAATAATGGCTATCTCAGGGTCGTTGTGACTCGCTATCCGAATGGATGGGGTGGACAGGAAAGTAATGGATTATATGTCCTGGATGAAAATATGAAAGTCAGTGGGAAAATCGAAGATCTTGCATTTGGAGAAAGTATTCAGTCTGCACGATTTTTAGGAGACACCGGATATTTTGTGACTTATAAACAGGTAGATCCGCTGTTTTCTGTGGATTTAAAAGACCCTGAAAATCCAAAAGTGATTGGAGAGTTAAAGGTGACCGGATTTTCCGAATATCTGCATTTTTATGGGGAAAATAAACTGCTTGGAATCGGACAGGAAACGGATCCGGACACTGGAGAATTAAGAGGAATTAAATTATCCATGTTTGATATTTCCAATCCTGCCGACGTAAAAGAAGTCGATAAAATTGTATTAAAAGATATTGATGTTTACAGCCCACAAGATAATTATAAGAGTGTGATGATTGATGCAGATGAAAATATCATCGGATTTGCAATGGGTGCTTATGATAAAGTGACTTATAATCTGAAGGGTTATTATGGAGTTTTTGGTTATTCGGCAGAAGATGGATTTACACAGGAACTGATGCAGAGTTTAAGTAAGGCAACCGGAAATTCATCCGACAGCTACAATGTAATTGATGAAACAAGAGGAATTTATATTGGCGATACCTTTTATCTGTGCCAGAATCAGGGAATCTATGCATTTGACCGGAGTGACGGATACAAAGAAATCGGCAAACTTGAGTGGTAAAATTCCCTTGCGAAGCCTATTACAATGCGTTATACTTATGTGGAGCGGGTTTCCTGCTCCACTTTTTTCATTACATTTTGAGAAGTAATAAAAAACTGGATACACAGGGATGGAAATAAAGGAGAACAAATTTATGAAACTGACAACAGTAAAAGAGATTTACAAAAACAGAGAGCAGTATCTTGATAAAGAAGTTACTGTAGGCGGATGGGTGCGAAGCGTACGTGATTCCAAAACATTTGGTTTTATTGTGCTTCATGACGGTAGTTTTTTTGAAACCCTTCAGGTCGTTTATCATGATTCCATGGACAATTTCCAGGATATCAGTAAATTAAATGTAGGAGCAGCCATTATTGTAAAAGGTAATTTAGTAGCAACTCCACAGGCAAAACAGCCGTTTGAAATTCAGGCAGAAGAAATTATGGTAGAAGGAGAATCAGCAGGAGATTACCCACTGCAGAAAAAACGTCATTCTCTGGAATACTTAAGAACCATTTCTCATCTGCGTCCAAGAACGAATACGTTCCAGGCAGTATTTCGTGTACGCTCCCTGATTGCTTATGCAATTCATCAGTTTTTCCAGGAGAGAGGATTCGTCTATGTACACACTCCATTAATCACAGGAAGTGACTGTGAGGGTGCGGGAGAAATGTTCCGTGTTACAACATTGGATATGGAAAATCTTCCAAAAACAGAAGATGGAAAGATTGATTACAGCAAGGACTTCTTCAAAAAAGAAACAAACCTTACTGTAAGTGGTCAGTTAAATGGAGAGACTTATGCGCAGGCATTTAGAAATATCTACACATTTGGACCGACTTTCCGTGCAGAAAACTCCAACACAACCCGTCATGCGGCAGAGTTCTGGATGATTGAGCCGGAAATGGCATTTGCTGATTTGGATGATAACATGGCACTTGCGGAGTCTATGTTAAAATATGTAATCGGATACGTGTTGGAACATGCACCAGAAGAAATGAATTTCTTTAATTCTTTTATTGATAAAGGTTTATTAGACCGTCTGAATCACGTTATGACTTCAGAATTTGCACATGTGACTTACACAGAAGCAATTGAAATTCTGGAAAAAGTAAACGACAAGTTTGAATACAAAGTATTCTGGGGATGTGACCTGCAGACCGAACATGAACGTTATCTGACCGAACAGGTCTACAAACGTCCGGTATTCGTTACAGATTATCCGAAGGAAATCAAAGCATTCTACATGAAACAGAATGAAGATGGAAAGACAGTAGCAGCTATGGACTGCCTTGTACCTGGAATCGGTGAAATCATCGGAGGAAGCCAGAGAGAGGATTCTTATGAAAAATTAAAAGCAAGAATGGATGAACTCGGCTTAAATGAAGAAGATTACGGATTCTACCTTGACCTGCGTAAATACGGTTCTACCCGTCATTCTGGATTTGGTCTTGGATTTGAACGCTGCGTTATGTACTTAACCGGTATGCAGAATATCCGTGACGTCATTCCGTTCCCAAGAACAGTAAATAACTGTGATTTATAAAATGGTTTGAATATGCCATTTTATGGGAGTTTGACATCATAAAATCAGATGAATAAAAAAATCCCGGAGCACTAATATCAGAGTGCTCTGGGATTTTTTTGATTATTTTTTATTTGCCAGATTTGCGTTATGTTTTGCAAGGAAGCGGTTGATTCGTTCAACTGGATTTAACAATTTGCTGATAGAAGAATCATGATTTAAGGTATCAATGAGTAAAGCAATATATTTACTCATATCACAGTTTACATAGTATTCTTTCTGAAGCAGTTCTTCTGTCTGATAAACCAGATTTGTGGTAAGCAGACGGTCAAATGCACCTTTTTCATAAGCTTCATCAAATTTTTTGAGACCATTGGTGAACAGTCCAAAAGTAGCGCACATAAAGATTTTTGCAGCTCCTTTTTCTTTTAATAAAGCAGCAACTTCAAGCATACTGTCACCGGAAGAAATCATATCGTCGATGATAATCATATTTTTGCCTTTTACGTCAGCACCAAGGAATTCATGTGCTACGATAGGATTACGTCCGTCAACAATAGTGGAATAATCACGTCGTTTGTAGAACATACCCATATCAACACCGAGTACGTTGGCGAGATAAATAGCACGTCCGGTACCACCGGCATCCGGGCTGATTACCATCAGTTTGTCATTGCTGATTTCAATGTCCGGTTCTGCACGGAACAGACCTTTTACAAACTGATAAGCTGGCTGAACTGTTTCAAACCCATGAAGCGGAATAGAATTCTGAACACGAGGGTCATGAGCGTCAAAAGTAATGATGTTGTCAACTCCCATGTTTACTAATTCCTGAAGTGCAAGTGCACAGTCAAGAGATTCACGTCCGGTACGTTTATGCTGGCGACTCTCATAAAGGAACGGCATAATAACATTGACACGGCGAGCTTTTCCTGCGATGGCTGCAATCACACGTTTTAAATCCTGAAAATGGTCATCCGGAGACATGTGATTGGTCTGTCCGCAAAGTGAGTAAGTCAGACTGTAGTTGCAAACATCTACCATGAGATAGATATCATCACCACGAACAGATTCTTTTAAAATTCCTTTTGCTTCTCCTGAGCCAAAACGTGGGGTTTCTGCCTGAATTAAATAAGAGTCGCGTTCATAGCCTTCAAACTCCAGGTTGTTAAAGTGAGAATATTCTCTGTCTTTACGCCAGTCTACAATGTAGTCGTTGACCCTTGCGCCAAGAGCAGAACAGCTCTTTAACGGAATGATTCCGAGGCGTCCTACAGGAAGTGAATCTAAAGGTGTGGTATCTTTTGGTGATGGTGACATTTTTTACTTTCCTCCTAATAGTTTTTTTTGGATTCTTATGTCATTTCCAATTAGTTTGAGCATGGTGTAATTACTGGATATTCTGGAGAAGATACGTTCTGAGTAAGTTTCCAGAAAATTTTCCATGGTCAGGTTTGTTGATATAATAGTGGATTTATGATTGATAATGCGCTCATTTACACAGAAAAACAGCTGACTGGCAACGAAAGAATTTACAAGTTCCGTGCCAAGGTCGTCGATGATTAATAAATCACAGTTTGCTATATATTCTGCCATATCTGAGGCAGCAGTATCCTTTTTAAATGTGTTTTTTGCCAACAGGTCAAATAAATCAAAAGATGAAAAATATAAGACAAAATAAGACCTTTGGATTAATTCTTTGGCAATACAGTGGGAAAGATAGGTTTTTCCTACACCGGTATCACCGTAAAAGAAAATGCCGGCAGGATGGCTGGCAAAATTATCAATAAAATCCCAGCATTTAAAGTAAGCATCCCTTGCGGTTTCAAGTGCATTTAAGCCGGTAGCGGGATTTTTTACTTCCTCAGAATAATATTGAAACGTAAAGTTTTCAAAATTTTCTACTTCTAAGATTTCGCGGATATTTGACTGTGTATAAAGTAAGTCAACAGCCGCCTTGCGAAAACAGGAACATTTCTGATTATCGACATATCCGGTATCCTTACAGTGCGGACAGTCATAGTGAAGTTCCAGATAATCAGCGGGAAAGCCGTTTCTAAGAAGCAGTGTCCTGCGTTCTTTGGAGAGTGTTTCAATTTCATCAGAGAGATTGAAATCTGCTGATGAAGAGGGCATAAGAAGAGCCCTGGCTTTTTTTAAACTAAGGGATGCAATTTCGTTGTCAATCTCCTGAAGCCTGGGAATCCTTTTATAAGCAATCCGGATACGGTCTCGCTGTTCATGTTTATGTTTTAATTGTTTCTGGTTATATTGGCGCATGAGTGCGTCGTATTGTGAGTTATTTAGTGACACAGTTTTTCCTCTTTTTATTTGTTCAACAGCAGTTTTTCAAGTTCATTAACATTATACGCACGCTGATGAAAGTTATTGAATTTATTGCGGGAGGCAGATGACTGAGCACGGGGAGCCGGAGCCTCGTTTTTTGCAGCCTTTGCCTGTTTATGAGAATCTTCCAGCTTTTCCACATCGGCAACATCATGAACATCTCTTTTCTGCCAGCTTCTTAAAATCGAGTCGGCATAAGGAAAATTTGGCTGACCGGTTGCCATGACTGCCTTGCTGCAGGCAAGGGAAATAATTTCAAGAGAAAATCCAAGTTCGTCAAGCCATACATTCATGTAGCGGATTTCTTCATCAATCGGATTTCGGTTTTTAATCCCAAACGCGCGCAAAATCGCAAAGTAATTTTTGTTGTATGCAGTGGTTGCCGCCTTTGCCTGTTCAATAGTTGTGATATTCTGGTCAGCCCAGGAAAGTGCTACGGTTTCTATGTAGCGGATGCTGTGGCTGCCTTTTGATACACAATACTCAATCAGGTATTCCATAAGGTCGGTTGAAAAATGAAGTTCGTCATAAAAATATAATAATTTATTAATTTCGATTGGAGAGAGTGCTTTTCCAAGATACTGTTCTGCAACAAAAAGTATCTGAATAACATCTTCTCGTTCGGTTAAAGCCCTGATTTTTTCCGCCGATAAAGAAGACGGCTTTGCAAGTTCATTTGAAACAGCTTCCGAACCGGTTGGAATTTCAGTAGAAGTTGAGGCTGTAGAAACTATATTTGCAGCACTGGTTGAAGCCTGCGGAAGATTTGCGCCCACAGGAAGCAGACGGACACTGTTTAAATTGCCTTGTTCGTCCAATTTTAAATCAAGCACTCCTGATTTATGCCAGTATTTTAATGCCCTGAGCACATCATTTTCCGTACAATTAAAAATGTCGGCAATCGATGACAGCTCAAGTGAAGCGGAAACGCCGGTGGCATTTCGTAAGAGATAAAGATAAACCTTAACGAATTCCCCGTTTGCCTGTGGCATACAGACATCGAGGAAATAGTTGGAGATTAAAGTGTAATCTCCGGGAAAATCATTACAGAGTGTAAACTGTCCCATTTCCAACATCCTTTTCTAATCAATCTATGTCCAAACTCAGTATAACATAGAATTTTTGAAAAGAGAATAAGCATTTTTTGACAAAAAAACCTGCAGGCATTTCCTTAAATTGAACGCAGATAAGCATTCCCCCGCTTCAAGTGCGCAGAGCACTAAGCGGCGGGTGAGGGGGATGCTTCTGTCAGTGGGAGTTGAAAGCTCCCACTGACAGATCGCAAAGCGACTGCGTTCATGAGCAAATAGCGAAGCGGATTGCGAATGTCCGCTTTACTATCAGGAATGCCTGCAGAGTATATAAGTTCTTACAGCCCGAGCAGATGTTCTCCGATTTTATAAACATCGCCGGCGCCCATTGTAATTAATAAGTCCTGCGGTACACAGTTTTCCAGAAGGAAATCTTCGATTTCGTCAAAAGTAGAGAAATAATGAGCATCTGTTCCAAGTAAGGAAATTTTTTCCTGAAGGTCTTTGGAAGAAATTCCCAGTGTATCTGTTTCTCGTGCCGCATAGATATCTGCAAGCACAACTTTATCTGCAAGGCTTAATGCCTGGGCAAACTCATCCATCAGTGCTTTTGTTCTGGTATAGGTATGAGGCTGGAATACACACCAGATTGTTTTATGTGGATAGTTTTTTGCAGTGCGCAGTGTTGCGGCAATCTCTGTCGGATGATGTGCATAGTCATCAATAACGGTAACACCTCCCACTTTTCCTTTATACTGGAAACGGCGGTCTGTTCCTCCAAAATGCAGGAGACCTTTCTGGATAGATTCCAGGGAAAGACCAAGTTTTCTTCCCAGCGTAATGGCAGACAATGCATTTGAGACATTGTGAATACCAGGAACGGAAAGTGAAAAATGACCAAGTAAAGTACCTTTTTCCATACAGTCGAAGGAAGCGTGTGCAGTTTCATCAAATTCAATATTTGCAGCAGTGTAATCTGCATTCTGTTCCAGAGCATAGGAAATAATTTCGCATGGTAAATCCTTTGTGATTTCGGCAACATTTGGAATATCCTGATTGATAATTAAAGTTCCGTCTTTCGGAAGTTTTTCGGCAAACAATCGGAAAGAATGACGAATATCATCAATATCTTTAAAGAAATCCAGATGGTCGGCATCGATATTTAAGATAATGCTGATTTTCGGGAAAAAGCTTAAAAAGCTGTTCGTGTATTCACAGGCTTCTGTAACAAAGGTTTCAGATTCGCCAACACGGATATTTCCATGGATTGCAGGTAAGATTCCTCCAACGGAAATAGTAGGGTCAGCGTCTGCTTCTAAGAGAATATGGGAAATCATGGAAGTTGTAGTTGTCTTTCCGTGTGTTCCGGAAACAGCAATTGGAGTTTCATAGTTGCGCATAATCTGACCAAGCAGTTCTGCTCTTGTGAGCATTGGAATCTGTTTTTCTTTTGCACAGGCAAATTCCGGATTATCCGGATGAATCGCAGCTGTGTAGATAACGAGTTCAATATCGTCTGTGATATTAGAAGCACGCTGTCCGATATAGACTTTTGCTCCCAGACTTTCCAAGTGCGTTACAAGGTCAGAAGGTTTGGCGTCCGAACCGGAAATTTTAAAATCTTCTTTTAAAAGAATTTCGGCAAGACCACTCATGCTGATTCCGCCGATACCGATAAAATGAATGTGTAATGGTTTATTAAAATCTATTTCATACATAAGGCAACAAGTTCCTTTCTATCTTTAATTCCTTAACTTTTACATCTTTCAATAGTTCATTATACATAAAAAAAATGGGAATGAAAACCCTTTCTTAATCAAAACGTTAGAGACAAGTAAAATGTCACAAAAACAATGGAAAAGTCGAAAAAAAATTGTTAAAAATGTTCACAATTTTGATTTGATGTGGTATAATAGAAGAATCATAAATATATACAAGAGGTGATTACATGATTAAGAAAGAGATGATTGCCATGTTGCTTGCAGGTGGACAGGGCAGCCGTTTGGGTGTACTGACTGCAAAGGTAGCAAAACCGGCAGTTTCGTTTGGAGGAAAATATAGAATTATAGATTTCCCGCTTAGTAACTGTATTAATTCAGGAGTAGATACAGTCGGAGTACTGACACAGTATCAGCCACTTCGCTTAAATACACATATCGGGATTGGTATTCCGTGGGATTTGGATAAAAATGTAGGTGGTGTTTCCATTCTTCCGCCTTATGAGAAAAAAACGGATACAGAATGGTATACAGGAACAGCAAACGCAATTTACCAGAATATGGCATATATGGAAACCTACAATCCGGATTATGTATTAATCCTTGGTGGTGACCATATTTATAAAATGGATTACGAAGTAATGCTCGATTTCCATAAAGCAAATAAAGCTGACGTAACATTAGCTTGCATGCCGGTTCCGTGGGAAGAAGCAAGCCGTTTTGGTCTGGCAATTACAGACGAGACAGGACGCATCACAGAATTTGAAGAAAAACCGGAAAATCCAAAGAGCAATCTTGCATCTATGGGTATTTACATATTCAGCTGGCCAGTATTAAAAGAAGCCTTACTTGCATTAAAAGATCAGCCAGGCTGTGATTTTGGTAAACATATTCTGCCATACTGCAGAGAAAAGGGTCAGCGTCTGTTTGCTTATGAATATAATGGCTACTGGAAAGATGTAGGTACACTTGGCTCTTACTGGGAAGCAAATATGGAACTGATTGATATCATTCCTGAATTTAATTTATACGAAGAATTTTGGAAAATCTATACAAAAACAGATATTATTCCGCCTCAGTACATTTCAGCAGAAGCTGTTGTAGAAAGAAGTATCATCGGCGAAGGCAGTGAAATCCACGGTGAAGTTTATAACTCTGTTATCGGACCTGGTGTAGTGATTAAAAAAGGCAGTGTAGTGCGTAACTCTATCATTATGAAACAGTCCTTTATCGGAGAGAATGTAACAATTGATAAGGCAATCATCGCAGAAAATGTTACAGTTGGAAATAACGTAGTAATGGGTGTTGGAGAAGACGTTCCAAATAAAGAAAAACCAAGTGTATACTCTTTTGGTTTAGTAACAATTGGAGAAAATTCTGTTATTCCGGCAGACGTAAAAATCGGAATTAACACAGCAATTGTCGGAGAGACAACACCGGAAGATTATCCGGATGGAGAACTTGCAAGTGGAGAAACTTTAAATAAGGAAGGTGAGACAGCATGAGAGCAATAGGAATTATTCTTGCCGGCGGCAATAACAATAAAATGAAAGAATTATCAAACAAACGAGCAATAGCAGCAATGCCTGTTGCCGGAAGTTTCCGCAGTATCGACTTTGCGCTTAGTAATATGTCGAACTCCCGTATTCAGAAAGTAGCAGTTTTGACACAGTATAATGCACGTTCTTTAAATGAACATTTAAGTTCTTCAAAATGGTGGGACTTTGGTAGAAAGCAGGGGGGCTTATATACATTCCCGCCAACCATTACTGCAGATAATAACTTCTGGTACAGAGGAACCGCCGATGCAATGGCTCAGAACTTAAATTTCTTAAAAAACAGCCATGAGCCTTATGTTGTAATCGCTTCCGGTGATTGTGTTTATAAAATGGATTTCAATAAAGTTCTGGAATTCCATATTGCAAAACGAGCAGATGTTACCGTTGTATGTACGGATGTTCCGGCTGATGAAGCAACCAGATTTGGCTGTATCAAAATGAATGAAGACTGCAGAATTCAGGAATTTGAAGAAAAACCGATGGTAACACATACCAACACGGTTTCTACCGGTATCTATGTTATCAGAAGACGTCAGTTAATCGAGCTGCTTGAAAAATGCCAGGAAGAAGACAGATATGATTTCGTAAAAGATATTCTGATTCGTTATAAAGAATTAAAGAGAATCTATGGATATAAAATTAATACATACTGGAGCAATATCTCCACTGTAGATGCTTATTATAGAACAAATATGGATTTTCTGAAGCCGGAAGTCAGAGATTACTTCTTTAATCAGTATCCATCCATTCAGTCTAAGATTGATGATTTACCACCGGCAAAATACAATCCGGGTTCACAGGTGAAAAACAGCCTGATTTCCAGTGGATGTATCATTAACGGACAGGTAGAAAATTCTATCTTATTTAAAAAAGTATTTGTGGGTAATAACTGTGTAATCAAGAACTCTATCATTTTGAATGATGTTTATTTAGGTGATAACACACACATTGAAAACTGTATTGTGGAAAGTCGTGATACCATTCGTGCAAATTCTTACTATTGCGGAGAAGAAGGCATCAAGATTGTAATTGAGAAAAACGAAAGATATGTATTGTAATGACTAAGCAGGTTTTTACAAAATAAAAGATACAAAAATCGGACTTATAAAGAGGGCTTTTTGAGAAGGCTATGAAAGGGGAAGGGTTTATTATGAACATCACAGATGTAAGAGTAAGAAGAGTTGCAAAAGAAGGTAAAATGAAGGCAGTTGTATCCATCACAATTGATGAAGAATTTGTAGTACATGACATCAAGGTGATTGAGGGTGAAAAAGGATTGTTTATCGCAATGCCGAGCAGAAAAGCGACTGATGGCGAATATAGAGATATTGCTCATCCGATTAACTCTGAAACACGTGAAAAAATCCAGGGAATTATTCTTCAGAAATATGAGCAGGTGCTTGCAGAAGAACCGGTGGAAGCAGAACAGCCTGCAGAATAAAAAGAATAAGAGCGAAAATGAAATTAAACGGTATGTCTGTAGTTGCAGGCATACCGTTTTTGCTATATAATGCTTCAAAGAATAAATACTGTAAAGGAAATAAAACTATGATTGAACAATTGCCAAAGGCATTTTTAGAGCGTATGAAAGCCATGCTTGGAGAAGAATACGAAGATTTTTTAAAAAGTTATGAAGCTCCCCGCCAGTTTGGTCTGCGAATCAATACGCTGAAAATATCTGTAGAAGAATTTTTAAAACAGTCTCCATTTCATCTAACTAAAGTTCCGTGGACAGAGAATGGATTTTATTATGAAGAAGCTGACCGTCCTGCCAGACACCCTTACTATGCCTCCGGACTTTATTATCTTCAAGAGCCGAGTGCAATGGCGCCTGCTGCTATTTTACCGGTTGAACCGGGGGACTATGTATTGGATTTATGTGCTGCACCGGGCGGGAAGGCAACGGAACTTGGCGCACGCTTAAAAGGGCAGGGCATGCTGGTTGCAAATGAAATCAGTGCCTCAAGAGCAAAAGCCCTGCTTAGAAATATTGAGCTTTGTGGAATTAAAAATTCATTTATCACAAATGAAGTTCCCAAAAATCTTGCCCGTGTGATGCCGGAATTTTTTGATAAAGTTTTAGTCGATGCACCATGTTCAGGTGAGGGAATGTTCCGAAAAGATATGGACGTTGCAAAAACATGGGATGAGAGCCGTCCGGAATTTTTTGCAAATCTGCAAAGAGAAATCGTTTCAAATGCGATTTCCATGCTAAAACCAGGTGGACTCATGCTGTATTCCACCTGCACCTTTGCACCAATCGAAAATGAAGGAACAATTTCGTATATCCTTGAAAATTTCCCGGAGATGGAACTTTTAGAAATTCCGGCTTATGAAGGATTTTCAGAGGGAAATCCAGAATGGGGAAATGGAGACGACACCTTAAAAAGATGTGTGCGTATTTTCCCGCATAAGATGGCAGGAGAAGGGCATTTTATTGCACTGTTGAAGAAAAAAGGAATTCTGTATCCATCCAAGTCCGATGTGGCAGTCCAGAAACCGGAAAAAGAAGCATGGAAATTATTAAATGAATTCTGGGCGCCAATGGAACTTCCATTTGAAAAAGAACGGATTGAAATCCGCAATCAAAATGTATATTATCTGCCGCCGGCATCGAATCACTATAAAGGAATCCATTTTGTCCGAAATGGTTTATTCTTAGGAGAATTAAAGAAAAACCGCTTTGAGCCATCCGAACCACTGGCGCTTGCGCTCTCACAAGACCAGTTTCCTGCAATTCTGAACCTTTCGAGTGAAGAGGAACGGGTTGCACGTTATTTAAGAGGAGAGACACTTTTAATCGAAGATGGCGAAGCAAAAGTGAAAAAGGGCTGGCAGTTAGTATGTGTGGATGGACATCCGCTTGGGTTTGGAAAACTGGTGAATCAGACTTTGAAAAATAAATATCCGGCAGGGTGGAGGAGAAATTCGTAAAGAAATTGAAAAAGGATTGGAAATTGAATGCTTATCTGCGTTCAATTTCCAATCCTTAAAAAATAAAAGAAAAACGGTACGACATTTCTGCCCTACCGTTTCTTCGTTGAAGTCGAAGCGACGTGATTCGAACACGCGACCTCTGCGTCCCGAACGCAGCGCTCTACCAAACTGAGCCACGCTTCGTTAAAATGTTTTTCGCATTCAACATTTGCAATTATACTGGAATTGAATCAAATTGTCAATAAAAAAATGAAAATTTTTAATTTTTTTTTCATATACTTTTGACATTTGCATCATATACTTTTAAAGAACAAATTTTTTGGAGAATTACATGTCTGGATATCGACGATTTATTGCTTATGTATATGAATATGAGGGAAGAAAAAAAGGAAATGGAAAAGGATTTATAAAAGTTGAAGTTCGGGATGGAGTCTGCCGGATGCAGTTTCGGCTGTCGGGTGTTTATGGACAGGAAACTCTTCCATGTGAAATTTATGGATATGTAAGAGAGGAAGAAAAACAGGAATGTGAAGCAGTTTATCTTGGAACTTGTGATTTGGCAGGAGAAATTATTGCCTTTTCACTGGAACTAACAGGAGAAAATGTCTCGGAAAGTGGATATTCAATCGATGATTTCAATGGAATCGTGTTTTTAGCCGGTGATGTGATGTATGGAACCGGCTGGGATGAAAATCCGGTGTGTCTCGATGAAATTCGGTTTGGAAAGAAAAAAGAAGAAAATGGAGAAGAGATAGAAGAATTAAAAGAAGAACCTGAAGAAACAGAAGGTGAAGAGGAAGGCAGAGAAGAAACAGAACTGGAAATACAGGAAAATCCATTTCCACCGACACCAAGTATCTTAGAAGAAGTCGGAGAGGAATGTCAGGAAGAAATAAGTGAAACAGGAGAAATAGAAGAAAAATTAGAGGAACCAGAAGAGCCGGAGGAATCAGGAGCGTTAGAAGAACCGGAAGAATCAAGTGAACTCGAAGAATCCTTCTACTGTCCATTTAAGGACGGCGAATTTGAACAGTGTGCAAAAATTGGTCTTTTGGATTATAATCAGCTAAATCCATGTGACCAGGGACTTTTAAATAATAATTTCCTGCGTTATGGATGGAGACGGTATAAACATGCCTTGATTGGAAAAGATACGAAGAGAAATTGTTACATACTTGGAGTGCCGGGAACGTATAACAGACAGGAAGCACTGATGGCGGGAATGTTTGGATTCCCTTATTTTAAAGAAGCAAAATGCGAAACAACCGAAATGTCTGCACAGGAAGTACAAGGACATTTCGGTTATTGGTATCGGTCAATCAATCCCCCTGATGGAAACAGAGGGAATCGTTCTTAATAAAATCTTTTGAAATTGTTCTAATTCGGTTTTTGTATAACTGGTGAATCCGGGATGAATCACATCCGGAGAATCGCGGTATGCCTGTAAGAAATAGGTCTGACATCCGGCAATCCACTTACCGATAGATTCAAAATCGGCTTTGTCATGAAGTTCACGTACAACGGTAGTACGAAATTCGTAAGGAATCACATTAGAGAGCAGAAATTCAACAGATTCACAGATGGATGTTAAATCAATGTTTTTGCAGCCAGATACTTTTGCATAAGATTCTTTGGAAGATTTAATATCCATTGCAACCATGTCAATCATCTGATTGTTCACTAATTTTTTTAGAGTCCATGGATGGCTGCCGTTGGTATCAAGTTTAACTGGATAACCAAGTTCTTTGATTTTATCAATCAACAGAAACAAGTCTTTATCCAAAGTCGGCTCACCGCCTGTGATGCAGACCCCCTCTAAAATTCCCTGACGTTTTTTTAAAACAGAAAGGACTTCTTCTGTGAAAATCACAGGCTGTTTATTTGGAGAGAGTACGAGAGAACTGTTCTGGCAAAATGGACAGCGGAAATTGCACCCGCCAAGGAAGATGGTGGATGCAATTTTTCCGGGGTAATCTAAAAGTGTGGTTTTGTTAAATCCGTTGATTGGCATGGTGGAAATCCTTTCTTGCTTTAGGGATGATAATTCGGGCTAATTTCCGTGTCCCTCTTTTGAAAAACGTTCATTATATTCACTCAGAGGAATGAACGTGTCACTCTGTTTTGCCTGATTTGCATGATAAAAGAGAAAACCTGCACCAATCAGGACAAGTAAAATAATTGCAAAAATTATGTTTCTGGTTTTTGTCATGGGCATTCTCCTCTCTAGAATTTGAACGCAGATAAGCATTCCACCGCTTCAAGTGCGTAGAGCACTAAGCGGCGAGTGAGCACTTTACATCACGTTTTTTATATCTAATAAAATTATACTATTTTATTAGAATGTGGTCAATAAAATAGATTTTTTGCTTGACCAAAAGCAGGAAGCACCGTATAATAGAAAAACATGGAGATGTACTCAAGTGGTCGTAAGAGGTCGCACTCGAAATGCGATAGGTCCTTCGTGGGCGCGTGGGTTCGACTCCCACCATCTCCGGTGAATGGCGGTATGACGAAAGTTGTACTGCCTTTTTTGTTGCGAAAAAATTCTTGCGAATAAAAAAAGTGCCGGTACATTTTCATGTACCGGCAAAGAGAGGGAGGGAAAAGAAAAATCTATATAAAAAGTTAACTTGCTTATTGGGCGAAGGCCGGCAGCCACAAAGTTGATTTCGTTCAAACCTTACTTTCGTAAAACTTAAACTGCGATGCAGCCGCTGTCTTCTTCATTTGATAATGCTAGTATATCCCAAAAATATGATAGAATTGTGTCCGTATCATAAACCTTTTCTGAAATTTTTAAACAGAGTATGAAAAAAATAAAAAGCAACCGGTTGCAATGGGTTGCAATGAAAAAGCACTCTGTTGTATAATTCTAAATCATACAGAAATAGGATGCGGAGAATGAGAGACGAAGAAAAATTTATGAAAGAGGCCATTCGGCAGGCGAAAAAAGCGTATGCGCTTCGGGAAGTACCGATTGGTTGTGTGATTGTCTATGAAGGGAAGATTATTGCCCGTGGTTACAATCGGAGAAATACAGATAAAAATACCACTTCTCATGCGGAAATCAATGCAATTCGAAAAGCAAGTAAAAAATTAGGTGACTGGAGACTGGAGGGCTGTACATTATATGTGACCCTTGAGCCATGCCAGATGTGTGCCGGAGCAATTGTGCAGGCAAGAATTGATAAAGTTGTGATTGGAAGCATGAATCCAAAAGCGGGCTGTGCAGGCTCGGTCTTGAATCTTTTGGAAATGGATGGATTTAATCATAAGGTAGAAGTGGAAAGAGGAGTTCTTGAAGAAGAATGCAGTACCATGCTGAGTGGATTTTTTAAAGAACTAAGAATGGAAAAGGCAAAAGCGAAAGCAAAAGCAAAGGAGCTGGAAGAAAATGACAAAACAGGAATTTAAAGAACTGGTAGCAAAAGGAAAAGTGGTATTAGATGGAGCAACAGGCTCTAATTTGATGAAAGCAGGAATGCCAAGAGGTGTGTGTTCAGAAGCATGGATTTATGAAAATCCACAGGCATTAATAGAATTACAGAAAGCCTATGCAGAGGCAGGTTCTGATATTATTTATGCGCCGACATTTTCTGCAAACAGAATCAGTCTGGCAAATCATGGATTAGAGGATAAAGTAGAAGAGTTAAATCGAGGACTCGTAAAGATTACAAAGGATGCAGTGGGAGACAAATGTCTTGTAGCAGGAGATGTGACAACGACAGGAAAGCAGGAAATTGCTTACGAAGAACTGTTAGAGGCTTATACCGAGCAGATTCGCATTTTAAATGATGCAGGGGTGGATTTACTGGTTGCAGAAACCATGCTTGGAGTCACAGAAGTTATGGCAGTTTTAGATGCAGCGGCAGCAGTCTGTGACCTGCCGGTTATGTGTACTCTTACCGTAGAATCCGATGGAAGTCTGTTCTTTGGTGGAGATATCTACGAAGCAGTAGAAAGTCTGGAACAGATGGGTGCAGATGCAGTTGGAATCAACTGTTCAACCGGACCGGACCAGTTAGTATCGGTTGTGGAAAACATCAGAAAACGAGTACAGATTCCGGTGATTGTAAAACCAAATGCGGGTATGCCGGCAATTGATGAAAAAGGAAATGCGGTTTATTCAATGGGAGCAGAGGCATTTGCAAAAAATATGAAAGTATTGATGGATGCAGGTGCGGATATTGTAGGTGGATGCTGTGGAACGACTCCGGAATTTATTAAAGCATTAAAAAAAGAAATCTAGAAAAGAAAAATGATAATCAAGTAAAAGGACACTTCCGGAAAGATTCATTTCTGGAAGCGTTTTTTTATGTATAAGAAAATTCCAATGAGAGTGAAAGCACAAAGTACAAGTTTTCCTGCCTGATTATAAGAGTGGAAATATTGTGCCGTCTTTTGCCAGGAAGCACCGGCAAATGCTCCAAGTGTGACGAGTACGGTATTCCAGATGAGACTTCCGAAGGTGGTGAGAATAAAAAATTTGGAAAAATGCATGTGCGCCATACCTGCGGGAATTGAAATCAGGCTTCTTACAATTGGAATAAACCGGCAGAAAAAGACGGTATAATTTCCTTTGCTGTCGAACCATTCCACAGCATGAGAGACATCCTCTTTTTTAAAGTGAAGCAGTTTTCCGATTTTTCCACTGACAATTGCCTCAAGTTTTGAGACCGGAACAAGACTTCCAATCTGATAAAGCACAACTGCGCCAAGGACACTGCCAAGTGTAGAAAAAAGAATAACCCCAATCAGATTCATATTTGTATAAGTCGTTAAAAATCCACCAAAGGTCAGAATTACTTCTGAAGGAATCGGAGGAAACAGATTTTCAATCAGAATCAAGAGGGCAATTCCCAGATACCCATAATGATTCATGATAGAAATCATCCAATATTGCAATAAAAAAACCTCCCCTGCAATCATCTCTTTTATTCTATGATGATGCAAAGAAGGTTATGATATTCTTTTTTTACCGTGCACCGCCCATCGAGACTCCTTCACGGACGTTACCTCTACAGTTAACTCAGCCCAGGCACCCTCACGGCACACAGGGGATTCTGCTTAGTGCTGCTTCATTCCTGACCTGACACGGTTCACAGAGTCCTGTTGCGTGAGACCCAAACGTCAACGCCACTTATAGAGGGCAGCTCCGCAAAGCAAGCCCCTCCGTTTGGCAACACCCCTGCTGTAGCGGATTGCAGGTACAGGGCACCGCTAACTCCCCGGCTGCACGGTGATACCAGTATATCGGTTTTTTGCAGGTTTGTCAATGTAAAAAAGAAAAGCAGAGAGAACTTTTTGGAAAATTTTAAGAAAGTGGGAATAAATTAGTAATGGGAGGATAAAAGTATGTGCGCAAAACTTTTGTTATTACTATTACTCGGGATTTTTTTGGCAGGATTTTCTAAAGAAGAAGCAGCCAAAGAAGATGCAGGGATTCCGAAATTTATTGTGACGGAACAGGAATTTCCGAAGTTTAATGATTTAAAAGCAAAAGAGAGTAAAAGTCAGGTGTTTTCTATCTGGAATCAGACAGAAGAGACGGAGTGTTATTATTTTTGGGGACAGGCACCAAACGATGTAGAGATTGAACTGAAAAAGAAAGGGGATTTATTTTATAAGGGGAAAATGCCGGAGAAAAAAATAGAACTGACAACGTTAAATCCAGGGGAAAATATGGTATTTGAGGTAACCGTTTTAAAAGAAAAAAATGAATCGGGAGAGGTGGAACTGTTTTTTCAAAATTCGCATTGTGATAAAAAATAAATTAGTATATAATAAAAAATGACAAGATCAAAGTATCAAAATGCTATTCGTGTATGTACGATAAGGTATTTGAAAGTAAGACTTGTAAAAACACAAGATGGGATGTGATGAATCTATGAAGAGAATTGGTCTGCTGACAAGCGGCGGTGACTGTCAGGCGTTAAATGCTACAATGCGTGGCGTGGTAAAAGGTTTATTCAATAATTTAGAGGATTTGGAAGTTTATGGATTTGATGATGGATATAAAGGGCTTATCTACGGAAATTACAGAATGCTTTCTGCAAAGGATTTTTCAGGAATTTTAACACGAGGCGGAACGATACTTGGAACATCACGTCAACCGTTTAAACTCATGAGAGTACCAGATGCAAATGGACTGGATAAAGTAGAAGCAATGAAACAGACTTATCATAAACTTCGTCTGGACTGTCTGGTTATTCTTGGAGGAAACGGTACACAAAAAACCGCAAATCTGTTAAGAGAAGAAGGACTCAATATTATTCATCTTCCGAAAACCATTGACAATGATATCTGGGGAACCGATATGACATTTGGCTTTCAAAGTGCAGTCAATATTGCAACAGATGCAATTGACTGTATTCACACAACAGCCGCATCCCACAGCCGTATTTTTATCGTAGAAGTTATGGGACACAAGGTAGGCTGGCTGACCCTTCATGCCGGAATTGCAGGTGGAGCAGATATTATTCTGATTCCTGAGATTCCTTATGATATTCAAAAGATTGCTGAGGCAGTAAAAAATCGAAGTCGTTCCGGAAAAGGATTTACCATCCTTGCTGTGGCAGAGGGGGCAATTTCAAAAGAAGATGCAGCACTTTCGAAGAAAGAATTAAAAAAGAAACAGGAAGAAGAAAAGAAAGTTTATCCGTCTGTTGCGTATAAGCTGGAATCAGAACTGAAAAAGGAACTGGATTTGGATATTCGTATCACAATTCCAGGTCATACACAAAGAGGAGGAAGTCCGTGTCCTTATGACCGTGTTCTTTCAACACGTATGGGTTCTGCAGCAGCAGGATTGATTCTGAAAGAGGAATATGGCTATATGGTAGGAATTGTAAACGGAAAAATTAAAAAAGTTCCGCTTGCAGACTGTGCCGGAAAATTAAAAATGGTTTCTCCGGATGACCAGTTAGTTAAAGCTGCAAAACGAATCGGAATCAGTTTTGGAGAGTAATCGAATTAAGCAGTCAGGCGGATTAAAAATATCCGCTTGACGAGCATGCATCATTCGCATGGAAAAGCAAGAAAACAGGAGAAGAATTAAAATGAGCTATGTTGCGCTGTATCGCAAGTTTCGACCGCAAAATTTTGAAGACGTAAAGGGACAGGAGCACATCGTAACTACATTAAAAAATCAGATAAAGGCGGATCGTATCGGTCACGCCTATCTGTTTTGTGGAACCAGAGGTACCGGTAAAACCACGATTGCGAAAATTTTAGCAAAGGCAGTAAACTGTGAGCACCCGGTAGACGGAAGTCCCTGTAATGAATGTGAAACCTGCAAAGCGATTTCGGCCGGTACTTCTATGAATGTAATTGAAATTGATGCCGCATCGAATAACGGTGTCGATAATATTCGTGAGATTCGCGAAGAAGTGGCATATCGTCCGACCGAGGGTCGTTATAAAGTATACATCATTGATGAGGTTCATATGTTGTCAACCGGAGCATTTAATGCTCTTTTAAAGACGCTGGAAGAACCTCCTTCTTATGTTATCTTTATTTTGGCAACAACCGAAGCACATAAAATTCCAATCACCATTTTATCAAGGTGCCAGCGCTATGATTTCAGGAGAATTACGGTTGATACGATTTCTGACAGAATGAGTGAGTTGATGGAAAAAGAAGGTACGGAAGTTGAAGAAAAAGCAATCCGCTATATTGCAAAAGCAGCAGATGGCTCGATGCGAGATGCTTTATCTTTATTGGACCAGTGCATTGCGTTTTATCTGGGCGAAAAGCTGACGTATGAAAAAGCACTCGATGTGCTGGGTGCAGTAGATATGGAAGTATTCAGTGAACTGTTAAGAAAGGTGTTAGCACAGGATACCGCAGGCTCAATTAAAACACTGGAAGAGTTGATAGTGCAGGGAAGAGAACTGGGACAGTTTGTAAATGATTTTGTGTGGTATATGCGAAATCTGTTGTTGGTAAAAACTTCGGATGTACCGGAGGATGCTGTGGATGTCTCGGCAGAAAATCTGGAACGTTTAAAAGAAGAGAGTGAAATGCTTGACACGGAGACGCTGATGCGTTATATTCGTGTTTTCTCGGAACTTTCCAATCAAATTCGGTATGCGTCCCAAAAGCGCGTATTGGTTGAGATTGCACTGATTAAATTATGCCAGCCGGTGATGGAGACAAATTTGGATTCTTTATTTGACCGGATTCGCGTACTCGAAGAAAAGATGGAAAAAGGGATTCCGGTTTTGACGGAGTCTCAAAAAGCGAGTACTCGGGCACTGCCGCAGCCGGAACTGTTTGGCGAAGAGCCACAAGAACAAGAAGCAGTAAAACCACAAAAAGCAGCACCGCAAGATTTGCAGTATATTCAGAAGAACTGGACTGCAATTGTAAGAGAAACAAGTGGTCTGCTAAAACAGATGTTAAAAGAAGCCACACCAAAGTATAATGTAAACAGTGATGAGCCAATTCTTTATATTGAATTTCACAACTTTCAGGCGGAAATCTGTACCAAAAATCCAGATACTATTCCGCTTCTGAAAAAAATTATTCGAGAAAAAACAGGAAAAGAAGTAGAAATTCAGTTTGTGATTACGGATACGGATTTAAAAGGTCCGGCAGGACTTACACCGATTTCGGTAGATGAACTGATTGAACAAAGCATCCAGATGGATGTCGTAGTAGAAGATATGAGTGATGACGAGGAGGACATATAATGGCAAAAAGAGGTGGATTTCCGGGAATGGGTATGCCTGGAAACATGAATAACTTAATGAAACAGGCACAGAAAATGCAGCGTCAGGCAGAAGAAAACCAGAAAGCTCTGGAAGAAAAAGAATTTACGGCAAAAGCCGGTGGTGGTGCAGTAGAAGTAACAATTTCCGGAAAAAAAGAAGTGATAAAAGTAAAACTTGCAGAAGAAGTAGTAGATCCGGATGATATTGAGATGTTGGAAGATTTGATTGTAGCAGCAACCAATGAAGCGTTAAGAAAAGTAGAACAGGAATCTGCTGCAATGATGTCCAAACTGACAGGTGGTCTTGGCGGACTTGGTGGCGGACTGTTCTAAGTTTTAGATACTCTGGTAACTTAGTTGCCGAGTAGTTCACGAAAATCAAAAGACAGAGGAATCAAATTGGAATATTACAGCAGTCATATTAACAAACTGATAGAAGAATTTTCCAGACTTCCTGGAATCGGAGCAAAATCTGCCCAGCGTCTGGCATTTCATATTTTGAATCTGCCGAAAGAACAGGTGGAAGAACTCTCTTCAGCAATTGTAGATGCAAAAGCCAATGTCTGTTATTGTAAGGAATGTTATACTTTAACTGACCAGGAAATCTGTCCGATTTGCAGGAATGAAAAACGCAATCATCATATCATTATGGTGGTTGAAAATACAAGAGATTTGGCAGCTTATGAAAAGACCGGAAAATTTGACGGGGTATATCATGTGCTTCATGGTGCTATTTCTCCTATGCTTGGAATCGGACCGGATGACATTAAGTTAAAAGAGTTGCTTCAGCGTCTCACAAGAGAAGAAATTGAAGAGGTTATTATTGCCACAAATTCAAGTGTGGAGGGAGAGACAACGGCAATGTATCTGAGTAAGCTGATTAAGCCGACCGGAATTAAAGTCAGTCGGATTGCAAGCGGTGTGCCGGTAGGCGGAGACTTGGAATACATTGACGAAGTAACTCTTTTGCGGGCACTTGAGGGCAGAGTGGAATTGTAGGGGTGTAATTTTATGAGGAAAAAAGTTACATCAACAGATATCGCAAAAAAAGCCGGTGTCTCTCAGGCAACGGTTTCGATGGTATTAAATCATAAATATAATGTTTCTTTTTCAAAAGAAACAGTAGAAAAAATTGAGCGGATTGCTAAGGAAATGGGATATATAATCCCAAAACGGCGCCAAAGAAAGGACAGCCGGAAAGGGAAGCT
Organism: Firmicutes bacterium OM04-13BH; assembly: GCA_003481745.1. Lineage (GTDB taxonomy): Bacteria > Bacillota > Clostridia > Lachnospirales > Lachnospiraceae > Blautia > Blautia stercoris. Next base: position 174,448 of record QULP01000007.1, read on the forward strand.
GATTATTGTATTTTGTCCAACCCTTACCAATCCGTATTATGTCATGCTGCTTCAGGGAATTGAGGCAGTGGCGAAAGAAGAGGGATACAGTGTTTTTACCTGTAATACACAAAGAGAATTGAAACTCGAAGAACAATATCTCAAGCTGATGTCGAGTGTAGATCCTGCAGGCATTATATATACTTGTAATCCAAGTTCTGTATTTATGGAACAGGTAGGCGAGATTGCAAAGAAAATCCCGCTTGTAATTATCAGTAACAGGGAGAAAGTACAGGTTGATGCAATTAATCAGGATAATACAAAGGTAGGGCGTTTGATGGCAAGACATCTTTTGGATTATGGCCACAGAGATGTTGCATTTATTACACCTCCGCTTACCCAACGTCAGAAGCAGCGTTCCAAACGAGTACAGGGATTTGTACAGGAGTATGAGCAGGCAGGACTGGGAGACCGAGTTGTGATAAAAGCGGCCGATGCGTCTTTGGATGAACAGTTGCCGAGTCCGGATTCGGAATATAAGATGGGATATAATCTGACAAAAGAACTTCTTGCAGAATATGATAATCTGACAGCGATTGCGGGATTAAATGACATGATGGCATTTGGAATCATGGATGCACTGCAGGAAGAAAAATATAAAATTCCGGGAGATATGTCTGTAATTGGATGTGATAATATCATCTTTTCGGGCATGTCTCATTTGTCGCTTACTACAATTGAACATTTCGTTCCATTAAAAGGCAGGGATGCATGTGATATTATTATCCGAAAGATTAAATCATCAAAAGATACTTATGATGGAACGAATCCAATCAGTATTTATCACATCGAGTATGAACCCAAATTAATTGCCAGAAAAACCACTTCTTATGCACGGGAAAAAACGCACGAAAGAGGCAGGAAAGAAAAGAAATATTAAATAAAATCAGAAAAGATATTAGTAATAAAAAAACAAAAAAAGGCTGTATATGGCAGAAAAATTATGAAATACAGCCGAAAAATTATTAATAAAATGCATATTTATAAATAAATAAAATCACTAATAATTTTTTTGTGACTTGCCCGTAAACGAATTATGAGGTAAACTATAACCAACAAATAAAACGAACGTTTCACGGGAGGAAATGAGTTATGAAATTTTTTATTGATACTGCAAATGTAGAGGATATTCGTAAAGCAAATGATATGGGAATTATCTGTGGAGTTACTACAAACCCATCCCTGATTGCAAAAGAAGGACGTGACTTTAATCAGGTTATCAAAGAAATCGCTTCTATCGTAGATGGACCAATCAGCGGTGAAGTAAAAGCTACAACAACAGATGCAGAAGGAATGATTAAAGAAGGTCGCGAAATCGCAGCAATTCATCCAAACATGATTGTTAAAATTCCTATGACAACAGAAGGCTTAAAAGCAGTTAAAGTTCTGACAGCAGAAGGAATCAAAACAAACGTAACATTAATCTTCTCTGCAAACCAGGCATTACTGGCAGCAAGAGCAGGAGCAACTTATGTATCTCCATTCCTCGGAAGACTGGATGATATTTCTGTATGCGGAACAGATTTAATCCGTGACATCGTTGAGATATTTGAAGTTGCCGGTATTGATACAGAAATCATCGCAGCAAGTGTTCGTCATCCAATGCATGTAACAGAATGTGCACTTGCAGGTGCTGATATCGCAACAGTTCCATACAAAGTATTAGAGCAGATGACCCATCATCCACTTACTGACCAGGGTATTGAAAAATTCCAAAAAGATTATCTTGCAGTATTCGGAAAATAAAGGTAAGATGTGAGTGGCAAAACAAAATTGCCACTCACTTATATTATGAGAAATTTTTTCAGGAGGAAACTATGAACAAATTAGAGCTTCAGAAAACAGCCAATGAAGTCCGCAAAGGTATTGTGACAGCTGTTCATTCCGCAAAAGCGGGACATCCGGGCGGTTCTTTATCAGCAGCAGATTTATTTACTTATTTATATTTTGAGGAAATGAATATTGACCCGAAAGAGCCAAAGAAAGCAGACCGTGACCGTTTTGTATTATCCAAAGGACATACGGCACCGGGACTTTATGCTACTCTTGCAAACAGAGGATATTTCCCGGTAGAGGATTTAAAAACTCTGCGTCATATCGGTTCTTACCTTCAGGGACATCCGGATATGAAACACATTCCAGGTGTTGATATGTCCAGTGGTTCTTTAGGACAGGGAATCTCAGCAGCAGTTGGAATGGCTTTAGCCGGAAAAATGGACAATGCGGATTACCGTGTTTATACATTGCTTGGTGATGGTGAAATCCAGGAAGGGCAGGTTTGGGAGGCTTCTATGTTTGCCGGACACAGAAAACTGGATAACTTAGTTGTAATCGTAGATAACAATGGACTTCAGATTGACGGTAAAATTGAAGATGTTTGTTCTCCATATCCAATTGATAAGAAATTTGAAGCATTCAATTTTCATGTAATCAATGTAGAAGATGGAAATGATTTTGACCAGCTTGCAGCTGCATTTAAAGAAGCAAAAGAAACAAAAGGCATGCCGACAGCTATTATCATGAAGACTGTAAAAGGAAAAGGCGTTTCCTATATGGAAAACAATGCAGGATGGCATGGAAAAGCTCCAAACGATGAAGAATATGCAATCGCAATGGCAGACTTGGAAAAGGTAGGTGAAGCATTATGTCAGAAGTAAAGAAAATTGCAACCAGAGAAAGTTATGGTAACGCATTAGTTGAATTAGGAAAAAAATACGAAAATTTAGTAGTTCTTGATGCTGACCTGGCAGGTGCTACAAAGACCGGAACATTCCAAAAAGCATATCCGGAACGTCACATTGACTGTGGTATCGCAGAATCCAATATGATGGGAATCGCAGCAGGTCTGTCTACAACAGGAAAAGTTCCATTTGCAAGTACATTTGCAATGTTTGCAGCAGGACGTGCTTACGAGCAGGTGCGTAACTCCATCGGTTATCCACATTTAAATGTAAAAATTGGTGCAACTCATGCCGGAATCTCTGTTGGAGAAGATGGTGCAACTCATCAGTGTAACGAAGATATGGCACTTATGAGAACCATTCCAGGCATGGTGATCTTAAATCCATCTGATGATGTAGAGGCAAAAGCAGCTGTAGAAGCAGCTTACCTTCATGAAGGTCCTGTTTATTTACGTTTTGGACGTCTGGCAGTGCCGGTTATCAATGACAGACCGGATTATAAGTTTGAAATCGGAAAAGGTATCGTGCTTAGAGAAGGAAAAGATGTTACAATCTTTGCAACAGGTCTTTGCGTAAGTGAAACTTTAGCAGCAGCAGAAAAACTGGCTGAAGATGGAATTGATGCAAAAGTAATCAATATTCATACTATCAAACCATTAGATGAAGAACTGGTTGTAAAAGCTGCAAAAGAAACAGGCAAAGTCGTTACAGTAGAAGAACATTCTGTAATCGGTGGTCTTGGCGGTGCAGTAGCGGAAGTGTTAAGCGAAAAAGCTCCGACACAGATGCTTCGTATCGGTATCAATGATGTATTTGGTGAGTCCGGCCCGGCAGTAAAATTACTGGAAAAATATGGAATTGATGCAGCAGGAATTTACAATAAAGTAAAAGCATTCGTTAAATAATTATATTTACAAATAAAAAGCTCTGTTATAGAATAGGGCTAAGTCTTAGAGGTGTCGCCAAAAGGCGGCACCTTTTTTTAGTTCTTATGGCTAAAGTTTTTAAGAACTAAAAAAGAAAGGGAATGAAGTTATGAAAACGAGAAGCAGAAGAACGGTAAAAAATACAAGAAACACAGGCGGAGAGGTCAGACAGGATAAAAAATCCGAAAATGAAGAATTTTATGGATATATCAAAGATTTGGTACATCATCCGTATGTCCTGAAAATGAAAAATTATCAGCATCATTGTAATACAAGTTGTTATCAGCATTGTCTGAATGTTGCCTATTACAATTATAAAATATGTAAATTTTTTAATCTGGATGCACGTTCTGCAGCAAGAGCAGGTATGCTTCATGATTTATTTTTATACGACTGGCATAATCATCGCAAAAAAACAGGTGACCCTGTTCATGCAATGACGCATCCGCATACTGCCCTGCATAATGCGCAAAAATACTTTAAATTAAATGCACTTGAAAAAGAAATGATTTTAAAACACATGTTTCCTGTAACTCCGATTCCACCAATGCATAAAGAAACGTGGATTATCACATTAACGGATAAGTACTGTGGAACATGTGAAATCGGACAGTATTATTTTCATGTATGGTTTCCGAGAGGTGTCTATCACGCAATGAAACACCTGATGAAAAAAATATTTGGCAAGGACTATACTTATGCAGATTACCGGCTTCCGTTCGGAGAATTCTCCGAAGATGCTGCAGACAGAGGGGTAAATTTTGCAAAGCTTCGAAAACGTTCGGAATCTGAATCCGAATGGAAAAAATCCAATAAAGAAAAACGATGTGTTCCGAAATATTGACGGTGTGCAATCAGAATGCCGGATACAATTGTGTCTGCAAGCTGAATCACGGTTGCAAGTCTTGTTGTCTGAAGTACAAAATGTTCAAATGCCCCTGAGAGGTTTACAATTCCAGTGATGGAAATGTCGCCGACCGGGGGCAGTTTCTTTTTTACACCAAGTCCAGGGGCAAGTGCACCTTTTCGGATGGTGACAAATTCCTGATGTCGTTTTGAGCCAAGGGAGGCATCAATTGCAATCAAAAGACAGTTCGGATGTTTTGCATGAACCATTGCTGTGACTTCAGCAAGGTTTAAGGCATGAACGGGCTGATCCAGTGTCCCATAAATGATACAGCGGGAAAGATGTTTTTTACTTAATTTATGTCCGATTAACGGACCAAGGCTGTCTCCTGTAATCCGGTCACTTCCAATGCAGAGAAAGACTACTTCCTGAAAATCTTTTTGCTGTGAGCACAGCATTTCAAATAAAAGAGAACCGACCTGGTTGGGAGCTCGGCAGCTTTTGCTTTCTACATAGTGGACAGGAGCATTTTGGTATGATTCCATAAAATTTACCATCCTTTCAAAAAAATCACTGTTTTAGTACAGCGAATATTAAGTAACTGCTAGATTGACGCTGTACTACTGGTCAAAATTTCTTTTATAATAGGTTTCCCTGTTTTGGATGATTTATCCTGACTTTTTAAGTAAAGATTTGTCGACAAAAAAAATCAGGCAGCTTCCTCAAAGTGATAAAATTTGCAGAGCTTGTATGCTATTCTTTTGCCCAAAGGGGTGAAAGAATTATGATAGAGGTCATTTATGAAAAGGAGAAAGAAAAAGCGGAGGGAAATCAGGCTTTTTTCCGGATTCCAAACAATATACGACAGATTGGTGAAATACAGGGAAATCAAAAAATCTATATAGAAGATTATGCTTATACTTATCTTTGTAGAATCGCAAGTGAGGATTCTGCAAAAGGGAGAGCGGCAATTCTGCTTGGGCAGGCAAATTGGAAAGATGGAAAGACGTATTTATTTATTAAAAGTGCGGTTGCGCTTCATGATATTGAGGTTTCAGAAGAACATTTTGCCTTTACAAAGGATGTGTGGAAACAGATTTATGAGGAAAATAAAAAATTCTTTCCGAATCAGGAAATTGTAGGCTGGTTTTTATCGCTTCCAGGCTGTTCTATGGAACTTCATGAGGGAATCAGCAAAACACATTTTAATCATTTTGGCGGAAATGAAAAAGTGCTTATGGTGATGGAACCTCTTGAAAAAGAAGAGGCTTTTTATCGTTATGAAGAGGGGAAACTTACCAGGCAGGAAGGCTTTTATGTTTATTATGAAAAAAATGAGCCAATGCAAAATTTTTTAATTGAGCAAAATAAATATGCAAGAGAAAGAAGCGAAAAGGTAGCGGATGAAGCAGTAAAGACATTTCGTAAAAAAGTAGAAGAAAAGACGAAAGGAAAAAAGCGGGATAAAATAGCGCCTCTGTTTCGGATGGCAAGTGCAAGTGCGGCAGCAGCAATGTTGATTGCGGGAGTACTTTATCTGAATCAATATGAGAAGTTAAAAAAAACGAATTCTATTGCAGACAAAGCAAAAATTGAAAAAAAGAAATCCGAAACGGTTGTGTCAAATTCAAACAACGATGCAGAAACGATAGAAAAATCAGAGACTTCCGATACAGAAAAGTTAAAAGAAGAGACGCAGACCGGGACAGAGTCGGATTCAGTATCAGGTTTAATGGACGGTAAAAGAGATAAGAAATCAGAACAGGCAAATGCAGGGGCGGAAGGGAACAAGCAGAGGGAATCCGCAAGACAGGAACAACAGGGAGAGACAGGTTCAGATAGGACAGAAAGTGCAAATACAGCACAGAGCACAGGAAATACAAGTATAGCGCAAACCACAGGTTCAAATTCAATGCATGAAACATATACCGTGCGTGAGGGGGATACCATTACCAGCATCAGCCGGGCTTATTATGGGACAACTTCAAAAATAAAAGAGATTTGTGAATTGAATGGAATTTCCGCAGAAGAATTTATTTTTCCGGGACAAAAAATTTTACTCCCGTAGAAAAGTGTGCTATAATAGCCGCATGTCAGGGCATAAGCGCTTTGATATAAATAGTGGACTCACAAAATCAAGCACAGAAAGATTCTGAGAGTACATAATAAAACAAAGGTTAAGATAAATGGAACAGAATAAAGAAAAACAAAGTCAAAGCAAAAGCAAGGGTAAGAAACAAACAAGACAAACCAGAGAACAACGCAGACAATTAGAGATGATTTTAGTAGGCATTTTGATTTTAATTGTAATTATTGTAATAGCTGTATTAGTTATTCACAGGCGTACGTATCACAACTATTCTGTACTTTCGTCTTCAAAAAATGAAAATGTGCAGGCTTATGGTTTTGTCCAGTTTGAAGATGAAATTTTGAAATACGGAACAGATGGAGTTTCTTTGGTGAATCAAAAAGAGGAAACGGTATGGTCAGAGGATTTTCAGATGACAAATCCGACAGTAGACGTCTGTGAAAACATGGCGGTGGTGGCAGATAAGGATGCGACTTCCATATATATTTTATCAAAAGAAAAAGTGGTTGGAACGGTTCAGACATCCAAGCCGATTTTAAAAGCAAGAGTGGCGAGAACAGGAGTTGTTGCTGCAATTTTACAGGATAATGACAAAACATGGGTAGATTTTTATGCCAAAGATGGCAGTCTGATTGCGGAAAACCAGACAAGAATTGACAGTCCGGGATATCCGGTTGACATTGCAGTATCACCAAATGGAAAGATTATTATGGTCAGCTATCTTTATGTAGAAGATGCGCAGACAACCAGTTATGTAGCTTTTTATAATTTTGGAGACAGCGGTCAAAGTGAAATTGACAATATTGTATCCGGTTACACTTATAAAGATGTCATTGTGCCGCAGACCATTTATTTAAAAGACGGTTCTGCGCTGGCATTTCGAGATAATGGATTTTCTGTCTATCAGGGAGAAAACATTCCGAAAGAAGAGAAAAATGTGGAAATGACATCAGAGATTGTCAGTACATTCTATAATGATAATTATGCAGGAGTGGTATTCAAAGATAAAGATAATAATAAAAATTATGTAATGCGGGTATACAGTCTGAATGGAAAAATGAAATTTGAAAAGAAGTTCAATATTGAATATACCCAGATAAAAATCAGCAATGAAATGATTATTATGAATAACGATACGCAAGTTTGTATGATTGACTTAAACGGAAACAAAAAGTTTGATGGAAACTTTGGAGAGGGGACAATACAGGGGATTTTCAGAATTGCATCCAATCGTTATATGGTGGTTTCGGAAAGTGGAATCAAGACAATTAAATTAAAATAAAATATGTGGAAACAGGCGGTTGTCGGCAGGCAATGGTCTGTTTTCTCTGCATTATGGGATAGATTTAAGCGTAGCGTTTAAAATATGGAAACAGAATGGTATTTAAGTAAGAGGCTCGGTTCCTTATAGTCGGGTAGCTCACGAAAAAATCAAGGAAAGAAACAAAAGGAGAAAAGCGTATGAACTGGTTAAGCATAGTAATTTTAGTGATACTGGCAGGGTGTATTTTAAATGGTTTTAGAAAAGGAATGGTTCGGACACTGGCAGCAATGATGTCGCTTGTTGTGAGTCTGGTGCTGGTATCACTGGTAAATCCTTATGTTGCAACATTTCTGGAAGAAAAAACAACGGTGTATGAAGTAACTGAAACCAAATGCAGGGAAGCATTTCAAAGTATTGCCGAAAAACAGACGGAAAATGTGCAGCAGGAATTTATGCAGAAAATGGGTGTTCCGGAAAATTTTTCAAATACACTTAGAATCGGAGATGAGTTTACGGAAAGTGCAGTGGCTCCACTTGCAGAGTCAACGGCACATCTGATTGTAAATGGACTTGCTTTTGTGATTACATTTGTGCTGTTATCGATTTTGCTTCGGATTGCAGTGGGGCTGCTGGATGGTTTATTCAGACTGCCGGTCTTAAGCATGGTCAATCGTCTTGCAGGTGGGGCAATAGGCGCAGTTCAGGGATTGGTGATTTTATGGGTATTCTTTTTGATTGTGTTTCTAATCTGGAATACAGAAATCGGAGCACAGGCATTGGCAATGATTCAGGAAAATCTAGTTATAAACTGGCTGTATAACTGTAATCCGTTTGTAAATATTTTATTGAAATAAAAAGAAAGAAGAAAGCTATGGTAAGGATAAAAGATATTGCAAAAGAAGCGGGAGTCAGTCCGACCACTGTTTCGAATGTTATACATGGAAATACAAAAAAAGTTTCAAAGTCAAATATTGATAAGATACAGAAAATTTTGGAAGAACATCAGTATATTCCAAGTATGAGTGCATTGATGCTGGCGCAGAATCGTTCCAGACTGATAGGTGTTTTGATTGGCGGGGTAGATGGAAAAAGAAGAAGTATTGAAGGTGACCCATTTACCAGCATTATGTTAAGCGCACTTGAATTAGAGATTTACAGAAAAAATTATTATATGCTGTTTCACATGTCGAGTACATCGGAAGAAAGCTGGAAGTTGGCAGCGACGTGGAAAGTAGAGGGTTTGATTACACTTGGGCTTACAGCAGAACAGAATATTGAACTTCAAAAGAGGTGTCAGATTCCATTGGTCAGTATTGACAATTATTATGAGGGAAGAGAACGGGCAGAAAATATAGGGCTTCAGGATTTTGAAGGAGGTTTTAAGATGGGAAATTATCTGATAGAAAATGGAATGAAAAAGATTCTTTTCCTGTCAGATAATGATATTGGCGTAGACCATGAGCGTTGGCTCGGACTTCAAAGAGCAGCAAAAGAAAATGGTTCAGTTTTGGCGAAACATTGGATTATGCCGATAAAGCAGGAATTTCAGATGCAGTGGTTAAAAGACCAGTTGGAAGAAATTTGTAAATGGGATGCATTATTTTTTGCTTCAGATCGTTATGCACAGGAAGGAATTCTTGTGTTACAGGATATGGGGATTCGTGTGCCGGAGGATATTTCGGTTGTTGGATTTGATGACAGTCCTTATGCAAAGATGTGCAGACCACAGCTTACAACAGTGCGTCAGGATGTCATGAAAAAAGGAAAGATGGTTGTAAAGAAACTAATGAGTCTGATAAAAGAAGAACCATTTGATGGAGAAGAACGGCTTCCGGTTGAACTGGTGGTTCGTGATTCTGTACAGAATAGAGAATAAGATTTAGGTGAAATGGACGTTTTGCGAAAAACCTATTGTGATAGAAAACACAGTTTGCTATAATTGGTAATAGTAAATAAGGTTTTACGCAAAACGTTTTTGCGTAAATGAAAGCAGATAATTATTGCTTTGAATCTATATATCAGATTTATATAGCAAAGTGAGAAAACGTGTCTGATTTATCAGAACGATTAGAAAATGGATGAGGTGAAGATTATGGAAAAAAAATGGTGGAAAGAAAGCGTTGTTTATCAGATTTATCCAAGAAGTTTTAAAGACAGCAATGGAGACGGAATTGGAGATATCAATGGAATTACAGAAAAATTAGATTATTTAAAAGAATTAGGAATTGATGTAATCTGGCTTTCTCCTGTTTATCAGTCTCCGAATGATGATAATGGATATGATATCAGTGATTATCAGGCAATTATGGAAGAGTTTGGAACAATGGAAGATTTCGACCGTATGTTGGCAGAAGCTCATAAGAGAGGAATCCGAATTGTCATGGACTTGGTTGTCAATCATACATCGGATGAGCATGCATGGTTTGTAGAAAGTAAAAAATCAAGAGAAAATCCATATCGTGACTATTACATCTGGAGAGAAGGGAAAGACGGAAAAGAACCAAATAACTGGGGTTCTGTATTTAACGGTTCTGCCTGGGTTTATGATGAAACAACGGATATGTATTATCTGCATCTGTTTTCTAAAAAACAGCCGGATTTAAACTGGGATAATCCAAAAGTCCGTGAAGAAGTCTTTTCTATGATGAACTGGTGGTGTGAAAAGGGAATCGATGGTTTCCGTATGGATGTTATCAGTATGATATCAAAAGTAGAAGGGCTCCCGGATGGAAAAGTGCAGGGAGGTCTCTATGGAGATGCTTCTCCTTATGTACAAAATGGTCCTCACGTACATGAATATCTGCAGGAAATGAATAAAGAAGTACTTTCTAAGTATGACCTGCTCACAGTAGGAGAGTGTGCGGGTGTTACAATTGAAGAAGCGAAAAAATATGCTTCCAATAAAGGAACAGAACTTGGAATGGTATTCCAGTTTGAACATATGGATTTAGATCAGGGCGAATTTTCAAAATGGAGCGATAAGAAGGTCAAGCTGACCGCTTTAAAAGAAAATTTGACAAAATGGCAGAACGAATTAGAAGGAAAAGCATGGAACAGTTTATTCTGGTGCAATCATGATCAGCCAAGAGTTGTCTCCAGATTTGGAAATGACAGTAAAGAATATAGAGAAGTTTCAGCAAAAATGCTGGCAACCTGTCTCCATCTGATGCAGGGAACGCCTTATGTATATCAGGGTGAAGAACTTGGTATGACAAATGTTCCATTTGCGTCTGTTGATGAATTTAAAGATATTGAAAGTATCAATGCTTATCATGAATACGTTGAGAGTGGATTGATTAGTAAAGAAGATATGATGCGTTACCTTTGCTATAAGAGCAGAGATAATGCGAGAACTCCGATGCAGTGGAATGCTCAGAAAAATGCAGGATTTACAACAGGAACACCATGGATTAAGGTGAATCCAAATTATGTGGAGATTAATGCGGAAGAAGAAGTAAAATGGGCAGATTCTGTCTTCTCTTATTATAAGAAATTGATCGCATTAAGACATCAGGAAGAAGTAATTGTGTATGGTCATTATGAACTGCTCCTTCCGGAAAGCGAAGAATTGTATGTTTATACAAGAGAATTAAATGAAGAAAAACTTCTGGTTATCTGTAACTTTACAGATAAAGAGGTTTCTTATGCGGTTCCGGATGAATTTGTTGGAAAAGAAATCCTAATCAGCAATTATGAAGAACAGGAAATCAAACAAGAACTGAGTCTGAAACCTTATGAAGCAATTGTAGTTAGAAGATAGCATTTTGTTTGTATAAAGCAGGTGAAATAAGACGCACAGATAGTGGAAGGTACTGTCTGTGCGTCTTACATTTACTGCTGTTTTAATAGTAGTAAATGCTTGGAAATTCATAGAATCTAGGATAGTAGAAAAAAATTGAAAAAAAGTGAAAAAAGCTGTTGACAAATGATGAATAATGATGATATTATATAACACGAATTGTTGATTCGTTGTTAAAATAGTTTTAAAAAGTTTAAAAAAATAAAAATAAAAAAACTATTGACAAGCTGATAAAGATATGGTATTCTATTAAAGCTGTCGCAGAAAACGACAACAAATCAAAAATTAAAAACTTTGAAAAAAGTTGAAAAAGTTCTTGACAAACAAAAACAGCTTTGATATAATATAAAAGCT
>QULP01000008.1 GCA_003481745.1 Firmicutes bacterium OM04-13BH
GCCCTGTCACGGCGGAGGTCGAGAGTTCGAGTCTCTTCTGGGTCGTTGTTTCCGAAAGGAAACGAAAAGAATAATGGGATCTTAGCTCAGCTGGGAGAGCATCTGCCTTACAAGCAGAGGGTCACAGGTTCGAGCCCTGTAGGTCCCATTTATTTTAAAAATTAATATGGGCGATTTCCCGAGTGGCCAAAGGGGACAGACTGTAAATCTGCTGGCAACGCCTTCGGTGGTTCGAATCCACCATCGCCCATTGAAAGTACCGATGAGGTGCGATTCTATTCATTGATTTATGCCGATGTGGCTCAATTGGCAGAGCAGCTGATTTGTAATCAGCAGGTTATCGGTTCGAGTCCGATCATCGGCTTTTAAATTAATAACGCGGGGTGGAGCAGTCTGGAAGCTCGTCGGGCTCATAACCCGAAGGTCACAGGTTCAAATCCTGTCCCCGCTACTCAATTTAATTTTATTAGGCCCAGATAGCTCAGTTGGTAGAGCAGAGGACTGAAAATCCTCGTGTCGCTGGTTCGATTCCGGCTCTGGGCATTTTTCCTGCGAATAGTCAGGATGAAATTATTGAAATATGGAGCATTAGCTCAGTCGGTAGAGCACTTGACTTTTAATCAAGTTGTCCGGGGTTCGAATCCCCGATGCTTCACTGCTTAAAAGATTGAAATCTTGATAAGAGATTTCAATCTTTTTTTGTTGCGTTTTTGCAGGGGAAATTGCGTTTCACGCACTAAAAGAAGCAAAAAACAAACCGGTAATACCAATTCATAAAAAAAGTATAAAATACTTTTTCATATTTCTTTCATTATTTGAACACAAAATCATCACAATTTCTGTGTATATTATTACTTGAACAAAGCCAATAAGACTTTTTTCAAAAATCTTTTTCTTTTTCATATGCCGATATTTCCCTTATATCGGCTCTCCTTCTTTTTTATAAAGTAGACGTGAAAAATAAGAGCCTTGAATCTATCCCCCCTCAAGATTCAAGGCTCTTGTTTTTTTTGTGTCATTTTTGAACGCAGATAAGCATTCCCCCACTTCAAGTGCGCAAAGCACTAAGCGGCGGGTGAGGGGGATGCTTCTGTCAGTGGGAGCTTTCAACTCCCACTGACAGATCGCAAAGCGACTGCGTTCATGAGCAAGTAGCGAAGCGGATTGCGAATGTCCGCTTTACCTGCTCGGCAACTACGTTACCAGAGCATCTAAAATTCTATAAAGCCGATTTGTATGGCGGATCTGCTGGATAGCTGCCAGCAGCTTTTTGCATTCCTCTTGGAATTGCATCTTTTGAAGTTTTCCAATCTGCATCTTTATTCTTATAATCGAATTTGTCACAGAACCATTCAAGGTCGTCAGTGACACGCTGCATGTTTTCGGTCATCAGTGGGAATAACGTTTCATAAAAATCCGATTTTTCTTTGTCTGATAAAATTGTTTCTGCATTTTCGACTAAATCAGCAAAATGCGGGAGACAGAATCCTTTACTTTTTTTGAAAAGCTCGACAAATTCAGGATTTTTTCGATAGAGTTCAAAGAACGTATCGAGGTAGCGCAAATAAGTATTTTTATAATAGTCACAGATATAGCAGCTTTCCTGCTGTGCTTTTGCCCAGACACCGATAGAAGTTTTTGGAGCATCCGTGGTAGACTGAGCCTTTTTAAAATGGCTGAACATAGAAGCTTTTGCAGGAGAAAACATTTTTATCTGTTGCTTTAATTCTTCGTTTTTCTTTTTGAAATGAGTGGTTAAAATCAGACCGCATCCTAAGCGGTTTCCATATTCAAACATCTTTTTATAATGTTCACGGCAAAATCCTGCTTTATCGGTTTCGGCACGGATATCATCTTCCATATAAGAAGCACCGGCGCCAAGTACAAAATCCATGGCATGCTGTTCCAGATTTCTTTCGATAAAGCAGAATGGGCACTCATCACCGGCATTAAAAGCATCCATTAAAGGAATGGTATAAATTTGTTCTTTCATAATCAGGCAATCCTTTCGTTGGTCTTATATTTTCTTTACTTGATATTAATTTTACAGTATTATGATGTTAGGGTCAAAATACTTTTTGAGTCTTATATATACTATAAGGGAAGGAGTGAGCGAAAATGAGAGGAGATTGTCTGATGATGATTATTTTAGCTGCAGTAGTTGTAGTGATTGGTTTATATCTTGTTATCTGGGGAAAGCCAAGTATGATTCGTGAGAGATTTTCAAAAGGTGTGTCACCGGAGAACGAAAGAAAATTTATGATGGCAACAGGTGGTGCAATTGCAGTTATCGGCATTGATATGATGGTGCTTGGATTTTTAGATTCCATGAATAAATTAGACAGCGGAAATAAGCTGATAATTCTTGCAATTGGAATCGTTGTATTTGTAGGTCTGATTGTCTATGGACAGAAGAAGTTTCGTCGATAATTGTCGATAACTGTGTAAGATTAAGAGAAAAATAAGATGTCAGTGGCAGGATATGTCTGAAAGTGGTACAATAAAAGAAATATAATACCAAGAAAGGCGATATGAGAAATGGGAAAAGAGCTGCACATCGAAACAAAATGCTTACATTCCGGTTGGAAACCAAAGAAAGGCGAACCGAGAATGATGCCGATTTACCAAAGCACAACATTTAAATATGATACATCTGAAGAAATGGGACGCTTATTTGATTTAAAGGATGAAGGATATTTTTATACCAGACTTCAGAATCCGACAAATGATATGGTAGCGGAGAAAATTACAGATCTGGAAGGCGGAGTGGCCGGAGTTTTAACTTCATCCGGACAGGCGGCAAACTTTTATGCGGTCTTTAATATCTGCGAAGCCGGAGACCATGTGATTTGTGCTTCTGCAATTTATGGCGGAACCTTGAATCTGCTTGGCGTAACAGCAAAGAAAATGGGAATCGAATGTACTTTTATAGATGCGGATGCACCGGCAGAAGAATTAGAAAAAGCATTTCAGCCAAATACGAAAGCTGTTTTTTCAGAGACAATTTCCAATCCTGCATTGGTTGTGCTTGATATTGAAAAAATGGCAAAACTTGCGCATGAACATGGAGTCCCGCTTATTGTAGATAATACATTTGCTACTCCGGTAAATTGTAAACCGTTTGAATGGGGCGCAGACATTGTCACTCATTCTACGACAAAATATATGGATGGACATGCAATGCAGGTTGGTGGTGCAATTATTGACAGTGGAAAGTTTGACTGGGACGCTTATGGAGAAAAATTCCATGGGCTGACAAGACCGGATGAATCTTATCATGGTATTGTGTATACAGAGCATTTTGGAAAATCTGCTTACATTGCAAAAATTAATGCACAGTTAATGCGTGATTTAGGTTCAATTCCGTCTCCGATGAACTGCTTTTTATTAAATGCAAGTCTGGAATCACTTCCGCTTCGTGTGGAGAGACATTGTTATAATGCGCAGAAAGTTGCAGAATTTTTAGATGCGCATGAGTTAGTCGGTCATGTAAATTATGCGGGACTTCCAAATGATAAATATCATGAACTGGCGAAAAAGTACATGCCAAACGGAACCTGCGGAGTCATTTCATTTGAATTAAAAGCAGGAAGAGAAGCGGCTGTTAAATTTATGGACAGCTTAAAACTGGCATCTATTGTGACACACGTTGCAGATGCAAAGACAAGTGTTTTACACCCGGCAAGTCATACTCACAGACAGTTAAATGACGAACAGCTCAAGGCAGCAGGAATTTCTCCGGGATTGATTCGTCTTTCTGTCGGAATTGAAAATGTAGAAGACATTATCGATGACCTTGCACAGGCATTGGAGGAAAGTAAGACATTATGAAATCATTTCAGATAACCGAATGGTGTCATGAATTGTTTTTAATGCAGGCAGTGACAGGCGGAACGTATATTGATGCAACAATGGGAAATGGACACGATACGCTGTTTTTATGTGAGCTTGCAGGGAAAGAGGGACAGGTGCTTGCATTTGATATTCAGAAGCAGGCACTTGAATCAACAAGAGCATTATTAAAATCAGAGGGGATGGAGCAGAAGGCAAGATTAATACTGGACAGTCATGAAAATATGGCAAAGTATGCAGATGAGGCTTCTGTGGACGGTATTTGCTTTAATTTCGGATATTTGCCGGGAAGTGACCATTCTCTTGCTACGAAGCCTGAAAGCAGTAAAAACGCCGTTATAGAGGGTCTGAGACTGCTTAAAAAAGGTGGAGTGATGAGTCTTTGTATTTACAGCGGAGGAGAGACCGGATTTGAGGAAAGGGATACACTTTTAGCGTATTTAAAGAGCCTTGATGAAAAAAAATATCTGGTGATTGTGAGTGCTTATTACAACCGCAAAAATAATCCACCGATTCCGGTACTGATTATAAAAAAATAATGAGGCTTAGTTAAATTTTGAAATTATAAGAATATGAATAGGACAGGGAAGTTTTGTCATAAGAATAAACAAAAGAGGTCTGGGTTTTATAAATTTATGAAAAAGAAAATAAAATCCGGAGTATGCCTTTTGTTTTTTATGGCAGGGCTTCCTTGTTTGATTGTTGCCTTGATATTGGGAATCAAAGAATGTCCACCGGTCAGAAATGAAACGGATTTTGAAGATTATATAGCAGTTTTAACGGCAATGCAGATAGACTGGGAGGCTCCGAAGGAGAGCATTAAGGCGCAGACTGTGATTGCACGTGGAAATTTTTATCTGCAGTGGGAAAAAGGAGAAGAAAAGCAGAAAGCAGAAGAGGCAGCAAAATATTTAAAAGCGAAAAGAAGAATTCCATTTTTTTTAGAGCGATTTCATGTATTTTTAGAATCAGCAGAGGAAACAAGAGGAAAAGTGCTGGCTTTGAATCATGAGGTAAAACAGATTCCATTTTATGCGGTGGGAACAGAACGAAGCAGAGATGGAAAGGAACTTCTGGGTGAAAATTTTGCTTATTTGATTTCTGTAGACACGATTCAGGATAAGAAGAGTCCATTTTATGTCAATGGATGTTATTTTGAGTTAAAAGAGTTTCGCAGATTAATAAAAAAAGAATATGCAGGATTTGAAATTAAAGATGCCGGGGAGATTAAAATCAAAGAAACAGATCGTTTGGGGTATGTGTTGGAGATTCAGGCAGGGAATCAGGACTTTCAAGGGGAAGAAATGCGTGAACTTCTAAAGCTTCCTTCTTCCTGTTTTATTGTACAGACAGATAAGGAAATGATTCGTTTTTTATGCAGGGGAGTCGGACATGGACTGGGACTCAGCCAGTGGACGGCTGGAAAAATGGCGGAGGAAAACAAGCAGTATCAGGAAATTTTAAACTATTTTTTTCCGGGTTTGGAATTAATAGAAGTAGAGATGCAAAAAAATGAATAACTTCTCATATTTTGGCAATCCTATAGATGAAAACAAGAAGGGGCGGATGCTCCATATAGGTTGAGGTGAAAATATGAGAAGAAAAAACAGAACCCATCTTGCTTTAGGACTGATGTTGATGGCAGTAATTGCAGGTACTTGTACGGTGGTTTATCAGTCCGGAAGTAAAAATGTACCAAATGAAAAAGAATTTGTCTTAAATGAGGGCGATTCCATTGATGAGGCAATGAAAACAGAGGAAAAAGAAACTACGGAAGAAAACCGGAATTCAGAAACACAGGATCCAGAATCGAAGGATCCAGAAACACAGGATGTAAATACTTCACAGGTAGAGGGAGAAAGAGTAATGGAAGAAGAAACAGAAGAACCGGAAGAAGCGGAAAATACAGACGAGGCAGAGCAAAATATAGAAACACAAATAAAGGACGAAGAGTCTGTTGAAACTCAGACAGAAGCTGTGCAATCAATACCGGAAGTGAATTTTACGGAAAGTTCGCTGATGCAGTGGCCGGTAGAAGGACAGGTGCTTTTGGATTATAACATGGATCATACGATTTATTTTCCGACGTTAAATGAATACCGCTACAGTCCGGCAATTGCAGTTGGGGCAGGCGTGGGAACACCGGTGCTTGCGGTTGCAAATGGAAAGGTTGTTTCTGTTGTAAATAACGAAGAAACCGGACTTACCATGACCGTTGATTTGGGGAATGGCTATCAGGCAGTTTATGGGCAGTTAAAAGAGACGGCATTTGAGCCGGAAAGCTATATGGAAGCCGGAGCAACATTGGGTTATGTGAGTGAACCGACGAAGTACTACAGCAAAGAAGGTTCTAATTTATATTTTGCAATGACAAAGGATGGAGTAGCGGTTGACCCGCTGGAATATCTGCCATAAAAACAGAACAGGAAATACCGCGTAAAGATTCACATTTGAAGCACAGAGGAGTATAATAAAGTATGCGGAAAAGAAAATCCGCAGCCGATTCAATTTAGACTATAAAAAAGTGAAAATTTTTTGAGTGAAATACTTCTTAAAATCGGCGGCTTAAAAATAGAAGGGTGCTGTTTTGTCAGTGCCCATTACATAAAAGGAATTTGTGAAATGGAAAATCAGGAGAGTGCCAACTATACGTATATTTTAAGGTGTAAGGATGACAGTCTTTATACAGGGTGGACAAACAATCTGGAGAAGCGGATTCAGAATCATAATGCCGGAAAAGGCGCAAAGTATACAAGGGCAAGACGCCCGGTAGAGCTGGTCTATTATGAAAGATTTTTGACCAGGCAGGAAGCAATGAAAAGAGAGTGGGAAATCAAACAGCTTGCAAGAAAGGACAAGCTTAAATTAATTGAAAAAAATTTTAAAAACATACTTGACTAAAATTGTTAAGTATGATATATTTTAATCACAGTAACAATTACTGTTATCAAAGTAAGAATTAAAGGGGGTATGAAATGCGATGGCTACATTGAAATACAGCCGTCAGAGGGAATCCATTCGAGAGTTTGTAAAAGCCTCAAAAGAGCATCCGACTGCTGATGATGTATATGCGTCAATTCGTAAAGAGTATCCCAATATCAGTCTTGGCACGGTATATAGAAATCTTTCGCTCTTAGTGGAATTAGATGAAATTGTAAAAGTTCCGACAGGAGACGGACCGGATCGCTTTGATGGAAATGCAAAACCGCATAGTCATTTCATCTGTACCAGATGCCATAATATTTTTGATATTGAAGATGAGCATCTGACAGGTCTTACAGAACGGATTGCCAAAAACTTTGATGGTGAAATCCACGGACATAGAACTACATTTTATGGAATCTGTAAGGAGTGTCTGGAAAACAAAAGTCAGGAATTAAAAAAGAAAAAAACTAGTTGACAAAAAAAGTCAAGTATGTTATATTAAAACAGTAATAATTATTGTTATTAAAAATCTAAAAATAAATTATCAAATTAAAAAAGGAGAAAACAGTTATGAAAAAATTTGTATGTAGTGTATGTGGATATGTTTATGAAGGCGAAGCAGCACCGGAAAAATGTCCAGTATGTGGCGTTGGCGCTGACAAATTTGTAGAACAGAAAGAAGACGAAATGAGCTGGGCAGCAGAACACGTAGTTGGTGTTGCAAAAGGCGTAAGCGAAGATATCTTAGCAGACTTAAGAGCAAACTTTGAAGGTGAATGTTCTGAAGTTGGTATGTACCTGGCTATGGCAAGAGTTGCTCATAGAGAAGGATATCCGGAAATCGGTTTATACTGGGAAAAAGCAGCTTACGAAGAAGCAGAACATGCAGCAAAATTCGCTGAATTATTAGGTGAAGTTGTAACAGACAGCACAAAGAAAAACCTGGAAATGCGTGTTGCAGCAGAAAATGGTGCTACAGCCGGTAAATTTGACCTGGCAAAACGTGCAAAAGCAGCAAACTTAGATGCAATCCATGATACTGTTCATGAAATGGCAAGAGACGAAGCTAGACACGGAAAAGCATTTGCTGGACTGTTAAAGAGATACTTTGGATAATTTATAAGCCTGAAATAAGAAGTAATAAAAAAAGAAGTACGGAATGAAGAAATTCTTCAATTCGTACTTCTTTTTTTATTACTTCTGTTTTGTCAAAATAAGTCGATTACTTCTCTCAAAAATTACTTGCAAAAAGAAGAAATAAGTAGTATTATATTTCGTAACAAGTAGTAATTAAAACTACATAAAATAATAAACAATACTAATCATATAATTTTGCAGAACAGAGAGGAGTGTTTTGTATGAAATTTAAAATAAAAGATCCTGGAAGTGCAATTACTCATTTTATTGCATGTGTGATGGCAGTACTTGCGGCTGCCCCGCTGCTTTTAAAGGCAGCAAGAGAACCGGATAAGATTCACCTGATTGCGATGAGCATTTTTATTCTGAGTATGATTCTGTTGTATGCAGCGAGTACAATTTATCACACAGTGGATTCAACTGAGAAAGTAAACCGCAGACTTAGAAAAATGGATCACATTATGATTTTCTTTTTAATTGCCGGAAGCTATACTCCTGTCTGCCTGATTGCACTTCATGGAAAAACAGGAACGATTCTTTGTATTGCGGTATGGTCAGTAGCAATAGTTGGAACGATTGTGAAGGCATGCTGGATTACCTGTCCAAAATGGTTTTCTTCTGTGATTTATATCGCAATGGGCTGGTTGTGTGTATTTGCTTTTATTCCGATTGTAAAAGCACTCAATCCGGCAGGATTTGGCTGGCTGTTGGCAGGTGGAATCATTTATACTGTTGGTGGAGTGATTTATGCACTTAAAGTACCGTTATTTAATGCAAAGCATAAAAATTTCGGCTCTCATGAAATTTTCCATCTGTTTGTGATGGGGGGAAGTATCTGCCATTTTATTGTGATGTATTTATTTATTGCAAATATGCCGATTTAAGTTGATATCGTTTGATGATCTGTATCGAAAAAAGGACGGAGCTTTTGAAGCTTCGTCCTTTTGGTATAGAGAAGAGATTAGAATTTTTCTTTACTGATTTTATCAATTACTTCGCTTGCTGTCTCGTATACACCAGGGAAGGTACTGATTCCAAGACCCTGTGTGATACAAGGAATAAAGAATTTTGTACCGTTTTCTTCGCAGACACGGCGTACTTCTTTTTCAACCAGTTCCGGTGTCCAATCCGGACGGTCAACAGAGGCACTGTCAATTCCACCCATGATGGTAATTTTGTCTCCGTATTTTTGGATTAATTCTGGAATATTGTTGGAGCTCATGGTTCCCTGCCAGATATCGATTCCCATATCAATCATGTAAGGAACTAAAGTTGCCGCATAAGAATCGGAGTGGTGTACGATTAGCTCAACACCATGAGATTTATAATAGCCGTAAATTTTTTTGTAGGATGGCAGAATAAATTCTTCAAACATATCAGGAGAAATAAAAGTAGAATTCTGGCTTCCCCAGTCATCGTGATGGAAGAGTGCATCCGGTTTAATATATTTACAGATTTTTTCTGCATATTCGAGTTCCCATTCTGTTAAGTAATCAATTAATTCCTGAGTATATTCCGGTTCTTCATAAAAATTAATTAATGCATTCTGGATTTCCTGAAGATAATGACATTGTTCAAAAATTCCGGGAGCAATAAACTGTGTCACAAAATATTCATTTCGGTCGATTTTTTCTGCTTCTTTGATAAAAGGTTCCCACTCGGCATCGGAATAATCCAGACGTGGTGCATGAACAGTTTCACGCCATTTTGTAATATCTTTACATACAATGTGTTCTTCATCATGAATCGGGAATGCGCCAGGTGTGCCTTCCGGCCATACTTTTGTGATACCCCATGCATTTTTAACCGGTGGTTTTCCATATTCCGGAGCAGGGTCATGCATGCTGTGTGGGTTGTTGAATAACATAGCAAATGCTTCATACTGATTCACATAGCGGTCTGGTTTTCCGCCATGGATGGTTTCTAATAAGTTCTGACGTTTAGTTAACATAAAAAAACCTCCTTTATTTGTTACGTTCGTTATTCTTTTTTTACTTTTTGACTTCGTTCTCTTAAGATAGTTTTATCATAGCAGGAATTTATGAAATCGTAAATCCGATGAAATAATTGACTTTTAGAGGGTGTGACACTACACTTTGTAGTATGGAGGAAATGTACTATGAAGCTTACATTTAACGAAATTTATTATCATCTGAAAAAGTTATTTTTGATTCGCAGAATTTCCTGTAATCCAAAGAAAATTCTTGTAGAAAAGCCACTTTATTACAGGAAAGGGGAGAATCTTTCAGGGCATATCGTGTTAGTGGAAAATGAAAAACTTGAGAAAATCACGTTGGACTCTCCCGCTTTAAAAGATTGTGTTTTTATCTGTTTTGGAGAGGTAGACACTATATTTTGCAGGACAGATAGAGATTTAATCATACTGGATAAAGAAGTGGAAAGAGAGGAAGTTTTCAACCGGCTTCAGGAAATCTTTTTTTATTTTGAAAAGTTTGAAAAATCGGTTATAGATGTGTTTATGGAAAATCTTGATTTTACACACTTGATGAGTTGCTGCGAAAAGATTTTTGAAACACCGGTGGCACTGACAGATGAGAAGTTTGCTTATGTTGCAGCCGTGGATAGAGATGGATATTTTGTACCATTCAAAAATTCTCAAAATGCGTTGGATTTAAAATTTGTCAGTGAATTTATCTGCGATTTTTCTTACGAAAACACCATTAAATTAAAAGGTGTATATAGTTATAGTTTAGAACAGGGAACTTATTTATGTAAAAATATTTTTTTTGAAGGGACTTATGTAGGAAAACTTACGGCACTTTCCTCGAGTTTTCCACTGAAAAACGATTATCATAAGGATTTATTGGAACTGCTTGCAGATTATGTAGAAAAAATGTATGCACGTTATGGTTCTTTTAATCAATCGGATGTGTCAATGGATGAATTGCATCGGGTGATGAAACAATGTCTGGATGGAAAAAGCTGTCCGGAGAAGAAATGGGATTCCGCCTTTGAAAATGTTGGATGGAAAAAAGGGGAACATTTCTGTTTGATTGAGCTTCGTTCTAAATGCAGACGAGACAGGGAATTATTTGAACGTTATCTTTGTCCGGAAATGGAACGCAGATGGAAAGATACATGCTGTGTGATTGCAGATAGAGGTCTGTATGTTTTGTTAAATACTTCAAGAAGTCCAATGGTGGATTTTCAGTCAGACCTTGCTTATTTTTTGAGAGAGAATCTGCTGACTGCCGCATCGAGCCGTGAATTTACCAAGACAGAACGCTTTATGTCTGCGGTCAGACAGACGGAGATAGGATTTGAACTGGGGATGAAGAGAAATCCGGAACAGTGGAATTATCGGTTTGATGAGTATGCATTGATGTATCTGATGATGCATGGAGCGGAGGAATTTCTTTCGGAAGAAGTAGATTCCCTGGCACTGCAAAAGCTGATGGAGCATGACAGACAGATGGGGACACAGTATTATAAGACATTGGAATGTTATGTGAAATGTCGTTATAATGCGGCTCATACGGCAAAAGAACTGTTCATTCACAGGAGCACATTTTTGAATCGGTTAGAACGAATCAAGGAGCTGACAAAATTAGACCTGGATGATTTTGCATCCAGGCTGTATGTGGAACTCTCGGTTTATCGAAGAGAAGAAAAAAAGTATCTGGATCATTAATTTTTTTCTGCTTCCTGTTCGAGCAGACGAAGAGAGAGATTCAGGTAAAAAATCTCGTCGGGGTCGTCTAAATTAGAATCTAAAATAGATTTTATTTTCTCAAGCCGGTAGAGAAATGTACTTCTGTGGATAAAAAGTTCATTTGCAGTCTGCGTGGCATTTAAATTTTGTTCGAGATAGGTTTTTAAAGTCAGCACATATTCCGAGTTTTGTTTCTGGTCAAGTGCATGGAGTTTTAACAGATTTTCATAGCAAATCATAGAAGCGGGAAGTCGGCGGGTACATTGCTCTAAAATATAAGGGAGAGCGATATTGTTAAAATGATGAATCCATACATAAGGTTTTTTTCGACTGCCGACATCAAGTGCTGTTTTCGCCTGCACATACTGACGTCTTAGATTCATGTGTCCGGTCATGGCACGGCTGTATCCGGCTTTTAAGAAACTGTCTCGGATAAAATAAGTCAGTTTTGAAGCAATTTCATCACTGCCTGCATGTAAAAGTGAAAGATTAAAAAATGTGACAATTTCATCTTTAAATAAAAAAGAAGAGCAGTCCGGAAAATGATTTTCCATGTAATTACAGATGGCGCGTGTAGTCATATTTTTCTGGTCA
Source organism: Firmicutes bacterium OM04-13BH (assembly GCA_003481745.1). Classification (GTDB taxonomy): domain Bacteria; phylum Bacillota; class Clostridia; order Lachnospirales; family Lachnospiraceae; genus Blautia; species Blautia stercoris. The sequence continues at coordinate 12,182 of QULP01000008.1, forward strand.
AGATAGGTGGTCTGATAGACAAGGCAGAGATATTCATGCCGGGTGTTCCAGCCAAGAGAAGAAAGCTGATGACTGATATCGAGATAGTCTGCACTTCTATCAGAAAGTGTTGTCTGAAGAATACGATGTAAATCATTTGCCTGTCCAGAAATCGGAATATGCTGATGATAGAGCAGATATTCAACATAACCAGCAAGATGGGAGAGCAGACAATATTCGCCCCTGGTAATGGGTTTTTGTGCTTCATAGAGGATAAGCCGGTGGGTAGGAACTCCATTTTGAAAAATGTTCATGGTGAGAGTAGAAATTCCTGTGATATATCCTGGAAAGAAAAACGGAGTCGGACTGTTACAGAAAGACTGATAGGTCTCGTCCTGTGTAAGCGCATTGATGTAATCAATATTTGGTTCTTTATCTGAAAAAATTCTGGATTTTTCCGGGATTTTTTCTTCTCCGGTCTCGGCAATCAGGGAAAAATCCACGCTGATTACAGAAAGTGGATTTTGAAAAATTTTGAGAGCATTGTGAAGAAGCAGAGTAATATCATCATTTTTTAATAAAAAAGTATTTAATTCGTTACTCCAGTCATCATAAAAATCAAAGATGTCCTGCAGAAAATTTAAAACACTGCTTAAAGAGGTATTTTCAGAAAGAACGACATAAGGAAAGATAGCAGAAGAAAGTTTTTGAACGTCGCCCCTGGTACCGGTTAAAACTAAAAAATGTTCTTCAAAAATATGAGGAATAAATTCTTCTAAGCGTTTTCCGTGGGCAAGGCAGACGTGTCCCGGAGTGATTCCTTTGGATTTATCGAGGGGTTCATAAATCGGTCGGGAATCGATAAGCGGTTTGGAATCATATAAAAAAGGGCGCAAAAATCCATCCGCACTTGATAAATTTCCGTAAGCGGTTATTGTAAATTCGGTCTGTAATTTTTCAAAAAGAAGTTCAGTAGATAATTTCATAAAATTTAAGCTCCGTTGCTTGTTAAATAATAAAAGTTTTTGCTTTTTCGGCAGCTTCTATGGCACTGTCGCTATATGCGTCAGCTCCAAATTGTTTTGCAAGTTCTTCGGTTACAGCGCCGCCGCCAACCATAATTTTTAGTTTATGTTTTGGGTCATGTTTTCTTAATGATTTTACGACCTGTTGCATTTCAGGCAGTGCAGTGGTAAGCAGAGAAGAAATGCAGACGATAGAGGCATCCGGATTTTCTTTTACGGCTTTTAAAAATTGTTTTTCGGAAATATCGACGCCAAGGTCTATTACTTTGAATCCGGCACTTCGAAACATCAAAGCAACCAGATTTTTGCCAACATCGTGTAAATCTCCTTCTACAGTTCCAAGAATAATGGTTCCAAGCGATTCATCCTCCAGAGAACCGAATTTTTCCTGCAAAATATCATAGGCTTTTCTCACACTTCTGGCAGCAGATAAAATCCGCGGGATATCAGCATCATTATTTTTGTAGTATTCTCCGGCTGATTTCATTGCCGGAATCATTGCCTGGTCAATGATTTCCGAGGAGGAGAGGCCCTCTTCGAGACATTGGTAGACAAGAGCCTGTGCATCACGGGGATGTCCGACTTCGATGGCCTCTTTTAGCAGTTCAAGTGTAGTCATAAAAATTCCTCCTGTGTTTGTGTATTAAGTTCACTCTAGCAGATAACAGCTGGTGTAAGCGATGGTGCAGGACCCGTAATAGTATTTTAAATGATTTCTCTCGCAAATCTGAGTGACAAGCATGCCGTAGGCTTCCATGGAAGAAAATGATTTTCCAGGAAAACGGCAGGGAGCATCCGGATAGGTGCAGGTCTTGCATTTCGTACAGCATCCGGCTCCGACAGCGAGCATATCCGGCCAGACCTGCCTTAATATTTTTTCCATTTCATAAAAATGAGATTTATGCTGATGTTCAGTTTCCATCATGCCTTCACCATCAAGCTCGTCTTCTAAGTCCCCGACTGTCTGAACAATAATTCCGTGGGTGTAGCGCCCGATAATTTGACGACATTCCTCTAAACTTCCGCATCCGGGCGGACAGCTCCAGTTTTTCTCATACATGTGACAGGTATCAGCCTGACACATCTGACGGACTTCAGGTAAAAGTTCAATGGTCTTACAGTCAAGGGGTACAATGTGGGTAAATCCCGTTTTGTGACCGATATCTTCTAATTCTTTGTAATTAATCATGAGAGATACACCTCTATTCGATTTATGTACTCTCGGAGTCTTATCGGCAAAGATAAAGATTCCGAGAGCATATATGTGTTAAGAAAAATCAGGAAATTCCAGATTATCGACAAAGCAGTCCTGAAAATCTTCCGATGCGGCAAGTTCAACGAATGAAATCTTTTTAGCAAGTTTGTCTGCGTATAAAAGTTCCTCTTCGTTAATCAATGCGATTTTTGCACCTTCTCCTGCAGCATTTCCAACTGGAACGATTTTATCTTTTAAGTGAAATGGAATCATTCCGATTTCACAGGCACTTTGTGGATTCATATAATTTCCAAAGGCTCCGGCTATGTATACTTTGGAAATCTGATCTTCGGTGATTCCAAGTTCCTGTTCCAGACTTTCAATTCCGGCTGCAATGGCAGCCTTTGCAAGCTGTACTTCGCGGATATCTTTCTGGGTCAGATAGACACCGTTAAAATTCCGGCTTTCATCCGGTCCAATTAAAGTAAAAGAAGATTTGGACTGGATGAATTTTCCGGAAGAATCAATTAGATGATTCTTTAACAGTTCGGCAGTCAAATCAATCAATCCGGAACCACAGAGACCGACGGGTTTTTCATTTTCAATTGTCGTGTATTTCCAATCACCGTTTTCAAAGTGTACATGGTCAACGGCACCAGCAGCGCCACGCATGCCACACTCAATTTTAGCACCTTCAAAAGCAGGCCCGGCAGCAGTAGAACAGGTGACGAGATGTTCTCTATTTCCAAGAACCATTTCACCGTTGGTTCCGATATCGATGGTGAGTGTGATTTCTTCTTTTAAATCCGGGCGGATACAGAGCAGACAGCCGATGGTGTCAGCTCCCACAAATCCTGCAATATCCGGTAACATGATAAGGCGTCCGTTTGGATGAATAGAAAGAGAAAAATCAGAGGCTTTTAAATCAAGCATCTGACTGACTGCCGGATTGTATGGTGCATGAACCAGAGATGCCGGAGAAATTCCAAGAAACAGATGGTGCATACAGGTATTTCCGGCAATGATGACCTGATAAATAAGATTTCGTTCAATCTCTGCTTCTTTTGTAAGCTGTCCAATCAGTTTGTTAATGGCAGTCTGGATACAACTGCTTAATTCTTTGGTTCCGTGTTCTAATGCATAGTTTGCACGCATGATAACATCCGCACCGAATTGAACCTGCGGATTCATGGTGCTTGCAACAGCGCAAACTTTTCCCGTGGTCAGATTAATAAGATAGCCGACCACGGTTGTAGTTCCAATATCAAAAGCTGCACCATAAGGAATGACAGGAGCATTTTTTAAATCAAGCAGATGGTTCTTCAGGGTTACGGCATAAATCTTCTCTTTTTGCAACGTATAAATTTGTGAAACAAAGGTCAAGTCAGGTTCAAGGTGTCTCATGTCAGTTCCGGAAACCTTTGTGAGTGCAGTAGTAAGGCGCTGCCAGTCAGAAGCATTTTCTCCGGGTTTTGCTTTTTCTAATTTGATTGCATGACAGGAGAGGGCAGGTTTTAAAAGAACCGGACGGGAAAAACCTTCATGGAGAATGGCATGCTTTGAAGTATGTTTCAGAGTTTCTATTTCTATGTCTGAATGAACTTTTGTCTGGCAGGCTTTTACAAGTTCGGATTTTTCCTGAACTCTTATCTGAACCAGACATTTTCCGCAAGTGCCCTGACCTCCGCAGGGGGCATCCGGTATAAGTCCTGCTTTGATTTCAGCTTCTAACAGGGTTGTATTTTCTGGTACCTGGATTACTTGATTTTCATTGATAAAGTGAATGTTAAAAAGTTTCAATAAAATTCCCCCAATAAATGTCAAAATAATAAATAAGGTTGAAATTGTCGTGCATTTTGTATCAATTATAGCAGAAATTAAAAAAACAGTAAATCTATATAGGCAGTAAAAGTAGAAAAAGAGGCCATGAAAGTACATAGCCTCTTTTGGTAAAGTGTAAGGATTAAAAATGACAAACATCAAATAGAAATTAAGCTACCAGTTCTTTTGCTTTCTGTGCAGCACTTGCAGCATCCGGTGTGTAAGCATCTGCGCCGATTTCATTTGCAAATTCCTGAGTGATAGGAGCACCTCCAACCATAACTTTAATGTGAGAGCGGAAGTCTTCTGCATTTAAGGCTTCTACTGTAGATTTTAATGCAGGCATGGTTGTGGTAAGAAGTGCAGAACATCCGACAATTTTAACATCTGGATTTGCTTTAACGGTTTCGATGAATTTTTCAACCGGAACGTCAACTCCGAGGTCAATGACTTCAAATCCGGCACTTTCAATCATCATGGCAACCAGATTTTTTCCGATATCATGAAGGTCACCGGCAACAGTTCCAATAATTGCTTTTCCACAAACACCAGCGCTTCCGGAAGCAAGATGAGGTTTTAATACATCGACGCCTTTTTTCATTGCACGTGCTGCGACAAGCATTTCAGGTACAAAGATTTCATTTTTTTTGAAACGTTCACCGACGATACCCATTGCATTAATCATTCCATTTAAAATATCAGGAGCGGAACATCCTTCGTCTAAGGCTTCCTGAACAAGACCTGCAACTAATTTAGATTTTCCGGAAACAACTGCATTTTCAACATCTTGAAGTTTACTCATAGTGATACCTCCCTATTATTTCGATTGAATTAAATTTCCAATATATTTTCAAATGTTTAGAGTTAAGCCTTTGGTAATGGACCAATTAAGCCTTCTCTGTACGCTCCGATGTATTCCATACAAAATTCATCTTCGCCAAGCAAAGCTTCGGTTGCATAAGTAAGACCTAACATGTCACGATTGGTTGGGTCCATAATAGCACTGTCAAGACCTGCATTCATTGCAAGAATTAAAAATCCGTAGTTAATCAGTTTACGAACCGGAAGATTAAAAGAAATGTTGCTGACAGCTGCTGTAATATGAATTGATGGATACTGTTTTCGGACAGTTTGTATGACTTCGATATTCATTGCAATTCCGTCTTCTGAAGTACAAAGCATTTCAACTAACGGGTCGATATGAATTCGGCTCGGATTAATATTATACTCTTTGGCTTTTGCCATGATTTTGTCAAAGACACGAAGACGGTCGGCTGCACATTTTGGGATACCGGTATCATCACTTAACAGTGCGATAACTTGCCAGTCTTTGTTTTCTTCCTGTGCCATAAGAGGAAAGATTTTGTCAATTTTATCGCCCTCTCCGGATACAGAATTAAAGATTCCGGGACGTTTGCAGAATTTATATGCCTGTGTTAAAACGTCAGCGCTTGGACTGTCAACAGAAATCGGTAAATCGGTTACTTCCTGGATGCAGTCAATCATCCATTTTAAAGTTTCTACTTCTTCGGCTTCCGGAACGGATGCACAACAATCGATGTAAGTGGCATTTGCCGCAGCCTGTTTTCTTGCACGTTCTTTAATAAACTCGGAATCACGTTCTGCGATTGCCTTTGCTACAGATGGAATGGAACCATTGATTTTTTCCCCAATAATAATCAAATGAAACACCTCCTGAAACAATATAATTAAGGATTTCCCTTTCGTTTCCTGCTTTTTATATTTATTATTTTAGCAGGGTAGAGAGAAATAACAAGCCGCAGAAAGTGGGGAAAAATTCAAAGTTTTCCTACAAAGTGTAGGAAAGAAAATAATGACATATGAGGGGTTACCTGTCGTAATCCGGAAACAGACCAATCCGGTAATCTCTTGGGGACATTCCGGTATAGCGTTTGAACATGCGGGAATAATATCCGGCATCACTAAAGCCACAGCAAAGTGCAGTTTCAGTGATGGAAAATTCAGGGTTTCTAAGATAAGGAATGCTTTGTTCAATTCGGTAACGCAGAAGATAATCAAAAAGTGATTCCTGCATGTGTTTTTTAAAAAAACGGCAACATTCGCTTTTACATAAATGAACTGAGTTGGCAATATCATCGAGAGAGATTTTCTTTTCAAAATTTTCGTGAATAAAACTTAAGATGGCTTTTAATCTGGCTGATGTTTTCGGATTCAGAGCATTTTCATTTAAAGAAAATGAGGTTCTGTGTTCGAGGAGCATCAGCCAGATTTTTGTAAGCTGCATTTGAATTTTGATTTCATAAAAATCGGATTTATCGGAGGAAAGGGAGATTAATTCGCAGACCAGTTCTTTTAAATCGTGATGCCAGGATTCGCTGCCATCAAATAAAATAGAGGAAAATTCTTTTGCACTTACAACGGCATCGACATATTTGGTCTGAATCAGACTGTTTTCAAATCCATAAATTAATTTTGAATCAAAAGTAATACTCCAGTAGTAGCAGGCTCTTCCGTCAATGGAGTGACCGCTGTGCAGAGCATTGCAGTTGGAAAACAGTAGGTCTCCTTTTTGGACATGCATTTCATGTCCGTTAATCTGATACATCATTTCGCCCTCTTCAATTAATGTTAATTCGATTTCAGGATGCCAGTGCCAGGAAAAGGTATTTAACTCATAAGATGTGATGCTCTCATGGCTGACCAGAATCGGGAAAGAAACATCTCCATGGCTTTTTAATTCCCTCTGGTTTCGATTCGTCTGTATTTGCATAAAATCTCAATATCCTCCATATAATCCCCATGATATTCCTTGTATTAGTGTCTATAACTCCATTATAATACAAGTAACAAAACTTACAAGTGTGAACGTAAAGAAAAGAAAAATACAATAAAGGAAGGTAAAAAAATGGGAATGTTTGAATCAGAAAAAGAAGTAAGCGTACTGAGCAGTGTTTATGGAGAAGAAAACTTAGCGAAGGAACAGGCAAGATATGAACATCTGGCAACAAAATTTAAAGAATGTTTTGGCGAGGGAGAAGTGGATTTCTTCAGTGCACCGGGAAGAACCGAGATTCTTGGAAATCATACCGACCATAATCATGGAAAAGTATTAACTGCAAGCATTGCAATGGATACCATTGCAGCAGCAAGAAAAAACGGAACTTCTCTGGTTCATGTAATCAGTGAGGGATACAAAGCAATTACCATTGATTTGGAAAATCTGGATTCTGAATGTAAATGCAAAGGAACCTTATCTTTATTAATCGGTATGTTTGAATGTGCCATAAAAAAAGGATACAAAGTAGAAGGATTTGATGCTTATATCACAACAGAGGTAATCGGTGCAGCCGGTGTCAGTTCATCTGCGTCTTTTGAAATGCTGATTTGCGCAATCATGAACTACTTCAGCAATGAAGGAAAAATTGATTATGTTGAATATGCGAAAATCGGACAGTATGCAGAACATGAATATTGGTTAAAACAGTCCGGACTGTTAGACCAGATGGCATGTGCAGTAGGCGGAGTCATTGCGATTGATTTCAAAGAGGAAATGCCAAAAGTAGAAAAAGTGGAATTCGGTTATGATAAGTTAGGATATGACTTAATTATTGTAAATACAGGAAAAGGTCATGCAGACTTAAGTGAAGAATATTCCGCAGTGCCGGTTGAAATGAAACGTGCCGCAAAGGTATTTGGAAAAGAAGTGCTTGCGGATGTGGACGAAAAAGAATTTATGGCAAATCTTAATAAAGTAAGAGAAGAAGCCGGTGACCGTGCAGTAATGCGTGCCCTGCATTTCTTTGCAGAACAAAAAAGAGTAGATACTGCAGTAAAAGCAATCAAAGAAGAAGATTATGCAACCTTCTTAAGCTGCATTACAAAATCAGGAAATTCCTCCTGGAAATGGTTACAGAACTGCTTTGCAACAAAAGATGAGACAGAACAGGCAGTTCCGGTTGCACTTGCGCTGACCGAATTATTTATCGAAGAAGAAGGAAGAGGATACTGCCGAGTGCATGGCGGTGGATTTGCCGGTGTCATTGCAGCAGTACTTCCAAAAGATTTAACACCGAAATATGTGGAGATGATGACTCCTTATATGGGAGAAGAAAATATTTATGTGATGCAGATTCGCCAGACTGGTGCAGTGCATTTGGAGATGTAATATTCTAAAGGATGAAAAAGATGGGATACTTGGCTTAGGTCAGGTGTCCCGTTTTTAATTTTGGGTCTGAAAAGAAATTGTGTTCTATAAACACATTATCCACAACAAAAAAACTTGTATGGGGAAAAGTCTTTTTTATTGTGGACAAAATGTGGAAAAGGTATAATAAAAATAGCAAAAATTTGTATGGGAGGAACGAATGGATATGAACAAAAACGATTTTGCGAAAAATCCGCCGATGGGCTGGAACAGCTGGGACTGCTATGGGGCATCGGTAACAGAAAAAGAATTGAAACAGAATGCAGATTATATGGCAGAGCATTTAAAACAGTATGGCTGGGAATATGTTGTATGTGATATCCAGTGGTATGAGCCGACTGCGGATTCCAGTCATTATCATAAGTTTGCTGATTTATGTATGGATGAATATGGCAGACTGATTCCGGCGGAGAATCGTTTCCCATCCGCAAAAGGGGGAAAAGGATTTAAAGAGATTGCGGATTATGTGCATGAAAAAGGTTTGAAGTTTGGAATTCATATCATGAGGGGGATTCCGCGTCAGGCAGTTTCTGCAAATGTGACAATTAAGGGAACTTCTTATACAGCACGTCAGGTGACACATCCGGCTTCTATCTGCTGTTGGAATTCCGATATGTATGGATTAGATTCGACCCAGCCCGGAGCACAGGAATATTATGATTCTATTTTAGAATTGTACGCTTCATGGGGTGTAGATTATATTAAAGTGGATGATATCTGCGTAAAATATGGCAGACCTGGAGATGAAAGCACATTGGAGTATGGCGGAAATGAAATTGAAATGATTCATCGGGCGATTGAAAAATGTGGACGTCCGATCGTCTTAAGTCTTTCTCCTGGACCGGCAATGGTAGAGCAGGCAGAACATTTAAGAAAATATGCAAATCTGTGGAGAATCACAAATGATTTCTGGGACTGCTGGGAAAACATTATGGAAATGTTTGACCGCTGTAATAACTGGGCTCCTTATGTATCGGAAGGCTGTTTCCCAGACTGTGATATGTTTCCGATTGGCCATATCTCAATTCGGGGATGCGAACATGGTTTAAGTGACAGATGGACAAGACTTTCAAAAGCAGAGCAGAGAACCATGCTTACCTTATGGAATATTTTCCGTTCTCCGCTTATGATTGGTTGTGAATTGACCGATATGGATGAGTGGACAAAATCACTTTTAACCAACGAAGAAGTTTTGGCATTGTTAAAGAAAAGCCGTAATGCACACCAGGCAATCCGTCAGGGGGATATGATTGTCTGGCAGGCAGACGATGAAGACGGAAATGTTTACCTTGCAGTCTTTAATACAACCAACTGGAGTGAAAACTTTGCGGTTGATTTTCGGGCATTAGATTTAAGTGGAAGTTATAAAATGCGAGATTTGTGGGAGAAAAAAGAGTTAGGTGAAATAGAAGGAAAACTGGTTGTAGAAGTGGAATCCCATGGGGCGAAATTATATCGGTTGAGTAAATAGAAAAAATTTTGGAAGAGGCAGAAAATCAGGCAGTGTCTAAAGGGATGGACACTGCCTGTTTGACTTTAACTTTCCAGTATTTCGATTAATTTATCATATACTTCTTTTGCTACAGCAAGTTTATAGGCGAGTCTGGTCGGTTGTGGTGCTAATTCAACATAGTAAGATGAAACGGTATTATGAATTTTAATTGCAAAATAGACCTGACCCGGAACAGAAGCATTCGGATTGGCTGGGTCAATATTTCCCATTGTGCCGGTTACACCGATTCCAATATCGGCAAGATAAGCTTTTGCACAGGCACATGCCATTGCTTCGGCGGTTTCTTTTGAATAGACGGAGTAAGTGTCAATAATTTCAGCCGGAACACCCTGCATAATTTTGGCTTCGTTTGAGTAGGTGATAAAAGCCCCTTTTAAAATGGCAGAAGCCCCTTCCGTATCAGTAATTAAAGAGGCAATCTGACCGGAAGTTGCACTTTCCATTGTGGTGATGCTTAAGTGCTTTTCAATTAAACATTTTGTTAAGGCACGGTAATTATTTCGAATATCGGATTCTATGTAGTGTTTTGTCATGGTGAATTTCCCCCTTTTGAATTTTAATCTGCTTTTATTATATCTTAATATCGAAAGAAAAAAGAGTAGAATTATAAGATAAATGCAAGATATTATGCATCGAATGAGGTATAATGAAATCATAAAACAACTCAGGGGGATTTGCTGTGTGGAAGATAGAAATTATTTGGAAGCAATTATACGAAGATATTTATGTCAAATTTACAAAAAATGAGTCAGACCAGAAAACATTTATAAAAGAAATTTTTCCGGATGGTTTATATCAAAAAATGTTTGTAAGAAGTGGGAAAGTTCAGGGAAAATATGTTTCTTTAGTCTGCCGTGCGACTATTGATGCAAAGAAACGTTTTCTGGATGCGGGTGATTATCTGATTCAGTTAAAAAATGAGGCGCATGAGGATTATAATTTTGAAGAAAATCCAATGCTTCAGGAATTTGCAGAAAACTGGAAACGATTAGTACCTGCATGTACAGAGACGCAGGAAAATAAAGTTGCGAAAGCAGTTTATCGTCTGATTGATAAAATTGAGGAAGAAAAAGATGAATTGTTTATCAAGGAAAGATTATTTCAGCTTTATGATAAACAAGAATATGCACAGATTCTTGCAGTATTTTCGATTATTGCATCTACGTTATGCAGTTTTGGAATGGAAAATACGAAATTTTCGGAACAGGATTTAAAACTTCATAGTTTATTTCTGCCGAAGCTTGTGGAAGAAGAGGAAGAATCGGATGCGATAAAAATAGCTCAGGAAATGCTTCATAGAGAAGAAGGCTCACTGGAAGAACTAAAAGAATGTCTGGGGATTGCATTAAACAATCCATACGAGAAAGGAAAAGCCAATTATCTGCTTGCAAGGCGAGCCTATCAGCTAAAAGATAAAAAAGCAGGTAATGCATTTTTAAAAGAGGCAGTTAAGTTTTCTTATGAACCGGCAAAACTTTGGAAAAATAATGCAGATGCTGAAACTATACTAGAGAAAATACGAATCACTTATCAAAATCCGGCATCTGATGGAGAAGATGTAATGAGATGCTGCAAAGGCTGTGAGAAAATCCTGTATTTTACACCTGCAGTAGAGAAAAGGTATCGTGGAGAGGCATCATTTGTATTATATAAATATATTCGTGCAGGAAAATATCAATCTTCAACAAATGAAACTGCAGATTATTATCTGAAAATCAGTAATAACTGTGGATTTTATCTGGCGCAGGAAGAGTGGAAAGTAAATAATGAGAGTCGGATTATACCCCAGGTTATGCGGGCAGAAACTGCCACAGTGGGACGATGCTATTCAAATACAAAGAATAAATATGCCAAAATATTCGAAAAGACGATCCCGGAAAGCTGGGAGAGATGGCTTGCAGAGTTTGATCTGACGGTAATGCAAATGAAAATTCATGAAAAAACGGCAAAACGTTTTTTGTTTTTGGATGATGATTTTGAAAAAAATATAGAAGATTTATTTGAATTATTACAGTTAATAAAAGATGAAAAACCAGAGACCAAAGAACTGAATATAGAAATTTTTATCCGAAATGATTCAGAAATCGCCCGTGCTCTGATTGATACAGCATTAAGTGGTCTTCCGGAGTATACGATTCCTGTTTTTATAATTGATGATGATAAAACAGCAGCACAACAGCTGCTATCTCATCACCCTTTGTTTTATCCGGTTCGTGCGGTGGATTTAAAGGAAAGTGCAAAAAAATTAAAAGAAGACAGACCAATCCTGCATTTTATTATTTTGGGAACATCGAGAGTTGCGAAATGGCTGGTTCGTGAAGCATTCTGGATGATGGGATTTCGTGAAAATGCGATTTTATGTAAGATTACGGTGTTAGATGAGAAAGGCGAAGAATTTGTTCGTAAAATAAAGGCAGAATACCCGGGAATGGTAAAAAGCGATTTTGATGTAGAAGAGATTGAACTGCCGGAGGTTTTAGGAGAAAATATTGATTTTCATTCTTTTCAGTTAGCGGATATCTTAAAGAACATAATGAATGAAACTCCGTATGGTTATTTTGCGGTAGCGACTGAATCAGATGAAGAAAATCTTTCACTGGCAACAAGAATCCGTGAAATTCTGGTTCGTAATAATATTGAACAGAGAAATGAGACAGCACTGGAGACCCCAAATCCGATTGCAGTTCTGTGTCGGAAAGACCAGCTTGCATGGACTGCAAAAAGACTGGTAATTGAAAAAGAAATATATGGAGACAGATGGTTTAATACCTGGTCCTTTATTCCGTTTGGAAATCTTTCGGCATACTATAGCTGGGATTTGGTGGCTGGAGGAACTTTTGAAAAACTTTCAAAGTGTATTCATTATCAGTTTGCGGGGCTGAGCCCGGAAGAGACCAAGGCGGGCAGTGAAAAGGCAGAACTGCAAGATAAGGTCTATTATGGAAGACAATATAATCATGACAGTTCCTATAGTCTGGCTCTTAGCATGCCGTATCGTATTTTTCAGTTTCGGGATATTAATGGAAATCAGATTATGCCGATTGCATGGGAAATCTGGGACGAGAAGGCATTTGCTTCGGTGGAACAGCTGAATTATCTGGCAAATCGAAGCAGAGGAGTAAAAGAAAGTGAATATAAGACGGTAGCTGTCTGGGAACATGACCGCTGGGTAAGATGGATGTTGTCCCGTGGCTGGCTCCCTGCAAATGTAGAGGATGCTGTTTTTGCAGTTAAATGTGGGAATGAAAGACAGCAATTGTTTGTGGCAAAACTGCATCCTTGCATCTGTGCTTATGAGGGGCAGAAGGAATTAAAGCTTGCATTAAAAAATGAATGTGGAATGGATAAAGATTTTTACAGTTATGATATGGCAAATATCAAAGATACCAAAAGACTTCTGGCATTAGAATGGTTGAAGGAAAGAGAGAAAGAAGATGGGGAAAGAGATTGAGACAGGTGAGAAAACAGAAAATAAGACAGAGCAGAATAACCGGAGATATAAAGCTTTTATCAGCTACCGGCATCAGCCATTTGACCGAAAAGTTGCAGTTACATTACAGAAGCATTTAGAGACATTTCATCCTCCGAAACAGCTTGAAAAAAAGGAAAAATGGAGAGTATTTCGAGATGAAACAGAACTGCCGACGAGTGCTGATTTGAGTCAGGATATTCGTGAGGCATTAGAAAATTCAGAGTATTTAATTGTAATTTGTTCTTCTATGCTTGCACAGTCAAAATGGTGCAGGGAAGAAATTTCATATTTTAAATCGTTACATAATAATTCAACCCAAAACATACTGGCACTTTTAATTGAAGGAAATCCAGGCGATGTATTTCCGGAAGAACTCTGCTGGTCGGAAGAAATCCGGAAAAATGCAGAAGGAGAAGAAATTCGGGAGAAAATTGAAGTAGAGCCTCTGGCAGCAAACATAACTGCAGATTCCGAAAGGAAATCATTAAAGAAATTAAAAACAGAATATTTGCGAATTGCTGCTCCGCTGCTGGGATGTCGTTATGATGATTTATATCAGCGGGAGCAGAAACGAAAAATTCACAGAAGTCTTGCGGTCATGGGCGGTGTAACGGTTGTAGTGGGAGGAATTGGTATCTACAGTTCAATCATGGCAGTCCGATTAAATGAACAAAAACGGCTCTTGCAGGAAGAAAACTACAATCGTATGGCTGTTCAGTCGGATTATATGTGGGAAGATGGAAAAGTGACAGAAGCAATTGAGACAGCAGTGGATGCACTTCCTGATACCGAAGATAATATGTCGGTTTTTTCGGCAGAGAAAGCAACCGCAGAAAAACTGGGAGTATTTCAGAGAGAAAACTTTTTGCCGATTCAGAAATATGAGACGACTTCGTATATTACGAAGGTTGCATTTGTAAATGGTGGAAAAAATGTGGTGGCACAGGATGCAACGGGGGTTTATTTGTGGGAGACAAAGAGTGGAAAACTGGTGAAGAAATATACGAAGACTGAGATGGGGTTTGAGTCATCATCCTGGGATCTTGATTTGTTGCTAGATAAAGAGAAACCATTAGAAGATATAAAATTGCAAAAAAATGTATCTGGCGGTAATGCAATGACAGATGGTGGTGGCACAAATGAGTTAATGCTATATGGATATAAAAAAATAATGACAAAAGGTGAAGCACAAAATTCGTATTTTTATCTTACGTGTGAAAAACGCTTATGGAGAGTAAATTCTGAAACTGGAGAATATGAATCATTTGAAAAAGTAGATGCAAAGGAAAAAGAATGGCATTATAATTCAGAAACCTATGATTACTTCCTATTAGGAACACTGTAAATACAAGGCTTTTCGGAGCCTACAAACCACAAAAAATAATATTTGATCTATCACATTACGCAAAAAGCCGTCCGGCATGAAAAACGGGCGGCTTTTTTGCGTGGATAGACGGAAAGGAGGCACAAAAATAACTACAAAATTTTAGCGTTCAAATTTGTGCAACTTTAACGAAAAGGAGGATCGTAAATGGCCGATGAAAAATTGAATACTGGCCCTGCGGAGAATATTTCCCCGGAGGCCGCCGAGCCTATCACCACACCCGAACAGGCCGCAGCGTCTGAGCCCCAGCAGGAACAGACCGGGCCTGCCATACCTGAGTCCGGCGATGTGGTTGTGTCCTTTGACAAAATCAATGAACTTATGGCGGAAAAGAGGCAGAACGCCCGCGCCGAAGTCGAAAAGTCGGAACCCCCCGAAACGCCAGAGGCGGCAGCCCCCGGAGAAACACCGCAGCCCGCCAATACGGAGGAACCGAAAAAGCCGCGCCGTGGCCGTCCGCCGAAAGCGGAAAAGGCTGCGACTGAAAATCAGAAAGCGGAGAAATCGGCTGGGGCCCGCAAGGGCCGCCCACCCAAGGCGGATAAGACGGCCCCTGACAAGCCCAAGCCGTCCAAACGAGACAAAGTGTCCCGAAGTGACGGAAAGGCCCCGGATGCCAAGGAGCCCATTAAGCCCGCACAGGATACGGCACCGAAGGAAACTGCTACTGCGGAACAGACGGCTCCCGAGCCGACCACACCGCCCCGCCCGGTTGAGGAAGGCAAGCTGGTTTATCTGAAACTTTCCGAGGTTCATCCGTTTCACACATTCCGTCCGCACCCCTTTAAGGTACGGGACGATGCGAAGATGCAGGAAATCGTTGCTTCTATCCGCGTAAACGGTGTAATGGTTCCCGGTCTTGCCCGCCCGGAGAAAGACGGAAACGGCTATGAAATTGTAGCGGGCCATCGCCGTACCCACGGCAGTGAACTGGCGGGGCTGGAGGAAATGCCCTTTATCGTCCGTGAAATGACCGACCACGAAGCGGTACAGGCCATGAAGGACAGCAACAAGCAGCGTGACGGGATGCTCCCCAGCGAATTGGCCGCGCTGCTGGAACTCGAGGTTGAGGACATCAAGCATCAGGGCGGGCGGCTGAAAGGCGTTGCAGAAGGCGATGTTGGGAAACGCTCGGTTGAGATTGTGGGCGAGGCGCATGATATGAACTATAAAAAGGTCATGCGCTACTTGCGGCTCAACTCCCTTGTGCCGGAGCTTCTGGATAAGGTAGACGATAAAAAGATGGGCTTCATGCCTGCCGTGGAGCTGTCCTACATCAAACCGAAAAATCAGAGGCTTATTGCTGTTTCCATTGACGGGGAGCAGGCTTCGCCCTCGCTGGCCCAGGCTAAACGGCTCCGGGAGCTGGATAAGGAAGGCAAGCTCAACGGCGATGTCATTGACGGTATCTTATCAGAACAGAAAAAGGAGGATCGAGGCGTGATTATTTCTACTGCGGAACTGGAAAAGTATTTTGGCAAGGAGGTCACTCCCGCCAAAATGAAAGAACAGATTATGTCCTTGCTGGATGACTGGAAAGAAAAACAGCCGCCGGAGCTGGCAAAAGCCCCGAAAAAGCAGGAACTTGACAAGTAACAACTTCGAGACACTTTGTCCCGAGGGCCCCGCCCTCGCGCAGAGGCTCTGGTGGTATATATCCCCCGTCGCCGCCTGTTTTTTAGTACAGCCGGGAGTGGGCCGTCAAGGGTGCAGCGCACCGCCGTTTTCGGCGGCTCGCCCTTGACGGTCTGCCCCGGCTGTGCTATTTCCCCGGCAAGCGGCGGGGGTATATCCTCCAGAGCCGCCCCCCTTTCCCAAGACTGGGAAAGGGCGTGGGGTTTGGGTTGAACTTTCTTATTAAAATATCGGAGGTATGAACGATGAAACGACCCCTTGCTTATATCACCGCTGCATGGCTCGGCGGCGATAGCGAAAACGCAGAACTGGCAGCGCAGTATTGCCGCACCGTGTATGAGGCAGGCTTTTCTCCTATTTGCCCGCCCCTGTACTTGCCCCTGTTTCTCAATGATGCTGTTCCCGAGGAGCATAAAAGCGGCATCGACATGAGCCGTGACCTGCTCCGCCGTTCTCATGTGCTGGTTGTTTGCGGGCACAGTATGACCGAAGCCATGAAAAATGATATTGCCGTGGCCCAGCGGCTGGGAATTACGGCAACGACCCTTGAGGGCATCCTGACCGTCAAGGGACAGGGCCGCCGCTAATGGCAACCTTGTTTGAAGCCTACGTTACCAACGCCGGAAAGTACAGCGAGGGCCAGCTTGTGGGTGAAACACTGAAATTTCCCACAACCGCCCAGGAGGTGGAGGCTCTCTTGAAACGAATCGGCGTGGATGGCGTCCGCTATCAGGAAATTTTTATTACCTCTTTCGATGGGGATGTGCTGGGGCTCTATGACCATTTGAGCGAATATGAAAATCTGGACGAGCTTAATCATCTGGCCTGCCTGCTTTCCGAGCTTACCTCATCGGAGCTGGAAACACTGGAGGCCGTCCTCGACAGCGGCGATCACTGTTCTTCGGTGCGGGACATCATCAATCTGACACAAAATCTGGACTGTTACGGCTTTTACCCCGGCGTATCCGATGAGGAAACGCTGGGGCGTATTTATGTGGACGATCTGGAAATGTTGGATGTGCCGGATCAGGTAAAACCGTATTTCGATTATGAGGCGTATGGCCGGGATGCCTGCATCCACGAAAACGGCCATTTTGCCCCGGGCGGCTATGTTGTCAAAGAAAGCGATCATTTCGTGGAAGTGTATCACGGCTTGCAGGATATTCCCAAGGAGCATAAGGTGTTCTCTTTCCCGAAGCTCTCTATCCGGGAGCAAATGGCCGTTTATCAGGAAATCATAGACGGTTCTTCTTTGGAGGGCTACCGTCAAATGCAGAAAAAAGACCGTGGGGATCGGTGATGGCACTTCGAGACAAATTGTCCCAAGGAAGGAGGCGGTGTAACTGATTGATGAAGATATTTCCCGGCGCACGATAGCCATATCTGTAAAAACGACCAAGCTGACGGCGCGGGGACTGGCGTATGTGCTGGGCATGGTGGGTCGGAAGATCCGCAAGGCATACCGTGGGCGGCAAGTACCGCATGGCAAACAAAGTGTGCGAAAGCTCATGGCCCACGGCACAGCCACAAACAGCATTGAGCTATCCGGGGATGCCAAGTCCTTTGACCGAGTGGCCCGGAAATGGAATGTGGACTATGCGTTCTATAAAACCGGGTCGGACAAATACCTGCTGTTTTTCAAGGCTGGACAGGCAGACGCAATGACCGCCTGCTTTTCTGAGTATTCCCGGAAGGTGTTAAGCAAAGCAAAATCGAACCGTGTTCCCATCCGAGAACAACTGCAACAGGCGGCGGATCAGCTTTCCAAAGAAAAGCCGAAACAGAAAGAACGTGCAAAGGAGGTGGCCCATGAGGACAGATAAGATTAGAAAATATCTCATTCCGAACATTCCCTATCTGTTCATCCTGTGGGCGTTCCTCAAGCTGGGAACGGCCTACCGGCTGGCAGCGGGTAACGATTTTGCACATAAGCTCATCGGGCTGGGCCAGACGATTGGCCCGGCCTTTGCTGACTTTGCACCCGGTCTTGCTCCGCTGGATTGGCTTGTCGGTATTGTAGGTGCAGTTGGTTTCCGGCTGCTGATCTATTTCAAAAGCAAGAACGCTAAGAAGTTTCGGCGGGATGCAGAATACGGCAGCGCCCGGTGGGGAACGGAAAAAGACATCAAACCGTTTGTTGATCCAAGGTTTGAAAACAACGTGATTTTGACCGGGACAGAGTTTCTCACGATGAACACCCGCCCGAAAATCCCCGCAAATGCCAGAAACCTGAATTGCTGCATCATCGGCTCGTCCGGCTCCGGCAAAACCCGCTTTTGGCTCACGCCCCAGCTTTTACAGGCTCATTCCTCTTATGTGGTGGTCGATCCCAAAGGCGGTGTGCTGGGGCAGGTCGGGGGTTTCCTGCAAAAACGCGGGTACAAAATCAAGGTATTCAACAGCATAGATTTTTCAAAATCCATGCACTATAACCCGCTGGCGTATATCCGCAACGAGGCCGATATTCTGAAATTCGTGGATGCTCTGATTTCCAACACCAAGGGCGAAGGCAAGGAAGGCGATCCATTCTGGACAAAATCGGAAACGCTTTTGTACTGCGCCCTGATTGCCTACATCATTTTCGAGGGGCCTGCCGAGGATCGGAACATGAATACCCTTGTGGATATGATTTCCGGCATGGAGGTCAAGGAGGATGACGAGGATTTTATGAACGCGGTGGACTATATGTTTGCCGGGCTCGAAAAGCGTAAGCCGGATTGCTTCGCGGTCAAACAGTATAAAAAGTACAAATTGGCCAGCGGCAAGACGGCAAAAAGCATTTTAATTTCCTGCGGTGCGCGGCTGGCTCCCTTTGACATCCCGCAGCTTCGTGAAGTCATGGCCTATGACGAATTGGAGCTTGACCGCATCGGAGATCGGAAAACGGCGGTATTCTTCATCATTTCCGATACCACGCAGACCTACAACTTTTTAGTGGCGCTTGCATTTTCGCAGATGTTCAACCTCCTGTGTGAACGGGCGGACAATGTTCACGGTGGCCGCCTGCCGCACCATGTACGGGTGTTGTGGGATGAGGCAGCCAACACGGGACAGGTGCCCCAGCTCGAAAAGCTGGTCGCGGTTATCCGCTCCCGTGAGGTGAGTCTTTGCCTGCTGTATCAGCAGTTGGCGCAGTGCAAGGCCATTTACGATAAACACGCCGAGACAATCCTCGGCAACATGGATAGCGTGGTGTTCCTCGGTGGCCGCGAAGCCAGCACCATCAAGGAAATATCCGAGAACTGGCTGGGAAAAGCCACAATCAGTATGCAGACTGACAGCCGCTCCCGTGGTCAGTCGGAAAGCTACAGTCAAAATACCCAGCGGCTGGGCCGGGAACTGATGACCCCAGCCGAACTTGCAACCATGCCGGGAGATAAATGTATTTTGCAGCTTCGGGGCCTGCCCCCGTTCTTCTCTCCCAAGTATGATCTGAAACGGCATCCGAACTACCGTTATACGGCGGAGGCCGATAAACAGAAAAACGCTTTTGACCTCGACAGGCTCATTAACCGCCGCAGGCGGCCCGGTCTGAACGAGGCGTGTACGATGTATGAGGTGACTGTGCCGGACGATGCGCTCACAGAAGAGGACGAGGACATCCTCAACTATGATGACATCGATGATCCAGACGCCTTTGCATAAACGCTTCGAGACAAAGTGTCCCGAAGTTTGTAACCTGCCGCCTGCAAGGGCGGCTTTTTTGTTACCGGGAAAATCCCGGAGAAATGGAGGCTTATATGGCATTTTTCTCATCTGCAATCGACACTTTACAGACCCTCGTTATTGCTCTCGGTGCTGGCCTTGGCGTGTGGGGCGTGGTTAATCTGCTGGAGGGCTACGGCTCGGATAACCCGGGCTCCAAGTCCCAGGGCATGAAGCAGCTCATGGCGGGCGGCGGCATCATCGTCATTGGCACCACACTGATCCCTCTGCTGTCTGGCCTGTTTTAAGGTAGGCGCTTATGGATTTTCTCACCGACTGGCTCACAAACTGGCTCAAAGAGCTTCTGATTGGCGGGATCATGGGGAACCTCGAAGGTCTTTTTGATACTGTCAATACCCAAGTCGGAGAGATTGCGGCACAGGTAGGGACTACCCCGGCGGCGTGGCACGCCGGGATTTTCTCCCTGATCCGACAGCTTTCCGAAACGGTGATCCTGCCGATTGCCGGAATGGTGCTGACCTTTGTTGCCACTTATGAGCTCATACAGATGCTTTTGGAAAAGAACAATATGCACGAGGTTGACGTTGCGAACCTCTATAAATGGATGTTCAAAACAGCCTGTGCAATCTTAATCCTGTCAAACACATTCAATATCGTCATGGCCGTGTTCGATGTCTCGCAGAGCGTCATCGCGCAGGCAGGCGGGCTCATTCAAGGCTCTACCGATGTTTCGGCGGATATGCTTGCTGAACTGGAAACCTCGCTGGAGGCGGTGGACTTGGGGCCGCTTTTGGGGCTGTGGCTGCAGTCTGCGCTCATTGGCTTCACAATGAAGGCGATGGGAATTATCATTTTCGTTTTGGTGTATGGCAGGATGTTGGAAATCTATCTGCTGACCAGTCTGGCCCCCATCCCCGTTGCTACGCTTTCCAACCGGGAGCTTGGTGGCACCGGGCAGAACTATATCAAGTCCCTGTTTGCCGTGGGCTTTCAAGGGCTGCTGATCCTTGTATGTGTTGCAATTTACGCGGTGCTCATTCAAGGCATCGCAACAAGCGGCGATCCCATCGGGGCGATTTGGGGAACTGTGGGCTACACGGTTTTGCTTTGCTTCATGCTCTTTAAGACCGGGAGCATTGCCCAGCGTATCTTTGGCGCTCACTAACAGGAGGAGGTGCTTATGCCGAGAAGATACGGGGCGGATGGAACGCGCTTATGGAATGGAAAAACGCCGGAGGAGTTTACTGAAGCGGACGCTTACCGCTTTATGGCGGAAACGGAGGCCGTCCTGCAAAGAAAAGAGCTGATGGACGATCCCGCCCAGCCTGCTCCGGCAAGCGGAAAGGAGGAATTTTATCTGAGTAAGAAAGACGATGTATTGCTGACCCCGGAGCAGATTGCTGCGGAGGAGCGGCGCTGGCTGTTTGATGCTCCCATCGCGGAGCTTGCAGAAGTCAAGGGTGTTAGCATTGATGAGGCAGTAAAAATGCGGACAGATGCTGTCTTGCAGGAGGCGGTTGTTCCGATCACGGTATCTGTCCGCCCGATTGAGCCGCAGGGAAAACTGATCGGCTTCGCCAGCGTCAATTTTGGCGGTGTGGTCATCGACGATTTTAAGGTTGTGGACGGGAAAAACGGGATTTTCCTCGGCGCTCCCTCTAAACCTGATCCTGCCAGCCGGACGGGATACCGGACTACGGTTCGGATTCCTGACCGCGCCACACAGGAACGGATCAATGCGGCTGGTGTGGAGGCGTATCATGCGGCGGTGGAACAGCTTGTTGCACGGGCCCAGGCGGTACGGCCTGCCCCGATCAAGGAGCAGATGGCCGAGGCCGCAAAGCAGGCAGGAAAAGAAAACGCCGCCCGGCCTGCGCCTGCCAAGGCAAAGGAGGCCCGCAATGACCGATAGCCGCACTTTGGGACAAAGTGTCCCGAAGGAGGGTTTATTTCTCATGGACGGCATCGAGGGCCTGCGCTCCCTGCCGAAGCATAGCGTGGATATGCTGCTGACCGATCCGCCCTACGGCACAACCCGGAATTATTGGGATGTGCCCCTGCCGCTCCCGGAACTGTGGGAGGCGGTGAAATGGGCGGTCAAGCCGAATGGTGCGGTGCTGTTCTTCGCACAGTGCCCCTTTGACAAGGTGCTGGGCGCATCCAACCTCGCCATGCTCCGCTATGAGTGGATTTGGTACAAGGAGCGCGGAACAGGTTTTCTCAATGCAAACCGGGCTCCACTGAAAAAGTCCGAGAATATCTTGGTGTTTTACCAGAAGTCCCCGGTCTACAATCCGCAGTTTACTTATGGCAAGCCTTATACCCGCGTACATTCCCGAAGCGGTACAAGCTCCAACTATGGAAAATTTGAACGGCAGGGCTCGGAGTCCAACGATGGCCGCCGCTATCCCGGAAATGTGCTTTTTGTGCCTACGGTGTCCGGCGGCATCCACCCCACGCAGAAGCCCGTGGAGCTCTGCGAGTATTTGATCCGCACCTATACCCGCCCCGGCGAACTGGTCGCGGACATTTGCGCGGGCTCCGGCACAACCGCGATTGCAGCTATCAACACAGAACGCCGCTTTGTATGCTTTGAAACGGCCCCGGCCTTTTATGCCGCTGCCAGTGAGCGCATCCGTGCGGCGCAGGCAGTAAAAAGCTCTGGCGAGAAAGGAGTGTAATTATCCAGC
Source organism: Firmicutes bacterium OM04-13BH (assembly GCA_003481745.1). GTDB lineage: Bacteria > Bacillota > Clostridia > Lachnospirales > Lachnospiraceae > Blautia > Blautia stercoris. The sequence goes on from QULP01000008.1 coordinate 34,748, forward strand.
AGTATTCTATCATTTACGCCGATCCCCCTTGGCGCTACTCGGCTAAGAAAGTACAGGGCGCGGCGGAAAAACATTATCCCACTATGAGCATTGAGGAGTTATGTGCGTTGCCTGTGGCTGATCTTGCAGCCCCGGACAGCGCACTCTTTTTATGGGCCACTTTCCCGCAGCTCCCGGAGGCGCTCCGGCTGATCGAGGCTTGGGGCTTCACCTACAAAAGCGTTGCTTTCGTCTGGCTGAAAAAGAACAAGAAGGCGGATAGCTGGTTTTACGGCCTTGGCTTCTGGACAAGGGGCAATGCAGAAATCTGCCTGCTGGCAACCAAGGGACATCCAAAGCGGCAGGCTGCCAACATTCATCAATTCATCATTTCCCCGATTGAAGCCCATAGCAAAAAGCCGGACGAGGCCCGCGCCAAAATCATTTCCCTGATGGGCGATCTGCCCCGCGTGGAGCTCTTTGCCAGGCAGACCCCGCCCGGCTGGGCTGTATGGGGAAATGAAGTAACACCAACCATCCCGGACTTTGGGACACATTGTCCCGAAGTACAGAAAGGAGTGTGATCTATGCCCTATGTAAACGTACCAAACGATTTATCCAAAATCAAAACAAAGATGGCTTTCAACCTCACCAAACGCCAGCTTGTCTGCTTCGGCAGCGCGGGCGCAGTGGGGATTCCGGCCTATCTGCTGACCCGTGGCACCCTCGGCAATACCGGGGCGATGTTTCTCATGCTGGGAATTATGCTCCCGGCGTTCCTGCTGGCCATGTATGAAAAGGACGGCTTGCCCTTTGAAAAAGTTGTGCGAAACATTATCCGGGCTAAGTGTCTAAGGCCGGGGATCAGGGCCTACCGAACCGAAAACATTTATGCGCCCTTTGCCGGGCCGGGCGCTGGAAAGGAGGATGTGATTGAAAAACACAAAGAAAAAAAACGGAGCCGCCGCCAAGGGTAAAGGCCGGGCGGCCCTGTCTGCCCAACAGACAATCCCGTATCTGTCCATGCACCCGGACGGTGTGTGCAAGCTCCCGGGTGGGCTCTATACAAAAACTGTGGAATATGAGGACATCAATTACTCCGTGGCATCCACCGAGGATCAGACTGCCATATTCAGCGGATGGAGTTCATTTCTCAACTACTTTGACAGTTCGCTGCCGTTCCAGCTTTCCTTTATCAACCGTCGTTCCCATTCCCGCAGCCGCTATCAAGTCAATATCCCGAAAGCGGATGACAACTATAACAGCGTCCGGGATGAGTTTACCGGGATGCTGAAAAATCAGATTGCCAAAAGCAATAACGGCATTGAACGCTCAAAATACATCACCTTTGGCATACCCGCCGAGGGGATTGCGGAGGCACGGCCCCGTCTGGAGCGTGTGGAGGCCGATGTCATGGGAAACTTTAAGCGACTGGGCGTTCCCTCGGAGCCGATGGACGGACGGGCCCGCCTTGCGCTGCTTCATAGCCAGATGCACCCGGGGAGCCGTGAGGCGTTCCGCTTTTCGTGGAAAGACATCCCGCAGACCGGGCTCGGCACAAAAGACTTTATTGCCCCGGACAGTCTCGACTTCCGCCAGTCCCGCACATTCCGCATCGGCCAGTATTGGGGCGCGGTGTCCTACTTACAGATTATGGCATCGGAGCTTTCGGATAAGTTGTTGGCGGAAATCTTAGAGCTGGATGCGGAAATGACCGTGACCATGCACATTCAGACCGTGGATCAGCTCAAGGCAATTAAGACCATCAAGGGGAAAATCTCGGACATCGGAAAAATGAAAGTGGAGGAACAGAGAAAGGCTGTGCGCTCCGGCTATGACCCGGATATTCTTCCCCCTGACCTGATTACATTCAGCAAGGACGCAGCGGAGCTTCTGGCTGATTTGCAATCCCGCAATGAGCGAATGTTTCTGCTGACCTTTACGGTGGTAAACCTTGCTCCTAACCGCCAGCGGCTGGAAAACGATGTGTTTACCGTGGGCGGTATCGCGCAGAAATACAACTGCGCTCTGCGCCGTCTGGACTGGCAACAGGAACAGGGCTTTGTTTCCTCGTTGGCCCTTGGTTACAACGAGGTAGAAATCCAGCGCGGTATGACCACCAGCTCCACAGCCATCTTTATTCCTTTTATGACAAGGGAGCTCCGCATGGCTGGGCAGGCCCTCTACTATGGCATGAACGCACTTTCTCACAATGTCATCATGGCTGACCGCAAAAAGCTGAAATCGGCAAACGGGATGTATTTGGGCTCTACGGGCTCCGGCAAGAGCTTTGCCGCAAAGCGCGAGCTCTTGAATGTGTTTCTCACCATCCCGCAGGATCGGATCATCGTGGTTGACCCGATGGGCGAATACGCTCCGCTGGTGCGAAGGCTGGGCGGCCAGGTGATCGAGATTGCCCCGGACAGCCCGCACCACCTCAATCCGATGGATGTGGAGCTCAATATGGCCGCCGGTGAAAGCCCGCTTTCCATGAAGGCGGATTTTCTTTTGTCCCTATGCGAGCTGGTGGTCGGCGGCAAGGAAGGCTTGCAGCCCATTGAAAAGACGGTCATTGACCGCTGTGTGCGTTTGGTGTACCGGGAACAGGCGCTCGGACTGGAAACTGCAAAAACACCGCTGTTGCAGGATTTGTACGAAGAGCTCTTACGCCAGCCGGAGCCCGAAGCCCGGCGCGTGGCAACTGCCTTAGAGCTTTATTGCACAGGCTCCCTCAATCTCTTTAACCATCCTACCAACGTCAAGACGGACAGCCGTGTGGTGTGCATCGTTCTGAAAAACATGGGCGAAAACCTTAGAAAGATTGCAATGCACATCACAAATGAGTTTGTTTCGCAGGCGGTGGATCAGAACTTCCACGAGGGTGCGGCGACTTGGTGCTACTTTGACGAGTTTCATATCCTGCTCCGTGATCCGCTGACAGCCAGCTACTTTGTGGCAGTCTGGAAAATGCTGCGTAAAAAAGGATGTGTGCCGTCTGCTTTGACGCAGAACGTCAAAGACCTTTTGGCCAGCCGGGAAATCGAGAACATTCTGGACAACACGGATTTTATGATTCTACTTTCGCAGGCGCAGAGTGACCGTACCATTCTGGCAAAACAGCTCGGTATTTCCGAGCATCAGCTTTCCTATATCACACACAGCAATTCCGGCGAGGGGCTGTTGTTCTATGGAAATGTAACCATTCCGTTTGTGGATCGGTTCCCTCGCGGAGAAATCTATGACCTGCTGACTACCCGCCCGGAGGATATGAAGAATGAAACGAAAAACGAATAAGACCAAGGAGGAGGCTTGGTCGCAGACCGCCCACGCCCCTGACGGGGAACAGCCTGGGCCGGAGGCTTCCGACACTTCGGGACAAAGTGTCCCGAAGTCCAAGTTCCGCAAAAAGAGCCAGCAGGAACAGGCTGCGGCGGCAAAGCTCCACATGGAGTCCCAAGGCGAAAAACTGGAACAGGCCCGGGAGAAGCTGGCAAAGCAAAAGCCGCCGAAAAAGCCCGGCCCGGTAAAACGCATAGGCCGTGTTGCCAGCGGTTCCGTTCACAGCTTCGTGCATGGCAAGATTTTTGAAGTGGAACAGGAAAATGTCGGCACGGAAGGCGCACACCGTTCTGAGCTTGTGGGAGAAACCGCGCTGCGGCACGGCTCCCGCTTTGTGCGCCGTAAAGTCCGGGAACATCCGACAAAAGTGGTACGCAAGGCCGAGGCCCGCTATACCAAATACACGGCGGACTACCATTTTCACACCGCCGCACAGGAGCACCCGGAGCTGACGAAAAATGTCCTTACCCGCTACTGGCAAAAGCAACGGCTTCGCAGGCAATACCGCAAGCAGGCAAAGGAGGCTGCAAAGCAGGGCGCGGCTGCGGCTGGGAAAACTGCCACAGCCACAGAACGCCTGACCGCCCGGGCAGTGGAATTTGTCAAAAGTCATCCCGCAGGTGCCGTGGTTGCGGTGCTCTGTGTGTTACTCCTGTTTGCTATGCAGTCCTGTTCCTCTACCATGCTTATGCTGGGGAACGCCGGGGCCGGTGCATTAGGGGCCAGCACCTATCCTTGCGAGGATCGGGATATGCTGGCCGCCGAAGCTGCCTACTGTGCGCTGGAAGATGATTTGCAGCATTATCTGGACACCTATGAAAGCACCCATGACTATGACGAATACCACTTCGATCTGGACGAAATCGAACATGATCCCTATGTGCTGCTTTCTCTTTTGTGTGCGCTCCATGAGGGACAATGGACAATAGGCGAGGTACAGGGAACGCTGCAAATGCTCTTTGACCGCCAGTACATTCTCACGGAGGATGTAGTGGTGGAAACCCGGTATCGCACGGAAACCGACACATGGACGGACGCGGACGGCAACTCCCATACGGACACCTATCAGGTGCCTTACGACTATTACATCTGTACGGTCACGCTGGAGAACTTTGATTTATCCCATGTACCCGTGTATGTCATAGGCGAGGATCAGCTTTCCCGGTATGCCATCTATATGGCAACGCTGGGAAATCGTCCCGATCTGTTCCCGGATTCTCCCTATGTGAACAAGTACATTACCGGGAAACCCGGTGATTACGAAGTGCCCGGAGAATATCTGGACGATGAAACCTTTGCTGCAATGCTTGCCGAAGCGCAGAAATACATCGGCTATCCCTATGTGTGGGGCGGCAGTTCTCCTGCCACTTCCTTTGATTGCTCGGGGTACGTTTCGTGGGTCATCAATCACTCCGGCTGGAATGTGGGAAGGCTGGGCGCCCAGGGGCTCTATAACATCTGTACGCCGACCAGTTCTCCCAAACCCGGTGATCTGGTGTTCTTCAAAGGCACCTATGATACTCCGGGCGTGAGTCATTGCGGGATTTATGTCGGTGACGGAAAAATGCTGCATTGCGGAGATCCCATCGGCTACGCAAATTTGAATACAAGCTACTGGCAATCTCATTTTTACGCCTATGGGCGTTTACCGTGACAGGAGGTTTTGAAATGGCAACTACCAAAAGCATGAAAATTCAGGCCGAGATTGATAAGGTCAAGGCTAAAATCAGTGAACAGCAGGCCCGGCTCAAGGAGCTGGAGCAGAAAAAGCTGGAGGCAGAAAACAGCGAGATCGTGGACATTGTGCGCGGCATGAGTATTTCCCTTACGGAGCTCCCGCTGCTGTTTGAAAAGCTGAAGGACGGCGAGGCTTTGGGACAAAGTGTCCCGAAGTCCGAAGAAGAAAAGAAGGAGGAAAACTGAATATGAAACACTTTCGTATGTTGGCGGCGGGGCTTTGCTCCGCCGTTCTTTTATGCGGCTTTGCAATCCCGGCCTATGCCTATTCGGACAGTGGGAATGAGGAACCGCCTGTTGTGGAAGAAACTCCGGTCCCGGAGCCTGCGCCTACCATTACCCCGGGCGAGGGCTTTTCGGAGGATGGAAACCTTGTGACCCGTGATCTGCTTTACGATGCCGCAACCAACAAACAATTCATCACGGTGGAAACCAGCGGTGGCAGCACCTTTTACATTGTCATTGACTATGACAAGCCTGTGGACGAGGACGGCGAACAGTATCACACCTATTTTCTGAACATGGTGGATGAAGCCGATCTGCTGGCGGCACTGGAGGCCGCTGGCGGAGAACTTCCGGCCTGCTCCTGCACAGAAAAATGTGCGCCCGGAGCCATCCATACGGATTGCGAGGTCTGCGCGGTCAACATGACCGAGTGTGCTGGCACGGCTCCCGAACCCGCCCCGGTGACGGAACCTGCGGAGGAGCCGGAACCCGAACCCCAGCAAAAAAGCAATACCGGGACACTTCTGCTGATTTTGGCAGTGGCTGTTCTGGGTGGCGGTGCAGGCTGGTACTTCAAAATTTACCGCCCGAAGCATGAAAAAGCTGCTGTACCCGAAGAGGATTACAGCGAGGAACTGGCTGATTATGACGATTCCGAGGACGATGGGCCGCCTTGGGACGAGGACGATACCGAAAGCGAGGATAATGAATGAGATTTACCAACAACCCCTATGAGGGATTTATGAAAGAAAAAAGCTACTTTAAGGGTGTGCAACCCAGCCTGCCGCCGAAGGGCTCCCGCTGTGATGGCTGCCCTTACTGGCGCGGGATTGGCTGCGTGTTCTGCTACCGGGAGCAGCTCAAACCACCGGGCAACGGGAGGTGATGCTGTGGGCCGAGAACTGACCCGGACAGAAAAAGCGGCAATCCGCAGGCTGGTATCAAAATGGTGTGCCAACTATGACCGGGACTGCGGCTGCCTGCCGCTGGATTGCGAGTGCTATATGTTTGGGAAATGCTGGACAGGGGCATATTGCCGCTACTTCCGCGAGGCTGTTCTGCCCCTTGATCCGGCGCTGGAGGCTGCGCTGCTGGCAGAAGGGCCAAGGCCGGATTTCAAGGCTTGCCCGGTATGCGGCAGAGCCGTGGCTCCTGATGGACGGCAAACCTATTGTTCAGCGGCCTGTGCAAAAGCGGCACATCGCAGACAGCAGCGGGAATATATGCGGAAAAAACGAGGCTGATGTGTTGACAATTAGGCCAGCCCAAACCCGCTTATGACAAGGCTTTTTAAGGCCCTTTTCTGCGGGAGGTGTATGTTTCTATGTCCGGCCCTGTTTCCGTGAGATGCTGTCAACATTTTAGCTGCCGGGGCTTTGGGACAATTTGTCCCAAAGTTCCGGCTTTTGTGGAAGGAGGTACTATGCCGAAATATTATCCGATCAACGAAGAAGCCGCAAAGCGGGCAAAAGATATGAACAGCTTTTCCGACTATCAGCCGGGCTCCGCTACGGCGGGCTACCGGGCAATGGTCGATGAAGTGTATGCAGCGGCGGAACGCCAGAAAGCCCGTGTCGATCCCATGTACCATGATAAGATTGACGCGCTGGTGGATCGCTATGCCCGGAAACTTGCGGAAAATCTGAATGAACGCAATGTGATTGATGCCCGGGTGCCCTCTATTCTGATCTCCGGGGGCGGTAATTTCCCTGTGGCAAAAAAGCACAAGCAGAACGCCGCCCGGGATCGCAACTATGGAGAGTATGCGGAGATCTCAAAACTGCTTGATAAAATCCGCTCTGTTGGTATGGGCGGGATCAGCGCAGACGATGATCTGGCCGTGGAAAAGCTGACAAAAAAGCTGGAGGGGCTGGAGTTCCAGCAGGCCACCATGAAGGCGGTCAATGCGTATTTTCGGAAACACAAAACGCTGGACGGCTGCCCGGAGCTTACGCCGGAGCAGGCCGAAAAGCTCAAAGCAGATATGACGCAGTCATGGCACTTGGATAAAAGCAAGCCGTACCCCACCTATCTGCTTTCCAACAACAACGCCAACATCCGCCGTGTACGCCAGCGCATTGAGGAACTGAGCAGCCGCTCCGAGTTTGCTGGCTGGACATTCCCCGGAGGTGAGGCCAAAATCAATGAGGCTGAAAACCGTTTGCAGCTTATTTTTGAGGAAAAGCCCGATGCCGATCAGCGGCAGGAACTGAAAAGCAACGGCTTTAAGTGGGCTCCCAGCCAAGGGGCATGGCAGCGGCAGCTTAACCAGAACGCCATCCGTGCTGCGGCCCGGATAGACTTTCTGCGACCCGAGGACGGTACAAGCCCCTATCAGCTCCAGCCGTTTGTGAAAAGAGAAAACAAAGAAATGTCTCGATGATGGGAGGTGTACTATGGACAAAAATCAAGGCTATTCGATTCTGAAGGCTGTTATGCTGGAAAATGGACGAGGATTTGCATTGGGCGAACATCCCACCGCGCCATCCCGCTATGTCACATGGGCCTGCTATGATGACAAGGACGGCCTGCGGCAGTACGAATGGGGTCACTATGGAAATGACCGCACCGCGATGGAACAGGATTTTACAGACCGGGTGCAGGACTATCAGCGTATTTATAACGTCGGGATCAGGCAGACCGAGGCTCCCGGCCTTTACAAGTATTATTCGACCCAGCGGCCTGTGGACATCGGGACATTCCCGAAGCCGCCCTATAACAAGCCGGATGAAATCTTCAATTACGATCAGCGCGTCCCGGTGGAAAATGGCTCGTTCTTGGCTTGGGGCTATCTTACCTATACCCGTCCGCTGACGGAAAAGCAGGCATCCGACTATGAGCTGCGTCCTGCTCCTGATAATCCCGACAGGCCCCGTCCGATTGCCGAGCAGATGAAAAACGCGGCAAAGTTGGCGGAGGCAGATCGCGGCTCGGAGGCTCCGGCTCCCCAGCGCAGGCAGCCTGACCGTGGCGATAGATAAGGAGGTGCGTATATGGAAAAGAAACGTGAACAGGAATTGTCTGTACTGGAGGTGCTGCGCCTGCACCGTGAATTTCATTTGCCGCGCCCTGCTCCGGTAGATGAACAGGAAAAGCCGCTGGATAAAGTAAAGGAGCCGCCCCGCGCCTGCCGCAGCCGGGAGCGTGAGGAGCGATGACAAAGAAACGCCGCCGTCCGATCCATCTTCATGTGATGGTGTCGGAGACGGAGCAGGCCCTGATTCAAGAACGTATGGCGGAGGCTGGCATCCGTAATATGGGAGCCTATATGCGGAAAATGGCCCTGAGTGGGTATGTGCTTCATGTTGACCTTTCGCCTGTTCGTGAGCTGGTTTCGCTCCAGCGGCGCTGCTCCAACAATCTGAACCAAGTGGCAATTCAAGCCAACACCTACGGCGCGATTTATCCCGAAGAACTCGCGGCCTTGCAGCGGGACTATGCCGCTTTGTGGGGGCCTCTGTCTGATCTCTTGAAACAGCTCTCCGCGCTGGTAGAGCTCTGACCCATCCGGGGAGTGGTTGATACCGCTCCCCGGCTTTTTCTACTTCGGGACAAAGTGTCCCAAAGTAAAAATACTGTTTGCCGGAAGGAGGGATTTTTACGGCGACCACCTACATCCGCCCTTATAAAACAGCGGCGGGAAAAAGTGCAATTCAAACGATGGAGGATCGTTTTACCTATGGCCTGAACCCGGAAAAGCTGGGAGCCGTATCTTCCTATCTCTGCGATCCGAACACGGCTCCCGCCGAGTTTCTTCTGGTAAAAAGTCAATACCTTGCAGAGACAGGCCGGGCCGTATCTCGCGGGGCACTGTTCTTTCAGATCCGGCAGGCGTTTCTGCCCGGGGAGGTTACGGCAGAAGAAGCAAACCGTATCGGTTATGAAACGGCGATGCGCTGGACAAAGGGAAAGCATCAATTCTTTGTCTGTACGCATACCGATAAGGCCCATATCCACAATCACATTTATTTTAATGCAACGGCCTTTGATCGCTCCCGGAAATTTCATAATTTCATTGGTTCGTCCTTTGCCCTGCGGCGGCTCTCTGACCGCGTGTGCATCGAACATGAACTGTCTGTTATCCAAAATCCGCGCCAGCACAGCAAGGGCTGCTTTCTTCACTATGGCCAGTGGATCGGAGAAAAGCCACCCTCTGCCAAGCAGCGGGTACGGCTGGCTATTCTCGCGGCTTTGGAGAAAAAGCCCACAGACTTTTCCGACTTTCTTCGTCTCATGGAGGAGTCCGGCTTTTCGGTGAAACAGGGACGCGGCGGTGTCATCTCATTCCTTGCGCCCGGGCAGGAAAAACCGACTCGGCTCCGGGCTTCTACACTGGGAGCCGGATTTGACCCGGAGGACATCAAGGCAGTAATTGCCGGGGAACGTCCACTCCCTGAGCTGCCAGAGGAGCCCACGATTCCGCCACGGCGAGTTAATCTCATCATCGACATTCAAGAGCGCATGGCCCAGGGCAAGGGCCCGGCCTATGAACGATGGGCCAAGGTCTACAACTTAAAGCAGATGGCGGCTGCACTCCAGTATTTGCAGGAGCATCATCTGACAGACTATGCGGCGCTGACGGCCAGCACCGAGGCTGCGGTGGATCACTTTCACAAGCTGTCTGACGAGCTCCGCACAACGGAGGAGACTCTTTCCAAAACCTCGGAGCTGATGGTTGCCACGGTGGACTATGCCAAGACCCGCCCGGTATTCGATGGGTACAAGGCTGCGCGGTACAGCAAAAAGTATCTGGCCCAGCATGAAGCAGAGCTTGCCACTTACCGGGCGGCAAAAGATACCATGAACACCATACTGAACGGCGCAAAGCTCCCTAAGATTGAAGCACTAAAAAAATCCCGCCGTGAGCTGGCAGGACAGAAAAAAGAGCTTTATGCAGAATACCGGGAGGCCCAGCGGCAAATGCGGGAGGCCGTGGCAATAAAAGCGAACATTGATCATCTGCTCGGCATAACAGACGAGCGTGAAAATAAGGCCCAGGAACGATAGTGACGGGCCGCAGACTACGGTGCAGCGCACCGGGACTTTGGGACAATTTGTCCCAAAGTACAGCGGGTTTGGGGAGATCCCCAACAAGCATTTTTGCGGGCCCTGCGCCCTGCAAAAATTTCGGAGTGTGGCCACACCCGAATTGCTTGCCAAAACGCGCAACCCGCAACATGGCGCAAAAAAACGGAGGTTACGCTTTCTTTTACGTTTCCTCCGTTTCTTTCGATGCTTTCATCGCTTGGATTGTAGCTTCAACGATTTTCAATTCTCTTTCGTCCAAGGCGTTCAACATGGCATCAATCCGCTTTCTGCACTCGCTCCCGCTATTCTGGGACGGGTAAAAGTATTGATCCACCGATATATCAAACATTGTGACCATCTGATAAAAGGTGTTGAAGCTTGGATGCTGACCATCATTTTCATTATACATAATGGTACGCGGAGCGCGGTCAACAATATAGGCCAGTTGCTCCTGTGTCATGCCGCTGGCTTCTCTTGCCCGCTTGATGGCGAGCCCTATATCGTGAAAATCAAAGCGTCTTTCATCTCGTTCTATCTTCATAACATCACCTGATATGATTTTACATTTCATGTGATATTATTTGAACGACTGTATATTTCATACTACTGACTATTTAATTTCACATTCTTTTCTTCCAAAACTTGTATTGTTCGAGTCGAAGAACTATAATATACTCTATGGAGGTGCAGAATGGATTATATGACACTAAAAGAGGCCGCCGAAAAATGGGGAGTGACACCTCGTAGAGTAAATTACTATTGTGCTGCCGGGCGTATTCCTGGTGCTGTAAAGATGGCAACTATCTGGCTAATTCCAAAAGATGCGGAAAAGCCGATTGACGGAAGGACAAAACAAGGGAAGGGGTTGCACCATGAATAAAATCCTGATTATAGATGATGACAGAGAACTGTGCGCTTTGATTAAACGTAGCGTACAAGCAGAAAACATAGAAGCTGATTTTTGTAATACCGGAAAAGAGGGCTTACAAAAATTAAGAGAGCAGGAGTATCAGCTTGTGGTGCTGGATGTGATGATGCCCGGTATGGATGGCTTTGAAACGCTGGAAGAAATCCGCAAAGAGAACAGTCTGCCGATTTTGATGTTCACATCTAAAAATGACAGCATTTCTAAAGTACGGGGCTTACGGGCCGGAGCGGACGATTATCTTACAAAACCGTTTGATATGGATGAACTGATTGCCCGTATTGCGTCCCTCATTCGCCGCTACACTCGCTTTAATCAGCAAGCCGGAGCTGTGCAAAAACTGGATTTTGACGGATTGCAGATTGACCTTGAAAATCGTTCTGTTACGACGGCAAACGGCACTTTTGAACTTCCGCCAAAGGAATTTGATTTGCTCCTGTACTGTGCAAAGCATCAAGGAAAAATTTTGACCAAACAGCAGATTTATGAGGAAGTATGGGGTGAAGAATATTTCTATGATGACAGTAACATTATGGCGATTATCAGCCGACTTCGTAAAAAATTAGAAGTCAATCCTTCAAGCCCAAAGTATATACAAACGGTCAAAGGGATTGGCTACCGGTTTAATAAGGAGGTGTAGTCAGCATGGAAATTATCGTATTCTTGTCCATTGTGATTGCTGTTGTGGCTGTATTGACTTCCATCGTTCTCGTTCGGCGTGTAAAAAAACAAATAGCAGAAATGACCGATGTGCTGGTTGATGTGAAAAACGGAAATGGCAACCGGCGTATTCTATCTGCAACAAATGAACTGACAGCACCTCTTGCCTATGAAATCAACGAGATCGTTGTGGCCTATGAAAGCAGACTTTCAACTGTACGGCAGACAGAAGAAACCAACCGCCAGCTTATGACGAGCCTTTCACATGATGTGCGAACGCCCCTTACTACTCTGATTGGGTATCTTGACGCTGCACACAAAGGACTGGTCACAGGAAAAGACCGGGATGATTATATTGAAACCGCCCGACGGAAAGCCCATGATCTGAAAGAATATATTGATGTGCTCTTTGACTGGTTCAAGTTAAATTCTAACGAGTTTGCTTTAGAAATCCAGAGCGTTGAGGCCGCAGAGCTGACAAGAAATATCCTGATTGACTGGATACCGATTTTTGAGGATAAACAGGTTGATTATGACATTGATATTCCCGAACAGCCTGTCCGGGTAAGATTGGATATGGACAGCTATATGAGGATCATCAATAACCTTATTCAAAATGTAATCGCTCATAGCCATGCGGACAAAATTAAAATTGCCCTGTCAAAGAAGGAAAATAACATGGAGCTGCTGCTGGCGGATAATGGAGTTGGAATTGAGAAAGAAGATTTGAAACACATTTTTGAACGGCTTTATAAGTGCGATAAAGGTCGGTCTGAGAAAGGTAGCGGTCTTGGTCTTTCTATTGTCCATCAGCTTGTAGAAAAGATGGGTGGGAGTATAACAGTTGAAAGTTTGCCGGGAAAAGGAACTGAATTTATGTTGCTTTTTCCTTTGGAGAGTTAAGCGGGTTCCCGTCTTTATGGCGGGAGCCTTTGTCATTTTACTGGATTTCAAATTGCAAGGTTAATGCAAGGTTGCGGCAAGGTTAATGCAAGGTTGGCATGATAGAATACCTTACAGAACAGGAGGTTTTGAATATGGATACAAATTATATCATTGAAACAAAAAATCTGACGAAGCAATACGGCTCACAAAAGAGTGTGGCTGACTTAAATATCCATGTCAAGCGTGGGAGAATTTATGGTCTGTTGGGCAGAAACGGAGCAGGAAAAACCACAACCATGAAAATGCTGTTGGGTTTAACGAAGCCTACTTCCGGTGAGGTCAAAATCTGGGGAAAGTCTTTGCAGGGGAATGAAAAGAAGTTGCTGCCCCGCATTGGCAGTTTGATTGAGTCCCCTGGTTTTTATCCCAATCTGACCGGCACAGAGAACCTGCGTATCTTTGCGACCCTGCGGGGCGTACCAAACAATCATGCCATCAAAGATGCTCTGGATTTGGTAGGACTGCCCTACAAAGATAAAAAGCTCTTTTCACAGTATTCTCTTGGTATGAAGCAGCGGCTTGCTATCGCCCTTGCCGTTATGCACGATCCGGAACTTTTAATTTTGGATGAGCCGATCAACGGTCTCGATCCCATCGGTATTGCAGAAGTACGCTCCTTTATTCGTGAGCTTTGCGATGCAAGAGGAAAAACCATTTTAATCTCCAGTCACATTCTTTCGGAGATTTCCTTGCTGGCTGACGATATTGGAATTATCGACCACGGCGCATTGCTGGAAGAAGAAAGCCTTGCTGAGCTGGAGCAAAAAAGCAGTAAGCATATCCGGTTCACGCTCTCTGATACTGCACAGGCGGCAAGAATTTTGGAACGCAATTTCCATGAAACCCATTTTTCCATACAAGACGACCACAATCTGCGTCTACACAATATGGAGCTGCCCGTGGGGAAAATTGTAACTGCTTTTGTAGAAAATGGATTGGAGGTATCAGAAGCACATACCTGTGAAGAAAGTCTTGAAGATTACTTCAAGCGTGTGACAGGGGGCGAAGGAATTGCTTAAACTAATCAAATGCGAATTTTTGAAATTGAAACGGAAGAAATTTATTCCGCTGATTATTCTGGCTGCGTTCCTGTTTCCAATCCCGCTGACTTATCTGATGACAACGCCCTCTATGATGGAGCGATATACGGATCGGGCAGATGCTTTCGATGGACTATTTAACATGGTGTTGGGATATGGTATCCAGTTTTTACTGCCCTGCATTATCGGAGTGATTGCCGCTATTCTGTTTTTTATGGAACGCGACAACGATACATTCAAAAATCTGCGTACAATTCCCGTAACCAGCACGCAAATGGTACTTGCAAAGATTATTGTCCTTTTTATCTTTGGAATTGTTTTTTGCGTGGCTTCTACCATTGCAACAATTCTTTGCGGAATTGGAACATTAGAAGTTTATGGAATTGGTTATAAGCTGTTTTTGGCGGTTGAAACGGGGATCTTCATTACGGCAGGAACACTCCCGTTGATTGTCCTTGTTGTCTTTTTCAGTAAGACCTATGTTTTTTCCATTTTGCTGTGTGTCTTTTACAGCGTTCTGAACATGAGTGCTACAGCATTGTTTGACACACTGCCTAAAACCATGTTATGGCTTCTTCCCACGCCACTGACTACATTTTGGAGTGCGGGAGATATGGCGGCTCATGGAATAAAAATGGACTTGGAGCAAATGACAGGGCTAATTCCTTCAACATTTCAAGTTGTATTCATTCTTGGGATTATGGCATTCGTTTCGTTCTTACTGATTGACAGATTATATAAGCAGAGGGGGGAATAAACATGGTTCGCATTGTAAAAACAGAATTTTATAAATTGAAAAGGTATCATATCCTTTGGGCGGGCGTTGCACTTATGCTCCTATCCGTCCTGCTGACCTTGTTTACCTCTATGGCGAATGATGGTTCCGTTTGGGATTTCGCCTATCTTACAGAACAGGTCATCAAAAACAATATGTCCATGATTTTTCCGATGTGTATCAGCCTAATTGCTGGATATATGATTTCTCGTGAGCAGACGGATGATACATTGAAAAATATTCTGACTGTGCCGATCTCTTTTAAGAAACTGCTAACCGGGAAATTGATTGTGTGCGGCGTATTGTCTATTATTTTCGGGCTGATATGCAGTCTGTTTACAATCATAGCAGAAATGATTGTGGGATTTCCCGGCTTTGAGATTTCCTTAGCTCTAAAAGCAGCCTTGCAGATTACTGCGGTTAATTTCTTTTTATATCTTGCGGTTCTGCCGATTATCACTCTTACTTGTCGGAGGGCAGGCAGCTTTTTAGTCGGTGTAATCATTGCTTTTGTCTATGGATATGGAGGGATGTTTGCCGCAGGAAATATGACATTAGCAAACCTTTATCCGATTACCGCAAGTCTTGGAATGGTAGGCTACCGTAGCTATGATACCGCAGTCAACTGGAATATCGGAACCTGTTCTTGCAGTCTTGCGCTTGCTGTCGTTATTTCTACCATCTTGATTTTGTGCATGAAAGAACGAGAAGCAACCCAAACAAAGAAAAAGGCCAAAAAGGTAGCTCCAAAGAAAGGCTGGTGATGATTTTATGAAGAAAATAGTTTTAGCATTAACATTCGTCCTTGTGGGAAGTTTTATGCTTGCTGGCTGTTCAAAAGATGAAATTCTCAATCATTACAATAACATTGTTCAATCTGCGGGCTCCATAGAACTGACAGGGAAATCGTCACTGCAAGGGGAAAAAGAAAAAGGAATTGATGATTATACAGGGACTTATACGGCTGATTATGCGAACTTTTCAGGTACAGAGTATTTGTTCGGAGGAACTTCCATAAAGAGAGAAGCCGGTAAGGAACTGTCCATTGATTGCACCTTGGAGATTACGGAAGGTACTGCAAAAGTATTTTGGATTTCTGGATCTGATGAAGCAGTCACGTTGATTGAAGCAACCGGAACTTATAGTGACACAATTACACTTCCTGATGGTGGAAATTATATTGGCATTGAATGTGAGAATTTCACTGGAAACATTGAATTAAATATTGAATAATACTCTGCCGGACGACGGCAAAAGAAAAAAAGCCGTCGTAGAGCAGACAATTTGACACGCCCATTTGAAACGGCGGCTTTGATTTTCAGAGCCGCCGTTTCTTTGCGTTTGCACAAACCAATGACGACTTGCAGGGACACGGTAGCCGATTGGAGGTTATTTTGCCGTGTCCTTTTCTCTTTTTCGCAGTATCCATGATCTGCACCAGCTAAAAAAAGCGTAGCCCCTCCATCGGAGCAGTCCGGCTTTGAATGTGAAATTAAACAGTACATAACCGATAATATATTTTCGTGCGCTTGTGTGGCCTTGTGTCGCGCAGGCGTATTTTGCTTTCCAGACTTCGAGACAAAGTGTCCCGAGGTGCGGTGCCGTTCTCCGCCATTACTCCATTTCGTTTCCGACCAACCCCGAACAAACTGAAATGGAGGATTTTACGATGACTACTATCAATCTGAAAGATCTTTATTATTGGTACACGCAGGATCAGCTTATCGAAGTTTCTGACGAGGTTGCCGAGGTATTCAAGGCCGATGCCCGTTATGAAATGGCCTACCAGCGGCGGCTCTCCCGGCACAAGGCGCAGTATTCTCTGGACTGCGATGACGGGATTGAGTATTCCGCTTGCCTGCATGAGCCGACCCCGCAGGAGCTCCTTGAACGGATGGAAACCTTTCTTCGTCTGTGGAACGCTCTCAATTCTCTGCCGGAGATCCAAGGCCGTAGAATTGACGCACATATCATTCTTGGCAAGTCGATTAAGGAAATTGCCGAGGCCGAGGGCGTACATGAGGAGTCTATTCGCCAGTCGATCAAGCGTGGCCTTGAACGCATGAAAAAAACTTTTTGATTTTTTCTTCTTAACCCACTTGGAATTGATGAAAAAATGTCTCGGTTTATGAGAGGAGGTTTTCTTCCTAACGCAAGGGAATAACGGCAACCCTGAGTAAGTACGTGGAGCCAGACGGTGGGTGCGCGGTGACATTTCCCAAAAGAGATTGAGCGAACAACACCAACACTGTAAATGGGCCCGGCCATCCCAAGGCCATGATCCGGCGCTGAACAGGTTGGCTGCCTGTTCCTCCGGGCTTGTCGCTTTACTTGCGTTGAGAGCGCCGCACAGAAAATAACGATTGTCTTTGGACAGGCCAAGTAAATATGTGCGGCGCTCTCTAATATTCAAAAACTATAATAAACCTCGAGACAAAGTGTCCCAAGGTGGAGTAAGGCAACAGGCCAGCATCCCGGTGGTGCTGGCCTGTTGCGTTTCCCCACCAAACAGCGGGAGGCGTTCTATCAATCTGTGAAGGAGGTTTACCGTGAAATTAACTACACAGGAACTTGAACAAATGAGAAGCGTTGACATTGGCGCGGTGGCTGCCGAGTCCCTGCCTGATGTGAGCGGTATGACCTTTGACAATGCGCTTTCCCGAAAGGAGCGCATCTCTCGATTTTTGCAGACTGTCAAAAATCCATACTGCTTTTGCATCGGTGGCGTTGGCGTGAAAATTGAATTTGCTGAAAGCGGGCCATCTCTCCAAGATAAGCTGACAGATTTCCTGCTGCGGCAAAGAAGCGGGCTGTAACTTCGGCTACAGCTCGTTTTGCTTCTTCGAGACAAAGTGTCCCGAAGCGGAGGCATCCTTGTTGTCCTCCCCGGATAGAGTTATAATATAAGTGTAATGTGATAGGGAAGGAGGAACAATGGCACGAGCAAAAAACAGAGGGTATCAGCAGAGTTTCTCTCCCTCTTACACAATCCGCCGCTGGCGGCTGGGCATCTATATCCGGCTTTCAAAGGAAGATTTGAAAAAAGGAAAAGACGATAGCAACAGCGTAAAGAACCAGCGTGACCTACTGAACGATTTTTACCGACGCAACATTGACGAGTTTGAAAGCATCACGGAATATGTGGATGATGGTCATACTGGAACGGACGCCAACCGTGAAGATTTTCAACGGCTCTTGGCGGATGTCATGAGTGGTAAAATCAACTGCGTTATAGTAAAAGACCTGTCCCGCTTCGCACGAAATTATAGCGATGCCGGAAGTTTGATCGATAACCTGTTTGTTCAAATGGGTGTTCGCTTTATCAGCCTTGCTGAGAATGTGGACAGCTACAAGAACCCCGACAGCGTTTCAAATATCATCGTTCCCATTACAAACGTGATGAACGATAATTACTGCTATCAGACTTCCAAAAAGATCCGGCAGGTATTTGACTACAAGCGGCGCAACGGCCAGTATATCGGAGCATTTGCTCCTTACGGCTATGTAAAGCACCCAAAGGACAAGCACAGGCTGATTGTTGATCCCGATGCTGCTGAAAATGTCAAACTCATTTTCACAATGCTTATTCAAGGGTCATCAAAACGTGCTATCGCGCTGTACCTGAATGAACACGGCGTACCGAGCCCATCGGCTTACAAGGTACAAAAGGGCTTGCCTGTTTCGACAAGAGGGTATGACGATCCTATGTGGGGAGCCCGCATGATCCACTCCATTCTTACCAATCCGACCTACACCGGGGATTTAGCCCAAGGCCGAAGCCGGGTGAAAAGCTACAAGGTACACCAGATTGAAGCTGTTCCACGCGAGGAATGGGTGGAAGTGGCTGGAACGCATGAGGCCATTATCGACTATGAAACTTTCGACAAGGTACAGGCTCTCTTACAGCGTGATACCCGTACTTCCCCGAAAGGCCGTGAGGTACATTTATTCAGCGGCTTTCTGAAATGTGCCGATTGCGGGCGGGCCATTACCCGATGCGTTGGCAAGAACAACAATGTATATTATTCTTGCTCAACCTACAAGAACCGTTCCCGGACAGCCTGCACCATGCACTCAATCAAGCATGAACGGCTGGAGGCTGCTGTTTTGTTCGCTGTACAGCATCAGGTACATTTGGCTGTTTCCTACTCGGAAATCGTCACGCAGATCAATTCCGCTCCAATCAAAAAAAGCCAGTCTTACCGACTGGACGATCTGATAGCTGCAAAAGAGCGGGAACTGACAAAGATAACACGCTACAAGCAATCTCTTTATCAGGACTGGAAAGACGGTGAAATCACCCAGCAGGAATACCGGGATATGAAAGCCGACTATGAACGGCAGACTTCTGATATTTCCGCAGTGCTTACCCGGCTGAACGCTGAACGCGCAGAACTGGCAAACGGTGTAGACAACGAGCATCCCGCACTGGTAGCCTTTATGAAGTATCAAAACATTGAGGCCCTCAACCGTGAAATCTTGGTTGAGCTTGTGGACTATATCAAGGTCTATGAAAACGGCAATATCAGCGTGAAATTCAAATTTGCTGACGAGCTCCGCAAGATTGCCGAGTACATTGAAATCAACACTACGGAAGATACCGCAGTAGCGGGCTAACCCCCGCTACGAACCCCTTTGACAGTGTGTTTTCCTAATAGGCGCTAATCATATGCTTATGAGTATCGAAAGATTGATGGACAGTTTGCAAGAGATTATCAAGAGTATAAAGAGAATGAAGAAATTCCTGGATTATGGGAAGAGACAGGTAAGCATAGTCTGATAGTGTATAAAGAGAATGACAGCAATCAAAAAGAGATATATAATTATGAGGATGAAAAATATTTTGGGTATTTTTATGATGAGATACTGTCAATCTCAGAAGATATTTGTTATGTAAACATTTCAAAATACGATGATAATGGAGATTATTCAGATAAAATTATTGCTTATGCAGTAGAAAATCAAACAATTATGAGAAATAAATCACCTTTATTAGAGGAAACAATAGAGGAACATTCAAAAGATGATATGAGTTGGATAACCTCACCAGAGAAAGAGAGCTTTCGTTATGCTGAACGAATTGGAGATTATTTTGTAGTAAGAAGTGTTTATGGTACGAATGAAGAATACTGTAAATATAGGGTTTATGATTATAAGACAGCAAAGAAAATATCTGAAATAACAGTGAATGCATATACTTGTTACAAAGACGAAAAATCTGCGTTGATTTTTAAAAAAGAAGATACGAATAATTATACGGATGTCTTTTTAGGAATATTAAACCAAGAACTTATTTTAACAGAATTAAATACCGGAAAATTGATTTATGAATATACATTTCCAACAGAGATTATTAAGATAAGATATTTAGAAAATGGAATAATTTTCGTGTCATTGAAAAACGGAAAAGAATATATGCTTGGAATACGTGAAATAGAAGGCGTGAAAAATGAAAAAGGGTATGGATGGGTAATTCAGGACTTTGAAAAAGAAATAGATTTATGTGAAAGCTATGAAAACAACTATATAGGCGTTCGAAGTAATAAAGTCTATCTTTATCAGGATTTGGAAAATCAAAATGCAGAAGAAATAGAAGAAGATAAAGTGCTGTTATATCAAACTCAAAATAAAAATGTAAAATATCCAGATTATACTCAATCAAAAACAATAAAACCAGTAATAGAAGATTTGCAAAAACAAGGATTAATTTCAGAGGTTATGTGGAGTTATAAAATAGGCGATAAAATATTTCTGTATGGAAGAGATGGAGTATTTTATAAAATAAATGAAGAGTTATCCACAGTGGAAGAAAAAATAACACTTAAGGAAGAGACAGAAGAAAACAAAAACGAAACTTCTGAAGATATTACTGTTTGGCGGACACAAAATCAAAATGAAATTTTATTGGAAGATGAAACAGAGGCGCATAATAGAAGAGCCTGGTTAATTAATCTGGATAAAATGGAAATCCGCTATGAAATCGGCGATGACGTCAAAGGTCAGTTTGCAGGTTATTCTCAAAAAGAAAATAAAGTATTAATGGAAAACTGGCTGGAAGAAAAATACTGGCTCTGTCCGCTTTACACCGCAGAGGAATTAAAAGAACTTGGAACAAAGTGGAAGAACCAAACTGACTAAGTTACAAACAAAATT
Source organism: Firmicutes bacterium OM04-13BH (assembly GCA_003481745.1). GTDB lineage: Bacteria > Bacillota > Clostridia > Lachnospirales > Lachnospiraceae > Blautia > Blautia stercoris. The sequence goes on from QULP01000008.1 coordinate 55,554, forward strand.
TACTTTTCTCCTGAATTTTGTTATAATTCAGATACAAAATGTAAAGGAGAAAACGAGTAAATTTTGTCAATAACCCACGCCCGAGATAAATCTCGGACGGGGCTTGTGAAAACAGATATGTTTTTATAAGTCACGTTTTTATTTATCGAAGGCGTTGACCGTAAGGTCAGATTGATTAGCCTCAGTGTGCAGCGGAGCCAGTCGACTGTTTCATATAGCCAGGAACACTTCCAGCACACTACGTTACCGGTAAAATAGGCACTCTGTGGATGCTCCTCAAGTCCCAGACTCTGCGGCATGCGATTAAACATCTCTGAGGGTAGGAGAAGTGTGGTATGCGTTAAACTACCGGATAACATTGGCGATGAGGACAACCGACTCTGATTCGGTACTGGCTTGCCAGTGCCGAAAGGATAGAGAATCTGTGCGAGTTGCTTTGAGGTTTCAAAGTGGCCGGCACAGAAGGCGTAAGCCATCCGGTTCTGCCGGAAATATTTCATGTAAGGAGGGCAGCTTATGTCAGTTGCGGTTATGAGCAAGACAGGTATGCGATTGATGCCAACAAGCGAATATCGGGCACGTAAGCTGCTCAAGTCAAAGAAGGCAACGGTATATAGATACAATCCATTTACGATTCAGCTGACAGAAAGAGAGACGGGTGATGTTCAGACGGTAGAACTTTGCATGGATACCGGGTATCTTCATATTGGAACGTCTGTAAAATCGGAGAAGCACGAATATCTTGGCGTGCAGATTGATACGTTAACAGACGAGAAGCAGAAGCACGATGCGTGCAGGATGTACCGCAGACAGAGACGCAGTAGGAAGAGATACCGCCAGTCACGATTCAATAACAGAAAACGTAGTGACGGATGGATTGCACCGTCTCTGGAGCATAAGAAAGATATCCATATCCAGACGATTTCACGCATCTGCAATGCAATGCCGATTACCAACATTACATTGGAAATGGGAAATTTTGATACACAGGTATTGAAGGCACTGGAAGAAAATAGACCACTGCCACAGGGAACGGATTATCAGCATGGAGAGAGATACGGTATTGCAACGCTCCGTGAAGCAGTGTTTGCACGTGACAAGTATACGTGTCAGTGCTGTAGAAAAACGATAGCAGACGGTGCAATTCTGCACGTGCATCATATAATATACCGAAGTCGAGGTGGCACAAATCGTATGTCCAACCTCGCTACAGTATGCGATAGATGTCATACTCCTGCAAATCATAAGCCAGGTGGTAGGCTGTACAACTGGAAACCAAAGATTGCGTCGTTCAAAGGTGCAACATTCATGACCGCCGTGCGATGGAAGATGTACAACGAGGTAAAATCTAAGTTTTCAGATATCAATATCCATATCACGTATGGAGCTGAGACAAAGGAACAGCGCAGGGCTTTTGATATCACCAAATCGCACGTCAATGATGCTCTTGTAATGGGACAGTTTCATCCGAAGCATCGTTCAAGACCAGTATGCTATAAGAAGAAACGCAGGAACAATCGGTGTCTGGAGAAATTCTACGATGCGAAGTATATCGACAGTCGTGACGGTAAGAAGAGAAGCGGTCAGGAACTGTTCAATGGCAGAATCAACCGTAATCATAAGAAAGATTCCGAGAATCTACATCAATACAGACAACAGAAAGTATCCGCTGGCAGAAGAACAATAAGGAAACAACATTATTCGATCCAGCCTCACGATATTATTGTGTTTAACAGGCAACAATTCGAGACATCCGGATGTCACTGTAATGGGGCAAGAGCAATCCTGCTGCCACAGAAAAAATCTGTTGCTATCAAAAAACTTAGCATCCACAAATATGCTGGTGGATATTTCAAATCAGATTTTACGTAAAGAGAAAGGAGTGCGCATTCCTCCCACGCCCGACTACGAAAAATATTTCTTCGTCGGGTGGGGTTTCCTGCGCAGAATACAGATGAAGAAACGAGAATCATTTAACAGCAGGTGGGGATTTATTTTGGCCTGCATCGGCTCGGCTGTTGGTATGGGGAATATCTGGATGTTTTCCACCAGAGTTTCCCTGTACGGAGGCGGAGCTTTTTTAATTCCCTATATTATTTTTGTAATTCTAATCGGTTCGACCGGAGTTATAGGAGAGATGTGTTTTGGGCGTGCAGCACGTTCCGGACCGATTGATGCATTTGGAATGGCGACGGAAAGAAAAGGAAGCAGAAAGAGCGGAGAACTGCTTGGCATGATACCGGTACTTGGTTCAATGGCAATGGCAATCGGCTATACTGTAGTTATGGGATGGATTTTAAAATACACTGTGGGTACGCTTACCGGAGCAACGCTTGCACCGGAAAGTGTAGATGAGTTTGGTGCACAGTTTGGTTCAATGGCAGCTGCATTTGGAAATAATATCTGGCAGGTGGTAGTCTTAATTCTCTGCATGGGAATTTTGATGTTCGGTGTAGCAACAGGAATTGAAAAAGCGAACAAGATTATGATGCCGATTTTCTTTGCATTATTTGTAGGGCTTGGAGTCTATGTGCTATTTCAGCAGGGAGCATCTGACGGATATCGGTACATTTTCAGAGTAGATAAAACAGCACTTGCAAACCCGAAAACATGGATTTTTGCACTGGGTCAGGCATTTTTCTCCCTTTCTGTAGCTGGAAACGGAACTTTGATTTATGGTTCTTATCTTTCGGATGAAGAGAATATTCCGGCATCTGCGGGACGTGTGGCATTTTTTGATACTCTTGCGGCAATGCTTGCAGCACTTGTCATTATTCCGGCTATGGCAACGACCGGTGCGAAATTAAATCAGGGAGGACCTGGATTATTATTTATTTATCTTCCAAATCTGATGAAATCTATGCCCGGAGGGCATGTGATTGCGATTCTCTTTTTTGTTGCAGTTTTACTGGCAGGAATGACCTCTTTAATTAATCTTTACGAAGCACCGATTGCGACGGTTCAGGAAAAATTAAAACTTGGCAGAGTACCGGCATGTACTTTGACAGGTATAGTTGGAATTGTGATTTCCCTTTTGATTCAGGGAATTGTATCGGACTGGATGGATGTGCTGTCGATTTATATCTGTCCGCTCGGAGCAGGACTGGCAGGAATTATGTTCTTCTGGGTATGCGGAAAGAAATACGTGGAAGAACAGGTCAATAAAGGAAGAGAAAAAGCATTTACGAAATGGTTTTATCCGGTTTGCAAATATTTATATGTTCCGATTTGCATTCTGGTGTTGATTCTTGGAATTGCACTGGGTGGAATTGGGTGAGAAAAAGGAGTGTGTTAGGTTAGAATGGAAATTAAAGAGTTTCAGCAGAAATTACAGGATATACAGAGACTTGCAGTCAACAATGGAAGAAAAATCAGCCGTGAAGTAGTGGAGGATTTTTTTGCGGGAGATGGCTTAAATGAGATACAGCTTCAGAAAGTATATGATTATCTGACCATTCAGGGAATCCATACGGATGAAGAGAAAAAGAAAGCAGAAAAAGTTTCAGAGCCAGAAATGCCAAAGAAAAGTTCTATGTTTTCTTATGAAGCAGAGGAGGCAGAAGAAGAGAAAAAATCGGCCGAGCTGACACAGGAAGAGAAGGAATATTTGGAGAATTATCTTGAAACATTAAATGTGATTCTTCCGGAAGAGGAAGGCGAAAGAGAACGTCTTTTTGAATCAGCAAAAGCAGGAGAGGCACAGGCAAAATCAAGATTAACAGAATTATATATGAAAGAAGTGCTTGAAATCGCAAAAGAGCTGCATGACGGAGAGGTCTTTCTTGGAGATATGGTTTCTGAGGGAAATATCGGCTTGATTGGCGCACTGGAAAGTCTTGAGGAAGCAGAAGATATTTCTACGTTTTTATCCGGAGAAATCCGAAATGCAATTTTATTGCTGTTAGAGGAACAGACAGATCAGAAACAGAGCGATGATATTTTAGTGGAAAAAGTAAGAAATCTGGAGCATAAAATCAAAGAAATCATGGATGATGATGACGATAAATACAGTGCTGAAGAGTTATCTGCATTTTTGGATATGGATTTGGAAGAAATCCAGGGAATCTTAAGATTAACCGGAGAAGATAATTAATTAAGATAAGTAACTGGAAATTTCATTTTTTTTTAAGAGAATTAACAGGGTTTCTTAATTGTAAATAGGTAAAAATTGGCGCATAATAGTTAGTATAGTAAGTGTTAAGGAATTACTTAATTTAGATGCTCCGGTAACTTGGTTGCCGAGTAGTTCACAAAGAAAAAAGAAAGGGGATATGGCTATGGAGATAAAAGATAAAAAGCCAAAAAAACCCTTGATATTTTATTATGCAATCGTAATTATTGTGTTGGTGCTGTTAAATACACTTTTGGTACCAAGCCTTGCAGAGAGAAGTATCAAGGAAGCCACTTATGATGAGTTCTTGGATACTCTCGATAGTGGAACGGTAGAAGAAGTCAATCTGGAAGATGATGTCATCTATTATTCTGTAAAAAAAGGAAATGAGACGCAGGTTTATAAGACCGGTCGAATCAAAGACTCACAGGAAGTAGAACGCTTAAAAGATGCGGGAGTAAAATTCTCAGAAGAAATTCCACAGAAAACTTCTCCGATTTTAAGCTTATTATTGTCTTATATCGTGCCGATTCTGATTTTTGTATTTATCGGAAACTGGCTCAGTAAGAAAATGATGAGTGGTATCAGCGGTGGCGCCGGTGGAGCAATGTCATTTGGAAAGAGTAATGCAAAGATTTACGTGAAATCTTCCACAGGAATTAAATTTTCTGATGTCGCAGGTGAAGATGAGGCAAAAGAACTTTTGACAGAGATTGTAGATTACCTGCATAATCCGGAAAAATACAGAGAAATCGGAGCTTCTATGCCAAAAGGCGCTCTTCTGGTAGGTCCTCCGGGAACCGGTAAAACCCTGCTTGCAAAGGCAGTAGCCGGTGAAGCAAATGTGCCGTTCTTCTCTATCTCGGGTTCGGAGTTTGTTGAAATGTTCGTTGGTATGGGTGCGGCAAAGGTAAGAGATTTATTTAAACAGGCAAATGAAAAAGCCCCATGTATCGTATTTATTGATGAGATTGATACCATCGGTAAAAAACGAGACGGAAATATCAGTGGAAATGATGAGCGTGAGCAGACCTTGAACCAGCTTTTGACAGAGATGGATGGTTTCGACGGTTCAAAAGGTGTTGTTATTCTGGCAGCAACCAACCGTCCGGATTCACTTGATCCTGCACTGCTCCGTCCGGGTCGTTTTGACAGACGAATTCCTGTTGAACTTCCGGATCTGCAGGGACGTGAGGAAATTTTAAAAGTACATGCGAAAAAGATTAAAGTTTCAGATAATGTGGACTTTAGAGAAATTGCAAAAGCAGCGTCCGGTGCGTCCGGTGCAGAACTTGCCAACATCGTAAATGAGGCAGCGCTTCGTGCGGTGCGTGACAGAAGAAAATTTGCAACACAGGCTGATATGGAAGAAAGTATCGAGGTTGTTATTGCCGGTTATCAGAAGAAGAGCCGTGTACTTTCAGAAAAAGAAAAATTGATTGTTTCCTATCATGAAATCGGACATGCGCTTGTAGCGGCGATGCAGACAAATTCTGCACCGGTTCATAAGATTACGATTATTCCGAGAACCTCCGGTGCACTTGGTTATACAATGCAGGTGGAAGATGGCGAGCATTATCTGATGTCAAAAGAAGAACTCGAAAATAAGATTGCAACCTTTACCGGGGGACGAGCTGCGGAAGAATTGATTTTCCATTCCATTACAACTGGTGCGTCCAATGATATTGAGCAGGCGACAAAGCTTGCCCGAGGTATGATTACCCGTTACGGTATGAGTGATGATTTCGATATGGTGGCAATGGAAAGTGTTCAGAACCAGTACTTAGGTGGGGATACTTCCCTTGCATGCTCATTTGAAACTCAGACTGAGATTGATAAAAAAGTTGTGGAACTGGTAAAAACCCAGCATGCAAAAGCTTATAAGATTCTTGAGGATAATATCGGAAAACTGCATCAGCTTGCAAAATATCTTTACGATAATGAAACAATTACAGGTGAAGAATTTATGAAAATTCTGGCAGAGCCAATGCCGCAGATTGGAGCGGAAGAATAAAAAACAAAGAGAAGAAGCGATACATATTTGTAAAAGTATGTATTGCTTTTTTTTCTGTACTATGATTTTCAGTTGCGAATAAGAGGTCATCATGGTAATATTACAGCAGCAGAGTAAATAGTTAGTTAGTGAGAAGAAAGAAATGAATTATATTGTATTTGACTTAGAGTGGAACCAGTGTCCTTATGGAAAAGACCGTGAAAATAAAAGATTGCCGTTTGAAATTATTGAATTTGGAGCGGTAAAATTAGATGAAAATCGAGAAGTAATTGATAAATTCCAGCAGATTGTAAAACCGGCTGTCTATCACAGACTTCATTATCGAACAAAAGAAATTTTAAACATTGATAAAAATACCTTAGAGAGCGGGCTTTCTTTTTCAAAATCAGTAAGGCGTTTTTTGAGATGGTGTGGAGAGGACGTTGTATTTTGTACCTGGGGACCAACTGATTTGATTGAACTTCAGCGAAATTTGAAATACTATACCATGCTGCATTTCTTAGAAGGACCGGTTCGTTATTATGACCTTCAGAAAATCTTTGGGATTGCCTGTGAGGGTAAAAAAAACTGCCGTTCCCTGGAATATGCAATTGATTTTCTTAAAATAGAAAAGACAGAGAGTTTTCACCGTGCACTTCATGATGCCTGGTATACGGCGGAGGTGTTTGCAAAATTGCCGATTGAGGTGGTTGAGAAAAATTACTCGATTGATACTTATCAGAATCCAAAATCCAAAAAAGAAGAAATTCATGTCATGTTTGAGAATTATTCAAAATATATTTCAAGAGAATTTCCAACAAAAGAAGACGCAATGAAAGACAGGGAAGTCGTAAGTACAAAATGCATTGTTTGTAATAATACAGCAAAGAAGAAAATACGCTGGTTTTCTATGAATACCAAATCCCATGTCTGCCTGGCATACTGTCCGGAACACGGTTATTTAAAAGGGAAAATCCGGTTGAAGAAAACCGATGAAGGCAATTATTATGTAGTAAAAACAGTAAAGAAAATTAATGAAGAAGAAGCAGTTGAGATTCGGGAAAAACGAAATCTGCTTCGGGAAAAAAGGCGTGAAAAAAGACATCAGTGATGTCTTTTTTTCGCCTTTTTTGATTTTGATGTCTTTTTTTGATTCATCGCTTTAAATGATTTTTGAATTGATTTTGATGGTAAAATCTTTACCTGTTTCGTCATTAATATCTGATTGTTAAAGAGACAGTCAGTAAATACGGAATCGCCTTCCACGCGTGTTTCATAAGTAACCGAATCTAAAGACACATCATTTGGCAGGGTTACGCAGTTGCCGTTTTCCACGCAGGAGAGAAATTCGGGAGTTGTCATTTTCAGCGAAAACGCATCCGCAGGCAGTAATTGAACAGTAGTTTCCGGCTGATTTTCTGTTATCACTTCTTTATGAAAATTCCCAAATCCATAATCAAACAGCGAAGCCGTATCACTGTACTGAAAACGCAGGGTGTCGGCAAGGACAACGCAGACCAGACGCATGTTGTCACGCTCGGCAAAGGTGACTAAAGTATTTCCGGCGGTTGTGGTGTAGCCGGTTTTTCCGCCAAGACAGCCATCATAATGTTTTTCACCGGAGAGCAGCATTTTATTATGATTATTAAGCCAGCGTTCTTCATCAGTGAGATTTGTTTTTGGTTCTATATAATATTCTGTTCCAATGATTTTTCGGAAAATTTTGTTTTGGAAAGCGGAACGGGCAATTGTAGCCAGGTCACGTGCGGTTGTATAATGATTGTCATCGTGCAGACCGCTTGGATTCATAAAATGTGTGTTGTTACAGCCAAGGGACGCAGCACGTTCATTCATTTTATCGACAAAAGCAGAGATACTTCCACCGCCGACATATTCGGCTACGCCATTGGAGACTTCATTTGCGGAAGCAAGCAGAACCGCATAAAGGCTTTGCTCCATTGTAAGAATTTCACCCGGTTTGATTCCAATGTGGGTGCTTCCGGGTTCAATACTGTAGACGGCATCTGTGGAAAACGTGATTTGGTCGGATAAATTGCTGTTTTCAATCGCAAGCCATGCAGTCATAATCTTTGTGGTACTTGCAGGATAGCGCTTTTCATCAATTCCCTTTGCATATAAAATTTCGCCTGAATCGACGTCCATTAAAATGGCAGTTTCGGCAGCGACTTGCGGACCTTTTGGCCAGGAAGCCCAGGAATCGGATTGAACTTCCCAGTTGTAACTTTCAGGCGGAGCATTTGGGTCAGTCGGCGGTGTGCCAGATGTAGTATCTGTAGAAGCTGGATCAGAAGATTGGGCAGTTGTAGTATCAGTCGGTGCAGCAGTTTCAGAAGTCTGAGAAATTGCTTCCGTGTTTTCGGAAGAGTTTGCGTCGGCGGCAAAAACCGGAAGTGAAAAAGTGCCGGATAAAAGGGTAATCGAACAGACAGCAGAGATTACCCGATGTTTTAAATGATTCATAAAATAAAAACCCCTTATAAAAAAATGTACATTGGTAAGTGGCAAAATTAACTTTGACACTCACATTTTAATAGTATAGTCCATTTATGGCGATATCTCAACTAAGGATTCATTAAGAAAATGAAAAAAAATGAGATTAGATGAGAAAAATTAAGGATTTTATTTGAAAACATAAAGGGTAAGTGATATGATTAGACTGGTTTTTTCTATCATTTATTAACCGACAGAAAGCCAATTAATTTTTAAGCAAGAAGCTCGGTTATTTGTAGCTGAGTAGTTCACTAATTATAGAGAGATAACTGCCATAAAGAGCAGTCCTTTATCTCTATTCACGCAAAGAACGCAGGAAGGGGAAGGGTAATTTTGGCTATGAAAAAGAGTCTGAGAATGACAGAGGGAAGTATCTCCCAAAAGATCATTTTTTTTGCAATTCCATTGTTTCTGGGAAATCTGTTTCAGCAATTGTACAATACTGCTGATTCCCTGATTGTAGGAAATTTTCTTGGAAGTAATGCGTTGGCGGCGGTCAGTTCATCCGGAAATCTGATTTTTCTAATGGTAGGTTTTATTAACGGCATTGCCATGGGTGCAGGTGTTGTTATTGCACGATATTATGGAGCTAAAAAAAGTGACTTTCTGCAAAAGGCAATCCACACAACGGTTGCATTCGGGCTTGTGTCCGGTGCTTTGCTGACCGTTCTGGGGATGTTTCTGGCACCAAAGATCCTGGTATTGATGGGAACTCCTGCAGATGTGCTCCCAGAATCTATTGTGTATTTCCGTACATATTTTGCAGGCTCTATAGGTGTTGTCATGTACAATATCTTTGTTGGAGTTCTGCAGTCAGTCGGTGATGGACGTCATCCACTGATATATCTGATTATTTCTTCCTGTGTCAATGTCGTTCTGGATATTTTCTTTATCGCAGGTCTTGGTATGGGTGTCGGATCAGCAGCACTTGCGACTGCAATTTCACAGTTTGTCAGTGCACTGCTCTGTATGGTTCATCTGCTGCGAGTGGAAGAGGAATACCGTCTGGAATTGCGAGAGATTCGCTTTGACAGTTTTATGCTAAAGCAGATCATCCAGAATGGTGTACCATCCGGTTTTCAGAATTCAGTGATTGCGATCGCAAATGTTTTTGTACAGTCAAATATAAATGCATTTGGAAAAATGGCAATGGCAGGATGTGGCTCATATTCTAAGATAGAGGGATTCGCCTTTTTGCCGGTAACCTGTTTTACGATGGCTCTGACAACCTTTGTCAGTCAAAATCTGGGTGCAAAACAGTATGACCGGGCGAAAAAGGGAGCAAAATTTGGTGTACTTTGTTCGATTGCGATTGCAGAATTGATAGGTATTATCATATATGCGGCAGCACCGATACTGATCACAGCCTTTAACAGAGATCCTGATGTTGTGCATTATGGAGTCATGCAGGCTAGAATTATTGCATTATTTTATTGTTTGCTGGCATTTTCTCATTGTATCGCAGCAGTACTTCGTGGCTCAGGCAATGCCTCCGTTCCAATGATCGTTATGTTATGTGACTGGTGTCTGTTTCGCGTAAGCTACATTACTGTGGCAGTTCGTATTCTCCCAGATATACGAGTGATTTTCTGGGCATACCCATTAACCTGGAGTATCAGTTCCGTGATCTTTCTGTATCTGTTCTTACGAGGAAAATGGATGTACGGATTCGAAAAATCGTAACCACGATACGGAATATTCGCTTGTTCTCCCTCAACCGGCTTAGCGGTTGGGGGAGGACGTTCTCTAATTTTTTCTTATATCTCGCCATATAAAATCACCTTTAAGCTATCATTTTGCTTCATTATAGCCTGGAGGTGATTATTTTTAAAGTTACTATCAAATTTATAAGTCGCTATTAAATTTAATAGCTTCAATTTACATAGAAGTAGAATTGGAAGCTTCTATTTTATTTCCATTCGTTGAAACACTCAAAAAATAAGAAAATATAATAGATTAATAAAAAATAAAAATCAAATTAAAGCAAAAAAACAATTTAAAATCTCAAAAAATAGGAAAAATATCGATAAATAAGAAAAATATCGATAAATAAGAAGAAAGGTGTATGATATATTATAAAGTGTAAACCGTCACAACACTAAAGAGGATAGAATAACATGACAAAATTTATAAATAATTTAAACAAATATCTGTCGGAGATGAAAATTAAGCAGAACTGTCTTAGTATGCTGACAGGGATTGATAAGAATAAATTATCTCGCTTGTTAACCGGAGTGCAGGATGAAAGTGGTACAGATATGGAAAAAATAGCACAGGCATTGGGAAAAGATGTAGAGTTTTTCTTAAAAGATTCTATCTCAATTCCTGAAATCAATCATTTTACTTTCAATAAAATCGCTTTTTATGCAGGAGAACCATCAAAAAAGCAGGAGCGTATTGCAAATCAGTTAGCAGATTATAGAACCAAATGGAATTCATATTGTGCTTTAGTATAATGCATCAGGTACGGAGAATATGTTAAATTCCCCGTACCTAATGGTTTGACTGGTTTTCAGATATGATTCAACCTTGAGTTTTAACGCAGCATTTCTTCATCTGAAACGCAATTCCATATTTCAAAATTTTCCGAATTCCATCCTGTTCCAGCGCCTGTGCGTAATTTTTCGTTTCAATCTGTTTTAAGGCATTTTTGCAGTCACTTTCCGGTGAGCCATTGTCATCGGTATATTTGACTTCTATTACAATTCCGACTTCTGGATCATCGGTTTCAATCAAAATGTCACTGAATCCATTTCCAGATTCTCGATTGGATGAGACATCCCAATTGTTTTTATAGCTTAAAATTCCAAGTAAGATACCATGATAGAAGTTTTCTTTAAATGCTTTTTGTACGAAAGTATCTCGGATACTGATTGTTTTTTGTAAATAAGCGTTTAACAGTTCTTCGACTTTTTCCGGCTGTTGATTTATCAATGCCTGACAGAATTTTTCCGCCATTTTGCCATCGTTTTTCACCTCATTCCGAAACAGTGTAAGAATCCGTTCAGTAATAATATTTCGGATTTCTCTGTTTGGGATTGCCAGACAGTAGCGTCCGTCACTTTCTTTCCCCTGCTGTGTGAGATATCCGGTCATAAAAAGGGTGCTCCAAAGATTATCCATTGTGGAATACAATTCATTATAAGTAATCATTTTATCGACTCGTTTACGCACCAGTTTTCCATTTACAAGTCTTTCTAATTCTGTTTTCGTAAGCATATCCGGTTCATTTATGCTGTCGATAAAGTGATTGATAATACTGTTTCCGCTCGTATTCATCCAGTAATTTTCCGGTTCTGCATCTGGATTATTCAAATGGTCATTGCAGTAATTTACCACATCCCATGGACAGTAGATATCTGCTTTTCCAAAGTGATATCCATCGTACCATTCTCGTACTTCTTCGTATTTATCGTCGAGTTCATAGTAATGAAGCATTTCTTTTACTTCTGCGTCAGTAAAGCCAAAAGTCTCATCAAACTGAACATTGGTAATGGAATAGACTTTAAAGTTATTGAGACCGGTAAAAATACTTTCTTTTGCAATTCTAAGGCATCCAGTTAAGACAGCAAATGCAAGACTGGTGTTTGTCTTTAGAGCATTTCCAAATAGATTCCGAATCAGAAGAACCATTTTGTCATAGTAACCATTTTCATGCGCCTTTGCTAAGGGCACATCATATTCATCAATCAGTACTATAACTTTCTGGCTATAATGAATTTCCAATAATTCCGTTAATTCCTGAAGGCTGCTGGTAATCGCATCTTCTTCCATGTTTCGGTCTAAAAGTTCCAAAAACAATTTTTTATCAATGGTTGTTAACTTGTCACTTTCTAAAAGAAATTGGAATTTTCTTGCTTCACGGTTTAACGTTCTTATCAGCTGTGCACGGGCTTTTTCGTAGGAATCTGCATCAATTCCTTTTAAACTGATAAAAATGACAGGATATTTTCCAAGATATTTTTCACACAGGTTTGTATTTTTTGAAATATACAGGTTATTAAATAAGGAAGGGTCTGTTCCGATTTCAAAGAAATTTTGAAGCATACTCATATTTAATGATTTTCCAAAACGACGTGGACGTGTGAATAAAGTAACTTCACTTCGGGTTTCTACGACCTGTTCAATTAAAATAGTTTTATCTATATAATAATTATTATTACTGCGAAGCTTTTTAAAATCATCAATTCCTGTTGGAAGTGGTATTTTCTGCATGTTCTATCTTTCCTTTCCTGTTTTATTTTCTGCACCGGTATCTATATAAAATGATAAGTGAATTTACGTGTATATTCATGTGTATATATAGCCTATCATGAAGTAATTTATTTTACAAGGGAAAGCCTTGGCGATATAGAGAATTGGTGAAGCAGATTATAGAATCGAATGGGATTTATACTATATCTGCAACAAGTTCTGATTTTGCCATCTTGCATGAAACGGTTAATACTGTGAATTCCCCCTTGACATTTCCCTCTTTCCCTATTTATAATAAAGCAAGATAAAAACGGTGATGGAGACAGTAGTTTGTTGTTGAAAGCAACAGCGAGTCGGGGACGGTGGAAGCCCGATGCGAGTAAGAACAAAAGAAAATCACTCCGGAGTTGCTGCCTGAAATTTTCGATTGAGATAAAAAGTAAGGGATGCCGGTTTTCCTCCGTTAAAAGGAACGCGTATGTTGGTATGTGTAAGAGGTGGTATGAAACGATAGTGATTTACTCTCGTCCTGTTGCAGGGCGAGAGTTTTTTTTATCATATAGAAAACCTCGTTTCTATATGATAAAAACACTCCGCGAGGTTCGCACTGCGTCGGTATGGAAACATGTCGCAAAAGCGACCCGCCGCAGGCGGAGAATCTCGCAAGAGAGATTCTTTTTAAAAAAAGAAAGGAGTAACACGATGTATCAGAAAGTCGATACGAATATGAATTTCGTAGAAAGAGAAAAAAATACGGAAAAATTCTGGGCAGATAATAATATCTTCAAAAAAAGTATGGAGCAGAGAAAGCAGGGAGAAACCTATACGTTCTATGATGGTCCTCCGACTGCAAACGGAAAACCACATATCGGTCACGTGTTAACACGTGTTATCAAGGATATGATTCCGAGATATCGTACAATGAAGGGCTATATGGTTCCAAGAAAGGCTGGATGGGATACCCACGGACTTCCTGTAGAACTGGAAGTAGAAAAGAAACTGGGTCTGGATGGAAAAGAGCAGATTGAAGCTTATGGTATGGAGCCGTTTATCCAGCAGTGTAAGGAAAGTGTATGGAAATACAAAGGAATGTGGGAAGATTTCTCCTCTACCGTAGGTTTCTGGGCTGATATGGAAAATCCATATGTTACTTATGACGACAATTACATCGAATCCGAGTGGTGGGCATTAAAAGAAATCTGGAATAAAAACCTGCTTTACAAAGGATTTAAGATTGTACCTTACTGCCCTCGTTGTGGAACACCACTTTCTTCTCAGGAAGTTGCACAGGGTTATAAAACAGTAAAAGAACGTTCCGCAGTGGTTCGTTTTAAAGTAGTAGGTGAAGATGCTTACTTCCTTGCATGGACCACAACCCCATGGACTCTGCCTTCAAACGTTGCACTTTGTGTAAATCCATCGGATACTTACTGTAAAGTAAAATCAGTTGACGGTTATGTTTATTATATGGCAGAAGCTCTGCTTGATAAAGTTCTTGGAAAATTAGCGGAAGAAGACAAACCGGCCTACGAAGTACTGGAAACTTATAAAGGAACAGATCTGGAAGGAAAATCTTATGTTGCATTGTATGAATGTGCAGCAAAAGAAGCAGAAAAACAGCATAAGAAAGCACATTATGTAATCTGTGATGATTATGTAACCATGTCCGATGGTACCGGTATCGTTCATATCGCACCGGCATTTGGTGAAGACGATGCCCGTGTGGGTCGTGAATATGACCTTCCGCTGGTTAAATTCGTAGATGAAAAGGGATGCATGACAGCAGAAACTCCATTTGCAGGAATGAGAGCAAAACCTTCTAAAGCAGAAATGGAAAAAGACCCGAATGTCAAGAGTGCAGACCCTGAAGTATTAAAAGACCTGGATGCAAAAGGTTTATTATTCGATGCTCCGAAATTCGAGCATGATTATCCGCACTGCTGGAGATGCGATACTCCTCTTATCTACTATGCAAGAGAATCCTGGTTTATCAAGATGACAGCAGTAAAAGAGGACTTAATCCGCAATAACAATACCATCAACTGGATTCCGGAAAGCATCGGAAAAGGTCGTTTCGGTGACTGGCTGGAAAACGTACAGGACTGGGGTATTTCAAGAAACCGTTATTGGGGAACTCCATTAAATATCTGGGAATGTGAATGTGGATGTATGCAGTCTGTCGGAAGCCGTGAAGAACTCTGCAAACTCAGTGGTGACGAAAAAGCCAAAACAGTAGAACTTCATCGTCCATATATTGATGAAATCACAATGCCTTGCCCGAAATGCGGAAAGACCATGCATCGTGTACCGGAAGTAATTGACTGCTGGTTTGATTCAGGAGCAATGCCATTTGCACAGCATCACTATCCATTTGAAAATAAAGAAGTATTTGAAAAGCAGTTCCCGGCACAGTTTATTTCTGAGGCAGTTGACCAGACAAGAGGATGGTTCTACTCTCTGCTTGCAGAATCTACGTTATTATTTAATAAAGCACCATATCAGAATGTTATCGTTCTTGGTCACGTACAGGATGAAAATGGTCAGAAGATGAGTAAATCCAAAGGAAATGCAGTTGATCCGTTTGACGCACTCGAAACTTACGGTGCAGATGCAATCCGCTGGTATTTCTATGTAAACAGTGCTCCATGGCTGCCAAACCGTTTCCACGGAAAAGCCGTACAGGAAGGACAGCGTAAATTCATGGGTACTTTATGGAATACCTATGCATTCTTTGTACTGTATGCAAACATTGATGAATTTGACGCAACAAAATATACATTAGAGTATGACAAACTCGCTGTCATGGACAAATGGTTACTGTCTAAGTTAAATACTTTAGTTCAGACGGTAGACAACAATCTGGCAAATTACAAAATTCCGGAAACAGCACGTGCACTTCAGGAATTTGTAGATGATATGAGTAACTGGTATGTCCGCAGAAGCCGTGAACGTTTCTGGGCAAAAGGAATGGAACAGGATAAAATCAATGCCTATATGACTCTGTACACCGCACTGGTAACAGTTGCAAAGGCAGCTGCACCGATGATTCCGTTTATGACAGAAGATATTTATCAGAATCTGGTAAGAAGCATTGATAAAACAGCTCCGGAAAGTATCCATCTTTGTGATTTCCCTGCTGTAAATGAAGCATGGATTGACAAAGAACTCGAAGAAAACATGGAAGACCTTCTGGAAATTGTGGTTATGGGACGTGCCTGCAGAAATACAGCAAATATCAAAAACCGTCAGCCAATTGGAAAAATGTTTGTAAAGGCATCCTTTACTCTGTCTGATTTCTACACTGATATCATCAAAGATGAGTTAAATGTAAAAGAGATGGCATTTACCGATGACGTAAGAGAATTTACTTCCTACAGCTTTAAGCCACAGCTTAGAACAGTAGGTCCGAAATATGGAAAACACTTAAATGCAATCAAAACAGCACTGGCTGAATTAGATGGAAATAAAGCAATGGATGAACTTAAGGCAACCGGTGAGCTGAAACTTGACATTGCTGGTGAAGAGATTGTATTATTAGAGAGTGATTTACTTATTGATACTGCTCAGATGGAGGGGTACGTTTCAGAATCAGACAATGACATCACAGTAGTACTTGACACAAATCTGACTCCGGAGTTAATTGAAGAGGGATATGTAAGAGAAATCATTAGTAAAGTACAGACAATGCGTAAAGAAGCCGGATTTGAAGTTATGGATAAGATTAAAATTTCCTTAAGCGGTAATGATGTAATTGAGGGGATTTTCCGTGCTCACGAAGCAGATATCAAATCCGAGGTATTAGCAGAAGATGTTGTTTACACAGAAACAGCCGGATATGTCAAAGAGTGGAAAATCAACTCTGAAAAAGTAACATTAGGAGTAGAAAAAATTTCCGAATAATTCTGCCGCATGCAGTATATTACTATGGGAGTCTCTTGAAGAAGGGGACTCCCATAATTAATATAATTTTGTGTTTTGGGATGTTTGAGAAGAAAAAGATGAAAAAACACAGAAAAAATCAGAGGAGGAAAAGTATGTTAGATTCACATTTCAGAAAAGAAGAATTCAAGAAAAGTGTAAAAGAGAATGTAAAGATGCTTTATAGAAAGACCTTGGATGAGGCAAGTCAGGAGCAGATTTTCCAGGCAGTTTCTCTGGCGGTAAAAGACGTAGTTATTGATAACTGGCTTTTGACACAGAAACAGTATGAAAAAGATGATCCGAAGATTGTGTACTATCTTTCCATGGAGTTCTTAATGGGACGTGCACTTGGTAATAACTTAATCAACCTGTGTGCATACAAAGAAGTAAAAGAAGCACTTGATGAGTTAGGACTGGATTTAAATACAATTGAAGACCAGGAGCCGGATCCGGCACTTGGTAATGGTGGTCTTGGACGACTTGCAGCCTGCTTCTTAGACTCCCTTGCAACACTTGGATACTGTGCTTATGGATGTGGTATCCGTTACCACTATGGTCTGTTCAAACAGAAAATCGAAAACGGATATCAGGTAGAAGTTCCGGATAACTGGCTGAAAGATGGCTATCCATTTGAACTTCGTCGTCCGGAATATGCAAAAGAAGTAAAATTCGGCGGATATGTTCGTGTAGAATACGACCCGGCTACAGGCAGAAACAACTTCATTCAGGAAGGTTATCAGTCAGTACGTGCCGTACCTTACGATATGCCAATCGTTGGTTACAACAACAAAATTGTAAACACTCTTCGTATCTGGGATGCAGAAGCAATGAATGAATTCCAGTTAGACTTATTTGATAAAGGTGATTACAGAAAAGCGGTAGAAGCAGAAAACCTTGCAAAAAATATTTGTGACGTACTCTATCCGAATGATAATCACTATGCAGGTAAAGAACTTCGTTTAAAACAGCAGTACTTCTTTATTTCTGCAAGTATTCAGGCAGCAATCGCAAAATTCAAGAAAAAACACAGCGACATTCATGACCTGCCGAAGAAAGTAACCTTCCAGTTAAATGATACCCATCCGACAATGACAGTTGCTGAATTAATGCGTATTCTTCTGGATGAAGAAAAACTTGAATGGGATGATGCATGGGATATCACAACACATACCTGTGCTTACACAAACCATACCATCATGGCAGAAGCACTGGAAAAATGGCCAATCGAGCTGTTCTCCAAATTGCTTCCTAGAGTTTACCAGATTATCGAAGAAATCAACCGCAGATTCATCGAAGAAATCAACCAGAAATATCCTGGAAATCAGGAAAAAGTCCGCAAAATGGCTATTATTTATGATGGACAGGTTAAGATGGCACATCTTGCAATTGCAGGTGGTTATTCTGTAAACGGTGTTGCAAGACTGCATACCGAAATCCTGAAAAAACAGGAATTAAAAGATTTCTACGAAAT
This sequence comes from Firmicutes bacterium OM04-13BH, assembly GCA_003481745.1. Classification (GTDB taxonomy): domain Bacteria; phylum Bacillota; class Clostridia; order Lachnospirales; family Lachnospiraceae; genus Blautia; species Blautia stercoris. The sequence goes on from QULP01000008.1 coordinate 73,755, forward strand.
GTATCCGGAAAAATTCAACAATAAGACAAACGGTATTACTCAGAGACGTTTCATGGTTCATGCAAACCCGCTTCTGACAGATTGGATTACAGACCACATCGGAGACAAATGGATTACAGACCTGCCACAGCTTGCTAAGTTAAAAGTTTATGCCGATGACAAGAAAGCACAGCAGGAATTTATGAACATTAAATACCAGAATAAAGTGCGTCTTGCAAAATATATCTTAGAGCATAACGGAATCGAAGTAGACCCGAACTCCATCTTTGATGTTCAGGTAAAACGACTTCACGAATACAAACGTCAGTTAATGAACATTCTGCATGTTATGTATCTGTACAATCAGATTAAAGAACATCCGGAAAGAGATTTTTATCCGAGAACCTTTATCTTCGGTGCCAAAGCAGCCGCTGGTTACAGACGTGCAAAACTGACAATCAAACTGATTAACTCAGTTGCAGACGTGATCAACAACGACGCTTCCATCAACGGAAAATTAAAAGTTGTATTTATTGAAAACTATCGTGTATCCAACGCTGAAATCATCTTTGCTGCAGCTGATGTTTCCGAACAGATTTCTACAGCAAGTAAAGAAGCATCCGGAACCGGTAACATGAAGTTCATGTTAAACGGTGCACTTACCGTTGGTACAATGGATGGTGCAAATGTTGAAATCGTAGAAGAAGTAGGCGAAGAAAATGCATTTATCTTCGGTCTGTCTTCTGATGAAGTTATCAACTACGAAAATAATGGCGGATATGACCCAATGCAGTACTTTAATAATGACCCGGACATCAGAAATGTATTAATGCAGTTGATTAACGGTACTTATTCAAACGGCGACTTTGAAATGTTCCGTGAAATCTATGATTCCTTATTAAATACAAACTGCAGTGACCGTGCAGATACTTACTTTATTTTAGCTGACTTCAAATCTTATGCAGACGCACAAAGAAGAGTAGAAGAAGCTTACAGAGATGAAGCAGGTTGGGCTAAGAAAGCACTCTTAAATACAGCATGCTCCGGTAAATTCTCCTCTGACAGAACCATTCAGCAGTACGTGGATGAAATCTGGCATCTGGACAAAGTTACAATTGAGGACTAATTGTAAAACGAATTAAAATTTATTTTAGAAAGCCCTCTGGCAAAACTTTAAGTTTTGTCAGAGGGCTTTTTTGCTGCTCTAAATTTGGAAAACTTTGAATGTAAATGGTACGCAGGAGGCAGAAATAACGGCAGATTAAAGGATAAAAAAAAGGCGGAGCCTATTATTTCAGTTTTGGAAAATAGGTTCCGCCATTCATCATGATAATACCTGGTGCAATGATATCAACGTTTTCAATTAAATAGTTTTTAAAACGTTCCCATAATGTAACTTTTTTAACTTCTTTATTTGCTTTTACCATAGCTGTAGCTGTAGTACTTGCCATAATTAACATCTCCTTTTTTATACTGTTCTTTGTTCTTTACGAGTGTTATAATAGCATGAAAGATATGAAGTGTTTAGATGAGTTTTTAGCTATTAATTCGGTTAATATTGACATTGTATACAAAAATGGAAGGAAGTCGACAGAAATAAAGAAAGCACGCAATGGCGTGCAAAATTTGGAGAAGTTAATATGATTTATGAACCTTTGTTTGAATTGGAAAAAAATGGTATTAATATCAAGTATCATACCAATCAGGGAGAATACACACCGGCTCACTGGCATGGAGCAATTGAACTGATGTATATTTTAAATGGAGTCGGTACCATTTTAATCGAAGGAAAAGAATATAAGATGATTGCCGGAGAATTTATTGTGGTGGATTCCAATCAGATTCATGAAGCAAGGTGCGCCAGGGCTTCCATGATGATAGTGATTCATTTTTCAAGAAGTGCGATGATTCAGATAGAACCAAATCTGGAAAAGTATAGAATCAGCTGCCGAAGAAGTGAATTATTAAGAACAAATCTGGAAGATTATTTTCAGATTTGCGACCTGTTAAAAAAATTGCCGCCTCTTTATGTCAATCAGCCACTTGGCTATCGGCTGGAACGGCAGGCGATTGCGCTTCAGATTATGTCAAAGCTGTTATTCGCTTTTTCCTATCCAAAGACTGCGATTACGTTACGGGAAGATGACACAAGACTGGAGAGGCTTTCTGAGATTACCGATTATATTGAAGAACATCATACAGAACGATTGTCATTAGAAGAAGTGTCCGGACGATTTTATCTGAGTCGTGAGTATTTCAGCCGTTTTTTTAAAGAAAATATGGGTGTTACATTTTCAAAATATTTAAATCAAATCCGGTTGATGCACATTTATCATGATTTATGCAGTACCAAAGAAAATATCCTTGATATAACTGAAAAACATGGATTTACCAATTATAAATTATTTAATAAGATGTTTCAGGAAACGTATGGATGTAAACCAAGGGAACTGAGGGCACGAAGAAAATAGTTACTATATAGTTACTATAATGAATTTCAGTATGTTTAAAAAGGTTCTGCATACTGGTAGCAATTAGAAAAATGGAGAAAACCTGTAATTTATTGCCGGTATTAGTTGACATTAACCGAATTGTTTTCTAAAATATAACCATAAAAATTATAGTTATTATGTATGAAGGAAGAAAATAAATATGAAGAGAAAAATGATGGCACTTTTACTGTCTATGACACTTGGTGCAACCATGTTTGCAGGCTGTGGCTCAGGAAGCAGTGATTCTGGTGACAGCAGTGCAAAAGACACAAAAGAAGATGCAGCAGCGGACGAGACAGACAAAGAAGAAGCTGATGCAGCAGATGAGACAGAGGCTTCCGGTGAAAAGACAGATGTTTATGTGTTTATCGCAGCCAGCTTAAAGAACACAATGGAAGAAATTAAAGCAAATTATGAGGCGGAGCATCCGAATGTAAACATTATCTACAATGCAGATAGTTCAGGAACTCTTCAGACTCAGATTGAAGAAGGCGCACAGTGCGACATTTTCTTCTCGGCAGCTACAAAGCAGATGGATGCTTTAACTGAAGAAGGTTATGTAATCGATGGTTCTGTGACAAATTTACTGGAAAATAAAATCGTATTAATCAAACCAACCGGAAAAGAAACAGCAGTTACCGGATTTGATAATATTACAGAGGCTTCCAGCCTTGCACTTGCAGGTGAAGATGTTCCGGTTGGACAGTATGCAAGAAAATTATTTGAAAATATCGGAAATCTTGATGATGTAATGGCGATGGAAATCAACGAAGGTGCAAATGTTACAGCAGTGCTTACAGCGGTAGCAGAAGGAAGCAACGAAGTTGGTGTTGTATATGCAACAGATGCAGCTTCTATGGCAGATAAAGTTGAAGTAATTGCGGAAGCAACAGCAGACCAGGTTGACCCGGCTATCTATCCGATTGGATTAATTGAAGATAAAGAAGCAAGTGATGCAGAAGTAAAAGCAGCAGAAGAATTTAAAGAATATGTTGCAACAGACCCATCACCAATGGAATTATTAACAGCAGCAGGATTTAACCAAATCAAGTAAGTTCCCTGTTTCAATTGCGAAAAGCAATAAGCAGGGGTGGGGACTTGCTTGTATCAGGAGGGGGCAAGCCCCTTCTGATAAGCTGCGTAGCAGCTATTTGGTTATGAGCAAGTAGCGAAGCGGATTGCGAATATCCACTTGACACAGTATACAGAACAGTAAAAAATAAAATACATAAAAGTAAAATTGAAAAGGGGGTGAAGATCTATGAATGAAATTTTGGAGACAATAGATTGGAGTCCTCTTTTTATTTCTCTGAAAACAGGTATTCTTGCGACTGTGCTTGCGTTTTTTGCAGGAATTGCAGCCGCAAGGTTTATTATGAAATTAAACAATACCGCAAAAGCAGTTGTAGATGGATTATTGACACTTCCACTGGTACTTCCTCCTACGGTAGCAGGTTTCTTTCTGTTACTGATTTTCAGTCTGCGGAGACCATTTGGAAAGTATTTATACACACAGTTTGACATTAAGCTGGTTCAGACCTGGCCGGGCTGTGTGATTGCGGCACTTGTCATTGCATTTCCACTTATGTATCGAAATGCAAGAGCAGCATTTGAACAGATTGACGTAAATGTGATTTATGCGGGGAGAACGCTTGGAATGTCTGAGAGAAAAATTTTCTGGAAGGTAGTTGTTCCGATGGCAGCTCCGGGACTTGCATCCGGTACGGTACTTGCATTTGCAAGAGCAGTTGGAGAATATGGGGCAACTTCCATGCTTGCCGGAAATATTCTTGGAAAAACCAGAACGGTATCCGTGGCAATTGCTTCGGAGGTCGCCGCAGGAAACTGGGATACCGCTGCATTTTGGGTCTGTGTGATTGTAATTTTATCGTTCCTGATTGTGGCACTCATCAATCTGATATCAGGAAAAAATATGAAAAATGTGAACAGGTGGATGTGATATGGCACTACAGGCAAAGATAAAGAAAAAATTTTTCGGATTTACATTGGATGTGGAATTTGAAACAAAAGAGGGATGCATGGGAATCCTCGGCGCGTCGGGCTGTGGAAAGAGCATGACCTTAAAATGTATTGCCGGAATTGAAAAACCGGACAGCGGAAGAATTGTATTAAATGGAAGAGTATTGTTTGATTCCGAGAAGAAAATTAATCTTCCGGTTCAGAAAAGAAATGTCGGATATTTATTTCAAAATTATGCCTTATTTCCGACTATGACCGTAGAACAGAATCTGATGGTTGTAATGGAGGGCAAAAAAGAAGAAAAACGGGCGAAGATAAAAGAGCAGCTTGAACGTTTTGAACTTTCGGGTTTGGAAAAAAGATATCCTTCCCAGCTGTCCGGCGGACAACAGCAGAGGGTTGCACTTGCAAGAATGTTGCTCCATCAGCCGGAAATAATTATGTTGGATGAACCATTTTCTGCGCTCGATGGATTTTTAAAAGATACGCTTCAGCTTGAAATGCTGGAATTGATTGAAGAATACCAAAAGGATGTACTGATGGTTTCTCATTCAAGGGATGAAATCTATCGTTTTTGTGACAATATGGTACTGCTTGAAAAAGGCAGCTGTATCTTAAAAGGAAAGACAACCGATATTTTTGCAAATCCGAGAAAGATGGAAGCAGCGAGATTGACCGGCTGTAAAAATATTTCTGCGGCAGAAAAAAGAGGCAGTCACAGTGTGTATGCCAGGGACTGGGATTTTGTATTTGAAACGGAAGAAGAAGTAAAAGATTCCATAAAATATATTGGGATTCGGGCACACTATATGAAACCGTCGGACGTGCCGGAAAAAATAAATTCCATGAAAATTGTATCGGCCGGTTATACAGAGACTCCGTTTGAGAATCAGCATTTGTTTAAAAATGCTGAAAATCCAAAGAGCAAGAGACTTTGGTATATCGAAGAAAAACCGGATTTAAAAGAGACAACGGAACAACCATTACCATCTTATATGGTGTTTCCGAAAAAGTCTCTCATGCTTCTTGAGTGAAAAAGCTGATTGACAAAAGACAGTTTTTTTTATTGTTATCACAAATGAGAAAAGGGAAACGAGAAAAGAAAATTTCTTTTTTCCTTTTCTTGTTTTTCTGGGAAAAGAAACTTGACAAATAATATAAAGTATTTTATGTTACTAGTACACCGAATATTTAAGTAACCACCATATTGACTTGCCTGATTTTTAATCTACTGCGTTGTCGTCAATCGTCGTAGCCACCGCTACGCCTCATTCCTCCGTCTTGTATATAAGAAAATCATTCAGCGTCAATATAGCAGCTACTTAATTTACGCTGACTAGTAACGGACAAAAGTATGTGGCAAAAATTATTAAAAGATAGAATAAAATAATTTGACTTTAAGGAGAATGGAAAATAATGACATTAAAAGAGTGTTATGATGCATTAGGCGGTAATTATGAAGATACCGTAAGGCGTCTGTATAATGAAAAATTAGTAGAAAAATTTTTATTTAAATTTGAAGAAGATCCAAGTTTTGAAAATCTGAAAAAAGCGCTGGAGGAGGAAGATCTGGAAGCTGCATTTCGTGCGGCGCATACTTTAAAAGGTGTTGCACAGAACATGGGATTTGACAATCTTGCAGAATCAAGTTCTGTATTGACAGAGGCTTTGCGTTCCAGAAAGGTTATGCCAGATGCAGAACAGGTAGAGAAAGTATGTAAGGATTACAACAAAATCCGTGAAACAATTACGGAATATAAAAAACGATAAACGATATGAGTGTTAAAAGAAAATAAAGTAATTGACAAAGACCTGCATCTATGTTAGACTGGAAAAGCGACAGTGGAAGTGGGTCTTTTTTTTGTGCCTAAAACAAAGGATAAAAAAAGATTTGTCGCGGTAAACAAGGAAACGTTGCAAAGGCAGAAACGTGAATCTGCCGGCGATAAAAGACACATGGAGGTGGAAGTCGTGCGCGTAAAAATCACATTGGCATGCACAGAATGTAAACAGCGTAATTACAACATGACAAAAGAGAAAAAGAACCATCCGGAACGTATGGAAACTAAAAAGTACTGTAAGTTCTGTAAGGCTCATACTTTGCACAAAGAAACAAAATAATCTGGCTGTGAGGTGAAGCTATGGAAGCAGAGAAAAAAGGAAAAGCTCCAAAGAAAAGCTGGACCAAAGGACTTCAGGCTGAATTTAAAAAGATAGTCTGGCCGGAACAGCAGACACTGGTAAAACAGACCGTTGCTGTTGTAGTTATTACTGCGATTATAGGTGTACTTATTTCAGCAGTTGACAGTGCAGCTCTGCAGGCATTGAATTTATTGATTAAGTAAGGATAAGGTGAAAGCATGTCAGAAGCAAATTGGTATGTTGTACATACCTATTCAGGGTATGAAAACAAGGTAAAAGCCAACATTGATAAGACAATTGAGAACCGACACCTGGAAAATCAAATTTTAGAAGTTCGCGTACCCTTAGAGGACGTAGAAGAGAACAAAGATGGCAAACGTAGAATTGTCCAGAAAAAAATGTTCCCTGGATACGTTTTAATTCACATGGTAATGAATGACGACACATGGTATGTTGTAAGAAACACCAGAGGTGTTACAGGGTTCGTAGGTCCGGGTTCCAAGCCGGTTGCTCTCTCAGAAGCTGAGATGGAACGTCTTGGAATTCAGAACGTAGTAGTTCAGATTGATTTTGAAGTGGGTGACAGCGTTGTTATCACAAGTGGTGCATGGAAAGACACAGAGAGTGTAATCCAGAGCATCAACGAAGCAAAACGTACGGTAACAATAAATGTTGAGATGATGGGACGCGAAACACCGTTGGAAATCGGATTCGCGGAAGTAAAGAAATTGTAACAAAAGTAAAAGGGCCGTAGGTCACAGGCCCGTGGGAGGGAAATCCCCGACATTACCACATTATTAGGAGGTGCCAAAATGGCAAAGAAAGTAACAGGATATATTAAATTACAGATTCCAGCTGGAAAGGCAACACCAGCACCACCGGTTGGTCCTGCTCTGGGTCAGCACGGTGTAAACATTGTACAGTTTACAAAGGAATTTAATGCAAGAACAGCAGATAAAGGTGACTTAATCATCCCTGTTGTTATTACTGTATATGCGGACAGAAGCTTCAGCTTCATCACAAAGACTCCGCCGGCAGCAGTTCTGTTAAAGAAAGCTTGTAACATCAAATCTGGTTCAGGCGTTCCTAACAAAACAAAAGTTGCTACAATTTCCAAAGCAAAAATCCAGGAAATTGCAGAAATGAAAATGCCAGACTTAAATGCAGGTTCTCTTGAAGCAGCTATGAGCATGATCGCTGGTACTGCAAGAAGTATGGGAATCACTGTAGAAGAGTAATTAACTATCAAACGAACGTGGGAGGGACATTCCCGCAATTACCACTAGGAGGTTATTAATATGAAACGCGGAAAGAAATATGTAGAAGCTGCAAAAGCAGTGGATCGCGCAAATTTATATGAAACAGAAGAAGCTATCTCTTTAGTTAAGAAAACAGCGGTAGCTAAATTTGACGAAACAATCGAAGCGCATATCAGAACAGGATGTGACGGACGTCATGCTGACCAGCAGATTCGTGGTGCAGTTGTACTTCCTCACGGAACAGGTAAAACTGTTCGTGTATTAGTATTTGCTAAAAATGCAAAAGCTGATGAAGCACAGGCAGCAGGAGCAGACTTCGTAGGAGCTGAAGAATTAATTCCGAAGATCCAGAACGAAGGATGGTTAGATTTCGACGTAGTAGTAGCTACACCGGATATGATGGGTGTTGTTGGTCGTCTGGGTCGTGTACTTGGACCAAAAGGCTTAATGCCAAACCCAAAAGCTGGTACAGTAACAATGGACGTAACAAAAGCTGTTCAGGAAATCAAAGCTGGTAAGATTGAATATCGTCTTGATAAAACAAACATCATTCACGTGCCAATCGGAAAAGCTTCTTTCACAGAGGAGCAGTTAGCAGACAACTTCCAGACTCTTATGGGAGCTATTGCAAAGGCTAAACCAAGCACACTGAAAGGTCAGTACCTGAAGAGTGTAACACTTGCTTCTACAATGGGACCAAGTGTTAAGGTTAACCCGGTAAAATTAGCTCAGTAATAGATTTTAGAAAAAGACGTCGTATCTAAGCAAGAGAGATATGGCGTCTTTTTTGTGTTGTAAAATAAAAAAAGTTCTTGACAAACCTCTATAGGTTTGGTATTCTGCTAGAGGAATAGCTGCCGAAGACAGCAGGTGCCGTTAGGCATAAGGTTAAAACGCCTGCCGAGGAAAGATTCATTCTTACAAAGTTTAGGATTGATAAAACCTCTCTGTCTTGTGCGGAGAGGTCTTTTTGTAAGTACTAATATTGAAGTACCTTTCGTAAAGGAGCAGCGCAGCCTAAAAAAATAAGGAGGTGCACTAATTCATGGCAAAAGTAGAACTTAAAAAGCCTGTCGTAGAAGAAATCGCTAACAGCATCAATGGTGCAGCAAGCGTAGTATTAGTTAGCTACAAAGGTATCACTGTTGAACAGGATACAAAGATGCGTAAGGAATTAAGAGAAGCTGGTGTTACTTATAAAGTATACAAAAACACAATGATGAACTTTGCATTCAAAGGAACTCCTTGTGAAGAATTATGCCAGCACTTAGAAGGAACAAATGCATTAGCAGTATGCGCAGAAGACGCAACTGCACCGGCAAGAATTCTTGCTAAATATGCAAAAGACGTTCCGACTCTGGAATTAGTAGCAGGTGTTGTTGAAGACACTTACTATGATAAAGCTGGAATCGAAGCTCTTGCAAAAGTACCATCAAGAGAAGAACTTCTTGGAAAATTGCTTGGAAGTATCCAGTCTCCGATTACAAACTTCGCTCGTGTGCTTAACCAGATTGCTGAACAGCAGGGTGGCGCAGCAGCAGAATAATGTGCGGTAGAAAATAAGAAATATGACCGGTTATCCGGTACTCTAAAATTGAAAAACGAAAAAATGGAGGTAAATTTAAAATGGCAAAATTAACAACAGCAGAATTTATTGAAGCTATCAAAGAATTATCTGTATTAGAATTAAACGAATTAGTAAAAGCTTGTGAAGAAGAATTCGGTGTATCCGCAGCAGCAGGTGTTGTAGTTGCAGCAGCAGGAGATGCAGCAGGCGCAGCAGAAGAAAAAGATGAATTTGACGTAGAACTGACAGAAGTTGGCCCTAACAAAGTTAAAGTTATCAAAGTAGTTCGTGAAGTAACTGGATTAGGCTTAAAAGAAGCGAAAGAAGTTGTTGACGGAGCTCCTAAAGTTGTTAAAGAAGGCGCATCTAAAGCAGAAGCTGAAGAAATCAAAACAAAACTTGAAGGCGAAGGCGCTAAAGTTACTCTTAAATAATTTAAGTGTAAACTTGCCAGAACTTTTGACCCCGACATCTTTGGATGTCGGGGTTTTGTTTATCCAAGAATGAAAAATTTTAATGAAAAAATTTAGTTGAAAAAATGCTTGACATGCATTATAGAATGTGATAAAGTGAAAAATGCACTATTATGGAAACTTATGCCTGTTATTCTATTTATTTATAAATTTACAGGAAGAAAACAGGATCTGAATCATAATCCATAATAAAATTAAAACATACAAGGGGTGAAACGTCAATGGAGAAAAACAGAATCCGTCCCATTAAATCCGGTAAGAGCATGAGAATGACTTACCAGCGCCAGAAAGAGGTACTGGAAATGCCGAATCTGATTGAAGTTCAGAAAGACTCTTATCAGTGGTTTTTGGACGAAGGTCTTAATGAAGTTTTTGAAGATATCTCTCCAATCGCAGATTATAGCGGTAAGTTAAGCTTGGAATTTGTTGACTTTACTTTATGCGAAGATGAAGTAAAATACTCCATCGAAGAGTGTAAAGAAAGAGATGCGACTTATGCTGCACCTTTAAAAGTAAAGGTAAGATTATACAACAAAGAAAATGACGAAGTCAGTGAACACGAGATTTTTATGGGTGATTTACCACTGATGACTGCTACAGGAACGTTTGTAATTAACGGTGCTGAACGAGTAATTGTCAGCCAGTTGGTTCGTTCTCCAGGCATCTACTACGCAATCGCTCATGATAAACTGGGTAAGACCTTGTATTCTGCTACAGTTATTCCGAACAGGGGTGCATGGCTGGAATATGAGACGGATTCCAATGACGTGTTCTATGTTCGTGTAGACAGAACAAGAAAAGTCCCGATTACAGTTCTCATTCGTGCTTTAGGTGTAGGTACAAATGCAGAAATTATAGATTTATTCGGTGAAGAACCAAAGATTCTTGCAAGTTTTGGTAAAGATACATCTGAGGATTATCATACAGGTCTTTTAGAGCTGTATAAGAAAATTCGTCCAGGTGAACCGCTTGCAGTAGACAGCGCAGAGAGTCTGATTAATGGCATGTTCTTTGACGCAAGACGTTATGACCTGGCAAAAGTAGGTCGTTATAAATTTAATAAAAAACTGTTATTAAGAAACCGTATTGTAGGGCATCCGCTGGCTGAAGAAGTTGTAGATGTCACAACAGGTGAAATTATTGCAGAAGCAGGTACAGTTGTAACAAAAGCACTGGCTGACCAGATTCAGAATGCAGCTGTTCCTTTCGTATGGATTCAGGGCGAAGAGCGTAAAATCAAAGTACTGTCCAGTATGATGGTAGACCTCACAAGCTTTGTTGATATTGACCCGGAAGAAGTTGGTGTTTCCGAGATGGTTTACTATCCGGTACTGGCTAAGATTCTGGAAGAAAATGAAGACATTGAAGATATCAAAGAAGCAATCCGCCGTGATATTCATGAATTAATTCCGAAGCATATTACAAAAGAAGACATTTTTGCTTCTATCAACTACAATATGCATCTGGAATATGGTCTGGGAAATGATGATGATATTGACCACTTAGGAAACAGACGTATCCGTGCAGTTGGTGAATTACTTCAGAACCAGTACAGAATCGGTCTTTCCAGACTGGAAAGAGTCGTTCGTGAAAGAATGACAACACAGGACAGCGACACAATTTCTCCGCAGTCCTTAATCAATATCAAACCGGTAACTGCAGCAGTGAAAGAATTTTTCGGTTCTTCCCAGCTGTCACAGTTCATGGATCAGAACAACCCTCTTGGTGAGTTAACTCATAAGAGACGTTTATCCGCACTCGGTCCTGGTGGTCTGTCCCGTGACCGTGCAGGTTTCGAGGTTCGAGACGTTCACTATTCTCATTATGGAAGAATGTGCCCGATTGAAACCCCTGAAGGTCCGAACATCGGTCTGATTAACTCCCTTGCATCTTATGCAAGAATTAATAATTATGGATTCGTTGAGGCTCCATATCGTAAAATCGATAAATCTGATCCGAAAAATCCTCGTGTTACAGATGAAGTTGTTTATATGACAGCTGACGAAGAAGATAATTACCATGTAGCACAGGCGAATGAGCCGTTGGATGCAGAGGGTCATTTCATTCATAAAAACGTATCCGGTCGTTACAGAGAAGAAACTCAGGAATATGAACGCCATATGTTTGATTACATGGACGTATCTCCTAAGATGGTATTCTCCGTTGCTACAGCGCTGATTCCGTTCTTACAGAACGATGATGCGAACCGTGCGCTGATGGGTTCCAACATGCAGCGTCAGGCCGTTCCGCTTCTTACAACAGAAGCTCCTGTAGTAGGTACCGGTATGGAAGCAAAAGCAGCAGTTGACTCCGGTGTCTGCGTTGTTGCAAAAAATTCCGGTGTTGTAGAGTGTGCAGCTTCCAAAGAAATCATTATCCGTACAGATGATGGAAAGAAAGACGTTTATCATCTGACAAAATTTATGCGTAGTAACCAGAGTAACTGTTACAACCAGAGACCGATTGTGTTCAAAGGTGAGAGAGTAGAAGCCGGACAGGTTATTGCAGATGGTCCTTCTACATCAAATGGTGAACTTGCATTAGGTAAGAATCCATTAATCGGATTCATGACCTGGGAAGGTTATAACTACGAGGATGCCGTTCTGCTTAGTGAAAGACTGGTTCAGGATGACGTTTATACTTCTGTTCATATTGAAGAATATGAAGCAGAAGCCAGAGATACAAAACTCGGACCGGAAGAAATCACAAGAGACGTTCCAGGCGTTGGTGATGATGCATTAAAAGATTTGGATGAACGTGGTATCATCCGTATCGGTGCAGAAGTACGTGCCGGAGATATTCTTGTTGGTAAAGTAACTCCAAAAGGAGAAACAGAACTGACAGCAGAAGAAAGGCTGCTTCGTGCGATTTTCGGTGAAAAAGCACGTGAAGTTCGTGACACTTCCTTAAAAGTACCGCATGGTGAATACGGTATTATCGTAGATGCAAAAGTATTCACAAGAGAAAATGGTGACGAACTGTCTCCTGGTGTAAATCAGGCAGTACGTATTTATATTGCTCAGAAGAGAAAAATTTCCGTTGGTGATAAGATGGCCGGACGTCACGGTAACAAGGGTGTTGTTTCCCGTGTCCTTCCTGTAGAAGATATGCCATTCTTACCAAACGGCCGTCCGCTGGATATCGTACTGAATCCTCTGGGTGTACCTTCCCGAATGAATATCGGACAGGTCCTCGAGATTCATTTAAGTCTTGCGGCAAAAGCACTTGGATTTAACATTGCAACACCGGTATTCGACGGTGCAAACGAGGTTGATATTCAGGATACCCTCAGACTTGCAAATGACTATGTAAACATGGAATGGGATGAGTTTGAGGCAAAACATAAAGATACATTAAACCCGGAAGTAATGCAGTATCTGTCAGACAACAGAGAACACAGAAAACTGTGGAAAGGTGTTCCGATTTCCAGTGATGGTAAAGTAAGACTTCGTGACGGTCGTACAGGTGAATACTTCGACAGCCCTGTAACAATCGGACACATGCATTACCTGAAACTGCATCACCTGGTAGACGATAAGATTCATGCACGTTCTACCGGTCCATACTCACTGGTAACACAGCAGCCGCTGGGTGGTAAAGCTCAGTTTGGTGGTCAGCGTTTCGGAGAGATGGAGGTTTGGGCACTTGAAGCTTATGGTGCTTCCTATACTCTGCAGGAAATTCTGACTGTAAAATCCGATGATGTAATCGGACGTGTTAAGACTTATGAAGCGATTATTAAGGGCGAGAATATTCCGGAGCCTGGTATTCCGGAATCATTCAAAGTACTTCTCAAAGAATTACAGTCCTTGGGTCTGGATGTCAGAGTCTTAAAAGATGATATGACAGAAGTGGAAATCATGGAAAATATCGATTATGGCGAGACTGATATGCGTTCTATTATCGAAGGTGATTCCAGACACCACAGAGATGACGAAGATTACGGCAACTACGGATTCCAGAAACAGGAATTTGAAGGTGAAGAATTAGTCGATGTGGAAGAAGAAGACAATGACGATGATTTACTGAGCGTAGATGAGGATACTCTGGAAGAGTAAGGAAAGGAGTCCACAATGCCAGAAACAGCAAATAAAGAGGTATACCAGCCAATGACCTTTGATGCTATTAAAATCGGTTTGGCATCTCCTGAAAAAATTCGGGAATGGTCAAGAGGCGAGGTTAAAAAACCGGAAACTATTAATTATAGAACCTTGAAACCGGAAAAAGACGGTCTTTTCTGCGAGAAAATCTTTGGACCAAGCAAAGACTGGGAATGTCATTGCGGTAAATATAAGAAAATTCGCTATAAAGGCGTTGTTTGTGACCGATGCGGCGTTGAAGTTACAAAAGCAAGTGTACGTCGTGAACGTATGGGACATATCGAGCTTGCAGCTCCGGTATCCCATATCTGGTACTTCAAGGGAATCCCATCCAGAATGGGGCTGATTCTTGACCTTTCACCAAGGTCTCTGGAAAAAGTTCTGTATTTTGCAAGCTACATCGTTCTTGATGCAGGAAAAACAGAGCTTCAGTATAAACAGATACTGACAGAAAAAGAGTATCAGGAAGCTTGTGCAAAATATGGTTATTCTGCATTCCGTGTAGGTATGGGTGCAGAATCCATCAAAGAATTGCTTGAAGCAATTGACCTTGAAAAAGAATCAGCAGAATTAAAAGCAGGTTTAAAAGATTCAACAGGTCAGAAACGTGCACGTATCGTAAAACGTCTTGAAGTTGTAGAAGCATTTAAAGAATCAGGAAATCGTCCGGAATGGATGATTATGACAGTTGTTCCGGTTATTCCGCCAGACTTACGTCCAATGGTTCAGCTTGACGGCGGACGTTTTGCAACATCTGATTTAAATGACCTGTACAGAAGAATTATCAACCGTAATAACCGTCTGAAAAGACTGCTTGAACTCGGAGCTCCTGACATTATCGTTCGTAATGAAAAGAGAATGTTACAGGAAGCAGTCGATGCTCTGATTGATAATGGACGTCGTGGTCGTCCGGTAACAGGACCTGGAAACAGAGCATTGAAATCCCTTTCTGATATGCTCAAAGGTAAATCAGGACGTTTCCGTCAGAACCTTCTGGGTAAACGTGTTGACTACTCAGGACGTTCAGTTATCGTTGTAGGACCGGAACTGAAGATTTATCAGTGTGGTCTGCCAAAAGAAATGGCAATCGAGCTGTTTAAACCTTTCGTTATGAAAGAACTGGTAAGCAACGGAAATGCACATAATATTAAAAATGCGAAAAAGATGGTAGAGAAACTCGACCCGGAAGTATGGGACGTTCTCGAAGAAGTAATTAAAGAGCATCCGGTTATGTTAAACCGTGCCCCTACACTGCACCGTCTTGGTATTCAGGCATTCGAGCCAATCCTTGTAGAAGGTAAGGCTATCAAGCTGCATCCGCTTGTTTGTACTGCATTCAATGCCGATTTCGATGGTGACCAGATGGCGGTTCATCTTCCACTGTCCGTTGAAGCACAGGCAGAGTGCCGTTTCCTGCTTCTCTCACCAAACAACCTGTTAAAACCATCCGATGGTGGTCCGGTAGCCGTTCCTTCACAGGATATGGTTCTTGGTATTTATTATCTGACACAGGAAAGACCTGGTGTTAAGGGAGAAGGAAAATACTTCAAGAGCGTAAACGAAGCAATTCTGGCTTATGAAAACCAGGTTATTACGCTTCAGACAAAAATCCATGTACACATGGAAAAAACAATGCCGGATGGAACTGTTCTTTCCGGTACAGTAGAATCTACACTTGGACGTTTCTTATTTAATGAAATCATTCCTCAGGATTTAGGTTTTGTAGACCGTACAATTCCGGGAAATGAATTAAAACCGGAAGTTGACTTCCTGGTAGGTAAGAAACAGTTAAAACAGATTCTTGAAAAAGTTATCAATACACACGGTGCTACAAGAACAGCAGAAGTGCTGGATAAGATTAAAGCAACCGGTTATAAATATTCAACAAGAGCTGCGATGACCGTATCAATTTCTGATATGACTGTGCCGCCTCAGAAACCGGAAATGATTCAGAAAGCACAGGATACCGTAGACTTAATTACAAAGAACTTCAAACGTGGTCTTATCACAGAAGAAGAAAGATACAAAGAAGTTGTTGAAACATGGAAAAAGACCGATGATGAGCTGACACGTGTACTGCTGTCCGGTCTGGATAAGTACAACAACATCTTTATGATGGCTGACTCCGGAGCCCGTGGTTCTGACAAGCAGATTAAACAGCTTGCCGGTATGCGTGGTCTGATGGCTGATACAACCGGTCATACAATCGAGTTGCCTATCAAATCAAACTTCCGTGAAGGTCTTGATGTACTGGAATACTTCATGTCAGCGCATGGAGCTCGAAAAGGTATGTCCGATACTGCTCTTCGTACAGCCGATTCCGGTTACCTGACAAGACGTCTGGTAGATGTTTCTCAGGACTTAATCGTTCGTGAAGTTGACTGTAGTGAAAACAGAAACGAAATTCCGGGTATGTGGGTAAAAGCCTTCATGGATGGAAGAGAAGAAATCGAAAGTCTTCAGGAACGTATCACAGGTCGTTTCTCCTGTGAGACAATTAAAGATAAAAATGGTGAAGTAATCGTAAAAGCAAATCATATGATTACACCAAAACGTGCTGCAAGAATCGTAAATGACGGTGTAAAAGCAGATGGAACTGGCTACGATGCAGTAAAAATCCGTACCATTCTTACCTGTAAATGTCATATTGGTGTCTGCGCAAAATGCTATGGTGCAAACATGGCAACAGGTGAAGCAGTACAGGTTGGTGAATCTGTAGGTATCATTGCTGCTCAGTCTATCGGTGAACCTGGTACACAGCTGACCATGCGTACCTTCCATAATGGTGGTGTTGCCGGTGGAGATATTACACAGGGTCTTCCTCGTGTCGAGGAGCTTTTTGAAGCAAGAAAGCCAAAAGGTCTTGCGATTATCACAGAAATCAAAGGTATTGCTACCATTAAAGATACTAAGAAGAAACGTGAAATCATTGTTACAGACAACGAAGATGGAAACTCCAAGACTTACCTGATTCCTTATGGCTCCCGTATTAAGATTCAGGATGGACAGGTACTTGAAGCTGGTGATGAACTGACAGAAGGTTCTGTAAATCCACATGATATTCTGAAGATTAAAGGAGTACGTGCCGTTCAGGATTACATGATTCAGGAAGTACAGCGAGTATATCGTCTGCAGGGTGTAGAAATCAATGATAAACATATCGAAGTTATCGTTCGTCAGATGCTGAAGAAGATTCGTATCGAAGATAACGGAGATACAGAATTCCTTCCGGGAACATTAGTTGACGTTCTTGACTTTGAAGAAGAGAACGAAAGACTGATTGAAGAAGGCAAAGAACCGGCAGAAGGAAAACAGGTTATGCTTGGTATTACAAAAGCATCTCTTGCTACAAACTCCTTCCTGTCAGCAGCTTCCTTCCAGGAAACAACAAAAGTTCTGACAGAAGCAGCAATCAAAGGTAAGATTGACCCGTTGATTGGTCTGAAAGAAAATGTTATCATTGGTAAACTGATTCCGGCTGGTACAGGTATGAAACAGTATTCCAATATTAAGCTTGATACTGATGAAGAAGAAGTTGAGTTTGACGAAATGGAAGAAAATGAAGACGTAACAGTTGGTGAGGAAACCACAGAGGATACAGAAGAAACACTTACAGATGCTGTTGATGAAGTAGAACTTTCCGAAGAGGAAGAAGAAGCAGAATTAACAGAAGAGTAATAATAGTAAGAAAATAAATGCAAAAGACTGTTTTGTCAGATAACTGGCAAAATAGTCTTTTGTTTTTCTCTTTCATAGACGGATAAATGAGTGTGAGGGTCGGATTTTTGAAAGAAAAATAAAAAAAACAAAAAAATACCTTGACAGCAACTTTTTCCACAGATATAATGAGGAGGCGTGCACAGGACTGCGTATTTTTTGTGCGCGATAAAAAAAGTTTATTCATAAGAATGAATAACTGGCAGCCACTTATTTCTTCTATATAATATGGCAGAAGAAAAATAATACAGGAGGTGAAAGGAATGCCAACATTCAATCAGTTAGTAAGAAAAGGACGTCAGACTTCCGTTAAAAAGTCTACAGCTCCGGCACTGCAGAAGAGCTTCAACTCTTTACAGAAGAAGACAACAGATATGTCTTCTCCACAGAAAAGAGGTGTGTGTACAGCGGTTAAAACTGCTACACCTAAAAAACCTAACTCTGCTCTTAGAAAAATCGCCAGAGTTCGTCTCTCAAACGGAATCGAGGTAACAAGCTATATCCCAGGTGAAGGACATAACTTACAGGAACATAGCGTTGTTCTTATCCGTGGTGGTAGAGTAAAAGACTTACCAGGTACAAGATACCACATCATCCGTGGTACATTAGATACCGCAGGCGTTGCAAACAGACGTCAGGCCCGTTCTAAATACGGTGCTAAAAGACCGAAAAAATAATAAATTCGGCCAGGCGGTAAAAATTTCCGCTTGATTTATTATAGTAGAAATTATCATTTGAAATCACAGATATAACTATTGATTTTGTACGGGGATTCCATAAGCCCAACGGAGTGGCTGCGGGTTTATATAGAGAATTTACCGCGTACGGACATACGCTTATAGTTGTGTGAGTACCGATGATTTAATCTTTGGGACAATGTCATTTGTCTATTAACAATGAAAATGATTAAGGAGGGAAGTAACGTGCCACGTAAAGGACATACTCAGAAAAGAGACGTTTTAGCTGACCCGTTATACGGAAACAAAGTGGTAACAAAACTTATCAATAACATTATGTTAGATGGTAAGAAAGGTGTTGCTCAGAAAATCGTATACGGTGCATTCGCTAAATGTGAGGAAAAAGCCGGAAAACCGGCAATCGAAGTATTCGAAGAAGCAATGAACAACATTATGCCTGTTCTGGAAGTAAAAGCAAGACGTATCGGTGGTGCAACATATCAGGTACCAATCGAGGTTAGACCGGAAAGACGTCAGGCTTTAGCTCTTCGCTGGATTACTCTCTACTCTCGTAAAAGAGGAGAGAAAACAATGGAAGACAGACTGGCAAATGAATTATTAGATGCAATGAACAATACAGGCGCATCTGTTAAGAAGAAAGAAGACATGCATAAGATGGCTGAGGCAAATAAAGCATTTGCTCACTATCGATTCTAATTCAATAGGAGGAAAATCCATTGGCTGGAAGAGAATATCCGTTAGAGAGAACCAGAAACATTGGTATTATGGCACATATCGATGCCGGTAAGACTACTCTTACAGAGCGTATCTTATACTATACCGGTGTTAACTATAAAATCGGTGATACTCATGAAGGTACTGCTACCATGGACTGGATGGAACAGGAACAGGAAAGAGGTATCACAATTACTTCAGCCGCAACAACTTGTCACTGGACTTTACAGGAAAACTGTAAAGCAAAACCAGGTGCACTGGAACATCGTATCAATATCATTGATACTCCAGGACACGTAGACTTCACAGTAGAAGTTGAACGTTCCTTACGTGTACTTGACGGTGCAGTTGGTGTATTCTGTGCAAAAGGCGGCGTTGAGCCTCAGTCTGAAAATGTATGGCGTCAGGCAGATACCTACAATGTACCACGTATGGCATTCATCAATAAGATGGATATCTTAGGTGCAAACTTCTACAATGCAGTAGATCAGATTAAGACTCGTTTAGGTAAAAACGCAATTTGCCTTCAGTTACCAATCGGTAAAGAAGACGAGTTCAAAGGAATCATCGACTTATTCGAAATGAAAGCTTACATCTACAATGATGATAAGGGTGAGGATATCACAATCACAGACATTCCTGAAGATATGCAGGAAGATGCAGAACTGTATCATACAGAACTCATCGAAAAAATCTGTGAATTAGACGATGATTTAATGATGGAATACCTTGAAGGTGAAGAACCTTCTATCGATGCATTAAAAGCAGCTCTGAGAAAAGGTACATGTGAATGTGCAGCTGTTCCGGTTTGCTGTGGTTCTGCATACAGAAACAAAGGTGTTCAGAAATTACTGGATGCAATTCTTGAATTCATGCCAGCTCCTACAGACATCCCGGCTATCAAGGGTGTTGATATGGACGGAAATGAAATTGAGAGACATTCTTCTGATGAAGAACCATTCTCAGCTTTAGCATTCAAGATTATGGCTGACCCATTCGTTGGTAAGCTTGCATTCTTCCGTGTATATTCAGGTACAATGAACTCCGGTTCTTACGTACTGAACGCTACAAAAGGTAAAAAAGAGCGTGTTGGTCGTATCCTTCAGATGCACGCTAACAAGAGACAGGAACTTGATAAAGTTTATTCAGGTGATATCGCAGCTGCTGTTGGTTTCAAAAACACAACAACAGGTGATACAATCTGTGATGAACAGCATCCGGTAATCCTGGAATCCATGGAATTCCCAGAACCAGTTATCGAGCTTGCTATCGAGCCTAAGACAAAAGCTGGTCAGGGTAAACTGGGTGAAGCTTTAGTAAAACTTGCTGAAGAAGACCCGACATTCCGTGCTCATACAGATCAGGAAACTGGTCAGACAATTATCGCTGGTATGGGTGAGCTTCATCTGGATATCATCGTTGACCGTCTGCTTCGTGAATTCAAAGTAGAAGCTAACGTTGGTGCTCCTCAGGTTGCTTACAAAGAAACCATCACAAAAGCAGTTGACGTTGACAGCAAATATGCAAAACAGTCCGGTGGACGTGGTCAGTACGGTCACTGTAAAGTTAAATTCGAGCCTATGGATGCCAACGGTGAAGAACTGTACAAGTTTGAATCCACAGTTGTTGGTGGTGCTATTCCGAAGGAATACATCCCGGCAGTAGGCGAAGGTATCGAAGAAGCTATGAAAGCTGGTATCCTTGGAGGATTCCCAGTTGTTGGTGTACATGCAAATGTATACGATGGTTCTTACCATGAAGTCGACTCCTCTGAAATGGCATTCCACATTGCTGGTTCTTTAGCATTCAAAGATGCTATGCAGAAAGCAGCACCAGTACTTCTTGAGCCAATCATGAAAGTCGAAGTAACAACACCGGAAGATTACATGGGTGATGTTATTGGTGATATTAACTCTCGTCGTGGACGTATCGAAGGTATGGACGATATCGGCGGTGGTAAAATGATTCGTGGATATGTTCCGCTTTCCGAAATGTTCGGATATGCAACAGACCTGCGTTCCAGAACACAGGGTCGTGGTAACTACTCCATGTTCTTTGAAAAATACGAGCCAGTACCAAAATCCGTACAGGAAAAAGTACTCGCTGGTAAAGCTACAAAATAATCAGTCGTATTTATTGATAAAAAAACTTGCAAATATCCTTGATTTGCAATATAATCAAGGATAGCAGGTTGAATATATTTTAATATAATATTGGTATATTCCGACGTCTCGTAATGAGGCAGTAAGCAAACAAAAATTGCCCGTACGGGGCGCATAAACAAGGAGGACATTCAAAATGGCAAAAGCTAAATTTGAAAGAAGCAAACCGCATTGTAACATTGGTACCATCGGACACGTTGACCATGGTAAAACAACATTAACAGCTGCAATCACAAAAGTTCTGGCTGAAAGAGTTGCTGGTAACTCAGCTACAGATTTCGAGAACATTGATAAAGCTCCAGAAGAAAGAGAACGTGGTATCACAATTTCTACAGCACACGTTGAATATGAAACAGAACATCGTCACTATGCACACGTTGACTGCCCAGGACATGCCGATTACGTTAAAAACATGATCACAGGTGCTGCTCAGATGGATGGTGCTATCTTAGTTGTAGCTGCAACTGATGGTGTTATGGCTCAGACAAAAGAACATATCCTTCTGTCTCGTCAGGTAGGTGTTCCTTACATCGTTGTATTCCTGAACAAATGTGATATGGTTGATGACGAAGAACTTCTTGAACTGGTAGAAATGGAAGTTCGTGAACTGTTAGACGAATATGATTTCCCAGGCGATGATACTCCAATCATCAAAGGTTCTGCTCTGAAAGCTCTGGAAGATCCAGCAAGCGAATGGGGCGACAAAATCATGGAACTTATGGATGCTGTAGACAGCTACATTCCAGACCCACAGCGTGACACAGACAAACCATTCATCATGCCTGTAGAAGACGTATTCTCTATCACAGGTCGTGGTACAGTTGCTACTGGTAGAGTAGAAGCTGGTGTTCTTCACGTATCTGAAGAAGTTGAAATCGTTGGTCTGAAAGAAGAAACACGTAAAGTTGTTGTAACTGGTATTGAAATGTTCCGTAAACTGTTAGACGAAGCTCAGGCTGGTGATAACATCGGTGCACTTCTTCGTGGTGTTCAGAGAAACGAAATCGAAAGAGGACAGGTTCTTGCTAAACCAGGAACAATCACATGCCATACAAAATTCACAGCTCAGGTTTACGTTCTGACAAAAGATGAAGGTGGTCGTCATACACCGTTCTTCAACAACTATCGTCCACAGTTCTACTTCAGAACAACAGACGTAACAGGTGTTTGTAACTTACCAGAAGGTACAGAAATGTGCATGCCTGGTGATAACGTAGAAATGACAATCGAACTGATTCACCCAATCGCTATGAGCCAGGGTCTTACATTCGCTATCCGTGAAGGTGGACGTACTGTAGGATCAGGACGTGTTGCTACAATCATCGAGTAATTATAACTTGATATAAATTGAGTGTCAGGAGTACACTCTGTGTCCAAACGTAAGATACCCCAGAAACCTTGTGTTTCTGGGGTTTTTCTGTACTCTAAGAAAAGAATTATTCGTAAATTTATCAGATTTGCAATAGCGAAACATTTATCAGCAAGATGAAATACAGATAAATTTATAATTGAAAAATAAGACCAGCGGTGCCAAAACGGTGCCAAAAAGAAACTCCTGCGAATGTTTGCTATTCACAGGAGTAATTTTTTACCAGCCTTTGATCTGTTTGATCTGTTCAGCACGTTCCGGATCACGATGATATTGTAGTTTCAGACGGATAGTTTCCACAACTTCCTGTCTGGATTCATCATCAAGCTGATAGAACGATGTAAGCAGATTATCTACATCAGGCATACTGTTCTTACCGAAAAGGTACATCAGCGGATACATAGAATTTTTTAAGTAAGTCTTTACACGACTTGCGTCTAATGCTCCGTTCAAACCGTCTGGAAGTGTAGGATAAATCTCTTCTTCCTTAATTGTGCCAGAAAATGGACTGGCAGAACATATCTCATTCACATCAATTTGCAATTCATTCGCAAGTCTTAATGCAAAATCAAATCGAATATTGGAATCTTTTTGAATAATTGAATATAAGGTTGTAGCACTGATTCCGGTTGCCTTTGCAATTTTGCGGACATTTGTGCCTTTTTCATCAAGATATTTCTTTAAATTTTTACCGTCACCCATAGAATCCTCCTTTTTCATATATTAGAAAATTACGAAAAACATAAATCTATAAAATATCATAACACAGACGTGGAATAAAATAAAGAAAAAATAGTGTACGAAGTTCGTAAAAATGTGTTTACGAAATATTGACAACGATAGAAATACATGATATTATCAATTTACGAAAATCGTACAGATATAGAAATACAGTAAACGTATTCTATATCTGGAGAGGAAAGGAGGAGGCAATATGGCAAGTTACAATTATATGATGAGTGCTGATGAAGTGGCACAGGAATTAAACTGCTCAAAATCTCATGCCTATAAACTGGTGAAAGCTATGAATAAAGAATTATCTGCACAGGGATATATTACGATGGCTGGAAGAATACCAAAGGCGTTTTGGGCAAAAAAGATGTATGGCTATGAAATAGCAGGAAATTAGGGAGGATCAATATGGCTTACAGAGAAAAAGACACAAAAAAATGGACAGCCCAGTGGTTTGAGACAAATGTCATGGGTGAGAAGAAAAAACGCAGAAAGCGTGGATTTGAAACAAAGCGAGAAGCATTGGAGTTTGAACGAAGCAAAAAGTTGAGCAATGAGCGAAGTATGGATATGAAGCTGAGCGATTTTATTGAGATTTATTTTTCAGACAAACAAAATGATCTGAAAGATCGAACAATCAAAAATAAAAGATATATGATGCAACAGCATATAGTTCCATATTTTGGAAATCAGATGATGAGTGAGATCAAGGCTTCGCAGATTATTCAGTGGCAGAATGAAATACAGAAGAAAGGATATTCAGATTCTTATTTGAGAATGATACAGAATCAGTTGACCAGCCTGTTTACACATGCAGCTAAAATCTATGATCTGCCGGTTAATCCATGCAAGAAAGTGAAACGAATGGGAAATTCAGATTCGAGAAGTTTGAACTTCTGGACACTGGACGAGTACAAACAGTTTATACAGACAATGGAGCCGGGAACAAGATATTATCTTATGTTTGAGATGTTGTTCTGGACTGGATGCAGGATCGGGGAGCTGCTTGCGATTACAAAAGCTGATATCAATTTTGAAAAGAATCGGCTTAGTATCAATAAGACTTATTACCGGACAGGAATGCAGGATATTATCACAGAACCGAAAACAAAACAGTCCTTTCGGACAATCGAAATTCCGGAATTTCTGAAAGAGGAAATTAAGGAATTTGTAGATGGTCATTACGGAATGCCGGATACAGAAAGATTATTTCCGGTTGTTCAGGAAGCGGTACAGCATAAGATGAAACGGCAGATTGAGCTGGCAGGAGTGAAGAAAATTCGAGTGCATGATATCAGGCACAGCCATGTGGCTTATCTTATTGAGAAAGGTGTGGAACCGTTATTGATTCGGGACAGATTAGGTCATAAAGATATTCGTATAACATTGAACACTTATGGACATCTTTATCCAAATCAGCAGAGAAAGATTGCAAATCTTCTGGATAATGAAAATGGAAATGCTGTTACCGGATTGGGAGAAGAAAGAGATGAATGTTGAAAAGGCAAAAGAAAAAGCCCAGATAAATAATCTGAGCAAGTTCTCTGATAATCAGATTCACTGATATACCATCTTGGCAGATTCAGTATATCACGAATCGGGAAATACGACAATTCCCGAATATCTGTTCATCAGAGACTTGCCCGGGAGGGCAAGAGGAGATGATGGAATGAATATGAATGAAAAAAATAAAATTGAGAATTGTAGAATAGAACCAAAACTGAAACTGATCAATATGGATTCAGTAGAGGTGGAACAGGTAGAATGGCTGCTTTATCCGTTTATTCCTTATGGAAAAGTGACCATTATACAGGGAGATCCAGGAGAAGGCAAGACAACGATGGTACTTCAGATTATTGCAAAACTGACCAGAGGAGAGCCGATTCTTCCTGTTACTGATACAACGAAAACAAAAGAAAAACGAAGTGATGAAGTCGATAGTGAGAATGAAGATTTAGATGCTGAAGATAATATGCAGGAACAGTCTTCTGTGTCACCTGTAAATGTAATCTATCAGACAGCAGAAGATGGACTTGGAGATACTATCAAACCCAGATTACTTGCTGCAGGTGCAGATTGTTCAAAGGTGATGGTGATTGATGACAGTGACCAGCCACTGACAATGGCAGATGTTCGATTGGAAGAAGCAATCGTGCAGACAAAAGCAAAAATGGTTGTCCTTGATCCGATTCAGGGGTTCCTGGGAGCAAACGTAGACATGCACAGAGCAAATGAGATTAGACCATTGATGAAGCGTATAGCAGTGCTGGCAGAAAAATATCACTGTGCAGTCATTTTGATTGGTCATATGAATAAAAACAGCAACGGCAAATCTTCTTATCGTGGACTTGGCTCCATTGATTTTCAGGCTGCTGCAAGGAGTGTTCTGATTGTCGGGCGAGTTAAGGAAGAACCGGAAGTAAGAGTAGTATGTCATACGAAGAGTTCTCTTGCACCGGAAGGAACGTCCATTGCATTCAGGCTGGATAAGAATAATGGATTTGAATGGATTGGAGAATATGATATCAGTGCCGACGAACTTCTTAATGGAGATGGAAGAGGACAGAAAAGCCGGAAAGCAAAAGAATTTCTCCTTGAGATACTGGCAAATGGAGGAATGACACAGAAGAAAATTGCCGAAGAAGCAGAAGCCAGAGGAATTAAAAGTAAAACTCTATGGAACGCCAAACGGGAACTTGAAATTGATTCCGTAAAGCGTGGAAAGCAATGGTATTGGATGTTGCCAGAATAAAAATGGAAGATGGCAAGATTACCATTTCTTAAGAAGAGGGAATCTTGCTACCTTGAAAGGAGAACAGATGCAAAATAAAAGTGTACAGATTCCATACGAGTTATTCTTTCAGCTCTTGCAATATTTTTTGATGGATAACTACGATGGCGAAGAAATAATCCGGTTGGGATTGGAGAAAAAACTGGATGCAATGGTGAATCGTGAAGTATACAGCAAATCCCAAACAGCACCAACGGAAGAAGAAAGAGAAAAGTTCCGGCAGGAATATCTGGACAGACGGGGAATACCGGAGAACTTTCGATGGTAAAGGTTCTTTCTGAACACTTTATTACAGGAGCGTGTCACGCACCTGTAGATAGCAGACAAGGAGAATGTTGGTAAGGTGTAGTCGGGAGTTGACTGGCGTAGAAGAGAATTTTCAAAAGGGAGCCCTGATTCAGGGCGCCCCTGCGGAAACGGTAGATGAAAGGAGATTGGCACAATGAGAGAAGGAAGATTAGGATATAACAGTTATAACAAAAGATATGGATTATTATCATCAGATCTATGGATTGATACAGGATTTCACTGTGGAGAATGCCTGGAAGTGTTGCTTGATGATGAATGGGTTCAGACCAGAATGGAAATGAATCCTGCAAGAGAATGGTATCTTGTAGGGACACCGTATTGTGGTGATTTGGAATATATTCGGGCAAGGATACCGGAGTAAAGGTCTCTGTACCCCCGGAGGGCGCAAGGGTACTTTTGATGGACGGTACGGCTGTCGAAAGTGCTTTTGCGTTACTTTTGACAAAAGTAACAAAACCGCCGTATCCGGCGAATATTTCTTTTTATACTATAGCTGGCAAAGATACAAATTTATGTGTCATGTCTGGCACTGGTTTTAGAAAGCGGGGTGAGGAATATAACGATGAAACGAACAATCAGTGGTATGATCGGGACAGGGTCTCTGGCTCATAACAGACGAGATTTTATAGCAGAAAATGTTGATCCAGACAGAGTGCAATTAAATATTTGTTACCGGAATGAGAATCTGAAAGAAGTCTATAAAGAGCTGTTTGATGAAGCTGTAGAACGGTATAATGTCGGGAAAAGAAAAGATCGGCAGATTACAAATTATTATGAAAAGATTCGCCAAGGAAAACAGGAAAAGTTGTTCCATGAAGTGATTTTCCAGATTGGAAACCGAGAAGATATGGCTGTTGGAACAGAAGCAGGAGATCTGGCTGTAAACGTACTGGATGAGTATGTAAAAGATTTCCAGAAACGGAATCCGACACTTCGGGTATTTAGTTGCTATCTGCATCAGGATGAGGCTACTCCACATCTCCATATTGACTTTATTCCTTATGTGACGGGTTGGAAAGGAAAAGGAATGGATACCAGAGTTTCACTGAAACAGGCATTAAAAAGTCTTGGATTTCAAGGTGGAAATAAGCATGATACGGAACTGAATCAGTGGATAAATCATGAAAAAGAAGTTCTGGCAGAGACTGCAAAGCAGTATGGAATTGAATGGGAACAGAAAGGTACTCATGAGGAACATCTGGATGTCTATAACTTCAAGAAAAAAGAACGGAAAAAGGAAGTACAGGAATTGGAGCAGGAGAAAGAGCATCTAACTGCTGAAAAAGAAGAATTAACAGCACAAATTGCAGAATCCAGAGCAGATATCCAGAATTTAAAAGACGATAAGGAACAGGCAATCAAGGCGAAGCAAGAAGCAGAACAAAAGGCAGGGAGCGCAGAAAAAGAACTAAAAAGCCTGGAAGATCGCAGAGAACAGCTACAACCGATTATGGATAGTGTGAGCAAAGAAATCAAAGAATATGGAACGGTTAAAATGTTACTGCCGGAGGCGGGCACGCTAGAACGGGCAGTAACCTATCGAGATAAAAAAATTAAACCATTGTTTCTTCAAATAAAGAATAAGGTTGCTGTAATGGCGGCTCAGGTTAAAGAACTCACGAAAGAGGTGGAAGGTTGGAAGAGAAAATATCAAAAGGTGAAACAAAAATATAATGCTATTCAGAGAGAACTGGATGATATACGTAAAGATAATCAGAAATTGTCAGAAGAAAAAGATATATTACAAGGTGTTTCTGATAGGTATGATCGTGTTGTGCGTGTTCTTGGAATAGAAACTGTAGATACAGCAGTACAGCAGGATATTCAAAACGAGAAAGTCCTGGAAGAAAAGCGACGGATGGAACAAATGCCGAAGGGAAATATTCATGAAAGATTGGCATGGGGAATGAAAAAAAGCGAGATGGAGAATCAGCAGCGTAAGAAAACTAAATCAAAAAACAGAGAAATGGAGAGATAAGATTATGGAAACACACATTTATGATGAAAAGAACGGATTAAGCTATACTTTGCATGGAGATTATTATTTGCCGGATTTGGTATTGAATGAAGAAGAACCGATATATGGGAAATATGGAATGCTGAGGAAACAGTTTCTGAAGGAACACAGATTAGCAAAATATCAATATTTGTTGTTGACTGGAAAGCTGACGGAACACCTGAATCAGATTGATCAGGAGAGCAGAGAGCAGGTGGAAATGCTTATGGAACAGATGGCAGAAAAACAGGGCGTAACTGAAGAATTAAAGGTACAGAATCGGACGAAGTGGGTTAGACTGATGAATAATATAAAAGCTAGTGCAGAAGAAATGGTGTTGAGAGAAATACTTTATATATAAGTATTGTTTGTAAAGGACTGAACAGGAAAAGCATAATACTATCCGGCTTATTAAGATTTATTTCACATCTCTTGATTTTTATTACGGTTACTGATATAGTTATTACAGTAACCGTAATAAGGAGGGAATGCTATGAGGGATAATGTGAAAAGTGGTGCACTCACAGAAGTGACATTCTATATTTTGCTTTCACTCTATTCACCTAAACACGGATATGCTGTCATGCAGTTCATTGAAGAAAAAACAGGTGGGCGGCTTTCATTGGGAGCAGGCACTTTATATGGTGCATTAAATTCAATGCTGGAAAAGGGATGGATTGAGCTTTTCGGAGATAGTGAAGGTAGAAAAAAAGAGTATCTTATCACTGTAAAAGGAAAGGAGATAGCTGAAAAAGAACTTATCAGACTTCGTGAACTTGTAGGTATTGCAAGCGGAATTGTAGGAGGTACACTATGAGCAAAAAGTGTTATCGTTTTTTTGGTGGGCTATTAACGGTACAGAAAAACTGGCTGAATAAGATGGCTGAAAAAGGTTATCGCCTTATTCGAACGGGAAAATTACTCTATGAATTTGAAAAATGTAAGCCAGGTCAAGTTCAATATTGCGTGGAGTTTATAGGACAAAAATCAAAAGCTAATGCTGAAGATTACCATGATTTCTTGGAAGAAATGGGATATTCCGTATTCTATAAAAATATCAATCTTAATTATTCTGTTGGTAAAGTTCGCTGGCGTCCGTGGGCTGAAATTGGCGGTCGTGTTGCAACAAACACTACAACATTTAACAGGGAATTGCTGATTGTAGAAAAAGAAAATGATGGAAAACCTTTTGACCTTCATACGTCCTATGAAGATAGGGCAAATTATTACAGTAATTTGCGAAATCCCTGGCTGTTATTAATGCTTATGCTCGCGGCATTTGCTACTGTAAATCGGTCTGTTATTTTAGGCATAGTTGCTGTGATTTTTCTAATCCCTGTCATTATATACCAGTTGCAAATTATGAAAAATAGGCATGAAGCGAAGATGAAGGAGTGGTGATTCAGGATAACAAGGTTGGTTTAGTTGATGCAATGTAATACACTGTCGTTTGAGGGTTAGTAGCCCGTTCATAAACTTGTGGGCAGTTTGTTGCTGATGATATAAATATTAGAGAAAATTAATTGAAAGTTAAAAAAAGAAAGTAATAAGTAAACAAAGGCTCAATTGTAAACATGTATTGGGAACGCTATAATGGAAATAAGGACAGGAGGTGTGAACAATGCGTATTGGTGAGCAGATAAAAAATTATCGAAAAACTGCGGGATTAACACAAGAACAGGTGGCAAATTATCTGGGTGTTTCTACTCCAGCGGTAAATAAATGGGAAAAGGGAAATACATATCCCGATATCTCATTACTTCCAGCTTTGGCACGACTATTGAAAATTGATATGAATGAATTGTTTTCGTTTCATGAAGAATTGACAGAAAAAGAGATTGGACAATTTGTGAATGAACTTTCGGAAGTTTCATTGGACAGCTTTACAGAGGCTTTCGAGATGGCATCTCGTAAAATACAGGAGTATCCTCATTGCGACTTATTAATATATACGATCGCAACCGTTCTGAACGGATCTTTGACTTTGTCAGATCTTAATGACGAAGAACGAATGGAATATAATACAGCTATTATTGAGTGGCTGGAACGAACAGCAGATAGTCAGGATGAAAGAGTGAGAAATTCAAGCGTTTTTATACTTGCAACAAAATATGTCCAAATGGAGAAATATGAAGAAGCAAATGCCCTTTTGAAAAAAATTCCTGATACTGTAATTGATGCAACGATTATGAAAACAAGTGTATTAGCACATCAGGAAGGAACAGACACTGCTGCGTTATTCCTGGAGGGGAAACTGCTACAGGCAGTTGTCAATATTCAAAGCTACTTGTATAAGTTAATTGAAATGGAAGAAGAAACAGGAAATCATGATAAAGCAGAGAGAATTGCTGAGATTACAGATCACATGATATCGTTGTTTGGACTATGGAATTACGGCAACACAGTGCCATATCTGCTGATTGCTGGATATCGAAAAGATGTAGAAAAATGTGTTCAGTTAATTAAGCAATTATTAAGTGAATCACAGAAGCCTTGGAATATGACACAATCCCCTTTGTATTACAGGTATGAAGATACTGCACAGGGAAAAGCCTTTTCAGGAGTTGGAAAAAATTTTGTTCGTGAATTATATTCGGAAATTGAAAATAAGAAAGAGTATGAATTCTTGAGAGGGAATAAGGAACTCGAATCAATTTTTGAGGAACACTTGAAATAGGTTGTAAAAATGTATGGAAATAGATATAGTTGAGAAAGAAGAAAATTTTTGACATTTCCACAGATGCGTGCTAATATGATTATAGAAAAAGAGTGCTACCGATAGACGGTTAGTCCGTTTTACTATTTAGAATATCATCAAAGATAACCGCTTAGTTTACCAGACCAGGGCGGTTATTTTTGTGGTTTATGATTATCTTTGCCTAATGTATATCCGATACTAAAGCAGGTTAAGCCGAAGCTCACTACTGCTATGAAGTCAATAATACTCATTGGCTTAGCCCTCCTTTCCACTGGATTCCTTTACAGGTTTCTATGTAATCAGAGGGTCACAGTCCCTCTGGAGAAGGACTAACCGCCTACCGTTATGGTAGCACCCATGTTTCGATTATAACAGTTAAAAATTACCGGTGCAATATAAAGTTGGTAGAGTAGCATCTGTTAGCCGTGGAAGAGAATCTTTTCGACCAGGGCTTCCGGTGCCAAAACGGTGCCAAGAAATCAGGCAAATAAAAATATATGGTGCAGATCAGCCGTTTTTCACTATATTTTGGAGAGAAAACCATAAAAAATAAGAAGTAAAACGGGATTAAAGTATCGTGAAGGTGGACGTACTGTAGGATCAGGACGTGTTGCTACAATCATCGAGTAATCACTGACTAATATATATTGAGTACCGCAAGGTACATGTGTCCAAACGTAAGATACCCCGGAACCGTAAGGTTTCCGGGGTTTTTCTGTTGAGTAAAAAGTTTAAAATAAGGCTGTAAAGAATAGCGAATAAATTAAAAACAGGCAGGTATGGGAAGAAAATGAAAATCTTCGCATATCTGCCTGTGATACTGTTATGATACTATTTCTGTTCGTTATTGGAAAATTTCTGTGTTAAAAGTTCATCTCGTTTACGGATTCGTGTCTCAAAATCCAGTTCTTCAATTTCTTTATGGGTGACAGGTTTGGAAGTGTAGTATTCCAACGTCTGCTTTTTCCACATATCAAACATATCTTTGCCTGTGAAATAAGATTCCAGGCTTTCTCTGTTCTCCTGCAGATCAGCAAGAAAATTACACATATCTGCGTTTAAAGAATGTTCAGGATCATTTCCATAAAAGCGAAGTCCGGCATACCATTTCTGTGTTTCTGTTTCTATATCACCGGGAAGTTTATTATTTATATCCAGTTCATACCGGAGTTCATTGGATTCATTCATCTGCAGTAAAACCCAAAGAATATCGCTGAGAGTAGAAATCTGTACTTTATTTTCAGATAATCCAAATAACCAGTCCAGTGAGACATGAAATTTCTGAGCAATAGTCAATAACACATCATTGGAGGGAGTAACCACACCATTTTCATAACTGGATAAAGTTGACTGACGTATACCAATAGCTGCGGAAAAGTTTTTTTGATTCATCTTCAGATCAGTTCGCAGCTCTTTTATTTTTTCTGAAATAGATGATTCCTGCATATTATCCACCTCCTTAAAAGCTATGATTAGTATATCACAAATGATAAAAATCAACAATATAGAAAAATATCATTCATGATGATAAAAATTATTGACAATGATTATTTGAAATGATATAGTATCAGTGAAAATGATAATTATAGACAAGGAGGAAATGATATGCAGAGACAGAACTATATGATTACAGCGGAAGAAGTTGCAGAGAGCATGGGGATTTCACTTGGATATGCTTACAAGCTGCTTCGCAAACTGAACAAAGAGCTTGCAGATCAGGGATATGTAACCGTTGCGGGCAAGATACCGAGGGCATTCTGGGAAAAGAAATTTTATGGATATTCCCAGATTGCAATGTAAGGGGGTGAGAAAGTATGGCAGCATACAAAGATGAAGAAAGAGGAACCTGGTATGTTTCATTTTATTATGAGGACTGGACAGGAGTCAAAAAGCGAAAAGTAAAAAGAGGATTCCGCACTAAGAAAGAAGCATTAAATTTTGAAGCGGAGTATAAAAGAACAGCGAAAGCAGACATGGATATGACAATGGGAGAGTTTGTAGAAGTCTACTTCCGAGACAAGTCTCAGTCATTGAAGGACAGGAGTATCAAGAACAAAAGAGATACGATGAATGCTCAACTGTTACCGTATTTTAAGGACAGACCGATGAACAGTATCACACCAGCAGAGATTATCCAGTGGCAGAATACGATTATTGAAAAAGGATATTCAGATGATTATCTGAAAACAATACAGAATCAGATGACGGCATTGTTTAATCATGCGAAGAATATCTACAATCTGGCAGATAATCCTTGTGACAAAGTAAAACGTATGGGAAAGACTTCAAAAAAGAAAATGAAGTTTTGGACAATTGAAGAATATCGGCAGTTTATGACCGGAATAGAACCGGGAAGCAAATATTATGTGCTGTTTGAATTATTATTCTGGACAGGAGCGAGAGAAGGCGAAGCACTCAGCATTACACCTGCTGACATTGATCTTGAAAAGAATCTACTTCATATCAATAAAACTTACTACCGTATGCATGGAGAGGACGTGATTACATCTCCCAAAACAGAAGAATCGAACCGTACGATTTCCATACCGGAATTTCTGAAAAAAGAGATTCAGGACTATATTAGCAGACTGTATGAGTTGCCCGAAGATGAACGGATTTTTCCAATGGTTCATGAAGCGGTACAGCATAAGTTAAAACAGGTGGTTCAAAAGACCGGAGTAAAAAAGATAAGAGTACACGACATTCGTCACAGTCATGCGGCATTTCTGATCAATAAGGGAGTGCAACCATTGATGATTAAAGAAAGGTTTGGACATACGGACATTCGCATTACATTGAATACTTATGGGCACTTATATCCAGATCAGCAGAAAGTGGTGGCAGATATGCTGGATGATGAAAATATAAAAAGCTCCGGAAGTACGAACAGCCGGAGCAATGTGACAAATGGGTACGAATCCACAAATGTCAACCCTAGACAAGTTGATTATATCAGGGATTCTTCCAGAGAACAACAGATAATTGGCGAGAATAGTTTGAAAAATGGAGGAATTTATGGAACAGAGAAATGAGAATAAAACAGAATTGAAAATGATAAAGATGTCAGATGTCCAGTCCCAGACAGTGGACTGGCTCTGGTATCCATTTATCCCTTATGGGAAATTAACGATCATTCAGGGTGATCCGGGCGATGGAAAAACTACGCTGATATTAAATATTGCAGCGAGATTGTCTAAAGGAGAAGGTCTGGATAACGATATGAAAGTAACAGAACCAGTAAAGATTATTTATCAGACAGCGGAAGATGGGCTGGCAGATACGGTAAAACCCAGACTGGAGCTGGCAGAAGCGGTCTGTGAAAGAATCATGGTTATAGATGAAACAGAAAAATCACTTTCCATGATAGATGAGAGACTGGAAACTGCTATCAAACGGACTGGTGCGAGAGTGCTTATTTTAGATCCGATTCAGGCATACCTTGGAGGAACAATGGATATGAACCGGGCAAATGAAGCAAGGGATATGACAAAAAGATTGAGCTTGCTGGCAGAAAAGTATAAATGTGCAATTTTATTAATCGGACATATGAATAAAGCTGGTGGAAATAAAGCTGCATATAGAGGAATGGGTTCGATTGACTTTTTTGCAGTAGCCAGAAGCGTATTACTGGTAGGAAGAATAGAGGGAGAACCGGACTTAAGAGCAGTGGTTCAGATTAAAAATAATCTGGCTGCATTTGGACATTCCAAAGCATTTCGCCTGACAGAAACCGGATTTGAGTGGATAGGTGACTATGAAATCACAGCAGATGAGGTGCTTGGTGGAATTGCTCCAAAGGTAAATAAACTGGAACAGGCAAAAAAGATGCTGAGGGAACTGGCAGAAACATCAACTTCTGTGCAAAGCAGTGAAATCTTTGATATGGCAGAAGATTTGAATATTTCTAAAAGAACACTGGAAAATGCAAAAAAGGAACTTGGAATTAAGGCAAGACGAATCGGTAATTCCTGATATTGGGATTTAAATAAAGTTAAGCCGGAATAAATTAAGGGTGCAACATTGCAGAGTATATAGAAAATGCGGAATTAAAATGCAAGGTTGCAATCTGTAAAGACATTGCAGTGTTGCGTCCTTACATAAATTGTAAGAAGGTGAGAACTTGAAAAACGTTATGATTCCAGAGGAGTTATTTGGAAAGATTATAAAATATCATTTACTGGATCAGGAACAGGAAGCAGATGATATAAGAAAAGGTCTGGAAAAAAAGCTGGATGCAATGGTAAATCGTGAGGCATACAGTAAATTCAAAACTGCGCCAACAGAAGAGGAACGGGAAAAGTTCCGGCAGGAGTATCTGGACAGAAAAGGAATGCAAGAGAGCTTTCGATGGTAACAGTTCGTGTTGATTACCTTTTTACAGGAGCGTGTCACGCCCCTGTGAGAAGTAAACAAGAAGAAAGTTGGTAAGGCGCATACGGAAAGCTGAGGCTGGACGGTGAGGTTGCTGTAAATTTGATAGTTGTGAAGAAGGGAGAACGATTCGATGAAGCAGGGAAGATTAGGATATAACAGTAGCAATGACAGATATGGGTTATTAGCCTCGGACTTATGGATTGATACGGGATTTCACTGTGGAGAAGGTCTTGAGGTGCTGGTCGATGATAAGTGGGTAAGGACAAGAATGGAGATGAATCCAGCAAGAGAATGGTATCTGGTTGGAACGCCATACTGTGGAGATCTGGAATATGTGCAGGCAAGAATACCGGAATAATTTAGTCGAGAGAGTAACGAAAGAGATAAAATAGCCCCCGGCAGGGCGCAAGGGTACTTTTGATGGACGGAACGGCTGTCGAAAGTGCTTTTGCGTTACTTTTGACAAAAGTAACAAAACCGCCGTATCCGGCGAAGATTTCTTTTTATACTATAGGCTGGTAAAGATACAAATTTATGTGCCATGTCTGGCACTGGTTTTAGAAAGTGGGGTGACGAACATGACGCTGAAACGAACAATTAGTGGTATGATCGGGACAGGTTCTCTGGCTCATAACAGAAGGGAATTTATAGCAGAAAATGTTGATTCAGACAGAGTGCAACTAAATATTTGCTATCAGAATGAGAATTTAAAAGAAGTTTATAAAGAACTGTTTGATGAAGCTGTAGAACGATATAATATCGGGAAAAGAAAAGATAGACAGATTACAAATTACTATGAAAAAATCCGGCAGGGAAAACAAGAGAAGTTGTTCCACGAAGTAATTTTTCAAATTGGAAATCGAGAAGATATGGCTGTCGGAACAGCAGAAGGAGATCTGGCTGTAAAAATACTGGATGAATATGTAAAGGACTTCCAGAAGCGGAATGCAACGTTACGGGTATTTGGGTGTTATCTACATCAGGATGAGTCTACTCCACATTTACATATTGATTTTATTCCTTATGTGACTGATTGGAAAGGAAAAGGAATGGACACCAGAGTTTCGTTGAAACAGGCATTAAAAAGTCTTGGATTTCAAGGTGGAAATAAGCATGATACAGAGTTGAACCAGTGGATGAACCATGAAAAAAAGGTCCTGGCAGAGATTGCAAAACAGCATGGCATTGAATGGGAACAGAAAGGTACTCATGAGGAACATTTGGATGTTTATAACTTCAAGAAGAAAGAGCGAAAAAAGGAAGTACAGGAGCTGGAGCAGGAGAAAGAGTATCTAACTGCAGAAAACGAAGAACTGACAGCACAAATTGCGGAATTCAGAGCAGATATCCAGATTTTAAAAGACGATAAGGAACAGGCAAACAGGGAGAAACAAGAAGCAGAACAAAGGGCAGAGGACGCAGAAAAAGAAGTAAAAAGTCTGGAAGAGCGTCGAGATGTGCTGCAGCCGATTATGGATAATGCCAGTAAAGAAATAAAAGAATATGGAATGATTAAGACGTTTTTACCGGAGGCAGGAACATTTGAACGTGCAGTACCTTACAGAGAAAATAAAATCAAGCCATTGTTTATCAAGATGAAGAATCAGATTGCTGCATTAGCTGGAAAGGTTGTAGAACTTAACAAAACGATAGAAAGCTGGAAAAACAAATATCAAAAATCTACGGAGAAATGTGATGATATCCAAACGCAGTTAGATGATGTGCGTAAAGAAAATGGAAAATTATCAAATGATAATCAACGTTTACAAGAGATTTCGGACAGATATGACAGAGTGGTGCGTATTCTGGGAATGGAAACTGTAGAGGATGTGGTGCAGCAGGACATTAAAGAACAAAGGGCACTGGAAGAAAAACGGCGAATGGAGCAAATGCCAAAGGGAAGCGTTCTGAAACAGTTGGAATGGGCAACTCAAAAGAGCCAGATTGAAAACCAACAACGTAAGAAAAATAAAACAAAATACAAAGGATTGGAGATTTAGACTATGAAAAAACAGATTTATGATGAGAAAAATGGAATGAGCTATACGTTGCATGGAGATTACTATTTGCCGGATCTGGTTTTAAGAGAAGAAGAACCGACATATGGAAAATATGGAATGTTACGAAAGCAGTTCTTAAAAGAACACAGATCAGCAAGATATCAATACATGTTATTGACCGGAAAATTGAATGAACATCTGAATCAGATCGATCAGGAAGTCAGAGAACAGGTGGAAACGCTTATGGAACAGATGATAGAAAAACAGGGTGTAACTGAAGAATTAAAGGCACAGGATCAGATGAAGTGGGTTAGGTTAATGAATAATATAAAAGCCAGTGCAGAAGAGATTATATTGAAAAACATGGTATATGTGTGAGATCGTTCTTTTACACTTTTGTATATATTAGAATAGCACTTTAGAAAGCACTATGGTAAAATAAAGTGAAGGTAAATCGGAATTTGGAGGATTGAATTATGTGGAATGAATTAGGTATAAGTGGAGGAACCGCAATTGTTATTTTGATTGCGCTGTATTTCGTTATCAAATGGGCAGTGAAAAATGGCATCAAAGAAGCCTACAGTGCAATCACTGGAAAGAAAACTGTTGAAGATATCCAAAACGAAAAAGAGCTGAAAGAACTTGGATTGGATTCAGAAGATCAATAACTTCAAGTTTGTGGAATCGACTGAAAGGAAGCATTATATGTTCTATATTTATATTATTTTTGATTTTGCAATGGCAGTAATTATGCTTTTATTTGGAATATGGTTTTATAGGTCAAAAGGACAAGCATCCAACTTCTTGTCTGGTTATAATATGAAATCTGCAGAAGAACGAAAAAAATATGATGAAAATGCTATGTGTAAGGCATATGGGAAGAGAATGATGCTTATGTCACTTCCTTTTATTGCTGGAATGATTATAGATATTTGGTATATAGGAACTGGTTGTTTAATTGCATGGGCGATATGGTTTGTTATGTTTATTCTGTTGCTTATAGATAGACATAAAATAGAAAGTTAATTTATAGAAAAATAGAATGTTTTCGGGGTGAAAATACCGTTTATTTGTTTTAGACATATGATGTCCGATTGAAAATTAGCGGATTCTCGTTTTATGTCGTGGTAATTTTGATACATATTGGTAAGCTGTAAGTGGAAGAGAGGTAGAGACATGGACACAAAAAAGATTGGAGCTTTTTTAAAGCAATGTCGTAAAGAAAAGAATCTTACGCAAGAGCAGCTTGCCGAGAAGTTTGAGGTATCTGCAAGAACAGTTTCCAGATGGGAAACAGGTGTTTCCCAAACAAAAAGATATTAAGAAACAGCCCATGTTTACCTGCTTGCAAACAAAAGAATATTGCTACTAGACTAAGAGATACTACATAAGTGTGTTGGTATCTCTTTTTTGTTGCCGTGAAACAGCAGACTATTTCATTTCTGCTTGATTACCTTAAAACTTATTAGTCTATGGTTTGTCAAGGGCTTGTTGCGTGAGAAATGCTGAATATCACCCTTTACAAAACATAGGCTGATAAGTAACTTTTCAAAAGCAGAAAAGAAATGGCAATGCTTATAACAATATGATATAATGCAGATGAAGACAAAAAAGGAATTTGTCGAGCTGGTTAGTTCGAGATAATTTTGAGTTTGTTAAGATGTGGTGCACTTGATGGAATCACAGGTACGACATCATATTATGGAGGATGAAATAGATGATAGGTTTGATTGTTGCGAGGTCAAAGAATAATGTTATAGGCAAGAATGGTAATATACCATGGAAAATAAAGGGAGAACAAAAGCAATTTAGAGAGTTAACAACGGGTAATGTGGTTATTATGGGGCGAAAGTCTTATGAAGAAATCGGTCATCCGTTGCCTAATAGAATGAATATTGTTGTTTCCACCACAACAGAGTATCAAGGAGATAATTTAGTTTCAGTTAAATCATTAGAAGATGCATTATTATTGGCTAAAGGACGAGATGTATACATATCTGGTGGATATGGACTATTTAAGGAAGCTTTGCAAATAGTAGATAAAATGTATATCACAGAAGTAGATTTAAATATTGAAGATGGAGATACATTCTTTCCAGAATTTGATATCAATGATTTTGAAGTTTTGATAGGGGAAACACTTGGTGAGGAAGTGAAATATACGAGAACATTTTATGTAAGGAAAAAATGAATTGAGTAAATTTTGGATTTAGGGTGTTTTCATAAATATATTGCTTTTTATGCATATATAAATTGTTGTAAGACAAATTCCAGTTTGTATGGGGCGATAAAATCAGAATTTGAGAGAGGATTGAATATGAATAAGGAATGGTCTGAACTTAATAAAACAATGCAGGCACAAATAAAAAAGAAAGATACTTATAAGAGGGGTATTGATACTTTACTTACTTTACGAAGTCAGTTAATACAAACCTTAGTATCTTTCAAAGAAGAATTATGCAGAGAAGATTTTAACTCAATCCCCTTCATAAACGCTGATGGTTATCATAGTAAGACGATTGCTTATTCTATTTGGCATATTTTCCGCATTGAAGATATAGTTGTGCATACAGTGATAAATGAAGATGAACAAGTATTTTTTGCAGGCAATTATCAAGAGCGTATCAATTCACCTATCATTACAACAGGAAATGAACTCATGAAACAGCAGATTGCAGACTTTTCAAAACAGCTTAATCTGGAAGAATTATATTTATATATTTTCGAAGTATGGGAAAGCACTGAGAAAATGCTTGAACGGTTATCTTATGATGAATTGAAAAGAAAAATACCGAAAGAAAGAAAAGGATACTTAGAATCGTTGAATGTAGTAAACGACAATGAAAAAGCAATTTGGCTGATTGATTATTGGTGTAATAAAGATATTTGTGGACTAATTCAAATGCCGTTTTCAAGACATTGGATTATGCACACAGAAGCCTGTTTGCGTATAAAGAACAAGATACATTCATAGGCAAAAATTTCAGTTTGTAGAACTAAGGAAATTGGAATTTAAGGAGGAATAAAGTATGGTTAGTGATTTTATAAGAGCAGCATTTCCATGGATTTTAATGGGTTTATTTGTAGCAATCAGTTGTTCCCTTATGAGTAAAAAAGAGAAATAAATTCCTGTTTGTATTTATAAAAGAGAAAAAATGAGAAAAGTAGTTTTATTTATTGCCATGAGCCTTGACGGATATATTGCGGACGGTAATGGTGGAGTAGCTTGGCTAAATGGTCATGGAAATGACAATGAAAACATCGACACTTATACAGAATTTACCAAAGATATAGATACTGTCTTAATGGGGTGGAATACTTCTCATCAGGTTGTTACTGAACTTTCTCCGCAAGAATGGGTATATAATAAATTTACAACTTATGTATTAACACATAAAGAGTGCAATTCTTCCCAACAAATTCATTTTACAAGTGAAAATCCTGTTTTATTATTGGAACGGCTAAAACAAGAAGCAGGAAAGGATATTTGGATTTGTGGCGGAGCAAATCTTGTTCAGCAGTTGGTAAGCAAAAATATGATTGATAAATATTACATTTCTGTTATTCCTACTCTGTTAGGAAATGGGGTTCGTCTTTTGGGCAACATAGACAGGGAAATAAAGTTAAGGCTTTGTAAAACACAGACTTATAACGGAATAACCGATTTGATTTATATGCGTAGATAACTAGAGAGAAACAGAAAAGCTGTTAAACCGACGGAGCGATCCGACCACGTTGGCGGGAAAATCCTTAAGATTTTTCCGCCATGCTTGCAAGGGGGCGGTTCGCTTCGGCGGTTCGGCGAGCTTGCGAGCCGTTCAAAGCCCCCGTTATCTAACAAGGGGGGCACAAAAAACAAGAAACACTATACACTAACAAGCGGAAAACGCTGTATTTATAAGGCAAAACCCCATTTTTACAGTAGTGATATAAATTGTACCTATATCACTATGAAAATTGAATAGTAAATATGAGAAAGACAGTTGATTTCAAAAAATAAGAAATTGATTGTCGTTTTCTTTTGCAGAAATTTAAGTGCAGGCAATTATGGTAGTTGTCGTAATTGCTGTCAGCTCAGTGTTTATCACTGATGGTGTGAAAGATTTACGGTTGGAGATGTTCAATAAGATTATTGGTGCTTAATTATTTTTATTGTAGTGCTGATATGAGAATGTTATAATTGGGGTATAAAACATACAAATAAATTTGCTGAAAAATGAGGTATCAAAATATGGAAAATGAATTACTGGAAAACTTAGGAAGACTTCACACAACTGAACTTGGCGTTATTAGAATTAAAAAGAACTTATCTTTGAATGTAGAAAATGTAATTGAATGGTGCAAAGAAAAAATTAGCCTTTCTAATGCGGAAATCACAAGAAAAGGAAAAAACTGGTATATAACGATTGATAATTGTATTATAACGGTAAATGCGTACAGTTATACCGTTATCACTGCTCACAAGGTAAAATGATAAATTTTTCTATAAAGGAATTAAACGCATTTGCAGTTATTGGGCAGGAAGTAGAACTGACTAATTATCAAAAAAAGAATATTCAGATTAGTACACAGTTTTGGAGAAAGTTTAACAGTAGTTTGAAAAAAGCGTATCTTTCACAATCAGGAAATTGGGTAAAATATGCTTTTATGGAAAGAAGAAATGGAAAACTTTATTATTTCTGTTCTATTCCCCAAAGAACCATTACCCCAGAGGGCTTTCTGTATAAAGAAATACCGTCTTATAAATATTTGGTTGTGGAGCATATTGGTGCTATGGATAAAATATATGAAACTTATGGCAAGATTTATGAAGAAATTATTCCTAGTACATCGTATATTCCTATAAAAGATATTATCCTACACTTTGAAAAATACGATTATCGTTTTCATTGGAATAGTGATAATTCAGTTATTGAAATTTGGATACCTATTCAAGATTAGAAGCAATTTTATATCCATACACACAAAGCAGTTAGTCTTAGGATTGACTGCTTTTTCTATACAGATTTTTAATGACAGGCAATTATCAATTATGGTAGTTGCCTTTTTTGATTGGAGGAATTGAAGAATGAATGATAAAAACTTTATTGAAGAACTAAGACAAAAGCGTGAGGAATACGGAGTAACACAAACAAGGCTTGCTGTTGCCTGTGGTATCAGCCGTGAATATTACAACCGCATTGAAAAAGGAAAACAGCCATTGAATGACGAATTAAGAGAAATCATAGAAAAACAGATTGAGCGTTTCAATCCGCAAGAACCACTATTCTTATTGATTGATTACTTTCGTGTCCGCTTTCCTACTACGGACGCATTGGCGATTATCCGTGATGTATTACAACTGAAATCTAATTACATGCTTTATGAAGATTATGGAAAATACGGATATGAAAGCAAATATGTACTTGGCGACATCAATATCATGTGTTCCATGCAGGAGCATTTAGGTGTTTTATTGGAACTGAAAGGCAAAGGCTGTCGGCAAATGGAATGTTATCTGCTGGCACAGGAACGCTCATGGTATGACTTCATGCTGGATTGTATGACGGCTGGTGGTGTGATGAAACGGCTTGATTTGGCTATCAATGATAAAGCAGGAATATTGGATATTCCAAAGTTAAAGGAAAAATACAAGGCTGGCGAATGTATGTCCTACTTCCGTATGCAGAAAGATTACAGCGGTACAGAAAAATGCGGTAGCGATTTACCAAAGAATACAGGAGAAACCTTATATCTCGGTTCAACAAGTAGCGAATTATATATGTGTGCTTATCAGAAAAATTATGAGCAGTATGTCAAGAATGGCACAGAAATTGAAGATACGGAGATTAAGAACCGTTTTGAAATACGCATGAAGAACGAACGAGCCTATTATGCGGTTGTAGATTTACTGACCTATCGGGACGCTGAACGCACCGCTTTTTCTATCATCAATCATTATGTCCGCTTTGTTGACAGAGAGGACGACAAGCCAAAAAGTCAATGGATAACAAATGATGATTGGGCATGGTTTGTAGGGGAAAACAGAGAGCCGATACGCTTAACCACAAAGCCAGAGCCTTACACTTTACAAAAAGCGTTGCATTGGCTACAAAGACAAGTCGCACCAACCATAAAAATGGTACAGGCATTAGACAGAGAAAATCGTACAACGATACTGAAAGATATGATTGAGCAGGCAGAACTAAAAGACAAGCATAAACATTTATTACAATTAGAGAAATCAACCATAGAAGAACGTATAGATACCGCTGTTCCACAAGAGAATGACGGTATTTTTTAATGTAATTGAAAAATTTCAGATTTAGTCAGCAAAGAGCTGTTTTCATTCCCTATGTGAAGTGAAAGAAGAAAAATAAATTTTTTATTAAATCTGCAACAAAATGGCTACTTGCGTACAGATATGGTGCGAGAAAAGGAAATCTAAACTTTTTTTGAAAATAGGTCATTAAATCGGGGCTTGCTGTCCCTATATGAAGTGAAAGAAGAAAAAAGTTTTGAAAAAATGACGGAAATTCGTGATTAGTGGACAGTCTTCTGTGAAAAGAGGAAAAACATCATCATTTTGTATTCAAACAGGCATTAGCAGTTGAGTGTTGATGTGAAAAGATGAAAATACTTTGTTCTCAACTTAACAATTTAAGGTTTCCGTTCCCTATATGGTGCAAAGAAAATATTTCATTCTATTGTTGGCAGTAACGGTATGGTTTGGGTAGTTAGGGTGTGAAAAGGAAAATATTCTTTTTTCATCATCAACT
The DNA here is from genome assembly GCA_003481745.1 of Firmicutes bacterium OM04-13BH. Lineage (GTDB taxonomy): Bacteria > Bacillota > Clostridia > Lachnospirales > Lachnospiraceae > Blautia > Blautia stercoris. Next base: position 118,065 of record QULP01000008.1, read on the forward strand.
TAGCAAAATGACATTTTCTATCCCTATATGGTGCATGAAAAGAAGTTAAAATTTTTCCATTTAAACTTAGCAAATGGACGTTTGCTGTACAGATAGTAGTGAAAAAGGAGAAAATCAACCGTTGATTGCCAAAATGAACCGTTCCATTTGTACTAATAATGGAAAAAGTTTTGGATTTTGGTTACGTTTCTCCTCTTTTCCAACGCGATATATAGGAAAGACGATTTTTTTCTTTCAATCGTTCTTTGACAACTGAATAAAGCTATTCAATACGTTTGACAGACAGCTAGCCGTTGAAACAAATACGCCACGACCTTTCCCCTGCAAGAGCGAGCGAAAACCTATTTGTGTTCTTGTAAAAGATTTGTCCTCTTTTATCGCCATGACCTGTACTGTCAGATAATGATACTCCCGTACAGCCACAGCTTGAGCATTAAGAGCGTCGCACGCAATGGGTACGGCTACATAAGAACTATGCAGAGGTGGAACTCCTGTGGGCTATGACAAAAGCCGTTGAATTGCTTAGAAAGATTTTACAGAAAGGGGGTATGTGTTATTGATAATGCTGTAAAAACAATTCAAAAGAAAAATGGCAAGTGTGGCATTGGCAACAGAGGAAAGACAAAGATTGTAGTAAAAGAGCATTTTTCCGAAAAGGGCAAAACAATGGAAGAACTTCTAACTGATGTCATGCTGGAAAAAGCAAAGCAGACAATCGCATAAAATCGGTGCAGTTGTAAGAAATAGATTGAATGACAAAAAGTACCCGTGTTATACTTTACTTGCAAGCAGGTATTGTAAACACGGGTTAGTTATAAAGGAGGATAACTGACAATGAAACAACAGATTTACAATACTGCACTTTATCTTAGGTTAAGCCGAGATGATGAATTACAGGGCGAAAGTTCCAGCATTACCACACAGAGAAGTATGTTGCGTTTATATGCAAAAGAACATCATTTGAATGTCATTGATGAATATATTGATGACGGCTGGTCGGGAACAAATTTTGACAGACCGAGTTTTCAAAGAATGATTGAGGATATAGAGGCAGGAAAAATCAACTGTGTTGTAACGAAAGACCTTTCCCGTCTTGGCAGAAATTATATTATGACAGGACAATATACAGAATTGTATTTCCCTAGTCATAATGTCCGCTACATAGCGATTGATGACGGTGTAGACAGCGAAAAAGGCGAAAGTGAGATTGCACCATTTAAGAACATCATCAATGAATGGGTGGCAAGAGATACAAGCCGTAAAGTCAAATCAGCATTTAAGACAAAGTTTGCGGAGGGGGCTCATTACGGTGCTTATGCTCCGTTAGGATATAAGAAACACCCTGACATCAAAGGAAAACTGTTGGTTGATGATGAAACAAAATGGATTATTGAAAAAATCTTTTCCCTAGCCTATCAAGGTTACGGAAGTGCAAAAATCACAAAGCAGTTAAGAGCAGAAAAAGTTCCGACAGCGTCATGGCTAAATTTTACAAGATACGGTACTTTTGCACATATCTTTGAGGGAAAACCCGAAAGTAAGCGTTATGAGTGGACGATTGCTCATGTCAAGGCGATATTGAAAAGTGAGGTTTATATCGGAAACAGTGTTCACAATATGCAGTCTACGGTATCGTTCAAGAGCAAAAAGAAAGTGCGTAAGCCCGAAAGTGAATGGTTTCGAGTAGAAAACACTCACGAGCCGATTATTGACAAGGAAGTGTTCTATCGTGTGCAGGAGCAGATAAAATCAAGACGCAGACAGACAAAGGAAAAGGCAACGCCGATTTTTGCAGGGCTTGTCAAGTGTGCGGATTGTGGTTGGTCTATGAGATTTGGAACGAATAAGACAAATAAAACGCCTTACAGTTATTATGCTTGCAGTTACTACGGGCAGTTTGGCAAAGGTAATTGTTCTATGCACTACATTCGTTATGATGTGCTGTATCAAGCCGTATTGGAACGCTTGCAGTATTGGGCTAAGGCAGTACAGCAGGACGAAGAAAAGGTATTGAACAAGATACAGAAAGCTGGCAATGCAGAGAGAATACGGGAAAAGAAGAAAAAGGCAAGTACATTGAAGAAAGCCGAGAACAGACAAAATGAGATTGACCGTTTATTTGCGAAAATGTATGAAGATAGAGCCTGTGAGAAGATAACAGAGCGAAATTTTGTGATGTTGTCCAGCAAGTACCAAAAAGAACAGATAGAACTGGAACAGCAGATAACAAGCCTAAGAGAAGAACTAAGTAAAATGGAACAGGATATGATAGGTGCTGAAAAGTGGATTGAGTTAATCAAGGAATATTCCGTACCAAAGGAACTGACAGCACCATTATTAAATGCCATGATAGAAAAAATCCTCATACATGAAGCAACAACGAATGAGGATAACGAAAGAATACAGGAAATTGAGATATATTACCGATTTATTGGAAGAGTTGAGTAATCAACAAGAGTAATATTTTTAACTAAGGGAAACCGGAATAAATATGCCAGATCTCAGTATACTTGTTCAACTTGCTGAATATTACGATGTTGAGATGAGAGAGCTCCTGGATGGAGAAAGGAGCCAGACTATGAATAAAGAGATGAAAGAAACACTGGACAAAGTTGTGGTGTATGAAGGATGGGTGAAACAAAAAGCATTAAAGGCTGGAAATCTTGCATTTGCATCAATGTTTGTGATTAGCGTGTTAGCGATTATTATTCAGATGTTATTAACTGTGGATATTCGCTTGGTTTTAGGAGAGACAGCAACTGCTTTGGTAGGAGGAATCCTGTACGCCTCTATTATGGTGTATAATGGAATATGGGATAAATGTTTGCCAAAAAGTGCTACTATATGGCGAGATTTTCTCACCAGTGTGATATGTACAGGAATTTTTACAGTCATCTATGGCATATGTTTATTTAGAATGGGAGCTACAGAAACACAGGTAACACAATTAGCATTGGGATTTCTGATTGGTATTACTATTGTGGCATTTATTGTTCTTAGGCTCTTGGCATTTATTAATCGAAAAAGAAACCAGAATTCGTCAAATATTCAGGAGAAAAAGGAAACTTCCATATCTAAGGCAGAATGGACAAAAATTTATAATGCACAGAATATAGTAGAGACAGAACAACTTGTAGAAATGTTAAAGCAAAATGGAATAGCAGCTTTTTCGCAGGAAGCAGGTGCGAATGTTGCAATGCATGGGGCACCAGGATTTGGAATATATGGTGTGGATATATTCGTGAAAACCGATGATGCAGAGAAGGCAGTACAGTTGATCAAGGAGATTAATAACCAAGAATGAAGAAATTTTTTGACATTTTCACACATGCGTGCTAATATGATTATAGAAAAAGAGTGCTACCGATAGACGGTTAGTCCACATACTTAATTGATTAAAAATAACCGTTCAGTTTGCGAGGCTGGGGCGGTTATTTTTGTGTCTTGTTATTATCTTTGCCGAATGTGTATCCGGCACAAAAGCAGGTGATGCCGAAGCTCACGACTGCAATAAAGTCCACAATACTCATTGGCTTAGCCCTCCTTTCCAGTGGATTCTCTTTCGAGTTTCTATGTAATCAGAGGGTCACAGTCCCTCTGCTGAAGGACTAACCGCCTACCGTTATGATAGCACCCATGTTTCGATTATAACAGTCAAGGTGGGAATCTGCAACCGGAAAGTTGACAGCTCATGAAAATCTGGCTGTGATACCGTTTTGATACTAAAAAATGAAGAGAACAGAAATATAGCGTAGAAATCCTATAACACAGGACAATAAAGACACGAAAATCACAGAAAATAATGAGATTTTAAGAACCTCACAAACGTGAAGGTGGACGTATTGTAGGAGCAGGTCGTGTTGCTATAATCATCGAGTAATTAGGCAGAGAACTTAACGAAAGCAAGTCATAAGACGCAGTTTGAGTTTAGTCGACTACTGAATATAGATCTGTTATCGCAAGATAATGTTGTGCCCAAACGTAAGATACTCCGGAACCATAAGGTTTCCGGGGTTTTTCTGTTGGGTATTATTTTGAGGATTCGAGTTTTGATTATTGGAGGAACAAAGAAGCTATGAAAGAAAAATTAAATTACAAAAATTTCATAAAAGAAATCATCATTTTAACCTGGGCAGTTGCCATTATTGCAGCAGCGGTTTATTTCTTTTTAGTGCCAAGTCACACCTCAGTGAGTAGTATTTCCGGTCTTGGAATTGTAATATCAAACTTTGTGCCATTGCCGTTATCTGCCATTACAATGATTTTAAATGTAGTGCTCTTGATAATTGGCTTTTTCACTTGTGGTCGAGAATTTGGAGCAAAGACGGTTTATACCAGTGTTGTCTTACCGCTGTTTATTGGCTTGTTTGAAAAAATTGCGCCAAATTTCGGTTCGATGACCAATAGTCAGGAATTAGATGTCCTTTGTTATATTTTAGTGGTAAGCATAGGACTTAGCATTTTATTTAATCGAAATGCCTCTTCCGGTGGACTTGATATTGTAGCAAAAATTATGAATAAGTATCTGAATATGGAACTTGGAAGGGCAATGTCTTTATCCGGAATGTGCGTAGCACTTTCAGCTGCGTTAGTGTATGATAAAAAAACAGTAGTTTTAAGTATTCTGGGAACTTATTTTAATGGAATGGTGTTAGATCATTTTATCTTTGATCATAATATCAAGCGTCGAGTTTGTGTGATTACAAACAAAGAAGAAGAGTTACGTAGATTTATTATTGAAGATTTGCATAGTGGAGCAACTATCTACGAGGCGACCGGTGCATATAAGATGCAAAAAAGAAATGAAATTATCACAATTGTAGATAAGACAGAATATCAAAAATTGATGAACTTTATTAATCGAGAAGATCCAAAAGCATTTGTGACGGTATATAATGTATCGAATATGAGATATCAGCCGAAAATGTAGATTATTAGTGTGTTGTAACTAAAAAAGGTTGATTGGGCAAAATACCTAGTTCAAAAAATAAAATACTGAAACTGAGTTTTCGTAAAAAAAGCCCTGACTTTTTCTAAAAGAAAATATTGCAATCAGTTAAATAAGAAGTTATAATTTAAGTTAAGAAAAAACAACAAAATATTTTTAGGCGAAGAGTACAAGATGCGATTAAGAAAAACAGTTGAGGAAACTGTTTGTTAATCGCATCTTTTTATTTGTGCAAGATAAAAGGAGAACAAGTATGGAATATTGGAAAATGTTAAGAGATAAAGTAGGGAACATGCCAATTATGTTAATGGCAGCAGGTGTAATTATACAGAATAAAGCAGGAGAAATTTTATTGCAAAAAAGATCAGATTCAAATAAATGGGGAATACCTGGGGGAATGTTAGATTACGGAGAGTCTGCTGAAGAGGCGGCAATCAGAGAAGTACATGAAGAAACAGGAGTAGATGTTGCTATTATAGATATGCTAGGAGTTTACAGCAAATATTTTCATAAATACGAAAATGGTGATACTATTCAGATGTGTAGTATTTTTTTTAGAGGAAAGATGGTTGGCGGAGAAGTGAAAATAGATCAAGAAGAAACCGTAGAGGTGAAATTTTTTGACGAAAGAAATCTGCCCGAAATTTTTCATCCACAACATGAGCAGGCAATTCAAGATTTTTTTGAAAAAACGATAGGAGTGTGGAGATAATCATTCAAATTTATCTAAAGCTATCTGTAATAAATGCTAAATGTAAAATTAGAAAAATGTGAAATGTTCACAAAAAAAATAAATAAATAAAGAATAATTGACTAATATGAAATAAAATGGTATTATCTGTACATAATCATAATAGAGTTGTAAAACTCTACAACAACAAAATAATAAATTGTATGGTGAATGGAATGCGATTAAAGAATTATAGTGAAAACTATAGTTTTTTAGTCGCATATTTTTTTGCTTAAAAAAAGAAGTCTGGCCAACTTATTCCATGAACCCTGATTCTGAACATACTCCTGATGAATCAGAAGAACAGGAGCTTTTTATTATTAAAGAAGGCTTTTCTGGAATTACAACTAGCTGTGTAGACTTGTGGGGCTATCGTCCTAAATGAACCTCTTGACAAACAAATCTTTAAATGTGATAATAACGCCAGAGATAGTATTTGAACTCAAAACTATACTCTGGCTGAAATCACTGGAATCTTATATAGAATTTATAATTTATGACGTAAATGTCAAAAGTATAAAAAGATAAGAGCCTGTATTGTGTATTTAAGGAAAACAGGACTCGGATATACAGGAAATCAATCAGAAGTGTTTGGGGTCGGAGTGCGTCCTTAAATGCTTTTTTTATTTCCTTATGGGAAAGGATTATATAAGATGACAATAGAAATGTTAAAAGGAAAAATCCACAGAGCAACCGTTGTTCAGGCGGAACTGGACTATGTAGGAAGTATTACTGTGGATGAAGAACTGCTTGAAGCTGCAAACATACTGGAATATGAAAAAGTCCAGATTGTAGATGTAAACAATGGCAGCAGATTCGAGACATACACCATAAGCGGGGAACGCGGGAGCGGTATGATCTGTCTGAATGGAGCAGCAGCAAGATGTGTAAGTACAGGTGATAAGATTATTATCATGGCATATGCACAGTATGAGCCGGAAGAGGCACGTACACATAAACCTGCAGTTGTATTTGTAAATGAAGAGAATAAAATCAGTAGAGTAACCAATTATGAGAAACATGGCTTATTAAAAGACATGGAAGAGTAAGGCTGAGAAGTCAGCAGAAGCAATAGGATTAACAGTATTGCAAGTAAGAGGAAAGTGAATTTCAGAAAAGAGGCTATCTCTGAGTTTATAAAATCAGGACATCAGTGAAATGTAACTGAAGAAAGAGGAGCAAACTATGCAGGTAACAAAAACAGTAGAAGAAACAAGAAAACAAATTAAAGCATGGAAAAAAGAAGGAAAGACCGTGGGACTTGTTCCGACAATGGGATTTCTTCATGAGGGACATGCAAGTCTGATTAAAAAATGCAGAGAAGAAAATGATATCGTAGTTGTATCAGATTTTGTAAATCCAACCCAGTTTGGACCGACAGAAGATTTAGAGGCATACCCAAGAGATTTTGAGCGTGACAGTAAACTTTGTGAAAGCCTTGGTGCAGATATGATTTTCTGTCCGGAACCATCGGAAATGTACCATGACCCGCATGCTTTTGTAAGTATCGATACATTATCTGAAACCCTTTGTGGAAAAACCAGACCAATTCATTTTAAAGGTGTTTGTACGGTTGTGTCAAAATTATTTCATATCGTAGCACCGGACAAGGCATATTTCGGACAGAAAGATGCACAGCAGCTGGCGATTATCCGCAAAATGGTAGCAGATTTAAATTTTGACATTGAAATTGTGGGCTGCCCGATTATCCGTGAAGAGGACGGACTTGCAAAATCTTCCAGAAATACTTATTTAAGTAAAGAGGAAAGAAAAGCAGCTCTTTGTTTGTCAAGAGCAGTAAAAGCAGGGCAGGAAATTATTCAGACAGGAATGATGGCAGAAGAACTTCTTGGAAAGATGCGTGCAGTAATCGAAGCAGAACCACTTGCAAAAATTGATTATGTTTCTGTTGTAGATGCACTGACAATGCAGCCGGTAGAAAAAATTGACAAAAATGTACTCGTAGCAATGGCAGTATATATTGGAAAAACCAGATTGATTGATAACTTCAGCTACGAGGTATAATGCATGAAAAATATTTTAAATAAAATCGGAAAAGTCAGTAGTTTTGCATCCAGATATATTGGAATTATTATTATTGCATTTTCCTGCCTTGCATTTTTCTGGCGGGATGGATTTGCATGGATGACAAATTATACATCAGTATTTTTAGGCGTCATTATGTTTGGAATGGGTCTTACGATACGGATGAATGATTTCAAAGTGGTATTTTCCAGACCAAAAGAAGTGATTATTGGTGCGGTAGCGCAGTATACAATTATGCCATTGGCTGCATGGGTGCTTTGCAAAGTGATGCATCTTCCGGCAGATTTGGCATTGGGAGTAATTTTGGTGGGCTGCTGCCCGGGCGGAACAGCAAGTAATGTCATTACCTATATTGCTGGGGGAGATGTGGCACTTTCTGTGGGAATGACGATTGTGTCCACTCTGGCAGCACCGCTTATGACACCATTTCTGGTCTATGTACTGGCAGGAGCATGGGTAGAAGTTTCTTTCTGGGCAATGGTATTGTCCGTGATTAAAGTTATTCTTGTGCCGGTATTGCTTGGAATTTTACTGAGAAGTCTTGCAGGGGAGCATGTAGATAAGGTGTCTGATGTTATGCCGCTTATTTCTGTTATCGCTATTGTAATGATTATTGGAGGAATCGTAGCGGTAAATGCAGAGAAAATCTTAAGTTGTGGAGTGCTTGTACTTGTTGTAGTAGCAATTCATAATTTCTTTGGAATGATGCTTGGACTTCTTGTCGCAAAGATTTTTCATGTGGAATATTCCAGGACAACTGCGATTGCAATCGAAGTGGGAATGCAGAACAGTGGACTTGCAGTGTCACTTGCTGCTGCAAATTTTGCAGGAAATCCACTGGCAACACTTCCGGGAGCAATTTTCAGCGTATGGCATAATATTTCCGGTTCGATTTTTGCAAGTATCAGACGTTCAGGTGCAGAGAGAAGAGAGAAAGCAGTAGGGAGTAGAAAAATAGATTTTGTATAAATTTGGAAAACCTGTAGAATTTTTGTTCTATGGGTTTTTCTTTTTTTGCTGAAGAGTTTTCTTTGATGTGGTACAATAAGACAAGATTAAGAAAAAAGAGAAGGAGAGAGTAGATGAAAAAAGGAAAAGGAATTGCGTTATTGCCAATCGGTGTATTTCTTGTATTATATCTCGGTCTTGGAATTTTATTTGAGTATGTTATGAAAATTCCGATGGGATTTTATAACGTGCCGATTGTAATTGCATTTCTTGCTGCAATTCTTGTAGCATGTCTGCAAAATCGGGAGTTGAGTTTTGATAGGAAACTGGAAGTTATGGCACAGGGAGTCGGAGATAAAAATATTATCACGATGCTTTTGATTTTTCTGGCAGCAGGTTCTTTTGTCGGCGTTGTCGGAAGAAGCAGTGCGGAGAGTGTGGCATATTTTATGTTAAGTCTGATTCCGGCAAGATTCTCAGTAGCCGTATTATTTGTAGTTGCCTGTTTTGTATCAGTGGCAATGGGAACTTCGGTTGGAACGATTACTTTGTTGACTCCAATTGCGGCAGCAGTTTCGCAGGCGTCAGGATTTAATCTGGCATTTTGTGTGGCGTCCGTTATGGGAGGAGCAATGTTTGGAGACAATCTTTCATTTATTTCTGATACAACGATTGCCGCCTGTAATGGACAGGGCTGTGAAATGAAAGATAAATTCCGTGAAAATTTCTGGATTGCATTTCCGGCAGCAGTAGCAACACTGATTTTGATTTTGGTTTTATCTTTTCAGACAGAAATTCAGGGACATGTCAGCCAGTCTTATCATCTGGTTCAGGTACTGCCTTATGTACTGGTATTAATTGGAGGAATTATTGGAATTAATGTATTTGTCGTGCTTTTGACAGGTATTGTTTCCGGGGCATTTATTATGCTGATAGGCGGACATACAACGCCGGTTGATTTACTTACCAACATGGGTTCTGGAGTATCCGGAATGTTTGAGACCTGCATGGTAGCAATTTTAGTGGCTGCAATGTGTGCATTAATTCGAGAATATGGTGGATTTGATGCTCTGCTTAGCTGGATTCATAAAATTTTCCGAGGAAAAAAAGGCGGTCAGATTGGAATGGGACTTTTGGTTGGAACGATGGATATTGCAACGGCAAATAATACCGTAGCGATTGTCATGGCGAACCCAATCGCAAAAGAGATGGCAGAGGAGTATGGAATTACTCCAAGAAAGACAGCTTCGATTCTGGATACGTTTTCCTGTATTTTTCAGGGAGTCATTCCTTACGGTGCGCAGATGCTGGTAGCAATTTCAGCGGTAAATGAACTGGGTGGAGAAATTTCTGCATTTCAGATTATGCCGAAATTGTTTTATCCGATGTTACTTCTGCTTAGTTCTGTTTTTGCAATTATGAGAAGCAAAAAAGTGTGAAGTAAAATGTGAAACAGCCTCAAATAGTTTGAAACCGCATAGATTTCTAAGTGTACGCTGACTGGAATGTTTTATTTTTCAAAATTTTCTCAAAAAATACTTGACCTTCCACCTTATGGAAGTCGTATAAACAAGGTACAGACAAAGAAACAACGCAGACAGATTTTCAAAAAATGTCGGAAGAGAAGGGACGGAATAAAAATGAAAATCAAACAGGTGGAAGAACTGGTAGGGATTACAAAAAAGAATATTCGTTTTTATGAATCACAGGGACTTCTTGATGTGGAACGTGCAGAAAACGGATATCGGGAATATCACAAAGAAGATATTGCCAGACTTCAGGAAATTAAGTTATTTCGGAAAATGGATCTCTCTATTGAAGAAATGAAAGCTCTTTTTGAAAAGAAGAAAAGCCTGCAGATTTGCCTTGAACAGCATTTAAAAGAACTGGAATATCGCAAAGAAGGACTTACGAAAATGCAGGGTATCTGTGAACGCCTCATCTCGGAACATCAATCCTTGGAAACGCTGAATGCGGAAGAATGTCTGGAAGAAATTGAGCAGATGGAGAAAGAGGGTGCAAAGTTTATGAACGTAAACAAAATGGATGTTCATAAGAAAAAAAGAAAAGGTGCAATCATTGGGGCAGTGGTTATGACTGTACTTATGGCACTTACCATTGGATTTATGCTGTGGGGAAATTCGCAGGATCCGATACCATTGGGGCTTTTGGTATTTTTAATTGCAATACCGGCGGCATTGATAATTGGACTTTGGATCGCATTTGCAAGCAGAATGAAAGAGATTGAAGGAGGAGAAGAAGATGAAGCTTCTAAGTATTGAATATATTCCGGGAGTGGAATTTGAAGCGCTGGGAATCGTAAAAGGAACTGTTGTACAGACAAAAAATGTGGGAAGAGATTTTATGGCAGGAATGAAAACTCTTGTCGGTGGAGAAATCGTAGGTTATACGGAAATGCTCAACGAAGCAAGACAGATTGCAACGAAGCGTATGGTGGATGAAGCAAAAGAGATGGATGCCGATGCGGTTATCGGTGTGAAATATGGTTCTTCACAGGTTATGGCTGGAGCAGCAGAAGTGATTGCTTATGGAACGGCTGTGAAATATAAGTAAATAGTGCAATTAAAATGATAAATTAATCGACACCATATATGATATCGCCTATAATGATGCTGTGTTTTTTAAGTAAAAAGAAATCCCTGAAGAGAAAGAATAGCATTTCTCTTTAGGGATTTTTTGAAAATTTAATACCATCTTGTCATTGGCAAATCATTATTCACATCATTGGTAAATAAAATCTGGCTCAAATCAATAATGCCATTTTGGAAAGTAGCAGCGCAGGCGCATAAATACAATTCCCACATACGGGCAAATTTTTCATCGAACATTTCTACAACTTCTGCTCTATGAGCCTGGAAGTTTTTATTCCATTCAAGAAGCGTCTTATTATAGTGTCTGCGGAGACTTTCTACATCAATTGTATAAAAACGCATGTCACCGGCAATCTGAATAATTTCACGAAGACTTGGAATAACTCCGCCCGGGAAAATGTATTTTTTGATCCATGCATCTCCAGGATGTTCCTGCAGGGCACTGATATAGTGGAGAAGGAATAATCCTCCCGGTTTTAAAACACTTTTTACACAGGACATAAATTCTTCGTAGTTGCCACGTCCAACGTGTTCCAGCATACCGACGCTGACAATTCGGTCAAATTTTCTTTTAGATTTTGGAAGATCACGATAGTCAAGTAAATGAACTTCCAGCAGATTTTCTAAATGTTCTTCATGAATTCGTTCCTCAAATTTTTTCTTTTGTTCCTGGCTCAATGTGATTCCCACACCGTGAACATGGTATTTTTTGGCGGCTTCAATTAATAAGAAGCCCCATCCACATCCAATATCACAGAGCGTCATTCCTTCTTTTAAATATAATTTCTCCAAAATTCGGTCAACTTTGTTGCACTGCGCATCGTATAGGGTATCGCTATCTTTAGCAAAATAGCCGCAGGAATAGCTCAAAGTGTCATCTAGCCATAACTTATAGAAATCATTTCCGATATCGTAGTGGGAAGAAACTTCTTCTTTTTGTGTTTTTTTAGAAAGAGAAGGAAAAATAAGGCGTTTTAATTTTTTAGAGTCAGTTGAAAATTTTCCAAGCTGACCTAAGAACATGTTTAGGGCATTATATAAATCACCCTCGATTTCAATATCACCGTTCATATACGCTTCGCCTAGGGCAATAGAAGTGCTGGTAAGCAAATCAGACATGCTTGGCACTTTGTGAAAGAAAACAGAAAATGTAGGCTCTCCTTTTCCAATTTGATAGGTGTGATCTTGTGTTTTGATTGTAAAAGGTACAGAGTCAAATTTTTCCATGAAGTTAATAAATTGTTGTTCAAACATTCTAAAAAGTCTCCTATCTATGTTTTGCTGTTTTATAAATGATAAGGGAATATCGTATGGTATATGTCGCAGGCAGCATATAGGATATGAGGTTCCTTTATTTTTTATGTATTCTACCACTGGTAATACCAAAAAGTCAAATGGTAATGTCAAAAAAAGAGTAAAAAAATCCGTGTGTCTCCCAAAAAAGAGGCACACGGATTTTGATATGGTGTAAAAAGCTTAATGCATTGCAGAGCGTTTTAATAATGAAATTTCTGATGTTTTGTGATAAAGAATCGGTCTTGCACAGGTACGATTGAAAAATTCAATTAAAGGACCCATGCCAAAAGCTGTGACAAGTGTTCCAATACCGACAGTTGCTCCCATGAAGAATCCCAGTGTTGTGACGAGAAGGTCAGTTCCAATTCGGCATGCTCTGAATGGAAATTTAGTTTTCTTTGTAATAATGAGTGCACAGGCATCGTAAGGAGAAACCCCCATGTCAGCCGTAAAATAAAGGGAAGATGCAAAACACATCAGAACAATTGCGACAATCAGTAATAAAATTCGTACGGTCAGGGTTCTCTGTGGAAGATAAAAATCAAGAAGCTGCATTCCTTTTTCAACAACATATCCGGCAAGAAATAGATTCAAAAGAGTTCCAAGACCAATATAATGCTTGTCAAAAATAAAAACCCCAAGTAAAAGGACAGCATTCGTAATCATATAGGAAATACTGAATTTAATTTGAGAAAGATTCCAGATTCCAATTGCAAAACAGGAAAAAGGGTCAGTTCCAAACAGGGACGCTTTAAAGATAGAAACACTAATGCTAGTAAGAAAAATTCCAACAAAAGTCATAATGATTCGTTTTATAGTAGATGAATTCATTGATTTTCCCCCAATAAAAAATACTTTTAATATCAGTTTCATTATAATGAGTAGTAGCAAAAAATCTATGGATATGTGTGAGGGAGATAGTGAAAAATGTGAGGGAAAATGGGAAGGGAGATTATAGTGAAAATTGTTGTTTTTGTGAAAAGAAAAAAGCGATATGATGAGTTTGTTACAATTAATATATTGAAGAATAATAGAAACATATTGGAACATATTGAAATGTAAATAACAAATAGCTTTTCCTTACAATCTATGTTATCATATAAACTATAGAAAAAATATCAGAATTATATGAGAACGAAAGGAATACAAACAATGAAAATCGCAGTAACTTATGATAACGGAGAAGTATTTCAGCATTTTGGCAAAACAGAAAACTTTAAAGTTTACGAAGTAGAAGACAACAAAATCATTTCCAGTGAAGTAATCAGTTCTAACGGAAGTGGTCATGGTGCCTTAGCGGGTGTATTAGCTGACCAGGGTGTGAATGTTTTAATCTGCGGAGGTCTTGGAGGTGGAGCGCAGACTGCTCTTGCAGAAGCAGGAATTGAAGTGTGTGCAGGTGCAGCAGGTGACACAGATAAAGCAGTTCAGGATTATTTAGATGGAACTCTGGAAGATGCCGGTGTAACTTGTGACCATCATCATGAAGAAGGTCACAGCTGTGGAGACCATGAAGAAGGTCATAGCTGTGGTGGAGATTGCGGTGGCGGATGCCATGGATGTGGAACTCCACAGATTATTTTAGAGGGAAAAAATGCAGGAAAAACAGTAAGAGTACATTACACAGGTACTTTTAATGATGGAACAAAATTTGATTCTTCTTATGACCGTGGTGAACCGCTTGAATTTATCAGCGGAGCTGGAATGATGATTAAAGGATTTGATAAAGCGGTTGTAGATATGGAAGTTGGCGATGTCGTAGACATTCATTTAATGCCGGAAGAGGCTTATGGAATGGCAAACCCGGATGCAGTTTTCAGTGTTCAGATCAGTGAACTTCCAGGTTCTGAAGAATTAGAAGCAGGTCAGCAGGTTTATCTTCAGAACGCAATGGGACAGCCATTCCCGGTTAAAGTTGTTTCAAAAGAAAATGGTGTGATTACTTTTGATGCAAACCATGAAATGGCAGGAAAAGAATTAAACTTTAAGATTGAATTAGTAGAAATCTGCTAAGAAAAAATCAGTGAATTAATTTACAGTCTCTTACAGAGAACTTGTAAAAATAAAATAGAGCAGTTCAGAATGATTTTTCTGAACTGCTCTTGCTTTGTGTGAAAAATGAAAAATCAGTTAAAAGAAGCAGGGCTTGGGTATTTATCTTCTGAAATGCAGTAACCATTCTGGTATTTTACAGTTAAATAAAGAGTCTTTTCTTTGCCTTTAATTTTCACATAGCAGATTTTATCATTATCAAATTTATCGGTGATTTCGATTTTTTGATTTTCGTAATAAACCCAGACACTTCCATCTTCTTCGTATTCTACTTCAGGCATATTAATTTGTTCCATGATTTCATCTTCTGTAAGCGGGCGTTCTGTTCCATCGGCATCAAATGCGACTCCGCCACCGCCCTGCTCTACTGTATTTCCATTTTCATCAGAATAATTCAAGCTATAAGAGCCATCTTCTTTTATATCGAGTGTGGAATCAGTCTGGTCTCCGTGAATCCAGAGCTGAATGGTACGCTGGATTCCGCCAACATTTGCTGCGTATACAGTTCCGGTGCCTCCGACTAAAATGAATGCGGTAAGGATTGCAGCAGCGACTTGAAATTTGTGTTTCTTTTGCATTTTTACCATTTGTTCTACCTCCAGAGAAATTGGTTCTAAGGGATGCAATCCAGAAAAAGCCTGTTTGTATTTTTCTTTATTCGTCATAATTCCATTCCCCCTTTAATGATTCTTTGAGCAGTGTTCTTGCGCGTGATAAACGAACTTTTACATTGCTTTGCGACAGATTTAAAATTTCTGCGATTTCCTTAACGGAATAATCCTCATAATAAAATAAATGAATGACGATTCGGTATTTTTTTGGAAGCTTCATGACTTCCTCGAAAAGATTTTCTGATTCCGGTGTTTCAAAAGTTAAAGTTTCCATGTATTCTTCCAAAGAAACTTTATGCTGATGCCAGAAAGTAAGAGTCATATTTTTCGCTTTATTAATTGCAACACGAATCAGCCATGCTCGCAGATGTTGTTCGTCTTCAAATTCTTTTTTGCTTGTATAATATTGAATGAACGTATCTTGAACGACATCCTGCGCATCGGATGGATTTTTGCAGATGTTAAATGCAATTGCATAAAGATTATTCTGATAACGTTCAATCAATTCCTGAACGGATTGTCTCATGAGTTTTTTACTCCTATTATATTTTGAAAGGTCCTTTCATTTATAACACAAATGAGAAAGGAAAAAGGTTACAAAATAAAAAAATAATAGAATAAAAGGGATATTTTCTTTTCATAAACGTCTAATCTATGTAAGAAAACATTGCATTCAAATTTATCTCAGTCGATAAGACTACGACTGAGATAAACACTCCGTGGGGCGCACATTGTCCAATGGACAATGGTTCTACGCGGACCGTAACGAAGTGTAGACCGCAGCGATTCTAAGAAGAATTTGTCAGCTTGTGCTGACTGGAATCGCGCGCCAAGTCTCACGAGTGTTCGACTTGAAATCAAACAGCCGGTGAGAAAAGGGTGGTGATATTTTGACGAAAGAAAATTTAGGAGAGCTGATTTTAAATTCAGAAAATCAATTATATGCTACTGCAAAAATCATTCTTGGAAATGATGAGGATTGTGCAGATGCAATTTCAGAAACCATTGTGAAGGCATTTGAAAAGAGGGAAACGCTGAAAAAAGAAAACTATGCGAAAACCTGGCTG
Source organism: Firmicutes bacterium OM04-13BH (assembly GCA_003481745.1). Classification (GTDB taxonomy): domain Bacteria; phylum Bacillota; class Clostridia; order Lachnospirales; family Lachnospiraceae; genus Blautia; species Blautia stercoris. The sequence goes on from QULP01000008.1 coordinate 134,375, forward strand.
ATTCGGATTTTAATTAATGAGTGTTATAGTCTGCTTCGCAGGCAGAAAAAATATGTATCGATGGAAACAACAGAGATACCGGAGCGAAAACAGCCGGAAAAAACAGATTACAGTGAATTGTATCAGGCGGTTTCTGAATTAAAAGAGGAATTGAAACTTCCGGTTATTTTATATTATGCGGAGGATTTTAGTATCAAAGAAATTGCAGAGATTTTGGAAATAACAGAAGGTGCAGTGCAAAAGCGTCTGGCAAGAGCCCGTGGAAAATTAAAAAAAGCATTTGAACATAAGGAGGTGTTCGTATGAAATTAGAAGATATCAAGAAAGAAATGCCAAAAACTCCGGAAATGATTCATAATCGGATTCAGGATGAAATAAAAAAACAGATGGAAAATGAGCAGATTGCAGTATTTCCAACCCAAAATGCCAAGAAAACAAAATGGAGCAGAACCCGTGTGGCAGCAGTCGCCGCAGTTTGTATTTTAGGCGTATCAACAAGTGCTTATGCCGGTTCAAAATGGTATGCGATGCATTTGGAAAAACAGGGAACTTATCAGGTGGCAACAAAGATTTCAGCCAATGAACAGAGCAAAATGACTGCGATTCCGGATGAAATTCCAGACGTAAAAATTCAGGCAGGCTACCTTCCGGATGAGATGGAAGAGGTAGAAGAAGGAAAATTTTCTAATTTGGAAACACCGTATCAGGGTGGGTTTTCAATGAGTCTGATGCTATTGGATAAACAGGATTTTGAAAGCGTATTAACGGACAATCATGTGGTAGAAAGTGAAGAAAGGAATTTTGGGAAATACGAGGGTGTTTATCTTCGATATCAGGATTTGGAGCAGAGTGGTTCGTATAACCAGAGGATTTATCTGATGTGTCCGGATGAATATAGGATGGCAGTCATTTATGTGGGAGATGATATGTCAAAGGAGGAAGCGGTAAAATTTGCTGAAAATATTTCTCTTGTTAAAACAGATAAGATGGTTGCGACAAAAGATATGTACAGCTGGAGTGATTTTGTATCAGCGGAGCCGGAAGCAGATACCAGAGAAATGGTAACGAGTGTATCATCGGATGAATTGAAACTCTGGAAAACAGGAGAAGAATTTAAGATTTCCCCAGACGTTTCTGCAGAAGATGAAAATGGCAATTCAATCGAATCGGCAGATGTATCGGTAAAAGTGGATTCGGTTCAGATTTCAGATGATTTAAGTTTGTTAGATGAAAATAAGATTCCAGAAGAATGGAAAAAGGCAGTTGGCGAGGATGGAAAATTAGTAGAAAATCAGCTTTCTTATATAAAGACCGGAGATGGTGTGGAAGCACTGGATGAAGTTGTGAAAACCGAAAATGTGAAACAAAAGCTGGTTTTTGTGACGGCAACTTATAAGAATAATTCAGAAGTTACATTGAATCATATATTATATCTCGGAAATTTGATGTTGCTGAAAGCAAAAGATGACACTTATCAATTGTATATCGAAAATGAACAATCGGGAGATAATTATGATTGTATTCATTCGAGCAGTGTAGCGAAAGCATTTGAAATGGATTATTACAGTGTACAGGAAGCTTATGGAAATGGTGGAAACTATATTTCGTCCTTAAAATCAGGAGAGTGTGTTCAGATAGAAATGGCATGGATTGTGGATGAAAATCAACTTTCGAACATGTACCTTAATTTATCCGGAAATGGAAGCAGCAGCGAGTTTGTGGATAGTACACTGGAAACAGGCATTGTGGATATTCGTCAGTGATGAGTTAAGAGGGGCGTGAACAAAGCTATTTTTCACGCCCCTCTTGGTATTTTTTATAATCACTCGTTAGCAAGTTCTCGATCGTTTCCGATAAAGAAAAGTGCAATTGTATCCGGTCCTACATGGCTTCCTGTACAGAAATCATAAGAGGTGTTGATAAAATCACGGACTTTGATCCGTTCTTGTATCTTGTCCATCACATACAGAGACTCTTCATAAGCATCTGCGTGAGCGATACCTATAATCTGTTTTTCAGGCTCTACGATATTATTGCAAACCAGATCGACCAGTGTATTTAAAGCGGCTTTACGGCCACGTACCTTTTTATAAGTGACAATATAGCCATCTTTATCTCCCTTTAAAATCGGTTTGATCTTAAGCATATTTCCGATTGCTGCTACGCTTCCCTTGATGCGTCCGGTGCGGGAGAGATATTTCAGATCGCCAACTGTGAAGACACCGTTCATCTTTCCTACGCAAGTCTCCAAAAAATCGGCAACTTCGTCAATCTCCATCCCTTTTTCTCTCATGATGCTGGCGTAGATTGAAAGGATTCCCTGAGCAAGAGAGGCATTGAGAGAGTCAATTAAGCGTATTTTGCAGCCGTTTGTATGTTTACTTAACACTTCTTCTGCAGCTAAGCGTGCAGAGTTAAAGTTTCCACTGATATTTTTGCTTAAAGAAAAATATAAAACATCTTGGTCTTCTTCAAATGCCTTTTGGAATTGCTCCTCAAATGTTGCGGTGCTGATCAGCCCTGTTTTAATTTCACAGCCTTTGCGCATGGCATTATAATATTCGGTACCCTTTTGGCGTTCTTCTTCTAAAGAAAGGTCTGGATTGTAGCAGGTGACTTCCTTTCCGTCAACTAGATTAATAAAAGAGATGACATTGATGTTATATTGTTTTGCTATTACAGCCGGAAGATTGGCAGCAGAGTCTACAAAAATCTGAAACATAGTATATCTATCCTTCCTGTTTGAATATGATTATCTTTCGACTATTATATCACAGATAAGTATAATTGGTAGACAGTTGTTCGGCTTTTGGCGAATAAAATTCCGAGTTCTGAGTAACTTATCCCCCTGTATGGCTTGTTAGAGAACAAGAGATTTGATAAAATAAAAATATTATTGGAGTGATGCGAAAGGGGATCCACTGATGAATGTAAATATTGTTCTTTATGATGAGTTTGAAACGTTAGACGCCTTAGGAATTGCTAATATTTTTGGAATGGCACCGGAACATTTTTATATTAATTATTTGTCGGTAAACGGAGGACTGGTTAGCAGTAAACAAGGTGTGAAGGTTTGGACCGAATTATTGATTCCAGAAGAGGTGGAGGATATATTGGTACTTCCGGGAGGGCGTACCGCAACGAAGCTGCTTTGTCTTGAACCGAAAAAATTGGAAATTATAAAAGCGGCAGCAAAGGAGGCAGATATCTGTATGATGATTGCAAATGCTTCTTCTATATTAGCACAGACCGGGCTTTTGTATCATAGACAGATTGCAGATTATCCGGGAGATCAGAACTTGAAACGAATGTTTACTGCTGAAATTAGACGAGCAGAGGGTGTGAACTGGATATCCGATGGAAAATTTTATTCCTGCAGTTCAACGATGGCTGGATTTGATATGGCATTAGGTGTGATTAGCGATATGGTAGACATCGAATTGGCAGTTCGTATTGCAGAAATGTTGGGATATGAATGGAATCAGGAGATAATTTTCTAAAAAAAGCAATTAAAAAAAGTTTTCCGGAGGGGAAAATATGCTTACAATATAGTATAAATGAAATCTATGGATTTCGAAAATTAGGAAAATTCCATGAAGCAAAACAGAAGTACAATGAAATTTATCATATCTATGGAGAATTGACAGAAGAAGGAAATGTTGACCCTGAATGTAGTGAATGCAGTTCAGAAAGTAATGAAGAAAATTAATTGGAAGGGAAGAAAATAAAAAGTCGGTCAGTCTCAAGGTGAATTTGGCAATTTCTAAGAAATGCTGTTGTTGCACATTACCTATAAGGGATTAAAATTTATGATATACCATCATTAGAACATAAAATATTATTTTTCTATCAAAACATAAAATCAAATTTTGACATGAGGTAAATGTATGAATAAACAATTATTGGAAAATCCACTTTTACTTGTAATTGACATGCAAAATGTATATTCAAATGGACAAAAATGGGAGTGTTCTAATTTTAATCGCTCTCTTAATCAGATAAAAAAATTATTAGAATCAAACACAGAAGAAAAAATAATTTTCACAAAATACATCGCATCCGATGAACCTCAGGGAATTTGGAAAAATTATAATATTGAAAATTCAGATGTTAATTTAGATAAATGGCTAAATGAACTTGTGGATGATTTTAAAGAGTTACAGAAAAAATATAAATGTTATTCAAAATCCGTGTATTCATCTTATAGCATAGAACAAATAAGAAAAGCTGCATCCGATGCCTCTTGCGTTGTTGTAACAGGAGTAGTTGCTGAATGTTGTGTATTATCGACGGTTATGAGCTTGATAGATGCTGGAGTCTATGTAATTTACCTTAAAGATGCAGTTGCCGGTGTAAATAATGAAACAGAAGAAGCCACAATAAAAGTCTTAGAGGGATTAGCATCGTTGCATTTAAGTATTATGACAACAGAAGAATATTTGCAAATAAAATTGAACTAGAGAACAGTATTTCCACGGTGAATTAAACTATTAGTTGATTTTTTTCATAAAAATTCATGCTATAATAAACTCAACAAAACAACGTAATGAAAAGAAAAAATAAATGGAGGGCTATTATGGCAAACAGACCAGTTTTTGTAGCGAGAGAATCCGCACCGTTTTACAGAACAATGACAATTGATTTTGACTGGAATAGTGGCTTTGCAAAGGTACAGAAACAGAAGAATATTACTGCAATGCATAATGAGTTTTTAAGAAGAAAACCGGATAAAAAAATTTTAGAAATTTCAAGTAAATCCATGCAGGAATATGGAAATGATTTGAGTGCCTTTTTCCTCCAGAAATATGTTCCGGAACTCGGAAAGAAAGTACCGGTAGAATGTGTATTTCAGTCAGCAAAAACATTCCAAAAAGGTGGACCATATAAAGATATTTTGGAAGTTTCTCCAAGAGAAGCAAAACGAGATGGACGATTAGTTACCAGTGGTATGCTGACTGGATTTATATTTGAAAACAGAGTTTATCCACTTGAACCAAAGACAATTTTTTATGATTATATTTATATAAATGCATTATTGGAAAATGAGAAACTTGTGGAAGAAATTTTAAAATATGATGCATTTACAGATATTGAGTTTAATCCATCCAAAAGTATTAACTGTCAGGCAAAGGCAGCAGCGTGTTTTGTAGGATTGTATCGAGCAGGTCTGGTAGAAAAAGTAAAAGATTTTGATACTTTTGCAGAGTTGTTTGGAGTAAATTCAAAAGGACAGCCAGTACAGACATCTCCTAAAAAAAAAGAAGAATCCAAAATTTCTGAAGTTATCAAAGAAGGAAATTGGATTAAACATAAAATTTATGGAAAAGGAAAAATCGTTAAAGTTGAGAAAACTTCATTGATGGTTGATTTTAGAATGGTCGGAAAGAAGAAAATTGGAATGGAGTGGTGCTTGAAAAATTGTGAAGTATTGAAATAGTTAAGATGAAACAGCAGATTATCTGGTGAAAAAAAATAGAATTTGGAGCGTAAAAATGTACGAAAACAAGGTCGTTCCGTCTCAGAAAATGATTGAGGCGGAACGACCTTGTTTTATTCTTGAATATCTGAATCATACCCACGATCCGGCCTTCGCCGTACAATCCGTGCCCTTCACTTATATTCTGCCACCAGGAAGATAAGTCTGAGCTTCGGGGAGCGACCCCTAACTTCTTACCCTTGGCTTACGCCACAAGCCTGCACAGGATTGGCTACCTGTAAATTTCACCGTCCATTCAGATTAATAAACGAGTTTTTGTCAATCTGCCATATGGCTACTTTCACCGGCGACTTCTGTTATAGGCGGATTTCTCCGTCATCAAGGCAGAATGCATTGTTGGCTTTACCTCTGTCATATCAGTTGCCACACTGATACCCCTTAGGCTTACTCCTACACCGTAGGCGTCTATTGCTGCATCCAGAAGTTCCGTGCTTTTAAATGCGGGCATTTCTGCGATATGTGTTTCCGTTGACGGTTTCCGTCTTCCCAGGATTTATCACTAAACCCCGGCAGCCTTCCAAAAGAAGTATCCTTGATTTGGTTGACTGGGCGCCCCTCACCCGTTTCCGGGTCTATTGGATTTACCACACACCTCGAAGTACTGGCGTACTTTATTCATCGAGTTGATCGCAGGTATGATTCAAATATTCAATTTGTTTTTTTGTAATCTCTCTTGCTGACAATACTTAGTATAGAGTAAAAAGAAAGATTTGTCATTAAACTGCTGGTTTAAAAAAGCGTAAAAAAATGCCCCCATATCTTCTATGGAGGCATTAATAAATGTGTTAGCTTACTTTTGGCAGTGCTTTATTTTCTCTCTTTTCTTTTTTTATAACCCACGGTGCCTAAAGCTCCCGCAGATACCAAAAGCATCAAAAGCGTAACGCCAAGTGGTAACTCATCTCCGGTCTTAACGGATTTGCCGGCAGAAGTAGCGTTGCCACTTCCTGCTGCCGTTGCGCCTGGAGATTTCTTTGTGTTACCGTTTCCAACGGTAGTTTTATTGTTTCCACTGGTAGTTTTATTGTTTCCGTTTTGTGTTTTAGCGACATCCGTTACCACACCAATGCTGCCAAGGCTGTTGATTTCTACGGAAAGCACTTTATCTTTTACTGTGCCTTTTAAAGACTCTACTTTTCCGTTTACACAATGTAAAAGGGTCATTTCTTTTCCTTCATATTCTTTTCCGACCGAAACAGAAAGTGTTGCTTTCTTCGGGAGACGAATCTCTTTTCCGTTCTTCAGAAGTTTCACTTCATATAAGCAGAATAAAGATTTGTTTGTCGGAAGCTCTTTTTTCATCAGAGCAACATCTTCGTGGTCATTTTTAATCGGTTTTACAGAAAGTTCCATATCATCTGTCAGACCTTCACCTTTTAAGGAAATACCATACTTTTTATTTGACAGCAGAGTAACGGATGTTTGCTGGTCGTCAGGTTTTTCTGATTCACCCGGTTTTTCCGATTCGCCCGGTTTTTCAGGAGTGTCAGGTTTTTCTTGCTCACCCGGTTTGTTTTCTCCTTGTGCTTCTACAAGGAAAGTATAAGTTCTGCGGTCGGTTCCTCGTACATTCTTTTCGGAAACCAGCTGAATCTGTGTTCCGACTTCAACCGGAATCTGTTGAGATACACCATACGCAACACCGTCGGCTTCAATGCTTGCAACACTGTAGCGATTGAAAAATTCAGGTGTGAAAGAAATTTCATCCTGGTTTGTGAGCAGAGTATACTCATAACGGTCTCTCTCAAAGGTTTCTTTTAAATTACCGCCCTGTAAGCCCAGTGTTTTTAATTCAGCATTTGCTTCCAAATCTTCACCAAGATTTTCGGTGTACTCTACAGTAATCACAGAGTGATCTTTTACTTCCCCGTTTTGTACGGTACATTGAGCAAAACTTTTATCTGGGAAGACGCCATCTAAGGTACCTTTCCAACCACTTCCCGAGCCTCGGTCAAATTCGGACAGTCCGTCGATTCGTTCGATATAAGTGCCCTGGAATCGAAGGGAAATATCGATTTCATTTTCTTCACAAGCGCGCTGAATAATGCTCATCATAGAGTCTTGTGCATAGATTGGAACCTGCACATCGAGAATAGTGCCTCTGACGGTGGCTGGATCTTCTGTTGCACTCAGTGCCTGAGTGTCTGCCTGGATTCCATCCATGATAGTGAGAGAAACGGTTCCTTTTTGGTCGCCAAGGTCTTTTAGTGCTTCAATTCTCTTTCGTGCATTTTCTAATACATCGAGGTTTGTTACTTTTTGTTTTTCTTCCTCACTAAGCTGCTGATACAAGTTTTCGATAGCCTGTACGGTTGCTTCGTCTTCTAAAGTCAGCTCGTTCAGTTCAGGAAGCTGATCAATTGCCTGCATTACGGTTGCAGCGGTAACTTCTTTTGTATCTTCCGATAAATCCCAATAGAATTTTCCGCCATTTTTATAGTGAACATAAGCACTCAGTGCCTGGAAAGCCTGCACACTGGCCATGTCATTGCGTTTTTTATTAGTCTTGTCGTGGCAGAAACCAGTTGCACCTGTGGTATCGCAGTAGTAATCCATTAAGCCTGTAATTGCGTTACTATAAGAGGTACCAAAATCGGAATTTAATGGATCAATCTGCAGCGCAATCAGTGTTAATAATAATTGGGAAGTACTTTCTGCAGTTCCCATATCGTAGGAATCGGACATTGCATTTTTTAAATATGCAAGACCGGCATCGATTGCATTTTTAGCCGCCTCATTGGTCTGTCTGTATGGTGCCAGTGCCTGTAATGCCATAGCGGTTGTATCAACACCCGCAGTTTTGTTATCGGTTAATCCAAAGCCTCCGTTGTCCGGATTCTGGAAAGTCAGCAGTGCGGAAATTATTTGTTCTCTATTCCATTTCGCATCGGATGGAATCGGTGTTTTCTTTGCATCCAGTGCTAAGAGTGCCCAGGCTGTTTCATTAGAACCACTGTTTAAATTCGGATGATTATAAATCATTTCTGCGAGATTGACACCGCCTACATCGGTAATATCTTTGTTCATTACAGATAAGACGAGGGCAACTCGCTCAATTTCGGTAGGTTTCTTATTTGCTTTCCAGCCTTTCACGGTTTTTACTACAGAATCATAATATTGAGTTTGTTTTTCTTCCGGAATGGCGATTCCGGCACGAAGAAGGTCATAAACAATCCAGTCGTGCTCAATACATTCATAATTCTGTTCTGGGCTGATTGCCTGTAAATGTGCTTTTGCGCCAAGCAGACCTTTCTGCACCAGTTCGTCGATATTAATTTGTGGAGTTTCACCGCCTGCAACTTCAATTGTAATCTGAATCGGAGCGACGGAGTTTGTGTTGTCAAGAGGAGTGCCGGTTGCGACAACCGTTCCTTCTTTTAATGCTTTTACATAATATTGATCATTTGTGACAACCGAATTGAAATCCGGTGCGCCTTCCCACTCTGTGCCTTTTTTCCACAGAATCGGCTCTTTTTTATAAATCTTAACGATACCTTTTTTATCAAAGGTCCATTTCAGGTCTGGATAAGTAACGCTCCAGCCGGCATCGGATTTTTCGCCCTTGAAAGTTAATTCCAGTGGTTGTTCCGTGAAATTTTCCATACTTACTTTATCTTGCACTGCGGTTACTTCAGTAAGTGGATTTTCATATACATAAGTCACATCAGAGGTACCGGATACGGTAGATTCTTTCTTGGTTTCCGGATTAGTCTGTGTAAGGGTCGCGCGATAAGTGACGGTACCTGCTTTGTATGGTACATATCCTTTTACCATACTTTCTACATATTCGGCGATGGAGTCGTCGCTGCTCGTTACTTTCCAATTATCTGCATAACTTGCATTTTGTGGAGAGACAATTACGCCACTGTAATCCGGGAGGAAGGCATACTGATCCGGGTCGTTGGCATTTCTTCCGTGAATGACTTTCTTTCCGGAAATCGCAGGTTTTACAGAAGTTGCCGGTACGTAAGTAGAAGTCACTTCCACCTCTGCGGTAATAGCATTGTTTACTTTTGAGGTCACAATCATTTTTGCGGTACCAGGCTTTTTAAAGGAAAAGCTGCTGGAATCGTTGTAGTTTTTAATGAGTGAGTCATCGCTGGTTTTGTAAGCAAAACGAGTTGAGTTTGCAGGTACGAAAGCATTGCTGCCCTGATATTTGGCTTTCACTTCGATTTTCTTTTCTTCTGAGCCGGCAACTTGGCAGGTTTGATTGGTTACATCCTGTCCGTCGATAAACAGCTTGATCTCTTCTAATTTTTGCGCTTTTGAAATGACTTTAACCCAGGCTACGGCTTCGCTGCTTCCATCGGCTTTGGTTTCCGTCGCAGTAACGGTAGCGGAGCCTTCTTTGTCGATACGAAGGTCACCATTATCGGCTCCAATCATTAAGGAACCTTCTGGTTTTACTTCTGAAATGCCCCATGAAATTGTGCTGGTTTCCGGCACGTTTTTTAACTGGAAGTTTCCTACAATTCCAAATGCATTTACTTCGTCCGGTGAAACAGTAAAGGTCTGGTTTTCGATGGCAAGTGTTTCGCCTGCTTCAGTTACCATAACCATTTCATATTTGTTTTCCGGAAGATTTGGTTTGTCCGGATTATAAGTTTTATCTTCTCCGAAATAAGGATAGCCGTTGCTGTTTTGCCCCCATTTGGTACCATTTGCGCCTCTGTTTTGATTTAACATCGTTACGAAATCTTTGGTTTTCAGCTGTTCTTCTGATTTTGCAGAAGAGTTGTTTAAAGCAGCAGCCGGAATTTCAGCCGGATTGGCAAGTCCTTCCTGCCAGTAAGTATTTTTCAGGGTGCCTTCTTTATACTGATTAAATAAAACACCTTTTTTGCCTTCACTGATGGAATAGCTGTTGATAATGCTTCCGCCTTGCAGACGTTTTGCAAAACCGCAGGCTAAACTTCCTTTTACATCTGAAAAACAGTTGATGACAGTTCCTTTTAAATTTTGTCCGATTGGTCCATTTCCACTTTGTTCCCAGGTATCAATGGTACCGGTAAAATACAGATTCTGTAAAACGCCTTCTTCCCCTAAATGCTGGAACATCCAGTTTGCATTTTCAAAGATAATGGCATGTCCCCGTCCATCTAAAATGCCATTGAATTCCGTCATAGAGAAGTAAGAATCTTTTATGGTAATATCTTGATCCAGTACATAGTACTGATCGGAACTGGAATTAATCTTACTTAAATCATTTTCAGTTGAGATATGCTGAATCTGACTTGCGTCAGCAGGAGGAGCCACCGGCTCTGTCGGTCGTTCTTTTTTCAGACCGTCTTTTGCTGCCTGCAGTGTTGCAGTTGCGGTTGTAACCTCTTCAAGTGTAGCATCTTCATTTTTTAAAACGTTCTGTGCGTTTGCAAGTGCATCTTCAAGTTTACTCCAACTGTCTTTAGTATAGCCTTCTTTATTAAGGGCACTGCAAGTGTCTGCCAGTTTTTGTAAGTTTGTTTTATCCGGTTTCTGTGCTTCGGTGGAACCGCCCTTTACGAGAATCGGAAATCCCTGGTTGCTGCCATCTGTCGGAGTTGCCCAGGAAAATCCGGTCTCCGGAAGATTAGTATTTAAAATGCTGTTTGCTGCGCCGGATTTAAAATCTTCTAAGGATTTTTGCTGTACGTTTTCCGGAGTGATTTTGTTGCCACCCATACTTACGGCACCATTCATACTTCCAGGTCCATAGCAGCTGTTTTTAAGTTTGGTATCGTTTGAGTTGTTGACACCAATTAAACCGCCGTAAAAACCGGAAAGCATTCCGGTTACGGTACCTGCAAAATAAGAGTTCTGGATCACACCTCCGTTTGCGGTACCTACTAATCCACCCGGTTCATCAAAACCGTCCATGTTTAACTTGGCAGTAGAAAAACAGTTTTGAATGGTTCCGCTAAAAGTCATTGCTATACTTCCAAAAGTATCGTCGCGTTCAATTACTTTTTCACTGGTTACACCCAGATTTTGAATCGTTCCGGTTACCTTATTTGCCAGTGGCTTATTGGTCAGGGTAATGGTATGTCCTGCTCCGTCTAAGGTTCCCTCAATACTTTCAAACCACTGACCGCTTTCCATTGTTACATCTTCAGACAGGGTATAAGTTTCCCCGGCCGGAATTGTGGATGGAAGCGTGTTGGCATAAGCTGGTACTTCCTGTTGGGATTCTTGTGCTTCTTCAGTTTGTGCTTCGTTTTGTGTTTCGTTTTGCGTTACATCTTGTGCATCATTTTGTGTATCATTTTGTGATGCATCGGTTGGTTCCTGGTTCTCAATTGCTGAAGCATTTTGGGTCGGAAGTGCGGAAGCGGATACGGACATCGGCAGCGTACTTCCTAAAAGTGTTAGAACCAGAAGAATACTAAGCAGTCGCTTAAATTCTTTTTTCATGCTCCTTCTCCTTTTAAAGTATTCTACTTTCTATATACACTTCTCTTTTTTGGGAAATCTTTTTTTGTACACAAAAAAGAGCCTTTCTCCATTTCTGAATCAAAGCTCTTTTATACACTACTTGATTAAAATTATGAAATGCTGTTACTGCGTATAAAAGATTCTTTTCTTCAAAAATCTTGAACGAAGTAACAGCAAGCCCTCTGACTTAACGACCTGCAAAAATATGCTACTGAAGTTCCTCCGGTGTGCATATTTGGGGGCATGTCTCACAGTAGAATCATCTGTATCAGATTTGCACTGATTTTCTTTTTAACTCAAAACATTACTGTTTTTGATGACTGTCACAGGTATATAGTTTGTTAATATTTTACCTTAGGTTTCCTGCTGCTGTCAATCGGTTATTTAACTTCTAAGCATTTTGGTATTTGGGAGGATATAGTCAATTAGAGCGTGTTGTGATAAAATAAAAATAATATTTTAAACGCAGATAAGCATTCCCCCGCTTCAAGTGCGCAGAGCACTAAGCGGCGGGTGAGGGGGATGCTTCTGTCAGTGGGAGGTGAAAGCTCCCACTGACAGATCGCAAAGCGACTGCGTTCATGAGCAAGTAGCGAAGCGGATTGCAAATGTTCGCTTTACTTAATGAAAGGGGAATGACTTATGAAAGAAAAATTTAAAGTATTGATTTTAAATGGAAGTCCGCGCAAAGACGGAAATACAACCGTTGCAGTAAAAGAAATGGAAAAGGTATTTGCCGAAAATGGAGTGGAATATGAAACGATTCAGATTGGAAACAAAGTCATCCGTGGATGCATTGCCTGCAACTATTGCTATAAGAACGGGAAATGTTCTATTAATGATGATATCGTAAATGAGCTGGCATCGAAGTTTGAAGAAGCGGATGGTCTTGTGGTAGCAAGTCCGGTTTATTATGCTTCTGCAAATGCAACTTTGATTGCATGTCTGGACCGACTGTTTTATAGTACACCATTTGATAAAACCATGAAGGTGGGTGCAAGTGTGGTCTGCGCAAGACGTGGTGGATGTTCAGCGACGTTTGATGAGCTGAATAAATATTTTACTATTTCCAATATGCCGATTGCTTCCAGTCAGTATTGGAACAGTATTCACGGAAGAAAAGTGGGTGAAGCTGAGATGGATGAAGAGGGAAAACAGACCATGCGTACACTTGCAAGAAATATGGTATTTTTAATGAAGAGTATTGCACTTGGAAAAGAAAAATTTGGTCTGCCGGAAACAGAAAAACGAGTAGCAACCCATTTTATTCATTAAGTTCAAATCGAATGTAAGCTGACAAACTGTTCTGCAAAAAAATAGATAGAGAGACAAAGAAAAATGAAGCATTTAAGCATAAGAGAATATATACCGGTTTTGCTCTATACAATCATGGGTGTTCTGATTGGAATTATCGTTGGAGCAGTAGATGCGATATTTGGAAGGGTACTTTTAGGCATTACGGCATTTCGAGGAGAACACGTTACTGTTCTTGTTCCATTTTTGGCGCTTGCCGGTGTGGCAATTTTATTATTATATCAAAAAATCAGCCCGAAATCGCAAAAGGGAATGGGGCTCATTTTCGAAACCGGTTTTGAGGAAAATGAAGAAATTCCGAAGGCATTGATTCCAATTATTATGGTTTCTACCTGGCTTACACATTTATTTGGAGGAAGTGCCGGAAGGGAGGGTGTTGCAGTTCAGATAGGTGCAGCGGTCTCTCATACAATCGGAAAGAAATTTGAAGTGATTTCCGGGAAGACGGAAAAAAATGGAAAAATCTTTTTGATTATGGGTATGGCAGCGGGTTTTGGCGGGTTGTTCCAGACACCGCTTGCAGCCACATTTTTTGCACTTGAAGTATTAGTTGTCGGGGCATTATTTTATGAGGCGATGCTTCCGGCAATGAGTGCAGCATTTACTGCAAGTTTTACGTCTCATTTATTGGGACTGGAAAAATTTTCGGTTTCTTTTTCGGATACGTTTTCTGTGAATCCGCAGACCATTGCCAAATTGATTTTGATTGCGATTGTGTTTGGAATTACAGGCGGAGCCTTTTCGTACTTTCTGGCATTTGCAAAAGAAAAACTGGCGAAATTTATAAAAAATCCTTACCGGAGGATTTTCTTTACAGGCATCATCCTTTCAATTTTGTTTTTACTTTTATGGAAAGGACGTTACTGTGGACTTGGAACGAATCTGATTTCTGCAAGTTTTGCAGGAGAAAAGGTCTATGTGTTTGATTTTTTATTAAAAGCAGTATTCACGATTGTGACACTTGCAGCAGGATTTCAGGGGGGAGAAGTCACTCCGCTTTTCTCAATCGGTGCGACACTTGGGGTCATTCTGGCTTCTGCTTTGGGTCTGCCTGTTTTATTGGTGGCAGGACTTGGTTACGCAGCCGTTTTTGGAAGTGCGACAAATACCCTGATTGCGCCAATTTTAATTGGAGTTGAAGTATTTGGTCCGGAACATGTGGTGTGGTTTGCAATTATATGCATGATTGCATTTGCCTGTAATGGAAATAAAACAATTTATGGAAAACAAAGACTGTCGAAAATGTCGGATTTTAACCGAATCAAGTAACGAAGAAGAAAAAAGTAAGATAGGATAAGATAGGAATTATGAAAGAAAATAAGACAAGCTGGCTAGGTGTTTTGGCAACGGAAGAAGAAGTGAAGCAAAATGGTTTAAAGGAAAGCAATTGTGTGGTAAACGGTGCAGGAAATCTGCAGTTTTATCAGGTACGGTTGTAGGGTTTGTGAAGGGAGAATTTCGGATAAAGCTTCATTATGATGAACCATTGTGCAGGCAGTTAGAGGATACAACAAAAGAAAATCAGCCGGTATTTACGAAAGGCAGACATTATCGCCCCGATATCCGAATGGACTTATACAGAGAAGATGTTTACTGGTCAACGATTATTTTTGAGGTAAAATATCGTAAGATACAGAGTATCTTTCAGGATAAAACAAAAAAGCAAAATAGGGATACGAAGTCATTTTGTGAAAATCAAATTCGGGGATATAAAAATGAACTTCATTCAAAATACTGCAGAGGGCTGGATGAAAATTTTGTGCTTCGCAAATTAAATCCTGTGGATCGTGTATGGGTCTTAAATCCAACACACCATGAAGGAAATATTATTGACAAAGAAGAGGAAGGAATCAAGTTAATTCAGCTGATTCCGGGAAAAAATCATCAGGAAATCATTCTTGAATTAAAGGAAGAAATTAGTGAAGCATTTGATGGAGAATTGATATAAAAAATTAGATGAGGAAAAGATGAGAAAAAAATCAAAAAAAAGAAACAAAATGATTGGTGTAGCACTGGTCATTATCGTTTTGTTATTCGGAATCATAACAGTTAAATTTATCCAGTATGAAAAAATAATTGAGGATACGGAAAGGACATGGCTGATTACACAATATGGTCCAAGAGATGTAAATTCTATGTTTTATACATTGTATGGTGGAAAGGGGCAATTAATTGTTGTAGATGGTGGCTGGACAGAAGATGCAGATTTTGTGCGTCAGACGATTAAAGAGATGGGCGGAAAAGTAGATGCATGGATTTTGACCCATCCACATCAAGACCATATTGGAGCGTTTAATGCAATTTATTCAGATTTGCAGGGAATTGAAATCAAGGAAGTTTATACGGTAGATATGCCGTCACCGAAATTGTGTCAGGAACGTGCACATTGGGATAGTGTGGATACTTATAATGATTTTTTGGATTTGAATGTAAAAAATTTAAAATACGTTTATCCGGGAGATGAACTGAATATCTGCGGGCTTAAAGTTGATATTTATAATGCCTATGATGAACATGTAAAGGAATTATCACAGGATTATTTAAATGATGGTTCTATGATGTTTAAGGTGCAGGGAGAAAAATCCAGTATGTTGTTTTGTGCAGATGTTGGAAAAGCGATGAGTGATTATCTGCTTGATACATGGGGAGAAAAGTTAAAAGCAGATTATATTCAGATGGGACATCATGGAAATGGCGGGCTTCTAAAAGATTTTTACGAAGAAGTTTCCCCAAAACTTGCATTTTTTGATGCACCGGACTGGCTGATGTATGATGAAACGGGAAAATATACAACACCTGAAAATGCAAAAGAAATGGAGTCGTTGGGAAGTGAGGTAGTAAGTTTTCATACCCAGCCTAATACCGTAAGCATAGAGTAAAAACCCAGGTACTTTCAACACTGGAGATTGAAAGTACCTGGGTTTTATCTTAGATTTGTTAAGGTTAGATAAAGCAGTAATTATCTTTTAAAGTTAATAGTATCACTTGCAACAGCATGTTCATCGAGAAGCTGTTTAAACGTCTTTGTTTTGGCTTTTTCCTGATAATCCGCTGAGAAATAATATCCCTTTAGTTCATCCATATATTCATCATAATCGCATAAATAAACGGAGATAGAAGAGACATCGCTGTCCTGAACAGCAACCGTATATGCAGAGCCGGAAGTGCTATTGGCTGACAGTAAATTTCCATCTGCATCAAGCACAACAGCAAAATATTTAAATTCAGGGTCTGTTACATCAAGAGAAATTTCGAAAGGTGTTTTGGTAACGGAAAGTATTCCATTTCCATCGGAATCAACTGCCTTTGTTTCCTTTGTAATCGAGTCAGAGGTATTTTTCTCAACATCAACTGAGAAGTTCCAGTCTCCTTCTAAAGTCCAGGTGTTATAATGATTCAGACCTTCTGTGGCATCCGGATAACGTTCATAGTACCGGTTCCACATTTCTGTAAAAAGCCGGTGTTCGATTTCTTGCTGTTCTTCTGTAAAATTTTTATAATTAGCTTCATTTAAACCATTTTCGGCCATGGCCTGCTGATAGGCATCTTTTAAGTCCTGTGGCATTTCAGGAGCGGAATCGTCCGGTTTATAACCGCAGATGTTTTTTACATTAAGCTGGATATTAAAGTTGTCTGGAATGGATTCGTTTTCACTAGTCAAAATATCTTCTTTATTCAGGCGCAGAACGCCGAAATAAGTATGGGAATCAATCTGCTTTCCATCCAGATAAGCATTTAAAAGTGTATTATCTTCAGAAGTATTTTTGAAGCTATAATTTAAAGTAGAATCCATACCGAATAAAATAATCGGTTTTTGATCCTGATTTAAAAAACAGTCTGGAAATTCATTTTCAGTCTGAATGGTCATAGATAAATAAAGTGCGCTGTCATTGCAGTATACTTCGGATAAAGTCAGGGTTGTCCCATTTTGCGTCTGGCTGTAAAGAGAATCGGATGCGGTGTTAGTTTCACCGGAAGAAGCAGATGCATCGGAATCAGCAGAAGAATCTTTTGAACTGTTGTTGGCGAGCGGTTTGGCATAATGTTTAAAGTCGCCGTAGAATCCAAGTGATTTTCCAAGTGTCTGGAACACGCTTCCTACCACCGGAATATTATCCGCCAGAGCTGGATTTGCAGTGCATATAATAGAGAAAATGGCAGCAGAAGCAGCTATAGCAGCAAAACCCTTGTAAAATTTTTGCTTATAACCGGATTTTGAAGGAGTGTGAGTGAAATCGGGTTTGGAGATAAAATCCGTTTCAGAAGTAGAAGAAATAGTAGAAGAAACTTCTGTTTTTGCTGCTTCTGAGACTTTAGATGCCTTTATTTTTGCAAACGCTTCTTCCTTTGCCTGATTGACTTGTTTTGGAAGTTGAAAATTTGTAGTTAACGTTGTTTTAAGTTTCTTGTTATCAATCATATTATTTACCCCTTTCTTGTTTGAATAGAAATTGTTTGTGGAAGAGTATCATTTTTTGAAGCTGGTGGAAGATATTCTTTTTTTGCCTGTTGTCGTCCACGTGAAAGTCTGGTTTTTACGGTATTTTTATTTAAATCCAGAATTTCGGCAATTTCGGAGATACGAAAGCCCTCTACATAGTAAAGCAGTAAAATAATGCGGTAAGGCGCATCAATACGTCCGAGCATTTCTTTAAATTCAAATTCGGCAATAGACATATCCATTTGTCCGATGAGAGGAATTTCTTCATCCCAGTTGAATTTCTTATAATGACTTAAAATCTTATTACATTCATTAATTAAAATCCGAATCATCCAGGTTTTGAAATAGCGGGGCTTTTTTAGCGTATTAAGCTTTTCAAAACAAGTCAGGATAGTATTTTGGACAGCGTCTGCAACATCGTCATCATTTCCAAGGATTCCTTTTGCAACTTTATACATTGCCAGTGAATTGACGTCCATCAATTCAAGAAAAGCATCGGTATCGCCGTAAATTGCTTTTTTAATTAAATCAGTCAACTTTTTAAACCTCCTTTCGGTTAGATATGTTTTTCTTTATCTTACACTTATTAGATAGATTAGAAGAGAAAATAGTTTCAAAAAGTTTTGTTTTTGTGATAGAATGATGCACGAAGAAAAAACAAAGCAGAAAGTGAAGCAGACAGAGGTAAGAGAGCGGGATAAAAAAAATGAACTCAAATTTTGAATATTATAGAATTTTTTATTATGTTGCAAAATATGGAAATCTGACAAAGGCTGCATCAGCACTTCAGACGAGTCAGCCTGCTGTGACAAGAACGATCCATAAATTGGAGGCGGAGTTAGGATGTCGTCTTTTTATTAGAAGCAAAAGTGGAATGGAATTAACACCGGAGGGGAAAACTTTCTATGAATATGTCTCAGCAGGATGTGCACAGTTTTTCCGTGGAGAACAAAAAATTACAAATTTAATGTCGGTAGATGAAGGGTCTATTACAATCAGTGCAACTGAAACAGCACTTCATTGTTGTCTGTTTCAGGCAATTGAGGCATTTCGGAAAATTCATCCAAAGGTAAGATTTAAGATTTTAAATAATAGTTCCCAAAAATCAATAGAAGTATTGAAAAAAGGCCAGGTTGATATGGCAATGATTTCCTCTATTCCATTTGCGATAGAAGACCCTCTTATAAAACATACCGTTCATTCTTATACAGATATTTTAATTGCGGGCAGAAAATATCGAAATCTAAAGGGGCGTATGATGACATTAGGTGAATTGTGTCATTATCCCTGGGTGAGTCTGACCTCTGATACGATTACCCGTATTTTTCTGGATTCTTATTTCGCAAAGCGCGGACTACCGTTTGAACCCGCAGTGGAATTTGCAACAACAGATTTACTGCTTCCGGCAATTGAACATAATCTTGGAATCGGCTTTTTGCCACCGGAGTTTGTAAAAGAGGCAATGATGAGCGGAAATGTATTTCAGATAGAAATATTAGATGAAATGCCGGACAGAAGTGTATCATTAGTATACGATTTAGAGTATCCTCAAAGTATTGCATCTACTGTATTTCGTAAGTTTGTTCTTGGACGCTGTACACCAGGAGAAAACAGAACTCAATAGATGTATCAATTGTAGATTTTTCCATGAATGAAAAAATATTAAAAAAAGTTAGAAAAAGTGTTGACAATTAAAAAAAGGTGTGCTATTCTAACATAGCTGTCGCGGAAACGACAACAACGACGAATAGTCAAAACAAAAAACTTTGAAAAAAGTTAAAAAAGTTCTTGACAAACAAAAACAGCTTTGATATAATATAAAAGCTGTCGCTGATAAAAAGAACGACAGGAACCTTGATAACTGAACAGTGAAACACATGAAAACGAAAATTCTTTTACATTCATTTATTTTAAAAAGAACGGTTCAATGAACCAAAACAGTAAAAGGGATAGATAGCCAAGTAGTTATCTTGAACTTGGACAAACACTATATCAGAGAGTTTGATCCTGGCTCAGGATGAACGCTGGCGGCGTGCTTAACACATGCAAGTCGAGCGAAGCGCTTACGACAGAACCTTCGGGGGAAGATGTAAGGGACTGAGCGGCGGACGGGTGAGTAACGCGTGGGTAACCTGCCTCATACAGGGGGATAACAGTTGGAAACGGCTGCTAATACCGCATAAGCGCAC
>QULP01000009.1:0-104087 GCA_003481745.1 Firmicutes bacterium OM04-13BH
AAATCCGGCGGTACAAAAGTGACCTATACGAACCCGATAGCGGTCAGCAAAAATGGTGGCTGGCGTTATAACTACGGGAATATGTTTTATGTGGAGCTGGTCAACCAATATCTGACTGTAAAGCAGTTCAGCAACGCAACCGTACAGGCGGTTATGAATGAAGCATTGAAATATCAAGGCTGGAAATATGTCTATGGTGGCAGTAATCCGAACACCTCTTTTGACTGTTCTGGTCTTACCCAGTGGTGCTACGGAAAAGCCGGAATCAGCCTGCCACGAACCGCACAGGCACAGTATGACGCAACCCAGCATATCCCATTGTCACAGGCACAGGCTGGCGATTTGGTCTTTTTCCATTCCACTTATAATACCAGTGACTATGTTACCCATGTAGGAATCTATGTGGGAAACAATCAGATGTATCATGCCGGAAATCCAATCGGCTATACCGATTTGACCTCTGCCTACTGGCAACAGCACATCATTTGTGCCGGAAGAATCAAACAATAGAAAGGACTTGAAATATGTTTAAGAAAAAAGAAAAAACAGAGAAAGCACCTAAGAATAAGAAAGTGCGTACCATGAAAGTCGGGACACATAAGAAATCTGTCCTGCTGTTGTGGGCGGTGCTTCTGGCAAGCACCAGTTTTGGTGTGTATAAGAACTTTACCGCCATTGACACCCACACGGTACATGAAAAAGAAATCATTCAGCTAAGATTGAACGATACCAACGGTATTGAGAATTTCGTCAAGAACTTTGCGAAAGCCTACTACTCATGGGATACCAGCAAGGAAGCCATTGAAGCAAGGACAACAGAAATCAGTAAATACCTTACCAAAGAATTACAGGACTTGAACGCTGATACCATCAGAACGGACATACCAACCAGTGTTACGGTTACAAATGTGCTGGTCTGGAATGTGGAACAGTCTGGAATGAACGATTTTACCGTTGCCTACGAAGTAGATCAGCAGGTAAAAGAGGGAGAACAGACACAGACAGTCACAGAAAACTACACAGTGACCGTTCATGTGGATAAGGACGGTGCAATGGTCATTACCCAGAATCCAACCCTTGCTCCGGCGGTACAGAAATCAAAGTATGAACCGAAAGTACAGGAAGCAGATGTCAGTGTCAGTTCCGACACAGTCAAGGACGCTACCGCTTTCTTGGAAACATTCTTTAAGCTGTATCCGACAGCTACGGAAAAAGAACTTGCCTATTACGTCAAAGACGGTGTGCTTGCTCCTGTTTCCGGCGACTATGTATTTTCGGAACTGGTAAACCCTGTCTTTACCAAAGACGGAGATAACCTCAAGGTCAGTGTGTCTGTGAAGTATCTGGATAACAAGTCGAAAATGACACAAATCTCACAGTATGAGCTTATGCTTCATAAGGACGATAACTGGAAGATTGTAGAATAAATAATCAAGGCTTGCGTCATAAACTGTATAGTATGCTCCGCAAGCCTTATTTCCATTCCGGATTAGTATTTACAAAATTTGCAAAATAAGATGCGAATAGGAGTTAAAAGATATGATAGGGCTAAAAAAGAGAAATATTAAAAAAATGTTGAAACTTGGTGCTAAGGCTGGTGGAGTATCGTTTGCTGATGTTCAGACTGATATAGAAGCTACTATTGATGAAGCAATGACCAGTACAGACCCACAAGTACAGGAAAATTTCAAAAAGTTGTTTGGAAGTAAGCGTCCCACGTCAGAAGAATATATCTATAAAATTGCAAAGAAAACAAAACTTTAATTGGCTAAAGTAAAATTTGGGTATTTTAAATGCTGTTAAGGGTATTTGAACTTAAAGTGCTTGCGATTGTTTTGGAGAAATATTAAACTTCTATTAAAGTACATGGAGGAAAGCATATTGAAACTGCAACTATTGGAAAAAAAAGATTTGGCTGAACCGGAAATAGATATACGATATTCAAGTATGACCCAACCTTTAAATCGGATTGTTCAATATATCCGTCAACAAGAATATCTTATACAAGGAATTTTTGAAAAAAAGCTGTATCAGATACCATTAAATGAAGTCTTGTATTTTGAAACTGTTGATAAAAAAACATTTATGTACACTCAACAAAAAATATTTGAATGTAAAAAGACACTTTCTGCTATTGAACAAGATTTAATAAGGTCAAATGTTGTAAGGATAAGCAAAACAGTCTTATTGAATATTTCTTGTCTGGTCTGTGTTAAACCTTACCCTAACCACAGATTATTGGCAGAACTTAACAATGAAGAAAATCTAATTGTTTCAAGAAAATATATTCCTATTCTAAGAGATAAGATAAGGAGTGGCTATTATGAATAAATTTTTAAGGACATATCTTCCTGCATTTTCTATGGCATTTACATTTATTATTTTGTATGCAACGATAAGCAATATTATAGCAGGATATTCTAAAGACAGATTTTGTTTCTTTATTTTGCAGGTGTTTGTTTATCTTATGGTGTCAGTGATTGTCGATTGGCTTCTATCATTTATAGATTTTAGCAAATATATATATCACTTTATTGCTGAAATGATTATATTATATCCAATAACCATTGGTGTGGCATTTATAGGTAAATGGTTTGCGTTTAGTGCAATTAACATTACATGGTATTCATGTGTCTATATTTTAATTATGATAGCTATTCATTGCTATTTTTATCATATTTCCAAAAGACAAGCTGATGAAATAAACAATTTTTTAAAATTAAGGAATAAGAGGTAATAGTAATGGGCGATATGACAAAATTTAATAGTGCTATTGAATATTATATATTTAATGTGTTGCTAATGTGTTTACTTATTTCCGAAATATTTATTTTCTTTTATACACGTTCAAAGCAAAATAGAACTGAAAAAATTGACACTAGAGATTTAGGAACGAAATGGTTGTTATATTTAAATTTTGTATTTTGTTTGATAATTAGTTTTCTATGTATCAGTCAAAAAGCTCCATTTTGCATAAGAGAATTGACGTTGCCTGCTTACTTTGCAGAAATTGGTATGTTAATTACAGCAGTCGGGATTTGTATTCGTATAAAAGCTGTTTTAACTTTAAAAAAGGCATTTACATTAAATGTTCAGATTAGTAAAGAACAACAGCTAATAACAAATGGTATGTATAAATTTGTCCGCCACCCTGCCTACACTGGAAGTATTCTGTCATTATTGGGCGTGAGTATTGCGTTAAAGAATATCCCTGCTATATTGATAGTTGCTATTTGTAGCTTTGTTTGCTATCAAATAAGAATAAATGTTGAAGAAGCAGTTTTACAAAAATATTTCAAAGAATATAACTTATATAAAGAAAAAACATATAAACTTTTTCCGTATATATATTAAAATTGCTGATGTCTTGGAGATAACTTTAGTAATGGTATTGACTAGTTATTTTTTATGAAAAAATAAAATTTGTAGAATAAATTTGTAAGATTAAGCGAATATGAGAGGAGCTTTTATGAGTAATCAATCATGGGTGTTTTGCCCTATTTGTAACAATAAGACACGAACCAAAATACGGAACGATACAGAACTGATAAATTTTCCGTTATTCTGTCCGAAGTGCAAACAAGAAACTATAATCAATATGAAACGTGGAAATATAATTATCAGAGAGCCAGACGCTAAGACGCAGAGCCGATAATTTGTAAGTTATTGTAACTTATAGATTGTCGGCTCATTTTTTGAAACAAAAAAGTGGAGATTTTATTTTTTCTCCACTTCCTTTGACTTAATAATTCCATCAGCAACACTTTCAATAATAATTAAGTCTTTTTCGGACATAGTATCGAGTTGCTCTTCTAACTGCCGTCTTCTGGTGCTTTTTACCAGATCAGAGGCAGGTAAAAAAAATTCATCAGCAGATATATTAAGTAAATGAACAAGGTCATAAAGCACCTGTAAACTTGGGTGCTGTCCTTTGTTCTCGATGTTTGTTAAATAGCGTGGGGCAATTTCAATCATAGCTCCCACCTGCTCACGGGTCAGACCCTGCTTTATCCGAGCTTGTTTGATTGCCAGACCAAACGCTCTAAAATCGTACTTATCTTCTTTTTTACGCATATGTAATCACCTCACTACATTTTACAGTTCCTGTTCACAAATCAACAGGTATTGAAAAACGTATATGTGAGTTTGTGAGTTCATATTTGCATTTCTAAACAAAATACTGCTTGTGAGGTTAATAAAAAAACCGCTATAACTGGAAGATTATAGGATAATAAATATAGCTTGCATTTCATGCTTCGGTATGATTTGCAAGCTGATTAATATAGTTGTTACATTTCGTTTAAGAGATTATAATAATTAAAATAGCTAAAATCTATCAATTTTTAACAGTAGTATGTGGACATAGTTGATAAAAAATTGCTTTTTCAATGATAAGATATATTTCTAAGGAGGAACGAGATATGGCACAGAGCATTTTGATTGTAGACGACGAAAGAGATATTGTATCAATGCTAAATCAATATTTTTGCAAAATTGGTTATGTAGTATACACAGCAATTAACGGAAAAGAAGCACTGAATGCAATCACAAAACATCCAGATATTATTTTATTAGATATAAATATGCCAGATATGAATGGTTTTACAATTTGTGAAAAAATCAGGAATTTTGTGTCCTGTCCTATTATTTTTTTAACAGCTCGGATTGAGGACTGTGATAAAATCAAAGGATTTGCTGTCGGTGGTGACGACTATGTTGTAAAGCCTTTCTCCGTTGATGAATTAGAAGCCAGAGTTGCTGCACATTTGCGGAGAGAAAAAAGACATGGTTCGTCCGCAATAGTTCAGTTCGATAATAATATAGTAATTGATTATTCATCACGAGTTGTTTTTTATAGAAATGCTGAAATAAATTTTACGAAGAAAGAGTTTGATATTATTGAATTTCTTTCACAAAACAAGGGGATTATTTTTGATCGTGAGACAATTTATGAAAAAGTATGGGGCTTAGATGGTTCTGGCGACAATTCTGTTATTACAGAACATATACGCCGGATAAGAACAAAATTCCTTTCTATAGGCGACAATCCTTATATAGAAACTGTCTGGGGGTGCGGATATAAATGGAAAAAGTAAGGCGAAAAAATTCAAGGCATTATATTGACAACATGAGTATTAAAAATTCGTTTGTTTTTTATGCTCTTATTTCCTTAGTGATTGGTATTGTAATAGGTGTTATATCTATTACTCTTGTAGATGATTACAGAATAAACCTTAACTATAAATATGAGGACATGACAACAAGGTATGATATACCTGAAAATGGTTCATTTACAGCGAAATATAACAAAGACCAAACAGAATACACAATATATAATGCAAGTGAAAAGGAAGTATGTAATTTTGTTGTAGACTATCAAAAGGAACGTCCAGTACAAGAATATATTTATCCTAATCATGTTTCTTACATTGAAGTTTCACCAAAGTTTACTAAACATGATAGAATTGTGGATTCTGCTCTAGGTGTGGTTAATATTGTCACCATTCCTATTGTTCTTTCAATTAGCATGATTCTTTGTGTGACTATCTTTGTAAACCGAAAATTAGTAAGACCCATAAAGTTACTGACGAATGCATACAGAAAAGTCGAAAACAACGAACTGGATTTTACGTTGCCTTACCCTTATAAAGACGAGATGGGGAGGCTGTGTCTTGCATTTGAGAAGATGAAAAATTGTTTATATCAAAACAACCAAAAAATGATACGGCAATTTACTGAACAAAGGAGATTAAATGCTGCTTTTTCACATGATTTACGCACGCCTTTAACAATACTAAAAGGACATACCACAATGTTGTTATCATTTATTCCCAAAGGATTAGTTTCTCAACAGGAGGTACTCGACGAATTATCAACAGTACGCAACAATGTGGAACGGCTTGAAAAATACGTTAGTGCTATGACAAACTTATACCGTTTAGAAGATATAGAAATCGAAAAAGAAAACATAAACTTTGACTTCTTATTAAAAACCTTATCAAATACAACGGAAATGCTCTGTTCTGATATAGAATATACGATTAAAACAAATTGTAATAAACAGCAAACTCTATTTATCAATCTTGAAATTATCATACAAATTTATGAAAACCTGTTGTCTAATAGCATTAGATATGCTAAGTCGATGATAGCTATTGATGTAAATAAACAGGAGGAATTTTTATTGATTACGGTCTCTGACGATGGCTGTGGTTTCAAAAGTACGGATATAGAACGTGTAACATTACCATTTTATAAACCATCGCAAGATACTACGTCTGAACATCTAGGTCTGGGATTAAACATTTGTAAAATATTATGTGAAAGGCATGGAGGTACAATAAAAATTTCAAATAATCATAAGGGGGGAGCCTGTGTTACAGCTTGTATAAAAATTGCATATGTTGATGAAAAATAGACATTTTCCCCATATAATTGCATTAAGCACTTATAAAGGAGGTTTCGATTATGAAAAAAATTATCTGTATTATTTTAATAACTGTCACAAGCATTTTGTCCGGGTGCAATTCAACATCAGATGAAGAAATAATATCATCACAGGATTTCAAAGAGAATTATGAGGTTTCGTCCTATGGAACTGAGGAAAAAATTAATACTTTATCAGATGTTGAGCTTACATCAAGTGAAAAAGAGTATTCTGACTTAGAAAACGCAAAATTTTTTTTAGAAAATAACTCCAACAAAGAGTATCATTATTCTAAAGCCTATTTTGAAATTGAAGCGGAGCAATCAGAAACATGGTATCAATTAACTCAACTTTATGACCCATCAAAAGATAACGAAGATGATGCAGTTATAAATCCCACCGAAAGATTAAGTTTACCATTTGATATTTCCTCGGTTTATGGCGAACTCCCATCAGGGCACTATAGAATAATAGTAAGTATTTCTTATTTCGAATCCCCTAAAGATTGGGATTATGACACTTATTATTTGGCATGTGAATTTACATTAAAATAGTATATCAGAAAGGAAACAAATGGGAACAGCAAAATGGATATACTGTCCTATATGCAAGAATAAAACAAGAACAAAAATCAGAACGGATACTAAGTTGATAAATTTTCCACTGTATTGTCCAAAATGCAAACAGGAAAACCTAATTAATGCCAGCAAATTAAAAATAACAGTAATCAAAGAGCCAGACACTTAGATGCAGAGCCGATAATTCAGAGGATTTCATATCTCATAGATTATCGGCTCATTTTTATTACCTATCACCATATCCCGTATGATTGGCAGGCAAATAAAAATGGAGGAACTAATCTTCCCCCACTTCCTTTGATTTGATGATACCAGCAGCGACGCTCTCCATGACAACCATATCTTTGTCGTCGAAAGTATCAAGCTGTTGTTCCAACTGTCTGCGGCGAGTGCTTTTTACTTTGTCACTGGTCGGCAGGAAAATTTCATCAACAGACACATTAAGTAGAGTTACAAGGTCATAAAACACCTGTAAACTTGGGTGCTGCCCTTTATTCTCAATATTCGTCAGATAGCGTGGGTCAATTTCAATTTTTGCTCCCACCTGTTCACGGGTCAGACCTTGTTTCATCCTTGCCGCTTTGATGGCAAGACCAAAGGCTCTGAAATCGTATTTATCTTCTGTTTTACGCATAATTAATCACCTCACTACATTTTACTGTTCCTAAAGAATTTGTAACAGGTACAGTAAAACGTATTGCAAGGTTTATCAGTTCCTATGAACAGGTAAATGACAATATATGCTGCTTGGCGGTAAAAAAAAACCGTTGTCAGCAGTAATGCTTTTATACGTCCTTTTAGATAGAACGACGGTTCATACAGCCGCCGTTTTATTTTTGTCCAACGGTGGACAAACTACTGGTTGGTTTTGTTTTAGCGGCTTCAGGAGGTAGCCGCATGGAATGCCTATACATTCAACAACATTCGACCATTGGTAGCTTGTTAAAAAAATCCGTTTAACTTTTGCGGATTATATCGCTCTTGTATATGGTTTTTCACATCACATAGCAGGAACAATTTATAAGGCACAAGAACAGCACGTCAGTATTGCTCTTGTGCTTTTTTGCTACTTTAAAAAATTTTTTGATTTTTTTCTGATTCGGGTTACAAATCACCCCTCCGTGTTGAGTGTTAGTGCGGAAAGAGGTAAAAAGCCTTTTCGCTTTAGCAACTTCAACTTGAAAGGAGGTGAGATTATGAAACCTTCTTCATTTGAGAACGCTATAAGACTTCAATTTGACTGTCTGGCTCGTAAGGTGATTGGCAGAACTGTAAAGAACTACAACAAAGAACTTGCCAGACGTGCAAAGCATGAAATATCTTTCTGTGAAATACCAGAGCTGGAATTAAACCAGTTGGGTGTATCGGACGAATACTCGCTTGAATTTACTTCCTTTGATGTGTTCGGTACAGAAGTTCGTGTCTATGATGAGAAATTATGTGAAGCAATCAAAAAATTAAGTGAAAGACGACGCAATGTTGTGTTGATGTTCTACTTTCTGGAATTACCAGACGCAGAAATCGCAGAGATTTTGGATATTTCCAGAAACTCTGTTTATAGAAACAGAATGTGTTCACTAAAGCTCATTAGAGATATGTACGAGGAGGAATTATAACATGATGAAGTCTACAAAAAAGTGTCCTCTATTCTCCACAATCAGTTTAGCTGCTGATGGCGACGAAGTGGCAATAGAGAAAATTTTAAATCACTATGACGCTTACATATCAAAAGCAAGTTTACGCCCGTTCTATGATGAACACGGAAATATGTATATTGTGGTCGATATGGAACTGAAAGGCAGAATTAGAGCTGCCCTTATTAAAGCAATTCTAGGTTTTGAAGTCAGAGTGAAATAAGCGAATATATACGGAGTGTGATACCACCTCATTCCAGCTCCGTTTTACAAGTGTTCTTTGAAAATTGAATAAAGTAATCAGATACGTTTGATATGCGGTGAGCCGACGGACTGGAACGCCATGACCCATGAAAAGGAGGGATAAAGAAGCGAGCGACCACGCCAGTGATCCGTAAGCGACTGTTGGAAAAGTTGCTGCCATGACCCGTATATCAGAATAATGATACACTCGCATGGTGCGGTTCACCCATCAGAATGGGAATGGTGAAATTCCAGTGGAGCTTTCCAAAGCCATCTGATTACTTCTTACTTTATAGACAAATTCTTTCATAATGTACAAGCATTTTTGCATACTTTGTAAATATATTGTAGTGAGGTGGTTCAATGGCAAATGACGCAAAGGTAGTTTGCAAGAATGTTTTTAAAAATTGTGATAAAGCGGCGTTTACAAAAGCATTTACTCTAAAATGGATAGAGTTGATAAATCAATATGAAAAAAATAAAGGAGGGGCAACTCCTGCCAGATGATAGACAAACTATCCTACAAGATGTTATAATAACATTATGTAGAGATAGTTTGTTTCGTCTTCTCAAAAAGGAGAACGAAGCATGATAGAATCAAAATCAAGAGTTGCTATTTATTGCCGCTTATCAGAGGAAGATAGAAACAAACAATCAGAAACAGACGACAGTAACAGTATTCAGAATCAAAAGTCAATGTTACTTCAATACTCATTAGAGCATGGTTGGGAAGTCTACAACATATACAGTGATGATGATTACACTGGTTCTGACAGACGACGACCAGAATTTAACAGGTTGTTGGAGGACGCAAAGAATCGTAAATTTGATATTGTCCTTTGTAAGACACAATCCAGATTTACCAGAGAACTAGAATTAGTGGAAAAATATATCCACGGTCTTTTTCCTATTTGGGGTATTCGCTTCATCAGCATTGTTGATAATGCAGATACCGCTAATAAAGGAAATAAGAAATCAAGACAGATTAACGGTCTGGTGAATGAGTGGTACTTGGAGGATATGTCAGAGAACATTAAAAGCGTTCTCACTGACAGAAGAAAGAACGGACACCATATCGGTGCTTTTGCTCTGTATGGTTACAAAAAAGACCCTGACGTAAAAGGGCATTTGATTATTGATGAAGAAGCTGCGGAAGTTGTCAGAGAAGTTTTTACACTGTTTTCACAGGGATATGGAAAGACCGCCATTGCCCGTATGCTGAATGACAGAGGAATACCAAACCCTACGGAATACAAACGACTTCATGGTTTGCGTTACAAGCAGCCTAAAACGAAAAACAGTACCCTATGGAAATATTTTGCCATATCAGATATGTTGGTGAATGAAATCTATATCGGGAATATGGTTCAAGGGAAATATGGCAGCGTTTCTTATAAGACAAAGCAAAACAAACCCAGACCCAAAGACGAGTGGTACAGAGTTGAGGGTACACATGAGCCGATTATTGACCGTGAGTTATGGGATAGGGTTCAAGCATTGGTAGCTCAAAAGGCAAAACCTTTCACAGTTGGCACAATCGGTTTATTTGCCAGAAAAGCTCGCTGTATGAATTGTGGTTATACAATGCGTTCGTCAAAGAATCATGGTAAGCATTATTTACAATGCTCTAACCGCCATGTAGCAAAGGACGCTTGTATAGGTTCTTTCATTTCAGTAGACAAATTAGAAAAAGCTGTGATTGATGAACTTAATAAGTTATCCGCAGAATATCTTGACAAAGATGAGCTTGAACAAAATGTGCAATTCAACAATGACTTGCGAGGTCAAAAAGAAGCTCTGGAAACGGAGATTGCTGCTTATCAAAAAAAGATTGCGGAATATACAAAAGGAATCCGAGAATTATATTTAGATAAGGTAAAGGGTATTCTTTCCGAACTTGATTACTTGGATTTATCCAAAGACTTCTCAACACAAAAAGAAAGGCTCGAAAAACTGATGATTGATACGCAGAAACAGCTTGATGTTATTGAAAGAAAAATGCTGATTGGCGACAACAGACGACAGTTAATCGAGCAATATACAAATCTTGAACACTTAGACAGGGAAACGGTTGAAAAGCTGATTGATTATGTATTGGTTGGCAAAAAAGACCCTGTAACTAAGGAAGTACCTATTGAAATACATTGGAATTTCTAGGGTTCTCATATCTGGCAGCTAGTATGCCAGATTATCGGGAACTTTCTTTTAAAACCTCAATGTTGTCTTTATACAATCGCACCCTCTGCTGCCAAATCTTCAAATAAATCCGTAATCGGATCGCCCTTTGACTGAAACTCACAGGCATTAAATGGAATACCTCCTGCTGCCTGAGGCCAGATTCCCACGGTATGGTCGATATAATATGGTCCAAGACCCGACTGTTCAATCTCTTCCATAGAAAGGTTTCTGGTCAGCTGATGCACGATTGTAGAAACAATCTCAAGGTGTGCAAGTTCCTCCGTACCGATATCGTTTAACGTTCCCATTGCAATACGGTTTGGCATGGTAAAACGCTGAGAAAGATAACGCATGGATGCTCCGATTTCACCGTCCGGGCCACCGTATTGGCTCATGATAAATAACGCCAGTTTCGCATTTGGCGTTTTAATATTAACCGGAAACTGAAGCCGTTTTTCATAATTCCACATAACAAATACTTTCCTTTCTACTCTTTTTCTTTATTCCAATTTGATTATTCCCATGGCCAGGGCTGCATCACCCAGTCCCATGAACAGCTCTGTCCGTCATCGGTCGTATCAATTGTAAGTGGTCCGTATTTCATAGCATATTCTTTTAACGCACGTTTGCGCATTTTTACGTGCTCTTCCATAAATGCCAATGCCTTCTTATCTTCTGGATGCGTATCTAAATACAAATTCATATCATTGATTGCAAAACTAACTTCATTGATATATTGAAGCAGGGCAGTTTGTTCTCGACACTGATTCATCTGCAACGACCTCTCTTTCCACAAAATGGTTTACAAAGCTCCGGAAAAACAGTTCCACAAGACAGACTCTTCTGAAGAGAAAATGTTCCAGAGAATTTCTGCATCGGAACATAAGCCATTGTAAGAGGCAGATGGTCTGCATGTTTATAAATAGCAGTATCATCAAAGCAGTCCCCACTAAACGGACGGTTTTGCATAGAACGATTCTCTGACATCCTGTTTGAACGGCAAGTATAATGATTTTGCATACAATATCTTTCCATAATAATAATCCCTGAAAATAAAAGATACAGTATTATATTATGATACCAAGGGTCAGAAAGTTCAAATGACTTTCATGTTTGCATGGTAAGGCATTTGACTTTTCTTGGAACTTATCAAAAAAATACCGCAGGAACAAACAACATTCCTACGGTATTCTGATATCTCTTTTTACTATTTATTATTTTTTTCATTTTGCTGCTGATTAGAAGAAGAATTTGTGCTCGGCGCATCTTTCTTTGCTCCTAAAGTCACACTGATTTTCTGAGCGTTATATTCTCCATCCTGTGCACGGTAAACTTCTAATTCTACGGTTTCTCCGGCTTCATAGTATTCCAGTCTGTCTACCAAATCTTTGTATGCATCAATCGCAGTACCATCAATCTTAGTAATGACATCACCTTTTTTGATTCCTGCTTTTTCTGCCGGTCCACCTTCTACTACAGTATCTACATAAACTCCCTGAGGGATTCCATACATCTGGTTGACATCACTGGTTACATTTTCACAGGTAATTCCAATATATGCTGCTTTATCTTCATCTTCTACTTTGTAACGGGTTTCCTGATTCATCATCTCATCAAGGATTGGTTCTGCCTTTGAAATCGGAATCGCAAATCCCATCCCTTCCACTTCATCAGAAGCAATCTTTGCAGAGTTAATACCAATCAGTTCACCTTTCATATTCAAAAGTGCACCACCACTGTTTCCAGGGTTAATTGCTGCATCAGTCTGAATAAAAGTTCCATCTGTATCATCTGAACTTACCTGACGGTTTAATGCACTGACATAACCACTTGTCACTGATTGACCATATCCAAGTGCATTTCCAATTGCAACAACCTGTTCACCCATCTGAAGGGCATCAGAATCTCCAATTGTTGCCACTTTAATCTCACTTAATACATCTTCCGGAATATCCTCCAATTTTACTGAAATAACAGCAAGATCATTATCTGCATCCGTACCTTTAATCTGTGCAGATACCGCACCGCTTTGAACCTCATCCAAACTGCTGTCCTGACCATCCTGATTTGTGCTGCCGCTTTCACCTTCGGCACTGGTCTTTTCCACGTCACCATTTCCGGTTACTGCACTTCCGTCCTGATTTGTGAAGCACACGGTAAGAGAATTTGTTCCGCTGACTACATGATTATTTGTTGCAATCAAAAGCTCGGTATCATTTTGTCCTACAATAATTCCAGAACCACTGCTCTGAGTTTCCTGCTGTTGTCCATATCCAAAGTACTGATAAATCTGTGGAATCTCCTGAACGCTGACTCCTACAATCGATACAATTGACGGCATTGCATTTTTGGCAACCTGACTTACGCTTGAAGTTCCCTCAGTGCTTCCTGATACACTTTCTTCTGAATCAGATGATTTATTTTGACTGATTGTCTGTGTAGACTGTACCTGAACAGATTTTTTTCCCTGTGGATTTAATTTACTTCCCACATAATTTGTCCCCTGAAAAACTGCACTTGCAACCAGACCAAACACAACCGCTGTCGCAACGACTGTGCCAAATTTTCTGCCTTGTCCGTTTAACTTCTTTCCGGATCTGTTTGGCTTCTTTGATTCCGGAGCAGTAAACTGATAAGCATTATAACTTTGCTGCTGTTTCTGTTCCTGCTGTGCTTCCTGATACCACTCTTCTTTTGTGGACTCCCGCTGTTCATGCGGCTGGTATGCTCTTGCATAAACCGGATTTTCCGGTGTTGGCGCATTTCCCGGTTCTTGTGTCACTGCACTTTCATTTGTTGTTTCTTCCGGCTTAGACGCATTATCTTCAAAAACAGTCTCTGTTTCTTCCTGCGTATTTACATTATCTGTCTCTGTTTCTTTATTTTCATCAAATTCATTCTTGAATTCTTCACTCATAGTAATTACTCCCTTTTTTCTTTATGAGCACAGTTTAACAGGGAATTGTGTCCAAAATGTGATAAAAATCATAGATTTTAAAAAATTATTTTACTTTCTCCAATAGGATGGATTCATTGTACACGCTAAAATTACTTTCTTAGGCAGGCGTTTATAGATTTTTCCGGTACGGTATCCTAAAAATTTAAATCCACTCTTTATCACCAGGTCAACAACCAGCCATGGCTTATGAATTTTACACAAATAACGGGCTGTATTTTTTACCAGACAAATTCCCTCTTTCTCAGACTTCACGGTTTTAAAAATTTCAGGATGGTCTGCCTGTGAGACTGCCAAATCAAAATTTCTTTTAAACTGTTCCACATTTCCATAATTGTGAGAATGAAACACTCTTGCATCCGCCTGATATGCTACCAGATAGCCTTTTAGTACAATTTTCCCGGCATAAATCATATCTTCATTAAAAATTGTATGCGTAATAAATCCGCCCATCTCCATATATAAGTCTTTTCGATAGGCTGCACAGACATTAGAACAAAAAAATGTCTTAATTCCCAACTCATCCAAATCTGCTTTTCCTTTTAATCTGCTTTTATCCGGATAATTAAATGCTCTGGTATAACGCTCAATCAAGGCACATTCCGGATTTGGAAGCTGACGTCCATAAGCTGCTCCGACTTTGGTATTTCGAAATGCCTTTACCAGATTTTCGATTACAAATTCATCGACCGGCACTGCATCTTGTGTAAAGAGCACCATAATATCACCGGTACTTAATTTCACTGCTTCTGCTCTGGTCTTTCCATGGTCAAACTCTGATTTTTTAATATGATACACTTTCAAATTTGGATTTACAAACTCCCAATCCATGTTCCAATATTTTTTTTCTGTATTCATTACAATAATCTCTTTTACCGGATAACTCTGCTTCTGAATTTTTTTCAGCAGACGCTCAAATTTTATTCCTGGTCTGTATGCCGGTATAATCACAGATACTTCCGGCTTCTTTCCATTTTCAAATAAATCTCTCATCTTGTTTTATTCCTCTTATCTTTTATTTTTATTGTCAACTGATCTATCAAACATTGAGTTTCAGCAGACTCTATCCTTACACTGGATATAAGAAAAATTTTATGCGCATTTTCCAGCCTAGAAAAGGGGATGTCGTTAAACGACATCCCCTTTGAGAATCTGCAAAATCAGATTCTTTTTTATTCTTCCTCTTCACTATAGGTATTATCATCACTGTAGCTGTTGTCACTATCATCACTTTCTTCAGAATTATAACTGCCGGACTCATCACCATCACTGTTATCCTCGTTATAACTATTATAATAGCCATTATTATTGCCATATCCACTATAGTCGTCACTGTTATCTTCATAATCATAATCGCTGTCATCATAATCATTATGATTTGAATTGCCATTACTATAATTATCCGAACTTGAAGAATCCTGACTGTAAGCTGACATATCATCTGCTGAAGTCTCACTGCTTGCATCGGACTGTGTATCTATCTCTTCTTCGCTGTCAGAATTTTTCTCATCATCCAATGCAGATTCTCTGTCTGAGATATACTGTTTTAATTCATCCGAAACATAATCATTTCCAAATCCGGTATGAGCTGCAATATAGTCACTTCTCTTCAAAACAGTCTCAGAAGGGCTGTAATCCTCCTGGTCAAATAAAAATGCATGTAATTGTTTGACGTTTGCTTCAAGGGTCGTTGGAACAACACAATCAATTCCGATTGCATCTTTTACATCTTCTCCCATGATATTACTCTTCGGGAAGCCCTGCGTATCTCCTAACTGATAAGAAAGGATTCCCATTCCAAGCTGAATCAATTCTGTTTTGGTAAAGTTTGTCTTAATCATTGGAAATACTTCATCCATAATATCATTTAAGGTAGAAAGACTTGCTTTTTTTGCTTTTTCCACCATCAGAGAAATAATATATCTCTGGCGTTCGGTACGTTTCATATCCCATCCACTGGTATAACGGATTCGACAGTACGAAGTCGCCTGTACACCGTTTAAATGATAGGTTCCTAAAATTTTTGATTCATCTTCCGGTTTTGGATCCGGTTTTTCAATCGGCTCATAGCTTGCTCCGGTTTTTTCAGAAGTCTCTACACAATAGTTGTTCATATGTTCAATTTCTTCATAAGACAGATCCACATCCAACCCGCCAAGTAAATCAATAACTTTCACCAACGCATTAAAGTCAACTGCCACATAATTTTTAATATTTAAATCCATGTTTGTATTCAACATAGACATTGCCTGAACCGGTCCACCGATTGCGTAAGCAGCATTCGCTTTGTCATATTTATCTTTATCCTGTCCAATATTTAAATAAGTATCACGATAAATAGAAACCAGTTTTACTTCTTTTGTATCATTGTTGATACTTGCTACAATTGTCGTATCACTGTTGGAACTATCCAGATTTTCTTCTCGGGAATCCACTCCAAACAACGCAATATTTGTATAGCCTTTCATGACTTTACTGCCTACTACCTGTTCATTGACTTTGACATCTGCACTGCCTGCACTGTCTGAAATATCAATTTTGCCAAGTTTATTTGTAATATTCGCATATACAAAAAGCACACCGACTAAAACCAGTAGTACAACCAGTTCAATTCCAAATATCAGTCGTCTTCTTTTGCGTTTTACAGTATTTCTGCTTCTCTTTGCCATCTTATTTCCCCTTATTGTATTTAGTATGCATTTTTATTGATAAATCCTTTAAAAAATGTGAGTATCAAAATCTTGATATCCAGACCTAACGTCCAGTTTTCAATATAATATAAATCATACTCAATTCTTTTGCGAATCGAAGTATTTCCACGATATCCATTGACCTGTGCCCATCCGGTCAATCCCGGACGCACCTGATGCTTAATCATATAACGCGGAATTTCTTCCCGAAATTTATCCACAAAAAATGGACGTTCCGGACGCGGACCTACAAGGCTCATCTCACCTTTTAACACATTAAAAAGCTGAGGGAGCTCATCAATGCTTGTCTTTCTCATAAACCGACCGAAATTTGTAACCCTCGGGTCATTTTTTACGGTCCATGCTTTTTTCTCTTCTTCCGGAGGCTGTACTTCCATGGAACGAAATTTATACATCAGAAAATTATGGTTATGAAGTCCGACTCTTTCCTGTTTATAAATCAAAGGTCCCGGAGAAGTTAGTTTTATCATAATCACCGAAAACAGCATGACTGGTGAAAATAATATAATTGCAACACACGCTCCTACAATATCCATTACCCGTTTTGTAAATGCATTAAATGTATTGGTAAGAGGTACATAACGAATATTAATAACCGGAAGACCTAAAATATCTTCGGTATAAGGTTTTGTCGGTATAATTCGATTGTAATCTGGTATAAATTTTGTATGCACTCCGGATTTCTCACACAACGCAACAATCTGTTCTAATCGAAAATATTCGCTCAATCCCAGTGTAATCGCAATCTCATCCAAATGATTCTGCGGGAGAATCACCATCAGATTATCAATTCGTCCAAGCACTTTAATTCCACGATACATATACCCTGCCTGTACATTATCATCTAAAATTCCACGAATCGTATATCCCCACTGAGGATTTGCAAGAATCCGGTCAATATATTCTTCACACGCTCTGCTGTATCCCACCAGTAAAATATGTTTCTGATTATAACCTTTTGCGCGCATCTTGCGAAGTACAACCCGAATCAACATTCGAGTCAACTCTTCTGACACGACATTAATTGCATAAAAAATAACAATTACATGACGGGAAAAGTCAATCTGCTTAATTAGATACAACCCTGTAATCAACAGAAACAATCCTAATGTATTTGCCTTAAATATATTTGAAAATTCAAGTCTTCTTCCTTGTACTCGTTTTGGCGTATACAAACTAAATGCATAATACAACATAAGATAAGCTGGTACAATAAATAACAGCGCACTCATATAGATATGAAATGGAAGCCGTCCGCCCTCATCTCTTAAAATCGGCAGATGAAACTTTAAAAGCCATGCCAAAAAATAAGAAATAATAATCACAAAAGCATCAATCACCACATGCAGCCGGTTAAAATGCTTCTGATTTTCCTTTATCAAGGTCTAACCACCTTCTATTCTTTTATTTCTAATTCATTAAATTTTTTGCTAATTCATTAAATTTCTAAATTATAATACTATAAAATTAACAAAAAGGCAACTAAACATTTCTTAAAATCCACAGTTTCCCCTGTCATTTTCCTCTAAAAAAATGCAAAAAATCCGCTATAAGAACGTTTGTTTTCGTATCTTATAGCGGATTCTTCTGTTTATTTTATAAAATTCCTAACTCTTTCATTGCTTTTTTGAGTACTTCCTGGTGCTCCGGTTCCATCTCAGTCAGCGGTGCACGAAGCGGTCCAACTTCTTTTCCCTGCAGATTCATTGCAGCTTTTACCGGAATCGGGTTTACTTCGCAGAATAACGCATTGATAACCGGAAGTGCCTCTAATTGCATTTTACGGCTTCCTGCAACATCCCCTTCAAAGAATTTGTAAACCATATCATGTACATACTGTGGTGCTACGTTAGAAAGTACAGAGATAACTCCCAGTCCTCCTAAAGATAACAGCGGTACAACCTGGTCATCATTTCCGGAATATAAATCAATCTGTCCGTCACACAAATTCATAACCTGTGCCACATGGCTGATATCTCCGGATGCTTCTTTGACACCTACAATGTTTTCTACATTTTTTACCAGATGAGCAATTGTTTTTGGCTGAAGTGCGCATCCTGTACGGCTTGGTACATTATAAAGAATTGCCGGAATTTTAATTTCGTTTGCGATTGCTGTATAATGTGCAATCAGACCATTCTGAGTTGCTTTATTATAGTAAGGTGTTACTAAAAGCACTCCGTCTGCTCCTGCTTCTTCTGCTTCTTTACTCATCTGAATTGCAGTCTGAGTACAATTTGAACCAGTACCTGCAACAACAGGAATTCTGTGATTGACACGTTCAATAGTAAAACGAATTGCTTCTAAGTGTTCTTCTTCGGAGAGTGTTGCGGATTCTCCTGTTGTTCCACAAATTACGATGGAATCTGTTTTTCCTGCAATCTGTTCCTCTAAAATCTCATCCAGTTTATCATAATTTACCTCTAAGTTGTCTTTCATTGGTGTAACAATTGCAACACCTGCGCCTTTAAAAATTGCCATATCTTTTCCTCCTTGAATGATTAACTAAAAAAGAGACGGCAAGATGCGCCGTCTCCAGATATCCGTTTCATATCTATCAGATAGCACTCCATCCTGCGATGACAGTCATGCCACTCTTAATGACATGCCCAAAAACACAAGCTCAGGTCTTGTATTTTTTCGGCATCTTTCCCTTTCAAAAGCCTTCATCTGCTCCTGAACATCCAACCATCTACTCATGAAAAATGCAACCTCTATCTACATCTCGTATCATTAAGATGATATCATTGCACAGGCACCTTGTCAAGCCCTCTTGGCGAGTATTTTAACTGCTGAATTCAACTAAAAGCAGTTCCACGCTTAAGGCATCATTTAAATATCCTGTTTTGACCTGCTCTTCGGTTTTGGTGCATTTTTCCACTGCTGATTTTAACTGTCCTAAGGAGTACCGTCCTAAAATCTTCTGATAATTTTTTACGACAAACGGCTGGATTCCCAGACGCTTTGAAATTGCGCTCTGGTCATATCCCTCTTTCTCAAGTTCTTTTACCTGAAGCATTTGGTTAAACTGTCTTGCCAACAGATATAAAATACGCATCGGTGGTTCTTTTAAGGCAAGTAAATCATAATACAAATCCAGTGCCCTCTGTTGTTTTTTCTCTGTCACCGCACGAAGCATATCGAAAATATGATTCGAAACCTGTGAGGTGCAGACAGCTTCAATATCGGCTCTTGTAATCACATCCCGTTCTAAGACATAACAAAGCAGTTTTTCCAGCTCTTTTTCAATATTTCCCATATCCGTGCCGATTTTTGTTAAAAACAGTTCCATATCGTTTCTTGTAATCTTTTTCTGTTCCTTATTTAAAATTCCAAATATCCAGCGAATCAGCATATCTGAATCCTGTTTTGCAAACTCTACAATCCTTCCGGATTTTTTTACTGCCTTATACATCCGGCTTCGTTTATCTACTTCTTCCTCTATAAATATCATACACAGATACTCGGGAAGCTGTGACAAATACTCAGGAAGACTTTCACACTGACCTTTAAAAAATCCGGTATTCTCAAGAAAAATCACTCGTCTTTCTGCAAAAAAGGGCATAGTCTGTGCCATCTGAATCACTTCCTGCGGTTCTGTCTTTTTTCCCTCAAAAAAAGTAAAATTCATTTCATCTCCATCAGGAAGCAATGCCTCTTTCATTCTTTTTTTATATACCTGTTTTAAATACGCTTCTTCTCCATAAAAAAGATAGACATTTTTAAACTCTTTCTGCCTGATGTCTTCCTGCAAACTCTTCATAATAATATTATTCCTCTATTTCTTTCTTGTGTGCTCTTTTCATCTATTCTATCACACTTCATTTTTTATAGAAAGAAAGTTTATTTCTTTTTCCCGCTGTAACGGTAATCGCTCCTCTTTCTATGGTCACATACCACCCTATCTGCTTTTCCTTCAGCCGTTCCAACAATTCTTTGTGAGGATGCCCATAAGAGTTTCCTTCTCCACAGGAAATGATTCCAATCTTTGCACCTGCAGCCTCTAAAAATGCCTCCTTTGCTGAATTTTTTGAGCCATGATGTGGTACTTTTAAAATATCAATCTGTTCCTGCCTTTCATTTAACTGTTCTGTCACTGCATCTTCTCCCTTTTGTTCCATATCTCCGGTAAATAGCACACTTAAATTATCTGTTTTAAAAAGCAGAACCTGGGAATTTTCATTGCTTTCTCCCGTCTCATTCTCAGGAGAAAGACATTCTACCTGAAATGCCTTTTGTTTTAACTGTGCCCCCTTTTTTATGTAACGCACCTCACAGCCTGCACGCTTTGCAAGTTGTGCGATTTCATTGATTTTCTCTTCTTTTTCTTTATTTTTTGAAAGATAAACCGTTTCTATCTTTAGACTGGTCTCTTTTT
The DNA here is from genome assembly GCA_003481745.1 of Firmicutes bacterium OM04-13BH. Lineage (GTDB taxonomy): Bacteria > Bacillota > Clostridia > Lachnospirales > Lachnospiraceae > Blautia > Blautia stercoris. Next base: position 21,106 of record QULP01000009.1, read on the forward strand.
TGGCAACTGCCTCAAACAGTTCCTCAATTCCATTGATATGGTCATTATCTGGATGCGATAAAAAAATTCCATCTACTGTTCGGATTCCACTATATTTTAAAAATGGCAAAATCCGATAGGTTCCCACTTTTGATACATCACTGCTTCCTCCATCTATCAGATAGACTTCTTTCTTTTGCTGAATCACTGCACAGTCTCCCTGTCCCACATCTAAAAATGTAATCTTTGTCTGATTTCGGGGAGTCGGAAACAGTAAAACCAAAACTGCCAGAATCAGACCAACCCTTGGAACTTTTTTACTTTTCTTTCTTAAAAAGCACCAACCTGCCAGTATTCCATAATAAACTACTGCTCTTTTAAGAGAAACGCTTCCTGTAATATACGTCGCCTGTGGAATACTTTGTATCACTTTCCCGATTTTTAAATAAAAATTTAAAATAAGAATTGCAGGAAAAGCCAGAATTTTCCCAAGAAAAAGAGAAAAAAATGCAGCTACACAACCTGCCATTCCACTTATCAAAACGATTCCAATTGTAGGCAGAACAAAAAGATTTACCAAAATTCCAAAAAGCGGAATTTCATAAAACGCATACATTTGAATGGGCAAGGTGACAAGCAGAACAGCTATGCTTCCCAAAAATGTATTTCCAAGTTTGTTTTCTTTCTTACTTTTTAATTTCGGATAAAAAATACTTAGACCAATGACTGCACCAAATGAAAGTAAAAAACCACTGTCTGTCAGCCATTTGGGATTATCTGATAAAAGCAGTAAGATAGAAAGTGCCAGCGCAGAAAGCAGGTCATACGTTCTTCCCACAAGCACAGCTCCCACAGCCATAGAAAACATAATCACGGCACGTACGGCTGACGCCCCGTTTCCTGTGAAAATTCCATACTGTATCATCAGAAAAATACTGATCATTCCTGCCATCCAAAGCGGAATTCTTAATTTTCTAAGCAAACGAAACAAACCCCAGCCTAAAATTGAAAGATGAGTTCCTGATACCACAACACAGTGTGACATAGCACTTAACTGCATCCGCAATAACGTTTCTCTCTCTACTTCTGACTTTTCTCCAAGCAATATCGCCATGAAAAGACCACTTGTCTTTTTTGTGGTAATCTGCTTAATTTTTGTTTTTAATAACTCTTTTAACCGACTTCTGAATGTGATACCCTTATCTGCCTCTGTTTTTTGAATTGTTACCTGTTCTGCCTCCAGATACCATTTTATTTTTCGTGCATAATAATAGCTTCGTTCATTAAACTGCCCCGGATTTCCCGGTTCTTGGATCTGCTTTAATCTCCCCTGTATTAAAAGTCTGTCACCATCTGAAGGAAGTTGTTTTAAATATTCTGTTTTGATTGTTGCTTTTACATTATCAATGGATTGTTTTTTTGAATTTTGAATCAGATTTGTTTTTTTTAAATATAGACTTGTATAAAAAGAATTTGATTCCTGTTTATATAGGATGCCTTGTATGATTACTGAACGGTCAGAATCGGTTAAATCCAAAGAAGTTCCACCAAAAGTGGAAACTCCCATCAGATTTAAACTCCATAAAATCAGTATGACCAGACATCCTATGATGCACAACGGTCTCCTACTCATCAATGGTCTCCTCATCTTCTACTAAACTATAATCTGCTTTATATAGTTTATCCAGATTCATACTTTCCCGAAATGTTACTTTTGTCTCACCTTCTACCGATATCTGCACCCCATGAATTTTACAGGCATCCATCAAAGAATTGACAATCGAATAAATTGGAAGTTTTTCCTGTATATTCATCGGGTCACTTAAAAATGTTTTATCCAAATTGACATAGCAGACTCCTTCTACAATTGAAACACCCAAAATTTTAGTAGACGGAGAAATCGTTGCCTGCGCATCAGAATTTGTCGGACCTTTAATCAGCCATTCCACAATTGCTTTTTCAAGCGGAACATTACTGCTGTAATGCCGGCTTACCTGCTGTTTCACCAGTTTATCTCCATCTTTATTGGCAAAGTATAACGTCTGTTCTGTATATAGATAGGTATTAATATTTCTTCCCTCATTTTCAATAAAGGAATCCTTCCCCAAAGTTCCCACTTCTTCTCCATTGGAATCTAAAAGTGGTTCTCCTTCTACTTCAAACGTAACCCCGGAAACCGCCTGTAATTGAGTAAAAACTTTCACAATTCCTGCCCGCACCAGAATTTCTCTGGTGTTTTTCATTTTCTTATATTCTTTATTGAAGTCGATGCAGACTGTTCCATTCTTATACTCACAGTCAAGAATTTCCACTTTTTTGGGAAGCAGACGAAGATGATCATTATCTGGATTCGTCTCGGTCAGTTTTTCACAGATTTCCTCTACAATGTCTTTTGTTTCTGTCTTTGTCGGTGTATAGATTTCCTCTTCAAGAGAAGTTTCTGCTGCGGAAAGATAATACATTTTGTACTCTGTTTTTTCTTCCGTTTTCTTTGTGCCACAAGCAGTCAACATACAGACTATCAGAAAAAAGAGTCCTGCCATCCGCATTTTTTTCATGCTTCTGCCTCCTTACGCGATATACGTCAACGGAATTCTTACCGAAAACGTTGTTCCTTTATGTTCTTCACTTTTTACTTTAATTGCACCTCTATGCATTACAATTGCACTTCTTGTAATGGCAAGCCCAAGACCCGTTCCGCCGATTTCTCTGGAATGTGATTTATCGACTCGATAAAAACGTTCAAAAATCTTGTCAATGCTTTCCTCCGGAATACCGATTCCCGAATCTGTTACAGTTACAAAGAAATATTTATGGTCTGCGTCAAGTTTGACATGCACATATCCATTTTCTACATTGTATTTGATTCCATTTTCAATCAAATTAGAAAATGCCAGACTTAATTTTACTTCATCGATTTCTGCCACAACCGGACGGAAACTTTCTAACACAAGTTCCACATGCTTGACAGAAGCAATTGGATTTAACCGTTTTAAAATATTTTCAAGCATTTCATTAATATCAACTTCGGCAATATTTAAGTCTGCTGCTTTTTTATCCAGTTTAACCAAAGATAATAAATCCGTAATAATCTTGTTTTCACGATCGATTTCTACTGTGATATCCTGCATAAACTCCTGATACAACTCTACCGGTACATTCTCCTGTCCCACTAAAGAATCCGCAAGTACTTTTATAGAAGTCATCGGTGTCTTTAACTCATGAGACACATTGGATACAAACTCCTGACGGGATTCATCAAGTGTTTTCATCCGGCCAAGCATCTTATTAAATGCATTTGTAATCAGCTCGGTCTCCGTATAATCCGGAACAGAAATTTCTTCATCCAGATAACCGTCTGTCAAATCTTCGATTGCTTTTGTAACTCTTGAGAACGGTTTTACTAAAACTCCTGCCAACAGGTATCCAAAAACCAGTACCAAAATACAGATAATACTAAGCAGAAGATTTCCCCTGTTTTCCAGCATATCGATACTGTCCTCAATTTCACTGGTAGAGATACTGACTAGCATTACACCTTCGATTGTATTGGAATCCATCTTGGTGATTGGACTTGTCATCTCTATATAAGCATTTTTATCATCATAATTTGCCGTACTCTTTCCTTCAAAACATTGAATGACTTCTTCTGAAAGTGCGTATTTTCCGACATCAATATCATAGGTATCTTTAATAATTTTTGCATCCTTATTAATAATAAGAATCCGACCATTATAGATTGCCGACAACATCGAAAGTTCTCCATTGATCACATCGGAATCCGGCTCTCTTAAATAATTTTCTTTCATCAGCTGATTTCCCAGAATATCACACTGATTTTTGAGATTGACTTCCCGTATGGAAACTGCTCTTGTCTCGTAACTATTTACAACTACATTTTTTACAATAAAACTTGGGACAATTCCGATTACCACTAAAATCACCATAATCCGGAATCTTAAACTCTTAAAAAAAGTAAATTTTATTTTTTCCTTCACGTCTTATGCCCTCGTCAGAATTTATTTTGTCAGTTGAAAATAATAGCCGACTCCCCATTTTGTATGCACATATTTAGGATTACTTGGAGTTGTTTCAATTTTTTCACGAAGTCTCCGAATATGTACATCCACTGTGCGCACATCTCCCGGATATTCATATCCCCATACAAGATTTAACAGATTTTCTCTACTGTAAACTTTGTTTGGATTTTTTACAAGCAATTCTAACACATCAAACTCTTTTGCAGTCAGATTAATTTCTTTTCCGGCAATAAAAATTCTACGACCTTCGCAGTCTAAACGCATGTCACCTGCCTCTAATGTATTCGAGCGTTCTTCTTGTTTTTTTTCTTTCTGCGTTCTTCGCATGATTGCTTTGATACGTGCTTTTACCTCAAGGATATTAAATGGTTTGGTAATATAGTCATCTGCTCCATATTCAAGACCTAAAATCTTGTCCATATCCTCTCCCTTTGCGGTCAGCATAATAATCGGAACAGAAGAAAATTCCCGAATCTGCTGACACACTTCAAGACCGGTCATTTTAGGGAGCATGATATCAAGGAGAATCATATCATACTGATTTTCTTTTGCTTTATTTAACGCTTCTTCTCCATCATAAGCACAATCTACTTCCATTCCTTCCTGTTCCAGACTGAAACGGATCCCCTTTACAATCAGTTTTTCATCATCTACTACCAATACTTTTTTACTCATCGATTCTCTCCTTGCTTTTTTTTCATCCTGCCGTTAGATAAGGCTGTATTTTTTCAAAGGTTTTCCCCTTGATTCCTGGTACATTCTGTATCTCTTCTGTGCTTTTAAACTCCCCCTGCACTTCCCTGTATTCAATGATCGCAGCCGCCTTTGCCGCTCCAATTCCGGGTATCGTCTGAAGTTCCTCTGCAGATGCAGTATTGATATTTACCTTTCCTGCATCTTGTGTCTGATTTTGCTGATTCGTTTCCACACTTTTCTCTGCTGTCCCGCTTTCCTCTTTCATTCCGGCTTCCTGCATTTTTTGTGTTTCCTCTTTTGAATAAATCCGAACCTTATCTCCATCTGACAAAATCTCAGCCTGATTAAGCCATCCGGCATCGGCTTCTTCCAAAAAACCTCCTGCTGCTTCTACCGCTTCATAAAGTCTGGCATTTATATTCAAATAATAGACCCCTGGATTTCTTACAAATCCACAGACAAAAACACAAATCTGTTCCTGACCGGCACTTTTGGTTTCCCGGTCTTCTGTTTCAGATTCTTCTGACTCTTTTGGCTTTGATTCCTTTTCCACTTCCGTCTCGTTCGTTTTTTCTGTCTCTTCTGAAAGTTCCTCTTTTTGCTCCAAAAATACCGTCTCATCTTCCTGTCCGCATCCAAGACAAAAATAAATCACACAAAACAACACACACACAATCATACCATATTTATTTTTTAATTTTATTATTTTTTTCATTGCATCACTCCTTTACAGCTTCCGCTATAAGGTCCCCGTATGCATATCCATTATTTTATCGAATTTTTTGAGAGAATACAATATCTAATCCTTCAAGTTTTTTAATAACTTTTTACAGTTTTTGGTTACTTTTGCTTATCATTGCACTTATCTTTAAAAAATGCTATGATAATTACAAGATTTTAACCTCAGATTTTACCTCAGATTAAGGAGTTTTTCTTATGTTTTATAAATACCATAAGGTTTTATTCTTTCTTCTTTTTTTTAATCTCTTATGGGTTTTATTTCCTCTGACTGCTTGCTCTTCCGGCAAATCTTCTTCTGGTACAACAAAGGAAAATTCTTCTTCCTCAAAGACTGTCCGTCCAAATGAACCGGATTTACATATTCCAAAAGCCTCCGGTACTTCTGTAATCGGACAAGAGCCTTTGTTAATTGACATATCCCATTTGGACCAGGGCTATGTGATGGCTTACTATTCGGGAACATCCGAAAAAGCAAATATCCAGTTAATTGGACCGGATGAAATTGAATATAAATATTTCATAAAACCGGAAGATGGATATGTAACCCTGCCGATTACAAGCGGTAACGGCACCTATACCGTCAAGACTTATGAAAATATTTCCGGAACACAGTATGCTTCTCTTTATACTGAAAACATTGAAGTCACTCTGGAAAATGATTATGTTCCTTATCTTTATCCAAACCAGTATGTGAATTTTTCCAAAGAAAGCAAGATTGTATCCAAAGCTTCTGATATCGTAAAAAATGCCACTTCAGATCTCGATGCGGTTTCTTCTATCTATCATTATGTGATCAACAACATCACTTATGATACAAAAAAAGCAGAAACGGTCGAAAACGGATATCTGCCGGATGTCGATGAAACTCTGGAAACCCAAAAAGGAATTTGCTTTGATTACGCCGCATTAATGACCTCAATGCTTCGCTCTCAGGGAATCCCAACAAAGCTTCAAATTGGCTATGCAGGCAAAGTTTATCATGCCTGGATTAGTGTCTATCTTGAGGAAACAGGATGGATTGACGATATCATCCAATTTGACGGCAAACACTGGGAACGAATGGATCCAACCTTTGCCTCTGCAAATGCTAACAGTAAAAAAATTTTAAACTATATTGGCGATGGAGACAATTATGTGACACGATATACTCGTTAATCTTACTCTGCTATCCTTATCCTATTCTACTTTACGAAAGGAGCCATATTAATTATGAAGCCTTTATCCAACAATGAACTTTCTATATTCTGTGGGCAGATGTCAATGATTCTTCATTCCGGCATTTCTTCTACCGAAGGACTTTCCCTGATGGCAGAGGACAGCCCCGAACAGGGAAAGGAATTATTAGAATCACTGATTTCCAATATGGAAGAAACCGGTATTTTTCATCAGTCAATTCGAGATACCAAAGTGTTTCCGGAATATATGTGCAATATGATACAAATTGGAGAAGAGAGCGGACGACTCGATGAAGTTATGTCTGCACTCTCTGAACATTATGAACAGCAGGAAACCATCTCCCGCAGTATCAAAAATGCCATTACTTATCCATTTATTATGATTACCATGATGCTTGCAGTTATTCTTGTTTTGATTGTCAAAGTTATGCCTGTCTTCAACCAGGTTTATGAACAGCTTGGAACAGGCTTAACCGGTGTTTCCAAAAATATTTTAAACCTGGGAATCCTGATGAACCGTTATGCCTTTGTTCTTGTCCTTCTTGCAGGCGTACTTGCGGGATGTTTCCTGTATTTTACATTTACAGAAAAAGGTCGGAACCAATTTTTCAGATTTAGCTCCAAACTGCCGTTTACTCAAAAATTCTCTGAAAAAATTGCTGTTTCCCGATTTGCAAGTGGAATGTATCTGGCACTTGAAAGCGGTCTGGATACCGATGAAAGTCTTGAAATGGCTGCCCGTCTTGCCGACCATCCGGTATTAGAAGAAAAAATAGCCAAAACACGTGCCCTGCTTGAAGAGGGACAAGGTTTTTCCGAAGCAGTTTCCGAAAGTCAGATTTTCGATTCGCTTTCAACCCGCATGATTTCTATCGGTTGTAAAACAGGTGCAGTAGACATGGTCATGAAACAGATTTCCCTCCAATATTCGGAAGATATAAATGAACGCATATTTCAATTAATCAGCAAATTAGAACCAACTCTCGTTGCCGTCCTTTCGATTATTGTAGGATTGATTCTTTTATCTGTTATGCTTCCTCTTATGGGAATTATGTCCGGAATGGGCTGATTCATGTACGCTCGGAATTTTTATTATCCTTGCTTTTGTGGCTGAAAGCACCTATTATCCAAAAGGAGTTTTTATTATGAATCGTTTTACACAGCAAAAACCAATTTCAAAAAGTGTCCTTTCGATTCTTGTTCCTGTTGTTGTCTTTTTTGCCGTTTTTTTTCTGTTTCTTCTTCCTGTCTCTTCTATCTCAGCTACTACAAAACAAGAAGAAATAGAGAACTTAAAACAGGCTGTTATCCGCAGTACCATTTACTGTTATGCCGTGGAAGGAGCTTATCCGGAAAGTCTTTCTTATCTGGAGAACCATTATGGAATCACTTATGATCATTCAAAATATCTTATAAGCTATGAGGTTCATGCTTCTAACCTGATGCCGGATATTGATGTCATTATTCTGACAAACAAGGGGGAACTGCCATGAGTAAAATAAGTAAAAAAAAGCTCTTCCATGAACAGGTGCATATTACAGACCTGCTTTTCTCCCTTGGGCTTCTATGTCTGTTTACCATCTCTTCTTTGACCGTTCTCTTAATCGGAGCACATGTTTATAAACAGACAGCACTTGATATGAAAACAAACTATACGACTCGTACGGCTCTTACTTATGTTGCTGAAAAAGTCCGCCAGCATGATTCGACATCTTCAATCTCTCTTGGAACTCTTGAAGATGCTCCTGCCCTTGAACTTTCCGAATCCATTGGCGGTGTTTCTTACATTACTTATATTTATGAAGATGAAAATGCCTTAAAAGAGCTGTTTGTACAAGCCTCACAACCTGTAACAAAATCACAGGGAGAAACGATTTTAGCCATACAAAATTTTTCCATTGAACAGGCGGGCGAAAATTTACTGCGCTTTACCGTAACGGACGAAGAAAATACTTCCGCCTCTCTTTTCATTCATATCCGCAGTCATTCGACCGACACAAAAGGAGGAGCATCATGAATAAAAGAAACGCTTCACAGTCCAGCCTTTTTTTAATCGAGCTGATTTTTGTTATTTTCTTTTTTTCTCTTACCAGCATGCTCTGCGTTCAGGTATTTGTAAAAGCACACTTAACCGGCAAAGAAGCAAAAGAAGAGTCTCTTGGTTCTACTCTTGTCTCTTCTGTCGCAGAAGCACTCTCCTATATGGATACTTCTAATACAGATACTCCTTTTGAAGAATTATTTCCGAAAGCGAAAGAAACCAAAGACGGATGGCAGATTGCTTATGATGAAAATGGAACTGCTGTTTCTTCTAATAATGCCACTTACTATCTGACTATTATAAAAGAAACAAACGGTCATTTGAACCATTATTCTATTGTATTAAAAGATGCAGACGGAGCTTCTATCGATACACTTGATTTAAAAACTGCCATTCCCCGCACCGCAGATGAAAAAAAGGAGAACTCTTAATGAAAAACAAACATCAGCTTCCTATTGGAATTGGAATTTCTTCTATCTTATTGATCTTCGTTATTTTATGTCTGCTGACTTTCGCAGTGCTTTCCCTTGTCAGTGCAAATGCAGACTATAAGCTGGTGAAAAAAAACAGCGCTCATACTCATGAAGTCTATGAAGCTGAAAATTCAGCGAACGAATTAATGGATAAAATTGATTCTATTCTTAAATCCACCTATCAATCCTCGGATTCTTCCGACTATCTTAAACAGGTACAGCAGAATTTAACCAGCCTTGATGGAATCTCCTTTCCATCCAAAGACCAGATTGCTTATGAAATCAAAGTAAATGAACATCAAATTCTGCAGGTGGTGCTTCTTTTAAATTCTGAAATCAAAAAAGGGGATTCTTTTTATCAGATAGAGACCTGGAAACTGACCGGCACACAGACATGGGAAGCCGATGATACCCTGCCTGTCTACACCGGAGATAACTAATCCAAGAAAGGAATACAAACATGGATGCACTTACTTTTTTAAAAAAGACAACAGAACTTGGAGCTTCTGACCTTTTCATTGTAGCAGGACTTCCTCTTTCTTATAAAAAGAGCGGTCAGTTAATTGAATTAACTTCTGAACGTATCATGCCGGAAAATACTGAAATACTGATTCGTGAGATTTATAGCCTTGCCGGAGACCGTGATATTTCCCATTTTTTAAAAACCGGAGATGATGATTTTTCCTTTGCAGTCTCCGGTCTTTCCCGCTTTCGTGTCAACACCTATATGCAGAGAAGTTCCATGGCAGCCGTCATCCGGGTTATCACCTTCCACCTTCCAAATCCGTCTGACCTTGGAATCCCACCGGAAATCATTGACCTTGGAACTCATAACAAAGGGCTGGTTCTTGTCACAGGTCCTGCAGGAAGTGGAAAATCCACCACGCTTGCCTGTATCATTGATGCAATTAACAGCACAATGGAAAAGCATATTATTACTCTTGAAGACCCTCTTGAATTTCTTCACAGCCATAAGAAAAGCATCGTAAGCCAACGTGAAATTTGTACGGATACAGAAAATTATATCACTGCCCTGCGTGCTTCTCTCAGACAGAGCCCAGACGTTATTCTGCTTGGAGAAATGCGAGATTACGAGACAATGGCTGTTGCCATGACAGCTGCCGAAACCGGACATCTGGTCTTTTCTACCCTTCATACGTTAGGTGCTGCAAATACTATTGACCGAATTATTGATGTATTTCCACCAAGCCAGCAAAGACAGATTGCCGTTCAGCTTTCTTCCGTGCTTCAGGCAGTTGTCTCCCAGCAGCTTGTTCCAGATCTGACCGGAGGCTTGACACCGGCTTTTGAGATTATGAATACCACTCCGGCAATTAAAAATATGATACGAGATAATAAAGTTCATCAGATTGACGGCTTAATCTATTCTTCTTCTGCGAACGGAATGTTATCGATGGATAACAGTTTATTACGACTTTACCAACAAGGAGTCATCGACCGTCAGGAAGCACTCAATCATGCGTCCAATCCTGAAATGCTTGCAAAAAAACTGCGGAACTAAAAAAGCTCCGCAGTTTTTTATCCTATGATGTGAGTGTCAAAAGTAAATTTTGTCACTCACTGATGTAACCGGATTGCTCCATTGCTATACAATTCTCGCAATCCTCGAACACCTCAAACTCTCGTAAAATGGCGTATTCACACCATTTTATTTCGTTTTCGGTGCTCGGCGTGTCAATTAAGTATAAATTGCTCTTTGTGCAAGCACAACCGCAATTTATACTTTTGACACTTACATCATTTTATTTTTTCATATTTACAAACTTTGTATAGTTCGGCAGCCATACCAGATTAATCGTTCCAATCGGACCATTTCTCTGTTTTGCGATAATGATTTCTGCTATGTTTTTATTCTCTGAATCTTTATTGTAATAATCATCACGATAAATAAACATAACAACATCGGCATCCTGCTCAATCGCTCCGGATTCTCGCAAATCCGAGAGCATTGGTCGATGGTCTGGACGCTGTTCCACGGCACGGCTAAGCTGAGACAGTGCAACTACCGGCACATTCAGCTCCCTCGCTAATGCTTTTAACGAACGGGAAATATCGGAAATTTCCTGTTGTCTTGATTCACTTCTCTTTCCACTGCCCGTCATTAACTGTAAATAGTCAATAAAGATAATTCCAAGATTATGTTCCAGCTTATATTTTCTGCACTTTGAACGCAGTTCTGATATTGAGATACCGGGAGTATCATCTATAATCATATTGGAAGAACCAATAATATTTGCACCTTCAATCAGTTTTGCCCATTCTTCATCCTCAAGATTACCTGTACGGATATTCTGAGAATCCACTTTTGACTCAAGAGACAGCAGACGGTTAACCAACTGTTCCTTTGACATTTCCAAACTGAAAATTGCAACCGTGACATCCTTCCGAAATGCCATATACTGGGCAATATTTAATACAAACGCAGTTTTACCCATAGATGGACGTGCTGCCACTAAAATCAAATCGGACGGCTGAAAACCGGACATCTGGTAATCCAAATCAACAAATCCTGTCGGAATTCCCGTTACACTGCCTTTTGTTCTCGAAGACTTTTCTATTTTTTCAATCGCATTTAAGACAACTTGTCGAATCGGAACAAATTCCTCATTGCTCTTTCTTTGAACCAAATCAAAAATCTTCTTTTCGGTATCCTCCATAATATCCTGCACCCGTTCTTTTCCCAGATAACAGGTATTTGTGATTTCCTCCATCGTCTTTATCATCTTGCGGAGCATCGATTTTTCTTTTACAATCTCCGCATAGGTTTTTGCGTTGACAGATGTAGGCAAAGAACTCATTAATTCTGCGACAAATTCCATACTTGATACTTCCGGCGGCAGGTCTTTTTCCATCAAACGATCCTGAAGAGTAATCAAATCAACCGGTTTCCCTTCATTGAAAAGTTCCACCATCGTATCAAATACAATTCCATACTGCTGTTGATAAAAATCTTCGCCTGTAATAATTTCAGATGCCGTCACAATCGCATCTTTATTCATAATCATGGAGCCGATTACCGACTGTTCTGCCTCTGTATTATGAGGAAGTATTCTCTTTATGAGTGCTTCGTCCATGCCAGTCATGGCTCCTTTCTAAGCGTATCTTATTTCATTTCTTTGATGTTAACTTTTAATTCTGCTGTTACTTTTGGATGCAGACGAATCGGTACTCTTACTACACCTAACTCTTTAATCTGAGAAGAAAGCTGCATTTTTTTCTTATCAATGTCGTATCCCAGCTGTGCTTTCACTGCTTCTGCAAGCTCTTTTGTGGAAACAGATCCAAAGGTACGTCCGTTTTCTCCTACTTTTAATCCAACTGTGACTTCTTTTGTCTCTAATTCTGCTTTAAACGCCTTTGCTTCTTCGAATACTTCTTTTGCCACTTTTTCTTCGTGTGCTTTCTGAAGTTTTAAATCATTAATATTCTTTGGGGTTGCCTCTAATCCAAGTTTTTTTGGAAACAGCATATTTCTTGCATATCCATCACTTACATTTACAATTGTTCCTTTTTTTCCAAGAGATTTTACATCTTCAATTAAAATTACTTTCATCTTAAATTGCTCCTTCCTTAATCATCTGGTCAATTGTATCTTTCAATTGAATAATTGCTCCATTTACCGTTGCATCTTTCAACTGTGCACCAGCCACGTTAATATGACCGCCACCGCCCAGCCGTTCCATAATCAGCTGAACATTTACCTCATCAATTGCCCTTGCACTAATATAAATCAAATTGTTATAATCCGTCAATACAAATGATGCTTTTATACTATCAATATCTAACAGTTCGTTTGCAGCCTGTGCTGCCACGATAGTCGGACTGTCCAGTCCACTGCTTGGGCAGATTCCAATTGCAAACGAATCCCTGTAAGTTTCCACTGTCCGAACTGTCTCTGCCTTTGCTCGATAAGAACTGACATCATCACGGAACATTTTTCTTACACGGGTTACATCTGCGCCACAGCGCCGTAAAAATGCAGCTGCTTCAAAAGTGCGGACTCCCGTTTTTGAAGTGAAGTTATCCGTATCAATTACAATTCCTGCATAAAGGGCATCCGCTTCGATATTATAAATTCGAATTCCATCTGAAAAATATTGCAGAATCTCTGCAACCATCTCGCAGGCAGACGAAGCAAACGGCTCAATATAAGACAGTACAGCATTTGAAATAACTTCTGCACCCTGACGGTGATGGTCTAATACCACTATCGTTTTTGTCTTTGACAATAAATCTTCACATTCTGTATAACTTGGTTTATTCGTATCTACGACTACGACTACCGTATTGTTATCTACGATTTCTTTTGCCTCTGCACTGTTTACAAACATGTGCTCATCGTATTCCGGATTATTAATAAAGTTTTCAATAATCGGACGCACCGACATGGTTGGATTATTAACTACGATATGAGCCCGTTTATTCAAAGATTTCGCTGCACGGTAAATTCCAATTCCCGCACCGATTGAATCCACATCAGAAATCTTGTGCCCCATAACCACAACTTTATCTTTCGCTACCATAAACTCTTTTAAGGCATGTGCTTTGACTCTCGCTTTAACTCGTGTTGTCTTGCCCATCTGCTGTGACTTTCCACCAAAGTAAATCATAGTATCACGGTCTTTTATGACAACCTGGTCTCCACCTCGTCCAAGCGCCAAATCAATTGCAATTCTCGAATACTCATAATTCTGGACATAATTTGCCCCATTAATTCCAATTCCAATACTGATTGTGACATCCATATCATTACCGATATTAATGCTTTTTACCTCTTCCAGAATGCTAAACCGTTTTTCTTTTAACTCTTCTAACGAACGCTGGCATAAAATCAGAATAAACTTATCTTTTTCTAACTTTTTCACCAGACCATCCATCTCGGAGAAATATTTATTTAATTTTCTCTCTATCAACGCAACTAAGAGCGAACGCCGGACTTCTTCCACACTGTTTAACGCCTCTTCATAATTGTCCAGATATAAAAGTCCTGTTACCAGTTTCTCTTCATCGCGTTCTTTTTTATAACGATTTACATCTGTCTCATCAAAAATATAAATTGCCGTCAGAAAATTATCTGCATCCGATTCAATCAAACCTGAATCTTCTAACATTGCCTCAATTGAAATCTTGCGCATCGAAGCTCTGTAATCTCTGTTTTCAAACTGAAACAGAACCTCTGAAGATTCATCCTTTGGCAGACGTTCAATTGTAATTTCCTGAAAAATGCTTGTAATCGACCTGTGGTATTTGACCGGTTTCTGGCTCAACTGTGAAAATGCCTCATTCATCCACAGGATTCTTCCTCTGCCATCCACTAAAGCATAAGGTACAATAAAATCACGTAACAGACTTTTCTGTACCTGCCCATACTGTGTGGCAAAAGAAATCAGCTCATTGAGTATATCAGCCCGACTATTATGATACTGAAAAACTGCTATCGCAAGATACACCGCTATAAAACAGGTTGCAATCACTCCGCCCTTTATACTGATGCGGAAAATACACAAATCCATAAGCAGGAGTAAAAGTACCATGATAACCGGCCACTGCATATACAGCTTAAGCTGTCCCTTTATCTTGATATTGCCATTCATATCCTCTTACCTTCCGATTTCTTAACATTTTCCGGTATTTTCGATTCATCCGGATAAGCATGTACTGGCTTATTATATCATTTTTTTTATTTTTGTACAATACCGCTTCTTATTCCTTATCCGTATGCATCCAGATTCGAAATTCTGTTGAAAGCCCTTCTTTGGGAAATTTTACAAGTTCAATCACTCCGTCATGCGCCTCCACTATTTTCTTTGCTATCGCAAGCCCAAGACCTGTTCCCTGCCGGCTATTTCTTGATTCATCTCCCACCACAAACGGTTCAAATACCATTTGAGCCAGCTCTTTTGGAATTCCTGTACCGTTATCTCCGATACTGATACAAATCGTATCTGCTTCTTTTTTCATCGAAAAGAAAAGCATTGTCCCTCTTTTATTATGTTTGACAGAGTTATTAATCAGATTTTCAAATACCCGCTTCATCTGTTGTACATCAATCTGACACCAGATTATCATCTCCGGTACCTCTACTTCTATCAAAAATCCGCCCAACACCAATTCATTATATTTTGTCGCTAAATATTCTCTTGCATATTCACAGATATCCACCTTTGTTTTCACCGGTCTGAAATCCGGATGCTCCAAATTACTGTATTCTGAAAATGCATTAATCAATTCATTTAAAACAATTGACTTATGATAAATTGTCTGTAGATACTGCTGTTTATTTTCTTCTTTTATGACACCATCACAGATTGCCTTTGCATAGCCTTGGATAATCGTAATCGGAGTCTTTAAGTCATGAGAAATGTCTGCAAGCATCTGCTGTTTTTCTTCATCAGAAATTTTTCTTCGTTCTTCACTCTCAGCCAGCCTTTGTGCCAATTTTACAAAATCGTCCCCGATTTCTACAAATTCATCCGGTCCATTGTTGTCATTACTTAATTTCTGACCTTTCTGATAGCATACAATTGATTCTTTCAGTGCCATCAGCGGACGTTTCACCTTATGATTCAAACGCACGGCAAAAACTGCTACAATCAGAGCATAAAGTGGAAGAATCAACCACTGAACCACTCGCATGGATTTTGTAAATTCAAGATATTTCTTTGCATCTTTTTTTTCATAGCGAAAAACTGCTGTATATCTCTTTCCCCGCTTGTTTTTAAATTCCCACTTTGCATACTGAACCGGATTTTTCCCCTTTTTTATAATATAATCCAACTCTTTTTGATTCACATTCTTTCCTGTAAACCCCATCTGATTGACCAATACTGTTCCAGAATTATCCAAAAGCAGATATTCTTTTTTGTTCTTTTCAGTACCCTCTTTTGTTTTTTCCCTTTGGATTAAAATCCGTTCGTTTTCATTTTCATCTTGATAAAAAATTGCTTTTATCTTTTCTTTCATACCCAACTCATTGACAAAAAACAGTTCTTCCTCTGTAAATCTTTTTGGCATGTCACTTTTACTTTGATAAATCATTTGAAAATTTTCATCCAAAATAACAAATGCTCCTTTTTGTCCCAGCAAAATATCAGATGGAAATTTTTCATAATTCCCCTCTTCCAGATATTCCGTAAATTTTTTAATTTTTTTGGTTTTTAACCCTGAAAAATGCTGTTCTCCCATCCAGTTAATCACAACAACAATACACATCAAAGCCAGCAGCACAGCAAACGAAAACCAAAGATAATTCCGGATAATAAGTGATAAAAAACTGCCCTTTTTTCGTTTATCGGTTTTCAATTTTATATCCTACTCCTCGAATGGTTTTAATATACTGTGGATTTTTGGGATTCTCCTCTATCTTTTCCCGAAGATTTGAGATATGCACCATAATTGTATTATCATCACTTTCGACATATTCCCCACAGGTATTTTCATAAATCTGAACTTTGGTAAAAATCATCCCTGGATTTTTCATAAACAATGCAAGAATTTTATATTCCATTGGTGTCAGAAAAACTTCTTCGTCTCTCTTTTTCAGTGCAAGAGTTTGGGTATCTAACACCAAATCTCCTACTTTTAAAATATGATTCTCATTTTTGGATTCCGTCTCACCATTTAAACGATAAAAACGTCTCAATGCCGAATTTACCCTTGCTACAACTTCAAGAGGATCAAATGGTTTTGTCATATAGTCATCTGCCCCAAGATTTAAGCCTCTTATTTTATCACAACTTTGTGTTTTCGCAGACAAAATCAGAATTGGCATATTACTTCTTTTACGAATCCGTTTCGTCAGTTCATATCCATCCATCCCCGGCATCATAATATCGAGTATTGCCATATCTATTGATTCCTGCTCTAAGAATTCTAACGCCTCTTTTCCATCTTCCGCACAAAATACCCTATAATTTTCATTTTCCAGATACAGTTTGATTAATTCGGCAATTTCTCTTTCATCCTCAGTTATTAATATATTATACTTCATAACTCTAAATTTTTTCCCTTCTTGGAAGTGCTGTACCTATTCTTCCTTGTAAATTCTCTTGAACTAAAGTAAAAAAATAAGCCGCCACAGTACTTTGTGACGGCTTCGATACAGCAAATTAATCCTGTACGTATGGCATAATAGCCATGTGTCTTGCTCTCTTGATTTCTACAGTAAGAGCTCTCTGATGTTTTGCACAGTTTCCTGTGATTCTTCTTGGAAGAATTTTTCCTCTTTCAGAGACATATCTTTTTAATTTATTTGCATCTTTGTAGCTGATTTCGTTATTTTCTTTTCCACAGAATACACAAACTTTTTTTCTTCTGCGTCCGCCTCTTCTCTTCATTGGAGAGTCCGGTCTATTCCCTTTTTCGAAAGCCATGGTTTCTACCTCCTGCTATATTCCGTTCTTAAAACGGTAATTCTCCACCGATTTCATCAGGAATGTTCATAAATCCTTCTGCTGAGGAATCTGCCATATCCGGTGCTGCCGGCTGGCTTGCACTACGGTTTACGTGGCTGTCGCTTACTGCTTTGCTCTCTGCAAATTCCTGTTCTTCTACAACAACTTCTGTCGTGTAAACTTTTACACCATCACGATTTGTGTAGCTTCCTGTCTGGATTCTTCCGCTCACTACGATACGGATTCCCTGACGAAAATATTTTTCTGCAAATTCTGCCTGTTTTCCAAACACAACACAGCTGATAAAATCAGCAGTTGCTTCTCCGTCTCTCTTGAAACGTCTGTCAACAGCCAGTGTATATCTGGCAATCGCCAGTGAGTTTTCTCCCGCAGAGTATCTTACCTCCGGGTCTCTTGTTAAACGTCCCATTAAAATTACTTTGTTCATATCTTTCACCTCAACATTTTTTACATTGTACGTCGCAGCACATAGAATCGGGAATTATAAAACACTATAATTCTAAGGGGATTCGCATTTTGTGCTCTAAGAAAAAATTAAGCGTCTTTTCTTACAACTAAATATCTTAATACATTGTCCATAATGCGAACGTGACGCTCGATTTCTGCTGGGCAGTCAGCGTCTGCTTCGAACTGGATGAAGTAGTAATATCCTTCGCGCATTTTCTGGATTTCGTAAGCTAATCTTTTCTTTCCCCATTCTTCAACTTCTGTTACATTTCCGTTGTAACGGGCGATGTAGCCTTTTGCTTTTTCCACAACTGCTGCACGAGCTTCATCTTCGATTTTCGCATTAACAACTAACGCTAATTCATATTTGTTCATGCCTGTTTTACCTCCTTTTGGTCTTTTGGCCCTCCACTCTTTTTGGAGAGCAAGGATAATCATATATCACGAGGATTAATTCTACCATGCTTTTCCTGAATAATCAAGTATTTTTTTTCAAATCTCTCGTATTTTTTTCTACAAGTTTTCTTGCAAGCATAATATGATGTCCACATCCCATGCATTTTAAACGAAAATCGGCTCCCACTCGAAGAATTTCCCATTCGTTACTTCCACACGGATGCTGTTTTTTTAACTTTACAATATCACCAACTTCGTACTGATATGCCATTTCTCTTCCTTTCTTCTGTTACTCTGTTACCGCTCTCTCTGTTCCAAATCACTTTATCTCCCTTTATTCTACACGAATCTGTTCAAATACCGTTCCAATCGGTTCATTGATGACCAAATCTGCCATCTTATCTCTCGGCGTCTTATCTCGATTAATCACAACCAGTGCATCTCCTTTAAAATAGTCAATCAACGAAGCTGCCGGATAAACCGCAAGAGAAGTTCCTCCGATAATCAGCACTTCTGCCTCTCTGATTGCCTGGACTGCACCTTCTATGACTTCATTATCTAATCCTTCTTCATAGAGCACAACGTCCGGCTTAATAATTCCACCACATTTTTTACAGACCGGAATCCCTTCTGCATGTTTCATATAGGAGAAATCATAAAATGCCCCGCATTTTGTACAATAATTACGATACACACTTCCATGCAATTCATACACTTTTTTACTGCCTGCCATCTGGTGCAGATTATCAATATTCTGTGTAATAACTGCTTTTAATTTCCCGGCTTTCTCTAACTGTGCCAGTTTTTTATGTGCTGCATTTGGCTTTGCACCCTCGCATAACATCTTCTCTTTATAAAAGCGATAAAACTCTTTGGGCTTTCTTACAAAAAAAGTATGGCTTAAAATCGTCTCCGGCGGATAATCCCATTTCTGATGATATAAGCCATCCACACTTCTGAAATCCGGAATTCCACTTTCTGTTGAAACACCCGCTCCTCCAAAGAACACAATATTTTGATGCCCTGAAATTAATTTCTGCAATGCTTCAATTTTTTTATCCATTTTAATTTTCTCCTTTCTCAAGGCGCTTTGCCTGAATAACAAAACGAGTACTGCTGTTTCCCGTACAAGTTGACATAGTAATCACTTTATCGTCTTTGTCTGCTTCGGCATCTAATTGTAATTCTGACGCTGACTTCATAGATTTTAAATACTCGGCAAACTGTTCATCTGCCATGCTGAATAAAGTATACGTTTCTCCCGTTACTGACGCAGTATGAACCGAAAAGATTTTATAACGCCAGGTATGTTTTGGTGTACAAATCCAGACATAAGGACTCGTCAGATTTGACTGCTCATGAAGCTTGCGAAATGTACCAAACATCGAGCCATTTCTCATATTATGACCATAAATAATGGTATTACAGTCCTCAAAATCGCTGCTGTTTGTATGCTCTAAGAAAATCGCACCATTCGCATTTCGCTGTCCTTCAAAAGTATAATGAAGGTAATGGTCATTGTCTGTCGTCTGTACAATCGGATAACTGATATCCAGTGTTTCAATTTCAATCCAGCCAACCACATCGGGATTTACTGCCTTTAACGCTTCAAAATCAATCTGTGGTCCTTGAGGTTCTTGAACCTCTTGAGCCTCTTCCCCCTCTTCTTCCCCTTCTGCTTCATCATTTTCTTTTGTCTCTTCTTTTACAGGACTTTCTACCGCATACTGTCTGATTTTATCATATTCATCCGTACCTTTTTTATACTCCAAATAAATCATGACCAGTTGATAAGCAGAAAATAAAAAGACTGCGGCTGCGATAATCAGGACCAAATTACGGATAATGCCTCCCATTCTGCCTTTTTTCTTCTCTTTTTTACTCATGCCTTTGCTCCAATCTTTATGATTATCCATTATAGCATAAGCGTTTTTAAAAAGAAAGTCTGGCAAAATCCGCCACTTTTTGCTACCATATCTATTAGAATTATATCTAAATGAAAGGTATTTCAAAACTATGTTAAAACAATTCACCAAATATGTCTCCCAGAATATGCTTGGTATGCTCGGCATGTCGCTTTATATTCTCGCAGACACGTATTTTATTTCAAAAGCAGTCGGTTCAAATGGTATCACCGCCCTAAACCTGGTACTCCCACTTTATAATCTCATTTTTGCAATTGGGGCAATGATTGGAGTGGGCTCTGCTATCCGCTTTGTGATTGAACGTGGAAAGAAGAATCCGGATGCAGACGGATACTTTTTCCATGCACTAATCTGTGCATTTTTTATCAGCTTAATTTTTGTCTTTATTGGGATTTTTCTTCCGGATAAATTAGTTGCACTGCTTGGCGGCGATGCCGAAATCATTCAGACCGGAACTTCCTATACACGGATTTTTATGTGTTTTTCCCCATTTTTTATGTGGAACCATATCTGCAACGCTTTTGTGCGAAATGATAAAAATCCATCCATCGCCATGGCTGCTACGTTATTCAGCAGTTTATTTAACATTGTCTTTGACTACATTTTAATGTTTCCTCTCGGTCTTGCTATGAAAGGGGCAGCTCTTGCTACCGGTTTTTCTCCGGTTGTCGGAATTTTAATCTGCTGTATTCACTTTTTTTCCAGGAAATCCACGATTAAATTGATTCCTGTCCTGCCGTCCATCAAAAAGCTGATTTATTCCTGTCAAGTTGGAGTTTCTGCCTTTGTTGGAGAAATTTCTTCGGGCGTTATTACAGTTACCTTTAATATGATTATCTTAAATCTTGCCGGAAATACCGGTGTTGCTGCTTATGGAGTCGTCGCCAATACTTCTTTGGTCGCTGTTGCACTGTTTAATGGAATTGCACAAGGATCTCAGCCGCTTATCAGTCGATCCTATGGACGAGGAGAAGAACAAAATGTCCGCTCCCTTTTAAAAATGGCTCTCACCACTGCACTTGGTCTTGGTGTTTTACTGATGATTTTTATTTTCTTTTCTGCACCTGCTGTCACCGCTGTCTTTAACAGTGAACACGATTTGCAGCTTGCTGCTTATGCAGACTCTGGCTTAAGATTATACTTTATCGGATTTTTATTTGCTGGAATTAACATCGTCGGAACTGCGGCCTTAAGTGCTGTAGAATCCGTTAAATATGCTTTTTGTGCCTCTATTTCACGTGGATTTGTTGCAACTATTTTCTTTGCCTTTGTGCTTTCTGCCTGCTTTAAAATGACCGGGATCTGGCTGGCATTTCCCGCTGCGGAATTTGCTACAATGTTTATCACTTTAAGTGGATTATTGTGTTTTACAAAGCAGAAAGGTGGAATGTATCATGCAAAAGACTGAGCCGTCAAACACAAACCCGACTTTAAAAGAACAAAAAGACCACGGAACCTTTTCTTTTCCCTGTGGCCTTTATGAGACTTATGATGATGAGAACTGGAACGGTGTCAAACACCACTGGCACGATGAACTTGAAATTCTTTATTTTATGGAAGGCAAATTTGAATTAGTCATCAATATGAATATTTACACCATCACAGATGAATGTTTTTATTTTGTAAATTCTGGTGAACTCCATTCTATTTTAGCAAAAACTTCTGTAAAAGAATCAGCTGTCGTTTTTCATCCGAGAATCTTAAATTTTGACAGTTATGATATCGCACAGAGCCGAATTTTACAGCCCATGATGAAGGGAGAACTCTATTTTCCACGCTGTATTAAACCGGAACATCCTGTTTTTTCCAGATTAAAACAAGAATATCTTGAAATTGTAAATGCGTTTTATCAAAATGGATTTGCTCCAATCAACGAGTATCAGATGGTCACAAACGATTTAGCCTCCCAGCTGTTTATTCGTGCCGGTTTATTAAAAATCCTTGCCTTTTTAGAACAATATCAGCTTCTATCCGTAAAAGAGCATACGGATGATGATTATCGGGTTGAAATTATTAAAAATTCACTTGCTTACATTCATCAGCATTATGGTGAAAAATTTTATGTGCATACCCTTGCTCAAAATGCCGGCTTAAATGAACAGTATTTCTGCCGATTTTTTAAAAAATATATCGGCAAAACTCCTGTCGCCTATATCAATGAATACCGCATTGGGCGCGCCATTACTCTGCTTCAGGATACTCAGCGTCCGGTTATGGATATCTGTCTCGACTGCGGTTTTCATAATCTCGGAAATTTTTTAAAAGAATTCCGAAAAAAAACCGGAATGACACCTCTGCAGTATCGAAAGTCTTTTTCACAAACGCACAAGTCAAAATAACGTAGTTTTTCATCAGATATTCGTAGGACAAAATCATTTTTTGTCATTATACTATTACTTATCCGCATAAGTAATGAGCGAAACGAAAATTGATAAAAAAATCAGGAGGATACACGCTATGGAAAGAAAATGGTGGCACAATAAAGTTGCTTATCAGATTTATCCGAAGAGCTTTTATGATTCCAACGGCGACGGAATCGGTGATTTGCCAGGAATCACCTTAAAATTAGATTATTTAAAAGAATTAGGAGTAGACATTGTCTGGATTTCTCCAATTTACTCTTCTCCATTTGCAGACCAGGGATATGATATCTCTGACTACTATCAAATTGACCCTTGCTTCGGCACAATGGATGACATGGATCATCTTTTAAAAGAAGCCAAAAAACGTGACATGTATATCTTAATGGACCTGGTTGTAAATCACTGTTCTGATGAACATGAATGGTTTGAAAAAGCCTGTAAAGACCCTGACGGAGAATATGGAAACTTCTTCTATATTGAAGACCGCAAAGAGGGAGAACTTCCATGTAACTGGAGAAGTTATTTTGGAGGTCCGGTCTGGGAACCACTTCCAGGACATCCTGACAAGCAGTACATGCATGTATTTCACAAAAAACAGCCGGATTTAAACTGGGAAAATCCAAAAGTCCGCGAAGAAGTTTACAAAAACATCAACTGGTGGTTAGATAAAGGACTTGGCGGTTTCCGTATTGATGCTATCATCAACATCAAAAAGAAACTTCCTTATAAAGACTACACGGTAGACCGCGATGATAATTTAAGCTGTATCGACCAGATGCTTGCTGATGCAAAGGGTGTTGGTGAATTTTTAGGCGAAATGCGTGACAAAACCTTTAAGCCTCATAATGCATTTACCGTCGGTGAAGTTTTTAATGAAAAAGACGAAGAGCTTCCGGATTTCATCGGAGATAACGGCTACTTCTCTTCCATGTTTGATTTTGCCGGCACTTCCTTTGGAAAAAGTGATAAAGGCTGGTATGCAAATACCCGCATTACTCCAGATGATTATAAAAAATGTTGTTTCCACTCTCAGAAAAGAATCGGTTCGATCGGATTTTTATCTAACATTATTGAAAATCATGATGAACCACGTGGTGTCAGCTATTATATTCCGGAAGGAGAGTGTTCCGACCAAAGCAAAAAAATGCTGGCTACATTATACTTCATACTTCGTGGACTTCCGTTCATCTATCAAGGACAGGAAATTGGTATGGAAAATCTCGGTGTAATTCCTTTTGAAAAAGTTGATGACGTTTCCGCACTTGACCAGTACCATGTAGCAATAGAAGCCGGATACTCCGAAGAAGAAGCCTTAAAAATTATTTCCCTTTATAACCGCGATAATGCAAGAACTCCGGTTCAGTGGAATGCCGGCACAAATGCCGGATTTACAACAGGCACCCCATGGCTGATGGTAAACCCGAACTATACCCAGATTAATGTAGAAAGCCAGTTACATGATGACCATTCAATTCTTTCTTATTATAAGAAATTAATCGCACTTAGAAAGGATCCTGCTTATCAGGAAACAATCGTTTATGGTGATGTCATTCCGTATCTTGAAGATACCCATAACCTGATGGCTTATTACAGAAAAGGAGACAAGACGCTTCTTGTTATCGGAAACTATCAGACACAAGAACAGACCATTGCTCTTCCAGCTCCATATAAATCCGTTCTCTTAAACAACTATAATGATGTTGTATTAAACGGAAACGAAGTAACACTTCATGGATATCAGGCTTTAATTTTAGAACTTTAATTTTTATTAAAAATGCTTCTCCCTGTGTTAGAATATCTTTATTCACACATAGCTCTAACCAGGAAGAAGCTTTTTGCGACAAAAGAAAGGAGTTTTTATATTATGAGAGAAAGTGGTATTTTACTACCGATATCCAGCCTGCCGTCCCAATACGGCATCGGCTGTTTTTCAAAAGAAGCTTATGAATTTGTAGACCAACTGGCTTTGGCCAATCAAAAATACTGGCAGATTCTGCCACTTGGACCAACCAGTTACGGAGATTCCCCGTATCAGTCTTTTTCCACTTATGCCGGAAATCCTTATTTTATCGATTTAAATACCTTAATCGAAGAAGGCGTTCTGACTAAAAAAGAATGTGATCTTGCTGATTTTGGTTCGGATTCTCGTTTTATTGATTACGGAAAACTTTATAAAGCCCGCTACAAACTGCTTCGAAAAGCTTATGAAAGAAGCAATATTTCCCAAAACCCAGAATTTCGGACATTCCAGGAAGAAAATGCATGGTGGCTCGACGATTACGCCTTATTTATGGCTGTAAAAGGATTCTTTCAAGACGAATGTTGGGATAAGTGGCCGGAGGATATCAAAAAACGTTACGGATATGCCCTTGATTATTACCGCGAACAGCTTTATTTTGAAATTGAATTCCAGAAATACATGCAATTTGAATTTTCCATTCAATGGAAAAAATTAAAAACTTATGCAAATGAAAACGGTATCCGCATCATCGGTGATATCCCGATTTACGTTGCTTATGACAGTGCAGATACCTGGGCTCATCCGGAACTCTTTCAGTTAGATGAAGAAAATGTTCCTCTTGCGGTTGCCGGATGCCCTCCGGACGGGTTTGCCGCTGACGGACAGCTATGGGGAAATCCGCTTTATCGCTGGGATTATCACCGCCGGACCGGTTATACATGGTGGATGCAGCGTCTTTCTTACGCATTTTATCTCTATGATGTAGTCAGAATCGACCATTTCCGTGGCTTTGATGAATATTTCTCTATCCCTTATGGAGATACCACTGCAAGAAACGGTCATTGGGAAAAAGGTCCCGGAATTGAATTATTCCACCGTATGAAAGAAGTTCTCGGTGAACGTGACGTCATCGCAGAAGACTTAGGTTATGTAACGGATAGTGTCCGCCAGATGGTTTTTGAAAGCGGATTTCCAGGCATGAAAGTTTTTGAATTTGCCTTTGATTCCAGAGATACCGGATGTGCAGGTGATTACCTGCCACATAATTATCCGGTCAACTCTGTTGTCTATACCGGAACTCATGATAATGCGACTTTAATCGGATGGTATCAGGACATCCCAAAAGAGGGCAGAGAAATGTTACGCGATTATATTCATGATTATACAACTTCTGACCGCAGTCTGCACTGGTCAGTTATCTGCCGTGTTATGGGAAGCCCTGCACGTATCTGTATGATTCCAATGCAGGATTATCTGGGACTTAATAACACCTGCCGAATCAATACTCCATCTACTTTAGGAACCAACTGGAAATGGCGTCTCTTAGATGGAGAATTTACTTCGGATTTACAAAATAAAATCAAAAAATTAGTTCGGATTTATCAAAGAAACTAACTTTTACAAAGTGTTTAAACATGCAAAAACCGCAGTATCATTTTCTCTTGATACTGCGGTTTTCCTTATGCTACTGACCGATTATCTTGTTTTTTTTTGCATAGTGCTTCAAATTCTTTTAATTTCTGCCGTGCTTCTACACTTAAATCCGTTGGAACCAAGATTTCTACTTCTGCATACTGATCTCCATGTACCGAAGCATCTTTCATCGATACAATTCCTTTTCCTCTTAAACGGATTTTCGTTCCGGATTGTGTTCCTGGACGAATCTTACAGATGACATTTCCATAAAGGGTCTTTACCATAGCCTCTCCGCCAAATACTGCGGTTGTAAACGGAACCTGAACTTTTGTATAGACATCCATTCCTTTTCGTTCATAGCCGGATTTTTCCATGACCGTTACTTTTAACAGTAAATCTCCTGCCTCAGCGCCTCCGCTTCCCGGGTGTCCTTTTCCTCTTAAACGGATACTCTTTCCGGTTTCAATTCCTGCCGGAATATGCACCTCCAAAGTCTGTGTCTGACCATTTTGTAAAGACAGGCGGATTCTCTTATCACAGCCAAATGCCGCTTCATCAAATGTAACGGTCACTTCTGCATTCAAATCCTCACCTTTTTGTGCGAAATCCGCTCCAAAACCGCCTCCAAAGCCATTTCCAAAACCGCCTTGATAGAAGCTGCTCTTGCTTCTTCTTCCACTTCTCTGTCCTCCATGGAACATATCCCCGAAAATATCCCCAAAGATATCCCCCATATCATCGGAATTAAAATGGTACGCTCTTTGATATCCTCCATTTTGATTTTGCGACTGATAAGTTCCGCCGCCGGCTCCCTCATCAAACGCAGCATGACCAAACTGGTCATATAATTTTCTTTTTTCTTTATCACTTAAAACAGAATATGCCTCTGTAACTTCTTTAAATTTTTTTTCAGCATCCGCATCGCCTGAATTTGTATCCGGATGATATTTCTTCGCAAGTTTTCGGTATGCCTTCTTAATCGCATTTTCATCTGCATTTTTCGACACTCCCAACACTTCATAATAATCTCGTTTTACAGCCATTGTTTCCTCCTCCTTCCGTTTTTTGTTCTATTTGTAATATAACACCAGTGTTTTTTTCTGTCAAGTTTCTTATTTTTATTTCACATTTTTTTCACAACTTTTCACTTTATCCCCATAAACCTATTGACAAACTATGTTTTTAGTGGTACTATCTCGTTAACCAAAAACCAAGTAATTTAGTGGAGAATTAATTTATGGAAAATAAAAATACAACTGATGAAACATTTAACACCGTTATTGAACCACATAATCACAGAGCCATTATCGGCTTTGATAAAAACGGAATCCCAAAGGTTTTAGTACCGGTCAGCGGTCATACTCATAAACATATTGATGAAAACGGCAACGAATATGAACACAGCCATGAAGAAGTCTTTACCGAGGACTACAGGAAAGCGGTTTCTGCTTACCGCAAAACCTTTCCAACCAAACAGGATGTGCTTGATAATGTTCCAGACCCTGCTGTAAAAGAAATGATGCTTCGAATGGAACAGCTTGGATATGACACTGCATTTGACCGTTTTGATAAACAACAGCCACAATGTACCTTTGGTTTAAGCGGAACCTGCTGTCGTATCTGTAACATGGGTCCTTGTAAAATCACCCCGAAGTCTCCTCGCGGAGTCTGTGGTGCAGATGCCGACTTAATTGTCGCAAGAAATCTTCTGCGTGGTGCTGCTGCCGGTGCTGCCCAACACGGGATGCACGCCAGAGAATTGCTCTTAATGTTAAAATGGGCTGCCCAGGGCAAACTTGACCTTCCCATCATCGGAGAATACAAAGTACGCTCCATGGCAGAAGCCTTCGGAATCAAAACTAAAAAACGTACGTTAAAAAACATTGCAATTGACCTTGCAGATACTCTGCTTGATGATTTATCCAGAACCGAGCCGGATGAATACAAAGTCATTTCTGCCTGTGCAACTCCAGAACGCCAGAAAGTATGGAAAGACCTTGATATTCTTCCAATCAGTGCTTACCACGAAGTTTTTGAAGCTTATCATAAAACCGGATGTGCGACAGATGGCGACTGGGAAAGTGTTATGAAACAGTTTTTGCGCTGTGGACTCGCTTTTACTTTTAGCGGGGTCGTTTCCACTTCCATTGCAACAGATGCCCTGCTCGGGGTCGGTGACCGTGTCACTTCCAAAGTAAATATCGGTGCCCTCAAAAAAGGCTATGTCAACATTGCAGTTCACGGACATCTTCCGGTTCTGGTAAAAGAAATTGTAAAAGCCGGACAAAGTGAAGAACTCTTAAACCTTGCAAAAGAAAAAGGAGCAAAAGGTATCCAGTTTTATGGAATCTGCTGTTCCGGTCTCTCCGCAATGTACCGCTATGAAGGAGTCATTCCTCTTTCTAATGCTGTCAGCGCAGAACTGGTACTTGGAACAGGTGCGCTTGACCTCTGGGTTGCCGACGTACAGGAAGTTTATCCGGCTATCATGGATGTAGCACGCTGTTTTAAAACAACGGTTGTTACTACTCATGATTCTGCCCGCCTTCCAGGTGCAGAACACATCGGATATGACCACCATCACTCCAATGTTGCCGAAACCAAAGCAATTGCAAAACGGATTGTCATGCGTGCCATCGAAAGTTTTGAAGCAAGAAAAGGCATTCCGGTCTTTATTCCAAAACACGAAGTGGAAGCAGAAGTCGGATTTTCTGTTGAATACATCTGTAAAAAATACGGCAGTTTCAAACCGATTGCCGACGCCATCCGCTCCGGCAAGATTCTCGGAGTAGTCAATATGGTTGGATGTAACAATCCAAAAGTCCTTTATGAAAAAGCAATCTTAGATGTCTGTGATGTACTGTTAAAAAATAACGTACTTATTATCACAAACGGATGTGCTTCCTTCCCTCTTATGAAAATGGGATACTGTCAGACTTCTGAATTTGCCTACAGTAAATGCGGGGATGGTTTAAGAGAATTTTTAAATCCGGATATGCCTCCCGTATGGCATGTTGGAGAATGTATTGACAATACCCGTTCTTCTGGTATTTTCGGAGGAATTGCCGGTGAATTTAACAAAGCACTCTACGAAATGCCATTTGCTTTTTCCTCACCGGAATGGTCCAATGAAAAAGGAATCGATGCCGCTCTTGGCTTCCGCTTAAACGGAATCAGCTCCTACCATTGTGTAGAAGCTCCAATTCACGGTTCTTCTAAAGTCATTGAGTTCTTAAAAGAAGGAACGAAAAAAACACTTCATTCTGCAATGATTGTCGATGCCGACCCTGTTGCACTTGGCGAAAAAATTGTCGCAGATATGAAAGAAAAACGAAAACAATTAGGAATTTAACTATAATTAAAGGAGTATAACCATGAAATTCAAACGCTTACTTACATTTGCTTTAGCCGCTACACTTTCTTTTAGTGCTCTGACCGGCTGCGGTACCACAAATCCAGACTCTACCTCAGCCGCTGACACTACAAAAACAGACTCTTCAAAAACCAATATTACCTTAGGCTATCTGCCAATCACACATGCACTGGCTGTGTTTGAGACAAAAGAACTTTTAGATAAAAAATCCGACAGCGATATTGAAGTCACTCTTCAAAAATTCAGTTCCTGGACGGATTTAATGGATGCACTGAACTCCGGAAAAATCGATGGTGCTTCTGTTCTCGTTGAACTTGCAATGGGAGCCGTAAGTAACGGAATTGACTTAAAGGCTGCTGCTCTTGGTCATAAAGACGGAAATGTTGTCATCGTATCTGATGATATTTCAGATGTCCGTGATTTAAAAGGAAAAACTTTTGCAATTCCTTCTAATCAGTCCTCACACAATATCTTATTAAATGACATGCTTGCACTTGGCGACTTAAGTATTGATGATATCAATGTGGTACAGCTTGCTCCATCTGAAATGCCTTCTTCCCTTGCAAGCGGTTCCATTGATGGATACTGTGTTGCAGAACCATTTGGCGCACAGGCTGTTGTACAGGGTTACGGTCACGTATTATATGATTCCACTGATTTATGGCAGGATTCTATCTGCTGTGCACTCGTATTTAACGGCGGATTCCTTGATAAGAATAAAGAGGCCGCAGACGAATTTCTTTCTACATACAAAGAAGCCGGAAGTTTATTGGACGAAGGAATCGCAAAAGAAGTAGCTGAAAAATACTTAGGACAGGACGAAAAAACTCTTGATGTCTCATTAGAATGGATTCATTACGATGACCTTGACATCTCACTTGATGATTATGAACAATTAAGTGAAAAAGTAAAAGAATACGGAATCAACGATAATCCACCGTCCTACAATGATTTCATTTACCAGTAAATCAGTATCCAGATTGTGAGGACAAAAGATTATGTTAAAAAAGACAATACGAACGATTCTTTCTTTTGTGGTTGTAGTGGTGCTCTGGCAGACAGCCTGCACCCTCGCCCACACCAATGAAACCCTGTTTCCGTCTCCATATAAAGTATTACAGGCATTCATTCAGCTTTGTACGACCGGACTGCCGGGAAGTACTTCTTCTGTTATACTTCCTCTTCATATTGAAACCAGTCTTATTCGTTTTGCCATCGGTTATTTTTCATCTGCTGTTTCGGCAATTCTGCTTGGACTGTTACTTGGAAGTTTTCCGCGTGTATTTACCTTTATTAATCCGATTCTTCAGATTATCCGCCCGATTGCACCCGTTGCTTTCATGCCATTTATCGTATTCTGGTTTGGAATCGGTGATGTACCTGCAATTGTAATCATCTTTATCGCCGGATTTTTCCCAATTCTGCTCTCTGTTGTCAGTGCAGTTCAAAATGTCGATAAAATCTATTATAAAATCGCAGACAGCTTCGGTGTAAATAAAGTAAAAACATTATTTTGTATTATCTTTCCTGCCATTTTTACCCAGATTTCCAACGCACTTCGTCTGGCACTTGGAACTTCCTGGATTTTCCTTGTATCCGGTGAAATGGTTGGTTCTCAGTCCGGACTTGGTTTCCTGATTATGGATACAAAAAACTGCATGCGGTTTGACTCTTTACTTGCAACTATGTTAACTATCGGTGTCATCGGTTTTATCTTAGATGGATTTCTTCGGATAGCTGAGAAACTGATTCGTACAAAATTCGGATTTGGAGCGTAAAAAATGATAGATGTATCAAATGTAACAATTTCTTTTGAAGAAGAAAATCAAACTCATGTCATTTTAGATGATGTTTCTTTAAATATTGAAAAAGGGGAATTTATCTGCCTGCTTGGACCATCCGGCTGTGGAAAATCTACTCTCTTAAATGCAATGGCGGGATTTTTAAAACCGACATCCGGCGAAATCAAAATCGAAAATCAGATTGTTCAGAAACCTTCCATGAAATATGTCACCATTTTTCAAAATTATGGATTGCTTCCATGGAGAACGGTACAAAAGAACGTAGAACTGGGACTTGAGACCCAAAAATACAGTAAAGAAAAGAAAGCCAAAATTGCATCTCATTATTTAAAAATGGTTGGACTCGAACATGCTGCAAAAAAACGTCCGGCACAGCTTTCCGGTGGTATGCAGCAACGTGTCGCAATTGCCCGTGCCCTTGCCGTAGAACCGGATATTTTATTTATGGACGAACCATTTGGTGCACTGGATGCCATCACTCGAATGAAACTTCAGACAGACATTCTGGAAATTGCACAGGACACAAAAAAGACCGTAGTCTTTGTCACACATGATATTGAAGAAGCCGTCTTTCTTGCCGACCGAATTGTCATAATGTCCGCAAACCCCGGACGAATTAAGGCTCTCCTTACGGTACAGCTTCCAAAACACAGAGACCGTACTTCCAATGATTTCCTGATGATTCGTGATAAAGTCTACGAAATCTTTAATATGAAATCTCACGAAACAATTGAATACTATATTTAAAAAAGGCATTCGTTTTAATTATTTGTAAAGCATTCAAAAAAACCTCTCTGAAATCTCAGAGAGGTTTTTTACAAGCTGCCTAGCGGATTTGAACCGCCGACCTCCGCCTTACCAAGGCGACGCTCTACCAACTGAGCCAAGGCAGCCTGACTTGTGATATCACAAGCCGTTCATCACAATTACAGATTCTAGCAAAAATTGTTTGAAATGTCAATACTTTTTGTAATATTTCTTTTATTTTTTATGTTAATGCAAAGATTCTTTTATGAGTCCTCTCAATTAACGCGAATCCAGCGACAATTCTTTGATTTTGCCACGGATTCGCTGTAGTGCATTGTCAATTGATTTTGGTGTTTTTTCCATAAGTACTGCAATCTGCGTATAAGTCTTTCCTTCAAGATACAAATCCAGCACCTCGTTTTCAAATTCGCTTAAACATTCCCGAATTTTATTACGCATCTGCTCCGTATTTTCTCTGTCAATCACAATCGTTTCCGGATTCTGCTGGCTGAAATCAAATGCTTCTAAAAGTGGAGAATCGTCTCCACTTAAAGAGACATACGCATTGAGTGGTTTATGTTTTTTCCTTCCTGAAACTTCGATTGCCTTACAAAGCTGCCGTACTACGCAGAGATTTGCAAACGTCGAAAACAGCGTATTTTTATCCGGCTGATAATCACGGACTGCCTGAAAGAGTCCAATCATTCCCTCCTGAATCAAATCTTCTGTCTCTCCACCTGCTAAAAACATCGCATGTGCCTTTTTTAAGACCAGCCCCTTATATTTGTTGAGCAGATACGTTTCCACGCTTTGGTTACCATTACGAAGCTGTACAATTAATTCTTCATCCGTATATTGTTGTAAATCTTTCATCTTTTTATTTTCTTTACATTCTCTGTCTTACAATTTCAAACGCCAGAACACCTGCCGCAACTGATGCATTAAGAGAATCAATGTCTCCCTTCATAGGAATCGAAGCAATAAAATCACATTTTTCTCTTACTACTCTTGATACACCGTCGCCTTCATTTCCAATGACAAGACCAATTGCACCTTTTAAATCAAGGTCATACATATTTGTTCCACCCATATCTGCGCAGACAAACCACAATCCCTCTTTCTTTAAGTCTTCAATTGTTCTTGCCATATTGGTCACTCTTGCAACCGGTGTATAATTTAATGCCCCTGCCGAAGTCCTTGCCACTGTCGCAGTCAGCCCGACCGCACGGTTTTTGGGAATAATGACTCCATGTGCACCTGCCAGATTTGCAGTACGGATAATTGCTCCAAGATTATGCGGGTCTTCAATATTATCTAATAAAATAATAAATGGCGGTTCACCCTTTTCTCTTGCCTTTTCTAAAATATCTGATACCTCTGCATAATCATACGCAGCCGTCATTGCAATCACACCCTGATGTTTTCCAGTGTCAGACATCTGATCCAGGCGCTCTTTTTTTACAAAACGCACCATTGTATCATGTTTTTTTGCTTCTCGTAAAATCGTTCTTACCGGACCATCCTCACAATGTTCCTGAACAAACAATTTATCAATTACACGACCGGAACGAAATGCCTCCAATACTGCATTTCTTCCCTCTACTTTACTTTCCTGGAACTTCTCTTCCATCCGTTTCTCCTTTTTCAATTCCCTTTTTAATCAACTGTAACATTCGCTCCCACTGTTCGGTCAGATATAAATATCCCATCAGAGCTTCAAATCCGGTTGCTCTTCGATAATCAGACATAGTTGCATTTTTTGCCATCGTATAAGATTTCGCATTTCTGCCTCTCTTATAAACGGCAAGTTCTTCTTCCGTCAGATCCTCTTTTAATTTTTCAATGATTTCAGACTGCGCAGAAGCCTTTACCAGCTTACTTGCCCTCTGATGCAGTTTATTGACTTGTGCATTGCCTTTTTCTACCAAAACCGTACGAATAACAATCTCATACACGGCATCGCCGATATAAGCCAGTGTCAGTGGGGAATACGTCTTAATATCCGTATTCCCCAGTGCAAACAGCTCTTTTAAATAACTTAAGCTCGCTTCCATTGTACTCCTTCTCTGGTATCTTTTAAGATAATTCCCATATCTGCTAATTTGTCACGGATTTCATCTGCTTTTGCAAAATCTTTTGCTTTTCTTGCAGCCTGACGTTCTTCAATCAGCTTTTCTACTTCTTCATCTAACACTTCTTCCTTCTTATTTACAATCAATCCTAAGATATCACTTAACCCTACAATCTTATCAAATAAGAACTGTACAAATGCCTTTGTGCTTTCCGCATCTGTGTTTGTGTTTGCAAGTTTTACAATTTCAAAAATAGCCGCAATAGCATCTGCAGTATTGAAATCATCTTCCATTGCTTCTTCATATTTTTCCACCAGCGCTTCTACTTCTTTCACAAGCGCAGTTTCTGCTTCTGCATACTCATTGCCCTCTGCTTTTTCCAAATAATGTTTTAACTGCTCTACGCAGGTTACAATACGTTCTAAGGCATTGCTGGAAGCTTCCATCAATTCTGCACTGAAATTTAACGGACTTCTGTAATGCGCATTGAGCATAAAGAAACGAAGCACCTGTAAATCATATTTTTCTCCGATTTCACGTACGGTAAAAAAGTTACCCAGAGATTTTGACATCTTACGATTGTCAATATTTAAAAATGCATTATGCATCCAATATCTTGCAAACTGCTTTCCATTACAGCACTCAGACTGTGCAATTTCATTTTCATGATGCGGGAATACTAAATCTTCTCCACCGGCATGAATATCTATTTCTTCTCCTAAATATTTCTTGGACATAACAGAGCACTCAATGTGCCATCCCGGTCTGCCTTCTCCCCATGGAGATACCCAGAATGGTTCTCCGTCTTTTTTCGGTTTCCACAATACGAAATCAAGAGGGTCTTCTTTCTGATTTTCACCGGATACCTGAATGGAACGAAAACCAGACTGTAAATCTTCCAGATTTTTATGAGACAGTTTTCCGTATTCTTTAAAATTCTTTACTCGGAAGTATACGGTTCCATTTACCTCATAAGCAAATCCTTTTTCGATTAAGGTCTGAATCATGTCAATCATTCCATCGATTTCCTGAGTCGCCAGCGGATGAGTGGTAGCCGGTTTTACATTCATATCTGCCATGTCTTTTTTACATTCTGCAATGTAACGTTTGGAGATTTCTTCCGCAGACACCCCTTCTTCAATTGCTTTTGCAATGATTTTATCATCTACATCGGTAAAGTTAGAAACATAGTTTACATCATAACCTTTGTATTCCATATATCTTCTTACGGTATCGAATACAATCATCGGACGTGCATTTCCAATATGAATAAAGTTGTATACCGTTGGTCCGCACACATACATTTTTACTTTTCCTTCTTCAAGCGGTACAAATTCTTCTTTTTTCTTCGTCAGTGTGTTATAAATTTTCATAATTCGTTTTTCTCCTTTTCTTCTCTTATCTCCTGCAGCTGATATTCCATTCTCTGTAATTTGGATTTTAACGCTTCATTTTCTTTCTGTAAAGTACGAATATCTTCTAATACCGGGTCTGGCAAATGAATCTGATCCATATCGCTTCTCGGCACTTTTCTGTTTTCTCTTTTTACAATACGTCCCGGAACACCTACTACGGTACAGTTTGGCGGTACTTCTTCAAGTACGACACTTCCTGCTCCAATTTTTGAATTTTCACCAATCGTAAAAGAACCGATAACTTTTGCTCCTGCACTCACCATTACATTATCTCTTAACGTAGGATGACGTTTTCCGGTTTCTTTTCCGGTACCTCCAAGCGTAACACCCTGATATAAGGTAACATTATCTCCAATAATTGCTGTCTCTCCAATGATAACACCGTTTCCATGGTCAATAAACAGCCCTTTTCCAATCTGTGCCCCTGGATGAATTTCAATTCCGGTTTTTCTTGCCGCTCTTTGAGAAATCCATCTTGCAAGAAAATAATGTCCATTCTGGTAAAGTTTATGCGCTTTCCGATACTGAATCATAACACGAAAGCTTGGATATAAGAGCACTTCCAGCGGTGTCTTAATCGCCGGGTCTCTTTCCTGAATCACCTGGAATTCTTCTTTAATATGCTTGATAAATCCCATTTTCTTTCCCTTCTTTTTTGTTTATTCTTAAATTAACTCATAAAAAAATCCCTATATGACTTGTGCCATATAGAGACGAAATATTCCGCGGTTCCACTCTACTTGAGGATACATTCCTCCGCTTTTCCTCCTTTAACGCAGGATTACGGACAGGGATTAGCTGTCAGCTTCTGGAGGCACTTTCACACATTCCTTTTTAGAAGGCTTTCAGCCGATGACCCTCTTTCTCTGTAAAAAATTTCTGTGGTACTCTTTCCATTCATCGCTTTTTTATATCTTAAATTTATCTTAATCTGTCTTGTTCTAGTTTATTCATAAATGACAAATTTGTCAACCTCTATTTCACAGAACCACTTTTGATTTCACTCCGAAACTACTTTTGGATTCACTAGATGAAAAAACCGCAACGTTTTTTAAACGCCACGGTTTTTCTGTTTTTATAGCAATTTATTTTCCAAATTTTGATTAGCAGATACCCTGTGCCATCATAGCTTCTGCAACTTTTTCAAATCCGGCAGCATTTGCACCTACTACGTAGTTGCCTTCATGACCATATTTCTTAGCAGCATTTACCATGTTGTGGCAGATGTTAACCATGATTCCCTGAAGTTTTTCATCAACTTCTTCAAATGTCCAGCTTAAACGTTCACTGTTCTGAGACATTTCCAGAGCAGATGTAGCAACACCACCAGCATTTGCAGCTTTACCAGGTGCAAAGATTACACCATTTTCCTGCAGATACTGAGTTGCTTCTAATGTAGTAGGCATATTAGCACCTTCGCAAACTGCGAAGCATCCGTTAGCTACTAACTGTTTTGCATCTTCTAACTGTAATTCGTTCTGTGTTGCACAAGGAAGAGCTACATCTACTTTTACACTCCATACGCCTTTGCCTTCATGATATTCAGCGTTTGGTCTGTAGTTTAAGTATTCTGTTAAACGTGCACGTTTTACTTCTTTAATTTCTTTTAATGCTTCTAAGTCGATACCTTCTGCATCGTAAATCCATCCTGTGGAATCAGAGCAGGTTACTGGTTTTGCACCTAACTGATATGCTTTTTCAATTGCATAGATTGCAACGTTTCCTGCACCGGAAACAGCTACTGTTTTACCAGCAAGGTCTTTTCCATTTAATTTTAACAGTTCTTCTGTTAAGTATAACAGACCATATCCTGTCGCCTGTGTACGAACTAAAGAACCACCAAATGTAAGACCTTTTCCTGTCAGTACACCTTCGTAAGAATCACGGATTCTCTTATACTGTCCAAACAGATATCCGATTTCTCTTCCGCCTACACCGATATCACCAGCCGGTACGTCTGTATCAGCGCCAATGTGTCTGGAAAGTTCTGTCATAAAGCTCTGGCAGAATGCCATAACTTCTCTGTCTGATTTTCCTTTCGGATCGAAATCAGAACCACCTTTACCACCACCGATTGGCAGACCTGTAAGGGAGTTTTTGAAAATCTGTTCAAATCCAAGGAATTTAATGATTCCAAGATATACGGATGGATGGAATCTCAGACCACCTTTGTATGGTCCGATTGCACTGTTGAACTGTACACGATATCCTTTGTTTACCTGTACATTACCTTTGTCATCAACCCACGGTACACGGAACATAATAACACGTTCCGGTTCTACAAGACGCTCTAATAAAGCTTCTTTACGATATTTTTCTTCGTTTGCTTCTACAACCGGTTTTAAAGATTCAAGTACTTCTTTTACTGCCTGATGAAACTCCGGTTCGCCTGGGTTTTTCTTTACAACTGATTCAATAACCTCATCTACGTATGACATGACTTTCTGTCCTCCTAATATTGATTCATTTTCGCTATTTGTAAACTCAAATTGATTATAAAACTCTTGGACAGATTTTGCAAGCTGAAATTTTATTTCTTTCATATTTTTCGTAGTTTTTGGAGAAATCATCGGTTTTATGACGAAATTTGCAGTGGTTTTTTATAAAAACTGCATATACTTTGTCGATTTAAAGCACTTTTTACATAAAGTCCGGCATTTGATTCAGCCAATTTTCGTGGTCCACTCCGAGCAGTCCCAGACCTTTGAAACCAGTCCTTCGTAAAACTCCGGTTCATGGCAGACCATCAAAATTGTTCCTTTGTATTCTTTAAGCGCACGTTTAAGTTCTTCTTTTGCATCTACATCCAGATGATTGGTCGGCTCATCAAGTACAAGCAGGTTCGTCTCACGGTTAATAATTTTGCATAAACGCACCTTTGCCTGCTCTCCACCACTTAAGACTCGTACCAGGCTTTCAATGTGTTTTGTCGTC
Organism: Firmicutes bacterium OM04-13BH; assembly: GCA_003481745.1. Lineage (GTDB taxonomy): Bacteria > Bacillota > Clostridia > Lachnospirales > Lachnospiraceae > Blautia > Blautia stercoris. The sequence goes on from QULP01000009.1 coordinate 59,536, forward strand.
AGCCCGCATTTTGCAAGTGAGGCTCTTACCTCATACTGTGTATAAGACGGAAATTCTTCCCAGATTTCCTCGATACAGGTATGCTTATTTCCCTGTGGCATTTCCTGCTCAAAATATCCAATCTCCAGATAATCTCCAAGCACTGCTTTTCCGCCAAGTGCCGGAATGAGTCCCAAAATACTCTTTAAAAGCGTAGTCTTTCCAATTCCGTTTGCGCCGGCTAAAGCAATCTTTTCACCTCTCTCTACCGTCAAGGTAAGCGGTTTGGAAAGCGGTTCGTCATATCCAATCACCAATTCTTTCGTCTCTACCACAAAACGACTTGGTGTTCTTGCAGTCTTAAACTGAAATTCCGGCTTTGGTTTCTCTCTTGCCAGTTCAATAACATCCATTTTATCTAATTTCTTCTGTCTGGACATTGCCATATTTCTGGTTGCCACTCTTGCTTTATTTCTTGCCACAAAATCTTTTAATTCACTAATTTCCTGCTGTTGTTTCTGATAAGCTGCTTCAAGCTGTGCTTTCTTTACTGCATAAACTTCCTGAAAATGGTCATAATCGCCCACATATCGTGTTAACTGCTGGTTATCCATGTGATAAATCAGATTGATGACCTGATTTAAAAATGGAATATCATGTGAAATTAACACGAAGGCATTTTCATACTCCTGCAGATAACGTTTCAGCCATTCAATATGCACCACATCCAGATAGTTCGTAGGCTCGTCCAAAAGCAAAATATCCGGCTTTTCCAATAGCAGTTTGCCTAACAATACTTTTGTTCTCTGACCACCGCTTAAATCCGTCACATCCTTATCCAGACCGATTTCTGTAAGCCCAAGTGCTCTTGCCACTTCTTCTAGCTTAGAATCAATAATATAAAAGTCATGCATCGTAAGCATATCCTGAATTGTTCCAAGTTCTTCCATCATCTGAGTTAACTCTTCTTCAGATGCTTCCCCCATCTTATCGCAGATTCCATTCATCTGTTCTTCCATTTCAAACAGCCATCCAAACGCAGACTTTAAGACGTCACGGATTGTCATGCCCTTTTCAAGCACCGTATGCTGGTCCAGATATCCGACTCTTACATTCTTTGCCCATTCAATCTTTCCCTCATCCGGCATCAACTTTCCGGTTATAATATTCATAAAGGTAGACTTTCCCTCTCCATTTGCTCCGACAAGCCCGATATGCTCCCCCTTTAACAGACGAAAGGACACATCCTGAAAAATCGCCCTGTCACCAAATCCATGGGATAAATGTTCTACGTTTAATATACTCATACTTTCTTTTTCTCCTGATGTTTTTTATGTGCGCCAAAACTCCTGACGTACCTTTTAATTTTTTTTACAGCATGCACCGCATCCTGCCGGCATTATACGGTCATCTGCCATGAAATCCCTGGCATCTTGAAGTGCACAGATTGCCTGTGAAGAAATACCTTCTCCACTTCCGGTAAATCCAAGTCCCTCTTCTGTTGTTGCCTTGATATTGACCTGATTTTTTTCAATATTCAGAGCTTTGGCCACATTTTCCCGCATTTTTTCAATATGCGGCATCATCTTTGGCTTCTGTGCAATAATCGTTGCATCAATGTTATTAATCACGTACATATTCTCTTCTAACAATGCCCCTACATGCTGTAATAACTTAATACTTGAAATTCCTTTATATTTCTCATCGGTATCCGGAAAATGCCGTCCGATATCTCCAAGGGCTGCTGCACCTAAAAGTGCATCCATAATCGCATGCAAAAGCACATCTGCATCTGAATGTCCAAGCAGCCCCTTTTCCCAGTCAATCTTAACACCACCAAGAATCAGGTCGCGTCCTTCTACCAGTTTGTGTACATCATATCCCATTCCTACACGCATCATCTTTTTGAAATTCTCCTTTTTTAGTTTTCTTTGAACATAGCAAAAAGCAGAGTAAAAGTCAACACTTCTACTCCACTTTCGCTTCTCTTCTCTTTATTCTTTTTACGTTATATTTTATTTTTTATTTTGATTCTATTTGGTTATATTTCTTGTATTTGTTATATTTCTTCTTGAATTTATTTATGCAAGTGCTTTTCCAAGGTTCTGGCAAGCTTCTTTTGCGTCATCATCTGGTTCATCATTACAGATAACCGGGTCACAGGCAAGTATTGCACCTGCTGTTTTGCAGTCTTCTTCCCAATTTCTCATCCATTCTCCGTCTCCCCATCCGTAAGAACCGAACAGAGCAATTTTTTTACCGGAAAGTTTTGCTTTACAATCCTCAAATAATGGTCCGAATTCGTCCTCTTCTAATACTTCATCTCCCATAGCCGGGCATCCAAATGCAACTGCATCGTAATCATTCATTTTATCTGCAGCAAAATCATCTGTTGTAAAGGATTCTACTTCTGCGCCTGCAGCTTTTGCTCCATTTGCAACTTCCTCTGCCATAGCTTCTGTATTACCTGTTCCACTCCAATATACAACTGCAATTTTACTCATGATTTCTTCGTCTCCTTTTTTCTTTTTAAGCTGCCACTGTTAGTTTTTCTACACTTGTACCCTGTCTCCAAAGTTTTGTGTAAATCCTTGTACACTTTTTAAACTTCTCAAACAATTTCATTGTTTCACACTCATTACAGTAAACTTTCCAGCAACCTGCACATTTACTGTTTTTTCCTGCGTTCTCGATAAATCCGATAACATCGCCAAGAGGATAGCCAAGAAACAGTCCAATTTCATGAGGGAATTTTTCTTCTAAATTTAATCGTGCCTTTAAACACGCAATGGCCTCTTCTTCATCAGTATTTTCATATCCATACTTTTTTAGAAATTCTTTTACACCGTTTTTCTGTAAATCTTTTTGAAGTTTCTCTCTTCTGCATACATAAATCAATGCCGTATCAGCTCTTTTTTTCAAGAGAATCAATGAGACTCCCTTATTCTGAAATTTTTTTTCACACTGTTTCATATGCTGATTTAACTCTTCTTCATCAATAAAACGAACTGAAAAAAGATTCGCCGTCTTTAATCCGGCAAGGGTTGGCGAACAATGCTCCACCAGATACTGTTCTAGCATACTACACTTTCCTTTCCTGTATATTCGTTCAGTACTGTGTGTAAAGCGGCTGCACTGCTTGTATGGATTCTCGCAATCGGAATATTATTCTTCTTCGCTTCTTGCAATGCGCTGTTTACCATCTTATGAGATACTGTATTTGTAAACAAAATCATCAAATCCGGACAGCCCAGTTTCTTTTTCATAGCGCCTTTTTCTTTTGCAAATACCTTTGCCTTACAGCCGTAGTTTTTACAGATATTCTGATACTGACAGACCATTCTCTCATTTCCGCCCACAATAACAATACTCATTTTAATTCTCCTTTCAAAACAGTTTTTAGTGGTTTATATCAATTTTCTATTTAAAGTTAGTCCTTTCTAACTCCATTCTCTTTTTTTGGCGACTGTCTTTACAGCCGCCTGTGTATGTAGTGTGTGTGTTGTTGGTTAGCTTTATCTAACTGTGATTAGTATACACAATTATCCTATTTCTGTCAATAGTTTTTTTTAAATATTTTTTTACATTCTCGCGTTGATTGGATAAATTATTCTATATTAAAAAACTCACAGGGATTTTTTTATCCCTGTGAGTTCTGCTATTTGTTACTGTAAGTTTTCTACTGCTGCACGTTCAATCGGAAGTCCTTTTTTGTAACGTTCAATAAATGCATCAAATCCTTTTACATCTTCTGCATCTGGTTCCATTTCACTTCCTGCATTTCCGGCAAATACTTTATTATTCAGATAATCATCTAATGTTTCATTTTCTGCTTTGTTAACCATATAAGAGGCAAGAAGGGCAATTCCCCATGCCCCGCCTTCTCCTGCGGTTTCCATAACAGATACCGGAACACCGACTGCACCTGCCATAATCTTCTGTCCCACACCTTTTGTCTTAAACAGACCACCGTGGCCAAGAATCTTATCGAGTTTTACGTTTTCTTCTTTTAACAAAATATCCAAACCTGTCTTTAATGCGCCAAGTGCAGTATACAGATGCACACGCATAAAGTTTGCAAGGCTTAATTTGCTGTCCGGCGTACGTGCAAATAATGGACGACCCGCTTCAAATCCTGTGATATGTTCTCCTGAGAAATAGTTATAGGCTAAAAGTCCGCCACAGTCTTTTTCACCTTCAAGTGCTTTATTATATAATGTTCCAAACAGTTTATTCATATCCACTTCGATTCCAAATGCTTCTGCAAATTCTTTGAACAGTCCAACCCATGCATTTAAGTCAGAAGTACAGTTGTTGCAGTGCACCATGGCAACCGGACTTCCTGTCGGAGTAGTCACCATATCGATTTCTTTATATACTTTGGATAATTCTTTTTCGAGTACTACCATAGCAAACACAGAAGTTCCGGCAGATACGTTACCGGTACGTTTTGCGATACTGTTTGTTGCAGTCATACCTGTTCCTGCATCTCCTTCCGGAGGGCATACCGGCACACCTGCTTCCAATGTTCCTGTCGTATCAAGCAGTTTTGCACCTTCTTCTGTTAAAACACCTGCTGCATCTCCTGCGCTTAATACTTCCGGAAAGATTTCTTCTAATTTCCAGCTGTATCCTTTTTCAGCCACTTTTTCATTGAATTTTTCTACCATTGTTGCATTGTAAGTTTTTGTATTCATATCAATCGGAAACATCCCGGAAGCTTCGCCTACACCAAGTACTTTCTTTCCTGTCAGTTTCCAGTGAATATAACCTGCAAGCGTAGTCTGGAATTTAATTTTAGATACATGTTCTTCTTTATTCAACATTGCCTGATAAAGATGTGCAATGCTCCATCTCTGTGGAATATTAAACTGAAATAATTCAGTCAGCTCATCAGATGCCTGCTGTGTCATGGTATTTCTCCAGGTACGGAACGGTACTAAGAGCTCATCGCTTTCATTAAATGCCATATAACCGTGCATCATCGCACTAAATCCAAGAGCAGCCAGTTTCTTTACTTCTACTCCGTATTTTTCTTTGACATCTTCTGTCATTTTTTTATAGCTATCCTGAAGACCTGTCCAGATATCTTCTAATGTGTAAGTCCAGATATTGTTCTCCAGACGGTTTTCCCAGTCATGTGCACCGGAAGCAATCGGTTCATTATTTTCTCCGATTAAAACTGCTTTAATTCTGGTTGAACCAAATTCAATACCAAGTACTGCTTTTCCGTTTTCAATTACGCTTTTTGTATCGAAACCCATTTTTGTTTCCTCCGTTTTTCATTCTATACTCTCAGAATTTTTATAGCCAAAATTTATTTCTGTCCGTAATAAGCATTTGCACCATGTTTTCTGTAATAATGTTTATCCTGCAGTTCCTGTGGGGCTGGTTTTACCTGCGGATTAATCATTTCACAACGTGCTGCCATTTTTGCGACTTCTTCTAATACGACTGCATTATGTACTGCTTCATGTCCATCTTTTCCCCAGGTAAACGGTCCGTGATTTTTACAGAGTACTGCCGGCACTGCTTCGTAATCTTTATCTTTAAAATAATCTGCAATCAGAAGTCCTGTATTTTTCTCATAAGCACCTTCAATTTCTTCTCTTGTCAGACATCTGACACATGGAATTTCTCCATACATATAATCGGCATGGGTTGTTCCATAACATGGAATACCACGTCCTGCCTGAGCCCAGCTTGTTGCCCATGGAGAATGCGTATGTACGACACCTCCAATGTTTGGAAATGCTTTGTATAATTCCAGATGAGTTGGCGTATCAGAAGATGGATTGTATCTTCCTTCGATTTTATTTCCTTCTAAATCCATGATAACCATATCATCCGGTGTCAGTTTGTCATAATCCACACCACTTGGTTTGATTGCAAAATATCCGGTTTCTCTGTCAATCTGGCTGACATTTCCCCAGGTAAATGTAACCAGTCCGTATTTGGGTAAAAGCATATTTGCTTCGTATACCGCTTTTTTTAATTCTTCTAACATTCTTTTGTCCTCACTTTCTTTTTTGTGTCTCTTTTATTTTTGATTTCTATTCCTCGTTGAACCTCGAACAATTAATTCCGGTTCGATCAATCTCGGAATCTTACTTTTTTCTTCCGGGATTTTTCGAATTTTTTCAAGAAGTAATTCCGCTGCCATTTCACCGAGTTTTTCCTGTGGATGCGTAATGGTTGTCAGACCTCCCATTCCCTCTCCGATTACAGAATTATCATATCCCGTAACTGAGATATCTGTCGGAACCTGGACTCCATTTTTTTGCAGACAGTAAATGACTTCCAGCGCAATCTGGTCATTATAACAGACGATTCCGTCCATCTCTTTTTTCTGCTTTAACAACAGTTCCATAATCATTCCTGGTTTTGTCTTTCTGTCCTCTGTATGAAACCATACCACCATATCCGGGTCATAAGCAATTCCTGCTTCCTGCAATGCTTTTACATATCCCTTATGCCGTTCTCTCCCCTGAGAATCATCTGCCTTAAAAATACCTAAAATTTTCTTATGCCCATAATCTAACAGATGTTTTGTCACCATATACCCGCCCTTGCAGTCATCCATTAATATATGTGGTTTATCCAACATCTGGGAATATACACCCTGAATAAAAACATAAGGAATTTCATACTCATCCAGCATACCATACAAGTTCGTATGCCTGCAGAAAATCTGGCTCTTACTCGGCTCGATAATCAGCCCTTCAATATCTTTTGTCAAAATATCTTCAAGCACTTTTTCTTCTTTTGTTCTGCTGTTTGCTGTATTTTTCAGAATAATACTGTAACCATTTTCCGTCAGTACCTTATCCATCCCTTGAATCAGACGCGGAAAAATATAATCTGAGATATAAGTCGTCACAACTGCCACATTTCTTGAGTTCTTCAAATGTCCCATTCTCTGAGAACAAAATGTTCCCCTGCCATGTTCCGCCTCAATATATCCCTCATTAATCAAAATAGACAGTGCTTTCCGGACTGTGTGACGACTGATTTGATAACGAGCAGACAGCTCATTTTCGGATGGAAGTTTCTCTCCCGGTTTAATCTGACCACTTAAAATCGCCTGTTTTAATTCTTCCATCAGTGCATAATACTTTGTCTTTCCATTTTCGTTTGCCACTATACACACTCCTTTGGTTTCTATTTTATAACTTGTACGGTGGTATTGACAAGTTGTTTTAAAATTTATTCCAGTTGCTGACTACTCCCACAGGCAAGCTTATGGGGGTTCGCCACTAATTCATAACTTTTAATCAAACATTGTCTCCCAATCTTTGGAACGATACGCCTGAAAACACATCTCAATCTGTTCTTTTGTATTTTTTTCTTCTGCAAGCGGTGGCAGTTCATCCAGTGAAAAATATCGACTCTGTATGGTTTCAATATTTTCCTGAAATGCTCCGCCGATTACACTGCACTGTACAAAAATTTTACATACTTTATAAGCATAAATCGGCAGATTATGCTTCTCTCTGTCCTGCACTGCAATCACACGGTCCGCTGTCACATCCAGTCCCGCTTCTTCTTTTACTTCTTTTATCGTATTTTGTTTGACAGACTGGTCTACATCAACCCAGCCTCCTGGCAGTGACCATGTCTTATTATTTTCCTGCACAAGTAAAATCTTATCCCCTTTAAAGATTGCTGCCCGACAGTCTAATTTTGGCGTCTGAAATCCCACTTCATTGCAAAAGATTTCTTTTACTTTTTCTGTCGGAAGTCCTGACGCTTCACTTAACATCTCTGCGGAAATTTCCCGAATCCGCTCAAAACGTTCTATATCAAACTTATCTTTACAATAATACAGGGCACTCTGCGCAAGACTCTGTAATTCCACCGCCCAGTCAAGCCATTTTTGTTCTTTTTGCATTTACTTTTTCTCCCTTACTGTTTTCTTTTATTGTATCGAATTCCTTTTTCCTTTACAAGAAAAAAGAATCCCATACATTTTATCGTACGGAATTCTTTTTCAACGAAATTCTTAGAGGATTTGTAGTTTTTGCGGAGGTATTCTACAAGTCCAACAATACTGTAAAGTTAAGGTTATTCGTAAAAGAGGAAGACGAATTTCATAACCTTGAATTCATAATACCCTGTCTTTTTCTACTTCGCAAGCCACCTGGGGGGATTTTACTTTCATTTTTTTCAAGCCTTGAAAATTCACTGTTTTTATTCTTTTTTTTACTTTTTTAACCCTATCCAGGGGATTTCTACATTCTGAAAATATTTCCTTTCAGTTCCAAACCAGCCACTTCTGCCAGTCTTAAAATTCCTTCTGTCGCAAGGGATACCGTAGATTCTACATGAATATAATCCGTCACACTATAATCATATAAAATATTTGCCTGTGCTGAAAATTCATCGTCTCCATCCCAGAATAAATACTGCATCGGAATACAGTCAAATGCAAGAATGATATATCCGGCATCGCCCTGTTTCACACTTGTTCCCCCGATTGCTTCCGCTGCCTTTTTTAATTCTTCTACATGTCCTTCAAACGTCTTTGCAAACGGCATAAGCACATTTCGCTCAAAAGCCGGTGTAAAGGGAGAAGCACCTCTTACATCCCGAAAAGGGACCCAGCGGTTCATGAAAAAGGCATCTTCTTTAGAATACCAGAATAAGTTATAGATATCCATCTTTACTCCATTTGACACCGGCTTTTCTCTTTGATTTACCAAAAAAATCGTTCCGTCTTTTAAAGAAATACCATACTGTTCTCCAAAATGTGTAATAAAAAACATATCGTTTTCCTGTCTGATTTCCGAAAGTTTTTTCTTTAATAACTCTTTATCCATCTCCAGAAATTTCAACCGCCATTCTTCACTTAATTTATCATAATTAGAGCTTTTATTTTCCTGCATTTTACTATCCACCTTTTTTTCTTTTATTATACAAAAAAGAATCATTCATGAAAAGTCACAAATGATTCTTTAAAAATAGATAAAAAAAGAGTAGCGAGAGGGGGATTCGAACCCTCGACACTACGGGTATGAACCGTATGCTCTAGCCAACTGAGCTATCTCGCCACATTTTCATTTCTTTCTTCTGTTTTTTTAGCAAAAGAAATGGGACCTACAGGGCTCGAACCTGTGACCCTCTGCTTGTAAGGCAGATGCTCTCCCAGCTGAGCTAAGATCCCATTTAATCTCTGGTCTTTCGACCAAGTAGCGAGAGGGGGATTCGAACCCTCGACACTACGGGTATGAACCGTATGCTCTAGCCAACTGAGCTATCTCGCCATCTTTTTTTGTTTCTTTTGTTTTTTTCAAAAGGAATGGGACCTACAGGGCTCGAACCTGTGACCCTCTGCTTGTAAGGCAGATGCTCTCCCAGCTGAGCTAAGATCCCATTTCGTTAACAGCCATTACCTGACTGCTCTGCTATTATAACCTTAAATGAGTCGAAATGTCAACACTTTTTTTGAATTTTTTTTATTTTTCTAATAGTTGCGATATTTTCTAATTTTTTATCCTGATTTTCTTTATATTTTTATTTTCAAAGTACAATTTCTAACCGACAAAAAAGACCGCTGTAGAGCCGACCGGCTCTGCAACGATCTTTCTTAATTTAAATTTAAGGAATGATTTTTGTTTTATATAAAGCGGAATTTTGTGTTCCAAACTTTATCTTATTTGAAATATTCTACACCGGATTCAAAGATCTGAATATCCTGTTCTCCATAAATATTCATTGCAACGCCATCTCCACGTCTTTCAGAATGAGCCATCTTACCTAAGATACGTCCATCCGGACTTGTAATACCTTCGATGGATGCATAAGAACCATTTACATTCCATTCTTCATCCATTGTGATATTACCTGCTAAATCACAATACTGGGTGGCTACCTGTCCGTTTTCAAACAATTTCTTTAACCACTCTTCATTTGCAACAAAACGTCCTTCTCCATGGGAAGCCGGATTAGTGTATACTTTTCCGAGTTCTGCTTTTTGCAGCCATGGAGATTTATTGGAAACAACTTTTGTATAAACCATCTTAGAGATATGGCGTCCGATGGTATTAAAGGTCAGTGTCGGAGAATCTGTATTCTGTCCTGTAATTGCACCGTTTGGTACAAGTCCCAGTTTAATCAGAGCCTGGAATCCATTACAGATACCAAGTGCAAGTCCGTCACGCTCATTTACAAGTCTGGTTACTGCATCTTTGATTTTTGCATTCTGGAATGCAGTTGCAAAGAATTTTGCAGAACCATCTGGTTCATCACCTGCGGAGAATCCGCCCGGGAACATAATAATCTGAGCCTGGTCGATTGCTTTTTCAAAGATATCAACAGAATCATGAATATCCGCTGCATCTAAGTTCTTGAATACTTTCGTAATCACTTTCGCACCTGCACGTTCAAATGCTTTTGCACTGTCGTATTCACAGTTTGTTCCTGGGAACACTGGAATAAATACGGTTGGCTGTGCAATCTTATGAGAGCAGATATGGATACTGTCTGCTTTATATAAGCCTCTGTCTTCTTTCTTTGTAATATCATCTGTCTCAGAACCGGAACGGGTCTTAAATACTTTTTCCAGTGGAGCTTTCCAGGTTTCCAGTGCTTCTGCCATAGAAATCTTCATGTTTTTATATTCAATTTCTGCTTTATCTGTTACTTCACCGATTACAGTATAAGTAATTGCCAGTTCGCCAACTTTTCCATCTTTTACTTCACAAATAATATCGCCAAAACCTGCGGTAAATAAATCTCTTTCATCTACATTCGATTCAATTCTTACACCCATCTGATTACCAAATGCCATTTTACTGACTGCTGCTGCAATACCATGACGGTCTAACGCATAAGCAGAAACAACTCTGCCTGCCTGAATGTCTTCATGCAGTTTCGCATACTGTACTTTTAAGGCTTCAAAATCCGGTAAATCATACTCTGCTTTTGGCATACGAAGCCATACTAATTTATTTCCGGCTTTTTTCAGTTCTGGTGTGATAACATCTTTTTCTTTTGCTACATCGACAGCAAAGGAAACAAGTGTCGGAGGTACATCAATCTCATTAAAGGTTCCGGACATGGAATCCTTTCCACCAATAGATGGAAGTCCAAATCCAAGCTGTGCAGCATAAGCACCGAGTAAAGCTGCAAACGGCTGACTCCAACGATGTTTATCTTCTGTCATTCTTCTGAAATATTCCTGGAAGGTGAAACGAATCTTGCTGTAATCACCGCCTGCTGCAACAATTCTTGCAACAGATTCTGTTACTGCGTAAACTGCACCGTGATATGGGCTCCAGCTTGACAGATATGGGTCAAATCCATAACTCATCATTGTCACAGTTTCCGTTTTTCCATTCATAACCGGCACTTTTGCAACCATTGCCTGTGTTTCAGTCAACTGATATTTTCCACCATAAGGCATAAATACGCTGCCTGCACCGATAGAGCCGTCAAACATTTCAACCAGTCCTTTTTGAGAACAGGTATTTAAATCACCTAAAGTATCAATCCAGCGTGCTCTTATATCGTCTACTTCTGCACGGTCTAATACATTTCCTTCTTTAGTCGGTACATCAACGAAAACATCTGTTTCCTGATGTGCACCGTTGGTATCCAGGAACGCTCTTGATAAATCTACAATTGTTTTTCCTCTCCAGCTCATTACCAGACGTGGGCTTTTTGTTACAACTGCAACCGGAATTGCCTCTAAGTTTTCTTCTTTTGCATAGCTTAAGAACTGTTCTACATCTTTCGGGTCAACTACAACTGCCATACGTTCCTGAGATTCAGAAATTGCAATTTCTGTTCCATCCAGACCTGCGTATTTTTTCGGTACTTTATCCAAATCAATTTTTAAACCATCGGCAAGTTCTCCGATTGCAACAGAAACACCGCCTGCACCAAAGTCATTGCATTTTTTAATAATATGGCTGACTTCTTCTCTTCTAAAGAGTCTCTGAATCTTTCTTTCCGTCGGAGCATTTCCTTTCTGTACTTCTGCTCCACAGGTTTCAATCGATTCTTCGGTATGTACCTTAGAAGAACCGGTTGCACCACCGCATCCGTCACGTCCGGTGCGTCCACCTAATAATACAATAATATCATCCGGATCAGAATTTTCACGGATAACGGCACGTCTTGGTGCTGCACCAAGTACGGCTCCGATTTCCATACGTTTTGCCACATAGTTTGGATGATAAATTTCTTTAACATAACCGGTTGCAAGACCAATCTGGTTACCGTAAGAAGAATAACCATGTGCAGCACTTCTTACCAGTTTTTTCTGAGGAAGTTTTCCTTTCATGGTCTCTTTTACTGATACAGTCGGGTCTGCTGCTCCTGTCACACGCATTGCCTGATAAACATAAGTACGACCGGAAAGCGGGTCACGGATTGCACCACCAAGGCAGGTTGCTGCACCACCAAATGGTTCGATTTCTGTCGGATGGTTATGGGTCTCGTTTTTAAAGTTAATTAACCATTCTTCTTCTTTTCCGTCTACATCAACCGGAACAACAATACTGCAGGCATTGATTTCATCGGATTCTTCCTGGTCTTGAAGTTTGCCTTCTGCTTTTAATTTCTTCATTGCCATCAGTGCAAGATCCATTAAGCAGACAAATTTATCATCTCTGTCTTTATAAATCACCTGACGGTCTGCCAGATATTTTTCATAAGTTTTTACGATTGGAGTTTTATAATCGCCCTCTCCAAACTCTACATTTTTCAGTTCTGTAGAGAACGTAGTATGACGACAATGATCAGACCAGTAAGTATCTAACACACGAATCTCTGTCATAGACGGATCGCGTTTCTCTTCGTTTTTAAAATAATTCTGAATATGTTCGAAATCTTTAAAGGTCATAGCCAGATTTAAAGATTCATAAAGTGCTTTTAATTCCTCTTCTTTCATATCAGAAAATCCGGTAAAGATTTTTACATCTGCCGGCTCTTCAAAATTCGTAACCAGAGTTTCCGGTTTCTTTGCATCAGCTTCTCTCGAATCAACTGGGTTAATGCAGTGATTTTTAATTGCTTCCATTTCTTCTGCTGAAATACCGCCTTCAATTACATAAGTAGTTGCAGAACGAATAATCGGTTTCTCATCTGCTTTTAAGAACTGTACGCACTGTACTGCGGAGTCTGCTCTCTGATCGAACTGTCCCGGAAGAAATTCAACAGAGAACGACTGATCTCCCTCTTTTGTCTCAAATGTTTCCTGATATAAAAAATCTACCGGTGGTTCAGAGAATACACAGGTACAGGCTTTTTCAAATGCCTCATCGGAAATATTCTCCACATCATAGCGGATTAACACCCGAACTCCTGTTACATCCTTGATGCCAAGGTAGCTTGAAATTTCATGTTTTAATTCTTTCGCCTGTACTGCAAAATCTGGTTTTTTCTCAACGTACACACGTCTTACACTGCTCATAAATAACTCCTTTCTGATAAAAACCGCCATAAAGGGCATCTTTTTGTTATCTTTCGCATTTCTATGTTCATCATACCACAGAAATTTTTATTAATAAAATTAATATATCTTATATTTTTAATAAGTTCAGATAATAAATAGTTTGACGCTGATTTTTCTCTTTGTTATACTGTTTGTATCAATCATTTTTTTAGAGAGGTTTTTCCATGGATATCAGTTTTGAACTTTACAAAGTTTTTTATTACGTTGCTTCTACCTTAAGTTTTTCTGAAGCCTCCAGACAACTGTACATTTCACAGTCAGCAGTCAGCCAGTCCATCAAATCATTAGAACAAAAACTCGGACATAAACTCTTTACCCGCAACACCAAGTGTGTCATGCTGACTCCAGAAGGAGAAACATTGTTTCGCCATGTTGAGCCTGCCGTTAATCTTTTGGTTCAGGGAGAACGACAGTTAATCGGCACAAATACCTTAGAAACACCGCTTCGCATCGGTGCTTCCGATACGATCTGCCGTTATTTTCTTGTCCCTTACTTACAGCGTTTTCACAAGGAATTTCCACAAGTCACAATCAAGGTCACCAATGCTACTTCGATTGGATGCGCAGAACTTTTAGAACATCATCAGATTGACTTTGCTTTTTGTAACTATCCTAATTCCAAGTTACAGCTTCACACAAATTACAAAACCATTTTTACCTTTCAGGATGTGTTTGCCGCCAACAAAAAATACTTTGATTTTACCGAACAAAAACTCTCCCTGTTTGAACTGCACGAGTACCCGATTTTAATGCTTGATAAAAAAAGTACCACCAGTGAATTTCTTCACTCTTTATTTTTACAAAAAAGCTTAAATTTAAATCCCGAAGTGGAACTTTCCAGCAATGATCTCCTGCTCGACCTTGCAAGAATCGGTCTTGGAATTGCCTTCGTTCCGGATTTTGTTTTGCAGCAGAGGCACGAAGATCTATATCCGCTTCAGATAAAAGAAAAACTGCCACAGCGTCATCTGGTTCTGGCTTACCATCCTCAGATCCCGTCTGCAGCAGCAAAAGAATTTTTAAATTACTTTTCCTGATTAATTTTCTCCCGAATCTTTTCTATCATTTCTTCAATGAGAGGATTTCGGGAGACATTCCGATTTCTTATTATTCCGTATAAAATTTTTCCCTCTTTGGCAGACAGCACGTAACCCGGTTCTTCTCCCAACGGATAGACGTGAAAGCTTCTCGAGCTGATATTTGCAAGATGGTTTTTTTTCATCATAATATTCATAATATAATCACTGTTTGTCGTAACTGCAACCTGACAGGGCAGAATTCGTTCCCCATTTTCTTCAATCTTCCAGGCTGAATATTTCCGAAAGGGATCTTTTTCAGCCTGAATCAGTTTTACCTCACTTAGTAAATGCAAGTCCGGTTTTTCTTCTTCAATCCAGTTTTCAGGAGAAAAATACAACATTCCAAATGTTTCGCTTAAGACTTCAAATTCCAGCTGATATTTTTTCAATTCATATTCAAACTGCAGGACATCATCCGGCATCACATAGACAAATCCAATCTCATCTTCCATTTTTCTCATCCTCTGCACAATGTTTAAAGTCGTATCCGTATGAATATTATAGCGAATCTGTTCTTCTTTATGTGCTTCATAAAATTCCGAAAAATATTCTGAAAACCAGGAACTTGGATTGGTAGAAATTCTTACCACTTCCAGACTGTGTTCTTCACTCTCATCTTCTAAATTCTGTAATTGTTCTAACAAACTGCGTGCCTGCTGATAAAACATTTTTCCCCTTGAAGTAACAACGATTCCCTTCCTATCTCTCAAAAACAAAGGATATCCGACCTGACTCTCAAGCCCCGCAATCACCTTGCTGACATTAGACTGCGTTGTATATAAAATTTTTGCTGCTTCACGAAAAGAACCACAATCCGCTGATACTACAAAATACTGTAGCTGTTTTGTCTCAAGCATTTTCTTTTTCCTCGCTTTTTCTCATTGCTTTTTAAAATCATACCAAAGTCATCAAATTTTCACAAGGACAAAAATGGATATCCCCTACGGAATATCCACTTTTGCAATACAATATTTTAGTTTATATCAAGGTCTGCGGTTACCTGATAATAATCACAGGCATGAGATTCATATCCTGTTACATTTGAACGTGAAATCATACTCATCTTTAAAAACGAACAAAATACAAAGGCATTATCATCCAAAATAGTCTGCTGCATCTGAACGGCTAACTCTGCTCGCTTATCCTCATCAAATTCTTTACTTAACTGTGCTTCTAATTCATCTAATTTTGCACTGCTGTATTTTCCTGAATTCTTTGTTGCATCAGAAGTTGCAAATACGGTAAACCAGTATTCCGGATCTCCAGTCGGAGCCTGTACATTTGCCATCGCATAAACATCCCAGGCTGTCGGGTCTTCCAATATAGAATTATTATCTGCAGTACAGTTAATATCTACTTCAATTCCAATGTCTTTTAATGTTGCCTGCGCAGACTCAGCCAGAAGTGGAAGTTCCTGACGACTTGGATAAGTCAGCCATTTAACAACCAGTTTCTTTCCATCTTTTTCACGGATTCCATCTCCATCTGAATCTTTCCATCCGGCTTCTTCCAAGACTTTTTTTGCTCCTTCCGGATCATAACTTTCCGTTGTAACTTTATCTCCCCCAAACGCAGAGCCTTCCGGAAATACTCCATTTGCCGGATAACCGTTGCCTTCCAACAATGTGGTTACAAAACTTTCTTTATCAATTCCCATCGCAATTGCTTTTCTGACTGCTGAATCTGCACACACAGAGGATTCATCAAAATTCATCTTACCAAAGAAACAGCGGGAAGTGGAAATCTGTGAAAACTGGAAATTATCATTTTCAAATGTCGGATAACTTTCATATGCCATACCATAAGCTGCCTGCACCTCTCCGGACAAAAGTGCATTTGCCAGTGTATTTCCATCGGTAATTGTACGAATCGTCAATTCATCAATCTTTGGCTCTCCATTCCAGTAATTCTCATTTTTTACCAATGTCAAATGGTCATCTGTTTTACAATCAACTGCAATGTAAGGTCCCGTTCCTGCAACAATTCCATTTTCAAATCCGGCATCTACATCGATAATACAACCATAAGGGTCTCCCAGATAATTTAAAAGTGCCGGTTTTGGTTCAGACGTATGAATTGTAAGTACTTGTCCATCTGCATCAATAGATGCAATTTTCAAATCATTTTTCGCTCTGTCATGATTTTCAATTAAATGTTCCAGACACTGTTTCACTGCCTCTGCATCCATATCACGTCCGCTTGAAAACTTTACATTGTCCTGAAGTGTAATTTTCCAGGTCAGCTCATCTACATTTTCCCATTCTTTCGCAAGCCATGGCTGAATCTCCATGTTATCGGAATATTTTACAAGAGTCTCCCCAATTCCATAACGGATGCATGCCCATCCGGAATATGCGTCATGTGGATTTGTACTGTTTTCTTCATTAGAACTGTTAAATGTAGTATCCCCAATTACCATTGTTTTTTTTGTTTCTGAATTTTCTGTCTTTGAATCACTTTTTGATGTTTCTGTTTTATTATTACTTCCACATCCGGCAAGCATACTGACACACAAACATGCACTTAATGCCATTCCAATTATTTTTTTCGATTTGTTCATTCCTTTTCCCTTTCCTTTTGTTTATTTTTCTTATATCTTACAGAACGCTCTCTATCAGCCTTCTGGTATAAGCTTCTTTCGGGTGACAGATTACTTCATCTGAACTTCCTTCTTCTATTATTTTGCCCTGATGTATCACAAGCACTCTGTCGCAGAAGTTTTGAACCAGTGCAATATCATGGCAGATAAAAAGATAGGACATCTTACGCTCTTCTCTTAACCGTTCCAATAACTCCAGGATTTCTTTCTGGACAGTTACGTCAAGTGCAGAAGTCGCTTCATCTAAAATAAGCAATTTAGGTTTAATCGCAATTGCCCGCGCAATGGCTGCTCTCTGACATTGTCCTCCACTGACTTCATGCGGATATCGCTTTGCAAATTCTTTTTTTAATCCGCATAATTCCAGCAAATTTTCTGCCTCTTTCATGGCTTCTTTTCTTTTCATGCCATGATTGATTAAGCTCTCTGCCACTCCATCTCCAAGAGTCTGTCTCGGGTCAAAGCTTTCTGTCGGAGTCTGAAACACCATCTGCATTTTTTTATAAACTGGCTTTAATTTTTTACCACTTAAATTTGTAATCTCTTCTCCATCCAGATAAACGGTTCCAGAGGTTACATCCAACAATCTGGTTATCATATTTACGATTGTTGTCTTTCCACTTCCACTTTCTCCTATAATCGCAAGCTTTTCTCCATAATTCATAGAAAAGCTCACATCATCAACAGCCGTGTAATCATCTCTGCCCTGAGAGACAAACGTTTTCGTCAAATGTTCTACTTTTAAAATACAATCCACCCTGCTTTTTCACCTCCGAAGTTCTAATACTGCTGACAACAGTTTTTTTGTATATTCCGATTGTGGATTTTCCAAAACTTCTTTGGTTTTTCCATACTCTCTTACTTCTCCATTTTCAAGTACCAGTACCTTATCAGCCATTGCCCGAATTACTCCAAGGTTATGCGTCACCAGTAAAATCGTTGTTCCAAACTTTTCACGTATCATGCACATCTCATCAACTACCTGCTTTTGTACCGATACATCAAGCGCAGAAGTTGGTTCATCTGCCATCAGAATCTTCGGGTTTAACAACATTGCCGCTACAATTCCAACTCTTTGCTGCATCCCTCCTGAAAGTTCAAACGGATAACTGTCCAAGATTCGTTTCGGGTCATCAAATCCAAATTTTTCAAATAACTCTGTCACCTGTACTTCAAATTCTTCCTTTGTCAGCTTTTCATGCTCTCTTACACTTTCATAAAGTTGTGCCCGAACCGTACGAATTGGACAAAAGGAACTGCCCGCCATCTGAAAAATCATCCCAATTTCAGAACCACAGATTTTTCTCATTTCTTTTGGTTTTAAATCTGGCAGGTCAAGTCCCTGATACCAGATATCTCCTCTTGTTACAAGCCCATCCCTTCCAAGCAAACCCATCGCAGCTTTTATCAAAGTGGACTTTCCACTACCGCTTTCTCCTACAATTCCAAGAATCTCTCCTTCTTCCACTGAAAAGCTCACATCATGTACTGCAAGTTCTCCTTTGTAGCTGATATCTACATGTTCGTATCGAATGATTTCTGACATTCTTTTCTACCTCCCATTTCGAGGGTCTAACCAGTCTCGTACCGTATCCCCAAGTAAGTTAAAAATCACAACCGATACAAAGATTGCAAAACCGGGAGCCAGTGTTACCCATGGATGAGTCGTTAAAAGATTTCTTGTATCGCTCATCATGCTTCCCCATTCTGCAATCGGCGGCTTTGCTCCAAGCCCCAAAAAGGAAAGACCTGCCAGTTCCATCATCATCGTACCAATATCTAATACTGCCGTAACCAGAATCGGACCAAAGATGTTCGGAAGAATATGCTTTAAAATTATTTTTCCAGTCCCACATCCCGATAACCTGGCAGCTTTTATATAAACTGTTTCTTTTTGTGCCAGCGTTTGACTCCTTGCAACACGCGCATACTTTGGCCAGCTGATGGCCGCAAGTGCAATAATCGCATTGTGAACTCCACCGCCAAGCGCTGCTGCCACAGCCAAAGCAAACACCAGACCCGGAAAAGCCAGAAAAATATCTGAAATACGCATCAAAACAGAATCTATTTTTTTTCCGCTCCATGCACAGAAGATTCCAATCATTGTGCCAAACACCATAATAAATCCTACCAATAATAAAGTAGAATAAATACTGGTCTTACTCCCCACAATGACACGGGAAAGCATATCCCTTCCATACCGATCCGTACCAAATAAATGCGCTGCTGACGGAATTGCTTTTGCATTGCCCAAATCCTGTAAATACGGGTCATAAGGGCATAATGATTCACTGAAATACGAAGCAATGACTAAAGCCAGTGCCAAACCTCCAAATATAATTAAGCGTAACTTCAAATAGTTTCTATGTATCTTCTGTGTTCTTACTGTCGGCTCTCTCATTCTCTTGTCACCCCCAGACGAATTCTTGGGTCAAGCTGATGGTACATAAGGTCTGTAATCAAATTAACCAGAACATAAATAACTGCCATCCAGACTACATAAGCCTGTATAAATGGATAATCTCGCATCGTAATTGCATCCACTGCCAGTTTTCCAACTCCATCCCACATAAAAATACTTTCAATGATTGCCGTTCCGCCTAAAAGGCTTCCTATTGAGAGTGCTAAAAGTGTGACAATCGTTAACATAGAAGATTTCATCACATTTTTCCAAAGGATAATCTTCTTTCTTATCCCTCTTGCCATTGCTCCTTGCACATAATCTTTATTCCATTCCTCAAGTACCGTTGCTCGCACCTGACGCATATACTTTGCCGACATGGAAACTGCCAGAGTCAAAGCCGGCAGCAGCGCACTTTTTAGATTCACCCCGTCTGAAATAACCGGCAGCAATTTTAATTTAATACTGAATAACTGCATGAAAAGCATTGCAACAAAAAAATTCGGCAATGCATTTCCAATAAAACTACAAAACCGAAGCAATAAATCAGGAATCCTATCCTGTTTCATTGCCGAAAAAATCCCCAGAGGAATTGAGATAATAACTGTCAAAGCAATTGATAATCCTGTCAAAAGCAAAGTCGCCGGGAGTTTTGAAAGAAATGTAGAAAACACATCTGCACCACTGACATAACTTTGTCCCATATCTCCGGTCAACATTCCTCCAAGCCAGCTAAAATACTGTATCAGAAATGGTTTATCCAGTCCAAGTTCTGCTCTTCTTGCATCAATTATCTCCTGAGAGACTTCTGTCCCACGATTCGTATAAAGCTCTGTTACAGCATCCGAACCGGCGACACGCATCATCGCAAAAGACAAAAAAGTAATCCCCAATAAAATGGGGATTAACTGTAATAATCTTTTTAATACATATTTTTTCACTTTATCACCTCATCTTACAAGTATAAGATTAAGTATATCAATTTCTCAATCTTTCTCTAAGCCCCCTGGGGGGATATCAAGATATTCCAATTTTTCATAAGGTGATTCATTTTAAGTTCAAATTTTTTTCCTGGAACACAACATAAACAACGGAGTTGGATTATAAAATTCATCTTTTTCAATATAAATTCTACTACTGATTTCTAAATCAATTCCAAACTTAGAAAATCCTGCCTTTCCAAGTACGTTTAAATCCCATGCCGGACGAGCATAAGAACTAATCGGAAGCTGTTTTTTTATCTCTTCACATTCCTGTAGCAATTCATCACCCACTGTATAATGTGCATGATTTTTGGGAAGCCCTGAAGTATCTGAGCAATCATCATTTCCATAATTCGCATCAAAATTTAATAAAATTCCACCCGGCTTTAAAACACGTTTCCATTCCTGATAGGCTTCTTCTGCATGTGGAAGCGTCCATGTCAGATTCCTTGAAATAACCATGTCAAAAGAAGCATCCTCAAATTCTAATTTTTCTGCATCCATCACAAGAAATGTCGGTTCCACTTGTTCTTCCTTCGCAAGTTTCTTTGCATTTACTACCATCTCCGGTGTCAAATCTGTCCCAACCACCTGATGACCCTCTTTGGCAAGTAAAATTGAGAAGAACCCAGAGCCACAGCCCACATCTAAGATTTTTAATTTTTTACCATCCGGAAGCTGTTTCTTAATTTCCTTTATCCATCGCTCTGCGAGTGCACTTTTCAACTCTGCTCTTCTTTGCTCTAAAAAGCTCTCGCTTCGTTTGGCCCAATACTTGGTAATCCGCTCTTTCCTATCATCAAATATTCTCGCAATTCGTCCATAAGTAATTGCTGAACCTCCTGCCTTTACCTGCAAAGAACCCGTCTCAAATAAAATTACTCCATCGTATTCCGCACGGCAAACTTCCAAAGGATTGCCTTCATAATCACGGATTTCTCCAATCACTTCTCCTCTTATAATCATATCCCCTGGATTTTTAAACGGATACCAGCATCCTGTAAATTCTGCTGCCTGATAAGTCACATCTACTACCTCCAGCGGATAATACTGTCGATAATCTCGTTTTTCCTCATAGCTTCCAATTGCACAAAGAATATTTTTTACATCTCTTCTTGTAGAACGGGCTTCTTCTAACGTCCATGCACCCATTTCTCCGCGCTCAATTAAAATACTTGGAATTCCCATACTTGCAGCATAATTATAAGCACCACCTGTCGCAACCGCAGAACGCACCATATAAGGCACATCGACCTGTTCTGCCATCTTCCTCGACATTGCCACAACCTCTTCTTTTGCACAGCCTGCATAATAAACAAAAGGAGTTAATCTCTCATAATCATTTCCACTATGTAAATCAATGTACCTGTCAACATAAGGAAACAGCTCTGTTGCTACTGCATAAGCAAGACGTTCTGTCTCTGTTCCATCTGCCTTGCCTGGAAATTCACGATTTAAATTCTTTCCATCCTTGACTCCCAGACTTCCGGCACGATGTTCAAACTCTTCTCTTCTGATTACCTTCACAATAATGATTGTACCGTTTACTTTCTCTATCTGTAAATGTCTTGCTAAATCAATCGCTGACTGGATTCCTACATATTCCCCTGCCTGAACTCCCGCTGTAATTAACACCGTCTGTCCCGGTCGTTTTCCGCAAAAAACAGACACCGGCACTTCAAATGCTCCCTTTGAAAGTTCCAGCTTTCCATGATAAGCTTCTCCCGGCTTTACTTCAAGTGTTCCAATTTTAAAATTCTTCTGTGCTTCCAAACTAGTTTTCCCCTTTCTGTCCTGAAACTAAAAACATTGGTGTTGAGGCATAATTTAACCGTTCTTCTTCGCTCCACACGCTCTGCCAGATATTTTCATCTGTCCGAATTTCTGCAAAACCAATTTCTTTTAAGACTTCCACATCCCAGCCTGGACGATTCTTTGCAGAAAGCGGAACTTTCTTTGCAATTTCTTCCATTCGGTCAATGTCTGTACAAAGATAATGGTCATCCAACTGACTTCTCTCTACATTTTCCCTATCTTTTTCATACGCCATTCTCTTTTCTTCATCATAGAGATAGCCATACCAGTTTGCATCGAAATTTAAAATGATTCCTCCTGTTTTTAATACCCGAAACCATTCTTTGTAAGCCTGTACCGGATTTTCCAGATTCCAGGTCAGATTTCTTGAAATCACCACATCGAACTGATTGTTTTCAAATTCCAGATTCTGTGCATCCATTCGGTAAAACTCAATCTGGCTTTGATATTCTTTTGTATTTTCTTTTGCTTTCTCTAACATATCCTCAGTATAATCAACAGCCGTCACATAATAACCGGCTTCTGAAAGAATCCTCGGAAAAAATCCAGGACCGGTTCCGACATCTAAAATTTTCAAATCTGCTTTTGCTTTATCCGGAAAACGTTCTTCAAGCACCCGAAGCCAGTTCTCTTTCTGTGTTCCGTTTATCTCTTTTTCATTGACTTCTGAATATCCCTCTACTCTGGTACTCCAGTACTCTTCTATCTGATTTAATAATTCTGCCATAGTAAATCCTCGCCTCTTTCCTAATGATATACATACCTCCTGATACATCATTATTATTCTAAGACTTTACTTTACCAAAGTATTTGGTACTTCACAAGCCCCGAGGGGGGATAAAAAAAGAGTATTCCCAAACTTTTTTAAGGGAACACTCTTACACTTTTTGTAAAGCGAACATTCGCAATCCGCTTCGCTACTTGCTCATGAACGCAGTCGCTTTGCGATCTGTCAGTGGGAGCTTTCAACTCCCACTGACAGAAGCATCCCCCCTCACCCGTCGCTTAGTGCTCCGCGCACTTGAAGCGGGGGAATGCTTATCTGCGTTCAAATATTCTTTTTTAGTTAGTAAATTAATTTTTTAAACTTCTGCAATAACTTCTACTTCACAAAGTACATTTTTTGGAAGTGTTTTTACAGCTACACAGGAGCGTGCCGGTTTTCCTGTAAAGTATTTTCCGTAGATTTCGTTAAACGCTGCGAAGTCTCCCATATCTGCTAAAAAACAGGTTGTCTTTACTGCTTTCTCATAACTGCTTCCTGCTGCTTTCAATACTTCACCAAGGTTTTTCATAACCTGTTCTGCCTGTCCTTCAATTGTTGTTGCAGTAACATCTCCAACTGCCGG
This sequence comes from Firmicutes bacterium OM04-13BH, assembly GCA_003481745.1. GTDB lineage: Bacteria > Bacillota > Clostridia > Lachnospirales > Lachnospiraceae > Blautia > Blautia stercoris. The sequence continues at coordinate 83,200 of QULP01000009.1, forward strand.
GTCAATTGCAATCTGTCCGGAAGTATATACCACTCCGTTTAAAACCATTGCCTGTGAATATGGTCCGATTGCTGCTGGTGCTTTTTCTGTGCTAACTACTTTCATCTTAAAGTCTCCTCTCTAAAACCTGTTTTCTGTTCTTTATTATACGTTTGTATTTCTTACAGGTCAAGAAAAAAGAATCCCTTATCCGATTTCAGGCAAGGGATTCTCTTCTTTGATTCTTTTGATTATGCGATTGCAAACTGGTCCAAGACCTGATTAAATTTGTCATCACTGCCATTACATCTTACAGTCAGTGTACGGTTTAAATCCAAACTGAACACGCCTAAAATTGATTTCGCATCCACAACAATTCTATTATAAAAAACATCAATATCGAAATTACATTTACTGGCTGCTCTGACAAAATTTTTTACGTCTTCTGTTTGGGAAAGTTTAATCTGACGCTCTGTCATCGTTGTCACCTCTTCTTAGAATTTTAAAAAAATGTTCTTTGTTTCACACAACCTTGTTTGATTGTTAGACGTATTATGACAGTATTCTTTCGATTTGTCAATCTTCATTTTTTTTCAAACTCAATCAAACTCCGTTCTTTCTTCGTTATTTTGTTCAAGAATTGTAATGTTTTGCTTCGTATTTTAGTTAATTTCATTTTGCTGTTTTGTTTTTTGGTTATACCAATTATTCATTTTTTTCTATTTTGCAATCTCTTTACTTAAATTTTCTTATTAACTAACCAAACTTTCTTATTATTTTTACGCTCTAGGCAGACATTTGACCGCATCAGAAAGATATTCGTTTCTGACTTCTGCAAATTTTCCTGCATCCACCATAGATGCAAAATTCGGGTCTAACGGCATTTTTGCCATTACCGGAATGTTTAACTCTGCTCCGATTTCATCTGCTTTGCTCTCTCCAAACACATAAATCGATTTTCCACAGTCCGGACATTTTACAAAGCTGTAGTTTTCTACCAGACCAACAACAGGAATTTTCATCATTTCAGCCATATTGTAAGCTTTCTTTACAATCATCTGTACCAAATCCTGAGGAGAAGATACAATTACGATTCCATCAATTGGAAGTGACTGGAATACAGTCAACGGAACATCTCCTGTTCCCGGCGGCATATCTACAAATAAATAATCCAGTTCACCCCAGACAACATCGGTCCAGAACTGTTTTACCATATTTGCAATGACCGGTCCTCTCCAGATAACCGGTGAATCTTCCTGCGGAAGCAGTAAATTAATAGACATAATTTTAATATCATTTTCTGTCAGCATCGGATAGATTCCATTATCATCTGCCATTGCTGCACCTTTTAAACCATACATTCTTGGAATAGACGGACCTGTAATATCTGCATCTAAAATACCTACACGGTATCCTTTTGCTGCCATTTCATTTGCCAGAGACGCAGTTACAAAAGATTTTCCAACTCCACCCTTTCCACTGACTACTCCGACTACTTTTTTAATTGCAGAGTATGCATTTAATTCCTCTTTCGGGATGGTATTTTTTTTTGCACTGCTGCATCCCTCACAGCTTTTCTTGTCACAGCTTGAACTGCTGCACTGTTTGTTTTCGCTCATAACGCTTTCCTTCCTTTATTTATTTCTTGTTCTGTTACTTAATGAATCGGTCAATCGCTTTATTCAATTCATCTAAAGCTTCCTTATCTCCACTTTCCACTGCGTCCACAATACAATGTTCAATATGATCTTGAAGAATGACTTTTCCGGTATTGTTGATTGCCGCCTTCACCGCAGAAAGCTGAATCAATACTTCGGAACAGTCCCTGCCCTCTTCTACCATACGACGAATAGACTCCAAATGTCCGATTGCACGTGAAAGCCGGTTTAGCACTGCCTTTGTATGCGTATGACTGTGGGTATGGGAATGTGTTACCACCGTTCCATCCTCTAATGTGTGAGTATGGGTATGGCTGTGAACCTGTTTTTTTTCTTCCATAATATAATAATACTCCTCTCACCACTTTTCTAATTATACCAAACTCCCGTAAAAAAACAACACTTTGGAATTTGTTAGATTTCGGAAATTGTATATCGCTGATGAATCATGGCAGTCATCACATCAATCACTACAGTTCCATCCTCTTTTTCTACTTTTTCAAGTCGTAATTCTTTCTCATTTTTGAATTTTCTTCTGACCCATTCTTCCGGTGTCTCTTCAATTTCAATTTCTTCAATAAACTGATCTCTCGTCTTATTTCCCGGACACTGATTAAAAATTTCATGGATAACTTCATATTCTTTCATAGCACTTAACCGTTTTAAACCTTTCAAATTTCTACACAATAATATTTCTATTATAGCATGATTTCTCCTCTTTTCTTTCGTTTTATATAAATTTTATTATTTTTTTCAAAACATTTCGAAAAACAATTTGCCAAAGCAAATAAAATAGCGTATTATGTTGTATAAGATTTAAGGAGGATTTTTATCATGCAGTTACTAGAAGAACGTATTCGTAAAGACGGTATCGTAAAACCCGGAAATATTCTTAAAGTAGATAGTTTCCTGAATCATCAGATGGATATCCCATTTATCAATGAATTAGGAAAAGAATTTAAACGCAGATTTGCAGATGCACCAATTACTAAAATACTTACAATCGAGGCTTCCGGGATTGGAATCGCCTGTCTTGTTGCACAGCATTTCAATGTTCCGGTTGTTTTTGCAAAAAAAGCACAAAGCTTAAACTTAGATGGAGAAATGTACTGCACAAAAGTACAGTCTTTTACTCATAAAAGAGTATATGACGTGATTCTTTCCAAAAAATTCTTAAGCGCTGAGGATCATGTCTTAATCATTGATGATTTCCTTGCAAATGGATGTGCATTACAGGGATTAATGGAAATCGTAAAAGAATCCGGTGCTGTCTTAGAAGGTGCTGGTATCGTAGTCGAAAAAGGCTTCCAGAATGGCGGAGATTCTCTTCGCGAACAGGGCATCCGTGTAGAATCCCTCGCAATTGTTGATTCCATGACCGATGATTCTGTTTCTTTTAGAAAAGATGAATGGGATAATAAATAAAATAAATCCGCTTTTTAAATTGTTAAGCGGATATTCGCAATCCGCTTTCGCTACTTGCTCATAACCAAATAGCTGCTGCGCAGCTTATCAGAAGGGGCTTACCCCCCTCCTGATACAAGGAAGTCCCCTGCTTATTGCTTTTTGCAATTGAAGCAGGGGACTTCCTTGATTTGGTTAAAATGCTAAAAAGCGTCTTTCTTTCATCAAAGACGCTTTCTTTCTGCCTGAAGCCACTGTTCTGCTTCTTCTTTCCATGCTTTTCTAAGCCGTTCTAATTCCGCTCTTGCTTTTTTCTGCTTTCGAATTCGAATCAGCCGGACAATACAGACCCAGAGTCCCATAATGCTCATAATTGTAAATCCTATTGCAAGAAATAAAAATACTTCTCTCTGATTCTGTGCCAGAATTGTTGAACCTGACTTCCACAATGTTTTTATTTTTGTTAATAAAGTTTCTATGAAAGTCCCTGCCAGATTTCCCGCTTCTTTCGCAAATTCCACTACAGAAGGCAGTTTTTTTGATAACTCTTGAGCCTGAGTAATCATCCCAGAAAAACCAATGCTCATTTTTTCCGCAAATGAAACTTCCTTTGGTGTATTTTTTGCGCTTTGTTTTTTTAAAGACTTTGATGCTTCTTTTTTATAATCTTCTGATGACGTCGGTATTTCTTCTGAATCGGTATTTTCTTCTAAATCTGTATTTTTTTCTGAATCTGTCCGTTCTTCCAGTGTATCTGTTTCTGTCTGTCGGTTTAATTCACTTACATCATTTTCGTTTGTATCTATCTTTTCTTCTGCCGAAACTGCATCTTCTTTGCAGGGCACTTGCGTTTCATAAAAACAGAACATCCGCCTGCCATCTGTTCTATCTTCATCTACGACTGCAATATATGTTCCCTCTGCTGTTTCACATAAGCCCTCTGGCTCATCATTGGAAACACCTTCAAACGGAAAATTCAATTTAGAACAGCTTACTAATTCTTTTGTCTCAAGAGAATATACGTTTAAATAATCTCCAATTCCCATATTCAAGGTCAATGGAAAATTTAGAATATATTCATCTACTAACTGTAAATCCTGAAAATTCGTTCCAACAGAAGTTCCCTCATATCTCCCAAGATCCTCTGCTATCTGAAACTGATTATCTAAAATCTTAAAACTGTATCCACCTTCTACGTTCGTCTGTATTACATATTGATCCGTTTCTTCTCGATAACCAATTCCAAGTATATTATAATCATCGCTGATTTTAATCTTTCCCTTATATGCCAGTGTATTGGCATCCATCACAAAAAGACAGCCCCGATTCTCCGGATTCTGGCTTGTATAAGGGGCAACATAAATCTCTTCTTTTGCCTGATTATAGGCCATTCCATTTCCATGTTCCCAGTTATTATCCGTATTTCTTAATGCAAGCGAATACTGTTCAACCGGATTTCCATCTTCATCCGTGTCATTCTTATAATAAGCAGACACGGTGTCAGGTGTATCCTGAGCATCGTTCGTATTTTCAATACAGATAATATAATTTTTTGTTGCACAGATTGACTGAACAACACCTTGAGGTGCAATCAACGCTTCTTCATGCACTTTTTTCCATTCCAGATTTTCAAATGCTGTTACATCGGCAATCTCTGCATAACACGTCTTTGACATCCAGGCAAGTAGCAGGAAGCCTAATATCATTCCTGCCAGTGACCTGTATTTTTTCATAACTTATAAAATCCTTTCTTTTACCGGATATTTCTGCCTTATCCTCTTGACAGCTCTTTTAAGGCGTTTACCGCTGTCTTAATTTCTTCTTCGGTATTAAACCAGGAAAAAGAAAAACGCACACAGCCTTGTTTTTCGGTTTTCAACGCCTGATGCATCAAAGGTGCACAATGTGCTCCTGCTCTCGTGTAAATTTCATATTCTTCTGCGAGAATATCACTGACATAAGCAGAATCCAAATTTCCCAAATTTAAAGCAAGCACAGGTAAATGCGGTACCCCCTCTTCTGGAGGTCTGCCATAAAAATGAATCTTCGGAATTTCTTTTGCATTTTCATAAAATAACCTTAACAGTTTCTCTTCTTTTTTCTGAACTGCTTCCACCGTGGTTCGGTTCAGCCATCCAATTGCCGCTAAAAGCCCTGCAATTCCATGTCCGTTTAATGTTCCGGCTTCCAGATGCTCGGGCAATTCCTGTGGCTGTTCCTTTAAAAACGACAGGACGCCTGTTCCTCCACTCTTTAACGGCCGGATGGAAATCTGTGGACGAATACAGATTCCTCCTGTGCCCTGTGGTCCCATAAGTCCTTTATGTCCGGTAAAACAAAGAATATCAATCTGGTTTTCTTTCATGGAAATTGGAATACAGCCTGCGCTTTGAGAGGCATCCACAATAAATAATAATTGATGTGCCCTGCAAACTGCTCCAATCCGCTTAATATCAACCAGATTGCCTGTTACATTTGAGCCATGCGTACAAATCACAGCCTTTGTATTACACTTGATTGCAGATTCCAGTTTCTCATATAACACATCTGCCTGTTCATCTGCACCGATTATGCTGAGTTCCACACCTCTTTCCTGCTCCATATAAAGCGGACGCAAGACGGAATTATGTTCCAGCACAGTGGTAATCACATGATCCCCCTTTGAAAATAATCCCTGAATAACAGTATTCAGTGCTTCTGTTGCATTGGAGGTAAATGCCACACCGGATGGATGATTCAAGTCAAAAAATTCGGAAACTGCCATTCTTGCCTGATAAATCATTCTTGATGCCGATAATGCAGTCTGATATCCGCCTCTTCCGCTGTTTCCCATCTGCTCCATTGCATCCCAGACCGCCTCTTTTACGCAATCCGGTTTTTTAAGTGTCGTGGCACTGTTATCCAGATAAATCATTTCTCTTACTCCTTACTATCTGCGTGTACTCTCTGAGTCTTTATTCGGCTTACTTTGTACCAAAGAAAGTTATTTGTTCTACAAAAATATTAAATGTGCTTCCTGTTTTTCTTCTACTTCACCGACAATTTTGCTGTAACGTGTCTGTTCCTGTTCCTGAAGTCTTTTCAAAACTTCTTTGGCATCTTTCTTTTTCAGGCTGACTAAAAGTCCCCCTGAAGTCTGCGGGTCAAACAACAAATCTTCAAAACTTTCTTTTATTGTATCATTTAATTTGATTTTTTCTCTTAAGAATTCTTTATTTCGATACGTTCCCTCTGGTACCAGACCCATTTTGGCATACTCTTCCACATCCGGTAAAAATGGAATTTTTTTGGTATCAATTTTAATGGTTACCTGACTCCCTTCCGCCATCTCAAGTGCATGTCCGGCAAGAGAAAAACCTGTCACATCTGTACATCCATGTACTTCATAATCTTTTAAAATTTCTGATGCATAATAATTTAAACATCTCATTTGTCCAATTGCAAGTTTTCTTGATGTTTCTGATACCATATCAGCTTTTGCAGCCGTATTGACCAGCCCTGTTCCGATTGGTTTGGTAAGAATCAAAGCATCCCCTGGCTCTGCACCTGAATTTTTCCACATTTTCTTTGGGTTGACAAAGCCTGTAACACTCAAACCGTATTTTGGCTCTTCATCGTTAATGGAATGTCCGCCGGCAAGCACTGCCCCTGCTTCCTGCACTTTCTTCGCACCACCTTGAAGAATTTCACCTAACACTTCCTGACCCAGGCAGTTTGGAAACGCCACAATATTTAATGCAATTTTCGGTATTCCGCCCATCGCATAAATATCACTTAATGCATTTGCAGCCGCAATCTCTCCAAAAAGAGAAGGTTCATCTACCACAGGAGGAAAAAAATCAAGTGTCTGAATCAGTGCCAGTTCATCTGAAATCTGATACACTGCACCGTCATCATTTGTCTCTGTTCCGACTAAAAGATGTTCATCGAAAAATTTCGGAAGTCCTCCAACAATCTCAGCCAGCACTTTCGGTCCAATTTTTGCCGCACAGCCCGCACTTTTTGCAAACTGCGTCAATTTTACACTTTCTTTCATTAAACTCTGTACCTCTTTTTGATTTTCATGTGCGCTCGGAATCTTTTTGTGCTTGATTTTGACTCCGAGAGTGCATTTTCTTATAAATTAATTTGAACTTCTACCGGGCAATGGTCAGAACCCAGTACCTCTGTATGAATTTTTGCAGAAATCAGTTTTTCTTCTAAGCGGTTTGAGACACAAAAATAGTCAATTCTCCATCCAATGTTCTTATCACGTGCTTTAAAACGATAAGACCACCAGGAATAAATTCCCGTTTCTTCCGGATAAAAATATCGGAAGGTATCCGTAAATCCTGCCTCTAACAGTTTGGTGAATTTTCCTCTCTCTTCTTCGGTAAATCCTGGATTATGCTTATTTGTCTTTGGATTTTTCAGGTCAATCTCACGGTGCGCCACATTTAAGTCCCCACAGAAAATAACCTGTTTCTTTTTATCCAGTCCAATTAAATACTCACGGAAATCATCTTCCCATTTCATGCGATACTCTAATCTTGCCAATTCGGTCTGTGAATTTGGCGTATAACAGGTAATGACATAAAAATCTTCATACTCAAGGGTAATCACCCTGCCCTCTTGATCGTGCTGCTCAATACCAAGACCATAAGTCACCGCAATCGGCTCTTTCTTTGCAAAAATGGCAGTTCCTGAATAGCCTTTCTTTACCGCATAATTCCAGTATGCATGATATCCTTCCGGTGCAAAGTCGATCTGACCTTCCTGTAATTTCGTTTCCTGAACACAGAAAAAATCAGCATCCATTTCATTAAAATATTCGATAAACCCCTTTTGTACACAGGCTCTTAAGCCGTTTACATTCCAGGAAATAAATTTCATAAACAGTCCCCTTTCACGCTATTTTTTAACTCTTCGCTTCATTATACACCATTTTTTCAAAAATATCTTTACGAATCCTTAAAAAAGAGTATATAATATTCCACGTACTATAAAAAAAGAATTCTGAAGAAAAAGGAGAAAAACAATGGGTGGAATCTTTGGAGTAGCTTCTAAATCCAGTTGTACACTGGATTTATTTTTCGGAACTGACTATCACTCTCATCTTGGAACACGCAGAGGTGGTATGGCAGTGTATGGTGAAAACGGCTTTGCGCGTTCAATTCACAACATCGAGAACACACCGTTTCGTACCAAATTTGATGGAGATTTAGATGAACTTGAAGGCCGGCTTGGAATCGGATGTATTTCCGACACAGAACCACAACCTCTTCTGGTACAGTCACATCTGGGAAGTTTCGCTATCACAACGGTAGGAAAAATCAACAATATGGAGGAACTTGTCAATCTTTCTTTCAAAAACGGATGCACACATTTCCTTGAGATGAGCGGCGGAAGTATCAACCCGACTGAAATGGTTGCTTCTCTTATCAACCAGAAATCGTCTATCGTAGAGGGAATTCAGTATGCCCAGGAAATGATAGATGGTTCTATGACTCTTTTCGTATTAACTCCAAAAGGAATTTTTGCAGCTCGAGACAAACTTGGTCGTACTCCGATTGTTATCGGTAAAAAATCAGATGCTTATTGTGCATCATTTGAAAGTTTTGCTTACTTAAATCTCGGATACGAAACCGAACGCGAACTCGGTCCTGGAGAAATTGCTTTTCTGACTGCTGAGGGCTGTGAAACTCTTGTAAAACCTGGAAATGAAATGAAAATCTGTTCTTTTCTCTGGGTTTACTACGGTTATCCAACTTCTACTTATGAAGGAATCAATGTCGAAGAAATGCGATATGAATGTGGTAAAAAACTGGCTCAGCATGATGCCGGAAGAGACCATGTAAAACCTGATTTAGTTGCCGGTGTACCAGATTCCGGTACTGCACATGCAATCGGTTATGCAAATGAGTCTGGAATTCCATTTTCTCGTCCATTTATTAAGTATACACCAACCTGGCCTCGTTCTTTCATGCCGACACATCAGAGCCAGAGAAATCTGATTGCACGTATGAAATTAATTCCTGTCGAAGCCTTAATCAAAAATAAGAGTCTGCTCTTAATTGACGACTCCATTGTCCGCGGAACACAGCTTCGTGAGACTACAGAATTTTTATATAACAGCGGTGCAAAAGAAGTACATATCCGTCCGGCTTGTCCTCCGCTTTTATTCGGTTGTCCGTACTTAAACTTCTCACGTTCCAAATCTGAGATGGATCTAATTCCCCGCCGTATCATCGCAAAGCGTGAAGGAGACAACGTTTCAGATAAAGTACTTGCTGATTATGCCGATCCAGACTCTACAAACTACAAAGAAATGTTAGAGGAAATCGGAAAACAGTTAAACTTCACAACTCTGCACTATCATCGTTTAGATGACCTGACTGCCTCTATCGGCTTAAGTCCATGCAAAATGTGCACCTACTGTTTTAACCATCAAGGATAAGCCTGACAGTACAAATCAGCCAAGCCGCAGTCATATTTACAAAGGGCACATCCTGGTTTTCGCCAGAATGTGCCCTTTTTTATTTTTCATAAGATACCATTTTCTTTTAACTGTTTCAGACAGGCATAAGATTTCTTTACCTTTTCAAGACTACTACACTCAATCGTACAATCCATCTGTGGATTATTTTGTTTTAATAATCCCAGCACTTCTTCATAAGGAATTGTTCCTTCTCCAAGTGCAATATGACTGTCTCTGTCACCCATATTGTCATGAACATGGACATGACTGACGTAACTGCCAAAGCTTTTTGCCCAGTCCAGGACAGAAATATCCGAATAACAATGTGCATGTCCAATATCCAGACAGAGTCTGAAATCCGGACGGTCTACCCATTCTACAACTTCCACCATCGGTTCCGGAATCCGGTCAAATACGTTTTCCATTACAATCATGATTCCATCTTTCCCATCTAAAAACCGTTTAAAAAAATCTGCCACACGCTCTGCCCAGCCAATCAACAGATAGGCATCCGGTAAATGGCAGGTATGAAAAACAATTTTTTCTGCTTCCAGACGTCTTCCTGCTTCGTAGACCTGCTCATAGCGTTTTTTTGTCGCCTCTAAAATCAAAGAATCATACGTCATCGGATTCAAATCCAGAAACGGACCGTGAAGGGACAAATGCGGCCATCCCATTCTCCAGAGTCGTTCTCGATAACTGCTGATTTTTTCTTCCAAACGATCCAGATTTTCAGCAATTGAAAATTCAATACTCTCTATACCAGTCGCACATTCACGAACCACTTCCTGCATCTGCGTATCTTCTAATAAATGACTTGTATAAATCATACGATACGCTCCTTCCTCTTTTTACAAATCAATTCGCCACCTATGCAGGTGGCGAATTTTATCATTTTTATGTAATTTTTATTTTAAAACATACACATCAGTATAGTAAACGCCAAGCTGATTTGCACGATTATGGTCATTTACAAATACATCGATACGATTTCCTTTGATTGCTCCACCACAGTCTGTTGCTGTAAAGATATGACCATTGATAATGACTTTTGTTCCATAAGGAATGACAGTCGGGTCAACTGCAATGGTATCTCCCTCTACTAACGGAGCGCCTGTCGCAGTTACACCTGCCCATTCATCATTACAGCAGGAACCACCACAATAATGTGTAATTTTAAATGTACCAAGAGACTGACCATACTGCAGAAGTGTTGCATTTACTTCAGAAATATCACTTCCATAAATTCCACTTACTGTAGACGGAGTGTCTTCGAGAATACGAACAGCCCATACTGCATTGTTCGTATTGACCGTTCCATGAACAATACCAGTTCTTGAACTCTGTGCTTCAACGGTTTCTCCATTTCCTGCGTACATAACAACATGGTAGATATAACCATTTCTTGCATAGAAAATCAAGTCACCCGGCTGCGCTTCTTCTACTGGAATCTTTGTACCATACTGAGCCTGATCTTCTGCAACTCGCGGCAGTGTATAACCATACTGAGCATAAATGCTCTGTACAAATCCAGAACAGTCTGCACCGTTTGTTAAGCTTGTTCCACCCCATACGTAAGGATTTCCAATAAACTGACTTGCAAACTGAACAATCGAAGTTCTCAGTTCCCCGTTTGGAACACCAGATTTTACAGAAGTCAAAGTATAATAGCAGGCTGCATTTTCTGCCGGTTTTACGACTTCCTGTGCGGTCACAAACTGGTCTTCTCCGGTTGCAGAAATTTTATTACTGATAATGTTATCAATATCATCATTCTGGTCAGCAGCCGTTTTTGTTGTAGGGAACAGACTGATGACCTCTTTTGTATTCTTAAGAGCAGAAGCTGCGGCTGTTGCCTGTGTTAACAAACTTTTTTCTGCTTTTTCCTTTTCTTTCTTGTCCGTATCAAGGAATTTATTTTCTACAAATCCTCTGACATCTCCGGATTCCACATAAACAAACTCCGCATTTTCGTCTGCTAAAATATAACAGATATTGTCTTTGTTTAACGTTCCGACAGCACGACTCTCCGTATTTTTATCTTCATGAATTGTTACAAAATCTGCATTACAAAGTGCATACACTTTATCCACAACGGTCTGTTTTACCGTAGAACGAGTATGGAAAAATGCTCCATTTTCGGATTCCGGAACGCTCGGTGTTGCTTCTGTCAACAGTTTTGCAATTCCTTTGTATGTCTTTTTCTGTTCTTTTGCTTCTTTTTTTGCCTCTTCCGTCAGTTTCTGTACAATCTGGTCTGCTTTATCGCCTAAAATCACCTGCTCTGTTTTTACAAAACCACGTACATCACCTGACTCTACAAAAAGCCATCCATCGTTTTCTTCCTGAAGAATATAGCAGACACCATCTTTTGACAGTTTACCTACTTCTTTTGCTCCATCCTTCATTTCTTCTACGATTGACAGTTCTTCTTTTGCAAAGGCATATTTCTTTGCAACTGTCCAGAAACGGAAATCATCCACCATTGTAGGCAGAGAAGAATAAATCTGCTGATTTGCAATTAACTGGGAATTTGAACCACTTCCACTGTTTGCTGCGGTTGTATCTTCTTTTTTCTCCGTATCTTTCTTGGTATCACTGCTGTTATCATTAGAAGAATTGCTATTGCTATTGTTATTACTATTGTTATTGCTATTACTATTGTTATTGTTATTATTCTGATTATTGTTATCGTCTTTTTTTGTATTATCTTCTGCTTTTTTCGCAAGCTTTGGTGCACCATTTTCGATAATGACATATCCATTTGCATCCAGCACGTAAGCATAACCATCCGGAAGTTTATATCCGGTTGATGCCTCATATTGCTCCGGAGTCATACCCTGGGCTGGTTTATCTGGATTTTCCGGAGTGTCCGGATTTGACGGCTGGTCTGGATTTTCTGGTTTATCCGGGTTCGACGGCTGATCCGGATTTTCTGGTTTATCCGGGTTTGACGGCTGGTCCGGATTTTCTGGTTTATCTGGGTTTGACGGCTGATCCGGATTTTCTGGTTTGTCTGGATTCGACGGCTGGTCCGGCTCAGATGGCTGTTCCGGTTCAGACGGCTGTTCCGGTTCAGAAATCTCTCCTGATGACTGCTCCGGCTCTGTCACACTCGTTTCCCCTGTTGTCTGTTCAGCCGTTACTGCTGCCTCTGTACTGGAAACTTCTGATGCAAATACACCTGACGGTGTAAGCATAGAAACACTCACAGCGATTGCCAGCAGTTTTTTTACTTCTTTTATTTTCATTTAGTTCCTCCTGCTGCTTGTAATACTCTCTGTATTTTCCCTCTGTCTTACAATAAGCTGCCTTAATTCTCGTCGAAACAACTTTCGACTTCTCTTTTCGTTTATTTTTCACGATTTTTAATCGCTCTACTCCACTTATTACTGTACCACAAAATGGTAAAAAAACAAAGGACTATCACAAAAAATTCACATTTTTGTAATAGTCCTTTTACTTAATTTTTACGGAACAAACTGTGACACACCCGATATTCGTACCAAACTAATCCGATTAATAGTCAACTTTTTGATAAAAATGTCCTTCCAGAAAATCCGTTTTAATCACATTGATAAATGCCTCCGGGTCTGCCTTCTGTACGCGACTGACTAAAACTTTTGCCTCCGAAGAAGATACAACAGAATACAACATCTTTCTCTGTTTATTAGAATAACAGCCTGTTGCCGCAAACTCTGTTGCACTGTGGTTTGTCACTTCATAAATTTCTTTATAAACATCATCCGGACGATCCGTAACAATAAAGAGAGTTTCTTTCTTGTAGGCAGTATGAAGCATATGTATCATCTGCGTAGAAGCAAACTGGAAAATAATGGAATAAAGTGCTTTATCCCAGCCAAATAAAACTCCGGCAATGGTCAACACACAGGCATTTCCAAGTAAAATAAAATTCCATACGTCTTTATTTTTCTTTTCTGCAAAATAAATTCCAATAAAGTCCGTGCCTCCGGCACTTGCGCCTCCAATCAGGCACAAACTGATTGCAAATCCATTGATAATACCGCCAAACACAGAAATCAGCAGAATATCATCTGTAATTGGATGATAAGGAACTAAGTCTGTAAGCACACTGGTTACAATAACAATCAAAGCTGAAGTACTTGTAAACTTCTTGCCAATTGCCCGAAAACAAATAATAACAGGAATTGCATTCAACAACAGGCTGACTGCTGTAAATGGAATCTGCAGATTCAAAAATCGTTCGCAGATTGTCTGTATCAAAAGGGTAATTCCGTTAAAGCCACCTGGATACAGCCCCCCTGCTCTTACCAGTGTTTTAATATTCACTGCCATAATCAGTGCACTGATCAAGCCCAGACCCATTCGTTTTACTTCCGTTTTTAAATCAAAATTCACTGATATCCTCTCCCAATCTGCTTATTAAAGCATATGTTTGCGAAGTTCTTCTGGTGTTTTTGTACTTAAATATGCCGGTGCAATATCAAATACAGTCTTGCATCCGCTCTGTCCTTCCTGATTTAATCGGTAAGCTGCTCTTGCATAAGCCACAATAACAGAAGATGTAAATTCCGGATTAGAATCCAGTTTTAAGCTGTATTCGATGACATGATGATGTTCTTTTTCCCATCCTGTCTGACCGCTGCGGATTACAAATCCACCATGAGGAAGTCCTGCATGATTTGCTTTCATTTCTTCTGCGCTGATGAAATGTACCGTTGTTTCATATTCATCAAAATAATTCGGCATTGTTTTGATTTCATTTGTAATTCTATCTTTATCTGCACCTTCTTCAGCTACAACAAAAACTTCTCTTGTATGTTTTTCGCCTGTTGCAAGTACCGGATTTTCACCATTTCTTACAGCGTTTAACGCCTTCTCTACCGGAATGGTATACTGTCTTGCATCAATTACGCCGTCAATTCTACGAACGGCATCGGAATGACCCTGGCTTACACCTTTGCCCCAGAATGTATAGTCATTCCCTTCCGGAAGAATTGCATTTGCATATAAACGATTTAAAGAGAACATTCCCGGGTCCCAGCCCACTGAAATTAAGCCAATTTTTCCGCTCTTTTTCGCTGCTGCATCTACCTCTGCAAAATGTTCCGGAATTTTTGCATGTGTATCAAAGCTGTCAACTACGTTAAAGTACTGTGCATATTCTGGAGTCTGTACCGGTAAATCGGTTGCACTTCCTCCGCAGAGAATCAATACATCGATTTCATCTTTCATTTTTACTGCTTCATCTACAGAATATACTTTTGCTGTCTCGGTAAGAATGTGTACATCCGCAGGATTACGACGGGTAAATACTGCTTTTAATTCCATGTCTGCATTCTGTTTGATTGCACATTCTACGCCTCTTCCAAGGTTACCATAACCTAAGATACCAATTCTTATACTCATTTTATTAAACCTCTCCTGTAAATTTATTTCGCAGCGGTCTGTCCAACCACAATCCCGTTACGTCGTATACAGTATAGCAAATTCTATTTTTGTCTTCAACTAAAATTTCACTTTTTTAGAACAGCAAAAAGCAGCAGTAAGAAAATTCTCACTGCCGCCTCTTTTAAAAATAATTTTTGTAATTTTAGTGATGGAACAGACGGATGCCTGTAAATGCCATTGCCATATCATATTTATTACAACATTCGATTACTGCATCATCTCTTACAGAACCGCCTGGCTCTGCAATATATTTTACACCACTCTTATGTGCACGCTCAATATTATCTGAGAATGGGAAGAATGCATCAGAACCAAGAGTAACATCGGTCAGTTTATCTAACCATGCACGTTTCTCTTCTCTTGTAAAGACTTCCGGTTTTTCCTTGAAGATTCTCTGCCATGCACCATCTTCAAGAACATCCATATATTCCTCTCCAATGTAAACATCAATGGCATTATCTCTGTCTGCACGACGGATTCCATCAATAAATGGAAGATTCATGACTTTCGGGCACTGTCTTAACCACCAGTTATCTGCCTTCTGTCCTGCCAGTCTTGTGCAGTGTACACGAGACTGCTGTCCTGCACCGATACCGATTGCCTGTCCGTCTTTTACAAAGCAGACGGAATTGGACTGTGTATATTTTAATGTAATCAGGGAAATCTTTAAGTCTCTGACTGCATTTTCCGGAATTGCTTTATTTTCTGTCACGATATTGGAAAGCAGTTCATCATCAATTGGAAGTTCCTGTCTTCCCTGTTCAAATGTCACACCATAAACCTGTTTGTGCTCTAACGGTGCCGGCTGATAATTTTCATCGATTTTAATGATATTATAGTTTCCGTTTTTCTTCTGCGCTAAAATTTCAAGTGCCTCTTTGGAAAATCCCGGTGCGATAACACCATCAGAAACTTCTCGTTTAATCAGCATCGCTGTATCTTTATCACATTCATCAGAGAGTGCAATAAAATCACCAAAGGAAGACATTCTGTCTGCGCCTCTTGCTCTTGCATAAGCACAGGCAAGCGGAGAAAGCTCTCCCATATCATCTACCCAGTAAATTTTTGCAAGGGTCTCACTTAACGGAAGTCCCACTGCTGCACCGGCTGGTGATACATGTTTAAAAGAAGTAGCCGCCGGAAGTCCGGTCGCTTTTTTTAATTCTCTTACTAACTGAAAACCGTTAAATGCATCCAGAAAGTTGATATATCCAGGTCTTCCGCTGATTACTTCGATTGGAAGCTCACTTCCGTCTGCCATATAAATTCTGGACGGTTTCTGGTTTGGGTTACATCCATACTTTAATGCTAATTCTTTCATTCTCATTTTCTCCTTTATTGTTAGAACAGATTTAAAAATACTCTAATGCCGTAACATTTTTAGATTACTGATTTTTATTTACAATTCTAGTCTCATAGTCTCCCGTTTCAAGGTCAATGAAACGTACAAATAAAGAAACTTTATTGTCTTGATTGAGGCTTTCCCATACATTTTTTGTGAATGCGTCAATGTCATCTGGAATCTCTACCAGTTTTGGTTCTCCCTCAAAACTTGGAAGTGGATTTCCATCATGCATATAAGTATGAATAAAATGTCCCTCTCCTGCTACCGGATTTTCATAAGCAAAGGTATAACGGTTGCAGGCATCCGGATTTCCATTATTGCTCTTTAAAATTGACATTGCATAGTTGTATTTTCCATTTTCAATGTGCATAACTCCGGAAATACGAGGGGTATAATTTGGACCATCCGGCTCAAATTCACGACTTCTTAAAGACTGCTCAAAAGTCAGCTGTCTGTCCATTCCTTCATAAATGGTATCTGTCTGGTCACCATTTGTCACAATTGTTTTATTTCCCAGTACACGAACCGGCGCATAAATAATTAAGCTTGGGTCAGTTAATTTAGACGGGTCAAATGCCTGTGTACGGATTCCCTCTCCATCTTCTACAAACACACGATTTCTGCTGTTTTCACTTCTTCCCATGATAAAATAAGCAGTCACTGCTTTTGTACCATCTTTGGACTTTCCAATTACAATTCCTCGTCCAGGATAAGCATTTTCTTTTAATTCTGTTTCCAGCGATAACATTTTCATGAATGTCTCTCCTTTTTCCCATCATACATTTTTAATTGATCCGTTGACTTTCATTTCATAGAACAAAATTTTCTATATAATAACGAAAAAAAAGCCCACTTTCTGAACATCCAATGCCCAGACGGTCGGCTTCAACGGCTTATACTCCCTGTGGTTGATTCCACTTCCGTCAGTCATATAAGCAATTACAACATAGCATGGATAAAAAAGATTGTCAATATTTTATTTTCTATTTTTCGTCAATTACCTGAAAAATGTAGAATTTCAGGTAATAAGACTCATCTGCAGACCATAAAATCGGATGGTCTGCTGCCTGTGTGCGGTATTCTACCTGACGTAGACGTTTATGCACATTTCTTGCTGCCTGTCCAATTGTCTGGGTAAACAACTCATACGACATAAAATGAGAACAAGAACAAGTTGCAAGATAACCACCGTCTTTGACCAGTTTCATTCCTCGCAAATTAATCTCTCGATAACCTTTCACTGCGTTTTTAATCGAATTTTTTGATTTTGTAAACGCAGGAGGGTCGAGAATTACTACGTCATATTTTTCTCCTTCGGCTTCTAACTTAGGAAGCAGCTCAAAGACATCCTCGCAAATGAATTTTACACGCTTTTCGAGTCCGTTTAACTCCGCGTTTTCTGTTGCCTGGTCTACTGCAAGCTGAGAGGCATCGACTCCGGTTACACTCTTTGCTCCGGCAATTCCCGCATTTAACGCAAAAGAGCCTGTATGCGTAAAGCAGTCCAAGACTTTCGCATCTTTACATAATCTCTGAATGGCAAGACGGTTATATTTCTGGTCTAAGAAAAAACCTGTTTTTTGTCCATCTTCTATATCTACAATATATTTTACACCATTTTCCACAATCTGTACTTTCGTATCAAATGGTTCACCAATAAATCCCTTGACTCTTTCCATTCCTTCCTGAAGCCGCACTTTTGCATCGCTTCTCTCATAAACACCACGGATTGTAATCCCATCTTCTGCCATTGCTGATTTTAATTCTTCAATGATTATCATTTTTAACTTATCAATTCCAAGTGCTAAAGACTGTACAACAAGAACATCTGAAAACTTGTCAATCACCATCCCAGGCAGAAAATCTGCTTCCCCGAAAATCACACGACAGCTTGAGATATCTACCGTTTTCTTTCGATATTCCCATGCGTCTCGTACTCTCATTTTTAAAAATTCACGGTCAATTTCCTGATTTTCATTTCTTGTCATCATACGGATCCGGATTTTTGAATTGGTGTTAATAAATCCTCTCCCAAGCGGATAGCCGTCGAAATCACGCACAATCACAATATCTCCGTTTTCAAAGTTTCCCATAATACTTGCGATTTCATTGTCGTAAACCCAAGGTCCGCCCGATTTTAATGCACGTCCTTCCCCTTTTTTCAACACTGCAACTGCAATACTCATATTTTACCTTTTTCCTTTCCTCTTTCTGCTTTCTTTTCTTACCACGCAATGACTTCCGGTCCGTTTTCCGTTACAAGAACCATAATCTCCCACTGTGCAGACGGCATATCATCTTCTGTATAAATGGTCCATCCATCTCTTTCATCTACAAAAATTTCATCTGTTCCCATATTAACCATTGGCTCAATTGTAAACATCAGTCCTGGTGCCATTACCATTCCGGTCCCTGCCGCTCCAATATAACCGACCCATGGGTCTTCATGAAATTCCAGACCAACTCCATGTCCACCAATTTCTCTTACTACACTGTAGCCATTTTTTACTGCATGTTCATGCACTGCCTGACTCATATCTCCTAAAAAGCCCCACGCTTTTACCTGTTCAAGACCTTTTTCCACACACTCTTTTGCAACACGAACCAGACGTGCTTTCTCTTCCCCGACATCTCCGATACAGAACATACGAGAAGAATCGGAATAATATCCATTTAAAATTGTAGACACATCAACATTGATGATATCGCCTTCTTCCAGAATAATATCTTCAGATGGAATTCCATGGCATACCTGATTATTAATCGAAGTGCACACACTCTTTGGAAATCCTTCATATCCAAGCGGAGCTGGAATTGCTCCTTCTTTTGTTGTGATGTCGTATACCCATTTGTCAATTTCAGCAGTGGAAATTCCCTCTTTAATATGTTCTGCAACATAATCTAAGATTTTTACATTAATCTCCGCACTCTTTCTAATTTCTGCAATCTGAGCTTCTGTCTTAATTAATTTATGAGAAGGTACTAAAAGCCCCTGACTATGAAGAAGATTGAGTTTATGGTCAAAATTCTCATGGCATTTTTTATACTTTCTTCCACTTCCACACCAGCATGCATCGTTTCTTCCAATTTGATTCATTTTATTTTAATTCCTTTCTGCTTATGATTCATTCTGTTTTTTCTGTATGAAGTATAGCACTCTTTTCTTTATTCTGCCAGATGTTAGTTGCTATACAGAGGCAAAAAATTATCGTTTATAATTTTCTGATAATTACAATATTTTCTATCAATTTTAAAATTAATTATTATTTTTTTTATTATTTTCAATTTAGTTATTGACATTTTGATTTTTACCTGATATAATAACATCATAAACAAAGAGAACGAAGCAAACAAACCCGAAAGGAATGATACCACCAAGAACATAACGTAATACCTCATATTTTTATGAAAGGAAGGTACAGACCACCAGAAACATAATGATTTACCTTAAAATTTATTAAAAATTCAAGAACAGGAGGTACGGACCACCGAAAACTTAACGTTTTATCCCAAAAAAATCTAAAAATCAGGAAGGTATAATCCAATGGATAATAGTAATTAAAAGGACCATTCGAAATGTCAACTTTGAATGGTCCTTTTTCATGCTGATTTTTTCTGAAAATGAAAAACTTTCTCAAAAGAAGCGAGGGCTTTTGACCCTCGCTTCTAATCTTATCTTATACATTTCTTATACATTCTCTGATTTATGTGTTCTCAGAATTTTTTTGCACTTAATTTTGTAACTACAGCTTACTCAATGGTTTCATATAATGTAGTCAATATTTTAAGAATTTGCTCTTTCGTCAATCGACTGCTGTCAAGACAGAGGTCATATCCATGATGTTTTCCCCACTTTCGGTCCGTATAATTTTCATAGTAATATTTTCTCTGCTTGTCTACTTTTTTAATTAATTGCTTTGCTGCCTTTGCATCTAATCCGGTGCGGGCAGAAATGGTTCGGATTCGTTTTTCCAACGGCGCCGTAATAAAAACACAACGGCAGTCTGGTTTGATTCTTAACAGATAATCCGCACATCTTCCTACAATTACACAATCTTCTGTTTCTGCTTTTTCTTTGATGATTTCACTCTGGGCTTCAAATAATACATCATTGAGTGGTTCATAATAAAACTGTCTCTGTATGGCAATATCATCTTCCATATCATAACGCCACGGGTTTTCTCTTCTTTCATCGACCCGCTCTAATCTCTCTTCCGGCAGATTTTTCCGCTCAGCAGCAAGTGTAATCAGATTTTTATCATAAAATCCAATCTTCAACTGTTCTGCCAGACTTTGTGCAATTATTCTTCCCCCACTGCCAAATTCTCTTGCGATTGTAATTACTTTCCCCATAAAGACACCTCCCGCAATTTGTTGCATTATTGTCTGTACTTTCATTTTTTGTTGTTTTTATTATACAACAATTTCTTGATTTTTGCACTATATTCTATTATTTTTCTGTACGAAACAGCAATAAAGATTTTTCTAATTTTTTTGAAAAAGTTCTTGATTTTTCTAATTTATCTGTTATAATAATACCTTGTCAGGACAAATGGCAAAAATAAATATGGGCGATTTCCCGAGTGGCCAAAGGGGACAGACTGTAAATCTG
>QULP01000009.1:104097-108676 GCA_003481745.1 Firmicutes bacterium OM04-13BH
CAACAGAATATGTTGACAAACTAGTCTATAATATGTTAGACTAAAAACGTGCCGATGTGGCTCAATTGGCAGAGCAGCTGATTTGTAATCAGCAGGTTATCGGTTCGAGTCCGATCATCGGCTTCATGGACCTTTAGCTCAGTTGGTTAGAGCAACCGGCTCATAACCGGTCGGTCCTGGGTTCGAGTCCCCGAAGGTCCATCGCTAAAGGTTAAATGAAATAATAAAATAGAATAAGGCCCAGTGGCTCAGTTGGTTAGAGCGCCGCCCTGTCACGGCGGAGGTCGAGAGTTCGAGTCTCTTCTGGGTCGTTTCGAGTAAATCACTCGATATGCCGCAGTGGCGGAACTGGCAGACGCCCGGGACTTAAAATCCCGTGGGTAGTGATACCCGTACCGGTTCGATTCCGGTCTGCGGCATTAGTAAAAAGTAGGAGAAACGTTGAATTTACAGCGTTTCTCTTATTTTTTTGCTTCAAAAAGTTTGAACACCTTTGAACACTTTATGATGAAATACCAAGATTCTGAAAAGCAAGCCTGTCATTCTTCCTCTTATTGACATTCCGCAAGTAATGCAATGTTGTAGCTGTCTCACTATGCCCCATTAAATAACTAAGGGTTGTAAGATTATTTCCGTCAAAAGCTGTTGAAGCATTGTAAAAGCGGATTTTATGACTGGAATGATAAGGAACACCGGCTTCTTTGCAATATTTCTTCAAACGGCGATTAAAGCTGTCTGTTGTCATAATCTCGCCGTTGGGTTCAAAGACATATATTCCATTTGGATTTAATTCCTTTGCTTTGTGAAGAATTTTAAGTGCTTCGTCTGTAAGGAACTGTTTACGGAATCCATGAGAAGTATTTCCTTTCATTTGATTTACTACTTTTACTTTTCGGCTTGAGAATGTTAAATCATCATTCAATGTACGTTCACAGGTCGCCTGTCTGTGAAGATATACAAGCCTGTTATTGTAGTCAATATCTTCCCAACGGATAGCTTTTGTTTCTCCAACACGGATAAACAGATAGAAAGATAACTGTATTGCAAGAGAATATGGCTCTATGATACACCGAAGATAATTTAATAACTTATGCGTATCATCACGAGAAAATACATTGTCACTTTGTACTTCTACTGGCTTATAGGTAAACTGTTTGAAATTCACATCAGAGACAGGATTATGTGATATAATTTCTTCTTCGATCGCATAACTCATTACTCCATTCAAAACAGAACGGGCATTACTGACTCGCTTGTGCGTGAACTGTCGGTCTTTTGTAGCTTCTCTGAAAAAGCGGATAAGCGTGATTGGTTTGATTTCGCCTATCTTCATTTTAACAAGTTCTGTATCTTTGAAAAATCTATTCCATTCAGATACATACTCTTGAATTGTTTTTGCTTTTACGGAAGTATAATCTCTTTTATACAAAAGCCATTCAACATATAATTCTTCCAGTGTGACATTCTGACGGTTTTCAGCTTTCTGCTTTTCGAGATAAAATCTGATGATTTCTTTTTCAAGGTTCTCTTTACTCTTCCTCTTAACAGGACGGCGTTTGTTAGGTTTGGTTTCATCGGGTAAATAAGTACGCCAGCTTTTTTCTGATTCCGAGTAATAAATTTCATATTTGTGATTCTTCAAGATTTTTTTATTTGCCATAATTTTAAAATCTTTGAAGACTTCATCTGTGCTCATGTTAGCACAGGTGGCTAACGTATTCAATAATGTTATATCTGAAAACGTAACGGGATTATCCATAAAATTCCCCCTTTACGCAAGGATTTTCTTTTTTAATTTTGATGTAGATAACACTGCTGTCCTTTAAGCATGAACCAGTAGATAAGAAAGCGTTGGTATCGTAAATTTGCCTTGTGTATTCTTTCTGAAAGACGATATTTTCTTTTTGTAAGTCATGTAAAATGTCTTCGGTCAGCATGACTTTTGTTTCGTGTGGAACTTTCAGATTTTGAGATTTAAAAAAGGCTTTTTTCTTATGTTCTTTCAAATCAAGGTCTTTTCCAAAATACTTGCTAAGATAACGACCTCTGTTTTCTTTGCTGTCTACATCAATGCGATTGATTTTAATAAATCCATGTGACCATAAATTCTGTAATTTTTCTTTTGCTATATACGGAAAATCAAAGAAAATAACATGATAATGGATTGCTCCACGCTTCTGTTTCTCCCACGTTGCAAGGTATTTTAATAACTGGGTTTTGGTATGATACAAATAATAATTTAATCGCTGGATAAAATACTTAAATTCTCTGTTGGTTATCAGGATTTCCTGAATGTTTTCTTTAAATGTCAGTGTTACAAATTTTGTTCTGTTATCAAAGTTGCAGTCAACAATACGGGCAATATCCCAACGAGCCTGTTCGTAATGCTTCTGCTTGCGTTTTAAACTGTCATATTGCTTATGAGCTGACATTTCATCAAATTTTTTTCGGTTACTTATGTCTGTTAAATCTGCCTTTTCTTTCGAGTGAATAAAAATAGGGTTTTCGTAAATATATACTTCTTTTGTAGTAGGAGTTTCAATGATTTTCGTATTGTATGCAAAACACTCTTTTGTTTTGCTCACGAATATCACCTCATATCCCAATTTTTGTAATGAATGTTCCGATTGTTTTCGGAAGATGTTGTTTTATATATCAAGTATAGAGGTCAGCCAGTTCAGCACCTATGACGTTGTCCGGCACTGACTGGCTGACATAGTAGGGAAATTATTTCATTTCCACTTTTCTGATATTGGAAGCTTCTGCTTTGACAGAAAGACGTCCATTATAGAGACTAGCCCAAGTATGTAAGCCATCAAATGAGACTGGAATCTGCCCTTTTTGTTCAAGTTCCTCGTTGGTAACAATCGCTGTGTTGGCTTTAATGCCTACTTTGACTTTCTCAAACTTTAATTTTGGAAGAAGAACTGTATAGTAGAATCCTAATTTTTCTTTTGTAGAAAAGTCTATCCAGTCGGAAACTTCTACTAACTGAAATTCCTCTTGCAGTTTGTCTGGATTTAAAATAAAGTCATTTCCTCTAATCATCGTTTCACCTCCTTACAGATATCTGATTATCAGATATTAAGATAATCTTATGATAAAACAAGCGTTGCAGAATGTCAATAGAAAATATCTGAATATCCGATAAAAAGATTGACAGAGAAAATTTGATGAAATATAATGTGCTTATAAAGGAGGTTCGCTATGAATAAAATAAAAGAATTGCGGAAAGAAAAGAATATAACCGTTGCGGAACTTGCAAAAGAATTAGGCATTTCACAAAGTATGCTTACGAACTATGAAAATGGAAACGGAACGCCGAGAGATGAATCTATATGGGAAAAATTATCACAGATATTCGGCGTGAGTAAAAGCCACGTTATGGGATTAACTACGGATATTGAAACAGCAAATAAGACAAAACAGTTGAAAGTGGTTGTGGATACATCTCAGCCGATCTCAATACAACCGAAGAATCAGACAGACCTTGATGTATTGATAAAACTGGATTTGATAGACAGTGAAGACATGGAAGAAGTGTCAGAATTTCTTGATAAACTGTTGGCACAGGAGAAATATGAGGGACGGAGAGAATCAAACGTTAAATATGTCGTTGAGTAGAAAATGCTTTTCAGCCGTCCACTTGCCCAGTCGACCCGCCGCCCTGTTAGGAACCGTCGCACTGGGCATCCTTGCGGAACGTTAGTTTGCGAAAATACGAACAAAAGAATATAAGGAGAGGGAATAGCCGATACTACTTCAAAAGCAGTAATAGAGTGCTATTCTTTTTTATTATATTCAATGGTTGTAGTTCGGAATGGTTTGCTATTATTGTGCAAGTAATAAGTTGGATAATAGAGCTTGATTTCCAAGGTGGTAGGCGTACCATTGATTTTGTTATGTTCATTTTCAATGTCTTTGATTAATCCATCAATTTCCCAACATTTGTAAACAATTACAGTCAATTCAGTATCTCTGGTATCTGCACTGCTAAAGGATATGCTGTTAGTAATATGATAGTCCGGCAGTCTGAGATAATTATAGAGAACGGTCAGTAAACAGAGCATTGTGATTGTTGCTATGATTTTCTTTTTCATGTACATACCTCTTTTGTGTTATTAACAAGGGACTGACTATATAGTACCTCACTATATAGTGAATTACTACATAAAGATTTAATAAATATACTTTATGTAGAGGTGCGGAACATGAATTATGGACATTTAGAATTAAGAATAGAAGAACTGTTACAAGAAAAAGGTATCAGTAAGAATATGATTTGTAAGGAACTCGATATCCCAAGGTCAAATTTCAATAGATATTGCAGAAATGAATTTCAAAGACTGGATGCAAATTTAATCTGTAAACTATGCAACTATTTTGAATGTGAAATTGGTGAGTTAATTCGATATGTAAAAGAATAAAGTGATAAATGGGTATGCGGAAATAAAAAATATTCGCATACCTTTTTAATTGAATATTTTATAAAATGGAATTATACTGTGAATAACATGAAACAGAGAAATCAAAGTTTGAAGCGGAGGTATGTATTATGAATATAGGATTTTGGTCGTGT